>CAWDSZ010000001.1:0-411943 GCA_963805075.1 uncultured Solirubrobacterales bacterium
CGCGAAGAAGGCCGTGATCTACAACGGCTGGAAGCAGGAGGGCGTGCTGCGCAACCACGTCCGCCACGGCGACGAGCTGATCGACGTCGAGCTCTGGGGCGGCTTCCCCGAGGACCAGCCAGACGCGCCCGATGAGTGAGGGCCGGACCGCCCGCCTGATCGAGGACGGTGGCACCGCCGCGGCGGATCCTGGCCACTTTTTCCGCTCGCCCGAGTTCCTTGCGGCCGAGGGCGTCACGCACACGGTGGCGATCGAGGGCGGCCCCGAGGACCTGCTGCTGCCCGTGATCGAGCGCCCGATCCCGGGCAGCGATCGCAGCGACGCCACCTCCCCCTACGGGTACCCGGGCGCGAACGTCGCGCCCGCCGACCCTCCGGACCCGGAGGCGGTCGACTGGTCGCAGACGGGGCTGGTGAGCCTGTTCGTCCGCGACCGGGTCGGCGAGGCCCCCGCGCTGGCCGGCGGCACCGTCCGCGCCGAGGTGCACCTGGCCGACCCGAAGCAGGAGAGCGGCATGCGCAAGCGCCTGCGCGAGCAGATCCGCCGCAACGAGCGGCGCGGCTGGACGGTCGCCGCCGAGCCCGGCCGCGAGGCGGAGCCCGGCGACCGCGCGGCGTTCGAGCGCGCCTACGCCGAGACGATGGCGCGGACCGGCGCCGCCGCGCGCTACCTCTACGACTCGGAGTACTTCGAGGCCCTGCTCGACGCCGAGCCGGCCTGGCTGCTGCTGGCTGGGCGCGAGGGAGAGGGGGCGAGTGCGGGGGCGATCGCCGTCACCAGCGACCACCTGCTGCACTACTACCTGGGCGGGACGCGGGACCTGGCGCTCGAGGACTCGCCGATGAAGAACCTGTTCGCGGCAATGATCTCGCTGGCCGGCGAGCTGGGGCTGGCGCTGCACCTGGGGGGCGGAGTCGAGCCCGGTGACTCCCTGGACTCCTTCAAGCGCGGCTTCGCCAACGCCAGCGCGCCCTTCCGCACCCACCAGGTCGTCTGCGACCCCGCCGAGTACGAGCGGCTCAGCGGGGGGTCAGCGGGCGATTCTCCGGGCTTCTTCCCCGCCTACCGGGGCGGGGACGCGGATTAGCGAGCTGGCGGGCGGCGCGTCGCCCGGCGTCCTGGGCCCTTGCCGCTTCGCCCGCTTCTGGCGCCAGCGCGCCTTGAGGCGCTTCAGCACTCGGCTCGACTTCACCTGCGCGTAGAGGCGCTCGCCCGGGCACTCGGTCAGCCCCAGGTCCCGGTGGCCGATCACGCGCGGCACCGTGATCGCGGTGCCCGCCGGATAGCGGCTGAGGCTGCCGCCGGCCGAAGTCATCATCGCCATCGTCGAGGGGTCGATGGCGTGGACTCCGAGCTTCCAGGAGACGTACCTCGTCACCGCGGCGCGCGCCTTCTTGTTCAGCTTCACCGTGCTGTTGGTGCCGATCGAGGCGATCGCTGTCGTCTGCGCGTTGAAGCCCTGCGCCTGGGCGCCGACTACCGCGGCGCTCATGCCCCCGGCGCGGCCCTTGTAGACGCGGCCGAAGCGGTCGACCAGCGCCTGATAGCCGATGTCGTTCCACCCGTTGCCGTTGACGTGGAAGCGGCAGATCCCGAGCACGATTCCCGCCGCCTCCTCCTTCGTGTAGTCATTGGCGTTGACCGTGTGGTGGATGACCGCGGCCTGGACGTCGCCGTAGATGGCAGGGCCCCTGGGGGCACAGCCCCCATCGGCCAGGGTCGCGCCCCAGGCCGCCCGGCTGACCATCTTCGGCTTCGGGGGCGCCGCCTCGGCGACGAAGTTGGAAGCGGCCGAGATGAAGGCGCCGTTGATCGCCTCACGCGCGTCGCCGAGCAGGCGTGAGGCGAGACCCCCGGCGGTGCCCGAGACGTTGACGAAGTGCAGATCGCCCCTGGGCGGGAAGGGGGCCCGGACCTGTGCCGCGTCGGCGCCGCCGACATAGACCGGGTCGCCGCCGTGCGTCTCCACCCACTCGCTCCAGGCGCCGTCCCCGCCGCGCACCCTGATCTCGACCGGGCGTGTCTCCCCGCCGATTCCGACCAGGTCGAACTCGTGCTGGGCGGTGACGGGAGGCGCGATCCAGCGCGCCTCGGCGTGGCCATGGTCCTCGTCAGCGTGCTCGTGCCCGGCGGCGCGCCCATGCGGTTCGCCCTCTGCCGGCAGCCGCTTGGCCTGCGGCAGCGCGCGCTCGAAGTCCACCGCCCCCTGGACGTAGGGGTCCAGCGACAGGGCGGGGGCTGCCACCCACGCACAGACGGCGCCTGCAAGCGCGAGGGGGATCAGGTACTTGGCCCGCCGGAACTTGGCCTGCCTGAACATCTATTTGTCGGAACACACGGCCATGCCTCGTGTTTCTGTACACGAGCGCCGATCTTGCGATGAAATGGAGCCTGCATGAAGTCGTCGCGGTTAACAGCCGTGCTCTGCTCGATGACCGCGTGGTTCCTGGCGCTGGGGGGAAGCGCGATGGCTCAGGGGGTGCAGCTCGTGCCCTTCGGGGGCCAGGACTTCGACATGCCCTTTCACGTGACCGGCGCGCCGGGCGACCCGAGCCGCGTCTTCGTGGTCGAGGCGGGCGGCACGATCCGGCTCGTCAAGTCGGGGGTGACGCAGCCGACGCCATTCCTTGACATCAACGCCGACGTCTGGGACATCAGCGGAGGGGAGGGCAACTGCGAGTGCGGGCTGTTCTCGATGGCCCTGGCCCCGGACTATGCGTCCACAGGGCGCTTTTACGTCTTCTACACCCGTGACTTCAATCCCGGCCTCCACTACCTGCGGGTTGAGGAGTTCCGGCGATCGGCCTCCAACCCCGACGTCGCCGATCCCTCCAGCCGCAGGATCGTGCTCGAGATCCCCCACCTGGAGGGCTCGAACCACAACGGCGGCCAGATCCAGTTCGGCCCCGACGGCTTCCTCTACATCTGGGTCGGCGATGGAGGTCCATCCGCCAACGGGCAGCGCCTGGACCGCCTGGTCGGCAAGCTGCTGCGGATCAACCCCGCCGGCACGGTCCCGTTCCAGTACTCGATCCCCGCCGGCAACCCCTACGCCGACGGCCCGGGCGGCAACGGGGACGAGATCTACGCCTCGGGCCTGCGCAACCCCTGGCGGGGCTCATTCGACCGCTCCACGGGCGACCTCACGACCGGCGACGTCGGCGCCGGCACCTGGGAGGAGATCGACTTCAAGCCCGAGGGGACCGGCCTGGGCGCAAACTTCGGCTGGAACTGCTTCGAGGGGACGATGGTGGCCGCCGGCTGTCCCGTCTCGAACCACTCGCCGCCGCTGCACCAGTACGCGAACGGCGGCGCGGGCGCCGCGATCACGGGCGGGTTCGTGATCCGCGACTCGGCGCTGCCGTCCCTTGCCGGGCGCTACATCTACGCGGACAGCCAGAACGCGCTCGGCGGGGAGGTGCGGACGATCGTGCTGTCGCCCGGCGGCGCGACGGGCGACGCCCCGCTCGGGATCAACCTTCCCGGGGTCGTCTCCTTCGGCCAGGATGCCTGCGGGCACATCTACGCCGCCGCGATCTCGGGTCCCGTGAGGCGGCTCGAGCCGACCTCGGGGCCCTTCCCCTGTAAGACCGCCCCGAAGCTGACCGCGCTCGATACCAAGGGGGCGCCGCCGGGCGGCGCGCAAGCGCAAGCTGACGGTGCGCGCCTCATGCGACGAGGACTGCACCCTGAGCGCCGGCGGAACGATTGTGATCAAGGGAGCGAAGAAGAGCGCCAAGGCGGGACGGCTGCGGGGGACGCCGGGCAGCGCCGAGGCCGAGATGGGCGCCAAGGGAGTCGTGCGGGTCAAGTTCTCGAAGAAGCAGGCGAAGCGCCTGCGCAAGGCGCTGCGGTCCGGCCGCCGCGCGGTGGCGCTGATCAAGGTCTCGGCAACCGGCGGTGGCGGCGGCACGCGAGACGGTGACCCGCCGCGTGAAACAGCGCTGAGCGCCGCTAGAACGAGATCGGCCACGTCCTCGGGGCCGTTGCCCCGGAACGTGTCGCGGAAGTTCCGGACCACGTCGAGAACGAGCGGGTCATACGTCGGGCAGCCGACCGCGTTGGTCCAGGCGCTGACCGCGACCACGAAGTTCGCCTTGGCCAGGTCGGGGTCCGGCACGAGGATCATCCCGTCGGGGTCGTCGTCGAAGACGCCCTTGAGCGCGAGCTGCTGGTCCTCGGGGAGCGTCGGGTCGTAGCGGATCTCGACCCGGCCGTGCTCCATCGCGTGCACCAGCCGGGACTCGGACGGCTTCGTCAGGTAGGCGCCGTCGGCGGTGGCGCCGGAGCCGGCCTCGGTGGGGGAGGCGAAGTGGTCGCCCGAGGTCGGGGGGTTGGTGTCGTAGTCGCCCTCATCTTCGTTCGCGAAGTGGTTCTGGCCCTCATCGGGGAGACCCAGCATGGTCTCGCAGCCGGCCATCTGCGCCGACTGCTCGAGGTCGCCGAACTGCAGCTCGGCCGGCGCCGTGCCCTCGCGGTCGTCGAAATCGAGCCCCTTGAAGCTCCCGACCTCGGCCTGGACGTGGGCGTTGTCGGGGATGTCGCCGCCGCCCGCCGCTCCCTCGTCATCGCCGCCGCTTGCGATCACCGCAACCAGGCCGGCGAGCACGGCGGCGGCGAGCAGGCCGGCCGTGACGTACCCGAGCACCAGCCTGCGGCGGTCGCTCGATCCCTGCTTCGTCTGCTGCGGCCAGCCGCTGCTGGCGCAGGCGCTCTCTCTCTTCGCGGTTCGACATTTGAGGGGCGCGAGGCTAGCGAAGCTCTCTCAACTGCGCCTCAGCGGGCTCGGGCACCGCCGCGCCGGCCCAGACCTCGTTCAGGAAGTCCGCGAGCTCGCCGTCCAGGCGCTCCGGTGACAGGCGCCACTCGAGGATCGAGTTCGCCTCGATCAGGCGCGCGTTCGGCAGCTCATCGGCGAGCATCCCCGAATCGGAGAACGGGTGCAGCGAGGTCGGCGTGGTGGCCGATGACCAGCGTCGGCTGCTGCATCTTCACGCGCTCGTCGTGGTGGGGCGCCCCCGGGCCCAGGAACAGCCCCTCGACCACGGCCGCGGAGGGCTCCGGGTCCGAGCGCGCGACGTCCAGCCACAGGTCGATCACATAGTTGGTGCGGGGAACGCGCCGCGCGAGCGCGGCGGTCCGCTTCCAGATGGGCTCCCCGAAGCGCAGGCCGAGCAGGAGGGGGGTGAAGATGACGCTGACGCCGAGCAGGGCGTTGTCCAGCACCGGCATCTCGACCATCATCCCGCGCACCCGTTCCGGAGCCATGCGAGCGACCGTCAGGGCCGTGTTGGCCCCCAGCGAGGTGCCGCCGATCACCGCCTGCTCGACCTCGAGGTGGTCGAGCAGGCCGATCACCTGCTGGGCGAAGAAGTTCATCCCGTAATTGACCGTCTCAGGCGGCCGCTCGGAGTCGCCGTGCCCGAGCAGGTCCACGGTCACCACCCGGTTGCCCCTGGCGGCCATCGCGGGCGCCAGCCGGTCGAACATGTGGCGGTTCATCAGCAGCCCGTGGACCAGCACGAGCACGCGGTCGCCCTCCCCGTGGACCTCGTAGGCGATCGCTCCGCCCCTGGTGCTCGAACTGCGGCACGGGCGGGAGTCTAGGTGCCGGACCCGGCGGTGCCGGCGGCCGCCGGCTCGATCGGCTCCCGCTCCCACGGGCGCTCGGAGCGCAGCGCCCCGAGGATCGCGCGGGTCGCCGGCCAGCGGTTGAGCGCATAGAAGTGGATTCCGGGCGCGCCGGCGGCCAGCAGGCCCGCGCACTGCGCCGAGCCGTAGCTGATGCCGAACTCGTACTCGGCGCGCTCGTCGCCGCCCAGCGCCTCGAGGGAGGCCTTCAGGTTGGGCGGGATGCTCGCGTCGCAGAGCGCGCAGGTTCGCTTCACCTGGTCGTAGCTCACGATCGGGATCACCCCGGGGATGATCGGGACGTCGATGCCGGCCGCCCGGGCGCTCTGCACAAAGCCGAAATAGGCCCTGTTGTCGAAGAACAGCTGGGTGATCAGGAAGCTGGCGCCGGCATCGACCTTGGTCTTCAGGTAGGCGAGGTCGGCCTCGAGGCTGTCGGCCTCCGGATGGACCTCTGGGAAGCAGGCGCCACCGATCGCGAGCTGAGGATGCGCTTCGCTGATCATGGCGGCGAGCTCGGCCGCGCTGCCGAGCCCTGCCTCCGGCTGCTCGAAGTCCGTCTGGCCCCTGGGCGGGTCCCCCCGCAGCGCAAGCACGTTCTCGATCCCGGCGTCGACGATCCCGTCGACGACCCCGCGCAGGCCCTCCGCGGTCTCACCGACGCAGTTCAGGTGCGCCATCGCCTCGACGCCGTGGTCGTCGCGGATCGAGCGCGTGATCTCCAGCGTCGTCTGGCGGTCGTGGGTGGAGCCCCCGGCGCCGTAGGTGACCGAGAAGAAGGACGGCTCGAGCTTGCTCAGCACCTCGACCGTCTCGAACAGGCCCGCGCGGCCCTCGTCCGTCTTCGGCGGGAAGAACTCGACCGAGAACGAGGGCTCGGGCCGCTTCAGGATCTCGTCGATGCGCATTCCGATGATGGTAAAGAGGCCGGGTGGAGAGGCCGCCCGCTTCGCCGGCTCCGCCATAGTTGGCCCATGAGCTCGGCGAACGTGGAACTGGTGCGCTCCATCTACGCCGACTGGGAGCGCGGGGACTTCAGTTCCGCGGACTGGGCGCATCCCGAGGTCGAGCTGGTGCTCGCCGACGGGCCCATGCACGGCTCCTGGTCGGGGCTGGCGGGAATGGCGGAGGGGTGGCGTGGCTTCCTCAGCGCCTGGGAGGACATGCGCGCGGTGCCGGACTCGTACCACGAGCTCGACGAGGCCCGGGTCGCGGTGCTGATGCACAACGTCGGCCGCGGCAAGTCGAGCGGCGTTGACGTCGGCCCGATGCGGCAGAGGTCGCTGAACCTGTTCGAGATCAGGGATGGAAAGGTGACCAGGGTGATCGCCTACTGGGACGGCGAGCGGGCGGCCGCCGAGCTGGGCCTCGCCGGCGAGGCCTGAGCCCGGAACCGCGGCGACACCGATGAGTTTGCGGCCTGCGAACGTTGGACCGAGAGTGAGAGCTGATTCACCCACCAAGGACAAGGCGGCGTTCTCGGACTCGTTCGAGCGCCACCGGCGCGAGCTGCAGCTCCACTGCTATCGCATGCTCGGCTCGTACGAGGAGTCCGAGGACCTGGTCCAGGAGACCTTCCTCCGCGCCTGGCGCAAGCGCGGCGACTTCAGCTCGGCCGATCCCGCCGCCTATCGCGCCTGGCTGTACCGGATAGCCACGAACGCGTGCCTGGACGCCCTGCGAGTCAGGAAGCGGCGGGTGCTGCCCTCCCAGCTCGGGCCCGGCGCGGACCCTCCGCTGCCGGTGAAGCCGGCGGCCGACCTGCCCTGGCTGCAGCCCTACCCGGACCACCTGCTCGAGGGGATCGCGCCGAGCGAGGAGCAGCCGGAGGAGGCGGTGGTGTCGCGGGAGACGGTCGAGATCGCCTTCCTGGCGGCGATCCAGCTGCTGCCGCCGAAGCAGCGGGCGGTGCTGATCCTCCGCGACGTGCTGGGCTGGTCGGCGAAGGAGGCGGCCGACCTGCTCGACGCGAGCGTCCCGTCCGTCAACAGCGCCCTGCAGCGCGCGAGGGCGACGATGCAGCGCAATCTGCCGAGCCACCGCAGCGACTGGTCCCCGCAGGCGGCCAGCCCGGACGAGCGGGAGCTGCTGCAGCGGTTCATGCACGCCCTCGAGGAGCACGACGCCGCGGCCTTCGCGGACCTGCTGCACGAGGACGCGCGCGCGACCATGCCCCCGACGCCGAGCTGGCACGACGGGCGCGAGGCGATCGTCTGGGCCATCACCCGCTCGAGCGACCCGGCCTCCGAGCTCTACGTCGGCGGCGACTGGAAGCTGGTGCCGGTCGGGGCCAACATGCAGCCCGCGGTCGCCGGCTACCTGCGCCGCCCCGGCGACACCGTCTACCGGGCGTTCGCCATCGACCTGCTGCGGTTCGAGGACGGCAAGCTGGCCGAGATCACCGCCTTCCTGGGCGCCGGCGCGATGGAGCCCGGGGAGGAGCATCTCGCGATCGATCTGTTCGCCGCGTTCGGGCTGCCGCCGACGCTCTGATGACGCTCGACCCGGGCTTTCGCCGCTGGGAGGTGGCGTTGCCGCCCGGAAGCGAGCGGGCGTATGACGAGGCGGAGTGGCACGACGCGCTCGTGGTGGTCGAATACGGCGAGATCGAACTCGAGAGCATGCCCGGGGAGCGCGGTCGCTTCGGGCGGGGATCAGTGCTCTGCTTAACTGGATTGGAGCTTCGCCTCATCCGAAACCCCGCGCGCGAGCCCACCGTGCTGGTCGCCTTCTCTCGCGCCGCGCACGAGGAAAACGTCGAAATCCCCATTTGGCGTTCGTCTACCCAGTGAAGGACGCTGACCGATGAGTTTCCACCAGGTCGTCGTCTTATGGGTATTGAGAACGACAGATCGAAGGAGACACACAGCGTGACAGCCCAGGCCAACCTCGACACCAACCGCTGGCTCGCCCTCTACATCCTCTGCATGGGCGTGCTGATGATCGTGATCGATGCCACGATCGTGAACGTCGCGCTGCCGTCGATCCAGGACGACCTGGGCTTCTCCCAGGCGAATCTGGCCTGGGTCGTGAACGCCTACATGATCCCGTTCGGCGGGTTGCTGCTGCTGTCCGGGCGCCTGGGGGACCTGATCGGCCAGCGCAAGGTCTTCCTGATCGGCCTGGCGATCTTCACCGCCGCCTCGCTGCTCTGCGCGGTCGCGCAGACGCAGGGCATGCTGATCGGCGCCCGCTTCGTGCAGGGCGCCGGGGGCGCGCTGAGCTCGGCGGTCGTGCTGGCGATGATCGTGCGGATGTTCCCCAAGCCCGCCGAGCAGGCGAAGGCGATCGGGGTGTTCGGCTTCGTCGCCTCCGCGGGCGGCTCGATCGGCCTGCTCGCCGGCGGTGTCCTGACCGAGGCGATCAACTGGCACTGGATCTTCTTCATCAACGTTCCCATCGGGATCGCCACCGCCCTGGCGGCGCGGCGTCTGGTCCCCGCCTACGAGGGCATCGGCCTCAGGCAGGGCGCCGACATCCCCGGCGCCGCCCTGCTCACCGCCGGCCTGATGCTGGGCGTCTACAACATCCTCCAGATCTCCGAGGAGGGCTGGTTCGCGACCCAGACCCTGGTCCTCGGCGGGATCTCGCTTGCGCTGATCGGCGCCTTCATCCTGCGCCAGGCCCGCATCCCGAACCCGCTGATGCCGCTGCGCCTGTTCCGCTCGGCCAACGTCTCGGGCGCCAACGCCGTGCAGGCGCTGGTCGTCGCCGGCATGTTCGGCCTCTTCTTCATGGGCGCCCTCTACATGCAGAGGGTGCTCGGATACGACCCGCTCGAGGTCGGCCTCGCCTTCCTGCCCGCGACCATCGCGATGGGAACGATGTCGCTGAAGGTCTCGGACCGCGTCAACATGCGCTTCGGTCCCAAGGCGGTGCTGATCCCGGCGCTGGGCGCGCTCGCGGCCGCGCTGCTGCTGATGGCACGCACCCCGGTTGAGGCGTCCTTCGCCGCCGACCTCTTGGCGCCGATGACGCTGATGGGCATCGGCGCCGGCCTGGCCTTCCCCGCCCTGATGACCCTGGCGATGTCCGGCGTCGAGATGGAGGACTCGGGGCTCGCGTCCGGCCTCGTCAACACCAGCGTTCAGGTCGGAGGGGCCATCGGCCTCGCGGTGCTGGCGACGCTCGCGACCGAGCGCACCGACAGCCTCACGGCCGACGGCGAGTCCACCCTGGCCGCGCTGAACGGCGGCTATCACCTCGCCTACCTGATCGGCGTGGCGCTGATCGGAATCGCGATCGCCGTTGCGTTCGTTTTCCTGAAGTCACCGGACATGAACGCGATGATGGCCGCGCACGACGAGGGTCCCGACGAGGGCGAGCTCGACCCGGCCACCAGGGCCGCGGCCGAAGCGGCGCTCTCCGAGGCCGCCTAGGGATCAGGGAGGCCGCCGCGCGCCGCGGCCTCCAGCGCCTTCTCCTCGCGCATGATCGACTCCAGCCTGATGACCCTGCCATCTCGGAGCGTCCACAGATGGAAGTAATTCAGGGTCACGGTGGCGCCGCTGTCCTTGCCCACGCCGTCCTGCCTGACCCTGGCCAAGACTGAATCCCCGCCCTCCTCGAGGGACTCGGCGGCGATCGTCAGCGATTCCCAGGCGTCCAGGAAGCCCCTCGTGTACCGGCTCAGTCCCTCGAGACCCTCATAGGTGCCCCCCTCCGGGATCTCGTCGTCGATGACGAAGGTCATCTCGGGGTCGAACACGCCAATCTCCGCGCTGAAGTCCCCCCGCGTCCAGGCGTCGTAGATCCGGGCGATGCGCTCGAGGTTCTCGCTCGACACGGACCGATCTCCGCTCAGCCGCTATCCGCCCAGCCCGAATGCATCGTCGCAAGGACGGCATCGACGTCGCGGTCGTTGAAAGCGCGCGCAGCCTCTCGGATCAGGCGTTCGGTTTCGCCGCCTTGGTCGGACATCGCCCACAAAGTAGATGGAACGACCGCCGGGCGGAGGTGGCCGACCCGCACTCCCGTCCGGGCGCCTGGTGTAACAGGGCTCCTGACTAGGCTGCTCCCCGGTGAAGGCGATCGTCCAGGACGAGTACGGCTCCCCGCAGGAGGTGCTCGGCCTTCGAGAGGTCGACCGGCCCAGCGCCGAGGGGGACCAGGTGCTGGTGCGCGTGGGCGCGGCCTCGGTCAATCCCTACGACTGGCACTACACGCGAGGGGTGCCCTACGTGATGCGTCCGCAGTCGGGACTGCGCAGGCCGAAGCACAGGATCCTGGGGGCGGACGTGGCGGGGACCGTCGAGGCCGTCGGGCCCGACGTCTCTTCCCTGCTCCCGGGCGACGAGGTGTTCGCATTCGTCGGGTCGGGCTGCTTCGCCGAGTACGTGGCCGCCTCCGAGGCCGTCGTGGCGCCCAAGCCGGACAACCTGAGCTTCGAGCAGGCGGCCGCGGTGCCGCTTGCCGGGCAGACGGCGCTGCAGTTCCTCCGCGACCACGCCCCGGTCTCGGCGGGTCGGAGCGTGCTGATCGTCGGCGCCTCGGGTGGCGTCGGCACGTTCGCCGTGCAGCTCGCCAAGCACTACGGCGCCGAGGTGACCGGCGTCTGCAGCACCCAGAACCTCGACCTGGTCCGGTCGCTCGGCGCCGAGCACGTGATCGACTACACCCAGGAGGACTTCACCCGGGCCGGGAAGCGCTACGACGTGATCGTGCAGTTGGCAGGGACCGTCTCGCCCGGCCGTTGCAGGCGGGTACTCGCCCCGGAGGGAACGCTCATCGTCAGCAGCGGCGACTCGGAGGGCCGCTGGATCGGGCCCGTGGACCGCGTCCTCAAGGCGCGGCTGCTGTCGCCCTTCGTGGGCCAGACGATGATCGCCCCACTGTGCAAGGAGAACGCCGCGGACCTGCGAGCACTGAAGGAGCTGATCGAGCAGGACGCCCTGGCGCCGGTCGTGAGCGGCACGCGCCAGCTGGGCGAGGCGCCGGAAGCCGTCGCCGGCGTGGAGGAGGGACACACCCGCGGCAAGGTGGTCCTTACCCTCTAGCCGCCGCCGCGCCGGCCAGCGAGCTGACGAATGGAGCTAGCGGGACAACTGTCGAACCATGAATTTCAGGCTCAGCTGTCGGCGGCGATCCGCCGACCGCTTTCACGACTCCCTTCACGCGAAAGCGGGAGCGCGCAGGCCAGGCTGAGGTGCCGCTCGCTGCTGGGCGGGCTCGGTCGCACTATCGCTTTCATCGCGGAGACTCCCCAGAGCCTCACGCCCCGCTCAGCAGGTCCCCGATCGCCTCGATCCCGCGCTCGATCTCGCCATCGCTCAGATTGCCGAACCCGAGGACGATCTCCGGCGGCTCCGTGGCGCCGCTGTCCCGGTACGTGCTCATCGGGTAGAGCCTGATCGAGCGCTGCGCCGCCGTGGTCACCACGTGCTGCTCGTCCACGCCGTCCGGCAGCTTCGCCACCGCGTGGAAGCCAGCAGCCAGGCCGGTCAGCTCGACCTTCGGTGCGTGACGGCGCAGCGCGTCTACGAGGACCCTCCGCCGTTCGCTGTAGACGGCGCGCATCCGGCGGAGGTGCTTGTCGTAGCGGCCTGACTCGATCAGCCGGGCGAGCGCCAGCTGATCGAGCGTCGGCGAGCCGTGGTCGTCGCGTCGCTTTTCGTCCGCGACCGTCTCCGCGAGTCCCGGCGGACAGGCGACCCAACCCAGCCGCAGCCCAGGGGCGAGCGACTTGCTCACCGTGCCGCAAGTGGCGACACGCTCCGGTGCCAGTCCCTGCAGGGCGCCCACCGGCTCGCGGTCATAGCGGAACTCGGCGTCGTAGTCGTCCTCGAGGATCGTCGCATCGCGCTCGCCCGCCCACTCGATCAGGGCCTGGCGGCGGCCGGGGCCGAGCACCACACCGGTGGGCGACTGGTGCGCGGGGGTAAGGACAACCGCGCGGGCGTTGGTGGCCGCCAGGGCGTCGACGTCGATCCCCTTGTCGTCCAGGGGGATTGGCGCGACGCGGAGGCCGGCGTGCAGCGCGATCTCCCATTGGTCGGCGTAGCCCGGATCCTCGAACGCGATCTCTCGCATTCCACGGCGGGCGAGGGCGCGGGTCACCAAGGTGAGTCCTTGGTTGAAGCCGGTGCAGACAACGATCCGCTCTGGGTCGGCCACCGCGCCCCTCACTCGCCGTAGGTACGCGACCAGGACCTCCCGGAGCCTCTCGCTGCCGCGCGGGTCGGGGTAACCGAAGGCGTCGGCGGGAGCCGTGCGCAGCACGTCGCGCATCGCCCAGGCCCAGTCGCGGCGCGGGAAGGTCGTGAGGTCGGGGGTGCCGGGGCGGAAGTCGATCTTGAACCGCTCAGGGGGCGGCGGCGGCTTGGCCGGAGCGGGCGCCTCCTGTGCCGTGTCC
The DNA here is from genome assembly GCA_963805075.1 of uncultured Solirubrobacterales bacterium. Taxonomy (GTDB): domain Bacteria; phylum Actinomycetota; class Thermoleophilia; order Solirubrobacterales; family 70-9; genus VGBV01. Next base: position 12,984 of record CAWDSZ010000001.1, read on the forward strand.
GCCACTCGGGTGGCCGAGCCCGTCTGGCTCGTCAGGTAACCCTCAGCCCGGAGCTGCGAATAGCATTCAAGCACCAGGCCGCGCGACACACCCAGCTCCTTCGCGAGCTGCCGCGAGGAGGGAAGGCGCTCGCCGGCCGCCAGCCGACCCGAGCGGATCGCCTCCCGCAGCTCCTCCTCGAGTTGCTCCCGAAGGGGTTCGGGGGCGTCCCGGTCAAGCCGCAGGAGCAGCTCGGGTCCCAAACCGGCCCACTGAATCGACACGGAATTGGACCTTATCAACAGGCCGCTTGCGGCCTAGATTGCCCGGCATCTGCTCACGACCGAGAACGAGGACCGACATGACTGAACCGATCATCATCAGGCGCTCGACCGACGAGGACCGGCGCGCGATCGTCAAGCTGGCCGCGCTGGACAGCCGGCGCGACGCCCCGGGGGGAGAGGCGCTGCTGGCCTTCATCGGAACCGAGCTCCGGGCCGCGTTGCCGCTCGACGGGGGAGAAGCGATCGCTGACCCCTTCCACCACACCGCGGAGCTCGTCGATCTGCTCCGCGTCCGTGCAACTCAGGCGCTCCAGCGGCGGGATCGACGGGCTGGCCGACTGGCGGCACTGCGGCCGCGAGCGGCTTGACCTACGGGAACCAGCAAACGAAAGGACGCGATCATGGGCAAGACAACCATGGGCGCGGCGGCGGTTTCCACCGACTGGGAGCACGCCGACAGCGCACCGTTCACCTTCGTCGACGGCGTCGAGAAGGCCATTGCCGCCGCCCAGGATTTCGCCGGCGACCGGCTCGTCGACGTGGCCGCCGGTCAGATCGGCAGCCAGGCGCTCGAGCTCGGGCTGATCGACGAGGTGGTCGTCAACCAGGTCCCGGTGGTGTTCGGCTCCGGGCGCCCGTTCTTCGCCATCGGCGGCCTGGCCAAGCCGCTGCCGTTGGAGGACCCGACCCGATCGTGCGAGGCGACCGAGTCACCCACCTTGTCTACAACGTCATGCAACAGGAAGGCGCCTCGTGAGCGCCAAAGGAGAGAAAGATATGGCAACCAAGAAAGGAAGAGCAATGTCTCAGGTGTACGTGTCCATGGCGATGTCGCTGGACGGGTTCATCACCGGACCGCACGACGACGCCCAGAACCCGGCCGGCATCAACGGCATGCGCCTCATGGACTGGCTCGGGGGCGGCGGCAGCGACGCGAGCGGCGTCGACGCGTTCAGACCCCACGACCCCAATAGCCGGATCGTGTTTGACGAAGGCTTGGCCACTGGCGCGGTGATCACCGGAAAGCGGACCGGGGACTTCGCCGGCTACTGGGACGGCGACCATCACAACGGCGTGCCGATCTTCGTTCCGACCCACCAGGCACCCGCCGAGAACCCGTTCGAGCAGGTCCACTACGTCACCGATGGCATCGCCGCCTGCGTGGAGCAGGCCAAAGCAGCCGCCGGCGACCGCGACGTCTTCATGCACGGCGCCTACACCGCCCAGCAGGCCCTCAAGGCCGGGGTGCTCGACGCCATAGAGATTCAGCTCCGGCCGGTGCTGCTCGGCCAGGGCCGACTGCTCTTCGACGACCTTCCCCCTGAGCACATCGAACTCGACCTGGTTCGCGCGCTCCAAGCGCCCGCGACCCTGCACCTGCGCTACGAGGTCCGACACGCATGACCTATCCAGTCTCGCTGTGGGGATCGTCTAACGGCACACCCACAGCTCGCGCTGTCCGACGAACGCGAGCGTTCTCTGCGGCTCCTGGCCGGGCTGTCGCCACGGACGACGAGCAGTAGCGATCCGGCGTGCCGTGGTGACGCCTCCCCCCGCGTGAAAGCGAAAGCGCGTCCCCAATTCGTTAAGGCAGTCCTAGCGGCCGAAAGGGTCAGCATCTCTTCGTCGTCGACATCGACCCCAGGCGCCGACCCCGGCGTTCGAAGACGGCCTGCTGCAGCGCCGCAAGGTGGTCGTGGAACAGCTGGGCCACCGAGCTGGCCCAGGGACCGGTTAGCTCCGGGGCCGGCAGCCATCCCTGGGGCCCCGGGCGCGTATTCCCAACATTCCCGACCCGGCGATTTGCGCCGCGCTGCTACTCCTTTGCGCGAAAAGCAGGACCCGGCCTGGTGGCCGCCGCGATCAGAAGCAAGCAACCTTGAGATGGAGCTAGCGGGACTCGAACCCGCGACCTCCTGGGTGCGATCCAGGCGCTCTCCCAACTGAGCTATAGCCCCATGGACGTATGTTGACGCTCCACGAACGCGGAACGTCGTGCGCGCCCGGTGCCAAGGCTACTCTGTCGCGATGAGCTTCGGCCGTCGTTTGGCTCTCTTCTTCGCCCTGATCGTGCTGGTGCCGACGCTGGCCCTGGCGGGGATGCTGTTCATCGTCAGCGAGGACTCGCGCCAGGGCAAGGCCGACGCCCGCCTGGCGGCCGGTCTCGACACCGCGCTGGCCCTGTACGAGCAGAAGGTCGCGGACGCCGAGCCGAAGGCGCGCTCGCTCGCGGCCGACCCGCGGCTCGGTGAGGGGCTGCAGTCAGGCGACCGCGACGAGCTGCAGAGCTTCGCGCGCGATGCCGCGAGTGAGCCCGGCATCGCCGGGGTCGAGGTCCTTGGCCCAGCGGGCAACGTGGAGGCCGAGGCGGGAAGCCCCGAGGCGATCGCCTTCGCCCAGCTCGACCTCGAGGACGAGGGGGCGCGGCGGGGCAAGCTGTTGGTCTCGGTCACGACGGCCCCGGCGTTCGCCTCCGAGCTGAAGCAGCTGACGAATCGCGATCTCGTGGTGAACGGCGCGGACGCGGCGCTCGCCGGCACGGTCGAGGCCTCCGCGCCGGGGCTAGAGCCCGGGGAGACGACCGATCTCAGCCTGGACGACGGCGAATACCGCGCGCACCTGCTGAGCCTGAACGAGGCGCGCCAGGAGTCCGTGCTGCTGCTGGGCCCGCGCAAGGACGAGGGCCTGCTGGCGATCGAGCGGCCGGTGGCCGCGCTGCTCGCCGGGTTCCTCCTGCTCGCCATCGCCCTCGCATATATGCTGGCGCGCGCGCTGACCGGGCTGCACTCCCAGGTCGCCCAGCAGGCGGTGACGGACCCGCTCACCGGGCTCTCGAATCGGAGGCGGCTTGACCATGAGCTCGAGCGGGAGGTGGAGCGCTCCGTGCGCTTCGGGCATGAGCTGTCGCTCCTGATCGTGGACGCGGACAACTTCAAGCAGATCAACGACCAGTACGGCCATCAGACCGGGGACTCGGTGCTGGAGACCCTCGCCGACGTCATTCGCGCGACCACCCGCACGATCGACATCACCGCCCGCTACGGCGGAGACGAGCTGGCCCTGGTCCTGCTGGAGACGGGGTCGCACGGCGCGGCGATCCTGGCCGACCGCCTGCGCGAGAACGTGCGCGCGGCGAAGACTCGCGGGCTCGAGCGCGGCTTGGTCACCGTCAGCGTCGGGGTGGCGACTCTGCCCGACTCCGCCGGGGACGTGCGCGGCCTGATCGGCGCGGCCGACCAGGCGCTGCTGGTGGCGAAGCGGGCAGGCAAGGATCAGACCCGAAGCGCGCCGGGCAAGCCGCCGGCGGCGCGAAACGGTCAAGGACGCCGCCCGCAGGCGTCCCGGCGGGCAGGCCGGCGCCCCAGATCCGGCTGACCGGGCGCCGTGCCGGGCGACGCCTGGTACCCACGGTGCAGAATCCTCGCCCCCGGCTCGCTATCACACCGTTCTGTAACGCTTAACCTCTCGACCGGAAGCGACCCAGACGGACGAATGGGCATTCTTGACGACGCGATTCGCGAGCACCTTGACCTGAAGCGCAAGCACGGCGCTCGGGACACCGAGCTGTCCGCGCTCGAGGACGAAGCTTTCGGCTCCGGCGACAGGCCCGACCCCTTCGCGGCCAACGAGCTGCTCGGGGAAGCCGCGGCGGCCCAGCCGGGCGGCGACCAGGCGCCTGGCCCCGAGACACCGGCTCCCCCGGCTTTGGGCGCCGAGGATCCGACCATGCTGGTCGAACCGCAGGCTTCCGCCTCGGCCCCGCCGGCCGAGGCCCCGCCCGTCGAGGAGCGGCCCGCCGCCGAGCCGCCTCCGGCGCAGGCGGCGCCGGCGACCCCGCCTCCGCCCACCAGGCCCGAGCCGCCGGCGCCCCAGCCTCCGCCCGCGCGCGAGGCGTCCCCGCAGCCTTCGCCCAAGCAGGCCGCGCCGCAACCCCCGCGCGAGCCGGCGGCGGACCTGCCCGAGCCGCCTCCCGAATCCGAGTCGCTGGCTGAGCTGATGGCGGAGGAGGAGGCGATCGAGGCGGCCCGCCCCTTCGGAGGCCCCCGACCGACCCCCGCCCCCGAGGCGCCGCGGACCGAGGTTCGAGAGCCCACCGCCGAGGCGCCCGCCGCGCCGGTCCCCGATGTCGCCGAGCCCGAGCCGGAGCCCGAGCCGGAGCCCGCACCGGAGCCGGAAGAGGAGCCGGAGCCGTCCGCCGGCGTCCCGGATCCGCCTCCGCCCCCGCCCGAGCCGGGCACAGAGCCCCCCGGCCGCGCCCGGGGACGCGTGCACCACCCGACAGAGGAGCACCCCGCGCCGGAGCCTCCCTCGGAGAGGGCCATTGGTGAGTCGTCGGGAGCGCCGCTGGCGCCGCCCTCCGACGAGCCGCCCGCGGTCGACGAGACGGGGCCGCCGGAGACGGGTGAGGGCCCGCAGCTGTTCGACTTCGAGACGGATGCCGGCCTCGAGGCCGAGGCGCCCGCCCCAGCTCCGCCCGAGGTGGATGAGCCGGCGCCGCCCGAGCCCGAGCCGGAGGACGAGGATGACTTCGACGACCTCGGCCCCGCGGAGGAAGGCGACTACACCGACGACGAGCCCGCCGACCACGAGCGGGCCGACGAGGAGGACCAGCCTCTTCCCGCGGATACGGGCGAGGAGGACCTGCTCGCCGAGCAGCCCGATTTCGTCGACGAGGCCACCGACGAGGAGGACCTGTGGTTCGAGAAGGGCCCTCCCAAGGACTTCGACTTCGAGGACGACCGCTAGGCCGCTCGGCTAGATGTAGCCGCGGGTGCGGGACGCCTCGACCACGCGCTCGATCCCGACCAGGTAGGCGCCGTCCCGCAGCGAGACCTGCTCCTCCTTGGAGCGGGCCGAGACGTCTCGGTAGGCCTTACGCATGATGCCGCCGAGCTTGTCGTTGACCTCGCGCTCGGACCAGCGGAAGTGCTGCAGGTTCTGCACCCACTCGAAGTAGGAGCAGACGACACCACCGGCGTTGGCCATCACGTCGGGGATCACCATCACGTCCTTGTCGTTGAGGATCTCGTCGGCGTGAGGGGTGGTCGGGCTGTTGGCGCCCTCGATGATCATCCTGCAGTTGATCCGGTCGGCGTTGCCCTCGTGGATCATGCCGCCGAGCGCCGCGGGGATGAGCACGTCGCACTCGATCGCCAGCAGGTCGTCGGGGCTGATCACCTCGGCGCCCGGGAACTCCGTCAGCTGGCCGCCCTGCCCCAGGTGCTCGGCGAGGTCGTCTGCGTCGATGCCCTTGTCGCTGCGGATCGCGCCCGTCGCGTCGGAGGCGCCGACCATTTTCGCGCCGAGCTGCTGCAGGATTCGCGCCGCCCAGGAGCCGACGTTGCCGTAGCCCTGCACGACGAAGGTTGACTCCGCGGGGGTGAGGCCGATCTGCGGTGCCGCCTCCCGGAACATGAAGACGCAGCCGCGCCCGGTGGCCTGCTCGCGGCCGAACGAGCCCTCCAGGGCGATCGGCTTGCCGGTGCAGATCGCCGGCGTGTGCCCGTGGAGCTTTCCGTACTCGTCCATCATCCAGGCCATCACCTGGGCGTCGGTGTTGACGTCGGGGGCCGGGATGTCGCGGGTGGGCCCAAGCACCTTGTCGATCTTGTTCAGGAACGAGCGCGTGACCTGCTGCACCTCCGAGCGCTCGAGCTCGTTCGCGGGGCAGTTGACGCCCCCCTTGGCGCCGCCGAAGGGGACGTTGGCGACCGCCGTCTTCCAGGTCATCAGCGAGGCGAGCGCGCGGACCTCGTCGATGTCCACCTCGGGGTGGAAGCGGATGCCGCCCTTGTAGGGGCCGCGCGCGCCGTTGTGCTGGATCCGGTAGCCGGAGTAGGTGTGGATCTTCCCGTCCGAGAGCTTGACCGGGATCTGCACGGTGACCTCGCGGTAGGAGTTCCAGAACACGGTGCGGACGTCGTCGGGCAGCCCCAAGCGCTCGACCGCGCGGTCGAAGTAGAAGCGGACGATGTCGAGGTTCGACACCTCGGCCTGCCCCTCGCCGGGCCGCTCCGCCCCGGAGTGCTTGCGCCCGACGACCTCGTCCTCGACCGTCTCGGGCGAGCGGTCCGTCGCGGCTCCATCCTTGCCGCCGGCGCCTGACTTTGGCTTGGTGGCCATCTCCTCCTCAGGGTGTCTCGACAGCGGGGCCAGTCTCTCACACGCAGGTAGCCGGACTGGATGCACGCCGCCGGATGCGGCCTGGAGAGCGACCTACAATCGATCCGACCCATCACGGGGCCATAGCTCAGTTGGGAGAGCGCCTGCTTTGCAAGCAGGAGGTCGCCGGTTCGATTCCGGCTGGCTCCACCTTCGGATACGGTGGGCGCGTGCCGCGCGCGGGCGACCGCTATGTGATGCCGGACGGGCTCGGGGAGTACCTGGTCGTGCGCTCGCACGAGGAGACCGGCGGCGAGTACGTCGAGATGGAGTGGACGCTCCCGCCCGGCGCCTTCGCACCTCCCCCGCACCGCCACCCGACGCAGGTGGAGGAGTACGAGGTGCTCGAGGGCGGCTTCGAGGTCATGGTCGACGGTGACTGGAGCAGGCTCGGCCCGAGAGACTCCGCCTCGGTCCCGGTCAACGCCGATCACACCTTCCGCCTGATTCCGGGCGAGGGGGTCCGGGTCCGGAATTTCCACCGCCCCGGGAGCCACTTCGACGAGTTCATCGAGAAGCAGCATCGGTTCGTCACCTCGGACCGCTTCAAGGGCCTGAAGCACCCTTCCACGGCGCTGGCCATGGCCAAGGCGTGGCAGGAGCACTCGGACCTGCTCGTTCCCAGCAGCCGGCCGATGCGCTGGGGAGTGGCGGTACTGGGGCGCCTGGGCAGGCCGCTCGACTGAGGCCGTCCCCCTCTCGGGGGACCTCCCTACCCCCGTGGTGGGAAGTCGAATTCCCTCGCAGGGAGCTTGTGTGCGCGACGCACACGCCCTACGGTCCGGCTCCGCTACCTTGCTCCCCTTCCGGATAGGCCCTGAATGACCAGCTTTCTCGCCAAGCTCGCCGACACCGCCTACCACCGCCGCGGCCGCGTCGTCCTCGCCTGGATCGCCGCGATGGTTCTGATCATCGGGGTCGGCGGCGCCCTTGCGGGCGAGTATTCGGCCGACTACAACACCCCCGGATCGGAGTCGAAGGCGGCCAGCGACCTCACCGAGGAGCGCTTCGACGGCTACTCCGGCCAGGAGATATACGTGGTCTGGAAGGACGACGGCGGCGCCGACAGCGCCGCCGCCCGCGAGCGCATCGACGCCTTTTTCGCCGAGGCCGAGCAGGTCGACGACATCGACCCTCACACCCAACCCCGCTTCTCCGAGGACGGCACCATCGGCTCGAGCACGCTTCCCCTCACCGTCCCGGGCTGGGACGTCTCCAAGGAGGACGGCGAGAAGCTGATAGCCGCCGCGGAGGACAACAGCGGAGACGGATTCGAGATTCAGCTCGGCGGCGACCCCATCTACACGGCGCAGGAGGCGGGCAGTCCCGAGGGATTCGGCCTTCTGGGCGGCGCCATCGTCCTTCTGATCGCGTTCGGATCCGTCGTCGCGGCGGGCCTTCCGATCATCATCGCGCTCGTCGGCCTCGGCATCTCATCCGGCGGGCTGATCCTCCTCCTGGCCAACGTGGTCGACGTCCCGGACTGGACCACGGCCGTCTCCGGCCTGATCGGGATCGGGGTCGGCATCGACTACGCGCTGCTGGTCCTGACCCGGTTCCGGGCGGCCTTGAGCCACGGCAAGGACCGCCACGACGCTGTGGTCGAGGCGGTCACCACCGCCGGGCGCAGCGTGATCATCGCCGGGTTCACCGTGGTCATCGCCGTGCTGGGCCTCGCCCTGACCGGCCTGCCATACATGTACGGCGTGGCCCTCTCGGCGTCCCTCGCCGTCCTCACGGTGATGCTCGCGTCAGTAACACTGCTCCCGGCGCTTCTTTCCTATCTGGGCCCCAGGGTGGACCGCCTGCGCATTCCCTTCCTGGGCCGAACCCTGCGAGCCGAGGGCGACAGCCACTCCCCGGCCGCCCGCTGGAGCCATGCCGTCCAGCGGCGCCCCTGGCCCGCGGCGATCGTCGCCACCGCGATCCTGCTGGCGCTCGCGGCGCCGGCCCTGGGCATGCGCCTTGGGTTCCCCGACGCGGGCAACGACCCGCCCGACACGATGACCCGCCAGTCCTACGACCTCAACACCGAGGGATTCGGCCCGGGCAGCAACGGCCCGCTCGTGATCGCCGCCGAGCTTCCCGGACCTGAGGCGGAGGAGGATCTCGTGGCCTTCGCCCAGACCCTCCGCCAGGAACCAGGGGTCTCGTTCGTGCCGCCGCCTGAGGTGAACGCCCAGGGCGACGCCGGGATCGTCACCGTGATCCCGGAGGGCTCCCCGCAGGACGAGGAGACCGAGGAGCTCGTCACCCACCTGCGGACCGACGTGATCCCCGAGCAGCTCGGCGACGCCGGCATCATCGCCGAGGTCGGAGGCGTCACGGCCGCCCTCGAGGATCAGAGCGAGTACATGAAGGACCGTCTGCCGCTCATCATCGCCACCGTCGTCGGGCTCTCCTTCCTCCTGCTGCTGGTCGCGTTCCACTCTCCGCTGATCTCGCTCAAGGCCGCGATCATGAACCTGCTCTCGGTGGGCGCCGCCTACGGCGTGATGACCCTGGTCGCCCAGGGTGGAGCGGTGGGCGAGCTGATCGGGATCGACCACGAGGTCCCGATCGCGCCGTTCATGCCGGTGATGATGTTCGCGATCCTGTTCGGGCTCTCGATGGACTACGAGGTCTTCCTGATCTCGCGGATCCGCGAGGAGTACCTGAAGGACGGCAACACCCGCCGCGCAATCGCCGACGGACTGGCGAAGACCGCCCGGGTGATCACCGCCGCCGCGGCGATCATGGTCGTCGTCTTCCTCGCCTTCGTGACCGCCCCCGACACGTTCCTGAAGCTGTTCGGGATCGGGCTCGCAACGGCGATCTTCCTCGACGCGACCCTCGTTCGGCTGGTGCTGGTGCCCGCCGTGATGCAGCTGCTGGGCGACCGCAACTGGTGGATTCCCGACTGGCTGGAGCGGATCCTTCCCAGCCTGGACGTCGAGCGCATCGCGGTCGGCACGGCCGAGGGCCGGCCCTAGCACTCACCTCGCGTCACGCCTCCGCCAGCCGTCGCGCTGGCGGAGGCGGACCGACGTCCGGCTACTCCCCGGAGCCCTCGTCCTCGCCCGAGCCGTCGCCCTCTGAGCCGACGACGTTGAAGCTCTTGTCGAGCTGCACGTCGACCTGGCTGCCGTCGTCGAGGGTGACCTCGACCTCGTAGTAGCTCTCCTCGTCGCCGACCTCGGTGTCGCTGACGGCGCCGCCGCCCGTGTGCTCGAGTGCCGCGGCGCTCGCCTCGTCCAGGGAAGCGGAGTCGATCGGCTGCTCGCTGTCCCCGCCGCCTCCCGCGGTGGCGATGCCCGCGCCGGCCGCCCCCAGCGCCAGCACCGAAGCCCCGGCGATCACGATCTTGCGCCTCTTGGTCATGGTTCCCTCCTGTGCCTTGGTTGAACGGGGGACTTGTAGCCGGAGGCGATGAGATGAGGATGAGCCGGCCATGAGCCACCGAGCGACTTGCATGCGATCCGGCCGTGGGCGGGCCTCGCGGGCGGCTACTCGGAGGCCCTGACCGCCAAGCAACTATCGTGCGCCGAGTATGAGACGGGGCGTACGGAAGCTGGGATTCGCCCTGCGTGCGCTCGCCCTCGACTTCAGCAACCGTGACCTCGCGCTGCTCGGCATTGCGAGGCTGGGGGTCTCCTTCGTCAACTGGGCGTTCGCCATCTCCCTCGGCGTCTACGGGTTCGATGCTCACGGCGCGGTCGGCGTAGCCCTCGTCGCGCTGCTGCGGTTGCTTCCCGGGGCCATCGCCTCGCCCTTCGCCGGCCTGCTGATCGATCGCTACCCGCGCCGCGCCGTGCTTTTCGCCAGCTGCTCGGCGATGGGCGTCGTGCTGGCGGGCGCCGCCGTCGCCGCGGCCCTGGACGCCCCAGTCGCCGTCGTTTTGGCCTTTCCGCCCTTGTTCGCGGTCGCGTACAGCGGCTACGGCCCAGCGGAGTCGGCGCTGATGCCGGGGTTGGCGCACACGCCGCAGGAGCTGTCGGCGAGCAACGTGACCCACAGCGCAATGGAGGCGGCCGGCTTCCTGACGGCCGCGATCGGCACGGGCATCATGCTCGACCTGACCTCGCCGGCGGTCGTCTTCGGCGTCGCGGCCTTCGTCGCGGCGATGGCCTCGATCGTGATCGCCTCGGTCGACATGGATGAGCGGCCCACCTACGGGGACGAGGAAGGCGAGGTGGCGGGCGTCGTGCGCGAGCTGTCCATCGGGGTGCAGGCCCTGCTCGGCCACCCGGCGCTGCGCCTCTCGGCGGCCACCCTGATCGTGTTGCTCCTGTTCGAGGGGTTCGCCGACGTGCTGCTCGTGGTGATGGCGCTCGAACTGCTTCACCTGGACGAGGGGAGCGTCGGATTCCTCAACGCGAGCTGGGGCCTCGGGGCGCTGATCGGCGGCGCGAGCCTGGCGCTTCTGCTCGACCGCGGCAAGCTGGTGGTCGCCATCGCGGCCGGCAGCATCGTGCTCGGCCTCGCCACGATGCTGCCTGGGCTCTGGCCCGAGGAGGCGACCGCCTACGCCGGTTGGCTGGCGGTCGGACTCGGCTTCACCCTCGTCGAAGTGGCGTCAAAGACGCTGATTCACCGGCTCGGCTCGGACGAGACACTCGGTCGTGTGATCGCCGAGCTCGAGGCCGCCCGCCTCGGGGCGATGGCATTGGGATCGCTGGGCGCGATCCTGCTGATCGAAGCCCTGCATCCCGACGGGGCGCTGGTCGCCCTCGGCGCGCTGATGCCGGTCTTCGTGATCGTCTGCTGGACTCGCCTGCGCGCCTTCGAGGTCGGTGCCCCCGTCGCAGAGGGCAGTACCAGCTGCTGCGGCAGAACTCGATCTTCACGCCGCTTCCGATCGCGACGCTCGAGCGGCTCGCCAACGATCTCGTCGCGGTCGACGTTCCGGCGGGCGAGGAGGTGATCGTGGAAGGGGAGCCGGGCGACCGCTTCTACCTGATCGAGGAGGGAGAAGTGGAGGTGTTCGAGCAAGGCACCTATCGCCGCAACGAGGGCCCTGGGGAGTCGTTCGGTGAGATCGCCCTCCTGCACGACGTGCCCCGCACGGCGACCGTGCGAACGACCGCGCCGACCCGCCTGCTGGCGCTGGAGCGGGAGCAGTTCCTGTCCGCCGTGACCGGACACAGGCGCAGCCGGGAGGCCGCCACTGCGGTCGCCGACCATCGCTGGGGCGGACAGAAGTCGCCCTCGGCCGGAGCGGGCTGACGCGGCTCGCGACGCGCCGGCGCGAGCGGCTACGAGCCGCCCTCCCGGGCCTCGCGCGCGGCGGCGGCGAAGATCGAACGCCCCATCAGCGAGCTCTCTGCCATCGCGCGGAGCTCGTTGACCTCCGCCCGGGCGGCGCGCGCGTCGGGGTCGTCCGGAGCGGCGGCGAAGGCGAGCTCGGCCAGATGCCCGGCGACGCGCAGGTCGCCCTCCGCGGCCAGCTCTCGCGCGCGAGCGGCGAGGGCGCTCGAGCCGCCCGCCAGGCGGGCCAGCTCGGCGCCCAGCTCCGAAGCCGGCGCCGGCTTCAGGCTCGCGGGGTCGAGGTCGTACCAGCCGCCGTACAGCCGCCAGACGTTGCGGACCACGAACTCCGGGTCGTCGTAGATCGGGCGCAGGTACGGCTTCTCCAGCAGCTCCGGCGGCGCCTCTACGCGCTCCAGGATCTCCTCGAGCGTGCGCCCCTCGTTCATCAGCTCGACCGTGCGACCGTGCAGGTGCTCCAGCAGCGCGGCCGTGTCGGTGAGGATCGCCTCGACTCGGTCGGCGCCCACCACGGGCAGCCCATGTCCCGGCAGCAGCGCCTCGGCGCCGAGCTGCGACATCTCCCGCAGCGCCGCGGCCCACTCCCGCGCGTAGCGCTGCACCTTCTGGGGGTTGCCCGCGTTCGGAACGCACCAGATGATGAGATCGCCCGAGCACAGGACCTTGCGGCCGGGCACCCAGATCCAGGTCGCGTCGTCGGTCTCGCCGCGGGCGTGGCGAAGCTCGAAGCGCTCCCCGCCGGCCTCGAACTCCATCCGGTCCCGGTAGGTCTCGTCGGGCTGCCGGTACTCCGTCGGCCACGGGACCTCGGCGCCGAACTGACGGGCGTTGATGGCGCTGTTGTAGCCGGGGGTGAGCGCGTAGCGCGCGAACCGGTCGAGCACTCCCTCGTGGGCTACCACCCGCGGCGGCTCGGCTCCCCGCTCCTTCGCCTCGCGCTCGAACTCGGCGATTCCCTCTACGTGGTCGAGATGTCCGTGGCTGAAGATGGTCGTGTGCACCCGCGCCTGCGACCACTCGCGCAGCATCCGCAGGATCTCCGGCGCGGCGAACGCGGTTCCGCTGTCGACGCAGACGAGCCCATCGGAGGTCTCGAAGACGCTGACGTTCGCGAAGGCGCTAATGAACGCCGTCGCCTCCGCGATCTCGACCAGCTCACCGCGGGGAACGAAGGGGTTGATCCCGTCCTCCATGCTCCCGTCCAACCTGGGCGGGCCCGCGACCTGGGCCTCACCTCGCCAGAGGGCGTCCGCTGCCTCGAGCGCGTTCATGAGGCGGCCAACCTATCTGCTTGGGGGCGCCGCGAAGCCCGCGCGCAGCAGCAGGGGTACCTGTCGCAGCGGGTCGGGGGAATCGAGCAGCACCACGCCGAGGTGGCGATCTCCGATGCGGGCGGTCGTCACGTAGCAGCGGCCGGCGCCGTTGGTGAGCCCGGTCTTGACGCCCGTCACCTCGGCCCGCCGGGCGCCGGCGATTCCGCGCTGCACGAAGTAGTGGTTGTTGGCCAGGCTCAGGGTTCCTCCCTTGACGGGGAAGGGAACCTCGGCCGAGCGTCGCCGAGTCACCGACGCGACCCACTTGTTAGCCAGGTCGGCGCGCGCCAGCGCCGCGAGGTCGTACGCGCACGAGGCGTTGCCCGTGTCCTGCAGCCCGGCGGGCCCGGCGAACCGGGTGCATCCGAGGCCCATCTCCTCGGCGCGGCGGTTCATGCGCTTGACGAAGGCGGACACGGTCCCCGCGTCGTGCTCGGCCAGCGCCACGGCCGCGTCGTTGCCCGACGCCAACAGGAGGCCCAGGAACAGGCCTCCCAGGGGCACCTTGCTGCCGGCCTTCAGCACCCCGATCCGCGATCCCTCCACCCCGGGCGCCTTGGCGCTGATCAGCACCCTCTCGGCCGGGCGGTGCCGCTCGGCGATCAGCAGCGCGGTCATCATCTTGGTCAGGCTGGCGATGGGCCGCTCCTCCGCGGGATTGCGCGCCCACAGGACCTCGCCGTTGTCGACGTCGAACAGGATCCCGGCGGCGGGCGGCTGCTTCAGGCGGGGTCGCACGGCCGCGGGGTGGGTGGCCGGGCCGACGGCGTATGCCTCGACCTGGGACGGGTCCAGGACCGGCGGCTCGGCCGTTGCGACCGTCTCGACTGGCTCGGACTCGTCCTCCTCCGGAGCCAGCGCATCGGTGGGGGTCCCGACCGCCTCCGCGGCGGTCTCGGTCGCGGCTGAGGTTGGGGCGGCCGCCGACGCTTCGGGGTCGTCGGCGTCCCCGTCGGGCCACAGCAGGGCCGCGCCGCCCACGGTGAAGCCGAGCACGAACAGCAGGGCGCCGATTGCCAGGGCGCGCGTGCGCAGGCGGCTCCCGCCCTCGGCTGGCTCCGGCTCGGTCAGGCCAGCAGGTCGGGGTCGTGTGAGCAGATCAACCGCACCTCATCGCCGTGCTCGCGCGCGAGCTCGCGCAGCCGCTCCCGGTTGCGGCCCCGCGCGTCGCCATCGTGCTCATTCAGCTTCTGGAACAGGCTGAGGCCTGGCGGGCAGCTGGGCGGCGTCAGCACCTCGCCGTGGTGGAAGTAGGCGTCGCCGCAGTGCAGGAGCCAGGTCCCGTTCTCCTTCACGGCGACGCCCGTGTGGCCGGCCGTGTGGCCCGGCAGCGGCACCATCGCGACGTCCGCGTCCAGCTCGGGCAGCAACCGGACGCTCTCGAAGCCGAACCATGAGTCCCCCTCCACCCGAACCCGCTGCCAGTCGGGCCCGTGGGCCCACTGCGCGGAGCGGTAGCGGGTCCGCTCGCGCAGGGGCGGGTCCATCGCCGCGTTCAGCTCGGGCTCGAACACGTGCACGCGGGCGTCGGGGAAATCGCCGAGGCCGCCGGCGTGGTCCAGGTCCAGGTGGGTGACGAGGACGTCCCGCACGTCCGCCGGGTCGAAGCCCAGTGCGGCGACCTGTCGCACGGCCGTCTCGGGCTCGCGCGTCTGCGGACGCACCAGCGCCCTGAATGGCTGCCCGAGCCTGCCCGGGTCCGCGACGTCGCCCATCCCGAACCCGGTGTCGACGAGGACCAGGGAGCCGCCGGACTCGATCAGCAGGCAGTGGGCGATCATCCTCGTCGGCTCCAGCAGCCCGCCTCTGCCCGCGAGCAGCCGAGCCCCGCGCGGGCACATCGTGCCGCAGTTCAGGTGGTGGACCGTGGCCATGGCGCGAGCATAATCGCCGCGTGGGCGGCCCTATTCGTCGGGCGGCGGGTTCCGAATCGCGCCGATCAGACCAGCGGCGATCATCCCGATCACGAGCAGGGAGATCAGCAGGAAGCCGAGCGCCAGCAGATCCCCGTAGTTGGACAGCCCGAAACCCAGCTTCACCGCCGCGTACAGCGTCAGCAGGCCGAACAGCGCGCAGAAGCCGACGCCGAGGCCGAGCAGCGCGTTTCTCAGATCTGGGTCCATCGCCCTAGTAGGCCGGCAGTTGTGGCTCGGGGTCGTCGCGGCGGCCCCTCACCAGCAGCCTGATGGTCGCCAGTCCGAACAGGAACCCGCCGACGTGGGCGAAGTATGCGATCCCTTCGCCGCCGCCCACCTCGGGGGTCGCCACCTGGCCGATCGCGGGGATGAACTGGAGCACGAACCAGATCGCGAGCAGCACCAGCGCCGGGATCTCGACCAGGGTGACGAAGAAGATGATGAAGATCAGGGTCAGCACCCTCGCCTGAGGGTGCAGCAGGATGTAGGCGCCCAGCACTCCCGCGACCGCGCCGCTGGCCCCGATCGTCGGCACCGTGGAGCCCGGGTCCAGCGCCGCCTGCGAGTAGACGGCGACCAGGCCCGCGGCTAGGTAGAAGAGCACGTACTTCACCCTCCCCAGCGCGTCCTCGATGTTGTTTCCGAAGACCCACAGGAACAGCATGTTCCCGGCGATGTGAAGGATCCCTCCGTGCATGAACATCGACGTGAACAGCGTGATGAACCACAGGGCCTGCTCGAGCGGTATCAGCGCCACGCCTGGGTTGGCCTCCCCCCGCGCCTCCGCCTCGGTGAACTCCGTCGTGCCCGGGCAGACCACCCCGGCCTCTCCGAGGTCGTTCACCGCGCCGATCGAACAGTCCTCCTGCTCCGAGGGGTTGGTGATCCGATAGGGGATCGCTCCGTATTCGAGCGAGCTCTGCGTGATCGCGTCGTAGCCGAGCGCGTCCAGCTGCGGCTCCGTCGGATAGGCCCACTGCCAGACCATCACGATGACGTTGATCGCGATCAGGACCGCCGTGACCACAGGGAAGCGCGCGGTCGGGATGTTGTCCTTCAGCGGGATCACGGCACGGCGGCGAAGGCTAGATCAGGGCACGGGGGCCCGAGCCGCTCAGGAGCGCCGGCAGAGGTGTTCGAGCAGCCAGCCCGGGGTCTCGTCCAGCGCGAGGTCACCGTCGAGGACCTCGGTCGAGAACAGGATGCCCTCCTCGGTCAGCTGTCCGTCGGGGGAGCCCAGCGGGTCGTCGCGGACGAAGATCGAGAGGAAGCGTGTCGCCCCCGCCCCGCCGAAGGTCGAAGCCACCGCGATCCCGGCGAAGTGACGCGCCTGTCCCAGGGTTCCGTCGTCGAACCGCTTCAGGAAGCCCCTTCCCGAGATCAGGTTCCGCCCCCCGCGCGCGAGGTCGCCGTAGGCGCGCGGAGGAGGCCGGATCCCAGCCGCCGTACGGCCGAAGGAACGCAGGAAGGCCGTCGCGGTCTCCTCCCGCTCGGCGAGCTTCGCCGCCACGCCCGCCATCCGTCGGCAGGCGCTGCCCGTGAACTCCGCGCTGAGCGATTCCACGCCGCCTTCTGTGCCGAGCTCATCGGCGGTGAACTCCTGCCCGTCGTCCGCCCACGGCTCGATGAACCAGAGCGCCGCCCCGGCACCCAGCACGGCGAGCGCCAGCAACCCCGCGAAGACCTTCACGACCCGAGACTAGCTAGGGGCGGTGGGCGCTCGGCGGGATCTCGTAGCGCCTGGCCGGGAAGAGAGGCCGAGCGCGGCTCGGGCAGCGCCACGCCTGAGCCGGCCGCCGCAACCGCGCCGCCCTTGGTCCAGCGCACGGGAAGCGCCTCGAACTCCAGCATCAGCCGCCAGGTCGCGGAGTCGATAGATCCCGTCGCCGGCAGGCCGCGCTGGGACTGCAGGGAGCTGACCGCGGTTCGGGTCGGCGACTCGAAGTAGCCCGTGATCGGCGTCGAGTAGCCGCCGCCCGCCAGCAGCTGCTGCGCCCACGCCACCAGGTCGCCCTTGGAGCCGGGCCGCAGCGTCGGGTAGCTGTCGTAGATCAGCGAGCTCGACAGCGGGGCCACCCGCTTGCCGACCGCCTTCCACTGGCGCTTGCCGGCGTGCTGCCACGACCACCAGCTGACGCCCTCCATCCCGTAGGCGAGGGCGAGGCGCCGGAAGCGGGCGATCTGCTTGGCCCTCGGGTTCAGGTAGACCTGGCCGAGCGGCAGGATCGGGCGGTCGTACGGGCGGTTCCAGACCCAGGTGTGGACGAACGCATCGTCGACGCTGTCGCCGATCGTCTTCCAGTAGAGCTGGGGAGCGTTGTACTGTGCGCCGCCCGGACCGAGGAAGACCGAGAAGGGGAAGGCCGGGTGGTAGTCCACGTAGGGGAACGCCGCGAGTGCCAGCGGGTAGTCGGGTCCCACCGCCGCCCGCAGAGTGCGCATGTAGGTCGAGGCCTGCGGGTACTCGCCCTCGTAGTGCCCCTCAGCGTCGATCACGAGGCAGTCCGCGCCCCGCGCCACCGAGGCCGCGCCCACCTTGGCCTCGCCCTTCGGGGTTGTCGCCGTAGACGAACTGCCAGGCGCACACCTTCAGCCCACGAGCGTGAAGGGCCTTCACCAGAGCAGGCGAGAACTGCGACCAGGTCCTGCCGGCGTCTCCGGCCTTGATCAGCACGTACTCGATGCCGCGGTTGCGCGCCCGCTTCGCGATCCGGTTGACGTTTCCGCCCTGCGCGCGGCTCACGTACCAGATCCACATGCCGTCGCCCGCCATCGGGTTCGCCAGGCGCCGGTTCCGCCTCCTGTGAGGAGGCGGGGCGCGTCAGCGGCCCGGCGAGGAGAATCGCCGCCGCCGCGCCTGCGCAGCAGGCGAGGGCGATGGCTCTGTGGCGTCGGGCGAGCATCGTCTTCAGCCTACGTAGGCACGAAACAACGCTCCGCAACTAAGGTTGCTGTCGTGAGCCAGGGCGATTGGCACGTGGCGCAGGTCAACATCGGGATTCCCGTGGAGCCCCTCGACACCCCCGCGCTCGAGGGCTTCGTCGCCATGCTCGAGCCCGTCAACGCGCTCGCGGACTCGGCCCCGGGGTTCGTCTGGCGGCTGCAGACCGAGGAGGGCGATGCGACCTCGATCCGCGCCTTCGACGACGACCGCATGATCATCAACATGTCGGTCTGGGAGTCGATCGAGGCGCTGTGGGAATTCGTCTACGACGGCCGCCATCTCGAGGTGATGCGCCGCCGTCGCGAGTGGTTCACCGCGCCTGGCCGAGGCCCACATGGCGCTCTGGTGGGTCCCCGCCGGCGAGCTGCCCACTGTGGAGGACGCCGAGCGGCGGGTGAAGCGCCTGCGGGCCGAGGGCCCGACGCCCTACGCCTTCACCTTCAAGCAGCGTTTCGGGCCGCCGTCGGGCAGCCCTACGGACCCCAGCAGTACAGGAAGTGGATCGCGTCGGGATCCCGCGCGATCTCCTTCGCGTAGCGGCTGACGGCGTCCACGTAGAGCCCGGACGGGTTGTAGTGGTAGAGCGCACGGCGGTAGTTGCCGGGCGCGCCGTGGTCGCGCAGCAGCCGCGCGGCGGCCGGGATCGCGTCGGCTGGGTCCTGGACGTCGCCGCCGCGCCCGTAGATCTTCCAGGTGGAGGGGATGAACTGCATCGGGCCCTGGGCGCCGGCGGTGCTCTTGCTCTTGACCCGGCCGAACTTGGTCTCGACCAGGTTGATCGCCGCCAGGTACTCGCTCGCGATCCCGTAGTCGCGCTCGGCCTCCTCGTAGAGCGAGACGAGCTCAGCGAGCGGCGAGCGGCTTCCCGACCTTCACCTTTCGCGGCTTGCCGCCGCCTGAGAGCTTGCGCAGGCTGCGGGCGGCGGCGTTGAGCTGGTGCAGCTGCTTGCGGAGCGGCGGCGTCAGGCCGTCGAGCGTCGACTCGGCCAGGGCCTGCCGCTTGGAGAGGAAGCGCACCTTGCGCTGCACGAACAGCGCCGGCGCGATCACCTCGTCCGGCGCCTGTCCGGCGGGCGGGTCCCCCGCCGCCGCGCGCCAGTCGTCGATCGCTCCCCGCAGCCGCTCGTCGTTGGCGGCGATCTGCCCGGCGAGCGTGTCCGGGTCGGCGGCCGGTGTCGCCCCGGAGCCGCAGGCGGCAATCGCGGCGCACGCGGCCGCGAGCAGGGTCAGTGCGCGAGCTCTGGCGGTGGAGCCTATGCCTGCTCCTCAGCCTGCGGCTGCCGCGGCACGGCGCTCGGCAACATCGCGGGCGCTCTCGTCCGCGTGGTAGGAGCTGCGGACCAGCGGGCCGGAGGCAACCGACTCGAATCCGAGGTCCAGGGCGGCTCGCTCCAGCTCTGCGAACTCGTCCGGGTGCCAGTAGCGGTCGACCGGCAGGTGCTTCTCGGTCGGGCGCAGGTACTGCCCGACGGTCAGGACCTGGACCCGGTGCTCGCGCAGGATCCCGAAGGCCTCGACCATCTCGTCGAAGTTCTCGCCCAGCCCCACCATCAGGCCCGACTTGGTCACGACCTCGTCGCCGCCCATTTCCTTCGCCATGAGCAGCACCCGGGCCGAGCGCATGAAGTCCGAGCCGCGCCGCGCGATCGGGTACAGCCGGGGGACGGTCTCGACGTTGTGGTTGAAGACATCAGGGCGCTCAGCGATGACGCGGGCCAGTGGCATCTCGGCGCCGCGGAAGTCGGGGGTCAGCACCTCGACGGCGCAGCCCGGCGCCAGCTTGCGGATCGAGCGGATCACCCCGACGAAGGCGCCCGCCCCGTAGTCGGGCAGGTCGTCGCGGTCGACGGAGGTGACCACCGCGTGGGTCAGGCCCATGCGCTTCACCTGGTTGGCGACGCGCAGCGGCTCCAGCGGGTCGCTCCAGGTGGGCTTGCCCGTCTGCACGTTGCAGAAGCCGCAGCGCCTGGTGCAGACGTCGCCCAGGATCATGAACGTCGCGGTGCCGCGCTCCCAGCACTCGCCGACGTTCGGGCAGTTCGCCTCCTGGCAGACGGTGTGGAGGCCGTCGGCCTCGATCGCCGCGTTGAGGCGCCGGTAATTGGGGCCGCCCGGCGCGGGGACCTTCAGCCACGGCGGCTTGCGGTCGCGGAAGCCGACCTTCCCCTCGGCGCTGACCTGCGAGCCGCCCGGGTTGGCCCGCGAGCGGGTCACGTGCAGCCGCTCGGTCAGGTTGGCGGGGTCGGCGCTCATCCCCACCTACGCTAGCGCGTGCGCCTCGAGCCGCTCGGGCTTCACGTCGGTGACCCGGCGGCCGTAGACCTCGCCGAAGCGCTAGCGCGACGGTGTCCATGAACTCGTCCATCGGCTGCTCCGCCCCCAGCTCGCGGCAGACGGACGTCATGCGGCAGTCCTCGATCCCGCAGGGCACGATCCATTCGAAGGGCTGCAGGTCGTTGTTGACGTTGATCGCGAAGCCGTGGGTCGTGATGCCGCGCCGCACGTGGACGCCGATCGAGCCGATCTTGCGCTCACCCGCCCAGACGCCCGTGAGGTTGTCCCGCACGCCGGCGCCGATCCCCCACGAGGCCAGCGACTCGATCAGCAGCCGCTCCATCCGCTCGATGTACGCGGCGACGCCCATCCGCGGCCGCTCCAGCGACACGATCGGGTAGCCGACCAGCTGTCCCGGCCCGTGGTAGGTGACCGCGCCGCCGCGATCGGACTCGCAGACCTCGATCCCCTGCATCCGATACCAGTCCTCGCCCATCCCCAGCTCGGACGCGCTGCGAGCGGCGGCCCTTGGTGTAGACGGGCGGGTGCTCCAGCAGCAGCAGCAGGTCCGGCAGCTCCCCCAGCCGCCGCGCCTCCTCGAGGCGCCGCTGCAGCGCTCGCGCCTCTTCGTAGGGAACCTGCCCCAGCCGCGCGCACCAGACCTCGCTCATGCGCTCAGTGTCGCAGGCCTACGAGGCAGGCGAGCGCCCTCCAGGCGCCGCCGTGCCAGCTCCCGGGCGGCGTCGAGGGGGGTCTGGCCGGCACGCTCGGCCTCGTCCAGCACCCGGCCCATCGCCTCTCCGATCCCGTCGACGCAGGGAGTCGACCCTGGCCTCGGGGAGGCTGTGGAGCTCGGCGTAGACGTTGATCAGGCCGCCGGCGTTGGCGATGAAGTCGGGCGCGTACAGGATCCCGCGCTCGGCGAGGTCATCGGCCAGGCGCTCGTCGGCCAGTGTGTTGTTGGCGGACCCGCAGACCACCCCGCAGCGCAGCCGCTCCAGCGCCGGCTCGTCGATCGTTCCGCCCAGGGCACAGGGCGCGAGCACGTCGCACTCGGCGCCGATCGCCTCGGCGGGGTCCACCCAGTTCGCGCCCAGGTGCCGGGCCAGCTCGCGTCGCCGCTCGTCGATGTCCGTGACCACGAGGCGCGGCTCCGGCGTCCGCCAGCCGCTCGGCCAGCGCCGCGCCGACGTGGCCCAAGCCCGATCACGCAGACGCGGACGTCCGCGAGGTCGGAGCTGCCGAGCCCCCGCTCGCAGGCGGATCGCATCGCGGCCTCGACGCCCCGGGCGGTGACCGGGCTGGGGTCGCCCGAGCCGCCCCGCTCAGAGGGAAGTCCGACGACGTGGGAGGTCCGCTCGGCGACGGAGGTCATGTCCTCCGTCGTGGTGCCCACGTCCTCGGCCACGACGTAACGGCCCTCGAGGGCCTCGACGGCGTCGCCCAGGTCGAGCATCAGGTCGCGGCGTCGGCGCGCCGACAGGCTCCGCGGGCGCGCACAGCGCCGACTTGCCGCCCCCCAGGTCGAGCCCGGCCGCGGCGGCCTTGTAGGTCATCGCTTCGGACAGGCGCAGGGCGTCGGCGATGGCGTCGCCGGGCGCCTCGTACCGCCACAGCCTGGCGCCGCCCAGGGCCGGCCCCAGGGCGGTCGAGTGCACCGCGACCACCACGTGCAGACCGCTGCGCTTGCCGCGGCGGACGTGGAGCTCCGAGTGGCCGCCATCTCACTCACGACCCATCATCGCCCCACCTCCCAGCCCTCGAGCCGCTGCCTTGACCTCGGCCAGGAACCGCGCGGCCTCCGCTCCGTCCAGGGCACGGTGATCCCAGGACATGCAGAGGTTGGTCATCGGCCTGATCGAGATCGCGTCGCCGCCGTCTCCGTCGTCGATCACCACGGGGCGCTTGACCACCGCCTCCAGGTCCAGGATCGCGACCTGCGGCTGGTTGATGATCGGCGTCGCCAGCACGGCGCCGAACTGGCCCGGATTCGTGATCGTGAACGTGCCGCCGCCGACGTCGTCCGGCTCGAGCCCGCCCGAGCGTGCCGCGGCGGCCCGCTCGGCGATCGCCGCCGCCATCCCCTCCAGGCTGAGGCGCTGTGCCTGCCGGATCACGGGCACGATCAGGCCCGCGTCGAGCGCCACCGCGATTCCCAGGTGGACGTCGTCGTGGTAGACGAGCTCCTCGCCCTCGATCGACGCGTTCAGGACCGGGTGGCGCTGCAGCGCCGCGACCGTCGCCTGCGCGACGAAGGCGAGGTAGGTGAGCGGAGCCCCCCGCGCCGCCATCGCCTCCTTCTGCTGTGCCCGCGCCGCGACGACGGACCCCAGGTCCGCTTCGACGATCGTCGTGCAGTGCGCCGAGGTCCGCCGGCTCTCGAGCATGTGCTCCGCGATCCGGCGCCGCATCGGCGACATCCGCTCGCGCCGCCCGCCGGCCACCGGCTCCGGCTGGGCAGCGGGCTTCGGCGCGGGAGCCGCCTCGGGCTCCGGGCGGTAGGGCGACTCGATGTGGAGGGGCCGGCCCTCCGGGGCCTTCTGTGCGTCCCCGCCGTTCTCCAGATGGGCGACGAGGTCGCGCTTGCGGACCCGCCCGCCGATTCCCGTTCCCTCCACGGCGTCGAGGTCGACTCCGTGCTCGGCGGCGATCCTGCGGACAACCGGTGAGTAGAAGCCGGACCTGTCAGGGTCATCGGGGGCCGCCGAGGTGGCGGGGCCGGCCGGCTCCGAGGCTTCGGCCGGTTGCGAGGCCTCGGCCGGCTCGCCGTCCTCCTCGCGATGGGCCTCGCCCGGCCTCGCGCCGGAGTCGATCTCGGCCAGCGGCGTGCCCACCGCCACCGTCTCGTCCGGCTCGACCAGGATGCGCTCCAAGCGGCCGCTCGCGGGCGAGGGGATCTCGACGTCCACCTTGTCGGTGGTGACGACGCAGACGGTCTCGTCGGCCTCGACCCAGTCCCCGGGTCGCTTCAGCCACTCCACGATCGTCCCCTCCGCGACCGAGACGCCCATCTGGGGCATCGCGACCTCGACCGATCGCTGTCGCGTCTTCAGTAGGCGATGAGCTCACGGCACGCCTCCTTCATCTGATCGAGCTGGGGCAGGACCGCCTGCTCGAGCGGGGGGCTGAACGGGATCGGCACGTCGGGCGCCGTCAGGCGCCTGACCGGCGCGTCCAGGTGTTCGAACGCGTGCTCGGAGATCAGCGCCGAGACCTCGGCCCCGACGCCACAGGAGCGGGTCGCCTCGTGGGCGACCAGCACCTTGCCGGTGCGCTCGACGCTCGCCAGCACCGCCTCGGTGTCCAGGGGACAGAGCGTGCGCAGGTCCAGGACCTCGATCTCCTCGCCGAGCTGGTCGGCGGCCTCCAGCGCCAGGTGGACGCTGGAGCCGTAGGCGATCACGGTCATCTCGCCGCCCTCGCGCGCCAGGCGAGCCTCCCCGATCGGGACCGAGTGGTCGCCCCGGGGCACCTCGCCCTTCACGTGCCGGTACAGCCCCTTGTGCTCCAGGAAGCAGACCGGGTTCGGGTCGCGGATCGCGCTGACCAGCAGGCCCTTCGCGTCCTCCGCGGTAGCGGGGGCGACCACCTTCAGCCCCGGTGCCTGCAGGAACCAGGCCTCGGGGTTCTGCGAGTGGAAGGGCCCGCCGCTGAAGCCGCCGCCCGAGGGCAGGCGGACCACGATCGGGACCGCGATGCCCTGCCGGTAGTGGAGCTTGGCCGCGACGTTGACCAGCTGGTCGAAGCCGCAGGCGATGAAGTCGGCGAATTGCATCTCGCAGACCACCTTCATCCCCTCGATCGCGGCGCCCGTCGCGGCGCCCACGATCAGGTTCTCGGCCAGCGGGGTGTCGATCACGCGCTCGGCGCCGAACTCCTCCAGGAACCCGTCGGTGACCTTGAAGGCTCCGCCGAAGGCCGCGATGTCCTCACCCAGGCAGATCACGGACTGATCGCGGCGCATCTCCTCGCGCAGCCCGTCCGAGATCGCGTCCAGGTAGGTCATCTCGGCCACCTCCCCGGAGGCGGGAGTGACCGCATCGGTGGCGCTCATGCCGCGCTCCTCTGGTCGCCGTTACCGTCGTGGGGCGCGGCGTCGCCATCTGGCGCCGCCCAGTGCGACCACGGCGCGCGCCCATCGCCGAGCTCCTCGAAGCGGTCGGCGAACACGCCGTCGGTCGCGATCGCCGGATCGGGCATCGGCGACGCAACCGCCGTCTCGGCCGCCGCGGCAACCTCGCGCTCGACGTCCGCGCGCAGGCTCTCGAGCTCGCCGGCGTCGAAGCCGTGCTCCTCGGTGAGCCGCCGTTCGTAGCGGTCGATCGGGTCGCGCTTGCGCCACTCCTCGAACAGCTCCTCGGGCACATAGCTCATGTCGTCGTGGGCGCCGTGGCCGTGCATCCGCATCGTGTGGCACTCGATCAGCGTCGGGCCCTCCCCGCCGCGGGCGCGGTCTGCCGCCACGCGGGCGGCCTCGAAGACCGCCTCGACGTCGTTGCCGTCCACGCTGACGCCGGGGAAGCCGTAGCCCTCGGCGCGCTCGACCGGGTCCACGGCGAACTCCAGCTCCTGCGGGGTCGAGTAGGCGAAGCGGTTGTTCTCCAGCAGGAAGACCGCCGGCAGGCTCTGGACGCCGGCGAAGTTCATCGCCTCGTGCCACTGCCCGTTCGCCGTCGAGCCCTCGCCGAAGAACGTCATCGCCACGCGCGGCTCGCCGCGCAGCTTGAAGGCGAGCGCCAGGCCGGTCGCGACCTGGGCCATGTCCGGCAGCATGGAGACCATGCCCACGCATCCCAGGGCGGGGTCGCCGAAGTGCATGTTGCCGTCCTTGCCGCCGGTGACACCGCCGACCCGGCCCATGTAGTTGGCCAGGTAGCGGTCCGGGGTCACCCCTCTGACGAAGTGGGCCCCGAGGTCGCGGTGCAGGATGCACATCCTGTCGCGCGGCCCCAGCACGAACGAGGCGCCGACCGAGATCGCCTCCTGGCCGCAGCCGTCGTAGAACGAGCCCGGGATCTTTCCCTGCCTGTACAGGGTGATGCCGCGCTCCTCCGAGAGACGCATGAGCAGCATGTGGCGCAGCAGCAGGCGCCGGTCCTCGCGCGTGAGCGGGCCTCCGACGCCGGCCTCCTCCTCGCGCGAGCCATCGCGAGCAGAGCTCGCAGTCTCGAGCTTCATATGCGGTCCGCCTTTCATCTGGCCGCGCCTTTGGGATCGCCTCCGGCTTGGCCGCTCTTCGCGTCCGCCGGGATCTCCGGCGGTTCGCCTTACGGACACGGGAATCGAGGGATTCGCCTCTCTTCCCTATGTGTTGAATGCAGCATACCCCTGGCCCCGGGACGAAAACAACCCCTCCCTTTCACGGGGGGGCTAGGCGGAGCGCTCCGCGCGGCGCCGCACGGCCCGCAGGATCCGGTTCACGACCAGCGCGTGGCCGCGGGTGCGGATCACGAGCGTCTTGTAGACCTGGCCCTTGAGTCCGGGGAACTCGGCCCGGGTCTCGGCGCGGAGCAGGGTGTTCTCGTCCTTGGTCGGCTCCAGGCGGAAGACCAGTCCGTAGCGCGAGAAGCGGTGCTCGCCCTGCAGCGCCAGCACCGCCGGCTCGACCACGCGGACGATGATGAAGCCGGGAATCGTGGACCCCCGGCGGTCGATCTGGCCCGAGGCCTCGGTCGCGCAGGCGCCGAGCGCGCGCGCGACCCGCTCCACCAACCTCCCGGAGAAGGATCCGCGCGCGACGGGCAGCAGCACCTCCCACGTCCTCTCGACCGGCGCCAGCACCAGGGTGCCGTGCTCGTCGATCGCCGGCAGCCGTTCGAGCGGATGGTCTATGACCTGGCTCAGGGGCGCCCGCTCCATGCGCCTGACGGTAGCCGACGGTGGGAGGCGCCCGAAGGTTAGGGTGGGGCGCGCATGGACTGGGCCGAGGTGACCATCGTCTTCTTCGTCTGCCACCTCGTCGGTGACTTCCTGCTGCAGACCGACTGGCAGGCGACGCACAAGGCAGGCGGACTGGGGCGCGACCCCGTCGCGCGTCGGGCCCTGTTCACCCACGTCGGCGTCTACACGCTCAGCTTCCTCCCCGCCCTGCTTTGGATCGGGGACGAACAAGGCGCGGGGGTCGCCGTTGGCGTCGGCGCGGTGATCGCGCTTCCGCATCTCATCATCGACGACATGCGGCTGCTGAACCGGTACATGGTCAGGGTCAAGAGGTGCGCCGACCCACCGCCCGTGATCCTGACCGTCATCGTGGATCAGAGCTTTCACCTGATCTGCCTCTGGGCGACGGCACTGCTGGCGACCTGAGAAGGACGAATAGGTCTAGAGTGGTCCCTGGGTGAAGGGGCGCTCAAGATCGCGCGCAAGGATGCGCGCCGCTGTACTGGCGGCTGCATCGCTGATGGCTGTCCTGATGCTGCCGTCCGCGGCCAAGGCCGTGTACCTGTTCGAGCCGGCGGTGGTCGGTACCAGCATCCACGGCCCGGTCGAAGTTGGCGCAGGTGACTTCGACGACGACGGCGACTCGGATCTCGTCACGCTGACGGAGGCGAGCACCGACGTCGAGGTGAGGCTGAGGGGCCCGGGCGGTACCTTCGCGCAGCCTGTCACGTACGCGAGCGGGAGCGTGGATGCGCGCGGGGTCGTGGTCGCCGACTTCAACGGCGACGGCGATCCGGATATCGCAAAATCGGCGGCCGACTTCAAGAACGTCTCGATTTTGCTCGGGGACGAGGCGCCGGGAGGCCTGTCCCCCGGAGGCGGCTTCGAGGCGCCGAGGAAATACTTGACGGGCGGAGGCTCAGCCGGGATCGCGGCCGGCGACTTCGACGGAGACGATGACCTGGATCTCGCCGTCGCAGACGTCGCCGACAACGAAGTCGACATCCTGCGCGGAAAGGGAGACGGCAGGTTTGTGCCGGGAGGCTCTCTGTGGTGCGTGGGCGACCCCCGCGACGTGGTGGTTGGCAACTTCAACTCAGATCAGGATCCGGACCTCGCTGTCGCTACGAACGGGCCCAACGTCGCGGTCTTCAAGGGATCGTGGGGCACCAAGTTCTACAGGACCACTACCCTCACGGGGGGATCCGGCCAGTCGGACATCGCCTCGGGAGACGTAAACGGGGACGCTGATCCCGACCTCGTCGTCGCCAATTCCGATGACGACACCGTGTCGCTGTTCCTCGGCGAAGCGGGGACGGTGTTCGCCGGCGCCCAGAATCTCGCGGTCGGCGACAACCCGCACGGCAGCGCCATCCGGGACTTCGACATCGACGGTGACCAAGACGTGGCGGTAGCCAATTTCAACTCGAACAACGTCTCGATCCTTCCCAACCAGGGCACGGGCAACCTCGGCCCCGCTGTCAACTTCGCCAGCGGGGCGACCCCGGCGGAGCTCTTGGCCGGGGAGTTCGGTGGTGACCCCCGCCCCGACATCGTCGTCCCCAATCTCTCCAGCGGCGAGATCAGCCTGCTGCTCGCGGGTTCAGACCCGAAGGCGTCCTTCAAGGCGCGGGTCGTCGTCGAACCCGTATCGGGAATCGTCCGCTATCAGTGCCCGGGAGGTCCCGTGACGGAGCTCACGGCACTGCGGGAGCTGCCGCTCAACTGCATCATCTTCGCCTCGGATGGGCGGGTGCGACTGACCACGGCGGACGAGAATGGCGTCGACCAGACCGCCGAGTTCTACGGCGGCGACTTCAGGATCACGCAGGTCGTGGAGGGCTCGAACGCGACCGCCGGCACCGCCAAGGCGAAGAAGAAGAAGAAGGGCAAGGACAAGGGTCCCCGGCGGACGATCACTGTGCTCTCGCTGTACGGGCCGAAGCTCGACTGCCCCGATGCGAAGAGCGGGGCGGCGAGCTCGGGGCCGGTGGCGCACGCCTCCGCCAAGAAGCGGGGCCTGTGGGGGAGCGGCAGGGGCCGGTTCCGGACGAAGGGGGGCCAGAGCTCGGCGACCGTCAGGGGCACCACATGGAACGTGACCGACACTTGCAACGGGACGCTCACCCAGGTCACCGAGGGATCCGTCACGGTGCGCGACTTCACGCTCCAGCGGACCGTGATCGTGCGCGCCGGCGAGAGCTACCTGGCCCCGAAGGGGAAGGCCCGCCGGGTGAAGAAGCGGTAGCTCAGCCGTTCGCTCGCCGCGCGCACGTCAATGACCGGGAAGTAGGTTGCCCGACATGAGTCCTCCAGGGGACCCAGCGTGAGGGCCCGACGCGCTTATCGGCTCGCCTTGATTGCGACCGCGACAGTGGCCGTAGCCGGGGGCGTTGCCGCATACGGGCTCGGCGCCTTCGACGGAGCTGACCTGGCGACGGTCGACCAGCGCTTCACGATCAGGGGGGACCAACCGCCGCCCGAGGAGCTGGTGTTCGTGAAGATCGACGACGAGACCTTCAACGAGCTCCGGTCGCAGTTTCCGCTGCCCCGTGTCACCCACGCGGACGTGATCCGCAACATCGCGGCCGACGGCGCCAAGACGATCGCCTACGACGTGCAGTTCACCGAGCCCGGGCCGGATCCGAGCCAGGACAACGCACTCATCCTCGCGGCCCGGCGGGCGGGAAACGTGGTCCTCGCCACCACCGAGGTCGATGCACAGGGGCGGACCCGGATCTTCGGCGGCGACCGGGGCCTGGCCCTCTCGCGTGGGACGCCCGGTGAGTCGCGCGTGGGCAACGATCCCGACGGGGCCGTGCGGCGAATGGAGTTCGAGATCGACGGCCTCACGAGCTTCTCGATGGCGGCCGCCGAGACCTTCCTCGGGGGCGAGGTAGATACGCCGGACGGCGAGTCCGCCTGGATCGACTACGCCGGTCCTCCCCGGACGATCGAGTCGATCCCGTTCTCGGATGTGCAGGCCGGCGACTTCGAGCCCGGCACCTTCGACGGCAAGATCGCGGTCGTGGGCGCCTTCGCGCCCTCCCTCCAGGACCGTCACGAGACCTCGACCACCGGTGCCGAAACGATGGCGGGCCCCGAAATCCACGCGAATGCGATCGCGACGATCCTCGACGACTTTCCCCTGCGCGAGGGCCCCGCCTGGCTCGACGTGCTCCTGATCGCGCTGCTGGGCGCCGCCGCGCCGCTGTTGGCGCTACGGATCAGCGCCTTTGCGGCGGTGCTCACGACGGTCGCGCTCGCCGCGATCTTCTTGCTCGCGGCGCAGCTGCTGTTCAACGACGGCACGATCGTAACCGTGATCTACCCGCTGGCGGCGGCGGCGTTCTCGGCCATCGTCACCCTGGTGCTCTTCGGACTGCTGACGGCATTCGAACGCGAGCGCGCGCGGGACGCGTTCGGCCGCTTCGTACCCGAGGCGGTGGTGGGGGAGGTGCTCGATCGAGCCGACGGCGTGCGTCTCGGCGGCGTCCGGACGCAGAGCACGGTCCTCTTCAGCGATCTGCGCGGCTTCACCTCGTTCGCCGAGAAACGGCAGCCCGACGAGGTGATCGAGATCCTCAACCACTACCTGACGGCGATGAGCGACGCGATCCTCGACTACGGCGGGACCCTGGTCTCGTACATGGGCGACGGGATCATGGCTGTATTCGGCGCCCCGCTCGATCAGCCCGATCACGCCGACCGGGCAGTCGGCGCCGCCCGCGCGATGATCGAGCGCAACGATGAGTTCAACGACTGGCTCGTCAACCAAGGTGTCGCCGAGGGGTTCAAGATGGGCATCGGCCTGAACACGGGATTCGTGATGGCCGGGAACGTCGGCTCAGAGCGCCGCTTGGAGTACACGGCCATCGGCGATACGACGAACACCGGCGCTCGCTTGGAGGGAATGACGAAGGGGACCCCCTGGCAGCTCTACCTCTCGGAGTCGACTCGCGATGCCATGTCCGAGGTCCCGGAAGAGATCGAGAGGGTAGGCTCGGTCGAGATCCGCGGCCGCGAGGCCGAGATCGTCGTCTGGACGCTGCCCAGCACGCGCTACGTGTCCTCGGCGGACAGGCGGCAGGCGCTGGCGGGCTAGAGCGCGAGGCCGATCGGCTCTTCGAGCAGCTCCCGGACCCGCTTCAGGAACAGCGCCCCGTCCGCCCCGTAGAGAATGCGGTGATCGCAGGCGAGGGTGACGCCCATCATCTCGCGCGCCTCGATCTCGCCGCCCTCGGTGACGACCGGCTTCGCCTTCAGCTCTCCGACCGCCAGGATCCCGGCCTGAGGGGTGTTGATCACGGCGTGGAAGTTGGAGACGCCGTACATGCCGAGGTTGGAGACGGTGAAGGTCCCGCCGGAAAGCTCGGGAGGCGTGATCTGGCCGTCGCGCACCCGAGTCGCCAGCGCCTTGGTCTCGGCCGAGATCTGCCTCAGCCCCTTCAGGTCCGCATCGAACACCGTGGGTACCACCAGCGCGTCCTGGGCGGCGACGGCCACGCCGACGTTGACCCGCGAGTAGTGCTCGATCCTCCCGTCCCGATACGCGCCGTTTGCCCTTGGAAACTCCCGCAGGGCGAGCGCGCAGGCCTTCACGACCATGTCGTTGAAGGTCGGAACGGGCTCCCCCTCGCCGGCCATCTCCTTCAGCTTCTTCCGCCCCGCCACGGCGGCCGTCATGTCGATCTCGGCCTGCAGATAGAAGTGCGGAGCGGTCGCCTTGCTCTCGGCCATCCGCCGCGCCACGGTCTGCTGCAGCTTGGTCAGCTCAATGACCTCAACCTGCCCCTTGGCCGTCTCGGGCTTCTCCGCGGCCCCCGGAGTCGGACCAGCAGGAGCCGCGGCCGGCGCCGCGGGAGCCTGCGCCGGCGCGGCGGCAGGAGCCCCCGAAGCCGCCGCACGCTCGACATCCGCCTTCACGATCCTCCCACCAGGCCCCGACCCGGCCAGGGCCGTGAGATCCACACCCCGATCACGCGCAATCCGCTTCGCAATCGGAGAGGCCTTGACCCGCCCGTCCCCACCTGCACCGTCAGCCTCAACACCGGCCGGGGAAGGCGGAGGGGCCGGGGCCGCGCTGGCCGAACCCTGAGAGGCGGTGGTGGGGGCCGGATCGGAGACAGTCGCAGTTTCTTTTTCTAGCGAGTCTTTTTGGATACCTGTCTCAGAGCCGGCCCCCACCGCCGCCCCACCGTTTGGGCTATCGGGCTTCTCCTTCACCTCGCCTGCGGCCCCCACGCGCGCAATGACTTCGCCAATCGGAAGCGTGCTCCCTTCCTCGGCGACGATCTCGGTCAGCGTCCCCGCGTCGGGAGCCTCGTAGACCATGTTCGCCTTGTCGGTCTCGATCTCGACCAGCTCGTCGCCGACCGCAACCTCATCCCCCACGCCCTTGAGCCACTTGAGCACGGTCCCTTCCTCCATCGAGTCCGACAGCCGAGGCATGACCACGTCGGCCATCAGATGCTCCCCTCGAGAGTGGCCAGCGCCGCGCTCACCACGTGCTCGGAGTGCGGCATCGCCGCCTGCTCGAGGCGCTTCGAGTAGGGCATCGGGACGTCGGCTCCGGTGACGCGCTGGACCGGCGCGTCGAGATGGTCGAAAGCCTGCTCCTGGATCAGCGCCGCCAGGTTGGCGCCGACGCCGCCGTGCGGCCACCCCTCCTCCACGATCACGGCGCGGTTGGTCTTGCGAACCGACTCCAGGATCGTGTCGAGGTCAAGGGGACGCAGGGTGCGGGGGTCGATCACCTCGGCCTCAACCCCGTGCTCGTTGGACAGCGTCTGGGCCGCCTGCTGCGCGGCCTCGGCCATGCGCAGGATGCCCACGATCGTCACGTCATTACCCTGCCGCCGGATCGCGGCCTCGCCGAACCGCAGCACCTCGTCGCCGTCGTCCGGGACCTCGCCACGGGAGCCGTAGAGCGACTCGTGCTCGATGAAGATGACCGGGTTGTCGTCGCGGATTGCGGCCTTCAGCAGCCCCTTGCCGTCGGCCGGCGTCGAGGGGCAGGCCACGAGCAGGCCCGGGTAGTGGAGGAACATCGACTCGAAGCTGTGTGAGTGGGTGGGCCCGAGCTGGTGCCCGCCGCCCCCCGGCATCCGCACCACCAGCGGCACCCGCACCTGGCCGCCGAACATGTAGGGGATAGCGGCGGCGTGGTTGACGATCATGTCCATCGCCAGCAGCGCGAAGTTGACGGTCATGATCTCGACTATCGGGCGCAGCCCGCCCATCGCCGCGCCGACCCCCGTGCCGACGATCGTGTTCTCCGAGATCGGGGTGTCGCGCACCCGCTTCTCGCCGAACTCGTCCAGCAGGCCCTCGCTCACCTTGAAGGCGCCCTGGAAGACGCCGACGTCCTCGCCCATCAGGAAGACGTTCTCGTCGCGGCGCATCTCCTCGGCCATCGCGTCGCGCAGCGCCTCGCGCATCCGCATCGTCGCCACTAGTCGACCCCCTCGGGCGGCGCGTCCGGGTCGGGCCTGTCCCCGTCCGCCTCCCGCTTGCTCGCCGCGCCCGGGCCCGCGTAGGCGGCGCCCCGCTCCGCCAGCTCCTGGGCGCGCTCGCCCGCCTCGCGCTCCTCCTCGCCGGGATGCGGATCGGGTGAGCGCTCGTCGACCGCGTACCAGCCGGGCACCTGCTCGGCGCCGACGTAGAGGTGGTCGTAGAGCGAGTCCAGGTCGGGCTCGGGCGATGCGTCGGCGAACTCGGCCGCCGCGAGGACCTTCTCCTCGGCCTCGGCCCGCAGCTCCTCGACGTCCTCCTCGGTGAGGCCGCCCTCGTCGATCAGGCGGCGCGCGAAGGTCTCGATCGGGTCCTTGCGCTGCCACTCCTCGACCTCCTCCTTCTCCCGGTAGACCTCGGGGTCGGCGGCCGAGTGGCCGCGATAGCGGTAGGTGAAGGCCTCGACCATCGTCGGCTTGCGGTCCTCGCGAGCCAAGCGGATGTGCTCGGCGACGCACTCCCGCACCGCCAGCACGTCCATGCCGTCCACCCGCTCGCCGGGGACCCCCATGCAGGAGGCCTTCTGGGAGAGGTCGGTGACGGCCGAGTGCCGCTCCAGCGCCGTCCCCATCCCGTAGAGGTTGTTCTCGACCAGGAAGACGACCGGCAGGCTCCACAGCGCCGCCAGGTTCATGGTCTCGCCGAAGTTGCCGGTGTTCGACGCCCCGTCGCCGAACATGCAGACCGTGACGGTGTCCTCGCCCTTGTAGTCCGAGGCCAGGCCCAGGCCGGCCGCCAGCGGCAGCGTGCCGCCGACGATCCCGTAGCCGCCCATGAACCGCTTCTCCAGGTCGAAGATGTGCATCGAGCCCCCGCGGCCGCCCGAGGTGCCGTCCTCGCGGCCGAACAGCTCGGCCATCACCCGCTTCGGGTCGGTGCCGCGCGCGATCGCGTGGCCGTGGGTGCGGTAGGTGCCGATCAGGTAGTCGTCGTCGCGCATCACCGAGGTGGTGCCGACGATCGTCGCCTCCTCGCCGATCGCCAGGTGCAGGAAGCCGCCTGCCTTGGCCTTCTGGTACTGGCGCCCCGCCTCCTCCTCGAAGCGGCGGATCAGCATCATCGTCGCCAGCAGCTCGCGGCTCTCCTTCTTGCTGGGCAGCTTGGGCTTCGCGCCCTTGCCGTCCGTCGAGGGCTTTCTCTTGGCGGCCGGCTTCGACTCCCGGGTCTTGCTCTGAGCCATCGGGATCAGCCTACCCGCCAGGCAGCGCCGTCCATCGCTATCCGGTGACGGCGCGCACGGCGTCCGGAAGCCTGTCGTCCCCCCAGAAGAGCCGGTCGCCGACGGCCACCGTCGGGATGCCCTCGACCCCCCGCTCGATCGCCTCGTCCGTGGCGGCGCGCAGCCGGTCCTTTACCGAGGCCGTCTCCATCCCCTTCAAGACGGCCTTCGGGTGCAGCTCGCAAGCCGCGGCGGCGATCAGCACGTTGTCCACGTCCTTCATCGAGCGGCCCGCCGCGAAGACCTGGCGGAACGCCGCGAGGCTGAAGGAGACGACGCGGCCCGACTCCTTCGCGTAGGTCGCCGCCCGGATCGGGTTGAGGCTGTAGTCCTCGATCGGCCACCCCTCCGGATAGAGGACCTCCGGCAGCCCGCGCTCGTCGGCCCGGCGCTGGATCTCGGCGAAGTCGGCGCTGCGGTCCTGCTCGAAGGACCACGGCCGCCGCCCGCTCCGCTTGAGCACGTGCCCGAACGAGATCGGCTGCCACTCGGGCTGCTCCGCCTCCGCCTCGGCGAACAGCGCGCTGATCCGCTCGGCGGCCAGGTACGAGTACGGCGAGCTGAAGTCGTAGTAGAAGACTGCGGCCGGATCAGGCGCCATCAGACGGGACCGTAGCGCGCCGTCCTACGACCGATCGCGGCTGCAAGCAGCCGCTCAGAAAGAGTGCGGCCTGACGGTCCCTACGCGTGAATCGGCCAGCCCTCGACGGCGCGGGCCGCGTCCAGGATCGCCTCGGACATCGTCGGGTGCGGGTGGACGATGCGGGCGAGCTCCGGGTATCCGCCCTCCAGCGCCATCACGTCCACGAACTCGCTGATCATGTCGCAGGCGATGTTGCCGACGATGTGGGCGCCCAGGATCTCGCCGTACTCGGGGTCGCCGATGATCTTCACCAGCCCGGCTCGGTCGTCGTAGACGACCGAGGCGCCGGCGCCGCCGAGCTTGAACTTGCCGACCTTGATCTGCTTCCCGGCCTCCTTGGCCTGCTCCTCGGTCATGCCGACGCTCGCGACCTGGGGGTGGGAGAAGGTCGCGCCGGGGATCAGGTTCACGTCCACAGGGTGGGTCTGCTGCCCGGCGGCGTGCTCGACCGCGACCACCGCCTCCTCGGAGGCCTTGTGGGCCAGCGCGGGCCCCCGCACCAGGTCGCCTATCGCGTAGACGCCCTTCGCGGAGGTCTGCTGGTACTCGTCGATCGCGATGCGCCCGTTCTCCTCGGTCTTCACGCCCGCAGCTTCGAGGTTCAGGGGGTCGGTGTCAGGGCGCCGCCCCCCGGCGATCGCCAGGTGGTCGGCCTTCAGCTCCTTGCCCCCGGCCTGGACCTTGACGCCGGTCTTCTGCTCGGTCACGCCCTCGACCTTGGTGCCCAGCATCACCTCGATCCCGTCCTTCTTGAACTGCCGCTCGACCACCCGGGCCATGTCCTTGTCCTCGGCGGGCAGCACCTGATCCAGCATCTCCACCAGCGTCACCTCGGTGCCCAAGCGGGCATAGGCGGAGGCGATCTCCGAGCCCGACGCTCCGGCGCCGGCCACGACCATCGCCTTCGGCTGCTTGTCCAGCGACCATGCGCCCCAGGTGTCGATGACGCGCTCGGAGAAGTCGATCCCCGGGATCGGCATCGCCACCGAGCCGGTGGCCAGGACGATCGCCTTGGCCTCATGGGTGTCGCCGCCGACCTTGACCTTGCCGTCCCCCGCCAGCGAGCCCTCGCCGGTCAGGAACTCGACCTTGTTCTTCTTCCACAGCATCGTGACGCCGTCCTCGAGGGTCTTCGAGACCTTGGCGCGGCGCTCCTGGACGGCCTTCCAGTCGATCGCGACGCCGGTCGCCTTCACGCCCAGCTCGGCGCCGGACTCGGCCACCTCGGCGTACACCTGGGCCGTGTGCAGCACGGTCTTGGCCGGGATGCAGGCGTAGTTGAGGCAGCGCCCGCCGGCCTTGTCGCGCTCCACGACGGCCGTCTTCTGGCCCAGCTGCGCGGCCCGGATCGCGGCCACGTAGCCGCCGGGCCCGCCGCCGATCACGATCACGTCGTAGCTAGCCATCTTCCTTCGACTCTATCGGCGCCGGCTCCTCGACCGCTTCCAGGACGCCGAGCAGCTCGGTCACTCGGCAGACGAGCAGGCGCTCCTCGTCGACCTCGACCCAGCTCCCGGCGGTCGCGGGGAAGACGACGTGGTCGCCGGCCCGCACGGGCATTCGCACGCCGGCCGATTCCCACCAGTCCACGCCCTGTCCGACGGCCAGCACGATCCCGTGCTGAGGAGGCTGCTCCTCGGCACCCGCCGGCACCACCAGGCCCGACTGGCGCATCCGATCGGGCTCCAGCTCCTTGATCACGACCTGGTCGAACAGCGGCTTCAGCTGGTGGCGGCCCACGGTCAGCCCTCCCCGGGGCGCTGCGGCATCTGGATCCTCGCCATCGCCCGGATCATGAAATAGAAGAGGGCCGCCGAGCCCCCCAGCAGCGCCAGGGTGCCGATCGCCTGCGGGATGCTCCCGACGGCGACCAGGCCCAGCGCCGAGCTCAGCATGATCAGCACCAGCAGCATCTGGAATCCCAGCACGGCCCAGTACCGCGCCTTCCACAGCCCCCAGGTCATCAGCCACAGCACCGCCGCGAAGCCGACGAGCGGGACCGGGCTCGGCTGCTCGCCGTCCACCTCGATCGAGGTGGCGAAGGCCAGCACCGCGGAGACGGTGAAGATCAGCGCCAGCACCGCGGAGACCGCGGTGGCGACCGTGACGGCCGTGGGCCGCTCGCCCTCGGCCAGGGGCTCGAGGCCCGCCCGGGCCTCCTCGTTGCGCTCCGCCGATCGGCGGCTGTAGCGCTGCTGGAAGGTCTCGGCCGGCGGCTCCGCGCCGCCGCCGTTGTCGGCCGTCTCGGGTGGCGCCACAATCGTGGACGGTTCCGCCGAGCGCCGCTTGCGCTTGCGGAGCTGCTCCCGCTTGCGCTCCCGGCTGCCCATCAGCGCTGCGGCTGCGGCTCGAGGTCGGCCTTGGCCGCCGCCTCGACCGGACCGGCCAGCGCCCCCGCGGCAGCCGCCGGGTCATCGGCGTTGCGGATCGCCCGCACCACGCACACGCGGCGCGCCCCCGCCCCGATCACCTCGCCGACGTTGTCCGGGTCGATCCCGCCGATCGCGAACCAGGGGAGGGTCGCGTCGGCGGCAGCGGCCTCGACCAGGGCCAGCCCGGTGCCGGGCCTGCCCTCCTTGGTGGGGGTCTCCCAGATCGGCCCGACGCTGATGTAGTCAACGGGCTGCCCGTGGGCGGCCTTGATCTGCTCGGGCGTGTGGGTCGAGAGGCCGACGATGGCGTCCGGGCCCAGCGATCTCACGTACCTCGGCGGGCGGCATGTCCTCCTGGCCGACGTGGACCCCATCGGCGTCGAGCTCCATCGCCAGGTGCGGGTCGTCGTTGACGATGAAGAGGGCGCTGTAGGTGTCGGCCAGGCGCCGGAAGGTGCGCGCCGAGCGGTCGATCAGGACACGGGGCTGGCCGACGTCGCGCAGCTCCACCATCCCCGCGCCCCCCGCGAGGGCCGCCCGGACCATCGCCTCGGGGCCGTCTCCGTGGGGAAGCGCGTCGCAGACGAAGTACAGGCGCGCCCAGC
The DNA here is from genome assembly GCA_963805075.1 of uncultured Solirubrobacterales bacterium. Classification (GTDB taxonomy): domain Bacteria; phylum Actinomycetota; class Thermoleophilia; order Solirubrobacterales; family 70-9; genus VGBV01. The sequence goes on from CAWDSZ010000001.1 coordinate 50,335, forward strand.
GCAGGCGCTCGCGCCGCAGGTCTCCGATCCCCTCCGGCGGGCCCAGCCTGGACGGCTTGGTGGTTCCGTCGCTCACCTGTGGGGAGCGTAGCGGCGCGCCTGCGGCGGGGCCCCGGGAGGCGGGTACGATGGGAGGTGAGAAACGGGAGCCCACCAAGGGCTGAGAGGGCGGCTGGTGCGCCGCCGACCGTAGGAACCTGATCCGGGTAATGCCGGCGCAGGGATGGTTGGAGCGCCTCGGCCGCGGGAACCGAATGGCCACGGCAAGACAACAGCAGAACCGCTTTGACGTCCTGATCGCCGGAGGCGGCGTGATCGGGCTCTCCTGCGCCTGGCGCGCCTCCCAGCGAGGGCTCAGCGTGTGCGTGCTGGAGAGGGACCGCGCCGGCTCCGGCGCCACCGACGTCGCCGCCGGCATGCTGGCCCCTGTCGGCGAGGCCTCGTGGGGTGAGGAGAGCCTGCTGCGGCTCAACCTCGCCTCGCACGCTCTCTGGCCGGCCTTCGCGGAGGAGCTCGAGCGCGAGGGGGGCGCCTCGGCGGGGTTCGCGCGGATGGGCGCCCTGCACGTGGCCCTCGACCGCGACGAGACCGAGGAGCTGCGCCGCCAGCACGAGCTGCACCGCGAGCACGGCCTGGAATCGGAATGGCTCAGCCCGAGCGCCTGCCGAGAGCTCGAGCCCGGCCTGGCGACGTCGGTCGCGGGCGGCGTGCTGGCTCCGCACGAGGGCGCCGCCGACCCCAGGCAGCTGAGCTCGGCCTTGGTCGCTGCCCTCGACGCGCGTGGGGTCAGCGTGATCGAGGGCGCCGAGGTGGCGCAGGCGCAGCTCGGCGACGAGATCACCGTCACCACGGCCGACGGCCGCGAGCTTCGGGGCGGCGCACTGGTGCTCGCGACCGGGGCCTCCTCCGGCGTGACCCCCTGGCTCGCCCCAGAGGCGAGGCCCCCGGTGCGCCCGGTCAAGGGCGAGATCGTGACTCTGCGGCAGCGTCCCGAGGCGCCGGTCTGCGAGCGGATCGTCGTCGGGGACCGGCTCTACATCGTCCCCCGCGACGACGGCCGGCTGCTGGTCGGCGCGACGGTGGAGGAGCGCGGGTTCGACACCGCCGTCACCGCGGGCGGCGTGCACGAGCTGCTCCGCGAGGCCTACCGCACCCTGCCCGACGTCGCCGAGGCCGAGCTGGTCGAGGCACGCGCCGGGCTGCGTCCGGGCACTCCCGACAACGCGCCGCTGATCGGCTGGGGCGAGCAGCGCGGGCTGTTGATCGCCACCGGCCACTTCCGCAACGGCGTGCTGCAGGCGCCGGCGACCGCGGACGCGGTGGCCGCGCTGCTGGCCGGGGAGCAGGCGGATTTGGACCTGGCGCCGTTCGATCCGCGCCGCTTCACCGCCACCACGGCCGCCGAGCGCGTCGCCGCCCCATCGGGATCGGAGGCGCCGTGAGGATCGCGCTCAACGGCGAGGACGCGATCGTCCCCGACGGCGCCACGGTCGCTGCGGCGGTCGAGGCCACGGGCATCGACGGCGCCGAGGGCGGCCGCCACGGCATCGCCGTGGCCGTCGACGGAGAGGTTGTGCCGCGCAGCGAGTGGGAAGCCACCGCACTGGCCGACGGCCAGAACGTCGAGGTCGTCGCGGCGATCCAGGGCGGTTCCGGCGAGGGGTTCGAGCTGGGCGGCCGCAGCTGGGGCTCGCGGCTGATCGTCGGCACCGGCGGGTTCCGCTCGCTGGAGCAGATGGAGCAGGCCCTGATCGCGTCGGGCACGGAAATCGTCACGGTCGCGCTGCGCCGGGTGGATCCCGAGAGCGAGGGCTCGGTGCTGGAGGTGATCGACCGCCTCGGCCTGTTCGCGCTGCCGAACACCGCGGGCTGCTACACGGCCCGCGACGCGGTCCGCACGGCCCGCCTGGCGCGCGAGGCTTTCGAGACCGAGTGGGTGAAGCTCGAGGTGATCGGCGACGACCGCACGCTGATGCCGGACGCGGTCGAGCTGGTGGGCGCCGCCGAGACCCTGGTCGGCGAGGGATTCACGGTCCTTCCCTACACGAACGACGACCCGATCCTGGCCAGGCGGCTGGAGGACGTTGGCTGCGCGGCCGTGATGCCGCTGGGCTCGCCGATCGGCTCCGGCATGGGCATCCGCAACCCCTACAACCTCCAGATCATCACCGAGCGGGTCGGCGTCCCGGTGATCCTCGACGCCGGGGTGGGCACCGCCTCCGATGCCGCGCTGGCGATGGAGCTGGGCTGCGAGGCCGTGCTGCTGGCCAGCTCGGTCTCCCGCGCGGAGGATCCGGCCGGGATGGCCGTCGCGATGCGGCACGCCGTCGAGGCCGGCCACGCAGCGCGGCTCGCGGGCCGCATCCCGCGCCGGCTCCACGCCGAGGCATCTACCCCGTTGGAGGGGCGCCCCGAGCTCTGAGCGCAGCCTGGCGCTACTCGCCGCGGCGCCGGTCGGCCGCCCGCCCGGTGACTCGGTCGACCGCCTCGCCGAGCGAGCCCATCACCCAGCCCGCGCCGTGCGCCGCGCGGCCGAGCACGGAGTCGTCGAGCGGGGCTGCTGCGCGGTCGGGATCTGAGCCGAGCCCGATCGCGGCCTTCCGAACCGCCTTCACCTGGATCCTCATCGCCGTCTCCCACTGGCGGCAGAAGTCGGCGAGCTGCTCGTCGGAGCGGGCGTCGGCGAGCGCGGCGAGGTGCCCGAGCAAAGTCGTCACGTGCTCGACGTCGAGCACGGCGAAGCGCATGACCATGCCGGTGTCGACCGAGCGATCGGTGAAAGCGCCGCGCAGGTCCGCGATCCGGGCGCCGACGCCCTGCGCCGCGATGCCCCCATAGAGTCCGTAGCGCTCGGTCCGCGGTCCGAGCGCCGTCAGCAGCTCGTTCACGCTGGCCGCGCTTTCCTCCAGCACGTTTCCGTAGTCGCTGCCCTCAAGCGCGGACGAGAGCCGCCCCCAGCGGTTGACGAGCTGGCGGCAGGCGACGTAGAGCTCGCGGTAGGCGCGGTGCTCGGCGGGGTGGAGGTTGTCTGGGCTGGGCTCGTCGGTGATGGGCGCAGTATCGCGCTCGGCTCGCTGGCTTGTCGGCGTCCGCTGGATGTGCGAACATACGTTCGGTGCGTTGGAAAGAGCAGACAGTCGAAGCCGAATCGGCCCGGAGCCTGCCCGGACTCGCGGTGGAGCGAGTCCGCACTTTCGACGCACCCGAAGCCGTGGGCATCCGCTTCCACGAGGTGCGATCGAAGTCGGCGCTCAACCGAGTGCCCGGCACGTACCTCCCGTTCGACTGGACGGTCAACCCATACCGCGGATGCACGCACGGCTGTCTTTTTATTGCTTCGCCCGCCAGAGCCACACCTACCTTGACCTGAACGCCGGTCGCGACTTCGAGCGCGAGATCGTCGTCAAGGTGAACGTGCCCGAGCTGCTGGCGGCCGAGCTGCGGCGCCCGAGCTGGAAGCGGGAGCTGGTCGCCTTCGGGACCAACACCGACCCCTACCAGTGGGCCGAGGGGCGCTACGAGCTGATGCCGCCGATGCTGGAGGCGCTGCGCGAGACCGAGACGCCGGCGTCGGTGCTGTCGAAGTCGCCGCTGCCGCTGCGCGACCTCGAGCTCTACAAGCAGCTCGCGGAGGTGGCGGAGGTGAGCGTCAACTTCTCGATCCCGACGATGGAGGAGAAGGCGTGGCGGGAGACCGAGCCGCACACTCCCCACCCCCGCAAGCGCATGGAGGCGGTGGCGGCCTTCAACGAGGCGGGGATCCCATCCGGGGTGCTGATCGCGCCGCTGATGCCCGGCATCAACGACGACCCCGAGCAGGTCGAGGAGATCGTCGCCCTGGCCGAAGAGGCAGGAGCGACCTTCGTCAACGGCATCGCGCTGCACCTGCGGCCGGGAGTCCGCGAGGTGTTCATGAGCTGGCTCTCGGCCGCGCGGCCCGACCTGGTGGCGCGCTACGAGGAGCTGTACGCGCGCGGGGCCTACGCGAAGCCGGAGGAGCGCAGGCGGATCGGCAAGCTGGTCCGCTCCTTCAACCGCTCGCGCGACCGCCGCTTCGGGCGCCGCGCCGAGCTCGCCGCGAAGCGCGAGCAGCGCCGCCGCCGGGCTCAGCAGCCGGCCCAGGGCAGCCTGTTCTAGCCGCGAGCCGGGCCTGCTGGGGCGCAATCCCCGCGTACCCGCGTGGGTTACCCACCTTTCCAAGTCGAAAGGTTGAGAACTCTGCTATCTTGCCCGGCCGCATTGTCAACTAAACGAATCAGAAAAGGTAAAAACACGCTGATGACTGATCAGAAGAAGAAGCGCCTGCGCCGGACCGGCGCGCGGCTTGGGATCGCGGGGATCGCACTTGCGGCGACGCTCGGGATCGCGGCCTGCGGCGGCTCCAGCGAGGGCAGCAGCGGCGACGGCAGCGGCGGCAGCATCGACCTGGTCGCCTACTCCACGCCCCAGCAGGCTTTCGAGGAGGGCATCATCCCCGCCTTCCAGGAGACCGACGGGGGCGACGGCGTCGAGTTCTCGACCTCGTTCGGCTCGTCCGGCGACCAGCGTCGCGCGGTCGAGGCCGGGCAGCCGGCCGACTTCGTCGACCTCTCGCTCGAGCCGGACATGCTCTCGCTCGTCGAGGCGGGCAAGGTCGCAGAGGACTGGAACAGTGGCCCGACCAAGGGGATCATCACCGACTCGGTCGTGACCCTGTCTGTCCGGCCCGGGAACCCCGAGGGCATCGAGACCTGGGAGGACCTGGTCAGCGGCGACGTCGAGATCATCACTCCCAACCCGGCGACGTCGGGCGGCGCCAAGTGGAACATCATGGCCGCCTACGGCTCGCAGATCAATCAGGGCCGCTCCGAGCAGGAAGCGCTCGATTTCGTTGCCCAGATCTTCGAGAACACGTCGGTCCTCGACGACAGCGCGCGCGACTCGCTGCAGACGTTCTCAAGCGGCAAGGGCGACGTGCTGATCGGCTACGAGAACGAGGCCATCCAGGCCCAGGACGAGGGGATCGAGCTCGAGTACGTGATTCCCGAGCAGACGATCCTGATCGAGAACCCGGCCGCGGTCACGACCGAGGCGCAGGACCCGGATGCGGCGAAAGCGCTTCTGGACTTCATCCTCACCGATGAGGGTCAGCAGATCTTCGCCGACTACGGGTACCGCCCGGTGACCGAGTCCGTGCTGGCCGAGAACACCGACAAGTTCCCGGAGGTCCCGGGCCTGTTCACGATCGCCGACTTCGGCGGTTGGGCCTCGGCCGACGAGGAGTTCTTCAACGACGAGACGGGCAAGGTCACGCAGATCCTGCGTGAGCAGGGCGCCCCGCTCGAGTAGAGGAGACCTGAGCACCGGCAATGACGCCACCCGCTGCTGACACGGCAGTCGCTGCTCCGCCGAAGGTGGGCTTTCGGGCCCCCTTCGGCGGAGAGGTGCTCACCCGCGGCGTCGTCCTGACCTGGCTCAGCATCATCGTCCTGATCCCGCTGGGGGCCGTCGTCTTCCGCTCCTTCGACGAGGGAATCGGCGCCTTCTGGGATGCGATCTCGGAGCCGGAAGCCATGGCGGCGATCAGGCTGACCGTGATCACCTCGTTCGTGATCGTCGTGATCAACGCCTTGATGGGGACGATGATCGCCTGGGTGCTCGTCCGCGATGAGTTCCGCGGCAAGCGCCTGGTCAACTCGATCATCGACCTCCCGTTCGCGCTGCCGACGATCGTCGCCGGGCTCACCCTCTTGGCCCTGTACGGCAACGACAGCCCGATCGGCATCAACATCACCTACACCAAGGTTGCGGTGGGGATGGCGCTGCTGTTCGTGACGCTGCCCTTCGTCGTCCGGGCCGTGCAGCCGGTGCTGCAGGAGCTCGACGAGGAAATGGAGGAGGCCGCCGCGTCGTTGGGCTCGAACAACTTCCGGATCTTCCGCAGCATCATCCTCCCCAACCTGACGCCGGCGATCATCACCGGCTGCGCGCTGGCCTTCGCCAGGGCGATCGGCGAGTTCGGCTCGCTGGTCCTGATCACGGGGAACATCCCCTTCGACACCCAGGTGGCGTCCGTCTACATCTTCGGGCGCATCGAGAGCGACAACACGACGGCGGCCGCGGCGGTCTCCGTCTTCCTGCTGTTCGTCGCGGTCGCCGTCCTGTTCGCCCTCAACCTGTTCGGGCGCTGGAGGAGCCGTCATGAGCGAGCCTAGTCGCCTCCCCCGCTACGGAATGCGGTTCCTCGCCCTGGGCTACCTCGCCCTACTGCTGGCGATCCCGCTGGTGATGATCTTCTTCAAGACGTTCGAGAACGGGATCAGCGAGCCGCTCGACTCGATCACGAGTCCCGAAGGGCAGCACGCGTTCTGGATGACGCTTGTCTGCGTCGCCATCGCCGTGCCCCTGAACACGGTCTTCGGGGTCCTGTGCGCGCTGATGCTGGTGCGCCAGAATTTCCGCGGCAAGGCGGTCATCAACTCGCTGATCGACCTGCCCTTCGCCGTCTCGCCCGTGGTCATCGGCCTGGCGCTGTTCCTCGTTTACGGAGTGGACGGCTTCATCGGCGGGCCGCTCAGCGACGCCGGCATCCAGATCATCTTCTCGACGCCTGGCCTGATCCTCGCCACCGTGTTCGTCTCGCTGCCGTTCGTCGTGCGCGAGGTGATGCCTGTGCTGCAGGAGATCGGCGACGACCAGGAGCAGGCCGCGACCACGCTCGGCTCCTCGCCGTGGCAGACCTTCTGGCGAATCACCCTTCCCTCGATTCGCTGGGGAGTGACCTACGGCGTCGTGCTGGCCACCGCCCGCGCGCTCGGCGAGTTCGGGGCCGTCGCGGTCGTCTCGGGGAGGATTTCGGGCCAGACCGAGACGCTCCCGATCTTCGTCCAGAGCGAGTTCGACAACTTCAACGTGGAGGGGGCGTACGCGGCGGCGATCGTGCTCGCGATCCTCGCGGTGGTCGTCCTCGTGTCCATGAACCTGCTGCGCCGCAACCCCGAGGTCCACGACTTCGACCCGGCCGGCCACATCGTCCAAGAGAAGGAGGCCTGACCATGGGCATCTCAGCAGAGAACGTGACCAAGCGCTTCGGGGACTTCGTCGCCCTGGACGACGTTTCCATTGACGTCCCCGACGGTGGCCTGACCGCACTCCTCGGCCCCTCCGGGTCCGGCAAGTCGACCCTGCTGCGCGTCATCGCCGGGCTCGAGGAGCCCGACGAGGGCCGCGTGGTGATCCACGGGCAGGACAACACGAAGGTGCGGGTTCAGGACCGGAATGTCGGCTTCGTGTTCCAGCACTACGCCGCCTTCAAGCACATGACGGTCTACAACAACATCGCCTACGGGCTCAAGATCCGCGGCGAGGGCTCGGGCAAGATCCGCGAGCGCGTCAGGCAGCTGATCGAGCTGGTCCACCTGCAGGGCTTCGAGAACCGCTACCCGAACCAGCTCTCGGGCGGCCAGCGCCAGCGCATGGCGCTGGCCAGGGCGCTCGCGGTCGAGCCCAAGGTGCTGCTTCTGGACGAGCCGTTCGGCGCGCTCGACGCCAAGGTCCGCCAGGAGCTGCGGACCTGGCTGCGCCGCCTCCACGACGAGGTCCACGTGACGACGATCTTCGTCACCCACGACCAGGAGGAGGCGATGGAGGTCGCCGAGCAGATCGTCGTCATGAACGACGGCAAGGTCGAGCAGTCCGGCGGCCCCCGCGACCTCTACGAGCACCCGGCGAGCGAGTTCGTGATGAGCTTCGTCGGCCCGGCGCACCGCATCGGCGACGCCTGGGTGCGGCCGCACGACGTCGAGATCCGGCACGAGCCGAACGGCAAGACGATCGAGGCGCTGATCGACCGCGTGGTCCACCTCGGCTTCGAGGTGCGCGTCGAGCTGACGCTCCAGGACGGTGAGAAGTTCTCGGTCCAGCTCACCCGCGAGCAGGTCGACGAGCTCGAGTTGAAGGAGGGCCAGATCGTGTTCGTGCGCCCGAAGGCCGCCCGCGTCTTCAGCGCCGAAGACGGCGACGGCGCGTCCGCAGCCACGGCGCAGGCGGAGGTCGCCTAGAGAGGGGCGGGAGTTGAGCGAGCCGGCGAGGCGCCACCGGTTCGCGCTCGCGGAGGACGACCGCTAGCGTGGGCCCCAGGCTTCTGCCGGCTCGCTCAGCTCCCTGACCTCGGCCGGCAGCTCGCCCGACACCACGTCGGCGAGCGTCACCTCCTCCAGCACCGCGCGCAGGTTGGCGCGCACGGCGATCCAGACCGGCTGCAGCGGCTTCGCCTCGCCCTTGTACTTGAGGTCCTCGGGCGCTTCACCGCGCACGCTCGCCAGCGGCCCCTCGACGGCACGCACGATGTCCGCCAGCGTCACCTCGTCGGCGGGCCGGTTGAGCCAGTAGCCGCCGTGCCCTCCGCGCCGGCTGTTGACGATGCCGACGTGCTTGAGCTCACCCAGGATGTTCTCCAGGAACTTCAGCGGGATCCCCTGGGCCTCGGCGATCGTGTCGCCCTTGACGGGTCGCTCCGGGTCCCCACCGGCCGCGGCGAGCTCCACCGCGGCCCGAACTGCATAGTCCACCTTCGCCGAGATCCTCATCCGCTTCGCATCCCTTGCCTGCGGACGATATTGGTAGATGCCCCCGGCGGGACTCGAACCCGCATCTCCTCGGTTAAAAGCCGAGCACTCTTTCCAGTTGAGCTACGGGGGCGTTCCAATCATGGCGAAACACGTCACAGAATCGGCAGAAGAGTTCGCGTCATCGCGAGGTTCGAGTTCGACCCCTCACTGGCTCCGCCGACCCCACTTGTCAAGCAGCGCGGCAGGCCGCCCGTACATGATTACTAGTGCCGGAAGTGGCGCCGCTTCGTGAACACCATCGGGACGCCGGCTGAATCGCAGGCCTCGATCACCTCGGCGTCGCGCTTGGAGCCGCCGGGCTGAATCACGGCGGCCGCGCCGGCGTCGATCGCGGTCTGCACCCCGTCGGCGAAGGGGAAAAACGCGTCCGATGCGATCGCGGACCCCGCCAGCAGCTGCTCGACGTCGGGCCCGCGTGCCTCCTTCGCCTTGTCGATCGCGATCCGGACGGAGTCCACGCGGCTCATCTGGCCGGCGCCGATGCCGAGGGTGGCGCCGCCGCGGGCCAGCACGATCGCGTTCGAGCGCACGTGCCGGACCACGCGCCAGGCGAACAGCAGGTCGGCCCACTGCTCCTCGGTCGGCTGCGCCTTCGTCGCCACCTCCATCAGCTCCCGCGGCTCCGGGGAGCCGTCGGGGTCCTGGACGAGGATGCCGCCGCGCACCCTCTTGACGTCGGGCTCCACCTGGTGGGCGCGCCGCTCGGTGTCCTCGAGCAGCCGGATTCCCTCCTTCCGCTGCAGCACCGGCAGCGCGCCGTCCTCATAGCTCGGCGCGATCAGCACCTCGATGAACTGCTCGTTGAGCCGCTCGGCGAGCGGGACGCTCACCGGGCGGTTGAGCGCGATCACGCCGCCGAAGGCAGAGGTCGGATCGCACGCGAACGCCCCGCCGTAGGCGTCCTCGATCGCCTTCGGCCTCGGCCGCCCCGCAGGGGTTGTTGTGCTTGACGATCACGCATCCGGCCCCCTCGAGCTCGGCGCAGAGCCTCCTCGCGGAGTCCAGGTCCAGCACGTTGTTGAACGACAGCGGCTTGCCGTGCAGCTTCGCCACCCGCGAGAGCACGTGCGAGCGCACCCCCGACTCGACGTAGAGCGCGGCCCGCTGGTGGGGGTTCTCGCCGTAGGTCAGGTCCAGCTCCTTCTCCCAGGAGGTGACCCAGTGCTGCGGGAGGGTCTCGTAGCGGCGCCCGAACCAGCGGCTGATCGCGGCGTCGTATCGCGCGGTGTAGGCGAAGGCCTCGTTGGCGAGCCAGTGGCGCGTCGGCGCCGACAGCTCGCCCATCTCCTCGAGCTCGCCGAGCACGGCGTCATAGCTCTCGGGCTTGACCACGACCGCGATGAAACGGTGGTTCTTGGCCGCCGCGCGGATCATCGTCGGGCCCCCGATGTCGATCTGCTCGATCGCCTCCTCCTCGGGCACGTCGTAGCGGGCGATCGTGCGCTCGAACGGATAGAGGTTGACGCAGACCAGGTCGATCGGCTCGATCTCGCGCTCGCTCAGCGTCGCGGCGTGCTCGGGGTTGTCCCGCACCGCCAACAGCGCCGCGTACAGGTGAGGATGGAGCGTCTTCACCCGGCCGTCCAGGATCTCCGGGAAGCCCGTCAGGTCCTCGACCGGCCGCACGTCGACCCCCGCCTCCTCCAGCACGGTCGCCGTGCCCCCGGTGGAGACGATCTCGACTCCGAGCTTGGCCAGGCCCGCGGCGAAGTCGGCCGCCGCCGTCTTGTCGGCGACCGAGATCAGCGCCCGGCGCACCGGCAGCGAGTCGCCGGCGGGCTCGGGGAGGTTCTCGTAGGCGGGGGCGGTGGGCACCGGCCGCGAGTCTATTCGCGGGCCGAATCGTCGGGAGCGATCACGACGAGCCGCGGGTTACTTGGATCGAACCGGACCCGTCCCGCCGCGATCATCCGAATGGCCTCTGGAAGCAGCTCGTGCTCGGTGGCGTGGATCCGCTCCTCGAGCTCGTCCCAATCCCGGCTCTGGGGCACCTCCACGGGGCGCTGGAAGATGATCGGCCCGGAGTCGACCCCCTCGTCCACGAAATGGACCGTCACGCCCGTGACCTTGCTGCCGTGGTCGAGCGCCTGCCGTGTCGCCTCGATGCCGGGGAACGAGGGCAGCAGCGCCGGGTGCACGTTGATGATCCGGTGCGGGAAGCGGAGGAGGAACTCGGGCGAGAGCAGCTGCATGTAGCCCGCCAGCACGACGAGATCCACCTCGTGCTCGGTCAGCCAGTCGGCGATCGCCAGGTCCCGGGTGTCCCGGTCGGGGTGGTCGGCCGCCTGAAAGACCCCGGTCTCGACGCCCGCCGCCTGCGCCCGCTCCAGCGCCCGCGCCCCTGGCTTGTCCGAGGCCACCCCCACGACCTCGATCTCGCCCCCGCCGTGAAGCTTGTCGAGGATCGCCTGCAGGTTGGTCCCGCCCCCGGAGGCGAGCACGGCGATGCGGAAGGCCACGTCCGGCTGGTCCTACCTGGAGGCCGGGACGACGGCGATCTCCTCGAGCGCGAACTTGCCGTTAGCGGACTCGGGGTCGCCCAGCGGATATTCCCCCGTGAAGCACGCGTCGCAGTGGGTCTCGCGCGGCTTGCCGATCGCCTCGTAGACACCGTCCATGGATAGGTAGGCGAGCGAGTCGGCCCCGAGCTCCGCGGCGATCTCGGCCTCGGTGCGATCGTGGGCGATCATCTCCTCGCGCGTGGACATGTCGATGCCGTAGTGGCAGGGGTGGCGGATGGGCGGCGCCGAGATCCGCAGATGCACCTCGGTCGCCCCGGCCTCCTTCAGCATCGCCACGATCTGGCGCGTGGTGTTGCCGCGCACGATCGAGTCGTCGACGACAACGATCCGCTTGCCCGCGACGATCTCGGGGAGCGGATTGAACTTCATCCGCAGCCCGTGCTTGCGCAGCTCCTGTCCCGGCTGGATGAAAGTGCGCTGCACGTAGCGGTTCTTGATCAGCCCGTCGTCCTTGGGCAGGCCCGACGCCCTGGCGAACCCGTTCGCCATCGGGTTGCCGGAGTCCGGGACCGAGATCACCAGGTCGGCGTCGACCGGCGCCTCGGCGGCGAGCAGCTCGCCCATCCGCCCGCGGACCTCTTGCAGCACGCGGCCCTCGAGCCGCGTGTCGGGCCGCGAGAAGTAGATGTGCTCGAACACGCACTGGGCGGGACGGTCGGCCTTGCTCACCTGCTTCATCTCCAGTCCGCCCTCGGTCAGCGAGACCATCTCGCCCGGCAGCACCTCGCGGATCAGCTGGGCGCCGATGATGTCGAAGGCGCAGCTCTCGGAGGCGACGACGAAGCACTCATCCTGCCCGTCCCCGGCCTTGATCTTGCCCAGCGCCAGCGGCCTGACGCCGTGCGGGTCGCGGAAGGCCACGACCGCGTGCTTGGTCATGACAACGGTCGAGAAGGCACCCTCGAGGCGGGGCATCACGTCGGCGACGGCATCCTCGATCCAGTCGCGGCCCTCGCCGGCCCGCTTGGACAGCAACGCGGCCATGATCTCCGAGTCCGAGGTCCCCCGCAGCTTCACCCCCGCCTCGGTCAGCTCGTTGTAGAGCTCGACCGCGTTGGTGAGGTTGCCGTTGTGGGCCAGGGCCAGCTCGCGCCCGTCGTCGCGCCAGACGGGCTGCGCGTTCTCCCAGGCGCCGCCGCCGGTGGTCGAGTAGCGCACGTGCCCGATCGCCATGTCGCCGGCCAGAGCCCGCAGCTTCTCCTCGTCGAATACCTGCGAGACGAGCCCGAGCTCGCGCAGCGTGGTGATGTGGCCGCCCTCGCAGGTCGCGATCCCGGCCGACTCCTGGCCGCGGTGCTGCAGCGCGTAGAGCCCGAAGTAGGCGAGGCGGGCGACCTCGCGCCCGGGCGCGTACACGCCGAAGACCCCGCACTCATCGCGCGGGCCATCGCGATCGGGAAGGTCCGTCGGCGGCTCGCTCAAGATGGAAAGAGGCGTCTCAACCTCTGGAGATAGACGACAGGGTCAGTGCAGAACCTGCACCCTGAGGGTACCAACGGGGAGGGTCGCCGGCCGCGGCCTCGTAGGCCCGGTACCTGGGATTTGCGGCTACTTCTTCTTCTTTTTCTTGCGACTTGCGGACCAGCTTCATCTTCACCGTCTTCGAAGCTGGGACGCCGGCGACCCCGGCCGGGATGAAGGTGATGAAGGCCTTGACCTTGGCCTTCCCCTTCTTCTTCAGGGTCTTTGCCGTCTTCCCCTTCGGCTTCAGCGGCAGCTGGAACGGCCCCGAGGCGGTGCGCGTCAGGCCGATCTGCTTCACGGTCGCCGAGACCGCGGGACTGTCCGAGAGCGTCACCTGGCCGGGTCCGGGGACCTTGACCGTCAGCACCGCGGTCCCCTTCTTCTTCTTCAGCTTCTTGGAGGTGATCGTGATCTTGTTCGAGGGCGCCGCGGCGAGGAGGCAGGGGTTGCTGGCGCCGGGGGAGAGCGCGGCGTTGGGCGAGCCGCCGCCGAGGTTCGCACGCCCGATCGCGGTGGCGGGCTTGTTGCCCCAGAACACGTACTGCGAGTTGACGGCGACGCCGCAGGGGATCTGCGCGGTGGTCGCGTTCGGGATGAAGTTGTTGGTCGCGCCCGTGCCGCCGATCGCAGCCCGGCCGATGTTCCTGAGAGGCGTCTCGGTGCCCCAGTAGATGAAGCTCGAATCGACGGCCACCCCGCACTCGGCACTGACTCCTGGGATGAAGCTCGGCTGGGGCGCTCCCCCGCCCGCCGGGGCCCGGCCGATCACGTTGCTCGCGACCGTGTCGGTCCAGTAGACGAAGTTCGAGTCGGCGGCGATCCCGCAGTGGCCGCCCGCGCCCGTGTTGATGAAGTTGGCGGTGGGTCCGCTGCCGTCGATGTTGGCGCGTCCGATCGAGGGGGGCACGTTCGACGACCAGAAGAGGTGGGTCGAGGTGACGGCGACTCCGTTCGGGCTCGCGACGCCGGAAGCGTTGGTGATGAAGTTGGGGTTCGCGCCAGTGCCGTCGAGGTTTGCCCGGCCGATCGAACTCGCCGCCCCCACGCCCTGCGCCCAGTAGATGAACTTCGAGTCGACCGCGACACCGAGCGGCGCGTTGAGCCCGCCGACGAAGTTGTTGTTGACGCCGGTGCCGTTCAGCTTCGCGCGGCCGATGGTGGTGCCGCCCTCGTTCGTCCAGTAGACGAAGTTGGCCTCGGCGAGCGCTGGAACGACCAAGAGCGCCATGGACGAGGCAAGGGCGGCCGTCGCTTTGCGGATCCGCGGCACGCGGAAATGCTACCCAGGCGGCTGGGTTTCAACCTGCTCCGGCAGCGATTCCCAGGCCCTCGCGGCATCGGCGAGTCGCACCGAGACCTCCCGCTCGGCGGCCGAGATCTCGATCCGTTCCCCGCCCGCCTGGCCCAGTTCGAGCACGTCGACGCCCGCCTCGCCCGCGTCCGCGACGATCGCCTCGGCGTCGGCGGCGCTGAGCACGATTCCTCCGGGGCCCTCGCCGAACAACGCGGTCTCGCCGGAGCAGCCCCGCAGCTCCACCAGGCCGTCCAGGTCGGCCTCGATCCCCACCTCGGTGTTGATCGCCATCTCGGCCAGGGCGACCGCGAGGCCACCGTCGCTGGCGTCGTGCGCCGCCGTCACCCCGCCGGCGCGGATCAGCTCCCGCACGAAGGCGAGGGCGGCGGCGACGGGATCGATCTCGGTAGCCGGCAGTCCGTCGGCGAGCTCGCCCCGGAGCTTTGCCAGCTCCGATCCCGCCAGCGAGGGCGCGAAGGGCCCGACGAGGACCAGGCGATCGCCGTCGACCGGTCCCGAGCCGGGGACGGCGGCGGGATCCGGCAGCTCCCCGACCATGCCGACGACTGGCGTCGGGTAGATCGGGCCGTGCTCGGTCTCGTTGTAGAGCGAGACGTTGCCGCCGACGACCGGGACGCCCAGAGCCGAGCACGCGTCAGCGAGCCCCGTGACCGCCCGCTCGAGTTGCCACGCGACCGCGGGCTTCTCGGGATTGCCGAAGTTGAGGCAGTTGGTCAGGCCGAGCGGCTCCGCGCCGACGCAGGCGAGGTTCTGGGCGCACTCGAGCACCGCTTCGACCGCGCCCGCGTGGGGGTCGCAGGCGACGCGGCGGCCGTTGCCGTCGATCGAGACGCCGATCGCCCGGCCCGACTCCGGCAGCATCAGCACAGCGGCGTCAGCGGCACCGGGCCGGCGGGCCGTCCGGGACCCGACCACCGAGTCGTACTGCGCGAACGCCCAGCGCTTGGAGGCGATGCTCGGCGAGGCGAGCAGGGCGACCAGGACCGCCGAGGGGTCCGCGGGATCGGCGGACCGGCCGGCGTGCAGCGCCACCCGCTCGCCCAAGCGTCTCGTCGTTCCCGAAGATCCAGCCCTCGGGACGCTCGGGCGCGAGGTCATACAGAGGGCACTTGTCCACGAGCGCCGAGACAGGGACGTTCCCCACCTCCTCGCCGTCGTCCAGCACCCGCATCGTGCCGGTGTCGGTGACCTCGCCGATCACGGCAGCCCCGGTCTGCCATTTCTCGCACAGCGACAGCACCGCGTCCACCTTGCCGGGCTCGACCACCGCCAGCATCCGCTCCTGCGACTCGCTGACCATGATCTCGAACGGCTCCATGTCGGCCTCTCGGAGCGGCACCCTGCGGACGTCGATTTCGATCCCGACGCCGCCCTTCGAGGCCATCTCGCCGGCGGAGGACGTGAGCCCCGCCGCTCCCAGGTCCTGCAACGCCACCAGCAGGTCCTCCTCCAGCAGCTCCAGCGAGCACTCGAGCAGCTTCGACTCCTCGAACGGGTCCCCGATCTGGACGGTCGGGCGCTTGGCGTCGTCGCCCGCCTCGAGCTCGGCCGACGCCAGCACCGAGGCGCCGCCGATCCCGTCGCGGCCGGTCGAAGCGCCGAACAGGACCAGCATGTTTCCCGGGCCCGCGGCGGCCGAGCGGATCATCCGGTCGGTCTCGGCGATGCCGACGCACATCGCGTTGACCAGGCAGTTGTGCTCGTAGGGCGCCTCGAAGTAGACCTCCCCGCCGACGGTGGGCACCCCGATCGAGTTCCCGTAGTGGCCTATCCCAGCGACCACACCCTCGAACAGGTAGCGCGAACGCTCGGAGGAGAGCTCCCCGAAGCGCAGGCTGTCCAGGACCGCGATCGGCCGCGCCCCGATCGCGAACACGTCGCGGAGGATGCCGCCGACGCCCGTGGCGGCTCCCTGGAAGGGCTCGACGGCGCTGGGGTGGTTGTGGGACTCGACCTTGAAGGCGACCGCGTGGCCACCGCCGACGTCCACCGCGCCGGCGTTCTCGCCGGGCCCCATCACCACCCGCTCTCCCTCGGTCGGCAGGCGGCCGAGAAGCTTGCGGGAATGCTTGTACGCGCAGTGCTCGGACCACAGCAGCGAGAACATCGCCAGCTCGACGCGGTTCGGCTCCCGGCCCAGCAGCTCGACGATGCGCTCGAACTCGAAGTCGGTCAGGCCGAGCGCGCGGTGCGGAGTCTCGGAGACCGTCACGCCGCGGCGGGCTGGCGGGCAAGCGCGCGGAACAGGGCGAGGCCGTCGTCCGAGCCCGTCAGAGGGTCAACGGCGTGCTCGGGGTGCGGCATCAGGCCGAGCACGTTGCCGGCCTCGTTCAGAACCCCGGCGATCTCGCGCAGGCTGCCGTTCGGGTTGTGGCCCGCGGCGTAGCGGAACGCGACCTGGCCGCCGGCCTCGAGACGGTCGAGCTCGTCGTCGGGAGCGAAGAAGCGCCCGGTCATGTGCTTGACTGGGATCGAGAGGCGCTGCCCGGGCTCGAGGCCGCTCATGAACGGCGAGTCGGCCCCCTCGGCCACGATGTCGACCTGCCGGCAGACGAAGCGCAGGCCCTCGTTCGGAAGCAGCGCGCCGGGCAGCAGCCCGGCCTCGCACAGCACCTGGAAGCCGTTGCAGATCCCCAGCACGGGCCCGCCCTCGGCCGCGAAGGCCGCCACCGCCTCCATCGCCGGCGAGAAGCGCGCGATCGCGCCCGCGCGCAGGTAGTCGCCGTAGCTGAAGCCGCCCGGCACCACGATCCCGTCGAGCCCGCCGAGCTCGGTTTCCTCGTGCCAGACCAGTCTCGCCTCACCAACGCGCTGCGCCGCCGCGACGGCGTCGCGCTCGTCGCAGGACCCGGGAAACTGGAGCACACCGATCATCAGGCAGCGCCTCCTCCGACAGCCTTCTTGATTGGCGGGCCTCCGGCCCGCTCACGCGTCCGGGGGCGCCTCACGCCTCGTCCCCGTTCAGCACGACCTCGAAGTCCTCGATCAGCGGGTTGGCCAGCAGCTTCTCGCAGAGCGCGTCGAGCTGGGAGGGATCGTCGGTCTCGAGCTCGACCAGGCGCCCCACCCGCACGTTCGAGACGCCCTCGAAGCCGAGTGCGGGGAGCGCCCGCTCCACCGCCTTCCCCTGGGGATCGAGGATGCCCTGCTTCGGCCTGATCAGCACCTTGGCCTTCACGGACTCAGACTAGCGACGGGCCTGGCTGTGACACAAAGCCGCCTCCTCCGCGTTCCAGTGATTCGCGGGCCTTCGGCCCGCTCACGCGTCCGGGGGCGGCTAGAGCTTGCGCTCGCTGATGCGCTCGTACGCCTCGACGTACTTGGCCCGCGTGTTCTCGACCACGTCGTCCGGCAGCTCCGGGCCGGGCGCGGTGTGGTCCCAGCCGATCGAGTCGGAGTAGTCGCGCACGTACTGCTTGTCGAACGAGGGCTGGGGACTGCCCGGCTCGTAGCTGTCGGCCGGCCAGAAGCGGGACGAGTCCGGTGTCAGCACCTCGTCGGCCAGCACCACCTCGCAGCCGGGCGAGGAGCCGAACTCGAACTTGGTGTCGGCGAGGATGATCCCCCGCTGTGCCGCGTGCTCGGCCCCGCGGCTGTAGATCTCGAGCGAGATCCGTCGCAGCTCCTCCATCAAGGGGCGGCTGCCGATGATCTCGGCGGCGCGATCGAAGTCGATGTTCTCGTCGTGGTCTCCCAGCTCGGCCTTGGTCGCGGGAGTGAAGATCGGCTCGGGCAGCTTCGCGGACTCGGTCAGGCCCTCGGGCAGCTCGATGCCGCACACCGCGCTCGTCTCGCGGTACTCCCTCCAGCCCGAGCCGGAGAGGTACCCGCGCACCACGCACTCGACCGGGTACATCTCCAGCTTCTTGACCCGCATTCCCCGGCCCTCGGCCTCGGGCGGCACGTCCTCGGAGATGAAGTGGTTGGGGCAGATCTCGCCGGTGAGCTCGAACCAGAACAGCGACATCTGGGTCAGCACCCGGCCCTTGTCGGGGATCGCGGTGGGCAGGATCACGTCGTAGACCGAGATCCGGTCCGACGCGACCATGATCAGCTCGTCGCCGGCCTCGTAGATCTCGCGGACCTTGCCCGACGCGTGCAGCTTCAGGTCTTCAAGCGCGACGTTCATGCACATCGAGGCTAACAACCGGCGACGACCCCGACCCCGTCCGGTTCCCGCTGTTTGCGGGGTTAGCCGAGGGGTACAGTCGTGCTGCCCAATGACCCTGCCGCCCGGCCCGACCCTGCCGCCGCCCCTGCAGACGCTGCGCCTGATGGCGCGGCCGGTGCCGCTGCTGGAGCGCTCCCGCAGGGAATTCGGCGACACCTTCACCCTCCGCGCCGTGCCGGTGGGCCCGATGGTCTTCATCTCGGACCCCGACTCGATCAAGGCCGTATTCGCGGCCGACCGCGTCAACACGATCGCCCGTGGCCGCAACCTCATCCTGGAGCCGCTGCTCGGCCCAGACTCGCTGCTGCTGATCGAGGGTGACCGCCACCTCGGCCGCCGCAAGCTGATGCTGCCGCCGTTCCACGGCGAGCGCATGCGGGCCTACGAGGAGGTCATGCGCGAGGCCACCGAGCGCGAGATGGAGAGTTGGCCCGCCGGCGCGCCGTTCAAGCTCCACGCCTCGATGCAGCGGATCACCCTCGAGGTGATCATGCGCGCGGTCTTCGGAGTCACCCAGCGCCGCCGCGACGACCTGCGCCAGGCCCTCCTTGACGTGCTCGCCGCGACCCGCTCCCCGGCGACGATCGGCGTGACCATGCCCGTGCTCCGGGAGCTGCCCCGCTTCAGGCGGGTCAGGCGCCAGGTCGAGGCGGCCGACGCCCTGCTCGCCTCGGAGATCGCCGAGCACCGAGCCGACCCGGACCTCGACCAGCGCGACGACATCCTCTCGCTGCTGATCGAGGCCCGGGATGAGGACGGCGAGGGGATGAGCGACTCCGAGCTGCGCGACCAGCTGATGACCCTGCTGCTGGCCGGCCACGAGACGACCGCGACGGCGCTCGCCTGGGCATTCGAGCTGCTCTTCCGCCGGCCCGACGCCCTCCGTCGGCTCCGCGAGGAGGTGCGCGGCGGCGAGGGGAGCGAGTACCTCGACGCGGTGATCGAGGAGACGCTGCGCCTCCGTCCCGTCGTCCCCTTCGTCGGCCGCGAGCTGCGCCAGGCGATGACGCTGGACGGCTACGAGCTGCCGCCGGGGGTCGCCGTCTTCCCCGCGATCTACCTCGCTCACACGAACCCGGACACCTTCCCGGAGCCCTACGCCTTCCGCCCCGAGCGCTTCCTCGAGAGCCCGACGGAGACCTACAGCTGGATCCCCTTCGGAGGCGGCACCCGTCGCTGCATCGGCGCGACCTTCGCCCAGTTCGAGATGCGGGTCGTGCTGCAGACGGTGCTGTCGCGGGCCGATCTCCGGGCCGGCTCCGCGGGGCCGCAGCCGATGGTGCGGCGCAACGTCACGCTCTCGCCTCGGGACGGCACGCCGGCGATCTTGGTCGGCAGGACCGTCAGCCCTGAGCGCGAGGGTGCTCTTTCGCCCACCTGACGATCCGGCTCGAGTCCGAGACCACGGTGCCGTCGTCCAGGACAAGCACGGGCACCTCGTTGGTTCCGCTCAGCGCCTTGATCTCAGCCCTGTCGCTGCCGCGGCTGGGCCACTTCCACGGCACCAGCCGGTAGCCCTCGACCACCCGGATCTCGTACTCGTAGCCCGCCTCGTCGAGCGCCTTCGCGGCGCGGCCGCAGGGGTGGACGGGCCCCAGATTGCCGGCGCGCTTCTTCTGCCCGCAGGTGTAGAGGATCACGGGGCGAGCCTCTCATACCGCCCCGCCTGAGGCAACCGCTTCGCGCCCTAGCTCAGATCTTCCAGCCTCGACATGACCTCGGGCACGTGCTCGAGGTAGGCGCCGTAGTCGAACACCGCGTCCAGGTCCAATTGGGGCGCCGCCGCCCCGATCAGCTCGCGGAACTCGATCCCCTCGTCCCACGCGCGCTGCGCGCTCTCCTGCACCAGGCGGTAGGCGTCGTCGCGCGTCATCCCCGATTCGACCAGGGCCGTCAGCGCGCGCTGGCTGAACAGGGCCCCGTGGGTCAGCTCCAGGTTTCGCCGCATCTGCTCGCTGTGGATGGCCATGTCGCTCGCCACCTTCGCCGCCATGTCCTGCATGTAGTCGAGCGCGGTGGTCGCGTCCGGCAGGATCACGCGCTCGGCCCCGGAGTGGGAGATGTCGCGCTCATGCCAGAGCGCGATGTTCTCGAGCCCGGTCTGGGCGTAGCCCCGCAGCACGCGCGCGAGCCCGGTGATGCGCTCGGTGCGGATCGGGTTGCGCTTGTGGGGCATCGCCGAAGAGCCCTTCTGCGCGGAGCCGAACGGCTCCTCGACCTCGCGCACCTCGGTCCGCTGCAGGTTGCGGACCTCCGTCGCGAAGCGCTCCAAGCCGCCGCCCGCGATCGCGATGCGCGAGGTGAGCACGGAGTGGCGGTCCCGGGGCACGATCTGCGTCGCGACGTCCTCGCGCTGGAGCCCGAGGCGCTCCATGACGCGGGCCTCGACGGAGGGCGGCACCGACGCGTAGGTGCCGACGGCGCCCGAGAGCTTTCCGTAGGCGAGCTGCTCGAACGCGTCGGTGAGCCGGTCGAGGTTGCGGTCGGCCTCGAACGCGAAGCCCGCGAGGCGCAGCCCGAAGGTGGTCGGCTCGGCGTGAACGCCGTGGGTGCGGCCGACGCAGAGGGTGTCGCGGTGCTCCTTCGCCCGCTCGACCAGCGCGTCGCGGTAGGCGCTCGCGCTCGCGAGCACGACCTCCCCCGCCTCCCGGAGCTGCAGGGCCAGCGCGGTGTCCAGGACGTCCGAGGAGGTGAGCCCGTAGTGGATCCAGCGCCCGTGCTCGCCGACGGACTCCGCCACCACGTCGACGAAGGCGGCGACGTCGTGGTCGGTCTGGCGCTCGCGTTCCTCCACCGCCTCGACAGTGAAGGCGGCGCGCGCCCTGGCAGCCTCGGCCGCCTCCTTGGGCACCACGCCCTCCTCGGCCCAGGCCTCGGTGGCCGCGAGCTCGACCTCGAGCCACTTCTCCATCCGCCGCTGCGGCGACCAGACGGCGGCCATCTGCTCGCGCGTGTAGCGGGGAATCACGTGCTGATTCTGACGAGTGGCGTCGCGGACCTACGCGTTGATGATCCGGGCCGCGAGCAATCCTGCGTTCTTGGCCCCGTCGATCGCAACGCAGCCGACGGGCACGCCGGGCGGCATCTGCACGGCCGAGAGCAGCGCGTCCATGCCGCCCAGGTTCTTGCCCGAGAGCGGCACCCCGATCACCGGCAGGTCGCTCTTCGAGGCCGCGAAGCCAGGCAGCGCGGCGGACATCCCGGCGCCGGCGATGATCACCTTCAGGCCCCTCATGCGCGCGTTCGCGCAGTACTCGCCCGTCTCCTCGGGCTGGCGGTGGGCGCTGAGCACGCGGACCTCGTAGGCGATGCCGGCCTCGTGCAGGGCGGCGCCCGCGGGCTGCATCTTCGGCTTGTCGTTCTTCGAGCCCATGATGATCCCGACCAGCGGCGCGTCGACCTCGATCTCCTCGAAGGCCGCCTCCACCTCGGGCAGGGTCTCGACGCCCGTCTGGGGCGTGCCACCGCCACCTGAATCCATCGTTCTCGTTCCTTCCTCTCGGTCGGCCTAGCCCGCCGCGACCCGCTCCACCGCGCGGGCGGCGATGTCGGTGCGCATCTGCATGCCCTCGAAGCTGATCAGATCAGCCGCATCGTAGGCGCGGCGCCGGGCGTATGCGGGCGTCGGTCCCAGCCCGGTCACGTTGAGGACGCGGCCGCCGTTGGTGACGATGTCGCCGTCGCGCTCGGCGGTGCCGGCGTGGAAGATCTCGACGCCCTCGGCGGCCGCCGCCTGCTCCAGGCCGCTGATCACGTCGCCCTTCGACGACGACGCCGGGTAGCCGGCCGACGCCAGCACCACCGAGACCGCCCAGTCGTCGCCGAACTCGGCGTGGGCGTTCGCCAGCCCGGCGGGCTGCCGCGCCCCGACGCAGAGGTCGATCAGGTCGGACCGCAGCCTCGGCAGCACGGCCTGGGTCTCGGGATCGCCGAAGCGGGTGTTGAACTCCAGCACCCGGACCCCGTCCGCGGTCAGCATCAGGCCGGCGTAGAGGACGCCGTGGAAGGGCGTGCCGCGCCGGGCCATCGCCTCGACGACGGGACGGTGGACCGCGTCCACCAACTCCTCGACCTCGGCGGCCTCAAAGCCCGGGACCGGCGAGTAGCTGCCCATGCCGCCGGTGTTGGGCCCCTCGTCGCCGTCGCCGATCCGCTTGTAGTCCTGGGCGGGCGCCAGCGGCACGACGTTGGCGCCGTCGCACAGCGCCAGCAGCGACAGCTCCTCTCCGTCGAGGAACTCCTCGAGCACCACCTCTGTGCGGCCGAACCGCTGCTCGGTGAAGAAGACGGCCGCGGCCTCGCGCGCCTCGGCCTCACTGGCGCAGATGATCACGCCCTTGCCGGCGGCCAGGCCGTCGGCCTTGAGCACGGCCGGGAAGGCGGCGCGCGAGATCTCGTCGAGCGCCTCCTGCTCGGACCGGAGCACGACGTAGGAGGCGGTGGACACCCCGGCCTCGGCCATCAGCTCCTTCGCGAACAGCTTCGACCCCTCCAGCCGCGCGGCCTCGGCGCTGGGCCCGAAGGCGGGGACGCCGGCCTCCTCCAGCGCGTCCACCGCCCCGGCGACCAGGGGCGCCTCCGGTCCCACGATCACCAGACCCGCCTGCTCGTCGGCTGCCGCGCGAACGATGGCGTCGACGTCCTCGGCGCCCACGTCCAGGCAGCGGGCGTCGGCGGCGATGCCCGCGTTGCCGGGCGCGCACAGCACCTCGGTCACCTGGTCCGAGCGCCGGGCGGCGCGCACGATCGCGTGCTCGCGCCCGCCGCCCCCGACGACCATCACCTTCACGGGTTGCCCTCGCCGCTCGCTCGGACGCGCCGCTAGAGGGCCTTCGCCAGGTCCTCGGCGGGCATGGCGGCCAGCGTCTGGCTGCTCATCGTGCCTCGGGAGCCGAGCTCGATCGAGACCTTGGCCATCGTCTGGTCGTCCGGGGCCTCGACGACGGTGATGAAATCGAACTGCCCGAGCGTGGCCCACTGCTCCTTGACCTTGACGCCGAGCTGTTCGACCTCCTTGTTCACCTCGCCGACCCTGCCGGGGTTGTTCTTCAGGGTCTGGACCCCCTCGGGGGTCAGGTTGGTGAGCATGACGTAGGTTGGCATGGCGGTCTCCTCTCCTGATCGGTGGCTCGCAGACCCCTTTCTTTCAGTTTCGGCCGCGGAGTGCAAACAAGTGATGCCCCTCACGCCCCGCGTCGGTCCGGACGGTGATGATTGAGCGATGGCGGAGGTTCCCCGAGCATCCCATCTTCGCGCGCTTCTATGACCGCATGATCGCCGGCGCCGAGCGGGGCGGCCTGGCCGAGATGCGGCGCTCGCTGCTGGCCCGCGCTTCTGGGCGCGCGCTCGAGATCGGCGCCGGCACCGGCCTCGACCTGGCCCATTACACGGACGCCGTCACCGAGCTGGTGCTGGCCGAGCCCGACCGGCACATGGCCGCGAGGCTTCGGTACTCGCGCCGAGTCCGGCTCCTTCGCGCCGCAGCGGATCACGGTGATCGAGGCGGCCGCCGAGGACCTGCCGTTCGACGACGGCAGCTTCGACACGGTCGTCTCGGCGCTGGTGCTTTGCACCGTCGCGGATCCCGCCCGCTCGCTGGCCGAGGCCCGCCGCGTCCTGGTCGAGGGCGGGGAGCTGCTGTTCCTCGAGCACGTTCGGGGCGAGAGCAGGCACCTGGCCTGGTGGCAGGACCGGCTCGAGCGCCCCTGGGGCGTCTTCACCGGCGGCTGCCATCCAAACCGGCCCGACCGCCGATGCTCTCGCGAACGCCGGCCTCTGGATCGAGCAGCTGGACCGCACGCGGTTCCCGAAGTTACCGATGTTGATCCGTCCACTGATCAGCGGGGTTGCGCGGCGGCCCAGGGCGTAGCGGGCTAGCCGGGCTCGTCGGAGCCCAGGTCCTCCACCTCGCCGCGCTGCCAGGGCCGAACCCCGTCGGGGTCGGCCCACGGCGAGCCGTCGCGGCGGTCGACCTCGGCCACAAACGCCGCCATCGCCCGGCGCGCGGGCTCGGTGCCGCCCACCGACATGAAGCGGCGCCGCTCCTCGGCCAAGCCCCCGCAGAAGGCCGCGCCCGGCCCCCTCGTAGACCGCCGACCTTCAGCGCGCGAACCGAACGCGGCGAGCGTCGCGCCATCCGCTCCGCCGTCTCCATCGCCTCGGCCTGCAGGCGAGCCGGGTCGACGGCGCGGTGGACGACCCCGGCCTCGACCGCCTCCGCAGGCGTGAAGGTACGTCCCTCCAGCATCGCCTCCAGAGCACGCGCTGGACCGAGCGCCCTGGTCAGCCGCTGGGTCCCGCCCGCGCCGGGGTTGAAGCCCATCGTCATCTCGGGCAGGCCGATCATGACCCCTGGCCTGTCCGCGATATAGCGGAGGTCGCATGCCAGAGCCAGCTCGCAGCCTCCTCCGGTGGCGGGGCCGTTGATCGCGGCGATCACCACCTTGTCGAGCCGGTTCATGCGCACGAAGGCGTCGTGCAGGCGGTGCAGCTCCAGCAGCCCGCGCAGCGGGGTGCGCTCCGCCGCGTCTCGCAGGCCGGGGACCCGGAGGATCGCGCCGGCGAGGCCGAGCAGGGCGCCGGCCGCGCGCGGGCCAGGCGTCACGCCGACATCCTCGACGCCGGCAAGGATCTCCGCGACGTCGTAATGGGTCACGAACAGCTCGGGCGGGCGGCCAGTGATCACGACTGAGCCGACCGAGCCGTCGCGTGCCAGCCCGCGGGTGAGCGCGTCGAGCTCGGCGACCATGCTGCGATCCATGAAGTTGTGCGGCGGGTTGTCCACCCGGACGGTCAGGACGCGTCCGGAGCGCTCGGACTCGAGCGTCGGCATGCCGCGAGCCTATCCGTCTGCGGCAGAGCTACTCGTGGCCGTGCCCGAGGCCCTGGTCGTCGTAGCCGGCGTGGATGTGGTCGCAGTGGTCCGCCGCGGCGAACGCGGGGCCGGGGCCGTCGGGATCGAAGCAGAAGATCAGCTCGGTCGGGCGCTGGCCGGGCGGCAGCAGCGCGAGCGCGCGGGCCATGCGGCCGCAGGGCCCGTCGGGGGTGACCACGGTGCAGGGGACGCCGTCGATCGCAGCGATGTCAACGGCGCGGCCGTAGAAGTGGTTGGAGACGTTGCCCGAGGCCGTGTACATCGAGTGGTCCGAGCGCAGAGACGAGATCGTGATCTGGTGGTTCTGGCTGATCGCCGCGATCAGCGTCATCACCCTGGGGTCGATCATCCCCTGCTGCAGGTCCCAGGCCTCGAGCGAGTTCGAGAGCGTGACGTTCTCCCAGTTGATCGGGATGCCGGTGGGGCCGGGCAGGGCGATCGAGTAGGAGACGTTCCGGACCCGGCACTTGCCAGCCAGCGGCGAGGTCTCGTCCAGAACCTCCTCGACGTACCAGGAGGCGTGATTGTGCTGGAAGAGCCCGGCCCGCAGGCCGCCGCTGGCCCAGACCATGCGCCCCAGCGTCGCGGCGGAGTCCCCGGGGCTCTCACGCTCGACCTTGCCGTCGCCGTCGCCGTCGACCGCGAAGCTGTCCCAGTTCGCCTCGTCGATGCCCAGCGGCCCCCTGGTCTTGAGCTCGGCGGGCGTCATGCTGCGGCCGAAGTCTGACTCGAGACGGGCGATGGCCGCCAGCGCCCAGACGCCGTCGGTGCCCATGTCGTAGCGGCCGGCCGCGGATTCGAAGGCATCGAGGTAGTCCTTGGGGACTGGCCGGCTGTCGCCCTTGGGGCCGCAGATCAGCTCCTGGCGCTCGGGCAGCAGCGAGAGCACGCCGCCGCCGATGCCGCTGTAGCAGGCCGCGCGGGCCAGCACGTCGGCGACGTACCAGTCGGCATGGTTGTAGGAGAAGATCGCGCCCTCGGGGTCCTCGGGCATTCCCGAGGCCTTCAGGTAGCGGGCGGCGGCGAAGATCGCGTCTTCGGGGTCGGCGGGGTCCTCGACGCCATCGTCGTTTGCGTCCACCCCGTAGGCGGCCCAGGTCGCCGGCATGAACTGCATCCAGCCGACGGCGCCGGCGCTGGAGGGGCCCTGGTTGACGCCGAAGCCGGTCTCGATCTCGTTGATCGCCGCGAGGATCGAGGGCCCGGCGGGGCCGAGCCCGTAGGCCTCGGTCGCGCGCTGGTAGATCGGGATCAGGAACGCGGGCACCGAGGTGGGGCCGCACGATGCCGGGGCCGGGAAGGCGAGCTCCTCGTCGATCGGCTGATCCGGCGCGACGCCCCCCTCCCCCTGCTCGGAGCCGCCGCCATCGTTCTCGGGTGGCTTGCCGCCCTGGTCGGCCGGTGGCTTCTCCGGCTTGCGGCTGCGGCTTGGGCGTGGGCTGCGGCTTGGGCGGCTTCGCCGGCGCCAGCCCGGCCATCGGCGGCGCGGGCTGCGCCGGGGACTGCTGAGGGGGCGCCGCCGTGGGCGGCGGCGGGGGATCGGGGGGCGCCTGCGCGACGGCGCCCTGCGCCGCGATCGCGGCGCCGACCACGGTGGCGGCAATCGCGGTTCTGATGCGACCCATCAGCCCAGCACCCCGGCGACCCGCCAGCCCTTGTCGGTCTCCTGCAGCGTCAGCCGCAGCTCGCTCGCCGCCTCGAGCCGGAGCAGCGAGACGCTGGCGGTCATCTCCTTGCCCGTCTGCTTGCCGAGGAGGACGTTCAGGACCTGCGCCTCGGGGACGTTGGCGCCCTCCGGCAGGCGTGGGGGGTTGTCGCTGAGCGCGGAGGCGAGAGGCTTGGTCGCGGACTCATTGAAGGTCTTGACCGCGGCGTCATCGACCTTTCCGACCTCGTACTGGACGAAGGCGCGGGCGAAGCTCCACGCGACGGGGCCGGGCTCGGTCATCGCCTCTTCTCCGCCGGCCGGGGGCGGAGCCGGCTTGGCCGTCGCGGCGGTCGTCGTGCTCGCGTTCGGGTCGGCGACGAAGTCGGGCGGGACACCCTCCAGGCTCGCCCCCCGATCGCTCGCCTGAGGGACGACGGCCGCCGCCGCCACAGGCGCGGGCGAGCGCTCGCCGGAGCCCGCGACCATCACGCCCGCCGCGCCCGCGCCGAGCGCGGCGGCGACGCCCACGGTCGCGACGGCGGTCCTGGCGACCACTCCGTAGTCGTCGAGGCGGTCGGTGAGCGGCCACACGAGCTTGGTCTGGATCAGCCGCTGCAACGGGGAGACCGCGCGCAGGGCGCGCCGCAGCGCGGCGCGGGACGCGTCCGAGGCGCGCCAGATCACACGCTCCTCAACGGTCCAGGCCACCTCGCGGACCCCCCAGCGGGCGTCCTCAGCTGAAAGCTTGATGCTCATCCCCTGATCTATTCGTCCGGAGGCCAGGCGTGCTTTAGCCGTGGCGCCCCGAATAGTGGGGTAGATGCGATTCGACGCCTGGGTCGGCTTCCATCAGGCGGGACCACTGGCGGCCGCCCGGCGACAGTCGCAGCTTTGCAGCTGCTCCATAGCCTGCGGCCTGGTGGTCCCTAGGCGGTGGCCTTCTCGCGAGCGGGGGGCTTGCCGTCGTCCCTGGGCTTCGAGGAGCCCTTGGACTTGGTGAACGTCAGCACACCGTCCTTGGCCTCCACCTTGACCGTATCGCCCTCGGCGAACTCGCCCTCGAGAAGCTTCAGGGCCAGCACGTCGATCAGGTTCTTCTGGATCACGCGCTTCAGCGGCCGGGCGCCGTAGGTCGGGTCGAAGCCGAGGTTGCCGAGCAGCTCCTTGGCCTTGTCGGTGAGATCGATCGTGATTCCGCGCTCGCTCACGCGCCTCGCGAGCCGGGCGACCTGGATCTCCACGATCTTTCGGAGGTCCTCCTTGGAGAGCCGGTGGAAGATGACGACGTCGTCGACCCGGTTCAGGAACTCGGGCGGAAACGTCTTGGTCAGCGCCTCCTCGACCTGCTCGCGGCCAGCCTCATCCGCCGCCTGCTCCGCTTCGCGTCCGCTGGCGGCGGCCGCCTTGCTGACCTCCGCGATGAACTGCGAGCCCACGTTCGAGGTCATGACCAGCACGGTGTTCTTGAAGTCGACCGTGCGGCCCTGGCCATCGGTGAGCCGCCCGTCGTCCATGATCTGGAGCAGTGTGTTGAAGACGTCGGGGTGAGCCTTCTCGATCTCGTCGAGCAGGATCACCGAGTACGGGCGGCGCCGTACCGCCTCCGTCAGCTGCCCGCCCTCCTCGTATCCGACGTAGCCGGGTGGGGCGCCGATCAGGCGCGCGACCGAGTGCTTCTCCATGTACTCGGACATGTCGATCCGCACCAGCGCCTGCTCGGAGTCGAACATGAACTCCGCCGAGGGCGCGCGCCAGCTCGGTCTTGCCGACCCCGGTCGGGCCGCAGAAGAGGAAGCTGCCGATCGGCTGGTCGGGGTCCGAGAGGCCGGCGCGGGCGCGGCGCAGCGCGCCGGCGACGGCCTCGACGGCCTCGTCCTGCCCGATCACCCGCTCGTGCAGGCGCTCCTCCATGTGGATCAGCTTCTCGACCTCGCCCTCCATCAGGCGGCTGACCGGAATCCCGGTCCACTTGGCGACGACCTCGGCGACGTCCTCCTCGGTCACCTCCTCGGTCAGCATCGAGCCGCCGGACTCGTGCAACTCGCGGAGCTGCGCCTCGGCCTCGGCGACGGTCGACTCGAGCTCGGGAATGCGGCCGTAGCGGAGCTCCGCGGCGCGCTCCAGGTCGGCGTCGCGCTCGGCGCGCTCGGCCTCCCGGGTGACCTCCTCGAGCTCGGCCTTGGCCGCCTTGATGCGCTCGATCGCGTCCTTCTCGTTCTGCCAGCGCGCCTTCATCTCGCTGGAGCGCTCGCCCAGTTCGGCCAGCTCGGCCTCGATCGCCTCACGCCGCTCCTTGGAAGCCTTGTCCTTCTCCTTCTTCAGCGCCTCGCGCTCGATCTCCAGCTGCTGGATGCGGCGCTCGACCTCGTCGATCTCGGTCGGCATCGAGTCGATCTCGATCTTCAGCCGGGAAGCGGCCTCGTCGATCAGGTCGATCGCTTTGTCGGGCAGGAAGCGGTCGGCGATGTAGCGCTCCGAGAGCGTCGCGGCCGCGAGGATGGCGGCGTCGGTGATGCGGACGCCGTGGTGGACCTCGTAGCGCTCCTTGAGGCCGCGCAGGATCGCGATCGTGCTGTCGACGTCGGGCTCGCCGACGAAGATCGGCTGGAAGCGGCGCTCGAGCGCGGCGTCCTTCTCGATGTGCTTGCGGTACTCGTCGAGCGTGGTGGCGCCGACGCAGCGCAGCTCGCCGCGGGCGAGCATCGGCTTCAGCAGGTTGGATGCGTCGACCGCGCCCTCGGAGGCGCCGGCGCCGACGATCGTGTGCAGCTCGTCGAGGAAGAGCACGACCTTGCCCTCAGCGTCCTGCACCTCCTTCAGCACCGCCTTCAGCCGCTCCTCGAACTCGCCGCGGTACTTGGAGCCGGCCAGCAGAGCGCCGATGTCGAGCGCGATCACGCGGCGGTCGCGCAGGCTCTCGGGGATGTCACCGCCGACGATGCGCTGGGCGAGGCCCTCGACGATCGCGGTCTTGCCGACGCCCGGGTCGCCGATCAGGACGGGGTTGTTCTTGGTCCGGCGGGAGAGGACCTGGATCACCCGGCGGATCTCCTCGTCGCGGCCGATGACCGGGTCGAGCTTGCCGCTCTCGGCCTCGCTCGTCAGGTCGCGCCCGTACTTCTCGAGCGCTCCGTAGCTGTCCTCCGGGGTGGGCGAGGTGACGCGGTGCGGCCCGCGGACCTCGGAGATCGCGGTCAGCAGCGCCGCGCGGTCGGGAAGCAGGCCCGCGACGCCGGACTTGGAGTCGGCCAGCGCGAGCAGGATGTGCTCGGTGGAGATGTACTCGTCGGCGAGCCCGGTCGCCTCCTTCTCGGCCTGCTGCAGCACCCAGACGAACTCGGACGAGGGGCGGATGTCGGGCACGGTGTTGCCGCTGATCGCGGGCAGTTGCTCGATCCCATCCTCGACCTGCTGGCGCAGCGACTGGGCGTCGGAGCCGAGGCGTTGCAGCACCGGGACCACCACGCCGTCCTCCTGTTCGAGCAGCGCGAGCAGGAGGTGGGCGGGCGCCACCTCGGGATTGGAGTGCTCGGAGGCGAGCCGCTGCGCGGCCGCCACCGCCTCCTGGGATTTGATCGTGAAGCGGTCTTGCTGCATGCCTAGATGGTACCGGGCTTACGCCCAGATGTAAAGAAATCTATGCGTGGAACGCTTAGATATTTCAGGCACAGGCAGGCGTGAAATAGCGGTGAAGACTGGCGCTGACGGGGTCCGAGAGCATAGGATGGATGGGTCCGTCGAGGTCGGGTCAAGGAGGATCTGCTTGGCGTCCAACGTCGAGACATTCCAGCGGCTGATCGCCGCCTTCAACGAGGGCGGTGTCGACGCGGTGCTCGGCTTCTTCGACGAGGACGTCGAGGTCTACGACCCGGATCTGCCCCCGGACGGCAGCTACCGCGGCCGAGAGGCCCTGCGCGGCGTGCTCGAGCTGATGCTGAGCGGCAACGAGACCACGGAGGTGCTGGAGTTCGACGCCATTCCCGCGGGCGACCGGGTCGTCGGCCTGACCCGCACCTACTCCCGCGGCACGGGCGGGGGCCCCGAGGTCGAGGTCCGGGACGCGCACACGATGACCTTCCGCGACGGCAAGATCGTCTACTGGCGGCTTTATCTGGACCGGAGCGAGGCGCTGGCCGACGCCGGGATCGATCCCGAGCTCAGCCGCACGTCGGGTGGCTAACGAAGCCGGGCCGCGACCCAGAGGCCGGCCAGCGTCGCCGGGACCGCCGCCGCAAGCCCGCGCAGCGCCGCCGTCCGCACCTCGTCCCCGCGCGCCAGCGCGGCCGCAAAGGTCGCCGCGTCGCCCGCGTCCACCGCCGCGTTGGCCAGGCTGGCCGCCCGCAGCCGGTTGGGGTCGTCGATCGCGGCCATCATCACTGCGCCCAGCACGATGTCGCGGCCACCCGCGAGCCTCGACGCGGCCACCGCGGTCGGCGAGAGGTCGGTGAACCCCAGCGCCGACAGCGCCCGCTCGGGTGCCATCGCCAGCGCGGCGCCGATAGCCATTCGGCCCAGACCCGAGACGAGGGTCAGCGCCCTGACGTCGGGGGCGGCGACCGCGTCGTAGCGAGCCAGGTCGGGATCACTGGCAGGATGGACGTCGGAAACAGCCATGGTCAGCCGCCGATCGTATGACCCACCGCATTCACGGCGCAGTCCAGGCGCCCGCGCCGCGGCTCTCGCCGGCGCGCTCGCGCTGGTGGTCATTGCCGCCGCGCCTTCGGCTTCGATGGGGGGCGGGGATGCGAAGGAGGAAGGCGGCTCGGCCGGCAAGCTGGCGAAGCCCAATGCGGAGCGGACCTGGCCGCCGGTTCCCTACCCGTCGGGAAAGAGCGTTGACGCCGCCCGGGCCTTCGCGGAAGCGGCGCCCGGCACCGTTGCGTTCGCGGTCGAGGACGCCAACGGGGCCGTGCGCGGATTGGACCCGGACCTGCAGTTCAGCTCGGCGAGCGTGTCGAAAGCACTGTTGCTCGCGGCCGAGCTGAGGCGGCTTGCGCGCGGGGACGAGCCGCTCGACGAGGGGACCCGGTCGCTGCTCGACTCGATGATCACCTACTCGGACAACGACTCGGCCAGCGCCGTCTACGCGCGGGTCGGGGACGGGGGCATGGAGGAGGTCGCGGCCGGGGCCGGAATGGGGAGCTTCGAGGTGACGCCGGGGTACTGGGGCGGCGCGCAGGTGACGGCGGGCGACCTGGCGCGGTTCTTCTTCGACCTCGACCGCAACCTGCCGGCCCGGTACCGGGCCTACGGCAAGCGGCTGCTGGCGAACGTGACGAGCTCCCAGCGCTGGGGCATCCCCGCCGGAGCCGGCGATGATTGGCGCGTCTACTTCAAGGGCGGCTGGCGCCCCTACGAGACGAGCGAGACGAGCGGCCCCGTCACCCACCAGGCCGCGCTGCTGGTCCATCGCTCGGGGCAGCGGATCGCGATCGCGGTTCTGAGCGACCAGTCGCCGGGGACGACCAGCTACGGGACGCTCGAGGGGATCACGACGAGGCTGCTGGGCGAGGACCCGAGTAGCCGCCGCTGGCCGGCGCCCTGATCAGCCGGTAGCGCTCGAGCCGCGCTTGCCGCGGCGGATCGGGACCTTCACGGACTGCCCCTCGCCGCCCGCCGCCGCGGGCATCTCGTAGGCGCCGTAGGGGACCAGCTCGCCGCCCCGCGCAGCACGCAGGCGCTCGAGCTCGTCGCCCATCCGCTTCTCCATCGCGGCAGCCCGCTTTCGCATCCGCGACATCTCCGCCCTCATTCCCTCGACGCGCGCCTCCATCTCCAGCACGGTCTCGACACCGGCGAGGTTGAGCCCCTCCTCGTTGGTCATGTGCTGAATCCTGCGCAGGCGCTCGACGTCGGCCTGTGAGTAAAGGCGGGTGTTCTTGGGCGAGCGCTTCGGCGTGATCAGCCCGCGGGCCTCGTACATGCGAAGGGTCTGGGGGTGCATGTGGGCCAGCTCGGCTGCGACCGAGATCATGAACACCCCGCGCTCCTCGTCGATCCGGGTCTCGGTCCTGACCCGCGTGGTGCGCCTGGTCTTGCGATTGCCGTTGCTCATCGCTCCATCACTTTCTCGCCCCGCCCGGACGCCCGGCGCGCTGCAGCAGCTCGCGCCTGGGGTCCTCGCCGTTGAGGGCGTCGGCGAGCTTCTCCACGGCTTCGCGCTGCTCGTCGTTGAGCTCGCGCGGGACCTGCAGGTTGACGCGGTAGTGGATGTCGCCCCGGCCCGAGCCGCTGGTCCTGGGAGGCCCCTCGCCCTTGAGTCGCTGCGTGCTTCCGTGCTGGGTCCCGGGCGGGATCTTGATGCGCTTGGAGCCGTTCAGGGTGGGGACCTCGATGGTGGCGCCCTGGATCGCCTCGGTGACCGACACGGGCAGGTCGACGTCGAGGTTGCCGTCGGGCCGCTGGCGGAAGACCGGCGAGGGGGCGACCCTGGTGGTCACGTAGAGGTCGCCGCGGGGGCCACCGCGGTATCCGGCCTCGCCCTTGCCAGCCAGCCGGATGCGGCTGCCGTCGTGGACGCCGGCTGGGATGTTGACGCGGTAGCGCTTGCTCTCCTGGGTGATGCCGCTGCCCGCGCAGGTCGGGCACGGCTCCTCGATCACCTGGCCCTGGCCGCCGCACTCGGGGCACGGCTGCTGAATTGAGAAGAAGCCCTGGCTCTGGGTGTCCACCC
Source organism: uncultured Solirubrobacterales bacterium (assembly GCA_963805075.1). Taxonomy (GTDB): domain Bacteria; phylum Actinomycetota; class Thermoleophilia; order Solirubrobacterales; family 70-9; genus VGBV01. The sequence continues at coordinate 83,611 of CAWDSZ010000001.1, forward strand.
CGCTGCCCTCGCAGCGGGGGCACACCTTGGGGGCGGTCCCGGGCTTCGCGCCGGAGCCCCCGCAGGTCGAACAGGCGCCGGTGGTCGGCACCTCGACCGTGATCTGGGTGCCGTGCACCGCCTGGTCGAAGCCAAGTTGGACCTCTGTCTCGAGGTCGCGCCCCGGCTGGGGCCGCGGGCCCGATGTGCCGCCGCCACCGCGATTGAAGAAGGTCGAGAAGATGTCGCCCAGGTCCGAGGCGAAGCCGCCGCCCGGGAAGCCGGCTCCGCCCGCTCCGGGGCCAAAGCCACCGAACATCCCACCCGAGTCGTACTCCTTCCGCTTCTCGGGATCCGAGAGCGTGTCGTAGGCCTGCTGGATCTCCTTGAACTTCTCCTCGGCATCAGCGTCATCGGGGTTGCGGTCGGGATGCCACTTGCGGGCCAGTTCGCGGTAGGCCTTCTTGATCTCGTCCTGGGAGGCCTTGCGGCCCACCCCCAGCACCTCGTAGTGGTCGCGCGGCGTCGCCATCCCTCCCCCTACTCGCTGACGATCACACGCGCGGGGCGCAGCACCTGGCCGTCGAGCCGATAGCCGCGCTCTAGGGTCTCCAGCACCGTCCCCGGCTCGCCCCCCTCGGGCGCCGGCCGGGTCGACAGTGCCTCGTGCCAGGCGGGGTCGAACTTCTCGCCGGCCGGGTCATAGGCCTGCACGCCCGCGCGCTCGAGCGTCGCGCGCAGCTCTCCCAGGACAAGAGCCACGCCGCGCGCGAGCGCGTCCCGGGCCGAGACCTCCTCGCTGGGCGCATCCGCCGGGCCGCCCCCCGGGGCGTCGAGATCCACCCCGGCCGCGCCGACCGCCCGCTCGAGGTTGTCGAGCACGGGGATCAGCTCGCGCGCCAGCTGGGCCCGCCCGCGCGCCTCTGCAGCACGCGCCTCGGCGGCGACCCGCTTTCGGTAGTTGTCGAAGTCCGCCTTGGTGCGCTGGGCGAGCTCGAGGTATTCGTCGCGCTCGCGCTTGGCAAGCCCGAGCTCATCGAGGTCCTTTTCCACCATCTGGCCGGCCTCCTCCGTGGCCCCTTCAGCTTCGCGGGCCTCCGGCCCGCTCACGCGTCCGGGGGCCGGCGCCTGATCGGCGGCCTCATCGGCGCGCTGCTCGGCGGCCGCCTCCTCATCGGCGGCCGCCTCGGGTGCGACTGGCTTCTCGCTCATCGACGCTCCTACTTGTTGGACGGCTCGTCGTCCACGACCTCGGCGTCGACGACCTCCTCCTCGGAGTCGGCCGAGCCGCCGTTCGCGGATGTGCCGTCATCGGCCGCGGCCTGCTGCTCCTGCGCCGCCGCCTCGTAGATCTGCTGCGAGACCGCCTGGAAGGCCGACTGCAGGGCCTCCGTCTTGGCCTTGATCTCGCCGGCGTCGTCCGAGGTGAGCGACTCGCGGAGGTCCTTGATCGCGGCCTCGATCTGCTGCTTGTTCGAGTCGTCGATCTTGTCGCCCAGCTCCTCGAGCTGCTTCTCGGACTGGTAGGCGGCGTTCTCGCCGATGTTCCGGGCCTCGGCCAGCTCGCGCTGGGCGCGGTCCTCGTCGGCGTGGGACTCGGCGTCCTTGATCATCTGCTCGACCTCGGACTCGTCCAGGCCGGACCCGCCCTTGATCTCGATCTTCTGCTCCTTGCCCGTGCCCAGGTCCTTCGCGGACACGTTGAGGATGCCGTTCGCGTCGATGTCGAACGTGACCTCGATCTGAGGCGTGCCCCGCATCGCCGGCGGGATGCCGGTGAGCTGGAACTTGCCCAGGCTCTTGTTGCCCGAGGCCATCTCGCGCTCGCCCTGGAGCACGTGGACCTCGACAGAGGGCTGGTTGTCCTCGGCGGTCGAGAAGATCTCCGACTTCTTCGACGGGATCGTGGTGTTGCGCTCGATCAGCTTCGTCATCACGCCGCCCTTGGTCTCGATGCCGAGGGTGAGCGGGGTGACGTCGAGCAGCAGCACGTCCTTGACGTCGCCGGCCAGCACGCCGGCCTGGATCGCGGCGCCGATGGCGACGACCTCGTCCGGGTTGACGCCCTGGTGCGGGTCCTTGCCGGTCAGCTCCTGGACCTTCTCCTGCACGGACGGCATCCGGGTCATGCCCCCGACCAGGATCACGTGGTCGACGTTGCCGCCGGCGTCCGACAGAGCCTGCTTGACCGGACCGACGATGCGGTCCAGCAGGTCGGCGGTCAGCTCGTTGAGCTTGGCGCGGTTCAGCTTCATCTCCAGGTGCTTGGGGTCGCCCTCGACCGCGGTGATGAACGGGAGGCTGATCTGCGTCTCCTGGGTGGCGGAGAGCTCGATCTTCGCCTTCTCCGCGGCCTCGTAGAGGCGCTGCAGCGCGCGCTTGTCCGCGGACAGGTCGACGCCCTGGTCCTTCTTGAACTCGCTGACGATCCACTCGACGATCGCCTTGTCCCAGTTGTCGCCGCCGAGGTGGTTGTCGCCCGAGGTCGCCTTGACCTCGAACACCCCGTCGCCGATCTCCAGGACCGAGACGTCGAAGGTGCCGCCGCCGAGGTCGAAGACCAGCACGGTCTCGTCGGCGCCGCCCTCCTTGTCGAGCCCGTAGGCCAGCGCGGCCGCCGTCGGCTCGTTGATGATGCGCTTGACCTCGAGGCCGGCGATCTTGCCGGCGTCCTTGGTCGCCTGGCGCTGGTCGTCGTTGAAGTAGGCCGGGACGGTGATCACGGCGGAGTCGACCTCCTCGCCGAGCTTCGCCTCCGCGTCCGACTTCAGCTTCTGCAGGATCATCGCCGAGATCTCCGGCGGGGAGTACTGCTTGCCGTCGACGTCGATGCGGACGTCGCCGTTCGGCCCGGCCTCCACCTTGTACGGGACGATCGTCTCCTCCTCCTTCACCTCCGCCTCCTTGCGCCCCATGAAGCGCTTGATCGAGAAGATCGTGCGCTCGGGGTTCATCACGGCCTGCCGCTTGGCGACCGTGCCGACGAGGCGCTCGCCGGAGTCCGTGAAGGCGACGACCGACGGGGTGGTGCGGCCGCCCTCCGAGTTCTCCAGCACCGTGGGCTCTCCGCCCTCCATCACGGCCACGCATGAATTGGTCGTGCCGAGATCGATGCCTATCGTCTTAGCCACTGTCTTACCTCCAAAGCTTGGCGTTAAGAAATCTGAGTCCAAGCCTAGCAAGGTTGAGCACGAAGACAAGCCGGATTCCCGGCTGGGCCGTCGCTGTGGGCGCCGGTTACCGGTCCCCGGCCACCTGCGCCACGAACTCCGCGACCTCCTCGGCCTGCGGGCCCGTGAGGATGCCCTTCGGCATCTTGCCTCCGACGCCGTTCTGGACCGCGCTGAGGACCCTGGGCTGGATGGTCGACGGGTCGGGCGGCGTGGGGCTCGGGGGCGCCAGCAGCTCGTCCAGGTCGGGTCCGACGACGCCGTCGGTGCCGGCCTTGTAGAGCGTGTGGCAGGAACCGCAATTGGTCACGAACAGGTCCTTGCCCTCCTGCAGCTCGGGCGGCACGTCCTGGGGCGACGCTTCCTCGCCGCCCTCGCGGCTGATCGCCCAGGCGGGAATCAGGATCGCGAACAGGATCGCGACGATCCCGAAGATGACGAAGGTGCCGCGGTTCATGGCGCCGGGAGCATATAAGGGGTCGTCAGGCCGGTCTCCTGGTCGCGGCGCCTTGGCGCCGCGACTGATGTCACCGGCCGCTACGACCCCGGTTGACGGCGCCCTCGCGGTGGTCGCGATACCAATGGCACATCCTCCGCAGCTCGCACTCGCCGCAGCGGGGGCGGGGTCGGCAGAGGGCGCGGCCGTGCCGGATCAGGTTGACGTGGAGCTCGTACGCGTCCTCGGGCGGGGTGATCGCGAGCATCTCGTCGTGGGCCTCCTCGAAGGAGGCGTTCGGGCGAAAAAGCCCCAACCGCGCCCCGACCCGTTTCACGTGGGTGTCGACCGGGATCTCGGGACGGTCGAAGCTGAAGATGAGGACGCAGGCGGCCGTCTTGCGCCCGACCCCGGGCAGGTCGGTGAGATGGTCGAGGGCCTGCCGGCGCGGCGCCTCCGCCAGCCAGTCGAGGTCGGGCGGGTCGCCGATGTTCTCCAGCACGTGCTGGATCCGGGGCGTCTTCGACGGCGCCAACCCCCCGGGCCGCAGCGCCTCCTCCAATTCCTCGGGAGGGGCGTCCCGGACCTCCTCCCAGGTGGGGAAGCGCTCGCGCATGCGGGCGTAGGCGACGTCGCGGTTGTTGTCGTTGGTGTTCTGGGAGAGGATCGTCCGCACCAGCTCGGCGATCGGGTGGCCATGCGGCTCGTTCACCGGGCGCCCGTACATCTCGCGGAGGCGGTCGCGGATGGCGAGCACCCGCCGGCGCGAGGGACGCCGCCAGGAGGGATCCCGCTTCGGGATCCGACCGACCTCCTCGGCCAGGCCGGTGCGCCGCCCCCGCTCGGCCAGCTCCCGCGCCCTGCGGTCGGGCTCGGCGATCGCGTCCTTGCTGGGCAGCGGCACGAGGCGAGGATATTGTCCGGCCGGGCGTGGCCGACAGCGGCAAAGATCGCATCGAGACCGGCAGCGTCGTCGTCGACGGCGTCGCGGTCTTCTTCCGGCGCATCCCGGGGGAGGGCCCTCCGGTCGTCCTCGCCCACGGCGTGCCGAACCACTCCGAGCGGTGGCTGCCCTTCCTGGGCCGCATGCGGGGCCCCGCGCTCGCCTTCGACCTGCCGGGCTTCGGGCGCTCCGCGCGGCCCGACCCGGCGAGCTTCGATTATTCAGCCCGTGGCCAGGGCGCCTTCTTCGGCACCGCGCTCGAGGCCCTCGGGGTCACCGATCACGCCCTCTGCGTCCACGACTGGGGTGCCCTGGGCCTGATCGCGGCGCAGCGTGAGCCGGCCCTGGTGAAGCGGCTCTGCATCATCAACGCGGTGCCGCTGCTGCCGGGGTATCGCTGGCATCGCACCGCCCGCGGCTGGCGCACCCCGGTGCTCGGCGAGCTCTCGCTGCGGCTGTTCACGAAGCGGACGCTGGCGCTGGGCTTGCGCGAGTCGCGGGGCGATTGGAGCGCTCCGCCCGACGAGTTCGTGGAGATGATCCGGGAGCACCTCGACCGCGGCACCTTCGACGCGATCCTGCGGCTGTACCGCTCGGCTCCCTCCGAGGAGCTCGCGCGCCTGGGCGAGGGCCTGGGTTCGATCGAGGCCCCGGCGCTGGTGGCCTGGTCGACGAAGGACCGCTACCTGCCGCTTCGATTCGGGCGTGCCTACGCCGACGCGCTGCCGAACGCCGAGCTGCTGGAGCTGCCCGGGCTCGGGCACTGGCCATGGCTCGAGGACCCTTCGCTGGTCGATCGCGCCGTCGCCTTCCTCGAACCCTGAACACCAGGCGGAGCGCCGAAAACAGGCCGGTTACCCGCACCCGGATCGGTGGGCTACCTCACGTTGGTTGTTAACGGGCGGTGACTAGAATCTGCGATCGTGCGCGCTCTGATCGCAAGGACCGGTCGTTGGCTTCCTCAAGGATGGGGTGATGCCGGCCGCCAGGTCGGCCTCTTCGTCCTGGCCGACGTCTGCTACGAGACCGTGCGCGGGATCGCCGACGGCCAGCGCGCCGAGGCGTTCGCCAACGGCGCCTGGGTGATCGACGTCGAGGCGGCGACCGGCACCTTCTTCGAGCCGGACCTGCAGGGGCTCCTGATCGACCACCGCTGGCTGATCGACCTGGCCAACTTCTCCTACATGAACACCCACTTCGTGCTCACGACGGGGTTCCTCGTCTGGCTCTACCTCTACCGCAACGAGCACTTCTACTTCGTCCGCAACATGTTCATGGTCGCGATGGCGCTGGCCCTGGTCGGGTACACGCTGGTGCCGACCGCGCCGCCGCGCCTGATCGAGGGCTACGGGTTCGTGGACACGATCAACCAATACGCCCAGGTCACACACGACTCCGCGCTGGTCAAGATCTTCATCAACCCCTACGCCGCGATCCCCAGCATGCACTGCGCCTTCGCGCTGATGATCGGCGCGACCGGGGTCCTGGTCTCCAAGCACACCGTCAGCAAGGTCTTCTGGAGCGTCTATCCGGTGTTCGTGCTGTTCGTCGTCATCGTCACGGCCAACCACTTCTGGCTTGACGGGGCGATCGGCTGGGGTGTCGCCGGCGTCTCGGCGCTTGCAGCCGCCCAGCTGGCCCGGATGCGCCCCACCGCTTGGTCGTTCGGTCGGCGGCCGGCGACGGCTTGAGCAATCGCGACCGCTTTCGCCGCTTCGCCGAGCCCGGCCTGATCGCCGCCGCGTTCGGGATCGCGTACCTGATCATGGAGCCGTCCAGCGCGGACCACGCCGCGCAGGTGTTCCGCTCGGGCCTGTTCGAGGACGAGGGCCTGTCGGCCTGGAACAACCTCTGGTTCGGCGGCCACCACATCCCCGGCTACAGCGTCCTCTTCCCCTTCCTCGGCTCGCTGATCGGGCCCCGCGAGACCGCCGTCCTGGCGACGGTGGTCGCGGCCGTCCTCTTCGGCGCCATCGCCTACCGCCGCTGGGGCGATCGGGCCCGGCTCGGGGTGGTCTGGTTCGCGGCGGGCAGCTCGATCAACCTGTTCACGGGCCGTCTGGCTTTCGCGCTGGGGATCGCGATCGCCCTGGCGGCGGTCTTCGCCGCCCAGCGCGGCTGGCGGCCCGCCGGGGTCGTCCTCGCCGTCCTCACTCCGCTCGCGAGCCCGGTCGCCGCCCTGTTCCTGGCCTGCGCCGCCGTGGCCCACTCGGTCGCGGAGCGCAGCCGCGCGGGCATCGAGTTGGCGGTGGCGGCGCTGGGAACCGCGGTGCTGCTGGCCTTCGCCTTCCCGGAGGGGGGCACCGAGCCCTTCGTCGCCTCCAGCTTCCAGCCGGCCCTGCTGATCGCACTCGCCGTCTTCATCGCGATCCCGAGGGAGGAGAGGCTGCTCCGCTACGGGGTCGCCGCCTACGCGGCGGCGCTGGCGGGAGCCTTCCTGATCGATTCGCCGATGGGGGGGAACGCCACCCGCATGGGGGCGCTGTTCCTCGGCCCCGCCCTCGCCTTCGGGCTGTGGCGGCGACAGAAGGTCGTGCTGGCGCTGCTCGCTCCGTTCCTCGTCTACTGGCAGTTCTCCCCGGTGGTCCGAGACCTCGAGACCGTCGTCGCCCAGCCCTCGGTGGAGTCGTCGTACTACGCGCCGGTGCGCGACTACGTCCGCGGCGTTCCGAATCACCAGCGCCATCGCGTCGAGGTGCTGCCGGCCGAGCACCACTGGGAGGCGGCGCACGTGCCCAGGGGGATCTACATCGCGCGCGGCTGGGAGCGCCAGCTCGACCGCAAGCTCAACGCCCTCTTCTATGAGGACGAGAACGGGCCCCTCACCTCGGCGGACTACAAGGTCTGGCTCGACGAGCTCGCGGTCGGCTTCGTCGCGGTTCCGAATTCCGAGCTCGACTACGCGGCCGAGGCCGAGGCGAGGCTGATCGCCGACGGGCTCCCCTACCTGAAGCAGGATTTCGTCAGCGAGGACTGGACCATCTACCGCGTCCGCGACCCCGCCCCGCTGGCGTTCGGCGCGGGCGATCGGGTCAAGCTGACCCCGCAGGGGTTCGTGCTGATCGCCGACTCGCCCGGGACGATCGTGGTCAAGGTGCGCTGGACCCCGTACTGGTCGATCGAAGAGGGGACCGGTTGCCTCGAGGAGTCCACGCGCGGCTTCACCCGCGTGATCGTGCCGGAGCAGGGGCGCCTGCGGATCGGCGTTGACTTCAGTCCGTTGCGCGCCCTCGACCGCGGCCAGCGCTGCGCCGACCATCCCCCCGTCACCAGCGGCTGGGAGGAAGCGGTCAAGTGAGCTTCGGCCGCCCTGCGGCGGCGCCTGCTGCCGCGGGGCCCGCTGGACCTGCTCGTCCAGTTCGTGGTGATCGCGGCGGCCTACACGGCCTGGCGCTACGCGCGCGGCGCCGTCGCCCCCTCGGACCTGTCGTCGGCCTTCGCCAGCGGCCGCGACCTGGTCTCCTTCGAGGACTCGATCGGGACGCTGATCGAGGCCGACGTGCAGAGTTGGGCCCTGGAGCGGGAGTGGACGGCCGAGCTGGCGCGCTGGGGCTACGCCAACCTCCATTTCAAGGGCAGCGTGCTGGCGCTGGCCGTGATCTTCTTCGCATATCGAGGCAGCTACGGGTTCGTGCGTAATACGGTGATCGCGGCAATGGCCATCTCCGTCCTCTCCTACTGGCTCTATCCGGTCGCTCCGCCGCGGTTCCTCCCCGAGCTGGGGCTGGACGCCGCGACCTCGGTCACCGGCAACAACACGCTCCTGAGCAGCCCCGACGACCCCCTCTTCAACCCGGTCGCCGCGGTGCCGTCGATGCACGTCGGCCTCTCGGTGATCTTCTCCTGGTCGCTGGCGCTGCTGGTGCCCGTGGCGGCCCCTGAAGGCGGTCCTGTTCGCCTACCCCCTGCTGATGACCTACGTCGTCGTGGCGAGCGGCAACCACTACTGGATCGACGCGCTCTTCGGCCTCATCACCGCCGCGGCCGCGGCCGGGGTCGCGATGCTGCTGGCGCGGGTGAACCCGGACTGGGCCTTCGGCGCCCCGGCTGATCCGGAGCCGGCCGGCGCCACCGGGACGAGAACGGTGGCCGCGTGAACGAGCGCCCGATGGCCACGGCCGCAGAGGAGATCTCGACGGCGATGCGCAATCGGCTGATCGAGTCCCGCCTCACCCCCAACGCGATCTCGATGGTGGGCCTGGCCGGCAACCTGGCCGCCGCGGTGCTCGTCTGGGAGGGCTACTACTTCCTCGGCGGGGTCGCCTTCATCCTCGGCTCGATCATGGACACGCTCGACGGCCGCTACGCGCGCGTCTCGGGCAAGGGGACGCTCTTCGGCGCCTTCCTCGACTCCACTCTGGACCGGGTCGAGGAGGGGATCGTGATCACCGCCGTCGCCTACCGCTTCGCCGTGACCGGCGACGAGTTCGCGGCGGCGATGTGCGTCTTCGTGGTGCTCGGCTCGCTGATGGTCTCCTATACGCGCGCCCGGGCCGAGGCGCTGGGCGTGGAATGCAAGGTCGGTGTCGCCACGCGACCCGTCAGAGTGGTCATACTGTCCATCGGCCTCGTCTTCGCAAAAGGGGCCGGAGTCTTCGACATCGAGCTGCTGGCTCCCGCGATCTACGCGATGGCCGTGCTCACCGCCTTCACCGTCGTGCAGCGTGTCTGGCACGTCAGAAACGCGCTGAAGGAGATGGAGAGGACCTCAGAAGGGCCCCAGACCGGGCCGGAGGGCGCTACCGCGGACGTGTAACCGCAGCGCCCCGCAAGTGTGGTCTCTGGGCCAAGTCTTCGCATCCAGGAGGGTTTTTCAGCCATATGAGCACCGTCAACGGAAGGACAACCGGCGCGGCCCGCAACGGCGCCCGCGACGAGAAGGTCCGAGTCGCGATCGTCGGCGTCGGGAACTGCGCGAGCTCCTTCGTGCAGGGCGTGGAGTACTACAAGGACGCCGACCCCGCCGAACAGGTGCCGGGCTTGATGCACGTGGACCTCGGCGGCTACCACGTGAGCGACATCGAGTTCACGGCCGCCTTCGACATCGACGTCGAGAAGGTCGGCAAGGATCTCTCAGAGGCGATCTTCTCGGGCCAGAACAACACGATGAAGTTCTCCGACGTCCCCAAGCTGGGGGTGAAGGTGCACCGGGGCATGACCCACGACGGCCTCGGCAAGTACCTGAAGGAGAAGATCACCAAGGCCCCGGGCCAGACCGCCGACATCGTCGGCATCCTGCAGGACACGCAGACGGACGTGCTGGTCTGCTACCTGCCGGTCGGCTCGGAGCAGGCGACCAAGTGGTACGTCGAGCAGGCCCTGGCGGCCGGCGTCGGCTTCGTCAACTGCCTGCCGGTCTTCATCGCGCGCGAGGACTACTGGAACAAGCGCTTCGACGAGGCGGGCCTGCCGATCATCGGCGACGACATCAAGTCCCAGGTGGGCGCGACGATCGTGCACCGCCAGCTCGCCAGGCTGTTCGCCGACCGCGGCGTGCGCATGGAGCGCACCAGCCAGCTCAACGTCGGCGGCAACATGGACTTCTACAACATGCTCGAGCGCGAGCGGCTGGAGTCCAAGAAGATCTCCAAGACCAACGCGGTCACGTCGATCATGGACCACGAGCTGCCGCCCGAGGACGTCTACATCGGCCCCTCGGACTACGTGCCGTGGCTGACCGACCGCAAGTGGGCGCACATCCGCGTCGAGGGCAGGTCCTTCGGCGACGTGCCGCTCAACGTCGAGCTCAAGCTCGAGGTCTGGGACTCGCCGAACTCGGCGGGGATCGTGATCGACGCCGTTCGCATCATCAAGCTGGCGCTGAATCACGGCATCGCGGGGCAGCTGGACGGCCCCTCGAGCTATCTGATGAAGTCGCCGCACGACCAGCGGCCCGATCCGATCGCACGCGAGATGACCGAGGAGTTCATCGCCGAGCACGCCCGCCAGCGCGGCCTCTCCGCCGCCGGCAGGGGTGCCGCCGCCAAGGACGGCGCCGCGAGCAAGGGCAAGAAGGCGAAGAAGGACAAGAAGAAGGCCAAGGCCAAGTCGAAGTAGGCCCTCGGGCCATCCGGCTTCACGAGGGGCGCGCCCGCACGGCGCGCCCCTTTTCGTTCCGCGCTTGGCGCCGCCCCCGGGCGAGCGCTGGATCAAGCGGCCGGCCTGGGTTACTCCTGCGCCCTCGCCGGCTGCTCGGCGGGCGCGGTGGCGGAGTGCGCGCTCGGCTCGGCTCCGGTGTCGCCGCAGCTCTGATCCGTGATCGGCGGGGCGCGGGTCGGCCTATGCTCACGGCGTGAGCGGCCAGCAGACACTGGCGGTCGCCCAGGTCAGCCCGCGCCTCCTGGGATCGCGCCACGAGACCGACGAGTACGTCACCCGCACCTCTGACGTGCTGGCCGAACGCGGGCACCGCGTGCTGATCGCGGCGCCCTCGGACTCCCGCACCGCGATCCGCGAGGGGCGGCGGGCGATCAAGGCCGCGGCCGACGACCCGGACTCGCTCTGGAGCGGCGAGAACCCGCGCGTGGTCGCGATCGGGCAGAGCATCCCCCTTCCCAGCGGGCCGCGCCGGCGGCCCTCGCCGATCCCGCTCGACGTCAGCAGGGCCCTGGAGCAGCTGTTCGAGCGGGTTCCCTTCGACATCGTCCACGTGCACGAGCCCTTCGCCCCCAGCCCGGGCTCGGCGGCCCTGCGCCACTCCCACTCCCTCAACGTCGCCACCTTTCACGAGCCGGCCGAAAGGGTGCTCTCGACCCAGGTGGCCCGGATGCTGGTCGAGATGTTCTTCGGGCGCATCGACGCGCGCACCGCGAGCAACGTCGCCACCGCCGAGATGCTGGAGCAGGTTCTTCCCCGGGCCGTGGGAGGTGATCCGCGCCGGGGCCGACGTGGCCGAGCCGGCGCTGGATCCCGCGCCGCCGGGGCGGATCCGCATCGTCCACGCCGCCGAGGAGGAGCGGGGCGCCCTGCGCCTGTTCCTTCGCGCCCTGCGACGCCTGCCCGAGGAGCTGGACTGGGAGGGCGTGATCTGGTTCGACGGCCCGACCGATCCGCTGGCGCGAGTCAGCCGGAGGCTGCGCGAGCGGCTTCGGGTGGTCCGGCCGCGCGACGGGGAGCCTCCGGGCTTCATCGCCGGAGCCGACATCGTCTGCCTGGCCTCGGGAGGGGTGCGGACGGCGCCCGGGGTGGCGCGCGAAGCGCTCGCCGCCGGCGCGGTGCCGGTCGTCTCCGACCTCGAGCTGTACCGCGAGCTGGTCGGTGACGGCGAGCGCGGGCTGCTGTTCCCGCTCGGGGACGCGCTCACGCTGGCCGCCCAGCTGGAGCGCCTCTGCACCGATTCGGAGCTGCGCCGCGGGCTCGGCGCCAAGGGTCGTTCTGGGGGGGAGGGGCGCGGCTGGCCGGAGGTCACCGACGAGCTCGAGGGCGTCTACAGGCGCCTGGTCGCCCGCCGCCACGACCCGGCGGGGGACCCCGTCGTCCGCGGCCGCCTCGACGGTCGCCCCTACATCCATTGCGACCTGCACATGCACACCGACCACTCCCCCGACTGCGCCACCCCGGTCGAGGTGCTGCTGGCCACGGCCAAGGAGCGCGGCCTGGGGGCGATCGCGATCACCGACCACAACGAGGTGTCGGGGGCACTCGAGGCCCGCGAGCTGTCCGAGCGCACCGGCGGCGTCAAGGTGATCGTGGCGGAGGAGGTGAAGACGGCCCACCAGGGCGAGGTGATCGGCCTCTTCATCGAGGAGAAGATCGAGCGGGGGATGTCGCTGGCCGAGACGATCGCCGAGATCAAGCGCCAGGGCGGGCTGGTCTACGTGCCCCACCCGTTCGACCGCCTGCACTCGGTCCCGGACTACGAGCACCTGCTGGAGGTGGTCGAGCAGATCGACATCCTCGAGGTCTTCAACCCCCGGATCGCGATCGACTCCTTCAACGAGGAGGCGGTGAGGTTCGCGCGCAAGTACGACATCGTCCCCGGCGCCGGCTCGGACAGCCATGTGGCCCAGGGACTGGGCAGCGTCAAGATCCGGCTGCAAGATTTCGAGGGGCCGGAGGAGTTCCTGGAGTCGATGCGCGCCGCGGACATCGTCCGCAAGCACAAGAACCTGATCTACGTCCAGGCGCTGAAGTTCCTGCAGACCAGCGGGGGCCGGGGCGGCCGCGCTCTGGCGGCGCGCTCAGGCAAGAGTTGATGCACCCGCAAGGGTCCGGGGCCGCGCCGAAGAAGAGGCAGGCAGCCGTGCCACCGACCACCGACGACGAGATCCGCGAGAAGTACCTGGAGCGGGCGATACGCGAGCTGAACGACCTGGGCCGGGACCTGGCCACCTGCGAGCGTTGCCCGCGCGGCAACGTGATGCCGGTGCAGGGCTCGGGCCATCCCCAGGCTGACATCTTCATGCTCAAGCACACGGCGACGCCGGCGGAGATCGAGGAGGGGGTCGCGTTCTACGGCCGCGCCGGCAACGCCCTGATGAAGAGCTTCAAGCGGCTCTCGATCGACCCGATCGTGGTCTTCGGGACGCTCTGCGTCAAGTGCCCCCTGACCGATCCCACCGAAGCCGCCGACCCCTGCGTCGAGCGGATCGCCGAGGAGATCGCGATCGTGCAGCCCCGGATCGTGGTGGTGATGGGACTCGAGGCCCTCGACGTCCTCAACGAGCTCGAGCTGCCGCTGGCCGACGAGATCGAGCCGCTCGAGGGCGAGGTGCAGCGGCTGACGCCGACGATCGACGCGCTGTTCGTCCCCGACATCGACGATTCGCTGGACGAGCAGAGCGCCAAGCAGCGCTTCTGGTCCTCGTTCCGGTCGCTCGGGGACTGGTACGACAAGCTGCCGCCGTACTGATCGTCGTCCAGAGTCTTGGCAGGACCGCACCCGCGAGCGGCTGGCGAAGCTGAAGGAGTCAGGGGCGCAGAGCGAGCAGGAGTTCGAGCGCGAGAAGGCCCGGATCCTGGGCCAGTGACGTAGTCGCGTCGCTACCCGCAGGGTTCGGGCGATCCGGCAGGACCGACGTCGCGACCCACTTCAGTCGCCGGGTGCCGCCGCCTCGGCTACGGCGCTCAAGTCCTCGATCGTCGCGCTCGCCAGCGCCCTGACCACCACCGTGTCCAGGGCGCGGTAGCGGGCCAGCTCGGCCTGGGCCTCCCCGGCGTCCTCGGCGGCGACGCCGACGGTGCCGTCGGGCTCGCTCAGGCGGTCGAAGTGGTCCCGGTATCCCTTGTGCAGGTCGCGGTAGAAGGCCTCCTCCTCGGCGAGGCGCTGTTCGGCGTCCGTCCCGACCGCGGTGCGGACGTAGCCCATCACCGGCGGGGGCTCGCGGCCGGCCTCGGCCGCGCCGGCCTCGACGTTCTTTCGCGCCCCCTCGGCGTATTCGGGAGTCATCCAGTTGAAGAAGACGCCGTCCCATTCCGCCCCGGCGAAGGCGCACATCTTCGGTCCCATCGCCGCCAAGACCAGCCGCACCCCGGGCAGCTTCTGGCGCAGGGTGGGCAGCGCCTCCCGCATCGTCGTCAGCGGCTTCTTGGTGAAGCCGGCGCCGACTCCAAGCCAGAGCCGCTCGCGATCGAGTCCGGTTCGCTCCAGGTGGGAGGCGATCGCGTCAGGATCGTGGCGGTCCAGGGCGATCACCCCGACGCCGAGCTCGATCCGGTCGGCGCCGCGCGCGTATTCCGCCAGCGTGTCGAGGCCCTTGGCCCCGGGATGGTCGTTGGACCACATGGACGCGTAGCCGAGCTCCTGGCAGCGGGCGGCCAGCGGCGAGGCGATCTCGGGGTCGAGCCCGGCGGCGACGCCGAATGCCCGGCTCATGCTCGCTCCAAGAGCGCCACGCACTCGATGTGCGGGGTCTGGGGGAACATGTCGACGGGCTGCACGCGGCGCAGCCTATAGCCGGCCTCCTCCAGCTGGGCGGCGTTGGGGGCGAGGGTGGTGGGGTTGCAGGAGACGTAGACGATGCGCGGGGCCTCGCACTCGATCAGGCGGCGGACGATCTTCTTCGAGAGGCCGGCCCGGGGCGGGTCGACGACGACCAGGTCGGGGTTGCCCGCCTCCTCGACCAGCGGGCGGATCGTGGTGCGGGCGTCGCCGGCGCGGAAGGTGACGTTCTCGATCCCGTTCAGCTCAGCGTTGCGCTCGGCGTCGTCGATCGCCTCGGGCACCACCTCGACGCCCCACGCCTCACCGGCCTCGCGCGCCATCACCAGGGAGAGGGTGCCGATGCCGCAGAAGAGGTCGAAGACCCGCTCGGACCCTGTCAAGCCGGCGGCCTCGAGCGCGTGGCCGTAGAGGCGCTCGGCCATCTCGGTGTTGGTCTGGAAGAAGGCGCTGGGCGAGATCCGGAAGCGGAGGCCGCTCAGCTCCTCCTCCAGGTACTCCTCGCCGAGGGCGCCGGTGGGCCCGTCGGTGCCGCCCGCCTCGTCCTCGACGATGGTGTGGAGGTCCACCGGAGGGCGCGGGATCTCGGCGGCGGAGGTGACCAGCCGGGTCTGCAGCTGGCCCGTCCGCCGCCCCTCGCGGATGACGAGGTTGCGGAGCACTCCGTCGCCGGAGCGGCGGTCGAAGGCCGGCACCCCAGACGCCCGCGCCCAGGCGCGGATCTCGTTGCGGCGAGCGTTGTTCGCCTCGGAGGCCAGTAGGCAGTCCTCCGCGTCGACGATCTCGTCCCAGCGGCCGCGGGCGTGGAAGCCCAGGACCAACTCTCCCTCGCGCTCGCCGAACGAGTACTCGAGCTTGTTGCGGTAGCGCCAGCGCTCCACGGCCGGTTCGATCGGCGCCAGCTCGAAGCCCTCCAGCCCGCCGAGGCGGCGCAGGGCGTCGTCGACCTGCTGCTGCTTGATGCGCAGTTGCTGCTCGTACGCGAGGCCCTGCCAAGGGGCGCCGGGGCACGGTTCGCCCCCGTGGTCGCAGCGGTCGGGGACACGGTCCGGACTGGGCGCCAGCAGCTCGACCGTGCGCGCCTCCGCGTAGCGGCGCTTGCTCTTCGTCACCTGGGCGCGGACGCGGTCCCCGGGCAGCGCCCCGGCGACGAAGACCACGTAGCCGTCGCGGCGCGCGACGCCCTTGCCGCCGAACGCGAGCGACTCAACGTCGAGGTCCAGCTGCTCGCTGACCCGCGGGCGCGCGGGCTTCTGCTGTGTCTCCGCCATGCGCCCAGGCTATATAGGCTGATTCCGCAAATTGCGCGAAACTGAACGAGTAGGAGGTATGCGGTGGAATCGAGCGGAAGCGGCGGAGACAGCGGTATCAGGGACAACCTTCAGAAGGCGCTGGACGATCTGCGCGCGGCGGGTGAGAAGGCCACGGGCGACGTCCGCTCCAACATCGACTCGGCGGTGGCGCGCGTGCGGGACGCCTCCAGTGAGGCGACCAAGACCGCTCAGGATCAGGTCTCGAACTGGCGCAGCACGCTTGAGGACGCGACCGAGGACGTGCGCAAGGAGCTCGCGAAGCTCGCGGTGCGGGCGCAGACCTCGGCCGAGTCGCTGGACGAGCTCGGCAAGGAGATCGACGAGCGCCGCAAGAGCCTCGGCAAGAGCTAGCGGCTGAGCTTGCGGTCCACGGCGCGGAGCACGCCCTTGCGCGCCTTGTGCGTCCGCTCGTAGTCGCGCACCTTGCGCAGCTCGTCTCGCGACAGCTCCGCCAGGCGGCTGTCCACCTGGCGGATCGAGAGCTGGTCATAGGCGCTGATCGGGAACCCGGGGACGCGCGCCTTGCGGCGGGCGCGGTCGGCGGTGGCGAGGGGGCGGTCGACCGCGCCGACGGCGCGCTTGCGGGCGTCCTCCGCACGGGAGCCGACCTCCTGGCGGGCGCGGTCCGTGGCGTCACCCAGCTCGCGCTTGGCGCGCCCCGCGGTGCGCTTGGCGGTGCGGCGCTGCTGTGAGGTCCGCTCCGAAACCTCGTCGCGGAGCTGGGCCACCACCCGCTCGAGCTCGCCGAGGATGTCGTCGGCCTGCTCGCGGCTGCGCGTGACGAGGCGGTTGACCAGCTCCTCGGCGTCGCCTCGGGTCATGCGGCCGCGGCGGACCGCGTCGTCGACGACGTCCTGGAGCCGCTCGCGAGGGATCGTGACCGTGGCCTCCAGGGCCTTGCGGAAGGCCTGAACGCTCTCCTCCGCGCGGGTTGAGCCCTGACCGGCGTCCGCTGCCTGGCTCGGCGCTGTCGGCTGCTTAGCCATCGGACCGGGCCAGTCTACCCCTGCCCCTTGGGCGGCCAAACGAGCTCCAGCTCGACGGGGGCGTGGTCGGAGAGGCGCAGGGCCAGCCCGTCCTCCTCCAGCTCGCGCTCCTCGGGGGGCCAGGCGCGGGGTGGGCCGGCGACCTCGACGCCGCGGACCAGCAGGTGGTCGATCGAGTCGGGAGCCGTGATCCCGCGGAGGCCGAAGCGGCGCTCGATCTCCTCGTAGACGCCGCTCTTGCCCGGGCGGACGTTGAAGTCGCCGCCCAGGACCAGTGGCGCGTCGCCGGCCCACTCAGTCGCCTTCTCGGCCGCCAGCAGCAGCTCGGGCTCGGCGCGCGGCGGGTGCGTGCTGGCGTGGAGGCTGGTGACGCACAGCCCCGATCCCAGGCGCGCGAAGGCCATCGTGCGCCGCTCGGGGTGGCGCTGCTGGATCACCAGCTCCCGGCGCTCGGCGATGCCTCCGGACGCGCCGCGGGCGAGGATCAGGTTGGAACCGCCCTCCGAGGAGCCGATCAGGTCGGGCCAGCGCCGCGCGATCGCCCAGCTGAACCTCTCCAGCCAGTTGCGAGAGGTGTAGACGCGGTGGGACTCGGCGCCGCACTCGCGGCTGAAGCCGGGCTCCCAGCGGGGAGGGCACTCCTGCAGCAGCGCCACGTCCCAGCCTGCTCCGCAGAGCATGTCGGTGTACTCGCGCCAGAGGTCGCGGTTGACCTGCACGTGGGTCGCGTTGCGCTCGGTGCGCCGCGTCCATTCAGCGCAGCGGGTGTAGAGGGCCTTGTCGGGAGGGCCGTCGCGGCCGTGAAAGATGTTCCAGGTGAGGATCTTGATGACCGTAGTATCGGCGGCTTGACTCCACCGCCGCCCTCAGACGCCGCGCCGCGCTCTTTCCTGACCGGGGAGGAGCTGTCCCGAGAGGAGCTGCTCGGCCTGATCGACCGCGCGTCCGAGCTCAAGGGCGGGCGGGCCGAGGGGGAGGGGGAGGCCTCGCTCGCCGGCCGCTCGGTGGCGCTGATCTTCGAGCGGCCCTCGACGCGGACGCGGATCTCGTTCGAGGTCGGGGTGGCCGAGCTGGGCGGGACGCCGCTGGTGCTGCGCGGCGAGGAGATGCAGCTGACCCGCGGGGAGTCGGTCGCCGACACGGGAAGGGTGATGTCGCGCTACCTGCACGCGATCGTGATCCGCTCGAGCTCGGACGGGCGGGTGGCCGAGCTGGCGGAATCGGCGAGCGTGCCCGTCGTCAACGCGCTGACGCCGCTCCACCACCCCTGCCAGGCGCTGGCCGACCTGCAGACGCTGCACGACCGCTTCGGCGAGCTGGAGGGATTGAAGCTCGCCTACGTGGGCGATGGCAACAACTGCGCCCGCTCCCTCGCGATCCTCGGGCGCACCGCCGGCGTCGAGCTCGTGGTCGCGAGCCCCGAGGGCTACCGGATCGAGCCGGAGCTGGCGGAGCTGACGGACGACCCCAGGGTCGCGGCGGAGGGGGCCGACGCGCTCTACACCGACGTCTGGGTGAGCATGAGCGACGAGGGGGAGGACGCCGAGCGTCGCCGCGCCGACCTCGCCCCCTACCAGCTGAACGCGGATCTGCTCGCCCTCGCATCGGACCGCGCCATCGCCATGCACTGCCTGCCCGCCCACCCCGGCGAGGAGATCACGAAGGGCGTCCTCTACGGCGAGCGTTCGGCTGTCTGGGACCAGGCGGAGAACCGCCTGCACGCGCAGAAGGCGCTGCTGGAGCTCCTGCTCCCGTCGAGCTAGGCCTGGACCGGGGTAGTTGCTCGAGACCATCGCGTCCTCGTTGAAGCGGTGGATCAGGTCGTAGGCACCGTGGGCCGCGATGAGATTGGTCCGCATCGCCTGCACGCCTTCGGCGGTCAGCGGGTCGGTCAGCGGGTAGTTGCCCTGCTCGATGTACTCGAAACCAGGGAGGAGGGACCCTGCATTGCGCGACGCCGCTAGATGAGATTCCGAGCCCGGCCGCGAAACTAGGCCGCGTGGACGCAAACGAGCACGTTGCCGAGGACCTGCCCGCCGAGTTTCAGTCGCCGACGCTGCGGCGCCGCGCCCTCGAGGCACTCGTGGCCCTCGGGGTCCTTGCCGCGATCGCCCTGCTCGCGCCCGGCCTGGGATCCGTCCGCGACGAGCTCGCCAACGCGGACCCCGAGTGGCTGGCGCTTGCCGTGCTGTTGGAGGGCCTTCCTTCGGCTCGTATGTGCTCATGTTCGGGCCCATCTTCTGCACAGGGCTGCCGTGGCGCCGCAGCTGGCAGATCGGCGGCTCGGAGCTGGCGATGGGCTCGCTCGTACCCGCGAGCGGCATCGGCGGACTCGCGCTCGGCGCGTGGATCCTGAATCGCGGGGGCATGGCCGGCGGGCAGATCGCCCGCCGCTCGGTCGCGTTCTTCCTGATCAAGAGCGGCGTCAACTTCGTCGTCGTCGTCGTGCTCGGGGCCGCGATGGCCCTCGGCCTGGGCCCCGACCTCTCGCTCTGGCTGACCGCGTTTCCGGCGGCGGCGGCGGCGCTTGCGATCCTCGCGGTCGCGCTGATCTCGCGTCTTGGGCCCGGCGCTCCGGTCGACCCAGAGGCTCAGCGCTTCGAGCGCGCCCTCAGCGCCGTGCGTCGGGAGGTTACGCGGGGATCGAGCGAGGCGTTCGCGATCGTGCGGTCGGGCAACTGGCGCGTGTTGGCCGGGTCGGTCGGCTATTGGGCGTTCGACAACGCGGTGCTGTGGGCGACCTTCAAGTCCTTCGGCCTCTCGGTGCCGCTGACCGTGGTCCTGATGGGCTATCTGATCGGCCAGCTGGGTGGGTTGCTGCCGATCCCCGGTGGGGTCGGTGGCATCGATGGGGGGAGGGCGGGCTGATCGGAACCCTGGTCGTCTACGGAGCCCCGGCCGCCGGAACGGTCGCGGCGGTACTCGCCTACAGGGTGATCCTGTTCTGGCTTCCCCTGATCGTCGGCGGGATCGCGTTCGCGATGCTGCGACGCGACATGCCGCGGCCCGGTGAGCTGGCTGCGTGCGCGCCGGCGATCGCCGCTCAGAGCGCCTGACTGCCGAGCGGAGGCGGGGCGGCGTGCCGTGTTCCGCTCGCATGGCCCGCGCGACCCCCTCCTCGATCGGTTTCGTCATCTCGGTGATCCCCAACAGACCATGGTTCGATCCTCGGGGACAAGGTGTGACGAAATGCGCTACCTAAGATGCGACTTAGGCCCCGTGGTGTAACGGCTAGCACGCGAGATTTTCATTCTCGTAGCGCGGGTTCGACTCCCGCCGGGGCTACTTCTTGGGTTTGTCGGGCTTGTCCCGGTTCGCCAATGTCTGGCGGCATCGTCGAGCGTCCCGGGCGATGGCGCGCGCTCGGGCGGTGTAGCCGCTGACGTTGACGGCGCGAGCACAAGGTCGCCCATGGACGCAAAGCTAAGGGGCCGCTCGGTTAGCCTGCTGCGTCGTGCAGCCCGAGATCGAGATCGGCCCGCTCACCCTGCAGACCTTCGGCCTCTGCTTCGCCCTCGCATTCCTGGCGGCCGGCGCAGTGATCGGGGTGCGCCTGCGGGAGCTCGGCAAGCCCGTGGACTGGGCCTACGAGATGGGCTTCGCCGCCCTTGTGGGTGGCCTGATCGGCGCCCGCCTCGACTGGATCATCCAGAACTGGGACGAGGCATCCGACGACCTGCTCGGGAACGTCTTCTCGGGCTCAGGCCTGATCTGGTTCGGCGGCCTGGTCGGCGGCGCCATCGGCGTCTTCCTCTGGGCCCGCTGGCGCGGCTTCCTGGGAACGGCGCTGCTCGACGTCGCCGCCCCGGCACTGGCGCTGGGCTACGCCGTCGGGCGCATCGGCTGCCAGCTCTCCGGCGACGGCGACTACGGCCAGGCGTGGGACGGCCCCTGGGCGATGTCCTACCCCGACGGGACCGTCCCGACCACCGAGGAGGTGCACCCGACGCCCGTCTACGAGACGCTGGCGATGGGCGGCGTCGCCTACGCCCTGTGGCGATTGCGCAACCGGCTCACGGGCGGCCTGCTGTTCGCCCTCTATCTGGTCCTGGCCGGGCTCGAGCGCTTCCTTGTCGAGTTCATCCGCCGCAACGAGGACGTCGCGATCGGGCTCACCCAGGCGCAGCTGATCAGCGTCGTGATGGTCGTCGCCGGGGCCGTCTGGCTCGCGGTCGGCCTGCGGCGGCCCGCCACCCCCGCCACGGCCTAGCGGCGCCTCAGCGGCTCGGCCCGGTCAGTGCGACTGCAGGCGCCCGCCGTCCAGCGGGATCACCGTGCCGGTCAGATAGCCCGCCCGTTCCGAGCAGATGAACGCGACCAGGTCCCCGTACTCGTCGGGCGTGCCCAGCCGCCCCGCGGGAATGCTCTGCTTGGCGGTCTCCTCGGCGGCCTCCAGCGACCCGTACATCGAGGCGAGGCGATCCGTCGCGAACAACCCCGTAGCGACCGTGTTGACGGTGACCCCATCGGGCGCCACCTCGGTGGCGAGCGTCTTGAACAACCCCACCGTCGCCATCCGATGCGCGTTCGACAGCGCCAGACCCGGAATCGGCTCGCGGACCGAGGTCGAGGCGACGTTCACGATCCGCCCCCAGCCCCGCTCCCGCATCCCGGGAATCACGGACTCGGCGAGCACCCGCGGCGCCTGCACCAACGTCGTGTAGGCCGCCTCCCACTGCTTGGCGGCGTGGTCCAGCGCGCCCCCCGCCGGCGGCCCGCCGGTGTTGGTCACCAGGATCTCCACCGGTCCCAGCGCCTCGGCCACCTCACCGGGCAGCGCCGCCATCCGGTCGAGGTCCCCGCTGTCGGCCGCAATCGTCACGACTCCCTCCCCGATCTCCCCCGCGGCCTCATCCAGCGCCTCGGCGGAGCGGGAGGAGATCGCCAGCCGCACCCCCTCGCGGGCCAACGCCCCCGCGATCCCACGTCCGATCCCCCTGCTGGCGCCCATCACCAGCGCCACGCGACCATCGATCCCGAGGTCCATCAGTCCCCGGTCAGCTTGGCCAGGTAGGCGGCGTCGTCGGGCGGCAGGCCCGGGATCGCTTGGCCGTCCCAGGTGATCCCGTCCGACATCGCCTCGAACAGCCCCTTGCGCTCCTCCAGGCTCATGCGCTCGTGGTGGCAGAAGGCCAGGAACGAGTACAGCTGCGGCAGCGTGTCGTGCCAGCCGGCGTCCGTCCCCTTGACCGCGGCCAGGTCGTGGATCGAGCCCGGCGCGTCGCTTCAGCGGCTGGCGGAACATCTGCCCCAGGACCGCGAAGTCGAGCTGCTCGGACCGTCCCGGCTCGATCTGGAGCGTCTCGATCGTCGGCGCCAGCAGCCCGCGCTCGAGCTCCTCGGCCGTCATCAACAGCACCCCGTCGGTCGGCCGCGGGTTGCACTCGATCATCATCAGCCCCTGCTCGGCATCGACGAAGTCGAGCGACATCTGCCCGTCCCAGGACAGCTCGCTCGCGAGCTTCTCGACACTGGGAAGCGTGTCGGAGGGATCCACCGAGGTGAACTGGATGCCGGTCGAGTGCTCCCACTGCCTCGGCGCCCGGTAGGACATGTGCGTCGCCACCTCGCCGTCGTGGATGCAGGAGTAGGTGCAGTGCATCGGCCCATCGACGAACTCCTGCACCAGCCACGGGTTCGACTCCGTCGGGTGCACGTCGTCGGGGCTCAGGGCGCCCGCCAGCGGGCCGGTGTTGGTCATCAGCCCGACGCCGCCGCGCGAAAACGCCGCCCGCCCGAAGTAGTGGGGGAAGCGCTCGATCGCCGCCTTCAGCTCATCCTGGTCGTGCGCGACGACCGTCTGCGGGGTCCGCAGCCCGAGCTTGTCGCAGAGCTCCTGGAAGGTCCCCTTGTCGTGGACCTGGGCCAGGGTGCGGAACGGGGGCGCGTAAAGCCGCGTCACCTTCGAGAGCCGCTCGTGCTGGGCAGCCAGGTAGAAGACCTCCTCGAACATCGGCAGGATCAACTCGATCTCGTTCTCCGACGACATAGCGCTCGACGTCGTCGACGAAGGCGGCGGGGTCGTCCGTCGCCGAAGCGGTCGTCGTGTGGCCCGCCAGGTACTTGGAGTGGCTGCCTGGCGCCTCCGGATAGCTGTCGCACGAGTAGACCTCGTGCCCGCGCTCGCCGAGCTTCCGGATCACGTCGAGGGCGAACGGCATCCGCGAGCTGGTGACCAGCAGCTTCATTGGCGCGCGACGGTACTACGATCGCTGTTCGGTGGGCGTGCTGGATCAGGCGGACATGGACGAGGGACCGAGGCGTCGGCCTCTGACGCGGCGGCAGGCGCTCGCGGGCGCACTCGCCGGCGGCGCGGCCGTGGTGATCGCCGCCTGCGGCGGCGGGGATGACGATGGCTCCACGGTCGCAGCCGAGACGATCCCCGGGCGCCTGGACCCGACTCCCTCCTGCGGCGACGGCGGCGCGACGCCCGCCCAGACGGAGGGCCCGTTCTTCAGGCCCGACTCCCCACAGCGCACCTCTCTGCTCGAGCCGGGCATCGCGGGAACCGCCCTGCTCCTGACCGGCCGCGTGTTGGACACCGACTGCCGCCCGATCCCAGGCGCCCTCCTCGACTTCTGGCAGGCCGACGGCGAGGGCGTCTACGACAACTCGGGCTACCGCCTGCGCGGCCACCAGTTCGCCGACGAGCGCGGGGCCTACCGCCTGCGCACCGTCGGCCCCGGCGCTTATCCCGGGCGCACCCGCCACATCCACGTCAAGGCCCAGCCCCGCGACGGGCGGGTCCTGACCACCCAGCTCTACTTCCCAGGCGAGCCCCAGAACGATCAGGACGCGATCTTCGACCCCCTGCTCCTCGTCGACCTGACCGCCGAGGCGGGCGGCGCGCGCGCCCGCTTCGACTTCGTGCTGGAGACCTGAGCGTCCCTATCCTCAGGAACCCACGCCGACTCCCCGGGTCGGCTGCGGGCGGTTAGCTCAGTTGGGAGAGCGCCTCGTTTACACCGAGGAGGTCACTGGTTCGAGCCCAGTACCGCCCATCCTCGACAGTCAAGAGGAGCTCGGGGGCTTCGGGTCCTCGCTCTTGCTGTGCTGCGGCATCAGAGCCCCGGCGCCGAAGCGCCGGCCGCGCAGCAGCTCCTCCTTCAGCTCCTCGCCCGCCGTGTCCTTGCCCGGGACCAGGGTCTTGCGCAGGTCATGGGCGTCGAAGATGTCGTCCAGATCCTCGCGGGTGAGCGTCTCGCGCTCGAGCGCGTTCGTCGCCAGGTCGTCGAGGCACTTCCTGTTCAGCTGCATCAGCTGGCGGGCGCGCGCGTAGGCCATGTGCGCCAGCTCCTGCGCGTGCACGTCGACGTCACGGCGGGTCTGGTCGGAGAGCGCGTAGTCGGCCGTCGGCTGGGCGAGCGGCGCGCTGTCGGGCGGCCCCTTGGCGACCGTCATCCCGAACTCGGTCACCATCTGCACGCAGATCCCGTGCACGCGCGCGAGGTCGTCGGCGGCGCCGGAGTAGGCCTCGTCGAAGACCTCCTCCTCGGCCGCGCGGCCGCCGAGCAGGGTCACGACCTCGTCCAGCAGCTGCTTGCGCGAGCGCAGGTAGCGGTCCTCCTTCGGGGAGTGAGCGACGAAGCCCAGCGCCGGCCCGCGCGGCACGATGCTGAGAATCTCGGGCGGGTCCAGGCCGACGAGGCGCCGGGCCAGGGCGTGGCCTGCCTCGTGGTAGGCGACGATGCGCCGCTCCTCGTCGTTCAGACGTCGCGCCTGCTGGGAGCCGACCGACTGGCGCAGCAGCGCCTCGTCGAGGTGCTCGCGCGCGATCTCGTCGCGCTCGTCGCGGCCGGCGATGATCGCGGCCTCGTTCAGCGCGTTGGCCAGCTGGGCGCCGGTCATCCCGGTCGTCTTGCGCGCGACGTCGGTGAGGTCGATGTCGTCGGCGAGCGCCTTGCCCTTGGCGTGGGTGCGCAGGATCGCCTCGCGCCCGTCGCGGTCGGGCGGCGCAACCAGCACCTGGCGGTCGAAACGGCCGGGTCGCAGCAGGGCCTTGTCGAGCTTTTCAACCGCGTTCGAGGCCGCAAGCACGATCACCGTGCCGGGGTCGCGCTCGAAGCCGTCCAGCTCCACCAGCAGCTGGTTCAGCGCCTGCTCGCGCTCGCTGGTGCCCCCGTCCCCGCCGCCTCCGCGATGGCCGCCGACCGCGTCGAGCTCGTCGATGAAGATCACCGCGCGCCCCGACTCGCGCGCCTCCTTGAACAGCCGCCGGATGCGGGCAGCCCCGCGGCCGACGAACATCTCGACGAAGCTGGAGCCGGAAGCGGCGAAGAAGTCGACCCCGGCGTGGGCAGCCACGGCCCGCGCGAGCATCGTCTTGCCCGTCCCAGGCGGTCCGTAGAGCAGCACGCCGCGCGGCGCCCTGGCTCCCAGGCCGGCGAATCGCTTCGGGTCCTTGAGCCACTCGGCGACGTCGACCAGCTCCTCCTTGGCGGCGTCCACCCCCTGGACCTCGTCCCAGAGGACGGGCTGCGTCTTGCTCGCCTTGACCGTCTCGGGCCGGGTGGACCCCATCGTCCCCCGCAGCAGCATGATGAACACGATCAGCAGTCCGAGCGAGAACAGCACCCCGAACACGGGGTACCACTCGAACATGAAGTCCGTGAAGGAGGAACCGAGCATGGTCACTGAGCCGATCATCGCGCGCGCACGCTCAGTATCGGCAATACCGCGCCCGGGCTGAACCGGGGCGGGGGCTGGGCGCGGCTAGTCGGCCAGGCCGTAGAGCAGCGCCTTGCTCTTGTCGTCGGGGTCGACCTTCACCTCGAACTTCTTGCCCTGCTCGTAATGACCGGAGCCGATCGCGTCGTCGGTCAGGTTCTGGAGCACGGTCGTGTCGTACTTGTCGCCGGCCTCGAGCTCGATCGAGACCCCGATCGCGTACTGCTTGTTGACGCCCGCGTCGGTCTTGCCCGTCTCGCCGATGGAGTTGATCGTGGCGACGCCCGGGAGCCCGCTGGTCGCGATCTTCTGCGCGGTCTGCGCGTACTCCATGTCCGCGGCGTCCGGCATCGCGGCCATGCCGCCGCCCTGCTGGGCGGCGTTCTGCTGCGCCTGCGCGGCCATCTCCTGCGCCTTCTTGATGTCGTCCATCATTCCCATGGCTGATCTCCTCCGAAGTCGGTGTCGGGCCGCCACTCTATGTGGATCGGATACGTTGCGCGGGGACCGGTAGACGAGGAGGCCACGATGGAAACGAGTCAGCTCAAGCGCATCCCCCTGTTCGCGGACGCCTCCGACGAGGAGCTGAAGCGGGTCGCCGCCTTCGCCGAATCGCGCGAGGTCACCGAGGGCACCGAGGTGATCGGCGAGGGCGAGTTCTCGCGCGCGCTGCTGGCGATCGAGGATGGGACCGCCGAGGTCACGCGCGACGGGGAGCGGGTCGCCGAGCTGGGTCCGGGGGACATCTTCGGCGAGGCGGGCATGCTGGACGACTCGATGCGCAGCGCCACCGTCACCGCGACCTCGCCGCTGAAGCTGATCAGCATGGGTCACTTCGAGGTGAAGCGGCTGCGCAAGGACGCCCCCGACGTCTACGCGAAGATCCAGCAGCTCGTCGAAGAGCGCTCGGGCTGAGCGGCTGCGAAGTCAGCCCGGCTGATCAGAATTCGTCCAGGCACCCGAGGATCTCGTCCGTGTTGCTGCCCGCGGCCGCGATGCAGTCGTTCAGCTTCTTGGCGTCCTGCGCCGCCTGGGGGATCTGGGTTCCCGCGCCACCCTCGTTGCGCACGTCGCTGCCGTCGGGCGCCGCGCGATAGAGCACATAGCGGCCGCCGGCCTCGGCGTTGATCGTCCAGCGCAGCTCGCGTGATCCGAAGGGGATGGCCCGCTCCAGCGTCAGCACCGTGGGCTCGAAGTCCTGGGCGCCGCTGAGCTTGCGCGCCTCGGAGAGCATGCGGTCCACCGAGCCGGCCTTGACCCCGGAGAGCGGGAACGAGAAGTCGTCGAGGGTGGCGTTCCCGGAGATGGAGATCGTCGCGTCCTCGCGCACGAGCTCGCCGCTGTCGGCGCGGACGCTGTAGGCCTCGACGCCGTCGGCGCCACGGCGAACGATGAACTGGGTCTGGACGGGGTTGACGAACAGTCTGGTCAGCTGCGCGTTAGCGCCGGCGGCCCCGCTGACCGCATCCAGCGCCGAGGCGAAGCCCGCGCTGGTGAACGGGTCCAGGGTGGCCTCCGGCGGGTCGCCCCCGTTGATGGTGGTGTCCTGGAGCGTCGTGTTGTCGAGGTTCGTGACCTGCCCGCTGTCCACCTCGGGCAGGTCCGGAAGGTCGATGTCGACGCCGTTCCCCACGATCGCGAAGGCGCCGATCCCGAGGCCCGCTGCCACCAGGACGACCAGCAGTAGCTTGAACAGGCCGCCGGAGATGATCGGGTCTTCGCGCATCCGCTAGGAAGCTCCCCTGAGCGTGGTCCGCAGCTCTCCGAGCGTCGGCGAGCTGATCACGATCTCGTCTCCCGGCTGCAGCCAGACGCGCGGATCCCGCACGCTGCCAACGCCCGACGGCGTGCCGGTCGAGACGATGTCGCCTGGCTCCATCGTCATCCAGCTGGACAGGTGCGACAGCAGCTGGGGCGGCGAGAAGATCAGATCGGAGGTGACGGCTTCCTGCATCCGCTCTCCGTTCAGCTCGAGCTGGAATGAGATTGCGTCGTGGGCGCCGGCCTCGTCGGCAGTCACGAGCGCGGGCCCGCACGGCGCCGAGCCGTCGAAGACCTTGCCCGGCATCCACTGCGGCGTCGCGAACTGGAGATCGCGGGCCGAGAGGTCGTTCAGCAGCATGTAGCCGGCGATCGCGTCGCCGGCCTGCTCCTCCGTCACGTCCTTGCAGCGCCGCCCGACCACGAACGCCACCTCGGCCTCGTAGTCGACCTTGGCGCTGGCGGCGGGCAGGCTCACCTCGGCGCCCGCCGCGGCGAGCGCGTTCCGGAACTTGGCGAAGATGGTCGGAACCTCGGGGGGCTCGAGACCGGCTTCCTCGGCGTGGGAGCGGTAGTTGAGTCCGATGCAGACGATCTTGTCGGGGTCGGGAACGGGCGGCCTCAGCTCGACCTCGCCCTCGGGCAGCGGGGAGACTGCGGCGGAGCCCGCGGCGCCGGCCAGGTCGCCGACCCGCGTCCCCCGCGAGCAGCTCCCGAACGCCGATCGAGTCCTCGCCCAGCAGCTCGGCCGCGTCGAGGATCCCGTCGCCGGTCTGCACCCCGGCCCTGTCGGAGCCCCCCTTACGGTACGTCAGGATCCGCATCGAACGGCAGACCCTAACGGCGCGGAGGCGGTCGCGAATGCGCTCATCCTGGCTGACGCGACGCCGTCCGGTTCGCTACCTTGCGGCCCGTTCGACGGGGTCGCGAGCCCCAAGGAAGTGTGTGTAGGAAGCGGTGTCGGACCGGCACCTCCTCGCGCACAGATCCGGCCGAGGAGGCTTATTCAAATGGCAGAAGGCACCGTGAAGTGGTTCAGCAACGAGAAGGGCTACGGGTTCATCACCCCGGATGACGGCACCAAGGACCTGTTCGTCCACTTCTCTTCGATCAGCGGCGAGGGCTACCGCTCGCTCAACGACGGGGCCCGCGTCAGCTACGAGGCCGAGGACGGCCCGAAGGGGCCGGTCGCGGTCAACGTCCAAGAGCTGGCCGGATAGCCTTAGTCACAACGCGGCGGCCACAGAGGGCCGCCGTCGAACCCCGGGGGCGTAGCTCAGTTGGTTAGAGCGCCGGCCTGTCACGCCGGAGGCCGCGGGTTCGAGTCCCGTCGCTCCCGTTTGAGGCCCCCCGCTTCGGTGAGCGGTTCTCGATCTCAGCCCGGCTGGAAGAGCTCGATCGGGTTGCCGGAGGGGTCCTCGAGCAGAATCTGCTTCCCGCCTCGACCGGTGACGATCTCGTTGCGAAAGCGCGCCCCCGTCTTGCGCAGGGCCTCGACCTCGGCGGCCAGATCCTCGACCTCGAGCTGGATCCGGTTCCATCCCCCCGGCTCAGGCGTGCGGCCGTCGGGCATCGCCTCGCCGGCGCCGCCGCTGCCCGGCGCGTTGAGCATCAGGCGCAGCTCGCCCCGGGACAGGACCGCGAAACCCGGGGCGGGGTTCATCTCGACGTTGAACCCGAGGTTGTCCCGGTAGAACGCGGTCGCGGACTCGACGTCGTCGGCGATGTAGCGGATGCTCACAGGGCTCATCTCGCACCTCCTCGGCTCTGGCGCCGAGAACCTTAGCCAGCTCCTAGATCGGCGCGCCGGCGAAGAGGAAGAACCAGACTTCGAACGCGACCACGCCCACGACCACGCAGGCCACCACCGCCAGCTCGGGGGCGCTGATCCCGTAGCGGCTTCTGACGTCCTGGACGCGATCGCCGCGCTTGGCCCGGTGCCAGGGGGAGGTCTGGCTCGCGATCGCGGGCCGACCCGTGAGCCGGTCGTAGCGGTTGTTCAGCCACATCAGCGTCCATGCGAGCAGGGCTACCAGGACCGACATCACCACCAGGACGGTGACTACCCCTCGCAGGCTCAGCACCTGACCACCCTGGGCCAGGGAGCCGAGCCAGAGGGCGAGCAGCGGGGCGCCGGTCCAGGTGTTCATCGCCGCGAGCGCGGTCGCGGTCACCAGGCCGACCTTCTTCAGCTCCAGGTGGCGGGGCACCTCCTCGGCCGGGCCGGAGCCGTCGATCCGCCGGACCGTCGCCGCCGATGCCGCGGCGGAGGCGTCGGGCTCCGGCTCGACCTCCATCCCCGGCGCCAGGTCGAGCTCGAGCGCGTCGAGTCCCCCGGGGACCACCGCGCCCAGCTCTCCCAGCTGCTCGCGGGTCAGCGCCCCGGTGTGCACCGAGATCGCGTTTCGCTTGCCGTCCTGGTGGGCCTGCAAGACGTCGAGGCTGTTGCGAAGGACCAATGCCGACTTCGATGCCTTGATCTGCTTCGCCGACAGGTCGAATCCGAAGATCGCCTGTTCGCGGCGGTACAGCCCCGCGTCGGGCGAGACGACCCAAAGGGGCCAGGAGGGACCGAGGTGCGTGCTGAGGCCGGCGAAGCCGACGACCTGGCCATCCCGATTCCTGACGGGGAACATGATCCGCGAGTGGAAATGCTCGTGGACGCGGCCCCGGGGCGAGACGCGCAGGAGCCCGGCCGCCTCCATGTCCTCGGGCGCGTACCCGAGCTCGCGGAAGTGCTCCATCAGCTCGTGATGGCGGACGGGCGCGTAGCCGACTCCGAAGTCCCGGAGCACCTTCTTCCCGAGGCCCTTGTCTGCCAGGGCGTCGCGGGCCGACTCGCAGTTCGGCGACTCCCAGAGGTAGCCCTGGAAGAACTCGGCGGCATCCGCCATCAGCTCCCCGGTGCGGCCGTCCGTGACCCCGCCGCCCTGCCTTTCCAGCGTCGTGGTGATAGCCACCATCGTGGCACGATTCCGTCCCCGGCCGAAGGGCCGCCGGTCCCTGTACGTTCCCGCCGCATGCCCGCTCGCCCGCGAATCGGCCTCGCCACGATCGCCGCTGCCGTGCTGCTCGGACTGTCCCCGGGCGCCGCCACGGCCGCCTCGGACCCCGCGAACCAGCCGCCGTTCGGCGGCGAGGACGTCCCGCCGCTCGTGAAGCAGGAGGGGCAGCGGGCTCCCGCCGGGTTCGAGCTCAGCGCCGACCGGGTCCTGGAGCTCGCCGGCCCCGGTGCCGGCACCCCCACGGTCGCGACTCGCGGCGAGGACCTGTGGGAAGTGCGCTTCCGGAACGAGGAAGCCGAGGTGGTCCGGCTGGTCGTCGTCGACGACCGGAGCGGCGAGGTCATCGATGTCTTCACCGGGGAGAAGATCGAGACCGAGCTGGCCCGCGGCTATGAGGGTGCCGTCGCCGGCAAGGCCAACTCGTGGTGGATCTGGCTGCCGCTCTGCCTCCTGTTCGTGGCGCCGTTCGTGGACCCACGCCGCCCCCTCCGGCTCCTGCACGTGGACCTGCTGGTGCTGCTGGGGCTGAGCGTCTCGCTCTATTTCTTCAACCGGGGCGAGATCGAGGCCTCGGTGCTGCTGGTCTATCCGGTGCTCGGCTACGTCTTCGCGCGGATGCTGGGGCTCGGCTTCGATCGCGGCCCCGGACGCGGCCGGGACGGCCCCCTGCTGCCGCTCGCGAAGCCGAGCTGGCTCGTCGCCGGCATCGCCGTTCTGGCGATCTTCCACGTCGGCTACCAGGCGGCCGAGGGCAAGGTGATCGACGTCGGCATCGCGGGGGTGATCGGGGCCGACCGGCTGACGGACGGCGAGGACGTCTACGGCGAGGACTTCGGCTCGGAGCTGCCCGAGAGCGGGGACGTGCGCGGCGACGTCTACGGCCCGGTCAACTACGAGGCCTACGTCCCGTTCGAGCTGGCACTTCCCTACGAGGGGGAGTGGGACGAGGTGCCGGCGGCGCAGGCGGCGGCCGTCGCCTTCACGCTGCTGACGGC
Organism: uncultured Solirubrobacterales bacterium; assembly: GCA_963805075.1. Lineage (GTDB taxonomy): Bacteria > Actinomycetota > Thermoleophilia > Solirubrobacterales > 70-9 > VGBV01. The sequence goes on from CAWDSZ010000001.1 coordinate 114,746, forward strand.
GATCGCGCTGTTCTTCCTGGGCCGGGCCCTGAGACGGGAGGGCGGGGACCACGACGACGATGGGAGGACGCTCGGCTTGGCGCTGGCCTTCGCCTGGCTGGCCTACCCCTTCACGCTGTACACGGCGGCCTCCAGCTTCAACGACTCGCTGGTGGCCCTGCTGGTCGTCTGCTCTCTGTTGGCTGTGGCCTCCCCGCCTGGGCGCGGCGCGCTGGCGGCGCTGGCGGGGCTGACCAAATTCGGGCCGCTCGCCCTGGCGCCGATGCTGGCCGCCGGGACAGGCGACCGGCGCCCGAGGACTCTCGCGTTGTTCGTCGCCGGCTTCGTCGCGGCCGCCGCGGTGGTGACGCTGCCACTGCTGCCCGACGGCGGCCTCGGGGAGATCTACGACCGCTCGCTCGGCTACCAGGCCTCGCGCGGCTCGCCGTTCAGCATCTGGGGGCAGGCCCCCTCCCTCGACGCGCTGCAGACCGCGTCCAGGGTGTTCGCCGTGGGTCTGGCGGCGGCGTTCTTCTTCGTCCCCCGCGTCCGCACGCTCGCTCAGCTCGCGGCGCTGGCGGCGTCGGTCCTGATCGCGGTGCAGGTGACCGCGAGCCACTGGCTCTACCCCTATGCGGTCTGGTTCGCCCCGCTCGCGCTCGCGGCCCTGTTCGCCCGGCAGACGGCGCGCCCGGGCCGGCGCCCAGGCACCACATCCACCTGAGAGCGAGGATCGCCCGCCGATCTTTGGACATCGGTACAAGGCGATTCGACCTCTCGAGTTCCAAGATTCAGGGCGGAGAGAGGCGATGACCAAGGCGATGAGACAGATAGTCGCGTTCGGCGGCGGCGGCTTCTCGATGGAATCGGGCAACCCGCTGCTGGACGACTACGTGCTGGGACTGACCGGCGCGGCCGAGCCGCGCGTCTGCTTCCTGCCCACGGCCAGCGGCGACGCTGACCACTACCTGGTGCGCTTCTACAACGCTTTCCGCGAGCGGGCGAGGCCCTCGCACATCTCGCTGTTCCGGCGCGAGCGCGGCGTCACCGACGTTCGTCGGCACCTGCTCTCCCAGGACCTGATCTACGTGGGCGGGGGCAGCCTGTTGAGCCTGCTCGGCGTCTGGCGCGCCCACGGCATCGACTCGATCCTGCGCGAGGCATGGGAGGCCGGCGTCGTGCTGTGCGGCCTCAGCGCCGGCTCGCTCTGCTGGTTCACCGAGGCGGTGAGCGGCTACCACGACGAGGTCAACCGGGTCGAGGGACTCGGCTTCCTCAGCCACAGCAACGCCGTCCACTACGCCGACGGCGACCGGCGCGCGGCCTTCCACCGCCACCTGCTCGACGGCATGCCGGCCGGATACGCAGCCGAGGACGGCGCCGCGCTGCGCTTCGTCGGCGACGAGCTGGCCGAGGTCGTCGCCTCGCGGCCCGAGGCGCGCGCCTACCGGCTGGAGCGTCGCGGCCCGCTGGTGGTCGAGACCCGCCTCGCCACCCGCTACCTCGACAGCACCGTGCCCTCGGCGGTGCCGCTGGACTTCTCGACCGCGGCCGCGTAGGCGCAGGTGGGCGCGGCGGGCCGGATCCTCGCCTGCGGCGGGCACGACTTCGACCGCCGTAGCGGCAACGAGGCGATCACCGACCTGCTGGTCGAGCTGGCCGGCGGCAGCGGCTCGCGCATCTGCCTGCTCCCCACCGCCAGCGGCGACGCCGAGGACCAGATCCTGCGCTTTCGCCGCGCCGTCGGCGAGCGAGGCGCCGAGCCCGAGGTGATCTCGCTGTTCCGTCTCGGCGAACGGCCGGTGGAGCTGGGGCGCGAGCTGCTGGGAATGGACGCGGTCTTCGTCGGCGGCGGCAGCATGGTCAACCTGCTCGCGATCTGGCGGGCGCACGGCCTCCACCTGCTCCTGCGCGAGTGCCTGGAGGCGGACGTGCTGCTGGCGGGACAGAGCGCGGGGGCGATGTGCTGGTTCGAGCAGGGGATCACCAGCTCCTCGGGGGCACCGACGGCCGCCGAGGGACTGGGCTTCCTGCGGGGAAGCGCATGCGTCCACTACCGGCTGCAACCTGCGCGGCGGCGGACCTACATGCGCGCTGTGGCCGAGGGGCTGGTCGAAGCCGGCCTCGGCTTCGAGGACCAGACCGCGGCGCTGTTCGAGGGCGGTGAGTTGCGCGAGGCGATGAGCGCACGCGAGGGCGCTCGGGTGTGGCGCGTCGGCGCCGAGTCAGGGGTCGCCGAGGAGCAGGCGCTCGAGTGCAGGGCGCTGACCGCCTCGCGCCCCGCGATCGACGAGGCGCGCGCGGAGATCATCGAGCTGCGCCAGACCCTCGCCGCGCGGGCGGCGGCCAGGCGGGGTCGTCGCGGAGGCCCGAGGGGGTGACAGGCGGGGCCCTACCTGCAGGGACCTCCGATCCGGTGGACGGAGGTCGGGCCCCTAGAGCGCCCCGCCGGCCGCATCGGGCGCCAGCGGGTCATCGCCTGCGTCGCCGATCTGCTCGCGCGCGAGGAAGTCCTCGATCAGCAGCGGTGTGTCCTTCGAGCTCTCGACGACGTTCAGGAGGTCGGTCATCGAGGACACCTCCTCGATCTGCTCCTTGATGAACCAGGTCAGGAACTGCTCGCCCTGGTAGTTGCCGGAGTCCCGCGCGAGCTTGAACAGCGCGTCGATCTCCTCGCTGACGCGCTTCTCCTGTTCCAGCGCCATCTTCACGGGCCCGACCACGTCGTCGTACTTGGTCTGCTGCGACTTGATGTCCGGGATCACGACGGGCTCGTCGATGTCGAGCAGGAACTGGACCATGATCATCGCGTGGTTTCGCTCTTCGACCGCCTGGCGGTAGAAGAAGGCGGCAAGGCGCGGCAGCGTCTCGGAGTCGTAGTAGACGGCCGCCCCGATGTACTGCTGGGAGGCGGCGAACTCGTTCGAGATCTGCTCGTTGATCGCGTCGGCGAAGCTCTTCTCGGCCATGGACCGCACCCTACCCGCCTCGCCGCAAACGTGCGTTTTCGGCTCCCCTAAACGGTTTGGGGCCCCTAACCCGTTATCCAGCGGAACCCGGTCTCGGTGGGCGCGGGGTCCAGGGGGCTCTCGGGCAGCCCCGGTTCGGTGCCGTGGGTGTTGTAGCCCGAGGGCGCAACGTCGTTGGGGGTATCGGGGTGGAAGATCGAGGCGAGGTACTGAATGTGCCCGCGGCCGGGGCCCAGCTCCCACTGGCCGCCTCCATAGGCCCCGATGCCATTGGCGTCGCAGTGGTCGTAGGCCGCGAACAGCGCGCTCAGGGGCCCGAAGCGCGAGGGCTTGATGTTGACCATCTTCGGCGGCCAGGGCTGCGAGTTGATGTCGTCGACCGAGTGGATCGGGGCGTCCCAGGTGACGCGGTCGGCGACGGGATCGAGCAGCGGCTTGGTCTCGTCGTTCACGTCGGGATCCTCCAGCCAGGCCTCCGGGAAGGCATCGATCAGCTTTCCGTAGAGCACCGGATCGGTGTCGACGTCGACCGGGGTGCCCTTGTACTGGCCCTTCAGGTCCAGCGAGTCGACGGCGCCCGTCTCGACCAGCTCGCCGATCAGCTCGTCCGTCCAGTCGTTGGTGGGGTCGAGCTTGAAGCGCAGGGTGGGGTAGATCGCGAGCCGCTCCCGCACCGGCTCGATCGACGAGGCCGCCTTCGACTCCTTCTCCGGACCGGTGGCCCGGGGGTCGTCCAGAGGCGCCAGCCGCATCGAGACGACGAAGTCGACCGGCTTCGGCTCGCGGCCCAGATGCTCGTGGAGCGACGTGCCGGCCTGGCGCAGCGCCAGGTCGAGCGCGGCGCTCTCGAAGGCCCAGCGGCGGTAGTTGCGTGAGACGTCGCGCTCCGGCGGCGACGGGAACAGGTCCAGGCCGTCGAGCAAGCTTCGAGAAGGAGTCGATCGTGTGATCGCCGGCAAGGTCGAGGATCGGGCCGGCGTCCTGCTGGGCGATGTGATCGACGGCGTCGTAGACGACGTCCTCGCCGACACCCTCATCGCCACCCCCCCTCAGGTGGATCACGGTGGTCAGCCGCGTGAACCCGGGCGCCTCGAACTCGAGCCCCTCGAGCTCGTACGAGTCGATCCGGAGCGGCAGGTCGGAGATCTGCGTGTAGCTGCTCATCGAGCGAATGAATCTAGCGGGCGTCGGGCGCCCGCCCGTCTTTGCAGGTGCTTTATGGGCAGCGATAGGGTCCGGGCGTCGTCCACACGCGAGGGAGAAGAGATGGCCGAGTCACTGAGCGCGGACGCCGGCGAGGGCCTGAAGGCGCTGGGAGTCAACTGCACCCTCAAGAAGACGCCCGAGACCTCGAATACTGAGGCGCTGATGAACCGGGTGCTCGGCGTGCTGGCGGAGCACGGCGTCGAGACCGACATCCTGCGGCCGGTGGACTATGACGTCAGGTTCGGCGTCAGCTCCGACGAGGGCGACGGCGACGAGTGGCCCCAGATCCTCGAGAAGATCAAGGCAGCCGACATCCTGCTGATGGGGATGTCGATCTGGTTCGGGGTCCGCTCCTCGGTGATGCAGATGGTGATCGAGCGCCTCGACGGGACCTACAACGAGCGCAACGAGTTCGGCCAGTACCCGCTCTACAACAAGGTCGCCGGCGTCGTCGTCACGGGCAACGAGGACGGGGCCCACGCCAGCGCCGAGACGACGCTGTTCAACCTGGGCCACCTCGGCTGCGTGGTCCCGCCGAACGCCGACACCTACTGGGTCGGGGATGCGGGCCCGGGGCCGTCATACCTCGACGCGGGCGGCCCCGAGCACCCCTACACCCAGCGCACCAGCTCCTGGTGCGCCCACAACCTGCTGCACATGGCGCGGATCATTCGGGACAACCCGATCCCGCCGATCGGCAACACCCTGGAGGACTACGGCGGTGACGCCGTGCACGGCGGCTAGCCGGGCCCCCCTTCACCGCTTAGGCGTGTGATGTCAAAGCGCTGCTTCTCGTCTCTATGAAGAAGGGCTATCCGCGGGCTTTGCAGCCGCGCTTCTTGAGGCGCCCCTTGGTGTCGGCGATGTTCTCTTGGATCATTGAGCGCTTCGCCTTGGTGGTCGCATTGGCGAGCCCCTTTTTCTGGCGCTTCAGCTTCTTGCGGAGCTTCTTGCACTTCGGGTTCTCCGCGGCGTTCACCGCGGCGCTCGTCTGCGAGGTCGAGCCGGCTTGGTTTGAGGCCGTCACCCGGCAGGCGTAGGAGCCGGCGGTCGTCGGCGTGTAGGAGCTCGCCGTCGCGCCGGGGATGTCGGTGCCGTTCAGCTGCCACTGGTAGGCGAAGCCCTGCGGGGCCCGGTAGAGGAAGGCGCCGAGCAGGTCCGGCGCCCAGCCCCCCTGCGAGCAGGCGAGCTGCCTGACCTGCCCGCCGCCGGAGATCGCAGGCGCCGCGACTCCGAGCGGGGCGCGGAGGGCGGCGAGGAACAGTGGGCTGCTCACCTCGTGCCGCCGGGCCGTAGAGGGTGTCGACGGTGCCGCCGCCGGCGAGCGGGGCGCCGCGGATCGTGCTGCCGCCGACGTTGGCCCAGTAGATCCGCCCGGCGGCGGGGTCGATCGCCACCCCGAGGGGGGCGAACACCCCCTGCGCCGGGCTGCCGTAGAGGGTGTCGACGGTGCCGCCGCCGGCGAGCGGGGCGCCGCGGATCGTGTTGTCGCTGGCGTTGGTCCAGTAGATCCGCCCGGCGGCGGAGTCGATCGCCACCCCGAAGGGGCCGCTCACCCCCTGCGCCGGGCCGTAGAGGGTGTCGACGGTGCCGCCGCCGGCGAGCGGGGCGCCGCGGATCGTGCTGCCGCCGAAGTTGGCCCAGTAGATCCGCCCGGCGGCGGGGTCGATCGCCACCCCTTGCGGGCCGTTCACCCCCTGCGCCGGGCCGTAGAGGGTGTCCACGGTGCCGCCGCCGGCGAGCGGGGCGCCGCGGATCGTGTTGTCGCCTTGGTTGGCCCAGTAGATCCGCCCGGCGGCGGGGTCGATCGCCACCCCTCGCTGGCCGTTCACCCCCTGCGCCGGGCCGTAGAGGGTGTCGACGGTGCCGCCGCCGGCGAGCGGGGCGCCGCGGATCGTGCTGCCGCTGGCGTTGGCCCAGTAGATCCGCCCGGCGGCGGGGTCGATCGCCACCCCCAAGGGGTTGCTCACCCCCTGCGCCGGGCCGTAGAGGGTGTCGACGGTGCCGCCGCCGGCGAGCGGGGCGCCGCGGATCGTGTTGTCGCCGCTGTTGGTCCAGTAGACGCTGTCGACTGCGTTCGCCGGGGGCGCCGCCCAGGCCGCGAGCGCCAATAGCGTCAGGCACGCCAATGCCGCGACACGAATGCGCTGCCCGTGCCCGCGGATTATTGGGGTGGACGCCAGGATGTGACTTTACTCGCTGCTGCTCTCACTTTGCAGGGGAATTTCGGCTGGTGACACCGCTGCTCTCCATGCGAAGCAGCTGTGTTTAATCACCCCTCTAAGCGGCGAAGGGGGCCGGGGCTAGATCCGCTCGTAGACCTGGAGTCCGACGCTGTCGCCGACGAGGCGGTGATCGGTCACCTTGAACTTCCTGGAGTCGCTGGTGTCGCCGAAGAGCCTCTGGCCGGTGCCCAGCACGACCGGGAAGACCATCAGCCGCAGCTCGTCCACGAGGTCGGCCTCGATCAGCGCCGCCACCAGCTTCCCGCTGCCGTGGACGATCACATAGCCGTCGATCTCGTCCCTCAGCTTCGCCACCTCGTCGAGGTCGCTGAGCACGGTGGTGTCGCCCCAGTCGGGGTCCTTGAGCGTCGACGAGACGACGTACTTCGGCATGGTGTTGAACTTGTCGGCGAACTCGCCGTCGCGCCCCGGCCACGCGCTCGCGAAGCCCTCGTAGGTCTTGCGCCCGAGCAGCAGCGCCTCGGCGTCCATCGTCTCGGCCCCCTTGAACTCGTTGCCCTCGTCGCCGCGGTCGAACTCGAAGCTCCACTGGCCCCGGACGAAGCCGTCGTCGCCGCCCGGCGCCTCGATCACTCCGTCAAGCGAGATGAATTCGGTCACAACTATCCGTCCCATCTGAGCTCCTCCGTTCTGTTCGTCTGATCCGGCTTTGCGATATTCAACATATCAGTTGATAAACTCACCGCCGAGTGGCCGTCGACCATCAACTCGATAGCACCTTCGCCGCGCTCGCCGACCCCACCCGGCGCGCGATCCTCGGGCGGCTCGCCGAGGGAGAGGCCACCGTGACCGAGCTCGCCGAGCCCTTCCCGATCAGCGTGCAGGCGGTCTCCAAGCACCTCAAGGTGCTGGAGGGGGCCGGCTTGATCTCGCGCGGCCGCACCGCGCAGCTCCGGCCCTCGCGGCTGCACGCCGAGCCGATGCGCGACGCGGCCGCCTGGCTCGACGGATACCGTGGCTTCTGGGAGGGTGGCTTCGACCGCCTCGAACGAGCGACTGCGGAACAGCGAGCGAAAGGCCGGCCAGTGAGTGAGCAGCAGGAGACTTCGTTCACCGTCACCCGCACCTTCGACGCCCCCCGAGAGCGCGTCTGGCGCGAGTGGGTCGAGCCCGAGGCCTTCGCCGACTGGTTCGGCGGCACCGCAGGCGGAGGTCGCCGATCGAGACCGTGGAGATGGACGTGCGCGAGGGCGGTAGCTGGAAGGCGACGATGTTCGGGGGCCCCGCAGCGCAAGGAGATCAACTGGGCGGGCGAGTACCTGGAGCTCGACGAGCCCGAGCGGCTCGTGGTCCTGACCATGACCGACCGCCCCGACGACCCCGAGCGGGCGGCTGATCACCGTGGAGCTGGAGGACCTCGGCGACGGCCGCACCGAGATGCTGATGGAGCAGCGCGGGCCGCTGCCGCCGGAGCAGTTCGAGGCGCGCCGCGCAGCGGCTGGGGCGGCTTCTTCGACCGGATGGAGAGCGCTGGCTCGGGGCTAGGCGGCTTGGACCGCGGACGCAAGGGCCAGACCAGGCGCGACCTCCGCGTCGCGCGCGGAGATCTCCTCGCCGCAGCGATCGCAGCTCAGGTGCACGTGGGCCTCGCCGCCGCAGTCGCGGTGGCGGATGCTGAGAAGCGGGCCGTCGTCGGCCATGTACTTGTCGCCCCACTCGCGCAGGGCCATCAGCGCCGGGTAGAGGTCGAGGCCCTTCTGGGTCAGGCGGTACTCCTCGCGGGTGCGGATCCTGTCCTTGTAGGGACGCCGCTCGAGAATGCCGGCGTCGACCAGGGTCTGAAGCCGGTCGGCCAGCAGCGAGCGGGAGATGCCGAGCTGGCGCTGGAAGTCGTCGAAGCGACGGACGCGCGAGAACGCCTGGCGGAGGATCACCAGCGTCCACGGGTCGCCCAGCAGCGTCGCCGGGCGCGCGACCGAGCAGTTCTGGTTGATCAGCTCAGCGGAGCGCATCGCTGTGTGAGCATACCCACTTGCGTTCGGAATCCGAATCCTATAGCTTTGCGCCCCGTTTTCGAACCCAGACGCCCGACATTGCAAGTGGCGTCAGCCGCCAAAGGAGCCCCGATGCCGAAGCTCGACGTGACCCTTCCCGACGACGCCCTCTCCCCCGACGCCAGACGGGAGCTTCCCGAGAAGCTCGGCGCCACATTGCTGCGCTGGGAGGGCGCCCCAGACACCGAGTTCTTCCGGTCGATCACCTGGGCCCACCTGATCGAGCTCCCCGCAGCCGCGATCCGCACCCCCGACGGCGAGGCCGAGCCGCACGCCGTCGTCGAGGTCACCGTTCCCGATGGCGCCCTCAGCGACCGGCGAAAGGCCGGCTTGGTCGAGGAAGTCACCGGCGACGTCCTCGAGGCCACCGGATGGGGCGACGAGGCCGCGCTGCGGGTTTGGGTGCTGATCAGGGAAGTGCCCGACGGCAATTGGGGCGCCGGCAAGCAGATCATTCGCTTCGAGCAGCTCCGTGAGGCGGCGAAGGCCGAGCGCGAGAAGGCGGAAGCGCCGGCCTAGCCCGCGGCGATGCGGCAGCTGACCTACGCGGAGGGCGGAAAGCCCGAGTGGCGCGAGGCCCCCGAGCCGGGCCTCGAGGGCGACCGCGAGGCGCTCGTGCGCCCGGTCGTGGTCGCCACCTGCGACCTCGACCTGCTGGTGACGCGTGGCCATGTCCCCGTCCAGGACGGCCTGCCGGTCGGCCACGAGGGCGTCGCCGAGGTGGTCGAGGTCGGAGACGCCGTGACCTCGGTCAAGCCCGGCGACCTGGTCAGCGTTCCCTTCCAGGTGTCCTGCGGCGAGTGCGCGAGCTGCCGCCGCGGCCGCACCGGCAACTGCCAGAGCGTCGGCAGGATGGCCACCTACGGGATCCCGATCGGCGAGAACTACGGCGGCTTCCTCAGCGACCTGGTCCGGGTGCCGTTCGCCGACGCGATGCTGCTCGGCGTCCCGGAGGGGGTGGAGCCGGCGGCGGTCGCCAGCCTCTCGGACAACATCCCCGACGGCTGGCGCGCGGTGGGGCCGCAACTGCAGGAGGAGCCGGGCGCCGAGGTCCTGGTCTGCGGCGGCGGCGGGTCGATCGGCCTCTATGCCGTCGCGATCGCCGTCGCGCTCGGCGCCGGCCGCGTCGACTGGGCCGGCGGCAGCGACGCGCACCGGGAGCTGGCGGAGTCCCTCGGCGCCAACCTGCTCGACCGGGAGTTCCCCGAGCGGCTCGGTCCCTACCCGATCACCGTGGACTTCAGCGGCACCCACGAGGGCCTTGCCTGCGCCCTGCGGTCAACCGCGCCGGACGGGATCTGCACGATCAACGCGATCTACTTCGAGCCGCTGACCCCGGTGCCGATGCTGGAGATGTACTCGAAGATCATGCGCGTGGACACCGGCCGCGTCCACGCCCGGCCGGCGATGGACGAGGTGCTGGGGTTGGTGCGGGACGGCAAGCTCAGCCCCGAGCGGGTGACGGCCGAGACGGCCGCCTGGGACGACGCCGCCGAGGCGGTCGCGGGCCACGGCGGCAAACTGGTGATCAGTCGCTAAGGGGTCGTCAGGCCGCAGGTCTTGGAGCGGCGCGCAAGCGCCGCGACTGATGCGGGCGGCCGCTACGACCCCGCCTGACTACTTGTTGAGCGGCAGCGGCCGCAGGGAGCTGATCTCGGGCTGCTTGAACAGCAGGCGCATCGAGTCGTCGGAGGCGAAGAAGAAGAACGCCCCGCCGCCGCGCTTGAGCCCGGCGCGGGCGCAGGCCGCGGCGGTGGCGGGCGAGGTCTTCGTGATCGCCATGCCGGCGCTCGGGTTCGGGGTGTCGCTGAAGGAGACCTGAAGCGAGAGGTTGTTGAGGGTCGGGCGCGCCTGCTTCTTGAGCTTGCGCCGAATCGTGATCTTCCGCTTCTTGCCCTTGCCCTTGCCCTTGCCCTTGCGCTTGACCGTCTTGGTGATGAACTTGAACTTGTACTGGTCGAACAGCGTCTTCACGCGGGAGCTGTAGCCGCCCGCCCCCCGTTGGCGCAGGCGTCCTGGATCTGGACGCTGAGCGGGCCCAGGTGGCGGCCGCCGAGGCGCCGGTTCTTCTTGTCCAGGTCCTGGGCGATCTGACCGAAGTTCCAGCCCGAGTGGTCGACCGGGACGAGGCCGCTGCGCTTGCTTGCCCCCAGGGGGTTTACGGCCAGCGTCGCGGCAAGCCTGCCGTCCCACTGCTTGACCCGCGGATAGGCGACCTTGAAGTTGTAGTTCCAGGGCGGGCGGCCCGGGTCGCTGGCGCGGCCGCCGTTCCAGTCCATCGGCTCGAAGTCGGTCATCAGCGAGTAGACCGCGGGGTGATCGAGCAGGGTGAACGCGTAGCCCGGGACCGTCGGGTCGAGGCTCATCCCGTTGAGGGCGATGATCCGGTTGCAGGGGAACGCAGAGCGCAGGTTGGTCGCGAGCTGGGTGGCCAGGGCGGGCGTGGACTTCTCGAAGCGGGTGTTGATCACGAAGATGTCCTGGGGGCGGACGCGGCCGCCGAGCCCGCCGGTCGCCGAGTCGAAGTTGGTGTAGGTGTCGACGTTCTCCTGCTGGTTGATCCGGATCAGCATCGTGAACCTCACGGGTCCCGAGCCCTTCGGGCTGAGCCCGGCGGGCAGCGCCGGGCAGTTCGCGTCGGCCTTGATCCCGCCGTTCGGCGCGGCGGGCGCCGGAGCAGCGGCGGCCCCGAGCAGCAGCGCGAGGGCAACCGTGAGGGCGCCGAACGAGGCGAGGGCGGTGCGCCCCCGGTTGGGTGTGGACGAAACTCCTGCCATGACTGGACGGGCACGGAAGCTAGCCCGTCCCTACCCCGAACACGGTAGGACGCTTGCAGTCGCGCTGGGGGTCGTGAGGCCGGCTAAGGCGGTGCCGGGATTACTCGCGGACGACCCGGATGGTCTTCAGGGTTCGGTCGCTCGCCCCTCGTACCAGGCCGCCGTGGGCGAGCGAGTCGCCGATGTACGCGAGCGTCGCGGCCGTCAGGCGTTCGCCCGGCAGCACGTTCGGGACCCCGGGCGGATAGGCCGCCAGGGACTCGGCCGCGATCCGGCCCTCGGCGTCGTCGAACGGCACCACCTCCTGAGCGCCCAGGAAGGCGTCGCGCGGGGCCAGCTCCAGCGGCCCCCAGGGCGGGGGCTCCGCGAAGGCGCGGCGCTCCTCGACGTCGGAGGGCCCGATCTCCTCGACTGCGTGCTCGAGGGCCTCGATCAGGCGGTCGGCGGTGGGGCCGGCCTTCTCGCCCATCCCGAAGACCGCGACGATCACGTTCTCGGAGTACAGCTCGACCTGGACGTCGTCGTGCTCGCTCATCAGTTTCGCGATCCTGTGGCCGGTTGCGCCGGTGCCCCGCACGTCCACGGACAGCCTCAGCGGATCCCAGGCGTACACGCTCTGGCGGTCGGCCAGCTCCTCGTCCAGCACGTCGAACCCCGGCATCGCGACGATCCGCTCCCGGGCGCGATTCAGCGTCTCGAGGGTCTCGGTCAGGAGCTCCTGACCCTTGGTCGCAGCGAAGCGCCGCTGCGCGTCGAGCGAGGCGGTCAGCAGGGCGCTCGGGCTCGTGGACTCGACCAGGGTCACCGAGCGATCCATCAGGCCCTCATCCACGAGCTCCTTGCGCCCGAGGTGCAGGATCGCCGATTGGCCGAGGCTGCCGACGATCTTGTGCGTGCTCGACAGCACCACGTCGGCGCCGCAATCGAGGGCGCCCGCCGGCAGCGAGTCGTGGAAGTACATGTGCGCGCCCCAGGCCTCGTCGACCACCAGCGGCAGGCCGCGGGCGTGTGCGATCTCGGCCAGTTCCGCCACCCGTGCGACGGCGCCGAAGTAGGTGGGCGAGACCAGCATCACCGCCTCGGCGTCCGGGTTCTCGTCCAGGGTCCGATCCAGCGCCTCGGGCATCACGCAGTGGGCGATTCCCAGGTCCGGATCGATCTGCGGCGCGACGAACGCGGGGCGAAGTCCCGACAGCACCAGGCCGTCGATCACCGAGGAGTGAACGTTGCGCTGCACCACGACCGTGCCGCGGTCGGGCGGGCCCGCGCGGGTGGTCTCGGGAGCGTGTGCGAAGGTCATGCAGATCGCGTGGTTGCCGCCCGATGCGCCATTCAGCAGGAACCAGCTCCGCTCCGCCCCCCACGCGTCGGCGGCCAGCTCCTGGGCACGCTGGAACGGCGTCGGCTCGGGGCCGAGGTCGATCCACTCCAACCCGGCCGGCAGGTCGTGCAGGATCGCCGCCGGGCCCAGCGCCTCCTTCAGCGCGGGGTCGACCCCGTAGCCCTTGTGCCCGGGGATGTGCAGCCGCCCGGCGTCGCGCTTGACGTGGGCGACGAGCGCGTCGAGGTAGGGGGCTTCCGACTGGTCCAAAGCTAGGCGCCGTGGGGCTCGCCGCCGCCGGAGTACTCCGAGTAGGGGTACCACCACTCCTTCGGGGCGATCTCGGACTCGATGTGGACGTGCTTGGTCTCCTGGAAGGCTTCCAGGCCCTCGCGGCCGAGCTCCCGCCCCAGCCCCGACTGCTTGAAGCCTCCGAACGGCCCCGCGTCGTTGTCGGTGAGCGGGTCGTTGAACCAGACGGTGCCGGCCTTCACCTCGCGCATGCAGCGCAGGATCGTCTTGAAGTCCTGGGTGTAGATGTTCGCGCCGAGCCCGTAGGGCGTCGAGTTGGCGAGCTCGATCGCCTCGTCGACGCTCTTGACCGGGACCAGCGGTGCGACGGGGCCGAAGGTCTCCTCGCTGAGCAGCGCGGTCTCGGCGTCCGCCCCGGTGACGACGGCGGGCGCGTAGAAGTGCCCCCGCTCGTTGCCGGCCGTGTCGCCGCCGGCCAGCAGCTCCGCCCCGGCGCCCACCGCGGCCTCGACCTGGCCCGCGACCTTGGCGCGCTGGGCGGCCGAGACCATCGGGCCCAGGTCGGTGTCCCCGCTCATCGGGTCTCCGACCACGAGGCCCTTGGCGACGTCGACGAACGCGTTCACGTAGTCGTCGTAGATCTCCTCCTGCACGTAGAAGCGCTCGGCCGAGGTGCAGACCTGGCCGGCGTTCAGGTACGCGGCCCAGGCGCCGCCGCGGGCGGCGACGTCGAGGCGGTCCGCCATGTCGGCGCAGACGATGAACGGGTCCTTGCCTCCCATCTCGAGGTTGACGCGAGCGACCCGGTCCATGCAGGCGTGACCGACCTTCTTGCCGGTCTCGACCGAGCCGGTGAACGCGACTCCGTCGATGCGGGGATCGGCGGTGATGGCGGCGCCGACGTCCCCGGCGCCGGCGACCAGGTTGACCACGCCGGGCGGCAGGTGCTCCACGCAGGGGGCGAGCATCAGGGTCGAGAGCGGGGTCACCTCGGATGGCTTGCAGACCGTGGCGTTGCCGGCGGCGAGCGCGGGCGCGAGCTTCCAGGCGAGCAGGAGCAGCGGGTAGTTCCAGGGGACGATGCAACCCCAGACGCCATGTGGCTCCTTCAGCACCATCGCCAGCTGGGTGGACTCGATCGAGGGGATCACCCGGCCGGCCGAGTCGCGGCCGATCTCGGCGTAATAGCGGAAGCAGGCGACCACCCAGCTGACCTCGTCGGTGTTCTCGATCAGGGGCTTGCCGCCCTCCATCGTCATCGTCTCGGCGAGCTCGTCGGTGCGCGACTCGATCCGGTTGGCGAGCTCGTGCAGGAGCTCGCCGCGGTCCACGGCGGGCGTGCGCATCCACTCCTTCGACGCCTCGCGCGCAGCGCCGATCGCGGCGTCGAGCTGCTCGTCGCTCGGCGCCCCGACGGTCGCGAACGTCTTCTCGGTGAAGGGGTTCTCGACCTCGATCGCGGTGCCCTCGCCGGCGACGCGCTCGCCGCCGATCAGGAGCTCTGTCTCGAGCTTCGCCATGGGCGCGTGATGCTATCCGGGGGTCCGACCAACCGCCCGGGCACGACTTGTGCGAAATGGAAAAAGGTGGCGGGGTTGGGCGGCCAGGGGGAGAAGGAAGCTGACCGCCCGAACCCCCCGCCCGCGCCGAGGCGAAGCCCGGCGTCGACGAGGCGCGTTATGTGGGCGGGCGCCGGAGTAGGGGGTCTCCGAACGCCCGCCCGCTGCCTCGACTCACCAATCGCGTACCCGTCGCGGACGATCGTAAACACGCCTTCCCGCTAGTGCGTTGAAAACGATCGCCGCCGAAAAACGGAAAGTCCGTACCCAATTCCTGTTAGTTTGGTTTTCGCCCCGGGTCGCTCCCGGCGCTTCGGGGGAAGTCCGTGTCGCGCGCCAGTTTGGAACGGCGGCGTCGGCGGACGCTTGCGAGGAGAACGACATAGCCATGGACGACAGCGCCTCGACGGGCGAGCACCTGACCCCTTCACCGGGTCCCGACGAGCAGCTCGCCGACGAGAAGGCGCTGCTGCGCCGCTACGCCGAAGATCCCTCGCCCGCCGTCCGCGAGGAGCTGGTCGAGCGCTTTATGCCACTCGCGCGCCGGCTCGCCTCCAGGTACTCCGGCGGCGCCGAGCCGTTCGACGACCTGGTCCAGGTCGCGAGCGTCGGCCTGGTCAAGGCGATCGACCGCTACGAGCCCGAGCGGGGGACGGCCTTCTCGACCTTCGCGGTCCCCACGATTCTCGGCGAACTCAAGCGTCACTTCCGCGACCGGGGCTGGTCGATCCACGTGCCTCGCGAGGTGCAGGAGCGGATCCTCAAGGTCGAGCGGGCCCTGGCCGAGCTGCCCGCGCGTCTGGGGCGGGCTCCGACCGTGGACGACATCGCCGAGAGGCTGGGCGTCAGCACCGAGCAGGTGCTGGAGGCGATGCACGCGTCGCAGGGGCACCACGCCGTCTCGCTCGATGCCTCGCCCGCGATGGGCGACGGCGAGGAGCCGGCGCCGCTTCGGGAGCGGATCGGCAGCGAGGACGTCGGGTATGACACGGTCGAGTACGGCGCCGCCATCGAAGGCGCCCTCTCGGAGGTCTCCGATCGCGACCGCGAGATCCTGCACCTGCGATTCGTCGAGGACCTGACACAGAGCGAGATCGCCGAGCGCGTGGGCATCTCGCAGATGCACGTGTCGCGCATCCTGCGCGCCACGCTCGACGACCTCCGGAGCGCGGTCTCCGAGGACGAGGACGAATCGGGCTAGCCGGTTAGCTGCCCGAGACCTCGAACTCGAGGTACTCGGCCGGTGAGCCGTCCGGCGCGGTCGCCGTCGTCACCTCCATCGAGGACGCCAGCCCGCGCAGCGACCTGCCGTCCTCTGGGATCTCCATCTGGGCCAGGATCCGCTCGCCGCCCCCCTCGACCAGGGGTCCCACCCGCACGTCGAGCGCGCCGTCGCCGTCCTTGATCGCCAGCTCGACGCGGCCGCTCGAGAAGTCATCGGCGCCGTGCGCAGAGACCGCGTCACCGAGCAACATCGTGTCGGCCAGGCGATCGACGGAGAACTCCGCGCGCGCCGCGAGGGCGCCTATGACCCTGGCCAGCACCGGCCGCACGATCGCAGGGCCGCTGATCTGCATCGCCAGCTCCTCCGCGGCTTCGACCGGCACGGTGCCGTTGCCCGGGTGCGACCCCGCGAGGTCGAAATGCATCGTCATCCGGGTCCCCTCCCCGGCCGCACCGGAGATCTCGAAGCTGTCGGAGAGGGCGGCGATCAGGGGCAGCCCCAGGCCCAGCGAGAGCTCGTCGCCGACGCTGGTGCTGGGCTGAAAGCCGCTGCCGCGGTCCCGCACCTCGATCGCTATCTCCCCCTCGTCCGCGGTGGCGGTCACCTCGAGCGGGCCCTCCTCGGCGCCCTCGTAGGCATGCAGCACGACGTTGTTGCACGCCTCGGTGACGACGGTCTTGAGGTCGTCCACCCGGGGGGTTGGGATCCCGAGGGCCTCGCCCACCCCGGCGACGGCCTGCCGGACGACGATCACGTTCTCGGGGCGCGCCGGAAGCACCAGGTGCAGCTCGCGATCGCTCACGATCCCTCCCCGGCCGGAGCGCGCGAGGCCGCCTCGACGGCTTCCTCCCTGCTCGCGTGCACCGGCAGCTCCGCGCGCAGGCCCGTGATCTCCAGCACGCGGGTCACGGCCTGGGAGCCGTCGGCGTGGGCCACGGCGAAGCCGACGCCCGTGTCGGACGAGCGCCGGACCCCCTCCAGGATCACGCCGAGGATCGACGAGTCGACGAAGCTCGCACCCGTGAGATCGACCACGACCCCGCCGCCGGCATCGATCTGTTCCTCGAGGCGCTGCCGGAGTTGGGGCGCCGTATTGAGGTCATGCTCGCCGCTGATCGCAACTACTGAGATGCCGCCGTCCGTTCGCTCGAGGTCGATCTCCCCGATCTGCACATCATCCGAGTTACCTTTTTCGGGGCTCACTCAAACCTCCGCAAGCGGAGGCCACCGGCGGGTCAAATTTCCTGCTCGGGACGCACGGAGGCGAGTTGCTCCGCGCGGCGCTGCTGCCACAGGACCAGGGCGATCGCTATCACCGTGACCGCGAACAGCATCGTCGCCAGCACGTTCACCTGGACGGGGATGCCGCGCAGGCTGGCGCCGAAGATGTAGAGCGGGAAGGTCACCGTGGTTCCCGAGTTGAAGTTGGAGATGACGAAGTCGTCCAGCGAGAGCGCGAACGCCAGCAGCGCCGCCGCCACGATTCCGGGTGCGAGCAGGGGGAAGGTGATCAGGCGGAAGGTCGTCAGCGGCTTCGCGCCGAGGTCGGCGGCGGCCTCTTCGATGCTGCGGTCGAACCCGATCAGCCGCGAGCGCACGACCACGACGACGAAGCTGATGCAGAACATGACGTGGGCGATGAACAGGGTCGTGAAGCCGAGGTCGACCTTGTAGGTGATGAACAACGACAGCAGGGCGGCGCCGATCACGATCTCGGGCGTCGCCATCGGCAGGATAATCAGCAGGTTGGTGGCGCGCCGGCCGAAGAACTCGTAGCGGACCAGCGCCATCGCCATCAGCGTGCCGATCGCCGTCGCCGCGACCGTGGTCAGGGCGGCGAGCTGCAGGCTCTTGACCATCGAGTCGTTGACTGCCTCGACCGCGAACGCGTCCTTCCAGTAGTCGAGGCTGAAGCCGTCCCACGCGAAGTCGAGCTCGCCCTGGGCGGTGCCGGTCTCGAACGAGAACAGCGCGATCACGGCGATCGGGACCACCATGTAAGCGACCGCGAGACCCGCGTAGATCAGCAGCGCGTTGCGGCGCAGCCAGGCCCAGGCGCGGGCGGGCAGCGAGGTCGAGGTCGAGCGGACGGGGGCTGTGGTCGTGGCGGCTTCCATCAGCCCTTGCGCTCGTCCTCCTCGCCCATGAAGGCGCCGGAGCCCGCCATCCGCAGGTAGATCAGCACCACGACCAGGATGGCCAGCATCATGATGAACGAGAGGGCCGCGGCCTCTGGATAGTTCCGCTGCTCCAGGTACAGCGACTGGATCACGTTTCCGATCATCGCGGTGCCCGTGCCGCCGAGGATCTCGGCGTTGATGTAGTCGCCCACCGCGGGGATGAAGGTGAGCAGCACCCCCGCGACGATCCCCGGGCGCGGTGATCGGGAGGGTCACCCGCAGGAAGGTCTGCACAGAGGACGCGTAGAGGTCCTTGCCCGCCTCGATCAGGCTGGTGTCGATCCGCTCCAGGCTGGCGTAGATCGGCAGGATCATGAAGGGCAGGAAGTTGTAGGTGAGGCCCGCGATCACGGCGCCGCCGGTGGCGAGCACACGCCCGTCCTCGGGCACCAGCTGCAGCGTCTGCAGCACCGAGACGACCGGGCTGTCGTCGGAGAGAATCGTCTTCCAGGCGATCGTCCGGATCAGATAGGTGGTGAAGAACGGCGCCACCACCGCGAACAACAGCAGCAGCTTCCAGCGTCCCGCCTTGAGCGCGATCGCATACGCGAGCGGGTAGGCGATCAACAGCGCGATCAGCGTTGCGGTCCCGGCGTAGACGAAAGAGCGCACCAGCTGGTCGGTGTTGCCAGAGAGCGCGTCCGAGAAGTTGGAGAGCTCGAAGGCGGACTGGAACCCGGTGTTGAAGGTGCCCGACCGAAGCGCCAGCTCCCCCATGAAGTACATGGGGACGACGAAGAACAGCGCCAGCCAGATCGCGCCCGGGCCGAGCAGCCAATACGGGATGAGGCGCCGGCGGAGGGTCATCGGATGTCAGTCATGACGTCATCCATGTCCGCTCCGCCGGCGTTCCCCGAACCTACTGGGTGATCACGGCCTGGAAGGCCTCGATCACCTCTTGTACGTCCTCCTCGCTGCCGGGCGGGTCCGGCTGCGTGGAGCAATCCGCCGTGAAATCGTCGGGCGGGTTGACGAGCACGTTCTCGGCCAGCGACGGATCGACCTCCTCGACCCCCTGGACCGGGCTCACGTACTGGACGTACGCGGAGATGTCCGCCTGGACCTTGGGGTCATAGACGAAGTCCGCCCACGCCAGCGCCGCTGCCGTGTTCGGCGCCCCGACCGGGATCACCATGTTGTCCGACCAGATGATGCAGCCGTCGGTGGGCATCCGCCACTCGACGTCCGGGTTCGAGATCAGCCCGACATCGCCGGACCAGCCGATGGACGCAACGACGTTGCCGTTGTCGAGGTCCTGGACGTAGTCGTTGCCGGTGAAGCGCCGGAGCTGGCCTGAGTCGACGGCCTCCTGGAGCTTCTCGATCTGCGCCAGCCAATCCTCCTTGGTCGCGTCGGCGGGGTCGATCCCGTCGGCCTTCATCATCAGCGGGACCGTGTCGCGCATCTCGGTCAGCACGGTGACCTTGCCCTTGTACTGCGGGTCGAACAGGTCGTTGACCGACTTGATGTCGGGAGCCTCCGCCTTGTTCACGAGCAGGCCGGTCATGCCGCTCTGCCACGGGATCGAGAACTTGCGCTCCGGATCGAAGTCCGGGCTGCGCAGGCTCTCCTTCAGGTTGGCGTCGACGTTGGGTACGTCCGCGTAGTCGATCTCCTGCAGGTAGCCCAGGTCATACATCTGCTTGGCCATGTAGTCGGTGACCACGAACATGTCACGGCCGCCGGACTCGCCCTGGTCGAGCAGGGGCTGGACCTTGCCGAAGAACTCGACGTTGTCGTTGATGTCCTCGGTGTAGTTGACCGTGGTGCCCGGATACTTGGCCTCGAACTCCTCGATCGTGCTGCCCTCGCCCTTGTCGATGTAGCCGACCCAGTTCGAGATGTTGAGCTCGCCCTCTACCGGCCCGGCCTTGGCGACCTCGACTTCGGCATCGCTGCCTCCGCCGACCTCATCGTCGCCGCCGCAGGCGGCAAGCGCGACCGCTGCGGCCAGAGCGACACATGCCGCCAGCAACGCCCGCAGGCTTCTTTGGGTCCTCACGTCTGGTCCTCCTTGTCGTTCGTTGGTCCCGCCTCCTCCGCAGGGCTCTCGCGCACGATGTGCATGTGCTCGGGCGCCCAGGACAGCTTTACATTCGCTCCCCCTCCCGGCAGCTTCTGGCGATCAGCCTCGTCGGCGTTCGGCACCAGCACGGTCATCCTGACCTCGCCGGGGAGTTGCACGATCATCTGGGTCGCGGTGCCCAGGTACAGCGAGCTCTCGACCAGGCCGTCGACGCTCGGGTGTCCCCGCCCGCCGTCGCCGATCTCGAGCTTCTCCGGGCGCACCACCGCGTAGCAGCGCTCGCCCGCCTTCAAGTCGTTGACCTTCGCCTTGACATTGACGCCGCTGTCCAGCTCGACCTCGCCGGCGGCGCCGCCCTTCTTGACGGACCCGGGCATCAGATTGGAGACGCCGATGAAGCCTGCGACGAATGTCGAGGCCGGCTTCTCGTACACCTGCTCGGGGTGGTCCACCTGCTCGATGCGGCCGTGGTTCATGACCGCGATCCGGTCCGACATCGTCAGCGCCTCCTCCTGGTCGTGGGTCACGTAGACGAACGTGATTCCCACCTCGCGCTGGATCTGCTTCAGCTGCACCTGCAGCCCCTTGCGGAGCTTCAGGTCGAGCGCGCCGAGGGGCTCGTCCAGCAGCAGGACCTTCGGCAGGTTGACCAGCGCCCGCGCCAGGGCCACGCGCTGCTGCTGGCCGCCGGAGAGCTGCGCGGGGCGGCGGTTGGCCTCGCGGGGGAGGCCCACGCGCTCGAGCTCCTCCTCGACCCGGCGCTTCACCTCGGCCTTGTCCACGCCCTTTCGCTTCAGCCCGAAGGCGACGTTCTCGGACACGCTCAGGTGCGGGAACAGGGCGTAGCTCTGGAAGACGGTGTTGGTTGGCCGCCGGTAGGGAGGCAGGCCGACGACGTCGGCACCGTCGATCAGCACCTGGCCCTTGGTGGCCTCCTCGAAGCCCGCGACCATCCGCAGGGTGGTCGTCTTGCCGCATCCGCTCGGGCCCAGCAGCGTGAAGAACTCCCCCTCTCCGATCTCCAGGCTGAGCTGGTCAACGGCCGTGAGGTCTCCGAACTGCTTGGTGACGTCGCGAAGCTCGACGCTGGGCCGGCCGTTGCTCGCCTGATCGGGAGGAGGGGTCATCCGTCTTGTCTCACAGGGAAATCTATCCCTATCGCGGTCTCTACTCGGCTCCGCCGGCCACCGCGGGCGCCTCCTGGAAGACCCGCGGGTCGGCGACCTCGCACATCGGGAGCCTTGACCTCGGGGGCCTGCCCGCAGCTTGCGCCAATCCTCTCTCCTCCTCCTCGTCGATGCGGTCGGCCCCTCTGTCCCAATGGGCCGGCGCGCGGTGGACAGTAAGGCACCGGCAGAAGGAACCGCAACCTGCAGATGCCCAAAAATGCGATCCGATGGTTATACGATCAGTACAAGGCCGTTTCGCAAGCTTGACCTAAATCTCGCTTGCGGGAAAGGCTCCTCGCCTCTACGTTTGTGCGAAGCGTCGAAGCGTAAGAAGGAGGTAAAGGAGATGGCTGCAACCCCCCAGACCGAGGCCCCCCCGGCCGCCGCCAACGCCGAGAATGCAGGAGCTGGCGCGCCGGCACCTGTGGATGCACTTCACCCGCATGGGGTCCTTCGACTCCGACCACGAGGTCCCGATCATCGTCAAGGGCGAGGGCTGCTACGTCTGGGACGCCCACGGCAACCGCTACCTGGACGCGCCTCTCCGCGCTCTTCTGTGTCAACGCCGGCCATGGGCGAGCCGAGATCGGCGAGGCGATGGCCGCGCAGGTATCCGAGCTCGACTTCGTCACGATCTGGAGCTACGCACATCCGCGGGCTGTCGAGCTGGCGGAACGCATCGCCGGACTCGCCTCCGGGCGACCTGAACAGAGTCTTCTTCACCAACAGCGGCTCCGAGGCCGTCGAGTCCGCGGTCAAGCTTCGCGCGCAACTACTGCAGGCACCGGCCAGGGCGCAGAAGATGAAGCTGATCGCGCGCGAGATCGCCTACCACGGCACCACCATGGGGGCGCTCGCCGCGACCGGCATGCCGCCGCTGCGGACCCCTTCGAGCCGCTGATGCCGGGCGGCGTCCACGTCCCCAACACCGGCAGCTATCGCTGGCCCGAGGATCGCGACCCGCTCTGGGCGGCGGACGCGATCGAGGAGAAGATCCTCTGGGAGGGACCGGAGACGGTCGCCGCGGTGATCCTCGAGCCGGTCCAGAACGCGGGCGGCTGCCTGCCCCCGCAGGACGGCTACTTCCAGCGCGTCCGCGAGATCTGCGACCGCCACGACGTGCTGCTGATCTCCGACGAGGTGATCTGCTCCTGGGGGCGCCTGGGCCACTACTTCGGCTGCGAGCGCTACGGCTACCAGCCCGACATCATCACCACGGCCAAGGCGCTGGCCGCGGCCTGTACTGCCGATGGGGGCGATGATCGCCTCGGACAAGGTGTTCGAGCCCTTCTCGGAGGGCAAGTCGTCGTTCGCCCACGGGTCGACGTTCGCCGGGCATCCGGTCGCCGCGGCGGCCGCGATGGCGAACCTCGACATGTTCGAGCGCGAGGACCTGTGCGGGCACGTCCGCGACAAGACGGACGAGTTCCGCGCGGCGCTGAGAGCCTGCACGAGCTGCCGATCGTCGGCGACGTGCGCGGCGACGGCTTCTTCTTCGCGATCGAGCTGGTCAAGGACAAGGAGACGAAGGAGTCGTTCAACGACGAGGAGTCCGAGGCGCTGCTTCGCGGCTACCTCTCGGGCGAGCTCTACCGCCGCGGGCTGATCTGCCGCGCGGACGACCGCGGGGACCCCGTCGTCCAGTTCGCGCCCCCGCTGATCGCCGACACCGAGCAGTTCAACGAGATCATCGAGATCCTGCATCCGGTCCTCGACGAGGCCCATAGGCGGCTCGTCCCGAGCTCGGGGAAGCCGATGCAACGGCCCGGGCAGCGCTTCGATTAGGCCTCACATGCTCACGGTCGAAAGCCTGGTCTCGGAGCTCGATCTGAAGCTCGTGGCGGGCGAGGGGGAGGCGGACGGGCCGTGAGGTGCGCTGGGTTCATATCTCCGAGCTGCCGCGACCCGACCCCCTGGCTGTCCGGCGGCGAGCTGCTGCTGACCACCGGGATCCAGCTGAAGACGGCCGAGCAGCAGCGCGAGTTCATCGGCCTGATCGCCGATCGCGACGTCGCCGGGCTCGGGTTCGGTACGGGCTTCGACCACGCAAAGGTGCCGAAGGCCGTGATCGCGGAGTCCGAGTCGAGGGGAGTGCCGCTGTTCGAGGTCCCCTACGAGAAGCCGTTCATCGCGATCACCGAGGCGGCCGCCAACCACCTGGTGAACGAGCACTACGACGTGCTCTCGCGCGGGATCGCCGTCAACGAGCGGCTCGAGCGGCTGGTGCTCGAGGGCGGCGGCCTGGAGGAGATCGCGCGCGAGATCGCGTCGGCGGTCGGGGGGAGCTCGGTGGTGCTCGACGGCCGCGGCGAGCAGCTCGCGGCCGGGGGCCGGCGTCTGGCGGCCGACGTGGTCGCCTCGGTCCGCGACGAGGTGCGGGCCCGCGGCACCGCGGCGGCTCCCTTCGTGCTGCCGCAGGCCGAGCTGCGGGGGCGTGCCCTGGCCCACCCCGTGTCGCCCCGCGGCGGGGACGCGGAGGCGTGGCTGGTCGTCGTGCGGCGCTCGGGCGAGCTGGGCGACTTCGAGCGCCTCTGCGTGCAGCAGGCCGCGATCGTGGTCGCTCTGGAGCTGATGCGCGAGCGCGTCGCCCGCGACACCGAGCGCCGGCTCTCGGGAGAGGTGCTGGCGGCGATCCTGTCGGGGCGCCTCGACCCCGACGACATCCGCGACCGCGTGGCCCCGTTCGGCGTCGGCGAGAGCGCCGCGGTGCTGGTGTTCGAGCTGGCCGATCCGGCCGGCGCCCAGAGGACGCTCGAGCAGCATCTCAGCGCCGCCACCCTGCCGGCGCTGGTCGCGACCCACCCCGCTGGACGGCGGGAGCTGCTCTGCGCGGTGATCGATCCCGGCTCCAGGGACCCCGTCGAGCTCGCCGCGGGCGCCCGCAAGGGCGCTGGAGGCTTCCTACGGGCCGGTCCGCGCCGCCGCCAGCCGCAGCCTGCCGGCCGAGCGCGTGCGGCACTCCTTCCACGAGGCGCGCTGCGCGCTGGAGGCGACCGCCTTCGCAAACGGCGCCGCCCCCGAGGTGGCCTCGCACCGCGACCTCGGCGCCTTCACCCTGCTGCTCTCGGTTCAGGACGGCGAGGCGCTTCGCCTCTACTGCGACAGCGTGCTGGGGCCGATCGAGAACTCCGACGAGCGCTACGCGGCCGAGTTGCTGCGCTCGCTGGAGGCCTACATCGAGCGCAACGGGCACTGGGAGCGCGCGGCGAGCGACTGCTACTGCCACCGCCACACGCTCCGCTACCGGATCAAGCGGATCGAGGACCTGACCGGGCGCGACCTGAGCCGGGCGAACGACCGCGTCGAGATGTGGCTTGCTTTACGGGCCCGGGAGCTGATCGCGTGAGGGTCGCTGTCCTCGGTGCCGGAGGCACGATCGCGCCCGCGATCGTGCGGGACCTGGCCGA
Source organism: uncultured Solirubrobacterales bacterium (assembly GCA_963805075.1). Taxonomy (GTDB): domain Bacteria; phylum Actinomycetota; class Thermoleophilia; order Solirubrobacterales; family 70-9; genus VGBV01. The sequence continues at coordinate 139,056 of CAWDSZ010000001.1, forward strand.
ATCGGAGGAGGTCGTGGCGCTGAGGCTGCTGGATCTCGACCTGGCCCGCGCCGAGGCGGTGGCGAACGAGCACGGCGGCGGCAAGGCCCAGGCTCGCGAGGCCGACGCCACCTCCGGCCTGGCCGAGCAGCTGGCCGGCACCGAGGTGCTCGTCAACTCGGCCTCCTACCGGATCAACCTCGCGGCGATGGAGGCGTGCCTCGAGGCCGGCCTCCACTACATCGACCTCGGCGGGCTCTACCACGTGACCAAGCGGCAGCTCGAGCTGTCGCCGAGGTTCGAGCAACGCGGGCTGATCGCGATGCTGGGCGTGGGCTCGGCCCCCGGCAAGACCAACCTGCTGGCGACCCGCGCGGTCCGCGACCTCGGCGGCGAGGCGGACTCGATCTCGGTTGTCGCCGCCGGGCGCGATCTCAACCCTCCCGGGGGGCTGGCCTTTCCCTACGCGCTGCAGACCCTGCTCGACGAGATCACGATGCCGCCGATGGCATTGATCGATGGCGAGCCGCGCGAGCTCGAGCCACTGCAGCCGGGACCCACCGTCGACGTCGGCGACCCGATCGGCGAAGCCGAGACGATCTTCACCCTGCACTCGGAGGTGCTCACGTTCGGCGACAGCTTCGGCGCCAAGAACGTCACCTTCGCGCTCTCCCTGCCACCCAAGGTGCTGGAGAGCCTCAAGGACCTGGCGGGGGCGAGCGAGGAGCGGATTGCCGAAGCCGCGCGCTCCGCATCGCCCCCGTCGGCCACCACCGTCTCCGTTCACCTCTGCGACGTCACCCGCGGGGACCGGACCATCCGCGCCCGCAGCGTCACACAGCCACACGAGCGCTGGGGCCTGGGCGGCGGGATCGTCTCCACCGCCTCGCCGGCCGCCGCCGCGGTGCGGCTGCTGGCGCGCAGGCGAATCGACGCGATCGGAGCGCTGCCGCCCGAGCGCTGCATCGACCCCGACGAGATGTTCGCCGAGCTGGAGACGCGCGGGGTCCGCTTCGACGTCCAGGAGCGAGGCGGGCCGCGGAGGTGGCGCACGATGAGGATCGGCGTTCCGACCGAGATCAAGGACGACGAGTACCGGGTCGCGCTGACGCCGGCCGGCGTGCGCGAGCTGACCGATCGCGGGCACGAGGTGCTGATCCAGGCCGGCGCCGGGGAGGGCAGCTCGATCGGGGACGACGATTACGCCTCCCAGGGCGCGCACATCGTCAAGGGGGCCGCCGCGGTCTTCAAGCGGGGCCGAGATGGTGATGAAGGTGAAGGAGCCGCAGCCGTCCGAGGTGGAGATGCTGCGCGCCGGCCAGACGCTGTTCACCTACCTGCACCTGGCCCCGGATCCCGAGCTGACCCGCGGCCTGATGGCCTCGGGAGCCACCTGCGTCGCCTATGAGACCGTCGAGGACGCTCAGGCCCGGCTGCCCCTGCTGGCGCCGATGAGCGAGGTGGCGGGCAAGATCGCGACCCAGGCGGGCGCCTTCTTCCTGGAGAAGCCGCTGGGCGGGCGCGGGATCCTGCTGGGGGGCGTCCCCGGCGTCGCCGCAGCGAACGTGATGGTGATCGGCGGCGGGGCGGTCGGGATTCAACGCCGCCTCGATCGCGATCGGGATGGAGGCCGACGTGTTCGTGTTCGACCTCTCGATCGACCGCCTGCGCGAGCTGGACGTCGCCTTCGCCGGCCGCGCCTCGACCGTTTACTCCTCCACGCTGGCGATCGAGGAGATGCTGCCGCGCGTGGACCTGGTGATCGGCGCGGTCCTGGTCCACGGCGCCAAGGCGCCGCACGTGATCAGCCGCGGCCAGCTGAAGCTGATGAAGCGCAACGCGGTGCTGGTGGACGTCGCCATCGACCAGGGCGGCTGCTTCGAGACCTCCAAGCCCACCACCCACGCGGACCCGACCTTCGAGGTGGACGGGATCACGCACTACTGCGTCGCCAACATGCCCGGCGCGGTGCCGATCACCTCCACCTACGCGCTCACGAACGCGACCCTGCCGTACGCGATCGCCCTCGCCGATCACGGCGTGGACGGGGCCGCTGCGCGCGACCAGGGCCTGGCCCTGGGGGTCAACGTGGCCGGCGGGATGGTCACCCATCCCGCCGTGGCCGAGGCCGTGGGGGAGCCCCACGTCCCTGTGGAGAAGGGGCTGGCGGCGGCGGCCGAGCAGCGGAACGGAGGCGGCGGCCGAGACGCCGCGCCTGCTACGACTCAGAAGGCTTAGAGAGAAAGAACAGACAAGGAGGAGACGGATGGCAACCGCTACGAAGGACAAGAAGTCCAAGGCAAAGGTCTTGGAGCTGCAGAACATGATCGGCGGCAAGTTCGCGGCCCCGGCCGAGGGCAAGATGGAGGACGTCACCAACCCGGCCAACGGCGAGGTGATCGCCAAGGCCCCGCTCTCGACCAAGAAGGACGTCGATGCCGCCGTGAAGGCCGCGCGCAAGGCCGCCCCCGACTGGGGGAGCACCACCCCGGGCGAGCGCATGAACATGCTGCTGAAGCTGGCCGACGCCTTCGAGGAGCGCGGCGAGGAGATCGCCGACCTCGAGTCGCTCGACGCGGGCAAGCCGCGCAACACCACGCTCGAGGAAGAGGTCCCGCCGATGGTGGACCAGCTGCGCTTCTTCGGCGGCGCCGCCCGCTGCATGGAGGGCAAGGCCGCAGGCGAGTACCTGGAGGGCCACACGTCCTTCGTCCGGCGGGAGCCGCACGGCGTCTGTCGCGCAGATCACCCCGTGGAACTACCCGCTGATGATGGCGGTGTGGAAGATCGGCCCGGCGCTCGCGACCGGCAACACGCTGGTGCTGAAGCCGGCCGAGACGACCCCCGTGACCACGCTCAAGATCCTGGCCGAGATGTGCGCCGAGATCTTCCCGCCCGGCGTCTGCAACTTCGTCGGCGGGCACGGCGAGCCGGCGGGCTCGAGCCTGGTCACCCATCCCGAGGTCGATTTCGTCTCGCTGACGGGCTCGCCCGAGACCGGCAAGTGGATCGCCAAGGCGGCTGCCGACTCGCTGAAGCGGGTGCACCTGGAGCTGGGCGGCAAGGCGCCCGGTGATCATCTTCGATGACGCCGAGATGGAGACGGCGATGGAGACGATCGCCGGCACCGGCTACTTCAACGCCGGCCAGGACTGCACCGCGGCGACGCGCGTGCTGGCCTCCAAGGGCGTCTACGACGACGTCGTCTCCGGCCTCGCCGAGCAGGCGAAGGACTACAAGACCGGCGACACCTTCGACGAGGACACGGTGCTGGGGCCGCTCAACTCAGAGCGCCAGCGCGACCGCGTCGAGGGGTTCCTCTCCGACGTCCCGAAGGGAGCCGAGGTGGTCACGGGCGGCAACCGGCCCGACCTTCCCGGCTACTTCCTCGAGGCGACGGTCGTCTCCGGACCGGATCAGAAGTCGGACATGATCCAGAAGGAGATCTTCGGACCTGTGATCACGGTGCAGCCGTTCGACGACGAGGCGAAGGCGATCGAGTGGGCCAACGGAACCAAGTATGGGCTGGCCTCATCGGTCTGGACGACGGACGTCGGCCGCGCTTTCCGCGTCTCGAACGCGATCAAGTTCGGGTGCGTCTGGGTCAACGACCACATCCCGATCGTGGCCGAGATGCCGCACGGCGGCTACAAGAACTCCGGCTACGGCAAGGACCTCTCGATGTACGCCCTCGAGGACTACACCGAGGTCAAGCACGTGATGGTGAACCACTCCTAGCTGTAGGCGCGCAGGGCCTGCTCCAGCTCGCACTTGCGCCCCCGCCGCAGAGCGCGGCTGCATGTGTCGCCGCGACCCGCGCGAGCGGCCGCCTCGCCTGACGGGGAAGCCGTCGACCGCCGGGGTGGCGCCTCTGCGTCCTTGAACTGCTTGGTTCTCGCGACGCCTACTAGGCGGGGACGGCTTCGAGACAGGCTCTAGCCGCGCGCTGGCCGGAGCGCATCGCTCCCTCCATGTGGATGTGGCCGACGCCCGCGATGTCGGTGCAGGCCCAGTGGATGGGGCCGACGGGGCGGCGGATGTCCTCGCCGAAGCGGGTGAGTCCGCCGGGGCCGAAGCTGGTGCCGTAGGCGCCGCGAGTCCACCGCTGTCCCGACCAGTCGGTCTCGATGTAGTCGACGGGCTCCAACGCGCGCGGCCCGACGTACTTCGCCATTCCCTCCAGTACCTGCGCTCGGCGGTCCGCGTCCGTGAGGCGCCCGGCCCGCTCGGCGTTCTCGCCCGCGAGGAAGGTGGTCAGCACGCCGGCGGAAGCTGAGGGCGGGGAGTTGTCGTACAGCTCGCGAACCAGCTCGTACGGCGCAAAGCCCTGACCCGAGAGCCCCTCATCGCGCCAGAACGGGGTCTCGTAGACGGCCAGCACCTTGTTGATCGAGCCCTGCGAAAGGGCCTGGGACATCCGCATCCGCCACGCCGGCAGCGCCGGCTCGAAGTCGATCGCGTTCGTCAGGTTGGGAGGCGTGGCCACGATCGCCGAGCGGGCGGTGACCGTGACCCCGTCGGCCTCGACGGCGACGCCGTCGTCGGACCAGCGGATCGTGCGCGCGGGAGCGTTCAGGGTCACCCGGTCCCCCAGGCGCTCGGCCAGACGCAGCGCGATCAGCTGCGATCCGCCGACGACCCGGTAGGCGAGGCACTGCTCGGGCTCGAACAGCTCGAAGGTGCCGCCGGCGCCGGCGATCATCCACAGGCCCTGCAGCAGGGAGAAGGTGTGAGCCGGCTTGGCGAGGAAGCCGCCGGCGAGCCAGGAGCGCAGCAGGTCGCGCGCCATGTCGTCGTCGACCTCGTCGCGCAGCCAGGTCTCGAAGGTGATCTGGTCGAGGGCGTGGGCGTCCGGATGCTCCCAGGGGGCCTCGGGGTCGAGCTCCTTGGCGAGGGAGTCGAGCTTCGAGTCCGCGCGCTCGAAGGCGCTCTCCGAGGCGGCGCCGAGGGGCGCGTCGTGGCCCGCGTAGCGATGCGAGCGGCCGGCGGGGTCGACGAAGACGTGTTCGCCCTCTCGATAGCTGGGGAACAGCTCGATGCCGAGCTCCTCCAGCGCCTCGTGCATGGCCGACTGGTAGGGGGCGACCCACTGTCCGCCGAGCTCGTTGGCCTCGCCCCCGATCTCGGTGTTCCAGGTGCGGCCGCCGACACGGTCGCGGGCTTCCAGCACCGCCACGTCGACGCCCTCGCGGGCCAGTTCGGACGCCGCCGTCAGCCCGGCGATGCCGGCGCCGACGACGGCCACCTCGGTCTCGGTCGTCCTTGGCGCCATCAGCTCTCCTTGCCCTCGTAGTCGTAGAAGCCACGGCCGCTCTTGCGGCCGTGGTGGCCGCTGACCACCATCCGCTTCAGCAGCGGTGGCGGAGCGTACTCGGGGCGCTTGAACTCCTCATAGAGCGAGTCGCAGACCGCGTAGAGCACGTCGAGGCCAATGAAGTCCGAGAGCTCCAGCGGGCCCATCGGGTGGCCGCAGCCCAGCTTCATCCCCTGGTCGATGTCCTCGGCCGAGGCGAATCCCTCCTCGTACATCCGCACCCCCCCCATCAGGTAGGGGACGAGCAGCGCGTTGACGATGAAGCCCGATCGGTCCTTGGTCCGGATGGCGGTCTTGCCGATGCGCTCGGCGAACGCACCGGCGCGCTCGAACGTCTCCTGGCTGGTCTCGATGCCGACCACCAGCTCGACCAGCTTCATCACCTGCGCGGGGCTGAAGAAGTGCATTCCCAGCACCCGGTCGCGGCGCTCGGTCCAGGAGGCGAGCTGGGCGATCGGGATGGAGGAGGTGTTGGAGGCGATCAACGCGAGGGGCCCAGCAGCCCGTCCAGGCGCTGGAAGACCTCGCCCTTGACCTGTGGGTCCTCGACGACGGCCTCGATCGCCAGCTCACAGCCGGCGAGCTCGTCCAGCTCGGCGGTCCAGCCGATCCGCCCCGCCAGCGCCTCGCCCTCGGCGTCCTTCAGCTTGCCGGCCGCGACGGCCCTCGCGACCGAGGCGGCGACGCGCTCGCGCGAGCGCTCCAGCGGCTCGGGATCGGGCTCCTAGAGGAGCACCTCGACCCCGCCTCGGGCCGCCGACTCGGCGATCCCGGAGCCCATGAAGCCCGCGCCGACGATTCCGACCCTCTCGATCTCGGCCATGCCGGAAACACTAGGCGGCCTCGGCCCGCTCGGCGGCGGCCGAGCGCGCGCGATCACGGCGTCGACGGCGACGCGCCCTCGGCATTGACGAAGACGGGGTTGAGCTCGATCAGGTCCAGCTGTGCTCCAGCAGCAATGCCGCCGGCCGCAGAGGCGACGCGGGCGGCGGCCTCCACGTCGAGCGGCTGACGGCCGCGCGCGCCGGTCAGCAGCGGCGCCGCCGCGAGAGAGCGAATTGCCGACTCGACCCGCTTCGGGGAGACGGGGAGAGGGACCACGGCCACGTCGTCCAGCGCCTCGGTCCAGACGCCGCCGCAGCCCGATGGCCAGCGAGGGAACGACCCCTCGCGCTGTGCCGCGACCAGCAGCTCGACCTCGGGCGAGGCCATCTCCTCGACCAGCACCCGGCCGCCGGCCGGGGCCTCGATCGAGGAGAGCCATTCGAACGCCTCGCCGCACCTCGTCCTCCGCGTACAGAGCCAGCATCAGTGCGCCGGCCTCGGTCTTGTGCAACAGGCCGGGTGCCGAGAGCTTGAGCGCGACGGGCGCCTGCGGTTCTCGCCAGCGCAGCGACCGCAGCGTCGGCGTCGGCGACGACTATCCCTCGAGGGACCTCGATGCCGGTCGCGGCCAGCAGGTCCTTGGCCTCAGCCTCGTCCAGCCACTCGCCTCCGGAGCCCGGCTGCCCCGCGGTGGGCGCGTTCGCCGCGGCGATCGCTCGCATCCGCGCCGCGTCGCCCGGTGGGCGGCGCAGCGCGCGCCGCTACCGACAGGGCCGTGTGGATTCCGGAGAGCGCGGCGACGCCGCGCGCCGCGAACTGCTCGCAGGCCTCATCGTCGATCAGGTCGGGCAGCGTGGAAGAGACCAGCACGGACGCCCCCGTCGCTTCGGCGCCGGCGATGATGCCCGCTCGCACGTCATCCCAGCTCTCGGCTCCGGGGCCGAACAGGTTCTGAGGCTGGTCGTACAGGACCAGCAGCTGCTCGATCGAGGGGTCAGCCCCGACGGCGGCGATGATGTCGCGGAGCTTCTCCACGTCGCCCCAGATCACCGCCGTGTAGTCGAGCGGGTTCGTGATCGTCGCCTCGGCGGGAAGCAACTTCTCCAGCTTCGCCGCGGTGTCCGGGGCGAGCTGGGGCAGGGGGACCCCGATGCGCTCGGCCTCGTCGCCGGCGATGCCCGAGTCGCCGCCCGAGCAGGTGAGCACGGCCAGGCCCGCGCCCGGGCTCACCCGCGCCCGCGGCTCGGCCATCGCCTTGGCCAGCTCCAGCATCTCGTGCGGGTCGCCGGCCCAAGCCGCCCCGGCCTCTTCGACCAGGGCGCGGAAGACTTCTGGTCGCCCGGCGACCGCGGCGGTGTGCGCCGCGGCGGCCGCCGCGCCGGCCTCGGACGCGCCGACCTTGAGCACGGCGACGCCGATACCGGCCTCGGCGCAGGTGGCCAGTGACTCGGCGAGCCGGACACCGTCACCGTCGCCCTCCAGGAACATCGCGACGGAGCGCACGCCGTCGGCGCCGGCGACGGCGCCAGGAGCCAGTCGCTGGCGTCCATCACCGCCTGGTTGCCGGTCGAGACGACCGTGTGGAAGCGCAGTCCGCGCCTCGTGCCGAGCGCGTTGACGGCGACGTTGCCGCTCTGGGAGATCATCGCCACGGGCCCGGGCTCGAAGGGCTTCGAGCGCGTCGCCCCACATCGGGGCGCGTGGCGCCGACGGCGATGATGCCGTTGCCGTTCGGACCGCAGACGGGCAGGTCGTGGCTCAGCGCCGCGTCGCGCAGCTGCGCCTGCAACCCCCGGCCGGCCTCGACCTCGGCGAACCCCGCCGAGATCACGATCGCGCCCCCGCATCCGCTCGCGCCGGCCTGCTCGACGGCCTCGGGGACGCACGGCGCCGGGATCGCGACTACGACGGCGTCGGCGGGCTCGGGCAGCTCGGCCACGGAGGGGAAGCAGGTGCGACCGTGGACCTCGTCGCGCTTCGGGTTGACGCCCCAGACGTCGCCCTCGAACCCGCTCACCTCGAGGTTGCGCAGGACCAGGTCCGCGTAGCAGCCGTCGCGGTCGGTGGCGCCGACGACCGCGATCGAGCGGGGGTCGAGCAGGCGTGACGGGATCCATGGCGGGGCCCTGGCCCGGCTCGGTCCTAGTGCAGCATCCGCTCTACTCCGCGGCGCTCCAGCCCGCGGGTGACGACCAGGCGCTGGATCTCGCTGGTGCCCTCCCAGATGCGGTCCACGCGCAGCTCGCGCAGGAGGCGCTCGGCCGCGTAGTCGCGCATGTAGCCGCGTCCGCCCGAGCGCCTGCACGGCGCGATCGGCGCAGCGGCATGCGGCCTCGCTCACGAACAGCTTCGCCATCGAGGCCTTGGCGTGCACGAGCTTGAGGTCGGCCCCACCATCGGCCAGCACCGCCACCTGGTAGGTGAGCAGCCTGCCGGCCGCCGCGTCGGCGGCGGAGTCGGCGAGCGGAAAGCTGACGCCCTGGTAGTCCCAGATGCGGTTGCCGCCCTGGATGCGGTTCGGTGGCCCACTCGACGGACTCCTCGAGCAGGCGCCACATGGCCCCGCAGCCGCGGGCCGCGATGCCCAGGCGCTCCTCGAGGAACCAGGCGCGCTGCATGTCCTCGCCCTCGCCGACGCCCTGGACCACCGCGTCCTCGCCGACCTCGACGTCCGTGAAGCGGATCGTCGGGTGGCCCTCGGGATAGTGGTGGGTGAACTGCGGGTCGTCGACGATCTCGACGCCCGGCGCGTCGGCGTCGACCAGGAACAGGGTCGGGAGCCTCTTGATCGCCGTCGATCACGTTCGCCATCACGATCAGCACGTCGGCGATGTCGCCGGAGGTGACGAACCACTTCTCACCGTTGATCCGGTAGCCGGAGTCGGTGCGCTCCGCCGTGGTCGCGATCCCGGACGGGTCGGAGCCCGCCTCGGCCTCGGTGACCGCGTAGGCGTCCTTCATCTTCCCGGCGATCAGCGGCCGCAGGTACTTCTCGGCCTGCGCCTCCGAAGCGTTGTGGAACACGTTGTAGGCGTTTGGCACGTGCCAGTAGATGCCGTTGGTCGAGCGCCCGTACTGCTCCTCGACGACGACCCAGTCCAGCTGCGACCAGCCCTGGCCGCCGTACTCGGTCGAGTGCTGGCCGCCGTTGAGCCCGGCGTCGATGCCGGCCTGCTTGACGGGGCGATGTTCTCCTGGGGGAGGCGGCCGTAGAGCCGCTCGGCCTCCTGCTCCAGCGGGATCACGTCCTCGTCGATGAAGGAGCGAGCCCGCTCCTGCAGCTCGCGGTCTCGGCCGGGAGCTCGAGCGGCAGGCTCAGCCCGGCCTCGGCGACGTGCCGTGGTGGTGTTCGGCGATGGCGTTGGTGGTCGTGTTGCTGTTCATGCGTCGTCCTTTCCGCTCTGGGCCCAGACACGTCGCATCAGCTCCTCCTCGCGGTCACCCGCGGGGGAGCGGACGCGGCCCGGCAGCCCCTGTTCAAGTGCGTGGTGGTTCTCGATCACGTCGAGCAGCAGCTCGCGGGCCTCGGCCAGCTTCGGGTCGCCCTGATTCTCGGGGCGCTCGGCCAGCTCGAGGCCTTCGTTCAGCCACTGGAGCCAGCGCTTCCTGCTGCCGCGCAGGACGAGGCCCTCGGCGCGCTCGCGCTCGGCCTCCACCTCCGCGGCGCTCGGCCGCCCGCCCGCCCGCAGGGCCGCGATCGCGAACGGAAGATCGCGCTCCGGCTCAGGGGTAAGCGAAAGCCACGCCTCACGTGCTGGGCTCGACATGCGGGGACCGTAGCAGGTCTTGTTGCATTTGACTACAAAGTCAAAGATCGACTAGAATGCCGCCACCGACGACCCGAGGAGACAGACGTGAGCGAGACGACCGCGACCCAGACCACGACCAACCAGGCGCCCGAGGTCGGCGAGAACGGCTCCGCCCCCGCCCCCGTCGGCCGCGCGCTCGAGCCGCGCTACTACCTGGGCGAAGAGGCCCTGAACCACGAGATGGACACGGTGTTCGCGCGCAGCTGGCAGTACGCGGGCCACGTCAGCGAGCTGGCCGAGCCCAACACCTACATCACCACCCGCGCCGGCGACCAGCCGGTCCTGGTCGTCCGCACCGAGGACGGCGAGCTCCGCGCCTATCGCAACGTCTGCCGCCACCGCGGCTCCGAGCTGCTCACCGGCGACGGCAAGTGCAAGCGCGCGATCCGCTGCCGCTACCACGGCTGGACCTACGACTCGACCGACGGCCGCCTGATGGGGGTGCCCGAGCACCGCGGCTACGCGGACCTCGACAAATCCAAGCTCGGGCTGATGCCCGCCCGCGTCGAGACCCTGGCCGGCTTCGTGTTCGTCAACCTCGATCCCGAGGCGAAGCCGCTGGGGGAGCTCACGCAGGGCCTCGGTGAGCGGCTCGAGCGCTACCGGATTCCCGAGCTCGAGATGTTCGGCGCCAAGGGCGGCGGTGGCAGCCAGCCCGCCAACTGGAAGATCGTCGTCGAGAACTACCTCGAGGGCTACCACGTCCCGATCGCGCATCCCGGGACTGATGCGGCTGCTTGACTACCAGCGCTATGCGGTCGAGACCCACGAGGGCTGGGCCTGGTTCGAGGCGCCCCTCCGCGACACCCCATCGTCCAACCGCATGGAGCGGCTCTATCAGCGGCTGGCGAAGCCGATGTCGGGTTTGGACGAGGCGGACCGCACGGTGTGGCGCTACGTCGTCATCTATCCCAACACGGCGATCGACCTCTATCCCGACCAGGTCAACGTCTGGCAGATCTGCCCCGGCGGCCCGAACTCCACCGACGATCGCTGGGCCTGTTTCCGCGAGCCCAACCCGGGTCCTGTGACGCGGTTGGTGCAGCGCATCAACCAGCGCTTCAACACCGAGGTCCTCGACGAGGATGTCGACCTGGTCAGCGCCGTCCAGACCGGGATTCGCACGCGCGGCTACGCGCCGGGGCCGCTGTCGGCCCGCGAGGCGGGGGTCGGCTGGTTCGCGGAGCGCCTGCGCGAGGACGTCGACCGAGGGTGAGCGCCGAGCAGACCAGGGAGCGCATCCTTGAGGCCGCCGCCGAGCTGATCTCGGTCGAGGGCATCGACGAGGTGCGGATCGCCCGCGTCGCGAACCGCGCCCGCGTCTCGACCGCCTTGGTCCACCACTACTTCTCCACGCGCGAGGAGCTGCTGACCGACGCGCTCATGCTCGCCTTCGACCAGGCGGCCGAGGAGCGGTTCGGCTCCGAGGAGCCGGAGATCGCGAAGAGTTCGCAGACCGCGGCGCTCGCGGTTGCGATCGAGCAGTGCCTGCCCGAGCCGGGCCCCAACGAGCGCGAGTGGGTGCTGTGGGTCGAGCTGTGGCTGCGGGCCGCCCGCGACCCTGAGCTGCGCCCGGTCGCGGCACGCCTCTACGAGCGATACCGCGAGTGGATGGAGGAGCTGATCAGGATGGGGGTGGAGGCCGGCGAGTTCAGCACCGAGGATCCCGGCCGGGTCGCCGACCTGGCGCTCGGCCTCTTCGACGGGCTCGGCCTGCGGGCGCTGCTGGAGGACCCTGGCGTCGACCTCGAGCGGGCGCGCGTGCTGATCGCCCGCACCCTCGCCGCCGAGCTCGGCATCGAGGCGGCGGACCTGAGCGTTGACATCGGGGCCGCGCAGCGATAGGTTGACCCGCGGTTCAGCTTTCGCTGGACCTCGCTGCAAGGAGAGAGGAGGGGTCAGGGAATGAGTCCCCGGCCGCAGATCGACCACATTCGCAAGCCACAGCTGCTGGCGGCGGCCGCAGAGGTGATCGCCGAGCGCGGGATCGCCGCGACCCGGATCTCGGACGTGGCCGAGCGCGCGGGCACCAGCTCGCCTGCCGTCCTCTACTGGTTCGGCTCCAAGGAGGAGCTGCTGTCCGAGGCCCTCACCTGGGAGGAGGACCGCTTCTATGCGGATCTGACCGGCCGCCTCGGCGCGGGCATGACACCGCCAGAGCGGCTCGCCCTGCTGATCGAGGCCTCGAGCAACGGCGGAGGCTGGTTGCTGTGGATGGAGCTCTGGTCCCGCGCCCTGCGCGACCCCGGGGTGGCGGTGGCGCGCGGCGAGCTCGACCGGCGCTGGCGCAGCGTGGTCGCGGAGATCGTCGAGGACGGCAAGGAGGCGGGCGAGTTCGAAGATTGCGACGCCGACGATGTGGCGGCGACGCTGGCGGCGCTGCTCGACGGGCTCGCCGTGCAGGTCAGCCTCGAGGACCCGGAGATGCCTCCGGCGCGGATGAGCGAGCTGGCGCGGCGCGTCGCCCGCGACCAACTCGGCTGCGAGCTGCCGCCGGTGCCCAACGTCGAGCCGGCCGAGCCAATGGTCAGATCAGGATGATCGAACTCGACCCATGCGAAATGGAGGACTAGGTGGATATTTTCGATGAGCATCTGAACCGTCGGCAGGTTCTTCAGGCCGGCGCCGGAGTCGCGCTCGCGGCCTACGGCCTCTCGGCCTGCGGCGGCAACGAACCAAGCGGCGAGGCCACGTTCGTGGAGCCCGAGATCGACGGCGACCTGCTGATCTTCAACTGGGCGCAATACATGGACCCGGCGCTGAAGAAGTCGTTCTCCGAGAAGTACGGCGTCGAGGTCAACGAGGTCAACTTCGACAACCTCGAGGCGATGATGATCAAGCTGCGCCAGGGCGGCGGTCCGTACGACGTGATCTTCCCGAGCGCGGAGTACGTCAAGCGGCTGACCGACGAGGGCATGCTCGCGACTTTCGACAGGGACTCGATTCCGAACTCGAAGGGCGTCAACTCGTACTACGACAGCCCCTGGTACGACCCGGAGTCGAACCACTCGCTGCCGTACACGTTCTACACCACCGGCATCTGCTGGCGGGAGGACGAGGTCGAGGGCATGACCGGGTCGTGGAACGACCTCACCAACCCCGACGGCGAGGGGCGCATGTTCATCCTCGACGACTTCCAGGAGGCGATCGGCGAGGCGAACCTGCTGAACGGGTTCGAGCTCAACACCGAGAACCCAGACGAGGTCGAGCAGTCGAAGGAGACCCTGCTCGAGCAGAAGGAGTTCGCCCGCGGCTTCTCGACCAATTCCGTCCAGAATCTGGTCTCGGGCGCGGCCGCGATCCACCAGGCCTGGAACGGCGACGTCGTCAACACCCGCAACCAGGTGGACAACCCGCAGGACTTCAGGTACGAGACCTGTTCGGAGGGCGTGCCCGTCGGCAGCGACACCATGGCGATCCCCAACAACGCCCAGTCGCCCGGAACGGCCCTGCTGTTCATCAACTGGATCCTGCAGCCGGACAACGCCGCCAGGAACGTCAACTGGAACGGCTACCCGCAGCCCGTCGAGGGAGGCGAGGAGGCGTTCCAGGCCCTGGTCAAGCAGGAGCCCTCGATCGACGTCAAGCTGGAGCAGCTCGACGACAAGGCGATGGAGTACCGGTTCGAAACCCAGGAGGGGCGCCAGCTCTGGGCTGAGACGTTCACCGAGGTCAAAGCCGGATAGGCATGAGGGAGGGATTCTGGTCCCGCTTCCTGGTCCCTCCAGGGCTGTGGCTGCTGGTGCTGTTCGCGCTGCCGATCGCGTTGGTGCTGGCGCTTTCGGTCGGGTCCGTGGACGAGTTCGGGCGCGCCGTCTACGGATCTCCGTTCGACCCCGGCGCCTTCGACAACTACGCCGACGCGTTCGACCCGGTCTACCTGCCGTCCCTGATCCGCTCGGTCACTTACGCGCTGGCGACGACGGCGCTCTGCCTGGCGATCGGCTACCCGATCGCCTACTACATCGCCCGCTTCGGCGGCCGCTGGAAGTACGTGCTGGTGGCGGCGCTGGTGGTGCCGTTCTTCGTCAACTACCTGGTCCGCACTTACGCGTGGGTGGCACTCCTGGCCGACGAGGGGCTGGTCAACAACTGGCTGGTCGACCTGGGGATCACCGATCAGGGAATCCAGATGATCAACACGCCCTACGCGGTCATCGGCGGGCTCGTGTACGGCTACCTCATCTTCATGATCCTGCCGGTCTTCGCCTCGCTGGAGCGAATGGACCCGGCGGTGATCGAGGCCGGGAAGGACCTCTACGGCAACCGGCTGCAGACGTTCCTCCACGTGACCGTGCCCCAGACCAAGCAGGGGATCCTGGCCGGCTCGGTTCTGGTGTTCCTGCCGTCGGTCGGCGACTTCGTCTCTGCCCAGTTGCTCGGAGGGCCGGACACGTTCATGGTCGGCAACCTGATCCAAGACCAGTTCTTCGCGGCCAACAACTGGCCGTTTGGGACGGCGCTGACCGTGATCATGATGGCCTTCCTCACCGTCTTCATGATCGGATACCTGCGCGCCGCCGCGCGTGAGGCGAGGCCGGCGCTATGACCGGCGGCGCCGCCACCGCCCAGGTGCCGAAGGCGCCCGCGTCGACGCGCAGGCGCCGGGACGCGCCCAAGAGCTTCGACCGCCCCCGCTTCCTGCGGGTCTTCGCGGCTCTTGTCTACGTCTTCCTGTTCGCCCCGATTCTGATCGTGGTGCTTTTCTCGTTCAACGCTCAGAAGTCGCTGACGGTGATGGACGGGCTTTCCCTGCGCTGGTACGAGGAGTTCCTGAACGACCCGGTGCTGCGCGAGTCGCTCCTCGCCTCGCTCGAGATCGCGGCCGTGACGATGGTGGTCGGGACGGTGCTCGGGACGATGCTGGCGATCGGACTCGTGCGTTCGCGCGCCCGCTGGAGCTCGGGGCTCAACATCCTGATGCTGATTCCCCTGGTCACGCCGGAGATCGTCGCCGGCATCTCGGCGCTGCTGATCTTCTGGCAGATCGGCATTCAGCTCTCGATCTTCACGGTCATGCTCGCCCACATCACCTTCTCGATCTCATACGTCGCGATCGTCGTGCGCGGACGCCTCGCCACGATGGGCGCCGAGGCGGAGGAGGCGGCGATGGATCTTGGCGCCACGCGCTGGGGGTCGGTCAGGCTCGTGCTGCTGCCGGGGCTGTGGCCCGCCATCGTCGCGGCGGGCCTGCTCGTGTTCGCGCTTTCGTTCGACGACTTCGTGCTCTCGTTCTTCACCACCGGGGACGACGTACAGCCACTGCCGGTGCGGGTCTGGTCGGCGATCCGCTTCGGCGTCTCCCCGACCATCAATGCGATCGGGACGCTGATGATGGTGATCACGCTGACCACCATCGCGCTCGCGGTGACGCTTCCTCGGCTGTTCGGGCGGCGCGAGAGTGCACTCAAGGTCCTGACCGGACAGGAAGGAGGCTGACCAGATGGCCGATGCGATCAACCTCGAGGGCGTCACCAAGCGGTTCGGCGAGCACACCGCCGTCGACGACGTCTCGCTCGACATCACGAAGGGCGAGTTCTTTTCGCTGCTCGGTCCCTCGGGATGTGGAAAGACGACGACGCTACGCATGATCGCGGGCTTCGAGCAGCCCACGGAGGGGCACATCCTGCTCGAGGGCGAGCCGGTCGAGGACGTCCCACCCTACGAGCGCCACGTCAACACGGTGTTCCAGAGCTATGCACTGTTCGAGCACCTGAACGTCGAGGACAACGTCGCCTTCGGGCTCAAGCGCAAGAAGGTCCCCAAGGAGGAGATCGCCACGCGCGTCAGCGGACGCCCTGGAGCTGGTCGGCCTCGAGAAGCGGGCGCAGGCGCGCACCTCCGAGCTCTCCGGCGGCATGCAGCAGAGGGTCGCGCTGGCGCGGGCCCTGGTCAACCGCCCGGCGGTGCTGTTGCTGGACGAGCCTCTCGGCGCTCTGGATCTGAAGCTGCGGCGACAGATGCAGGTCGAGCTGAAGGAGATCCAGCGCGAGGTCGGGATCACGTTCGTCTACGTGACCCACGACCAGGAGGAAGCCCTGGCGATGTCGGACCGGATCGCCGTCATGCAGGACGGCAGGGTGATCCAGAGCGGCGAGCCCGAGGACATCTACGAGAAGCCCAACGAGGCCTTCGTCGCCGGCTTCATCGGGGTCTCCAACCTGATGGAGGGCGTGGTCGAGGGAAAGGACAAAGTCAAGCTCGCCAGCGGCCAGAAGGTGAGCGCGCCCCTTCCCGACGGTCTGGCGACAGGCGAGACCGTGCAGCTCTCGGTGCGCCCGGAGAAGATCGCCCTCGACGAGCTGGAGAAGGGGATGGTGAGCGTCGAGGGCACCGTCGAACAGCGCGTCTATATGGGCGTCAGCACCCAGGTGACCGTCTCGCTCGGGAACGGAGCCCGGCTTGTCGCCCTGGAGCAGAACACCTATCGGGCTCGCAGTGACGAGCGCTGGGATCCCGGGACCAAGGTCAAGGTCGGCTGGCACCCCGACCACTGTCTCGTTTTGCGTTAGCTCACGTTCGCGGCAACCCTCTCGTTCTATTCGCGATGAACGAGATCGCGACATGGAGGGCTGAGCAATGAGCAGGCGGCACGCAGTCGTGGACACCGAGCTTGGGGCGCTGACGATGGTCGTCGCTGACGGCTTCGTCGTCGGGGTGTACTTCCCGGGGCACTGGACGATGCCGCCGCGGGACGCCCTGGGCGTCAGGGTCGACCCGCGCGACGACGTCCTGATCGAGGCTGCCTGGACGCAGCTGAGGGAGTACCTGGGCGGGGAGCGCACCACCTTCGAGCTGCCGACCTCGATGAGGGGCGACCTCTTCGAGCAGCGCGTCTGGGAGATCCTGAAGGAGATCCCGTACGGCGAGACGACGACGTACGGCGAGATCGCAGAGCGGCTCGGAGATCGGGGGATGGCCCGCGCGGTCGGTCGGGCCGTCGGACGAAACCCGCTCTCGATCATCGTCGGCTGCCACCGCGTGGTCGGCAGCGACGGGAGCCTGACCGGCTACGCGGGTGGGCTGGAGCGCAAGCGTCAACTCCTCGATCTCGAGGAGCCGGCCGCCGCCGAGGCGGGGAAGCTGTTCTGAGACTGCCCAGGGATCGGCGCTAGGCGGGGCCGTCGCCCGCGGCGCCGATTGCGGCGCTGCCGACCACCGCTTCGTCCTGGGTGAGGCGGTGCGCGAAGTAGACGGGGATCGCCGAGAGCACGATCACGATCGTCGCGACCACGTTCACGATCGGCAGCTGGTTCGGCCTCGAGAGGTTGCTGAAGATCCAGATCGGCAGCGTCTGATCGGAGCCAGCGGTGAACGTGGTGACGATGATCTCGTCGAAGGAGAGCGCGAACGCCAGCAGCGCGCCGGCCACCAGCGCGGTCCTGAGGTTGGGGAAGGTGACGTGGCGAAAGGTCTGCCAGGTGTCGGCGCCGAGGTCTGCCGAGGCCTCCTCGAACGAGGTCGAGACGCGGCGCAGGCGGGCGACGACGTTGTTGTAGACGACGACGATGCAGAAGGTGGCGTGCGCCGTCACGATCGTGAACAGGCCGAGGTCGATTCCCAGCACCTGTGTGAAGGTCGTGTTCAGCGCCATCCCGGTGACGATGCCCGGCAGCGCGATCGGCAGGATCACCAGGAACGAGATCGTCTCCCTGCCGAAGAACTGGAAGCGGGCGACTGCCAGGGAGGCCAGCGTGCCCAGAAGGATTGCGATCGTGGTCGCCCCGATGCCGGCCTTCAGGGAGTTGACGAGCGCGTCCCGGGCGCCCTGGTTGTCAATGGCCTTTCCCCACCACTCGAGAGTGAAGCCGGGCGGCGGCCACTCGAGGATGCGCGACTCGTTGAAGGAGTAGAGGACGACGATCGCCAGCGGGATGTAGATGAACGCCAGCGTCACGCCCACGCCGGCGCGAAGTGCCCAGCGCGATCCTCCAGTGAGTCTCACGCTCGCCCCCTGATGCCGGTTTCCTGATGCGGTTCCCTCATACGTGCTCGAACGCTCCCAGGCGGCGCGCAATCAGCAGGTAAATGATCATCACCACCACCGGCACCAGCGCAAACGCGGCCGCGAGCGGGAGGTTGTTGGCGATGCCGACGTTGGCGTAGACGACGTTGCCGATGAACTGGGTGCTGGTGACGAGTTGCGGGGCGATGAAGTCCCCGAGCGTCAGCGAGAAGGTGAAGATGGAGCCGGCGACGACCGCCGGGAAGGCGAGCGGCAGGATCACCCGCCTGAAGGTGGTCCATGGCTTCGCCCCGAGGTCGTCGGACGCGCTCAGCAGCGAGTCCTGGATCCGCTCGAGGCCCGCATAGATCGGGATCACCATGAACGGCAGCCACAGATAGGACATGACCAGCCAGAGCCGGACGATGTCGCCCTCGGGGGCGCTCAGGCCGATCGGGTTGAGCACCCAGTTCAGCGCACCCTCCTCGCTCAGGATCGTGCGCCAGGCATAGACCTTGATCAGGTAGCTCGACCACAGCGGCATCAGCACGGCGACTACCAGCAGGGAGCGAACCCGCGGCGTCGCCAGCTTCGCCATGTAAAAGGCGATCGGGAACGCGAGGATCACGTCCGTGACCGTGACCAGGGCCGCGACCCCGATCGTGCGAAAGGTGATGTCCCGGTAGACGGGCTCGTTGATCAGCGTCTCGAAGTTCTCGAGGCTGAAGCCCTGCTCGATCTCGCCGCTGAGCTCGTTCAGATGCCAGAACGCGGCGGCGAACAGGATCGCGAGCGACCCCAGGTAGGCGACCACCAGCCAGCCGACCGGGCCGGCCAGCAGCGCCCCCACCTGGAGCCGTTGGCGACCGTGGAAGAGGTCGGCGAGCCTGCGGCCCACCGACCTCCTCTGCGGCTCGGCGCCTAGGCCGGCCGCTTCCACGAATCGGTACCGGGTCGATCCTCGTTCAGGATCAGCCCTTTACTTCCGTCCAGCCCTGAACCCACTCGTCGTAGGTCTTGCATTCCTCGCCGCGGTCATCGCCGCAGTCGGCAAGGGGAGTCTTCCAGTACTCGATCTGATCGAAGAACTCCTCGTCGTTGGCGTGGAATATGTCGCAGTGCTCCTTGACCGCCGTGAGGGCGCATGCCTTCTCGTTCGCCGGCGCCTCGCCGAAGTACTCGGCCACGGCTGCATTCGCCTCGGGGCTGACGATGTGGTTCATCCACAGGTACATGCAGTTCGGGTTCGCTGCTTCCGAACTGAGCATCCAGGTGTCTGACCACCCCGTCGCGCCCTCGGAGGGCAGGGTGTTCTCGACCTTGGCGCCTTCTGCCTGGAGCAGGTTGGTGATCACCTGCCAGGTCGTGCCGACGGTCGAATCTCCGTTGGCGAACGCCTCGATCTGCTTCGTGTAGTCGGACCAGTACTCGCCGATGTACTCGTTCTGCGTCTTCAGCAGAGCGATCGCGGCGTCGAACTGCTCCTGGTCGAGCTCGTACGGATCCTCGATCCCGAGCTCGGGGTTGTGCTCCCGCAGGTACAGCGCCGCGTCGGCGATGTAGATCGGGTTGTCGTACGCGGTCACGTGGCCCTTCTGCTTGGCCAGTTCGGCCTCGTCGAACACCGCCGACCACGAGGTCGGAGCGGGCTTCACCGCGTTCACGTTCCACTGAAGCAGGTTGGACCCGCGTCCGTGGGGGATCCCGTAGTTGACCCCATCGACGGTGTTGTACGGCTGGTCCTTCAGCGCCGGGAAGATGTCGGCGTAGTTCGGGACCAGGTCGACGTTGACCGGGTCCACGTCGCCGCCCTCGATCAGGCGCCCCGTCGCGTCGCCCGAAGCCGACACGCCGTCGTACTCGCCGGTGCGCATCAGCGTCACCATCTCGTCCGAGCTGTTTCCGAGCTTGGCGTTGACCTGGCAGCCGGTCTCCTTCTCGAAGCCGGTCACCCAGTCCACGGCCGGGTCGGTGGAGCCGTCCTCGACGTAGCCGGCCCAGGCGATCAGGTTGAGCTCGCCCTCGGGCTCGCCGAGTTCGGACAGCGCCTCTCCGCCGTTGCCGCCCCCATCGTCATCGTCGTCGTCACCGCAGCCGGCGAAGGCCAGCATGAACAGGGCGAACCCGACGACGATCAATGCGGGCGCCCAGGCGGGGTGAGCTCTGAGTCGGCTCAATTTGATTCCTCCTCTCCCGAGACAGCGACCGTGTGCTCCGGGCGCCATCCGATTTTCACTTTCCGGCCGCTCTCGTCCCGGAGGTCCTCCGAGGAGGTCTCCGAGTTCTGGCGGACCACTTGAAGCTCTCCACCCTCGTCCAGCCCCACCAGGAAGCGGGTGATCATGCCGGCGTAGGCGACGTCGCGGACGACGCCGGATTCGACGTGCAGGCCCTCCGGCGCCCGCCCGTTCAGGATCTGGACCTTCTCGGGTCTGATCGTGAACCGCTTACCGTCACGCTCGAGCAGGTTGGAGACTCCGACGAAGCTGGCGACGAACGCATTCTGGGGGCGCTCGTAGATCTCGGTCGGGGTGCCGACCTGCTCGATCCGGCCCTCGTTGAAGACGGCGATCCGGTTCGACATCGTCAGCGCCTCCTCCTGGTCGTGGGTGACGTAGACGAAGGTGATCCCGACCTCCTGCTGGATGGACTTGAGCTCGACCTGCATCTGCTCGCGCAGCTTCAGGTCCAGCGCCCCCAGCGGCTCGTCCAGCAGCAGCACCCGGGGGCGGTTGACGATCGCGCGCGCCAGCGCCACCCGCTGCTGCTGGCCGCCCGAGAGCTGGCCGGGCCGGCGATCCTCGTAGCCGCCCAGCCGCACCGTCTCCAGCGCCTCGGCGCTGCGTTTGCGGCGCTCGTCGCCGCCCACGCCCTTCACCCGCAGGCCGTACTCGATGTTCTCGCCAACGGTCATGTGGGGGAACAGCGCGTAGTCCTGGAAGACCGTGTTGACCTCGCGGTCATACGGCGCCTGGCCGGTGACGTCCTTGCCGCCGAGCTCAACGTGCCCCTGGTCGGGATCCTCGAAGCCGGCGATCATTCGCAGGGTGGTGGTCTTTCCCGACCCCGAGGGCCCCAGCAGCGTGAAGAACTCCCCCTGCTCGACCTCGAGGTCGAGCGAGTCAACGGCGACGACCTCCCCGTAGCGCTTGCCAACGCCGACGAGGCGGATGTCTGTTTCGGACGAGGCTACGAGTCTCTCCCTTTCGCTCGGGCCGCCGGGCCCTTTGTCCGCCCTGTACAAGCGGCGGATCCGTGGCCAGAACCTATACCGCCCGTGGGCACGCGTGCGGTGACAGGTTGGCCAACATTCGCGTCAGGCGTTGGACTTCGCGCCCACCAAGCGGGGCTGGCCCTCAGCCCAGCGCCCGGGCCCCGGCGGTCACGGCCATTGCCACGATTCCCGCCACCAGGATCGAGCCGCGAAATGCCAGCACCACCCCGGCCCCAGCGACCCCCAACACGCGCTCGTCGACGACCAGCTCGCCGCTCCCGCCGCGGAAGGTCTCGGTCATCACCAGCGCCGCCAGCAGAGCGGGGGCGGTCAGCGCAATCACGGCGGCGGCGCGCACGGGGAGCTCCCGCCCGCCCAGCAGCACCGGCCCGGAGGCCCGGATCACGGCCGTCGTCACGATCAGGAGGCCGACGAGCGCCCAGCCGTCAGCCAATGGGGTCCCCCTCGATCTCGGCGTGGTCGGTCTCGCCCTCCTGGTCGTCCCCCGGCAGCAGGCCGATCAGTGCGGCGGCGCTGGCGGCGATCACGGGGACGCCGACGGGGGCGACAGGCGTCAGGGTGAGGCCGATCGCGCCCCCCAGCAGCGCGGCGGCGATCGCGCGGCGACCTGAGCGCAGTTCGCCCTGGACCAGCAGCCACAGGAAGAAAGCGGGGAACAGTGCGTCGAGCCCGAGTGCGTCGGGGTCGCCGATGGCATCGCCGGCGAGGATGCCGACCAGAGTCCCGGCGACCCAGGCCGGGTAGGCCGGCAACGTGGCTCCGACCATGAAGACCGGGTCGAATCGCCCGCCGCCGCGGCTTGCGAGCGCCCACGAGGCGTCGATCATCGCCTGGCCGATCGCGGCGCGGCGAAGGGGGCCGCCGCGAAGGGACGGCGCCAAAGCGATTCCCATCGGCACGTAGCGGAGGTTCAGCAGGATCGCGGCGACCGTGGCGGCGGCGACGCCGCCACCCGAGGCCAGCACGGCCGTGGATGCGAACTGCGCCGAGCCGGCGAACACGAACACGGACATCGCCAACGCTGCCGCGCCGCCGATCACGGGCTCCGCCACCACACCGAATGAGCCAGCGAGCACGAACGCGGCGAGGGCAAACGGGATCCCGGCCTTGAGGCCCGCGCGGAGGGTCGCTCGCGTCTCGTCGCTCACGAGGGTCAGGACTCTAGGCTCGGGCGGGTTCGCGAGCCAGTCCCACAAGTCCGCTCCCGGGGTCATACAAGTCAAGGCAACGGGCGGGCAGTAGCCACCCACATTTTCAGCCTTCCGCGGCCGGGCTCGCGCACGCACGAACCTCCCATCCACCCCTTATTCCCCGACTTGCGCCGAGCTATGCGTCGCGCGGGTGGCTCAGAGGCCTTCGGCGTGGCGGACCGTGTAGCCCGCGGCCTTGCGCTTGGTCGCCCGCCAGCGCGGGCCGCTGCCGCTGTTGATCGGCTCGTTCACGGCCGAGGTGTCCCAGCGCAGCCCGGCGATCACGGCGTAGGTGTGGCCGGCGTTTGCGTAGACGCTGATCCAGGAGCCCCTGCCGGGCACGCCCCACTTCATCAGCGGGCCGGAGGGGAGCGGGCTCTCGAGCAGGCCGGCGGCGTTGAGCACGTAGCTCACGGCGCCGGAGCAGTCATATCCCTTGGAGTCGAAGCTCTTGTGCCCGCCGCCGTAGATGTAGGGCTTCTTGCGGATGCGGTTCGCGGCTGCGATCGCGTTCTGAACGTGGATCGGGGCGTCCGCCGGGGCGATCGCCTTGCCGTTCTTCTTCAGCTTCGCGACCGAGCCCGGCGTGGTCACGGGCGGGGGGGCCGCCTCCGGGGGTGGCGCGGCGCCGCCGGTCTGGGCGGCGGCCGGCGCGGCCAGCACGAGCGAGGCCGCAAGCGCCGGCAGGGCGACCCGGGAAACGCGACGCACTGTTTTTGAGATCGACCGCAAACCGTTCTCCTTCGCAGGCCTACGGGGTTAGCTGTCGGGCTGGCGCTATAGGAGCCTGCGCCCCCACACCTGGGTGGGTTCGCCCCAAAACTCGGTTCCCCCGCTCCCGCCTCTCAACTTCTGTGTCTGGACGGGACTCGGCGTAACTGGCGCGGGACGTTAACAAGATGCACGGCTGCTTGCAGCGGTTGCCAGGACGTTGATCGGTTAGGTTCCGAACCATGGAGCTCGAGGGAAAGCGAGTGCTGCTGAGCGGCGCGACGGGCGGCCTGGGCAATGCGATCGCCCACCAGCTGGCCGAGAACGGGGCGAACCTGGTCCTGAGCTCGCGTCGCGAGCAGGAGCTGGGCGAGCTGGCGGACTCGCTGCCGGGCGGCGCGCGACGGCACGAGGTGGTCGTCGCCGACCTCGCCAAGGACGGCGCGGCGTCGAAGCTCGTCGCTGACGCCGGGGACGTAGACGTGCTGGTCGCCAACGCCGCCCTGCCGGGCACCGGCAGGCTGGACTCGTTCACGCGTCAAGAGGTGGCGCGGGCGCTGCGCGTCAACCTGGAGTCCCCGATCATGATGGCCCGCGAGCTCGAGCCCCACTTCGCGAAGAAGCGCTCGGGCCACATCGTCTTCATCGCCTCGCTCGCGGGCAAGGTTGGCTCGCCGCGCTCGTCGATCTACAACGCAACCAAGTTCGGGCTGCGCGGCTTCGCCTTCGGCCTGCGCGAGGACCTGCACCCCTACGGGGCAGGCGTCTCGGTCGTCTCGCCGGGCTTCGTCCGCGAGGCGGGGATGCTCCACGACGCGGGCTCCCGCGAGCCGCCCGGCCTGGGGACGACCACCCCGAAGAAGGTCGCGAAGGCGGTGGTGAAGGCGATCCACAAGAACAGGATCGAGATCACGGTGGCGCCGCGCCGCCAGCGCCTTGTCACCGAGGTCGGCTACCGCCACCCCGGGATCGCATCCCGCGTGCAGCGCAGCGGCGGCGCGCACGAGATCGCGGACGAGCTCGCGAAGGGCCAGTCCGACAAGCGGTAGGGGCAGGTATCCTGGCCGCTCGGCCAGGAAGGCTCGGGGCAAGGATCGAGGGAATGGAGAGCGTGATGCGGAGACTCGTGGTGGCGGCGGTTGCGCTGGGCGCGTTGTGGATCGCCCCGAGCGCGGAGGCGACGATCAACGACGTATTCGGCGGCGCCGTCACCTGCTCCCTCCAGGCCGACAACGACCGGCGAGTGCGGCAACAGCTCCCCCCGCAGCACGGTCCCGACCTTCGACGCCGTCCCGATCGACGTCAACGTCGCCTTCCCGGCCGACGACGGCGTGGGCCCGGACGGCGACTACCCGCTGATCATGATGTTCCACGGCTACGGCGGCAGCAAGATCGGCTTCGGCGGCATGGAGCGCTTCCTGGACCGCGGCTACGCGGTCTTCAGCATGACCGACCGCGGCTTCCACGAGTCCTGCGGCAACGCGGCCGCCCGGACCGCGGGCGGCCCCGCCTGCGACGACGGATACATCCGCCTGATCGACACCCGCTACGAGGTGCGCGACGCCCAGTTCTTCGCCGGCTCGCTGGCCGACGAGGATCTGATCGCCCCGCAGCAGATCGGCTCGGTGGGGGGCTCATACGGCGGCGGGATGTCGATGTCGCTCGGCGCGCTGCGCGACCGCACGATGCTGCCCGACGGGACCCTGGTCCCGTGGACGAGCCCGGTGGACGGGCACGCGATGAGGATCGCCGCCGCGACCCCGAACATCCCCTGGACCGACATCGCCTACTCGCTGGCCCCCAACGGCGGCACGCTCGACTACGTCGGCGACGCGCCCTACCGGGGCCGCACCGGCGTCATGAAGCAGTCGCTGGTCGAGGGGCTGTACGCTGACCGGCTCGGTCGCCGGCTTCTACGCCCCGATCGGCACCGACCCCGACGCCGACATCAACGCCTGGGTCACCCGCCTGCGGGCCGGCGAGCCCTACGACGGCGACCCGCTCGTCGCCGACATGCTCGACGAGCTCACCACGCACCACTCCTCGTACTACATCGACGACTCCCAGCCGCCGGCGCCGATGCTGATCTCGAACGGCTACACGGACGACCTCTTCCCGGCCGACGAGGCGATCCGCTACTACCACCGCACGCGCGACACCCACCCGGGCACCCCGCTGTCGCTCTTCTTCGGCAACTTCGGCCACCAGCGCGCGCAGAATCGCGCGGCCGACGCCGACCTGCTGCGCTCGCGCGAGGACGCCTGGCTCGACTTCTACGTGAAGGGCGTCGGCTCGACCCCGTTCCAGGGCGTCGAGGCGCAGACCCAGGTCTGCCCCGGCACGGCTCCCTCGGGCGGGCCGTTCAGCGCCTCCAACTGGGCCAAGCTGGCGCCCGGCGAGGTGCGCTTCGCGAGCAAGGCCGCCCAGATGCTGTCGCCGGGCGCCGGCAGCCTCGCAATCGGCAGCACGTTCGACCCGGTCAGCTCCGGGGGCAACCCATGCCGCACGGCATCCGGCGCCGACCAGGCGGGCGTGGCCACCTACCGGCTGCCCGCGGTCAAGTCCGCGTTCACGATGATGGGCGCCGCCACGGTGATCGCCGACATCAATTCGCCGGCGGCGAACTCGGAGCTGGTGGCGAGGCTGCTCGACGTCGCCCCCGACGGCCAGGAGAGCCTGGTCAACCGCGCGATCCTGCGCCCGGCGGTCGGCAGCGCCCGCCAGGTCTTCCAGCTCCACCCGAACGGCTGGCAGTTCGCGGCCGGACACGTGCCGAAGCTCGAGCTGCTGCCGCGCGACGTCGGCTCCTCGATCCTCGCCAGCTACGCGCGCCAGGCCAACGGCCAGGGCACGGTCACGGTCTCCAACCTGGAGCTGCGCCTGCCTGTGCTCGAGAAGGTTGGCCTCCAGGGCGGCTATATGAAGGCTCCCACCAAGAAGGTGGTGCCCTCGGGCTACACCCTCGCCAAGGACTTCGCGGCCCTGGGGGTAAAGAACGCCAAGCTCGGCAAGGGCAAGCTCAGGGTCGGAAAGGGCGGCGTCACGGTCGACTCGCCCGACGCCTGGGCCTTCTGCCACGCCACGGTGACGGTGTTCGGTCGTGGTGGCAGGGGCGGCGGCGGCAAGTCCGCCAAGAAGAAGGGCAAGGCGCTCGCCCGCGCCAAGGTGACCGTGAAGAACGGCAAGAAGGCCAAGGCGAAGCTGAAACTGACCAAGGCGGGCCGCAAGGCGCTGCGCGGAAAGCGCAGGGTCAAGGTCAAGGTTCAGCTGACGACGAAGGAGCAGACGGGCAAGGTCAAGGCCAAGCGGGTGCTGCTGCCGTAGGTAGCGGGCGCTCCGCCTGGGTAATACTGGGAGTGTGAGCGCGAAAAACAGCTTCGAGGCGCGCTCGGCCCTGGAGGTCGGCGGGCGCGAGTACGAGATCCACCGCCTCGACTCCCTGCAGTCGAAGTTCGACGTGGCGCGGCTGCCGTACTCGCTCAAGGTGCTGCTGGAGAACTCGCTGCGGCTCGAGGACGGCAACTCCGTCACCGCCGAGGACATCGAGGCGATCGCGAGCTGGGACGCGAAGGCCGAGCCTTCGATCGAGATCCCCTTCCAGCCGGCCAGGGTCCTGATGCAGGACTTCACGGGCGTCCCCGCCGTCGTGGACCTGGCCGCGATGCGCGACGCGATGGAGGAGCTGGGCGGCGACCCGTCGGCGATCAACCCGCTCGTGGACGTCGACCTGATCATCGACCACTCGGTCCAGGTGGACGCCTTCGGCAACGCCAAGGCCTTTGCGATCAACGAGGAGCGCGACTACGAGCGCAACGGCGAGCGCTACGCCTTCCTGCGCTGGGGCCAGGAGGCGTTCGACAACTTCCGGGTGGTGCCGCCGGCGACCGGGATCTGCCACCAGGTCAACCTCGAGTACCTGGGCAAGTGCGTCTGGACCCACGAGGTGGACGGAGTGGCCCAGGCCTACCCCGACACCCTGGTCGGGACGGACTCCCACACGACGATGATCAACGGGCTCGGCGTGCTGGGCTGGGGCGTCGGAGGCATCGAGGCCGAGGCGGCGATGCTGGGCCAGCCGATCTCGATGCTGCTGCCGCAGGTGATCGGCTTCAAGCTCGACGGCGAGCTGCCCGAGGGCTCGACGGCCACCGACCTCGTGCTGACGGTGACCGAGATGCTGCGCGAGCACGGCGTGGTCGCCAAGTTCGTCGAGTTCTTCGGCGACGGGCTCGACAACCTGCCCCTGGCCGACCGGGCGACGATCGGGAACATGTCGCCGGAGTTCGGCTCGACCTGCGCGATCTTTCCCGCTCGACGCCGAGACGCTGCGCTATCTCGAGTTCACCGGCCGCCCCACCGAGCAGATCGAGCTGGTCGACGCCTACGCGCGCGAGCAGGGTATGTACCGCGAGACCGGCGGCGAGGAGGCGACCTACACGGATGTGCTCGAGCTCGACCTGGGCGAGGTCGTGCCGAGCATCGCCGGGCCGAAGCGGCCTCAGGACCGGATCCCGCTTGCCGACGCGAAGCCGGCGTTCCTCGAGGCGATGAAGGAGTGGGACCCCGAAGCGGGCGAGCAGCTCATCAGCCCCCTCGACGAGGCGCTCGAGGAGAGCTTCCCGGCCTCGGACCCCCCCGCCGAGGAGCACGGAAACGACGCGGGAAAGCCGCGAAAGGTGAAAGCCGGAGCGGCGGTCACCGAAGCGCGTCCGACGACCGCCGACGCCGTCGCGGTCCAGCTCGAGAGCGGCGAGACGGTCCAGCTCGACCACGGCCACGTGGTGATCGCGGCGATCACGAGCTGCACGAACACGTCCAACCCGTCCGTGATGCTTGGCGCCGGGCTGGTCGCGAAGAAGGCGGTCGAGCGCGGGCTGCAGGCGGCAGCCCTGGGTCAAGACCTCGCTGGCGCCGGGCTCGACCGTGGTGACCGATTACCTCGAGCAGTCCGGCCTCGACAAGTACCTGGACCAGCTCCAGTTCAACCTGGTCGGCTACGGCTGCACGACCTGCATCGGCAACTCCGGCCCGTTGCCCGAGGAGATCTCCAAGGCCGTCAACGACAAGGAGCTCGTCGTCTGCTCCGTGCTCTCGGGCAACCGCAACTTCGAGGGCCGCATCAACCCCGACACCCGCGCCAACTACCTTGCCTCGCCGCCGCTGGTGGTCGCCTACGCGCTGGCCGGGCGCATGGACGTGGACCTGCCCACCGAGCCGCTCGGCCGCGACGCCGACGACGAGCCCGTCTACCTCAGCGACATCTGGCCCACCACCGCCGAGATCGCCGATGCGGTCGGCGAGGCGGTCAGGGCAGACATGTTCACCAAGAGCTACGCGGACGTCTTCACCGGCGACAAGCGCTGGAAGCAGATCGAGGTGCCGAAGGGCGACCGCTACACGTGGCCCGACTCCACCTACGTGCGGCGTCCGAGCTTCTTCGAGGGAATGAAGCCGGAGCCCGAGCCTGTGAAGCCGATCGAGGGCGCCCGCGTGCTGGCCCTGCTTGGGGATTCGGTCACCACCGACCACATCTCGCCGGCGGGCGCGATCAAGAAGGACTCGCCGGCCGGGGCGTGGCTGATCGAGCAGGGGGTCGAGGTCCGCGACTTCAACTCCTACGGCTCACGGCGAGGCAACCACGAGGTGATGATTCGGGGCACCTTCGCCAACGTGCGCTTGCGCAACCGCCTGGTCGAGAGGGAGGGTGGCTTCACCCGCAAGTTCCCCGAGGGCGAGGAGACCACCATCTACGAGGCCGCGATGGCCTACGCGGAGGAGAACGTCCCGCTGGTGGTCCTGGCGGGCAAGGAGTACGGGTCGGGCTCCTCGCGCGACTGGGCCGCCAAGGGCACGGCGCTGCTCGGGGTCCGCGCCGTGATCGCCGAGAGCTTCGAGCGCATCCACCGCTCCAACCTGATCGGAATGGGCGTCCTGCCCCTGCAGTTCCCCGACGGCGAGTCGATCGACTCGCTCGGCCTCACGGGCGAGGAGACCTTCGGCGTCGGCGACCTCCAGAACGGGGAGGCGAAGGCGGTCGAGGTCACCGCGACCCGCGAGGGCGCCGACCCGGTCACCTTCGAGGCGACCGATCCGCATCGACACGCCCAACGAGGTCGCCTACTTCCAGAACGGCGGCATCCTGCACCGCGTGCTGCGCGACCTGAAGGCCCGCGACACCTAGCCGGCCGGGATCACCCCGGCTCCAGGCCGCGGGTCTCCCACCAGTCCTCGCCGTAGTTGATCGTGATCTCCTCGCCCTCCGCGATGTCGCGGGTGGCGACGAAGGCGATGGAGTCGTCGGTGTTCTGCTCGTACTCGGCGGACGCCTCCCAGGAATGGTTGTAGAGGCTGCCGTAGCCCAATAGGAAGACGTTGCGGTCTGGGCCGAGGTTGGAGCCCAGGACGAAGTCGCCCAGGATCCCTCCCGCGTCCGAGTCGTCGACCTCGATCGTGGGGCAGATCTCGATCGTCTCGCCCGCGGCTATGTCCCGGTCCGCGTAGACGCCGCGGCCGTGCGGGCCCTGCTTGATCCGAATCCCGGCCGGCGGCGTGATCTCCCCGTCGCTCACGCCGCAAGACCTTACGCGTCCGGGCAGCTGTGAGCCTGGGTCTCCGGCGCTCCCCTTGTGGCCGGTTTGGGTGAAGTAATGGCGTGGCGGGGCCGCGGGAGGCAGGGGGTCCACGCGGCCCGCGCCACGCCTGCGCGTCGGTAGCCAGGGAGGGATTTCCGACGCGATCGACCCCGGAGGCGGGACTGACCCGGGGTCGAGCCTTATGAGCTGTGTCTATGTCCCCGCCGGGTGATTATCCACTCTTTCGGTCCGCGGTGTCAATACCCGCAGGGGATGTGGGCCGATCGACGCCCCAACCGCGCCGTTCGATCAGCTCGATGCCGATCACGCTGCCGACCGGGCCCGCCGGGGTCAGCGTCGCCGCCAGCAGCGGCCAGGGAGCCTCGCGACGGATGATCGCGGCCAGGATCAGCAGGCAGAGCGCGATGTAGCCGAGCCCGTGGGCGAGCCCGAAGATGAATGTCTCGTGCTCGAAGCCGGGGGCGAGCCAGAAGAACAGCAGCGCCGCGAACAGCCCCAGCTCGATCCACGAGGCGAGCTTGCAGACGGCGAACAGCCGGCCGGGAACCGGCCGCCGCAGGGGCGACGGCTCTCGGACTGGTGTCGAAGCGCCCGGGCTGATGTTTCGACCGCTGGCCATAGGTCTAGGTGGGGCCCCAGGGGATCATGAGGCCATGGCAGCTCTCCATGCAGACACGGGCGGACAGACCAAGCGGATGGTGCGGCTGCAGCGCAGCTACACCTGCCCAGGCTGCACCGCCGAGCACCTCTCGTGGGCGAGGTTGGACGCGTGTCCCGATTGTGGTCACTCCCTGGTTGTGGCCGTGATCAAGCGGGCGGCGTTCGTGGGCCCCGCGTAGCTACTTCCTGGGCTACGCGGGGTCCGCTTTACCCATCAGGCAGGTGAGGACGATCCGCTCCTGCTCCTTGGTGTGGGCCACGGCGTACCCCTCGCCGGGGCTGGCGCGCGGGGGACGCCCCACGTAGCCGAGCTCGACTCCCTCGGGCAGCAGCTCCGGCATGCGCCGCTGCATCACCGACCAGGCGCCCATGTTGCGCGGCTCCTCCTGGGTCCAGACGATCTCCTTCAGGTTCGGGTAGGTCTCGATCAACTCGACCAGCTGTTCCTTGGCGAACGGGTAGAGGAGCTCGACGCGGGCGACGGCGACGTTCTCCGTCCCCTCCCGCTTCGGAGCCGCGTCGATGTCGTAGTAGATCTTGCCGCTGCACAGAACCAGGCGCTCCACGGATTCCTTGCGGTCCTGGGCGCGGGGGTCGTCCAGCACGAACTTGAACGAGCCCGCCGTGAGCTCGTCCGGGTCCGAGGTCGCGCGCGGCAGGCGCAGCAGCCCCTTGGGCGTGAACACGACCAGCGGCCTCGCCTTGGCGATGTGCGCCTGGCGGCGGAGCAGGTGGAAGTACTGGGCCGCCGTGGTCGGGTTTGCGATGCGGATGTTGCCCTCGGCGGCGAGCTGGATGAACCGCTCGATGCGGGCGCTGGAGTGCTCTGGGCCCGCGCCCTCGTAGCCGTGCGGCAGCAGCAGGGTCAGCCGGGTCATCTGCCCCCACTTGGCCTCGGCCGAGACGATGAAGCTGTCGATGATCACCTGCGCCGAGTTGCCGAAGTCGCCGAACTGGGCCTCCCAAAGGACCAGGCTGTCGGGGGAGGCCGCGGAGTACCCGTACTCGAAGCCCAGGCACGCGATCTCCGAGAGCGGGCTGTTGTGCAGCTCCATCGGCGCCTTGGCGTCGGGCAGGTTCTGGATCGGCGCGTAGCGGAGCCCGGTCTTCTCGTCGTGCAGCACCAGGTGGCGGTGGCTGAAGGTGCCGCGCTCGGTGTCCTGGCCGGTGAGGCGGACATGGACGCCCTCGGTCAGCAGCGAGCCCAGCGCCAGGGCCTCCGCGTGGCCGAACTCGATGCCGCCCTTCTCCAGCGCCTCGATCCTTTTCTCGAGCGGCTTGCGCAGCTTGCGGTGGATCGTGAAGCTGTCGGGGACCCGGATCAGCTCCTCGTTCAGCTTCTTCAGCGGCCCCTCCTCGAGCGCCGTCTCGACCTTCGGGCTGCGGGTGCGGTCTAGCTCCCCGGTGCCGGTCGCGGTCGGGTCCTCGAACTCCCCCGCCTCGATCTTCATCCGGAGATCGTCGTGGGTCTGCTTCAGCGCCCGCTGCCGTTCCTCCTTGCGGGTCTCGACCTCCTCGGCGGTGGCGACGCCCTCGGCCACCAGGGTCTCGGCGTAGAGGTCGGCGACGGGCTTGTGCTCCTTGATCTTGGCGGCCATCAGCGGCTGGGTGTAGGCCGGCTCGTCGGTCTCGTTGTGGCCGAATCGCCGGTAGCCGATCAGGTCGATGACGGCGTCGCGGCCCCATCGCTCCCGGTAGGCCATCGCGACCCGGATCGCCGCCAGGCAGGCCTCGGGGTCATCGGCGTTGACGTGGACGATCGGCACGTTGAAGCCCTTCGCCATGTCGGCCGCGTACGGGGTGGAGCGGCCCTCCTGAGGCTCGGTGGTGAAGCCGATCTGGTTGTTCTGGATGATGTGGATCGTGCCGCCGGTCGCGTAGCCGGCCAGGGACTGCAGATTGAGTGTCTCCGCGACCACGCCCTGAGCCGGGAAGGCGGCGTCGCCATGAAGCAGGACGGGCACGGCGGCCGACGGATCGTGCTCGAGCTCGGCCTCGGTCGCTTCGTCTGCGCGGCCCGCGCGGCGCCGGTCACGACCGGGTCCACGAACTCGAGGTGGCTGGGGTTGGGGTAGAGGCGGACGCCGACCTCGGCCCCGTCCCTGGTGGTGAAGGAGCCCCTGTGCCCGTAGTGGTACTTGACGTCGCCGGTGCCCCCGGTGGGGATGGCGGCGACGGCCTTGACGGCCTCGATCGCCTTGGCGCCCTCGAACTCCGCGAGCAGCGAGGCGGGCGGCCGCCCGAGGTTGTGCGCCAGCACGCTGAGCCGTCCGCGGTGCGCCATCCCGATCACGACCTCGTGGGCACCCTCGGTGTGGGCCATCTCGAACAGCTCGTCCAGCATCGGCACGACCGTGTCCAGGCCC
This sequence comes from uncultured Solirubrobacterales bacterium, assembly GCA_963805075.1. Lineage (GTDB taxonomy): Bacteria > Actinomycetota > Thermoleophilia > Solirubrobacterales > 70-9 > VGBV01. The sequence continues at coordinate 171,683 of CAWDSZ010000001.1, forward strand.
TCGATCGAGAACATCTTCTGGCCCAGGTAGGCCTTCTCCACGTAGCGCTCGAATCCGAACACGTCGATCAGGCGGTCCAGCAGCGCGTGCTTCTCCTCGGGCTCCAGCGGCTTGCGGTGCCAGCCGGTCTCGATCATGTCGCGCAGCCACATGCGCTGCTGGTGGCTCGAGAGATGCTCGATCTGGTAGGCCATCGTGCCGCAGTAGGCCTCTCGCATCCGCGGCAGGGAGTCCAGCAGCGTCTCGCCCTCGACCCCGATCCGCAGGATCTCGGCGGGGATCTGGGACATCAGCTCGGGGGTGAGGCCGACGTTCTCGGGCTGCAGCGCGGGGTCGCCCTTGGGCTGGGAGCCCAGCGGGTCCAGGTCGGCCGCCAGATGGCCGTGGGTGCGGTAGGCCTTGAGCAAGGAGGTCGCGGCCTGCACCGCCTGCAGCAGCTCGGTGTCGGGCTTCGCCGCAGCCGGGGCGGGCGCGGCGGCGCTGGGAAGCGGCGCGGCCGACGCCGCCGCCGCGTGCGCCCTGGTGACGACGGTCTCGTCGACCTCGAGCTCGCGGGCGACCGACTCGTAGAACTCGTCCTCGCCCTGCAGCAGCTCCTCGATCCGGCGCAGGAACGACCCGGATTCGGCTCCCTGGATGACGCGGTGGTCGTAGGTCGACGTGGTCGTCATCACCTTGCTCACGCCCAGCGCCTTGACCTTGTCGGCGGGGGCGTGAGCCCACTCCACCGGGTATGCGAGCGAGCCGCAGGCGATGATCGTCCCCTGGCCGCTCATCAGGCGGGGCACCGAGGCGACCGTGCCGAGGCCGCCCGGATTGGTGAGGCTGATGTTGGTCCCCTGGAAGTCGTCCGCGGTCAGCTTGTTCTCGCGGGTCTTGGTGATCAGTTCCTCGTAGTAGGCGTGGAAGCCGGCGAAGTCGAGCGAGTCCGCGCCCTTAATGGCGGGGACCAGCAGGCTGCGCTGGCCCTTGCGCTCGACGTCCACCGCGATCCCGAGGTTGATCGAGCCAGGCTCCACGACGTGCGGCTTGCCGTCGATCTCCTCGTAGTGGCGCGCCATCACCGGCCACTCCCGGGCCGCCTTCACGATCGCCCAGGCGATCAGATGGGTGAAGCTGACCTTCATCCCGCGCTCCTTCAGCACCTCGTTCAGCGCCTTGCGCTTGGCGTCGAGCGTGTCGACGGCGAGCGTGCGGAACGAGGTCGCGGTCGGGATCTCGCGGCTCTGCTCCATCGCCTTCGCGAGCGTCGCCGCGGGCCCGCGCAGGGTCCGGGCCTCGCCGTCGAGCGCCTTCGGGGCCGCCGCCCCCTTGCCGTCGCCCGCCGCGAGGACGTCGGCCTTGGTCACCTTGCCCCCAGCGCCGGTGCCCTTGACCGAGCCGAGGCTGACCCCGTTAGCGGCTGCGATGCGCTTCGCCACCGGCGTGGCCTTTGCGTCCTCGTCACCAGCGTCTGTCGACGGGGCCGTGGGTGTCGAAGAGGGTGCGTATGCAGGCGCCTCGCCGCTCTCGGAGGCCGTGGCGTCCGTCGCCGAATCAGCACCCGAAGCGACACCCGCGGCCCCGCCCACCATCTCGCCCAGCGGCTGGCCGACCTCGATCGTCTCGTCCGGGCCGACCATGTGCTTGGTGACGGTGCCGCTCGATGGGGGCGGGCACCTCCGCGTCGACCTTGTCCGTCGAGACCTCGACGACGGTGTCGCCCTCGGCGACCGTGCCGCCCTCGGCAACGTGCCACTCGAGCACCGTCCCCTCGGTGACGGATTCGCCCATCTCGGGCATCACGATCTGCACCGTCTTGCCGCTCGGCGCCTGCGCTTCGGACCGCCGGAGCTCCGCCCCATGGTGCCTCTGCCGCGGCCGGCTGTGGGCGCGCGGGATGCTTCGCCGGCGCCGTCTCGGACTCGGCGGGGCGCCTTGCGGCGCCTCGCCCGGCGGCGCCCGGCCGCCGGGGCGGCCCCGTTGGGGTCGATGACGGCGAGCGGCTTTCCGACCTCCACCGTCTCGTCCGGCTGCACGAGGATCTCGGCGACGGTGCCTGAGGCGGGGGCGGGGACCTCGGCGTCGACCTTGTCGGTCGAGACCTCGACCATCTCCTGCCCCTCCTCGACCGCATCGCCCTCGGCCACGAGCCACTCCAGCACCGTTCCCTCGGTGACTGATTCACCCATCTCGGGCATCAACAGCTGAACCCTTGCCTTTGTGGCCATTCGCTCCTTACAACTCTATGAGGTTGCGCTCACTCGGTTGGGTGCAGGGATTCCGCGCGCTCAACCGAGTCGGGCGATCAGCTCGACCCGCGGCCAGCCGTGCTCGCGGACGTACTCCTTGGTGGGCGCAGCTGACTCGCAGTACGCGCAGGCGATCGGCTCGCCCCAGCCGACGGGACCCGTGATCGCGACCGGAACGCCGCAGGACGGACAGGCGAGCGAGCGCACCGCGAGGCGGGCGACGCGGCTGGAGGGGCGCAGTTCGATCCGCGCCCCGTTGGCGCGTAGCTCGTCCTCGCGCTCGGGGTCCGGCTGGGAATACGGATCGAGGTGGAGAGCCATGGGACAGAGTGTAGATTCCGCCTGCAGTTCGTCATCAGCGAGGAACGCCCCAGCTTCGAGGAGAGGTGGAGATGAGCTACTTCGTGACCGGAGGGACCGGCTTCATCGGCCGCAACCTGATCGAGCAGCTGCTCGAGCGCGAGGGGACCATCTACGTGCTCGTCCGCGAGGGATCGCGGGGGCGCCTGGAGGAGCTGCGCTCGCGCTGGGGCGCCGACGAGGACCGGATCGTGCCGGTGGTAGGCGACCTCTCCCAGCCCAAGCTCGGCTGCGAGGACGAGATCGCGGAGCTGCGCGGCAAGATCGATGATTTCTTCCACCTCGCCGCGATCTATGACATGACGGCGGACGCGGAGAGTCAGCGGGTGGCGAACGTCGAGGGCACCCGCGAGGCGCTGCAGCTCGCAGAGGCGCTGGAGGCCAAGCGCTTCCACATGGTCAGCTCGATCGCCGCGGCGGGCCTCTACAAGGGCACCTTCACCGAGGACATGTTCGACGAGGCCCACGACGTCGAGAACCACCCCTACTTCCAGACCAAGCACGAGTCCGAGGCCGTGGTCCGCGAAGAGGCCGAGATCCCGTACCGGATCTACAGGCCAGGGATCGTCGTCGGCCACTCGGAGACCGGCGAGATGGACAAGGTCGACGGGCCCTACTACTTCTTCAAGCTGCTGCAGCGCGCCCGCAACCTGCTCCCGCCCTGGGTCCCGGGCATCGGCATCGAGGGCCAGGAGATCAACCTCGTCCCGGTCGACTTCGTCGCCCGGGCGATGGACCACATCGCTCACCATGAGGGAGAGGACGGCAAGGTCTTCCACCTCACGGATCCGAATCCGATGAGCGCGGGGCAGATCATCAACCTGTTCGCGAAGGCGGCGCACGCGCCCGAGGCGACGATGCGCATCGACTCGAAGATGCTCGACTTCGTCCCCAAGCAGGTCCGCTCGGGGGTGCAGATGCTGCCGCCCGTGAAGCGGATCTCGGACCAGGTGCTGGCGGACCTGGGCATCCCGCGCGAGGTGCTCGTCTACATCAACTACCCGACCTCCTTCGACTCGACCAACACCCAGCAGGCCCTGGAGGGGACGGACATCTCGGTGCCGCCGCTGCCCAGCTACGCCGACCGCCTCTGGGACTACTGGGAGCGCAACCTGGACCCCGACCTGTTCAAGGATCGCTCGCTCTCGGGGGCGATCGGGGGCAAGACGGTGATGATCACCGGCGCCTCCTCGGGGATCGGCAAGGCTGCGGCGATCAAGGCGGCGGAGGCCGGCGCCACGGTGCTGCTGGTCGCGCGCACGCCCGAGAAGCTCGAGGAGACCAAGATCGAGATCGAGGAGGCCGGCGGCGAGGCCCACATCCACCGCGCCGACCTCTCGGACACCGAGGACGTCGAGCGCATGGCCGAGGAGGTGCTCGCCGAGCACGGCAAGGTGGACATCCTCGTCAACAACGCCGGCCGCTCGATCCGGCGCTCGATCGCGCTCTCATACGACCGCTTCCACGACTTCGAGCGCACGATGCAGCTCAACTACTTCGGATCGCTGCGCTTGATTCTGAGCCTGCTGCCCGCGATGCGGAAGACGGTCAAGGGCCACAAGAAGGGCGGCCACATCATCAACGTCAGCTCGATCGGCGTGCAGACGAATACGCCCCGCTTCTCGGCCTACGTGGCCAGCAAGGCCGCGCTCGACGCCTGGTCGCGCTGCGCGGCCAGCGAGATGGTCGACGACAACGTCAGCATCACCACGATCCACATGCCGCTGGTGCGGACGCCGATGATCGCCCCCACGAAGATGTACGACGCCTTCCCCACGATCACGCCCGAGCAGGCCGCGGACATGATCTGCGACGCGATGATCCGCAAGCCGAAGAAGGTGGCGACGCGCCTGGGCAACTTCGGCGAGCTGCTCTACACCGTGGCGCCGAAGGCCTCCGACGCCATCCTGAACACGGCCTACAAGCTCTTCCCCGAGTCGAAGGCCGCGAAGGGCGAGGAGAAGAAGAAGGACGGCGCCAAGCCCGCCAAGGACGAGGAGCTCTCGACCGAGGGCGTCGCATTCGCCTACCTGATGCGCGGGGTGCACTGGTAGACCTGGCGCGCCGCAGGCGCGCGCTGGCGCTGCTGGCGCTCGCGCTGGTGCCTGGCGATGTCCACCTGGTTCTCGGCATGCGGCCGTGCTGCCGCAGCTTCGCGCCGACTTGTACGGGCGCGTGGCATCGCCGGGGAGTCGGGCCTCCGGGCTGACGAGATCGCCGACTCCGCCCAGTTCTCGACCATGGTCACCGAGTTGGCCGACCAGGCCTACGTCGCGCACGGCGACTGACCCTGCAGCTCGCTCTGGGCTTCACCGCTGACGGTTGCGCACGATCTGGCTGATTCCTGCTGTCTTCGAGGACGAGACCGGCTGGCGCTGGGCGTTCGCGTTCCTCGCCCCCGGGCCGCTCCTGGGCATCGCGGCGATGCTGCGCCTGCGGGGCTCGCCCGAGGCGAGGCTGATCGCCGGGCGGCAGGGGCTGATGACCGTTAGGGTCGGCCCGGTGGCGACCGCGACCCGCCGACTCAAGCACTGGGGCTGGGGATACGAGGACCAGCAGCCCGATCGCGCCGCGCTGGAGGCGACCGCCAAGGCCATCCACGAGCGGCTCGGCTTCGAGGTGGAGGAGATCGAGGAACCGGTGCCGCTGGACCGGGTCGAGCTGCCCGAGCCGAGGCTGAAGGCGCCGAAGCGGTTCGCGGACATGTTCTCGGCCGAGCCCTACGACCGCATCGTCCACGCGCTCGGCAAGGCCTACCGCGACGTCGTCCGCGGCTTCCGCGGCGAGTTTCCCAATCCCCCCGACCTCGTCGCCTATCCGGAGTCGGCCGAGGACGTGGACCTGGCCCTGTCCTTCGCCGACGAGGCGCGGGCGGCGGCGATCCCGTTCGGCGGCGGCACCAGCGTGGTCGGCGGCGTCGAGCCCCGGCTCGAGGGCGACTACGAGGGCGTGATCAGCATCGACCTGCGGCGCATGGACCGGCGTGCTGGAGGTCGACGCGGTCTCCCGGGCGGCGCGAATCCAGGCCGGCGCCACCGGGCCGGTGCTGGAGGACCAGCTGCGGGAGCACGGGTTGACGTTGCGGCACTTTCCCCAGTCCTTCGAGTACGCCACCCTCGGAGGCTGGATCGCGACCCGGGCGGGAGGGCACTTCGCGACGCTCTACACGCACATCGACGACCTGGTCGAGTCGGTGCGGGCGATGACGCCGGCCGGAGGCCACGAGTGGGACAGCCGCCGCCTGCCCGGCTCGGGCGCCGGGCCCAGCCCCGACCGCATGCTGCTCGGCTCCGAGGGGATCCTGGGCGTGATCGTCGACGCCTGGGTACGGGTGCAGGAGCGTCCGCGCTGGAAGGCGTCGTGCGGCGTCGCCTTCGCGGACTTCGCGACTGGGGCGGAGGCCGTTCGGGCGCTGTCGCAGTCGGGGCTCCATCCCAGCAACTGCCGCCTGCTCGACCCCACCGAATCAGCAATCACCGGCGCCGGCCCGGAGGGCAAGGCGCTGCTGGTGCTGGGCTTCGAGTCCGCACACCACGCGGTCGACGAGCCGATGCGATTGGCGCTGGAGGCGGCCCGCGAGCACGGCGGCGAGCCCGGCGAGGTCCGCTCTCGGGGGCCCGAGGACGCCGAGGGTCCCCGCGACGACCCGGACGCGGTCGGCGCCTGGCGCCAGGCCTTCCTCCACGCCCCCTACCTGCGCGACTCGCTGGTCGCCTGCGGGGTCCTGTCCGACACCTTCGAGACGGCGATCACCTGGGACCTGTTCCCGGACTTCCACGCCGAGGTGATGGAGACGGCGCGCAGGGCCGTGGCGAGGGCCTGCGGCGGCCCGTCAGAGGGGCCGGGCGCGCCCCGGATCGGCTGCCGCTTCACCCATGTCTACCCGGACGGACCGGCTCCGTACTACACGGTGCTGGCGAAGGCCCGGCGCGGCTCGGAGGTCGAGCAGTGGGACGAGATCAAGGCGGCCGTCTCGGAGACCCTGATCGACTGCGGCGGCACCATCACCCACCACCACGCCGTCGGCCGCGATCACCGGCCCTGGTATGACCGCCAGCGGCCCGAGCCGTTCGCCGCGGCGCTGCGCGCGGCCAAGGCCGAGCTGGATCCGCGCGGGCAATCCTGAACCCGGGCGTGCTGGTGGATCCCGATGCGACGACTCCGCGAGCTTATCCCTAACCTGTCCGACCCTCATGGAGGGCACCACGCTCGAGCAGAAGCCTGCGGTGACCGAGGGGCAGGCCGCCGGGAGCGTCCCGCAGAAGCCCCGCCGCGGGCCGGTCAAGGCCGTGATCGTCGCCCTGCGCCCGCAGGAATGGGTCAAGAACCTGCTGGTCTTCGCGGGCCTGCTGTTCTCGGGCCAGTTCGACGAGCCGGAAGCGATCCTCGCCGCGACCGTCACCTTCCTCGCCTTCTGCGCCGTCGCCTCGGCCGGCTACCTGATCAACGACGCGCACGACATCGAGGAGGATCGCCAGCACCCCAAGAAGCGCTTCCGCCCGATCGCGGCCGGCGAGCTCAGCATCCGCAACGCGATCACGCTGGCGGTCGTGCTGATCGTCGTCGCCCTCGCAGGCGCGACGGCGCTCGAGGGTCCCGCGGTCGGCGGCCTGGTCCTCGCCTACGGGGTCGGCACCACCCTCTACTCCTACGTGCTCAAGCACGAGGTGATCCTCGACGTGATGACGATCGCGGGCCTGTTCGTGCTTCGCGTACTGGCCGGCGCCGTCGCCGTCGACGCGGACGCCTCGGCATACCTTCTCCTCTGCACGGGCATGGTCGCCCTCTTCCTCGGCTTCACCAAGCGCCGGCAGGAGGCGACGTCCGAGCTTCACTCGGGAACCGAGAGCAGGCCGGTGCTCGAGCACTACTCGATCCCCTTCCTCGACCAGATGGTGGCCATGGTCACGGCCGCGACGGTGATGAGCTACGCGATCTACTGCGTCAACTCGCCGCTGATCGGCTCCAAGATGCTCGGCAGCCTGCCGCCGGTCGTCTACGGGATCTTCCGCTACCTGTACCTGATCTACGACCGCAAGGACACACGCTCGACCGACGCGATCCTGCTCGAGGACTACGGCATGATCGGCGCCGCCGTCACCTGGGTCGCCTCGGTCATCGTGCTGATGGCGGTCTTCTACCTCTGAGCGGCCGCCGGCTGACTGGCCGGTCAACCAGCCGTTAGTCTCCGCCCTGTGGACCTGTCCCCCACGGAGTCAGAGGCGGCGTTCCGCGACGAGGTGCGGAGCTGGCTCGAGGCCAACCACCCCGGCCCGGCGCCCGAGGGCGACGACGACGCCGAGTTCGAGTTCCGCCGCGCCTGGCAGAAGAAGATGCACGAGGCGGGCTGGGCGGGGGTCTCCTGGCCCGAGGAGTTCGGGGGCAGGGGCGCGACGCTGATCGAGCAGGCGATCTTCAACGAGGAGCTCGCCAACCAGCGGGTGCCGGCGCCGGCCAACGTCCTCGGCCTGGTGATGGGCGGCCCGGTGGTGATCGCCCACGGCACCAACGAGCAGAAGGAGCGGTTCCTGGAGCCGATCCTGTCGGGCGAGGAGATCTGGTGCCAGGGGTTCTCGGAGCCCGAGTCCGGCTCCGACCTCGCCTCGCTCAAGTCCCGGGCGGTGAAGTCCAACGGCGGCTGGAAGGTGACCGGGCAGAAGGTCTGGACCACCTACGCCCACGAGGCCAAGTACTGCATGCTGCTGGCGCGCAGCGACCCAGACGCCCCCAAGCACAAGGGCATCACCTACTTCATCCTCGACATGGACCAGCCTGGGGTCGAGGTGCGGCCGCTGCGCCAGATCACGGGCGAGGCCGAGTTCAACGAGATCTTCATGGAGGAGGCCGAGATCCCCGACGAGAACGTCATCGGCGAGGTCGGGGGAGGCTGGCAGGTGGCGATCACCACGCTGATGTTCGAGCGCGCAGGGCTCGGGGCGGTTGCGGTCGTCGGCCTGCGCCGGACCCTGGAGGACCTGATCGCTCTGGTGCAGGAGCGTGGCCTCGAGGACGATCCGCTGATCCGCCAGCGCATCGCCGAGTTCCAGATCGGGATCGAGGCGATGCGCCTGGGCGCGCTGCGGACGCTGACCGCGACGATGAAGACCGGCATCCCGGGCCCCGAAGGGTCGCTCGGCAAGTGGCAGTGGGCCAAGTACAACCAGGCGATGACCGAGATGGCGAGCGAGGTCGCCGGCGCCGACGGCGTCCGGGTGGGCACCGACGCCAGCTACCGCTTCCTGCGCAGCCGCGCCAACTCGATCGAGGGCGGCACCACCGAGGTGCTTCAGAACATCATCGCCGAGCGAGTCCTCGGCCTTCCGAGGCTTCGATGACCATCGACCTTGCAATCAGAGGACTCGCGAAGCAGGTGTGCTGGGTCCCGGGGCTTCCGAGGCTGCGATGAACTTCGACCTCTCCGACGAGCAGCGCGAGATCAAGGACACGGCGAAGCAGTTCTTCGCCGACCGCTTCAAGGCCGAGAAGGTGCGAGAGCTGGCCGAGGCGCGCTCATACGAGGACGGCCTCACGAAGCAGATGGCCGATCTCGGCTGGCCGGGCATCGCGATCTCCGAGGACGACGGCGGGCAGGGCCTGGGACTGATCGAGCTCGCGGTGCTGCTGGAGGAGTCGGGATTCGCCTGCGCCCCGAGCCCGCTGCTGGGCACGGCCGGAGCCGCGTTGGTCATCTCCGCCGGCGGGTCCGACGAGCAGCGCGCCGAGTGGCTGCCGAAGCTCGCCTCGGGCGAGGCCACCGGGGCCTTCGGCGGCGTCGGGCCGGACGGCGATTCGACCCTGTTCTGCGACCTGCCTACGGCCGACGTGGCCGTCGTCTTCGACGGAGAGGGGGCGCTGCTGGTGCCAGCTTCCGAGCTCGACTCCGAGGCCGTGGAGACCATCGACGCCACCCGCTCCTACGGGGCGGTCTCAGCCCCGGCGGGGGACCGCCTCCCGGGCGACGCCGACGCGGGCCGCGACAGGCTCGGGGTCGCGATCGCCGCTGAGCTCACCGGGATCGGGCAGCGGGCGATGGAGATGGCGGTCGACTACGCGCGCGAGCGCAAGCAGTTCGACCGTCCGATCGGCTCCTACCAGGCGGTCTCGCACCGCTGCGCGGCGATGCTGCTGGGCGTGGAGGAGTCGCGCTCGCTGACCTACTACGCCTCCTGGACCGCCGACTCGGAACCGGAGTCTCTGCCGATGGCGGCGGCGATGGCCAGCGCCCGCGCCTCGGACGCCGCCTGGGAGACGGCCTCCTCGGCGCTGCAGGTCTTCGGCGGCATCGGGTTCACCTGGGAGCACGACCTGCAGTTCTGGCTCAAGCGCTCCCGCGTGGCCGGCCGCATGCTGGGTAGCCCCCGCGAGCACCGCGACAGGGTCGCCGCCCTCGCCCTGCGCGCCGGCGAGCCGGCAGCCGTCGCCTAGACCTCCCTAGGGCAGGATCTCGGGCTCGCTGATCGCCTTCAGCTCGCCGCCGAGCTGAAAGTGGACGTCCACGGTGTCGTGGCGCCCGTAGCTGCCGAACAGGCCCAGCGCCATCGCCAGCCAGCGCCCGCCGCTGACCTGCTCCTTCATCAGCGGCTTGCTGAACAGGATCTCGTTGCCGCGCAGCGTGTAGTCCGCTCCCTCGGCCTGCTCCGTGCCGTTCACGAACACCTTGATCGGGGGCTCGGCGCCCGACGGCAGCCGCACGCGGCGACCCGCTTCGACGCTCTCGGGCATGGCGGCAAGGGTACCCGCGAGACTCAGCCGCCAAGCGCGTCGCGCAGGCGCTCGAAGGCCTCGTCCAGAGTGTCCGCGTCGAGGGTCTCGCGGTTGATGCCGCCGCGATAGGCGATCACCGAGCCGTCTCCCATCACGTCGATGCCGGCGTCGGTGCGGCTGAGGAAGCGCGCCGTCGAGATCTCGATCCGGGCCTGCACGCGCTGGTGGGGGGTGAACTCGCGCAGCATGCTGACGGTCTGAAGCCGGCCCTCGCGCAGGACGGCCTCGACGCGGTCGTGGGCGTGTTCGAGGGCCTCGTCGAGCGTGTCGAACTTGCCCTTCGTCACCTCCGAGCCGACGCGCTCGACGACGCGCCAGGCCATGCGTCAGGAACCCTCTCGGGCCGAGCTACGCGCCGCGGCGCAGCAGCTTCGGGCGGCGCGCCGGCGGCCCCGTGATCTTCTCGGGGCCCTCGCGCTTGTCGATCGGCACGTAGTCCTGGTCGCGCATGCCGGTGTAGATCTGGCGCGGCCGGGCGATCTTCTGCTCGGGGTCGTCCTTCAGCTCCAGCCACTGGGCCACCCAGCCCGAGGTGCGCGGGATGGCGAAGATGACCGTGAACATGTTGGTCGGGATCCGCAGCGCCTCGTAGATGAGGCCCGAATAGAAGTCGACGTTCGGGTAGAGCTTGCGGGATGTGAAGAAGTCGTCGTCCAGTGCGCGCTTCTCGAGCTCGGTGGCGATCTCCAGCAGCGGGTTGTCGCCGGTCACCTCGAGCACCTCGTCGACGTGTTTCTTGATGATCCGGGCCCGCGGGTCGTAGTTCTTGTAGACGCGGTGGCCGAAGCCCATCAGCTTCTCCTCGCGGTTCTTGACGCCCTCGAGGAAGCCGGGGATGTTGTCGACCGTCTCGATCTTGCGGAGCATCTGCAGCACCGCCTCGTTGGCGCCGCCGTGGAGAGGCCCGTACAGCGCGGCGACGCCGGCCGCCACGGCCGAGTAGGGGTCCACGTCCGAGGAACCGACCGAGCGCACCGCGTTGGTCGAGCAGTTCTGCTCGTGGTCGGCGTGCAGGATGAAGAGCACGTCGAGCGCCTTGGCAAGGCGGGGGTTCGGCTCGTAGGTGTTCTCCATCTTGAACAGCATGGAGAGGAAGTTCTCGGAGTAGTTGAGCTCGTTGTCCGGGTAGACGTAGGGAAGCCCCAGGCTGTGGCGGTAGGCGAAGGCGGCCATCGTGGGGATCTTGGCGATCAGCCGGATCGCCGCCATGTAGCGCTCCTCCGGATCGTCGGTGTGCTTGGCCTCCGGGTAGAAGGTGGAGAGCGCGCCGACCGAGGCGAGCAGCATCCCCATCGGGTGGGCATCGTGGCGGTAGCCCTCATACATCTTCTTGATGTCCTCGTGGACGAAGGTGTGGTGGGTGACGTCGTAGGTCCAGCGATCGAGCTGGGCCTGCGTCGGCAGCTCGCCGAAGACCAGCAGGTAGGCCAGCTCCAGGTAGGTGCTCTTCTCCGAGAGCTGCTCGATCGGGATGCCGCGGTGCTGCAAGATTCCCGCGTCGCCGTCGATGTAGGTGATCGCCGACCGGCACGACGCAGTGTTCAGGAAGGCGGGGTCGTAGCCCATCATCCCGAAGTCGTCCTCCGACACCTTGATCTGGCGGAGGTCCATCGTGCGGATGGTGCCGTCGGTGATCTCGACCTCGTAGGACTCCCCGCTGCGGCTGTCGGTGATCGAGAGGGTGCCCTCGGGCTCAGGCTTGCCGTCAGCCTTGCCATCGGATTTCGCCTGGGCGCCGGCCTCGGACTTGTCCTTGGCCCTTTCCTTCGTAGCCATCGAGCACCTCCTCTACTGGGGATCGCCGGTTGGCCAGTATCTCACGGTCGCCGATTCTGCCCGCGCCGCTCGAAGGCGGGCGCGGGGCAGATTCTGCTAGGCGCGCGGGGCCGCCGCGGTGCCCTCCAGCCCCGCCAGCAGCGAGCCTGCGTCGAAGGCTCCCTCGTGCAGGACTCCGTTGGTGAAGAACCCTGGCGTGCCCCTGACGCCGCTTGCCAAGCCGCTGTCGATGTCTCGCTGAACCCGTTCCGCGTGGATCCCGGACTCCAGCTGTGCCGCGACCCGACCGGAGTCGAGCTCCAGCTCGCGCGAGTAGCCGATCAGGCTGGGGACCTCGAGCTTGCCCCTGGCCTCGTAGAGACGATCGTGCATGGCCCAGAATGCGCCCTGCTCCGCCGCCGCCTCCGAGGCCTGCGCGGCCCCTTCCGCCAGCGGGTGGATGTCGCGAAGCGGGAAGTGGCGGAAGGCGAACCGAAGGCGGTCACCCAGCTGACCGCGAATCCGCTTCACGATCGGGAAGGCGGCGGCGCAGTAGGGACACTGGAAGTCGCCGTACATGACCAGTTCCAGCTCCGCCCCCTCCGGGCCATCGGTGTGATCCTCGGCGGAGAGGCCGTGTGTAAGCGGGGTTGCTGGCATCGAACGGGATCGTAGACTCGAGCGGTGGGGCGACCGTGAACGAGATCGAGGTCCTGATCGTCCTCGTCGCGGTGGCGGCGGTGCTCGTCCGGCTCGCCGACCAGGTCTCGATTCCGTATCCGATCGTACTCGTGCTCGGTGGGCTCGCCCTGGGCTTCCTCCCCGGCGGCCCGGACATCGAGCTCGATCCCGAGATCATCTTCCTCGTCTTTCTGCCGCCGCTGCTGCAGGCGGCCGGCTACTACGCCTCGCCGCAGGACCTTCGCGCCGAGCTCGTGCCGCTGACCTGGCTGGTGCTGGGGCTGACCCTGGCGACGATGGTCTCGGTCGCCGCGGTTGCCCAGGCGGTGATCCCGGGGATCGGCTGGGGGGAGGGGCTGCTCTTGGGCGCGATCGTGGCTCCCACAGATCCGGTCGCGGCGATCGCCACCTTCGATCGCGTGGGCGTCACCGAGCGGGTCCGGTTGTTGGTCGAGGGCGAGAGCATGGTCAACGACGCGGCGGCCCTGGTGGCCTACCGGGTCGCCCTGACGGCGGTCGTGGCCGGCACATTCAGCGCCGGCGAGGCGGCGGTCGACCTGGTGCTCGCGATCGCAGGGGGGATCGCGATCGGCCTTGCGCTCTCCTGGGGGGCCCTGCAGGCGATGAAGCGCGTCGACGACGACGCCCTGGTGACCGTGCTGTCGGTGCTGCTGGCCTACGTGGCCTTCGCGGTCGCGGAGGAGCTCGAGGCGTCGGGCGTGCTGGCGGTTGTGACGGCGGGCCTCTACCTCGGGTGGTACGGCCACGACGGATTCGCCGCCGAGACGCGCCTCAATTCCCAGGCGTTCTGGGAGGTGCTGGTGTTCACGCTCAACATCGTCCTCTTCATCCTGCTCGGGCTGCAGGCCCCCGATGTGCTGGAACGCGTCGGCGAGCAGCTGACGGCGGGCGAGATCGTCGGCTACGGCCTGCTCGTTTCGGGCGTCGTGATCTCGGTGCGGATCGTCTGGCAGTTCCTGCCCGTGTCGCTGGAGAGGGTGGCGCCTCGGATGGGGCCGATCAGCCCCGGAGACGGCTGGCGCGAGCGGCTTCTGATCGGCTGGAGCGGGATGCGGGGCGCGGTCTCGCTCGCGGCCGCCCTGTCGCTGCCGTTGACCCTCGAGGGAGGCGGGGCGTTCCCCGAGCGGGACCTGATCATCTATCTGACCGTGGCGGTGATCCTGGTCACCCTGGTAGGTCAGGGCCTGACGCTGCCGTCGGTGATCTCGGCGCTGGGCCTGTCGCACACAGCCGCCTGGTCGCCGGACGAGGCAGTGGCCCGCCTGGAGGCGGCCCAGGCCGCGCTCGACCGCCTCGACCAGCTCGAGGTCGAGCGCGAGGGCATCCCCGACGACGTGCTCGACCGCCTGCGCGAGATCTACCGCGCCCGCTTCGCACGCAACGTGGAGGAGATCTCGGGCCAGAGCGGCGGCCGGGCCCTCGAGGATCCCGCCAGCGCCCTGCGCGACGTGCGCCGCGAGCTGATCGCGGTCGAGCGCCGCACGCTGCTGCAGATGCGCAATGAGGGCCGCGTCAAGCCCGACGTGCTGCGCCGGATCCAGCGCGAACTGGACCTCGACGAAGCCCGTTACGCGGACTAGCCCTCGGCCTCGAACTGTGTGATGCGGCGGAAGTCCGCCAGCCGCTGCGTGATCTCGGCCATGGTCAGCGAGCTGACCCGGTCGGTGCCGAAGTCCTCGACATTGAAGGAAGCGAGCACCGAGCCGTAGGCCATCGCCTGGCGCAGGACGTTGAAGTCCTTCGGGGAGTGGCCCGAGGTGCGGCGGTTGTCGAGATAGCCCAGGAAGCCGCCCGCGAAGCTGTCACCGGCTCCGGTCGGATCGCGCACGTCCTCCAGCAGGTAGCCCGGGATCGCGAAGAAGTCGTCCTCTACGAACAGCGCCGCACCGTATTCCCCGCGCTTGGCGGCCACCACGTCCGGGCCCATCTCCATCACGGCGCGCGCGGCCCTCGCAAGGTTGGGCTCGCCCGTGAGCATGCGGATCTCGGCGTCGTTGAGCAACACGCACTCGGTCTGGGAGATCGCCTCAACCAGGGAATCGCGCGCCGTCTCGATCCAGAGGTTCATGGAGTCGAGGGCGGCGAAGCCGGCCTCGCACTCTGCGCGGACCCGGCGCTGAAGGTCGGGCTGGATGTTGCCCAGGAACAGCATGTCGGAGCGGCGGCAGCCTTCGGAGAGTTTCGGGTCGAAGTCGGCGAACACGTTGAGCCGGGTGTCGTCGGTGTGGGCGACGTTCATGTCGTAGTCGTAGTGGCCCTGCCAGAAGAAGGTCTTGCCTCCCTCGACCCGCTCGATGTCCTCGGTGATCACGCCGCGCCGCTCCAGGACGTCGAGCTGCTCGGGGCCGAAGTCGTCCCCAACAGGTCCCACCACCCTGACCTCGGTGAAGAAGCTCGCGGCGAGGCTGAAGTGGACGGCTGAGCCGCCCAGCATCCGCTCGCGCTCGCCGAAGGGCGTACGCACGGAATCGAACGCGATTGATCCGACGACCGTTAGGGACATGGGGTTGGGCGAGCCCGCCAGGTAACGTCCCGCCCGCGTGAAGGCTATTCAGATCGAGGAATTCGGGGGTCCGGAGCAGCTGAAGCTGGTCGACGTGCCCGACCCCGAGCCCGGCGACGGCGAGGTGCTGATCGACGTCGCGCGCATCGGCATGAACTTCGCCGACACGCACGCGATCCGCAACGACTACCTGGCCGAGCAGGAGCTCCCGCTGATCCCCGGGGCCGAGGTCAGCGGCACGACGCCCGACGGAACGCGCGTGGCCGCGATGCTGGGCAACGGGGCCTACGCGCAGAAGGTGGCGGTCCCAGAGGCGTTCCTGGTCCCCGTTCCCGACGAGGTCAGCGACGACCAGGCCGCTGGGCTGCTGCTGCAGGGTATGACCGCCAACCTGCTGCTGCACGAGATCGCGCACGTGCGAGAGGGCGAGACCGTTGTGGTCGAGGCGGCCGGCGGCGGCACCGGGTGCCTCGCCGTCCAGCTCGCCAAGCGCGCGGGCGCCCAGGTGGTCGCGCTCGCCTCGAGCGAGGAGAAGCGGAAGCTCGCCGAGCGGCTCGGCGCCGATGCGACCGCCGACTCCCAGGCCGACGACCTGACCGCCGCCATCATCGAGGCCAACGGCGGCGACAAGGTCGACGTCGTCCTGCACATGAGCGGCACGGGCTTCGAGCCCGAGCTCAAGTCCCTGGACATGCTGGGGCGGATGGTGGTCTTCGGCAACGCCTCCCGCCATCCCAACACGGTCGAGACCAACTACCTGCTCCAGACCTCGAAGTCGGTGCTGGGCTTCTGGCTGGTGCCCTTCATCGTCAAGCGCCGCGACCTGATCGCGGCGACGATCGGTGAGCTGCTCGGCGCCGTCGCCGCCGGCGAGCTGGAGGTCGTGATCGGCGAGGTCTATCCGCTCAGCGAGGCGGCCCAGGCACACACTGCACTGCAGGAGCGCCGCTCCACCGGCAAGCTGCTGCTCGACCCCGCGAAGTGAGCGAGCCCAAGGTTTCCTTCTCCGAGCTGGGCCTCTCGGCGGAGCTGCTGCAGACGCTGGAGGAGCTGGGCTACGAGGAGCCGACGCCGGTCCAGGCGCAGGCAATACCCGAGCTGCTGGGCGGTCACGACGTGATCGGCCAGGCTCAGACCGGCAGCGGCAAGACCGCGGCGTTCGGGCTGCCCTTGCTGGAGCAGATCGATCCCTCCAATCCCGAGACCCAGGCGATCGTCCTCACCCCGACCCGCGAGCTCTGCATCCAGGTGACGCAGGCGATGCGGGCCTACGCCGAGCACCTCCCGGACGTCAACGTGGTCGCCGTCTTCGGAGGGGCGCCGATCCGCGACCAGCAGTCCCGCCTGCGCGACTCAGCCCAGATCGTGGTCGCGACGGTGGGCCGGATGATGGACCTGATCTCGCGCCAATCGCTGGTCCTCACCTCGGCCCGGTACGTGGTCCTCGACGAGGCCGACGAGATGCTGGACCTGGGCTTCATCGAGGACGTCGAGAAGATCCTGCGGATGACGCCGAGCGGCCGCCAGACGCTGCTCTTCTCGGCGACCATCCCCGAGCCGGTCGCCCGCCTGGCCCAGACCTACATGTACGACCCGGTCACGATCCGGGTGACACCGAAGAAGCTGACCGTGGACTCGGTCGAGCAGGCCTACGTGATGGTCGAGCCCAAGGACAAGCTGAGGCGCGTGGTCGAGGTGCTGAAGGCGGAGGAGCCCGAGCAGGCGATCATCTTCTGCCGCACCAAGATCGGCGCCGCCAAGCTCGATCGTGCGCTCGCCGACAAGGGCCTGCGGGTCAAGGCCCTGCACGGGGACCTCAGCCAGGGCCAGCGCGACGGCGTGATGATCTCGTTCAAGGAGCACAAGGTGCCGCTCCTGGTGGCCACCGACATCGCCGCCCGTGGGCTCGACATCGAGCACGTCACCCACGTCATCAACTACGACATGCCCAACAACCCGGAGATCTACGTGCACCGAATCGGCCGCACGGGCCGCGTCGGGCGGACGGGCCGGGCGATCACCTTCGCGACCGCGAAGCAGCGCGAGGACCTGAAGACGATCGAGCGGGTGGTGAAGGCGCCGATCGGCGAGTGGGAGCCGCCCGAGGAGCGCCTGGAGCACGCGCCGCGGCCGCGCCGGCGCGAGCGTGCGGCGCCGGTCGACGGGGACGGCGACGGGTTGGTGAAGCTGTTCGTCAACCGCGGCAGCCGCGGCGGGATCGAGGAGGAGGACCTGCGCTGGGCGCTGACCGAGGGCGCGGTCATCCCCGAGGACGCGATCGGCTCGATCCGGGTGCTCGACCGCTTCTCGTTCGTCGAGCTGAAGGCGGCCGAGGCCGAGAAGGCCGTCGAGTTCCTCGACGGGACGAAGCTGAAGGGCAAGCAGATCCGCATGGAGGTCGCGCGCAGCTAGGTCTGCTCGGGCTGGCGCCGCTGCGGCGCCCGTCCGGGAGGCTGCTCGGGCGGATCGGCGGGCGACTGCAGCGGCGGGATCGGCAGCGTCTGCGGCGCTCCCTGCTCGACGGTCAGCTCCTCGCCGTGGTGGGCGATCGTCTGCGGAAGGCCGTGGAGGACCTCGTAGGTGGCCTGGCCGGGCTTGACCTCGACTCGCATCGAGCAGCCGCCGAAGCTGAGCCTGAACGCCAGCAGGGTGATCGCCTCCGGCAGCCGCGGGGCGAAGGTGACGCGGCCTCCGTGATCGCGCATCCCCGCGAAGCCGCTGACGGCGCCGATCCACGCGCCCGCCAGCGACGCGATGTGAACCCCGTCGCGGGTGTTGTGCTCGCGGTCCTCGAGGTCCATCAGCGCGGCCTCGCCGTAGTAGTCGTAGGCGAGCTCGAGGTGCCCCACCTCGGCCGCGATCACCGACTGGGTGCAGGCGGACAGCGAGGAGTCCCGCACGGTGATGCCCTCGTAGTAGTCGAAGTTGCGGTGCTTCTCCTCGGCGGTGAACTTGTGCGCCGCAGACCTGCATGGCCAGCACCAGGTCCGCCTGCTTCACGACCTGCTTGCGATAGAGGTCGAAGTAGGGGACGTGGAGCAGCAGCGGATAGTCGTCGGGCCCGGTCTCGATGAAGTCCCAGCGCGCGTGCTGGGTGAACTGCTCTGCCTGGCTGTGGACGTTCAGGTCGGAGTCGTAGGGGATCAGCATCGAATCCGCGGCGTCCCGCCACGAGGCCGCCTCCTCGGGGTCGACCCCGAGGGCCCGCGCCTCGTCCAGGAAGCGCTCGGCGGCGTCGGCCGCCGCCACCAAATTCCGCTCCGCCATCAGGTTCGTGTAGATGTTGTTGTCGGCGATCGCGCTGTACTCGTCGGGGCCGGTGACGCCGTCGATCCGGAACCCACCCTGCGCGTCGTGATGGCCCAGGGACCGCCAAAGGCGGGCGGTCTCGATCAGCAGCTCCAGCCCGGTCGTGCGCGAGAACTGCTCGTCGTCGGTCGCGTCCTGGTACCGGATCACCGCGTCGGCGATGTCGGCATTGATGTGGAACGCCGCCGTGCCCGCCGGCCAGTAGCCCGAGCACTCCTCGCCGCGGATCGTCCGCCAGGGGAACGCCGCCCCCCTCAACCCGAGCTGGCGGGCGCGCTCGCGCGCCGCATCCAGGGTCGAATGCCGCCAGCGGAGGGCGTCGGCGGCGGCCTTCGGCGCCGTGTAGGTGAGCACCGGCAGCACGTACGACTCGCTGTCCCAGAAGGCGTGCCCGTCATAGCCCGGCCCCGTCAGGCCCTTGGCCGGGATCGCCCGCCCCTCGCCGCGCGCCCCCGCCTGCAGCGTGTGAAAGAGCGCGAACCGGACCGCCTGTTGCAACTCGGCGTCGCCGTCGAGGCGGACGTCGGCGCGCCCCCAGAAGTCGTCCAGGTAGCTCCGCTGATCGGCCAGCAGACGGTCCCAGCCGGTGTGCGCGGCCTCTGCGAGCGCGGCCGCGACCTGGTCGCGGACGGCGGGCATCGTGCGCTGGCTCGACCAGCCGTAGGCGAGGAACTTGACGACCCGCAGCCGCTCGCCGGGCGCCAGCTCCGCGCTGACCGTGAGCCTGGCGAGATCGGTCTCGGCTTGGATGTGCGTGCCGAGGTCGCTGGGCCCGTCGAGCGCGTGGACCATGCCCGCCGCCACCCGCAGTTTGCTCTGATGGGTGCGGTGCACCAGGACGGCGCCGGTGTCGGCGGAGCGCGCCCACTCGGATGTGAGGGGCTTCTCCAGCGCCGCCGCCGCACGCGGGTCCTCCTGCATGCCCGGCTGCGGCTCGTTGGTGACCAGCTCCGACTGGACGACGACCCGAATGGTCTCGTCGACAGGCTCGACCTCGTAGGCGATCGCCGCCACCGCTCGCTGCGTGAACGAGACGAAGCGGGTCGAGCGGACCTTGACGACCTGGTGGGCGGGCGAGCACCACTCCATCTCGCGGTGCAGGGTCCCCGCCCGCAGGTCGAGCGTGCGCTTGTGGGATCGCAGCTCGCCGTAGCGGATGTCCAGGGGCTCGTCCCCGACCAGCAGCCTGATCACCTTGCCGTTGGTGAGGTTGACGACCGTCTGGCCCATCTCGGGCTGGCCGTAGGCGGTTTCGGCATACGGCAGCGGGCGCTGCTCGAAGAACCCGTTCAGGTAGGTGCCGGCCAGCGCCAGAGGCTCCCCCTCATCGAGATTGCCGCGCAGGCCGATGTGACCGTTGGAGAGCGCGAACACGGACTCGGTCTGCGCCAGGAAGTCGAGATCGAGGCTCAGCTCGGTCAGCGACCAGGGCTCGACGGCGAAGTCGGCGTGGCTGATCACTTTGACTTCGAGTAGCTCCGCGAGGTCGTCGACCACGATGTCGGCGCCGTGGGCCTTCAGCTCGTCGCGCTGGCCGACCCGGTTGACGCCCACCACGCAGCCGAAATCGCCGGCGCGTCCCGACTCGACGCCCGCGAGGGCGTCCTCGAAGACCGCCGCCTGCGAGGGCTCGATGCCGAGCTGCTTCGCCGCGTAGAGGTAGGTGTCGGGGGCCGGCTTGCCGGCCAGCTTCTCCCGCTCGGCGACGATTCCG
Source organism: uncultured Solirubrobacterales bacterium (assembly GCA_963805075.1). Classification (GTDB taxonomy): domain Bacteria; phylum Actinomycetota; class Thermoleophilia; order Solirubrobacterales; family 70-9; genus VGBV01. Next base: position 192,021 of record CAWDSZ010000001.1, read on the forward strand.
TCGACCCGTAGCTCGAGCAGGTCCTCGATCCCGGCCGCCTGCAGGACGTCGCGGCAGTTCGTGCTGGAGGAGACCACGGCGCGGCGCAGGCCCTGAGCCCGCGCCGCCTCCAGGTAGCGGACCGAGCCCTCGTAGGCCTCCACGCCGTCCTTGCGGATCATCTCCAGCACGAGATCGTTCTTGCGGTTGCCAAGGCCGTGGATGCTCTCATCTCCGGGGTCGGCGTCCTCGGGCCCCTCGGGCAGCTCGATGCCGCGCGAGGCGAGGAAGTCGCGAACGCCGTCGTAGCGCGGCTTGCCGTCGACGTAGGCGTCGTAGTCGTGACTGCTCGAAGGGGACGAACTCCTCGCCGGTCCGCTCGGCGCGCGAGCGCAGGTACTCGTCGAACATCTGCTTCCACGCCCGCTGGTGGACCACCGCGGTCTTCGTGAGCACGCCGTCGAGATCGAACAGGCATGCGGTGATGCCGTCAGGGAGCCCCAGCATCGCGACACCGGGTCAGGCCCCGGCCAGCTCCTCGATTCGAGCGATCAGGACGTCCCACTCGAACGGCTTCGGGATCACGCCGTTCGCCCCCACGGCCTCCATGCGCTCGGGCTGCTGGGCGTCGAGGTGGGCGGAGATCATCAGCACCGGGATCTCGCATCCGTCCTCGCGCAGCTGCTGGAGGGCGTCGATTCCGGACAGCCGCGGCATCATCGCGTCGAGCAGGATCACGTCCGGCGCACCCTCCCCGTCCGCGGCCTCGATCGCGTCCAGCACCTCGATGCCGTCGGTGGCGGTCGTCACCTCGTAGCCGGACGCCTCGAGCCGCCGCTGCAACATCAGCAGGACGGTCTCGGAGTCGTCGGCGACCAGCAGCCTCGTCATGCCCGGGCCTTGGTCGCCCTCTCGCGACCGTTGCCCGAGCCCTCCGGGTCAGGGCGGCCATCCGTGGCGATCGGCAACACGAACCTGAAGGTAGCGCCCTGACCTGGGGTTGAGGATGCCGAGATGCCCCCACCGTGCAGCTCGACCAGGCTCTTGGCTATCGCCAGGCCCAGGCCGGTGCCCCCGATCTCCTGCGTCTCGCCGCTCTGGGCTCTCCAGAATCGCTCGAACACGTGGTCGAGCTCGTCGGGCTCCAGTCCGGGGCCGTTGTCGATGACGGCGAATTCGACCTGGCTTCCGACCTCGGCCGCGGTCAGCCGCACCCGCGCGCCCGTGGGGGCGTACTTGTTGGCGTTGGTGAGCAGGTTCGACAGCACCTGGCCGATGCGGTCCGGGTCGGCGACAACGTCGGGGATGTCCTTCTCGACGCTGACGGTCAGCCGCTGCTTCTTCTCCTCGAACTCGGGCCGCATGTGTCGGCCGATCCGTTGCGTCAGGGCTCGCACGGAGGTCGTTTCGGGGGTGATCCGCAGCTTGCCCGCGTCGCTGCGGGCAAGGTCGAGCAGGTCGTTGATCAGGTTCTGAAGCTGCCCGGCGCTGTCGGCGATGACCTCGGCCGCCTCCATCTGGCGGTTGTTGAGGGACTTGGCGTCGGCCGTCAGCATCTCGGCGAAGCCCTTGACCACGGTTACCGGCGTGCGCAGCTCGTGCGAAACCGTGAGCACGAAGTCGTCCTTCATGCGCTCGATGCGATCGCGCTCGCGCGCATCGCGCTCCAAGGCGGTGGCCATCTCGTTGAAGGCCTGGCCCAGGGTCGCGATCTCGACGGGCCCGCCAACCTCCACCCGGGTCTCCAGGTCGCCTCCCGCGAGGCGCCGGGCGCCGTCCACGAGCCGGGCCAGCGGCGCCCGCATCGAGTTGATCAGGCCGCTGAACAGGATCAGCGCGGCCAGCAGCGCTCCCGCCAGGCCCAGCGCCACCAGGATCGTGGTGTCGCGGGTGTCCTCGCGGGCGTTCTCACGGACCGCGTCGCGTGCGCCCCTGGTCGCGAGGTTGAGCTGCTCGGCGCTGGTCGTGACCTCGTTTGTCAGCCTTCGCTCGAGGCGGGGTGGCGGGGACCGCCCGCGCAATCGCGGCGCCGCCACCGTCACCCTCCACTCGGACTCGTCCGTGACCAGGCGGTCGAGGCGGGTGGACAGCGTCTGATTCCCGCCGGCCAGCTCGGCGGCGCGGTCGGCCGACTGCTGGAAGTCGTCGGTCGCGCGCTGGAACTCCCCGACGTCGGGTTGCAGCCCGGGCGCCGGCGGACGGACGGCGGCCTGCTCGCGGATGAAGCTCGAGCCCAGCCGCTCCGCCTCCAGCTCGAGCTGGAAGTATCGGCTCGTCTCGTCCTCGAAGTCGACCCGGATCTGGAACAGGCGCCCAACCCCGAGCAGGGAGACTGCCAGCAGGAGGGTGAAGAGGATCAGGAAGCCGATCCTCAGGCGCGCCGTCAGGGAAGGGTTGAATCGCATCCGTTGTCTTGCCGCTCCCTTATACCTACACTACTGAGTACAAGTTGTATGGGTAACGGAATGCTTGCGCAATGGCGCCGCGGGATGGTGGCGCGAGGGTTGGCGACGGCAGCATTGCTGGCGATCCCTGTCGCGGTTGCGGCTGCCATCGGTTTCAAGGGAAGCTTGGGGGGTCTGTACGACGGACTTGCTGCGGTCGTCTCCGGCCCGGACAGCTCGCAGGGCCGGCCCGCCGCGACGGCCTCCGACGCCGACCCGGCCGCGGCGACAGAGCCGGCTCGGGGCTCGGCGGCACCCGCGCGCGCCAACCGCGGCGGCGGCGCTGACGGCGGCGGCACGGTGGTGGTGGCGGAGCGGGCGGCGGCGCTCCCACGGGCAGTGGCGGCGGCGGGTCCGGCGGCGGAACCGGCGGCGGCGAGCTCAACATTCCCGTCGGCGGCGGGGGTGGTGGCGGCGGAGCCATCAACCTTCCCGGTGTCGGAGGCGGCGGTAGCGGCGGCGGTGGCGGCGGCAGCGTGGGCGACACTGTTGGGGGCGCGGTCGGCGACGTGGTGAACGGGGTCAATAACACCGTCGGCGGCCTCCTGGGCGGCAATGGCAACCGCACCCCCACACTCACCCTGACCCCGTAGCGCGGGCAGACCTGGCGAAGGTGCTCCGCCAGCGGCGGCAGACCTCAGGCGGGGGCCGGCATCGCGCCCTCGGCGAGTTTGATCCGGGTCCAGACGTTCATGTTGACGACGACCGCGACGATCTCGAGGATCTCCTCCGGGCCGAAGTGCTCGGCGAGCGCGTCGTGGAAGCGCTGCCGTTCCCCCGGTTCTCCTCCGACGGCCCCCGCGCAGTATCTCGTGACGACCGCTGTTGTCCATCCAAGGGACGGAGGCCATCAGAGCTCGAGTGCGGTCAGGCGGGCGAGCCGGGCGATCGTCTGCTCGGGGTCGACGTGGCGGATCGCGGTCATGCCGACGGCCTCCGCGCCCTCGCAGTTCTCGCGCAGGTCGTCCACGAACAGGCAGGCCCGGGGTTCCACGCCGAGTCCGGTCGCGGCGAGCAGGTAGATCTGCGGCTCGGGCTTGTGCATCCGCACCTCGGCCGAGATCACGACCTCGTCGAACAGCTCGGCCAGCAGTTCACGGTCGTAATGGTCGACGCTCCAGGAGTTCGAGACCAGCCCTGTCTTGAGCCCGCCCGCGCGTATCCCCCGAACCGCGTCCACCATCGCCGGCAGGGGTCTCATGCCGGCGAACATGCTGTCGATCAGGCCCGCGTGGTCCTTCAGGCCCAGGCGGGCGCCGAACTTGGCCTCGAACTCGTCCTCGGTCAGGGCCCCGGTCTCGAGGCCCCGCAGGTCGGCGAGCGCCTCCGGGTCGTGGCGAAACAGGTCCTTGACGGCGTCGGGATCCAGCCCCTCGTCGCGGCAGAACGCCGCGAAGCTGTCCCACACGGGCGTCGTCAGCACCCCGCCGAAATCAAAGAGCGCGGCCTCATATGCTGCGCGCGGCATGGCGGAGCAGGCTACAGACGCCCCCGAGGGCATCGACCGCGCCGGCGTCGAGGCTTGGTTCGAGGCGAACGTGCCGGGCGCGAAGCCGCCACTTGAGTTCGAGCGCATCTCGGGGGGCCGCTCCAACCTGACATTCGGCGTCCATGACCGGGATGGGGCCAGCTGGGCGCTGCGCAGGCCGCCGATGGGCAAGCGGCTCGGCTCGGCCCACGACATGGGCCGCGAGCACCGCGTGATCTCGGCCCTGCAGGACACCCCGGTCCCCGTCCCCCCCGTCGTGGGCATGTGCGAGGACGAGTCCGTGAACGGCGCGCCGTTCTACGTGATGGGGTTCGTGGAGGGGCCGATCCTGCGCTCGGCCGAGGAGGCCAAAGCCTTCGACGAGGCCGAGCGCGAGGCGATCGGGCTGCGGGTCGTGGACACGCTCGTGGACATCCACGCGGTCGACCCCGACGCGGTCGGCCTCGGCGAGCTCGGCCGCAAGGAGGCCTACGTCGAGCGCCAGCTGAAGCGCTGGCACGGCCAGTGGGAGAAGTCCCAGACGCGCGAGCTCGCGGCGGTGGACGAGGTCCACCGCCGCCTCTCCGCCCGCATCCCCGAGCAGGGCCGGGCCACGATCGTCCACGGCGACTACCGGCTGGACAACATGATCCTCGCGCCCTCCGGCGAGGTGGCCGCGGTGGTGGATTGGGAGCTGTGCACGCTCGGCGACCCGCTGGCCGACGTGGGCCTGCTGCTGGTCTACTGGTCAGAGGCGGGCGACAGGTTCATGCCGTTGTTCGGCCCCGCGACGATCGCCCCAGGCTTCATCAAGCGCGATCGGGTCCGCGAGCGCTACGCGGAGCGCTCGGGCCGCGACCTCTCGGAGGTCGACTACTTCGTCGCGCTCGGCTTCTGGAAGCTGGCGATCATCCTCGAGGGCGTCTACGCCCGCTACGCCGCCGGCCAGTACGGCAAGGCAGGCGGGGACTACGAGGAGTTCGCAAGGATCGTCGAGCGGTTGGCCGACGCGGCGGACGATGCATCCCAGCGGATCGCCTAGCGCCGCTTCTTCGCGAAGACGGAGGGTCTACGCCGGAGCCTTCTCGGGCGCCGGCTGTGCGGCGCCGTTGCCGCTCGCATCGCCCTTGGCCTCGGCGCGCTTCGCGGCGCGGTTGAGCTCGCGGCGGGCGATCACCATCTTGTGGACCTCGTCGGGGCCGTCGGCGACCTTGAGCATGCGGCTGAACCGCCACATGCCGGCCAGAGGAGTGTCGTCGGACATGCCGAGGCTGCCGTGGACCTGGATCGCGCGGTCGAGCACGTCCATGACCATGTTCGCCGCCACGACCTTGATCTCGCTGATCGCCTGGCGGGCGCGGCGCTTGCCCTCTGTGTCCATCAGCCAGGCGGCGTAGAGGGTCAGCAGGCGGGCCTGGTCCACCTCCATGCGGCTCTTGGCGATGAAGTCCTGGACGAACTGCTTCTCGGCGAGCGGGCCTCCGAAGGACTCGCGGGTGTTGGCGCGGTGGCACATCATCTCGATCGCCCGCTCGGCGGTGCCGATCGCGCGCATGCAGTGGTGGATACGGCCCGGGCCGAGCCGGTCCTGGGCGATCACGAAGCCGGCGCCGCGCTCGCCCAGCAGGTTCGAGGCCGGCACGCGGCATTCCTCGTAGCGGACCTCGCAGTGGCCCGGGCCCCCGTCGTGCCCCATCACGGGAACGGGGCGGACAAGGTTGAAGCCCGGGTTGTCGATCGGGACGAGGATCATGCTCGCCCGCGCGTACTGGGCCGCGTCGGGATCGGTCACCACCATCGCGATCGCGAACTTGGCGCCGACCGCGCCCGAGGTGAACCACTTGTGCCCGTTGATGACCCACTCGTCGCCGTCCAGCTCGGCGCGGGTGCGGAGCGTGGTCGGATCCGACCCGGACACCTCGGGCTCGGTCATCGAGAAGCAGCTCCGGGCCTCGCCCTCCAGCAGCGGCTGCAGGAACTCGGCCTGCTGCTCGGGCGTGCCGTGGTCGATCAGGATCTCGGCGTTGCCGGTGTCGGGAGCGGCGCAGTTGAAGGACATCGGGGCGGCGACGGGGCTGCGCCCCATCTGCTCGCAGAGCATCCCGTACTCCCAGTTGGTCAGCCCGGCGCCGTGCTCCTCATCGGCGATGAATAGGTTCCAGAGGCCCTCCTCGCGGGCCTTGGCGCGCATCTCGATCAGGATCTGCGGATAGGGGACCCCGGGCTTGACCTCGTCGTCGAGCGCCCTCAGCACCTCGGCCTCGTTCGGATAGACGTGCTCGTCCATGAACGCCTCGATGCGCTCCAGCAGCGACTCGACGGCGGGGCTCGGCTTGAAGTCCATGCATCCTTCCTCTCTGACTCGCTCTTCCGTGGAGCTTAAGCGCTGGCGCTCACGCGGTACCGCGTGAACAGCTCACTCCCGGCGTCCAGCAGCCAGACGAGCTCGAGCGGAAGAGGATCCGGTAGCGCGGCGGCGAGGATCGAGCGCTCCTCGCGGCCGACCAGCTTCGGCGCGAGGGTCAGGAAGAGCTCGTCGGCGAGTCCGCGCGCCTGGAGCTCCCCGTGGAGGACGGGGCCCCCCTCGCACAGGAGGCTGCGGACACCACGCTCCCGCACCAGCCACTCGAGGGCCCGATCGAGGTCGACCGCGCCCTCGTGCTCGACCACGGTGACCGGGGTCACGGTCTCGGGCGCGCCCTCGGTCCCGTCGCTGGTGAAGATCACGATCTCACCCCCGCCGTCGGTGAACAGCCCGGCGTCCCAGGGCAGGTCGAGGCTGTTGGAGACCAGCACCGCCACGGGGTCCTGCGCGAGGCCCGTGCTCTCGCGGTAGGCGCCCAGGTCCGGGTCCGAGACGATGCGCCCGTAGCGCTCGGCGCGCATCGTGCCGGCGCCGATCATCACCGCGTCGACGCGTGTGCGCAGGCGCTGGAGCATCTCCAGGTCGGTGCGACTTCCGAGCGCGCCCGAGCGGCCGTCCACGGTCGCCCGGCCGTCGACGCTGGCGACGAAGTTCAAGACGACATACGGGCGATCCTCGGACGCCTGCTCCCTCAGGTCGAGCCCGTCGAGCTGCTCGGCGACCGTGGTCTCGGCATGGTCGGGCAGCAGCCTGCGGACCCGGTGAGTCTCACCGGGAATCGAGCTCAACCCGAGCTCTCGATCTCGCCGAGGTGCTCGACGTTGGCGCGGTCGTCGGCCTCGTCGCTCGGCCGCGCGGCGAACCAGGCGTCCAGGATCTCGCCGAGCTCGGCCTCGGAGGTCGCGCGCAGGCTGAGCGCGAGCGCGTTGGCGTCGTTCCAGCGCCGCGCGCCCTCGGCGGTCTGCGCGTCCAGGCAGAGCGCCGCTCGGATTCCCTCCACCTTGTTGGCGGCGATCGAGGCGCCCGTGCCCGTCCAGCAGCAGACGACCGCCTGCTCCGCGCGTCCCTCGGCGACGTCCCGCGCGGCCGCCTCGCTCGCCCAGGCCCAGTCGTCGCGCTCGTCGTCGCTGAGGGCGCCGTGCGGGATCGGCTCGTGCCCCCGCTTGCGCAACTCGTCGAGCACGGCTTCGGCGACGCCGACGCGCTCGTCGGCGGCAACGGAGATCCTCATGGCCCGGAGGCTAGTCCGTCAGTACGATTTCCAGCGCGGGAATTCGCGGCCGGCGAACTCCTGGATCCGCTTCGAGTCCTCGGCGAAGAAGCTCATCAGGCGGCTCTCGATCTCGGAGGGAAGCTCCGGCTTCGGCGCCTCGGGGGCGTCGGGGTCGTGTACGACCTTCTCGACCATCCAGCGCATGCGCTCGGGCAGGCGGTCGAAGTTCCGGTCGAAGGCCTTGAACCCCGGCAGCTTCACCAGCTTCTCCATGAACTGGTATTGGCCGGACTCCTTGGCCGTGGACCTCTCCCACTCGCGGTCGAACTGCTCGGAGGTGAAGTGCGGGTCGTCGACCCCGGCGAAATCGAAGGCGCGTCGCATGGTGGCGTCCCGGTCCTCCCGCAGCTCCTCCTGGGCGATGACGGCGATCTGCTCGGCCGGGAAGTGCTCCAGGTAGGGCTGCAGCTGCATCCAGTACATCGAGCGGGTCACGTAGGTCTGGTCGTCGCGGGTCAGCACCTCCTCCATCGAGCGGGTCTCATACCCCGCGCCGGTGGCGTGGCGCCAGTGGGAGAGGATGCGGCTGATCGGGTCGCGGACCATGTAGAGCAGCTTCGCGTCGGGGAGGTTGTCCCTGATTCGCTCCGCGACGCCGGAGTAGCGCGGCTGGTTCGTGTAGTGGGGTGAGGATTCCCCGCGGACGGGGAAGCGGCCGTCGAAGCGGCCCGCGTACCAGGGCAGGCCCAGGTCCCAGTTCAGCTCCTGCACGAAGAAGTTGAGCTCCTTCGGCTTCGACATGTTGATCTGCGGGTGCAGGCCCAGGTAGTGGTGGATGCTCGTCGTCCCGCACTTGAGCCCGCCGACGATGATCAGGTTGGGCATCGCGGCGTTGCCGCGGCGCCGGCGCGGGACGTTGCCCATGCGCTTGCGGTCGGCCGCGTAGCGCTCGCGGGCGCGATCGCACATCGCCTCGTCTGCTGGGTCGTGGGCCGTGCCTTGGGCCGGGGAGGCCGGCGGAGGGACTGGACGGCGGCCCTGCTGCTCGGTCGTCGCCATGAGCGCGACAGTGTAGGGACTAGGGTGCAAGGGGCCGGTGGCCAATGGACGTCTTCCGCACCGCTGACGAGCGCTTCGAGGGCCTGCCGGGATTCGACTTCGAGCCCAAATACAGCCGAGGTGGACGGCCTTCGCCTGCACTACGTCGACGAGGGCGAAGGGCGTCCCATCGTCTGCTTTCACGGCGAGCCGGACTGGTCCTACCTCTACCGCAAGATGCTGCCGCCGCTGGTCGCCGGCGGCAACCGGGTGGTGTGTCCCGACCTTCCCGGCTTCGGGCGCGCGACAAGCCCACCGATCGCGGCTGGTACAGCTACGACCGCCACGTGCAAGGCGATGGCCGAGCCTGCTGGGCGAGCTCGACCTCAGCGACGCCGTCGTCGTCGGCCAGGACTGGGGCGGCCCGATCGGCCTGCGCTGGGCGGTCGAGAACGACGACGGGTCGGGCGCTCGTGATCATGAACACGGGCGTGTTCACGGGGCGGGTATCGAAGGGGTTCATGGCCTGGCGCGACTTCGCGGAGAAGAACCCCGACCTCCCGGTCGGCTTCGTGATGCAGGGCGGGACGGCCGACGAGCTGCCCGATGACGTCGTCGCCGCCTACGAGGCGCCCTTCCCAACGGTCGAGTCGAAGGCGGGCGCCGCGCAGTTCCCGCTGCTCGTGCCGACCTCCGACGGACGATCCGGTGGCCGGGACGATGCGGGAGGTGGCCGATGCGCTGGGCCGCTGGGAGAAGCCGGCGCTGCTCGCGTTCTCGGACAACGACCCGGTCTTCCCGTATCCGAAGGCGGGGGACCGCTTCATCGAGCTGATCCCCTCCGCGAAGGAGCAGGTGAGGATCGAGGGCGCGGCCCACTTCCTGCAGGAGGACCGCGGCGAGCAGGTCGCGGACAAGATCCTGAGGTTCCTGAGCGCGGATGGCGGCTAGCGGCGGCTCCAGGAAGCCGGCCGGCGAAGAAGCCGGCCGCCAGGAAGAAGGCCGCGGCCAGAGAAGCCCGCCACCAGCCGCAACAAGAAGCTGAAGCCGCTCCGCTCGCTGACCCGCAAGCAGTGGGAGGCCGTGGCCCGCAAGTCCTTCGACCGCTTCGGCGAGGTCGCGCTTACCGACCGCGCCGCCGCGCTGGCCTACTACGGGTTCCTGTCCCTGTTCCCCGCGCTGATCGTGGCGGTCGCGCTCCTGGCCCTGTTCGGCAGCTATCCCGAGACCTATCGCAGCATCATGGACACGCTGCGCGACGCCGCTCCCGGCGAGGCCGCGAACACGATCGACAGCGCGCTCAAGAACGTCATGCAGGGCCGCGGCGCGGAGGGACTGCTGGGGTTCGGCCTGCTGTTCGCCTTCCTCACCGCGTCAGGGGCGATCGGCGCCGCCATCCGTGCGCTCGAGGCGATCAACGAGACCCGCGAGTCGGCCAGCTTCGTGCGCAGTTTCGTGCGCAGCAACCTGACCCGGGTGTGGCTGACGCTGGTTCTGATGGCGCTGATGCTGATCGCCGCGGTCGCGCTGTTGATCGCGGGGCCATTCTTCGGCTCGATCGCCGAGTCGGCGGGGCTGGGGGACACGGGCCTGGAGCTGGTCCAGCTGCTGCGCTACCCGGTCGGCTTCGCGGCGCTGCTGCTGGCGCTGCTGCTGCTGTACGCGCTGGGGCCGGCCGGCACCCGGCGCCGCCTGATCGAGCACGTCCCCGGCGCGCTGCTGGCGACGCTGCTCTGGGTCCTGGCCTCGATGGCGTTCTCGTTCTACGTCGACAACTTCGGCAGCTACGACAAGACCTACGGGACGCTCGGGCGCCGTGATCGTGCTGCTGGTCTGGATCTACGTCGGCGCCATGGCGATGCTGCTGGGCGCGCTCGTCAACCGCGAGCTGACCAGGGTCAGGTAGGGGCAGACAGCGGCGGCGGATATCTTGCCGCCGTGAGCGCGCCTCTGCTCGGCTTCGACCCGAACTCGTCATGGGACCGGTTCCTGCGGGGGGCCGACGAGTTCTTCGACCGCATCGGGGACATCGGCTGGCCCGCGATGGTGCTGGCGCTGTCGTTCTACCTCGCGCACCTGCTGGCCCGCACCCGGGCGTGGCAGAACGTGCTGCGCGCCGCGTACCCGAAGAGCGAGGTCTCCTACGCGAAGATCACCGCCTCCTATCTGGCCGGGGCGGGGCTCAACAGCTTCATCCCCGCCCGCGTCGGCGACGCGGTCAAGATCTTCCTGGCGAAGAGGTCGATCCGCCGCTCGTCCTATCCGGCGATCGTCTCGTCCTTCTTCGTCCAGTCGGTCTTCGACACGACGGCGGGGATCCTGGTCTTCCTGCTTCGCCCTCACCCAGGGCCTGCTGCCGGCCGCGCCCGAGCTGCCCGAACCTGCCGGCATTCGAGATCTCGTTCTGGGCCGAGAACCCGGACCTGCTGATCTTCTTCCTCACCGCCCTGGCGATCGCCGCCATCGTCGCCTTCGCGGTGCTGGCGCGGCGGGCCGAGCAGTTCTGGGAGCGGGTGAAGCAGGGCGTCGTCATCCTCACCGACATCCCCCGCTACCTGCGCGAGGTCGCCGCCTGGCAGGGGCTGGGCTGGGTGATGCGGTTCTTCAGCTTCTGGTTCTTCCTCGAGGCGTTCCACATCGGCGGCTCCTTCGAGAACGTGATGGTGGTGATGAGCGTGCAGGCGATCGCGACGCTGCTGCCGTTCACCCCCGGTGGCGCCGGCGCGCAGCAGGCGCTGCTGGTCGCGACCCTGACCGGCCCCGGCCCGATCGCGGTGCTGACCTACTCGGTCGGCCAGCAGATCGCGGTCGCCGTCGTGGGCCGCGACTCCTGGGCTTCCTGGCCCTCGCGTTCGTCTTCCGGACGACGGACTGGCGCAGCCTCATCCGCACGGCGGGGGAGGAGGCCGAGGAGCACCGCAAGCGAGAGGAGGCAGCCGAGCGGCGCAGCGAGGCCTCGGAGGCCGCCCGCGAGAAGAAGCGGACTCAGCCGGGGTAACGCGAGGGGATTCGCCAGCGCCAGGGCGGGCGCTCGCCGGCGGGGAAGCGGTGGTGGTTGCGCCCGGCCAGGGTCTCCAGCGGCACCAGCGCGGGGTCGTGCTCGAGGTTCAGCCTGAGCTCCGCCGCGGCGGCCAGCTCCGCGGGCGCCGCCGCTGGCCGTGGTCGAGCCCCATCCCAGCGTGGGACGGTAGAGCCAGTAGGTGACCAGCACCCGCCCGCCTGCCCGGCGCAGGTCCTGGACGGAGGTGAACGCGGTCACCCTGCGGCCCGAGGCGGTCAGGCCCGGGCGGTCCGACGGGGCGGCGCAGCTCGCCTGCCGGCAGCGGCGGTAGTCCACCGGCAGCAGGCCGCCCTGCTCGAGCGAGCCCAGTGGAGGGGCCAGGTAGCGCACCAGCTTGCCGAGCGGGAAGCCGTACGCGAGGGCCAGCGGGTTGCGGCCGCACGGGACCGGGTGGCGCGGGGCGCAGGCGATGCGGCGGGCGATCGTGCCGCCCAGCTCGCGGGCCGAGTCGCCGGGCGGCGCGCCAGCCAGGGCGCCCACGCCCGCCGCGACCAGCATCGCGATCAGGAACGCGAGCCCGACGTGCTCGACGGTCGCCGCCCCGCGCTCGCGCCCATGGCTGCCGGTGCCCATGCCGCGACGGTTCCAGGCCGCGACGCGCGAGGGGCGCGCCGATCGTCACCTATGATCGGCGCATGGAAGCCGGAGGATTCGGAGGGCTGTTCGGGGACCCCGAGGAGATGCGCCGCCGCATGGAGGAGCTCGCCGAGCAGATGCAGAGCTCGCAGAAGGTCGCGTGGGCCGACAACGCGATCAAGCTCGCGGTCGATATGACCGTCGCGGCCATCAGGTCGATCGAGCTCAGCGGCTCGAGCGACGAGCAGGCCGCCCAGGTCAGGGACGCGATTCGGGTGATCTTCCCCGAGGCGGTCACCCTGGTGCGCGAGGCCCGCGAGGGCCTCGCCTGAACGAGCCCGAGAGCGTGGCGCTGCCCGACCCGTCCGTCGGCGGGACCGCCCTGATCACCGGCGCCTCGTCGGGGATCGGAGCCGCGATCGCCGCCGAGCTGGCGAAGCGTGGCCACAACGTGACCCTCGTCGCGCGACGGGAGGAACGGCTGCGGAGCCTCGCCACAGAGCTGTCCGGCCGGCACGGGGTCGAGGCGGTCGCGCTCGTCTGCGACCTGATCGATCCCGAGGACCGCGACCGCCTCGCCGGCGAGGTCCATGGGTTGGGCCGCTCGGTAGAGATCCTGGTCAACAACGCCGGGTTCGGCATGCGCGGACACTTCCTCAGCAACGACCCCGGCCGGATGGTCGCGATGGTCCGGCTAAACGTCGAGGCCGTGGTCGACCTGACCAGCCGCTATCTGCCCGGGATGGCGGAGCGCGGCAGGGGGGCAATCTTCAACCTCGCCTCGGTGGCGGCCTTCCAGCCGATGCCGACGTCGTCGACCTACGCGGCCAGCAAGGCGTTCGTCCTCTCATTCAGCGAGGCGCTCCACACCGAGCAGCGCGGCAGCGGCGTCACCGTCACGGCCGTCTGCCCCGGCCCGGTGAAGACGGAGTTCACCGACGCGGCGGGCATGACCGGGATCGAGGAGGAGACCCCGGAGGTCTTTTGGATGAGCGCCGAGGAGATAGCCCGCCACGCAGTGGAGGGGGTCGAGCACGGCAAGCGCGTGGTGGTGCCGGGGGCGCTCAACCGCGCGCAGTCGCTGGTGGGCCAGCACACCCCGCGCGCGCTCGCCCTGCCGCTGATCGAGCGGATCTGGGGCGCCGCCACCTCGAGGGGGTCGCTGGAGCGCTGATGCCCACGCTCGAGGCCCGCGGCGTCGAGCTGAGCTGGAGCGAGAGCGGCCAGGGCCCGCCGGTCCTGCTGGTGCACGAGACGGCGACCGGCGCCGCCGCCTGGGGACCGGTCGCGAAGGAAATCGCCCGCAGCGGGCGGGCCATCGGCTATGACCGCAGGGGATGGGGCGCCTCCAGCGCGCCCGACGGCTACCGGCGCACGACGATCGAGGAACAGAGCGAGGACGCCGCCGTGCTGCTGGAGTCGCTGGGCGCCGTACCGGCGGTCGTCTGCGGGGCCGGCGTCGGCGCGATGATCGCCCTGGACCTGATCATGCGCCGATCCGAGCTGGTCTCCGGCGCGGTCCTGGTGGAGCCGCCGCTGATGGCGCTGCTGCCCGAGGCGACTGAGGCGCACTCCGACGACCGGCAGGCGCTGCAGGACGCCGTGGCCGACCGCGGCGCGGAGGGCGCGGTCGCCCTCTACCTCTCCGGGTCGCTGTCCGCGCTCGGCGCCGGCGCGGGCCGGCTGCCCACGTCGCTCACCGCCGACGCCCGCGAGCGCCCCACGATCCTCTTCGCCGAGCTGGGCGCCCCAGCCGGCTGGAGCATGCCGCTGCTGCAGCTCGCCTCGGCCGAGCGCCCGTCGCTGATCGTCACCGCCGCCTCGACCCCCTATCTCCTGCGGGAGGCGGCGAAGGCGCTGGGGTCGCGCCTGGCCGGGAGCGAGCCGCGCGAGCTCGAAACCGCCAGGACCCCTCCGCACGTCGGCGACCCCGACGGCGTCGCCGCGCTGGCGCTGGAGCTGGCTGGCGCCTGATGACTGATTCCACGGCGCCGTGTGGCTGAGGACGCGACTGGCCAAGCAGCCCAAGGACGCAGGGCGAAGCCCTTGGTGGTGCCAAGGGCGAGCCCGAGGACGAAGGGATGCGCCCGCCAGGCGCGTTCTCAGGCGTGCGTGGTCGTGGAATCAGTCATCGGGTCCGTGGCGGCGGGGGCGACGCTGACCTCGATCACGCCGCCGCGGCGGGCGAGCACGGCGCCTCCCTCCAGCAGCACGGCGAGGATCGCGGTCGGGATCGCGGCCAGGATCGTGACCATGACGTCGATCGCGTAGGCGGCCCGGCCTCGGCCGCCGCCCGGACGCAGGCGGCCCGAGAAGGCCTCGGAGGCGAAGTCGCGGTGGAAGGTGAGCAGGTTCAGCAGGGTCTGCCACATCGAGGCCATCCCCGCTGCGGCCAGGTGGCGGATCCTGCTCACGCGGAGGCCGCGCTTCACCAGCAGCAGCTCCGCCGAGCGGGGCGACGGCTTAAGGGCGCCGTCCCCCGGTCGCAGGGCCGCCCAGTTCTCGGCTCCCAGCCAGGCCTGGAGGCTGGAGGCGTTGGGCGCGCGGAAAACGCTGCGCCCGTTGCCGCTGGCGCCCAGCAGGGCGGCGACGGCGTCCTCGGCGGTGGGGACCGCGTCCCGGGCGACGGCGAGGCCACAGTTCTCGCAGCGGTCGATCACCTGGTCCTCTCGCGGGCCCCAGCCCTCGGTCTCGACCCAGACGAACAGGGGCTTCCCGCAGGCCGGGCAGCGCGCGCCCCCGGGCGCCGCGCCCTGCTCCAGGCTGACCGCCGGGCGCCGTCCGGCCCGGCCCCGACTCGCCATCTAAGCGGCCACCGCGGCGGTCTCGCGGGGCTGGGACTCGACCTCCCACTCGACGCCGAAGTCCTCCAGCTCCCCGAGGAAGCGCCGCGGGTCGAACGCCTGGGCGGGGGCGAGGCCGCCGGACGCGGGGATTCCGCCCCGGGCGGCCTTGAGCGCCCCACGGATGACCGAGGCGGCGGTCAGCCCGTATACGTCGCGGCCGCGGATCACGCCGCGGCGGCGGCTCCTGCCGCGCGCCACCTCGCAGACGATCGTGAAGCGCACAGCGGCCCGGTCCTCGGGGCTGGGGCCCTCGGGCAGGCGCGAGACTGCCGCCGCCAAGGCCCGTCGCAGCGGGGTCCGCATCGCCAGCCCGGTCGGCCTGGTCAAGAGGGGGAGCAGCGGGCCGATCGCCTCGGGGGCCAGCGAGGAAGCGCTGATCATCGTCCGAACCCGGCGCGTTGGGATGTGCCTGGGAACCGTGATCTGCTCCCCCGCCGGGTAACGCATCATCCGCTTGCGCCCGATCGGCTCGGGGAATTCGAAGCTGCCGCGGCCGACGCTCTGGTCGGCGGGCAGCCACTGCAGCTTGCGCCATTCGACATCGCCGCCCTTCAGCATCTCCAGGGCCGACAACGTCGTGCCCCTGGTTGCCCTGAAGCCGGGGGTGTCATAGGCGAGCGAGACCTCGTCCACCTCGCCCATGCCCTGGGCCGTCAGGGCGGCGATCATGTCCCCGGGCATGTAGTCGAAGCCCATCGCGGGGATCACGGCGACCCCCGCCTCGGCGGCGCCGGGTCCGTAGCGCTCCAGCGCCAGGCGCATGAAGGTCTGCTCGCCCGTCGTGTCGAGATAATGGGTCGCGGTCTCGACGGCAGCCCGCAGCACGGGCTCGCCGTGCAGGGTGAACGGCCCGGCGCAGTTGACAACCGCGGCGCAGCCGTCGAGCAGCGAGCGCAGCGATTCGGGGTCGTCGAGCGAGGCGGGCTGGACCCGGGCCTCGCCGCCCAGCTCCCCGGCCAGCGCATCGAGCTTGCCGCGATTTCGGCCTGAGAGCACGAAATCCGCATTCGCGCGATGCAGCTCGGCCGCGGCCAGCCTGCCCGTGTAGCCCGTTGCCCCGTAGAGGGCGATCGGGCCGCGCTGTCGCGAGATCAGGGGCATGGCCTTGGAGCATAGGTGCGGATGATTGATCTCCACCCCCGCACGCCCGGCTGATCCGCCCGGCACTGCGCATCTCTGCGTCCTCGGGCTCGCCTTTGGCACCACCAAAGGCTGCGCCCTGCGTCCTTGAGCTGCTTGGCCGGGCGAATCCCCGGACATACGGTGATGGAGATCAATCATCCAGGCCGATACGCTGCCGCCATGCAGCTCCGCGAGATCATGACCGCGGGGGTCATCACGGCCGACGAAGGGGAGGAGGTCCGCGCGGTGGCGCGGAAGATGCGCGATCGCAGCGTCGGCTCGATCGTGATCTGCGACCCCGAGGGCGCCCCCGCCGCGATGATCACCGATCGCGACGTGGCCGTCCGGGTGGCGGCCGAGGACGAGGCGGCGCTGTCGGCGCCGGCTGGGCGGCACGCCTCCAGGCCCCTGATCTCGGGCACTCCGGAAATGGACCTGGAGGAGGCGGCGGCCCTGATGGTCCAGCACCGCATCCGCAGGCTTCCGGTGGTCGAGGGAGGCGAGCTGGCGGGGATCGTGACGCTCGACGACATCGCAGTCCGCACGGGCAACCTCGAGGTCGCGCAGCGAATGACCGCGGATGTGATCGAGGGCGCGCTACCGGATTTCTATTTCCACGAGCGCGGATAACGCCCAAACCCCCGCCGGCTTCTAAGATGCGCGCCCCTTGAACCCCCCTGCGAACAGCGCCGAGTTGCTCGCGCGCGAGCGGCGGCTGATCCGTCCCGCGGGCTATCTCGCCCTGCTGGGCGTCGTCCTGTTCGTCGCCTCGGTTTTGATCCAGGCCTCGGTCAGCGGCGAGAACCTCGACACCGACGCCGGCCGCCTCGCCCAGTACGGCGAGGAGGGGAGCACGCTCGTGCTCGCGCGCGTGGTCTACGCGCTCGGATGGCTCTGTTTCATCCTCCCCCTCTACGTCCTCTTCAACGCCGCCCGTGCACGCTCCGACCGGGTTCGCACCTACATCGTCGCCTTCTGCTTCATCGGGCCCGTGCTGCTGGCGATCCAGGGGCCGATGCAGGCCCTGGGGCTGAAGGACGCCGGGGACACGTTCCTCGAGACCGAGCCCGAAGCCCAGGTCGCCGAGGCCACTGGAGAGGATCAGTCCGCCACGGAGGACTCGGGCGCCGCCGACGCGGCGGCCGAGAAGGCCGAGACCAAGCCCGGTGAAGCGGGGGCGGAGGATCCCGACGCGGCCGCGGGCGCCGGGTCCGGCGAGAGCGCGGGGGAGCGGGGCGGCGAGGTGACGACGACGCCTACCGAGGAGACAACCGAAACCACGGACGAGGAGGAGGGCGACCCCGGCGAGGCGACCGAGCAGCGCGCCGAGGATCTGGTCTCGGACAGCGCGCTGATCAGCACCTCCCAATACCTGCTCCTGGCCGCCCTGCTGGGCCTGGTGATGGCCCTCGTCTACATCCCGATGCAGGCGATGCGCGCGGGACTGATGACCCGCTTTTGGGCGACCCTGGGAATGGCACTTGGCGTCGCGCTCGTGCTGCTGCCGTTCGCACAACTCGCGCTCATCATCTGGTTCCTCGCGCTGGGAGCATTGCTGCTGGGCAAGTGGCCCGGGGGCCGCCCGCCGGCGTGGGATGCCGGGGTGGCCGTCCCATGGGCCCCCCGCGGACAGGAGCCCACCGAGCCGCCGGACGACGCGGTCGAGGGGAGAGGGCGCGACGTTTCGGGCGAGGAGCCCTCGCCCTCCGAAGCTCCAGACGCGCCCGGCCCGATGGACGCTCCCGGCCCGATGGACGCTCCCGGCCCCTCTGATGCGCCCGACGGGGCCGAGGGCCAGAACGGCGAGCGGGGCCCCGAGCCGCGCAAGCGCAAGCGCCGCCGCTGAGGTAACCTCGCGCGCTCGTTCAACTGAATCGGGAGGGCAGGGGTTTGACCTTCCGGAAGGGAGAAGCATGTCCAAGTTCGACTTGGGCGGACACCGCGCACTTGCGCTGCTTGCCGCCCTGGCCCTCAGCGCGGCCACCGTCGGCGCCTGTGGCGACGACGACGACGAGTCATCCGAGCCCAGCTCGGTTGCGATCGAGATCAGCGGCGGCAAGGGCTCGACGGAGATAACCGCCCCGGCCGAGGCCGAGGCCGGCCCGGCCGAGATCACGCTCACCAACGACACGGCCGCCGAACAGGACGGTCAGATGGCGTTCGTGGCCGAGGGAGAGGACCACTCCGACGAGGAGGTCCTCGCGGAGCTCCAGAACGCGGAACAGGGCAGGCCTGTGGCCGATTGGTTCCAGGCCGTCGGAGGGCCTGGGACCGCCGCCGAGGGCGAGTCAAGCGAGGCCACCATTGACCTGGAGGCGGGGACGTACTACGTGCTGCCCCAGACCCAGGAAGGTGTCAGCGCGGAGAACCTGACCAAGTTCACGGTCACCGGCGACAGCGACGAGGAGTTGCCCGAGGCCGACGGCACGGTCAGCGCCGTGGAGTACAGCTTCAGCGGCGAGGGTCTGAAGGCCGGTGAGCAGACGCTCCTGCTGCAGAACGACGGCGGGACGTGGCACCACTTCCTCGCCTCGAAGCTGAACGAGGGCGCCACGATCGAGCAGGCGAAGGAATTCCTCGAGAGCGAGGGGCAGAGCGGGGGGCCGCCGCCGCTCGAGATCGAGAACAGCGCGGTTGAGAGCACCGTGATCGACGGAGGGAGGTCCGAGCTCGTGACAGCGAACCTCGAGCCCGGGAGCTACGCCTTCTTCTGCTTCATCTCCGACAAGCAGGCCGGCGGACCTCCACACGTGGTCAAGGGGATGGTCTCCGAGGTGGAGGTGACCGAGTAACTCGCTGACGGCCCGCCCCGCCGCTCACCCACGGGTGGGCGGCGGCGCGGCCATCAGCTCCACCCGGTGGCCGCCGGGGGCGATCGCGAAGGCCCGGTCGGCGCCCCAGAGCTGCCTGGTTTCCTCGACCTCGAAGCCCGCCTCGCGGAGGCGGCCCTTGGCCTCGGCGTGGTCGGGGACGACGACCGCGGCGTGCCCGAGGACGGGGGCGGTGTGCCCCCCGGTCAGGATCAGGTGGATCTGGGTGCCCTCGCGCTCGACCCAGAGGATGGCGTCGCCCAACGCCTCGGGTGCCGCGACCTGGTCAAAGCCGATCAGCCGCCAGAACTCGAGCGTTCGCTCGGCTTCATCCGGCGGCACCTCGATCGAGACGTGCTGGAGCAGGGCTAAGCCCCTTGCTCGGCGAAGCGCTTCTCCACGTCCTTGACCACCTCGGGATCGCGCAGAGTGGTCACGTCCCCCAGGTCCTCGCCGGCCGAAATGTCGCGAAGGATGCGGCGCATGATCTTGCCCGAGCGCGTCTTCGGCAGGTCGTGGCAGACGACGATCCGCTTCGGTCGGGCGAGCTTGCCGATCTTCTCGGCTACGAACTCGCGCAGTTCGGCCGCCATCGCCTCGGGATCCTGTCCCCCGGAGCCCTCCGGGATCACGAAGGCGATGATCGCTTGGCCGGTGAGCTCGTCGGGGACGCCGATCACGGCCGCCTCCGCGACCTGGGGGTTGTGGACGAGAGTCGACTCGACCTCCATCGTCGAAAGCCGGTGGCCAGAGACGTTGATGACGTCGTCGATGCGGCCGACGATCCAGAAGTAGCCGTCCTCGTCCCGCCGCGCCGCGTCCCCCACCAGGTACACGTCCCTGCCGTAGCGGTTCCAGTAGGTCTCAACGAACCGCTCCGGCTCCTGGTGGAGCGTGCGCGCCATCGAGGGCCAGGGCCGGGTCAGGACCAGGGTGCCCGCGCCCACCTCGATCTCGTTCCCGTCCGAGTCGAGGATCTTGGCCTCGATCCCCGGGAAGGAGACGGTCGCCGACCCCGGCTTCAGCGTGGTCAGCCCCGGCAGCGGTGTGATCATGATCGCCCCGGTCTCTGTCTGCCACCAGGTGTCCACGATGGGGCAGCGGCCGCCGCCGATCACCTCGTGGTACCAGAGCCATGCGCGCGGGTTGATCGGCTCGCCGACCGACCCCAGCAGGCGCAGCGAGGAGAGGTCGTGCCCGTCGGGGTGGTCGCGCCCCCACTTCATGCAGGCGCGGATCGCGGTCGGCGCCGTGTAGAAGATCGTCACTCCGTAGCGCTCGACGATCCGCCACCAGCGGTCCTCCGCCGGGTAGTTGGGCGCGCCCTCGTACATGACGCTGGTGGCGCCATTGGCTAGCGGCCCGTAGACGATGTAGGAGTGGCCGGTGACCCAACCTACGTCTGCGCCGCACCAGTACACATCCGTTTCCTCGTGTAGGTCGAAGACGAGCTTGTGGGTCGCGGTGACGCCGGTCAGGTAGCCGGCGGTCGTGTGCTCGATCCCCTTCGGCTTTCCGGTCGAGCCCGAGGTGTAGAGGATGTAGAGGGGGTCCTCGGCGTCCATCGGCTCGGGCTCGCAGTCGGGATCGGCGGCCGCCAGCAGCTCGTGCCAGAAGTGGTCTCGGCCATCGGTCATCGGCGGACCGGTGCCGCAGCGGTCGACGACGACGATGTGCTCGAGCGTCTCGATCTCGCCTGCGACCTTGTCCACGGCCCCCTTCATCGGGATCGGCTCGCCGCGGCGCAGGGTCGCGTCGGCCGTGACGAGCGCCTTGGCGTCGGAGAACTGCATTCGCTCCTTCACCGACTCGGCCGAGAAGCCGCCGAAGACGACGTTGTGAACCGCGCCGATCCGGGCGCAGCCCAGCATCGCCGCGACCGTCTCGGGCAGCATCGGTAGGTAGATGCCGACGATGTCGCCCTTTTCGATTCCGAGCGACCTGAGCGCGTTGGCGAAGCGCTGGGTCATCTCGAGCAGCTGCGCGTAGGTGACGGCGCGCCTGCCCTCGTCCCCGGGCAAGTCGTCGGCGTCCTCGGCCTCCCAGTGCAGGGCCACGCGGTCGCCCCGGCCGGCCTCCACGTGGCGGTCGAGGCAGTTGGCCGAGGCGTTCAGCTTGCCGCCGACGAACCACTTGGCCCAGGGCGGGTCCGACCAGTCCAGGACGCCCTCGTAGGGCTCGATCCACTCGAGCTTGTCCGCCCAGGAGGCCCACCAGGCGTCGGGGTCGGCGTCGGCCTGCTCATAGATCGCGGGATCGTTCGCGTTCGCCTGCTTCACGAACTCTGGGGGCGGGGGCGGGAAGGTGTGCTCGGTCTCGAGCAGTGGGTGAAGCTCGCTTGCTCCGTCGCTTTTCGCCTCAGCCATCTCTCCTCCTCGGTCTTACCCAGAGAATCTATCCCGACTCGGAGGCAAAGGAAGAAGGTAGTCGAGAGGTCCGCCGACGGTCATACAATTCCGGAGTAGTGGTTTCTGGGGTGAAGGACGGCAGGTAGGGGGCCGATAGGAGGGGCATGACCGAGCAGCAGATGCCTCCGATGGCAGGGACGGCGCGATTCACATTCACGCTCGTCGTCGCCGCGACCGCGGCGGCGATCCTCGGCGGGCTGCCGGCGAGCGCATCCGCGGCCAACATCAACGTCGTCGCGAGCATGGGCGAGCCGGTGGGCGGCGACGACGACCAGTGCAGCCTCCGTGAGGCGATCACCACGGCGAACGGCAACTCCGCGGTGAACAACGGCGGCGCCGGTCCCGACTGCACCGTGGGCCAGGTGATTCCGGACACGATCAGCCTCCCCGCGGGCACGTACACCATCGGCGGAGCCGCCACGAACGAGGACCTCAACGCCAGCGGCGACTACGACATCCAGACCGCGGGCGGCCAGCTCTTGATCGCTGGCGCCGGCGCCGCGAGCACGATCATCGACGCGAACGACCTCGATCGCGTCATCCACGCCTTTGGATCGGGAAACCTGATCCTCACGGCTCTCACAGTCACCGACGGCACCACCAGCAGCGCGATCGGCGGCGGGGGCGGCGGCATCCTGGTCACCAACGCCGGCACCACGACGCTGACCGACATCGACGTCACCAACAACGCCGCCACCAGCTCGCCCGGGGGCGGGATCTCCGTGAGCAGCGTCGGCGCACAGGTCTACACGGACGTCACGGTCACCGGCAACGACAGCAACGGGTCCGGCACGGAGCCAGGCGGCGGAGGGATCTACTTCGCGGGCGGCAGCTCCACGCTCACCGACAGCTCGGTCAGCGGCAACGAGGTCGACCACGCCAACGACACGCCCGGTATCGCTCTGGGTGGCGGGGGAATCAGCTACGACAGCGCCGCGGTCGGGACGATCAATCGGACCACGATTTCGAGCAACTCGGTGGACACAGTGGAGCCGACCCAGTTCCCCGGGGGTGGCGGGATCTTCCACGAAGCAGCTGCCGGGAACCTCGCGATCGCCGACTCGACGATCTCGGCGAACACGGTCACCGGTGGCAACATCCGCGACGGCGGCGGCATCGAGTGGAGCAGCAGTGCTCCCCCCCTGGACCAGCTCCGGATCGACAACACCACGATCTCCGGCAACAGCGTCACGGCCAACGTCAACTCGCGGGGTGGCGGGATCAGAGCGACCAGCGGCACTCTTGACATCGCGAACGCCACCATCGCCGACAACGCCGCGGCTGCTGGGAACGGCGACGGGATCTCCATCAGCACCAACAACCAGATCAACGGCAGCACTTTCGAGCTTCGCGGCTCCGTCCTCGACGAGGGCGGCACGAACGAGTGCCACGTCTCCGGCATCAATGCCGTCTTCGCGTCGCTGGGGTACAACATCGAGAGAGGGCCTACGAACGACTGCGTGTTCGCGGGGACGGGCGACCAACTCCTGAACGGCAGGCGGATCTCGGCGACTCTCGGGAGCAATGGCGGCCCCACGCAGACGCATTCGAACATGGCGGGCGCGCGAGACGTGATTCCACCGACGAGCTGCCTCGACAGCGCCGGAGCGGCGCAGGCCGACGACCAGCGGGGCGTCCCGCGCCCGTTCAACACGAACTGCGACGTAGGCGCCTACGAATACGCCGAGTGCGTCGGCACCGCGGTCAACATCGTCGGCACCGGTGGCGCCGACGTCCTCGGCGGCACCGCGGCGCCGGATGGGATCCTGGGCCTGGAGGGAGCGGACAGCATCGACGCTGGTGACGGCGCCGACAAGGTGTGCGCGGGCGATGGGGCCGACACGCTCCGGGAGTTCGTCGACGGCGACGCAGATCAGTTCCTGGGCGAGGGAGGGGCGGACACGATCTCGTTAGAGAGCCTGCCGGCGAACACGTACAGCGTCACGGGGCTCGGCGCCGGCCTCGGGGTGGCCAGCGGCGGCGGCATCGGCAGCGACCTGCCGCACTCCGTCGAAAACGCGATCGGCTCCGCCGGCAACGACAGCCTCAGCGGAGACGGCACGGCGAGCGTCATCGAGGGCCGCGACGGCGACGACGCCATCGATGGCGGCGGGGGCGACGACACGCTGACCGGCGGCGAGGCCGGCGAGACGAACGGCGACACGATCAGCTTCGCGAGCTCGAACGTCGCGGTCAGCTTCGACCTGGCGGGAGGCTCTCCTCAGGACACCGGCAACGGGAACGACACTTGGTCGGAGATGGAGAACGTGACGGGTGGCAGCGCAGCGGACAACCTCAGCGGCGACGAGGGGAGCAACACCCTGAACGGGGGCTTCGGCGCTCCCGCCGACGCGCTCGAGGGACGCGCCGGGGACGACACCCTCGACGGCAGCAGCGCAAACGACGGCGCCGGCGACACCGTCGTCTACGACGAGGCGGCTGCGAGTGTGACCGTCAATCTCGCGGACACCAACGCGCAGAACACGGGTGACGGCACCGACACCATCCTTGACACCGAGAACGTCACCGGCTCGGCGCAGAACGACGTCCTCACCGGCAGCCCCGCGAACAACGTGATCGACGGCGGGGGCGGCAACGACGGGGCGAGCTTCGCCGGCGGCGACGGTGTTATCGCCAACCTCGCGACGGACTCCGCCACCGGAGCCGGAACCGACCAGCTCCCCAACATCGAGGACCTGGAGGGGTCGTCCAATCCCGATACGCTCACGGGCGACGACGGCGTCAACTTCCTGATCGGCGCCGGCGGAGACGACACGATCACCGGCGCCGCCGGCGCCGATCAGGTCTTCGGTGACGCCGGAGCCGATGACCTCTTCCTCGCTGACGGCGTGGCCGACAGCGCCGACTGCGGCGCCGACGCCGACATCGACGCGGTAGAAGCCGACGCGCCCTCGGGCACCGACACGCTCGCCAATTGCGGCGGGGACACGGTCACGCTCATCGACCCGCCGGTGGTGACCCCGCCGACGCCGACGCTTCCGACGCCGACCCCGCCGGCGACGGACACCTGCGCCGGCAAGACGGTGACCCAGGCCGCCGCGGGATCGGTTGGTGTGATCGCGGGCACCGATGGGCGCGACGTGATCATCGGCACCCGGGGACCCGACGTGATCGCCGCCAAGGGCGGCAACGACGTCGTTCGCTCGCTCGGCGGCAACGATCTCGTCTGCGGCGGCTCGGGTAACGACGCCCTCTCCGGCGGCGCGGGCAACGACCGGCTGTTGGGCGAGGCGGGGAAGGACAAGTTGAGGGCAGCCGCCGGCCGCGATGTCTGCAAGGGCGGCGGGGGCCGCGACGCCGGCAGCGGCTGCGAGAAGCGCGGCTCGGTTCCCTAGAGCGGGTTGAAGCGCGAGCTGCGGCTCGGGCCCCGCCGCTGCAACCGCCTCAGATAGGAGCCGCCGCCCAGCAGCGCCACGCCGACCGCCGCGAGGACGATCGCCCCGAAGCCCGTCGCCGGCAGGCTCGGTGCTGGAGCCGGCGGCGCCTGAAGAGCCGACCGCGGCGGCCTCGCTCGTCCCGGAAGAGGACCCGCCCGATCCGCCGCCCCCGCCGCCACCGGAGGAGAGCACCCTGATCGTCCCCGACTGCGCCTGGCCGTGCACGGTGCAGAAGTAGGGGATGGTGCCGGCTGCGGTGAAGGTCTCCGAGCGGCTCTGCCCGCCGTTGAAGACGCCGGTGTCAAAGCTGCCGTCGTCGGCGGTGGCGGAGTGCTGGGCGGCGCCGTCGTTGTTCCAGGTGACGGTGTCGCCGACGTTGATCGTGACCGACTCAGGAGCGTAGAAGTTGTCACCGATCGACACGCTCTTGGAGGCGGCGAGCCTCGCCTTCTTCTGGGGGGCCGCCTTGGGCTGAGGCACCGCCGTGGTCTGGTCGGAGGCCTGGGTCGCCACCTGCTGCGAGTCGGAGGGTTCGCCCTGCTCCGGGCTTCCCTCCTCGGGCGGCGCGGGCTCGACCGGCGGGCTCGGCGGCGCCGCCGGCGTGGTCAGGGTGGGTTGCGGCGGCTCCGCGTTCGGGTCGGCGCCCTGTTGCGCGGCCGAGAGCGTCGGCGCGGCGACTGTCGCGGCCAGTACCAGCATGCCCGCGCCCACGGTCTGCATTCGCCCCGCGAGTCTCCTCATCCCGGGCAAGGCTACCGCTCGAGTGTTAAAGGGAATGCGAACGTGACCGGATCTCGGCGTCGCGCGCGACCTCAGCCGAGGGCGCTGACGCCAGGCGGTGCGTCAGAGGCCTCGGGCTCGCGCTCGGCCTCCACCCGCTTCCGGTGGGTTCGGATCTCGCTCATGATCCGCTCCAGGCGCGGTTCCCGCGAGTCGTCGACGTGGACCATCGCGGCCGCGATCGCCGGGTGCACGTCGGCGATCCGCTCGTGCATCGCCTGGGCGACGGCGCGGTAGGTCGGATGCCCCTCGCGGCCCGAGCGCAGCTCGATCAGATGCATCGCCTCGCGGGCGTTGAGGTCGAGGACGTAGCGGATCCGGTAGCCCAGGCAGAGGGCGTAGGGCGCCGCGGCGGTCAGCCCGGCCCCCTCGAGCCGCCCGTACTCGGCGCGGGAGAGTTCCAGGGCGCGCTCGTACTCGCCGCCGGCGCCGGCCTCGCGCACCTCGTCGGGCACGCCCGCGCCCAGGTGCGGCGACAGCGTCTGCCACTGGCAGGTCAGCATGCGGTGGCGCTGCAGGTCTCGGAAGCCGCCGTAGTCGGAGACGATCTCGAAGCGGTAGCGGACCGCCTCCCAGCCCCGGCCGGGGCGGTGGCGGCGGTTGGCGCGCTCGCCCGCCAGCTCGGCGATCACGTCCGCCCGCTCGTCCGGGGGAAGGGCTCGCACGCGGTCCAGGATCTGGCGGTCGGGCGCCGCGGCGGACTCGTACAGCGAGGCGGCCAGCAGCTCCTCCTCGCCGCCGCTGACCTCGACCAGCTCGACCGACGGGGCGTCCGACGGCACGGGCTCGTCCAGCCCCAGGCGGCTGACCCAGCGCTCGGTCGCCTCGCGGCGCGTCTCGAGGTAGCCGATCCATTCGCCCCCGCGGTCCGGGCGCTCGACCCGTGAGACGAAGCTGGGCATCACCTTCTTCAGCTCCTCCAGGATCATCGTCGCGAAGCCCCGGGCCTCGGGCAGGGGCGAGGCCATCATCCGCAGCAGCAGCTGCTCGTAGGCCTGGCCCGAGGCGAAGATGCCGACGTGGCTCAGCGTGGCCGCGGGCAGCAGCCCGCGCAGCAGGTCGAGCGCCTTTGCCCGGATCGAGCTCTGCCACGCCCGCTCGGGCTCGTCGTCGCCGCGCGGCCAGCGCTCGGCCGCCCACGCGGTGACCGTCTCAAGCGAGCTGGAGTAGATCCCGAACAGCTCGTCCATGGCGGCCGCGTATTCCGGTCCGAGCTGCTCGTCGCGGTAGTAGCGGAAACCTCCCTGACCATCATCCCCAGCCGCCTCGGGCATCGGGGTGTCGTAGGGGATGTAGCGGGTGGATTGCTCGAGGTACGCGGCCAGGCGCCCGCGCTGCAGCAACTTGGTGAGGATGTTCGAGACCCACTCGCAGGCCAGATGGGCGCCGCCCACCTGGGCGATCGAGTCGTCGCCGTAGCCCAGGAACACGCGCTCGTACAGCCCGGCCGCCCTCTCGCCCTCGTCCCCCTCGAAGGGCCGGCCGCCCTCCGGGATCTCGGCCGCGAACTCCTCAAGGTAGAGGCGGCGAAGCGTCCCCGGGTAGCGCGAGTAGCGGGCGAACAGCGCCCCCTTTACCGTCTCGGGAAGGTTCACCAGCGCGAACACAGGGCGGTCGAGGTTGGTCACGTGGGGAGCGAGCAGCTGACGCTCCTCTTCGCTGAAGTGCTCGACCGGATAGCGCACGAGCGTGCCATCGTAGTGCTCGGCCCGGCGCTCCATCCCGGTGCGCCGTCTTTCCGCACGACGGCCTCGAGCCCGGCGAGCTTATGACCGCGGCCGACTCGGCGCTGCTCGCGCGCAAGCGCCAATCAGCCGGCGCGATGCGGTTCCTCTAGTCACAGAGCCAGCGACGCGAGGGCGGCGATGACCGCTATGGCCGTGGACCAGGCCACCGCCTGGGCGGCGAGCTTCAGGTCAAGGCCGTAGACGTGGGCGACCAGGAGACTGTTGATGCCGGAGGGCATCGCCGCAAGCAGCAGGTAGGGGTCGGGCAGGTCGATCAGCGGCAGGGACATCAGGAGCAGGAGTCCCGGGGCGACGATCAGGCGCAGGACGATCGCGATCGAAACGGGCGGGCGTAGGGGATTGCCGAGGGTGAAATATCCCTCCTCGGCCTCCTCGGCGAGTATCGCGCCGACCGCGAAGAAGCCGATCGGCAGTAGCGCCACCACCGCGACGCGCGAGGCGTCGACCAGCAGTTCGGGCGCGAGGGCGTCGGGTGCGATCACCGCCGCGATCGCCGCGTACAGCGGCGGGTTGCGCGTGAAGAAGGAAACCGCCCGCTCACGCGGTCCCTCTCCCGCCTTCTCGCCGAAAGCCGCCCCCACGGCGAAGCCGGCGAGCAGCAGGGCTGGCGCGCTGACGAGGATGTCGTAGGCGACCGCTTGGCCGAGTGCGTCGAAGCCGAGCAGCGAGGCGCACAGCGGGTATCCCAGGTAGCCGGTGTTGGCGATCAGCACCGTGACGATCAGCGCACCCTGCGAGGAGCGCGACAGGCCCAGCGCCCTCCCGGCCCACCAGGCCAGGCCCGAGGCGCACGCCAGAGCCACGTAGCCGAGCACGATGCCGACGCCGACGTTGACGTCCACGTGCAGGCGCGCCACGTTGAAGAAGACGACGAAGGGGAGCAGCGTGTACAGCGAGATGGATAGGCTCGACCTGGCGGCGGCTGCGGCGCGGTCCCTCCACCGCAACTCCGCGGCGACGCCGGCCGCCGAGGCGAGCGCGATCACGGCGACTGTGAGTAGGACCCCCACGGGTCAATCCTCCGAAAGGCCGGCGTCCGGCTCAGCCGCCGAGCTCCGCGACCGCCTCGTCGCGGGTGATCTGGCGGCCGAAGGGCCCCCGGCCGGTGATGGCGGCCGCGCCGGCCCGGGCGGCGACGCGGATCGCCCCCTCGCGCTCGGCGCCCTCGGCGAGCGCCCAGCAGAGGGCGGCGGCGAACGAGTCCCCCGCCCCGTAGCTGTCGACCGCGGGCCCCGGCAGGGGAGCGGCGTCCCAGCTGCCCGCCGATCCGTCGGCGCCCCGGTAGCTTCCGCCCTCCGCGCCGCGGGTAGCCACCACTAGGTCGGGCACCGGGTCCACCTTGCCGGCCGCCTCCCTCTCGAGCTCGTCGTTGTCGCTGTAGACGAGCACGTCGATCCGCACCTCGCCCCGCCAGAGGACGTCTCCCGCTCGCGGGGTGGCCACCAGGACCCGGGAGTTGCGCGCCGCACGCAGGGCGCCGGCGTCACCGGCGCTGAAGTAGACGCCGTCGGCGGAGCTCAGGCTCTCCCAGGGGAGCGGGTCGTCGGCCGCGGCGGCCAGGCGCTCGCCGACGGTGGTGATGGTGCGCTCGCCCGCGGCGTCGACCAGGGTGATCGCCCGGCGCGTGGGGGCGTCCCGGACGGCCGCGTGCACCGAGACGCCGAGGCAGGTGAGCCGATCCTGCGCCCGGGCCGCGTGGGTGTCCCGGCCGAGCGCCGTGAACAGCTCGGAGCCATCGGCCAGTCGGGAGAGCTGCACGGCCGCGACCGCCCCGCCGCCCGCGGGCTCATCGAAGGGGTCGGCGCCGTGCGCGATCTCGCCGCCAGCGGGGATGCGGTCGACCCGAAGGAACTCGACCCATTCGACGTGCCCGACGACCGCGAACCGCAAGCTTCAGAGGCCGAGCGACTGGCCGGCGGTCGACGCCCAGTCCACCAGCGGGTCCGGGTAGACGCCGAAGGCGACCGTCGCCGCAGCGCAGATGACGCCGGCCCCGACGACGAGCGCGCAGCGGCTGGCGCCCAGCGGCCCCTCGGGCGGCGGCTTCGGGAAGGAGACGTCGGCGGCGCCGGGCTCGTTGCCCCCGACTGGGCTGAGCGGCGCGCCGCCGGCTATCGCCGGCAGCGGCTCCTGCACCGGCGGCCCCTCCGGCCGCATCCACACGGCCGCCAGCACCCGCAGGTAGTAGGCGAGCGAGACCATCGTCCCGATCACGATCACGACGCCGAGCCAGGTGTAGTCGGCCTCGACGGTCGCCTCGATCAGGAACAGCTTGCCGATGAACCCCGAGGTCCCGGGCAGGCCCGCCAGCGCCAGCACGCCGATCGTCAGCGGCCAGGCGACCCAGGGCTTGGACTTCCCGATCCCGTTCAGGGCGCTGATGTCGTCGCCGCGCTCGGTTTCTCGCTCGCGCACGACGACCACGACGAAAATCGCGAGGTTCATAAATGCATAGGCGGCGAGGTAGAAGACCAGGGCTTGAAGCCCGGTCTCGGAGGCGACCACGATCCCGGCCAGCATGTAGCCGGCCTGGGCGATGCCCGAGTAGCCGAGCAGCCGTTTCAGCGAATCCTGGCCGAGCGCGCCGACGTTGCCGACCACGATCGAGATCACGGCCAGCGCCGCCAGCGCCGGCTGCCAGTCGTCTGTGACGGGCCCGAGCGCGACCTCGAACAGGCGCGCCAGCGCGACGAACGCCGCCGCCTTGGTCGCCACCGCCATGAACGCGGTGACCGGGGTCGGCGCGCCCTGGTAGACGTCCGGCGTCCACTGGTGGAAGGGCGCCAGCGAGAGCTTGAAGGCGAGCCCGACCGCGACCATCGCGGTCCCGATCAGGATCAGGGAGTCGTCGGCCTGGCCGCCCGCGAGCGAGTCCGCGATGGCGCCGAAGTCGGTCGAGCCCGAGCCGCCGTAGAGCATCGCGAACCCGTAAAGCAGCGTCGCCGAGCCGACCGAGCCGATCACCAGGTACTTGAGGCCCGACTCCAGCGAGGCCTCCTTGCGGATCGCCGAGGCGCACATCACGTACAGCGGGATCGAGAGCAGCTCGAGCCCGATGAAGAAGCTGACCAGGTTCTGCGCCTGGCTCAGGATGACCATGCCCAACACCGAGCCCAGCAGCAGCGCCCCGAACGCGCCCTGGCCGGCGTCCTCGGCGGCGGGCTCGCGCATCGCAAGCACCTGCGCGACCGCCGCCGCGAAGATGGCGATCAGCGCCGCCGCCAGCCCCAGCTCGTCCAGCCGAAGCGCGCCCTCGACCAGGTTCTTGTCCTCGCCCCACTGCCAGATGCAGAGTCCGGCCGTCACCCCCAGGATGCCGATCGTCTTCGCCGGCATGACCCAGCGCGGCAGCCGGAATAGCCCCGACGATCAGGACGACGCAGATGCCCGCTGTGAGGGCGATGACGGGTGAAAGCCCGGCATAGTCGATTGAGGGTTGGTTGAAGTCCATCAGGGCCTTGCCGCCACCTCATCCGTTGACTTCTCGACTGCGTCGACCGCAGCGGCGACGGACTCGTCGGTGCGCTTCAGGATCAGCTGCGGGTACAGGGCCAGCGCCACGATGCATGCGACCAGGGCGCCGACGATGGCGCCCTCCGCGCCAGGGGATCTCCTTGGACTCGACTCCCTCCGGCTTGCGGTTGTGCATCGAGCGCTGGTAGAGGCGCAGGGCGTAGTAGGCGGCCATCGCGATCGCGATCGAGGCCACCAGGGCGAACACGACCTTCTCCTGGAAGACCCCGTTGAGGATGTAGAACTCGCCGACGAAGTTGGAGGAGCCGGGCATGGCGAGCAGCGCCAGCGTCACCACCAGGAACAGGCTCGCCATCACCGGCGCCCGGAAGGCGATCCCGCCCATCTTCGTGATGTCGTCCGTTCCCGCCCGCTCGGCGAGGATGACCATGATCAGCATCAGCGGCACGATCACGATGCCGTGGTTGACCATCTGCAGCACGGCGCCGTCGGCCCCGTCGGGGCGCAGGGAGAAGATCCCGAGCGTGATGAAGCCGAGCTGGGCGACCGAGGAGTAGCCCGCGACGAGCCGAGCGCTGTTCTGGGTGAAGGCCATCACCGAGCCGTAGAGGATCGAGGCGAGCGCGATCACCAGGATCACCTCCTGCAGCTCGATCGTGGCGTCGGGGAAGATCGGCAACACGACACGCAGGAAGCCGTAGGCGGCGACCTTGGAGAGGACGGAGGCGAACACGGCCAGCACCGCGAGCGGCGCCACCCGGTAGGCGTCCGGCATCCAGCCGTGGACGAGGAAGGCGGGCATCTTCACCAGGAAGGCGACGGCGAAGAAGCAGAAGATCCAGATCTGGCTGTCGTAGTCGAGCGGATTGGCCCTCAGCTCGGCCATCGAGAAGACCGGGGTGCCGCCGTCACCCGCGATCACTCCCGCCGCGATCGCGCCGGCCAGCATCAGCAGCGAGCCGACGAGCGTGTAGACGACCATCTTGATCGTCGCCGGCGTCGGCTTGATCGGCTTCTCCCAATCCCGGCCGGGGTGCTCGGTTCCCCAGCTCCCGAACAGGAAGTAGAACGGGATCAGCATCAGGTCGAAGAAGAGGACGAACAGCAGCAGGTCCTGGGCGAGGAAGGCGCCCAGGGTCGCGGTCTCGGCCAGGCCCAGCATCAGGAAGTAGGGCTTGGGCCGATCGGGCATGCGGATCGCCGACCACACGGTGGCCGCGGCCCAGGCGACCGCCGTGAGCAGAACCAGGAAGAGGCTGATTCCGTCGACCCCGAGCGAGTAGCGGACGCCGAGGTCGGGGATCCAGGCTTCGTCTACGCCGTGCTGGATTCCCGCGGCGGCCGAGTCGAAGTCGAAGACCAGGCCGACGGCGAGGCTGAGCGTGGCGATCGCGCCCGCCGTGGCGATCCAGCCGATCCAGCGCAGCGGAAGCAGGCATGCGAGCAGGCCCGCGGCGAAGGGGAGCCAGAGCAGGATCTGGATCATGAGCCCGCCACCAGGAAGTAGAGGCCGAGGCCGGCGAAGCCGAAAAACAGCAGCAGCGCGTAGGAGCGCAGGTAGCCCGACTGGGCGGTGCGGACCGCGGCGTTCGCTCCCTTGGCGGCGCCGGTGGCGCCGACCACCAGCCCCTGGACCACGTAGCGCTCGAAGGCCGAGTTGGCCCAGCGCCCGACCGCGAGCGCGGGCCGCACGACCAGGATGTCGATCGCCTCGTCGAAGTACCACTTGTTCTCGAGGAACTTGTGCAGCCGGGGCAGGCGGGCCTGGAGCGCGGCGGCGGCGGCGCGGTTGTGCAGGAAGTAGTAGTAGGCGACGGCGATGCCGAGGATGGCGACGAGACCGCCGACCATGAGCCCCCGCCACTCGGCGCCGGTCGAGGGCCCCTCGAAGTAGAGCGTCGAGCCCTCGAAGGAGCCCTCGAGGAACTTGTGGACGACGTCGTCCAGGCCCGGGATCTGGATCGACCCCTGCGAACAGCGCCCCGACCCCCAGCACCGACATCGCGATCTTCATCGGCCAGTTTTCCTCGGCGATGTTGTGCTTCTCGCCCGGGAAGCCGACGTCGGTGTCCTCGGGCTCGCCGGTGGCCGGGTTCTGCGGCTCGGCGTGGAGATGGACGCCCTGCTCGAGGTCCCTCGCGACCGGCGAGGGCTCGCCGAAGGCGACCCGGAAGCCGATCCGGAAGGCGTAGATCGCAGTCATGAACGCGCCGATGTAGCCGCCGATCGCGAACACCCAGTAGAAGCCGCCGCGGAACTCGGCGAAGGCGAGGATCTCGTCCTTCGAGAAGAAGCCCGAGGTGCCGGGGAAGGCGGCCAGCGCCAGGCAGCCGACGAGCAGCATCGCGCACGTGAACGGCAGCGCCCTCCGGAAGCCGCCCATCAGGTCGATGTTCTGGCGGTTCGCCATCGCCCCGATCACCGAGCCGGCCGCCATGAACAGCAGCGCCTTGAAGAAGGCGTGCGTCATCAGGTGGAAGAAGCCGGCCGAGTAGGCCCCGATGCCGACGCCCATGACCATGTAGCCGATCTGGCTCATGGTCGAGTAGGCGATGATCCGCTTCAGGTCGGTGACGACCAGCGCGATCGTGGCCGCGATCAGCAGCGTGAGCAGGCCGATGATCGCCGCGATGTCCGCCGCCGTCAGCGCGATCTCGAAGATCGGGTGGAAGCGGCCGATCAGGTAGACGCCGGCGGTGACCATGGTCGCCGCGTGGATCAGGGCCGAGACCGGGGTCGGGCCCTCCATCGCGTCGGGAAGCCAGGTGTGGAGCGGCACCTGCGCCGACTTGGCGAAGGCGCCGACCAGCAGCAGGATCCCGATCAGCACGACGACGCCCTCGTTGGTCGTGAACTCCTCGGGCGCGCGCCTCGAAGATCCCCAGCAGGTCGAAGGTGCCGAGCTCGCGGAACAGGAACAACGCCGCGAGCACGAGCCCGATGTCGCCGACGACGTTGATCACGAACGCCTTCATGCCGGCGGTCGTCGCGGTGGTCCGCCGGTACCAGAAGCTGATCAGCGCGTAGGAGGCGAAGCCGACGAAGGCCCAGCCGACGATCAGCAGCACCAGGTTCCCGGCCAGGACCAGCAGCAGCATCGAGAAGACGAAGAAGTTGAGGTAGCTGAAGAAGCGGTTGAAGCCCCGATCGCTGGTCATGTAGCTGATCGAGTAGAGGTGGATCATGGTGCTGATCCCGCTCACGATCAGGCACATGTAGACCGACAGCGGGTCGACCAGGACGTTCATCTGGATGTCGAGGCCGCCGGCCGAGGCGTAGTCGTAGAGCGAGTTGGTGAGCTGGCGCTCCTCGGCGGGCAGGTCGAGCAGCTGGGTGCAGCATCCCGATCGAGGCGGCGAAGGAGAGCCCGATCGCGGCGGTGCCGATCCAGCCCGCGCTGCGGCCGGGCAGGGCGCGGTAGCCGAGCGCGATCAGCAGGCTGCCCGCGAGCGGGAAGGCGAGCACCAGCCAGCCGTAGGTGGTCGGCTCCACCGGGTCAGCCCTTGAGGGTGCGCAGCTCGTCGACGTTGAGCGGGATCCGGCGCCGGTAGGCGGCGACGATGATCCCGAGGCCGACGACGACCTCGCAGGCCGCGATCACCATCACGATCAGCGCGAACACCTGCCCGTCCTCGTTGCCGAGCGAGCGCGAGAAGGCGAGCAGCGCCAGGTTGCCCGCGTTCAGCATCAGCTCCAGGCAGAGCAGGATCACCAGCGGGCTGCGGCGCAGCAGCACCCCGGTGGCGCCGGTGGCGAAGATCAGAGCCGACAGCACCAGGTACCAGGTGATGTCCATCAGGGCGCGCTCCGGGCGGCCGGCGGGGGACCGTGTTCGGCGGCTTCGCCGGACTTCCTCTCACGGCCCCCCCGCCGTCCGCCCTACGGCGGGCTGCGAGGACGACCGCACCTACGGCTGCGATGAGGAGAAGCAGGGATGCCGCCTCGAAGGCGATCAGGAAGCGCTCCAGCAGCAGCTTGCCGATCGCCTCCGGCGAGCCGAAGCCCAGCTCCACCGTCGGGCCCTCGGTGTCGATCGACTTCAGGCTCGAGCCGATGATCGCGATCGAGATCTCGACGAACAGAGCCAGCCCCAGCAGCGGCGCCAGCAGGCGCTGGCCCGGTATCGGCTCCCACAGCGACTCCTCGACGTTGCCGACGTAGGCCGCCACGAACACGTACAGCACCATCACCGCGCCCGCGTAGACCACGATCTGGGCCGCCGCGATGAACTCGGCCTGCAGCAGCAGGAACAGCCCGGCGAGCGAGATCAGGTGGACGATCAGCGCCAGCACGCTGTAGAAGGGGTTGCGGAGCCCGATCACCGCGATGGCGCCGCCGAGCGTGCCGATCGCGCCGGCGAAGAAGCAGACCTCCTTCACGCGACCCGCCTCGGTCCGCTGTCAGTCCTCGCCGCGGGCCGGCCCGCAACGCCGCCTCGGGTTCGTCGAAGCTCTCGAGGCGCGAGATGCGGCCGTCGCGGAACTCGTAGACCAGCACCAGCGGAACGTCGAGCTGGATCCCGCTGGTCTTGCCACCTGCGCGGATCCGAGGCCTTTCGCGAGGACCCTGTCGCCGACCTCGTCGATCTGCTCCGGGATGAAGCTGGAGGTCGTCCCAGTCCTGTTCGAAGAGGTCGAGCACCTGCAGGTAGCCGTCGTGCCCGAAGTAGGAGGTTCCCTCGAGGCGCGCCCGGACGTGGAAGCAGCTCGACCTCGGGGTGCAGGCAGGCGAGCGCCGCGTCCTTGTCGCCGGCCGCGAAGGCGTCGCTGAATCGCTGCACGACCTCTGCTTGCCGGCCATGGGCCCGCAGTATCCCGCGTCCGAGGACGCTCACTCGCCCTCCCGGCGCAGGGGCGTGCGCTCGATCGGCTCGGCCAGCAGCATCTCCTTGGTGAAGATCAGGTCGGCGCGGTTGTAGTCCGACATCTCATAGTCGTGGCCCATCGTGATCGCGTCGAAGGGGCAGGCGACCTCGCAGTAGCCGCAGAAGATGCAGCGGCTGAGGTTGATCTCGTAGACCTCGGCGTAGCGCTCGCCGGCGCTGACGCGGTCGGGCGGGGTCGTTTTCCTGGGCGACGACGCGGATGCAGTCGGCCGGACAGGCGGCGGCGCAGAGCGAGCAGCCGACGCACTTCTCGAGGCCGGTGTCCTCGAACTTGTGGAGCTTGTGGCGGCCGCGGAAGCGGGGATAGACCGGCGTCTTCTCCTCGGGGTACTGGATCGTCAGCGGGCCCTCGATCACGCGGCCCATCGTCGTGCGCAGCCCCTTCAGCGTGGCGCCGAAGGCCCGGGCGACGCCCCCGACGCCACCGGGCTCTGGGCCCCGCTGGACCGAGATCACGTCGGCCGAGTCCAGATATGGGAACTGCTCCCAGGCCGCCTTCTCGCTGTTGAGCTTCGCCTCCATCAGAAGACCGTCACCAGGACCGCGGTCACAAGCACGTTCAGGGTGGCGAGCGGCAGCAGCACCTTCCAACCAAGGCTCATGAGCTGGTCGTAGCGGAGGCGGGGCACCGTGGCGCGCACCCAGATGAAGACGAAGATGAGCGCCAGCACCTTCACGATCAGCCAGACCGGATCCAGCCACCAGGGGCCCGGACCCATCCAGCCGCCCAGGAAGAACGTGACCGCGATCGCCGAGACCACGAACATCTCCAGGTACTCGGCCAGCAGGTAGGAGCCGAAGCGCATGCCGCCGTACTCGGTCATGTAGCCCTGCACCAGCTCGGCGTCGGCCTCGGCCAGGTCGAAGGGGGCGCGGTTGGTCTCGGCGAAGCCGGCGAGCATGAAGATCAGAAAGCCGACGATCTGGGGCACGATGTACCAGACCTCGTCCTGGGCCTCGACGATCGAGGTCAGCGACAGCGAGCCGGCCATCATCACCGCGCCCAGCAGGGCCAGCCCCATCGAGACCTCGTAGGAGATCAGCTGCGCGGCGGCGCGCATCGAGCCGAGGAAGCTGTACTTCGAGCCCGAGGACCAGCCCGCCAGCAGCAGGCCGTAGAACGAGAGCGAGCCGAAGGCGAAGAAGTAGAGGACGCCGATCGAGACGTCGATGCCGTACAGGCCGATCCCGTCCTCGACGTTGCCGAAGGGGATGATCGCCAGCGTCAGGATGCCGCTGAAGATGACCAACGCCGGGGCGATCGCGAACAGCAGCGGCACCGCGCCTGTCGGCCGGAACAGCTCCTTGCCGGCCAGCTTGCCGATGTCGGCCAGCGGCTGCAGCAGGCCGAAGGGGCCGACGCGGTTGGGGCCGTAGCGGTTCTGGAAGCGGCCGATCAGCTTGCGCTCGGCGACCGTCAGGATCGGGACGATCATGAACACCAGCAGGAAGATCACGATCGACTTCACGATCATCACCCAGGTGGCCTCGACGAAGCCGACTTCGGCGATCGGGAGGTTCACCGCTTGACCACCTGGATCTGCTGGGGCACGCCGTTGCTCAGCGCGTTGGCGTTGCCGGCGTCGGTTCCCTCGATCAGGAAGGCCGCGCCCGGGCGCATGCGCTCCCTGAACGGCGACCCTGGCCTCGACGCTTGACCCATTGACGCTGACGCTGACCTCGTCGCCATGCTCCAGCTCAAGTTCCTTGGCGTCGGCCGGCGACAGCTCCAGCCTCTGAGCCGGCATCAGGAACCGGAGGGCCGGATTGCGCTGCGTTACCTCTGAGGCCCAGAGATCCTTGTAGGTCCCCAGGATCAAGCCAGTCGGGCGGGGCCGGGGGTGGCCCCTCTCGTAGCTGCATTCGCCGATCGGCCGCGCGCTCTCCGCGGGCGCGGGTCGCGGCTGCATCGTGCGTTCGGGGCCACCCCCGCGCCCCGAGGCCGGAGTGCTCGGGGATCCACGATTGCCCGGGGTCGCGCTCCTGCCAGCGCAGGCCGCGGCCGCCGATCTCCTCATAGGCCGTTTCACCGTAGAAGGGGACTTCGTTGCCCAAAGCCTGAAAGACCTCCTCGGCGCTGTCGAAGCCCGGGTCGTCGCCTAGGGCGGTTGAGATGTCGGCCAGGATCTGCCAGCCCGCGCGGAGACCCCTGGGGGGTGGGACGTTCGGGCGGAGCCGCTGGAGGCGGCCCTCGGGGTGGGTGACCACGCCCTCCTTCTCGGCGTGGGTCTCGGCCGGGAAGACGATGTTCGCGTGCTTCGTGGATTCGTCGTCGAACATCGCGAAGGCGACGACGAAGGTGCCGGCCAGGGTCTTGGACCAGGCCGCGCCGTCCGGGTAGGTGCGGACGGGATCCGCGTTCAGGAGCAGGACGGCTCCGGGGGAGCCGTCTCGGATCCCCGCGGCGTCGTTGCCCGGAGTGGCGGGCTTGAGGCCGGGTCCCGTCGCCGGCTGCATTCCCGCCTCGCGCAGGCCGCGGGTGTTCGATTCCTCGGGGACGCAGAGCAGGCCCGGGCCGATCTTCTGGTGCATGTCGAGCGCCCTCGCGATCTCGTGCAGGGCACGGACGGCCGCCGGGTCGCGCCAGAGGCGCTCACCCCAGACGATGACCGGGTCGGGAACCGAGCGCAGGGCCTCGGCCATCGCCTGGGCCCGCTTGGCGTGCTGCCGGCCGCCGTTGTAGCCCTCGACGCCGAGCGCGGCGGCCAAGGCGGTGAGGAAGGTGGCGGCCTCGCCCGGCGCGTAGCGGACCGGCTCCTCGGCGGTTCCGCCGTCGAGCGCGCTCGGGCGCTCCGAGGCGACCAGCAGCTTGGCGCCGCCTCGCCGCGCCGCCTTGCGGATGCGCAGGTCCAGGATCGGCATCTCGTGCAGCGGGTCGGCGCCGACCACCAGAATCGCCCCCGCGTAGTCGAGGTCGGCGATCCGGGAGGTCAGCTCGGGACGCGCCAGCTCGGCCAGCAGCTCGGGCTGGACCGGGTTGGGCGAGCAGTCGAGGTGAGACGATCCGAGGCCGCGGACGATGCGCTGGGCCAGGTAGCCCTCCTCGTTGCTGGTCCCGCCGCCGGCCAGCGCCGCGGCCCTCGTTCCGGCGTTGCGCAGGCCCTCCGCCGCTCGCCTAACCGCCTCGTCCCAGCTCACCGGGCTGAGCGTGCCGTCCCCGGCGCGCACCATCGGCTCGGTGATCCGGTCGTCGGAGGCGAACATCTGGAAGGCGAAGCGGCCCTTGTCGCAGAGCCAGCCGTCGTCGACGGCGTGGTTGTCGCGAGCCAGCACCCGCACCACCCGCTCGTCGCGGACGGTGAACTTGACGTTGCACTGGCTCGGGCAGATGGTGCAGACCGATCCCGCGTCCTCGATGTCCCAGGGCCTGGCGCGGAAGCGGTATGTGTGCGAGGTCAGCGCCCCGACCGGGCAGAGCTCGGTGATGTTGCCGTGGAAGGGCGCGATGTAGGGGCGGTCCTCGAAGGTCCCGACGAAGCTGCGGTCGCCGCGCTCCAGGAGCTGCAGCTGCTCGTCCTCGGCCACCTCCTGGCTGAAGCGGACGCAGCGGTAGCAGAGGATGCAGCGCTCGCGGTCGATCGCGATCAGCGGCGACAGGTCCAGCGGCTTC
Organism: uncultured Solirubrobacterales bacterium; assembly: GCA_963805075.1. Lineage (GTDB taxonomy): Bacteria > Actinomycetota > Thermoleophilia > Solirubrobacterales > 70-9 > VGBV01. The sequence goes on from CAWDSZ010000001.1 coordinate 231,246, forward strand.
TGGAAGTGGCGCTTGGGGTCGGTGAAGCGGCTCTTGCCGGGGCCCCAGCCCAGCGCGATGTCCTGCAGCGGGCACTCGCCGCCCTTGTCGCAGACCGGGCAGTCGAGCGGGTGGTTGACCAGCAGGAACTCGACGACCGCGTTCTGTGCCTCCTTCACCTGGTCGGTCTGGGTGTAGACGACCATGCCGTCGCGGACGGGGGTCGAGCAGGCCGTCTGCAGCTTCGGGATCCCCTCGATCTCGACGAGGCACATGCGGCAGGCGCCGACAGGCTCGCCGAGCTTCGGCTCGTAGCAGAACACCGGGATCTCGATGTCGCCGCCCTTGGCGGCGTCGACCAGCATCGAGCCCTCGGGCGCGATCACCTCCCGCCCGTCGACGACCAGCGTGACGGCGTTCCGAATCGGCTGGCTCAACGCGACCTCCCGGCCGGCGTCAGGTGCTCGGCCTCCTCGCGCGCGACGCGGGCCTTCGCCTGCGCGCGCCGGCCGGCGCCATTGCCGTGCCCGTTCAGCGATGGGACGCCCCTATCGATCGCCTCGTCGAACTCGTCCCGGAACTTCTCGACCATCGACCCGATCGGCACCGCCATCGAGTCACCCAGCACGCAGAGGCAGTTGCCGATGATGTTCTTCTGCACCGATGCGACCGTCTCCAGGTCGATCGGGGTCGCCTGGCCGCGGATCATCCGCTCCAGCATCTTCACCGTCCAGTTGGTCCCCTCGCGGCAGGGCGTGCACTTGCCGCAGGACTCGTGGTGGTAGAAGCGCGCGGTCCGCAGCGCCAGCTGCACGATCGAGGTCTCCTCGTCGCAGACGATGATCGAGCCCGAGCCCAACATCGAGCCCCCCTCCTGCATCGCCTCGAAGCTGTAGGGGAGGTCGAGCCCCTCCTCGCCGGTCAGCACCGCTGACGAGGACCCGCCTGGGAAGAAGCACTTGATCTTGCGGCGGCCATCCGTGCCGCCCGCGAGGCCGTTGATCAGATCGCGCGTCCGGATCCCGAGCTCGACCTCGAAGTTGCCCGGGTTGGTGACGTCGCCCGAAACGGAGACGACCTTCGTCCCCGGCGACTGCTCGGTGCCGAAGCTCTTGAACCAGTCGGCGCCCGAGCTGACGATGTGGGGGACGTTGGACAGCGTCTCCACGTTGTTGATCAGAGTCGGGCCGCCGTAGAGGCCCTGGACGGCCGGGAACGGCGGCTTCAGCCGCGGGTTGCCGCGCTTGCCCTCGAGCGAATCCAGCAATGCGGTCTCCTCGCCGCAGATGTAGGCGCCGGCGCCCCGGTGGACGACCAACTCCACCTGCTCGCCGGTGCCCAGCACGTCGTCGCCCAGGAAGCCCGCGTCGTATGCCTCAGCGACGGCCTGGTCGAGGATGTCGCCCTGCAGGTCGTACTCGCCGCGGATGAAGATGAAGCAGCGGTTGGCGCCCGCCGCGCGGGCGGCGATGATGATCCCCTCGATCAGCTGGTGCGGGTTCTTCTGCATCAGCTCGCGGTCCTTGAAGGCGCCGGGCTCGGACTCGTCGGCGTTGCAGCACAGGTACTTGTCCATGTCGCCGCGGGGCAGGAAGCTCGCCTTCTTGCCCATCGAGAAGCCGGCGCCGCCGCGTCCTTTCAGCCCGGAGTCCTCGAGCTCGGACAGCAGCTCGTCGGGCTGCATCTCCTTGAACGCCTTGTTGATCGCCTGGTAGCCGCCCAGGCGCTTGTACGTCCGGATCGAGGCGAGCCTCGGCTGGTCGATGTTGCGGAACAGGATCCGCGTCTCGGTTGCCCCCTTGGCCATCAGCCCCTCTTCCTTGTCTTCTTCTTGGAGGCCGTCTTGGAGGCGGGCTTCGCCGCGCTCTTCTTGGCCGGCTTGCGCTTCTGCTTCACCTTGTTCATCGGGTGCCGGGTGACGCGCGAATCGGCCCCCACCCGCGGTCCGGCGCCGCCGGCGGCCTCGCGGTCCTCGAGCGCCTTCCCCGGCAGCACCTCGCGCCTGTTCTTGCGCAGCCGCTCGACCGCCTCGGCCGCGTCGCCATTCTCGAGCGGGCCGTAGTAGCGCTCGTCGATGGAGGCCATCGGGGCCAGGTCGCAGGCTCCCAGGCATTCGAACCCCCTCACGAACACCTGGCCGTCCGGCGATGTGGTGCCGGGGTGGTCGATGCCGGCGGCCTCCATGAACGAGTCCAGCAGCTCGTCACCCCCGCGCAGCCAGCAGGAGATGTTGGTGCAGACCAGCACCTCGTGCGCGCCCTGGGGCTCGAGGTGGAAGAGGTCGTAGAAGCTCGCGACCGACTGCAGGTAGGCCGGCGTCAGGCCCATCACCGCCGCGGCCTGATTGATCCCCTCGGGGGAGCAGTAGCCGTAGCGGCGCTGCACCGCCCACAGCGCCGGGATCGAGGCCGAGCGCTTCTCGGGGTAGCGCTTCATCGCGCGGCGGATCTCCTGCGCCAGCGCGCGCGGCACCTCGACCTCGGCCGGCTCGGGCACCGTCGCCGGCTCGCCCAGGGGCTCGCGCGACTCCTCGGCCGCCTGCTTGGCCGTGATCGAGTCGATCACCGGGATGTCGACGCCGACGTGGTCCTGGTGCTCCTCGACGGGAAGCTCCAGCACCTCGACCTCGGGCTCGTTGGACGGCGCGGGGGACTCGTGCCTATGGCCGGGGTCGTCCTGCCAGGGACGCTTGCCCTTGGGGAGCAGCGGGCTCACCGGTCGATCCCTCCCAGGATCGGGTCCAGCATCGCCAGGTTCTGGATCAGGTCGGCGACGTAGCCGCCGACCGACATGTCGCGGAAGGCCTGCAGGTTGACGAAGCTCGGGTCGCGGAAGTGGACGCGAGCCGGCTTCGCAGAGCCGTCGGCGACCACGAAGCAGCCGAGCTCGCCGCGCGGCCCCTCGATCGCGTAGTAGAGCTCACCGGGCGGCACCCGGAAGCCCTCGGTGACGAGCTTGAAGTGATGGATGAGCGCCTCCATCGAGGTGGAGAGCTCGTCGCGGGGGGGCAGCACGATCTTGCGGTCGTCGGCGATCCAGGGACCCTCGGGCAGCCCCTCGATGCACTGCTCGATGATCCGCACCGACTCGCGCATCTCCGCGACGCGGCAGCGGAAGCGGTCATAGCCGTCGCCGACCGTTCCGACCGGGATCTTGAAGTCCAGCTCCGGGTACGCCAGATAGTCGGTCGCCTTGCGCAGGTCCCAGGGCTCGCCGGCGGCCCGCAGCAGCGGCCCGGTAACGCCCAGCTCCAGCAGGCGCTCGCGCGAGACGATGCCGACGTTACGGGTGCGGTGGAGGAAGATCTCGTTGCGGTCCAGCAGGGCCTCGTACTGGTCGATGCGGCCGGGCATGTCGGCGCAGAACTCCCGCACCTTCTGCTCGAAGCCCAGCGGGATGTCCTCGAAGACGCCGCCGACCTGGAAGTACCGCGTGTGCATCCGCTGCCCCGCCGACATCTCGAACATGTCGAGGATGCGGTCGCGCTCGCGGAAGCAGTACCAGAACATCGAGACCGCGCCGAGGTCGAGGGCGGAGGTGCCGAGCCAGACCAGGTGCGAGTGGATCCGGTTCAGCTCCATGTGCAGCACCCGCAGCCACTTGGCGCGGGGCGGGATCTCCAGCTCCAGCAGGCGCTCGACGCAGCCGCAGAACGCCTCCATGTTGAAGAAGTAGGCGAGGTAGTCCATCCGCTCGACGAACGGGATGACCTTCCAGTAGCTCTTGTCCTCGCAGGATTTCTCGATCCCGGTGTGGACGTAGCCGACGACGGGCTTGAGGTCGACGACCGTCTCGCCCTGCAGCGTCACGATCAGGCGCAGCACCCCGTGGGTGGCGGGGTGGTGCGGCCCGAAGTTGACCGTCAGCAGCTCCTGCTCGGGAGCGAGGTCCACATCGACGTCCGGCGGGCGGGTCTCGGTCTCGGCCGCCCGGACCAGCGGCAGCGCGGGATCCTCGATCTCGGGCCGCATGCCCCGCTCGGTCTGGAACGGCTCGTCTCTGAGGGATTCGTCCGCCATCACTCGTACCACCGGGGCATCTCGATCTCGTTGTGCGTGAACAGCACCGGCTCGCCGCCGACGGGGAAGTCGCGTCGCTGCGGCCAGCCCACGTAGTCCTCCGGCATCAGGATCCGGCGCAGGTCCGGATGGCCCCGGAAGACGATCCCGAAGAAGTCGTAGGCCTCCCGCTCCTGGAACTCGGCTGTGGGGAACAGCTCCACGCAGGAGTCGATCTCGGGCAGCGGGCCAACATCCACCGGCATGTCCTCCGCTTCGCGTCCGGGCATGCCGGGTTGGGGCGCATCTGCCCTGGCAACCCTGAACGTGGACTCACCGGAGGCCGGGTCGGGCAGCAGCGCTTTGACGTTGAGACGCTCGACGCGATCGCGGTTCAGCAGCTCGTAGTGGACGGCGAAGCGGGGGGCGGCCGGCAGGTAGTCGGCCGCGTGCAGGCTGGAGAGGAAGGTGTAGCGCTGGCCGTCGGTGTCGCGCAGCCAGGCGAGCGCTTCGGTGACGCGCTCGGGGTTCACGATCAGCGTCGCGCGGCCGTGCTCGAGCGCCGTCTCGGTGACTGTGCCCTCGTGGGCGTCGTTGATGCCCTGCGCGATCAGCTCGAGGCCGGGGGCGTCAGGCATCGGGCTGGCCCTCCTCAGCCGCGGCGAGCGCCTTGGCCGCCGACTCGATCGCTGCGGGAGTCGGCTCCCCGGACTCGAAGCGCGCCCATTCCTCGGTGCCCGCGGCGTTGTAGCGGGCGCGCCAGCCCAGGTCCGGGTCGCCCTTGATCTTCCGCTGCAGCTTGGTGAAGCCGTGCAGCAGGGCCTCGGGGCGCGGCGGGCAGCCGGGAACATGGATGTCCACCGGCATGAACTTGTCGGCGCCCTGGACGACGGCGTAGTTGGCGAACATGCCGCCCGAGGAGGCGCAGGCGCCCATCGAGATCACCCACTTCGGCTCCAGCATCTGGTCGTAGAGCCGGCGGATGACGGGCGCCATCTTGATCGAGACGCGCCCCGAGAGGACCAGCAGGTCAGCCTGGCGCGGCGAGGCCCGCAGCGCCTCGGCGCCGAAGCGCGCGAGATCGGTGCGGGCGCTGATCATCGACATGAACTCGATCGCGCAGCACGCGAGCCCGAAGGTCGCGGGGAAGATGGAGTTCGCCCGGGCCATGTTGAGCCCCTTCTCGAGGGTGGTGGTGAGGACGCCCCGCTCGACGACCTCCTGCAGGTCGCGGCCCTCGAGGTCGCCCCGCAGCAGCTCGCGCGCCCGCAGCTGCTTCGCCCGGAACTCATCGGGCGTCCTGGGCTGTTCGCCCGGCGCCGGAACCCTCAGCTTCCGGCGCTCTATTTCCAATCCAGCGCTCCGCGCCGCCAGACGAAGATGAGGCCGACCAGCAGCAGCACCACGAAGATCACGATCTCGACCAGCACGAAGACGCTGTCGGCCGCCTGCAGGATCGCCCCGACCGGATACAGGAAGACGACCTCGATGTCGAAGAGGATGAACAGCATCGCGACCATGTAGAAGCTGACGCCGAAGCGGAAGCTCCGCGTCACCTGGGACGGGAGCCCGCATTCGTAGGGATCGCCCTTCAGCGGGTTCGGCCGGCGCGCCCCGAGGACCCCGTTCAGAAGCACAAACGCCGTCCCGACGATGGCTCCCAAGCCGGCGAAGACGAGAACGGGGAGATAGCTGTCAAGCACGCCGACCGCGTTTATATCACCGACTTTGTATCAAGCTGTTACATAGTGGCTTTCCGCATCAGAAAGCGAAAAATCCGACCTGCTGAGGCGGATATGCACCCCGGATCGCCCGGCGTCCCTGATCTAGGGTGGCCCGCGTGATCGGGCTCCACATCGCCTGCGGCATCGCCCTGATCGCGGCCAATCTGGTGGCCGGGCTCTGGGGCGGGATCGCCTGGCTGCGCAAGGAGCCGACCCTCGGCTTCTGGTACGCGCTGCGCGTCGCCCAGGTCACCGTCGTGATCCAGGCGATGCTGGGATTGATCCTCGTTTTCACCGGCCGGGAGGCCGCCGATCTCCACTACCTCTACGGTGCTCTGCCACTGCTCGTCTCCTTCCTGGCCGAGCTGGCTCGGGCGGGCGCGGCCCAGATAGAGCTCGGCGAGCTCGACTTCAAGGCCCTCCCCGAGGACCGCCAGCACGCGGTCGCGCACGCGATCCTCCGCCGGGAGATGGGGATCATGGCCGTCTCCTGCCTCGTGATCCTGTTCCTGGCTCTGCGGGCAGCGGGGACGACGCCGTTCCTGTAGGACGGCTTCGCCATCAGTCGGGGCCACTGGCGCCGGCCCGCATCAGTCGCGGCCGCTGCGCGGCACGCTCCGAAGGAGAGCCGGCTGGTGGCCCCTCAGCTCTCGCTGAGCAGGTTCCGGTAGGCGCCGCGGTGGAAGATCAGCGGCATCGCCTCGCGAGACTCCGCCTCCAGGACGGTGCCGGTCGCGATCAGGTGGTCGCCTCCGTCGATCAGGTCGCGCAGCTCGCACGCGACCCACATCAGCGCCTCGGCCAGCCGCGGCGATCCATGACGATCGCTCCACTCGACCCCGTCCCACTTGCGCGGCGCCGGGTCTTTAGCCGCGAACCGAAGTGCAAGCTCCTCCTGGCCGGCGGCGAGGGCGTTGACCCCGAAGCGGCCGGCCGCGCGGACCGATTCGAGCGTCCGTGAGCCGCGGTCGAGGCACGCCAGCATCATCGGCGGCTCGAGCGAGAGCGAGGTGACGGCGTTCGCGGTGGCACCCGCCGGGCCGCCGGGGCCCATCGCGGTGACAACGGTCACCCCGGTCGGATAGGAGGCCAGAGCCTCGCGGAACAGGGCGGGAGTGGGCTCGCGGTCGGCCACGGGGCAACGCTATCGCCGCGTCCGCCTCGCATATGATCCCGCCGCGTGCGACGGGCTTTCCCCCTGATTTCAGCTGCCGCCGCGGCGCTCGTGCTGGGCGCCTGCGGGACCGAGGGCATCGAGGTCTCCGAGGACGATCCCGGATACCGAGGCGCCGAGCTGTTCGCGCAGCGCTGCTCGGGCTGCCACACGCTCAAGGCGGCCGGGGCGCAGGGCAGCGCCAACCGCAGCCAGCGCGCCCAGGGCCCCAACTTCGACCAGCGCAAGGAGACCTACGAGGACGTGATCTTCGCGATCGCAAACGGCGGCTTCTCCGGAGCGATCATGCCCCAGAACATCGTCGTCGGAGACGACGCGGAGGCGGTGGCGAGGTTCTTGGCCGAGTACTCGGGCAAGGACGTCGAGGAATAGAGCCACGCTCGACCTGAAGCAGATCCGCAGCGACCCCGCGCCCGCCAGGGAGGCGCTCGCCAGGCGAGGCGCCGCCGATCAGCTGGACCGGCTGCTGGAGCTGGACCAGCGCCGCCGCGAGCTCAACACCCGAATTGACGAGCTGCGCGCCGCGCAGAACAAGGTCTCGGAGCAGATCGAGAAGGCGGCTCGGGAAGGCAAGGCGGACGATCGCGGGGTGAAGAAGCTGCGCGACGAGTCCTCGGAGCTGAAGGCCGAGCTGAAGCAGCTCGAGCCGGAGCTGGCCGAGCTCAAGCAGGAGCAGGACGAGCTGCTGGCGACGCTGCCCAACCTTCCTTCGCCCGAGGCGCCCGACGGGTCCGACGAGGAGGACGCCGAGGTCCTGCGCGAGGTGGGCGAGCGGCCGCAGTTCGACTTCGAGCCACTGGACCACCTGGAGTTGGGGGAGCGTCACCGCTGGATCGACATGGAGGCGGCGGCCGAGACGTCGGGCGCACGGTTCGCATACCTGCTCGGCGACCTGGTGATGTTGGAGCTGGCGCTGGTCCGGTTCGCGCTGGAGATCCTGCGCGGCGAGGGCTTCGACCCCGTCTCCCCGCCGGTGATGGTGCGCGAGCCCGCGCTCTACGGGACCGGCTTCTTCCCCTCCGAGCGCGACACGATCTACGAGGTCCCGCGTGACGAGCTGTTCCTCACGGGCACCTCCGAGGTCGCCCTCGCCTCGCTGCACGCCGGCGCGAAGCTCGGGGCCGACGAGCTGCCGCTCCGCTACGCGGGCTTCTCGACCTGCTTCCGGCGCGAAGCCGGCGCCGCCGGTCGTGACACCCGCGGAATCTTCCGAGTCCACCAATTCGACAAGGTCGAGATGTTCAGCTTCATCGAGCCCTCGGCCTCGGACGATGAGCACGAGCGCCTGCTCGCCCTCCAGGAGCGGATCCTCGGCGCGCTCGAGATCCCCTATCGGGTGGTCGACATTCCGGTCGGCGATCTCGGCGCCTCGGCTGCCCGCAAGTTCGATTGCGAGGCCTGGATCCCCAGCCAGGGACGCTATCGGGAGGTGACATCGTGCTCGAACACGACCGACTATCAGGCGCGACGCCTCAATTGTCGGTACCGTCCCGCTGAGGGTGCATCACCGGAGCCGGTCCATACGCTCAATGGCACGGCTGTCGCGGTGGGCCGCACGTTGATCGCCCTGTTGGAGAACGGACAAGAGGGAGAAGGAACCGTTTCGATGCCAGCCGTATTGAAGGATTTCGGCGTTCCAGAGCGCATTCCCACGGTATGAGCCCGGGGACTCCAAAGCGAGTTGTGCTCTGCGACGATCACGAGATCGTCCGCGAGGCCGTCAAGGCCCGGATGGCCTCGGTCGAGGGCGTGGAGATCGTCGGCGAGGCCGCCACCGGCGAGGAGGTCGTCGGGGTGGTCACCGAGCTCAAGCCCGACGTCTGCATCGTGGACGTCGAGTTGCCCGGCCAGGACGGCATCGAGGCGACCAAGGACATCCTCAAGGCCCTGCCCGAGACCCGAGTGATCATCTTCACCGCGCACGCCCAGCCCGACCTGCTCACCCTCGCGCTCCGCGCCGGCGCCTCCGGCTACGTGCTGAAGTCGGCGCCCAGCGAGGACATCGCCCGCGCGATCGAGGTCGTCGCGGGCGGGGGCACCTTCGTCGGCACCGAGCTGGGCCAGGGAGCGGGCGAGGTCGAGAAGCTGCTGGAGCTGACCCCGCGCGAGCGAGAGATCCTGGAGCTGCTGGCCGAGGGGCTGCGCGTGAAGCAGATCGCGGACCGCCTCAGTCTCAGCCCCGCCACCGTCCATACGCACGTTCGCAACGCGATCGCGCGCATGGAGGTGGACACCCGCACCGAGGCTGTGGCGCTAGCGGTGCGCTTCAGCTACCTCGGCGCGGGCGGCAAGGTCTGACTTCGGCTACTCCTCGTCGAAGGTGAGGGCGCAGCCGTTGATGCAGTAGCGCTTGCCGGTGGTGTCGGCGGGGCCGTCGTCGAAGACGTGGCCCAGGTGGGCGTCGCAGCGCGAGCACAGCACCTCGGTGCGGCGCATGAACATGCTGTTGTCGGCCTCGGTCTCGACGGCCTCGTCGTCCATCGGGGCGTCGAAGCTCGGCCAGCCGGTGCCGGAGTCGAACTTGGCCTCTGAGCTGAACACGGGCTGCCCGCAGGCGACGCACTTGAAGGTGCCCTCGGACTTCTCGTCGTTGAGCTCGCTGGTGAACGGCGCCTCGGTGCCCTTCTCCCTGACGATCTTGTACTGCTCGGGGCTGAGCTCGGCCTTCCACTCGGCCTCGGTCTTCTTAACCTTCTCCACTCTTGCCTCCGTTCTTGGGGGTGAACAAAGCCTACCCGCGGTGGTTAGGCTCGCCTAAGCGCCGCTGTCAGGCGTGCTGCCCGGAGGGCGCCAGCTCGGCGACGCGTGCTCTGCAGCACGTCGAGCCGCACGTGCGCGAAGAGGCCATAGCCGGGCGGCGGATCGAGCTGGTCGACGTACTCGGGGACCCAGAAGCCGCGTTCCCCGTGGAGGAGGCCGCGCGCAGCGCTCGGCGTTGAGCGGCCTGAAGGACGACTCGTAGAGCTCCTTCGCGGCCTCGTCGACCAGGTGACCGATGGGCTCGAGCCGCTCGGCGTCCCACTCGGCCCAGTCCGCCTCCTCCTTGCCGTAGGAGGTCCCGTCGCAGTGCGCGACGAACCCGCAGCCGGCGAGCTCATGAGCGCGCTCCAGCTCCGCCCGGCAGGCCGTCTTCGATCCCGGAAACGCGGGCAGGTCCTCGTAGAGGTCGGGCCGCAGCCGCAGCGCGAAGCGCTTGACGAGGCGGGCCGACTTGTAGCCGCGCCGGTGCTGCTCCATGCGCTCCTCGGGCCCGCGGGCGCTGGAGCCCGACGTAGACCCAGGGGATGCGCGGGTCCCGGCGGCGCCCGGCGGCCCGGTCGAGCTCGATGACGTAGACGCGGGAAGCCACGCTCCTGCTTCTACGACGGGCGGGAACCCCCTACCGGGACCGCTGCCTAGGATGCGCCGGTGGCCGAGGCGTTCTACGAGCCCGAGGGCGACGCCTACGTCGCCACCGAGCTGACCCGCGGGCCCTGGGACCCGAACGCACAGCACGCCGGGCCACCGGCGGCGCTGGTCGCCCGGGAGCTGGAGCGGCTCGGCGGCGGGCGTATCGGGGAGGACGGCCCCCCGGCGCAGCTCGGTCGCGTCACCTACGAGGTGCTGCGCCCGGTCCCGATCGCCCCGCTGCGAGTCAGCGCCGAGGTGCTGCGTCCCGGCCGGCGCGTCGAGATGCTGGCGGCGACGCTGGCCGATGCGGATGGGGAGCCACTGATGCGCGCGCAGGCATGGCGGCTGCGGACGGAGCCCGTCGACTTCGAGCGGCCCGAGGGCTTTCCCGAGCCACCGCCGGGGCCCGACGCCGGCGAGCCGGGCGAGTTCTTCGACACCGGCCACGAGGTCGGCTACCACAGCGCGATGGACTACCGCTTCGTCTCGGGCGCCTTCAAGGACGCGGGGCCCGCCACGGTCTGGATGCGGGCCAGGGTCCCGCTGCTGCCGGGCGAGGAGATGACCCCCGCTGCAGCGGGTTCTGGTCGCCGCCGACTCGGGCAACGGCGTCAGCGCCGCGCTCGACTGGCGGCGCTACCTGTTCATCAACGTGGACCTGAGCGTGCATCTCCATCGGATGCCCGAGGGAGAGTGGGTGTGCCTCGACGCGGTGACGCTGCCCGAGCCGAACGGGGTCGGGATGGCCGACACCAGGCTTTTCGACGAGCGCGGCGCGATCGGCCGCGCGGTTCAGACCCTGCTGGTGGGCGAACGGGGCGCCTAGCCCTCGCCGCCGACCCGGACCGGAGCTCGCTCCGGCGCCGGGGCCGCTTCGGTTCCACCCTCGGTGATCTGAAGCCGAGCGGAGGGGGTGGGATTCGAACCCACGAAGCGCCTTGACGACGCTTAGCGACTTTCAAGGCCGCCGCATTCAACCGCTCTGCCACCCCTCCGGGAGGTCCTCGGAAAGCCTAGTTTGATCGGACCGTCGCTGCCCATCTCATAGGGTCCGTCGGGATGGCGAAGGAGTGGCGGAACTGGGCGGGCGACCAGCGCTGCCTGCCCACCCGGATCGAGGCGCCGGCGAACCGCGCCGAGCTGGTCGACGCGGTCGCGCGCGCGGGCGAGGAGGGCCTGACGGTGCGCGCCGCCGGCGCACGGCCACTCGTTCACCGACATCGCCTGCACCGGCGGCGTGATGCTGGACCTGACGGGCCTGGGCCGGTTGCTCGACGTCGACCGGGACTCCGGCCTGGTGAAGGTCGAGTCCGGGATCGGCCTGCGCCAGATGAACGACGCGATCTGGGGCCACGGGCTGGCCCTGGAGAACCTGGGCGACATAGACAGGCAGACGATCTCGGGTGCTGTCTCCACCGGCACCCACGGCACCGGTTCGCGGTTCCGGAACATCTCGTCGCAGATCCACGGGATGGAGGTGGTGCTGGGCGACGGCACGCTGCTCGAGCTGTCCGAGGAGTCCGATCCGGAGGGGATCCGGGCGGCGCGGGTCGGGCTGGGGGCGCTCGGGATCATCGCCTCGCTGACACTGCGGACGGTCCCGGCCTTCAGCGTCCGCAGACTGGACTCCCCGCTGCCTCTGGACGAGGTGCTGGAGCGGATCGACGACCTCGCCGACGGCTCCGACCACTTCGAGTTCTACGTCTTCCCCCACACCCGGACGGCGCTGATGCGCCAGAGCGAGCGGACCGACGAGCCGCCCGACCCGAAGAGCCCCGTCAGCCGCTTCGCCACGGAGATCGTCGCCGAGAACTGGGTCATGGGCGGGATCGCGAGGCTCGGGCGGGCCAGCCCGGGCCGCATCCCGGGCCTGGCACGCTTCGTCTCGCGTCGGCTCGGCCGCAGCACGAAGCTCGACCGCAGCTACCGCGTCTACGCCAGCCAGCGGCGGATCCGCTTCACCGAGATGGAGTACGCGATCCCTCGCCGCCACGCGGCCGAGGCCGTGCCGCGCGTGCTGGAGGCCGCCGAGCGGGACGAGGCGGGCGTCGGCTTCCCGATCGAGGTGCGGTTCGTGGCCGGCGACGACTCGATGCTGAGCCCGGCACACGACCGCGACACCACCTACATCGCCGTGCACCAGTACCGCGGCATGGCCTGGGAGGCCTACTTCCGCGCCGTGGAGGAGGTGATGGACGCGTACGGCGGGTCGCCCGCACTGGGGCAAGCGCCACTTCCAGACCGCCGAGAGCCTGGCCGAGCGCTACCCGCGCTGGGCCGACTTCGCGGCGGTCCGAGCAAGGCTGGACCCCGAGGGCCGCTTCCGCAACGAGTACACCGACCGCGTGCTCCCGCCGATGGGTGGCGCTGGAACCTAGGCCAGCAGCTCGCCGTAGCTTGCCGACTGTCAGCAGCTCCCCGAACCCCTCGGGCGGCTGCGGGCGGGCGAAGTAGTAGCCCTGGGCGCGGTCGCAGCTGGAGCCCGCGCAGCTCGTCGAGCTGCTCGGCCGTCTCGACTCCCTCGGCCGTCGCAGTCAGCTTCAGCCCGTGGGCCAGGCCGATGATCGCCGCGACGCCGACCGAGTCCTCGCGCGAGCGCCCCAGGCCGGCGATGAACGAGCGGTCGATCTTGATCGCGTTCAGGCGGGGCAGGCGCTGGATCGCGTTGAACGAGGTGAGGGCGACGCCGAAGTCGTCGATCAGCAACCGCACCCCCAGGGCCTCCAGGTCGGGCAGCGCGCTGAGCGCGTCGCCGCGGCGGTCCAAGCACCGCCCGCTCGGCCACCTCGAGGCAGAGCGAGTCGGCCGGCAGCTCGGCGTCGGAGATCGCCTGGGCGATCTTGTTGGAGAGGCCCGGCTCGGCAAGCCGCCGCTCGGAGAGGTTGACCGAGATCACGAACGGCGTGTCTTCGGGCAGCCCGCGCCGCCAGCGCGCGGCCTCGTGGCTGGCCTTCCACAGCACGAAGTCGTCGATGGCGACGATCAGCTCGCTGTCCTCGGCGACGAACATGAACTCGGCCGGCTCGAGCAGGCCGCGCTCCGGGTGCTGCCAGCGCACCAGCGCCTCGGCTCCGGTCACGAGGCCGGTGGCGAGGTCGACCTCGGGCTGGTAGTGCACCGTCGAGCTCGCCGCTCCGCGAGCCCGCGACGCAGTTCCTTCTCCAGTCCGCCCCGGTCCGGGATGGCCCTCTCCCATCCAGCCCTCGAACATCGCGTAGCGGGACGTGCCTGCGGCCTTCGCGCGGTACATGGCCAGGTCGGCCCAGCGCAGCACCTGCTCGGGGTCCATCGGGCGGCCGTCTCGCGGCTGCACAGCGATCCCGACGCTGGCGGCCTGATGGACTTCGCGTTCGCCGATCCCGAACGGCTTCGCAAACGCCTCGATCACGCGCTCGGCGACCAGCCGGGCATCGGCCTCATCGGTGTCGTCGCACAGCACCGCGAACTCGTCGCCCGCCCAGCCGCGCCAGCGTGTCGCCCTCGCGGAGCCGGATCTCCAGCCGCCGCGCCACCTCCACCAGCACCTCGTCGCCGGCGGAGTGGCCGAAGGAGTCGTTGATCGGCTTGAACGTGTCGAGGTCGATGTAGATGACGCCGAAGCTGCCGCTGTCGCGGCGGGCCGACGCGACGCGGACGCGGTCGGCGAACAGGACCCGGTTCGGCAGCCCGGTGAGCGGGTCGTGCAGGGCCTGGTGGGTGAGCCTCGCCTCCTGCTCCTTGCGCTCGGTGATGTCCTCGATCTGGGCGATCAGGTGGATCAGATTGGCCGCGCTGCGTCGCGGATCGGCGAGACGTTGATTGCGGTCCACACGTAGTGGCCCCTCGAGTGCAGGCACCGCTTCTCGGCCCGGTAGCCGTATCGCTCTCCCGGCGACGATCTCGCGCACCGCGGTCACGCTCGCCTCGATGTCGTCGGGGTGGGTGATCTCGGGAAACGGGGTGCCGATCAGCTCCCCGCCGGCGGATAGTCGAGCAGCTCGCAGAAGGCGGCGTTGACCCGCGTGAAGACCGCCCTCCTCCGAGAGCAGCGCCATCCCGACGCGGTTGTCCTCGAACGCGCGGCGGAAGCCCTCCTCGGCCTCCTGCAGGGCGCGCGCGCACGCGTTCGCTCGCTGATGTCGTGGACGAACGGTGTTGAAGGTCCAGCGGTCCCCCAGCATTCTGACCGGCGACACCGACAGCTCGATCGGGAACTCGGTGCCGTCGCGCCGCAGCCCGCGGGCCTCGAAGCGCTGGCCGATCCAGGCCCTCACGTTCCGGTCTCGGGGAAGCGATGCAGCCGCTTGACCGGCCCACTCGCGGTCGTCGGGATGGACCAGCGTGTCCAGATGGATCGACGGCCACCATCTCCTCGCGCGGTCCATCCGAAGGTGCGCTCGGCCTGGGGGTTCCAGTCCTCGATCACCATTCCCTCGTCGTCGACCGCGACGAAGGCGTCCTGGGCGGTGTCGAGGATCGGCCCGGGCCTCAGCGGCCAGGCCTCGCGTGGCGGTGACCAGTTCTGCACGGCGACGCCGGTGATGCCCGCGATCAGCGCCGCGATGCCAGCGCGGACGATCTGGTCGCTGTCGTAGATGGGAGGGCCGACGAGCAGCGGGGGCACGGCGATGATCGCGACCATCGCGGCGATCCCCGCAAAGAGCTGGTTTCGGGTCCCGTAGAGCGGCAGCCAGGTGATCGGGCACGATCACCAGCGGCTCGAAGGTCGACGGACGTCCTCGCCGCTGGTGTCGCGCAGCAGCGCGATCACCGCGAACCCCGCCAGCACGGGCAGGGCCTGGGTCCACCGGGGAGCCGTTCCCACGGCAGCCAGCAGCGCGGTGGCGACTATCGCCAGCGAGATGGCGAACGGCGAGCGCCACCCGCCAGTCGGCGAGCGAGACGCCCGAGCGCGGGCAGCAGCAGGAAGGGCAGATCGCGCCGGCGGCCAGGAAGGGCGCGATCCGCAGCGGCACGCGGTCGCCCTCGAAGTAAGCGCCCGGGCGTCGACCTCGGCCCCGATCCAATGCAACGCGTGTCTGGACCATCGACCACCTGCCCAGCCGAAGCGGCACGGCAGCCCGAGCGCCACTGGAATCTCATCGCCGTCCTCTCATACCCCCTGAATTCCCAGCGACAGTAGAGGCGAGGTGGCGGATCCATAAGACCGTTATTCGGTAGCGCGCACGCTCTGGACAAGGGTTATCTAGAGGAACGCCCTGCCCCTCGCCCCTGTACGTGGGCACCTCGTTGCGGATCGTGGATCCGGTGACCAGGTAGAGGCGGTTGAAGCGCTCGCAGAGCTCGCCGGCCTTGATGTGCCGGAAGTAGACGCGGTCGCCGATCGACAGCCGCTCCGCCGCCGAGCCGATCACCGGGGTCTGCACCTCGCCGGTGCCCTCGAAGGCATCCAGCCGCAGGCCGTCGGGCAGGTGGGGGACGGGCATGCGGTCCTTGGCGCCCACTCCCGAGGCCAGGTAGCCGCCGCCGAGCGTGGTCGCGACCTCCGCAGCCGGCTTGCGCACGACCGGCAGCGCGAACATCGCGGCCGGGTTCAGCTCGAAGGAGCTGTAGTGGTCGAACAGCACCGGGGCGTAGAAGCCCGAGCCGGCCGCGACCTCGGTCACCGCCCACTCGGAGGCGGTCTGCTCGATCGAGCCGGTGCCTCCGCCGTTCACGAACTCGAGCTCGGCGACCTCGGAGACGGCGGTGACCACCTCGGCCCGGCGCTCGCGCACGTCCTTCGCCGACGCCGCCTGCATCGCCTTGGTCAGCGCGGTTCGTGATCGCCTTTCCCGGGACCTCGTCGCCGACGCCGGCGATCTGGCCCTCGTAGGCCATCAGCCCGACCAGCCTGACCCGCTCGCGGCGCTCGATCTCGCGCGCCAGCGACGGCGGCCTGCTCGGCGGTTCGCACCGGCGAGCGCTTGGGGCCGATCTTGACGATGCCGCCCAGAGGCCACCAGGAGACGTCGATGTCGATCGCGACCCTGATCGGCGCCACGAACGACGCCGCCGACTCCTCGATCAGGTCCAGATGCTCGACCGAGTCGACCATCACCACCGGCGCCTCGTCGGGATGCTCGGCGGTCAGCCGCGCCAGCCGGGTCAGGCAGGGGCCGTCGGCGGTCGGGTAGGCGAGCACCAGGTCGCGCTGGCCCTGCTCCCAGAGCCACAGCGTCTCGGGCAGGGTGAAGCTCAGCACCCCCTGGAAGCCCCGGTCGAGGTCCAGCAGGCGCTCGAGGACCGGGCGGCAGCGGACCGACTTGCTGGCGATCCGGATCGGCTTGCCCTGGGCGCGCCGCAGCATGTCGGCCGCGTTCGACCAGACGGCGTCGAGATCGAGGAAGGCGAACGGGGCCTGCACGTCCTTGAAGATCTCCTCGTAGCGCTCGTAGGCCTCCGTCGGCGAGGGGATCGGCAGCGGGGTCGGCGTATCGCGGCTTGGGGCTGCGGCTGCCGCGCGCTCGGGGTCGCCTCGTGTGGCTGGGGTCTCCTGCGTGCCCGACATCTCCAGCCAGCCTACAATCGGCGCCGGTATTCGCCCGGAGAGGTGGCCGAGCGGCTGAAGGCACTCGCCTGCTAAGCGAGTAGGGGGCTAATAGCTCTCTCGAGGGTTCGAATCCCTCCCTCTCCGCTTTTTCACCCTTTTTTCGTGATGTGCCGGCGACGGTCAGGGGGCGCTGACCCGTCGCCTGCGCCTCAGTGGCCTCGCCAAGGCGGCCCGGCCTGCCGTTTGGCTTCGGCTTGGCTCTGGCCTCCGGCTGCGGGGTGGGAAGCTGGTCAGGGGCGAGGGCTTCCTGAATTGGGCCGAAGCCCTCGAAGCCGCCGGGCTCTGCGGCTGTGGGCTCTTCGGCTTCTGGCTTCGGCTGGCTGGGCTTCGGCTTGGCTCTGGCCTTCGGCTTCGGCTTGGCGCCGGTCTGCGCGGCGGGACCGGCTGCTCGCGCACGCGGCGCGCAGCGCGGCGGCGAAGTCGTCGAGGTCGGGGACGACGTCGCGGTCGCCGGCGAGCCCGAAGAAGACCCGCCCGTCGTAGCTGATCAGCCCCAGCGAGACCGCGTGGTTCTGCGGCGAGAGCGGCACGTAGGGATAGATCTCGCGGATGCGGCGGCCCAGCAGGTACAGGGGCTGCTGCGGGCCGGGGACGTTGGAGACGACGAGGTTGAAGACGAGCGGCCGCGCCATCGCCGAGGAGAGCAGCGCGGTTGATCGTCGGCGGCGTCCAGCCGACCGCCTCGATGATCAGCGAGGCGGCGCGGGCGTTGTCGGACTCCTTCAGCCGCGCGGTCACGTCGCGCAGGATCTCCAGCCGCTTGCGCGGGTCGGGCTCGGCGACCGGCAGCGTCACCAGGATCGTCGAGATCCGGTTGCCCAGCTCGTGCTCCTCGCCGGGCCGGCGGATGCTGACCGGGACGAGGGCGACCAGATGGCTGGGCGGCTTCTCGCCGCGGCCCTCGAAGTAGCGGCGCAGCGCGCCGGCGGCGATCGAGAGCACCACGTCGTTGACGGTCGAGCCCTCGACGGCACCCCGGGCGCGCTTCAGGCGGTCGAGGTCGGTCTTCGCCCAGGCGACCAGCCGGTCGCGGCCGATCGGGACGTTGAAGGGGCTCTTCGGGCAGGTGGGCCCGCCCGAGGCCATGCCCGTGAAGGCCTCGGCGGTGCGGATCACGCTGGCCGCGGTCTTGGCCGGCATCTTCACCGTGTGGCCGACGGCGCGGCCCGGCCGCCTTGAAGGGCCGCTGCACCGCGTAGGCGGCGGCCTGGGCGAACAGCTCCCCGCGCTTCGGCGGCGAGGGGCTCCAGGGGTCCTTCGGGCGGCTTGATCTTGGTCGGCCGTCGCCTTCGGGTCGAGCAGGATCATCCCGATGTCCACCGCGGCGACCCCGTCGACCAGGGCGTGGTGGGTCTTCGAGAGGTAGGCGTGGCGCCCCCGCAGCCCGTCGATCAGGTAGAGCTGCCAGAGCGGGTGCTGGAAGTCGAGCGGCTCGGACATGATCCGCCCGATCAGGTCGCGGAGCTGGTCGAGCCGCCCGGGTCGCGGCACCCCGAGATGGCGGACGTGGCGGCCGACGTCGAACTCGGGATCGTCGGCCCAGACCGGGTTCTCGATCCCCAGCGGCACCTTGACGATGCGCTGCCGGAAGCGCGGCACCAGCTCGCAGCCGGTTCTCGACGTGGGCGACAGCTGCTCGTAGACGGGCGCCGCCCCCTCGACGAGCAGGGTGCCGCCGACGTTGACGTGGACCTGCGTCGCGCTCGGCGAACAGGTAGGACATGTCGGTTGCGGAGAGGCGGTTGTCCATCGAGCGCGCGCAGACTAGCGAGGGCGGCTGACCCGTCCTCTGTGGCTTCCTCGCTACGAGCGGATGCGGCGGCGGACGTGCGACGAGTCGAGCGCGGCCGGCGAGGGGCAGCCGAGCAGGGCCAGCGCCAGCCGCAGCTCGGCGCGGAGGATCCGAGCGCGCGCTCGGCGCCGGCCTGGCCGTCCCACGCGAGGCCCCAGAGGCAGGGACGGCCGGCGAGCACGGCGTCGGCGCCGAGGGCCAGGGCGACCGCGACGTCGGTGCCGCGGCGGATGCCGCCGTCCATCAGCACCGGGATGCGGCCGCCGACCGCGTCCACCACCTCGGGCAGGGCGTCGATCGTGGCGGGGGCGTTGTCGAGCTGGCGGCCGCCGTGGTTGGAGACGACGACTCCGGCGGCGCCGTGCTCGACCGCGAGCTCGGCGTCGTCGGCGCGAACCAGGCCCTTGACCAGCAGCGGGAGCTCGGATGCCTCGACCAGCTCGGCAAGGTCCTCCCAGTCGAGCGACGGGTCGATCAGGTCGAAGACCTCCTGCACGCTCAGGTCGCGGCCCCCGGAGGCCGCCTTCACCGCGGGTGCGGTGATCTCGGCCGGCACCTCGAAGCCGGTGCGGAAGTCGCGCTCGCGCTTGCCGGCGTAGGGCGCGTCAACGGTCAGCAGCACCGCCTCGAACCCGGCCTCGACGGCCTCGTCCAGCAGCGCCCGGGTGATCGCGCGGTCGCGGAAGCAGTAGAGCTGCATCCACTTGCGCCCGGCGCAGCCGGCCGTCGACCTCGGTCGGGCCGCAGGTCGCGATCGTGGACAGGCACATCACGGTCCCGGCCGCCTCGGCCGCGCGCGCCATCGCCACCTCGCCCTCGGGGTGGGCGAGCTTCTGGAAGGCGACCGGGCGCCACCAGCACCGGCTGCTCGCAGCTCGGAGCCGAGCAGCTCGATCCCGGTGCTGACCTCGGAGACGTCGACCAGCACCCGCGGCCACAGCTCCCAGCCCTCGAACGCCTCGACGTTGCGCCGCAGGGTGCGCTCGTCGCCGGCGCCGCCCGCGAAGTAGCCGTGCGGCCCGGGCTCCAGGCGCTCCGCCGCCAGGCGCCTCGAGGTCGGCGATGTTGAGCACGTCGGCGACGCGCAGAAGGCTATTCCCCGCGGATGCGCCGATGACGGCCAGTCGCGAGCGGCCATCACGTCAGCACGGAACCCGTCGACGCCGAGGAGTTCCGCCGCCGCCGGAAGGCCTGGGGCGCACACGTGCCGCTGGAGGTCATCGAGTCACCGTTCCGCGCGACCTCGCCCCCGCTGGCCCGCTACCTGCACGATCTCCACGCCGAGAACCCCGATCTGACGATGAACCTGGTGCTCCCCAAACTGGTCCCGGCCAGCGCCTTGCAGCGACCCCTTCACAACGGCGTCGCGCGCCGACTGACCAAGCTGATGCGCACCGAGCCGGGGTCATCGTCACCCCGGTTCCCTTCAAGATGCCCGGCTGAGCACCCCTTGCGGCGCCGCTACGCTGTCCCCCGCACGCGCCCGTAGCTCAGTTGGATAGAGCGTCGGTCTACGAAACCGAAGGTCACTGGTTCGAGTCCAGTCGGGCGCGCTCTAAGAGTCCCCGCTACCGCTGGGTTTATCTCGATGCCGGGCCGTGGGGCCGTTTCGGGGCGGCCCTTGTACAGCCCTTATGCGGGCGCCGGGACGGACGCTTGTCGGCCACCCGTTCACCGGCTTAGAGTTGTACTTGCAAACCGCTGCTTTGCATGGAAAGCGCCACCTCTTTGTGCTAGTCGGCTCAGCGTTGCGGGTGGACCCTCTCGTAGCGCACCTGAACCACCCGGTTTCCGAAGGTCCGGGTCTCGGCGAGCTCGAGCTCGAGCGGCGCAGCGAGGCCCGGGAAAAAGGGCAGCCCTCCACCGACGATAACGGGCGAGATGAACAGCTCGTACTCGTCGATCAGGTCTAGCTCGGCGCAGGTTCCGGCGAGCCCGGGTCCGCCGACCGCGATGTCGCCGTCGTACTCGGACTTGAGGCGCGCGACCTCCTCCTCGACGCTGCCGGTCGCGAGCCGGGTGTTGCCCTCGACCTCGGTCAGCGTCCTCGAGAAGACGACCTTCGGCAGCTGCTTCCAGATGCGGGCGAACTCCGCTGCATAGTCGGAGATCGCCGGGTCCTCCTCCGCCGTCTCCCAGTAGACCATCGTCTCGTAGAGCTTGCGGCCGAGGAGATGGGCGCTCAGCCGGTCCACCCGTGCGTTGTGGAACCGATGCAGCTCCTCGTCGGGCGCCCCCCAATCGAAGTCGCCATCGGGCCCGGCCACGAAGCCATCGAGCGAGGGGTTCATCGAGTAGATCAGCTTTCCCATGAGAGATAGCTTAGATCTCTAACCGGGGGTCAGACCCCTTGCACCGATGCCGAATCGACCCGCAATCCATGCCAAGCGGGTGTTCAACAAGACCCGCGTTGGACGAGAAACGGCGCTCGTGTGGGAAGCGGCACTCCAACACCCTGAGAGATACTTAGCGGGCGATGCCGCCACGGAACGTCAGTCGAGAGGAACTCGTTGCCGGTCTCATCCGGGCGGGAGAGCGGGAGGTGACCGGAGAGGACGAACGCGGAGCTCGACGCGTATTTCGCTCCCGACTATGCCTTCCACGGCCCGGACGGCACAGAGCTCGACTATAGGGCCTCAAGGGCTATTTCGCGTCGTTGCGAGCAGCTTTCGACGACCTGACCATAAGGCGAGGGATCATGCTCGTGGAGGGTGACTACGTCGCGTGCCAGACGACGATCGCAGGGACCTTCGCGCGCGAGTTCACCCACTCACCGGTCGGCCCGCTTCCGCCTAACAGCAAACGGGTCGCCTTCGAGCTGATCAACATCTTCCGGTACGACGAGGAGGGGCGAATCGCGGAGGAATGGATTCAGACCGACAATCGAAGCCGGCTGCGTCAGTTGGGCGCCGAAGGCCGCTGAGGAACCCTCGACCAGAACCGCTGCTTTGGACGAGAAGCGCTACTCCTGGCTGTCCATCACCCCTTCCGGGGCCGGGTTAGCAGCCAAGAATGTCGGCTTGGCTAGCCGAGCCCGCTCGACAGCGACTTCTGCACAGCGGCGACCTCGTGGAATGCATCGCGCAGGTACCGCCGCGCGAGCTCTGAAAGCTCGTTCGGGTCGACATGGTCATCCGGCTCGTCTCCCCGCGCGAGCTGCTGAATCTGGTGTTCGAGCCGGAGGGTGGTGAAGAGGTCGTAGGCCTCCTCGAGCGTTCGGGCATGAGCGGGCTCGATCGCCCCGAGCTCGGACGCCGCCCGCAGCCGCTCGATAGTCGCCGTGACCTTGGCGCCGGCCTTCAGTGCCGCGAAGCGGGCGAAATCGACGACGGGAAGCAGTCCGCCGTGCTTGATGTCGAAGGTCCCGCTGTGCTCGCCGGAGTCCTCGACCGAGATGTTGCCCCTGAAACCGGTCGGTAGCTTCAACGCCAGCGCAAGACGGAGCATCGATGGCAGCAGCGCGGCGCGATTTTCGGGCTCCAACAGGATCGCCCGCGGGTCCAGCTCCGCCGGCCCGTAAACCGTGCGGCCGTCGAGCAGGATCGAAGTCGCGATCAGGACCTGTTCGTCGCCCGGGTTCTGCAGCCAATTCCCGATCGACCGGCGCCATGTGTCCATCGAGCTGGCGGAGAACTCACTGGACGCCGTCACGCCGTGTGGATCGAGACGCCAGCCAACGACCCGGATGCAGTCCTCCACGTCGGCGGCGATCGTCCGCATGTAGCCCACAACGCCGTCGCTGGACGCCTGCTCAGACTCGTCCTCCCAGGCCATCCCCGAGTCGACGTCGGAAGAGGGCACGGTCTCACGTCTGCCGTGGCTGCCAAGCGCAAGGAAGGTGAACTCCGCCGGCGCCGCCCCTTGGACTCGATCGCCAGCTCGATCATGCGCCGGATCAGTGCGTCGGCGACCACCGAGATCACGCGGCCGATCTGCTGCGGAGGGAGCTTGGTGGTATGCAGCGCGACCACCGTGGACCGGAGCCGCTCAGCCGCCTCACTGAGCTCCTGCTTGTCGCGTGCCCGCGCGATCTCGTGCCGAAGCGCAAAAGGCGTGCGTGCCTCGGCGGCAACCAGGTCGATGCCGCCGAGTACTCCCAGCAACTCGCCCCTCGGAGAGAGGACGCCAACGTGGCGCACGTCGTTGTCGAGCATTGCCAGCATCACGTCGGCGCCGGCATCGTCCGCACCGACCGTGGTCAAGGGCCCCGACACGACCTCGCCCACTGGAGCGTCTACCGACATGCCCTCGGCCACAACCCGTGAACGCAGGTCGCTGTCCGTGACGATTCCCAGCTCTCCCTTCTCCCCCCGCACGACCATCGAGTTGACGTTCTCGTCCCTCATCAGTCCGGCCACCTCGCGAAGGGGGCGATCCGCCGCGCAGGACACCAGCGCGCGACGTATCAGGGCCCTGGCCGGCTGCTGTGTCATTTCGGCGCTGGCGACGTCGGACTCCGCGGCCGTGCCCCCCGGCTCGGGACGCTGCTGGACTCCCACAAGCTCCCTAATGTCCTCCATACGGCCTACCTCACGGTCGGGCCCGCCATCCAGAACCTAAAGGCAATCGTCTGCACATGCAAACCCGCGCACTGGTCGGGGCGGTTTCTGTTCGGGATCACCCCAGCTGCGAGATACTGCGTAGGCGATGTCGGAGGAGAACGTCGAGATCGTGCAGCGGGCGTTCGACGCCTTCCACAGCGGAGCCGCTGACCGCGCCGAGGCGTTGGCGACGATTGATCCCAACGTCGTCTACACCCCCGTCGAGGATGGACCGTCGTATGGGTTGAATGCGATTCGAGGCCAGTTTGAGCGTTGGAGAGCTCATGGGAAGAGCTTGTGGAGACCGCCGAGGAATTCATCGACGCTGGAGACCTCGTGGTTGTGACGGCCCTTACTGGGGCCGCGGTAAGGGAAGCGGGGCCCCTGTCGAGGCCCGGTTCTATGCGGTCTACACCCTGCGCGACGGCAGGGTAGTCCGCGTGGACGAGTTCACCGATAGGGCCGAGGCGCTCGAAGCCGCCGGGCTGCCGGAGAGGGCAGAACCGAGCTTCGCCCTACGAAACCGAAGGTCACTGGTATTCGAGTCCAGTCGGGCGCGCTGAAAGCCCCGCTATCGGCGGGGTTTTCGCGTCCTGGAGCTCCACGAAATGAAGCGTGTCCCGAACGTGTCCCAACGAAAGGAGGGCGATGACAACCAAGGCAACCGAGCAGGCGTTGCCAAGGCCGGGTCGGCGCGTTGATCAGTTCTCGGTGAACCGAACGAGAAGCCCGCAGTGGTCTGAGAAGGTTCCTTGCACTCGGGGGCCTCGGCAGGGTTCTTCGGTTGGCAGTGTGATGCCGAGGTTGAAGGAAAGGTTGTGCGTAGGTTGAAGGCCGACGCCAGAGCCGACGGCGACGGCCATCACGTCAGCGGGGTTCCTGAAGACCTTTGTCGTTTGCGTCGGCCAGTCCTCGTCAACGAGCTTGTTGAAGTCTCCCAGTACAACGACCGGGTAGTAGGGGTTGGTTGACCGGAAGTCTCCTGAGGTGAGTGCTGCGATGAAATCGTTGATTGTGCCGGCGTGATCATCTTCCTCCCCTGCCATGGGGTGCGTCGTGACGACGTCGAACGAGGACTCCGGGACGTCGACGAGCGAGAAACGGGCGAGTGAGGCGACGAGTGCGTGGTCGCCGCCTCGAGTCAGGTCCAGTTGTATGTGGGCGGGACCGGAAGGTGTCTCAAGATTGCACCTATCGGTCTGCGGCGGCCCGTCGATCAGCTGATCCAGCGGTTCCAGGTTCTGCCACGAGCGCATAGAGGCAGGCTGCGCCAATTTGAAAGCCAACGAGCCCTCCGTTGTGGCCCTCCTGCGGTTTCCCGGAGACGTCGCTGGGCGTGAGGTTCGTTAGCCGGGAAGGGTTGTAGAGGAGGGTGTCGCCGGAGTAGTACCAGCAGAACGGGGTACCGGCGGAAGTTCTGACGTTGCCAGCGGCTCCGACCATGTAGGCGATCCGATACGGAACGCCCGTGCTTTGGCGGAGATTCATGAGTAGACGGTCGGCCGTGTCGTAGTCGAGGGCGTCCCTGAACGGAGGCAGCGAGCACCGCCACAGCCCCGCTGACTCGGTCATCGAGACGATGTCGGGAACCACCCCAGTGCGGTTGATCGCGGCGGCAAATCGATCAATCCTCTGCTGCCAATTGAAGCCGTCCACGTCAACGGCGTTCGCCATGTTGGCGGTGACCACCGACAGGGTGCGCGGCGGATCTTCATCGTCGTCACCACAAGAGGTTGCGCCCGCCGCGATGACCATCAAGGCGACAGAAACCAGGGCCCACCGTGCTAGGTCAGATTTTCGGCTGGCCATTTTGGGCGTCTTCTACAAGCAGCGTGGCCGCGGCACGCACCCTACGGCACCGGCATGAGATCGTCTCTGAAAAACGGGCGAGCAGTGACGGCGACGCTTTGAAGGGCGAACTTCCCATCCCTTGCTCCCAGCTCCCCGATCGGGACCTGCTGCCATGGCGCATAGATCCCAGTCACGCCGCTCTGCCATTGCTGTGGGGTCGGCACCACCCGGATCACGAGCATTCGTTCGGAATCGGGCCGCCCCAGATCGCGACCGTTGTTTCCGTCGACGAGGCGTCCGAAGCGCCCGCGCCGTTGGCGGGGCAGTTGGCGGCTGCCACCCCGTCAAATTCATTCCCGGCATGTCCGGTCGGGGCGTCGCCGGACAAGGCGAAGACGTCTTTCGAAGGTCTCCAGGATCCGTCGGGGAAGCGAACCGTGTGCCAGAGGCGGTAGCGCCCGCCGGCCGCGGCGAGGAAGAAGACGCTGAGCGCGGATGAGCGGGCGACGACCGCGGCGCTCGTGATCGGGCCGAAGTTGACGCCAAGCTCCTGGGAGACGTCGCGCCACCCTGAGATGGCTCCGAAGCGGTTGAAGGTGGTGCCATCGTCGCTAGTTGCTGTCCCCCAGCGGCTCGCCACGGCGTGGACGAGGTGGCCCTTGGCGACATTAATCATGTGCAGCTCGCGCGTGGCGCGATCGTCCCCGACCTGCGCCATCGCGCACTGCACCGCTCCCCATCCGCCGCTCGGATCGCCCGGTCCCCTGACGTTCGGCGTCGGAGGCTTCTTTTTCGTAGTGCGAGGGGCTCGTTGCTGTAGACGAACTTGTCGTCGCCGTAGAGGAGATCTTCGATGGATGAGACGCTCCCGCGGTCGCCGTTCGGAGGGATCGCCCCCGGGATCACCTCGACCAGCCAGGTGGTGCGCCCAGCGTCGTTCTGGGTTCGCCCCCCCGCACAGCCGAAGATCCTGCTGCTCGTACACGCCGACCGGCATCAGCTGTGGGACGGTCCATGCGGCGGTCTCTCGGCTATCAACGTCGTAGCGCCTGTCCGAGTCCGAGGCGCTCCAGTTCGCCGAGCCGGTGTCGAGCGTCCCCATCCAGCCGTCAGGCCGCACGCTGGTGGAGTTAGCCTGCCAGTCGATCGACCACTTTCTACCGTGGTCCCAGCTTTCATCGGGCGGGCGACCCCAAGTGGGCATAGCCAGCCCCCGCATCACGACATCCGACCGGGGGAAACCGCCGAGCCAGGCCTCGGAAACCGCGAACGCATTCGGGACACCGGAGCGGCCACGGCCTGGGGGGAACCCCGAGCGGAAGACTACGTACCCGACATCGCGCGCAGGGGAGTGAAGTTGGTTCCGCCCGGGCCGGTACGGTCGGCCACGAATACGCGGCCGTTCCATTCATTAGAGGCCGGGTTGGATGCGTTACAGAGGATCGTGCACATCGGCGTGATCGAGACTGGGGTGGGGGGCGGCGAGGGACCCCGCATCGATGATGATGGTCGCCAGGCCGGTGAGGATGACGACGCCGACGCGAAGGCGTCCGGGATGTGGGGGAAGACGTCGGTGCGGACCCCACGCCGGGGTGCCCTCATCGAGGAGCGGCGGCGAGTCGGGCCAGAGCCGGGGCAGGCGCCTTGACTAGCGCCCCGCGGCCCGTTTGCTGACCGGGCCCGCGCCAGCATCTAGAGATCCGGGTGCGGGATAAAGCAGAATCGTGGTACTGGTTGGGAGAACCAGTCGGCCTCCAGTTCGCCATCGATGACTACGTGCCGTTAGACGAGACAATTGACAATGATCAGAGACACGAGGACCAAAGTCAAATGAGTGGTCAAACCGGCTACGTGGTATCCGATCCGCACCGGCTGGACGGCGACGGCGATGGTGTCGCGTGCGAGGTCGCTTGGTGTTAGCCGCCCCCGCTACGTCTGAACGAGCCGCGCGCTTGCCCCAATTCGGTGCCTATGAGAGAATCGCCCGGTAGGCCGAGGGGAGGGAGAGTTCGCGGCCATCCCACCTGACCATCTTGAGCGGCTCGAGGCGGATCTGTCCGCGCACGAGAGTTGGCTTCGGACGCTCCGGCTCCAGATCGCAGCTCTCGAAGCAGAGGCGTCAGCGCACGAGGTGATCCTCAGGCTCGGCCGCGTCCGACTCTGCGTCGAGTCCTGGAGGAGTTGCACGACCAGCCGGACCTCGCCAAGCGTGTCGGCAAAGACCGCGCTCCTTCCTCGAGGAGAGAGGGGTCGAGGTGCCCGATGGAGCGACCGTGACTGTAACGAGCGATGAGAAGTCAGCTCTCGAAGCCCGCTTCCTCAACGACTTTCTCGATTAGCAGTGGCTGGTCTCGCGTCGACGGCTTCTACCTGCACCGATTTGCCGGAGCCGCCGGAGCCGCCGCCGCCCGAGACCGAGGGCCGGGAGGAAGGCTGATGCCGAATTACTCCCCTGGCGTAGCTCGTGCCGGTACTTCCCAGGCGTAAGCGTCTTGGTTTATGAGAAGAACGGCCTCAAGCGGGCCTGGCTCTTAACAACGCGAGCTTCTCGCTCTCGCCACCGGGGTGGCCAAACTTGATCGAGAAGCTAGTTGGTCCTAGTCCGCTTTCCGGTCCCGGCGGCAATCCGCTCTACCAAGTCACCCTTCGAGTTTGGACACAAGCCGACGGGAGGTATGACCGCCTCTTTCTCATTGTTTCGGCGCTGAAACGCACTATGACGCCTGGTACCCGTTCCATGAGGCTGACTTTGAGGCACGACTCGATCGCAGCTACTGAAAGGGTGTGATTTTTCGTCGGCCCCGACGACCTCGTATTCACCGAGGAGGCGCAGCCGCTCGTAGAGGACGCGATGCTCCACGCTCTCTACGAGGCGATGGCAGCGGCGGGGATTGACCGCGAGGCGTTTCCCGCTCACGGCGGCTTCACGTTCTACGATCTGCGCCATTCGTTCGGGACGATGGCGGCGCAGGTTTGGCCGCTCCATGACGTTCAGGCGTTCATGGGCCACGCGAACATTCAGACAACGATGATCTACGCGCATCACGTTCCGAAGCAGAACGCGGCGGCGCAGTTCACGGAGTTCGTCCGAGCTGAGAAGGCTGGCGAGCAAACCGTGTCCCCAACCGTGTCCCGAACTGCCGAGAACTCAAAGCAACTGAGCGAACCGGCAGGCACCGAGATACGCCCCTAGAATAGAGGCGTCACGCCTAGCGCGTAACTACGAAACCGAAGGTCACAGGTTCGAGTTCCAGTCGGGCGCGCTTCAGGAGGGGGCGGCAAAACCGCATTGCTGCTGCCTGCTCGACCTGGGCAGCCCGACGCCCGGGGCGTGCTGTTCGGATCCGGCGGTGACGATCCCCTATTTCCCAATCACGGCGTGACGACCGGCCCTTCTCCGGCCCTTAGTAGAGGGGCGAAATAAGGGCCAAGCCGGTCTGAAGCGGTCTACGGAATCCGCATGAGATGGGAATTCTTGTCGAGATTAGGTAGGGACCCCGCGGCCAGACCTACGCCCTACGAAACCGAAGGTCACTGGTTCGAGTCCAGTCGGGCGCGCTTTCGGGAAAGGGGCGGGAAACCGCATTGCGGTGCGGAATGGCGGGGGCTGTGTCTTTGACCGCCCGAAGGTGGGATCAGAGCGATTAAGTGCCCGTGCCTGGCAGGACCATCGCGCGGACTATCGCGCACCTCGGATTTGAAGCGGGCGGAACTGGCCTCGCCGATCTCGTCGAGCATTCTGAAGTTCCTCTCGCTAGCGCGACAACCCCGGCCCGCGGTCCTGTCGGACGAGGAAACGCAAGTTTCGAGCTCCGCCGATCGTTAACTGCATGTGAGGAGTTTCTTGCGGAGGAGCCGCCGACTCGTCGTATCAGCTGCGGGCAGTGCCGTCCTCGTGCTTGCAGCGTCGGCAAGCGCACAAGCTGCCACCTACCCGAGCGGCTTTTCGGAACAGACCGTGTTCTCGGGCCTGACGAACCCGACCGCGATTCGCTTCGCCTCTGACGGGCGTGTGTTCGTGGCTGAGAAGAGCGGTCAGATCAAGGTCTTCGACTCGCTCTCGGACCCGCAGCCGGACGTGTTCGCCGATCTGAGGACGCAGGTGCACAACTTCTGGGACCGCGGCCTCTTGGGGCTCGCGCTGGACCCGGGCTTCCCCGAGGACCCGTACGTGTATGCGCTCTACACCCACGACGCGGCGATCGGCGGCACGGCTCCGCGTTGGGGCACGATCGGGGGGACCTCGGACGGGTGTCCGAATCCGCCAGGGGCGACGGCAGACGGCTGCGTCGTCAGCGGGCGTCTGTCGCGCCTCACCGCGTCCGGGAACTCGATGGTCGGGACGGAGCAGGTGCTGATCGAGGACTGGTGCCAGCAGTACCCGAGCCACTCCGTGGGGTCGCTCGACTTCGGCCCCGACGGAGCGCTCTACGTGTCCGGTGGCGACGGGGCAAGCTTCAACTTCGTCGATTACGGCCAAGACGGCAGTCCGCTCAACCCGTGCGGCGACCCGCCCGGGGGCATCGGCGGCGTGCTGACCCCACCGAGTGCCGAGGGCGGGGCGCTGCGCAGCCAGGATCTGCGCACGCCGCTGGATCCGACCAGCCTGGACGGTGCTCTGCTGCGAGTGGACCCGGCGACCGGCGCCGGGCTCCCCGATAATCCGAACGCCGCCAGCAGCGATCCCAACGCGCGGCGGATAGTGGCTTACGGCATGCGCAACCCCTTCAGGTTCGGCGTGCGCCCCGGGACCGCCGGGACCGGTGAGGTCTGGATCGGCGACGTGGGCTGGGGCACGTGGGAGGAGATCGAGCGGCTCCAGGCACCGACCGCCTCGGTGACCAACTTTGGCTGGCCCTGCTATGAAGGCTCCGGCCGGCAGAGCGGCTATGACTCGGCCAACCTCTCGATCTGCGAGAACCTCTACGCCGAGGGCGCGGCGGCGGTGCGGGCCCCGCTGTTACGCGTGGAATCACGGCGCGCAGGTCGTGCCCGGCGAAGCATGTCCGACCGGCAGCTCGTCCGCGGCAGGCATCGCCTTCGAGCCGGCGAATGGCGGCTACCCGAGCGAGTACCGCGGGGCGCTCTTCTTCGCCGACTACTCGCGCGACTGCATATGGGCGATGCTGCCGGGCTCGGATGGCGTTCCCGACCCAGCCCGGATCCGCACGTTCGCGGCCGGTGCGGCGAACCCGGTCCAGCTCCAGATCGGCCCCGGCGGCGATCTCTTCTATGCGGACTTCGACGGCGGCACGATTCGCCGCGTCAGCTTCCCCCTGGCTAACCAGCCGCCCACCGCCGCCGCCGCCGCTACCCCGACCACCGGGCCCGCGCCGCTCACCGTTGAGTTCGACGGTTCGGGCTCAAGCGACCCCGACGCGGGCGACACGCTGAGCTACGCCTGGGACCTCGACGGCGACGGCGAGTACGACGACTCCACGGCGGTCGCCCCGAGTCACACCTACACGAGCCAGGGCGTCTACACCGCGAGCCTTCGCGTCACCGACAGCCACGGCGCGGCGAGCACGGCCGCGGTGACGATCAGTGTGGGGAACACTGCTCCGACGGCGACGATCACCTCCCCGGCCCCCGGCACTACATGGAAGGTCGGCGACGTCATCCAGTTCGCGGGAGCAGCGACCGACGAGCAGGACGGACCGCTCACGCCATCGGCGCTGACCTGGACCTTGATCCTCCACCACTGCCCGTCCAACTGCCACACTCACCCGCTGCAATCCTTCAACGGCGTCGCCGGCGGTTCGTTCACCACGCCCGATCACGAGTACCCCTCCCACCTCGAGCTGCGGCTCACGGCGACGGACTCGGGCGGGCTCACCGACACCCGGTCGATCCAACTCGACCCGCAGACCGTCACCCTGACGCTCAACGCCAGCCCGGGCGGCCTCGCGCTGGTGCTCAACGGCTCGCAGGTCTCCACGCCCTTCAGTAGAACCGTGATCCAGGGATCCCGGAACTCGATCTCCGCGCCCACGCCACAGACGAAAGGCAAGAAGAACTGGCACTTCAGGGCATGGTCCGACGGCGGCGCGCAGACGCATGACGTGACCGCGAACAGCTCCACCAGCTACACAGCCACATACAAGCAGCGCTGATCCCGGGTACGCCTGTGCGGGCGCCTACGCCGAGACGCGCGCGTACGTCGCCCGATCCTCGCCCAGCTCGCGGCCCGGCGCTTCGACTTGAACCCCGATGGCGCGGAGATAGAGCTGGCGCTTCCGCTCCTCGCGCTAAGCAGCAGTCGGCCGCCGCGGAGCGTGGCGGTGCAGTAGACGCTCCATCATGCGACCGCGAACCACCTCGGGGCTCAGACGCATCATCAGGTCGCGCGGGCCCGCGTGGGTTGAGAGCGCCAGCCGGGCAAAGCGGGAGGACTGCCGCTGGAACATGCGCGCGCGTCGGCGCCGGGCCGCCGCGTACGCGGACAGCGCGCCGGACAGCTCGCCGGCACCCCGCAGCGCGACAAGCAGCGCCTCGGCGTCCTCGATCGCCTGAGCGGCGCCCTGGCCGAGGTTCGGCTCCATCGCGTGGGCGGCGTCTCCGAGGAGCGCCACCGTGCCCCGCGTCCAGGCGGGGAGCGGGTCCAGCCGCAGGATCCGGTTGACGAGGACGCCTTCGGGCGGGGTGGCGCCGAGCTGGGCGGGCGTCGGCGCCGGCCACCGCTCGGCGCCGACCGCCGCGAGCGGGTCGCGTCCGTCGATGAGGTCACTCGGAGCCTCGTAGAACCAGTAGGAGCGTCCGGCTGGCAGCGCCGCGCCGCCAACGAGCTCGCCGCGGCCCCAGGTCTCGAAGGCCTCCCCGGGCCCGATATTGCGATCGGCGATGCCGCGAATGACGGTGTAGCCCGTGTCGAGTGGCAGGGCACCCGGGCAGACGTGCTCGCGCACGACCGATCCGATGCCGTCAGCGCCGATCACCGCGTCGCCTTCGACCCGTTCCCCGTCCGCGAGGGTCACCCCCCAGTCGTCGACCGCGGTTACGGCGATCCCGTGGCGCACGTTCATCCCATCGGCGAGCACCGCTTGCAGGGCGGGCCGCTCGACGACCAGCATCGGGGCCCCCTCGCGGCGCCCCAGCGCCTCGGCGTCGACCTCCGACAGAGTGCGGCCGCCAGCGCCGCGGACCACCGCGCGTCTGGCGGGCGCGGCGACGGCTCGCACCGCCCGACCGCTGCCGAGTGCATCCAGCGCATGGACCGCGTTCGGCCAGAGGATCAGCCCCGCGCCGATCGCCGTGTCGGCCGGGGAGCGCTCGAGCACCATCGGCTCGTGGCCAGCGAGTGCCACGGCCCGCGCGGCGCACAGGCCGCCGATTCCAGCGCCGACGACCACGATCCGGGGCATGAACCGCAGAATAGTCTCGGGCCAATACACACTGACGCCACCCGGGAGCAGGGCTCCTCCTTAGCGGCCGTGGTGGGCGCGGGTTACATCGCAACCCGGATCGACTCTGAAACAACTAGAGGGACGTAGGTCCTCAGAGCTGATTGGACCGCCTCTACCACGCAAGCGGCAGAGGCGCCGTCGGGTGCGATCCGGGTTGAAGTCGGGAGATCCCGAGCAGGGTGGGTGCCGCGGCGAGCGGTCGCCCCCGAACAGTCGAGCGGTGCGTCAACGACGGCCAAGCGAGGGACGTTTCGATTCTCCGGATGGGTCGAGCGATGGATTTCCAGCTCCCACCGCGTCCCTACTGACAGATGACGCAACACGAGATGAGCACGGACACTCCGGACCCACGCCGCTGGTGGGCGCTTGCGCTTCTCTGCGGCGCCTTCTTCATGGTGCTCCTCGACGCAACCATCGTGCTCGTGGCGCTGCCCTCGATCCAGGCGGATCTCGGCTTCTCGGAGCCGGGCCTGCAGTGGGTGCTGAGCGCCTACCCGCTCACCTTCGGCGGCCTGCTTTTGCTCGGGGGATGGGCGGCCGACCTGCTCGGGCGCCGTCGCCTGTTCATGACCGGTGTCCTGCTCTTCACGGAGATTCCATTACCAACGAAAGGAACGGAGCGATGGGAAAGATCGTAATCAGCGAGAACGTCTCGCTCGACGGAGTCATCGAGGACCCGTCCGGTGTGGACGGCTTCGGGCGCGGCGGCTGGGTCGGTCGTATCGGCGACCGGGGTCGCGAAGGGGCGGTCAGGGCGCTGCTCGACGATGCGCTTGGCGCCGAGGCCCAGCTGTTCGGTCGGCGAACCTACGAGTTCCTCGCCGCTCGGTGGCCATCCCGGGATGGCGAGTTGGCGGACAGGTTGAACAGCATGCCCAAGTACGTCGTCTCCTCGACTCTCGAGGATCCCGAGTGGAACAACTCGACGGTGCTGAAGGGCGACGTGGCGAAGGAGGTCTCGAAGCTGAGGCAGGAGCTGGACGGGGAAATCGTCGTCGCCGGGAGCATCCGGCTGGTGCGGACGCTGATGGAGCACGATCTGGTCGATGAGCTCCGGCTGATGATCTACCCGGTCGTGCTCGGGGCCGGCGAGCACCTCTTCGTCGAGACCAGCGACCAAAAGCCCGTGCGCCTCGTCGAGACCCGCACAGTCGACGACCTCGCCTACCTCACCTACGAGGCCGTTCGGGACGGGTACGACTCTGAGCGGATCGATTAGTCGAGACGCCCGCCGCAGTCCATAGGTGTGGGGAGCAAGATGGCCGACCGAGATCCACAGACGAAGCGCAGGAGCGGCCCGATGGACTTGACGATGCAGCGGAAGCGGCTGATCCTCGCCTCGTTGCTGCTGGCGGCGTTCGCGATCAACGTCGACACAACCATCGTCAACGTCGCGCTGCCGACCCTGGTCCTGGAGCTGGACGCCTCCACGACGCAACTCGAGTGGATCGTTGACTCCTACAACCTGATGTTCGCCGCCTTGGTTCTCGCTGCCGGCAACCTCGGCGACCGGGTCGGGCGCAAGGGGGTGCTGATCGCCGGCCTGGCGATCTTCGGGATCGCCACGATCGCGGGCGGGCTGGGAGACAGCCCCGGCTGGCTGATCGCGGCCCGGGCGGTGATGGGGCTGGGGGCGGCGCTGATCTTCCCGGCGACCCTCTCGCTGCTCACCAACGTCTTCACCGAGCGCGGCGAGCGTGCGCGTGCAATCGGTCTCTGGGGGGCGACCACGGGCGTCGGCATCGCCCTTGGGCCGATCATCGGCGGCTGGCTGCTGGAGCGCGATGGCTGGCAGAGCGTCTTCTTCGCGCTCGGGCCGATCGCGGCGCTCGGCGTGCTCCTGGTCGGCCTTTACGTACCGACCTCACGCGATCCCCAGGCGCCCCCCGCCGACCGGCCTGGTCTCGTCCTCTCGACGGCGGCGATGGCGATCCTGATCTACACGATCATCGAGGCCCCGAACGAGGGCTGGGCCGCCGCCCGCAGCATCGCAGGCTTCGCGCTCGCCGCCGCCCTGCTCATCGCCTTCATCGCCTGGGAGCGACGTGCGGCGGCGCCGCTGCTGGATGTCGGTCTCTTCCGAAACCTCCGCTTCAGCGCGGCGAGCGGCGCGGTGACCATTACCTTCTTCTCGCTGCTGGGGTTCATCTTCCTGGTCACGCTCTACTTCCAGTTCCTGAAGGAATACGGGCCCTTCGAAACCGGAGTCCGGCTGCTGCCGGTGGCGACGATGACCGGGATCACCTCGGTGCTCGGAACCAGCCTCGCGGTGCGTAGCGGCACCAAGCTGGTGGTGTCGGGCGGGCTGATCTCGCTGGCAGCCGGCCTCGCCTGGACCTCGACGGCAACCGCGAGCACCACCTACCTCACGATCGCCGGGCAGATGGTGTTGATCGGCTCGGGCATCGGGTTGACGAGCGCCCCGGCGACCGAGTCGATCATGGGTGCCGTGCCGAAGGCAAAGGCGGGGGTGGGGTCGGCGATCAACGACGCGACCCGGATCCTCGGCGGCACCCTGGGGGTCGCGGTGATCGGCAGCATCTACGCGTCGCTCTACGCCAGCCAGCTCTCCAGCGGGCTGCCTGTAGATCTTCCCGGCTCCGCCGCGAGCGCCGCCGACCGCTCGGTCGGCGGAGCGTTCGGCGCGTCCGACCAGCTCGCTGCGGCTGGCCAGGGGGACGTGGCGGCGGCGCTGCACGACGCCGCATCGACGGCCTTCTTCCACGGCTTCGAGATCGCCTGCTTGGTGGCCGCCGCGGTCGCGATCGTCGGCGCGGTGTTTGCCCTCATCCTGATTCCGGCCCAGCCGCCGCAGCAAAGCGATGAGGCGGGCGAAGCCGCCTACGCCCTGAACGAAGCGGGATAGCTCCGCTATCGGGCGGCGAGCTTCGACTTGAACGCGTTGGCGAACTTCCTGATGTCCGACTTGGTTCCCTCGAGCCGAACGTCATCAGTCGGCAGCCGTCGTTTCTCTCGAGGCGTAGTCAGAAAGGTGCCCCAGGCCGCCTGTGTTGCGTCCACCGTGACTGCGGCTCCCTCCTCCTGTCCCCGACTCAGTTCCCAGTTGCCATTGGCGGCTCGCAGGCTGTAGTGGTCCCGGTCCGGGAAGCGCCAGACCCAAACCAGCCCGTCAGCCGTCGCCGGCCCATATCGGTTGAGCCAGACCTTGGTGCCCACCATCACCGCGTCGGAGTGGACGGGCTCGTCAGGCCGCGGAGGCTCCCTGGCGTGCTCGATCCCCCAGAAGGTGAGCTCGTCTATCGCCGGTCCGAGGTCTAGGCCAGCTTCGGTCAGCCGGTACCAGACCTCCTTCCCGGTCTTGGCCGGCTCCCGCTCGATCACCTTCGCCGCTTCGAGCCGCCGAAGCCGGTCAGTCAGCCGGGTCGGGGTAATCGGGTCCAGCGTCCGTGCGAGGTCGGTGAAGCGGCGCGGACCGAGCAGCAGGTCCCGGACGATCAGCAGCGACCAACGTTCACCGACGACCTCGAGGGCCCGCGCCGTCATGCAGAAGTGCCGGTAGATGCGATCGGGTTCGACTGGACGCCCCATTGCGCTGCTGAGTCGAGAGTATCGCTTCGATAGTTACAAGCTGGGCGATTCCAGTCCCGCCTTACCTCTCGATTCGATAGTATCGCTGTGATAGTCTCGTGCGACGGAGTGGGCGCAGAGCGATACATGAGACGAGACGGGATGCCCGGCGACGATTCCTACGTTCGGCTAGTCGAGCCACATCGCGCCGAGCTCCGGGCTCACTGCCGACGGATTCTCGGCTCCCCAGATGACGCCGAGGATGCCTTGCAGGAGACGCTGATCCGTGCCTGGAAGGGGCTCCCCCGCTTCGAGGGGCGTGGCTCGCTTCGCGGCTGGCTCTACAGGATCGCAACCAACGCCTCGCTCGACGTGATCCATCGCCAGCCGAGGCAGGTCGTGCCGATCGACCTCGACGAGACCACGCCGGTCGGCGATTGGCACGCGCCGGCCACGGAGTCGGCCATGGAGGAGCGCTACCTGACCCGCGAGGACGTCGAGCGCGCCCTGATCGTCTCCATCCGGCTGCTCCCAGCCCGGCAGCGGGCTGTGCTGATGCTGCGTGAGGTGCTGGGCTTCTCCGCCCGGGAGGCGGCGGACGCTCTCGACACCACGGTCCCCGCGGTGAACAGCGCCCTCCAACGAGCACGGGCAACGATCGAAGCGAGGCTGTCGGAGCGGGGCCAGCAGGAGACCCTGCGCTCGCTGCGGGACGAGCGGCTGGGCGAGATGGTCGAGCGCTACGTCAACGCCTGGGAGCGAAACGACGTCGAGGCCATCGTCTCGATGCTGGCCGAGCACGCACGCCCCTTAAGGACGCCGTCGGCGATCCCGCCCCAAGTCCCTGCAACCGCGTTCGCCACTCGCGGGCATGCCGAACCAGCGGAGAGTTGGCGCTTCAGCTTTTCGCGCGAGGGAGAAGCGACCCCACCGCCTAAGCGCCCCGACCGGCAGCGCTGAAGCTGCTGAGGATCGTCGATGGGAAGGCGCCCGGGTCGGGTTCCGACCGCAACTCCAGCCGGGTGACCCACTTCACCCATTGGAAGCCGCGCCGCCCGGGGCATACCAAGCGCGCCGGCGCCCCGTGTCCGTGTGATAGCGGCTCGCCGCCGACCCTGGTCGCGAGCAGCATCTCGCGGGCGTCCGCCAGCGAGAAGCTCCATCGATACCCGGTGACCGAGACGAC
This sequence comes from uncultured Solirubrobacterales bacterium, assembly GCA_963805075.1. Classification (GTDB taxonomy): domain Bacteria; phylum Actinomycetota; class Thermoleophilia; order Solirubrobacterales; family 70-9; genus VGBV01. The sequence goes on from CAWDSZ010000001.1 coordinate 268,284, forward strand.
CCGCATGTGTTGTGCGTCGGCCCGCGCCTCGGCACGGTCAACCAGTCTGCCGAGCCTGACTCCGCGCCAGCGCTGCTCGGAGTAGAAGCCCCCGGTGCAGTCGAGCGTGGCGACGAGCTCGTCCCGGCCGTCAAGCTCTTCGAGCGGCAACGAGAGAGGGCGCACCACTTCGCCCCCCACCGCAAGCCGGTAGGAGCGGCGGTCGAGCGGCTTGGGATCGTCGGCGACCCAGGAGGTGGTCGGGAACGCGTTGCCGACAAACGAGTCGGCCTCATAGGAGCCGGTGAAGCGACGGTCGGCTCCGGGCAGTCCGAGCGCGGCAGACAGGGGGCGTTGAACCCTCCAAGCGATCAAGCCCCCGAGGCCGATGGCCGCGGCCTCGAGCAGCTGGCGCCGGCCGGCGAGGTCGCGGCGCCGAGGACGCTTGGCGCGGAACCCGAGATGCACGGCGACCGCGAGCGTGAGCAGCGCCCCGAGGAGCGTGTGCCAGGCGATCAGGGTGTAGCCGGCGAGATCGACGCGGCCGAACGTGCTCCACACCCAGCCCGATAGCAGGGTAAGCGCAACCAGCGCCAGCACCAGCAACCCCGCGCTGACACGGCGGTCCCAGCCGCTCGGTGTAAGCACCCGCCTGCCGACGCGTCGCAACTTCCAACCGAGGAGGAGCGCCAGCGCACCCCCGGCGATGCCGTGGGCGGCGAACGCCCAGGCCCTTCCCTCGCCGCCGGCGAACCACGTGAGCAGCCCGGTAGCGAACAGCAACGAAACCAGAAGCGCCAGGCTCCAGTCAGTGCCGCGCGGGGTCACTGTGGTGCGATTGTAGGTGCGATGGCTCGCGATCAGTTCGGGCTGGCGTGACTCCTGGAGCCTCGGCGACTGCCGCTGCTGGAGGGGGACGCAACGAGGCTGGCCGGGTCCGCGGGCCGCTTCCCTCAGGCTGCCAAGGTCTCCAGATCGGCGACCAGGTCCCTGTGGGCCTCGGCGCCGGGCACGGCGTCGGTCACGCAGTCGCCGTAGTGGGGGGCAAAGTGATCGAGGGGTCTAATTCTGCTGCTGATCGCTATCGATCTGATAGTATCTCGGCGGTAGCAAGCTTGGCGGAACTTGTAAGGATGCGTACGACGCCAAACGAGGCCAACACGTGGAAGGAGACCACCATGGCCGACGACACAAGCCAGCAGCTGCCCCAACCCGATCCGGCCCTCCGGGAACTGGACTTCCTGGTCGGCAGTTGGAGCATGAAGGGACATCTGGTCGGCTCCGACGAGGAGAACATCGTCGGCGAGACGACCTATGAGTGGCTCCCGGGCGGGTTCTTCCTGCGCCAGCGGGTGAAGCTGGACTTCGCGGGGCTCTTCGAGGTCGACAGCGAAGAGCTGATCGCCCACGACCCCGAGAGCGGGAAGTTCAAGTCAAGTGTCTACTCGAACATGTCGCCTCTGCCGCTGCCGTACGACTGGGACGTCAAGGACGGCTCAATGACGATCACCGTCTCGCAAGGTCCACTCGACGCAACCTTCAAGGGCGAGCTCGGAGAGGACGGCAACACCTTCTCCGGCGGCTGGCGTCCCAACCCGGGCGCGGACGAGGTGGTCAACCCGCCCTATGACATCGGCGGAACCCGGATCAACTAAGCGGGCGCCGCTTTGCATGGAAAGGCAGTAAGAACCGGAAGGAGACTGAGCATGGCCGTGATCGTGATCCAGGAGTTCGAGGCAACAACTGACCAGTACGACCAGGTGACCGAGAAGCTCGGAGGCGAGGTGCCGAATGGGCTGATCGCGCACGCCGGGGCCGAGTCCGGCAACGGCAAGATGAAGGTCGTCGACATCTGGGAGTCCAAAGAGAAGTGGGAGAGCTTCCTGAACGGCCGCCTCGGCCCCGCGGTAGTCGAGGTGATGGGCCCGCCGCCTGAGGGAGCGCAGCCCCCCCCGTTCGAGGTCCTCGAGGCGCGTGAGGTGAGGACTGGCTAGGCCGGGACTCGCTTGCTCAGCTGACGTCTCGACCGCTGGCAAGAGGACTCACCAAATAGCCGCGTTGAACGAGAAGCGGCGCTTTGCATGAAAAGGAGCGCTTTCGAGTCAAGCTCGCTTCTCCGCGAACCAGGCGACGAGAGGGGCCGGTCCCGCTACTGCTCTTCGTCCATCTCGGTGGACGCCATCTCCGCCCCGAGTTGTTGGAGCCTCGTCAGGTTGTCTTCGACAACAGCGAGGACGGTCGCGAGCTTCCCGTCCTCGATCTTGAGGATGTAGATCTCGTCGATGCTTTCGAAGCGGCGGCCGGCTGGGACGATGCCGCGCCACTCGCCGCGGTGTGTGCCTGAGCACTTGAAGTGGCCGACGACCTTGTCATCTTCGGCTATGGCGTCGACAAGTTCCATGTGAAAGTCGGGAAAGGATTCGCGGAACGGACCGATCCAGCGGGCGGCTTCCGCGGCGATCTGACCGGTTGCTACTTCGCCGATCCCATCGAGGTCCCCACGGTTGACGATTTCGGCCAGGCGCCTGAGTAGCTGTTTGTTCCGTTCGGTCTGACTCATTGCGGCGTGCCCTCGTTTCCTCGGCTTGTATCGATCCTTACGCCAGCAGTCTCACCCAGGCGGTCGTGAGGGAGTCGAGAACTGCCGCCCGCGAGACGCCGGCGTCCTCGATCCACCACAGGACCAGCCCTGCCATCCCCATGCTCATCAACTCGGCCAGCGGCTCGCGCTGGCGAGGCGGGATCGAGCGCCCTGCCAGGGTGCGGATCAGCTCGGCCAGCACCGCGCGCGCCTCGGCGTGCACCTCGCGCCGGACTGCGACCACCTCGGCGCCGCCGCCGGTGTCGCGAAAGAGCATCTTCCAGGAGTAGGCGTGGGTCTCGACGTAATCGAGCCAGACCTCGAGCACCGCGCGCAGCCGCTCCTCGACGCTGCCCTCGGAGGGCATCGCCGGGATGAACGTAGCGAGGTCGGCGCGATGGCGCTCGAGCAGGGCGACGTAGAGGTCGCGCTTGGAATCGAAGTGCCGATAGAGGATCGGCTTCGTCACCCCGGCCGCGGTGGCGATCTCGTCGAGCCGGGTCCCCTCGTAGCCGCGCTCGCCGAACAGCCGTCCCGCGGCCTCGACGATCAGGGCGCGGCGCTCCGCCAGGGGTAGGCGTTGTCGCATTTTCGTGTTTGCCAAAGTTACCGGCTGGTAACATAGCTGCTTTAGCGGACGACGAAGACGAGGAGGTACCCAGGATGCCGAACGAAACCATCACAGCGGCGGCCACCGATGGGGCGCCCACCGAAGCGGAGATCGTGAGCCGGGCCCGCGGCGAGGTCGAGGACCCGATCCATCGCGTCTCCTACAGCTTCCGGCGCGAGGGCTCGGACCTCTGGGTCTACACCTGGCTCGACGACGGCGCCAACCTGCCGGAGCACTACCACCCCTCCCTGGAGGAGCACTGGGAGACGCTGGAGGGTGTCGCGCGGGTAGGCCTGGACGGCGTCTGGCGTGACCTTGTGCCAGCCGATGGACCCGTCCTGGTCGGGCGCAACGTCCGGCACGCGCTGAAGAACGAGAGCGGGCGCGTCGCCCGCATGCGCACCAGGGTGACCCCGGAGGGCCGGCTCGAGGAATTCCTCACCGAGAGCGCCAGGGCCGCGCGCGAGGGCCTCTACAACGACCGGAACATGCCGACCAGCTTCCGCGGCGCGACCTGGCTCGCGGAGTTTGCGCTGCGCTTCCGCGACGAGACCGTGATGACCTCGCCGCCGCCGGCGCTCCAGCGGATCGTGCTTCCGCCGCTGGCGCGCTTTGCGCGCCGGCCGTGAGCCCGATGTAGCTCAGGTCACTGGTTCGAGTCCAGTCGGGCGCGCTTCTGCGAGAGTCGGCCGAGACGCCGCTTCGCGTCGCGGGGTGCGACACGAAGCGGCTCACGGCCGGGTGCTCAGGTGGGGGAGGGATCGCCTCCACCACCGCCACCGCCAGCCGTCATCGTCGGTGGGGCAGCCCGACGCTGGCGCGGGAATGATGTCGCCGTGCTTGCGATGCGCCTTCAGCGAGGAGTTCGAGACCGTGATCTTGACCCACGGGTTCGTCTGCGACGACGTGTGGTGGCAGATCGTGGTCTTGCCGCCGGACTGGCCGGCGCCTTGGTTCCCCTTCGGGAACGCGCCGGCGACCGCGGCGAGCATCAGCGCCGCGGCGACCGCCGCCGCCAGCACGCCGCCCGCCGTCCGTCCTTGGACTCTGTGCATGGATCCTCCCATGTGGCTCGGGTGTGTGGTGGCCTCCCATCGGCGGAGGCACCGCGGCCATGACCGCCGACGCGCCCACCCGGTCGAACGTCCAATCGATGACATCTCGCTGACCACGGTTGACCCGGAGGACCCGCGCTGCGCCGAGCTTCGCGCCAGGCTCAAGAAGGGGAAGAAGAAGCCAAGATCCGCAAGAAGCTGCGGGCGCTCGGCTGCTGAGCCGGAGGGCGCTCGGTGGGGCCCGCCTCAGCCGGCGGTGAACTCGCTCAGCGGCGGCCTCAGGTGGCCGCTGCTGCCGCTTGAGACGAAGCCCTTGTCGCCGGGCCGCTTCGCCTCCCAGTCGATGAACTTGGTGACGCAGTTCTCGGTTCCGGGGGCATTCATGGGCCCGCTGGAGGAGCCGTAGACGACCTCTCCGCTGAAGCCCGTTCCGGTCACCCTGCCTCCGCTGGGTGTCGACGTCAGGGAGGCGATGAAGCCCTTGATGTAGGAGCCGTCGTGCGCCCTGTCCTCGTAGATCGGATCGTCAACTTCGAAGCGCTTGCCCTGGGGGTTCTTGTTCGGTGTCTTCTTCTCCATCGTCATCGGGGCGTGCGTGATCGTGACCACCTTGGTGTAGTCGGGAAAGTAGGTCGGGTTCACGTTCGACGGCTCGACAACGCAGTAGAGGGTTGCGCCCGTGAGCGTGAAGTTCAGGACCCTGCCGCTGCGCGTGAGCTTGAAGCTGACGGTCCCGTTGTACTCGGTGAGGCCGGCGTACTTCCCAGCGATGCTTTTGGTCTGCTTCTTCTTGGCCTCAGCGGCGCCGAGGACGAGCGCCGCGGTCACGCCCACCGCGCACAGAAGCGCCACGAGGAGAGTCCGCGGACGGGGCGAAGGCGTCGTCGTCATTTCAGGTCGGACTCTAGTGCCGGGCGCTCATCAAGCGCTCATCAGTCCTTCCAGCAGCGGCTGCACGATGGCGGGGCAGGCCCTGGCCGCCGGGTAGCCTCTCGGGCGTGAGCGCGACCGCGACCGAGCAGGGCGTCTACGAGCTGCCGCAGGAGATGCGGGACTTCCGCGACGTGATCGCGGAGATCGTCGACGCGAAGATCCGGCCCCGCGCGGCCGAGATCGACGCGACCGGCGAGTACCCGTGGGACGTCCGCAAGCTGCTCGGCGAGCAGGACATCCTCGGGCTTCCCTTCTCCCCGGAGTACGGCGGGACGGGCACGGGCACGCTGATGCAACAGGTCGCCGTCGAGGAGATCGCCAAGGCGTGCGCGTCGAGCGCCCTGATCCTGATGATCCAGGAGCTCGGCTCGCTGCCGATCACGCTGTTCGGGACCGACGAGCAGAAGGGCCGGTTCCTGCCCCGCCTGGCGACCGGCGAGATCTCGCCCGCCTTCGCCCTCTCCGAGCCCGAGGCGGGATCCGATCCCGCATCGATGCGGACCAGCGCCGTCCGCGACGGCGACGAGTGGGTGATCAACGGCCAGAAGAACTGGATCACGAACGCCGGCATCGCCGACTACTACGTGGTCTTCGCCAAGACCGACCGGGAGAGCAACCGCATCAGCGCCTTCATCGTCGAGTCCGATCGCGACGGCTTCGACGCGGGGAAGATGGAGCACAAGCTCGGGATCAAGGGCTCGCCGACCGGGCAGCCGTCCTTCTCCGACGTCCGGGTGCCCGCCGAGAACCTGATCGGCGCCGAGGGCAAGGGGCTCTCGGTCGCGCTCGCGACCCTGCAGCGGACCCGCCTCGGCGCCGCGGCTCAGGCCGTCGGCATCTCGCAGGGGGCCACCGACTACGCGAACGAGTACGCCAAGGAGCGAGTCGCGTTCGGCAAGCCGATCAACCAGCTCCAGGGCATCCAGTTCAAGCTCGCCGACATGGAGACCCGCACCGCGGCGGCCCGCGAGCTGCTCTACCGGGCCTGCGCGATGGTCGACGCGGACCATCCCGACACCGGCAAGTACACGTCGATGGCGAAGCTGTTCGCCTCCGACACCGCGATGGCGGTGACGGTCGAGGCCATCCAGGTGCTGGGCGGTTACGGCTACGTCAACGAGTACCCGGTCGAGCGCATGATGCGCGACGCCAAGATCACCCAGATCTACGAGGGCACCAACGAGATCCAGCGCGTCGTGATCGCGCGCGCGATGTCCGCCTGATGGACGCGGCGACGTTCCAGGAGATGCTCGAGCGGCATTTCGAGCTGTCCCGGAGCGACCCAGTCCAGGCTCACGAGATCTACCACGAGGACGCCGTGCTCGAGTTCCCGCAGTCCGGCGAGCGGTTCGTCGGAGTGAAGAACTTCCGCGAGTGGAGAAGCGACTATCCCGCCTCAACGACCTTCGAGTTCCAGGAGGTCAGGGGCCAGGACGATCTCTTCGTCGTGGAGCTCACCGTCAGATACGACGATGGTCCCAAGAACTTCGGGGTCAGCATCCACGAGTTCAGAGGGGAGAGGATCGCGCGAGAGACCATCTACGTCGCCGAGGGCTTTGAGGCGCCGGAGTTCCGGGCCCAGTGGAGGTCCGCGCAATAGCGTCCCTCTAGGGCACTCGGAGGGTCTACCCTTCTGGAAGCTCAAGAGGGGAGAAGGCAGATGCGAATTCGTCGATCGGCAGTCACGGCGGCAGGAGTCGCGTTGATGGCGGCCGCAATCGGGGCGACCGGCGCTAGCGCGGCCACGTTCAGCAACACCGCGCCACTCGCGTTCCCTGACGGCACACCACCGACTCTCGCGAGCCCCTACCCCTCGCAGATCACCGTCTCGGGCCAGACCGCGCCGATCAGCGATGTCAACGTGAACTTCATCGGCTTCACGCACCCGGCCCCGGGGGATCTTCGGGGGCCCGTGCTGGTTGGCCCTGGGGGCCAGTCGCTCTTGCTGAATGCGTGCACCGGCAACGACGCGATGCCGGGCGCCAGCAACGCGACCGTGAAGATCGACGACTCCTCCGGAATCCGGCTTCCCCCCTTCCCCGCGGCCATCTCGACCGGCACCTACAAGCCGACCAACCACTGCGGCTCGGTCCCTAGCTTTCCCTCCCCGGGGCCACTGACCAGCTACGCGAACCCCGGGCCCGGCGCCGGCGGCGCCGCGACCCTGGCCCAGGTCTTCAACGGCTCGAGCGCGAACGGGACCTGGAGCCTTTTCGTTTTTGATGCGTTCACCGGTGGGGGGACCGGCCAGTTCGCCGGAGGCTGGTCGCTGGAGATCTCCCCCGACCCGGCGAAGAAGAAGAAGAAGTGCAAGAAGGGCAAGAAGCTGAAGAAGGGGAAGTGCGTGAAGAAGAAGAAGAAAAAGAAGAAGAAGTGATCCGCTAGGTCACGAGCGGTCGTAGGAACCTCCCTACACTGCCCGCTCGCGTGACCGGCCTCGAACCTCAGAACAGGGACAGCTCCGCCGCCGGCGGCGGGCGCTCCCGCCCTCTCGTGATCGCGGCGGCCGCGCTCGGGATCGTCGTCGTGATCGCCGCCGCGACCTTCGCGGTGCGCGAGCTGACCGATTCCGACAAGGACGCCAAGGCCTCTGGCCCCGCGCCCCAGACCACCAAGAAGCTGATGTGGGGGCTGTCGTTCCTTCCCGACGGCAGCTCGACCTTCCCGATCATGCGCGGACCTCGGGGTCGGCATCTTCGCGATCCAGGCGCGCTGGGAGATGATCGCGCCGAACGAGAGGCCGGCCGACCCGACCGACCCCAAGGACCCGGCGTATGAATGGCCGGGGTACCTGACGGACTCGATCAAGGAGGCACAGCAGCACGGGATGAAGGTGCAGCTGATGCTGATGGGCGCGCCCAAGTGGGCCAACGGCGGACGCCCCTGGAACTGGATGCCGGAGGACCCCGATGACTTCGGCGACTTCGCCACGGCGGTCACGCGCAGGTACCCGAGCGTGGACCTGTGGATGATCTGGGGCGAGCCCAACCGCGAGCCGAACTTCAGCCCGCTCGCCCCGATGACGGTCGAGCAGGCCACCCCCGAGTACGAGCTGAACGCCGAGCAGCAGGTCGCTCCCCACAACTATGCGGTGCTGCTCGATACCGCGTATGAGGCGCTGAAGCGCGAGGGCCCGTCCGACCTGGTGATCGGCGGCAACACCTACACCTCCGCGGGCACCGACAACATCCGCCCCTACCAGTGGATCGAGTACATGACGCTGCCGGACGGAAGCCGGCCGAGGATGGACATGTGGGGGCACAACCCGTGGGGCAACCGCCGCCCGGGCATCACCGAGCCCCCGTCCCGCAACGGCACGGTCAGCTTCCCGGACCTCGAGCGCCTGGTCGAGGTGCTCGATGGCGCGGACTTCCCGGACGGGCCCCTGGACCTATACCTGTCCGAGTGGGGGGTGGCGACCGGGTTCGAGGACATGGACCTTCAGCAGAAGCTGAGCCCGAAGGCGGCCGACAAGTGGATCGGGGAGGCGTTCGAGGTCTCCGAGTGGGATCGCATCTACACCCTTGGCTGGGTCCACCTGCTCGACAACGAGCGGAATTCGACCGGCCTGCTGACCGAGGACGGCCAGCGAAAGTCGAGCTATGAGACCTACAAGCGGTCGGGCTGATCGCAAAGGCGTGAGTAGGCGCACACAAAAGGACCGCGTCTTTGCTTTCCTGCCCGTGTTCTTGACCAGACCCCAATCCCCAGAACTGGAGGCTTCGTTGTGATCAGGCGGGAAAGCAAGCGCAGGGGCGGCCGTGGCCGCCATCGGACTTCGGCGGTCGCCTTCTCGGCGCTCGCGATCGTCGCGGCCTCCACGGCGGCCGTCATTGCCCCCGCCGCGGGCGCGGGCGACAAGCCCAAGGCCAAGGCAGCCGCTCCCAAGCAGACCGTGAAGAAGTCGATGTGGGGCTCCCCGACGCTCACGGACGGCCGCTCGATCTTCCCGATCCTGAAGGACCTCGGCGTCGGGCTCTACTCGATCCAGGTCCGCTGGGAGGCGATCGCGCCGACCACCAAGCCGGCCAATCCCACGGATCCGAACGATCCCGCCTACCTGTGGCCCCAGTACCTGACCGACGCGGTCGCCGAGGCGACGGCCAACGGGATGCAGGTCCAGCTGCTGATCATGGGCACGCCTCCGTGGGCGAACGGCGGTCAGAGCTGGCAGTGGATCCCGAACAACACCCAGGACTGGAGCGACTTCGTCACCGCGGTGACGCGCAAGTACCCGGTCGCGACCCACTACATGATCTGGGGCGAGCCCAACCGCTCTCCCAACTTCCAGCCCTCGACCCCGGCGACCAGCAACACCGGGAAGCTGAAGGGGGCCCAGCAGGTGTCGCCGCGCAACTACGCGGTGCTCCTCGACGCGGCCTACGCCGCGATCAAGGCCGAGGACCCCACGGACAAGGTGATCGGCGGCAACACCTACACGGCCGCCGGCAAGGACGACATCAACACCTACCAGTGGGCCAAGTACATGAAGCTGCCGAACGGCAGCCGGCCGCGCATGGACATGTGGGGCCACAACCCGTGGGGCTTCACGCTCCCGAACTTCGACGATCCCCCCGGCAGGCGCGGGACCGTCACGTTCTCGGACCTCAAGCGGCTGACGAAGGTGCTGGACAAGGAGTTCAAGCCGAGGAAGCTGAAGCTGTTCCTGGCGGAGTGGGGCGTCCCGTCCGGCTTCAAGGATCTGGACCTCGGCTACACCTTGAAGCTCAAGGAGGCGAACCTGTGGATCAACACGGCCTTCAAGCTGATGCGCAAGTTCAAGCGGATCTACTCGCTCGGCTGGGTCCACCTCGTCGACAACCCCAGGAACTCGACCGGCCTGCTGAACCAGAGCCTGACGCAGAAGAAGACCTACCGCACGTACAGGAAGGCGAAGGGCTGAGGACCGAGGCGCCGCTCCGGGCAGGGACTCGAAGCGCGCGCCTCGGCGTTCTCGCCGCGCTCGGCCTGACACTCGCCCTCGTGGCGGGGGTCAGCGCCGGGACGGCCGGCGGGGCGACGCAGACGGGGGCGGAGGCCGCCGCGCCCGCCCCCCAGACCGTGAAGAAGTCGGTCTGGGGCCCGACGTCCCTGAACGGGGAATCGCTGTGGCCGACCTACAGGGACCTCGGGGTCGGCCTGTTCTCGGTCCAGGCGCGCTGGGACCACATCGCCCCCGAGGATCGGCCCCGCGCTCCCAAGGACCCGGAGGACCCCGCGTATCAGTGGCCTCTCCATCTGCAGGAGACGGTCACCGACGCGCTCAGCCACGGGATGAAGGTCCAGATGCTGATCATGGGGACGCCGCCCTGGGCCAACGGGGGCAAGAGCTGGAGGTGGGCGCCGCACGACTCCCGAGGACTTCGGCAACTTCGCCACCGCGATCGCCCGCAAGTTCCCGAACGTGCACCTGTGGATGATCTGGGGCGAGCCCAACCGCAAGCACAACTTCATGCCGTTCCACCCCGCGAAGACGGCCGACGGAAAGCTGAACAAGCGCCAGCAGGTCGCCCCGCGCAGGTATGCCCAGCTGCTCGACACCGCGTACGGCGCGCTCAAGGCGGAGAGCCCCGCCAACGTCGTCATCGGGGGCAACACCTACACCGCGGCCGGCCCGGCCGACATCAACACCTTCCCCTGGATCCGCTACATGAAGCTGCCCGGCGGCAAGCGCCCGAGGATGGACATGTACGGGCACAATCCCTGGGGCTCCCGCGTTCCGAACCTGAAGGATCCGCCGTCGCCCCACGGCGCCGTCGCCTTCGGCGACCTGCGCCGCCTCGCCCGGGTGCTCGACAGGAACTTCCCGGGCAGGCCGCTGAAGCTCTTCCTCGCCGAGTGGGGCGTGCCGACCGGCTTCGAGGACATCGACCTGCAGTACGTGCTTCCGGACAGAGAGGCCTCGAAGTGGATCAAGGCCGCGCTCAGGATCGCGCGGACCTGGAAGCGCATCTACACCGTCGGCTGGGTCCACCCCGTGGACACCGCCCGCAACTCGACGGGCTTCCTCGACGTCAGCGGGAAGCCGAAGCCGGCGATCTACAACGCCTACAAGTCCGGCTGAGCGCCGGGCGCTACCAGCGGACCGGCAGGGTCTTGAGCTGGTTGAGGAAGGCGGAGACGGCGGGCGCGGGCTCGCCGGCGAGCTTCATCTCCGGGAAGCGCTTCAGGGTCTCCTCGAACAGGACCCGCAGCTCCAGCCGCGCCAGCGCGGCCCCGAGGCAGAAGTGGCGGCCGCCGGCGCCGAAGGCCTGGTGCTCGGGGTTGCGGAGGACGTCGAAGCGGTCGGGGTCCTCGTACTTCGCCTCGTCGCGGTTGGAGGACACGTACCACATCAGCACCTTGTCGCCCTCGGCCACCGGGCAGCCGGCGACCTCGGTGTCCTCGGTCGCGGTGCGCCGGAAGTGGGCGAAGGCGGGGTACATGCGCAGGCACTCCTCGACCGCGCCACCGATCAGCGAGGGGTCGTCCACCAGTTTCCGCATCTCATCGGGGTGCTCGAGCAGGGCGCGCATGCCGCTGGTGTAGGTCGCCTTGGTCGAATCGTTGCCCGCGGCGACCAGCAGGAAGAAGCCCATCACGATCTCGTGCTCCTCCAGCTTCTCCCCGTCGATCTCGGCGTCGACGAGGACGCTGGTCAGGTCGTCCTTGGGGTTCTCGCGACGCTCGGCGATCATCGCCCTGCAGCGCTCGAAGATCTCGGGGATGTCCTCCTGCATGATCTGGTCGATCCCGCCCGGGTTCAGGTCCTCGTCCCCGAGCCCGAGCGCCGAGTTCATCAGCGTCGCCCAGGCCGCGTCGTCCTCCTCCGGGATGCCCATGAAGCGCCCGATCACGCGCGAGACGACGGGCTGCGCGACGTCGCTGACCAGGTCGCACTCCCCCCGGGGCGCGACGCCGTCGAGGACGCGCTCGGCGATCGCCCGGATGTCGTCCTCGTGGTCGGCGATCCGCTTCGGCGTGAAGCCGCGCTGGAAGAGCGTCTTCAGGCGGTCGTGCTTGGGCGGGTCCATGGCGATGAACTGCGAGGTCTGAAGCTCCAGCGGGAAGACGTGGGTCAGGCCCATCACCCCGCCGCGCTCGGAGGAGAAGGTCTGCCAGTCCAGGCTGACCTCGCGGACGTCGTCGGCCCGGGTCACCGACCAGAACCCCTCCTCGTCGGGGTACTCGTGGATCTCGCTCCAGTGCACCGGGCAGCCCTGGCGCAGGTCGCGGAAGATCTCGTGCGGCGGCCCCTGCTCCCAGTGCTCGCGATCGACGACGTCGATCTTGTCGAGCTCCTTCTCCCGGTCGGTCCGCTCGCGCTGTGTCGCCACGCGGCCAGCCTACTAGGAAACTGGCTGCCTGGCCAGTTCTTGTTTTTGCGAAGCTGCCGAAGTGAGCCCTCGAGCCTGGGCGGCGTTCGCGGCCGTCTCGATCCTGTGGGGAATCCCCTACCTGTTCATCAAGGTCGCCGTCGACGACGGCGTCTCGCCAGCCTTCCTCGCCTGGGTGCGGGTCGTGCTGGCCGCGATGGTGCTGGTCGCCCTCGCCTGGCGCCTCGGGCTGCTGCACACCCTGCGCGGGCGCTGGACCTGGCTGATCGCTTTCGGGATCGTGGAGATCGCAATCCCATTTCCCCTGATCGCGGCCGGTGAGCAGCACGTGGCCTCCTCGCTGGCGGCGATCATCATCGCCGCCGCCCCCCTGTTCGTCGCACTGCTGGCGCTGCGGTTCGACGACTCCGAGCGGGTCAACGGCCTCCGGCTCGTCGGCCTGGTGATCGGCCTGGCCGGTGTCGTGGCCCTGGTCGGGATCGACGTCGCCGGGCAGAGCGACGAGCTCCTCGGCGCGCTGGCGATCCTGCTGGCGGCCCTCTGCTACGCGATCGGGCCGATGGTGCTGAAGCGGCACTTCTCCGACCTCGACCCTCGCGCCTCGATGGGGGCGGCGCTGGTGATCGCGGCGCTGGTGCTGACGCCGGTCGTGGCGCTGGGGCCGGCTCCGGAGGTGCCGACCGCGGAGGCCGGGATCGCGCTCGTCGTGCTCGGGCTGTTCTGCACCGCGGCGGCCTTCGCGGTCTACGCCTCGCTGGTCTCGGAGGTCGGCGCCGGCCGCGCGCTGGTCATCACCTACGTCGCGCCGGTTGTCGCGGTGGTGCTCGGGGTCGCCGTGCTCGACGAGCGCCCCGGCGCGGGGGCGATCGCAGGACTGCTGCTGATCCTGGCCGGCTCCTGGCTCGCGACCGGCGGGCGCCCGCCTCCCGGCCTGCGGGAGCGGGTCCAGAAGGCGCGCAGCTCGGGCGAGGCCTCGACCCGCTCGGGAACGGCAACTCATCTAGGGTCCGCTGCCGATGGAGCGCATCCGGGCTGAGCGTCGCGGCGCAACGCTGGAGGTCACGATCGACCGCCCCAAGGCGAATGCGATCGACGCCGCCACCAGCCGCGAGCTGGGCGAGGCGTTCACCGGCTTCCGGGACGACCCCGAGCTGCGCGTCGCGATCCTGACCGGCGCCGGCGATCGCTTCTTCTCGGCCGGCTGGGACCTGAAGGCGGCTGCGGCGGGCGACCCGGAGGATTACGGCCCCGGCGGCTTCGGCGGGCTGACCGAGCTGTTCGACCTGTCCAAGCCGGTGATCGCCGCCGTCAACGGATGGGCCGCGGGCGGGGGCCTCGAGATTGCTCTGGCCTGCGATCTGATCGTCGCCTCGCGCGACGCGCGCCTGGCGCTGCCCGAGGTCACGCGCGGGCTCGTCCCCGACGCCGGCGGCATGCTGCGGCTGCCGAAGCGGATCCCCCGTGCCCTGGCGATGGAGATGATGCTGACCGGCCGCGCGGTCGAGGCCGACGAGGCCGAGCGCTGGGGGCTCGTCAACCAGGTGGTGGCGCCGGATGAGCTCATGGACGAGGCCAGGACGATGGCGGGGCGCATTGTCGCCGCGGCGCCGCTCGCGGTCGAGGCGGTGAAGTCGATCGTCGCCGCGACCGACGAGCTCAGCGTCGAGGACGGCTACGAGGCGCTGCGCTCGGGCGCCATTCCCCAGTACCGGCGCTCGAACGAGTCAGAGGACGCAAAGGAGGGCCCCCGCGCGTTCGCGGAGGGCCGCGACCCGGAGTGGAAGGGGCGATGAGTGCCTGACGCCGGCGGCCCGGACCCGGGGAGCGCGCCCTCGTCGCTGGCGCCGGACGCGAACGCCGGCAAGGTGGCATTGGTCACCGGCGGCGGCACGGGGATCGGAAAGGGCACCGCCCTGGCCTTCGCCGCGTCCGGGGCGAGCGTCGCCATTTGCGGGCGCCGGCCGGAGCCTCTGCGGGAGGCGCGCGCCGAGATCGAGGCTGCGGGCGCCGACTGCCTCGAGGTCCCCTGCGACATCCGCGAGCCCGAGGAGACGAGCCGGATGCTGGACGCGGTGCTGGATCGCTTCGGCGGGATCGATGTCCTCTTCAACAACGCCGCGGGCCAGTTCAAGGCCGCGGCCGAGGACATCACCCCCAACGGCTGGCGCGCGGTCCACAGGCTGACGCTCGACGCCGCCTGGAATCTGACCCACCAGGTTGCGACCCGGTCGATGATCCCCCGCGAGGGCGGGCTGATCGTCTTCAACGGCTTCTCGCCGCGCGGCGGCATCCCGGGCTTTGCCCACGCGACCGCGGCGCGCGCGGCGCTCGAGAACCTGGCCGCCGGACTGGCGGTCGAGTGGAGCCGATTCGGGATCCGCTCGGTCTGCGTCAGCATCGGCAGCATCGAGACCGAGGGTCTCGCCTCCTACGGGCCCGACTCGCTGGAGGAGTCCCGCAGGCAGGTGCCGCTGGGCCGCCTGGGCACCCCGCAGGAGGTCGGTGAGCTCGTCGCGTTCCTGGCCACCTCCGGCGGGGCCTATGTCAACGGCACCACCGTGGTCGTCGATGGCGGCGTCGACGCCTGGGGCCTGGGCGAGGCGCCCCCTCCGCCGGAGGCGGGCTGAACCTAGATGACTGATCCCCGATCCACGCACGCCCGGCTGATCCGCCCGGCGCTGCGCATCTCTGCGTCCTCGGGCTCGCCTTTGGCACCACCAAAGGCTTCGCCCTGCGTCCTTGAGCTGCTTGGCCGGGCGAATCCCCGGACATACGGCGACCGGGGATCAGTCATCTGATGGCCAGGAAGCGCAGGAAGCGCGAGCGCGAGCCGGTGCCGACGGCCGACTACACGGACTCCGAGGGGAACGTGCTGACCCTGCGCACCGAGCTCAGCGCGAAGACGATCAAGAAGATCGGCGAGCCTCCGGCGAGCCGCGCCGCCTCGACCGAGGACGCCTGGCGCAGGCGGGAGGAGATGCTGTTCGAGCGCCTCGCGGTCAGCTGGGAGATCGCGGGGCTGCCGCTGGACGACCAGGCGATGCTCCTGGGCCGCTACCGGATGGCCGACTCCGAGACCCAACGGTGGGTGCGCGAGACGATCGCGACCCACCTCGAGCGCCACTTCCCCGGCCAGCTTGCCTAGCAGACCAACGCCTGCGAGAATCGCGTGGTGATGGGAACGGGGAGGGCTAGATCCGCGCTGGCCTGCGCGCTGGCGCTGGCGAGCGTGGCCGCGCTGGGCGCGGTTCCGGTGACTGCCGGGGCCGCTCCGAAGGCGAAGCCGAGCGTAGCCGGCGGGTCGCCCGCGTCCCTCGCCGAGTACGGCTTCACGGTCGCGATCCTCGACCGCGGCCGCTTCATCTGCTCGGGCGCGTTGATCTCGTCGACCAAGGTCGCGACGGCGGCTCATTGCGTCACCGGCCCGGCGACGCGGCTGACCGTGATCGCGGGGCGCGCCGCGATCGGAGCCGCAGGCGGCGAGGTGATCGGGGTGACGGGTGCGAGCGTTCATCCCGGGGCGGGCAACTTCCGCAACGACCTCGCGGTCCTCGCCCTCGCCACGCCAACCAGCTCGCCGCCGATCCCGCTGGCGAGCACCGCAGAGGACGCCGCGACCACGGGCATCGGCGCGCCCCTGTTCGTGGCCGGGTTCGGCCGGCGCAACCCGTTCGGGTTCGGCAAGCCCAAGGGAGGGCTCCTGTTCGCGGCCCAGCTCTTCACCAGGCCCGGGTGCAAGAAGTACGGGGGCCGCTTCGTCGTGGCGCAGATGATCTGCGCGAACGGCGCCCAGTACAAGCGTCAGTTCCGCATCAAGCTGATGCGCTCGGCCTGCCCCGGCGACAGCGGCGGCCCGCTCGTCGCGGCCACCCCGAGCGGGCTGCGGCTGGTGGGCATCGTCTCCTTCGGGGTCAGCACCCCCTTCATCCTCTGCGCGGAGAAGGGCTTCCCGGGTGTCTTCACCCGGGTCTCCGCCTTCCTCTCGTTCCTCGGGCCGCACACCTGAGCGGCACCTACTTCGCGGCGGCCTCCAGCAGGCGCTCCGCGAGCCGGTTCATGCCTCGCTCGCGCGCGGCCTTCGCCGCAGCGCGGTAGTCCGTGCGCTTGCTGCGCGGGCGACCGACCTTGACCTCGCGCAGGGTGGCGATCTCCTTGAAGGCCAGCAGCTCCTCGCGTTGCTCGGTCAGCGCCTGACGAAGTTTCGGGCGGGTCTCGCGGAAGGCGCCCTCGAGGATCTTCTCCAGGGAGCCGTGCTTGCGCAGCAGCTCGGCCGCGCCCTTCTCGCCGACGCCCTTGGCGCCCGGCAAACCGTCGGAGGGGTCGCCGCGAAGCGCGATGAAGTCGGGCACCAGCTTCGGCGGGATCCCGTATCGCTTCTTCACCTCGGCCGGCCCGATCAGCTCGCCGCCCTGGCCGCCGCCGGTGCTGACGTAGAGCACCCTCACCTTGCCCGAGGCGCACTGGAACATGTCGCGGTCGCCGGTCATGATCAGCGTGCGGCCGCCGGCCTTCGTCTCCACCCCGGCGTAGGAGCCCAGCAGGTCGTCGGCCTCGTACGAGTCGGTCTCGGCGATCGTCCAGCCGAAGGCGCCGAAGAAGTCGCCGGCGTCGCCCCACTGTGGCGCCAGGTCGTCGGGGAAGGCCGCCTCGCGGTCGGCGTGGTAGGCCGGGTAGAGCTCGGTCCGGTACGGGGCGGCGTCGGGGCCGGAGCAGAGGACCACCGCGCGGGGCTTGTGGCGCTCGACCTCGCGCAGCACGAGGTTGGCCGTCCCGAGCAGCGCGTTCACCGGGTTGCCGTCCGGCCCCTTGATCGAGGAGGGCAGGGCGTAGAAGGCCCGGAACAGCATCGAGGGCGTGTCGACGACGAGCAGCGGGGTGGCCATCGCGGCCACGGTAGCGAGAGCCGGCAGCCCCGCGGCCGCTAGTAGCTCGTCCCGGTGTGGACCTTCTTGCGCTCCTCGGGGTGGACCCCGCCCTTCTTGGCCAGGATCTCGCAGGCCTCCTCGATGTCGTCGCCCAGCTTCTGCACCAGCGAATAGGGGAGCGTCAGCTTGACGAGCGCGCGCATCAGCTTCACCTTGTCCGCGTTCGGGGGCAGGTGGTAGGCGGGCACCATCCAGCCGCGTATGGCCGACAGCTGCGAGGCGATGTCGAACTCGTCGAAGGGCTGCTCTCCCTTGAGCCTCCAGGCCGCCAGCGGCAGCTGCTCGCCTTCCCCGACCGCCTCGAACAGGCCGACGTCCGCGATCCGCTGGCCCAGCGCCTCCCGATTCGTCTGCATCACCTTCATCATGTACTCGTAGCCGGAGCGGCCGAAGCGGATGAAGTTGTAGTACTGGGCGAGCACCATCGCCGAGCCGGTGCTGAAGTTGAGCGTGAAGGTCGCGTCCCTCTTGCCCAGGTAGTCCTCGTAGAACACGAGGTCCTCCGGCAGGCAGTCCTTGTCGCGGAAGACCAGCCAGCCGATCCCGGGGAAGACGAGGCCGAACTTGTGGCCCGAGGCGTTGATGGACTTGACCTGCTCCAGCCGGAAGTCCCATTCGCTGTCGGGGTAGAGGAAGGGCCAGACGAAGGCGCCGCTGGCGCCGTCCACGTGCAGGGGGATGTCGTGGCCGTGCTTCTCCTTGTGGTCCAGCAGCAGCTTGTTGATGCCGACGACGTCGTCGGCGTGCCCGGTGAACGTCGTGCCGACGACCGCCGCGACCCCGATCGTGTTCTCGTCCAGGTGCGGCTCCACGTCCTCGGGGCCGATCACGAGCTTGTCCTCCTGCAGCGGCACGATCCGCGGCTCGACGTCGAAGTAGCGGCAGAACTTCTCCCAGACGACGTGCACGTCCCCGCCGAAGATCAGGTTCGGCTTCTCGGTCCCCTTCTTCTCCTTCTCGCGCCGCGCCCGCCACTTCCACTTCATCGCCAGCGCGCCGAGCATGATCGCCTCCGAGGAGCCCTGGCAGCGCGCGCCGGTCGTCTCGCCGGGGGCGTTGAAGAGGCTGGCGAGCATGCGGATGCAGCGCTGCTCGATCTCGGCGGTCTGCGGGTACTCCGCGTGGTCGATGAAGTTGCGGTGCAGGTTCTCGGCGATCAGCGCCCGCACGTCGGGGCCCATCCAGGTGGTGACGAAGGTGGCGAGGTTGCGCTCGGGCTCGCTGTCCAGCAGCAGCTCCTCCTCGATCAGCAGCCGCGCGTCCTGGGGGTTCATCCCTTCGGCGGGAATCTCGTTGTCGGGCGCCGCCACGCTGAGGAAGGCCCCGCGGAGCATGCTGTCGGGGAACTCCGGCATCCGCTCTGGCTCGTCCTTGGCCACGCCCGCACCCTATCTGTGCCGGCCAAGGCCAAGGCCGTCGACCGCAGGAGCCTGTTCTGGCTGATGATCGCCTACGTCGTCGTGGTCGTGTTCCTGTTCATTCAGTCCCTGGCCTGAGCCTGTCTACTCTGGGCACCGAAGCGCGATGCCCGACGAGCCCACCAGTCCAGAGGCCGAGGAGGTGCTCGATCCCGCTCCCGGCCGGCTCGAGCGCAGATCGGCGCCCCCGACCGAGCGCCGCTCCGGGCTGGGGGGAGCCGCCGACGGCGTCATCGACATGGGCGTGCGAGTCGCGACGCCGTTCGTCCGGCTCGGCTGGCGCACCGCGCGCGGGGTCGGCCGGCGCCTGGGGGTGAACCCCGCGGTCGAGCGCCAGGTGGGCCGCGCGCTGGACAGCGACACCGCCGCCCGCACGACCCAGCGGGTTCTCGAGACCCCGGCCGCGAATCAGGTCTGGGACAAGGTGCTGGAGAGCGAGCAGGCGCAGAAGCTCGTCGAGCGGGTCGCGGAGGCGCCCGAGGTGCGCTCGGCGATCACCTCGCAGGGCCTCGGCCTGCTGGAGGACGTGCGGCGCACGGCTCGCGCGGCCGCCCGCGAGCTGGACGACGCGTTCGACCGCTTCTTCCGGCGCCTACGGCGGCGGCCAACTCGCGCCGAGCGACCGATCTATGCCGGCGGCGCCACCCGCCTGCTCGCGATCGGGTTCGACGCGCTCGTGCTGAGCGGAATCCTGCTGCTGATCGCCGCGGCCCTCTCAACGCTGCTCAACGCCTTCTTCTCCCTCGACGGCGACCCCACGATCGCGACGATCGCCTTCGGGGCCCTCGCCTGGTGGACCGGGGCGGGCATCTACCTGGGCCTGTTCTGGGTCCTCGCCGAGCGCACCCCTGGCATGACCTTCTTCGCTCTGCGGATCTCGACCGAGTCCGGCGGCCGCGTCGGGCCCCGCCAGGACATCCGCAGGCTGGTCGGGTTCGCGCTGGCGCTGATCCCGTTCGGGCTCGGCTTCCTCGGCATCCTCACCAACGAGCGGCGGCGCGGCTGGCACGACCGCTTCGCCGGCACCGTCGTGCTCTACGCCGACCCCGAGCTCGACAGCGAGCTGCCCGGCTGGACGCCGCCTCCCCAGCGCCGGTGAAGCCCGAGGTCGTCGAGATCACGCCGCCACTGGTTCGCGGCGCCGCTCAGGCCGCCGCCGACGGGTTCGTCGACAACGAGATCTGGGTCTGGATGCTGGGCAGCGAGGACCGCTGCCGGCGGCTGCTCCCGCGCCACTACCGGGCGATGATCCGGCGGGTCTACATGCCCCGCCGCGCCGCGTGGACCACGCCCGACGCCAGGGGAACCGCGCTCTGGTTCCCACCCGGCACGCTGGCACTGAGCAGGCGGGAGCGATTCTCGGAGCTGCTCTCGCTCCTGCCCGGGATCCTGCCGGCGGCGGGCAGGGCGGGCCGCTGGGAGGAGCTGATCGAGAAGCATCACCCGAGGGAGCCCCACTGGTACCTGCAGACCCTCTCGGTCGAGCCCGGCTCGCAGCGCTCCGGCTACGGGACGGCTCTGATGCAGCCGGGCCTGGAACGCGCCGACGCCGATCGGATGCCGTGCTACCTCGAGACCCAGCGCGAGTCGAACATCCCGTACTACAACCGATTCGGCTTCGAGCTCACCGACGAGATCGGGCTGCCCGACTCGCCGCCGCTATGGCTGATGTGGCGGCAGGCAAGCTGACGCAGGCGACCGCGAGCGGCTAGTTGGCGCTTTACTCGGTCTATGGCCGACCAAGGCGCCAACTTCCGGCCTTACGTGGGCGTTAAGAGGGGCGCGCCAGGGTGGGCGTCACACCGCCCGCGAAGAAGGAGCGCCATGACCCGACTCCTGCCCATCCTGCTGGCCGCCGCGGCCCTCGCCGTGGCCGGCTGCGGAGATGACGACGACTCCTCTGACTCCGGCTCATCCGGCTCTCCGTACGGCGGTGGGGCCGCCACTACGACCGAGGAGACCACGGATGCCGCCGCCGCCGAGACGCCCGCCGCGAAGGGGACCACGATCAAGCTCGGCGACTCGCAGTTCGGACAGGTCCTGTTCGGCGGCAACGACCAGGCGATCTACCTGTTCGAGAAGGAGAGCGGGCCGAAGGCCGAGTGCTACGGCGAGTGCGCCGCGGCCTGGCCGCCCGTCACCACCGACGGCGGGCCCCAGCCCGGCGCCGGCGCCAAGGGCGCCCTGCTGGGAACGATCGAGCGCGAGGACGGCAGCACCCAGGTGACCTACATGGGCCATCCCCTCTACTACTACGCGCACGAGGGGCCCGGCGTCGTCACCTGCCACAACGTGGACGAGTTCGGCGGGTTGTGGCTGGCGGTCAACGCCGAGGGCGAGTCGGCCTGACCGCGGCGGAGATTGGCGGCTTACCCGTCATATGCGCGGGTAAACCGCCAAGTTCGCGGGCTGTCCGGCGGCCGACCGCCGAGCGCCGGCCGCCGCGCCGTTCCTACGGCGTGTTCACCGCCGCGACGAGGGCGTTGGCCGCGCCCTCCATGCCGCGCCTGTTGGGATGGATCGAGGCCGCCCAGTTGCCCGGGATCAGCGGTTCCACCCAGCGGGTCGACGAGCCCTTGCAGGCGTCGTGCCCGATGCTCGCGGCATACCAGTTGACCAGGCGCGCGCCGTTGGCGGCGGCCTGTCCGGCGATCATCGCGTTCAGCTCCTGCTGCTTGGCGCGCAGGTAGGGAGCGTCGGTCCACGAGATCGGCATCTGTGGGAAGCAGCCCAACCCGGTCTCGGGGAATATCGCCGGGTAGTTGAGGACGAACGTCCGGGCCAGGGGAGAGCGGGCGCGGATGCCGTCCAGCACGGCGTCCACCGAGGGGGCGGCCGCCGCGATGCGCTGGCTGATCGTGTCGACCCCGTTGACGATGTACTTCTTCTTGCACGGGTTGCCGAACGGGTTCAGCGTGATGCAGTCCTGCGCGATCGACGAGAAGCCGATGTCGTTGCCGCCGATCGTGATCGAGACCGTCTGCGTGCCCGCGCTGAGGCTGTTGAACTGCGGCGGATTCGGCCCGTCGATGCTGACGTCCTGCGGGCTCGTCATGTGGGTCGTCTTCGCCCCCGAGCAGCTCGCGTCCTTGAGCGACTGCCCGATCCTAGGCGCCGTCAGCCGCGGGTAGTTGTTCGACGACTTCAGGCACCCGATCGGCAGAACCGGGTTCGGGATCAGCGGCCCGGCGGTGTAGCTGTCGCCGAGCGCTACGTACTGTGCCTGCGCCGTTCCGGCCGTCCACGCGCAGAGCGCGGCGGCGAGCACGGCGACCAGCGCGAGAGCCCGCTTCCCGAGGGGGCGGGCCGAGGTGGTCGCATCCATTGCCTCTCCTCTCCGCGGCCCCGGACGCGAAGCGAAGGAGGCCGCGATTACGTTGGGCGCCCCTAATCGCCGTGTCTCTCCAGGCGCGACCCTATAAGGACGGAGGGGCCGTTTCTAGTCGGATTCGGGGCCCAGCACCTCCTCTGCCTCGCTCCAGCGCCCGGGCGGGACGCGCAGCGCGATGTCGCCGCGGCCGAAGCGATCCAGCTCGTAGTCGGAGGTCAGCACCGCCTCGATGCCGGCCTCTGCGAGGTGCTGCCGCCACGCCTTGGCTGCGTCAAGCTCCTCGAAGTCCCTGACGACCTCCCAGTCGTCGTAGGCGGGGTCGCCGACGAACAGGTCGGCCATGCCGACCCTAGTCGGACAGCTCGACGCGCTCGATCACCTGAGGCTCGACGGGACGGTCGCCGGGACCGGTCTCGGTCTTCTCGATCGCGTCCACGTTCTCCATGCCCTCGGTGACCTCGCCGAAGACGGTGTGCTTGCCGTCGAGCCAGTCGGCCGCCTGGGTGGTGACGATGAAGAACTGGGAGCCATTGGTGTTGGGGCCGGCGTTGGCCATGGCCAGGGCGCCACGGACGATCTTGTGGTCGTTGAACTCGTCCTCGAACGTGTAGCCGGGCCCGCCGGTGCCGGTTCCCTCGGGGCAGCCGCCCTGGACCATGAAGTCCGGGATCACGCGATGGAAGATCAGCCCGTCGTAGAAGCCGTCGCCCGCGAGCTTGCGGAAGTTCTCGACGGTCTTGGGCGCGTCGTCGTCGAAGAACTCGACGGCGATCGGTCCTGCGTTTGTGTGAAGCGTTGCCTTGGACATGGCGGGGACAGTAGCGAGCGTAGGCCGCTATTCGCGGTCGGGCTCCTCGTCGGGGAGCCACGGATGCCGCCAGCCGCCGTATCCCTGGGGCAGGTGCGAGGCGCCGTGGGGTCCCCATCCGCCGGGCTTGTACGGCTCGACCGGCGGCGGGTCGTCGATCAGCGGCTGCACGATCCGCCAGGTCTCCTCGACTATGTCGTCGCGCGCGAAATGCCCGGGGTCCCCCGCCAGCGCGTCGCCGAGCAGCCGCTCGTACGGGCCGGGCTGGTCGCCCAGCTCCTGCTCGAACAGCAGCTCCAGGTCGATCTGCCGCAGGGTTTCAGCGCCGGGCTGCTTGGCCTCGAGCAGGACGGCCGCGCCTCCCTCGGGATCGATCCGGATCACGATCTCGTCTGATTTGGGGACCGCGCTGCCGGCGATCCTAATCGGGGGCGGGCTGTTGAGGATCACCCGCAACTCCGTCACCTTGGCCTCCAGGTATTTGCCGGCGCGTATGAAGAAGGGGACGCCGGCCCACCGCCAGCTCTCGACGAACAGCCGAAGGGCGACGAAGGTCTCCGTCTGCGAATCGGGCGCGACCCCCTCGACACCGAGGTAGCCCTCGTACTGGCCGCGCACGCTGCGCTGGGGGTCGACGGCGGGAATCGACCGGAACAGGTCCATCTTCTTGCCGCGGATGGGGTCGGGGTCCGAGCCGCCCGAGGGCGGCTCCATCGCGATCAGAGCCAGCAGCTGCAACAGGTGGTTCTGGAGTACGTCTCGCAGCGCCCCGACGGGGTCGTAGAAGCGGCCGCGGCCCTCGACGCCGAAGTCCTCGCCCATCGTGATCTGGACCGAGTTGACGTAGCGGCGGTTCCAGATCGGCTCGAACAGGGTGTTGGCGAAGCGCAGGTAGAGGATGTCCATCACCGGCTCCTTGCCCAGGAAGTGGTCGATCCGGTAGATCTGGTCTTCGCTCAGGTGCCTGCGGAGCTCGGCGTTGAGGGCCCTTGCGGATTCGAGGTCGTGGCCGAACGGCTTCTCGACGACGACCCGCGCGCCCTCGGTCAGCCCGGCGTCGGAAAGCCCGTCCACCACGAGGGCGAACAGCGACGGCGGGATCTCCAGATAGAAGACCGGATGCTCGACACCCTCCAGCTTCTCGGCCACCGCCTGGAAGGTCTTCGGGTCCTTGTAGTCGCCCTGGATGTAGGTGATGCGTTTCGCAAGCCGCTTGAACACCGGCTCGTCGTGGGGCTTCCCGTGATCCTCGAAGGCTTTCCGCATCCGCTCGATCAGCTCGTCCGTGCTGAGCTCATCGATCGCGACCCCGACCAGGGGCACCTTCAGCATGCCGCGCTGCTCCAGGTCATAGAGCGCGCCGTAGGTCATCTTCCGGGCCAGGTCGCCGGTGATCCCGAAGATGACCAGGGCGCCGGCCTCGGGTCCGATTGCCTTGCCTACCGTCAGATGCGTCGCCACGAGCGGCACCGTACCTGCTGCGCACCCGCCCTTAGGATGCGGGCGAACCGCACGCCGCTACGGAGGAGAGGGAATGGCACAGCTCGGAATGGTGGGACTGGGGCGGATGGGCTCCAACATCGTCCGCCGCCTGATGAAGGACGGCCACGATTGCGTCGGCTACGACATCAGCGCCGACGCGGTCAAGGGTCTGGCCGGCGAGGGCGCCACCGGCGTCGGCTCACTCAAGGAGATGGCCGAAAAGCTCGACGCGCCGCGCTCGGTCTGGGTGATGGTGCCGGCCGGCCACATCACCGAGGAGTCGGTGCACGAGGTTGCCGACGCACTGGAGAAGGGCGACGCGATCATCGACGGCGGCAACTCCCACTATCTCGACGACATCCGGCGCTCCGAGGAGTTCGCGCAGAGGGGCATCGACTACATCGACTGCGGCACCAGCGGCGGCGTCTGGGGGCTCGAGCGCGGCTTCTGCCTGATGATCGGCGGCCCCGAGAAGGCGGTCGAGCGCCTCGACCCCATCTTCGCCTCGGTCGCGCCGGGGGTTGGGGAAATCGAGCGGACGCCCGGCCGCTCCGGCGACCCCTCTCCGTCGGAGCAGGGCTACCTCCACTGCGGCCCCTCCGGCGCGGGCCACTTCGTGAAGATGGTCCACAACGGGATCGAGTACGGGCTGATGGCGGCCTACGCCGAGGGCCTCAACATCATCCGCAACGCGGACGCCGGCATGAAGAAGCGCGACGCGGACGCCGAGACCGCGCCGCTCGAGCACCCAGAGCACTACCAGTACGAGATCGACATCTCCGAGGTGGCCGAGGTCTGGCGCCGCGGCAGCGTCGTCGCCTCCTGGCTGCTCGACCTCGCCGCCTCCGCCCTGTACGCGTCGCCGGACCTGAAGGACTTCGGCGGGCGCGTCAGCGACTCGGGCGAGGGGCGCTGGACGTCGGTGGCCGCGATCGAGGAGGGCGTGCCCTCGCCGGTTCTGACCGGGGCTCTCTACGAGCGCTTCTCCTCGCGCAGCGAGGACGAGTTCGCGAACAAGGTGCTGTCGGCGATGCGCAAGGAGTTCGGCGGACACGACGAGAAGCCGGCCGGCTCCTCCTAGGCCGGATGGCCGCGCACACGCTCCAGGTCCTGGACGACGCCGACGCGGTCGCCCGCCGCGGCGCCGAGCTGATCGCCGAGGCGGCCCGCGACGCCGTCGCCGACCATGGTTCTTTCGAGATGGCCGCGAGCGGCGGCCACACGCCCTGGGCGATGTACGGGCAGATCGAGGAGCAGGAGCTGCCCTGGGCCAAGACCTCGATCTTCCAGGCGGACGAGCGCATCGCCCCGGCGGGTTCCGACGAGCGCAACCTCACCCACCTGATCGCCGCGCTCTCGATCGGCGCCCAGGGCTCGCTTCGTCCGATGCCGGTCAACGAGGACGACCCGGAGGCCGCGGCGCAGCGCTACGGCGAGTCGCTTCCCGAGGCGCTGGAGCTGGTCCACCTCGGGCTCGGACCTGACGGCCACACGGCCTCGCTGGTCCCGGGCGACCCCGTGCTGGGGGTGACCGACCGGCGCGTCGCGGTGACGGGCGGCGAGTACCAGGGAACCCACCGCATGACCCTCACCTACCCCGCGCTGAACCGGGCCCGCCGCCTGCTCTGGATCGTCACCGGCGAGTCCAAACGGGAACCGCTGGCGAAGCTGCTGGCCCAGGACACATCCGTCCCGGCGGGCCGAGTCGAGCCCGACGGCGAGTCGCTGATCCTCGCCGACCGCGCCGCCGCCGCCGAGGGCGCCTAGGCCGCCCGTGGCGAAGCTCGTCGGAATCAACCATGTCGCCCTCGAGGTCGACGACGTGGACGAGGCCCTGGAGCTGTACGGCCGGCTGTTCGAGTTCGAGCTGAGGGGCAGGGTCGGGGGCGGGGCGATGGCGTTCATCGACATCGGTGATCAGTTCCTGGCGATCCAGGCGGGCCGCAGCCAGCCTCCGGACGAGGGACGACACTTCGGCCTGGTCGTCGACGACAAGGAGGCCGTGCGAGAGGCGGTGGAGCGCGAGGGCCTGGCGAAGGCCCCGTCGGTCCGGGGCGGTCTCGCATTCTTCGATCCGTGGGGAAACCACCTGGAGGTCGTGGACTACCGCGACGTCCAGTTCGAACGCACGCCTGGCGTCAAGCGCAAGCTCGGGATCGAGTCGCTCGAGAAGACCTCGGAGGCAAAGGCCCAGATCGAGGAAAAGGGCCTCGGCTAGCGCACCAGTGCGATCGCGAACGTCGGCGTCCAGGGGCGCCGGCGCGGGATCCAGCGGGGCACGTTGCTGCGGTAGGTCACGTAGTCCTGGCCGAATCTCCTAACCAGGCCAGGCTCCTCCACGAGCGGCATGTAGATCGCGTTCACCGCGCCGAAGATCGCGGTCCAGGCCACCATCTCCGGGGCGCCCAGGATCACGGTTTCCCCGCTCAGGATCGTGAACACCCCGGTGATCATCGGGTTCCGGACTCGCCGGTAGACGCCCTGGACGACGAGCTTCTGCGTCGGGTCCCAGGGGGCCAGCGTGCCCTCGCCGACGCGCGCGAAGAGAGAGATCGTCTGGCGCATCAGGCGCAGGCCGAGGACAACCAGTGCCGCGCCGACGCCGACGCTCGCCGCGGCCAGGGGGGCCGGCAGGTCCCAGCCGACGTCCGCTCCCCAGGCCAGGCAGATGGCGACGGGGATCACGATCGTCGCGACGAACGGGAGCGGGCCGATCGCCCGCAGCCTGTCTGCCGAGGCCCGGGCGGCCCTCAGCCACGCTCGACCGCGCCGCCGCGGCCGACCAGCACCTCGGCCACCATCGAGCCGGGGAAGAGGCCGTGGTCGACCACGCCCGGCACCGCCGCGAGGGCGGCGGCCAGCTCCGCCGGGTCCTCCACGTCGCCGGAGTAGTCGGCGATCACGCCGCCGTCCGGGCTGTTCGGGGTGTCGGCCCGGGGCGAAACGGGTCCCAGCTCGGCGTTCAGCCGCGCCAGCGTCGAGGCGAGCCCGAACGCGTGCAGCTCCAGCGGGATCGGCGCCGTGATGCGCTCGACGGTCTTCGACGAGTCGGCGATGACGACGAAGCGCTCGGCCGTCGCCGCGACGATCTTCTCGCGGGTGTGGGCCCCGCCGCCGCCCTTGACCAGCCAGCGGTCGGGCGCGACCTGGTCGGCGCCGTCGATCGCGATGTCCAGTCGCTCGAGCTTGTCGAACTCCTCAACCGGGATCCCCAGGTCGCGGGCCTGCTGCTCGGTCGCGACCGAGGTGGCGACGCAGCGCAGGTCCTTGACGCCCCGAGCCGCGATCGCGGGCAGCAGGTGGGCCACCGTGGACCCGGTCCCCAACCCGACCGTCATCCCCTCGGCGACCAGCTCAGCGGCCGCTTCGGCCGCCAGCTTCTTCTCGGAGTCGAGATTCGCGTCATTCACAACCCCGCGGAATCTAAGGGCTTAGGATCGGGCGCGTGGCGGCAGCAGACAAGAACGCCCCGGACTCGAGCGACATCGACCTGCTCTGCATCAACACGATCCGGACGCTGTCAATGGACGCGATCCAGAAGGCGAACTCGGGGCACCCCGGAACGCCGATGGCATTGGCGCCGCTCGCGTACACGCTCTGGCAGCGCTACCTGCGCTTCGACCCCGCCGATCCGATCTGGCCCAACCGCGACCGCTTCGTGCTCTCGGCGGGGCACGCCTCGATGCTCCTCTACTCGCTGCTGTTCCTCGCCGGTGTCCGGGCGGTGGACCCCGACTACGAGATCGTGGGCACACCGGCGGTCAGCCTCGACGACATCAAGAACTTCCGCCAGCTCGACTCCAAGTGCCCCGGGCACCCGGAGTACCGCTGGACCTCGGGCGTGGAGACGACCACGGGCCCGCTGGGCCAGGGAATCGCCACCAGCGTCGGCATGGCGGTGGCCTCCCAGTGGCAGGCCGCCCACTTCAACCGCAAGGGCGCCGAGCTGTTCGACTTCGACGTCTACGCGATCGCGGGCGACGGCTGCCTGATGGAGGGCGTCTCGAACGAGGCGGCATCGTTCGCGGGGCACCAGAAGCTCTCGAACCTGTGCTGGGTCTACGACAACAACCACATCACGATCGACGGGCACACCTCGATCACCTACGACGACGACGTTCAGACTCGCTTCGAGGGCTACCAGTGGAATGTGACCCGGGTCGAGGACGCCAACGACCTGGACCTGATCGCGCGGGCGTTCGACAACTTCCGCGCCGAGGGTGAGCGCCCGACGTTGATCATCGTCGACTCCCACATCGGCTACGGATCCCCGCACAAGCAGGACACCGCCGAGGCCCACGGCGAGCCCCTCGGCGACGACGAGGTCCGCGAGACCAAGAAGTTCTACGGCTGGCCGGAGGATGCCGAGTTCCTGGTGCCCGACGGGGTCACGGAGCACTTCACCGAGGGGGTGGGCAAGCGCGGCGCGGAGCTGAACGCCGCCTGGGACGAGACCTTCGAGGCCTACAAGAAGGACGAGCCCGAGGCCGCCGCCCACCTGGAGGCGATGCAGCGCCGCGAGCTGCCCGAGGGGTGGGACGCCGACATCCCGACCTTCGAGGCCGACGCCAAGGGCCTCGCGACGCGCAAGGCCTCGAACAAGGTCGAGAACGCCGTCGCCGCCAGGGTGCCGTGGCTGCTGCCGGGCGCGGCCGACCTGACCGGCTCCAATGCCGTGGGTCTGGATGACGCGAAGGCGTTCGAACCCGAAAACCGCGACGGCCGCCAGTTCCACTACGGGATACGCGAACACGAGTCCGCCGCGATCTCGAACGGGATGAGCCTGTCGAAGCTGCGGGCCCTGTGGTCCACCTACCTCACCTTCTCGGACTACGCGCGGCCGGCCATCCGGCTGAGCGCCCTGATGGAGCTGCCGGTCATCCACCTCTTCACGCACGACTCGATCGGGCTCGGCGAGGACGGCCCCACCCACCAGCCGGTCGAGCAGCTCGCCTCGCTGCGGGCCATTCCCGCGCTGGACGTGATCCGGCCCTGCGACGCCAACGAGACCGCCGAAGCCTGGCGCGCCGCGATGGACCGCACCCACCAGCCGGTCGCGCTCGTCCTCACCCGCCAGGACGTCCCGGTCATCGACCGCTCCAAGTACGCCTCCGCCGCCGGCCTCAGGCGCGGCGGCTACGTGATCGCCGATTCCGACGGCGGGCCTGAGGTGATCCTGATCGCGACCGGCAGCGAGGTGGCGCTGGCGCTTGAGGCGCACGAGAAGCTGGTCGCCGACGGGGTCAAGTCACGCGTCGTCAGCCTCCCCTGCTGGGAGCTGTTCGACCGCCAGGACGACGCCTACAGGGACGAGGTGCTGCCCCCGGCGGTGACCGCACGGGTCTCGGTCGAGGAGGCCTCTACCCTGGGATGGGACCGCTGGGTCGGTCCCGAGGGAAGGACGATCGGAATGAACACATTCGGGTCCTCGGCCCCCCTGAAGGACCTGCAGACGGAGTTCGGATTCACCCCCGACAAGATCGCCGAGGCCGCCAAGGAGGTCATGAAATGAAGCCCACGCAGCAGCTCCACGACCTGGGACAGAGCCTCTGGCTCGACAACATCACTCGAGGCATCCTCGACGACGGCACGCTGAAGGGCTACATCGACGAGCTCTCGGTCACCGGCCTCACCTCCAACCCCACGATCTTCGACAAGGCGATCACGGAGGGGCACGACTACGACGAGCAGGTCTCCGAGCTGCGCTCGCGGGGGATCGACGCCGAGGACCTGTTCTTCGAGGTCGCGATCACCGACCTGCGCCGCGCCGCGGACCTGTTCAAGGGGATCCACGAGCAGACCGACGGCGTCGACGGGTACGTCTCGCTCGAGGTCTCACCCGAGCTCGCCAACGACACCAAGGCGACCACCAAGCAGGCCGCCGAGCTGCACGGCAAGGCGGACCGCGAGAACCTCTACATCAAGATCCCGGGGACCCCGGAGGGCCTGCCGGCGATCGAGGAGACGATCTACGCCGGCATCCCCGTGAACGTGACGCTGCTGTTCGACAGCGCCCAGCACCTGGCGGCTGCCGACGCCTACATGAAGGGGATCGAGCGGCGGATCGAGGCCGGCCTGGACCCGAAGGTCGAGTCGGTGGCGTCGCTGTTCATGAGCCGCTGGGACGTCGCCGTCGCCGATCAGGTGCCGGCCGAGCTCAAGAACCGGCTCGGGATCGCGATCGGCAAGCGGGCCTACCGCAACTATGTCGAGTCGAAGTCCTCTGATCGCGTCAAGAAGATCGAGGATGCCGGCGGCCATCACCAGCGCCTGCTCTGGGCTTCGACCGGGACCAAGGACCCCGATGCCTCGGACACCCTCTACATCGAGGCATTCGCATCGCCGGACACCGTCAACACGATGCCGGAGAAGACGCTTCTCGCCTTCGCCGATCACGGCGAGGTGGGCGACCCGCTTCCGGAGGACGGCGGCGACGCCGAGGACGTCGTGAAGGAGTTCGAGGACGCGGGCGTGGACATCGACGCGCTGGCCCACCGCCTCCAGGTCGAGGGCGCCGAGGCATTCGTCAAGTCCTGGCACGACGTGATCGGCTCGATCTCGGCCGAAGCGGAGAAGCTCGCGAGCTAGCTGATAGTGGGCTAAACTGCCCACTATGGCCTACGTCACGCAGAAGAGGAATAGCTCCGGCGGTTGGGAGATTCGGGAGTCCAGAGCGACCCCCAAGGGCCCGCGCAGCCGCACCCTCGCGACCTTCGGCGTCCTGAGCGATGAGGTGATCGATCGCGCCGTGGTGCGCTCGGAGTCGGGGCTGGACCCCGACTCCCTGCGCAGGGCCGCGCTGCGCGCCGGTGCTCCGGTGGAGGAGACCGCGGCGGACCGAGCCGCGGCGGAGCTGTTGGGCGAGCTGGATGACGGGCGCGCGCCGCGGCGCGCGCTCGAGGGACTGCTCGCGGACGCGTTCGGCTCGCGCGAGCGGATCTCGTCGCACGAGGCGCGTGCGGCCGCCGCATGGCTGCGGGCCTCGCCCGACAAGAGGGGCGAAACCCTGATTGACCTGCTGCTGCTCGGTGACGCCCTGCCGCGGAAGCGGCGAGGCGAGTTGCGCTTCCCGCGGCTCGACAGCGCCCCGGCTTGACCGAGCTCTCGCTTCCGGAAAGGGTCGTCGCGATAGACGACAGTCTCCGGGCAGCCCGGATCCCGCACGCGTTCGGCGGCGCGCTGGCCCTCGCCTACTACGCCGAGCCCAGGGTCACCATCGACATAGACCTCAACGTCTTCATCCCGACCGAGCGGTACTCCGAGCTGGCCGCGGCCCTCGAGCCGCTAGGCGTCGCGACCGACGTCGATGCCGAGGCCCTCGAGCGCGACGGGCAGTGCCGCCTCTGGTGGGATCGCACCCCGGTCGATCTCTTCTTCGCCTACGACGAGATCCACGACGCGATGCGCCGGGAGGCCAGGCTCGTGCCCTTCGGGGACGTCAAGGTGCGCATCCTCTCGCCCGAGCATCTGCTGGTCTGCAAAGCGTCGTTCGATCGGGCCAAGGACTGGCTGGATATCGAGCAGATGCTCGTTTCCGTCGAGCATCTCGATCTCGAGGAAGTGAGGAGCTGGATCGACCGGATCGTCGGGCGCGGCGATCCACGCGAGCTGCGCTTCGAGGAGCTCGTGAAGGAGCTTCGTAGCCAACCGCCGGGGCGCGGTGACGAATAGGCTTGCGGCGCCAGTGAGCCCCGAGCCGACCCTCCGAAGAACCCAGGCCTGGAAGGTCCTCGAGAAGCACCACGCGAAGGTCGGCGAGCGGCACCTGCGCGAGTTCTTCGCCGAGGACCCCGACCGCGGCGAGCGGCTGGTCGCCGAGGGTGCCGGGCTCTTCCTCGACTACTCCAAGCACAGGGTCACCGACGAGACGCTGAAGCTGCTGGTCGAGCTGGCGAAGGAGCGAGACGTCGAGGGACGCCGCGACGCGATGTTCGCCGGCGAGCACATCAACGTCAGCGAGGATCGGGCGGTGCTGCACGTGGCGCTGCGGATGCCCAGGGATCGTTCCCTGATCGTCGACGGGGAGGACGTCGTCAAGCAGGTCCACGAGACCCTCGACCGCATGGGCAGCTTCTCGGACCGCGTGCGCGCGGGCGAGTGGAAGGGCCACACCGGCAAGCCGATCCGCAACGTGGTCAACATCGGCATCGGCGGCTCGGACCTGGGGCCCGTGATGGCTTACGAGGCGCTGAAGCATTTCTCGAAGCGCGAGATGACCTTCCGCTTCGTGTCCAACGTGGACGGCACCGACTTCGCCGAGAAGACGCGCGACCTGGATCCCGAGGAGACGCTGTTCGTCATCTCCTCGAAGACCTTCACGACGCTGGAGACGATGACCAACGCCCACACGGCGCGCGAGTGGGCGCTGGCGTCCCTCGGCGACGAGGAGGCGATCGCGAAGCACTTCGTCGCCGTCTCCACCAACGCCGAGGAGGTGTCGAAGTTCGGCATCGACACCGACAACATGTTCGGCTTCTGGGAGTGGGTGGGCGGGCGCTACTCGATGGACTCCGCAATCGGGCTCTCGACGATGCTCGCGATCGGGCCCGAGGCCTTCGGCGAGATGCTGGCCGGCTTCCACGCGGTCGACGAGCACTTCAAGCAGACGCCGCTGGAGTCCAACCTGCCCGCCCTGATGGGGTTGCTGGCCGTCTGGTACGGCGACTTCTTCGGCGCCCAGACGGTCGGGGTCTTCCCCTACGAGCAGTATCTGCACCGCTTCCCCGCCTACCTGCAGCAGCTGACGATGGAGTCGAACGGCAAGCACGTCACCCTCGACGGCGCGCGGGTGGACTACGAAACCGGCGCCATCTTCTGGGGCGAGCCCGGGACCAACGGCCAGCATTCGTTCTACCAGCTGATCCACCAGGGAACGCGGCTGATCCCCTGCGACTTCATCGGCTTCTACAAGTCGCTGAACCCACTGCCGGCCACGGCGGAGGCTCGCACCAGGACCTGCTGTTCTCGAACGTGCTGGCCCAGCCCGAGGCGCTCGCCTTCGGCAAGACGCCGGAGCAGGTGAAGGAGGAGGGGACGCCGGATCCGATCGTCCCCCACCGGGTGATGGAGGGCAACCGGCCCTCGTCGGTGATCCTCGCCGAGCAGCTCAGCCCGCGCGTCCTCGGCTCGCTCGTGGCCCTGTACGAGCACAGCGTCTTCACGCAGGGCGCGATCTGGGCGATCGACTCCTTCGACCAATGGGGGGTCGAGTTGGGGAAGGCGCTGGCGGTGAAGATCATCCCCGAGCTCCAGGCCCCCGACGAGCCGAAGCTCGCGCACGACAGCTCCACCAACGCCCTGATCCGGCGCTACCGCGCCAACCGCGCCGAGACCTGAGGAGGATCGCGATGGCCGACGAACCGCACGGCTTCAAGGAGGGCGACCTGGTCTGGGTCGAGGACGGAGACGGCCGCCACCACCCCGGCGTCTTCGTCGGCGACAACGAGAGCGCCGGCTGGTTCGGCGGCGGCCCCAGCGCCTACGTCGCTCACCCCGAGGCGCACCAGGCCGAGGTCGTCTCGATCTTCCGGATCACGCCGCGGAAAGAGGGCGAGACGCGGTAAGGGGCGCGCGCCCTGGGGAACCGGCCTGCTTCTCTGGCGACTTTTCCGGATCTCCCACATGAGCCGCCACGAAAGCTCCGCGCGGGCCAGCCGCTCAGCAGGGCCCCGCGGGACCGTCGAGGGTGTTCTTCGCGCACCGGAAGTCCGAGATGGTGCTGCGGAGCTTCCCCTTCTTGGTCCGGGTCACGACCTGCACCCAGCGGTAGTAGTAGTCGGTCACTTCCTGGTTCGGCTCGCCGGGGATCGGATAGTCGTCGACCATGTAGCCGCCGCCCCGGCGGGTGCGCTTGCCCTCCTTGTAGCAGCGCTGAAAGCTCCCGTAGAAGTCGATGCTGGAGCCCTTCGCGTTGTATTCCTTGACCAGGCGCACCACCGTCTTGTCGATCTCCTCGTAGAGCTGCTCGCAGCTCACCTTCAGCTTCGCGGCGGCCTGCGCTCCCTGCGGCGCGCCGGCCCCGGACGGAGCGGCGAGCCCCAGCAGGAGCGAGACGCATGCCGCGGCGGCGACCACGGCGCCGCGCAACCGGGGGCGCGCGGACGGACCGGGTGCTGAAGCGCGTCCTGCGCATCACCGACCTAGGGTCGCGCATCGGGGCCACGGAGTCAACGAGGCCGCGGCGTCGGGGGGAACGGCATCAGTTGAAGGCCCGCGCACCATTCCTTCGCGATGTGTTACGATATATCGCGATAGATGGCAACTGATCGCCACAAAAACAGAAGCGAAATGGAGAAGCAACGATGCATGGAACACACGCACACGGTCGCCGAGGGCGCCGCATGAGGGGCCGCGGCTACGGCCCCAGGGGCCACCGCGCCCGCCGCGGCGACGTCCGCAGCGCCATCCTCACCCTGCTCGGCGAGAAGCCGATGCACGGCTACGAGATGATCCAGGAGCTCGAGGACCGGACGGGCGGCCGCTGGCGCCCGAGCGCCGGCTCGATCTACCCGACGCTCCAGCTGCTCGAGGACGAGGGACTGGTCCGAGCCGACGACGTCGAGGGCAAGCGCGTCTTCGATCTCACTGAAGCGGGGCGCGAGCGCCTCGCCGAGCGCGGCGACTCGGCGCCACCCTGGGAGCAGTCACAGGACCGCTCGCTCTACCAGCAGCTCGGCAACGAGATCAGGGGCGTGGCATCCGCCGCGTCTCAGGTCATGCGCGCCGGCGACGAGGCCCAGCTCAAGGAGGCGCTCGAGGCGATGACCGAGACCCGCAAGCGCCTCTACAAGCTGCTGGCCGACTAATCGCTTCGCGAGCCGCGGGTCCGCCGATCGGGCATGATGCCCGCCCATGGCGGGCCCGCGGACGCAGGCGATTCTGTTCGACATCGACGGCACCCTGATCGAGAGCGGGGGGTCCAGCGACCGCGCCTGGCACCGGGCGTTCGAGGAGCTGCACGGCGTCGACGTCCAGATCTCCAAGGTCACGGGGAAGGGGGTGCCCGACCCCGCGGTGGGCCGCCAGGCCTTCGAGGCGGTGATCGGGCGGAAGCCGAGCGACGAGGAGATGGCGAAGCTGATGGCCAGGCGGCTGCAGCACCTCCCCGAAGAGGTCGAGAGCTCGGACGGCTACCGGGTGATGCCGGGGACCGAGGAGCTGCTGGATCAGCTGATCGACCGGGGCGTGCTGCTCGGCCTGGTCACCGGCAACGTCGAGGCCGCTGCCCACATCAAGCTCGCCCGCGCCAACCTCAACCGCTTCTTCTCCTTCGGCGGTTACGGCTCCGACTCCCCCGACCGCGGCGAGCTGACGAAGAAGGCGCTGGAGCGTGGAGGCGTCGTCTTCGGCACGGAGCTGGACCGCTCGCGCTGCTTCTCGATCGGCGACACCCCGCGCGACATCGACGCCGGCCACTTCGCGGGAATCGAGGTAACCGGCGTCGCCACGGGCAAGTACACGGTCGAGCAGCTGCGGGAGGCCGGGGCCGACGCCGCGATCGAGTCATTCGAGGACCGTCTGCCGCTGTTGAAATGATGAGCGCGATGGAGCGGGACACGCACGGCGGCGCCTGGGCGACCTGGGTCGCGTTCGCCGGAATCATGATGATCACGCTGGGGATCTTCGACGTGCTCGGGGGCGTCGCCGCCCTCTTCAGCGACGATTACTTCGCGGTCACCAAGGACGGGTTGCTGGTGGAGAACTACAAGGTGATCGGCGTCGTCCACCTCTGCTTCGGTGTGCTTCTGGTCGCGGTCGGCTGGGCCCTTCTGAAGCTGCGCCCGTGGGCGCGCTTCGGCGCGATCGTGCTCGTGGTCGCCAATGCGGCGGTGCATGTCGCGCTGCTCAACGCGCAGCCGATCTGGTCGCTGATCATGGTCGCGATCGACGTGCTGGTTGTCTACGCGCTCACCGTCCGCTGGGCGGACGTGCAGCGCGCCGGCATGTAGCGATTCGTTGCGCTTTCCGCGACGCGCGTTCCCTCGCTCAGCGCTCGTCCCCGCCGCCCCGGGCGCCTTCGCCCAGCCGCTCCGCGGCGATCTGCTTCCGGAAAACCTCGTCCTCGGCCTGAATCGCCCGCGCCCCTTCGATCACCTCGTCGAGCTGCGCGACAGGGATCACGACGGCGCCGGAGTCGTCGGCGAACACGTACTGGCCGGGGAAGACCCCGACACCCCGCAGCACCACCGGGACGTTGGCCTGGAGGGGCGTGATCACGTCGCCGCCCCAGCGGGTCGCCTCGCCCGAGCAGTACGCGGCGAAGTCGTATTCGCGCAGCTCGGCGAAGTCGCGCAGGCGGCCGTCGGTGAGCACCCCGGCGAGCCCGTGGTTCTGCACGCGGCCCAGCTTGGTGCCGCCGCCCATCGACGCGTCCGGGTGCCCGTTGCTCGCCAGCACCAGGACCTTGCCCTCGGGCTCGTCCCCGACCGCCTCGTAGAAGAGGTTCGCGAGGTTGTAGGTCTTCGGGGTCGATCCCGGCCGAGCAGCTCGGGAAGTAGGAGATCGTCACCGCCGGGCCGAACAGGACCCGGCCAGGCGTGGGGCTGACCAGGTCGAGGATGTGGCAGCGGTGGCGGTGCAGGCGCCCGATCGCGTCGACGACGTCGGCGCAGCGCAGCCCGTCAACCGGCGACTCGCGTCTCCGCAGCATCGCTGACTGACGTTAGTCCACCAGCCGCCGGCTTACCGCCCAGCGGCTGAGCTCGTGGCGGTTCGAGAGCTGGAGCTTGCGCAGGACCGAGCTCACGTGGGCCTCGACGGTCTTGGCCGAGATGCTCAGCTTCAGCGCGATCTCCTTGTACATGTAGCCCCGCGCGATGTGGCGCAGCACCTCGCGCTCGCGGGCCGTGAGCTGGTCGAGCTCGGGGTCGACCTCCTCGGCGGGGATCTCCCCCGCGAAGGCGTCGAGCACGAAGCCGGCCAGCCGGGGCGAGAACACCGCGTCGCCGTCGCGGACGCGCGCGATGGCGTCTGCCAGCTCCTCGCCGGTGATCGTCTTCGTCACGTAGCCGCGGGCGCCGGCCCTGACGATCGCGATCACGTCGGCCGGGTCGTCGCTGACCGAGAGTGCCAGGAAGCGCTGCTGGGGCTTGGAGCGGGCGACCTGGGAGATGACCTCGACCCCGCCGCCGCCGGGCATGTGCACGTCGAGCAGGACGACGTCGGGCTCGAACTCGACGATCGCCCGCACCGCGTCCTCCACGGTCTCCGCCTCGCCCAGCACCTCGACCAGCTCACCGAGCTCCGCCCGGACGCCGGCGCGGAAGATCGCATGGTCGTCCACCAGCACGACGCTGGGCTGCTCGCTCATCGCTCGTTCCTCCCCATGGTCAGCTCGACCTCGGTTCCTCCATCTGGGCCGCGGCGAAACTTGGACGACCCCCCATGGCGCTTCATACGGCCGATTATCGACTCCCTCACCCCGCGCCGGTCCGCCGGGACCTGGTCGGGATCGAAGCCCGGGCCCCGGTCGTCCACCCAGACGCTCGCGTCGTCGGAGCCGATCTCCGCGTAGAGGCGAACCGGGCCGCCGACGGCAGCGAACTTCGCCGCGTTCGTGAGCGCTTCGCGCGCGGCGGCGACCAGCGCCTCGTAGCCGGGGTCGAGCGGGGCGTCGCCGACCACCACCGCCTCGACGATGGCGCCGTGGGTCTCCTCGACCTCGGTGGCCGCGCCCCTCAGGGCGTCGGCCAGCCGCTCCTCGGGGCGCGGCCCCTCGTCGCCCGCGAGCCAGGAGCGGAGCTCCCGTTCCTGCCGGCGCGCGAGCTTCGCCACCTCCCCGGGGTCCCCGGAGCGGCGCTGCACCAAGGCCAGCGTCTGCAGGACCGAGTCGTGCAGGTGGGCCCCGACCTCGGCCCGCTCCTGCGAGCGGATTCGCGCCTCGCGCTCGGTCCGCAACCTCCGGATCAGCCCCCACCACAGCGGCGCCCCGATCAGGGCCAGGGCGACGCCGACGACCAGCGCGGCGAGCGCCGCATCGCCCGCGGCGGAAAGCACCCCGTTCGCCCACAGGAAGATCAGGGCGGAGGCCAGCACCAGCGCGATCCCGAAGCCGGCCCGCGAGAAGCGCAGCGCGGTCTCGCGTGGGTCGGGCCTCGCCTCCGCGGATGCTCCGCCGGCCTCCGTCAGTCCGGCCGCGCGGGGCCCGCGATCGAGCACCGCGGCCTCGGCCTGCTCCTCTGTGCTCGGCCGGGTGAGGCCCCACAGAAGCGCGACCCCGAAGCAGGCGAGGGTAAGCGGCCAGACCAGCGCGTCGCTCCACCACAGCCCCCCCGCGCGAAAGGCCAGCAGCACGCTCAGGACCAGCAGCGCGATGCCGAAGGCGATGCGCCAGCTACCAGGGCGGCCGCGCCGCCTCCGGGACGGGCTGGCCCGCCCGGGGCCGGCGGCCGGAAGCAGACCCCACGCCACCAGGTACGCGAGCGCCGCCAGGCCGCTGGTGCCGATCGCGAGCACGACGGCGCCCACCCTGAACGCGAGCGGGTCGAGATCGAAACGGCGTCCCAGACCCGCGCAGACCCCGCCGACGATGCCGCCGGCGGGGTCGCGGGTGAGGCGCCTGTGGGGTTCAGCCGCCGTCAGGGTTCTCGCGCCCCCATTCCGCTCGCGACGAGCGCGCCCCCCGCGAGGGCCGTCAGGATCGCGGCCAGCCAGCCACCGTCGATCCTGATCGAGCCCTCCTCGAACAGCAGGAGGACGGTCCCGAGCGCCGTCACGGCCAGGCCGGCCGCGAGGGCATAGGCGCGCGCAGGATTCATCCCGGGCACGCCTCCGGCAGCGGCGCCAGCTCGTCCCACGTCTCATGTCCGTTTTCGCTCACGGTCTCGGGGTCGCGGTCGGTCACGATCAGCTGACCGAACTGGAGCTCGGCGTCGATGTCGATGGTGGGGATGTTCAGCCCGGGTGGCACGTCGCGGTCGAACTCCGCGCTCGCCCCCGAATTCGAGACGCCGCGAACCACGAGTTCGCCGCCCTTCGCCTCGCCGTGCCCCGAAACACAGACCTCCGAGGGGACGGAGACGATCAGCTGGCCGAGGCCGAGCTTGACCGGTACGTCGAGGGTCTCGCCGCGCCGCAGCTCGAGCTGGCGCAGGTCGACCTTCATCTGACCCACTCCGAGTTCGTAGCCGTCGGCCGGGATGTCGTCG
Source organism: uncultured Solirubrobacterales bacterium (assembly GCA_963805075.1). Classification (GTDB taxonomy): domain Bacteria; phylum Actinomycetota; class Thermoleophilia; order Solirubrobacterales; family 70-9; genus VGBV01. Next base: position 307,868 of record CAWDSZ010000001.1, read on the forward strand.
ACCGAGACGGGCGTGTGGGTGCGCTCGCCGATGCCGCCATCGAAGCGGACGTCGGCGGCGGCGACGGCGCCCGCGGGGAGCGCCAGCAGCAGGGCCAGGCCCAGCAGCCATGGCGCCGTGCGACGGAACGCGTCGCCGACGAGCGCGACGCCGCCCAGCACGACTCCTAGCGCGATCACGATCCCGGCGACGATTTCGCCGTTGCCCGTGGCCGCGGCGAACGCGCCCAGGGCCCCGATCCCGATGGCGAAGCAGAGTGCGCAGAACGCCAGCAGGCCGATCGCGAGGAGGCGTACGAGTCGCTGCGCGATTCCGTCGCCCTCCGCGGAGCGCACCTCCGTGTCCGCCGAGGCCGCCGACTTCGCCGCACGGGAATCCCGCGCGCTCGACGACGACTCCGAGGCCCGCCGGCCCTGCCCCGGCCATTCGCCGCGCCAGGCGCGGTAGGCGAGGGCGCCGACGACGACCAGCCCGAGCAGCCAGAAGGCGCCGAAGCCGAAGAACCAGGGCCCGTCGCCGAAGCCGATGAACGGGCCGGGGAGAACGACCAGGGCCGCAAGCGCAAGCAGCACGATCGCCCAGGTCGGAGGCCTTCCCGACACCGGTTGACCGCTTCCGTCGTCCTCCGGGACCACAACCGCCATCACCAGGTAGGCGAGCACGCCGATGCCGCCGAACAGAGCCAGCGCGGCGAAGCCGAGCCTGACGAAGGTGGGGTCGACGCCCAGGTACTTCGCTGTGCCGCCCGCGACGCCGGCCAGCATCCGCTCGTCTGGCGAGCGGAGCAGTCGGCGCTGGGGCGGGTCCTCAGGCGACCCCGGCCGCGAAGCGGAGGAGTCGCCGTTTTTCTTTGGCTTCTTGGGTGTGTTTGTCATGGCAGCGACAATGAAGCCGCAGGGGCCGTTTCGTCTATCCGGAATCACCCCAAGGGTGCCCCTAACTGTCCCGAATCGCGTTTGGGGTCCGGACCGGCGGCTTATTGTGGTCCCTGCGGATGCCCGATCTGATCCCCCTGATCGCGGACAGCTCCTCGAACCTGCTGGCTGCGCGCAATCAGATGGCGTTCACGCTGGGCTTCCACATCATCCTCGCGTGCATGGGCGTCGCCTTCCCGGCGATCATGCTGATCGCCGAGTACCGGGGCCGCAAGCACGGTGACGCCGATGCGCTGAAGCTGGCCGAGCGCTGGTCGCGCGTGGTCGCGGTGCTGTTCGCGGTCGGCGCGGTCACCGGCACCGTGCTCTCGTTCGAGATGGGACTGCTGTGGCCCGAGTTCATGGATCGCTTCGGCGACGCCTTCGGGATCGCATTCGCGATCGAGGGCCTGTTCTTCTTCACCGAGGCGATCTTCATCGCGATCTACATCTACGGCTGGAAGCGGCTTCCGGGCTGGGCGCACTTCTGGAGCGGGGTGCCGATCGTGATCGCCGGGCTCGGGGGCGCCGCGTCGGTGGTCGCGGCCAACTCGTGGATGAACGAGCCGCAGGGGTTCACGCTCGGGGCCGACGGGCGCGTCACCGACGTGGATCCGTGGGAGGTCCTGTTCAACCCCGCCGCGGGCTACGAGGTCCCGCACATGATCCTCGCCGCCTACATGGTCGCGGGCTTCCTGGTCGCGTCGGTCTACGCCGTCGGCTGGTTGCGAGGGCGCCGCGACCGCTACCACCGCGTCGGCTTCATGATCCCGTTCGTCGTCGCCGCGATCGCCACCCCGATCCAGCTCTTCGTCGGCGACACCGCGGCCCGGGCGATCGCCGATGACCAGCCGGCCAAGTTCGCGGCGATGGAGTGCGTGTATGAGACCGGGCCCGACCAGACCGAGTACATCGGCGGCATCTGCACCGACGGCGAGGTCAAGTACGGGGTCGGCATTCCCGGCCTCGATTCATTCCTGGTCGGCTGGAGCACCGACACAGTGGTCACCGGGCTGGACCAGATCCCCGACGACGAGGAGCCCGAGGCCCTGACCCTGCTGCACCTCTCCTTCGACGTCATGGTCGGGATCGGGACCGGGCTGATGCTGCTGGTGCTGTGGTTCGCCTTCGTGTGGTGGCGAAAACGCGAGCTTCCGCAGACGGTCTGGTTCTGGCGCGCTGCCGCGATCAGCGGGGTCGCCGCGGTGATCGCGCTCGAGGCGGGCTGGATCGTGACCGAGGTCGGGCGCCAGCCCTGGATCGTCTACGGCCACATGAAGGTCGAGGACGCCGTCACCGACGCCCAGGGCCTGTGGTTCGTGTTCGGCTTCACCTTCCTGCTCTACGCCGCTCTCGGCGCGGCCGCGGTGATCGCGCTGCGGACGCTGTCGCGGCGCTGGCGCGAGGCCGACGCCGCAGAGGTAGCGACTCCCTATGCCCCCACTGAGGAGGCGAGCAAATGAGCGAAGCCGAAGCGGTAGCGGCCGTCCTGTTGTTCGGGGCGATGATGTACGCCGTTTTCGGCGGCGCCGACTTCGGCGCCGGGCTCTGGCAGCTGGTGCCGTCCCCGTCGGCGATCTCCGAGAAGGTGAGCGAGCGAATCGACCGCAGCCTCACGCCGGTCTGGGAGGCGAACCACGTCTGGCTGATCTTCATCCTCGTCGTGCTCTGGACGGGATTCCCCGAGGCATTCTCGGCGGTGATGACGACCCTCTACATCCCGCTGGCGGTGGCGGCCGTGGGGATCGTGCTGCGAGGGTCGAACTTCGCCTTCGGGCACGTCTTCACCGGCACGACGCTGACTTGGACCACCAGGCTCTTCGCGGTCTCCTCGATCCTGACTCCGTTCTTCATGGGAACCGTCGTCGGCGCGATCGCCTCGGGTGAGGTGCCGGCCGACGGACACGGCGACCCCACGGCGAGCTGGACGGGGCCGCTGGCCCTGCTGATCGGCGCCATGTTCGTCGCCACCGGGGCCTACGTGGCCGCGGTCTTCCTGGTCCACGACTCCCGCTCCGCCGGCGAGAAGGATGTCGAGGCCCACTTCCGACGCTGCGCCCTCGGGGTGGCCGTCGTCGCGGGAGCCCTGGCGGTGGCCGGCGTGTTCGCGCTGCGCGCCGACGCCCGCTTCGTCTACGACGGACTCACGGGCCCGGGCCTGCCGCTCGTGATCCTCTCCGGGCTCGCCGGCCTCGGCGCCCTGGCGCTGCTCGCGCGCGGTGCGGGCGACCGGCTTGAGTCGCTCGCGCTGCGGCCGCTTGCCGTCGGGGCCGTGGCGATGGTGGTCTGGGGCTGGGGCGTGGGGCAGCACCCGTACCTGCTGCCCCCCGAAGGGGGTTCCGACGGTTTGACGATCGACGCCGCGGCCGCCCCGGACCCGACCCTTGTCGCGATCCTGATCGTGTTCGCGCTCGCCGCGTTGCTGATCCTTCCGGCGATCGCGCTCCTCTACACGCTCAGCCAGCGCAGCCTTCTGGAGTGAGCACACTGGAATAAGGTCCAGCCCGTGAAGTGGAAGCCGACCAGGCGCAATCCGCGGCTCGAGGATCGGCGCGGCCAGGGCGGAGGGGGCGGCGGTTTCGGCCTCCCGGGCGGCTCAGGCGGCGGCATGGGCCTGCCGATTCCCACCGGCGGCAAGGGCGGACTGGGGATCGGGACGATCCTGGTCATCATCGTCCTCTTCTTCGTGCTGCGCAGCTGCGGCGGGGACGGCGGCGGCTTCAACGTGCCCGGCCTGCCCAGCGACCAGACGCAGATCCCGCCGAGCCAGGACACCAGCGCGCCGCCGCCCGAGGGCGGCGAGGCTCAGGACCAGGGCAGGGAGTTCGTCAACTTCGTGCTCACCGACCTCGACGGCTTCTGGACCGAGCAGTTCCAGAGCTCCGGCAGGGAGCTCAGTCCGCCCGGCCTCGTCCTGTTCACGAACGCGGTCGCGTCGGGATGCGGACAGGCGAGCTCGGCGACCGGCCCCTTCTACTGCCCCCTCGACCAGAAGGCCTACGTCGACCTCACCTTCTTCAACGAGCTCGACAAGCGCTTCAAGGCGCCGGGCGACTTCGCCCAGGCCTACGTGCTCGCGCATGAGTACGGGCACCACATCCAGCAACAGCTCGGGATCGAGCAGGAGGTGCGCGACCAGAGCCAGTCGAACCCCGACGACGCCAACGAGCTCTCGGTCCGGCTGGAGCTGCAGGCCGACTGCTTCGCCGGCCTCTGGGGCCGCTCGGTCTACCAGGCGGGCATCCTGGAGGACGGCGACCTCGAGGAGGGCATCACGGCCGCCGAGGCCGTGGGCGACGACCGCATCCAGGAGCAGACCCAGGGCCGGATCGACCCCGAGTCGTTCACGCACGGGACCTCCGAGCAGCGCCGCACCTGGTTCCGCAAGGGCTTCGACACGGGCGACATCGAGCAGTGCGACACGTTCGCCGTGGACGAGGTCTAGGGATCGCCTGGGATCTCTGTGCCCTAGGTCACGGCGCCGAAATTCGGTTCGACTAAGTTGGTTGTATGCGTTGCCCGTCCTGCGGCAATGAGAACCGTGAGGGCGCCCGGTTCTGCGACTCCTGCGGGGCAGAACTGGCGGCGCCCGAGGCCGAGCGGAAGCCGCCGGCCGCGGAGGTTCTCCCGTCCGACGTTCCGTCCTCGCTGGCCGACGGCCGCTACCGCGTGCGGCGCTTCCTCGGGCAGGGCGGGCGCAAGCGCGTCTACCTGGCCGACGACACCGCCGCCGATCGCGAGGTCGCCGTGGCCCTGTTCGACACCGAGGGCGTCGCCGCCGCGATCCAGGCCCGCGCGAAGCGCGAGGCCCAGGCGATGCGCAAGCTCGGGGACCACCCGCATGTGGTCAGCGTGCTGGACACGGGCGAGGAGGGTGGAAACCCGTTCATCGTCAGCGAGTACATGCCCGGTGGCGACGTCGAGTCCCTGCTCGCGGCCGAGGGCGGGTCGCTGCCGGCCGAGCGGGCGGCGGGGATCGCCGCCGACGTCACCCGCGCGCTGGAGCACGCCCACGCCCGCGGCATCGTCCACCGCGACCTGAAGCCGGCCAACGTCTGGCTCGACGACGACGGCGCCGCCAGACTCGGCGACTTCGGCCTGTCGACGACCGAAGGCCGCTCGCGGGTCAGCGGCGGCAACCTGGTCGGCACCGTCGCCTACCTCCCGCCCGAGCAGGCCCTGGGCGAGACCTCGGGCCCCGAGAGCGACCTCTACTCGCTGGGCGCCTTGCTGTACGAGATGCTGACCGGGCAGCCGCCCTTCGCGGGCGACGACGCGGTCTCGATCATCTCTCAGCACCTGCACGCCGACCCGGTGCCGCCCTCGCGCCACGAGTCGGAGGTCCCGGAGGCGCTCGACCGCGTGGTGCTGGCACTGCTGGCCAAGCGCGGGGAGGACCGGCCCGACGGCGCCGCCGCCGCGCGGGAGTCCCTCGAGGCCGCCCTGCGCGAGGAGCCCGGAACCGAGGCGGCCGAAGAGCGGGCCGACAACCCGCTCGACCGGCTCGCCGGCGGCATCTTCGTCGGGCGGGAGCGCGAGATCGAGCAGCTGCGCGAGGCCGCCGACGGCGCCCTGGCGGGCAACGGCGGGCTGCTGCTGCTGGTGGGCGAGCCCGGGATCGGCAAGACGCGCACCTCCGAGGAGCTCGCGACCTACGCCCGGGTCAGCGGCGCGCGCGTCTACTGGGGCCGCTGCCGCGAGGACGAGGGCGCGCCGGCCTACTGGCCCTGGGTGCAGGCGATCCGCTCCTACGTGCGCGACGCCGACCCGGTTGCGATGGCGTGGCAGATGGGCGCCGGAGCCGCCGAGATCGCCCAGCTCGTGCCCGAGGTCGGTGAGCGCTTGGACATCGAGCCGGCCGGGCCCTCCGAGAGCGAGGAGGCGCGCTTCCAACTGTTCGACTCGGTGGCGAGCTTCCTGGTCGCGGCGGCGCGGGACCGGCCGATGGTGTTGTTCCTCGACGACCTGCATTGGGCCGATGAGCCCTCGCTGTTGCTGCTGAAGCATGTCGCCGGCGAGATCGGCTCCTCGGGTCTGCTGATCGTGGGCACCTACCGCGACGTCGAGCTTGGCCGCCACCATCCGCTGGCGCGGGTGCTCGGGGAGCTCGGCGGAAGCCGCATCGCCCTCTCCGGCTTCTCGCCGGATTCGATCGAGCGGTACGTGGAGATGACCGCCGGCACCAAGCCCCCGCCCGGGCTGGCCGAGGCGGTGCACGCGCAGACCGACGGCAACCCGTTCTTCGTCGCCGAGGTCGTGCGGCTGCTGGCCAGCGAGGGCAGGCTCACCGATCCCGACGCCTGGCAGGGGCAGATCCCCCAGGGGGTACGCGAGGTGGTGGGTCGCCGCCTCGACCGCCTCGACGAGCAGACGAACGAGGGGCTCAAGATCGCGGCGGTGATCGGCCGCGAGTTCGACGTGGATGTCCTGGTCAAGGTCAAGGGCGTCACCGCGGAGGACATGATGGCCGGCGCGCGCGAGGCGACCGGCGAGCGGCTGATCACCGACGTAGGCGGCGGGCGCTTCTCGTTCGCCCACGCCCTGGTCCGCGACACCCTCTATGAGGAGGTGAGCCCGCCGCAGCGCTCGCAGCTGCACCAGAAGACCGCTCTCGCCCTGGAGGAGCTGTACGGCGACGACCCCGCCCGGCTCGGCGAGCTCGCCCACCACTTCCTCGCGGGCGCGTCTCGCGGCGACGCCGGCAAGGCGATCGAGTACGCCGAACGGGCGGGCGAGCAGGCGATGGACCAGCTCGCATACGAGGAGGCCACCGAGCTCTACGAGCGCGCCCTGGAGGTCCTCGAGCTGGAGGACGAGCCCGACGAGCGACGGCGGCTCCGACTGGCGCTGGCGCTGGGCGGCGCCGAGGCGAGGGCGGCCCAGGTCGCCGACGCGCGGAAGGCGTTCGGGCGCGCGGCCGAGTCGGCGCGCGCGCTGGGTGACGCGGACGGTTTGACCGGGGCGGCGATCGGGATAGCGATCCTGAGCGAGGCGGGGACCTGCGACGACCGCCTGGTCCGGCTGATCGACGAGGCGCTGGAAGCGATCGGCCCCGAGCCCAGCGCGGCGCGCGCCGCGCTGCTCAGCGCCAAGTCCCAGGAGCTCTACTGGCAGGACGCCCAGGGCCTGTCCGCGCCGCTGGTGGAGGAGGCGATCGAGATCGCCCGCAGTGTGGACGCGCCGGTGACCCTCGCCGCGGCCCTGCACCGCAAGATCTTCCTTCCCACCGGCCCCAACGCGGCCCGCGAGCGGCTCGCGATCGCCGAGGAGATGCTGGAGCTGGGGGAGTCGTGCGGCGACCGCGAGGCGGTGCTGCGCGGCCACGCGTACCGGATCCAGAACTTCCTCGAGCTCGCCGACCTGGCCGGCGTCGACCGCGAGCTGGCCATCTACGCGCAGCTGGCCGAGGAGCTGCGGATGCCGGCACACATCTGGCAGACGTTCGCGATGCGGGCGATGCGCGCCGCGATCGACGGCGATCTGGACGCGGCCGAGCGCTTCGCCGAGCAGTCCCGGCGCCTGGGCGAGCGCGCCGAGCAGCCGCTGGCGCAGCAGTACTACGGGATCCAGCTGGTCCAGACGCGAAGCCTGCAGGGCCGGGCGGGCGAGTTGCTGCCGCGGGTGCGCGAGCTGGCCGAGCGATTCCCGGGTATCCCCGCCTGGCGCAGCGCCCTGATCAGCCTGGCCGCGCGCGCCGGTGAGGATGAGCTGGGCCGCGTCGAACTGGAGCGGTTCGCGGGCGACGACTTCTCGGTGGTGCCTCGCGACGCGAACTGGCTGCCCGGGATCGCCCTGCTTGCCGAGGCGACGGCGATGCTGGGCGACGAGAAGCGCAGCGAGCTGCTCTACGAGGAGATGCTGCCCTACGCCGGCCTCGTGATCGTGGTCGCGCGCGCCGCGGGCTCGAACGGCCCCGTCGACCGCATCCTCGGCCTGCTGGCGGGGACGAGCGGCGATTTCGAGCAGGCGATCGAGCACCTCGAGCGCGCCGTCGAGATCGCCACAGGCATGGGCGACAGGCCCGCCACCGCGATCTCGCGGGTCGACCTGGCCAAGGCCCTGCTGGCAAGGGACGGGTCGGGCGATCGCGAGCGCGCGCTGGAGTTGGTTTCCGAGGCGATCGGCCCCGCCCGCGAGATGGGCGCACGCTGGATCGTCGAGCGGGCGCTGGCCCTGAGGCTCGAGGCCCAGGGCCTGGCGGGCGTGGACGTGACCACCTCGATCGACGACGTCGTCGCCGAGCTCGAGTCCGAGCGGCCCGACCTGCGCGCCCATGCCGCTCCCGACGGCACCGTCGCGATCCTGTTCAGCGACATCGAGGACTCGACGATCCTCACCGAGCGCCTGGGCGACGAGCGCTGGCTCGAGGTCCTGCGCGACCACAACAACGTCTTCCGCGGGCTGATCACCGACTACGAGGGCTACGAGGTGAAGAGCCAGGGCGACGGCTTCATGCTCGCCTTCCCCGAGCCGTGCCGCGCGCTGGAGTACGCGATCGCGATCCAGCGCGCCTTCGCAGAGCGGGAGGAGGACGACTCGGGCGACACCCTCCGGGTCCGCATGGGACTGCACACCGGGGAGGTGATCGCCGAGGAGGGCGATTTCTTCGGCAAGAACGTGATCCTCGCCGCCCGCATCGCCGCCCAGGCCAACGGCGGCGAGATTCTGGTCAGCGAGCAGATGCGGGCCGCGGCCCACGAGCATCGCCCCGACGGGCCCGACGGAGTCCCGCTCGACTTCGACGACGGCCGCGAGGTGGAGCTGAAGGGTCTCGAGGGCACGCACCGCGTCTACCGCTCGCACTGGCAGGCGGAAGCCGCAGCGACCTCCTAGGGACCGGCCTCCTCCCATCTAACCTGCCCGGATGCTTTCGGCCCTGCTCGCAGGCGCGCTGATCGCCGCCGCCTCGCTGCTGCTCGGCGCGGCGCTGATGGCGCTGGCGGGACAGCCTCGCCACTCGCCCGTCGGACCGGCGGCGGGGCTCTCGGCGCTGCTGGTCGTATGCGGGATCGCGATCAAGCTGCCCGGGCACGGGACCACGGCGGCGGTCGCCGCCGGCCTGGCGCTGATCGCGGCGGTAATCGTGCTGGGGCGCAGCCGAGAGCCGATCGGATCGATTCGGGTCGGCGCGCTGATCGCGGTGGCGGGTGCGGCCCTGGTGATCTCGATCCCGTTCCTGACCTCGGGCCGCGTGGGGATCCTCGGACAGGGCCTGGTCAACGACGACTGGGCCTCCCATCTCCTCTTCGCCGAGTGGGCCGACACGCGCGAGGGCCCGGCACCGGATCTGATCGATGACGGATACCCGCTTGGTCCCCACGCGATCGTCTCGGCCACCTCCAAGGTCGTCCCGGGTGCGGATCTGATCGAGACCTTCGCCGGCCTCACCGGCGCGATCGCGGTCCTCGCCGCCTTGACGGCGTACGGGGCGCTCGGCGGGGTCCGCAAGTGGCTGCGGGGTCCGGCGGCTGTGCTGGCGGCTCTTCCCTACCTGGGCGCTGCCTACCTGGCCCAGGGCGCCTTCAAGGAGCCGATGCTGGGCCTGGCGCTGGTCGGCTTCGCGCTGGCGCTGCCCGCCCTGACCAAGAGCTGGAACGGGTACTCGCCCACCTACGTATCCACCGTGGGCGATCGCGGGCGGGGCTGGATGAAGGAAAAGGCGCTGCTTGCAATCCCGCCGGGAGTGATCGCCGCGGGCACGATCTACAACTACAGCTTCCCGGGGCTCGCCTGGCTCGTGGTCGCGGTGGTCGCGTGGGCCCTGATCGTCGCCTGGCGCGAGCGGGACCCCGAGGACGGCCTGCGACTGCGGGCGCGGCTGCGCTGGGCGACTCCCGTGCTGATCGCCGGGGTCGCGATTCCGGTGATCGCGGCGCTCCCCGAGGTCGTCAACCTCGTCAAGTTCGCGGGCTTCGAGGCGTTCAACCCGGACGGCAAGGGGGGCAACACGGGTTTCGGCAACCTGCGCCAGCCGCTCAACCCGCTGGAGGCGCTCGGGGTCTGGCCCTCGAGCGAGTTCCGCGTCGCGCCCAAGAACTCGACCACGCCGGAGATCGCCTTCTACCTGGGCGGCCTGCTCGGCCTGGTGGCCTTCGCCTGGGGCGTGGGCCGCGCACTCGCCCGGCGCGAGTACGCGCTCCCGGCCGCGCTGGTGGCCGTCGCGGTCGGCTACCTGACCGCGCTCGCGATCGGAAGCCCCTACACGCAGGCCAAGGCGCTCGCGGTCGCAGCGCCCGTGGTGATGCTGATCGTCCTGCGCGGCCTCCTCTCGGCCGACTCGCTGGAGCACGAGAGCGAGAAGCAGGCGGACTGGTGGCCGCCGCGACGGCTCCGTCCCCTGGTCAGGCTCGGCGTCCCCGCCCTCGCCCTCGCGTTCGCCCTGGCGGCGACGTTCTCGACCCTGCTGCCCCTGCGCCAGTCGGCCGTCGGGCCCGGGTACCAGGTGGAGGAGCTGCGCCAGATGCGGGACATCGTCGACGGCGACGACATCCTCTTCCTCGGCCGCGACAACTTCATCTCCTGGGAGCTGCTCGGCTCCGAGGTCTACACGCCGCTGCGCAACCCGTACGACACGGAGCCGGTCTGGTCGCTCTACCGCGCCACCCCGATCAACGCCAAGTTCGACTGGGACAACGTGCCGCCGGCGCTGTCGGACGACCGCAGGGCGCTCGATGACTTCGATTGGGTCATCACCACCAGCGCCGACTTCAACAGCCAGGCGCCGCCGGAGTTCGAGCCGGCACTGGAGACCCAGGACTTCGTCCTCTGGGAGCGCAGGGGCCCGGGCCCCGGGAACAGGCGCACGCTGCCGGAGCCGATCTACCCGGGTGCCACCGTCGACTGCTCGGACCCCGAGCAGCGGGGCCTCGCCCGCCTGGACGGCACCGCGACCGTATTCAGCGAGCCGCCCGTGATCGGCAAGGCCTGGGAGCCCGGCCCCGACATCACCGACGCGGGCCCCGCGACCGAGGAGCTGCTGCTGGGCCCCGGGCGCTGGGCGCTCTCGATCCAGTATGCGAGCACCCAGAGCCTGACCGTGAGCGCGCCCGGCTTCGAGCACGTCCTGCGGGCGAACCTGCTCTTCCGCGGCCCGGCGCCCTACTACCCGGCCGGGTCCATCGAGGTCCCCCCGCGGGCGAACGCGGATTTCACGCCGGGCCGGGCGCGACGAGCCACGCTCGATCAGGTTCACGGTCGAGGTCGACCGCCCGCCGCTCGTCGGCCGGCTGCTCGGCACCGAGAGCCGCGCCTACCTCGGCAGGATCGCCGCGACCCGAGTCGCGCCGCGCCCGGAGGTCCCTGTCAGCGAGACCTGCGGCCGCTACCTCGACTGGTATGCGCCGGCCGCCGGATCGGATCTGGCCGGCATCGAGGCGCCGACGCCCGAGGAGCCGGAGGGGGAGTAGCCGGTAGCTTGTCCGGCCGTGCCACCGGTCTGGTCAGTCACGATCGCGATCATCGTCGTCTGCTGCCTGGCCTCGATGGTGATCGCGATCACCAAGCTCACCTAGCCGGCGCGTATAGGATTGCCCTGCAAATCCGGCTTGGGCGAGGAGGATGAATGTTCGACCGCATCGTTGTAGGCACCGATGGCTCCGACACGGCCTCCCATGCGGTCAAGACCGCGATCGAGCTCGCCAAGCTGACGAAGGCGAAGCTCGAGATCGTCAGCGCCTATGAGCCGGTCCCGCAGTCGCAGCTGAAGGAGCAGGGCGAGGGCATCAGCGGCGACGTCAGCCACGTGGTCAACCCCCGCGAGGAGGTCAGCTTCGTGCTCGACAAGGCCGCGGCAGAGGCCAAGAAGGCCAAGGTGGACGTGGTCACCCACCCGCGCGAGGGCGACCCGGCGGACGCCATCCTCGACGTCGCCGAGGAGCACAACGCCGACCTGGTGCTGGTGGGCAACAAGGGCATGACCGGAGCCCGCCGCTTCCTGCTCGGCAGCGTCCCGAACAAGATCTCCCACCACGCCCCCTGCGACGTCTGGATCGTCCGGACGACCTAGGGATTCGGCGCTGTGACGATCGACCGGGCGGTGCCGAACATAAGGTCAGACCGCCCCGGCGAGACGCGCGATTTCTTCACGGAGCTACTCGGCTTCGAGCCGGCGATGGACCTGGGCTGGGTCATGACCTTGGCGTCGCCGAGCAACCCCTCTGTCCAGGTGACCATCATCGGCAACGACGATCCCGCCGCGCCCGGTATCTCGGTGGGGGTGGACGACGTCGATGCGGTCCACGCCAGGGCACTGGAGCGGGGGCTCGAGATCGCGTATCCGTTGCGCGACGAGGAGTGGGGGGTCAGACGCTTCATGCTGCGCGAGCCGAGTGGCACGATGGTGAACGTCGTCTCGCACCGCGGTGAAGGGGACGGCTAGCTAGCAGCCCGGCGCGCGGGTGGCCACCGCGGCCGCCGCGTCGACCAGGCCCGCTCCGAAGAACGCCGGGTCATAGGGCTGGCCGAGCTCGGGCGTGGTGTTGCGGGCGGTCGCCTCGAGCTGGCACTCGATGGCCGCAGGGGAGGGGCTCTTGCCCAGCACCCGGCTGGCGATCGTCATCGCGGCGATGCCCGATACGTGGGCGGCCGCCATCGAGGTGCCCTGGTAGTCGCCCGGGTAGCCGAAGGCCTTGAAGCCGGCGCCATCGAAGGTGAGCTGGAAGATCGTCTCGCCGCGGCTGAACAGGGAATCGTCGGCGCCGCAGGTCGTCAGCAGCGGGAAGCCGCCGCCGGGCGCGACCAGGTCGAGACCGGCGCCGGTCCGGGACTCGTTGGCGAGGCAGGCGTCCTTGGTTGTGCGGCCGACCCCGATCACGTTCGGGGCGCCCGCCGGGAAGGCGACCGGCGCCCCATTCGAGTTGCCGGCCGCGGCGACGACGACAGCGCCGCGCTTCTTCGCGAACTTGATCGCGGAGCAGACGCTCTTGATCTTGTTGCAGGCATCCACCCCAGCGGCGAACTCGAAGCTCATGTTGATCACGTCGGCGCCGAGCTTGGCGGCGTAGCGGATGCCGGAGGCGATGTTGCGGGCGGTGCCGAAGCCCTGAGCGTCCAGCACCCGCACGGGGATGACCTTGGCCTTCGGGGCGAGCCCCGTAAGGCCGAACTTGTTCCCGGTGCGCTCGGCGATCGTGCCGGCGACGTGCGTCCCGTGGCCGTCCCGGTCCAATGGGAGCCCGTTGCCCTTGGTCTGCTTGCTTGCGCTTGCCGCCATCGACGAAGTCCCGCCCGGCGATGAACTGTTTCGCGGCGAAGTCGGGGCTGCGGATGAAGGTCGGCTTCCTGTTGGTGAAGGCGACGCCCGTGTCCAGGACCGCCACCTTGGCGCCGGCGCCCTGGGCCGCTCCCCGCTGCTTCAGGGTGTCCCAGGCGGCCAGCGCGTTGACACCGCCGTGGGCCTCGAAGGCCTGCGGCGTGGGCGACTGGCCGCACAGCGAGCCGCAGGGAAGGAAGTTCCACTGGGTCCGGCGCCAGTCGCCGGCGGCCGAGAAGAGCCCGCGGTCGTTCGGCACCGCCGAGGCGTGGGCGATGTAGTTGGGCAGGGCGTAGGCGACCCCGGGGCGCTCCCGCAGCTCGGCGGCGCCCTCGCCGACGCCGACGGACTCCGGCAGCTCGACCAGCCTCGTCTTGCCGCTCTCCAGGCCCACGATCACCTCGCCGGGCACGTAGGCGGGGGCGGGCGGCGTCTCCTCGCGCCGATGCGGTCGAGGCGACGGCCGCGATCACGGCAAGGGCAAGCGGAATTGTCGCTGTCAGCTTTCGCATCGGATGGCCCTGCGGCCCCTCTGTGGAGGAAGACCGGCGCTAGGCCGGTCATTTGTAAACACGATAGTCATGAGAAAGTTTCCTGTCCGTGGCCGCTGACCAACAGCTGGACAGGCGCCTGATGCTGCTGGCACTCGAGCGCGCCGAGCGCGCGGCCGAGCACGACGACGTGCCGATCGGCGCCGTGGTCGCGCGCGGGGAGGACGTGCTGGGCGCCGCCGGGAACGAGCGCGAGCTGCGCCGCGATCCGACGGCCCACGCCGAGGTGCTGGCGCTGCGCCAGGCCGCCGAGGCGCTGGGCGGCTGGCGCCTGCCCGAGACCACGATCTACGTCACGCTCGAGCCCTGCGCGATGTGCGCGGGGGCGATCTCGCTGGCGCGGGTGCCGCGGCTCGTGTACGGCGCCGCCGACCCCAAGGGCGGCGCCGTCGGCGGGGTGATCGACCTCTACTCGGCGCCCGCCTCGGCCGCCCTCAACCACCGCCCGCAGGTGGAGGGCGGCCTCTTGTCCGAAGAGTCCAAGGCGCTGCTCGAGGATTTCTTCGCCCGCAAGCGGTAGTCAGGCCGGTCGCCTTGGAGCGATGGCATAGCCATCGCGACTTGTCCTGCCGGCCGCTACTACCGCGTCAAGATGGTGAGCGCCATACGATCCCGGCCGTGAGCGAGATCGACCGAGCCTGGCTGCGCGAGCTGATGAGCCGCGAGCTCGCGAGCTTCCGGGAGGCGAACCCGCGCTCGTTTGAGATCTTCGAGCGGGCGCGCGAATCGCTTCTGGACGGCGTGCCCATGAACTGGATGGTCCGCTGGCCGGGTGAGTTCCCCGTCTACGTCGACGAGGCCCACGGCGCCCGCTTCACCGACGTCGACGGTCACGAGTACGTGGACCTGTGCCTGGGCGACACCGGCGCGATGGCGGGCCACAGCCCCGAGCCGGTCGTGCGCACCGTCAGCGAGCGATCGCGCCAAGGGGATCACGACGATGCTGCCCAACGAGGACGCGGGCTGGGTCGGGCGAGGAGCTGCAGCCGCCGCTTCGGGCTGCCGCTGTGGCAGTTCTCGCTGACGGCGACCGACGCCAACCGCTGGGCGATCCGGCTCTGCCGCCAGATCACCGGCCGCCCGAAGATCCTGGTCCAGAACTGGTGCTACCACGGCAGCGTCGACGAGACCTTCATCCAGCTCGCGGAGGACGGGAAGACGGTGTTGCCGCGCGAGGGCAACATCGGGCCGCCGGTGGACCCGGCCGAGACCACCCGCGTCGTCGAGATCAACGACGTCGAGGCGCTCGAGCGGGAGCTCGCCCACGGCGACGTCGCCTGCGTGCTGGTCGAGCCGGCCCTGACGAACATCGGCATCGTGCTGCCGGACGAGGGCTACCACGACGCGATGCGGGACCTGACCCGCGAGCACGGGACGCTGCTGATCATCGACGAGACCCACACGATCTGCGCAGGGCCGGGTGGCTACACGAAGGCGCACGGCCTCGATCCGGACGTGCTGACCATCGGCAAGACGATCGGGGGCGGCATCCCGATCGGCGACCTACGGCTTCACCCACGAGGTCGCCGAGGGCATGAGCAACTCGATCGAGGACGAGCTCTCCGACGTCGGCGGCGTCGGCGGCACCCTGGCCGGGCAACGCGCTCTCCCTGGCTGCCGCGCGGGCCTGCCTGGGCGAGGTGCTGACCGACGAGGCCTTCGAGCGCATGATCGCCCTCGGCGAGCGCTTCACGGAGGGGGTGCAGTCCGTAATCGACGAGCACGGCGCGCCCTGGCACGTGACCCGGCTCGGCTGCCGCGCCGAGTATCTGTTCAGCCCCGAGGTCGCCCGCGACGGCGCCCAGGCGGCGGCCTCGGGCGACGCCGAGCTCGACCGATACATGCACCTGCACGCGCTCAACCGCGGCATCCTGCTGACGCCCTTCCACAACATGTCGCTGATGAGCCCGGCGACGACCGCCGAGGACGTGGCCCGCCACACCGAGGTCTTCCGCGATGGCGTGGGCGAACTGGTGCGGGGGCCCGCCTGACCCTCGAAGGAGGAGGCTTGATCAGCACCGACTATCTGGTCGTCGGATCAGGGGCGAGTGGCCTCGCCTTCGCCGACACACTGGTTGAGGAAGAGCCCGATGTCGAGCTCACGCTCGTCGATCGGCGGCCCGGGCCGGGTGGCCACTGGCTAGACGCCTACCCCTTCGTTCGTCTGCACACCCCCTCGGCGTACTACGGCGTCAACTCCCTACGGCTCGGCGAAGACCGGATCGACCAGTCAGGCGAGAACGCCGGCTTCTACGAGCGAGCAACCGGCGCGGAGGTCCGCGACTACTTCGCCGAGGTGGCGTCTCGCCTGACGCAGACGGGGCGCGTGCGCATCCTGACCGAGCATGAGCACCTGGGGCCGGGAGAGCATGGGGCGCAGATCCGCGACCTGAGCACCGGAGCGCTTCTTGACGTCGAGGTGCGCCGCAAGCTGGTCGACGCCCGCTACCAAGAAGCCTCGATCCCGGCCACCCACGAGCCGTCCTTCGAGGTTGCGCCGGATGCCCGCGTTGTGCCCGTCAACGATCTACCGGCCGCCGCAGGGTCCGAGACCCGTTACACCGTGCTCGGGTCCGGCAAGACGGCGGTCGACGCCTGCACCTGGCTTCTGGAGAGTGACGTGGCGCCGGATCGGATCCGTTGGGTTCGCCCGCGGGACCACTGGTTTCACCACCGGCGCCACTTCCAGGCGTTGGATCTCGTTGGGAACAACATGGAGGGCATCTCCCTCGATGCGAAGGCAGCCGCGGAGGCGGCGGACATCGAGGACCTGTTCGATCGGTTGGAGGAATCGGGGCGCCTGGTCCGCATCGATCCGTCGGCTCGCGCGACCATGTACCGCATCACGATGCTCAGTCCCGGCGAGATCGATGCCCTACGGCAGATCGAGGATGTCGTCAGGCTCGGCCACGTGCGACGGATCGAGGGGGACCGGATCGTGCTCCAGCAGGGCGAGACCGACGCCGGCCCCGACGTCCTGCACGTCGACTGCACGGCGCACGGCCTGAGCAACGCACCGCCGACCCCCGTCTTCAAGCGCGGGCGCATCGTGCTCCAGCAGGTGAGGCAGAACTCCCCGACGTTCAACGCGGCGCTGATCGCCTTCGTCGAGGCCCACCGCAACGAGGACGCCGAGAGGAACCGGCTCTGCCCGCCCAATCCCTACCCGAGCAGCATCGACGATTGGCCGGGCCTGAGCCGTCGCACGTGGCAGGTCGAGCAGCGATGGCTGAGCGAGCCGGACATCGCGCGCTGGGTGGCCGAGAGCCGGCTCAACCTGCTCCGCGGCCTTGCCGACCATGCCGGCGACCCTCCCGTCAAGGCTGCGATCGAGCGATTCCTGACCCACCTCGGGCCTGCGATCGAGCGGACGCACAAGCTCGAGGCCTAGAGCGGAGAGGGTGGGATTCGAACCCACGAGGCAGGTATAAGCCCGCCCACTCGCTTTCCAAGCGAGCTCCTTAAGCCACTCGGACACCTCTCCGGGCTGACCGGAATATAGAACGCCCCAGAGGGTCGACGGGATGGGCGACGAGGGGGTTTGAAACCGAACACTACGCGGCTTCTTGTCTTGCCTCCTGCTCCGCCCGCCTGGTTATCGCCTGCAGCGTGCGGACCGTGGTCTCGATGTCGTCGATGTCGAACTGGCTCAGCAGCCGGGTCGTGGGCCCGGAGATGTACTCGCGCAGGCTGCGGTGAAAGGCCGAGCCCTCGTCGGTGAGGTCGACCTTCTCGTCGCCGCTGATGAGGCCGTCGGCCTCGAGCCGAGCCAGCAGCTCGCGAGTTGAGTCGGCGTCGAGATTCGGCGAGCCCTCGAGTAGCTGGCTCAGCTCCTCACGGGAAAGGCCCGGACCGCGCGAGGCGATTAGCTGGAGGGCGTACCAGGTCTCGGGTTCGGTATCGCGCTCGGCCAGATGGTCCCGCAGCGTAGCGGTCAGGGTCCGCTCGGCGAAACCCAGGGCCTGTCCGAACTGGCCGTAGACGGCGGGTGGGGTGCTCATTGTGGCTCCTCCTCATATCGTTGGCTTTACCAATGTTGGCTATTCCAACTTAGCACAAATGCGTGGGAAGTCCAACGATTTCGACTAGACTCCCGCGCATGGGCCGATCAGGAGCACCCAAACCCGCGGCAACGCGGCGGCTCACCGAGCTGCCGAGCTGGCTCGTCGGTCAGACCTCCCGGCATGCGAACCGACTGGTGAGCGAGGCGCTGGCCGAGGAAGGCATGCGCCGGCACCACTTCACCGTGCTCCTGGCGCTTGCCGAGCACGGACCCAGCAGCCAGGCCGAGCTGGGGCGGCGCCTTTGGATCGATCGCAGCGACCTACACGCCGTGCTGAACGACCTCGAGCACGACGGTGACATCGTGCGCGTACGCGACAAGGCGGACCGGCGCCGCAACGTCGTCGAGCTGACCGATGCCGGGACCAAGGCACTCGAGCGCCTTGACAGCCGGGTCGAGGCCGCGCAGGAGGCGCTACTGGAGCCGCTCACCAAGGCTCAGCGCCGCGAGCTGCGCGGACTGCTCACGCTTCTCGCCCAGCACCACGGCAGCCTTCCTGGCGGTGAGGCCGGTGCTGGATCCTGAGCGGGCGTTCTCGTCCGAAGCGGCTACTTCGATAGCCCGGCGGCTTCGAGGGCTTCCCGGTGATCCCAAAAGTACTCGGCCATCACGGCCTTGCCTTTTCTGAATGTCAAGACCAGGCTGTACTCCATTTGCCCCTCGAGTCCCGAGTGTTCGCCGGTCATGTTCGTTCGCACTCGCACAACGACGGAGTCACCGGCATCGATCGGATCGTCGATCACCGAGTCGTGGCCCACCGTCTCCGAAATTGCCTCATAGAAGGAGCGCACGGCGTCCTTTCCGTAAACGACGCGTTCCGGCCAACCCTCGGCGGTTCGGATGATCTGGTCGTCGTCGGAGAAGTCCATAAACGCTTCGAAGTCGCCCCGGTTCCAGTACTCGAACCCCTTGCGCACAATCTCGACGTTCTCCTGCGACATCGCCTACGCCCCTAGCCCGGCGGCTTCGAGGGCCTGGGCGCGTTCAGAAAACATCTCCGCCCTGACGATTTCGCCCTCATGAAAAGTCGACACCTGCCACCAATGCCCCTCTACCAAGGCAGTGTGCGAATCGACTCCGGGGGGACGGCCCCGCTGAGTCATCCCGAGGAGAACCTTGTCGCCGGAATCGAGGATCTCGGTGGCTTCGATCGTCATCTCTTCGAAGGAAGCCACCCACGCGCGCAGCCAGCGCCTCGCCTCCTCTCCGCGATAAGTCCCGGCATCAGGCGCTTCGGGGCTGATCACCAACTCGAAGTCGTCGCCGAGCGCCCCAATCGGGCTGAAGTCTCCGTCGGCGTATCGCTCGAACGCGGCCCGGAGCGCCTGGACGTTCTCCTTCGACATCGCCCACGAAGTATCTCGCTGCGAGGGAGCGCGTTGTACTCGGAACTCTAAGAGGCGGGTATAGGAGTGTATGAGGCGCGCTTCCCGGCCTCCGTCAGGCGTCCCGTTCGAGCATCCAGGCGATGAGCTCGTGCACGAACCGGCGCTCGGGTGAGTCCGGCACGTCGGCGAACGCGGCCTCGAACGCGTCACCAGCCGCCTTGGCGATGCCGAAGCCGAACTCGCGCGCGAAGTCGATGCTGCCGTGTCGGCGCATCAGCTCGAGGATCGTGGCGACGTCATCCGGAGTGCGCTGCTGCCGCTCCATCGTCAGGAAGCGCCCGACCGCGCGACGGTCGTCGCCGCGCGCCTCACGCAGCAGGTGGATGACCATCAGCGTCCGCTTGCCCTCGTAAAGGTCGCCGCATGACTCCTTGCCGTACTTCGCCTCGTCGCCCACGAGGTTGAGGAGGTCGTCCCGGATCTGGAACGCCGCGCCCAGGTAGAAGCCGAAGCGCACGAGCGGATCGGGGTCGGCGCGGCCCAGGGTGCCGATCAGAGCCCCCACCCGCAGCGGATGGATCGTCGTGTACCAGCAGGTCTTATGCATGATCAGGTCCAGGTAGTCGTACGGCTCGAGCTCCAAGACGACCTCGCGACGCCAGCCCAGCTCCCGCGCCTGGCCCTCGATCGTCCGTCGCGCCATCAGGTCGAACTCGTCGCCGATCCGTGCCGCCAGTCGGCTCCCCAGTACCCGCCGGTTGTCGCGCAGCGCCTCTCCGGCGAGGATCGCGAGCGCGTCTCCAGCATTGAGCGCCAGCGGGACGCCGTACTGGGCGTGGAGGGTCGGCAGGCCGCGGCGCAGCCGGCTGGCGTCCTGGATGTCATCGTGTACGAGGAACGCGTTGTGGAGCAGCTCGAGCGCGACCGCCGACGGCAGCGCCTCATCGAGCTCGGCCCCGAACGCGACCGCGGTCGCGAGGCAGAGCGCGGGCCGGATCGCCTTGCCGCCCCGCCGGGGATACTCATCGACCAGGTCCCAGAGGTGTTGACGCGGCTCGGTGTCGGGCAGGTAGACCCTCATGGCTTCATGCGTCACCGCGGAATAGTTGGCCAGGTCGGCCTCGATCGACGGCACCGCCACTCGGCTCATTCCGTCACCTCGAGGCGGACGGGAAGGCCGACCTCGGGGATGCCGGCCGCCAGGACGTAGCCGTGGTAGGCGCCGGGGCGTGTCCCCGCTGGCACGGCGACGGTGACGACGAGCTCGTGGCTGGAGCGAAGGTCGAAGCTGTCGAGCATTGGCGGCTCGAAGCTCACCGCCGCGCGCCTCGATTGTGGCGCCGTCGTGGGCGGTGAAAGCCGTCGCGCTCAGGCGCGCCGGCGGGCCGGGCGGACCGTCGAGGATGTGCACCCAAGCCCGCCCGGAAGCCGGATGGCCCGCCTTCACCGGGCCGAGCCGCAGCGGCTGATCCCCGCCGTGAGCGGCGGCGGTGTCTCGCTCGGCGACGCCCGCCTCGGCGCCGTCCATGGCCGCATCGAGGAGGACGCGCATCCATTCGCCCCACCACTCCAGTAGACGTTCGGCATCCGCGCGCAGGCGGCGCACCTCACGTGCCCTATCGACGTCCACATCCGCGCCGGTGGCGGCGTCCGCGCCAGTGGGGGTGTCCACGCCGTTGTCCGCGTGCGCTCCCTTGAGCGCATCCGTGCCGTTGGAATCGGTCCCGTCCACCGGCTGAGCCGGGAGGTGGAAGGAGTACGGCATTCGCGCGCCGTGCCGGCCCAACTCGAGGATGCGCTCGACCACGGCCGCCGCGGCCTCGAGGCCCGCGCGCTGGACATCGCCCATCGCCCGCAGGGCAGCCAGCGGGTCGAACGGCTCTCGCTCAGGCACGAGCGACCGCTCCGGGATCGGGTGCTCCGAGTGGTCGGTAGCCGCCCGAGGTGTCCTCGTCGAGGCGTCTACCGTCGATCGCGTTCGCCGCCTGCAGACCGCCGAGCGTCGCCGCCTCGATGCAGCCGGCGTTGAGCCCGCTGTCGATCCAGTCACCGGCGAGGAAAAGGTTGTCGAAGCCGCTGCCGTCGGCACGCAGCCGATACGGGCCGCTGCCCGGAAGTGATTGGACGTAGCGGTCGGACGGATCGATGTTCGCCCGCCAGTATTGGGAGTCGAAGCGCGCCTGACCGGAAGCGGCCGCTGAATCGGTCCCGTGCCCGCAGAGCAGGTCCCACCGAAACCCGCCGTCGGCGCCGACGGCCCCAGGCCAGAGCATCGGACTGCGACCCTCAAGGAAACGCACCGCATTGGCCCGGACGACTTCGCGCGGCTCCGCTGCCTCACGGATCGCCGTCTCGGGTAGGGCCGCGCAGAACGACGTGGCGGTCAGCGGCCGCTCGTCGTCGGGCCAGTCCTCGAAGGGCAGCGCGTGGCTCAGTGAGGCGAAGGTGTCGAACGGCTCACCGCAGCCCGTCACGGTCGCGGCCGCTGAGCGCCAGCCCAGGGAACGCTCGTCGACGCGCAACCAGGTCTGGAACGCCTGGGTGGCGACCGTGCCGACGCGCTCGACCATCGATCGCCACCGCTCACTCGCATCGAGCAGCTCGCCGCAGGTGTGCGGCAACATTCCCACCGACACCGCGAGCACGAGCGCGTCGTAATCGTGGCCTGCCGCCAGGGTCACCCGCCCCGCGTCGGGCCAGCCGCAGCGCGCTGATTCGAGGTCGTGGCCGAGCAGCTCCTCGCGCGCGTCGAGCTGAGCGAGATCCGGTCGATCGGCGAACACGGGAAGGCCGCGGATCCGGACCAGTGGGTCATAGTCGTCACCGGCCACGTTCGCCTGGCGCCCCAGGCTGACCGCGCGCACCGACCGCCCGTCCGGCGCGAGGTGAAGGTGGTCGAGGCGATGAAAGAATCGGAATCGCACGCCTCGCCGGCGGAGCGCCTGATATAGCGGCGCGAAGACGACGTCGCCCATCCCGGCCCTCATCTTCCAGAACATCGCGCCCTTGTAGTCGAGGAACATCCGCATCGTGAGATGGAGGGCCAGGCCGGCCGGGAAACGCGGCCGGGTCGGGTCGCCATCCTCGTAGGCGAACGAGAGGTCGTAGTGGCCGCGCACGAGCGGCGAATCGATCGCGCGCCGCGACGCCCCATGCCGGGTGAGCCATTCGCGCAGGTCGAGGTGGTCAACGGCGTTGTAGCCGCGTACCGTCAATCGGTCCGCGACCGTCCCGCGCAGCATGGTCAGCATGAGCTCGATGAACTCGCTGCTCCTGCGAGCGGCCCCCCCGTTTCCGGCCACCGCGCGAACCCCGGCCCGAGCCCCTTGGAACAGCTCGGCTCCGGGCGACGCCCCGCGTGGAGCGAGTGCCGGATGAGCGGGGGATGACGTCAGCACCGCTCGCGGCGGCGGCGCCGAGTCCGAGTCCAGCGAAACGCCGAACCGCCCCACCAGCGCCAGCCCGCGTTCCAAGAAGTCAACGGCGCTGAGCTCATCGGCGTCAACCGCCCCTCCTGGCAACCGGTCGTTCTCGGGAAACTGGGCGAGCCAGACCGGGGAATCGGGCTCCTCGGGGCGCCCGAGCCCGATTGTGCTCGCAGGGACGAACGCGTCGCGCCAGTCTTGGATCGGGCAGGCCGGGTCGGTGCTCGGTCGATCGAGCTCCTGATAACAGGAGCGAAGCAGGCGGAAGGCGTTGTCGTAGAAACCGAGCCAGACGTGCAGCCCGTGCTCCTCGATACGCCCGTTGGGCCCGCGGGACGACGCTCCCTTTCCGCCCAGGCGCCAGCCGCGCTGATAGACGGTGACTTCCGCCGGCTCGCCGTCGGGGTCGCTTAGGCGCCACGCAGCGGCCAAACCGGCCATGCCGCCACCAAGAATGACGATGCGCCGCGGCATCAAGAGAGCCGCTGGCCCGTTAGCTGGCCGCCCGCGACCCCGCGAGCTGGCGCAATGCGTGCCGCAGCGCGGCGTCGTTCGAAACGCTCACTATCCACGAGGCCTCCCGCCTCAGGGCGGCGACTTGTCACCGACGACGTAGACGCCGACTTCCGGGAGAAGGCGGGCGCCGCTCGCGTCGCACAGGGAGCCCACATAAGTGCCGCTCGCCGTGTCCGCAGGCGGCTGGACCGACACGACTACCTCCGTGATCTCGCCGGCCTTGACCTCGGCTGGCTTCACGGCCAATGTTCCAGGGTCGAGCTGAACTTGGTCCCAATTGGAGAAAGCTCCCGGATTCAGAGCGGTCGGGGCCTGCTGAGCGGGGACGACCACAAGCTCCTCGTTGAAGCCTGTGCGTCCGGTCTCGACATCCGCCACGTCCAACCACCCGAGCAGGATCGCGTTTGCCGCCTCGATCCAGGTCCGCGCCACGGTCGCCCACGTCCGCATCGCGGCTGCCACCAGATCATCCAGCGTGCTCGCCATCAGGTGTCGTTTTCGGTTTCGCCGGGTTCCGGCTGCTCGGCTTTGCTCTCGCCGGACTCGGCGAGCGCCTGCAGCACGGCGTTGTACGTTGTCCACGCCTGCGCCGCGTCTCGGGCGGCCTGGGCCCAGGCCTTGGCGGTCAGGTCCACCCACTTATCGGTGTCGGCGGGCGAATCCCCGGCAAGCTGGGCGGCCCCCTTCTTCGCGAGCTTTCTGTAGGTGTTGATCGACTTCTCCGCGGCAGCAGCGGCTTCATCGATCGTCTTGTCGAGCCGGGCTTCCTTGCTCTCCGCCATCATGGGTTTGCCTCCCGTGGAGTCTATTGTCGCGCCGGGACCGAGGCAACCGACCGCGGCGTCGATCACCAGGTCCATCCAGAACGTGTCGCAGGCGACGGTCGGCCAGTTCGCGAGCAGGGGGTCGGCGAAGAGGATCGCCTTCTTTGCGCTCACTCGCGTGCGCCCCTGGTGCTTGCCGCTCGTCACCCGCCGCACGTCGAGGGCGCCCTCGTCGACCAGGATGTCGTTTTGCTCAACGTCTGTTTGGGGCGGCTCGAGCAATAGGTAGTCCAGGTGCACCCAATCCGGATCGTTCTGGTCCTCGATCCCATAGGTGAACCGGAGCGGCGTCTCGAGCTCCTTCGCGGGCGTGAGCTGGACCCTTTCGAGAAGGTCGCGTCGCCATCCGTGCGGGCCAGGTCCCGGCTGATCGATGGCGCCGGCCCCGGTCAATTGCTCCATCTTCTTCTGGTACGCGCTGCACTCGTGCCAGCGTCTTGGATCGCAGAAGCGGCGCAGCGCGCCCGGGCTGGCATCGGTGTGGAACTCCACCGTCACCCCAACGGCTTCGAGGTTGCCCTTTTTTACAGTCTCGGCGTCGTTGCACAGCGGTTTGTCGATCTCGGCCTGGGTGAGCCCGAGGGCGTCCCCGGCCCGTTGGACGAAGATCGTCCAGGGGTGAGGGGCTGACGCGACGCCGCTCAAAGAGGCCACCGACTCGAGCGCGACGCGGACCGTGTGCACCGCGTCTCCCACCTCGGCCTCCTGGCCTCGAGCTTGCTTTACGAGCGCCTCGAGCAGCGTGTCGAGTGCCGCCTCGCGAGTCCTGAGCTCGTCGCCGCGCCGACTGGCGAATTTGACCAAGGAGTCGAGCACCAGCAGACGGGGCACGCGCAGGGTGCCCTTCTCGACCTCGGCGGCGAGCGCCTGGATCGCGTCGTCGGGATCGGCGAACCCGAGCTCCTGGCGACGGCGCAGTCGCTCCTCCTCCCAGGCATCCACGTGCACCTCCGAGGCAACGTCGGCGGTAAAGGCATTGAGGGCGGCGACTGTCGACCCTTGAGCTCTCCGCTCCTCCGCCGCCTCCTCGTCGGCTTCCCGAGTCTTCTCGTCGCCGGCTTCTGCCACGTACAGAACATACTCCCGATGTCGCGCCAATTCCCAGGCCGACACCTGTTCGCTGTCCTGGCGCTCCCGCTCGTCCTGGTCGTCAGGTGTCGCCGCTATCGCGTCTGACACGTCTCGGATTTCGCACCCGATTTCGCACCCGGCGCCCTGGCTAAGATCGCCCCCGATGGCTTGGAACGTCTATCTCGCGGGCGAGATCCACAGCGACTGGCGCGAGCAGATCGCGGCGGGAGCCGAGAAGGCCGGCCTCGACGTGGAGTTCAGCTCGCCGGTCACCGACCACTCCGCCTCCGACGACGTCGGCGTCGCCATCCTCGGCGACGAGGCCGACTCCTTCTGGAAGGACCACAAGGGCGCGGGCGTGAACGCGATCCGCACCCAGACGCTGATCCGCACCGCCGACGTCGTCGTCGTCAGGTTCGGGGAGAAGTACAAGCAGTGGAACGCGGCCTTCGACGCCGGCTTCGCGGCCGCGCTCGGCAAGCCGATCGTCACCCTCCACCCGCCCGACCACGACCACGCCCTGAAGGAGATCGACCGCGCCGCGATGGCGACGGCCGAGACCCCCGAGCAGGTCGTGGAGATGCTCCGCTACGTGCTCGAGGGCCAGCTCGCCCGCTAGGGCAGCCCGGCGCCGAAGGCGTAGAGCTCGACCCGGTAGCCGTCCGGATCGGCGACCTGAACCCGGACGACGATGGCGTCGTCCTGCCACTCGGTCTCCTCGACCCCGGCCTCGCGGAAGCGCTCCCTGGCCTCCCTCACCTCGTCGTCGCTGTCCAGCTGGAAGCCGAAGTGGTTTCCCGCAGGCAGCCCCTCGGGGGGCGAACCCTCGGTGAGCGCAAGCACCGAGCCGTCATCCCCGCCGAGGATGAACAGGTGCTCGTCGTCGTGCAGGCGCCTGGTGAGGCCGAAGTGCTGGCCGTAGAACGCGGCCGACCGCTCCCGGTCGGTGACTGTGAGTGAGACGTGGTTGAGCGCCACACCGTGATCATCTCACCGGATTCCCGCCGCTAGCCTTGGGCCTGCCCCGGAGGGGTGCCGGAGCGGTTGAACGGGGCGGTCTCGAAAACCGTTAAGGGCCTTTGGGTCCTTCGTGGGTTCGAATCCCACCCCCTCCGCTATATGACGATGAGCGCGATCTCAGGCCTCTTCGCCGGTGTCCCGGTATCCGACCTCGACGCCGGCATCGACTGGTACACGCGGTTCTTC
Organism: uncultured Solirubrobacterales bacterium; assembly: GCA_963805075.1. Lineage (GTDB taxonomy): Bacteria > Actinomycetota > Thermoleophilia > Solirubrobacterales > 70-9 > VGBV01. Next base: position 334,016 of record CAWDSZ010000001.1, read on the forward strand.
GGGCGGCCCCCGGACATGCGCGTCGGGGACGAGGTCCTCTGGGATATCGACGAGCACGCCACGCTCTTCATCGAGCCGAACGCGGCGGAGGCGGGCGCGGGCCGGATCACTCTCTCCGTCGCCGGGCTCGACGGAATCCTCGAACGCCTCGCTGCCGAGGGCATCGAGCACGAGCCGATCGAGACCTACTCGAACGGCGTCCGCCACGCGAACATCCCCGATCCGGACGGAAACGCGATCGCGTTCGCCGAGCCGCCCGAGACCCCCGTGGACTAGGAAACGGCGACCTCGACCCTGGCCTCCCGCCAGCGGCGCGTACCGATGAGTTTCGGCGGGACTCCCGTTTAAATGGCCCTATGGCCTCAAGCGAGCAGTCGCCGGGTTCGCCCGAGGACGCCGATTTCGCCGCGCGCCTGGAGCGCCACAGACGCGAGATCCGCGTCCACTGCTACCGGATGCTCGGTTCGCTGGACGATTCCGAGGACCTGGTGCAGGAGACCTTCCTGCGAGCGTGGCGGCGGCGGGACTCGTTCGTCGACCACGGGCCCGCCTCGTTCCGGGCCTGGCTCTACAAGATCGCAACCAACGCCTGCCTCGACGTGCTGCGCAGCAGGTCCGCGCGGGTGATGCCGCAGCAGGTGGTGCCGGCGGCTGACCCGTCGCAGCCGCCCGCTCCGCCGGCCGACCTTCCCTGGCTGCAGCCCTATCCGGACAGCCTGCTCGAGCCGGCGGCCGCTTCCGAGGAGGAGCCCGGCGCGGTGGTCGTCGCGCGCGAGACGATCGAGCTCGCCTTCCTGGCGGCGATCCAGCACCTGCCGCCCAGGCAGCGAGCGGTGCTGATCCTGCGCGACGTGCTCGGCTGGTCGGCGAAGGACACGGCCTCGCTGCTCGAGGTCAGCGTCGCCGCGGCGAACAGCGCCCTGCAGCGGGCCCGCGCGACGATGCAGGAGCGCCTGCCCGAGCGGAGCGAGTGGTCACGCGACTCGGCGCCCAGCGAGGAGGAGCTCGAGCTGCTGCGGCGCTACGTCGACGCCCACGAGCGGGCCGACGCCGATGGGCTTGCGGTGCTCCTGCGCGAGGACGCGCTGCTGACGATGCCGCCGCACCCCACCTGGTTCGACGGGCGCGAGGCGATCATGATCGCGATGCGGCCCGCCTTCACCCCCGAGTTCGGCAGCCTCCGCGCGGTCCTCACGGCGGCGAACACGCAGCCCGCGGTCGCGCACTACCGGCGCGCCCCGGGTGAAACCGAGCACAGGGCGCTGGCGCTCGACGTGCTCCGGATCGAGGACGGGCGGATCGCCGAGATCAGCTCCTTCCCCTCGGCCGAGCTGTTTGCGGCCTTCGGGCTGCCCGCGACGCTGGACTGAGGGACCGATGAGTTTTCGGCGGATCCCCGTTCTTACGAGGGTCATTGACGGGAATCAACGATCCGAAGGAGATCCGAAATGAGAACCCTCGCAGTCAACACGTTCATCTCGCTCGACGGCGTCATGCAGTCGCCCGGCGGCCCCGATGAGGACCCGACCGGCGGCTTCGAGCTCGGCGGGTGGGGCGTCAACTACTTCGACGACTCGATGATGGAGCAGGTCGCCGAGTCCGCCCCCTACGAGCTGCTGCTGGGTCGCGGGACCTACGAGATCTTCGCGGCCCACTGGCCGTACGACGAGGGTCCGATCGCGGACCAGCTCAACTCGACCCGCAAGCACGTCGCCTCGACCACGCTGAAGAAGGCCGAGTGGAACAACTCGACAGTGATCGAAGGCGACGTGGCCGATTACGTCCGGAAGCTGAAGCAGCAGGACGGCCCCGAGATCCAGGTCCACGGCAGCCCGGGCCTGATCCAGACGCTGCTCGAGCACGACCTGATCGACGAGTACCGGCTGTGGATCTTCCCCGCCGTGGTCGGCACCGGCAAGCGCTTCTTCGGCGAGGGCACAGTCCCCGGCGCCATGAGGCTGGTGAACAGCAAGGTCACGAAGACCGGCGTCATCGTCACCACCTATGAGCGGACCGGGGAGATCGACACCGGGTCGTTCGAATTCGACGAGCCGACCGAGGCGGAGCTCGAGCGGCGAAAGAGCCTGGCAGGCGCCTAGACGGTCAGCGCGATCGTCAGCAGCGCCGCGGCGGCGAGGCCGGCCACGACGCGCAGGTGGTTCCCCCGGGTCCACTCCCGCTGGTAGCGGGCCCAGTAGGCGGAGCCCTCCGCGCTGTCGGGGTCGGTCGCCGCCAACGCGTTGTTGCGGGGCACGTGGTAGCCCATCGTCAGCCCGACCGGCCCGAGCAGGTAGACGGCGCCGCCGAGCAGCAGGTAGATGCCGTAGTCCTCGTCCAGGGTCAGGATTCCCCAGACGGCGAGGACGGCGCAGAGGAGGCCGGTCCCGAACAGCGCCGTCATGAACGCCGGCGTGGGGGCCATCACGTTGATCTGTTGCATCGCCTCGTTGCCGCGCCCCGGCGCCAGCCGGGCCAGCGCCTGCATCACGAAGCTGGAGAAGGCGAAAAGCGCGCCGGCGCTGAGCCCGCAGCCGAGGGCGGCGACCAGGGTGAGCACGAACAGCAGGCCATCCATGAGTCAGACCGTACCCAGTAGCGCGTATAGTCGCCGCCCGTGCCCCTGGCCGTGACCAGCCTCGAGGTCTCGCTGTTCATCCACATCACGGCCGCGATCGTCGGGCTCGGGGTCACGTTCGCGGAGGCGTTCACCTACCCGGTGGCGATGAGGCTGGACAAGCGGCACCTCCCCTACAAGCACAGCTTCCAGCGCGCGATCAACACCCTGCTTGCGCTGCCGGCGCTGGTGGTGGTCCTCGCCACAGGCCTCCACCAGACCGATGAGCTGGGCTACCAGCTGGGCGACCTGTGGCTCAGCGGCTCGCTCACGATCGTGGTCGTGCTGGTCCTGATGCTCCTCCTCTACTTCATCCCCGAGGACAAGCGGCTGCAGGCGATGGCCGAGCGCGACCTCGCGGCGGCGGGGAGCGGCGAGGTGACGATGTCGGCGGAGTACACGCGGCGTGTGCGAATCGAGGCCGCCGTGGGCACGTTCGCCGACCTGCTGGTGATCGCGGCCGTCTACCTGATGGTCACGAAGCCCGGCCTCTAGCCCGCGCCGCGGATAAAGGACGTCTCGGACGCGTGCCTGCTGCACATGGCGGAAGTCTCCGCCGGCCTCTTCGGCCGTCGTCGGGTCGGACTGACCCCAGCGGCACTCAGGCGGCCTCGGAGTAGGCGGGCTCGCCCTGGGGCTCGCCCAGCTCGGCCACCTCGGCCTGCTTCTCGGCCACCGACTCGTGCTGGAGCACGGTCAGCGCCAGCGCCAGGGCACCCACGAGCAGGCCGGCGCCGACGACCAGCACCAGGTGCAGGCCGCTGGTCAGCGCCTCGGCGTGGGACTGCCCGGCGGCTTCGAGATCCTCGGTGCGGGTGGTCGAGAGTGTCGCCAGCACGGCGAGGCCCAGGGCGCCGCCGACCTGAAGGGTGGTGTTGACCAGGCCCGAGGCCAGGCCGGAGTCGCGTCTTGGTCGCTCCCGACATCGACAGGGTCATCAGCGACGGGAACGAGAGCCCGGCGCCGATGCCCAGGGCGAGCATCGAGGGCAGCATGTCGCTGACGTAGTCGGCGTCGACAGGGGTCTGGGCGAACAGGAGCAGGCCGCCGACGATCAGGGCGAGGCCCGGGATCAGGGTGCTCCTGGCGCCGAAGCGGGTGATCAGCCGGGCCGAGAACCCGAGCGAGAGGATTCCGATGGCCAGGGCGACCGGCAGGAAGGCGAGGCCGACCTCGAGTGCGCCGTAGCCCAACGCCTGCTGCATCCAGAGGGCGCCGATGAAGAACATGCCGAACAACCCGGCGACCATCAGGGCCTGGATCACGTTGGCGCCGCTGACGTTGCGCGAGCGGAAGATGCGAAGCGGGATCAGTGGGTTCGCGGTGCGGGACTCGCGTCGGATGAAGGCGGCGAGGAGGGCGATCGCTCCGGTCCCGAAGCCGAGCGTGTGGGCCGAGACCCAGCCATAGTTGCTCGCCTCCACCAGCGTGTATACGGCCAGCATCAGCGACGTGGTGATCAGGACGGCTCCGAGGACGTCGGCGCCGCGGCCGAGCCCGATGCCCTCGTCATTCTTCAAGAGTCGGCTTGCGAGGATCGCGGTGACGAGCCCGATCGGGACGTTGACGAAGAAGATCCAGTGCCAATTGATGGCCTCGGTCAGCACGCCGCCCAGCAGCAGGCCGATCGAGGCCCCCGCGGAGGCGACGAAGCTGTAGACGCCGATCGCCTTCGCCTGATCCCCGGGCTGCGGGAACATCGTGACGATCATTCCGAGGATGACCGCCGAGGTCAGGGCGCCGCCGGCGCCCTGCAGGAAGCGGGCGCCGATCAGCATCTCCGAGGTCTGAGCGAGGGCGCAGAGCAGCGAGGCGGCGACGAACAGCGCCAGGCCGGACATGAAGACGCGCTTCTGCCCGATCAGGTCTCCGACCCGGCCGGCCAGCAGCAGCAGGCCGCCGAACGGGATCAGGTAGGCGTTGACGACCCAGGCCAGGCTCGACTGGGAGAAGTCGAGGTCGCTCTGGATCGAGGGCAGGGCCACGTTCACGATCGTCTGGTCGAGGACGATCATCAGCATCCCCGCGCAGAGGACGTAGAGCGTGATCCAGCGGGTGCGATCTGTGGCGGCCGCGTCGACGTTGTCGGCTAGTTGTACGATAGTTGCCGTACCTTAGCAGTTGTACGATAGATGTCGTACAAGAGTGAAGGAAGCTGGACGAGATGACCGTGCAGATAGATGAAGAGATCGCCCATCCCCGACGTGAGGAGATCGAGCTCGCGGCCGTCCTGCACGCGCTCAGCGATCCCGTTCGCCTGAAGATGGTTGCCGCGCTGGCCTCCAGCGACGACGAGCCGACCTGCGGCAGCTTCGACGTGCCGGTGACGAAGTCCACCTGCACGCACCACTTCAAGGTCCTGCGGGAGGCGGGGATCATCCACCAGCGCCCCGAGGGGACCGCGAGGCTGAACATGCTGCGCCGGGACGACCTCGAGGCCCGGTTCCCGGGGCTGCTCGACAAGGTGCTCGAGGCCGCCTCCGACTAGCCGCTCCACGTGCGAGGGGCGTACGCTCCGGCTGCCGTGTCGGTCGTCCTCTGGCACATCCAGATCTCGCACTACAACGAGAAGGCTCGCTGGGCGCTGGACTACAAGGGGATTCCCTACGAGCTGCGGACTCCGATGCCGGGGACCCACCGCCTGGCGGCGCTGCGGTTGACGCGCGGCAAGCACCAGCGGCTGCCCGTCGCCGAGATCGACGGCCGGCGGATCGGTGACTCGACGGCGATCATCGAGGCGCTCGAGGAGTACAAGCCCGACCCGGCGCTGTACCCCGCCGACCCCGATCAACGCCGCCGCGCCCTGGAGCTCGAGGACTACTTCGATGAGGAGCTGGCGCCGCGTGTGCGACGGATGCTCTGGCACTACACGCTGCCCGACACCGACGCCACCTTGAACGCCGTGATCCCGAACAGGGACGCCACCTTCCGCCGCGGGCTCTTGCGTAGGACAGCGCCGGTCGCAAGCCGCATGGTCCGGCGCGACTACGGCGCCGATCAGGCGGGCGCCGACGAGGCGGCCGCCGGGATCCGGGCGGCGATGGACCGGCTCGAGTCGGAGCTGGGGGACGGCGAGTACCTGGTCGGTGACTCGTTCTCGGTCGCCGACCTGACGGCGGCGGCCCTGTCGACGCCGCTGCTGGCGCCGCCCGGGCGGCCCTGGGCCCCGGAGCTGGTGCCCGCGCTGGAGCCGTTCCGAGAGGAGGTCGAGAACCGGCCCGCGGGCCGGTTCGTCGAGCGGATGTACGAGCGGCACCGCGGCGTCCCCGTCGCGGCGTGACCGAGAGGGCCCGCCTCGTCATCGAGCGGATCCGCTCGGTGCCCGAGGGCTATGTGACCACCTACGGCGACGTCTCGCCGGGCTCCCCCCGGTTCGCGGGCGCGGTGCTCGCGCACACCGAGGAGGACGTTCCCTGGCACAGGGTGGTGCGCGCCGACGGCTCGCTCGCCAAGGGCGCGGACCAGCGCGCTCGGCTGGAGGCGGAGGGCGTCCCGTTCAACTGGCGCCCGCGTGGACCTGCGCGAGGCGCTGATCCCGCCCGAGGTGCTCGGCCGGCTCAGCCCTGCCGGCTGATCGCGGCCTGCAGCTCTGCCTTGGACATTCGCGACCGGCCCTCGATTCCGAGCTGCTGGGCGCGCTCGTAGAGCTCGGCCTTGGTGGGCTCGCCCCCGTTGGCGGTGCTGCGCGCGGGGTCGGCCTGCGGGGCGGGCTTCGGGGCGGGGTCCGCGCCGACCGGGGGAGTGGGCGGCGGGGATTCTGCCGCGCGCTCCAGCACCTCCTCGCTCAGCACCTTCCGCAGCCAGGCGAAGAGGCCTGCCAGGAGCGCGAGCAAAGTGAGCCTGCGAAGGAAGCGCATCATCAGCTTGGTTCCCCTTCCGGACGAATGGAAACCGAAAGCCTACGCGGCCGAGCCGGGCCGGATCACCCCGGTCTCGTAGGCGAAGATCACGGCCTGCACGCGGTCGCGCAGGCCGAGCTTCATCAGGACCCGTTTCACATGGGTCTTGACGGTGGACTCCTCGATCACCAGGCGCCCCGCGATCTCTGCGTTCGTGAGGCCCGCGGCCAGCAGCTCCAGCACCTGGCGCTCGCGGTCGGTCAGCTCGGCCAGCCGGCCCTCGTCGGCCCCGTCTACAGGGACGTCGCGCGCCATGCGCTCGATCACGCGGCGGGTGACGGACGGCGACAGCAGGGCGTCCCCGGCGGCCACCGTCTTGATCGCGTCGATCAGCTCCTCGGGCCCGGTTCGCTTCAGCAGGAACCCCGACGCGCCCGCGGCCAGCGCGCCGAACACGTAGTCGTCCTCCTCGAAGGTGGTGACGATCACGACGCGGGCCTCGGGTGACTCCCGCAGCACCTCCCGGGTCGCGGTGATCCCGTCCATCTCCGGCATCCGCACGTCCATCAGGATCACGTCGGGGGCCAGGCGCCTGGCGCTGTCGATTGCGGCGCGGCCGTCCCCAGCCTCGCCGACCACCTCGATCTGGTCGTCGCTGGAGAAGACTGCGCGCAGGCCCGCCCGCATCAGCTTGTCGTCGTCGACGACCAGCACCCGGACGCCGTTCGCGCTCATCGCTGCGAGTCGGCGTGCGCGGACTGCAGGTACTCGGCGAGCGCGTCGAAGTGGGCGCGCGGGTCGAAGGTGCGGTCGTAGGGCAGCCGCACCCGGACGCGGAACGTCCCGTTCTCCGACTCGATCTCCAAATCGCCTCCCAGCAGGCCCACCCGCTCGCGCATCCCGGTGAGGCCGAAGCGCTCGGGCCCGGCCGAGCCGTTCGCGGTCGGGTTCTCGATCGTGAACTCGACCTCGCGCTCGAGGTTGCGCACGACGACGGTGGCGCTGCCGGTGCCGTGCCGCAGCGCGTTGGTCAGCGCCTCCTGCAGGATGCGGTAGGAGGCCCGCCCCACGCGGGGGCCCAGCAGGCGCCGCTCGCCTTCCCACTCGACCTCAAGGTCGAGGCCGCTCGCGCGCATGCGCTCGAACAGGGCGTCGCCGGCCGCGGGCCCCTTCGGCGCGTCGCCGGGTGTCTCGCAGTCCTCGAGCGCGGCATCGGCGTCGTCGTCGGCCCGCAGCGCATGCACGAGCCGGTCGATCTCGCCGATCTGCTCGCGGGCGACCTCCTCGATCGTCTCCAGGGCCTGCTCGGCGCGCTCCGGGTCGCGCTCGCGCAGCAGCCTCGCGGCCCCCGCCTCGACCAGGATCACGTTGATCGCGTGGCCGGCGGAGTCGTGAAGGTCGCGCGCGATACGGGTTCGCTCCTCGGCCGCGGCCAGCATGCGTTCCTTCTCGGCCTCCCGCTCCGCGCGCTCCGCGCGCTCCTCCAGCGAGACGATCTGCTCCTGCTTCAGACGCGAGCCGCGCCCGGCGAACCAGATCGCGACCCAGACCAGCCCGATGAACCCGATCTCCGGGGCGACCAGGTCGTCGTATGCGGAGGCGTGGGCAACGCCCACGCCTACGAAGCAGCCCACCGCCAGCCCCCAGGCGAGCCGCGCTGGAACCTGACGCCCGGCCTCCCGGGCCAGCGTGAACAGCGCCACGCCGGGCCCGAGGGAAACGTCGGGCGGATAGCGCAAGGCGACAACCGCCGCCAGCGAGGCCATCACCACCAGGAAGACGAAGACCGGGGTGCGGCGGCGCGCCAGGAGTGGCAGTGACATTCCAGCTGCGAGCACGACGCCAAGGGTGTCCAGGCTTCGCTGGTCGGGCTCCGCCGGGCCCAGGCCTCCCGAGGCGAACATGGCCAGCGCCAGCCCGAACGAGGCCAGCGCCCAGAACCAGTCGATCGCAAGCTCGCGGGTCGCGTTCGAGCTCGTGGCGGCCCCCGGCGCCGCCTCGTTGACGCGCTCTCTCAACCGTGCAATCGCTTCCATGTCCCCTAGGGACGGTACTGCCCCGAACTAAGGGTTGAATCACACCAGCGGGTGATCTCCCTACCCCCTCGGGGGGACCCCCAAGTTCATCCTCACGGGTGTTGGCGCCGCGCCGCGCGCGGCCTACGGTGCTGAGCGATGATTTTCGCGGTCCCCCGCCGTCTCTACTCCCGCCCACTTCGAATCCGGAGGTAGTCCTTGTCCGCGCTCACCCGCTGGGTCCTCGCCCACAAGCGACTCGTCGTCGTCTCCTGGATCGTGCTGACGTTCGCCGGCATCGCGGCCTCAGGCCCGGCCACGGACGCACTCGAGAACGAGTTCTCGGTTCCGGACAAGGAGGGCTGGGAGACCAACCAGGTGATCGCCGCCAACTACAAGGGCACCGGCGGGGACACCTCGCCGCTGATGCCGGTCACCACCCTGCCGGACGGGGAGTCGGTCGACTCTCCGGCCGTGAAGGCTGACCTGGCCGAGCTCGACAGGAGCCTGCAGGAGGCGCTGCCGAACGCGCGGATCGCCTCTTACGCATCCACCGGCGACGACACGTTCGTCTCCGACAACGGGCGGACCACTTACGCGGTCATCTATCCGCAGCCGGACCCGGACTCTCAGTTCGGCGAGAACCCGCAGGCCGAGGAGGCCGCGAGCGCGGCGGTGGCCGACCTCACGGTCGGCGGCGCGCCGGTGTTGCTGACTGGCTTCGACGCCCTGGCCGAGGACAGCGGCGCGGACAACGAAGGCACCGGGGTGCTGATCGAGGCGCTGGTCGGCGGGTTCGGTGCGCTGCTGGTGCTGGCGTTCGTGTTCGCCTCGTTCCTGGCGGTCGTGCCGCTGCTGATGGCGTTCGCGTCGATCATGACCACCTTCCTGCTGCTCCTGGGGCTGACCGAGGTGACCACCGTCTCGCCGATCGTGCAGTTCCTGATAGCCCTGATCGGCCTGGGCGTCGCGATCGACTACTCGCTGCTGGTCGTCTCGCGCTGGCGCGAGGAGCGCACGCACGGGCGCAGCAACGAGGAGGCCGTGCAGCGCTCCATGGAGACCGCGGGCCGCGCGGTGATCTTCAGCGGCATCACGGTCGCGATCGGACTGCTGGCGCTGGTCGCGCTGCCGCTTCCGTTCCTGCGCTCGATGGGCTACGGCGGCATGCTGATCCCGCTGGTTTCCACCCTGGCGGCCATCACGCTGCTGCCCGTCGTGCTGGCGAAGCTCGGCCCGCGGCTGGACTGGCCGCACCGCCGCACCGACGACAAGGCGAGCCGCGCGTGGACCCGCTGGGCCACCGCGATCACGCGCCGCCGCTGGCTGGCGTTCGGAACCGGCATGGCCGTGATCCTGGCGCTGGCTTTCGCCGCCACCGACATGCAGCTCGGCGCCTCCGACGCCAACACGGTCGCCAAGTCGGGTGAAGCCAAGGAGGGGCTGGACCAGCTGCAGGACGCCGGGATCGGCGAGGGCGCGCTGCTGCCGCACGAGATCCTGGTCGAGGGCGGCACCAACCCCGAGTCGGTGGCTCGCGACCTGAACGAGATCCCCGGCATCCACGGCGCCGTGGCGCCCGAAGACGGCGACTGGCGGCGCAACGAGACCGCGATCGTGGATGCGATCCCGATCCCCGACAGCGGCACGAGCGAGGGCGAGTCGAACCTCCAGGCGGTCCGCGACACCGCGCACGCCGCCGGGGCCGACGTCGCCGTCGGAGGCCAGCCGGCCGCCAACGACGACTTCATCGACGCCGTGTACGGCAGCTTCCCGCTGATGGTCGCGCTGATCACCGTCACGACCTTCATCCTGCTGGCGCGGGCGTTCCGCTCGCTGCTGCTGCCGGCGAAGGCGATCGTGCTGAACGTGCTCAGCGTGGCGGCGGCCTGGGGCGTGCTGGTGCTGGTCTTCCAGCACGGCTACGGCTCGGAGCTGCTGTTCGACATCGAGGCGACCGGCTCGCTTCCGTCCTGGATCCCGCTGATGCTGTTCGCGTTCCTGTTCGGCCTCTCGATGGACTACGAGGTGTTCATCCTCAGCCGCATGCGGGAGGAGTACGACCGCACCGGCTCGACCGAGCAGGCCGTGATCCAGGGGATCGGGCGCACCGGGCGCCTGGTCACGAGCGCCGCTCTGATCCTGTTCCTCGCCTTCACGGCGATGGCCTCCGGACCAGGAACGGACGTAAAGATGCTGGCCACCGGGCTCGCTGCGGGGATCCTGCTCGACGCGACCGTGATCAGGGCTCTGATCGTGCCCGCGGTGATCACCCTGATGGGACGCTGGAACTGGATCTTGCCCCGCTGGCCCGCGCGGCTGCTGGGCGTCAAGCCTTCGCTGCCGCCGCGCGTGGCGGCCGGCGAAGCCGAGTAGCGAGGCGAGGGCCGGGTGCCCGCCCCCCACGGCGCCCGGCCCCCCTCGCGACTCAGGTGCGGTTAACCGCACCGGGGGTGACCGGGAGGCACGATTGGGGTGAGAGGCGACTTCGGTACAACAGGAGCGAGCAAGAGATGGCCACCCAGAACCCACTAGCGATCGAGGCCAGCGGCCTCCAGAAGAGCTTCGGCGAGGTCCGGGCCGTGGACGGCGTCGACCTCGCGGTCGGCCGCGGGTCCGTCTACGGCGTGCTCGGCCCGAACGGCGCCGGCAAGACGACCACGATCAAGATGCTGGCGACCCTGCTGCGCCCCGACGCGGGCTCGGCCAAGGTGCTGGGCTACGACATCGTCGAGCAGGGCAACGAGGTGCGCGCGCGGGTCAGCCTGACCGGCCAGCTCGCGTCCGTGGACGAGGACCTGACCGGGCGCGAGAACCTGATCCTGATCGGCCGCCTGCTGGGGCTGAAGCGCGACGAAGCGAAGGCCCGCGCCGCCGAGCTCCTGGAGGCGTTCGGGATCGCCGACGCCGCCGGCCGGCTGGTCAAGAACTACTCGGGCGGGATGCGGCGCCGGCTTGACCTGTCCGCGAGCATCGTCGTCACCCCCGAGCTGATGTTCCTGGACGAGCCCACCACCGGGCTCGACCCGCGCTCGCGCAACCACGTCTGGGACATAATCCGCGCGCTCGCCTCCGAGGGAACCACGATCCTGCTCTGCACCCAGTACCTGGAGGAGGCCGACAGCCTCGCCGACGGGATCGCGGTGATCGACCACGGCAAGGTGATCGCCGAGGGGACGCCCGGGCAGCTGAAGAAGTCGGTCGGCTCCGGCGCGTTGCACGTGCGCCTGCTCGATCCCAAGCAGCGGCCCGAGGCCCAGCGGGTCCTGCAGCGCGAGCTCGGCTCGGTCCACCTCGAGCCGGATCCCGCCGCGCTGTCCTGCCCCTGCCCCGACGGCGACCAGGCCGCCCAGGCCGTCGCCGAGCTGGGCCGCGCCGGCGTCGGCATCGCCGAGTTCAGCCTCGGCCAGCCGAGCCTGGACGAGGTCTTCCTGGCCCTCACCGGCCGCCCGGCCGAGGAGCAGACGCCGGAGGATGAAATCGCGATCGAGGAGGAGCGGGCCGCATGAGCACGCCGGAGTCGAAGACCACTCAGGGCCAGGCCGAGACCGTCCCCGAGGAGGTGGCGGTCCGGAAGGCGCTCTCCTCGGCGCCGCGCCCGGCCCCGGCGGGCGCCGTTTCGTCCGCACTCACCTTCGGCTGGCGCGGGATGCTGAAGGTCAAGCACGTCCCCGAGCAGCTGCTCGACGTGACGATCACGCCGGTGATGTTCGTGCTCCTGTTCACCTACATTTTCGGCGGCGCGATCGAGGGCTCGACGTCCGACTACCTCGACTACATCCTGCCCGGCGTGCTGGTGATGTCGGTCGTGTTCACGACCGTCTATTCGGGCGTCGCGCTCAACACCGACCTGACCAAGGGCGTGGTCGACCGCTTCCGCTCGCTGCCGATCTGGCGGCCCTCGCCGCTGGTCGGCGCCCTGCTGGGCGACAGCGTCCGCTATCTCGTCGCGGGCACCGTGATCATGCTTGTCGGCGTGGTACTCGGCTACCGGCCGCCGGCGGGAATCGAAGGTGTGGTGGGGGCGCTGGCGTTGGTGATCGTCTTCTCGTTCGGCCTCTCCTGGGTGTTCACGACGCTGGGCCTGCTGATGCGCTCGCCGAACGCGGTCATGAACGCGGGCTTCATGGGCATCTTCCCGCTGACCTTCCTCAGCAACGTCTTCGTCGAACCCGAGACGCTGCCGAGCGCCCTGGAGGCGTTCGTCAACGCGAACCCGATCTCGGTGCTGGCGGACGCCTCGCGCGGCTTCATGGAAGGCAACGTCAGCGGCGGCGACATCGCGATCGTGCTTGCGACGGCCGCGGCCTTGACGGCGGTGTTCGCGCCGCTGACCAACCGGCTCTACCGGACCCGCAGCTGAGCTAGACGCCGGACATGACCTTGATTCGGCCGTCCTTCGCGGCCGCTGAGACCTCCGCGTGGTCGCGCTCGTTCTGGTCCGCGTAGGCCTCTGCGAAGTCGGCGATGGCGCGGTCGAGCCGGTCGCTCTTACCGACATAGGCGGCCAGAGCGAGACGGTCCCCGGTGCGCGCATGGGCTCGCGACAGCGTCCATCCGCACACGCGCGCGTAGGCGCTCATCAGCTTGGGCGACATCAGGTCCACCTCGGCCGATCCCTTTCCGTCCCAGAGCTGGCGCACGTAGTAGTCGCGCTCGACGCCGTCGAGCCCGGTGGCGGTGAGCCACCCCAGAAGCGGATCGCCCGCCGCCTGGGTCAGGCGCTGGCCCTCGACCACCCGCCGGCCGTGCTGGGAGTAGCGGCTCTTCGCCGTGTACGGCTCCAGCACCGACGACTGCGCCTCCTTGAACTGGAGGAAGAGCGGGTCGTCGGTGTCGCGGCCCAGCAGCAACGCCACCCAGGCGCGGTTGCCGACGCTGCCCACGCCGACGACCTTGTGGGCAGCGTGCGCGTAGCTGTAGCCGCTGACGAGCTGCCTGGATTCAGGCGTCAGCGTGCGCCGGTATGAGGTCACCACCTCCCTGGCGAGCTCTTCGGCGCGCGCGGCCTCCTCGTCACCGGCCAGCTCCTCGATCGGGATCAGCAGGGGAGGGCGGCTGGCGAACCGCAGCACCCCGGCCTCGCGCACGGTCAGCTTCTGCAGGGCGCGCAGGCTGTCCTTGTTCTTGGCCTTCTCGAGGTTGCGCTCGAAGCGCTTCCGATCCTTCCCGGTGATGGCGCCCTCCCAGCGGTCCGTCAGCCTCTCGACGTCGAGCCGCGCGTACCAGACGTCCATGTCGCGCATGGCGGCGAACCGGTGCATCGCCTCGCGGTACTCGCCCATTGCGGCCAGCACGACCGCCCGTCGCGTGCCGTCCGCGAAGCCGCGGTCTCGCCCCGCGATCGCCAGGCTCGCCGCAAGCCGCTTCAGGTCCCACTCGAACGGCCCCGGATGCGTCTCGTCGAAGTCGTTGACGTCGAAGACGATGTCGCGATCCGGGGCCCGGAAGCCGCCGAAGTTGGACAGGTGAGCGTCGCCGCAGAGCTGCACCGCAAGCCCGCTGTCAGGCCTCGAGGCCAGGTCGGCGGCCATGATCGCGGCGCCGCCCCGGAAGAACGTGAAGGGCGAGGCGAGCATGCGCCCGTAGCGGACCGGCACCAGCTGCTCCACCCTGGTCTTGTCCTGGGCGGCCAGCGTCTTGAGCGGGCTCTCCCTGTCTGGGGCCGGCTCCCACTCCGCTTGGGAGGAGCGGGAGGCCGCGGACCGCGCGGACTTGCCGGCCGCCGCGCGTTCCTGGGGCGAGCGGGTGGCGGTGGCCGGGCTCACGCGGACTCCTCCGGCGTCAGCTCGCCCAGCGCCGGCGGGACGGTGGCTGTCTCCAGCGGATCGGGCATCCGGTCCCCGATCCTGTCAGACATCTACGCTCCCTGCGATGCGAGCGGTCACCTTTCAGGCGCCGGGCGAGGTGCGCGTCGAGGAGAAGCCCGATCCCGAGCTCGAGGGGCCCGGCGACGCGATCGTCAGGGTCGAGGCGACCGGGGTCTGCGGCTCGGACCTTCACATCTACCACGGCCGCGTCCAGATCGAGCCTGGCTTCATCATCGGACACGAGTACGTCGGGAAGATCGTCGCGGTCGGCGGCGACGTCGCCGGGTTCGCAGAGGGCGACCGCGTGCTCGGCTGCTACTGCACCGCCTGCGGCGACTGCTTCTTCTGCGCCCGCGGCGACTTCCACAAGTGCGACTCCGGCCGCGTCTTCGGCCACGGCGAGGTGCTCGGGTCGCTCCAGGGCGCCCAGGCCGAGCTGCTGCTGGTGCCGAACGCCGACCTGACCCTGCGCAAGGTGCCCGAGGGACTCGGGGACGACGTGGCGCTGTTCGCCGGGGACGTGATGGGCACCGGTTACCACGCGGTCGAGGCGACTGGGATCGGCAAGGGGGACACCGCGGCCGTTCTGGGCCTGGGCCCGGTCGGGCTGTGCGCGGTCCAGGCCGCGATCGCGGCCGGGGCCGAGCGCGTCATCGCGGTCGACTCGGTGGACGACCGCCTGCGCCTGGCCGAGTCCTTCGGCGCGACCGCCGTCCACCTGACCGAGGAGGACCCGCGCGCCGCCGTCAAGGAGGCCAGCGAGGGCCGCGGCGCGGACGCGACGATCGACGCCGTCGGCCATCCCGACGCGCTCGACATGGCCTGCCGGATGACCCGAAAGGCCGGGACCGTGTCTGCGACCGGCGTCTACGCCGAGCCGATCGAGCTGCACATGGGAATCGTATGGATCAAGGCGCTGACGCTGAAGACCGGGCACGCGAACGTGATCAAGCACGTCGACCCGGTGCTGGAGATGCTGGCTGACGGCCGGCTGGACCCGGCGCCGCTGGTCAGCCACCACATGAACCTGGACGACGCGCCGGAGGCCTACCGCGTCTACGACCAGCGCGAGGCGCTCAAGATTGTCCTCAGCCCTTGAGCGCCTCGAGCCACTCGGGTGGCACGAACCCGGCGGGGACGCTCGTCGGGTAGGTCGGGAGCAGCCGCTGGGCGAGGGCCGCCGACGGCCGGCCATCGAACGCGGGAGCGAGGTCCTCGTAGGTCATCAGCACCCGCACCGTGGGGGCGATCTGGAAGTCGGCGGCGTTCGGGTCCCGTCCGCCGATGACACCGTCGGCGATCAGGCCGTCCACGCGATCGAGCTGCTCGGGGATCCCGGCGACGATCGCTCGCACCCGCTCGGTGTCGTCGGCGCCGATCTTGTGGGCGAAGTAGCGCGCCACCGGGGCGTTGGCGGGGCCCACCAGCCGCGGTGCCGGCACCCCGGCCTCGGCCGCCATGTGGACGCGTATGTCGGGGCGGTTGATCGTCAGCCAGCGGGTGAGCATGCGCGGGGTGTCCTGGAGCACCTCGTCCCCCCATTCCTCGACCTCCTCGACGGCGAGGCGACTCTCGGGGTCCGCGGGGAACAGCGCGGGCTCGGCCTTGGCCAGGTCCAGCGTCCTTGCGATCTGCCGCGAACCCTGCACGCGCACCCCGTCCAGCCGCAGCGCCGGCACCGTGCCCCGCTTGAAGCCGGCCGCCCTGATCGCTACCGCGTGCGTGCCGGCCACGAAGTTGACGACCTTGTGCGGGATTCCCTTGTGCTCGAGCATCAGCCGAGCGGCGTGAGCCGGATGCGACGGCGGGATCGCGTACAGGGTCACCGACACGCGAAGCACCCTACGCTTTCGGCGTGGCCGAGAGCCTCAGCGGACAGCTGCTGATCGCGTCGCCGAGCATGGCCGACTTCTTCCGCCGCGCGGTCGTGCTGGTTGTGGAGCACACGACTGAAGGCGCCTTCGGGCTGGTGCTGAACCGGCCGTCGGAGACGACGGTGGGCGAGGCCGCGCCCGAGCTGGGCGAGCTGATCGGGGGCGAGCACATGCTCCACATCGGGGGGCCCGTGCAGTCGAACGCGGTGACCGCGATCGGAGAGCACGCCGAGCCAGGCGCGTCGAGCAAGCTGATCGTCGGGACCGTCGGCATGGTCGACCTCGACGACCCGCCGAAGCTGGCGCAGCTGCGGGTGTTCGCAGGTTACGCGGGCTGGGGTGCGGGTCAGCTGGACGACGAGGTGGAGCAGGAGGCCTGGATGGTCGAGCCGGCCCACCCCGATGATCCCTTCGCCGACGGTGACCTGTGGGCCGCCGTGCTGGAGCGGATGGGGGACGAGTTCGCGCTGCTGGCGCGAATGCCGAGCGACCCCTCGATGAACTAGTCGGCGTCGTCGTAAGCGACCTGGACGTGGTCGCGGGCGACGGCGACGAAGTCGCGCTTCGTCGTATTGCCGGACGCGTGGTCTGTGACCTCGGCGTCGACGAGGGCGATGAACCGCAGCCCCTCGCTGTTCAGCAGGTCGGACAGCCGCGTCCTGAACCCCTCCGCCGGCAGCATCACGTCGCCGACGATGCGCTGGCGCTCGGTCTCGAGCACAACTCGCTCGCGGCGGGTGTCGTCGCTCATATCTGGACTATCGGCTTCCCGCGGTGGGGCTTGAGCACACGCATCAGGCCTCGGCGCCCAGCAGCAGGCCGAGCTGCCGGGACTGCGCGACCAGGGTGCCGTCGGGCGCCCAGATGGCGCCGTCCTCGTCGAAGAAGCCGTCGCGCACGTAGCGGTTGTGGAAGCGGCCCAAGAGCAGCGGGCCCTCGACCGGCAGCGGCGAGCGGATGTGGATCGTGAGGTCGACCGTGGGCGCCGGCGCGAACTTCTTCAGGCGCGGCCACGGCGCCGGGAACCAGGAGTCGGCGATGACCGCGATCGCCCGCGCGTCGACGGGCCGGTCCTGCTTCAGGCCCAGCCAGCCGCCCGTCTCGCCCTCGCCGGCGCCGCTGAAGGCGGGCTCGCCGAAGCGTTGCTGCATCTCCATCCGCCCCGTGAACGGCGGCCGCTTTTCGCTGATCAAGGTGCGCGTCGGCGCGTCATCGGCGTTCGGCGGCGCCACCTCGGGCATCGGCAGATCGTTCAGCAGCGGCCCCTCCCAGGGCTTCGAGTATGCGGCGAGCGTGAGGCCGATGAGCTTTCCGTCCTGCTCCAGGCGGCCGCTGACCGTGCTCAGCGAGCGGCCCTCGCGCTCGACCACGGCGCGGACCGTCACCGGGCCGGCCTCCGGCACGCGCAGAAAGTGCATCGTCACCGAGCGCGCCTGCCGCTCGCCGTCGTCGACCGCCAGCTCCAGGCCCCGCATCTGGATCGCCATCACGTAGCCGCCCAGCGGCCCGCGCGGCGTGTCCCACCCTTCGGCGATCTCGCCCTGCCAGACGCCGTCGCCGGCCGGCTCGACCTCTGTCTCTGAGTCGAAGTCCATCGTGGTCAGTCCCCCTCGGGGGCGCGCCACGATATCGGCGGCTCTCCCGCCCCGGTGTGCTGTCGGTCACCCGGGCGGCCGGCGGGTCAGCAGCTGACCGGGTTCGGATCGACCTTGTCGACCTTGGCGGGTTGGCCGAAGCCCTTGAGGACGTCGTCTCCGCCCTGGCCCCTGAAGTTATCGCTCCCGGCGCGACCCTCAGCGCCTGTCACGATGCGCCGGCGTGAAGGACCTGATCCGCCGAATCGTGCCCTTCCCCGTCCGCCGCGCCTTCTGGCGGGTGCGCCGAAACGTGCCTCGGGTGGCGCAACCGCTGTCGCTGGTGCTGCCCCGGGCCGAGCCGCCGAGGGAGCCGGTGCTGGTGATCGGCTGCCCGCGGGCGGGGACGAGCGCGCTGCAGGAGCTCCTGGTCCGCAGCGCCGAGCTGGGCTCGGTCCAGAACGAGGGGCACATCCTCTGGGACCCCTACCACCACCCCCGCGACCGGGGCTGGGATTCCGACGCGCTCGGGGCGGCCGACGTCAGCGAGCGCGAGCGCGCCTACATCTACCGCGCGGTGAAGATGTTTGCCGGTGGAGCGTTCAAGGGGACGCCGCGGTTCGTGGACAAGACCGCCGAGAGCTGCCTGCGGATCCCCTACCTGCTGGAGCTGTTCCCCGATGCCAGGTTCGTCTTCCTGCGCCGCGATGCGCCCGGGAACGTCAACTCCCTGATCGAGGCGTGGAGGGCGCGTCCCCGCTTCGTCAAGTACCGGCTGCCCGAGACGCTCGACGGCCTCGGCGAGCTCAGCGGCGACCGCTGGAGCTTCGCGCTGGTACCCGGGTGGCGGGACCTGCGCCACGCTTCGCTCGAGGAGATCTGCGCCCGGCAGTACGTCGCCTGCAACGAGGCGGCGCTGGACGCGCTCGAGGGCGTCGATCCCTCGCGGCGCTTCGACGTCGGCTACGAGCGCATGTTCAGCGAGCCGCTCGAGACCGCGCGCGAGCTCTACGCATGGCTCGGCCTCGAGTTCGGCCCCGAGATCGAGTCCTACGCGGCCGCGCTGGACCGGACGCCGTCGTCGACCGCGCTGACGGCGCCGCGGCCCGACAAATGGCGCGAGCAGAACCCAGAGGCGATCGAGCGGATCCTGCCGCTGACGACCGCGACCGAGCGCCGCCTCGGCTACGAGCCCGCATCGAGCTCGGCCGCCAGCTCGAGATAGCCGGCGGCCGTCGTCGCCAGGAATGCCTCGGCCCACCCGTGGCCCCCGAGCGTGTGCATCGAGCGCCACCGGCCCAGGCCCTCGCCGGCGCTCAGGTCCAGCGCCAGCCCGGCGGTCTCGTGAGCGGCCAGCGCCTCGCGCTTGCGCTCGATCGCGTCGGTGATCTCGACGATCCGGTTCGGCACCAGCGCGGTCCAGACCTCATAGCCCCAAACCTCGGGCGTGCCGATCGCCACCGCCGAGCGCTCGGCGCAGGGCCTCGGAGGTCGCCCGATGATCGGAGGTGCCGTCGAGCAGCCAGGGCGCCGAACACCGCCTCGGGCTCGAGCTCCGCGATCGCGGTGGCGAAGCCCGTCGAGAGCTCGTCGAGATGGTCGGCGAGCTTCCCGTCCGGAAGCGCCAGGAAGCGCGAGTCCGCCCCCAGCAGCCCGGTGGCCCGCTCCGCCTCGGCCCGCCGCGTCCGGCCGGTCTCCTCCTCGGACAGCCGCGACCCCATCGTCGCCTCGCCGTCGCTCGCGGTCAGCACGGTCACCGAGGCCCCCTTGTCGGCCAGCAGCGCCATCGTCCCCCGCAGCCCGAGCGTCTCGTCGTCGGGATGCGGCGCGATCACCAGCACCCGCCTGAAGCGGGGAAGCCCGGTCACGGCCTCCGACCCGCGCAGCGAGCGCACGGCGCGGCCGAGACGCCTGAGGTCCGCTGGGACGGCAGCCTTCGCCTTGGGTAGCGCCCTCCTCAGCGGCGCCGGGAGCTGCATCGCGGCGAGAGTCTACGGGCTGGCGACTGTGCTTGTCGGGCGGGTCGCCGAGAGCGCCCTTGCGACCAGGGCGGCCAGCTCGGTGCGGGAATGGATGCCGAGCTTGCGATAGACGCGGCCGAGGTGGAAATCGATCGTCTTCGGGCTCAGGAACAGCCCCGCCGCCACCTGCTTGTTCGTCGCCCCCTCGGCGACGGCCATCGCCACCCTGACCTCCTGGGCGCTGAGCTCGTCGGGGTCGGCGACCGGCTCGCGCCGGATCGCACCCGCTGCACGCAGCTCGGCGTTCGTGCGCTCGATCCATGGCCCGGCACCAAGCTGCTCGAAGGTCTCCAGCGCGGCGCGCAGCCTCTTGCGGCCATCCACTCGGCGGCGGGCCCGGTGCAGGCGCGAGCCGTAGGCCAGGAGGGTGCGCGCGGCCTCGAACGGGGCGTCGGCACGATCGTGCTGGGCGAGCGCCTCGTCGAAGTGGGATTCGAAGCCCTTCTCCGCGACCAGCCCTCGGCAGCGAGCGGCGAACGCGAGTGGTAGCGCCACGCCGGCTCGCTCCGCCCTGCCAGTGAGGGAAGCGGTGGCCTGCTCGGCGTCCGCCTCGCGGCCGGCCCGGAGGTAGGCCTCGACCAGGTCGGGAGCCCAGGGCACGAAGGTGGGATCCTCCAGGCCTGATTTCGCGGCCGACGCCTCGACCTGCTCGAGCTCGGCGATGGCCGCTTCGGCCTGGCCGATCCCGAGCTCGAGAAAGCCGAGCGCAGCCCGGGCCCAATCGATCACCATCGCCGAGCCGACCTCTCGCGCGATGGCGATGCCGCGCTCAAGCTCGTCCCTGGCCTGCGCCGTGTCGCCCCTGGCGGCGTGAAGGCGCCCGCTGATCACCAGACAGAACGGGAGGATGCCGCGCTGCCCGTACTCATCCGCAAGCCCCACAGACGCCAGCTCATCCCCGGCGCTCTCCCAGGCACCGACGCGATAGCTGACATCCGCCGATACGCCCAGTAGGTAAGGGAGCAAGCCGAAAGTGTCGGCCTTCCGGGCCATCTCGATCAGGCGCGCGATCTCTGCCTGCAGCACACGCTCCTGTCCGGTGCAGATCCTGGCGTGCAGCCCCAACACCGCGGACTGCGTTCCGGGCGAGAGCGAGTCGATCTCGGCCAGCAGGCGCCCGGCCTCGTCGAGGCTCTCGCGCGCGTCGCCGGCGGCGCCCGTCAGGGCGACGGAAATCCCGGACAACGCGTGGACCCGGCAGCGGATCATCGGTGTGGCGGTGTCGGGAAGCACGGCTGCTGCGCGCATGACGGCTGGAACTCCGGCGCTGAGCTGCCCCGAGACCCCCGCCAGCAGGGCGGCGTCGGCAAGCATCGCCGCCGCCGCCGCCGGGTCGATCGGGAGTATTGCCTCGGCCTCCTCGCTGAGCCGGGCGTGGGTGTCGGGTGCGAGGCCGATGCCTCCCGTCATCGATACCACCGCGAGGGTGTGGCGAATGTTCGCCCGCAGAAGCCGGTCGTCGATCTCGGCGAGCGGCTCGAGCATCGCGACGCACCGGTCGTAGGCTCCGCCGATCGCGGCCGCGAGGGCGGCTCCGTAGATCCTGCGGAAGCGGGTCTCGGCGTCCTCGCTGAAGCCTGCCGATCGCTGCAGGGCGTCGGCTCCCGCGCTGTACGCCCCCCTGGCGATCGCGCGACGTGCGGCGCCGTCGAGCAGATCGGCGACCTCGGCATCCGGGCCGACCGTTGCCGCCGCCAGATGCCAGGCGCGGGCGTCGGGGCCGCAGTGGCTCGCAAGCGCTCCGTGGGCGCGCCGTCGCTGTTCGGGGGCGGCCCGCTCGTAGGCGACCGCCTTGAGCAGCGGGTGCTTGAAGCTGATTCGCCCCTCACCGAGCGTCATCACGTTCGCCGTCTCGGCGCGCTCGAGGGCCTCGATCTCGATTCCCAGGTCTCGGCAGGCCCCAACCACGGGCGCGAGCTCCCGATCCATCGCGGCGGACGCGACTACGACCGCGCCGCGGTCATCGGAGCCCAGCGCGGCAAGCCGGGACTCGAACGCCTCGAGCAGAGCGTCACCCGCCATCGGGACCTGGTCGATCGGCGCTCGCCCCAGCCGTTGATCCTCGCTCAGCCGCGCCGGCAGCTCCCCCAGCGCCAGCGGGTTGCCGGCAGCCATCTCGAGCAGCGCGTCGACGACACTCGATGTGGCCTCGGGCGTTGTCGCCCTCAACAACGTCCGGGCGTCCTCGTCGCTTAGTCCCGACAGGGCG
Organism: uncultured Solirubrobacterales bacterium; assembly: GCA_963805075.1. Lineage (GTDB taxonomy): Bacteria > Actinomycetota > Thermoleophilia > Solirubrobacterales > 70-9 > VGBV01. Next base: position 355,972 of record CAWDSZ010000001.1, read on the forward strand.
AGCCGCTCGAGATCGCCGGAGCCGAGCTGGGCCCCGTCGCCGGTCGACCGCGATGCGGCGAGCAGCGCCACCCGGGTGCCGCCGAGGCGCCGCGCCGCATAGGCCAGGCACTCGGCCGAAGCGCTGTCCACCCACTGCGCGTCGTCAACGACCACGAACAGCGGCTCCCGCTCGGCGGCGCGGACGAGCAGGCTCAGGAAGGCCGCACAGGTGGCGAAGCGGTCGCCCGCTACCTCCGGCGAGGGGCCCAGGGCGAGCGCGGCCCTGATCGCGTTGGCCTGAGGCTCGGGGAGCTCGGGAAGCCACGTCAACAGCGGGGCAACGGTCTCCCCGAGCAGCGCATACGGCAGGTTTGCCTCGGCCTCCACCGCTTCGGCCTCGATCACCCGCAGATCGCCGGCAAGGGCGACCGCCTGGGCCAGCAGAGAGGTCTTCCCGATCCCCGGCTCGCCGACTACGAGCAGAGCACGGCCGTGCCCGTCGCGAGCGTCGGCCACCAGGCGGCCGATCTGCTCGAGCTCCGTCGCTCGGCCGAGCAGCATGCATCCAGGCTACGCCCTAGCTGCCCGAGCCAGCGTTGGGGGTCGAAGTCAGCGTCCGGCGCAGCCCGTCGATGGCGTCTTCTGCCCATTGCTTGATGAACCGGCGCCCGACAGTCTTGTTGAAGAGCCGGTATCGGAGTGCGGGCGGGTCGATTCCCATCTCCATGTCCACGAACGTCCCGCCCTGGGCTTCGGTCAGCAGCCAGTGCTGGAAGCCGCCCGTCGTCGGGCAATGCCATCTCAGCTCCTTGAGCTCGTCGCGTCGGTCGATCACCCGGCTGTACTCCAGCCGCCGCCCAGCGATCTCCACCACCTGGGTGAATGCGTCGCCAACCTCGAACGTCTGCCCCCGAATCTCCACCGCAGCCGGCCACCACTCCGGATAGGTGGCGGGGTTGCCGACCAGCGCCCAGACGTCATCCAGCGACGCGTCAAGCTGGGCCTGCGCGCGGTAGGCCGTCACGCCGTCATTCTTCCGAGAGCACCTGGCCGGACGACTGATGCCGGGCGCTCTACTCCCGCAGCCCGGCGGCTTCGAGGGCCTCGCCCCGGTCCATGCCGCCAACGTAGTCGACGATCTTGCCGTCCCGGAAGGTCATCAGGACAGCGATCTCGCGGGTGACATCCAGCCCCTCGCGTGCACGTCCGTGGAGGTCGAGCACCGCTACCACCTTGTCGCCAGCATCGAAGGACTCGCGCGGGCGCATCTCAAACTCCTCCCAGACCTCCCAGATGCCCTCGAACACCTGACGGAACCCTTCCATCCCGCGTTGCACGCTGGGATTGAAGACATTGCGCGAGAGATCGAAGTGCACATCGGGGGCGAAGAACTCGAGCGCCTCACCCTCTCGAAACTCGCGGTCTCGGCAGGCCGCGTTGAAGATCTCGTAACCCCGGCGGGCGGTTTCGACGTTCTCCTCCGACATCGCCTACTCCTCAAGCCCCGCGGCTTCTAGGGCCTCGTCCCACGTCCGGAAGCCCTTCATTCGAACGACCTTGCCGCCGTCGATCGCGATGCGGACCGCGAACTCCTGGTCGAGCTCCAGGTTGCTGGTGCCGCCCTTCAGTTGGGCGCGTCCCAGCCAGAGGACCGAGTCACCGAGATCACGAGCCTCGTGCTCCTCGAGCTGGAATACCTCCCACGTCTCCCATGTCGCGGCAAACCCGCCCGAGACCTCGTCGCGGCCGCGGTAGAGGGCGCGTTCCACCGCGGCGGGACCGATAGGCGCCCACTCGATCTCGGGATCGAATCTCTCCTTCATTGCCGCCAGGTCCCGGCGGTTGAAGGCTTGAATCAACTGTCTCGCCGCTTCGACGTTCCCCTCGGACACCGCCTACTCCTCAAGCCCGGCGGCTTCGAGAGCTGGATCCCTGTCCGTGAACCCCTGGAAGCGAACCAGGCGGCCGTCACGCACCGTCCATACACCCCAGGTGTCCCAGCTTGTCTCCGCGCCGCTTTGCTTTCCGCGGCCCCGAAAGGTGAACGAGACGAAGACCTGATCTCCGGCGTCAACGAGCTCATGGACCTCGATACGGGGGTCGTCGAATTCGCCCCAAAACACCTCCGCGAGCCGCCTCAATCCCTCAGGCCCCCGCAGCACGCCCGAAAGGTCGGGGATAAGGACCCCGGAGGGCACGAACTCGAACTCCGGTGGAGCGTCCGCGAGCGCAAGTGCGCCCTCGAGGTCGCCTCGGTTGAAGGCCTCAATGAACCGCCGAAGAAGCTCGACGTTCTCCTGCGACATCGCCCAAGCAGTATCGCTCCGGGGAGGCTCCCGCGGGAGCCCCGGGCCACGACATCCCCCAGCCTGTCGGCTGTTTCTGTGGCGAACTCGTCACCGCTCGCCGCGGTGCTTTGCGGTTGTCGTCCGAACACGGGGCTTCTCCTCCGATTGAGCGCACACGAGCCGTTATTCGCCCTCCGGGGATAGGGTGGGCGCGTGCCGGACGTGGAGTTCATCTGGGACATCAACCTCGGCGAGGCAGTGGTCGGCGCCGGCACCCTGCTCCTAGCGCTATTCACTTGGCGTCTCGCGCGGCAGACTCGAAGTGCGGTCAAGCTTTCTCGGCAGAGCATCGAGGCTCAAGACATGCCGTTCGTAATTGCGGTTACCAATCCGAACCAGCACTGGTTTGGGGAGGGCCCTTCCGAGGCCAGCTATATGTGGTGGTTCCGACTCGACGACGTGGAAGGCGTCGGGAAGGTAGAGGGGCTCCAGGTTCGCCTCTGGAACGTGGGCCGAGGCCCAGCGATCGTTCGCGACGTCCGGTTGGATCTCGGAGGGGTCGAGCTGCTCAGTGCTCTCGATGCGGAAATTGCCGTAGCACCCGGCGGGCCCCACGACCTTCCTCTTCGTCTAGTGGCCGACGAGCTTCCCGGAGGCAATCAATCCGGCGTACTTCGCATCTACTACGCCCACATGTCGGGACAGGAATACATGACCCGCTCGATGGTCCGAATAGGCGACAAGGGCGTGCGCTGCAGCAACCATGAACAGGGCGAATCCGACACGGAGGGACGATTCGGCCCAAGTTGAACCCCGCAGCGATGCGGAATCCGACGATGGGCGCGGCTGGTTTCGAACCAGCGACCTCTCGCGTGTGAAGCGAGCGCTCTCCCACTGAGCTACGCGCCCCGGCGAAGGATCATAGGCAGCGGGACCGTGCCGTAGATTCCGAGCCGCCTTGGCTCGTCGCCTCCACGGATTGGGAAGCTTCGCGGCCCGCCACAAGTTCGTCGTCCTGGTGGCATGGCTGGTGCTGCTCGCGCTGGTCGTCGGGCTGGTGAAGTCCGTGGGCGCCAACACCTCCAACAACCTGGAGCTGCCGGGGACGAACAGCCAGGACGCCACCGACCTGCTCGCGAAGCGCTTCCCGCCGCAGCAGAACGGCAAGAACCCGATCGTCTTCCAGTCGCCGGACGACAACGGGAAGGTGACCGACTCCGACAACAAGCAGGCGATCCAGGAGTCCTTCAAGGCGATGAAGGAGCTGCCGCACGTGAACAGCGTGGTCAGCCCCTTCAGCCAGGAGGGGCAGGCGCAGATCAGCAAGGACGAGCAGACCGCCTTCATCACGGTGCTGCTCAATGTCGGCAACGAGAAGGTGACCGAGGGCCTGTCGCAGAAGTTCCTCGACGCGGCCGAGCCCGGTCGCAAGGCGGGGATGAAGGTCGCCGCCAGCGGTCAGATCGGCTCGGAGCTGTCCGAGCCCGAGACCCACAGCAGCGACCTGATCGGGATTTTCGCGGCGATGCTGATCCTGACGCTCACATTCGGGACGCTCGTGGCCATGGGGATGGCGATCGTGCCCGCGTGCCTTGGGCTGCTGGTGGGGCTCTCGATCATCGGCCTGCTGGGCCACGTCACCGAGGTGCCGTCGATCGCGCCGACCCTGGCGACGATGATCGGGCTGGGGGTCGGGATCGACTACGCCCTCTTCCTCGTCAGCCGCTACCGGGTGCACCGCGCGGAGGGCATGGGGACCGAGGACGCGATCGCGAAGTCGGTCGGCACCACCGGCACGGCGATCGTGTTCGCGGGCAGCACGGTGGTGATCGCGCTGGTGACGCTGCTGATCGCGGGCATCCCGCTCGTCACCTCGCTCGGCTATGCATCGGCCTTCGCGGTGGTCACCGCGGTGCTGGCCGCGATCACGCTGCTGCCGGCGCTGCTGTCGCTGGTGGGGAACAGGATCGACTCGCTCGCGCTGCCCGCCTTCCTGCACCCGAAGCCGAAGCCGCGCGGCAAGAAGGGGTTTTGGGACCGCTGGGCCGCCTTCGTCACCGGCCACCCCGGCCGCTCCGATCGCGCTCATGCTTGCGCTGCTGATCGCGCTGATGATCCCGTTCTTCTCGCTGGAGCTCGGCCAGGAGGACATCGGCGCGACGCCCAAGGACACGACCGAGCGCCAGGCCTACGACTACCTCTCCGAGGGCTTCGGGCCCGGCTATACGGGCCCCCTGATCGTCGGCGTGGACCTGGGCGACGAGCCCGCCGAGCCGAGCGATCAGTTCGAGAAGCAGTACGCCAAGGCCCAGAGCCTGCAGACCCAGCTGGAGGAGGAGCAGGCCCAGGGCGAGACCGGCGCCGAATCGCTGCAGCACTCGGCCGACGAGCTGGAGGCCCAGGAGGCCCTGCTGCTGGCCGAGAAGGCGACGCTCGAGACCAAGGCGGGCGACCTGAAGACGGAGAAGGGGAGGCTGCAGAAGAACGCCAAGAAGCTGGACAAGCAGAGGGACATCCTCGACCAGCTCGAGCCGCTGGTGGACGAGGCGATCGCCCTGGCCAAGCAGGCCGGCAAGCTGGCCACCCAGGCCGCGCCGCTGGTCTCCGAGCTCGAGAAGTTGCAGAAGGCCCAGGACAACGCCACCGATCCCGCAGTGAAGGCGGCGATCCAGCGCCAACAGGACAAGGTCGAGGCGCAGCTCAACGAGATCAGGGACCAGCAGAAGGTGCTGAGCGAGGAGGCGAAGGCGCTCGGGCGCCAGGTCGACAAGCTCAAGGCCCAGGCGACGAAGCTCGGCAAGGGCGCCTTCAACATCGCCGCCGACGCCGCCCAGGCGGCGGCCGAGGCCGTGACGCTGATCAAGCAGAAGAACAAGCTCGTCCAGCAGGCCTCCAACCTGAAGGTCAAGGCCGCGAACCTGAACACGCAGAAGGTCCAGCTCGAGGGGCTGCAGCAGCAGGCCGAGACTCAGCAGCAGCAGGCCGAGAAGCTGAAGCAGACCCTGACCGACGAGCTGACTCTCGCCGGCGGTGACGAACGCGGCACCGACACCCGCCTGGTCACGCCTGCAGGAGGGGCTGACCGACGCGATCGGGGTCGCGGTGGTCTCACCGCCCGACATCAACAAGAAGGGCGACGCGGCCGTGTTCACGGTCATCTCGGACTCGGACCCCGCCGACGAGCGAACCGCCGACCTGGTGACGACGATCCGCGACTACGTCGTGCCCCAGGCGACCGAGGGCAACGACATGAAGGCCTACGTCGGCGGCTCTACGGCCGGCAACCTGGACCTGGCCGACGAGATCGCGGCCAACCTGTTCCTGGTCATCTTCGCCGTCATCCTGCTCGGCTTCCTGGTGCTGCTGATGGCGTTCCGCTCGTTCATCGTCTCGGCCCAGGCGGTCTTCGCGATCATGCTCTCCGTCTGTGCGGCCTTCGGCGTCGTCACGGCCTGCTTCCAGTTCGGCTGGGGAATCGACCTGGTGGGGATCGACACCGAGCAGGACTCCGTCCCGATCGCGAGCTTCGTGCCGCTGATCATGTTCGCCGTCCTCTTCGGGCTCTCGATGGACTACCAGGTCTTCCTGATGAGCCAGATCGAGCACGCCCGCACCGAGACCAAGAACCCGAAGCTCGCGGTCCGCCGGGGCCTCGCAGCCGGGGGGCGGGTGATCAGCGCGGCCGCCCTGATCATGATGTCCGTGTTCGGGAGCTTCATCATCAACGGGGACCCGACCGTGAAGCAGTTCGGCGTCGGGCTTTCGGTCGGGGTCGCGCTCGCGGCGTTGAGCGTTCTGGTGCTGGCGCCGGCGATCATGACCATGGCCGGCAAGAGCGCCTGGTGGGTGCCGAAGTGGGCAGACCGCTTCCTGCCGCAGATCGACATCGAGGGAACCCAGCTGGACGAGGGGGAGGGCACGCCGCGGCGGGCAAAGCGGCGCGCCAATGACCCGATGAAGCTGTAGGAACCGGGGCGCTAGCTGCCGAGGCGCGCAGCTCGACCGACTCGGACCCGCCCTCGTCCTCGGCCTCGCTGAGCGCCATCAAGTAAGTATGTGTGCGTGCCCCGCCGCGCCGACATGCCCCCGCTCGAGCGCGACGCCCTCGCGGACGACCCGTTCAGCCAGTTCGCGGACTGGTTCGAGCTCGCGGAGCGTGAGGTGCCCCTTCCCGAGGCGATGACGCTCGCGACCGCCGACGCCGACGGCGACCCGAACGCCCGCATGGTGCTGCTGAAGGGGTTCGGCCCCACGGGCTTCCGCTTCTTCACGAACTTCGAGAGCGCCAAGGGGATCGAGCTCGGGGCCCGTCCGGCGGCCGCCCTGGTCGTCTACTGGCGCGAGCTCGACCGCCAGGTCCGCGCCCGGGGGCCGGTTCTCCGCCTCCCCGCTTCAGAATCCGACGCCTACTTCGCCGGCCGCCCGCGCGACAGCCGGATCGCAGCCTCGATCTCGCCCCAGAGCCGCCCCATCGAGCGCGGGGAGCTGGAGCGGCTCTACGGCGAGGCCGAGCAGCGCCTGCAGGGATCCGAGGAGGTCCCCCGGCCGCCGCACTGGGGCGGCTATGCCCTCGAGCCCCGCACCGTCGAGTTCTGGCAGGGCCGCGACAGCCGCATGCACGACCGGTTCGTCTACACCAGACGCGGCGGGAGCTGGGAGATAGAGAGGCTGGCCCCATGAAGACGATCGTCTTCTTCCCCGAGGGAGCCTTCGGCCCGACCAACAACTGCGTCGGGATCGGCGACGCTCTGCGGAAGCGCGGCCATCGGGTCGTGTTCGTGATCGAGGAGTCGTTCGCCGGGACCTTGGCGGCGAAGGGCTTCGAGGAACGCCTGATGCGGCTCTCGGCCCCTCCCGAGCAGGAGGAGGAGCCGGGCCAGTTCTGGAAGGACTTCATCCGCGAGACGGCGCCCGTGTTTCGCAAGCCGACCTTCGAGCAGCTCGAGGAGTTCATCGCGCCGACCTGGGAGGCGCTGCTTGACGGCGCTCGCTACGTCGACGACCGGCTGGTCGAGATCTTCGACGAGCTGCAGCCCGACGCGATCGTCGAGGACAACGTCTGCGCCTTCCCGGCGATCCCCGCCAGCGGCCGCCCCTGGGTGCGGATCGCCTCCTGCAACCCGCTGGAGATGAAGGATCCCGAGCTGCCCCCGACCTTCAGCGGGCTGCCGCTCGAGGATCGCAGCGGGTGGGAGGCCTTTCGGGCCGAGTACGCCCGCACCACCGGCGCCATGCAGGCCTCGTTCAGCGAGTTCTGCGTCGAGCGCGGCGCGTCGCCGCTGCCGGACGGCGAGATGATCCACACCTCCGAGCGGCTCAACCTCTACCTGTACCCCGAGCCGGTCGACTACCCGCGCCCCCGCCCGCTCGGGGAGACCTGGCACAACCTCGGCAGCAGCGTCCGCGCGACCGATGAGGCCTGGGACCCGCCGGCCGAGATCTCAGAGGGGGAGGGGTCGCTGATCTACGTGAGTCTCGGCTCGCTCGGATCGGGCGACGTGCCGCTTATGGAGCGGCTGGTCGAGTCCCTGGGGAAGACCCGGCACCGCTACGTCGTCTCCAAGGGCCCTCAGCACGAGGAGTACGAGCTGGCCCCGAACATGGTCGGCGCCGAGTTCCTGCCGCAGGTCTCGGTGCTTCCCAAGGTCGACCTGGTGATCACCCACGCGGGCAACAACACGACCACCGAGTGCCTGCACTTCGGCAAGCCGATGATCGCGCTGCCGCTGTTCTGGGACCAGCACGACAACGCGCAGCGGATCGACGAGACCGGGTTCGGCCGCCGCCTGGAGACCTACGGCTTCACCGACGAGGAGATCTCTGGTGCGATCGACGAGCTTGCTCGGGGACGCGAAGCTCGCGAAACGGCTTCGGGACGTCTCATCGCAGCTCCAGGCGAGCCCCGGGACCGAGCGCGCGGCCGACCTGATCGAAAACGTCTAACGCGGCCTCCTCCGCCCCCTCTCTTCGCGTCCGGGGGCCGCTGTCTAGACTTCGTGACGGACCGTGCTAGGCGGGGAATTAGCGGTGCCCTGCACTCGCAATCCGCTCTAGCGAGGCCGAATTCCCGTTCGAGGGTCCGGCATTCGGAGCCGGGTCGCCGAGAGAGGCGTTGACGGCCAGGTCCTGCGCAGTGGCGGCCTGTGAACCAGGTCAGGTCCGGAAGGAAGCAGCCTTAAGCGGTAGCCGCCATGTGATGCAGGCAAGCCTGGCTCGAGCCAACCGAGGATGACCCGTCCGGAAGCTTCGTCCCGACGAGCGGGTGCACGGTCCATTTCTCAACCAGCCGTCCCATCCAGACCCCCCATAGAGGGCACTAGTCGGGACACCTTCGCGTGACCGGGGGAAAGCCCGCGGGGGCGCTGGTTAGACTCGACCCGTGGCCTCACCTGACGCCTCCGCCTCCCTCTACCGCCGTCACCGCCCGCAGAGCTTCGCCGAGGTGGTGGGGCAGGAGCACGTCGTCCGCACCCTCTCCAACGCCGTCGAGCAGGGCCGCGTCCACCACGCCTACCTGTTCGTCGGGTCGCGCGGCACCGGCAAGACCTCGATGGCGAAGATCCTCGCCCGCTCCTCAATTGCGTCGAGGGGCCCGACGCTCGAGCCCTGCGGCGAGTGCGAGTCCTGCCGGACGATCGCCGCGGGCACCTCGCTCGACGTGATCGAGATGGACGCCGCCTCGAACCGCTCGGTCGACGACGTCCGCGAGCTGCGCGATCGGGTCGGCTTCGCGCCCGCCGCCGGCCGCTGGAAGGTCTACATCCTCGACGAGGCGCACATGCTGACCAAGGAGGCGTGGAACGCCTTCCTGAAGACGCTGGAGGAGCCTCCCCCGAACACCGTCTTCGTGCTCGCCACGACCGAGCCGCAGAAGGTGATGGCGACGATCGTCGACCGCTGCCAGCGCTTCGACTTCCAGCGCCCCTCGCTGGAGCAGATCGCCGAGGTGGTGCGGCGGGTCGCCGCCGCCGAGGGGATCGAGATCGACGACGGCGCCGTCGCGCTGATCTCGCGCTCGGCCTCCGGCAGCTTCCGCGACGCCCTCGGCACGCTCGACCAGCTCGTCGCCTTCGGCGGCGAGCAAGGTCGCGACCGACGACGTGGTCGAGCTGCTCGGCGCCGCCGACGCCGAGCTGCTCTTCGACGACGACCGACGCGATCGGATCCGGAGACGCCGCCGGCGGCGCTGGAGGCGGTCGACCGGCTGGCGCGATCGGGGCGCGACCCCGGCCAGTTCGCGCGCGACCTGATCGCCCACCTGCGCCAGCTGCTGGTCGCCCGCGCCACCGGCGAGGTGCCCGAGTCGTTCACGGTCACGGTCGCCCAGCCCGACCGGCTCGGCCGAGCAGGCGGGGCGGATCGGCGAGGCGAAGCTGATGGGCGCGATCGACGCGCTCTCGGCCGCGGTCGCCAACATGCGCGAGGGCGACGACCCCCGGCTCAGCCTCGAGGTGGCGCTGCTGAAGGTCGACCCGGCCCGCGCTCGACTCCTCCCAGGAGGCGCTGCTGCGGCGGATCGAGGCGCTCGAGAGCGAGGGCGGCTCCGGCAGCCGGCCTCCGGCGGGCCGCCGGAGCGCGGCGGCTCCAGCCCCGAGCGCGCCCGCGGAGGCGCAGCCGTGACGCCGGCCGACCCGGAGCCCGCCGAGGAGCCCCCAGGCGCCCGGTGGCGAAGGCGACCGAGACCGCGACGGCCGTCGCCGCCTCGATCGAGATCGAGCGCGTGACCGAGCTGTGGCCCGCGGTGGTCGACCACGTGCGCGAGCTCCGGGTCCGAGATGCTGTCCAGCCTCTTCGACGGCGCGCGGCCGCTGGCGGTGGATACCGAGCGGTCGGTGCTGAAGGTCGGCTTTCCCGCCTCCGCCAAGTTCAACAAGCGCAAGGCCGAGGCGCAGGCCAACGTCGAGCGGATGGCCGAGTCGCGTCAAGGCGATCGTCGGCGAGCGGCTGCGGCCCGTCTACGAGCTGATCGACGTGGATGACGACGCGGCGGCTGCCGCAAACGGCGCCAGGCCGATGGCCGAGGAGGAGATCATCGAGCTGATCAAGGCAAAGTTCGACGCCCAGCGAGGTCGTCGACGACGACGGAGACCCGCGAGAGCGGGACGGGCTGATGCCGAAGGGACCGGACATGGGCCAGCTGATGAAGCAGGTCCAGCAGATGCAGGCCGAGATGGCGAAGGCCCAGGAGGAGCTCAAGAACGAGACCGTCGAGGCGAGCGCCGGCGGCGGCATGGTCAAGGTGACGATGAGCGGCGACATGCAGCTGCAGCGAGATCACGATCTCGCCCGAGGCGATCGACCCCGAGGACCCCGAGCTGCTCCAGGACATGGTCACGGCCGCGGTCAACGAGGCGACTCCGCGCGGCCCAGGAGCTGGCCGCAGAGCAAGCTGGGCGGCATCACCGGGGGCATGGGCGGCGGCCTGCCGGGCCTCGGCCCGGCGGCGGGCATGGCCCGCCGACCTGTCCCGGACGCGTTCAGCCAACCCGCTCAGTACGCTGGCTCGCATGTACGCCGGGCCGATCAGCCGCCTGATCGCCGAGCTCTCGAAGCTGCCGGGGATCGGGCAGCGCACCGCGCAGCGGCTCGCCTTCCACATCCTCCGCGCCAGCGACGAGGACGCGTTCGCCCTCGCCGACGCGATCCGCGAGGTGAAGGAGAAGGTCGGGCTCTGCGAGGTCTGCTTCAACCTCTCCGAGGGACCGCGCTGCCGCATCTGCGAGGACGAGCGCCGCGAGCGCGTCGCTGATCTGCGTGGTCGAGGAGCCCGCCGACGTGATCCCGATCGAGCGCACCGGCGAGTACCGGGGCGTCTACCACGTGCTGGGCGGCGCGCTGTCGCCGATCGACGGCATCGATCCCGAGGACCTGAGGATCGCCGAGCTGCTCGACCGCGTCAACGGCGAGGTCAGCGAGGTCGTCCTGGCCACGAACCCGACCACCACCGGCGAGGCGACCGCGCTCCACATCGCCGACGCCCTGCGCGGCAGCGACGGGGTCACGGTCACCCGGCTCGCCAGCGGCCTGCCCGGTCGGCGCCGACCTCGAGCACGCCGACGAGGTCACCCTGGGCAAGGCCCTGGTCGGGCCGCCGCTCGCTGGGCTAGGGCGTGGACGTCCGGTTCACCCACATCGGCGGTCCCACCCTCCTGATCGAGGCGGGCGGATGGCGAATGCTCGACCGACCCCACCTTCGATCCCCCGGCGGCAAGTACCGGTTCGGCTGGGGCTCGGGCTCGGAGAAGACGGCCGGGCCGGCGATTGCCCCCGATCAACTCGGGCAGATCGACGCGGTCCTGCTGAGCCACGACCACCACGGCGACAACCTCGACCCGACCGGCCGCAACCTGCTGCCGTCACTGGGCGTGGTCGTGACCACCGTTCCGGGCGCCAAGCGCCTGGGCGGCGGGGCGCGAGGGCTGGAGCCGTGGGCGACCACCCGGCTCGAGGCCGCGGACAGGCCGACGATCGAGATCACCGCGACGCCGTGCCGCCACGGCCCGCCGCTGAGCCGCCCGATCGTCGGCGACGTGATCGGCTTCTCGCTCGTCTGGGAGGGCCAGGAGCCGGCGCCCTCTGGATCTCGGGCGACACGGTGCTGTATCCGGGCGTGCGCGAGGTGGCCGACCGCATCGACGTCGGAACCGCGGTCCTGCACCTCGGCGGCGTGCGCTTTCCCGTCAGCGGCCCGCTCCGCTACACGATGACCGCCGCCGAGGCGGTCGAGCTCGTGCGGCCAGATCCGTCCGCACACCGTGATCCCGATCCACTACGAGGGCTGGAAGCACTTCAAGCAGGGGCGCGAGGCGATCGAGCGCGAGCTGGCCGAGGCCCCCGCCGAGGTCCGCGACGCCGTCCGCTGGCTGCCGATCGGCGAGCCGGTGGGGATGCCGGTCTAGCTGCAGCGCATGCGGCGGCGTCGGATCGTCGTATCCGCCGCGCTGCTGGGGGTAGTCGTCCCTGTCCTTGTCCTTGCCGCCCTGCTGGACCAGCTCGTACAGCAGCGACAGGGCGAGGCCCGCGCCGCCGGCGATCATCAGGATCAGGCCGACCGTCTGGAGGTCGATGACGTCGGTCTCGACGGTGATCGCGTAGCGCAGGATTGCGCCGGCCGCGATCACGAACATTGCGGTTGCGATCGTCACGGTGGCGGCAGGATAGCCGTGGTGCGTGACCTCTCGCGCGGATGGGCCGCCCGCGGGCGAAACTTTGCCTCTAAGCCACTCCTCTACGCCTCGGCAGTCTCGCTGAGCCCGATCCGCCAGTGCAGGCGACGCAGCGGCGCGGGTGCCCACCAGTTCCAGCGGCCGAGAAGCTCCATCAGGGCGGGCACCAGCAGCGCCCGGATGATGCTTGCGTCGATCAGGACCGCCAGCGCGACGCCGATGAAGTTCTCCTTGATGAAGATGATCTGCGAGGTCGCGAACACGCCGACCGCGAAGGCGAACAGCACGGCGGCCGCGGTGACGATGCGCCCGGTGCGTTCCAGGCCGATCGCGACGGACTCCGAGTCGCCGGCGCCGTTGTCGCGCGCCTCCTTGATCCGCGAGAGCAGGAACACCCCGTAGTCGGTCGAGAGGCCGAAGGCGAGGGCGAACAGGAGGATCGGCATCGTCTGCTCAAGCGCGCCCTGGCTGCGGTAGTCCAGCAGCCCCTCGAGGCGTCCGTCCTGGAAGACGAAGACGAGGATCCCGAAGACCGCGGTCAGGTTGAGCACGTTCATCACCAGCTGCTTGATCGGCAGCACCACGGACCCGGTCATCAGGAAGAGCACGATCAGGGTCGAGACCACGATGATCGCGACGGCGATCGGCAGGTGATCCTCCAGGCTGCCCTGGAAGTCGACGAAGTTCGCGGCCGCGCCCGTGACCAGCACCTGCGTGCCGCCCGGGTCGGGCAGCGCCCGCAGGTCCTCCACCACCTGGCGGCTCTCGGGCTCGATGAAGGGCTGGTCGTTGATCGCCTGGATGACGAAGTCGCCGTTCTCCAGGCGCTGCGGCGGGTTCACCTGGACGACGCCCTCGACCTGCTGGAGCTGGCGCTGGACCTCGGCCGCGGCCTGGGGGCTCGCGTCCGCGACCAGCAGCCGCACCGGGGCATCGCGGAAGGGCGGGAACTCGGTGCGCAGCACGTCGTCCACCTGCCGGGCGCTGGCGTCCTCGGGCAGGACCTGCGCGTCCACCGAGGTGAACTTCATCGAGTAGAAGGGGATGCTCAGCACCAGCAGCAGGGCCGCCGTCCCCGTGGCGATGCCGATCGGGCGGCGCCTGACGAACTGGGAGAGGCGGTACCAGAACCCCTCCTCGGTGGCCTGCGCCTCGCGCTCGGCGCGGCGCTGCAGGAACTTGGGCGCCAGCGAGTTGACCCGCTCGCCGAGCAGGGCCAGGATGGCCGGCAGCACCGTGAGCGCGATCAGCGCGGCGAGCAGCGCGACCAGCGAGCCGCCGAGCCCCATGGAGTAGAGGAAGCGCTGGGGGAAGACCAGCAGTGACGCGAGGGCTGCGGCCACGGTCAGCGACGAGAAGAAGACGGTCCGGCCGGCCGTCGCCATCGTCCTGCGCATCGCCTCCATCCCCGGGCCCGTCTTGGCGATCTCCTCGCGGTAGCGCGAGACCACGAACAGGCTGTAGTCGATGGCCAGCCCCAATCCCAGCCCGGTCGTCAGGTTGAGGGCGAAGATCGAGATCGAGCCGAGCTCGCTGCCGATCCGCAGCAGCAGGAAGGTGCCGACGATCGCCAGCCCGCCGACCAGCAGCGGCAGCGCCGCCGCGACCAGGCTGCGGAAGAAGATGAACAGGAGCAGGAAGAGGATCGGGAAGGCGAGCATCTCCGCCGTGCGCAGGTCCTCCTCGACCTGCTTGTTCACCTGCTCGGTGGCGAGCGCGTAGCCGCCCACCGTGACGCCGGGCTCACCCGCGAGGTCGTCCTTGATCCGCTCGCCGGCCTCCTGCAGCTCCTTGTCGTCGGTCGGGGTCAGGCTGACCGCGAGATAGGTGGAGTCGCCGCCCTCGGAGACGAAGTCCTTGCTGCGCGTCTCCAGGTACCCGGTGACGCCGGCGACCTCGTCGTCGGCCTTCACCCGCTGCTCGATCGCCTCGATCCGCTGCGCGCCCGCCGGCGTGGTCGGGTCGGTGTCGCGCATCAGCACGATCACGCTGGCGTCGCGGAACCCGGCCGCCTCAAGCCGGTCGTCGGCCTGGATCGACTCGGTGTCGGGATCGTCGGCGCCGTAGGGGTCGAGCCGGTCGGCGACCGAGGACCCGAGCGCCCCCGCGAGGGCGAAGAAGACGAGGCCGATGGCAACGACCAGCTTGCCGCGGCGCTGTGCCAGGGATGCGAGCGAGTTGAACATCAGACTTCCTCTTGATCGTCGGCTGCGGGGAGCTTTGCCAGCGGCACGCCCTGCTCGAATGCGAGCGCCTGCCGCTCGAACCAGTCCGCGATGAACTGGTTGAAGTCGATCCCGAAGCGGAGCACCGCGTAAGACGTCTGGTCCTTGCCGTCCGCCCGCTGCTCGACAGCGCGCAGCTCGTCGGCCACCTCGGCCGCGACGTCGGCGCGCTCACGCGCGATCTCGGCCGCCCGCTCGGGCGCCGCGGCGCCGGCGAAGAACAGCTTCAGCAGACCCTCGTCGCGGTAGTCGAAGTGCTCGGCGGGCCGCGCCTGCCAATCCCTGAGCGCGTGCCGTCCGGCCTTGGTCAGCTTGAAGATCGTGCGCTGGCGGCCGCCGGTGGGGGAGTCGGTCCCCTCGACCAGGCCGGCCTCGGCCAGGCGCCTCAGCTCGGGGTAGATCTGCCCGTAGCTCGCGGGCCAGAAGTAGCGGGTCGAGTGATCGACGAAGGTCTTGATCTCATAGCCGGACCGCGGGCGCATCGCCAGCAGACCCAGAATCACCTTTGCCGTGGCGCTCAATTCCATCGCCCGTCATATGTATCACCCAGATAGGTAGAGCTCGGTGATCTCGATCACGGAAGCAGGCCGAGGCGCTGCTTCAGCGACAGCACGCGGGCGATCGCCTCCTTCAGGCGGGCCTGTGGGATCGCCCCGTCCCGCGCCGCGTTGAGCACTGCCTTGCGCACCGCGGCCGCCTCGGCGGGGTCGCTGACCACCACCAGGTCGATGCCCGCGGCCAGGGCCTGGACGGCGGCCTCCGTCGCGGGCATCCCGAGGGCCGGGCCGCTGGCCGAGAGGTCGTCGCTGATCGCGACCCCCTTGAAGCCGAGTTGGTCGCGAAGCAGGTCCTTCGCGATCGCAGGCGAGAGGGCGGCGGGCGTGACCGGGTCGTAGGCGGCGTACAGGGCGAGCGAGACGACCACGGCCGGCACCTTCTCGGCGATCGCCGCCCTGAAGGGCGCCAGGTCGCGGACCTCGAGCGAGGCCGCGTCGAGGCCCACCGTGGCGGGCCCCTGGCTCGTGAGGATCGAGGCCGCGCCGAAACCCGGGAAGTAGGGCGTCGCGCAGGCGATCCCGCTGCCGCGGCAACCACGAACTGAGGCCGCGGTCATCGCGGTGACCAGCTCGGGATCGTCGCTGAAGGCGCGGTCGGACAGCGGGCTGTCGAGGGTGGCGACGTCTGCGAGCGGCGCCAGGTTCAGGTCGAACCCGGCTTTGGCCAGCGCGCGGCCCGTCCCGGCGGCCCACTCGGTCGCCTCCCTCGGGTCGTTGGTGGCGGCGATCTCGCGCTGGCCCAGGGCCGGGGGCAGCCCCGGGTAGGCGCGATAGATGCCGCCCTCCTGCACGCCCACGATCAGCGGCGGGATCCGCCCGCCGGCGGCGCTCTGCGCGCGCAGGCGCGAGAGCAGTGTGCGCCCCTTGAACGTGTCGAACCAGTCCTCGGGGCCCACAAGCAGGCCGCCGAGCTGTGAGTTGCGGGCCAGCCGTGCGCCTGAGGCCGAGCTCTCGAATCCGGAGACGACCACGGCATCCACCTCCTGCTCGGGGCTGAGGCCCTTGGCCGCCTTCTCGACCGGCGCAGCGGCCTTGGTGGCCGGGGCCTCGCCCTCGGGGTCATCGCCTGAGCGCTGGATCAGGATCGAGGCGAGCGCGGCCCCGAGGAGGAGCACAATCACTCCGGCGAGCACGCCGTGCCTGACGCGCGCGTCCCAATGCTTGGGTAGGGGCGAGGTGGGAAGACGGGAGCGAACCCTGCGCCACCAGGCGCTCAGCGTCGGCTCGTTCTTGCCCGCCATCGCGCGGCGATCCTAGATCAGTCATCTGGCGGCGGGTTGCGGCCCTATCCTCACTCGACGCCATGGCCACCCAGGCGAAGAGCGCAGAGATAGTCGTGATGAAGTTCGGCGGCACCTCGGTTGCCGGCGCCGAGCAGATCAAGCGAGCCGCGGGGCGCATCGTCGCCGCCCGCGAGCAGGGCAAGCGCGTGGTCGCCGTGCTCTCGGCGCGCGGCAAGACCACCGACGAGTTGGTGGAGATGGCCAAGGAGGTCGCCGACCGCCCCGACCCGCGTGAGATGGACATGCTGCTCTCCACCGGCGAGCGGATCAGCTGCGCGCTCTGCGCCATGGCGATCGTCGAGCTGGGCCACAAGGCGATCAGCCTGACCGGCTCGCAGGCGGGGATCGTGACCGACTCCTCCCACACCAAGGCGCGCATCCTCGACGTCCGCGCCGACCGCATCCGCAACGCGCTGGAGGAGGACTCGATCGTGCTCGTCGCGGGCTTCCAGGGAGTCAGCACCGACAGCCGCGACGTCACCACCCTCGGACGCGGCGGCTCCGACACCACCGCGGTGGCGCTGGCGGCGGCGCTCGGCGGCGAGGTGTGCGAGATCTACACCGACGTGGCCGGCGTCTACAGCGCCGACCCCCGGATCGTCCCCGACGCCCGCAAGCTGTCGGTCGTCTCCTACGAGGAGATGCTCGAGATGGCGGCCTCGGGCGCCAAGGTGCTGCAGCTGCGCTCGGTCGAGTACGCCCGGAACCACGGCGTCCAGATCCACTGCCGCAGCTCCAGCGAAGACGGTACGGGTACCCTCGTCGTCTCGGAGCAGGAGACCTTGGAACGACCACTTGTCACAGCCGTCACCCACTCGACCGACGAGGCGCGCGTCACGCTGACCGGCGTGCGCGACGAGCCGGGGATCGCCGGGCGCATCCTGCGCGCGCTCGCCGACAACAACATCAACGTGGACATGATCATCCAGAACGAGCCCGTCTCCACCGATGACGGCGCCGACCTCTCCTTCACGGTCGAGAGCGACGACCTCGCCGCCGCCCTCGAGGCCCTCGAGGGACTCGACGTGGCCGAGAAGGTGCTGAAGGACGACCACACCGGCAAGGTCTCGATCGTCGGCGCCGGCATGCGCAGCCACCCGGGGGTGGCCGCCCGGGTGTTCGAGACCCTGGGCAGCGAGGGCATCAACATCGAGATGATCTCCACCTCGCCGATCAAGATCTCCTGCGTGATCGCGGCCGACCGCGTCGACGATGCGGTCAAGGCCCTGCACAAGGCCTTCGAGCTGGGCGCGGACGCGGTCCGCAAGGAAGAGCCGACGGGCACCGAGCACCGCCCGACGGTCGCGTCGTAGCCGAACGTCTGAGTCATTGATTTCGGGATTGACCCCGTCCTCGGCGGTCGCTACCGTCGCTCGACGATGACCCCGCGCAGGGCGCCAGGGATTCGCGGGATGGGGGTAGCGGCGGCCACGGTTGCCGCACTCCTGCTCGCGCTCGTGCCCGCGACGGCCGGCGCGGCCACGCTCACCGTCGACACGACCGTCGACGAGGACGCCGGCGCGGCCGGATGTGCCCTGCGCGAGGCGATCACGGCGGCGAACCTCGACGGCAACTACGGCGGCTGCGTGGGCTCGGGTACGTACGGCGACGACACGATCATCGTGCCGGCCGACGACTACGTCCTCGCGCTCGGCAACCTCAGCATCAACGACCCGGGCAACACCTTGACGATCGACGGCGCCGGCTCGGGGTCGGGAGGGACATCGGTCGACGGCGACGACGCCACCCGGGTCTTCCACGTCGTCGGGGGCGGGGCGACCCTGAAGGAGCTCGAGATCACGGGTGGCCTCGAGGCGACGCAAAACGGGGGCGGGATCCTGACCAACGCCGGCACCTCGCTGACGCTCGATGCCGCGGCGGTGTTCGAAAACCAGGCCGGGTTCGACGGAGGCGGAGTCCTTGCCGCCGGGTCGCTCGCAGTCACAAACGGCACCACGATCACCAACAACGTCGGGGGCTCGGCCGCCGGCGCCGTGTCCCAGATGGGCGGTGGCATCGGCTACCGGGGAAGCAGCGCCGCCGACAGCCTCTCGGTCAGCGACTCGACCATCTCGGGCAACACGATCCGAGGCCTCAGCGCGACCGGCGGCGGGCTGGCGGCCTTCCCCGGCACGGCCGGCCAGGAACTGGCGATCGACGACTCGGACGTCAGCGACAACGGCTTCGGCGGCACGATCCTGGGGGGCGGCATCGCCTTCGCCGACTTCGACGGGAGGACCACCCTGACGGTCAGCGATACGCGGGTCTTCAGCAACGAGACGTTCCTCAACAACAGCTCGATCACCCGGGGCGCCGGCATCTGGGTGCAGACGGGGAATCTCGAGCTCATCCGCAGCGAGGTGAGTGCGAACACCGCCACGCAGGTCGGCACCGGAACGGCCCAGGGCGCGGGCCTCTGGCTCAGTGACGACGCCGAGATCACCGACTCCGTGATCTCGGCCAACGACGTCGTCGCAACTGCCGGCGTCGGGGCGGGGGGTGGGATTCACGTCGAGGCGGGTGGCCTGACGACTCGGCGCAGCACGGTCGGGGGCAACAGCGTCGCCGGCAACTTCCAGGCCTGGGGAGGCGGCATCAACTACGCCAGTGCCTCGCCCGGGGTGTTGACGATGATCAACTCGACCGTCAGCGGCAACGGCGTCGAGGACGCAGGCAGCGATCCGCCCAACACCGGCGAGGGCGGCGGCATCCGACTCGGCGACGGGACCGGCGAGCTGCTCCAGACGACGATCGCCGCCAACAGCGCCGAGACCGTCGGCGACGCGCTGCGGGTTCCGGGCAGCGACGTGCTCACGGTGCGAGCGTCCGTCCTCGACGGCGCGGAAGCGGCCGACGTCTGTTCGGGAGACGTGGACAGCGCCGGCGACAACGTCGCCCGCGGCACCTCGTGCGCGCTCGCCGGCACCGGCGACGTCGAGAACGTCGACCCTCAGCTCGCGACGCTCGGCGACAACGGCGGGCCCGACGTCGGCGCCCCGGGCGCGGAGGTCCCGCTCGAGACGCACGCGCTCGCCGCCGCCAGCGCGGCGGTGGACAGGGTGGCCGTCGCCGATTGCCTCGACGAGGGCTCCGCCCCCCTGACCGAGGACGAGCGCGGCTTCCCTCGTCCTTATCCGGTCGATTGCGACTCCGGTGCCTATGAGCGGATCGTTTGCGGCACCGCACTGGCCGACGGATCCGCCATCTTCGGCACCAGCGCGGGTGAGCCGATCGCCGGGACCGGCGGGGCCGACATCATCTTCGGCCTCGGAGGCAGCGACCAGATCACGGCCGCAGGCGGCGGCGACGTCGTCTGCGGAGGCGACGACAACGACTTCCTGGAGGGCGGCCTTGGTCAGGACGCGCTGATTGGGGACGGGGGCCAGGACCGCGCCAGCTATGCGGACAGGGGCGCCTCCGAGCCGGTAACGGCCAGAATCGGCACCACCACCGGCAACGGCAACGCCGACGACGGAGCGGGGGACAACCTCGCCAACGGCATCGAGATCCTGATCGGCGGACTCGGCGACGACACACTGGCCGGCGACGGCGCCGCGAATGAGCTCGCCGGGGGAGGCGGCTCGGACACGGCCGACTACTCGATCGGGGGCGCGGTTCAGATCAACCTGGGCAACGGCGAGGTCACCGGCGCGCAGGGCGCCGACTCGCTGACCTCGATGGAGAACGCGACGGGCTCGCCCGTCGACGACCTGCTTGTCACCGGAATGGGCGACAACCACTTCGACGGCGGCGGCGGCGCCGACACGGCCTCGTTCGCGGTCATTCCCCTCGGCGTCAACGCGAGCCTGGCGACGGGCGTCGTCACCGGCCAGGCAACCACCCAGGACACGCTCGCCAATGTCGAGAACCTGCGCGGCTCCGCCGCTGCCGACGTGCTGACCGGAAACGGCGCGGCCAACGTGCTCGAGGGGCTCGGCGGCAACGACTCGCTGACGGGCGCGGGCGCCGCAGACATCCTCCGGCTGGGAGCCGGCGACGATTCCGCCGCCGCCCAGGACGGCCTCACCGACACGATCGACTGCGCGGGAGGCGGCGCCGACAAGGCGACGGTGGACACCTCTCCGCCGGAGACCTACGTCGCCTGCCCGAACTCCGACGGGGACGCGCTGCTCGACCTGCTCGACGCCTGCCCGACCCAGGCCGCCACTACGGCCAACGGCTGCCCGGCCGCGGCGCCGCCCGCGAAGAAGAAGTGCAAGAAGGGGCGCAAGCTGAAGAAGGGCAAGTGCGTGAAGAAGAAGAGCAAGAAGAAGAAAAAGCAATAAGAAGGGTTAGCGCCGCCCGCTCCCCCTACCCTGTGGGCATGAGCCCGAAGGACGGATACCGCGTCGGTGTCGTCGGCGCCACTGGCGCCGTCGGCTCCACCATCCTCGAGGTGCTCGCAGAGCGGGACTTCCCGGCCTCCGAGGTCGTCCCCTTCGCATCCGAGCGCTCGGCCGGCAAGAAGGTCGAGTTCAACGGCTCCACGCTCGAGTGCCGGCCGCTCACGCCCGAGACGATCCAGGGGCTCGACCTGGCCCTGGCCTCGGCGGGCGGCAAGGTCAGCGCCGAATGGGCGCCGAAGCTGATCGAGGCCGGGGCGGTGGTGGTCGACAACACCAGCTTCTGGCGCATGCACGACGACGTGCCGCTGGTCGTGGCCGACGTCAACGACGACGCCGTCGAGGGCCACAGCGGCCTGGTCGCCAACCCCAACTGCACCACGATGCAGATGATGGTGGCGCTGAAGCCGATCCTCGACGCCGCCGGTATCGAGCGCCTGGTCGTCTCCACCTACCAGTCGGTCTCGGGCACCGGGCGCGAGGCGATCAAGGAGCTGCACGAGCAGACGCGGGCGATCCTGGACGGCAAGCCCGTCGAGGCCGAGGTCTTCCCCCACCAGGTGGCGTTCAACGTGCTGCCGCAGGTCGAGCAGTTCCTCGACGGCGACGACTACACGACCGAGGAGCGCAAGGTGATGCGCGAGACGCGAAAGATCCTCGACCTCTCCGAGGACGTCGGGATCTCCTCGACCTGCGTGCGGGTGCCGGTGGTGACCGGCCATTCCGAGTCGGTCAACGTCCAGACGGAGAACGACCTCTCACCGGAGGACTGCCGCGAGCTGCTCTCGGAGGCGCCCGG
Source organism: uncultured Solirubrobacterales bacterium (assembly GCA_963805075.1). Lineage (GTDB taxonomy): Bacteria > Actinomycetota > Thermoleophilia > Solirubrobacterales > 70-9 > VGBV01. The sequence goes on from CAWDSZ010000001.1 coordinate 377,614, forward strand.
CCTGGTCGTGCTCGACGACCCTGGCGACAGCATCTACCCGCTGCCGATCGCGGTCGAGGGCCGCGACGAGGTCCTGGTCGGCCGCATCCGCCGCGACCCCTCGCACGAGCGCTGCCTCAACCTCTGGGTCGTGGGCGACAACCTGCGCAAGGGCGCCGCCACCAACGCGGTCCAGGTCGCCGAGCTGCTGGCCGACCGCGCACTCGTCAGGGTGCCGGAGCGCGCAGGCCTCTCCTAGCCGCGCTTCTTGGGCTCCCCGCAGTTCGCCCCCGGCGGGTCGACATTGTCGCGGATCACCTTGTTGCCGCCCGGCCCGCAGTGCAGCGCTGCGTCGCGGCGGCGGTCGAAAGCCTCGAGCAGGTCGGCGCCACCGCCCCCATAGAGGGCGTCGTGCCCGGCCTCGCCGCGGAGGACGTCGGCGCCGCCGTAGCCCAGCAGGACGTCGTCCCCCTCGTTGCCGAGGATCAGTGCGTTGTCCTTGCCGTTGCCGTAGAGCAGGTCCGCGTGCTGGGTCCCCTCCAGCACCTCGTTGTCGCCCCGCACGCGCGTCGGCGGGCACGGCGATTGCGAGCGGCCCACGGCGATCCCGCCCAGCGTCGCGGTAACGCCCTGCTCGGTCGACTGGGCGAAGCCCGCGATGTCCCCGTCACCGGCGCCGCCCTTGAAGTCGTGGCCGCCGCAGGGGTCGCTGGTCACGAGCTGGTCGTCCCCGTCGCCGCCGTCGAGCAGGTCGGGGCCGGGGCCCGAGAAGAGCGCGTCGTTGCCCGCGCGGCCGTCGAGGTCGTCCGCGCCGTCGGGGCCCGCCCGCAGGATGTCGTCGCCCGAAGAGCCCCTGATCACGTCGCTGCCCGGGCCGCCGTCGAGCACGATCACCGCGTGCTCGGGGAAGCCGTCCGCGATGTTGAGCTGGTCGGGGCCGTCGCCGCCATAGACGGTCGCGTAGCCGAGGGTCGTCGCGGGCTTGCCGCAGGCGACCACGACGGCTGAGCTGTTGGCGCAGCCGTCGCCGGCGCTCAGGGGCAGGTTCGAGGTGACGACGTAGGCCTCGGGGGTCACGCTGAGGCTGAGCATGTCCCCCTGCGCGCCGGGACCCCCGTGGATCAGCAGCCCCGGGTCGATCGCGAGGATGTCGAGCGAGACGTTCGGAGCCGGCCCGCCGCCACAGTCCTGCGCCAGGAATCCCGAGCACAGCTCCGCGCCCCCCAGACCCCGGGCCGTGCCCTGATTGGTTCCCGTGAGTACGTCGTCGTAATTCGACCCGACGACGCTCTCGGTAGAGAACACGTCCTCCTCGGGCTTGTAGTTCCCGATCACGAGCAGCGGCTCGTCCTCCTCGCCCTCCTCGGCCGGGAGGTTGACGTTGACTCCCTCGATGCCGCCGGGCCCGGGCGGGGTGGCCGTCGCGTAGCTGATCGTGTCGTGGCCGGCGTCCCCGTAGTGGATGTCGCGGTTGGTGTCGCCGCGCATCCAGTCGTCTCCGTCGCCGCCGTGCATGGCGTCGACGCCGTGCCCGCCCACCTGCAGGTCGTCACCGGGGCCGCCGAACATCTCGTCGTCCACCAGCCCGCCGTACATGCGGTCGGCGCCGCGCCCCCCGTCCATGCGCTCGCCCCCGCCGCCGCCGATCATCAGGTCCTCGCCGTCGCCGCCGAAGAAGATGTCGCCCCCGGGCCCGCCGTCGACCCGGTCGCCGCCGCCCCCAGCATCGACCTCGTCGGGGCCGGACCCGCCGTTGATGCGGTCGTCGCCGTCGCCGGCGTTGATGCGGTCGGTCCCGTCCTCGCCGACGAGCTGGTCGATCCCGGCGCCGCCGCGCAAGCGGTCGTCGCCGACCTGGCCGTCAATGAGGTCGTCCCCGCTGCCGCCGATCAGGCGGTCGTTGCCGCGCGAGCCGAACAGCACGTCGTTCCCGGAGCCCCCGGACGCGCGGTCCTTGGCACCGGCGGGGAAGATCCCGTCGTCGCCGGCACCGCCCGAGATCGCGTCCGCTTCCTTGCCGCCGTAGAGGGCGTCGGCTCCGGCGGCGCCGCTGATCTTGTCGAGCCCCGCTCCCCCGGCGATGGTGTCGCCGCCGCCGCCGCCGGAGACCCGGTCTGAGCCCCCCTCGGCGATGACCCGGTCACCGCCCCCGCCGGCCACGATCCGGTCGTTGCCGCGGCCGCTGCAGATCAGGTCCTTCTTGGAGGAGCCGAGGATCCTGTCGCGCCCGCCCATGGCGACCACCACCCGGCCATGCTTGCCGCCGAGCTTGATCTTGTCGGCCCCGTTGGTGCCGACGACGCTGGCGCGCTTGCCGGCGCACTTGGGCGCTTTCTTCTTGCCGCCCTCGGGAGGAGCGGCGACCGCGACGGGGGCAAGCAGACAGCAGGCCGCCGCCGCCATCCCCAGTGCCCGAGCCGAGCGCACAACGGAACTGTATAAGCCCTGCGATGGAGCTTGGGTTCGCCGAGGTACTCCTTTTTGGGGGAGCCTTGCTGGCCGCGGCCGCGGCCCTATCGGGTGTCTTCCGCGGCACGGTTCTATCCGCGTCGGTGCTCGGCGTGGGGGCGGGGCTGCTGCTGGCCGGCACGGGCGCCATCGAGGTGAGCGCCGAGGACGACGCGGTCATCTACCTGGTCGAGCTGGCGCTGATCGTGACCCTGTTCTCCGACGGCCTGCTGGTGGACCGGGAGCTGCTCAGGGTCCACTGGAGCCCGCCCGTGCGCGCCCTGCTGGTGGCGATGCCGCTGACGATGTTGCTGCTCGCGCTCTGCGCCAAGGGCCTGTTTCCTGACCTGAGCTGGGCCGAGGCCTTCCTGCTCGGCGCCGTGCTCGCGCCGACCGACCCCGTCGTCACATCGGCCGTCGTCCGTACGCGCGGCGTGCCCGAGTCCGTCCGCCACACCCTCAACCTCGAATCGGGGCTGAACGACGGCCTGGCGCTGCCGGTCGTGCTCTTCTTCATCGTCCTCGCTTCGCCGGGAGGAGACGCCGGCCGGGAGGGCCTTGAGCTGGCGGGCGAGACCGGGGTCGGCGCCGCGATCGGAATCGGGCTCGGCCTGCTCGCCGGGACGATCACCCGTCGCCTGCCGATGGGGGGCATGTCGCGGCGCTACGACGGCATCTACGCCCTGGGCGTCGGCGTGCTCGCCTTCGGCCTCGCCGACGTCACCTTCGGCAACGGCTTCATCGCCGCCTTCACCTGCGGCATCGCCCTGGGCGCGGTCGAGCACGACATCGCCGACGACTTCGAAGTCTTCTCCGAGAACCTGAGCTCGATCCTGTCGGTGCTGACGTTCTTCCTCTTCGGGGCCCTGATAGTCGCCACCGGCTACGGCGGCAACGTCGCCCTGCTGCTGCTGTTCGCCGTCTTCGCTCTCGTGGTCGCCAGGCCGGTTGCGGTCGCCATCTCGATGCTGAGGGTGAAGTTGCCCTCTGCCCACCGCGCCTTCATCGCCTGGTTCGGGCCCAAGGGAGTCGCCTCGATGCTGTTCGCCCTGTTCGTGCTCAAATCGGCCGTCGGCGAGCGCGACCTGATCTTCGAGGTCGCCGCCTTCGTCATCCTCGCCTCGATCGTCGCCCACGGCCTCACCGACACGGTGGGCTCACGATGGATCGAGAGGCGGGTTCGCGGGGAGGAGGCCGACTAGCCGCCGAGCCGGCCCTCGCCGGCGCGCGCCATCAGGCGGTGGCGACCGGCGCTGCCGCCTCGGGCTGCGACTCGAGGCGCTCCTGAACCCACTTGGTCGAGGCGATGTGGCGACCCATCCCGAGCTCCTTCGGCGTGAAGCCCAGCGCCAGGCCGACCAGCTGAGGCAGGTGCAGCACGGCGAGGCCGAGGTCGCGGTTGACGACCTTGGCGGCCTCCGGCTGCTGCATGTCCAGGTTCAGGTGGCAGAGGGGGCAGGGGGTGACCAGGCAGTCGGCGCCCGCGTCGAGCGCGTCGCCGACGTGGGTACCCGCCTGACGCAGCGAGACCTCGCGGGCCATCGTGATGATCGGGAAGCCGCAGCACTTGCGGGCGCCGTCGTACTCGACCACCTCGCCGCCGAGGGTCTCGATCAGACGCTCGAGGTAGAGGTCGCGGTCGGGGTTCCCCTCGTACCCAAGCCTGTGCTTGGGACGGAGGATGTAGCAGCCGTAGAACGGGCCGACGCGCAGCCCCTCGAGCGGGCGCTGGACCTGCTTGGCGAGGTTTTCCAGCCCGTAGTCCTCGACCAGCACCCAGAGGAAGTTCTTGTTGGTGAAGGCGTCGCGCTCGTAGCTGAGGCCCTCGGGGGCCAGGGCCTCGTTGATGTGCGTGCGGTACTCGGTGTCGGCGTCGAGCCGCTGCTGGCACTCTGACTGGGCGCCCTGGCAGGTCGAGCAGATGTTCATCATCGGCAGTCCGGTCTGTTGGGCGAGCGCGAAGGTACGGGCGTTCAGCGTGTCGGCCAGTTCCTGGTTGTGCTCCGCGATCACGCCGGCGCCCGAGCAGTTGGCGCGGTCGAGCTCGACCAGCTCGATCCCGAGCCGCTCGGCGACCAGCGCCATCGAGCCGTGCAGCTCGGTCGTGAAGCCTCGGCTGACGCATCCGGGCCAATAAGCAACCTTCACGAGACGGCCTCCTCCGCTTCGCGTCCGGGGGCCGCCGTCATTCGTCAGCCTCCGGCTCGATCGCCGCCTCGGGTACGGCCTCGGCCTCGGGGACCGGGGCGTCCTCCTCGGCCTCCTCGCCCTTGATGTAGAGGTTGAGCTCGATCCGATGCTCCTCGGCGTGGGCGTAGATGCGCTTCACGTTCTCCTGCGCGTCGCCCGGCAGCTTCGGGTGGATCCCGGGGATCAGCTTCGGCAGCGAGCGCATCTTGCCGGTGCGCAAGCCTCTGATTGCCGTTGGGATGGACTCCAGCAGGCCCTTGATCGCGCCGGGCCGCGGGATCAGCTTGCCCTTGACGCCGGGGGCGTATGACTCCTGCAGCAGCAGCGACTCGTCCAGGGTGCCCTTCTTGCGGATGATCTCGGTGAACGCGTGCTCGTGGCGGTAGCCGTTGTTGTGGTCGTCGATGCCGTACTCGTCCGAGGCGATCCGGCGCAGCCGCATGATCTGGTCCATCGGCGCCACGCCCTTGGGGCAGGCGTCGATGCAGCTGAAGCAGTGGGTGCAGTCGTAGATGCCGTGCGGGTCGTTTGCCAGGTCGTGCAGGCGCTCCTTCGACTCGGCGTCGCGCGGGTCGCCGACGAAGCGGTAGGCCTTGGCCAGCGCGGCGGGGCCGATGAAGTCGGGGTCCGCCTCCATCGAGAGGCAGGCGCTGACGCAGGCGCCGCACTGGATGCATGCCATCGACTGGGTCACGTCGATCATCGACTCGGGGGGCACGACGTACTCGCGCTCCGGCGGGTCGCCCTCGGGCAGCAGCCATGGAGTGACGCGGCGGATCTTGGTCCAGTGGGTCGACTCCATGTCCGTGACCAGGTCCTTGATCACCGGCATGTTCCCCATCGGCTCGACGGTGATCGGCTCGCTGCCGCCGTCCATGCGGTTCGCGTATTCCTTCGCGTCGCCGATCTGGGTCTTGCAGGCGAGCGCGGACTGGCCGTTGATCTTGACCCCGCAGGAGCCGCAGATCGCCGCCCGGCAGGAGCAGCGCACCGCCAGCGAGCCGTCCTCGCGGTCCTTCGCCTGCAGCAGCCCGTCCAGCACGGACAGGGTCGGATCGAGCTCGACGTCGAACTGCTCCCAGTAGGGGCCGTCGCCCGACTCGGGCTGGAAGCGCCGCACCCTGAGCGTGTAGTCGGCCATCTAGGCCACCCTACCTAGCGACCGCAAGCCGCTCCATCTGGAGCGGCGGCTTGCCGCCGCGACTGATGTTGCGGCGCCAGCGGTCGCGACTGATGACTGGTTTGACGGGCCGCCCATCAGTAGGTTCGCTCCTGCGGCTCCCACTGGGTCATCGTCACGTCGGAGTAGCTGATCTCGGGGCCGGCGCCGTTGAGTGACAGATCGATGTGCTTCAGCCATTCCCCGTCGTTGCGCTCGGGGAAGTCGGTGCGGTACTGGGCGCCGCGGCTCTCGGTCCTGTGGATCGCGGCCACGCAGCATGCTTCGGCGTTGTCGAGCATGAACCCCAGCTCGATCGCCCCCATCAGGTCCTGGTTGAAGACCGAGCCCCGGTCGTCGATGTAGCTGGACTTCGCCTCCTCCTTCAGGCGCTTGACCGTCTCGAGCGACTTCTCGAGCCCCGCCTGGTCGCGGAAGACGGCGACGTTCTCGTCCATGGTCTTGCCCAGCTCCTGCTTGATCTCCGAGACCCGGCGGCCCGAGCCCTTCTCGCGGGCGAAGATCTCGGCGACCCTGGCCTCCTCGTCCTTGACCGCGGCGTGGGGAGGGTGCGCCGGCTCGCGGCCCTTGGCGCGCTCGGCGGCGTCCTGGCCCGAGCGGCGGCCGAAGATCAGTGTGTCCAGCAGGGAGTTGGCGCCGAGGCGGTTGCCGCCGTGGACCGAGACGCAGGCGACCTCGCCGGCCGCGTACAGGCCCTCGACGTCGGTGCGGCCCCAGACGTCGGTCTTGACGCCGCCCATCGTGTAGTGGTTGCCCGGCTTGATGTGGATCGGCTCACGGGTGATGTCCACGCCCGCGAAGTCCTGGCCGACCAGCACGATCTCGCGCAGCGCCTCATGGATGCGCTTGCGGGGGACGACGGTGATGTCGAGCGCGACGGTGCCGTCGGGGAAGCCGCGGCCCTCGTTGATCTCGGTCTGCTCGGCGCGGCTGACCACGTCGCGGCTGGCCAGCTCCATCTTGTTCGGGGCGTAGGTCTCCATGAAGCGCTCGCCCTTGGCGTTCAGCAGGTGGGCGCCCTCGCCGCGGGCGCCCTCGGTGATCAGGAAGCCCTTGCCAGCCAGGGTCGTCGGGTGGTACTGGATCATCTCCATGTCCATCAGCGTGGCCCCGACGCGGTAGGCCATCGCGATGCCGTCTCCGGTGCAGATCAGAGCGTTGGTGGTCGGCTGCCACACCTGCCCGTTGCCGCCCGTGGCGAGGATCACCGCCTTGGCCCCGAAGTGCTCCATGGAGCCGTCGCGGACGTTGCGGCAGACCGCGCCCACGCACTGGCCGTCGTCCCCGATCACCAGCGCCGTGGTGAAGTACTCCTCGTAGCGCGCGACCTCGTTCGAATACTTCATCAGCTGCTCGTAGAGGACGTGCATGATCGCCTGGCCGGTGATGTCGGCGACGTAGTAGGTGCGCGCGGCCGAGGCGCCGCCGAAAGCGCGGGTGCCCAGCCTGCCCTCCTCGTCGCGGTGGAACGTGACCCCCAGGTGCTCCAGGTGCAGCAGCTCCTCGGGCGCCTCCTGGGTCATGATCTCGACCGCGTCCTGGTCGGCGAGGTAGTCCGAGCCCTTGACGGTGTCGAACGCATGGGACTCCCAGGAGTCGTCCTCGTTCAGCGCCGCGTTGATCCCGCCCTGCGCCGCGTTCGAGTGCGAGCGCACGGGGTGGACCTTGCTGATGATCCCCACCGAGACCCCGTCCTCTGCGGCGGCCAGCGCCGCACGCTGGCCGGCGAGCCCGGCTCCGATCACCAAGACGTCGTGGTCAGGCACAGGCCGATCCTATACAGCGGACCCGGCCGGGCACCCGGCTCGAACTCCGAGCTTTGCAGCCGGATCTAGACCGCGGGTGGCTCGGTCGCGGGCCCGCGCAGCGCCCGCCCGACGGCGCCGACGGTGATCACGCCGCTGAGCCGGCCGTCTCCGTCGATCGCCATCAGGGCGCCGAGGCGCCGGAGCCCGTCGTTCCCCAGCACCGACTCCAGCGGCGCGTCGTCGCGGACCGTCAGGGCCCCCTCGTCGCGCGCGAGTATCTCGCCGACGGTCTTTGTCGCTCGCTCGGCGGAGTCGACCCGGTCGACCGTGCCCTGGTCGAGCAGGCCGACGAACCGGGAGGAGCCGTCGATCACCGGGAACCACGGGTAGCGGTAGCGCAGGAAGAATTCGTCCAGCGCGCGCTCGACCGTGGCGTCCTCGGGGATCGCGACCGGCTCGCGGTCCATCACGTCACCGACCGAGAGGCCGTCGATGCGGCCCTCCACCCGGCTCTGCGCGATCGCGCCGCGGGCGGCGCCGTTGAGGATGAAGCCCACCACCGCCAGCCAGATCCCGCTCAGCGCGTCGCCACTGAATACCAGGACGACACCCAGGGCGATCAGGATGTAGGCGAAGCCCCGGCCCAGGGTCGCCGCGAACCGGGTCGCCCGCCCGCGGTCCCCGGTGATCCGCCAGGCGATCGCCCGCGCGATCCGGCCGCCGTCCAGCGGGAACGCGGGGACCAGGTTGAAGATCAGGACCAGCAGGTTGATCGTGCCGAGCCAGGCGATCACCGCCGCGGCGCCCGAGGTGCGTGCGCCGGACTCGGTCAGGGCCGCCTCGCGGAACTCCTCGGGGCTCGTCAGCAGCAGGCCCAGCCCCACGCAGACGACCACGATCGCGGCGGTGACCACGGGGCCGCCGATCGCGATCTTGAACTCCTTGCCGGGGGTGTCGGTGTCGCGCTCCAACAGCGCGATCCCCCCGAACATCCACAGCGTGATTCCCCTGATCCCGATGCCGTTGCGGATCGCCACGAAGGCGTGCCCGAGCTCGTGCAGCAGGATCGAGCCGAAGAAGAGCAGGGCACTGACGACCGCCAGGAGGTAGGGCTCGATCGCCTCGTCGCCGGCGTTGAGCGTATCCCGGTACGACCCCGAGAGCCAGAAGATGATCAGAAAGAGGACGAGGAACCAGGAGTAGTCCACGCCGATCCGGATGCCCCTTACGCGGAACAGCGTGATGTTTCCCGAGCCCACGTTGGGCAGCTTAAATGGCCTCGGGCGCTCCCCCGCATAAGGTCTCCGGCTGCAAACGCGAGGAGGCCGGATGGCGAACGACTACGAGACGCTCCGCTACGAGACCGACGGGCACGTGACCGTGCTCACCTACGACCGCCCCGAGCAGCGCAACGCGGTCAGCCGCAAGATGAACAGCGAGCTTCACCACGCCTGGCAGCGCTTTCGCGACGCCAAGGACGAGTTCGTGCTGGTGATCACCGGCGAGGGCGACGCCTTCTGCGCCGGCTGGGACCTCGAGGACGCGGCCGAGCTGGGAGAGGGCCCGCGGCCCGACTGGGACGAGTTCCGCACTCGTGTCTTCAACGCGCCGGGTGAGTGCGGCTACACCCGCAAGGTGGACGTCTTCAAGCCGGTGATCGCCGCAGTCAACGGCTGGGCGGTGGCCGCCGGCCTCGAGAACGCCCTGCTCGCCGACATCCGCATCGCGGCCGAGAACGCCGTCTTCGGCGCGCTCGAGCGTCGCTGGAACATCGTCGGGGGCGACGGCATGAACGTGCGCCTCACCCTGACCGTCGGCTATGGCCGCGCCATGGAGATGATCATCACCGGCCGCCCCGTCGGCGCCGAGGAGGCGCTGCGAATCGGCCTCGCCAACGAGGTGGTGCCGGAGGGCAAATCGCTGGAGCGCGCGCTCGAGCTGGCTCATCAGATCGCCGAGCTGCCCCAGGGCGCGATCCGCTCCGACAAGGAGACGATGGTCCGCAACGTCGGCCGCACCTACGAGGAGCAATTGCGCCAGGAGGCCGAGAACTGCCTCTCGATGTTCGCGCGAAAGGACTCGCACGCGATCGGAGCCCGCGCCTTCAAGGAGGGCCGCGCTCCCGAGTGGCCCAACCACGGGCTGTGAGGCGCTCGCTCGAAGGCGGCTACGAGCTCGACGACGACAGCGCCAGGGTCGACGTCGGCGTCGTGCACGCCTACCTCTCCGAGGAGTCCTACTGGGCCAGGGGCAGGCCTCTTCCGAGGTGCGCCGCCTCGTGGACGAGGCCACCCGCGTGGTCGGCCTCTACGCCCCCGACGGAACGCAGGCCGGCTTCGCGCGCGTCGTCTCGGACGGCGCGGTCTTCGCATATCTCGCCGACGTCTTCGTCCTCGAGGGCCACCGGGGGCGGGGACTGGGCTTGGAGCTGGTCCGCGAGATCGTGGACGGCGGGCCCCAGGCGGAGCTCCGCTGGCTGCTGGGGACCGAGGACGCCCAGGGCTTCTACTCCAAGCTCGGGTTCGGGAAACCGGCGGAGATCATGCTGGAGCGGGGCCCGGCGGACGGATAGTCTCGGCCGCGCCATCGACGAAAGGAAGCTGTGGCTAGTGGGCCGCGCGGTGGCGCTCGATGATGCGGGTGAAGTCCGTGCCGGCGGGGAGGGTGCCGAACGCCTGACCCCAGTCGCCGCCCAGGCGCGAGGCGCAGAAGGCGTCGGCCGAGGCCTCGTCCCCGTAGCGGACCATCAGCGAACCCTGTAGCAGCAGCGCCATGCGCTCGACGATGCGCCGCGCGCGGGCCTCGACGTCCGCCATGTCACCCAGCTCCTCGCGCAGCGCCTTCGCCTCCGCGGCCACGCGGGGCTCCGACTCCCCTTCGGCCACCTCCGCGAAGTACGCCTCGAGCGAGTCCGGGCTCTTCACCATCGCCCGCAGCACGTCCAGGCACTGGACGTTGCCCGAGCCCTCCCAGATGGAGGCCAGGGGCGCCTCGCGATAGAGCCGCGGCATTCCCGACTCCTCGACGTAGCCGTTGCCGCCCAGACACTCGAGGCACTCGACCGCGTGCTCGGGCCCGCGCTTGCAGATCCAGAACTTCAGCACCGCGTTCGAGATCCGCTTGAAGGCCTGGGCCTCGTCGTCGCCGGCGATCGCCTCGTCGTACGAGCGCGCCAGCCGCATCGCGGAGATCGTCGCCGCCTCGGACTCGATCGCGAGGTCGGCCAGCACGTTACGCATCAGCGGCCAGTCGACCAGCGTTTTGCCGAAGGTGGAGCGGTGGCTGGCGTGGTTGATCGCCTGGGCGACCCCGGCGCGCAGCCCGGTCGCCGATCCCTGGATGCAGTCGAGCCGGGTGTGGTTGACCATCTCGATGATCGTCCGCACGCCGGCCCCCTCCTCGCCGACCAGCCGCGCCCAGGCGCCGTCGAACTCGATCTCCGAGGAGGCGTTGGAGCGGTTGCCGAGCTTGTCCTTCAGCCGCTGCAGCCGGAAGCTGTTGCGCTCGCCGTCGGGCGTCCAGCGCGGGAACAGGAAGCAGGAGATGCCCCCGTCGGCCTGGGCCAGAACCAGGAACGAGTCGCACATCGGGGCCGAGAAGAACCACTTGTGGCCGGTGAGCTCGTACTCGGCGCCGGGGCCGCCGCCGTTCAGCGGGCGGGCGACCGTCGAGTTGGCGCGCACGTCTGAGCCGCCCTGCTTCTCGGTCATCCCCATTCCCGCCAGCGCTCCGGGCTTCTCGGTCGCGGGGACGTTCCGCGGGTCATAGGCGCTCGAGGTCCAGCGCGGCTCCCACTCCGCGGCGAGCTCGGGCTGGTGGCGGATCGCGGGGATCACGGAGTAGGTCATCGAGAGCGGGCAGCCGACCCCGGCCTCGGCCTGGCTGAAGCACATGAAGGCGGCGCCGCGAGCCACGTGCGCTCCGGGCCGCGGGTCGGTCCAGGGGAGGGAGTGGAGCCCCGACTCCACCGCCATCCCCAGCAGCTCGTGCCAGGCGGGGTGGAACTCGACCTCGTCAACGCGGTTGCCGTAGCGGTCGTGTGTCTTGAGCTTGGGCGGGTTCTCGTTCGCGAGCCTGCCGAGCTCGATCACGTCGGCGCGGCCCGCGATCTGGCCCATCGCCGAGATCCGGTCGGTGGCCCAGTCGGCCCCCTCGCGGCGCACGGCCTCGACCAGGGTGCGGTCGGCCTCGAAGACGTTGTAGTCGACCAGCGGCGGCGGCTGGTTCGAGACGTCGTGGGTGCGGACTCCGGTGCCGGCATGGGACTCAAGCGTTGACATGTGCGCTCTCCATTCCTATTGCGCGTGTACAGAAGCTGACTAGGGAGGCGATCGCGGGCTCCGGGTCGCCGCCGTTGGCGCTCGGCGACAGCGGCCCCACCAGCGACTCGCCGATGGCGCCGACCAGGGCCGCGGCCGTGGCCTCGGTGTCCTGCGGCGGCAGCTCGCCTGAGGCGACCCCGTCGTCCAGCACGGCCGCGATCACGTCGCGGTAGCTGCGCCGGAAATGGAGGCGCTCCGCCTCGACCGCAGGATCCACCGGTTCGGCGATCAGGGCCCACGCGAGCCGCCGGCCGGCGCAGCGCGCGACGGGCGAAGGTCTCGACCCCTGCGGCGAGCCGTTCGGAGGCCGGGGCCTCGGGATCCTCGGTCGTCGCGTCGCGCATCGCGTCCACCTCGTGCTGCGACGCTTCCCGGAAGACCTCGGCGAACAGCTCGGACTTGGAGGGGAAGTAGCGGTAGACGGTGCCGACCGCGACACCGGCCCGCTCGGCGACGGGGGCGACCTGCGCCTCCACGTAGCCGCCCTCGGCGATCAGCTCGCGCGCCGCCGTCGTGATCCGCTCGCGGGTCTCCGCCCGGCGTGCCTCGGTTCGCTCGGTGCTGCGATAGGCCACGGTCAAGAAGTGAACCATGATTCACACCTTCTGTCAAACCTTGACCCGGCGGCGGGCTGCGGATAGCGTCCGGGCGACAAGCAACCGGGGAGAGGAACTCGCATGAAGGGGATCAGGCTCGCACTAGCAACCGTGGCCATCGCGGCTCTTGGCATTCCGGGGACCGCAAGCGCGGCCACGATCACGCCCACCACCTTCGCCGACGAGTTCAACGTCGGCGCCGGCTGCTCCCTGCGCGAGGCCGTGCAGGCGGCGAACACCGACGCCGCCTTCGGAGGCTGCTCGGCGGGGGCCGGGGCGGACACCATCCCACTCGCGGCCGGCATCTACCAGATCTCCCTGCCCGGGGACGAGGGCAACAACGTCAACGGCTCGATCGACATTCTCTCCCCGGCCGGGACCACGATCTCGCACTCGGGCGCAGGGTCGACGGTGATCGACGGCGGCGGCCTGGATCGGGCGGTTGCCTTCCTCAGCAACGCCCCGGGGACGATCTCGGGATTGACGATCCGTAACGCCAACGACGCCGGTACCGGCGGAGGGCTGTTCACCAACGGGAGCCTCACCCTCACGAACAGCACGCTCACCGCGAACAGGTCCACCACCGGCGGAGCCGGCCTTTCCGTGTTCGGCTCGGCCACCCTGACCAACGTCACCATCTCCGGCAACCAGACCGCGGACGACGGCGGCGGCATGGAGGTGTTCATCGGCGCCACCGCGACGCTCAACAACGTCACGATCTCCAACAACACCGCTGACTCCGACCTGAGCGGAGTGGGCAACGGTGGTGGCTTCGCACGGACCGGCGCCAACGCGGTCGTGAACATGAAGAACACCCTGATCTCGGGCAACACGGATCGGGGCGGACAGACTCCGGACTGCTTCATCAACGGCGCTGCACTCCTCTCGCAGGGCAACAACCTGATCCAGAACACGACCGGCTGCGGTTTCACCGCGGCCGGCGGCGACAGGCTCAACGTGGATCCGCTCACCGCCCCGCTCGCCGACAACGGCGGCTCGACCTTCACCCACGCGCTGCTCTCCGGCAGCCCGGCGATCAACGGGGCGGGCCCCACGGCGGCCCCGACCGATCAGCGCGGGGTCCCGCGCAGCAGCGACATCGGCGCCTACGAGCGCGAGCTCTGCGGCGGCGTGGTGGTCAACCGGGTCGGCACCGAGGGCGCGGACACGGTGGCCGGAACCTCGGGCGCCGACGGCATCCTCGGCCTCGGCGGCAAGGACATCCTCAAGGGCCTGGCCGGCAAGGACGGGCTCTGCGGCGGCGACGGCAAGGACACCCTCAAGGGCGGAGGCGGCAAGGACAAGCTCTTCGGCCAGGCCGGCAAGGACACCCTCATCGGCGGCAAGGGCAAGGACAAGTGCAAGGGCGGCCCCGGGAAGGACACGACCAAGAAGTGCTGAGACGCCCGCCGGCGCACCCGACCGGGCGCCGGCGGCCGAAGCCCATCAGCAGCGCGAGCCTGCGTAGTCAGCGGCTCTCGGCCCGGGAGGAGCGCCCTCCCGCTCATCTTGCGTAGCATCGCCGCCCGCGTGGCAAAGGTCAAGGTCACAAACCCGGTCGTCGAGCTCGACGGCGACGAGATGACGCGGATCATCTGGGCGTTCATAAAGGAGCAGCTGATCCTGCCTTACGTGGACGTCGAGCTCATCTACTTCGACCTCGGGATCGAGAGCCGCGACGCGACCGAGGACCAGATCACGGTCGACGCCGCCAACGCGATCAAGGAGCACGGCGTCGGGGTCAAGTGCGCCACGATCACGCCGGACGAGGCGCGGGTGAAGGAGTTCGGCCTGAAGGCGATGTACCGCTCGCCCAACGGCACCATCCGCAACATCCTCGGCGGCGTCATCTTCCGCGAGCCGATCGTGATCTCCAATATCCCGCGGCTCGTTCCCGGCTGGACGAAGCCGATCATCATCGGCCGCCACGCCTTCGGCGACCAGTACCGGGCAACGGACACGCTGATCCCTCAGGGCGGCGGGAAGCTGATGCTGAGCTTCCAGCCGAACGACGGGAGCCAGGGCCCGATCGAGCTCGAGGTCTACGACTTCCCTGCCGAGGAGGGCGGCGGGATCGCGATGGCGATGTACAACCGCGACGACTCGATCCGCGACTTCGCGCGCGCGTCGTTCCGCTACGGGCTCGAGCGGGAGTTCCCCGTCTACATGTCGACCAAGAACACGATCCTGAAGACCTACGACGGCCGCTTCAAGGACCTCTTCCAGGAGGTCTTCGACGCCGAGTTCAAGTCCGACTTCGACGCCAAGGGCCTCACCTACGAGCACCGGCTGATCGACGACATGGTCGCGGCGGCGCTGAAGTGGGAGGGGGGCTACGTCTGGGCCTGCAAGAACTACGACGGCGACGTGCAATCCGACACCGTGGCCCAGGGGTTCGGCTCGCTCGGCCTGATGACCAGCGTGCTGATGACCCCCGACGGCAAGACCGTCGAGGCCGAGGCCGCCCACGGCACCGTCACCCGCCACTTCCGCCGCCACCAAAAGGGTGAGGCGACCAGCACCAACCCGATCGCCTCGATCTTCGCCTGGACCCGCGCCCTCGCCGCGCGGGGCCGGATGGACGACACCCCCGAGGTGACGCAATTCGCGCACGCGCTCGAGCGCGTCTGTGTGGAGACGGTCGAGAGCGGGAAGATGACCAAGGACCTGGCCCTGTTGATCGGCCCCGACCAGCCGTTCCAGAGCACCGAGGAGTTCCTCGGCTCGATCGACAAGAACCTCGAGAAGGAGATGAAGTGAGCACACCCATGAAGGTCACCGTCACCGGCGCCGCCGGGCAGATCGGCTACGCGATCCTGCCCCGGATCGCCAGCGGTCAGCTATTGGGGCCTGACGCACCCGTCGAGCTCCGCCTGCTGGAAATCCCCGCGGCGATGAAGGCGGTCGAGGGGGTGGTGATGGAGCTCGACGACAGCGCCTTCCCGCTGCTGGAGAACATCGAGATCACCGACGACCCCAAGGTGGCATTCGACGGCGCCAACATCGGCCTGCTGATCGGCGCAAGGCCGCGGGGGAAGGGCATGGAGCGGTCCGATCTGCTCGAGGCGAACGGCGGCATCTTCAAACCTCAGGGAGAGGCGATCAACGCCGGCGCCGCCGACGACATCCGGGTGCTGGTGGTCGGCAACCCCGCCAACACCAACTGCCTGATCGCCAAGGCGCACGCGCCCGACGTCCCGCCCGAGCGCTTCACGGCGATGATGCGCCTGGACCACAACCGCGCCAAGGCCCAGCTCGCGAAGAAGGTCGACGCCCACGCACGCGACGTGAAGCAGATGACGATCTGGGGCAACCACTCCGCGACTCAGTACCCGGACATCACCCACGCCGAGGTGAACGGCGTGCCGGCGACCGAGCTGATCAGCGAGCGGGAGTGGATCGAGAACGAGTTCATTCCGACCGTGCAGAAGCGCGGCGCGGCGATCATCGAGGCCCGCGGAGCGTCCTCAGCCAAGTCTGCGGCCAGCGCCGCGATTGATCACGTTCATGACTGGGTGCTCGGGACGCCGGAGGGCGACTGGGTATCGATGGGCGTTTCCTCCGACGGGAGCTACGAGATCGAGGAGGGCCTGATCAGCGGCTTCCCGTGCACCTGCTCCGGCGGCGAGTGGGCCATCGTCGAGGGCCTCGAGGTCGATGACTTCTCGCGGGAGCGGATAGACGCGAGCGTCAACGAGCTGAAGGAGGAGCGGGACGCCGTCAGGGAGCTGGGCCTGGTCGCCTAGCCGCCGCGCTTGACATCCGCGGGGTCGAGAGCGGATACTCGAATCCGATGCTTAGGGGAGACATCGAAGCGAAGAGGGGACAGCGCGTCGCCCACCCAGTGGCCGGCGCGTTGTGCTGCCTCGCTCCGACTCCGCCCGGATAGCCTGCCGGGATGCCGCAGCGGCCGCTAGCCGGGGAAGTAGCCCCGGCCCTTCTTCTTGATCCGGCCTTCCTTCTCGAGGTCGGGGAGCACCCGGTAGAGGTAGTTAGGCGCCTTCAGCTTCATCTTCTTGCCGAGCTCGGAGACTCCGATCCCGGGGTTCTGGCCGATGAGCTTTACGGCCTGGTCGGCTCGGGTGCCGCCGCGGCGGGTGCGGCGCCGTCCGCCGCCCGACCCGCGCGGGCGCCCGGGGCCTCGCTTGCGGCCGCCGAGGCCGGAGATCGCGCCCTCGATCTGCCGCAGCTCGCGCTGCAGCTCCTCGCGTCGCTGCTCCAGCAGCGCTCGCGCCTTGTCAACAGTGTCAGATGCCTGTGGCATGTAAGGGTTTCCTCCCCCTGTTAGTTACGTGAACTGTCACACAACCTTAACTGTTACCCGAGCAACCATGAATGAAGATCGTCCACTGGTCGTGATCTGCCGCGTGCTGCTGCCGGCGGGGCTGGGGCCGCTCGAGGAGCGCGGATACGAGCTCAGGATGGGCGGGCTGGACGCAACCCGCGAGCAGCTGCTCGAGTTGGTCCCGGGGGCTTCGGCTCTGATCCCCGATCCGACGGTGCCGGTGGACGCGGAGCTGCTGGATGGGGCCGGAGAGCAGCTCCGGGTCTCGGCCAACTTCGCCGTCGGCTACGACAACGTCGACCTGGACGCCTGCCGTGAGCGGGGCGTGATCGTCACCAACACGCCCGAGGTGCTGACGCAGGCCACCGCCGAGCTCGCGCTGGCGCTGACACTTGCGGCGGGCCGGCGCATGAGCGACGCCGAGCGGGACCTGCGCGAGGGCCGCTGGGAGGGCTGGGACCCCGCGGCCTATCGAGGCCTGGAGCTGCGCGGATCCACCGTGGGGGTGATCGGGATGGGCAGGATCGGCAGCCGCTACGCCGAGCTCGTGCGGGCTCTTGGGGCCGAGGTCCTCTACACCAGCCGCAGCCGCAAGCCCGAGGCGGAGAAGGAGCTCGGAGCGAGGCGCGCCGAGCTCCGCGAGCTGCTCGAGGCCTCGGACGTCGTCAGCCTCCACGCCCCCGCCAGCGATGAGACCCATCGCCTGATCGGCGCCGCGGAGCTCGACCTGATCGGCCCCGACGGCGTGCTGGTCAACACCTCCCGCGGGCCGCTGGTGGACGCCGACGCGGTGGCCGCGGCGCTGAAGGAGGGCCGCCTCGGCGCCGCCGGCCTGGACGTCTACGAGGGCGAGCCGGCCGTCCCGGCGAGCCTGCTCGACGCCCCGCGCGCGGTGCTGCTGCCCCACATCGGCTCGGCAACGGTTCCCTCCCGCGACGGCATGGCGCGGACGGCGGCGCTGAACGCGATCGCGGTGCTGGAGGGCGAGGAGCCCCCTAATCGCGTCGCCTAGCGCCAGGCCGCACTCTTTCTGAGCGGCTGCGCAGCAGCCGCGGTTGATGTGGGTGGCCGCTCGTGGCCGCGACCTGATGGCGAAGCCGTCTACTCGGTCGCTTGGGGTGGCCGCTGCGCTTGCGGACCCTCGGAAGCGTCCGGAAGACGACGTCCCAGAGCGGTGAGCTGACCCCGAAGCCGTAGTGGTGGTCCTGGAAGTGGTGGCGCATGTGCTGCTCGCGAAGCTTGCGGCCGGTCTCGGTCTTCGGGGTGTGGTGGTGGACGTGGTAGTGGGTGTAGTCGTAGACGAGGTAGCCGAGGATGAACCCGGCGAACAGCGGCAGCGCGTGCGGCATCCCGAAGATCAGGGCGAAGAGCCCGAAGAACAGCGCCGCCAGGGGGATGCTGGCCGCAGGCGGCATCACGAGGCGCATCGCGTCGTTGGGGTGGTCGTGGTGGACGCCGTGGATCATGAAGTGGAGCCGGTCGCCGCCCCGGAACTTCGGCTGCCAGTGGAAGACCAGCCGGTGCAGCCAGTATTCGGTCGGGGTCCAGATCACCAGGCCCGCGAGGGTGAGCAGCGCGGTGGTGCCCGCGCTGAGGCCGCGGTCGAGGCCGAGCCAGATCGCCCCGGCGACGACGGGGAGGAAGACCACCGCCGGGATCGCCGGATGGACCCGGGTGAAGAAGTCGAGGAAGCGGCTCTCGAACATCGGCGGTGACGCGGCCGAGACGTGCGGTTCGCTCGCTGTGCCATCGCGGCCGATATTAGCGCCGAGCGCCGGCGCCGGCCGTCAGCGTTAGGGTGCCCTAACAGGGAGACACGGGACGCGAAAAAAAGAACTACGCCATTTGCGGAATCACGCCTGACGACATGCCTGAGGAACTGGCATAGTGAACCGAGTCGCGGCGACGGAGAGCCGCCGCGCGGGGAGAACCCATCGAGAGAGGAAAGGGGGTCGGACTTGGCCTCAGGCCGGGCGGACGCAAGTGCCGTCAAACCGAGCTGCGATGACTGCTTCTTTCGCCGCCGCAACCTCTGCGCGCTGGCGCTCGACGAGCCCTGCCCGACCTTCCGGCCGGACACCCCGAACGGGCTGGTCCCGCCGCTGCAGCCATCCCTTCTGATGCGCGGGGGCGGCGCCGCCGCCGCATCCGAAGTGCCGCTCCGCGCGCTAAACCCCGTTTACAGTCCCTCGCGGGACACCGGGATGAGAACCAGTTGAGACTCACCGTGCTGGGCAAGTCGCCGTCGTGGCAGGACGCGGGCGGCGCCTGCAGCGGCTACTTGATCCAGGAGGGCGATACCACCGTCCTGCTCGATTGCGGCAACGGCGTCTTCGGGAAGCTGCGCGAGCGCGTCGACTACGTCGAGGTGGACGCCGTCGTGATCTCCCACCTCCACGCCGACCACTTCCTGGACCTCGTCCCGTACTCCTACGCCCTCACCTACGCGCCCAAGCAGCAGCCGGTGCCCGTCCACACCTCGCCGGGCACCGACAGCCCCGCCCGCCCTCGGCTGATCGCCCCGCCCCGCGCCCGGGAAACGTTTCGCCGCGTGGTGGGCGCCTGGGGCAACGAGGACCTGATCGAGAAGGCGTTCGAGCTGGAGGAATACGCCGCCGGAGACGAGGTCTCCGTCGGCGGCATCACCGCCAGCTTCCACCCCGTTCCGCATTTCATCGACACCTTCGCCGTCAACGTCGGCGCCAAGGGAACGGACGCGAAGCTCAGCTACAGCGCCGACACCAGCCCCTCCGAGGAGGTCGTCGAGATCGCCCGCGACGCAGACCTGATGATCGTGGAGGCGACCCTGCCCCGGCCCGAGCGGACCGGCGTCCGCGGCCACCTCACCCCCGAGGAGGCGGGCGACCACGCCAAGCGCGCGGGAGCGAAGCGCGTGGTGATCACCCACATCTCCGACGAGCTCGGCGAGGAGTGGGCGCGCGAGCAGGCGGAGGCCGGTTTCGGCGGGCCGGTCGAGGTTGCGCGCGAGGGCGCGGTCTACGAGCTCTAGAAACCCCGGGGCTGGCTACCCTTCTTTGACGTGACCCAACAGAGGGATCCCTTCGCCGACTTCGCCCGCATGCGCCGTGAGATGGACGAGCTGCTGGGCGACTTCTGGGACCAGGCCGGCTACAAGACCCGCCGGCCGGCCGCCGCGTTCGCGCCGCGGCTCGACGTCTACTACTGCGGCGAGGGGCGGCCCGAGAAGGCTGTCGTCAAGGTGGAGCTCCCCGGGGTCACGATCGACTCGGTCAACCTGGAGGTCCAGGGGCGCACGCTGGTGATCAGCGGCGAGCGCCCGGTGCGAGAGACCGAGGGACGCACCTACCAGCAGGTCGAGCTTCCCTCGGGCCCGTTCCGCCGGGTCGTGGAGCTGTCCGTCGACGTCGAGGCCGAGCAGGCCCAGGCGACCTACGAGGACGGGATCCTTCGAATCGAGCTTCCGATTCGGCTTGCGGAGGCGGCGCGCCAGGTGCCCATTGAGCGGCGCGCCGGCGACTAGTGGCCGACGGCGACAGCAGAGAAGCGCTGGCCCCGGGCGGCACCGCCGAGGCTGAGCTGCCCGAGATCGAGGTCGTCGAGATCCCGGACGCCGAGCAGGCGGTCCGCGACGCGCAGCCGCTTCCCGACGCGCTGCCCGTGCTGCCGCTGCGCGAGACGGTCACCTTCCCCGACACCCTGACCCCGCTCGCGGTCGGCCAGGAGCGCTCGATCAAGCTGGTCAACGACGTGCTCTCGGGCAATCGGCTGCTGGCGATGGTCGCCTCGAAGGATCCCGAGAACGACGCCCCCGGGCCCGACGACCTGCACAAGGTCGGGGTCGCCGGCACGGTGGCGCGGATGATGAAGGTCCCCGACGGGACCCTCCGCATCCTCGTCCAGGGCGGCGAGCGGATCCGGATCAACGACTACGTCTCCGAGGACCCCTACCTGATCGCCCGCATCGAGCCGATCCCCGACGTGGTCGAGCCCTCGCCCGAGCTCGAGGCGCTCACCCGCAACGTCCAGAACACCTTCAGCGAGATCATCGAGCAGATCCCCTACCTGCCCGAGGAGCTGCAGCTCGCCGTCGCCAACCTCGACGAGCCCTCGGCGCTCGGCCACCTGATCGCCGGCGCGCTGCGCATCTCGGTCGAGGAGAAGCAGGAGCTGCTGGAGGAGCCCGACGTCGGCAAGCGGCTCCGGCGCCTCTCGGAGATCCTCACCCGCGAGCTCGAGGTGGTGCGCCTCGGGACCAAGATCCAGTCCCAGGTCGAGTCGGAGATCGACAAGGGCCAGCGCGAGTACTTCCTGCGCCAGCAGATGAAGGCGATCCAGGAGGAGCTGGGCGAGCGGGACGATCAGCAGGCCGAGGTCGCCGAGCTGCGCGAGCGGATCGAGGCAGGCCGAGCTGCCCGAGGAGCCGCAGCAAGCAGGCCGAGCGCGAGCTCGGCGGCTGGAGAAGCTGCCGCCCGCGGCCGCCGAGTACGGCGTCATCCGCAGCTACCTCGACTGGCTCGTCGAGCTTCCCTGGTCGAAGGAGACCGAGGACAACCTGGACATCAAGCACGCGCGCAAGGTCCTGGACGAGGACCACTACGACCTCGAGGAGGTCAAGGACCGGATCCTCGAGTACCTCGCCGTCCGCAAGCTGAACCCGGAGTCGCCCGGCCCGATTCTCTGCTTCGTCGGCCCGCCCGGCGTCGGCAAGACCAGCCTCGGCAAGTCGATCGCCCGCGCCCTGGGCCGCGAGTTCGAGCGCATCTCCGTCGGCGGCGTCCGCGACGAGGCCGAGATCCGCGGCCATCGCCGCACCTACATCGGCGCCCTGCCCGGCACGATCATCCGCGCCCTGCGCGACGCCGGCACCCGCAACCCCGTCTTCATGATCGACGAGATCGACAAGATGGGCGCCGACTTCCGCGGCGATCCCGCCAGCGCCATGCTCGAGGTGCTGGACCCGGCGCAGAACTCGACCTTCCGCGACCACTACCTGGACGTCCCCTTCGACCTCTCCGACGTCCTCTTCATCGCGACGGCCAACGTGCTGGACCCGATCCCGCCGCCGCTGCAGGACCGGATGGAGATGATCCAGCTCGCCGGCTACACCATCGACGAGAAGCTGCACATCGCCAAGAAGTACCTGGTCCCGCGCCAGCTCGAGGCGAACGGGCTGAAGCCCTCGCAGATCGAGGTCGCCGACCCCGCGATGATCGCGGTGATCGAGGAGTACACCCGCGAGGCCGGGCGTCCGCAACCTCGAGCGCCAGATCGGCACGGTCTGCCGCAAGGTCGCCCGCCAGGTCGCCGAGGGCAAGGTGGACGGCAAGGTCAAGGTCTCGGCCAAGCGAGCCCGCGAGCTGCTGGGCAAGCGCCGCGTCTTCTCCGAGCACCGCCGCCGCACCAAGGACCCGGGCGTCGCCACCGGCCTCGCCTGGACCCCGTCGGCGGCGAGGTCCTGTTCGTCGAGGCGACGGCGATGCCCGGCGACGGCAAGCTCACGATCACCGGCCAGCTCGGCGACGTGATGCGCGAGTCGGCGCAGGCGGCGCTCACCTACGTGCGCGGCCACGTCAAGCGAGATCGGCGCCGAGCTGGCCGACGACTGGTTCGCGAACCACGACATCCACATCCACGTGCCCGCCGGCGCGGTGCCCAAGGACGGCCCCTCGGCGGGCGTCGCGATGGCGACCGCGCTCGCCTCGCTGGTCGGCGGCAAGCCGATCGCCAACGACGTCGCGATGACCGGCGAGATCACGCTGACCGGCCAGGTGCTGCCCGTCGGCGGCGATCAAGGAGAAGACCCTCGCCGCCCAGCGTGCCGGCATCAAGACGGTGATCCTGCCCGCCCGCAACGAGGCCGACGTCGAGGAGATCCCGAAGCGACGAGCGCGGGGGGCTCCAGTTCGCGTACGTCGACGAGATCGGGGACGCCTGGAAGATCGCGCTCGAAGGCGGCGAGTAGGCCGCTCAGCGGGTATATCCTCCCGCGCTGCACCCAGGCAAGCGAAGCGAGGAGACACAATGGGGGCACAAAGCAGAAGCGCGAGGGCCGGAGACGCGGCCAAGTCAGTCGCTTCGAATCCGTACGTGCGGCGCCTGCTCGAGGACGAGGAGCTGCGTGAGAACATCCGGGTCGCCTTCGAGGCGGCCAAGGGCGCGTACGCGCGGATGCGAACGGCAAGGGCCCGGCGAAGTCGCTGATGGACGACAAGAAGGTTCAGCGCGATCTCAAGACGGCCGCCGAGTCGCTGCGAGACGCCTCCGATCAGCTTCGCGGCAAGCGGAACCGCGGCGGTGGCTTCGGGCTCGGCAAGGCGATGCTGATCGGGATCATCGGCGCCGCTCTGGTGCTGATCCTCAGCGAGGACGCCCGCAAGATGGTGCTGGACAAGCTGTTCGGCGCCGAGGAGGAGTTCGAGTACACCTCGACCACCACCCCGGCGCCGGAGTCCGAGTCCGTCACCTCCTCCTCCTAGCGGAGGAAACAGCCTGAGGGAGAGGGGCGCCCGGACGGGCGCTCCTCTCTCGATCCTGTACGTCAGGAGCCGGCCGAAGGCCTGACGCCACGGCTAGGCCTAGACTCGGGTCCGTGGAAGCGGCTACGCAGCGGGAGCTGAGCGGAGAGAAGGCCACGCGCATCGTCGAGGCGATGCGGTCGAGCGTTGCGCGGCGAGGGATCTCCGGCTCGACCTTCGAGCACGTCGCCCGCGAGGCGGGCGTCAGCCGCGGGCTGCTGCACTACGACTTCGGCACCAAGGAGGCCCTGCTGGTCGAGGTGGTGCGCCGGGACACCGAGCACCGGATCGCGCGGCTCGACGAGCCGCTCGCGGCCGCCGGCAGCGCCGACGAGATCCTCCAGATCCTGGTCGCCGACCTCCAGGACTCGATCCAGAACGAGCCCGGATTCTGGGTGCTGATCTTCGAGCTGTTCACCGCCGGGCGCCGCAACCCCGAGATCCAGCGCGAGGTGGGTGAACTCTTCAACCGGATCCGCGCACCACATGGCCGACACTTCAGGACCAAGGAGCCGAGGGAGTGCTGAAGCTGCGCTATGACGCCGACGCGGTCGTCGCCTACCTGATCGCGCTGGCGGACGGCATCGCCCTGCAGACCCTCTCCGACCCGGAGCGGGACCACGCGGCCGTGATCGAAGCCGGGACCGAGTCGGCCCGGCAGCTCGCTGGGCTCCTAAGCTCCGGCCGTGATCTGGGAAGAGCCCGCCAGGGCGGCTACCCCGACGCCGGGTTGCTTGGGCTCTCGGGGCAGGAGCGCCATCGCGCCGGGCGGGAGGGCCGCACGCCCTATTCGCCGATGAGCTACCTGACCGAGCTGCGGATGACCGCGGGCTCGCAGGGCCACTCGGAGTTCTCGATGCCGGCGTCGCCGTGGTTCGCCAACTCGGCCGGGGTCATCCCCGGCGGATCCTGGCCGTGATCGGCGACGCGGCGCTGGGCTCGGTCGTCCACGGCGACCTCCCCGCCGGCCAGGTGATGACCACCGCGGAGCTCTCGATGACATTCCTGCGCCCGGCCCTGCCCGAGCCGGGGAAGTCGCTGGGCGGATCGGGCCAGCTGATCCACCGCGGCCGCTCGCAGGGCCTGTCCGAGGCATTCCTGTTTGACGCCGGCGACGCGCTCATCTCCCAAGGCACCTCCCGGTGCAGCGTCTTCCCGCCGATCGAGCCGCTGCCCGACCCGCCCGGAGAGCTGCCCGTGCTGGGCGAGCCGGTGCCGGGCAGCGACCCACACGACCCCCTGCGCCGCGAGGTCCAGGGCGAGGTCTGCCCGCAGGAGCGTGTTCGAGGAGCGCAGCGGCCTCGAGGTCCTGCGCGGCATGGGCGGGCGAGCTGCCCGAGCCCCCGATCCACCACCTCACGGGGCTGAAGCTGACCGAGGCCTCGGAGGGCGAGGTGACGATGGCCCTGCCCTGCAGCCGCTGGCTCTCGACCTCGGCCGGCACGGTCCAGGGCGGATTCACGGCGATGCTGGCCGAGGCGGCGCTGTCGGCGGCGGTCTTCAGCACCGCACCGGCGGGAACCGCCACCGCGACGCTCGACCTCAAGGTCAACTACCTGCGGCCGGTCTTCCCGGACGGCGAGGACCTCGTCCCGCGCCCGCGTTCTGCACGGTGGCCGCACGATCGCGATCGCCTCTGCCGAGCTGCTGAACGCCGAGGGCAAGCCGGTGGCGCTGGCCACCGGCTCGAGCGTGTACCTGCCCGGACGCCCGGCGAGCCTCGCGGCGTGTCGAGCTGGCCTCGGATCGAGCCCGAGGGCGGGCGGCGAGGCGTAGTCTGGCGCCGATGGGACTGTTCGACTTCCTCCGGCGCAAGGACGAGAAGGCGATCCCCGAGCCCGGGCACGCCGGAGTTCGAGGCCGCTGGTCGCGGGCTCGGCGATCCCGGACTCGCAGAGCGTGCGATGGGCGAGCGTGGCTGGACGAGCACGTCAGCCGCCGAGGACGCGCTGAGCAGCCGGGCATCGATCCGGGCAAGGTCGAACGACGCAGAGCGAGCCAGACGATCGACCTGCGCGGCACCGGCGCCCGCGAGGAGGTCGAGAGGGTGCTCCGCGAGCACGGAATCGACCCCGACAAGAAGGGTCAGACGATCGACGCCTAGACGGTGCCCGGCCTGCAGGAGGCGATCCTGGGCGCGCTCGGCGATGTCGGGCCTGAAGATCCCGAACGCCGGCGGCTTCGGCGGCGGCATCTCGCCCCCGCCGCAGGACCCGCTCGCCCAGATCGAGCACCTCGCCAAGAAGCGCGACGCGGGCGAGCTCACCGACGCCGAGTTCGAGGCCAGAAGAAGAAGCTCGGCGATCGGCTCGACGGCTAGCTCGCCGGCCGCCACCGGACTCGCCGCGGCTCCCAGACGTCCTTCATCCGGCGCAGCTGGCGCAGCGAGCCGCGCGGGCGCAGCTGGCGCCGCAGCACCGCCTTGCGGATGTCTCGCCGCGCATCGAGATCTCGATCCAGTCGGGCCAGGTGGTCTCAGCGTCACGTCGGCGTCGGCGGCCAGGCCCCGGCTCGGCCCGGCTCGAGCCGTTGTCGATGCACGATGTGCCAGGGCTCGGCGTCGGAGAACTTCCACTGGAACGTGACCGGGCGGTCGACGGCGTCGGTTTCGGCGGAGCGGGCGACGATGTCGAAGTAGATCTCCTGCACCTCGGGCGAGCTGCCTGGCGGGCCCGTTGGGCTCGCCGAGGACGCCGGCCTTGAGCAGCTTGATCTGGCGCTCGGCGCGCTCCTTGTGGGGCATCTCGGGGTCGAAGGGGTAGATGCCGGGCGGCATCGCGTCGAACGGGTAGCCGATCGCCCTCCACTTCATCTCGACGGAGCGCATTCCGAAGGCGAAGATCTCCTCCATCGTGAAGCCGTAGCAGCGCGTGTAGCTCCTCGTCCCAGCTCGGCGGGACGAAGACCGAGGTCAGGAAGGGCAGCATCTCCCGCAGGATCTCGACCACCGCCGCCTTGCACTCGTCCGACTCCTCGAGCAGCTCCGACAGCACCTTGACGCCGAAGCCGATGTGGCGCTGCTCGTCGCGCGCGACGTTGTGCATGCCCTCGAGAAGCCGGGCATCGAGCCGGCCTTGGTGAAGTAGTCCTCGATGTAGTGCTGGCCCGGCTGGGCCATCGAGGCCTCGATGATCAGGTGGTAGAGCGTGATCGCCTGCGCGAACTTCGGCAGCGAGCGGTCGGTGCGGAGCTCCTCGGCACATCGTCTCGAGCCGGCCGAAGACGCCCTTGTAGCCCCAGTCCAGATGCGGCTCGGTGAAGGCGAGGCCGTCGGCGAGCGTGTCGCCGGCGCCGATCACCTCCTTGAAGAAGCGGTGGAAGAAGACGGCGTGGCGGGCCTCGTCGACCTGCTGGGTGGCGAGGAAGTACTTCTGCTCCTCCTTCGGGGCCGCGTCGATGTAGGGGGAGAGGCCGTCGGTGACCGCGTCCTCGCCGTAGAAGAACATCGAGTAGATCCAGAGCGCCGACTTGCGCTGGATCTCGGACAGGGACTCCCAGCCCTTCTGGTCCTCGCTGAAGTCGAGGTCGTAGGCCTTCCAGTTGCCCTGCTCCCAGCGGCGGTAGAGGTCCTCGTAGGAGATCTGGGACCCGGCGCGCGATGAGACGTCGTCGGCCTTGGCGCCGCTCCGTTCGATCGGCGGTGCCGGTCTGGTGGTCTCGGTCTCGGTGGCCATGCTCGCTCCCTCTGCTCGCTCGCCTTCCGGTGCCGCAGCCCGTATAGATAACTGACTGACTGGTCAGTTAGGACGGGACCGTCTGTGACACCGGCCACACAACAGGCACGCAAGGGGGCGCCGAAGTCGCGCATGGCTGCGGCCGACCGCCGCGCGGCTGATCCTCGAGGCGGCGCGCGAGGCCTTCGCCGAGGGCGGCTACCACCGGACCTCGCTCGACGCCGTCGCCGAGCGCGCCGGCGTCTCCAAGGCGCTGCTCTACGAGCACTTCGCCTCCAAGCGCGAGCTCTACGCGGCGATGCTGGAGATGCACGTCCACGAGCTGGTCGGGCGGATCAGCGCGGCGCTCGGGACGCCGAGCCGGGCGAGGCCCGGATGCGGGCCGGCCTCGAGGCCTTCTTCGACTTCATCGAGGAGCGCCGCGGCGCCTGGCGCGTGATCTTCCGCAACGCCGGCGACCCCGACGTCGCCGAGTGGCTCGCGCGGTCTCCGCGACGAGCGTCGCCGCCGCGGTCGTCACGCTGATGAGCGAGGAGGCCGAGCAAGGCGTTCCCGAACGCGCCCGAGCGCGAGGAGATGCTGCAGATGATCGCCCAGCAGCTGGTCGGCGCGATGCAGTCCCTCGCCGACTGGTGGGAGCAGCACCGCGACGTCCCCAGCGAGCGGGTCGTCCAGGTCGCGATGGACTTCGTCTGGCTCGGCCAGGACCGCCTCAGCCAGGGCGAGCGCTGGGCAGGGCTAAGTTCGCGCTGCTGAGTCCGGCGGCACGGCAGGCGGTGCGTTCAGGAACCCGCCTACCAGCACGAAGGCCGCGATCGCGAGCCATGCGGCTTCGCCGTCGCCTGCCGCCAGCGCCGCGCCGAGCAGGGGCGTGACCGCGATCGGGAACAAGCCCGAGGTCGCCTGGGTGACGCCCAGGCCGCCCACCGGGCTCTCGGGCAGCACCCGGACTCCCTGGTCGTAGACGACCGCGTAGGGGAGCGACAGGCCGAAGCCCATGAGCACGGCCGAGACGATGCCGCCGCCCAGCGACGGCTCCAAGGCGAGGACGGCGACCCCGGCAGCTCCCGCCGCCATGCCTCCGAAAGAGAGCAGTCCCGATGGTGCGCCGCGAGCGAGAAGTTCGCCGCCGAAGTCACGCGAGACCGCCGAGACGGCGAACACCAGGAAGCCGACCAGGCCGGCGGCGCCGGGGGCGACGTCGCCCTGGACCACGGGGTAGTGGACGAACAGGCGCCGATCACAATCGGGATGCTGAAGGCGGGAATCGCGATCCCTGCAGTCGCAGAAGCGGCCGCTCGTCGCGGCCTGCGCCAGGACCTTCCGCAAGCGGCTCGTGCTCGGGCGATTGCGCCTCGGAGTGGCGCGGTAGCAGCGGCAGCGCGGAGACGCCGACCAGCGCCGAGAGCGCGAACGGCCCAGCGCCAGTCCACGCCCAGGTCCTCCATCACGCCGCCTATCCCGAGGGCGAAGGCGATGCCGAGCGTGATGCCCGCGCCGAACAGCCCCACCAGCTTGGCCCCGCCCTCGTGGCGAGCGTAGACGCCCCCGAATAGGAATGCGAGCCCGAGACCCAGGCCGGTCAGGAGCCGCGCAGCGAGTGCCATCTCGAACCAGGGGCTGACCGCCATCAGGGCGTTGCCCGCGAAGCAGACGACGCAGCAGAGCCGAAGCCCATCGATCACGGACAGCCGCTGGGGAGATCCACGAGCCCGCGAAGCCCGCCCCGGACACGCCGATGCAGAAGACGGAGCCCGAGAGCAGGCCGACCTGGCCCAGGGTGACGTCGTACTCGGCGGTGATCTGCGCCACAAACGGGCCGACGTTGCCGGCGTTCCAGGCGGCGCCGAGTCCGATCAGGAAAGCGGTCGCACGGACCCGGCCCATGCGTGGCTTTTATCCGATTAGGGTGGGCGTCGGATGCTCGCGATCGCAAAGCGATACGAGACCCCCAAGGGGGGATGGATACAGATCACGCGGCGGACGCAAGCAGATGTCCTTCGAGCGCCTGCTGAAGCCCAGCAGCGGCAAGGCTGACCCGCACCTGCACCAGGACCTCGTGCAGACCTGGGAGTGCGGCTACGACTGACTGAGCTTCGGCGAGCTCCAGGGCTCGGCCAGGCGCGCGCTGAGCTCGTCGCCCAGCTCCGCGACCGGCGATCCGCGACTGGTCGAGCGAGTCGCGGTCGCGCAGCGTGACGGTGTCGTCCTCCATCGTCTGGTGGTCGACGGTGACGCCCCAGGGCGTGCCGATCTCGTCCTGGCGGCGGTAGCGCTTGCCGATCGAGCCGCCGGCGTCGTACTCGGCGGGCATCCGCTCGCGCAGCTCCTCGTAGATCTCGCGCGCCTTCTCGGGCTGGCCGTCCTTGTTGACCAGCGGCAGCACCGCGACCTTGATCGGGGCGAGGCGTGGGTGCAGGCGGAGCAGCACGCGCTCGCGGCCCTCGACCTCCTCCTCGTCGTAGGCGTCGACCATGAAGGCGAGCGTGGCGCGGTCGGCGCCGGCGGAGGGCTCGATCACGTGCGGGACGTAGCGGTCGCCCGTGCCGCGAGTCGACGTACTCGAGCTTCTCGCCCGAGAACTTCGCGTGCTGGCGTGAGGTCGAAGTCGCCGCGGTTGGCGATCCCCTCGAGCTCGCGACAGCCCATCGGGAACTGGTACTCGATGTCCGAGGTGGCGCTGGAGTAGTGCGAGAGCTCGTCGGCGCCGTGCTCGCGCAGCTGCAGGTGGTCGGGCCGGATGCCGAGGTCGGTGTACCAGCGCATCGCTCGTCCATCCAGCGCTCGTGCCACTCCGGCGCCTCGGCGGGCGGGACGAAGAACTCGATCTCCATCTGCTCGAACTCGCGCGTGCGGAAGATGAAGTTGCCGGGCGTGATCTCGTTGCGGAAGGCCTTGCCGATCTGGGCGATGCCGAACGGCGGCTTCTTGCGCGAGAACTGGAGCACGTTCTTGAAGTTGACGAAGATCCCCTGCGCGGTCTCGGGGCGCAGGTAGACCTCCGAGCCGGACTCCCTGCGTCGGGCCCATGTGGGTCTGGAACATGAGGTTGAACTGCATCGGCTCGGACAGTTCGCCGCCGCATTCGGGGCAGCGGATCTCGCCCTCGGCGTCCTCGGCGCCGAGCTGCTCCTCGCGCAGGTGGTCCTCGCGCCAGCGCTTCTTGCACTCGCCCAGGCACTGCACGAGCGGGTCGGTGAAGCCCTCGAGGTGGCCCGACGCCTCCCAGACCTTCGGGTGCATCAGGATCGCCGCGTCGAGGGCGACCATGTCGTCGCGCTCCTGGATCACCGCGCGCCACCACTCGGCCTTGACGTTGTTCTTCAGCAGCACGCCGTAGTGGCCGTAGTCGTAGGTCGAGCGCGAGGCCGCCGTAGATCTCCGAGGACTGGAAGATGAAGCCGCGCCGCTTGCAGAGCGCGACGATCTTCTCGAGAGTTACCTCTGCCATCCGGGGCAGGCTAGTTGCCCGGCGGACGGCGAGCGCTGCGGCAGACCTCCCGCGACTTTCACGCAAGTGGCCGCGGCCGACCTGGCGCAACTTTAGGTATCTATCGTGATCTAACCAATTGTACTAATGACGCGGTCACCAGCAACGGCTACAAGTCAGTGATGGACAGGGAAGGAAGCCTTCGCGCAGGGCGGCAGCAGGCATCCTGCTGGCCGCGGTCGCCCTGCTCGGCCTCTGGGCGCTCCACGGGCCGCGCCCAGGCGGTGCCCCCCGCCGGCTTCCAGGAGACCACCGCCTTCAGCGGGCTCGAGTTTCCGACGGCGATCGCCTTCTCCGCCCGACGGCCGCTACTTCGTCGGCGAGAAGAGCGGCCTGATCAAGGTCTTCGACGGCCTTGGCGGACACGACGCCGACGACCTTCGCCGACCTGCGGACCGAGGTCCACAACTTCTGGGACCGCGGCCTGCTGGGGATGGTGCTCGATCCCCAGTTCCCGGCCGATCCCTACGTCTACGTGCTCTACACGCGGACGCGATGCCCGGGGGCAACGCGCCGCGTATGGGGAACAGCTGGCGTGTCGGGGGATCCTTGCCCAGATCCGCCGGGCGCGACGGGGGACGGCTGCGTCGTCACCGGGCGGCTCGCCCGCTCACGGCCAGCGGGAACACCGCGACGACCACGACGCCGCTGATCACGGATTGGTGCCAGCAGTACCCAAGCCATTCCACAGGCGACCTCGGATTCGGCGCCGACGGCGCGCTCTACGTCAGCGGCGGCGACGGTGCCAGCTTCAACTTCGTCGACTACGGCCAGGCGGGAACCCCCTGAACCCCTGCGGGGATATTGCCGCTGATGCCGAGGATGAACCCGGCAGCGCCCGTCGTGCGCAGATAGGCCTTCATGAAGTCGATCCGAGAGCGCACCTGCTCGGCTGGGTCGATGACCGGGCTGACATTGAGTTCCGCGATGATTCTCGCCTGCAGGTCTCGCATCCCACGACGATACCGCCGCGATGTTTCGTGGACGAAACGCGCGCCCGCGGCATCCGTCATCGGTCCGAAGCGACCGCCGCTCCGCTAGCATCGCGGCGAGTGCACGTGCGCACGGCGACGAAACCGGGGGTGCGAGGTGGATGTGTCGATCGGAACGCTGGTGCTCATCCCGGCGATCGCCGTCGTGGCGCCCCTCTCGTGCGTGCCCTTTCCGGCTGGATCTCGATCCCGCTCGTCGTCTTCGAGATCGTGCTCGGCCTGCTGCTCGGGCCGGCGCTGCTGGGCTGGATCGTGCCCGACGATTTCGCGTCGTTCCTCTCGGAGTTCGGGCTCGCGATGCTCTTCTTCCTCGCCGGCAACGAGATCGACTTCCGAGCCATCCGCGGTCGGCCGCTCGGCGGGCGGCGATCGGATGGATCATCTCGCTTGCAGCAGGGTTCGGGATCGCCGTGCTGTTCGCACCCCATCCCTCCGCGGCCGCATTCGTCGGCATCGCCCTCACGTCGACGGCGCTCGGCACGATCATGCCGGTGCTCCGCGACTCGGGTGAGCTGCGGACGCCGTTCGGCGTGGCCGTGATCGCGCTCGGAGCGGTCGGCGAGTTCGGCCCGCTGCTCGCCATCTCGGTCTTCCTCAGCGGCGGTCGCCGCTCGTCGGCGCACTCGTGCTGCTCGCCTTCGCCCTGGTCGCCGGGGGCTGCGATCTGGTTCGCCGCCCGGGGCGCGGGCGCCGCCTGCACCGCATCATCACCGCGACGCTCCACACGAGCGGTCAGTTCGCGCGTGCGCCTCGTCGTACTGGTGCTCGTGGCGCTCGTGGCACTCAGCATCGTCCTCGACCTCGACGTGCTCCTCGGCGCATTCACCGCCGGCGTCCTCTACCGACTCCTCCTCTCGGGGGCTCCCGAGCATGACGTCGAGATCATCGAGGGCAAGGTCGAGGCCTCGGTTACGGCTTCCTCGTGCCGATCTTCTTCATCTACACCGGGCGTGACCTTCGACCTCGAGGCGCTCTTCGCCAGCGGGCGCACCCTTGCGCTGCGTCCCGATGTTCCTCGTGCTCCTGCTCGTGGTTCGCGGCGTGCCTTCGATGCTCGCGGCACCATCCGGTTCGAGCCGCGTGGACCTCGCCGCCACGGCCCTGTTCGGCGCGACCGGCCTGCCGATCATCGTCGCCGTGACCGCAATCGGCGTCGAGGCCGGCGACACTCGACAGCGGCACCGCGGCAGCACTCGTGGCGCCGGAATGCTCTCCGTGCTCCTGTTCCCGCTGATCGCACTGGCCATCCGCAAGCGGTCGACGGATGCCGCGAGCCGGCAGTCCGGCGGCGACGTGCATATTCCCGCCGAGGGATGACGGAGCCGCGCCGAGCACTCGCGCCAGAGACGCTGCGACGACATCGGCGCCGCATGCACTCCTCCACCGGGCGCCGGTAGCTATGCTGTTGATGCGTCGTTCCACCACCCCCCGTAGCTCAGTGGACAGAGCAGGTGGTTTCTACCCACTTGGTCGGGAGTTCGAATCTCTCCGGGGGGACCCACCTCCTGGGCCGTCGACGTAGTCGTTGTGCCACGAGCGCTCGCGTCGCTCGCTGGTGACGATCGCGTGACAATTTCGGCACCTGACTTCACACTTCGATATCTCGCCTTCGAACACTTGGAGACTCCGCCCACGCCGCACGAGATGGGCGATCGAGTCGACCTTCGTCCCGCGTACATGGTCGAATTCGCGAACGCGGAGATCCGAGTTGCCGCAATCGACACAGCCCGCAGCGAGGTGGCGCACGATGAGGGCGCGACACGCGGCAAGTCGCCGTGCGCTGGTCGCCCGGACATTGGCTGCATGACGCTCCGCGTTGGAACGATAGTGCGCCTTCTGGCATTCACGACAGTAGGAATGCAGCCCATCTCGATTCCTCTGAGAACGGTTGAACTCAGCGACAGGTTTCGCATTCCCACATCGCACGCACTTTTTCACAGCACGACGGGTGCAAGCCAGGGCCGACACGCAAGCGGAGTCCGTGTCCGACCCCGCCGGTAGACTCACGGCATGGCAACCTCGAGCGACCGACTGGTCTGGATCGACTGCGAAATGACCGGGCTCGACCTCGAGGTCGACGAACTCGTCGAAATCGCCGTCGTGATCACCGACTACGAGCTCAACCCCGTCGACGTCGGCCTCAGCATCGTCATCAAGCCCGATGCGAGCGCGCTCGAGTCGATGGGTGAATTCGTCCGGGCGATGCACACCGAGTCGGGTCTCATCGAGGAGATCCCGAACGGCGTGAGCGTCGCCGAAGCCGAGTACGAGGTGCTCGAGTACGTGCTCAAGCATGTGCCCGAAGAGCAGCGGGCCCCCCTCGCCGGCAATTCGATCGGCACCGACCGCGCCTTCCTCACCAAATACATGCCGCGCCTCGACGCCCACCTGCACTACCGCAACGTCGACGTGTCGTCGATCAAAGAGCTGGCGAAGCGCTGGTACCCGCGCGCCTACTTCAACGCCGGCGAAGAACGGGGGTCACCGCGCCCTCGCCGACATCCTCGAGTCGATCCGCGAACTGCACTACTACCGGCGCGCCATCTTCGTCGCCGATCCGGGCCCGTCGAGGAGCTCCAGACGCTCGCCGCTTCCGTCGTGGACGAGTTCGAGGCCAAGGTGTAGTAGTCTCTTTGAGTTGCGAGATCACTTCGGTGATCGACACATGGTGGGTATAGCTCAGTCGGTAGAGCGCCTGGTTGTGGTCCAGGAGGTCGCGGGTTCAAGCCCCGTTACTCACCCCAAGAGCGCCTGGTGTGGCGTCACCGATCGGAGCCCGG
The DNA here is from genome assembly GCA_963805075.1 of uncultured Solirubrobacterales bacterium. GTDB lineage: Bacteria > Actinomycetota > Thermoleophilia > Solirubrobacterales > 70-9 > VGBV01. The sequence continues at coordinate 411,795 of CAWDSZ010000001.1, forward strand.
CGTGGAACTCGATGCCGAAGCCTTCGAGGCCCTCGTCGTCGACGAACTCGACCAGCTCCCCGACGACATGGTCGACGGCCTCGAGAACCTCGTCTTCGTCGTCGAGGATCGCCCGGAAGACGGCTCGCTCGACCTGCTCGGACTCTACG
>CAWDSZ010000002.1:0-137038 GCA_963805075.1 uncultured Solirubrobacterales bacterium
GCTGGATGCGCTGCTGACCGCTGCCGATGATCGGCGTCACGGGGGTCAGCTTCGCGAGCTTGACAAAGGTCGGCAGGATCCGCCGTCCGGGCCGAAGATGAAGCTCGGCCGGAAGATCACGAAGGGGATCCCCGAGCCGCGGACGAGCTGCTCGGTCTCCCACTTCGCGTGGTAGTAGGGCACGAGATTCTTCGTCTCCTCGCTCGTGCCCAGCGCGCTCATCTTCACGAAGCGTCCGACGTCCGCCTCTCTGGCCGCCGCGAGCAGATCGCGCGTGCCGTTGATCATCACGCGCTGAAACTGCTCCTCGCTTCCCTGGCGGATCGCCACGAGGTGAACGACGGTGCGGGCGCCCTGAACCGCCCGGCGCACCGCGGCCGGTCGGTGATGTCCCCCTCGGCCAGCTCACAGCCCCACGCGGCAAGCTTCGAGGCCTTGCGCGCGTCTCGGACGAGGCAGCGGACCGGGAGATCTCGGCGGCGCAGCTCGTGCACAACATGGCCGCCGACGAAGCCGCTCCCACCGGTGACGAGGATCAACCGGGCCGTTCCCGCTGGAAATTGACGGGGGCCTCCGCGCCTTCGGCGCTTCGGCCCTCGTCTCTTCGCGCTGCGCGCGAAAGTTTTGCCAGTACTTCGAGGGGGTCGGCCACGCTGGCCCTGGTACTTCGATCCGATCGCCCCGCTGCCGTACGGCGTCTCCGCCGGCTCGGTCAGCTGGACGAAGGAGATCTGCCCGATCTTCATCCCCGGGTAGATCGTGACAGGCAGGTTCGCGACGTTCGACAACTCGAGCGTCACGTGGCCGTCCCAGCCCGGATCGATGAAGCCCGCGGTGGAATGGATCAAGAGTCCCAGGCGGCCGAGACTCGACTTCCCCTCCAAGCGGGCTACGAGATCGTCAGGCAGGCGCACGCGCTCGAGCGTCGAGCCGAGCACGAACTCGCCGGGGTGGAGGATGAAGGCAGTGTCCTCCTCGACCTCGACGAGCTCGGTCAGGTCCTCCTCGCCTCGCGGACATCGATGTAGGGGTACCGGTTGTTGTGGAAAACCCGGAAGTACCGGTCGACCCGCACGTCCACGCTCGAGGGCTGGAGGAGTGAGCCGTCGTAGGGATCGATCTCGATCCGCCCCTCATCCAGGAGCCTCGCGATGGTGCGATCGAGAGGACCACGGCGCGATTCTACGGCCGGGCGAGCTCTGTTAGTTTTCCACACCTTGCCGACCCGGTACGTCCTCCAGCCTGTCGACCCGAACGCCCGCTCGAAGATTCGGCGCGAGCAGGCACGCCAGCGACGGCGTAAGCGGCGGCTCCTGGTTGCGGGCTTGCTTCTGTCGCTGATCGCGGCAGGCGTCCTCGGCGGGGTCATCGCGACGCACGTCCGTGACCACAATTCTGTCCGCGCGGCCGCGCGCGCGGAGCCGAAGCCCAAGGCCCAGCCTCAAGTGCTGCAGCCGCGGCCGTGGCCCGAGGAAGTTCGCGGCGTTCACGTCACCGTCGCGCTCGCAGGAATCCCGGGCAAGCTCGAGGAGTACATCGCGATGAAGAGCAGCGGGCTCAACACGATCGAGCTCGACATCAAGGACGAGAACGGTGACATCGGCTTCCCGGTCAACGTTCCGCTCGCCGGCAGGTCGGCGCGGCCAAGCACTACTACAACGTGCGGCAGGCGATCTCCAAGATCCACGCGGCCGGCCTGTACCTGATCGGGAGGGTCGTCACCTTCGAAGATCCCTTGCTCTCGGCCGGCGCGCCCTCCCTGGCGATCAGGCGGCCTGACGGGTCACGCTGGCTGAACGACGCCGGGCTGGGCTGGACGAACCCGTACGACAAGCGGGTCTGGAAGTACAACGTCGACATCGCCGTCGAGGCAGCGCGGCTCGGCTTCGACGAGATCCAGTTCGACTACGTCCGCTTCCCAAGCGACGGCGACATCAGCCAGATCGTCTATCCGGGCCAGAAGACACAACCGATGGGCTGGACGATCCCGCTGTTCCCAAGTACGCCCGCGAACGGGTGAAGCCGCTGGGCGTCAGGCTCTCCGCCGACGTCTTCGGCCTCTCCGCAACACGGAACCTCGGCATCGCGCAGTTCCCACGGCGGATAGCACCGTTCCTCGACGCGATCTACCCGATGGTCTATCCATCGCACTACGTCTCCGGCGAGTACGGCATCGTCGACCCAGATTCGCGTCCGGGCACCACGGTCGCTTACTCGCTGCGCGACTTCCGCGAAAAGCTTCGGGGCCGCAAGGCGAAGGTGATTCCGTGGCTGCAGGACTTCTCGCTGGGACGCACCTACACGCTGTCTGACGTGCAGGACCAGATCCAGGCGGCACGCCTGGAGCACTCGAAGGGCTTCATGCTCTGGAACGCAGCCGGCGTCTACACGCCAAGGCCCTAGCAACGCCGAACTTCCGCTAGCCCCGCTATCGTCAGCCCGCATGGCGACGACGAAGGCAATCGAGCTCCGGACTTCCATCCCGGGAACACGGTCGCAGGAGATCCTGGAACGAAAAGACCGCGTCATTGCCGACCCGCTCTCGATCTTCTCCCCGTCGTGATCGAGCGGGGCGAAGGCGCAGCTGACCGACGTCGACGGCAACACGTTCATCGACTTCACGGGCGGCGTGGGCTGTCTGAACGTCGGCCACTCGAACCCGCGCGTGACCGAGGCAATTCAGGAACAGGCCGGCAAATTCCTGCACACCGACTTCACGATCGTCCCGTACGAGCTCTACGTCACGCTCGCCGAGCGACTCGTCGAGTCGGCGCCGATCTCAGGTCAGGCGAAGGCCGCATTCTTCAACGCCGGCACCGAAGCGGTCGAGAACTCGATCAAGTTCGCACGCGCGTACACGAAACGACCGGCGGTGATCGCATTCGAGGGAGGCTTCCACGGCCGCACGCTGCTCTCGCTCTCGCTCACCTCGAAGACCCATCCGTACAAGGCCGGACTGGGACCGTTCGCTCCCGAGGTCTACCGGCTTCCCTTCGCGCAGGACTACCGCGGGCCGAGCGCACGTGACGCATTGGCAGCGCTCGAGCGCGCGCTCGTCACGAATGTCGCCGCAGAGAACGTCGCCGCGATCGTGATCGAGCCCGTGCAAGGGGAAGGCGGCTTCGTCGTCGCCCCGCCCGAGTTCCTCGAAGGAGTGCGGCGCATCTGCGACGACAACGGCATCGTCCTCGTCGTCGACGAGGTTCAGACGGGCTTCGGCCGTACCGGAAAGATGTGGGCATCCAGCACTACGACGTCGAGCCGGACCTCATGACGGTCGCCAAGTCGATTGCCGCGGGACTGCCGCTGTCGGGCGTGATTGGCCGCGCGGAGATCATGGATGCACCAGGGGATTCCGCAATCGGCGGAACGTACGTCGGCAATCCCGTCGCGCAGGCAGCGCGCGCTCGCGGTGCTCGATGTGTTCGAAGAAGACGCGCTCGTCGAGCGTGCGGCTCGGATCGGAGAGACGATCCGTAGCCGAATGGAGTCGTGGCACCAGCGCTGGGACGCCCTCGGGGACGTCAGAGGGCTCGGAGCCATGCTCGCGATCGAGCTCGTCCACGACCGGGGCACGAAGGATCCCGCGCCGGAGCTCGCCACCGCGATCGTCGAGGCGGCCGCCGAGCGAGGCCTGCTGCTGCTCAAGTCGGGGATCTACTCGAACTGCATCCGCGTGCTCGTGCCGCTCGTGATCGGCGATGCCGAGCTCGACGAGGCCCTCGGCGTCTGGAAGACGCGATCGGCTCCGTTCTCGGCTGAGTTCAGGCCGAGCGGTCACGAGGCCGATACACCGGCCATGGCCGGCTACTGATCGCCTCGGTCGCGTTCTGCGTGGCCTTCGCGCTCGGCGCGACCGGCCTCGGGCGCCCAAGGATCGCGCTGGTCGTCGGGGCGGCTCTCGGGCTTGTCTGGCTGGCAGCGCTCGGCGCCCAGTCGGTCGACAGAGCCTGCCGACCCGGCGGTTCCGTTCTGGCTCCTCGCCGGACTCGCCGCGTTGCTGTATGTGATCTGGTGCGGCGGCCTGTGGCTCGGGCTCAGGCTCCGCCGGGCGCGAGCCCACTGAGCACCCGCTTACGACCCTCGCGGCGGGTAGCTTTGAGCCGTGGTTGGGGAGACACTCGCGGGTCGGTACGAGCTCACCGAGCTCGTGGGCCACGGAGGCATGTCGAGCGTCTACAAGGCGCATGACTAGCTGCTCGAGCGCAACGTCGCGCTGAAGGTGCTGCACGAGCAGTACAACACCGACGAGGACTTCGTCGAGCGCTTCAAGCGCGAAGCACGCTCGGTCGCGCAGCTCCAGCATCCGAACATCGTCACGGTGATCGACCGGGCCAGCGGCCTCGTTGGTGGCCGGAATGCGGCCGTAGACCTTGTGGGCGCCGAATTCCTCGTAGGCCCGCTGGTTGGTCAGCCGCTCGGCCTCGCGGCCCACGCCCTTGCCGGCGACCCGCTCGTCGGCGACGATCGCGCCCAGCTCCGGCGCGGTCTGGCGGCCGAGGCCGTAGAGCGCCGTGTAGCCGACCGCCTCGTCGATCCCCTCGAAGGCGACTGCCCACTTGCGGTCCTCGCCGGAGTCGTCCATGGCCCGCTCGACCCACGCCTTGGCGTCCTCCTCGCTGAACCCGTCGCGGTGCTCGAGCAGGTTGGCCGTGGCGGCCGGGCTGTTGAACCAGCGGTGGACGGCCGCCGCGTCCTCAGGCCGGAACTTCCTCAGGGAGACGCCTCGCGCCATCGCCCTACTGTCTACCGCTCGCCTGCGACTCGCGCTCGGCGGCGCGGCGCAGCGGGGAGTCCTCGGCGGCGCCGGCGTAGGCGTCTGGGGCGTCGAAGCCCGTTCCGCGCAGCAGAACCAGCGGCGTCAGGGCGAGGATCTTCAGGTCCAGCCCGAGCGAGCGGTGCTCGACGTACCAGACGTCCTGCTCGATCCGCTCCTCCCAGGGGATGCCCGCGCGGCCGTGGGTCTGGGACCACCCGGTGATTCCCGGCTTCAGCTCCAGGCGTCGGCGCTGGCGCTCGGTGTAGAGCTCGGCCTGGGCGGGCAGCGTCGCCCGGGGGCCGACGATCGCCATCTCCCCGCGCAGCACGTTGACGAGGTTGGGGACCTCGTCGAGCGCGAACCGGCGCAGGACCCTGCCGGCCGCGGTCACCCGCGGGTCAGCGGCTACGACGGCCGTGCCGACGCCGAGCGGGTCGGAGCCCTCCTTCATCGTCCGCAGCTTCCAGAGCTCGAAGGGCTCGCCATCGCGCCCGGTCCGCAGCTGGCGGTAGATGACCGGGCCGCGCGAGCCGAGCTTGATCGCGACCGCCGCGATCAGCATCAGCGGCGACGCGAGGGTCAGGCCAACGGCGGCGATGACCACGTCGGCCGCGCGGGGGAGGCCCGCGGCGGCGACTCGTCGGGCCGGGGTCACCGGGTCCCCTCGACCTTCTCCCAGCCGACCGGGACGCGGCCGGCCCGAATCCGGTCGAACAGGCCCACGGCGATGGATGCGGTCACGGTCACGTAGTAGTAGGCGATGCGGAAAGGGAGGAAGGGGACGAAGCGGCCCAGCGCGGCCGCCGCCAGCAAGCCGACTTGTAACGCCATTGTGACGCCGTAGATCCCCCCGTGCCCGAGCAGCGCGAAGTTGGTCAGCAGAGCCACCAGATGCAGCCACGGCGTCAGGTAGCGACCGAGGCGGTGCGAGTAGATCTCGAAGGCGTACAGGGGGCTGTAGCCGCGCATGCGCAGCATCCCCCAGCGCAGCATCACGTCCCACAGCCCCCACATCATCCGGCGCTTGCGCTTGAACTCGCCCTCGACGGTCGGGGCCATCCGCTCCTCGGCGACGGCGGTCGGCTCGTACACCGCGCGCCTTCCCTGCTTCGTGATCTCGAACGGGAAGCCGATGTCCTGTCCGCGGCTGGGATCGAGCCCACGTAGGCCTCGCGACGCACGGCGTAGATGCCCCGTTGCCGGCGGTGATCCCGGCCAGTCCCGACTCACGTTCCCGCAGCGCCATCTCGTAGCGCCAGTACAGGCCCTCCTGGTTGCCCCCCTCGCCGCCGCTGAAGTGGACCTGGCCGCAGACGTAGCCGACCCCCTCCTGCCGGACCCTGGCAACCAGCCGCCGCAGCGCGTCGGCGTGCCAGAAGCTGTTTGCGTCCGAGAAGGCGAGGACCGGCGCCTGGGTCTGCCTCACCGCCTCGTTGAGCGCGGCGACCTTGCCGCCGCGAGGAAGGTCCAGCACCAGATCGGCCCCCGCGGCGCGGGCCAGCTCCACCGTGCCGTCCTTCGACCCGTCCGAGGCGACCACGATCCGCAGCAGCTCGGACGGGTAGTCGAGCGCGAGGGCGTTGGCGACCTTGCGCTCGATCACCCGCTCCTCGTCATAGGCGGCGATGATCAGGTCGACGGGCACCGGGTCCACCTCCGGGGTCCGGACGCCGAGGCCGTCTCGCGCTCCGAGCAGGCCGGTCAGGGCCCAGAGCAGCAGCGGGTATCCGATGTGGGCGTAGACGATCAGGCCGACGGAGAGCCAGAAAAGGACCTCCAGGACGATCACGGGGCGGCCCCCAACACGCGCTCGTAGATGGCGGCCGTGTCCCGCCCGATCCGGTCCCAGGAATATCGGTCTCGCGCTGCGTCCAGCGCCCCGGCCGCGAGGCGGTTGCGCTCGGCCGGATCCGCCAACAGCTCCGTCAGGGCGGCGGCCAGCGCAGCCGGGTCCTCGGGCGGGACGGTGCGGGCCGCTCCCTGGGCCGCGATCTCGGGGAATCCGCCGACCTCGCTGAGGACCAGGGGGCGTCCGAACGCGAGCGCCGTGTACAGGACGCCCGACTGCTCGATGTTGCGGTAGGGCAGCACGACGACGTCGGCGCGCCGCATGAAGGCCGGGATCTCGGCGTCGGGCACGAAGCGGTCCACGAAGCGGACCCTGCCGCCGGCCTCGGCCGCGAGCTCCCGCAGAGGCTCCATCGGCATCCGGGGCATGCCGACGACCCAGAGCTCCGCTCCGTCGAGGTCGCGGAAGGCCCGCAGCAGCACGTCGGTCCCCTTGTAGGGGCGGATCAACCCGAAGGCGAGCACCACCGGCCCCTCGACCACCGCCAGCTCAGGCGGCAGCGGGCGCTCGTCCTGCTGGCGGGTGAGGTAGTCGAAGGCGCCGTGCGGGATCACCTGGAGCTTGGTGGGGTCGACGCCGAAGTCCACGCTGAGCCTGCCCGCGCCGTGCTCGCTGTGAACGATCACAGCGTCCATCCTGGCCAGGAGCTCGGTCAGCGTGCGGGCGATGCGGCCGCCCGCCTCGGGAAGGCGCCAGTGCATCGTGAACACGCGCGGGCGGCGCGCCAGCAGCCGTCGGTCGAGGCTGGGAACCGGCAGCCACTGGTAGTGGACGAGGTCCGCGTCCCGCGCGTGGCGGCGGTGGCGGAGCATGTCAGGCACGTGCTCGGCCGCCCGCAGCGCCCGGCGCCGGCGCGGCCCGAGGCCATCGCGCGAGCTGCGGCGGTAGAAGAGCTCAGTCACCTCGTAGCCGCTCTCGCGGGGCACGGGCCCGTAGGGAAAACGACACGTGACCAGCTCCGAACCGACCCCGGCGCGCGCAACGGCGGCGGCCAGCGCGTGGTCGTAGGGCGGCGTGTAGGCGGGCGGATCGACGATCTGAACCTGCATGGGGGAGCATTCTCGCCGTGCTGCTCTCTTACTGCGTGGTCAACACGGACGGCCGGGAGGATCTTCTCGCCTGCCTGGAGGCGATCGAGCGCACCGCGCCCGAGGGAATCGAGCGCGAGGTGCTGGTCCTCGACAACGCCTCGGGCGACGGCTCATCCGATGCCGTCCGCGCGCTCGGGCGCGACTACCGCCTGATCGAGCTCGATCGCCGGGATGGCAAGGCGGCCAACGACTCGCGGCTGCTGCGCGACTCCGTGGGCGAGTTCTGCCTGCTGCTGAACGAGGACTCCGAGCTGCAGCCGGGAGCCGTCGAGGCGCTGCTGGACGCCGTGCAGTCGGCCGACGACGTCGCGGTTGCCGGTGCCCAGCTCCTGAACGCCGCGGGCGACCCCGTCCCCTGCGCGTGGCGCTTCCCGGGCATCGAGACCGCGCTCGCGGGCGCCGCGTTCGCCCACCGGCGCTTCACGGTGCAGAGCGGCGGGGACCGCACTCGCGAGGCGGACTGGGTGCAGTCGAGCGCGATGCTGGTTCGGCGCAGCGCCGCCGAGCAGGTCGGCTTCCTCGACCCCGCGTTCTTCGTCTACTCGGACGAGACCGACTTCTGCCGCCGGCTCGCGGACGCGGGCTGGCGCACCCTGTACGTACCCGCCGCCCGCGCCGTCCATCAAGACCAGATGGCAAGCGACCTCGCCGGGGCGAAGAGGCGCACCGTCGAGTTCCACCGCAACCGCGACCGCTACCTGCGCAAGCACAAGGGCCGCGCCGTCGCGGCCCTGCTGCGCCCCCTGCTCGCCTTTCCCTACCTGCTCCGCACCGTCGCGGCGGCCGTCACCCCCGGCCGCGACCCGAGGCGCATGTGGTTCCACGCTCGTCAGGCGCTGCGCCCCGGCCACGGCGAAGGCGTCCGGGAGGCCGCGGACGCGTTCAACGCGCGCCGCGCGGCCGAGAGCCCGCTCAGGACGCCGGACGGTACGTGAGCCCGACCACGCCGGAGTCGAACTTCGTCGCGTCGAGCAGCTCCAGGCGAATCGGGCCGCGGTCGCCGAACAGGTGCACGCCCTGGCCCCAGGTGAGCGGATTGACGAAGAACAGGAACTCGTCGGCCAGCCCCGCCTCGACCACGTTGTAGGCGAACTCGCCGGAGCCGTGCAGGAACAGGTCGCCCTCGGCCTGATCCTTGATCTCGCCCAGGCCGGTTGCCAGGTCGCCCTCGATCAAGGTCGCGTTCCACTCCAGCGGCCCGTCGAGCGTGGTCGAACCGACGTACTTGGGCAGCGCGTTGATCATGGCCGCCCAGGGGTCGGAATCGGGCTGGTTGGGCCAGAAGCCCGCGAGCCCCTCGTAGGTCTTGCGGCCCAGCACCAGGCCGGCGGATTTCTCCTGCAGGCCGAACGAGTAGTCGCCGTGGTCGCCGCCGGGGTCGACCCACTCCCCGACCGAGTCGATCACGCCGTCCACCGTGTGCTGCGCGGTGACGATCAGCTTTCCCATCGTCTTGCTCCTTCGTTGCGTCGGGCGAGAGCCGTCTGCTTCGCCCTTTACCCCCGCGACGAGCGCTCCACCCGCATATCGACGTTTCTCGGCCTACGGCCTGGCGTCTTCGTCGCGCTGGGCCGCCTCCAGCGCCTCGCGGGTGAGGCGGGGGCCGGACCCCTCCGGCGTCTCGGGCTCGTCGCGGTCGGCCTCGGGCGGGCTCTCGCGGAAGCGCCGGAGCGACTCGCGGATCGCCGACGGCGTCAGGTTGTTGGCCGCGGCGCGGCGCTCCTCGTCGGAGAGGAAGCCAGTCGCCCAGAGCGTCAGCGGATACAGCAGCCAGACCGCAGTGCGGGCGACGAACCCGACGAAGCCGTCCGTCGGCAGCATCAGCTCGCCCGCCGATAACCAGCACCGCTGCCAGGCCGAGTTGCCTGGCCCAGCCGCAGCCACTCGTAGGGGACGCGGAACAGGCGCTGAGTGAACACGTACATCAGCACCAGCACGACGGAGTAGGAGGCCACCAGCGAGACGCCGGCGCCGACGATGCCCAGTTCCGGGATCAGCACCAGGTTGAGCCCGATGTTGACGCCGGTCCCCGCGGCGGTCGCGGGGAAGTTGAACTCGGTGCGCCCGGTGCGGCCGAGGACGACCACGAGCACGAGGTAGAGCGCGTAGAGCATCACGCCGGTCGAGACCAGGCCGATCGCCTCGTAGGACTCGAAGAACTCCGGCGCCGCCAGCAGGCGCACGATCCAGCGCGAGAGCAGCCACAGGCCGGCGACGAAGAAGGTGCAGACGACGACGAACCAGGTGACGATCACCGCGTAGGCGTTGCGGGCCTCGTCGTCGTCCTCGATCGAGTAGGCCAGCGGCGGCCAGGCGAGCTGGAAGCCCTTGACGAGCACGTTGACCGCCTGCGCGAACTTGACCGAGAGGGCGTAGAGGCCGGCGTCGGCCAGGCCCGCCAGGCGAACCAGCATGACCCGGTCGATGAAGTTGAGCGAGTAGAGCGAGAGCTCGGCCGGCATCGTCGGCAGCCCGAATCGGGTCATGCGCCGCAGCAGCGGCCAATCCGGGACAAGCGCCAGGCGTCGGCGCTGGGTCAGAAGCAGCGCGGCGAGGAACACGGCCCCCGTCGCGTACTGCCCGAGCAGCAGGCCCTGGGCGCCCTCCTCCTGAACCACGACCAGCCAGACCGTGACCGGGATCGTCACGAGCACGTTGCTGACGGTGAAGGCGAGGAACGCCTTCGCGCGCTCGTCGAGCCGGAACAGCGCCAGCAGGAACTCGTACATCGTGAACACCCAGAGCCCGAAGATCGCGATCCGCACCAACTCGGGGTCCGAGCGGTCCAGCAGCAGCTCGGAGATCGGCTCGGCCAGCGGCAGCGCGATCGCCAGCCCCAGCGTGGTGGTCCAGAAGAGGGAGGCGAAACCGGTCTTCACGACCCGGTCGGGGTCCTCCCCGCGCTCGTAGTAGAAGCGCAGCAGCGCCTCGATGATCCCGAGTCGGATCACGATGCTGGCCGCGATCACGGCCACGATCAGCACCTCCGCCGCGCCGTAGTCGGCCGGTGTCAGGTAGGCCGTGTAGAGCGGCAGCAGCGCGACCGCGATCAGCTTCGAGATCACGCTCGAGGCCGTGTAGGCCGCTCCCGTGGTCGCGAGCCGGCGGAGGTACCCGGTCATCCGTCCGCGAGCGACCCGCCGATGCCGAGCAGCGTCCAGATCAGCGGATCGGTCAGGTAGGCGCCGTATCCGACGGTGTGCAGGAGCATGGCGGCGAACGCGGCCACCAGCGCGATTCGGGCCAGTGCGGTCGCGCCGGCGCCCCCCTCGACCGGGTCGGAGACCGCGTCGGCGGGCGCACCCAGGCCCGGCGCCAGGCGTCGCATGCCCGCCATCAGGGTCCAGACTGCAGCCGCCAGGGTCCCCAGGTAGACCAGGATCCCGATCGCCCCCTGCTCGGCCGCCACCGTGACCGGCTCGTTGTGCGAGACCGTGGTCTTGCCGGGCGGGATGTCCTCGAGCTCGGTGAACGCCGCCGAGAACGAGGCCGAGCCGTGGCCGCCGAGCGGCTCCTGCTTGGTCAGCTCCCAGCCGCCTTCGACCAGCGACGAGCGGCCGCTGCTGAGCTCGTTGGCGCTGTCCTCCGCCTCCGAGGTGCCGCCGATCACGAACACGGAGGCGACCACCGCGGCCACCGCGAACGGCGTCAGGATCGCGGTCCAGAGCAGGCTGTAGCGGAGGGCGCAGAGCACCGCGACTCCCACCAGGACGGCGATGAAGCTCGTCTGCGACAGGCCCACCGCCAGCCCGGCCAGGAGGACCGCGAGCACCGCCGTGATCCCCGCCAGGCGGCGCCGGTCGCCGGTCCACATCACCACCGCCACGACCAGGACCGCGACCAGGGCCAGGTAGCGGCCGTAGATGTTCGGGTCCCAGAACAGCGAGTTGACCCGGAAGTAGAAGTGGAACTCGTTCGAGCGCTCGAGCGCGGGGTTCCAGAAGATCTCCTGCGCCACGTGCTGCCAGACCCCGACCAGCGCGAACAGGACGGCCTCCCCCACCGCGACGGCGAGGCAGAGGCCGAGCAGCCGGGGCGTCCATCGCCGGTCATAGAGCAGGACGAAGAGGGCGCCGAATGGGATCAGGAAGAAGCCGACGTTGCGCGTCGCGAAGGAGACGTCGCTCGAGTAGGAGACCTGGAGGGCGTACAGCAGCACGGCCGCCGACAGCGCGTAGAGCAGCAGCCGGGAGCGTGGCCGGGCCGGTTCCGGCTCCGGCCGAGGCTGATCGAAAAACGCTTCCAGCGCGTACGACAGGGCGCCGGCCGCGATCACCACGTAGAGCGGCAGCAGCAGGTTGACCTCTTCCCCGCCGACGTCGATCGGGATCCGGAAGGGCAGGGTGGCGACCAGCAGGGGCGGCAGGGCATCGGGCCAGCGGCGCAGCGCGAGCGCCAGGCCGACCAGGGCGGCGGCTCCGGCCAGCGCCAGGACGCCGAGTGCGGCGGGGCGGTCTCGCAGCGAGGAGAGCTCGTCCCAGCCCTCGCCGAGCAGCAGTGCCAGCGCCAGCGCCAGCGCGGCCAGGACCGCCGCCGCCCGCAGGCGGCGGTCAGGAAGCAGCATTCCCCCGCAGATTGCGGCGGCGGCCGCGATGCAACCCGCCACCTGGAGCGCCTCGTTCACGGCCTGTCCTCGCCCGAGGGGGCCGAGGCGGGCTCGGTGATGCGCAGCTTCTCGCCGGAGACCGCCCGGCGGTCCGCGCGCTCCAGCGCCAGTCGGAGGCGGTAGGCGCCCGCGGGGGCGGGCACCCCGGCGTCGTCCAGGCCGTCCCAGTCAAAGCAGTGGGCCGACCCCTTGTCCGCGGCGGGATCCCCCTCCAGCTCGACACCCGCGGCCAGGATGCGCACGACTTCGCCGGAGGAGTCGACCACCGCGACCTCGAACTCGTCGCCGCGCGGGGTCTGGAAGCAGACGCGGTAACGCGGCCCGGGCTCGGCCTTGAAGGCGATCTTGCTTGCGATCGGCCCCTCCGAGCGCAGATGCTGGGTGACGGTCATGGCCGCCACCACCCCGACCAAGAACACCGCCACGCAGATCGCGGCGAGCGTCGTCGGGCTGGGTCTCGAACCGGCTATTCGCCCAGGGTCCCTGAGGACGTGTCGGTCGAGCTCTCGGTGCTCGTCGCGCCCGAAACCTGGTCCTCACCCAGCACGACCGCCACCGTCGCACCCTCGGAGATCTCCAGGTTCTCCTGATCCATGGCCTCGGTGGCCGAGATCCCCACCACCTCGCCGACCTCGGGCGCGCACTCCTGCCCGCCCCTGCCGAACATGACCACGCTGCTGTCGAACGGCGAGATCGTGTTCGTGACGGGCCGCACCTCGTATCCCTTCTGCTCGAGCTGGGGCACCGATTGCGCCGCCAGCCCCGGCTCGCCGGTCCCGTTCAGCACGGCCACCTGCGTGTCGGCCGGACGGCAGGCCAGGTCCTGCTTGGCGCCGCCGCCTCCTCCGGTGGTTCCGCCGTCGTCCCCGCCCAGCAGCCTCGAGGCGCCGAAAGCCACCCCAGCCGCAAGGATCAGGGCGCCGATCACGATCACCGCCGTCGAGGGGATCTCGAAGCCCTCCCCGCTCCCGGTGCGGCGCTGCTCGAAGCGCTCACGGCGCTTGGCCGCCTGGCGTGCCAGCTCGGAGCGGCGGAAGGCCTCGGCGTCGGAGGCCGGGGGCGGCGCCCCCCTGGCCTGGGTCGTCTCGTCGTCGGCCTCCTCTGCACCGATCGGCGGCGGGACCACCGGGGCGTCGGCCGGCTGGCCCTCGCCCTCAACCAGGAACTCGGCGCTCTCGCGCAGGCGCCTCACGTCGCGCGCCTGGGCGAAGTAGAGGAGCGCGAGCACGGCCAGGCCCAGGAAAGCGGCGAGGCCCGCGTACGCGCCTAGATCACGCAGCAGGTCCATGAGTGCGGCGCGGGATGTTAAACGTCAGGGGTGGAGATGGACGCCGCCCTCAGGCGTCGAAGTCGAGGGCCGCGGCCTGGCGGCGTTCCTTCGCCAGGTCAACCGTCTTCTCGGCGAGGTGGGCCTCGTCGCCCTCGCGGACCAGCTGCTCGAGCCGGTTGACCGCCTCCTCGACCCATTCGGGGTCGAGCGGAGTGCGGGGCACGGCGCGGACGATCTTCTCGGACGCGGTCGGCTGGGGTCGCTCGTCGGAGCTGAACAGCTCCTCGTGCAGCTTCTCGCCGGGGCGGGGGCCGGTGTACTCGATCGCGATGTCCTTCTCCGGCTCATAGCCCGCAAGGCGAATCATGTTGTGCGCGAGGTCGACGATCTTGACCGGCTCGCCCATCTCCAGCACGAACACCTCGCCGGTGCCGGCGCCGAGGTCGCCCGCGCGAATCACCAGCTGGACGGCCTCCGGGATCGTCATGAAGTAGCGGGTCATCTCCGGGTCGGTGACCGTGACGGGGCCACCGCGCTCGATCTGGCTGCGGAAGATTGGAACGACGCTGCCCGAGGAGGCCAGCACGTTGCCGAAGCGGACCGTGATGAAGCGGGTCGTCGTGTGCTTGACGCGGGCGGCCTCGACGATCCACTCGGCCATCGCCTTGGAGGCCCCCATCACCGTGCGCGGGTTGACGGCCTTGTCGGTGGACACGAGCACGAATCGCTCGCAGCCCGTCGCCGCGGCCGTCTCCGCCGTCACCCGGGTCGCGATCGCGTTGTTGCGAACGGCCTCCAGCGGGTTCGACTCCATCAGCGGCACGTGCTTGTAGGCGGCGGCGTGGAAGACGACGTCGGGGTGGAAGCGCTGCATCACCTCGAGCATCCGGTCGGGCTCCTTGCAGTCCGCCAGCACGGACTCGACCCGGGTGAAGTGCCGCTCCTCGATCATCTCTCGGTCGATGCGGAAGAGGTTGTCCTCGGCGTGGTCGAGCATCACCAGCAGCTTCGGGCGCACCCGCGCGATCTGACGCACGAGCTCGGACCCGATCGAGCCGCCCGCCCCGGTGACCAGCACCACCTTCTCGTTCAGATAGGCGCCGACCCGGTCGAGCTCCATGACGATCGGTTCGCGGCCCAGCACGTCCTCGACCTGGACCTCGCGCAGCTGCCGGGTCAGCTGCACGCCCCCGCGCAGCAGCTCGAACACCGTGGGCAGCGTCCGCACGTTGACGTCGCGCTCGCGGCAGGCGGCGACGACGCGGCCGCGCAGCTCGCCCGGCGCCGACGGGATCGCGATCACGACCTCGTTCGGCTTCAGCTCGTCCAGCACGCGGTCGATCTCGGCGGTGGTGCCCAGGACCTTGGTCCCGTGCAGGCGCATGCCGCGCTTGCGCGGATCGTCGTCCAGGAACCCGATCGCGCTCTGGCCCAGGTTGGGGTTGAGCTGGAGCTCGCGGACGACCATCTGGCCGCCCGAGCCCGCCCCCACCACCAGCACCGTCTGGTCCCTGCCGGTGGCCTGACGGCGGTTGGGGCGCTCGACCAGCATCCGCACCAGCAGCCGGGCGCCCCCGAGCATGAAGGTGCTGAGCAGGAAGTAGGTGATCAGGACCGAGCGCGGGATCGCGTCGTCGAACGGGCGCAGCAGGTACAGCGAGATCAGCAGCGCCAGGGTCGAGATCCCGGTCGCGCGGACCAGCGAGACGAAGTCGGGCAGCCGAAAGTAGCGCCACCACTTCTCGTAGGTCTTGAACGCCGCCAGGATGCCGACGGTGCCCACGACGACGAACCCGATCGAGCCCCAGAACAGCTCGCTGTAGCGATCGGGTACGCCACCCGCGCTCTCCAGGAAGCGCAGGCGGAAGGCCAGGTAATAGGCGAGCGCCACGAGGCCGGCGTCCGCCGCCACCTGCAGCGCCTTGTTGCGGTAGACGGGGTGCTTGAGACGATGCACGCCAGCAGCGAGTCTAGTGGCGATCGGCGCAACCCACCCGTGACTCGGACGGCGCACGGACGATAGCTTGCAGCGTCTCGTGCCAATCCTGGACGAAGCGGTCGAGCCGGGAGCCCGTTTCCACCGACCACGCTGACGCCGGGCCGTCATCTCCTAACATGGCCGCCTGGCGCGCGGCCGGGCCCGGCGCCCACCCAGCTATGACTGACTTCATCGTTGACCCCCTGGTCGAGTTCTGCGTCGACGTGATCGGCGAGATCGGCTATCTCGGCATCTTCCTGCTGATGCTGGTGGAGAGCGCCAACATCCCCATGCCCAGCGAGGCGACGATGCTGTTCGCCGGCTTCAAGGTGGACGACGGCGACCTGACGCTGCTCGGGATCACCGCGGCGGGGGTCCTGGGCAACATCGTCGGCTCCTGGGGCGGCTACGCGATCGGCTACTGGGGGCGCGAGGAGCTGCTGGAGCGCCACAAGATCTTCCACGTCAGCCCCAAGCAGATGGCGCGCGTCGAGGCTTGGTTCGAGCGCTACGGCGCGGTCACCGTCTTCTTCACCAGGATGCTCCCGATCGTCCGCACCTTCATCTCCACGCCCGCCGGCGCGGCCCACATGCCGTTCTGGAAGTTCACCGTCTACACCGCGCTTGGCTGCATCCCCTGGGTGCTGCTGCTCGGCTTCATCGGCGTCCAGGTCGGCGCCAACTGGGAGGAGTGGCGCGACAAGCTCCACTACTTCGACTACGTGGTCGCTCTGGGCCTGATCGCGCTCGCGGTCTGGGCGTTCGTGAAGTGGCGGCGTGGCAAGGCCGAGGGCGGAGGCGGCGGCTCCAAGCTCCGCTCCGAGGCCGACCGCAGCGGCGAGGCCTCCCCCGCCACCGAAGGCTGACCCGGTGGCGGACGCCGAGCCTGGCGACTCGCCGACAATCCCGCCGGCACGCGCGATCGCGCTGGGAGCGGTCCAGGGCCCGACAGAGCTGCTGCCGGTGTCCAGCTCGGCCCACTTGACCCTGGTCCCCTGGCTGGCGGACTGGGACTGGGACCGGCTCGACCCCGAGCTGCGCAAGAGCTTCGACGTCGCGCTGCACGTCGGCGCCGCCCTGGCGCTGCTGGTGGGTCAGCGCCGCGTGATAGCCAAGGAGCTGCGCTCGTTCGACCGCCGCAAGGCCGAGGTGCTGGCGCTCTCGTTCCTTCCCGGCGCCGCGATCGGGATGGCCCTGGAGCGCCAGATCGAGCGCCGCCTGGGTGGCCCCCTGCCGACGGCTCTGGGCCTGATCGCCGGAGCGGCCGCGATGGCTCTGGCCGACCGGCGGCCGCAGAGCAGGGTGCGCGAGCGCGCCGACGCCGCCGACGGGCTCGCTCTCGGACTGGCGCAGGCCGCGGCGCTGGCGCCCGGCGTCTCCCGCAACGGGGCGACCCTGGCCGTCGCGCGCTGGCGCGGCTTCACGCGCGAGCACGCGAACATGCTCTCGCGCACGGTGGCGCTGCCGGTGATCATCGCGGCCGCGGCGCTGAAGGGGTTTCGCCTGCGCAAGCGCGGGCTCGACCCTTCCCAGCGGCCCGCCTTCGCCGCGGGGACAGCGACCTCGTTCGCCTCCACCCTGGCCTCGCAGGAGCTGATCCGCCTGGTCGAGCGCGACGAGGCGGGCCTCTGGCCCTACGCGGCCTACCGGGCCGGCCTCGCGGCGCTGGTGCTGGGCCGCCTCGAGGCGCGGCGGCGGCGCGCCCGGGCGCAGATCGCCGCCACAGTCGTGGTCGGGAACGGGCGGCCGACCCCCGAGGCTGGCCAGGCCGCGGCGCATGCCGCCGAGACCGTCGCCCGCTCGCAGGAGGACCCTGATGGCGTCAGCTAGCGAAGACGCCTACGCCCGCGCGGGGGTGAGCCAGTCCCAGGCCGACGACGCCGTCTCGGCGCTGGTCGGCGCGCTCGGGCGGGGCGGGGGGTCGGACAGCCGCCAGGTGCTCGCCAGCGGCCACTACGCGAACGTGGTCCGCCTCGACGACCGCACCGGCATCGCGCTCACCACCGACGGCGTCGGCACCAAGCTGCTGGTCGCCGAGCAGCTCGGGCGCTGGGACACCGTGGGCATCGACTGCGTGGCGATGAACGTGAACGACGTCATCTGCGTCGGCGCTGCGCCCCTGGCGATGGTCGACTACCTCGCCGTCGACACCGCCGACCCGGGCGTCGCCGAGCAGATCGGGGTCGGCCTGGCCCGAGGGGCCGAGCTGGCCGGGATCGAGATCGTCGGCGGGGAGCTGGCGCAGCTGGGCGAGCTGATCCGCGGGCTCGACCTCGCGGGCGCCTGCTTCGGCGTCGTCGCCCTCGACTCGCTGATCACCGGCGCCGCTGTCGACCCCGGCGACGCCGTGATCGGCCTTCCCTCCTCGGGCCTGCACTCCAACGGCTACACCCTTGCCCGCACGGCGCTGGCCGAGCTGTCGATGGACGACGAGCGCCTGGGCCAGCCGCTGGGCGAGGTGCTGCTGGAGCCCACAACGATCTACGTCAAGCCGGTCATGGAGCTGATCGCCTCCGAGGCCGAGGTCCGCGGCCTGGCCCACATCACCTCCGGCGGCCTCGGCAATCTGCTGCGCCTCGAGGCCGAGGTGGGCTATGAGATCGACGACCCCCTCCCCGTGCCGCCCATCTTCGAGCTGATCCAGGAGCTGGGCGCGGTGGGCGCCGAGGAGATGGGCAACGTCTTCAACATGGGCTGCGGGTTCTGTTGCGTCGTCGCGGCGGCCGACGAGGGCGCCGCGCTGGAGCTGCTGCGGCCCCACCACCCGGATGCGAAGCGAATCGGCCGCGCGACCGCAGAGGCCGGCAGCGTCACGCGGCCGTGAACTCGCATGAAAGCGAGCGCTTGAGGCGAAAATACCCGGGAATGACGGACCCCCCGCAATGGCCAGCGTGAACGAGACGGTCCTCTCGGGCCGCTATCGACTCGAGTCCAAGCTCGGCTCCGGGGGGATGTCCACCGTCTACCTCGCCCAGGACGAGGTGCTGGACCGCCCCGTCGCGGTGAAGCTGCTGCACCGCGAGATCTCCGAGGAGGTCGACCAGCTCGAGCGCTTCCGTCGCGAGGCCCGCGCCGCGGCCCGCCTCAGCCACCCGAACCTGGTCGGCGTCATCGACGCGGGCGAGGACGAGGGCCGCCCCTACATCGTCTTCGAGTACGTCCCCGGCGACACGCTCAAACAGCGCATCCAGGCCAACGGCCCGCTGCCCGTGGACGAGGCCGTCGCCTACGCGATCGAGATCGGCCGGGGGCTGATCGCCGCGCACGGCCGCAAGCTGGTGCACCGCGACGTCAAGCCCCAGAACGTCCTCATCGACCCCGACGGCCGCGCCAAGGTGACCGACTTCGGCATCGCCCGATCGCTCGAGTCTCAGGGGCTGACCGCGACCGGCCGCGTGCTCGGCACCACCGACTACGTCTCGCCGGAGCAGGCGATGGGCGAGGACGTGGACGAGCGCTCCGACGTCTACTCGCTGGGGATCGTCCTCTACGAGATGCTGGTCGGCGACGTCCCCTTCCAGGCAGAGACCCAGGTCGGGGTCGCGATGAAGCACGTGAACGTGCCGCTGCCCGACGTGCAGGTCGAGCGGCCCGACGTCTCGGCGGCGGTCGCCTCGGTGATCGACCGCTCGACGACCAAGGACCCGCGCGACCGCTACAGCTCCGTCGGCGAAATGGTCCGCGACCTCGAGGCCACCCTCGAGGTCGAAGCCGCCCGCGGCGGCGGCACCACCGGCGAGGCGACGACCGTGCTCGACTCCGTCCCGAAGTCGAGGCGGCGGCTCGGAACCGGGCGCCGGATCTCGGGTGCGGGCATCGCGATGGGGCTGGTCGGGATCGGCCTGATCGCGGCGGCGCTGATCTTCGGCGGCGACAGCCTCGATCGCCTCGGCGGCGAGGAGGAGAGTGACCCCTCCGAGATACGGCTGGCCGAGGACCAGGCCGCCGAGTTCGACCCCTCCCCCGGGGACGGGCAGGAGACGGAGACAGCGCAGCTCGCCGTCGACGGCAACCCCACCGGCTCGGCATGGGAGACCGAGCACTACGACACCGAGGACTTCGGCGGGATCAAGGACGGTGTCGGGCTGGTCGTCGGCGTGGCGGGCGAGCCGGTGACCGCGAGCTCGATGGAGATCCGCGCCGCCAGCTCGGGCTGGGACGCGGAGATCTACGCGACCGACTCGGAGCCGCCTGACGACCTGGAGGGCTGGGGCGCCCCGATCGGCACCGTCGTGGACGGGGGCACCCGCGAGGCTGTGCGGCTCGCCGGGGGGCCGACCCGGTACTTCCTGATCTGGATCACGAAGCTGCCCGAGAGCCAGGAGCAGCAGGGCCGCTACCAGATGCAGATCTCAGACGTTCGCGTCCTGACCTAGAACTCGTAGCTGCGCACGTCGGCGTGGCGCTCGAGCGCCAGCCGCACCAGGCGGTCGCAGAGCTCGGGGTATGGGATGCCGCTGGCGTCGAGGAGCCGCCCGTAGACGCTGGTCTCGGTGAAGCCGGGGATCGTGTTGAGCTCGTTGACGAGTACGTCCTCGCCCTCGCCCACTTCCTCGACGAAGAAGTCGCAGCGGGCCAGGCCACTGCAGCCGGCGAGGCGGAACATGCGCCGGGCCAGCTCCTGCACCCGCTCGGCCGCCTCGGCGGAGATCTCGGCGGGCACCCGCAGGTCCATGCCGCCCTCGGAGTACTTGGCCTCGTAGTCGTACCAGTCGGCGTGGGCCACGATCTCGCCCGGCACCGAGGCGATCAGCTCGGCGTGGCCCAGGATCGAGCACTCCACCTCCTTGCCCGCCGAGTTGGCCTCGATGATCACCTTCGGGTCGTGCCGGTGCGCGAGCTCGACGGCGGCGTCGAGGTCCTCCAGCGCCTCGACCTTGCTGATGCCGACGCTGGAGCCGAGCCTCGCCGGCTTCACCCACAGGGGCAGACCCAGGCCCGCGGCTCGCTCGCGCCACCCCTCCTCGGCGACGTCGGCGAAACCCACGGTCGGCAGCCCGGCGGCGGTCAGCAGGCGCTTGAAGGCGAGCTTGTCCAGGCACAGCGCCGAGGCCTCGACGTCCGAGCCCACGTAGGGGATGTCCAGCACCTCGAGCACGCCCTGGACGCTGCCGTCCTCCCCCCCGGGTCCGTGCAGGACCGGGCATGCGGCGTCGCAGCCGAGCAGGCCCGCCGCCGGCGTCAGCGACAGGGGGCCCCCGTCGTGGAGCCACGAGCCGTCGCGCTCGATCAGGATCTCCTCGACGTCGTGGCCGGCCTCGCGCAGCCCGGCCGCAACGGCCTCGCCGGAGCGGAGCGAGACGGGGTGCTCGCTGGAGCGCCCTCCTCTAATCACGGCGACTCTCATCCGGGACCTGTCATTCGGGAAGCATCATCAGGGAGTCAGCACAGCGACCGTGATCGTGACCAGGTCGCCGCGCTGGCCGCGCGAGCCGGCCGGCGGGAACTGATTCGTGACGAGACCGTCCTGGGCGGGATCCGTGGTCGGCTCCTCCGTCACCGACGGCGTGAAGCCGGCCTGCTTCAGCTGGGTAACCGCCGCCTTGCGGGCTTCCCCGACCACGTCGGGGACCGAGACCGCGCCGCTGGAGACGAAGATCGTCACCTGCGCGCCGGGCCTGACCAGGCGCCCGGGGCCCGGGCTCTGGCCCACCACCTGGCCCGCCGGCGCGTCGTCGTCGCGCTGCACGACGTTGCCGCCCAGCTCGGCGTCGCTGAGGATCGAGAGCGCCTGCTGGTCGTCCAGCCCGACCACGTCGGGGACCTCCACCTTGTTTGAGCCGCGCGAGATCGTCAGCTTCACCGTCGAGCCCGCGGAGATCTCGGTGCCGGCGCCCGGGTCCGTCCCGATCGCGCGACCCTCGGGCACGGTGTCGGAGAAGCCGAAGCCGGGGTTGACGCGAAGCCCCGCCTGTTCGAGCAGCTCGGTCGCCTGCTTCTCGGTCTGTCCGCTGACCGACGGGACGGTCACGATCGCGGGCCCCGAGCTGACGCTGAGGGTGACCGTCGAGCCCTCGTCCACCTTCTCGCCCGCGAGCGGGTCCTGCTCGAGGACGGTCTCACGGGGGGCGGTGTTGGGAACCGGGTTGATGTCGACGTCGAGCCCCTCGGCCTCCAGGCGCTCGGTCGCGGTCGGTTCGGGGATCCCGGTCACGGACGGCACCACCACGGTGCCGGGGCGGGTGAGGGCGAAGGCGACGAGGCCCGCGACCGCCGCGACCAGCAGCGCGATCAGGATCCAGCGGCGCCGGCGGCGACGGTCCTCCTCGTCGCGCCAGTCCTCCTCCTCTTCCTCGTCTGCGTAGTCGTGCTCGCCCTCGGGCGTGACGGCGGCGAAGGCGGCCGTGTCCTCGGGCCGCGGCTGGTTCGGCGCGCGCTCCGCGGCGTCCAGAGCCTTCATGAACGCGTCGGCGTCGTTGAAGCGAGCCTCGGGGTCCTTGGCGAGCGCCCGCATCACGACGGCGTCCAGCGCCGGTGGCACGTTCGGGTTGACGGTGCTGGGCCTGCGCGGGGCCTCCGAGACCTGCTTCAGGGCGACGGCGACGGCGCTGTCGCCCTCGAACGGGACGCGCCCGGTTAGGGCCTCGTACAGGATCACGCCGATCGAGTAGATGTCCGAGCGCGGAGTGGTCTCCTTGCCCTGTGCCTGCTCGGGCGAGAGGTACTGGGCCGTGCCCATGACCGAGCCGGTTGCGGTGATGTCTGAGCTCCCGCCGCGGGCGATGCCGAAGTCGGCGACGCGCGCGCGGCCATCCTCGTCGATGAGCACGTTCTGGGGCTTCAGGTCCCGGTGCACGATGCCCTTGCGGTGGGCGAAGCGGGCGGCGTTGAGGATTTGCCGGACGAAGTCGATCGCGTCCTGGGGGCTCATCCCCCCCTTGACGAGCTGCTTCAGCTGCGGCCCGTCCACGTACTCCATCGCGATGAAGTAGGTGTCGCGGAACTCGCCGCGGTCGAAGATCGAGACCACGTTGGGGTGCTGCAGGCCGGCCGCCGACTGAGCCTCCCGGCGGAAGCGTTCGACGAACTCCTTGTCCTGCGCGAAGCGGTCGTGCAGGATCTTGATCGCGACCTTGCGGTTGAGCTCCTTGTCGTCGGCCAGCCAGACGTCGGCCATGCCGCCCGAGCCGATCTTCCGATCCAGCTTGTAGCGCTCGTCGACGACCGTCCCCTTGCGCGCAGCCGCCATCAGGCCCCCCTCAGCTCACTCGTCTTCATCTTCACCGCTGGTGTTCTGCACCAGCACCTCGAGCACCCGCTGGGCGATGGGGGCCGCCACGGTGCCGCCCTGGCCGCTGGTGCGCTCAACGGTGACCGCGATGGCGACCCGCGGGTCGTCGGAGGGAGCGAAGCCGATGAACCAGGCCTGGTTGATGCCGGCGTCGACATCGATCTCGGCGGTCCCGGTCTTGCCGGCCACCTGGTCGCTGGCCAGGGCGGCCGCCCCACCCGTCCCCTCGTTGACCACGTCCTCCATCATCCCGGTCAGCGTCTCGGCGGTCTCCTCGTCCATCACCCGGCTCATGCGCTCGGGATTGAGCTTGTCCTCGCGGCCGTCGGTGTCGATCACCTTCGCCCACAGCCGAGGCTCCATCAGCTCGCCTCCGTTGGCGACCGCGGCGGCGACCATCGCCATCTGCAGCGGCGTCACGTTGAGCTTGTCCTGGCCGATCGCCATGCGGCCGACGTCGATCTCGTCGCTGCCGGCGTCGAGCAGCCTGCCGTCGGCGAACTCACCGGAGGGGGCGAGTTGGAAGCTCGGGTAGTCGAGGGGCGGCCTCTGGTTGAACCCGAAGCGGTCCATGTACTCGTACATCGTCTCCGTACCCAGGTCCTCGGCGACCTCGGCCCAGACGGTGTTGACCGAGTTGGTCAAGGCGGTGGTCAGGGGAATCTCGCCGAAGCTCTCGCCACCCGCGTTCTGCAGCGGGACGCCCGAAATCTCCTTCGGCGACTGGCCGCTGACCGTGTCGTCGACCTCGAACTCGCCGCTGTCCAGCGCCGCCGTCGCGGTCACCACCTTCATCGTCGAGCCGGGCGGATAGCCCGCCTGCGTGGCCCGGTTGAACAGGGGTGCGTCGGGGTCCTGGTTCAGCGCCTGGAACCCCTGCGAGCTGGCGACGTCGTTGGGGTCGTAGGTCGGGATGCTGACCATCGTCAGCACTTCGCCGGTCTGGGGGTCGAGCGCCACGACAGAGCCCTTCTGGCCGCCCATCGCCTCGGTCGCCGTCACCTGGCCCTCCGGGTCCAGCGAGGACTGCACGTCCGAGCCCTCCTGGGCCTGGCCCCGGAGCGTGTCGAGGATCGAGAGGAACTCGGTCTTCTCCCCCACGAGCTCGTCGTTGTGTGCGAGCTCGAAGCCGACCCGGCCCCGTTCGACGAACGAGTAGCCGATCGGGTTCCCGTAGAGCTCGCCCTCGGGATAGTCGCGCACGAACGTGCGGTCGCCGCCGCGTCCGCGGGGATCCGACCGCGCGATCACCGACCCGTCGGCGGCCAGGATCTCGCCGCGCTCGATCCGCTGTTCCTCGAGCAGCGGCCGCTTGTTGGCGACGTTTGCCTCGAGGTTCTCGGCGTCGAAGATGGACCAGTAGGAGGTGAAGCCGAACAGCAGCGCGTACAGCACCAGCACCACGCCGAACAGCTTCACGATCTGGGGATTCACGATGCGGGTTCCCTGATGTCGGTCCTCATGTCAGCTCGGCCTCCAGCGCCTCGGCCTCGCGACTGGTGCGCCGGCGAGCCTTGTCGGAGATCGAAAGCAGCAGCCCCAGCAGGATGAAGTTGGCGACGATCGAGCTGCCCCCGTAGCTGATGAAGGGCAGCGTCACCCCCGTCAGCGGGATCACCCGGGTGACGCCGCCGATGATCACGAACGCCTGCAGGGCCACGATCGTGGTGAGGCCGGTCGCGAGCAGCTTCGAGAACCCGTCGTCGGCCAGGATCGCCGTCTTGAAGCCGCGCTCGGTGATCAGCGCGTAGATCAGGACGACCGCCCCGCCGCCGAACAGGCCGAGCTCGTTCACGATCACGGCGTAGATGAAGTCGGTGTGCGGCGCCGGCAGGATCGCGCCGCAGTTGGGGAAGTCCTCGGCGCACTTGGGCTCTATCTGGGGTAACTGGACCAGCGACTCCCCGAGGCCCCTTCCGAAGAGTCCGCCGTCGGCCTGCGCGAACAGCGACTGGGCGACCTGGAAACCGTCCCCCTCGGGGTCGTTGAAGGGGTCGAGCCAGATGTCAAAGCGGTCCTGGACATGCCCGACGGTGTTGGCGAAGAACCAGGCGCCCACGGCGAACAGGAGCAGCCCGACCAGGACGAATGAAATGCGGGCCGTCGCCACGTAGATCATCGCCAGGAAGGCGCCGAAGAACATCAGCGAGCTGCCGAGGTCGCGGATGAAGACCAGCATCACCATCGCCGCGCCCCAGATCACCAGCAGCGGCCCCAGGTGCTTCAGCGGCGGCAACACGATCCCGCCGATGTTCCGGGCCCCCACCACCAGCACCTCTCGTTTCTCGTTCAGGTAGCTGGCGAGGAAGACGACGATGCAGATCTTGGCCAGCTCGGTCGGCTGGAAGTTGAGCGGGCCGAGCTTAACGCTGAGAAAAGCCTCGTTCGTTGTCTCCCCGATCCCGGGCAGCCGCGGCATCAGCAGCAGGGCGATGCCGGCGAAGGCGATCAGGTAGCGGTAGCGCTCGAGCACCTCGTAGTCGCGCAGGAAGATGATCGTCAGCGAGAAGGCGACCAGGCCGACGACGAACCAATTGGCCTGGTCGCGGGCGAGCCCGTCGTCGAGGCGGAACAGCATCACGACGCCGAACGCCGCCAGCAGCGCCACCAGGGGGAACAGGAACGGGTCGGCGTCGGGAAGGCGGGCCCGGATCACGAAGTGCGTGGCTAGGCAGAGGCCGAGGAAGTAGAGGCCGTAGATGAAGCTGAGGTCGCCGACCTGCTCGGACTCGACGATCAGCACAGCGGTGAACCCGGCCGTGACCAGCAGTCCGACCGGGATCAGAGCGAAGAGCTCGCGGCTGCGCGCGCTCATGGTGCTGTGCTCAATTCCCCGGTTTGGCGGGCGGCTGCTTTTTCTTGGCCGACTGCCCCTGCTTGCCCGCCTGCTTCTGCTTCTGGGGTGTCGGCGGGGGACTCGGCGGCACCGATCCCTCTCGCTGCTCGATGTCATCGACGATGTCCTGCGCATCGTCCTTGGAGCGCAGCTTGTGCTCGGTCACGACCTCCTGGCGCTCCGGCGACAGCGAGGCGGCCTGGACCCCGATCGAGAGCTGCTCGGAGTAGAGCTCGATCCCGAACGGCAGGTCGTAGGGCAGGCCCTGGTACATGGCCACCCGCCCGTCCTCGTCGGTGCCGAGGAAGTACACCTGCTGGGTGAGCCTCCAGCCGCCGAAGGCCACGAACGCCACCAGGGCGACGATCGCAGCGATCTTGATGCCACGGCGCCGGCGGTAGGGCAACGGCATCGGGCCCTGGCCCCGCAGCCGGTCGCCGGCCTTGCGCATGCGCTCGCTCGTCAGCCCGGCCTGCTCGGCCGTCCGCGAGATCAGCGTCGCGCCCTCCTCCGCCTCGGTGCCCTCCTCGGCGACCCGGAAGGCGACCGCGGTGATGTTGTCGCGGCCGCCCTCGGCGTTGGCGGCGTCGATCAGCTTGTTGACGGCGCTGCGCAGGGTCTTGGACTCGCTCAGGATCCGCGCGATCTCCTCGTCGCTGACCATCGTCGTGAGGCCGTCACTGGAGAGCAGGAAGACGTCGCCGTTCCTGGCCGGGAACGTCATCGTGTCGACGTTGACGCTGGGCTCGGGGCCCAGGGCGCGGGTGATGATCGAGCGCTGCGGATGCTCCTCCGCCTCCTCGTCGGTGAGCCGGCCCTGGCGGCGGAGCTCCTCGACCAGCGAGTGATCCTTGGTCAGCCTCTTCAGTTCGCCGTCGCGCAGGACGTATGCCCTGCTGTCGCCGACGTGGCTGAGCGAGACCTCGTCGTCGCGAAGCAGCGCCGCCGTCAGCGTCGTCCCCATGCCGGCCCGGGAGGAGTCGCGCTGGGCCAGCTCGTGGATCTCGCGGTTGGCGTCGTGGGCGATGCCCTCGAGCTGGCTCTCGGCCGGCGCATCGGTGTCCATGCCCTGCTCGAAGGCCCCCGCAGCGATGCGCGAGGCGACCTCCCCGGCCTGCGCGCCGCCCATGCCGTCCGCGACCGCGAACACGGGCGAGCGGGCGAAGTAGGAGTCCTCATTGGCGTGCCGCTGCCGGCCCGTGTCCGTCTTGTACGCCTCCTCGACGACCGTCCGGGGTCATGAGACCTCGAAGGTGAACTCGGTGTCGCCGATCCGGATCGAGTCGCCCGCGCGCAGCTCCGCCTCGCCGTGCAGCTCCTGGGAGTTGAGCAGCGTCCCGTTCGTGGAGCTCATGTCCTCGACGTAGTAGCCGCCGGATCTGCTGAAGACCCGCGCGTGGATGCCCGACGCGTAGCGGTCGTCGAGCCTGATGTCGGCGTCCGGGCTGCGGCCCAGGGAGACGCCGCCGAAGAGGTCAAAGCGCTCCCCCTTCGTCAAACCCCCGCCGGCCTCCACGATCAGCCAGGCGTCGGTGGACGCGGGCTCGGGCCCGTCAACCGCGGCGTGGTAGCCGGACTCCATGCCCGGCGAAGCCGTGCTTCGCAGGTCCCGCAGGGCCATCCTTGTCACCCAGAGCAGGAACAGGTAGAGGACGGCCAGGAAGCCGAACTTGAGCGCTACCGCTAGCGGCTCGAGGTCGCTCACTGCTCGATGTCGAAATTGAAGACGAGGGTTCCGAGGGTGATCTCGTCGCCGGGCGAGAGGCGGGCCGACGAGACCCGCCGGCCGTTCACCTTGACGCCGTTGGTCGAGCCGAGGTCGACGATCTGCCAGTCGCCCTGGCCGGAACGGCGCAGCTCGGCGTGCTTGCGCGAGATGTTGGGGTCGTCGAGCACGCAGTCGCATTCCTTGGAGCGGCCCAGGGACGCCGTGGGCCCGTCGAGGACGTAGCGCCGGTCGTCCAGGGAGACGATCGCGCGCGTGTCGACGTAGGCGGTGTCCGGTCGCTTCTTCGAGCGCGCCTTCTCGGCCTGGGTCGCCGAGTAGACCATCGTGTGGCCGTGCTCGCCCTGGGTGGGCTCCGCGCCCTGGCGCTGAGGCGGGCGGACCAGCCGCGTCTGGATCCCGAACTCGCCCAGCCGCAACCGGTCGTCCTGGTCCATGCCCACGACTGGCCGCGTCAGCAGGTCGTACTCGTTGCGGCGCGCGTGCTCGAGCAGGTGCGCGCTCAGCTCCTGGGCGAGCGAGGTCTCATAGTCCTTGAAGCGGGCGTAGTCGTCGGGGGCGAGCCAGACCGTGTACTCGTTGGGCACGTACACCCGCGAGACCGAGGCGGTCTTGTGGGCGTCCATCTCCTTCGCGAGCTTGCGCGCGATCTCGACGGGCTGCACGCCGGAGCTGAAGGCGCGGCTGAACACGCCCTCGACGAGGCCCTCTATGCGTGCTTCCAGGTTGCGTAGGACGCTGATTTGGGTGTTCCTCGGTTCGCGGACGGGCTCGGACGGCGACCCGGTCATGGCCGGGCGCAGGCCGAAATCCTAGAGGGGCGGCCCGACCATGGCGTTAGAGGGGCGGCTTCAGCATCGTCTCGCTGACGCTGTGCTCGGCCGCGACGGGCCGTGGCCCGGCTACGGCACGCGTGCGGCGCGCCAGGAGCACGGCCCCGGCGCCGGCCGCGAGGGCGGCGATCACCAACCCGCTCGGCTCGCCCTGCGGGCCCGCGAGCAGCCTCAGCGCCGTGATCAGCGCCGCGGCCCAGATCAGCGCCCCCACCGCGTCCAGCACCGGCACGCGGCCCCTGACGAGCATCGGCAGCGTGACCGCCGCCAGGGCCCAGAGCCCGGCACCGGCGAGGACCAGGGGGTCGAAGAGGGGGACGACGACGTCGCCCAGCGCCTTCGACACCGACTGCTCCCAGCCGTCCGGCGCGGCCGTCTCCGGCCCGAACAGGACCGTGCGTCCGCTGGCGATCTCGAAGGCCGCGAGCCACAGGTACGCGGTCCCCGCGAGCAGGGCGCGCGTCAGGGCCGGCGTGCGCAGGGGCACCAGCATCAACGGGGCGCAGAGAAAGGCGGCCAGCGTCGCCGCGCCGGGAGCTCCCGCGCCCAGCAGCAGCCAGGCGACCAGGACGACCGCGCCCGCCTTCGCGGCCATCGCGGCCATCGCCGCCGCCGGGGCCCACCGCCCTCGCCGCCGCAGGCGCGGCTCGTCGGGCTCGTCCGGCCGCAGCACGGCCGGCAGGCGGGAGCCGTCCAGACCCTTCTCGTGCGCGGCCAGTACCGCCTCCAGCTCGGAGGCGAGGGGCCGCAGCTCGGGGTCGGGGTCAAGTGAAGCGTCGATCGCGTCGGTCAGCGGCTCCGGCAGGTCCGGCCGGATCGCGCCCAGCGGCGGCACCGGCTCGTCGATCGCCCGGGCGGTCGCCGCGGGACCGTCGCCGATCCTCGGGTGCTCGCCCGAGAGGCCCTCGTACAGCGTCAGCGCCAGGGAGTAAACGTCCGCGGCCGGACCCGGCCGCTGTCCGTCGGCCTGCTCCGGGGCCATGTAGCCGAGCGTCCCCAGCACGTCCCCCGTCCTGGTCAGCGTGCGCTCGCCGGCGATGCGCGCGATCCCGAAGTCCACCAGCTTCGCCTCCCCGCCCGGGGCGACCAGCACGTTCTCCGGCTTCACGTCGCGGTGCACGACGCCGTTGCGGTGCGCGTGCGAGAGTGCCGCCGCGCAGCCCGCGCCTAAAGTCGCGATGAGCGAGTCGCTCAGCTCCCCCTGCCTGCCCAGCGTCCGCAGCGTCGGGCCGTCGATCAGCTCGCTGACCAGGTAGGCGCGGCCGTCCTCGCTGTCGAGCTCGTACAGGGTCGCCAGGTTGCGGTGGTCCAGCCGGGCCACCGCCTGGGCCTCGCGGGTGACCCGGGGCGCGTGGGCGTCGGTCTCGATCACCTTGACGGCGACCGCCCGCTCCAGCCGCTCGTCCCAGGCGCGATAGACGGTGCCGAAACCGCCGCTGCCGATCCGCTGTTCGACGCGGAATCTGCCCAGGATCAATTCGCCGACCATGTCGGCTTCCGATTCGGCGCACGCACGGCTAGTCCTCCGCGGGGGCACCGACGGCCGTGTGTTCTAAGTTCTCCTGCGTGGCATTCCTCGACGAGGAAGAGCAGGTAGCCGCACCGCAGGAGCCGGAGCGCCCTCCGCGGCGTCCCGGCGGTCCCGAGCGGAAGCGGCAGCAGTTCCTGGTTCGACGCCTGATCGCGGTCGGCGTCGGCGTCGCCTTCCTGATCCTGTTCGTGATCGGGGTCAGGGGCTGCCTCGAGGCGCGCTCGGATCGGGGCCTGCGCAATTACAGCCAGGACATCGGCACGATCATGGCCGAGTCCGAGCAGCGCGGCAAGGACTTCTTCGAGGCGATCGAGAGCAGCTCCGACATCGAGCTTCAGAGCAGCGTCTCGAGCCAGCGGGGGGCGTCGGAGTCCCTTCTGGACCGCGCCGAGAACCTCGACGTGCCCGACCAGATGCGGGACGCCCAGACCGCGACCACGCTGGCGCTGCGCCTGCGCCGCGACGGCCTCGGGGACATCGCGGCCAACGTGACCGAGGCCGCGGCCGATGCCGAGACCGCGGACGCGATCGAGTCGATCACCAACTCGATGGGCGCCTTCTACGCCAGCGACATCCTCTGGAGCCAGGTCGCCCGGCCCGAGATCGAGCAGGTGATCCAGGAAGAGGGCGTCGAGGGCGGCCTCGAGCTGGGCGGTGAGAACTTCGGGAACTTCATGCCCGAGAACTCGGGCACCGACTTCCTCGACCAGACGAAGGTCGCGAGCATCTTCTCCGTCGGTGGCGGCGGCGACGCCGCGGGGCTGCAGGGCCTGGGGCTGGTGCAGACCAGTCTCGGGGACACCACCCTGGACCCGGACGTCACCAATACGGTGGCCGACGACGCCAAGGAGGTCGCGGTCGAGGTGCAGAACCAGGGCGAGAGCGAGGCGAACAGCGTCGGCGTCACGGTCACGATGGAGGGCGCCGAGCTCGAGACGACGATCGAGAGCCTCGCTCCCGGCGAGACCGGGACCGCCAAGGTCACCCTCAACCCGCTGCCGCAGCCGGGCTCCGAGGTTACGCTCGAGGTGGTCGTCGAGCCGGTGCCCGGCGAGGCCGACAGCAGCAACAACGAGTCCTCATACACGGTCGTCTTCGGGTCGCCGTAGTTGCGCGTCGCCTACCTCGGCCCCCCGGGGACCTTCACTGAGGACGCCCTGCGCGACGCCGCCGCGGGCGGCGATCTGGAGTCGGTGCCCTCGCCTTCGGTCTACGCCGCAATTCTCGCCGTCGAGGGCGGCGATGCCGACCGCGCCTTCGTCCCCTTCGAGAACTCGATCGAGGGCGCGGTGCGCGCGACGCTCGACACGCTGGCCTTCGACGCCGAGGAGGTGGCCCTGGTGGGCGAGCACGATTTCCCCATCAGCCATTGCCTGATCGCCCGCGAGCGGGTGCCGCTGGAGCGGATCGAAGTCGTCCTCTCACACCCTCAGGGAACGGCGCAGTGCGCGCGCTTCATCCGCGAGCAGCTGCCCGCGGCCGAGGTCCGCGCAGCCGCCAGCACCGCCGAGGCGGTGCGCCTGGTGGGCGAACACGACGGGCCCTGGGCGGCGCTCGGCGCCGCTTCGGCCGCCGAGCGCTATGGGTGCGAGGTGCTGCGCCAGGGTGTCGAGGACCAGCCCGACAACATCACCCGGTTCGTCTGGATCGCTCCGCGCGGGACCGAGCCCGAGGGGAGCGGGCCCTGGCGCACCTCGCTGATCTTCTCCGAGCTCGGCGACGACAAGCCGGGCGCCCTGGTGGACGCGCTGGAGGCCTTCTCCCGCCAGGGGGTGAACCTGACCCGCATCGAGTCGCGTCCGCGTCCCGGTGGCCTCGGGCGCTACATGTTCTTCATCGACCTCGAGGGCGGGGTCGCGGACGAGCCCGTGCGCAATGCGATCGAGGAGCTGCGCGGACACGCGGAATCGGTGCGCATCCTGGGCAGCTATCCGATCCAGGGGTCCGGCTAGCCGCGGCGAAAAAGCTGTGGGCGCGCAATCCGGCTTGGTTAGAATCGCGCCCAAGATGCGCACAGCGCCCGCCGCGGGGAACGGAGCCGGGGAGGTGAGGCGACTCGCCCGCGGACGCGTGCTGGTGCTGAACGCGACCTACGAGCCGCTCAACGTCTGCACCGTCCGCCGCGCCCTGGTGCTGATCCTGAAGGAGAAGGCCGAGGTGCTCGAGAACGGCGACGGCGTCCTGCGCTCGGAGACGATGCGCCTCGACATGCCCGAGGTGATCCGGCTGGTCAGATTCGTCCGGGTTCCCCGCGACATCCACCGCCGCCGCATCACCCGCAAGGCCGTGCTCGCGCGCGACGGCTGGCGCTGCCAGTACTGCGGGACGGAGAAGCCCGGCCTGACCGTCGACCACGTGATCCCGCGCAGCCGGGGCGGTGAATCGGTCTGGGAGAACATCGTCGCCGCCTGCGCGTCCTGCAACCGGCGCAAGGGCAACCGCATGCCGCACGAGGTCCGCATGCACCCTCGCAGCCGCCCGCGCCCCCCGGGCCCGACGGTGTTCATCCGCATCGCCGCGCCGCGAACGCCCGCGGCGTGGGAGTCCTACTTACCCACCGGCTGAGCTGAGGGACCCCACAGCCGCACTTTTCGGAGCGGCCGCTTGCGGCCGCGACTGATGTGGGCGGCGAAGCGGGTCCCGATTGATGGCGAAGCCGGGCTGCCTAACTCTTCTCGCCGCGCTTGGCCTTGGCGGCCTTGCGCTGTTGCCCGCGCACGGTCCCCGGGCCCGGCTTGCGCTTGGACCTCGCTGTCGTCGTGGCGGCTGCCTTGGCGGCCGGCCTCGAGGCGCCGCTCGAGCGCTTCGGCTTCGGGGTCGCCCTGGGCTTGGGCGCGGCCTTGGTCCTTGGCTTGGCCTTGGTGCTGACCTTGGGCGCGGCCTTGGGCTTCGCGGCCGCCTTGGGCTTCGGGGCCGCCTTCGGCTTCGCCCTGCCCTTCGGCTTCGGCTCGACGTCGGCGGCCTTCGCGACCTTGACCTCGGCCTTGCCGTCCCCCGCGGCCTCGGCCGCGGCGGCCTCCGCTGCGATGTCGTCGGCCTGCTCCTCCAAGCTGGGCGCCGAGGCGCCGGCGCCGTTCCCGTTGGCGGACTCGACCACCAGGGCGACGGCGCTCACGTGGTCGCCCTTCTTCAGGTTCATCACCCTGACGCCCTGGGTGGCCCGGCCCTGTTGCGAGATCCCCTTCGCGGTGATCCGCTGCACCATTCCGTGCTGGGAGATGAGGATCAGCTCCTGATGCGGGCGCACGATCAGGGCGCCCGCGAGGCCGCCCTTCTTGGTGGTCAGCTTGATCGTCAGCACGCCCTTGGTCCCGCGGCCCTTCTGGGGGTACTGCGTCATCACGGTCCGCTTGCCGTAGCCGTTCTCGGTGATCACGAACAGCTCGTCCTCGTCCCGGGCCACCTCGAGCGCCAGCACGCGGTTGTCCTTGTCGGACACGTTCATCCCCTTGACGCCGGCCGTGCCGCGGCCCATCGGCCGGGCGAGCTTCTCGTTGAAGCGGGCGGCCGTCCCAGCCTTCGAGACCATGATGATGTCGTCCTTGCCGGAGGTCTGGCGCACCTGGATCAGCTCGTCGCCCTTTCTGACGTTGATCGCGATCAGGCCGGCGGCCTTGATGTTCGTGTCGTACTCCTTGAACTCCGTCTTCTTGACCATCCCGTTCTTCGTCCCGAACACCAGGTACTTGCCCTCGCTGAAGTCGCGCGTCGGGATCACGGCCATGACGCGCTCCTTGTCCTTGAGGGGCAGCACGTTGATCAGGGCCCGCCCCTTCGAGGTCCGCGCCCCCTCGGGCAATTCGTAGACCTTGAGCCGGTAGACCTTGCCCTGGTTGGTGAAGAACAGGAGGTAGTCGTGCGTCGAGCACACGTGCAGGTGCTCGATGTAGTCGCCTTCCTTCAGGTTCATCCCCATCACCCCGCGACCTCCGCGCCTCTGTTGCCTGTAGGTCGCGAGAGGGAGCCGCTTGGCGTACCCCGAGGCGGTGATCGAGATCACCATCTGCTGGTCGGCGATCACGTCCTCGATGTCGAGCTCGCCCTCGGTGGCGCTGATCTCGGTGCGCCGCTCGTCGCCGTAGCGCTCGACGACCTCGTTGAGCTCGCTCTTGACCAGGCCGAGCACCTTCTTCTCGTCGGCGAGGATCGCGCGCAGCTGCTTGATCAGCTTGGTGAGGTCGGTGTGCTCCTGCTTGATCTTGTCGGCCTCGAGCGCGGTCAGGCGCTGCAGGCGCATGTCCAGGATCGCCTGGGCCTGCGGCCGGGTCAGCTTGAACTTCTTCATCAGCCCGTCGCGGGCGATGTCGGGGTCCTTCGAGCCGCGGATCAGCTTGATCACGGCGTCGAGCTTGTCGAGCGCGACCAGCAGCCCCTCGAGGATGTGGGCGCGGGCCTCGGCGCGTGCGAGCTGGTGCTGCGTGCGCCGGGTGATGACCTCCTTCTGGTGGCCGACGTAGAGCCGGATCAGCTCCAGCAGACCGAGTTGACGGGGCACGCCGTCGACCAGCGCGACCATGTTGATCCCGAAGCTCTGCTGCATCCCGGTGCGCTTGTAGAGCTGGTTCAGGATCACCTGGCGGCGGATCGCCGCCCCGCTTGGTCTCGATCACCAGGCGCATGCCGGTGCGGTCCGACTCGTCGCGGAGGTCCGAGATGCCCGTGACCTTCTTGTCGCGGACGAGGTCGGCGATCTTGGCGATCAGGCCGCCCTCCCCTCCCTTCTTGACCTGGAACGGGAGCTCGGTAACGACGATCGCGTCCCTGCCGCCCTTGAGGGGCTCGACGTGGGCCTTGGCGCGGACCTTGATCGAGCCGCGGCCCGACCGGTAGGCATCGCGGATGCCCTGCATGCCCATGATCGTGCCGCCGCCCGGGAAGTCCGGGCCCTTCACGTGCTTCATCAGGCCCTTGACGTCGATCTCGGGGTCGTCGATGAAGGCGTTAACGGCGCCCGCGATCTCGCGCAGGTTGTGCGGCGGGATGTTGGTCGCCATCCCGACCGCGATCCCGGCGGCGCCGTTGACCAGCAGGTTCGGGAAGCGCGCCGGCAACAGCAGCGGCTCGCGCGTGGACTCGTCGTAGTTGGGCCCGAAGTCGACGGTGTCCGCGTCGATGTCGCGGAGCATCTCCGTCGCCATCTGGCCCAGGCGGGCCTCGGTGTAGCGCATCGCGGCCGGCGGGTCGTCGTCGATCGAGCCGAAGTTGCCCTGGCCGTCGACCAGCGGGTAGCGCAGCGAGAAGTCC
Organism: uncultured Solirubrobacterales bacterium; assembly: GCA_963805075.1. Taxonomy (GTDB): domain Bacteria; phylum Actinomycetota; class Thermoleophilia; order Solirubrobacterales; family 70-9; genus VGBV01. Next base: position 34,955 of record CAWDSZ010000002.1, read on the forward strand.
TGCGCCATCCGCACCAGCGTCTCGTAGATGGCGGAGTCGCCGTGCGGGTGGTACTTACCCATCACCTCGCCGACGATGAAGGCGCACTTGCGGTACGCCCTGTTCGGCTGCAGGCCGAGGTCGTGCATGGCGTAGAGGACGCGGCGGTGCACCGGCTTGAGGCCGTCGCGGACGTCGGGCAGCGCTCGGCCCACGATCACGCTCATCGCGTAGTCGAGGTAGGAGGAGCGCATCTCCCGCTCGAGCTCGCGCTCCTCGATGTTTCCTGTCAGGGCCTCGAGCCCTCCGTCTCCGTCAGCAGCCATTGGTCAGTTCCTCACACGTCCAGGAAGCGGACGTCGCGTGCGTGCCTCTCGATGAACTCCTTGCGCGGCTCGACCTTGTCGCCCATCAGGTCCGAGAAGGTCTGCTCGACGGCGACGTCGGCGGCGTCGTCGATCGTCACCCGCTGCAGGGTGCGGCTCGCCGGATCCATCGTCGTCTCGCGCAGCTGCTCGGCGTTCATCTCGCCGAGGCCCTTGAAGCGCGACAGCGAGATGCCCTGGCGGGCCAGCTCGAGCACCGTCCGGCGCAGCGCCTCGAAGGAGCTCGCTCCCTCCTCCTTGTCGCCGAGCGTGACCATGAACGGCGGCTCGCCGACCTGGGCGACGAGCTTCGCGTGCGCGTCGACCAGCTCCTTGTATGCGGTCGAGTCGAACAGCGCCTTGGGCAGGTCGTGGTCGCGGGCCAGACCGCTGCGGCGGTGGGTGCCCTTGACGACGAGCTTGCCGTTTCCGGAGGCGAGCAGCTTCGTCTCGATAGGCGCGGTCCTTCGGGTCCCTGGCCTTGAACAGCTTGGACGCTGCCGCCATGGTCTTCGCGCCGGAGGGCAACAGGTGCGAATCGGCGACGAAGTCGATCGTCTCGTGGCCGAACTCGGCCCGCAGGGTCGACGACCAGCCCTCGAACGCCTTGAAGTGGCGCTTGAAGTCCTTCCAGCGGCGGGCCGAGAGCTTGCGCTTCTTGCCGGCCGCGTCCATCACCTCGAACTCGTCCAGCTTGTCCTTCAGCAGCAGCTCCTCGAGCTCGGACTCGCGCTCGACGTAGATCTCGCGGCCGCCCTGCTTGACCTTGTACAGCGGCGGCTTGGCGATGTAGACGAAGCCCTGATCGATCAGGTCCTTCATCTGCCGGTAGAGGAAGGTGAGGACGAGGGTGCGGATGTGGGCGCCGTCGACGTCTGCGTCCGTCATCAGCACGACCTTGTGGTAGCGCAGGTCCTCGACCTTGAACTCCTCGTCGCCGACGCCCGTGCCGATCGCGGTGATCAGCGCCTGGATCTCGACGTTGGAGAGGACCTTGTCGATGCGGCTCTTCTCGACGTTGATGATCTTGCCGCGCAGCGGCAGCACCGCCTGGGTGTTGCGGTCGCGGCCCTGCTTGGCCGAACCGCCAGCCGAGTCGCCCTCGACGATGAACAGCTCGGCGTCGCGGGGGTCCTTGACGGAGCAGTCCGCGAGCTTGCCGGGCAGGGTCGAGTTCTCGAGCGCGGACTTGCGCCTGGTCAGGTCGCGCGCCTTGCGCGCGGCGTCGCGCGCGCGGGCCGCGTCGACGGCCTTGGTCAGGATGCGCCGCGCGTCCGCGGGATTCTCCTCGAGGAAGTCGGCGAGGTGGCGGTTCACGACCTCCTTGACCAGGCCCTCGATCGGCGGGTTGCCGAGCTTGGTCTTCGTCTGGCCCTCGAACTGGGGGTCGCCGAGCTTCACCGAGACCACAGCGGTGAGGCCCTCGCGCACGTCCTCGCCGGAGAGGTTGTCGTCCTTCTCCTTGATGAGGCCGCGCTTGCGGGCGACCGCGTTGAGGGTCCGCGTCAGCGCCGAGCGGAAGCCCGAAAGGTGCGTCCCGCCCTCGTGGGTGTTGATGTTGTTGGCGAACGAGAAGATCGACTCCTGGTAGGAGGCGTTCCACTGCATGGCGACCTCGACCTGGCCGTCCTTGGTCTCCCCCTCGAAGAAGGCGATCTTGCGGTGCAGCGGGTCCTTCGCCTCGTTCAGGTGCTTGACGAAGTCCGCGATGCCGCCCTTGTACTGGAACTCCACCCTCTCGCCGGCGCCGCGCTCGTCGATCAGCTCGACCTTGAGGCCGCGGGTCAGGAACGCGGTCTCGCGCAGGCGCTCGGCCAGGGTCTGGAAGTCGAACTCGATCTCCTCGAAGATCTCCAGGTCAGGCGTGAAGGTGATCGTCGTGCCGGTGCTCTTCACGGCGCGCCCCTTCTTCAGCGGGGACTTGGGCTTGCCGCGCTGGTAGCGCTGCTCCCACACGTGCCCGTCGCGCCATACCTGCAGCTTCAGGTCGGCCGAGAGCGCGTTGACGACCGAGACGCCGACCCCGTGCAGCCCGCCCGAGACCTTGTACCCCCCGCCGTCGCCGAACTTGCCGCCGGCGTGCAGGGTCGTCATCACGACCTCGGCCGCCGGCTTGCGCATCTTCGGGTGCTTCTCGACCGGGATGCCGCGGCCGTCGTCGACGACGGTGACGCTGTTGTCCGGGTGCAGCGTGACGGTGACCTTGTTGGCGTGGCCGGCGATCGCCTCGTCCACCGAGTTGTCCACGACCTCGTACACGAGGTGGTGCAGGCCGCGGGGGCCGGTCGAGCCGATGTACATGCCGGGGCGCTTGCGGACCGCGGTCAGGCCCTCGAGCACGGTGATGTCCTTGGCGCTGTAGCCGGAGCCCTTGCCGCCCTTGGCCGCGACCTTGGGCTTGGCGCTGCGCTTCGCCCTGGCCTTCGGCTTCGCGGCCGCCTTCTTCTGTCCGCCGGCGGAGCCCCTTTTACGTGCTCCACCGCCGTCGGTGGTCTTCGCCACTCAAGTTCCTTTCAGTCCATTCACGGGAAACCCCGGCCTCCTCACGCTCCGGCGCGGCTCTTCCGTGCGGGTAGCTGGGGGTCGGGGCCTTCGCAGCTCACACAAGCCTGGTTACATAAGTCTACCAGTCAGGCCCTCCGGAACTCCGCCCGCATCGTCACGAAATACCTGCAAATCGCGTATAAAACGGGCCTCAGGCCGAGGGTTCGGCGGCGGTGAAGCGCAGGGCCCGCAATTCGGTCCCGGCCGGCAGCTCGGAGCGCAGCGCGGACACCACCTCCCCGGCGAGCAGGTCGAGCTCCTGCGCCCACGCGGACGAGCGGCAGGCCACGGTCACCACCCCGTCTCGCTCGCTGACGGGGCTCGCCTCGGCGGCCACGCGCTCGCCGACGGCGCCCGCCCAGGCGCTCTGGACGGCGCCGAGAAGCGTCGCCGGCGCAATCGGCTCGACGGCCGAGGGCAGCGCTTCACCCAGCTTGCGGGGCTGCCGGCGGGCGCGGGCCACGGTCACGCGGCCTCCGCGCGGCCGGCCGCCGGCGCTCCCGCGGCCAGGGTGCGCCCCTCGCGGACGGCGACCGCGTGCTGGGTCTCGCCGGAGGGCACCTGGCCGGCTTCGGTCGACGTGATCAGCGCCTGCCCCGCCGGGGCCAGCGTCGCCACCAGCAGCTCGCGGCGATCGGGGTCGAGCTCGCTCATCACGTCGTCCAGCAGCATCAGGGGGGCCGGGCGGCCGGCGTCGATCAGAGCCTCCCGCTCGGCGAACAGCAGGGCCAGCAGGGCGGCGCGCTGCTGGCCCTGCGACCCGAAGCGCCGCAGCGGGCGCTCCGCCAGCGCGCAGCTCGAGCTCGTCCAGCTGCGGCCCGTAGGACGTGTAGGCCCGACCCAGGTCCGCCTCGCGCCGCGCGGTCAGCTCGGCCGCGATCGCGTCGGAGTCGGCTTCGGTCCGCGGCCGGTAGCGGACCTCCAGCCCTCCGTCCAGGCCGAGCCCGGCGCCGCTGCGCCGGGCAGGCTTCCGCAGCGCCTCGACCGCCTCCGCGCGCGCCTCGATCAGCGGCACCGACTCGGCGGCGAGGCGCTCGTCCCAGGTCGCAAGCCCGGCCGGGTCCGCGTGGCCGGCCCGGACGCGGGACACCAGCGCGTTGCGCTGCGCGAGCGTCCTGCCGAAGCGGCCGCGCAGGTCGGCGCGGGCCGGCCACAGCGCGCCGACAAGGCGGTCGAGGTGCCCCCGTCTGCGGGCCGCTGGGCCCTTGACCAGCTCCATGCGGTCGGGGTGGAAGACGCTCACCAGGGGTCGCTCGGCGCCACCTGACGGCCCCAGCGGGCGGCCGTCGAGGTGATGGCGCCGCTCGCCGTTGCGGTCGAGCGCGGCCAGCAGGCAGGTCCCCTCCGCGCCCGCCAGCTCCAGCTCGACCCGCGCCGAGTCCTGCTCGAACGCGATCATGTCCCGGTCGTTTCCCGACCGGAACGACCGGGCTGCGAGCCCGAAGTAGAGGGCCTCGAGCAGGTTCGTCTTGCCGGCGCCGTTGGGCCCGTGGAACACCGTGATCCCCGGGCCCAGCGGGACGCGGGCGTCGGCGAGGTTGCGGAACCCCCGACACTCGAGCGCGGCGACGTGCACGGGGCTAGTCATCTGCCCTACACGTTGAGGCGAATCGGCATCACGAGGTAGCTGAAGTCGTCGCCCTCGGCGGGCTCGATCAGCCCGGGCCGCAGCGGCGAGATCAGCTTCAGCACGACCTCGTCGTCGTCGATGCTCTCGAGCCCGTCGCGGACGAACTCGGGGTTGAAGCCGATCTCCAGCAGTTCGCCCGAATACGGCGCCGGCAGGGCCTCGCGGGCGTCCCCGAGGTCCGGTGTCTCGGCCGAGACGACCAGCTCGCCCTCGGAGAAGGAGAGCCGCAGCGCGGCGTTGCGCTGCGCCAGCTGCGAAACGCGGCGGGTGACCTCCAGCAGCTCCGCCCGCGGCACCTTCACTTCGTGCTCGAACGATTCCGGGAGCAGCTGGCGATAGTTCGGGAACTGACCATCGATCAGCCGCGAGCTCATGGAGACTCCGCCGACGCGGAACAGGGCCTGGTTGCGAGTGAGCCAGACCTGGACCGGATCCTCCGGCGCGGCCTCGATCAGCCGCGCCAGCTCCCGCAGGGCCCGGGCGGGGATGTTCGCCTCGAGCTTGTCCGAGACCGGTGTCTCGAGCTCGGTCCGCTTCACCGCGAGTCGGTAGGAGTCGGTGGCCACCATCGTCAGCTGGTTCTCCTCCGCGGTCACCAAGACGCCCGTGAGCACCGGCCGCGCCTCGTCCCGCGACGCGGCCCGCGCGACGCGGCCGATGGTCTCGCGGAGCGCCGGAGCCGGCAGCTCGATCGGGTCGCCCTCGGTCTCCGGAAAGCGGGGGAAGTCCTCCGCCGGGATCGTGCGCAGGTGGAAGCGCGAGGAGCCGGCGGTGATCTCCACATCGCGCTCCTGCTCGCGCAGCTCGAGCGTCACCGACCCGTCCGGGAGCGAGCGGGCGACCTCCACCAGCAGGCGGCCGGGGAGGACGACGGCGCCCTCTCCCTCGGCCTCGGCCTCTAGCGCGACGTCGAGGCCGAGCTCCATGTCGGTGGCGCGCAGGCGGGACTGGCCGTTGGAGGAAAGGTGGATGCCCGAGAGCGCCTGGAGCGCCGCGCGGGTCGAGACGGCGCGGGAGGTGACGAGAAGCGCGTCGAGCAAGGATTGGCGAGTGGCTGTGATCTTCATTGAAGTGGTGGGTTGAGGACTATCAGTAATAAGGGCTGTGGACACGGTGGATATGTGGATGGGCTCGCGGGGATGTTGGCTTCGGGTGCTCTGGCATCGTGATTCTTTCAGCCGCTCCGGTCAGGACCGCTCGGGCACGAACGAACGTCACGGAGCCGGCGCCTCGGTGGAGGGTGGCGCGGTCAGGGTGGCGGTGAGCTGCTCGAGCGCGCGGTTCAGGTGAGCGTCCTCCGTGCGCTTGGCCTCGACGCGGCGGACGGCGTGGAGAACGGTGGTGTGGTCGCGGCGCTTGAAGGCGGTTGCGATCGCCGGCATGGAGAGGTCGGTCAGCCGGCGGCTCAGGTACATCGCGATCTGGCGCGCGCGCACGACCGGCGCGCTGCGATTGGGGGAGAGGAGCGCGTCCAGCGAGACGCCGAGCTCGTCTGCGACGGCGCCCTGGATGCGCTGGACGTCGACCTCCACGCGCTGCTCCGCCGGCGCCGGGCCGGGCAGCGCTCGCTCGACCGCCTCGGGGGTGATGGCGGAGGAGGTGAGGGAAGAGAGGGCGATCACGCGGGTCAGGGCGCCCTCGAGCATGCGGAGGTTGGAGATGGTGCGCGATGCGATCGCTCGCAGGGCCTCGGGGGCGACCTCGTCGCCGCGCTCGCGGACGAGGTTGGCGAGCACGATCAGGCGCATGGAGAGGTCGGGGGGGCCGACCGGGGCGGTCAGGCCCCACTCGAAGCGCTGGCGCAGGCGCTCGGCGAGCTGCGAGAGCTCCCCGGGCATGCGGTCGGCGGTGAACACGAGCTGGGCGCCGTTGTCGTGGAGGGCGTTGAAGGTGTGGAAGAGCTCGTCCGCGGTGCGCGCCTTGCCCTCGAGGAACTGGACGTCGTCGATCAGCAGCACGTCGGCGTGCCGGTAGCGCCGCTTGAAGGCCTCGATGCCGGCGCCGTGGAGCGCGCCGATGAACTCGTTCGTGAACGACTCGGCGGTCGTGTAGTGGACAACCAGGTCGGGGCTGTGGACGTGAAGGTAGTTGGCGATCGCGCCCATCAGATGCGTCTTGCCGAGGCCCGGCGGCCCGTGCAGGAAGAGCGGGTTGTAGGCCTGGCCCGGGGACTCGGCCACGGCGAGCGCCGCGGCATGCGCAAGGCGGTTGCCGTCGCTGATCACGAAGCGCTCGAAGGTGTAGGCGGGGTTGAGCGGCGCCGGCCGGGGCGGCGCCGCGCGGCCGCCGGGTCCCGGTTCACCCGCCGCCTGCTCCGTACCGGCGTCCGGTGCGACCAGCACCGCCTCCCGGTACGGGGAGCCCGACTTGGCCAAGGCCGCCCGCAGCAGCTCCGGGTAGCGGCGCGAGACCCAGCGGCGCACGTGCTCGGGCCCGGTCAGGTAGAGGACGGAGCCGCGGGCGGAGACGGGACGAAGCGGCGCGAACCAGAGCCCGTAGGCCGATTCGTTGGCGGAGGAGCGGAGCTCGCCCTGGACGCGGCGCCAGGTGGAATCGAGGCTGTCGCCGACAGACTCGTTCGCCCGCTCCTGAACCGTGTTCCTCCTCTTCGTCAGCTCCGAGATCACCGCAGCCCCCAAGGGCGCGACGGTGCGCGATGTTACGCGCGGCCCGGTTCGATTCCGAGCGATTCCGAGGGGCCGGGGCCGGGCTCGTTGCAAATCGCGGGGAAAACCGGCGGCGGCGTCGCCCTATACTGCCGACGCCGAACGTCCGGTTGTTCGGAGCGGGAAGATCGATGAAGCGGACCTACCAGCCAAAGAAGAGGAAGCGCGCCCGGACCCACGGATTCCGGGCCCGCAGCAGGACCCGCTCGGGACGGGCGATCCTCCGGCGCCGGCGGCAGAAGGGCCGCAGGCGCCTCACCCCCTGACCTTGGCCGAGCCGGGACGCCGCGATGGCCGCCCACGACGCCGCCTGTCCCGGAGCGGGGACTTCGACCGGGTCTACCGGGACGGCAGCTCGCGGGGCAACCGCTTCCTCGTGCTCTACTCGTTCGCGCGCGGCTCGGAGCGGGACTCCGGTGAGGCGCGCCTCGGCGTCTCGGTGGGGCGGCGGATCGGCGGCGCCGTACAGAGGAACAAGGTGAAGCGGGCGATCCGCGAGTCCTTCTGGGATCTGGCCGGCGAGCTGCCCGCGGGGCATGACTACGTGATCGTCGCCCGAGCGGGGGTCGAAGGGCTGGTGGACCGCGAGGGCGCCAAGGGCGTGCTCGAGTCCCTGACCGAGCTCGTCCGCGAAGAGGGCACGGAGCGTTTGTCGTGAAACGGATCCTGACAGCCCTGCTGCTGGCCCCGATCCGTGCCTACCAGCGCTGGATCTCGCCCGGGCTGCCGCGGCGCTGCCGCTATGAACCGACCTGCTCGGACTACGCGACCCAGGCCATCCGGGAGCTGGGCCCCGCGCGGGGCGCGGTCCTGGCGGGCTGGCGCCTGCTGCGCTGCAACCCCTTCAGCAACGGCGGCATCGACGACGTCGAGGACCGCACGCTGTTCCGGCACACCCCCACGCGGAAACAGGGCGGGGCCACTGGCGCCCGCCCAACATCAGTCGGGGCTGCGAGCAGCCGCTCCCAGCACAGCGGCCTTGTGGCCCCTCAGCGGGAGGCCGCAGGGGCGCAGCGCGAGGCTGATCCACCCCGACTTCCCGGGCGCACCGGGGGGCTGAGCAGATGAAGCCGCTGATCGCCAACCCGCTGCAGCCGCTGATCGATATCGCCAACGAGGTCCTCGTCTTCCTGCACGACCTCGGCCTCGAGTACGGCGCCGCGATCGTCGCCCTCACCTTTCTCACCCGCCTGCTGATCCTGCCGCTCTCGGTCAAGCAGATCCGCTCGATGCGGGCGATGTCGGCGCTGCAGCCGATGGTCAAGGAGATCCAGGAGCGTTACAAGGACGACCGCCAGCGCATGCAGCGCGAGATGATGCAGATCTACCAGGAGAACGGCGTCAACCCGTTCGCCTCCTGCCTGCCGCTGCTGCTGCAGCTGCCGGTCTTCATCTCGCTCTTCTACCTGCTGCAGGGCGACGAGTTCAAGGAGGAGGTCCGCGCGGCCGGCGAGCAGTCGTGGATGTTCATCGACAACCTGACCGAGAAGGCCACCGGCAGCGAGCTGATCATCCTGCTGGCGCTCTACATCGGCACCTCGATCATCGCCGGCATCATCATGACCGGCCGCAACGCCTCGAACCAGCAGCGGATGATCGCCCTCGGCCTGCCGCTGGTCTTCACCCCGATCATGATCGGCTTCCCCGCCGGCCTGCTCGTCTACTGGATCTCCACCAACGTCTGGACGATGGGCCAGCAGGCGGTGGTCAAGCTCTTCTTCCCTGCGGCCGCTCCCCCGACCCCGGAGGAGATCCAGGCCAAGACCGAGGCGTCGGTCCCGGCCAAGCCACCGCCGCCACCGCCGCGCAAGAAGAAGCGGCGGAGATAAGGGGCCCCACAGCCGCAGCATTTGGGGCGGCCGCTCGCGGCCGCCCCTGATGTGGGCGGCGAAGCGGGCCCCGACTGATGGCCGCTCCGAAATACACTCCCGGCGTGGCAGAGGGAGCTGAAGGAGCCGAGACTCCGGCGACCGCCCTTCCGGCGGAGCCGGCCGAGCGAGTCCGAGCCGTGCTCGAGCGGATCGTCGCCGAGTTGGGACTGGACGCCGACGTTGCCGTGACGGAAGACGACGACGGGATCCGGGGCACCGTCGACGGCGAGGAGGTGGGCCTGCTGATCGGCCGCCACGGCCAGACGATCGACGCGGTGCAGCTGCTCTGCTACCAGATCGCCTTCCGCGGCTACCCGGACCGCAAGCGCGTCACGGTCGACGCCGCCGGCTACCGCGAGCGCCAGGGAGAGGCGCTGCGCCGCCGGGCCGACGTCGCCGCCGAGGACGCGATCCGCGACGGCCGCGCGATCGAGCTCGAGCCGATGGGATCGAACGAGCGGCGCGTCGTCCACGAGCATCTGCGCGACCGCCCCGAGGTCGAGACCTACAGCGAGGGCGACGAGCCCCACCGCTTTGTCGTGGTCGCGCCGCTGGTCGCGGACTGACGCGGCCGGGTGAGCCCCGACCCCGCCGAGCTCTCGCCCCCGCTGCAGGCCCTGCTCGAGCTGCTGCGCTCGGACCCACTCGCGCCCATCGCCGCCTCCACCCGAACGCGAGCCGGCGAGGTCCACATCGCGGACTCGCTCAGCGGCCTGGAGCTCGAGGAGCTGCGCCGGGCCGAGCGGATCGCGGACCTGGGGTCGGGCGCGGGCCTGCCGGGCCTGGTGCTGGCGGCGGAGCTGCCGCAGGCGCGGGTCGAGCTGATCGAGTCGATCTCGCGCAAGGGCGAGTTCCTGAGGCGCGCGATCGAGCGCATGGGCCTGGACAACGCCGAGGTGATCGTCGAACGCGCGGAGGCCTGGTCGGCCGCGGGCGGCCGGGAGGCCTACGACGCCGTCACCGCCCGTGCGGTCGGCTCGCTGGCGACCCTGGCCGAGCTCGCATCGCCGCTGCTGCGGGGCGGCGGCTCGCTGGCGGCATGGAAGGGCCGGCGGGACCGCGGGGAGGAGCAGCGGCTCGCCCGCGCGGCGCCGCGGCTCGCGATCGAGCCGGTCGAAATCCGAGCCGTGATGCCGTATCCCGGCAGCCGCGACCGACACATCCACCTGCTTCGCAAGAATGGGCCGACTCCGGACGAGCTGCCCCGCCGAGATGGTTTGGCGGCGAAGCGTCCGTTCGGATCCGAATGATCACATCTATCGGACACGAACGGATCGGAAGCTGATGGGGATCGTCTACGCGATCGCGAACCAGAAGGGCGGCGTCGGCAAGACCACCACCGCCGTCAACATGAGCGCCTTCGTCGCGCGCGAGGGCCGCCAGACGCTGCTGGTGGACCTGGACGCCCAGTGCAACGCGACGACCGCGCTCGGCCAGGCCAAGGACCAGAGCCCCTCCTCCTACGAGTGCCTCACCGGCGAGGTCTCGGTGGCCGAGGCCGCGCGGCCGGCCGGCCCGGACAACCTCTGGATAGTCCCGGCCAACGTGGACCTGGCCGGCGCCTCGGTCGAGCTGCCGCGGGCCGACGACTTCGAGCAGCGGCTGCGCGAGGGCCTGGGCCCGGTTCGCGAGCGCTTCGCCTACACGCTGCTGGACTGCCCTCCGTCGCTCGGCCCGGTGACCGTCAACGCTCTGGTCGCGGCCGACAGGGTGATCGTGCCGGTCCAGGCCGAGTACCTGGCGCTCGAGGGGCTGGTCCAGTTCCTGGACACGCTGAAGCTGGTGCAGCGCGAGCTCAACCCGCGGCTGACGATGGCCGGGGTCGTGATCACGATGTACGACGACCGAACCCGGCTCTCGAAGGACGTCGAGCGGGAGCTTCGCCAGCACCTCCCGGCCCCGGTGTTCAAGACCGTGATCCCGCGCAGCGTGCGCGTCGCCGAGGCGCCGAGCTACGGCATCCCCGTCGGCACGCACGACCCCAACTCCGCGGGCTCCAGGGCGTATGCATTGCTCGCCGAGGAGGTGACCGCTCTTGGCTGACCGCAAGCGGGGCATGGGGCGGGGGCTGGCGGCGATCCTGCCCGAGAGCGGGGCGGGCGGCCCCGAGCTGCGCGAGCTGCCGGTCGAGATGATCGAGCCCAACCCCGACCAGCCCCGGACGAGCTTCGAGAAGGGGGCGCTCGACGCCCTCGCCGGGTCGATCAAGTCGGCGGGCCTGTTGCAGCCGCTGATCGTCCGCCCGGTCGACGGCGGCCGCTATGAGCTCGTCGCCGGCGAGCGCCGCTGGCGAGCCGCGCAGAAGGCCGGGCTTGACCGGGTACCCGCGGTGGTCCGCGTCTCGCCCGAGGACGAGCGCCTGCAGTCGGCGCTGATCGAGAACATGGTCCGCGAGGACCTCAACCCCGTGGACGAGGCGAGGGCCTGCGCCGCCCTGGTTGAGGACCTCGGCATCTCCAAGGAGGAGCTGGCCCGCCGCGTCGGCCGCAGCCGCTCGGCGATCTCCAACCTGATCCGGCTGCTCGAGCTGCCGGACTCGGCCCTCGGCCTGCTCGCCCGCGGCGAGCTCAGCGAGGGCCACGGCCGCGCGCTGCTCCAGGTCTCCGACCAGCAGGCCCGGGCCGGGCTCGCCAAGAAGGCGGCGGCAGAGGGATGGTCGGTGCGCGAGACGGAGGACCGCACCCGCGCGCGCGGCAAGGGCTCCAAGCGGCCCGCGCGCAAGGGCGGGCGCATCAGCGCCGAGGAGCGCGCGGCGATGACCGACGCCGAGGACGCGCTCGGCGAGGCGCTCGGCGCCGACGTCCGCGTCCGCCGCGCCGGCGACGGGGTCAAGGCCGAGCTCCGCTTCGACGACCTCGACGAGGTCGCCGCTCTGGCCAAACGGCTTCGCCGCCGCAGCTAGAATCGCGCCAGGTTCCCGGGCGATTAGCTCAGTTGGTTAGAGCGCGTCTCTGATAAGGACGAGGTCCCTGGTTCGAGTCCAGGATCGCCCACTAGGCCTTGGTCCGCTCGCCCTTCGCCAGTTCGCCGAGGGCATCGAGCGACTTCGTCAGCCACGCCCGATACCAGCGGTTGCCGGCGACGGTGTCCCAGACCCGGTGCTTCATGGACGGGGCGGCCTCCATCCCGGCCTCCCCGTCGACAAAGGTGCCGCCCTGCGCCTCGGTGAGGACGAAGCGAACCGTGGTGCCGCTGTCGAGGCAGTGGATGGTGAGCTGCTCGCAGTCCTCCATCTCCTCCACCCGAAACTGCTCCTCGGTGTCCCTTCCGAACGGGTCCTTGACGACCGTCCGATACTCGCAGCCGGTCTCCAGCCCGTCGCATTCGACCTCGACGAACCCGGCCCACCACTCCGGGTGGCGATTGACGTCGCTGAGCAGATCCCAGACGATCCGGGGCGGCGCGTCGATAAATGCCTGCTGGCGGCAGTGGGACACCGACTCGATTCTCGCAAGCTCCGGGGGCGGGATGTGTGATGCCGATCGGGCCCGAGAGGGCCTTGGGAGCGCTCTTATACTGGGAAGACCCGAGCCCGAGGAGCCTTTCGCGTGCAGCGCATGACCATCTACGGAGTCAGCTTCGACATGGTCGGCAAGCAGCCGATCGTGTTGCTGAAGACCGTGGACGGCAACAAGTTCCTGCCGATCTGGATCGGCCACCCCGAGGCGGCGGCCATTCTCATGAAGCTGCAGGGGGCCTCCACGCCGCGGCCGATGACCCACGACCTGCTCTCCGAGGTGCTGGACCAGATGGACGCCAAGTGCGAGCGGGTCTCGGTCACCGAGCTCCGCGATAACACCTTCTACGCCTCGATCACGGTCTCGATGAACGGCTCCGAGCTGGAGATCGACTCGCGCCCCTCGGACGCGCTCGCCCTGGCGGTGCGCACGTCCGCGCCGATCTTCGCCGCCGACGACGTGATCGAGGAGTCGGCCATCGAATTCGAGGACGGCGCTCCCGAAGACCAGGAGGAGGTCGTGGACAAGTTCAAGGAGTTCCTCGACAACGTCTCCCCCGAGGACTTCGCGGAGGGAGAGAAGTAGACCGACGGGTGCGGCCGGCACGGATCGTCGCCGCCCGCTCCAGCCTCGAAGCGGCAGTAGCGCTCGAGCGGGACGGTCAGGCGGGGAGCGTCGTCGCGCCGCGCGGGCGCTCCAGCGCCAGCGCCAGGATGCGCTCGACGGCGTGCTCGAAGTCGAGCCCGGCCGCCTCGGCGGCCATCGGGAACAGGCTGGTGTCGGTGAGCCCGGGGCTGGCGTTCACCTCCAGCACCTCCGGGCCGTCGCCGCCAAGCATCAGGTCGACCCGCGCGAAGCCCGAGCATCCGAGCACCTCGTAGGTGCGCGCCGCGGCCTCCTGGACGGCCGCGGTCTCCGCGTCCTCGAGCTGCGCCGGGCATGCGTAGTCGGTGCGCCCGATCTCGTAGCGGGCCTCGAAGTCGAAGCGGTCGGAGTCGCGCGGAATCGCCTCCACCACCGGGAGCGGATCCGCCCCGAGCATGCCGACCGCGAGCTCGCGCCCGTCCACGTAGCGCTCCAGCAGCACGCGGTCGTCGTAGCTGAACGCGGCGACGAGCGCGGCGGGGACCGCCTCCCTCGCGTCCGCGAACTCGACGCCCAGCGAGGAGCCCTGGCGGGCGGGCTTCACCACCAGCGGGAAGCCGAGGCGGCCCTCGATCTCCTCCAGCGCGTCGGCGGCCCCCAGCTCGCCGAAAGCGGTCGCGTTGAAGGCGACCCAATCGGGCGTGGCGATGCCGGCGGCGCGCATCTCGTGCTTGGCGGCGACCTTGTCCATCGCCAGGGCGCAGGCGGCGACGCCGGGCCCCGTGTAGGGGATGCCGAGGATCTCCAGCAGCTCCTGGACCGTGCCGTCCTCGCCGCCGGGGCCGTGCAGGGCGATGAAGGCGGCGTCGGGCCTAGCCTCGCGCAGCGTCGTCACCAGGCCGGGCCCGGGATCGATCGGCAGGGCCTCGTGGCCCAGCGCGCCCAGCGCGTCCTCGACCCTGGCCCCGGACCGCATCGACACCTCGCGCTCCAGCGAGCGCCCGCCGCGCAGCACCGCGACCTTCATCGGGGCCTCCTCATGGGCACCACGTCGCCACCCTCGTCGGGGTCGTCCTCGGGAGGCTCGGGGACCGGGCGCTCGCCCGTGATCGTCTCGTACAGGCCGACCTGCTCGCCCAGGACCTTGCCGATGCGGCGGATGCCCTCGCTGATCTCCTCCTCGGTCGAGCCGCTGAAGTTGAGCCGCATTGAGTGCGCCCCGCGGCCGTCCACGTAGGCGGCGCGGCCTGGGACGAAGGCGACGTTCTCGCTCAGCGCCTTGGCCAGCAGGTCGGTCGTGTCGATGTATTCGGGCAGGGTCGCCCAGACGAACAGCCCACCCTCGGGACGGGTCCACTCGGCCTGCGCGGGGAAGTGGCGCTCGAGCGCCTCCAGCATCACGTCGCGGCGCCCGCGGTAGATCTCGATCAGGTCGTCGATGTAGGCGCGCCAGCGACCCTCGGCGAAATACTCGCGGACGAAGTACTGGGTCAGGGTGGAGGTGCAGAGGTCTGCCGCCTGCTTGCCGAGTCCGATCTTCTCCAGCACCGGCGGCGGGGCCGCGACCCAGCCCACCCGGATCCCCGGCGAGAGGATCTTGGAGAAGGTCCCCAGGTAGAGGACGTAGTCGCCGCCGTCGAGCGAGTACAGGGTCCGCTGCGGCTCCCCGTCGAAGCGCAGCAGGCCGTAGGGGTTGTCCTCGCAGACGAGCAGCTCGTAGCTGCGGGCCAGCTCGACCAGCCGGGCGCGGCGCTCGGCCGACAGCGTGACGCCGGCGGGATTCTGGAAGCTCGGCACCGTGTAGATGAACTTCGGGCGCCGGCCCTCCCGCGCCAGGCCCTCCAGCACCCGCTCCAGCTCGTCGGTCCTCATCCCGTGCTCGTCGGTGGTCACCTGGATCACGTCCGCCTCGTAGCTGCTGAAGGTCGGGACCGCGCCGGGGTAGGTGGGCGCCTCGCAGATCACCGGGTCGCCGGGGTCGATCAGCGTCTTGCAGATCAGGTCGATCGCCTGCTGCCCGCCCGTGGTCACGATCAGGTCCTCGGGATCGAGGGCCATCCCCTCGGCCTCCATCACCTGAACGATGCAGGCTTTGGTCTCCTCGAAGCCCTCGGTGGGCCCGTACTGGAGCGCCTCGGCCGAGGACTCGTGCGCGATCCGGGTCATCTGCGCCGCGAACCTCTCGGGCGGGAAGGCCGAGGTGTCGGGCAGGCCTCCCGCCAGCGAGATCACCTCCGGCCGCGCCGTGATCGCCATCAGGTCGCGCATCGCCGAGGAGCGCATCACCTGGGTGCGGGCGGCGAACAGCCCCGCGTAGCGCTCCAGGTCGCGCGAGGTCGTGTGGGCGCGGCGCCGGCGCGGCGCCGTCCCCTGGTCCGGCTTGCGCTCGCCGCGCTGGTCGGGCTCGGGGTGCTGGTCATGTACGGGCACTCCCGACAGTGTGCCCAACCCGGAGCGCAGCGACGGCAACCGGGCGCTCACGCACGTGTAGCCTTCCCCGGCCCGCCCATGGACTTTCTCGCCGTCTGCCAAGGGCTCGGGCTGGCTCTTGCCGCCGGGCTCGTAATCGGGGTCGTGCTGCCCCCCATCATGCCCACCTGGGGCGTGATCGCCGGCGCCGCCCCGCTGGGCGTCCTGGCCTGCATCGTCGCGCTCAACAGCGAGGACGAGGACGTCTGGCCCGCGATCCCGATCGGGATCCTGGCGGCCGGGCTGGCGGCGATCGTCAGCCGCGAGGTCGCCTCAGGAGCCGCCCGGCGACAGGCCGGGGGGCCGAGGTGGGCGCGACGCCGCCGCCGGGGGTCGTGGCCCTGGTGGTGCTGGCCGCCGCGCTGCTGGCGGTGCTGAGCCTGGTGGTGCCGCCGGTGTCGCTGGTCGCCGCCGCGGCGCTCGCCTGGCTCTGGTTCATCCGCCGCCGCCAGGCAGAGCGCAAGCACGAGGGCCTGCGGGTCCTCCGCTAAGGCAGGTTGTGGCGAAGAAGCTCGTCCTCGCAGTGGTCGACGCGATGCATCCCGGGATGCTGCGAAAGGCGATCGACTCCGGCGAGGCCCCGACGTTCGCAGCCCTCGAGGAGCGCGGCAAGCTCGTCGACGACTGCGTCTCCAGCTTCCCCTCGGTGACGCCGGTCGCCAGCTCGGAGATGCTGACGGGCCTCGGCCCCGGCGACCACTGGGTGATGGGGATGAACTGGTACCACCGGGTCGAGCGGCGCTACATCGAGTACGGGTCCTCATTCGAGGCGACCCGGACCTTCGGCCTCTTCCGCTCGATGTACGACCTCGTCTACAACATGAACCTCGACCACCTGAGCTGGGAGGCGCAGACGGTGTTCGAGCGGCTCGGCGACGCCGGGGTCCGCACCGCGACCACCCCGTTCCTGATCTACCGGGGCCGCCGGCGCCACGAGCTGGGGCTGGAGGGGCTCGCCAGGCGCGCGCTCGCGGTGGCGAACTTCCGCCACGCCGTCTACGCGCCCGACGAGTTCTTCTACGGCGACCTCTACGCCAGCCGCCCCACCGGTTGCAGCTCCAACATGGGCAGGCCCGGCAACCGGGATGAGTACTCGGCCTGCGTCAGCGAGGAGCTGGTCCGGGAGGCGGCCTACGACTTCCTGCTGTTCGCGCTGCCCGACAACGACTTCCACTCCCACCGTCACGGACCCGAGGCTCAGACCGAGTCGATCGCCAAGGCCGACCTCAACTTCGCCCGCATCGTCGAGGCGGGGGGCGGGCTGGATTCCTTCCTGGACGAGCACGCCGTGATCCTGACCTCCGACCACGCCCAGACGGCCGTGGAGCACGGGCTGCCGCTGGCCGAGATTCTGGCCGAGGACTGGCGCGTGCTGGAGCCGAACGCCGAGCGGCCCGAGGAGGCCGAGATCGCCGTCAGCCCGACCTCGCGGGCCGGCGCCGTCTACATCCTCGGCAACGGACCCGGCCACGGGACCGCGCACGAGCGCGTGAGATCCAAGTTGCGCGAGCTGGCCGGGGTCGACCTGGTCACCTGGCTCGCCGACGCCGAGGGCGTGCCCCTGGTGCGCACCGGTGTGGGGCTGGGTCCGGACGCGGACCGGGCCCTGGCCGTGGTCACGTCCAACGGCCACGAGCTGCGCTTCCGGCCCGGCGGCCGCCACCGCGACAAGCGAGGGGCGGATTGGGACGTCAGCGGCGACCTCGACGCCCTCGACGCGCAGGTCTCGGGCGGGCGCATCGACACCGAGCGCTACCCGGACGGCCTCGCGCGACTGTGGTCGGCGCTGAGCTCCCCGCACGCCGGGGACGTCCTGATCTCGGCGGCGGACGGATACGAGTGCGTGGACTGGGGCGGCGTCAGTCACGCGGGCGGGGGCAGCCACGGCGCCCTCAGCCGCGAGGACTCGCTCAGCCCCCTGCTGTTCGTCGGCTGCGGCCCCCGCCGCCCGGGGCGCAACCCGCAGTGGGCCCTGCGGGACATCGCGCCGATCGTGCTCGACCACTTCCGGGTCGGCCGCCGGAGGCTGCTCGGATGAGCCCAGTCGAGACCGCAAA
Source organism: uncultured Solirubrobacterales bacterium (assembly GCA_963805075.1). Lineage (GTDB taxonomy): Bacteria > Actinomycetota > Thermoleophilia > Solirubrobacterales > 70-9 > VGBV01. The sequence goes on from CAWDSZ010000002.1 coordinate 52,579, forward strand.
GCGGATCGGCCGCGGAACCATGCGCTCGGAGAACTGGGTGCAGCTGTTCCAGTTCGGCCTGGTCGGCGCCTCTGGCTACATCGTCAACCTGACGGCGTTCGCCATCCTGACCGGCAGCGGGCTCTTCTTCCGCGAGGGCAGCGACGGCCTCGGCGTCCACTACATCCCGGCGGCGATTGCCGCCTTCGCCGTCGCGGTCACGAACAACTTCCTCTGGAACCGGCACTGGACCTTCGACGCCAAGCACGGCCACGCCGGCTTCCAGGCGGCGCGCTTCTTCACCGTCAGCACCCTGGCGCTGGGCATCAACCTGATCGCGCTCGAGCTGCTGATCCAGGTCGCCGACGTTGCCGAGCTGCCCGCGCAGGCGATAGCGGTCGCCGTCGCGATGCCGTTCAACTTCGTGGGCAACAAGATTTGGACCTTCGCGTAGCCCTCGCGGCCACGGCCGCGGCCGTGCTCGTGGCGTTGGCGGGCTGGCCGGCGGGCGCGTCCGCCCGGTCCGACGAGCCGCCGGTCAGCGAGGAGCGCGCGGTCGAGATCGCCGAGCGCGACCCCAACGCGGTCGAGGGCAAGCGCAAGTACCCGGACCTGTTCCCGTCCGCGACCCGGGCCGACGGCGACCGCGACTGGGAGGTCGGCTTCTTCGCCGAGGACGAGCAGAAGGTGCTGGTCGTCGTCGACGACGAGAGCGGGGAGGTCGAGGAGTCGTGGACCGGCCACCAGGTCGCATGGCGCATGGCGCGGGGCTACGACGGCGCCTTCGGGCGCAAGCTGAACGCGCCCTACGTCTGGCTGCCGCTCTGCGCCATCTTCCTGATCGGCCTATTCGACTGGCGCCGGCCCCTCCGGGTCGCCCACCTCGACCTGCTCGTGCTGGTCGCGGGATTCGGGGTCTCGCACTTCTTCTTCAACCGCGGCGAGATCGGCCTCTCGGTCCCGCTCGCCTATCCGGCCCTGCTCTACCTGCTGGCGAGGACGCTGTGGCTCGCCTTTCGGGGCGGGCCGGGGCTGCGCCCGTCGCTGCCCGTCACCTGGCTCGCGATCGCGACCGTGGGCCTGATCGGCTTCCGCGTCGGGCTCAACGTCGCCGACTCGAACGTGATCGACGTCGGCTACTCGGGCGTGATCGGGGCCGACCTGATCACCGACGGCGAGCCGCTCTACGACAACTTCCCCGACGACAACCGCCACGGCGACACCTACGGGCCGGCCGCCTACTACGTCTACACGCCGTTCGAACAGCTGCTGCCCTGGAGCGGCGACTGGGACGACCTGCCGGCGGCCCACGCGGCGGCGATCTTCTTCGACCTCGGCACGATCGCAGTCCTATTCCTGCTGGGCAGGCGGCTGCGCCCCGGCGACGGCAGCCGCCTCGCCATCCTGCTCGCGTTCGCCTGGGCGGCCTGTCCCTACACCGCCTTCGCGCTCGAGTCCAACACCAACGACTCGCTGGTCGCCCTGCTCCTCGTCTGCGCCCTCTACTTCCTGGGCTCGCCCCCCGTCCGCGGTGGCCTCTTAGCTCTCGCCTCACTGACCAAATTCGCCCCGCTCGCGCTGGTGCCCCTGTTTGCGACCTACGACCCCGCTCCTCGCACCGCCCTGACAGGACCCGCGCGCCGGGCGTTCTCGGTGATAGCCCCATTCGCCATCACGTTCGCGGTCGTGGTTCTGATCGTGATGGCCGAGACCCTGCTCGACCCCGGCCTCTGCACCTTCTGGGACCGTACGATCGGCAACCAGGTGGGGCGCGACTCACCGTTCAGCGTCTGGGGCCAGGAGCCCTCGCTGGGCTGGCTGCACACCGCGCTCAAGGTGCTGGCGGCCGCGCTGGCCGCGGCGGTGGCATTCGTCCCCCGCCGCCGCGACCTGGTCACCGTGGCGGCGCTGGGGGCGGCGGTGCTGATCGCCGCGCAGCTCATCGTCGAGCACTGGTTCTACCTCTACATCCCCTGGTTCGCCGGGTTCCTGTTCGTGGCCCTGCTGGCGCGGGACGGGGAGGACGCCGCCTCTACTGAACGGCCGGCTCCAGCACCTGCGTGATCTGCCGGGCGAGGCCGTCGTCGCCGATCTCGACGACGGCGCCCATCACCCAGACGTCCTCGTCGGCGGTGTCGAAGCGCACCGGCATCTGCGTCCTGAACCCCTCCAGCGCCTGCTCGCGCTTGACCCCGATCACGCCGGCCCGCGATCCGGTCATCCCCACGTCGGTGACGTGCGCCGTGCCGCCGGGCAGCACCCGGGCGTCCGCCGTCGGCACGTGGGTGTGGGTGCCGAGGACCGCGGCGACGCGCCCGTCCAGGTGCCAGCCCATCGCCACCTTCTCGCTCGTCAGCTCGGCGTGGAAGTCGACCACGACGGCGTCGGCGCGCCCCTTGAGCTCCTCCAGCAGGTCGTCGATCGCGGGAAAGGGGGAGCGCTCCACCCTCAGGTGCAGGTAGCCGCTGAGGTTGACGACGGCCACCTTCATCCCGGCGGCGTCGGCGATCATGTGGCCCCGCCCCGGGTTGCCGGCCGGGAAGTTGGCGGGGCGCACGATGCGCTGCTCTTTGTCGAGGTAGGGGTAGACCTCGCGGTGGCGGTAGGTGTGGTTGCCGAGGGTGATCGCGTCGGCCCCCGCGCCGAACAGGTCCTCGGCCGTGTCCGGCGTGATGCCGACCCCGCCGCCGGCGTTCTCGCCGTTGACCACGACCAGGTCGGGCAGATGCTGCTCGCGCAGCCGCGGCATCGCTGCCGCGAACGCCTCCCGCCCGGGCTTGCCGACGACGTCGCCGATGAACAGGAGGCGCATGGCCCGCGCCAGGGTATCCGCAGGGCCCACGCGGGGCTGTACTAGCGTTCCGCCGATGGCGGCGCGGTCTGCGGCGGCGGGGAAGCGCTCGGCGAGCGAGGCGAGCGAGGTCGCGCTGCAGGCGCAGGGCCTCTCCAAGAGCTACGGCGATCGGGCGGCGCTCCGGGATGTCAGCTTCGGGGTCAAGCGGGGCGAGCTGCTGGCGGTGGTCGGCCCCAACGGCGCCGGCAAGACCACGCTGCTCGCGATCCTCGCCGGGATCCGCGAGGCGGACGCGGGATCGGTCGAGGTCTCGGGCGAGGTCGGTTGGGTCCCCCAGCAGGCGGCGCTCTATCGCCGGCTCACCGTCGAGGAGAACCTGCGCCTGTTCGCGCGGCTGGAGAAGGTCGCCGACCCCGACGCCGCCGTCGAGGCGATGCTGGAGCAGACCGGCCTGGCCGACCGGCGCGGCGACCAGGTGCTCGAGCTCTCGGGCGGCAACCAGCAGCGAATCAACATCGCCATCGGGCTGCTCGCGCAGCCGGCGGTGCTGCTGCTGGACGAGCCCAGCGCGGGCCTCGATCCCGGGCAGCGGATTCGGCTCTGGGAGTTCGTCTCGGCGCTGGCGAAGGCCGGCACCACCGTCATCTACTCGACCCACCAGATCGAGGAGGCCGGCCACTACGGTGACCGCCTGCTCGTGCTCGCCGACGGCGAGGTCCTGTTCGAGGGCAGCTTCACGGCGATGCGCCGCGCGGCCGGGGCGCGGGGCGCCGTCAAGGACCCCGAGGCCGACTTCGTCAAGTTCCTGAAGCAGAAGGGTCACTAGGCCATGCGCTGGCTGCTGCTCAAGGACCTGCAGATCCTGAGGCGCTCGCCGCTGCTGACGGGCCTGCTGGTGATCTATCCGATCGTGCTCGCGGTGCTGATCGGCTTCGCGGTCTCGCGCGACACCGACAAGCCGCGGGTCGCCTTCTTCAACGAGATCGAGGCCGAGCAGAGCGAGGAGGGGCTCGAGCTCGGCGGCGGCGGCTTCAACCAGGAGCAGGCCTTCGCCCAGCTCTGCGAGCGCGTCGAGTGCGTGACCACGTCGAGCCGCGAGGAAGCGATCGGCAAGGTGGAGGAGGGCGAGGTGCTGGCCGCGCTGGTACTGCCCGAGGACTTCCTCGACAAGCTCGAGAGCCAACTCGGGGGCGCCGGGCTGGACCCGGCCGAGGTCGAGGTCTACGTGAACGAGGACGACCCGGTCAAGGCGAGCCTGGTCGACGACCGCATCAGCGCCCTGATCACCGAGGCGAACCTGATCCTCTCGGACGAGATCTCCGGGCAGCTGCTGGGCTACCTCGACATCCTCGTCGAGGGCGGCGAGTTCGAGGTGCCCTTCCTCGGCGAGACGATCGACGTGCTCGGCCTCGAGCGCACCCAGCAGATCCTGCGAGGCGTGAGGGCGGAGGTCCAGGGGCCCCAGCGCGAGGTCGTCGACGACGTGATCCAGTTCGCCGAGCTGGCGGGCGAGAACCTCGGCTTCGCCGACGAGCTGCTGGGGTCGGTCCGCCAGCCGATCGCCGTTGAGAAGGAGGTCGTCTCGGGCGACGTCCCGCCGCTTGACACCTTCGCGATCTCCGTCGCGATCGCGATCACGCTCATGTTCGTGACCACGCTGCTGGTCGCTGGCTCGCTGGCCCTGGAGCGCGAGGAGAACACCTTCGCGCGGCTCACGCGCGGCCTGGTCAGCCGTGCCGGCCTGCTGGTGGAGAAGATCGGCCTCGGGACGCTCTGCTCGATCGCCGTCGCGATCGTCCTGCTGGGTGTCCTGGAGCTGTTCGTCAACCTCCAGTGGGAGCGCGCGCCGCTGTTCGGGGCGGCGATCGTGCTCGCGGGGGCGGCCTTCGCGGCGATGGGTTCGGCGATCGGCGTGGCGGCTCGCGAGGTCCGGGCGAGCGCCCTGGCCGCCTTCGCGCTGACGCTCCCGATCGCCTTCCTCTCCCTGGTCCCGACCGGCACCGTGAGCGAAACCGTCTACGACCTGATCCGCATCGTCACCGGCGCCTTCCCCTTCCGGCCCGCCCTGGACGCGCTCTCCGCTGGCCTCTCCGACACGGGGGACCTGACCATCAATCTCCTGCACCTGGCATTGCTGGCTTTGGCCTATTTCGCCATCGCGCGGGTAGCCCTACGGAGGTTCGCCTGACGCCACTCGGGCGGGTGTGACAGGACCCGCCCGCCTGGCGCGAAGACTCTCTCCGTAGAATCGAGCGCGTGACTTTCCCCGCCACACGCCTGCGCCGCCTGCGCAGGACCAAGCCGCTGCGCGACCTCGTCCGCGAGACGAACCTGTCCGCGGAGCATCTGGTTCAGCCCCTGTTCGTGACCGCCGGCGAGGGTGTGCGCGAGCCGGTCGAGTCGATGCCGGGCATCGAGCGCCTCTCGATCTCCGAGACGGTTGCCGAGGTGACCGAGCTTGCGGCGGCCGGGGTCCGCGCCGTGCTGCTGTTCGGGATACCCGCCCAGAAGGACGAGTTCGGGACCGAGGCCTACGACGACGAGGGCGTCGTGCAGATGGCGGTCAGGGCGCTGAAGGAGGCGCACCCCGAGGTCGTGGTGATCACCGACGTCTGCCTGTGCGAGTACACGAGCAGCGGCCAGTGCGGCATCGTCCGCGAGGGGCACCCGCCCGGGGACGTGGACAACGACCTCACGGTCGAGCTGCTGGCGAAGACCGCGATCTCCCACGCCGCCGCCGGCGCCGACGCGGTCGCCCCCAGCGACATGATGGACGGGCGAATCGGATCGATCCGCCACCAGCTCGACGAGGAGGGCCACTCGGAGGTCCCGATCGTCGCCTACAGCGCCAAGTACGCCTCGGCGTTCTTCGGGCCGTTCCGCGACGCGGCGGACTCGGCACCGCAGGCGGGTGACCGCCGCGGCTACCAGATGGATCCCGCAAACGCCGAGGAGGCGGTGCGCGAGGCCCAGCTCGACCTCGAGGAGGGCGCGGACGTGGTCATGGTCAAGCCCGCCCTGCCCTACCTGGACGTCGTTCGCCGGGTGAAGGAGGCGACGGGCGCGCCGGTCGCCGCCTACCACGTCAGCGGCGAGTACTCGATGCTGAAGGCGGCGGCGGCCAACGGCTGGATCGACGAGCGCGCAGCGGCGATGGAGTCGCTGACGGCGATCCGCCGCGCCGGCGCCGACGTGATCGTCACCTACTACGCGAAAGACGCGGCGGCCTGGATCGCCGAGGAGGCCGCGCGGCGGTGAGCGAGCCGACGCCCCAGGCCGTCCCCCGCGGGGAGGCGGCCGACGGGATCACAACCGCCAACGCGACACCGAAGCTGCGCTCGCGCAAGCACGGCGCCGCGATCCCGCTGGACGACGCCGACAAGCGCCTGATGAACCTGCTGCAGTCGAACTTCCCGCTCGAGGCCGAGCCGTTCGCCCCGCTCGCCTCCGAGGCGGAGATGCCCGTGGACGAGCTGATGGAGCGCACCCAGCGCCTGCTCGACCAGCGCATCATCCGCGAGATCACGCCGATCTTCGACACCCGCGCGCTCGGGTACAGCTCGATGCTGGTCGCCGCCAAGGTGGACACCCAGAACCCGCACCGCGCCGCGGAGATCATCAACTCCCACCCCGGCGTCTCCCACAACTACCTGCGCACCCACGAGTTCAACCTCTGGTTCACGATCGCCACCCCGCCGGACTCCGAGCTGGGCCTGGGGGGCACCCTCTCCGCGCTCCAGCGGATGACGGGGGCCGAGTCGATCCGCGAGCTCCCGACCCTGGTCCTGTTCAAGATCAACATGAACCTGGAGATGGAGGGCGGCACCGACCAGCTCGCGGCGCCGGCCGCGGAGCCGGTGGTTCCGCGCGAGCTCGAGGCGCAGCCCTACGACGACCGCGACGTCGCCGTGATCCGCGCCCTGCAGGGCCCGATGAAGGTGGTCGATCGGCCCTACGACGAGGCCGCGGCGCAGGTCGGCGTGCCGACCGGCGAGCTGCTCACCCACCTCGCCGGGATGGTCGAGCGCAAGCTGCTGCGCCGCGTGGCGGCGATCCTCTATCACCGCCGCGCCGGCTTCTCGGCCAACGGCATGGGCGTCTGGCGCGTTCCAGACGAGAAGATCATGGAGGCCGGGGCCCGGATGGCCGCCGTGCGCGGCGTCTCGCACTGCTACCAGCGCCCGACCTACGCGGACTGGCCCTACAGCGTCTTCACCATGGCCCACGGCCGCTCGAAGGAGGAGTGCGATGCGATCCTCGACGGGATCGCAGACGAGCACGAGCTGCACGGGGCCGATCGCGCGGTCCTCTACTCCTCGACCGAGTTCAAGAAGGTGCGCCTTCACTACTTCACGGATGACTACGCCGCCTGGGAGGCGGATGCGGTTCGCTGACGATGCGGGTCAATGATGGGTCTGCCTGAGGGGCGGTCCGCGAAGCTCTACGAGAGGGCGGTGCAGCTTCTCCCGGGCGGGGTGAACTCCCCGGTGCGCGCGATGCGCTCGATCGGCCGCGACCCCGTCTTCGTCGAGCGCGGCGAGGGCCCCTACATATGGGACGCGGACGGCAACCGCTACGTGGACTGGGTCTGCTCCTGGGGGCCGCTGATCCTGGGGCACGCCCATCCCGCGGTAGTCACTGCGGTCGCCGACGCGGCGGGGCGCGGAACCAGCTTCGGCGCCGCCACCGAGGGAGAGGTCAGGCTCGCCGCCGAGGTGGCCGACCGCTTCGCCTCGGTCGAGATGGTGCGGATGACCTCGTCCGGCACCGAGGCCTCGATGAGCGCGATCCGCCTGGCCCGCGCGGCGACCGGCCGCGACCCGATCCTGAAGTTCGCGGGCGCCTACCACGGGCACGTCGATGGCCTCCTGGCCGAGGCGGGGTCGGGCCTGGCGACCGCCGGGGTGCCCGCCTCTCCCGGGGTGACCGAGGCCCAGGCGGCGGACACGACCGTCGTCCCCTGGAACGACCGCGAGGCGCTGGCGGCGGCGCTGGCCGAGCGCGAGTTCGCGGCGATCCTGGCCGAGCCGGTCCCGGCCAACATGGGAGTCGTGCCCCCTGATGACGGCTTTCTGGACTTCCTGCGCAGTCAGGCGGACGGGAACGGCGCCCTGCTGGTCCTGGACGAGGTGATCAGCGGCTTTCGCGTCGCGCGCGGCGGCGCCCAGGAGCTGCTCGGCGCCCGCGCCGACCTCACGGTGATGGGCAAGGTGCTGGGCGGCGGCCTGCCGGCGGCCGCCTACGGCGGCCGCCGCGACCTGATGGAGCGGGTGGCGCCGGCCGGCGACGTCTACCAGGCGGGCACCCTGTCGGGGAACCCCCTCGCGGTCGCCGCGGGTTTGGCGACCCTGGCGGAGCTCGACGCGTCCGCCTACGAGCGCCTCGGTGAGGTGACCCAGCGCCTCGGCCACGGGCTGCAGGAGGCCGCGGGCGAGCGCCCGGTCACGGTCGTGTTCGGGGGCCCGCTCGATCCCTGGCCGCCGTCCACCGTCTTCCCGGGCCTGCTCACCGTCTTCTTCTCGGAGCGGGCTCCCCGCGACTTCGCCGAGGCGAGCGCCTGCGACCTCGACGCCCACGCGCGCTTCTGCCGCGCCCTGCTCGACCGCGGCGTCTATCCGCCGCCCTCCCAGTTCGAGGCGTGGTTCCCCTCCCTGGCCCACGACGACGAATCGATCGAGCTGACGCTCGCCGCCGCCTCGGAGGCCTTCGAGGAGGCGCTGCCGTGAGCGCGCCCGGGGCGGAGGCGGCGGGCGACGCCCTCGAGCGCCTGGCCGAGGTGCTGCGCGGCGACGAGGTGATCGCCCCGCACGTGCAGGAGCCGAGCGCCGAGCCCTCACTGGGCCGCCTGGTCGCCTCCGGGCCGCGAGCCGCCGAGGCGCCGCAGGCCTACGGCCTGCTGTTCGAGGCCATCCGCGAGGGCTTCCTCCTCCACTACGGCACGCCCAGGCTGCTGGCGGACGCCGACCCCGACCTGAAGCTGCTGACCGGCGACTACCTCTACGCCCTCGGGCTCGAGCGGCTGGCCGAGCGGGGGGACGTGGAATCGGTCCGCGAGCTCGGCGACCTGATCAGCCTCTCTGCGCAGATCCACGCCCGCGACGGCGACGAGGCCACCGACGCGATCGACCTTCTCTGGCTGGCCTCGGCCGTGGCGGTGGGCGGCGGCCCGGCCGAAGGCTACGAGCGGGCCAAGCGCGCGATGCGCGAGGGCGGCCCCGAGGGGCCGCGGATGCTGGCCGCGGCGACGGCCGAAGCCGCGGATCGCAGCGGCATGGGAACCGCGCTGGCAGGCGCGGCCGACTCGATAGGCTTCGATCAAGAGCACCTCTTCGACCGTGGCTGACGACGGAAACCGAAAGCAGGAGGCGCCAAAGCGCCTGCAGAAGCCCGAGCCCGCGGGGCATTACGAGGGCGAGTCCATGACTCGTCGCCACGTCTTCGCGGTGGGCGGGCAGGCCCTCGGCGTCACCGCCGGCCTCGCGGTGCTGCTGCCGACCGTCGGCTTCGCGCTGGCCCCGCTGTTCGAGGAGCAGGGCGACGACTGGCAGGCCGTCGGCCCCGTCTCGGAGTTCACCAAGGACGGCTACACCTCGGTCGTCCTCACCATCGTGCCCGGGATCGGCGAGTCCGGCAAGACCACCGCCTACGTGCGCCGCGGCAACGAGGACCTGGAGGAGGACGAGAACGGCTTCATCGCGATCTCGACGCGCTGCGCGCACCTCGGTTGCCCCGTCCGCTTCGTCGAGGCGGCGGGCAACTTCATCTGCCCGTGCCACGGCGGCGTTTACGACTTCGAGGGCAAGGTGATCGGCGGCCCGCCCGTGCGGCCGCTCGACCGCTTCCAGACGCGGGCCATGGACGCCGACGGCAACGAGGTCACCGGGGTCCCGCGCCCCACCGACACGGTCGAGGTCGGCCCCCGCTTCAGCGTCACCTCCCAGCTCGAGCCCGTCCGCACCCGCGACCCCGGCGAGTTCACCGGCGGGGTCTGGGAGTACATCTACCCGCCGCGGCCCTCGACGCCGCCCGCTCCCTAGAGGTTTCATCGAGGATGGCTATCTGACGATGCCGAAGCTTCCCGTCCCACCCCCGCTGAAGCGCCCCGGCAAGCCGGGCCAGAACGGACCGAACGGTGCAAAGGCCAACGGTGGCGGCGCCACCGAGGTCGCCAAGGAGACCGGCGGCGACGTCGTCGGCTGGGTCGACGAGCGCACCGGCGCCACCGGGTTCCTGACGGGGATGTTGTTCCGCAAGGTCCCGAAGGGCACCAACTGGTTCTACACACTGGGCTCCGCCACCCTGTTCGCATTCCTGGTGCAGGCGATCACCGGGGTCTTCCTGGCGATGTACTACACGCCCTCGGCGACCGACGCCTACGAGTCGATCACCCACCTGACGAACGACGTCTGGCTGGGCGAGTTCGTCCGCGGCATGCACAAGTGGGGAGCGTCGGTGATGATCATCCTGATCTTCCTGCACATGGGCAGGACATTCTTCTTCGGCGCCTACAAGTACCCGCGCGAGCTCAACTGGGTGATCGGAGTCGTGCTGCTGATCCTCACCCTGGTGATGGGGCTGACCGGCTACCTGCTGCCCTTCGACCAGCGCTCCTTCTGGGCCACGGTCGTGGCCAACAACATAACCGCCACCGGCCCGGTCGTCGGCCCCTACCTGGCCGACTTCCTGCGCTCGGGCTCGGAGTTCGGCGGCGAGACGATCCAGCGCTTCTACGCGATCCACATGCTGCTGGTGCCGGGGCTGATCATCGCCCTGATCGGCGCCCACCTCTACCTGGTGGTGAAGCTGGGCACGACGGCCCCACCGTGGCTGAAGGCCGAGCGGCCGGAGCCGGCCCGCAAGCGGACCGAGGTCGGATGAGCGGGGCCGCGGCGTGAACCGCGAGGACCGCGAGAAGTACCTGCAGGAGTACGAGGTCCTGAAGAAGAAGGGCAAGCCCTTCTTCCCCTACGCGATCCTGAAGGACTCGGCGATGGCTCTCGTCGTCGTCGTCGTGATCATCGTGCTGTCGCTGGTGCTCGGCGCCGAGCAGGGGCCGAAGGCGGACCCGACCACAACCACCTACGTCCCGAGGCCGGAGTGGTACTTCTTCTTCCTGTTCGAGGTGCTGCGGGTGATCAAGCCGCCGGAGCTGGTCCCAATCGCGACCGTCGGGATCCCGACCCTGTGCATCGTGCTGCTGTTGCTGCTGCCGTTCTACGACCGCAACCCCGAGCGGCGGCCCGAGCGGCGCCCGATCGCGACCACGGCGGCGCTGCTGACGATCATCTCGATGGCCTATCTGACCTTCCTCGGCGCGGCCGCCGGCACCCCGACCGAGATCGACCTCGAGGTCGCCAAGGAGTACGAGCCGGGCAAGCAGGTGGCCGCGCAGACCGGCTGCCTCGCCTGCCACAAGATCGGCGAGAACGGCAACGACGGCCCCGGCCCCGAGCTGACCGAGATCGGGAACCAGATCCCGCGCGAGGCGATCGCCCGCTCGCTCGAGAACCCGCCCGAGGGCATGCCCAACTTCTCCGGATTGCCTCCGCAGAAGTTCGAGGATTTGACCGCCTTCCTGGCCTCGCTCGACTGACCCTGTCCGCGTAACCTCGCCCGTGATGGAAGCGGCCGCCCGGCCCCAGCGCGACTCCGAGGAGTTCTCCGACGACGTCCGGGGGATGTTCGACCGGATCTCCGGCGTCTATGACCTGATGAACTCGGCGATGACGGCCGGGCTCCATCACGAGTGGCGCAGGCGGGCGGTGGACCTGGCGCGGGTCGGCCCCGGCTCCGACGCGCTCGACGTCTGCTGTGGCACGGGGGACCTGGCGCTCGAGCTGCGGCGGAGGATCGGGCCCGACGGCCGCGTGGTCGGCTCGGACTTCTCGGAGCCGATGCTGGAGCTTGCAAGGGCGAAGTCCGGCGATCAGGGGCTGCCCGTCGAGTTCGGCTGGGCGGACGCGCTCGACCTGCCTTATGGCGACGACAGCTTCGACGCGGTCACGGTCGGCTTCGGCGCCCGCAACCTCGCCGACCTCGACAAGGGCCTCGCCCAGATGGCCCGCGTGCTGCGTCCCGGCGGCCGCCTTGTGATCCTCGAGATCACCCGCCCCCATCGCGAGCCGCTGGCGACCTTCTACTCGCTCTGGTTCGACAAGGTGGTGCCCGTGCTGGGCTCCGCCGCCGGAGACGCCGAGGCCTACAGCTACCTGCCCGAGTCCGTCCGCAGCTTCCCCGAGCCGCGCGAGCTGGCGGCCAGGATCGACGCCGCCGGCTTCGACGAGATCCGCTGGCTGCTGCTGGCCGGCGGCATCATCGCCATCCACAGCGCCACCCTCGAGTCGGGCTCGTGAGCCGCTCCGCCATCCCGCCCCCTGTGACGGCCGTGATGGACGTCGCCTCGGCCTGGCTGCCCGCCCGGATGAGCGAGGTCGAGCGGCGCCTGGCGCATATCGCGGGAGGGCACGGCGAGGAGCTCGGCACCGAGGCCGAGGCCACCTTGGACGCCGGCGGCAAGCGCCTGCGCCCACTCCTCGTGCTGATCTGCGCGGGCAGCACCGCCTCGGAGCGCGCGGTGCGCGCCGCGGTGGCGATCGAGCTGATCCACATGGCGACACTGGTCCACGACGACGTCCTCGACGGGGCGCCGGTCCGCCGGGGCAGCCCGACGGTTGTCGCCCGCGCCGGGCGCGACCGCGCCGTCGGCGTCGGCGACCTGCTCCTCTCCCGCGCCTTCGCCGAGCTGGCCGTGGACGGGGGAGGGGCCGAGGTGAACGAGCTCAGCTCCGCGGCGGTCGCGCTGGCGCGCGGGGAGCTCGCGCAGCGCCGCGACACCGGCGACGTCACGATCAGCGAGGAGCGCTACCTCGAGCGCTGCTCGCTGAAGACGGCGCGGTTGTTCGAGTCGGCCTGCCGGGTGGGGCGCCTGGCGTCCGACTCTCCGGGCGCCGCCGAGCTGGCGGCCTTCGGGCGCGAGATCGGGCTCGCCTTCCAGCTCCTGGACGACGTGCTCGACGTCACCGGCCCGCCCGAGCGCACCGGCAAGGCCCGCGGGACGGACCTGCTGGACGGGACGGTCACCCTGCCGCTGATCCTGGCGCGCCGCAGCGACCCCGAGCTGGCGCGAGCCGAGCTCGACGGTCTCGACGCCGCCGAGGCCGAGCGCCTCTGCGACCGCATCGCCGCGACGGGGGCGCTCGACGAGGTCCGCGCCCGCGCCCGCGCGGGCATCGAGAGCGCCAAGGGCTGCCTGGCCGGCGACTCCTTCAGCGAGGAGGAGCGCAGCCTGCTGGCCCTGATCGCCGACGGCGTCGTCGAGCGGTACTCGTAGGCGCGACCCGCGCCCAGCATCAGGCGGCGCGCTACCTGCAGGGCGCGAACGATCCGAAGGGATGCAGGTCGCGCACCTAGAACGACGGCCCCGAGGGGCCGCCGTTCGTCGCAAGGAGTGACTCTGTGTCGTTGGGAGTGGTACTGCCAGGAAGATCGTGTTCTGAGGGCTCCCGTCCCTAGAAGTCCTCGGGGAGGATGGAGTTGGTGGCGAGCGCCATCGCGAAGCGGTCGGCCTCGCCCTCCATGTTCGAGCGCGTCAGCGTCCTCAGGTCCTCGACCAGCAGGCTGGCGCCGCGGTCGAGCTCCTCGTCGAAGTGGTCCACGTCCGACTGGCTGAAGCTGCCGCGGCCCCACCAGTCGCATTCGGGGCAGCGCAGATCGACGTGCCAGCTGCTCCCGCCCTGCTCGAACCACTGCACCGGCTGCACGAGCTGGCTCTCGCAGCTGGGGCAGACGTGCATGCCCTCGCCGGAGCGGGTGGTCTCGTCGACGGTCCTGGTGCGCTTCACGCTCATGTGGGCCATATCGGGTGCCTCGGGCCGGATCTTTACAGTGAAAAGTGATGGTTCTCAGCGACCGCACGATCAAGGAGGAAATCTCCGCCGGCAGGCTGGTTTTCGACCCCTACGACGCGTCCCTCGTGCAGCCCTCGAGCGTGGATATGCGCGTTGATGGTCAGTTCCGTGTCTTCCACAACGCTAGGTATCCGTATATCGACGTCAAGAGGCCCATGGATGAGCTGACTGAGCTTGTGGAGACTGAAGGTGACGACCCATTCATTCTCCATCCAGGAGAGTTCGTCCTTGGGCAAACGCTTGAGCGGGTGACTCTGCCCGACGATTTGGTGGCCCGCTTGGAAGGGAAGGCGCTGGCGCTCGACACGCTCATTCCCACCCCACATGGATGGACGACCATGGCGGAGATCGACGTCGATCACGAGGTCTTCGATCCAGAGGGCCGCCCGATTAAGGTCGTTGCCGCCACAGACGTACTCCCGGACCGACCTTGCTTCGAGGTGGTTTTCACTGACGGAACCGTCGTCGTCGCCGACGCCGAGCATCGGTGGGAGGTCTGGACCAAATATGAACGGCGCTACGGCAAACCTCCCCGCGTGCTCAGCACTCGTGAGATCGCCGGCTCGACCCTGCTGCCCAACGGAGAATGTCGGTACCGGATCCCTCGCGCCAAGCCGGTCGCGTACGCGCCTCGCGACCTTCCTATCGATCCCTATGTGCTCGGCGTTTGGATAGGTGATGGGACAAGCACCAAAGCTGAGGTCACTACGGTCGATCAGCCGATACTCCTGCAACTCCAGGCTGCGGGATACGGCGTCCGACGAGCCTCAGGCCCGATCGCGTACCGAGTTGGTGGCACCGGACATACGCGGGATCCGATCACGGGACGCTACGAACGAAATGACTCCCTCTCGAGCAAGCTCCGAGACCTAGGCCTTTTGGGCAACAAGCGGATTCCGGATCAGTACATGGAGGCTGGCGTCGAACAGCGCACCAGCCTCCTCGAAGGCCTAATGGACACCGACGGCTACGTCGACCGTTGGGGCCGTTGTGAACTCACAACGGTGAAGCAGCATCTTGCTGACCAGTACTGCGAATTGATCGCGAGCCTAGGCCATCGCCCGGTGGTGGCCAGCAAGTCGGCCATGCTCAACGGGAAATGCTGCGGCGTCAAGCACGATGTGACCTTCACCCCACACGAGCGGGTCTTCCGCCTCCCGCGAAAGATCGCGAGGCAGAGGCTCACCCAGCGGTACAAGCACCACACGCGCGGCATCAGGGAGGTGAGGCCTGTCGCCAGCGTTCCCGTCCGGTGCATCGAGGTCGAGGGCGAGCGGGGGGCGTATTTGATCAGCGAGTCCTTCATCTCGACTCACAACAGTTCGCTCGGAAGGCTGGGGTTGGTTATTCACTCAACGGCGGGATTCGTCGATCCAGGCTTCGCTGGAAACTTGACGCTCGAGCTTTCGAACCTGGCAACGCTGCCGATCACTATCTACAAGGGGATGCCGATCGGGCAGATCTCGTTCATGCGGATGGATGGTGCGGTGGAGAACCCGTACGGGGGTGAGGCGGCTCGGTCCAAGTACCAGGGCCAGGCCGAGCCCACGGCCAGTCGCTACTACCTCAACTTCGATCGCTCCGACCTCGACTGAGCGCCGAGCGCCTCCCTGCGGGTCCGGAGGCGCTGTGCCGTTACCATTCGCCTCGTGCCGAATATCGGACCACTCGAGATTGCGATTGTGCTGGTCATCGTGCTGATCATCTTCGGGCCGAAGCGCCTGCCCGAACTGGGCCGCTCCATGGGGCGCGGCATCAAGGAGTTCCGGGGCTCGATCTCCGGAGAGAACAAGGACCAGGATGACGTCGACGACAAGCGCGCCGAGCTCGAGGCGAACCAGGCCGCCGAGGCTGAGTCCGCCGAGCCCGTCGAGGGCGAGGTCGTCACCGAGAAGCGGGCCTAGCGCCAGCCGGACGGAGCTGGCGTGCCCCGGGTAAAGCCGGTCGACTTCGAGGACCGGCTCACGCTGGTCGAGCATCTCGACGAGCTGCGGACGCGGATCATCACGACGCTGGTCGTGTTCGGGGTCTTCGCCGCGATCTGCTTCTGGCAGAACGATGTGCTGCTGGACATCGCCAACGAGCCGCTGCCGGGCGAGCGGATCCCGATCACCTTCGGCGTCGCGGAGCCGTTCACGACCACCCTCACGGTCACCGCCTACGCGGCGCTGATCCTGACCCTGCCGGTGCTCCTGTACGAGGCCTACGCCTTCGTGCTGCCGGCGCTGAGCCCGCGCGAGCGCAAGACGATCCTGCCGTTCCTGCTGATGGCGCCGTTCCTGTTCATCGCCGGCATCGTCTTCGCCTACTTCGTGGTCATGCCCGCCGCGACCGACTTCCTCCTCAACTTCAACGAGGACGAGTTCAACATCGAGATCCGCGCGCGCGACTACTACAGCTTCTTCGCGCTCACCTCGGTGGCCGTCGGCATCCTCTTCCAGATCCCGATCGGCATCCTCGCGATCACCCGCCTCGGCATCTTCACCCCGCAGCAGATCGCCGCCAACCGCCGCTACGCGATCCTGATCATCGCCGTGCTGGCGATGCTGCTGCCGGGCACCGACCCGATCACGATGGTCATCTCGATGGTCCCTCTGGTGATCCTGTTCGAGGGCAGCCTGCTGCTGGCGCGCATCGTCGGCACCCCCAAGGACCTGCGCGAGGAGCCCGAGGCCGAGCCGCCGCCCGAGCCGGAGCGGCGGGAGCCTCCCACGGCGCCGCCCAGCGAATTCGCCTAAGCGCGGCTTGAGCCCCTTGCCCTAGGCTTCCGCCCGTGCTTTTCGACCTTCAGAGCCCCGGCCGCCGCCGCGTCATCAAGGTGGTCTACGCGACGCTCGCGATCCTGCTCGCCGTCGGCCTGGTCGGCTTCGGCATCGGCAGCGACGCGACCGGCGGCATCTCCGACATCTTCGGAACCGGCGGCAGCGCCGACACCGGCTTCGAGGACGAGATCGAGGACACCGAGAACCAGGCTGCGGAGAACCCCAGGGACACGAAGCCTCAGCTCGAGCTGGTCACGCTCTACATCCAGCAGGGCAACCAGCAGCTCGAGGTCGACGAGGCGACACAGGCAACGGTCGTCACCGCAGACGCGGAGGAATCGTTCAACAAGGCCGCCGACGCGTGGGTCGCCTACCTGAAGCTGAAGCCACCAAAGCCCGACACCGGGGCCGCGATCCAACTCGCCGGAATCCACTTCCTGCTCGCGCAGAACTCCGCCAGCGCCGCCGAGGCGCGCGTCGAGGTCGAGAACGCGGCCGAGGCCCAGCAGGTCGCCGCCGATGCCGACCCCTCGCGCGGCAACCTCGGCAACCTTGCCCTCTATCTCTACCTCGCCGGCGACTTCGCCGCGGGCGACCAGGCCGCCGCCGACTCGGTCGCGAAGACGCCGAAGGACGAGCAGAAGACCGCGCAGAAGGACTTCGACGACCTGAAGCAACAGGCCGAGGCGTTCGACAAGGCCGTCGCCAAGGAGCAGAAGCAGGGCGCGGCGCCCGAGGGCGAGAATCCGCTTGGCGGGGCCGGCGGCGGAGCGCTCGGCGGAGACACCGGCGCGCTCGGCGGCCCCTAGCTGCGACCGCCTAAAATCTCCGCCCCCGGGCCGTTAGCTCAGCTGGTAGAGCAGGAGACTCTTAATCTCAAGGTCACAGGTTCGATCCCTGTACGGCCCATCCAATGCCGGGGCCGCGACGGATAGGCGTGGTGGGAGTGCCCACGAGCGCAGGCGCCTTCGCCCCGGGCCAGGAACAGGCGCCCGCGGCGCTCAGGGCCGCGGGCCTCGTCCAGATGCTGGAGGCCGGCGGCGCCGAGGTGCACGATCGAGGTGATCGAGAGCCCTGGGCCTGGCGGCCCGACCGATCGAATCCACGGGCCCAGAACGCCGCCAAGGTCGCCGAGTTCGCCGGGGACACTGCGCGCCGCGCGGCAGGGGCGATCGGCGACGGCGAGCTGCCGCTGGTGCTCGGCGGAGACTGCACGGTGGGGGTGGGAGCGGTTGCGGCCCAGGTGGCCACCGGCGAACGCGTCGGGGTCGTGTACTTCGACGCGCACGCCGACCTCAACGTGCCCGAGAGCGTCAGCGAGGGCGCGCTCGATTGGATGGGCATGTCCCACATGCTCGGAGAGCCCGGCAGCATCCCGGCGATCGCCGCCCTGGGCAAGCGGACGCCGCTGCTCGCGCCCGAGCAGGTCGTGGCGTTCGGATGGGACCCCGTGCAGGCGACCGATCACGAGCGGACCGCGATCGAGCGCACCGGGCTCCGCACCATTGCGGCCGACGAGGTCGAGGCCGACTCCGAGGCGGCGGCATTGCGCGTCAGGGAGATGGTGGAGCCGGACTGCGAGCGCCTGCTGGTCCACTTCGACGTCGACGTCATCGACTTCACCGACCTTCCCCTGTCGGAGAACTGGGGACGCAACGTCGGCCTCTCCTACGACGCCGCGATGAGGGCGCTGGCGGTGCTGCTCGCGTCCCCTCGCCTCGCCGGCGTCACGGTGACCGAGCTCAATCCCGACCACGCCAGGGCCGAGCCCGGAGGCCTGGAGCGGTTCGCCGAGGGGCTGGCGCGGGCGCTGGGGCCGGATCCGAGCTGAGCGGGCCCGCCGTGGTTCAGCTCGAGCCCAGGCCCGCTGCCTCGAGCGCCCGCTCGCGGTCCGAGAAGACGATCATGCGGACGGCGCGGCCGTCCTTGACCGTCCACAGGTGGGCTCCGGGGGTGTCCACGTCGACGCCGCTGCCCTTGCCGCGGCCGATGTAGCGGCACAGCGCGACGACGAAGTCGCCGTTGGTGCGGTACTCCTCGACCTCGACCCGCCAGTGCTCCCAGGTGCTGAGCCAGGTCAGCAGCTTCTCGCTCTGGCCCTCGGCGCCGCGATCGACGCCGGCGATGCCCGGGAACTCCTCCGACCAGCCCCACTCGCAGGTCGGCCCCGTAGGCGTCGGTGACCGGCCGGAAGTTGCCCTGGGACCACTGCTCGTAGACGGGCTTCAGGACCTGGACGTTGTCCTCGTTGAGCTTGGTCTCGTTGGGCCGCGTCCTCGCTCATCGAGGCTCGGGCTACTTGGCCACGGCGCGGATGATCAGCAACAGCAGCACGGAGCCGCCAATCGCGATCAGCCAGGTGCCGAGGTCGAAGAAGTCGTCGATCTCGCCGATGTCGAGCGCCGTCGCGATGAAGCCGCCCAGCAGGGCCCCCACGATCCCGACCGCGGTGGTGCCGATGCAGCCGCCGGGCTCGGTCCTGCCGGGGATCAGCGCCCGCGCGATCGTGCCCGCGAGCAGGCCTAAAAGGATCCAGCCGATGATTCCCACGGCCGCAGCCTATCTGTCCCGGTCGTTCACGGACCCGGGGCAAATGTGCAAGAGTGGCCCTCAGGAGGGACTGGCCGGTCGGCCAGACAAACCAAGTTTCAGGTAGGCGCCTCTTCGCAACTGAGGCGCGGTTGTGATGTTGTTGATTCACACGCGGGCGCAAGTGCCCGCCAAGCAAGGAGAGCAAATGTCTAGTACAAGGAATAGAGGCGGCCGCCGCCTCCGGGTGGCATTCGCTTCCGCGATCGCTGCCCTTGGGGTCGGGCGCGGTCGGAGTGAGCTCCGCTTCGGCGGCGACCTTCACGTTCGACCACGGGTTCCTCAAGATCTCGGGTCTGGCGGCTCCGCAGGAGGTCATCACCCCGGCGAACGCGGTGGAGTTGAAGAACGTCTTCCCGGACGGTGGCGGCAACTTCACGGTGGCCGCGAACCCCGACGTCAACGAGCAGGCGCTGATTGACGAGTAATCGCACGGGTGGCACGTTCACGCTGACCTTCAACGGCCAGACGACGGCGGCGCTCAACGCGAGCAACGCGACCGCTGTCCAGGTTCGGACCGCCCTGCGCGACCTGAACAACCTCGGGACGTTCGACGTTGTGGTCACCGGCGGTCCGCTGCCGGCCGACATCAACGTTGAGTTCGTCGGTCAAACGGTCTACGGCCAGAACCTGCCAAACCTGACGGCCACCGACAACGGCACCGGAGGGACCGCCCTGACGGTGGCCCCGACGGACGGCGCAAACACGTCCGACTTCGACTTCCCTCAGTTCGAGGGTACGGCCAGCGGCGTGCCGCTGGCGGTCGATCTCGAGCCGGCCGGGACGGTGAGCGGCAATTACAACGCCGCCACCGGCGCGCTCAGCACCACGCGCGCAGAACTTCTCGTCGACGATCGCCCTCGGGCCGCCCGTCGACGCGACCTGCGTGCTGACGCCGATCCCGCTGGCATTCGGGACGGGTAACGGTGCCGCGTTCAACGGCGAGCTGTTCGACGCCGCGGCGCTGCCGGTGAACGGCGCGATCCAGGACGACTGGGCCACGCTGCCGGCAGATCCGACACCCGCGTGCGCGCTGATCAACGGCCTCACCGCCGGCTGCGGCGGTGTGTGGCTGTCGAACAGCATCGCCACGCCGGCCGTCGCATCCGGGCCCGGCAGCTGTGGCTACAGCCCGCCGGCGACCCCGGCCCCGCCCGCGACGAAGACGAAGAAGTGCAAGAAGGGATTCAAGAAGAAGAAGGTCAAGGGCAAGGTGAAGTGCGTCAAGAAGAAGAAGAAGAAGAAGAAGAAGTAGGGACCTTTCTTCTGAGTTGAGCGGAAGGCGCCCCGGCCACAGCTAGGCCGGGGCGCCGACCGTTTCAGGTACGTTTTCGACCGCTTTGGAGAGAGAGGGAGTGCCGCTGTGAGGCGAATGGAATCGCTGACGAAGGCTCACGTCACCGCCGTCGCCGCCGCGCTCGGCTGCGCCGCGCTGCTGGGTGGGTTGCTGCTCGGCACCGACGCCGAGGGCAAGGGCAAGAAGGGCGGCGCTCGCGTCACCAGCACCAGCCAGGCGGCCATCCTCGAGGCGGGCGCGGTCACGATCAAGGGCGGCAAGGGCAAGGTCGTCGTGCGCGCGCTCGACGGCGACACCGTGCTCGGCAGGGTCGCCACCTACAAGCCTAAGAAGGGCAAGCGCGGCAAGGGCAAGGGGGCCGGCGCTGCCCGCACGGGCAGCGCGCCCCTGAGCGAGGAGGGCAAGCAGATCCTCGGCGGCTGCGCCGCCGACACGCTCAGCGCCCAGACGACCTCTCGCAGGAAGGGCAAGCGCACCAAGCGCACCAACTTCACCCAGCTCGACCTCGACCTGGGCAAATGCAGCGTCCCGTCCGAGAACCCGATCCCCAAGCCGTACAAGGGCGAGCCGATCCCGACGGAGAACGCCGACCGCTGCGACTTCCTCGACCCGGCCGTCTGCCTGCAGCCGTGGCCGAACGACTACTTCACGATCGCCGACGGCAGCACCGACACCGGCCGCCGCCTCAACTTCAACCAGGCCTCGATGCCACAGAACAAGAACGGGCTGCCGATCAGCACCAACGACTACCTGCGCGCCGACGGTTACAGCCCGGGCAACATGATCATCCTCAAGGTGCCCGCGGTCCAGACCCAGGCCGCCTTCGACAACTCGGGAATCGTCCCGATCAACAACCTGCGCGCCTATGACGACGACAACCAACCCGTCGTCGTCATCAACGCCGAGACCGGCGAGCGCCATCCGATCTGGGCCGAGGTGGACGCCAACCCGTTCGTCCCCGGCAAGTCGGGCAACGCCGCGAACTCCAACCTGATCATCAGGCCGGCGCGCAACTTCGACGAGGGAGCGCGCTACATCGTCGCGATCCGCAACCTGCGCGACGCCCAGAACAACGCCGTCGAGCCGCCGCTGCCCTTCCGGGTCTACCGCGACCGGCTGATCACCCAGCAGGCGCCTGTCGAGAGCCGCCGGGCGCACATCGAGGGCCTGATCTCGACCCTGCAGCAGCACGGCTTCCAGCGCTCGAACCTGTACATGACCTGGGACTTCACCGTGGCCAGCGAGGACAGCCTCACCGGCCGCGCCCTGGCGATGCGGGACGACGCGCTGCTGCGCATCGGCGATGCCGCTCCCGGCGATCCGATCACTGGCTCTGGTGACAGCACGCCCGGAGACGGCGTCGTTGACGGCGATGCGCCGGCCTTCACGATCACAGGCGTCAGCGATCCGCCGGGCAACATCCTGCGCCAGATTGAGGGCGAGCTGACGAACGTCCCCTGCTACCTCGACACTCCCGAGTGCCCGCCCTTCTCGCGCTTCAGCTTCGCGCCGGGCGCAGACGACCCGACCCTGGCGCCGACGAGTTTCGCCAAGGACGGCAGCAACGGCGTCAAGTTCCGCTGCATCATCCCCGAGTCGGTCGACTCCGGGACCGAGGTGGACCAGGCCAAGCCGGGGACCTTCGGCCACGGACTGCTCGGCGCCTACACGCAGGTGAACGGCCAGGCGCGGCTCGGGAACGAGCAGAACTCGGTCTGGTGCGCGACCGACTGGGCCGGCTTCGCCGCACAGGACACGGCGGTCGTCAGCGCCTCGCTGGTCGACCTCTCGAACTTCCACCGCATGGTCGACCGCATGCAGCAGGGGTTCGTCAACTTCCACTACCTGGGGCGGGCGATGATCCACCCCGACGGCTTCAACAGCGACGACGCCTTCAAGGTCGACGCCGACGAGAGCACCACGCTCGACCCCGACGAGTCGGTGATCGACACCTCGGAGCTGTACTTCGAGGGCATCAGCCAGGGGGCGATCATGGGCGGCTCGTTGACGGCGCTGTCGCCCGACTTCACGCGCTCGGTGCTGAACGTGAACGGCATGAACTACTCGACCCTGCTGCGCCGCAGCGTCGACTTCGACGCGTACGCGGAGCTGCCGGCGGTAGGCCTCTACGCGTTCTACCCGAACGAGCTCGAGCGGCCGCTGATCCTGTCGATGATGCAGCTGCTCTGGGACCGCGGCGAGACCAACGGCTACGCCCACCACATCACCACCGATCCGCTGGCCAACACGCCGCAGCACCAGATCCTGATGCAGGCCGCGGTCGGCGACCACCAGGTCTCCAACGTCACGGCCGAGGTCGAGGCTCGCACGGTGGGTGCCAGCATCTACAAGCCGGCGCTCGACCCGGGGCGTCACTGGGAGTCGAATCCGTTCATGCAGCTCCCGGGGATCGACTTCGGCGCGGGCGGCACCACGCCGTTCACCGGCTCGGCCCTCGTCTACTACGACGGCGGCCCGACCAGCTTCTTCAACGACGGTGTCGGCGAGGCCGTTGTCGAGTGCACGAACAACCCAGCCTCACCGGTCCCGCTCACCAACACCTGCCAGGGCTCCGGCGTGATGCCCAGGGAGGAGGTGCCACCCCGGCCCCAGAACGGCTTCGGCGAGGATCCGCACGGCTATCCGCGCCGCTCGGTGGATGGCCTCCAGCACATCGAGGACTTCCTCGACCCCAACGGCTTCATCCTGCCGTGCACGGACCCGGGGCCCGTGCTGCGGCCCTGCTACGCGAACGGCTGGACCGGACCTTAGGTGGTCACGGACCCGGCTGGGCGGGCCATCCCTGGCCGCCCTCGCCGGTCTCTGCCCGAAGTCAGGTGATTCCCGGGGTTCAGCGGCCGCTGCGCTGGCCCTGTGCGTGGTAGCTGATGTACCAGAGCACGTGACGGGCGGCGCTGACACCGGCGTTGACGGGTGTGAGCAGCCTCCGCATGGGCGGAACCTTATCGGCGCTGGCGGACTCCGTCTCCACCAAAACTGGGGTTTCTGGCTCTACAGAGGGGTTTTCCACGTTCCCTGGCTAGCATCCCCCGCCGTGGCCAACCTCTCCAATCGCCTCGCTTCCACCCTCGTGCCGCGCCGCAGCGACAAGCTGCGCGCCGACCGCGCCACGGTCGGGCTCGCCGCCGTCGCCCTGGCAGCCGCGGGTGCGGTGATCGGCGGTGAGTTCCTGAGGCTGGCCCGCCGCCGGCGCGAGAGCGAGCAGGTTCCGACGCCCGAGACCCTGATCGACACCGCGGGCCTGGCCACGCGCGACACGGTCGCGGTGGCGGTGGAGGGCTACGAGGGCGCCCCGCGGCACGAGACGATTCTCTTCAACATCCTCTCGGGCTTCACGGGCGCGTTCGCCCTGATGCGCCTGTCCACCTGGGGTCAGCGCGGCGGCTGGTGGCCGACCAACCCGGTCAAGCTCCGTGGACGCCACATCCACCACTTCGTCCCCGGCATCCTGATCGCCTTCGCCAGCGGCGGCGCCGGCCTTGCCACGACCAACGAGCGCCTCGAGGAGCTGCTCAGCTTCGGCTTCGGGGCCGGCGCGGGCCTCACCTTCGACGAGGCGGCGCTGCTGCTGGACCTGCGCGACGTCTACTGGAGCCGCGAGGGCGTCGTCTCGCTCCAGGTCAGCTTCGGCGTCACCGCGGTGCTCGCGGCGACGATCCTGGGCCTGCGGATGCTCCGCCGCGGCGAGCAGGCGGGCGAGCAGGAGGGCCTGATCCCGGGCCTTGAGGCCGACACCCACGCCCAGGCGGCGGCCGGGTCGCTCAGGTAACGCGCTCGAGCACGACGACCGGGATCTCTCGATCGGTGATCCGCTGGTAGTCGTCGTAGTAGGGCCACTGCGCGGTCATCTGCTTCCACATCTCGGGCTTCTCCTCGGGACTCGCGTCCCGCGCGCGGACCTTGAAGCGGTCGCCCAGGACCTGCAGCTCGGCCTCGGGGTCGGCCTGCAGGTTCAGGTACCAGGTGGGCGGCTGGTCCGCTCCGCCGTTCGAGGCGACGATGAGGTGGTCATTGCCGGACTTGCCGTAGATCAGCGGCGTCGTGCGCTTCTGGCCGCTCTTGCGGCCGGTCGTGGTCAGCAGCGCGACCGTGGAGCCCTCCACCCAGATGTGGCCCTCCTCGCCGTCGGTGGCGCGGTAGCGGTCGACGTGTTCCTTGCCGTACAGCATCCGTGCGCTAGGCCGCGGCCTTCAGGGTGGGAGCTTCCTCGCCCATCCACACGACCTGGTCGCGGCCGGGGCCGACGCCGACCAGGCGGATCGGGCAGCCGGCGTGATCTGAGATCGCCTCGAGGTAGTCGCGCGCCTCCTTCGGCAGGTCCGACTCCTTGCGGGCGTTGCCGATGTCGCCGTCGAAGCCGGGCAGCTCCTCGTACTCGGGCTCGGCGGTGTGGATGATCGACTGGTGGTAGGGGAACTCGTCGAAGACGGCGCCCTCGGGGTGGCGGTAGCGGACGCAGATCTTGAGCGGGTCGAGGCCCGAGAGGACGTCGAGCTTGGTCACGACGAGCGCGTTCATCGTGTTGAGGCGGACGGCGTAGCGCAGGGCCACCAGGTCGATCCAGCCGCAGCGCCTCGGCCGGCCGGTGGTGGTGCCGACCTCGCCGCCTCGATCGGCCATGTGGGCGCCCGCCGATCGTCGAAGAGCTCGGTGGGGAAGGGGCCTGCCCCGACGCGCGTGGCGTAGGACTTGGTGATGCCCCAGACCTCGTCGATGTCGCGCGGGCCCACCCCCGCGCCGACGCAGGCCGCGCCGGCGACCGGGTTGGAGGAGGTGACGAAGGGGTAGGTGCCGTGGTCCAGGTCGAGCATCGTCGCCTGGGCGCCCTCGAAGAGGACGGTGGCGCCGCGGTCGAGGGCCTCCCAGCAGAGCTTCGCGGTGTCCGCGATGTAGGGCTCCAGACGGTGGCCGTAGGTGACGTAGTCCTCGACGATCGAGTGCAGGTCCAGGCGGGCGTCGAAGTCGGCGTCGCCGGCGCCCGACTCCTTGCGCTTCTTGCGCTCGACCTCGAGCTCCTTCAGCGGCTGGGTCTTGGACTCGAGCGCGGCGCGGATCTTCTTGCGCAGGATCTTCTCGTCGAGCATGTCCTGGACGCGGATCCCGATGCGGGACGCCTTGTCGGCGTACGCCGGCCCGATGCCGCGCCTGGTGGTGCCGATCTCGAGCTTGCCCAGCTTCAGCTCGCCCGCCGTGTCCAGCAGCACGTGGTAGGGCATGATCAGGTGGGCGTTGGCCGAGACGCGCAGGCCGCTGACGTCGACGCCCCGGGCGCGCAGGCCCTCGATCTCGTCGCTGAGCACGCGGGGGTCGATCACCACCCCGTTGCCGATCGCGCAGATCTTGCCCGGGTAGAGGATCCCCGAGGGGATCAGGTGGAACTTGAACGTCTCGCCGTCGCGGACGATCGTGTGGCCGGCGTTGTTGCCGCCCTGAAATCGGATCACGACGTCCGCCCGCTCCGCGAGCAGGTCCGTGACCTTTCCCTTGCCCTCATCCCCCCACTGAGCGCCGACTATCACCAATCCGGGCACGACCAGGGATTATGGAGGGAGCGGGGCTAGAAAGCCGCGCTAGTGGTCCAGGGGGCCGAGGGCCCCGCCGCTCGCCGAGGGCGGCATCTGGCCCTCGGGCGGCGGAGCCAGCCGCAGGCGCCGATCCTCGCCGAACAGGGGCAGCGTCTCGCACATGTCCCCGAGGCGCGAGACCACCCGCGCGCCCACCTGCTGCTCGAGCTCGGCGTCGTCGTGGTTGGTGGTCACGACCAGGGCGCGCTCGCTCTCGTAGCGCTCGTTGATCAGCGAGTAGAGCTGTTCCAGCACCCACTCGGTTCGGTTCTCGGAGCCGAGGTCGTCGATGTGGAGCAGGTCGACGGTCGCGAGGCGCTCGAACAGCTCCGCGTAGGACTGCTCGCCCGCGCCGGCGTCGTAGGTGCGGCGGATGCGGGCCAGCAGCTTCGGCATCGAGTAGATCGCGACCGAGCGCCCGTGCTCGAGGGCGGTCTTTGAGACGAGCATGGCCAGGGTGGTCTTGCCGGTGCCCGGGTCGCCGTAGAACCAGAGTCCCCGGCCGCGGTCGATCATGTCGTCGATCTGCCCGCAGTACTCCCTGACGGGACGCACGACGTCGGGGGCGATCTCGGTCACCGGGGGGCGGTCGAACGAGACGCCCCGGTACTTGGCCGGGATCACCGACGCCACGCCGCGCAGGCGCGCGCGCGAGATCGTGCGCGCGCGGCACTCGCAGGGCCGGGCGACGTCCTCGGGCCCGAGGATCCAGCCGGAGCCGTCGCAGATGGCCAGCGGGCAGGCCGCGTCGCCTCCTGCCCGCGCGGCGGCAGCCCACCTCACGCCTCCTCGGCGGAGCATGTCGTCTCGTCGGGCGGCCGCCCGTTGCCGGAGCCCCGCCGCTGCCGATGCCGAAGTCCTCCATCGGCGGTCCCTCGCCCGCAGGCTGCTCGATCGGCTGGCGGTCCTCGTAGGCGCGATCGGCGAACTTCGGGTAGTGGCTCAGGAACGCGAGCTTGACGGTCCCGATCGGCCCGTTGCGGTGCTTGGCGATGATCAGCTCGGCGACGCCGGGTTCCTCGGACTCGTCGCCTTTGTAGTACTCGTCGCGATAGAGGAAGCCGACGACGTCGGCGTCCTGCTCGATCGAGCCGGACTCGCGCAGGTCGGAGAGGATCGGGCGCTTGTCGGGCCGCTGCTCGGGCGCGCGCGAGAGCTGCGAGATGCCGATCACCGGCACCCCGAGCTCGCGGGCCAGGATCTTGAGGCCGCGGCTGAACTGCGCGACCTGCTCGACGCGGTTGGCGCGAGGGTCGTCCGAGCGCATCAGCTGCAGGTAGTCGACGATCACCAGCCCGAGGCCGTCGCGGCCCCGGCTCTTCTCCTGGGCGTGCAGGCGCCGCGCCTTGGCTCGGAGCTCGAGCAGGCCGAGGTCGGAGGAGTCGTCGATCCAGAGCGGGGCCGACTCGAGCTGGTTGCAGGCCTTGACCACCTTGGGCCAGTCCTTGGTCGCGACGCGGCCCTTTCGCAGCCTGTCGCCCGCGATCCGGGCCTGTGAGGCGATGAAGCGGTGCGCCAGCTCCATCTCCGACATCTCCAGCGAGAACAGGGCCACGGCCTTGCCGGCCTTCACCGCGACGTTCTCGGCGATGTTGCAGACGATCGCGGACTTGCCCATCGCCGGCCTGCCGGCCATCACGATCAGGTTTCCGTTCTGGAAGCCGCCGGTGAGGGTGTCCAGGTCCCGGAAGCCCGCGGGGGTGCCGGTGACGCCGCCCTTGCCGGTGGCGAGGGCCTCGAGCTTGTCGATCTCGTCGGCGAGGATGGCGCCGATCTCGCGGAAGTCGGCGGCCTGCTCCTGGTGGGCGACCTGGAACAGGAGGCGCTCTGCCTGCTCGACCATCTCCGAGGGCTCGCCGTCGCGGTCGGCGACCGATTGCTGGATCGCCTTGGCGGCGGCGTCCAGCCGGCGCATCAGCGAGTTCTGCTTGACGATCGACGCGTAGTGCTTGGCGCTGCCGGGAGCGGGGACCTTGGCGGCGAGGCTCGCGACCACGTCCTTGCCGCCGATCTGCTCCAGCTCGCCGTGCTGGGTGAGCTGCTCGGTGACCGTGAGGACGTCGACCGGGTCCGCGTTCTCGTTCAGGTGGATGATCGCCTGGAAGATCGAGCGGTGGCGGTCGCGGTAGAAGTCCTCGGGCTGGAGGCGAACGTCCAGCAGCACCGGCTCGATGGTGGCCTGAGCGACCATCATCGCCCCCAGCACCGACTCCTCCGCCTCCAGGTTCTGCGGGGGAACGATGCCGCTGGGTGTTTTCGTGTTCGCCAACTGCCCCTCTCTCGCGCGCACGCGCGCGTTCGGCCGCGGGACGACCATCCAGTGTCCTCAAGGCCCCGGCGGAGAAAGCTCGGCCCCGGCGGGCGAGTCCTCCGCGCAGGCCGGTAACAAGAAAATCACAGGTCGGCCTGCCGCGCAGACGGGCACCCGCCTATTTGCGGCAAAACCAGTCGGACGAAATTCGGCTCTGGAGCAGGAATCCCGCGAGTAGCGGGGTTAGCCGCCGGAGCGGCTACTTCGCCTCGGCGACGATCGTCTTGACCTTGGTGGTGACGCCGCCGCCGACCTCGATCTCGACCATGAAGCTGCCCGTCTCGCGGATCGGCTCGTCCAGCTGGATCTTCTTCTTGTCGACCTTGAGCCCGCGGGCGGCCTGGATCGCCTCGGCGATCTCCTTCGAGGTCACCGAGCCGAACAGCTTGCCGTCCTCGCCCGCCTGGTGGTTGATGGTCAGCACGGTCTTCGCCAGCAGTGCGGCCGTTTCGTCGGCGCGCTCGGCGGCGCGGCGCTCCTCCTCCTCGGCGCGCTCCAGGCGCTGGCGCGCCTCTTCCAGCGCGCCCTTGGTGGCGGGCTGGGCCAGCTTGCGGGGCACCAGGAAGTTCCGCAGGTAGCCCGGGCTGACGTCGACCGCGTCGCCGGCCTCACCGAGCCCGTCGACGTCCTTGAGCAGGACGGCCTCGGCCATCAGCGCTCGCCGACGTAGGGCAGCAGCGCCAACTCGCGGGCGCGCTTCACGGCCAGGGCCAGCTGCTGCTGGTGGCGGCGCGAGAGCCCCGTCACGCGGCGCGAGCGGGTCTTGCCCCGGTCGGAGATGAAGCGTCGCAAAGTGCCCAGGTCCTTGTAGTCGATCACCTCGACGTTCAGCCGCGTGTACTTGCGCGGCCTGCCGCGATCGCTGAGCCCGCGGCGCCTGCCGCGTCCCTGACCGCCCTGCTGGGTTCTCTGCTGCCGTGCCACCGGCGCGGAATGGTAGCGGGGGACCAGCAGCAGGGAACTACGTCCGCTGCCCATACTGCGGGTAGTGCCTGCGGGCGTGATCCTCGGTGATGTAGCCGTTTCGGACGTCCGAATCGATGGCCTCGAGGCTGCGTTCCGAGGGTGGTCCGAAGCCGCCGCCTCCGCCAGTTGAGAGTTCGAAGGTCGAGCCCTTAGGGATCTTTGCGGCGGTCGCTTTGGTCAGGGTCTCACGGGTCCCGTCGGGGTGACGCACCGACGCTCGGTTCGGCATTGCCTCGCCGCCTCCGAGCAGCCCCCAAGGGTTGTTCTGGGTCCGCTCCACCCCGCAGGTGAGCCAGCAGTCGTCGAGCATGTGGAAGAACATGTCCACGCCGAGCCCGCCGCGGTGGCGCCCGGGCCCGCAGGAGTCAACCCGCAGCTGGAAGCGTTCGAAGATCCAGGGGTTCTTTGCCTCCCACACCTCGACCGGTGTGATCCGGGTCCCAGCCTCGCCGTGGTGCATTATCGCGTTGGGTCCGTCGTCCACGGCGGTCGCGCCCTGCCCGACGGGGTTGCCCGAGCCGTCGGCCCAGGCTTCGCCGGTGTCGGCAAACTCCCCCCACCAGATCAAGGTCGTCACGTCCCCGCCGGAGCAGGCCGGAACCGCATCGGGGAGGGCCTCGGCGACCGCACGGAAGATCACCTCGATCGCCTGGTAGTCGGACATGTAGTAGAAGAACGCCGGCGCAGGCGGCTTGGGATGGAACATCGAGCCCGCCCGGGTCTCGACGTGAATCGGGCGGAAGTGCCCCTCGTGGAAGTGCCCCTCCCCGCCGGGATCCGCCGCACTCGCGAGCATGGTGATCGCCACACGGGTCGCGGAAACGGTCGAGGGGAGCGGACTGTTGACGGGGCCTTGGCGGGCATCCGGCGTGCGCGTGTAGTCGACGGTCACGTCGCTGCCGGTGACGCGCACCTCCAGTTCGAAGGGGATGCGGCCCTCGCTGACGCCGTCGCCGTCCATCTCGCCCTGGCCGACGTAGATGCCGTCGGGGACCTCGGCGATGAACTTCCGCACGGCGGCCTCGCCGCGGTCGTACATCTCGGCCACGGCGGCACCGAAGGTGTCGATCCCGTGCCGCCCCACCACGCGCCGCAGCGCGGCGGCGCCGGTGCGGGCGCCCGCGACCTCGGCGTTGAGATCGCCCGCGACGGCGCTCGGCACCCGCGAGTTCGCCGGTAACCATCCGCGAGATGTCCTCCTGGAGCTCGCCGGCCACATAGAGCTTCACGCCCGGGAAGACCGTCCCCTCCTGGAGGTAGTCGACGGTGTCGGAGCAGAAGTAGTCCTTGGCGCCGATGTCCAGGAAGTGGGCCTTGACCGCCGTGTAGCCGATCAGCTCCGCGCATCTTCGAGGAAGACCGGGGCAGACCACGGCCATGTCCTCCTGGTGGGAGCCCGTGACGTAGGGGTAGTTGATTAGGATGATGTCGCCGTCCGCGAGCGCTCTCCTCGCCGACGGCCTCGACCGCGCCCTCGACGCAATAACCCATCGTGCCGAGGAAGTTGGGCAGGCCTGGCGCCTGGGAGAGCAGCCGCTTGTCGCGGTCGTAGATCGCAACCGCGAAGTCGAGGACGTCGTAGATGATCGGAGAGAACGCGGTGCGCATCAGCGCCCGTTTCATCTGCTCGGCCGCGGAGTGGAGGCTGTGCCGCACGACCTCGGTTGTGATCGTGTCGACGCGCTCAGCCACTCGGACTCCTCTGGCTCGATCAAGAGCGAGCCGCTCTCGCTGCACCTCGGCCGCGAACCCCGCATCGAGGTAGGTCATCGCTGTCTCCTCGGCGATCAGCGCGGGCCCGGCGAGCGCGCGCACCGGCCGCGCAGCGGCTCCGGTCGAGCATGGGAGAAGTCGAGCCAAGTCACCAGCGGTGAAGGAGTAGGCGCGCGTCCCGGCGCCGCCCGTCTCCGTCGCTGGCGTCCGGCTCGGGTGCCCGGACGCGCTCCCGACATCGCGGTGCGCAGCGTCCCGCGCACCGCGACGATCTCTATCCCCTCCTCCATCCTGTGTCCGAAGATCCTCTCGTACTGCTGCTCGAAGGACGACGCCACTCCGCCGCTGTCGGCGCTCGATGGCGCCACCCGCTACGGGAACCGGCGACGGTGAGGCTGTATTCCTGGCCTTCGTAGCGAAGATCGAGGGCAGCCTCCGCGGACCGCACCGTTCTCGCCGCTCCCGGGCCGCCGGCGCAGCTCGGCGAGCAGGCCGGAGAGAACCTCTCCGGCCGCGCCGGTGCCCGCGTCGCCCAGCGGGGCGATCATGGTCTGTGCCGCGGTTTGGGTCACGTCCGTCCCGAGCAAGCCCCAGGCCGAGAAGTTGCCGCATGAACGGCGGAACCACGATCGTCGGAATCTCCGACTCCTGGGCGAGCAGGGTCGCGAACAGCCCGCCCGCCCCGCCGAAGGCCATCAGCGCGCCGTCGCGCGGGTCCAGCCCGCGCTCGACCGTGATCTCACGGATAGCGTCGGCCATGTGGGCCGAGGCGACCCGAAGGATTCCCTGCGGCCACGCCCTCGACGCTCAGCTCCAGGCGCCCAGCCAAGCCGCTCGAGAGAGGAGCTCGCCGGCCGGCGTCGAGCTTCAGGCCGCCCGCCAGCTGGCCCTCGCCGAGCATCCCGAGGCGCGAAGGCGGCGTCGGTGACGGTGGCCTCGGTCCCGCCGCGGCCATAGCAGGCCGGACCGGGGTTGAGCCGGCGCTCCGCGGCCCGACCCGCAGGAGGCCGCCGGCGTCGATCTCGGCGATGGAGCCGCCGCCGGCGCCGATCGAGCGGACGTCGACCCACGGGAGCCTGGACCGGAAAGCCGATCACCTCGCCTTGGTTCATGGACTGCGGCCGGCCGTCGAGGACGACCGAGACGTCGAAGCTGGTGCCGCCGACGTCGGCGGCGATCACCTGCTCGATCCCGAGCTCCCGCGCGAGCGCCGGCGGCTCCCTCGACGCCAGCGACCGGACCCGAGATGATCGTCTCGAACGGCCGCGTCGCCGCCTCCTCGAAGCTCATCGCGCCGCCGCCGAGCGCATCAACAGCAGGTCAGCGTCACAGCCCGGCTCGACGCAGGCCCTGCGAGAGCCGCTCCAGATAGCCGCCAGCGATGCCGCGCACGTAGGCGTCGATTACCGTCGTGGAGGTGCGCTCGAACTCTCGGTATTCACGCGAGACCTGGTGCGAGAGCGAGATCTCGCCATCGAAGCCGTGCTCGCCGCAACGCCTCCGCGGCCGCGAACTCGTTCGCGGGGTTGCGGTAGGCGTTGATGAAGCAGATCGCGACGGCGTCGACGCCGGCAGCTCGAAGACCTTCAACAGCCGCGGCCACGTCGTCATCCGGGACCTCGGCCTGAACCGTGCCGTCGGCGCGCATCCGCTCCGCCGATCGGGATGCGCAGCTCGCCGCGGCACCAGAGGCTCCGGCGGCCGCCACCAGAGGTTGAGCATCTCCTCGCGGCTCCCCCGTCGGATCTCGAGCACATCACGAAACCCGGCGGTGGCGAACATCCCGAGCTTCGCGCCGGAGCGGTCAGCAGGGCATTGAGGCCGACGGTCGTGCCGTGCAAGAAGTAGTCGGACGCCGGATCACTTCCGGCATGGCACATCCGGCCGCGACGCTCTCGATCACCGCCTGCCTCGGGAGCGTCCGCGGTCGAGGCTCTCTTCGTGAGCGTGACCTGCCGCTGTCGGCGTCGTAGGCGATCAGGTCGGTGAAGGTGCCGCCGACGTCCACTCCGATCCGCGTGCTCATCGGCGCCGCCTCGACTAGCGCCGCCGAGCAGCTCGAGCGCGACCATCGCCATCACGGTGGCCGCTTGAGCAGCTGGTCGAGAGACTGCCGCTCGTCGGGGCAATGGCAGAGGGAGATATCGCCGGCGCCGAAGGTGATCGCCTCCATTCGGGCGTCGTTGACGAGGTTGCGGACGTCGCTGCCGTAGGGCGTGCCGAAGATCTGGTCGCCGATTCCCCGGTGACCTTCGCTCACCGCCCGGCGACGACCGTCTCGATGAACGGGCTCTCGGTCGGGATCTCGGCCGCCTCGAAGGGGTGATGGATCGGCGCGACAGCCCTGGCGCAGATCCCGTCGTAGCCGGCGACGGCATCGGTGATCAGCTTCCGGATCTCCTCCTCGACCTCCTCGTGGATCTCGCCGGGGATCATCCGCCGGTCGATCGTGAGCTCGCAGCCGTCGGAGATCGCGTTGTGCTCGGCGCCGCCTGGAACCATCGTCACGGTACAGATCGGGTGGCCCAGCAACGGATGGGTGCGAGAGGCGAGCCCCTCCGCGTAGCGGCGCAAGGCCGCGAGCACGTCCTCGAGCGGAGGGATCGGGTTGGCCCCGGCGGCCGGGGTGGCGGCATGGGTCGAGCGGCCGCTCAGCAGGATCCGAAACCAGCCCGTCCCCCGCTCGGCCGTTGCGATGTCAGGCCGGTGGGCTCCGTCGTGATCCCCCAGTCGCCGACGAATCCCGCCTCGATCAGAGAGAGCGTCCCCGGCTCGCCGCACTCCTCGCCGGCGGCGAAGTGGAGGACGAGGTCGCCACTCAGCTCGTCCTGCATCCGGCTCAGCACCCGCGCGCAGGCGATCTGGCACGCGAGGCCGCCCTTCATGTCCACCGACGCCGCGGCCCCAGACGTGGCCGTCGCGGATCTCGCCTCCGAAGGGGTCAACCGACCAGCGGCTCTCGTCGTCGATCGCGACCGTGTCCATGTGGCCGTTGAGGACCAGCCGCCGGCCCGTCCCCGGCGCCGGGAGCACCGCGGCCAGCGAGGGCCGACCCGGCATCGACTCGACCCGGGTCAGCTCGCAACCGTGTCCGGGGAGCTGGCGCTCGATCTCCTCGACCATCGCCAGCTCGCTCATCCCCGGGTTGACGCTGGGCGTCCGGACCAGGGAGCTCAAGGGACGCGCCCAGTTCCGCGCCGCCCAGCTCGGGCGCATCGGCCACCTGAGCCCGGGAGAGCGGAGGGTTCGGGGGGCGCGTCGATGGCGCGGCGAGATTACTGTCGAGAAAGGAATCTGTCAAGATGCCTCGTCAATGGAGTCATTGCAAGCGAAAGTGTAGTGGAACCGAGAGAAATACATCGGCTGTTTCAGCGATTTCGGGACCCTGCGGGTGGTGATGGTGGGGAGCACCGAGGACCTCGCCTACCCGCGTGGTCCCCGAACATCCGCTATCTCACCGGCGAGGTCGCTGAGATCCTCTCCAACGCCGAGCGGGAACCAGGTCTTACTCAAGGAGCGAGGCGCCCTGACCTCTGGGAGCGGGTCACGGAGGATGTCGAGCGGCATCGCCGAGACCTTCGCGCGACCACGGCTGCGAGGTCGTTCGTCCCCGCAAGTACCGCCCGACGAGATGGAGTACCTCTCCAACCTCCAGGGCGGGCACAGCCTCCTCTACCCAGCCGATCCGAACTACGTGCTGGGCAAGCACGTGATCGAGTGCTGCATCCGACGTCCCTTCCGCCGCAAGGAGACATGGGCGACACGCGACGTCCTGATGGAGTCGATCGAGTCCGATCCCGAGGTGCGGCACGTTTCCATTCCGCGCGCCCGGCCGCATCCCGCCGGCGAAGAGGGCCCCGGCCCTTTCCTGGAGGGCGGGCGACCTGATCATGCTCGGTCCGACCGACGTGCTCTGTGGCAACACCGTCCTGACGTCGAACGAGACCGGCCGGGCCTGGCTGACCCGCTACCTCCAGGACTTCGACATCCGGGTCCACCCGGTGGACGTCCAGGGCACGTGGCTGCACCTGCTCGGGGTCATGTGCGTGGTCCGTGAGGGCCTTGCTATGGCCCACATGCCCGCGCTCGGCGGCAGGCTGCCGGACCCGATCGCCGACTGGGAGGTGATCGAGCTGACCGAGGAGGAGACTCTCGAGCTCGCCTCGGTCGGCATGAACATCGACCAGAAAAAGCATCTGATCGACCAGCGGTTCGAGAGGGTGATCGGCGAGCTCGAGAAGCAAGGGAATGGAGCCGATCCCGGTGGACGTCGCGCAACCTCAGCGAGATGGGCGGAGCCGTTCGTTGCGTGGCGCTGCCGGTCGCCCGCGAGGCCGAGTAGCGGTCGCGGTCCCTCGCCGCGCGGCTAGGGGAGGGTCAGGAGCAGGCCGGAGAGCAGGCGGGCCCGCGGGATCAGGGAGTCGACCAGGACGTACTCGTCCTGCGTGTGGAAGCCGGCGCCCGTCGGCCCGAGCCCGTCAAGGGTCGGGACGCCGAGGGCGCCCGGTGAAGTTGCCGTCGCTGCCCCCGCCGACGATCCCGGGCTCAGGATCGAAGCCGATGCCCCGCGCCAGCTCCCGGGCGTGCTCGAAGAGCTTCAGGCTCTCGGGCGCTCGGGGTGAAGAGAGGCCGGAAGGGACCCGGCTCGACCTCGAGGGTGACGCCCTCGTTGATCGGCCGCAGCGCGGTCATCCGGGAGCGGACGCGGTCGAAGTCCTCTGGGTCCTCGGTAACGGCGAGCACGTGGGCCTCGCAGGTGGTCGGGGACGACGTTGACGAAGATGCCGCCGCGGACGATCCCGGCGGAGAGCGTCACGTTCCGCTCGGGCTCGGACATGGACTCGATCGCGACGATCTGTTCGGCGATCTCCCGGATCGCGGAGCGCCCCGAGGCCAGGGTCGCCCCGGCGTGCGCCGGTCGGCCGTGGGCGCGCACGATGAAGCGCTGGAAGGCCCAGCGCCCTGTGATCACGTCTGCGCCCTCCTGGGCTGGCTCGGGGACCAAGCACCAGGCGGTTGCGCTTGGCCTCGGCCTCGATCAGCTCCCGTGTCGCTCGGCGTTCCCACCTCCTCGTCCGGGACGAAAAGGAAGGAGACCGGCAGCGGCGTCGTCTCCCCCGCCTCGACGATCCTCCGCATCGCCTCGTAGGCGAGGAAGGTGCCGCCCTTCATGTCGAGGATTCCCGGGCCCGTAGGCTCGGTCGCCCTCGAGCCGATAGGTGAGGTCACGGTCGAAGTTGCCCGGCGCGTGCACCGTGTCGAGGTGGCAGAGGACCAGGATCCCGGCGTACCTGCGCCCCAGGGCATCTGGGCCGAGGACGGCGTCGCCGTAACCGTCGCGGCCGGGGTGGCGCTCGATCCGAGCGCCGATCGCCTGCATCGCGCGCTGGGCCTCGTCCATCATCCGGTTGACTCCATCCGGGTCGGTCGTCGGGCTTGAGATTCCGACCCAGCGCTCGAGGCCCGCGAGGATCTCTTCGAGGTCGAAGGCCGCCGCGGGGAGGGGGCCGTTCACGGGCCTCAGTCGTTTGCGGCCTTGGCGGCCGGCGCGGCTGCCCGGGCCGCATCCTGCCGGCGCTCGCCTCAAAGGCGATCAACAGATCGCGCAGGATCGAGTTGAGGCGCTTCGCGCTGTGCGCAAGTCAGCGGGGTGAGCAGCTCCTCCTCGTTGATCTGGTGGGCGGCCATCGCGTGCTCCTGAAGCTCCTTGCCCTGCGGGAGTGAGCGAGACGAGGACGCCGCGCCCATCGGTAGGGATCCGGCTCTCGGGCGATCAGGCCCCGGCTCTCGAGCCGCTCGAGAAGCTTGGTGAGCCCTCCGAGCTGAAGAGGAGCGAAACTCCGACGTCTTAGGCGAGAGGCGATGTGGGGGACCGGCGCGCCGCAGCGCGTTGAGCGTGTTGAACTCGTTGATGGTGAGCCCGAAGTTGCCGAGCGAGCGCTCGACCTCGAGCTGGAGAAGGCGCGAGGCCCGCATCAGCCGGCCGATCAGGGCGATCGCATCCGTGTCGAGGTCCGGGAAGCTCCTCGGCCCACCCCGCGATGATGCGATCGACGTGGTCACCGGCGGTTCTTCGCGAGGAACCGAAACGAGCGCTCGCGCTTGCTTAGCTGTTGCGCTCCCTCTCGCCATCGGCGCGGCAGTCTAACCGATGCCGCTGCTGAGAATGCTTTCTAGCTAGCTTGACAGGAAGCTATTTATTTGATTAGATGTCCCGCTCGTCCTCGACTTAGCCGGACGATTGGAGAGACAGATGCGGCGACTGCTGACCGGTGGTTCGCAGGGGACGGACCGACGCCGAGGGCGTCGGGCCCAGGCCCAAGGGGGTGGTCGTCGGGGTAGGTTGGCGCACGTGCACTGCTGCTCGCCGCGCTGCCCCTGGCGCTGCTCGTGGGGGCCTGTGGAAGCTCCGGCGACGACGATGACGACGGCGGCGGCTCGAGCTCTGGCGGCCTTGACGAGATCACCTCCGGATGGGTCTGGTACGGGCCGATCCAGGACACCGGCTGGAACGTCGCGAATGAAGCCGGTCAGCAGGCGGTGGAAGACGAGTTCGGCGATTCGGTCACCGTCTTTGACGCGGACAACGTGCCCTACACGGACGAGGCCGCACCCGTGTTCGAGCAGTTCGTGACCACGCAAAGCGCCAACGTGCTCGTCGACACGGTGGGCTACGGCGACATCTTCACCGATGTCTGCGACAAGCACGCCGACATCTACTGCATCCAGACGGCCCCGTTCACGAAGCTCGGCAAGAACACCACGGGCTGGTTCCCGAAGCTGTGGATGATCGAGTACACGGCCGGCGTCGCAGCCGGGCTGAGCACCAAGACGAATACGGTCGGGTACGTGCTCGGCTACGAGCTGCCGCTGATCACCGGCGCGGCCAACGCGTTCACCCTCGGCTGTCGTTCGGTCAACCCGGACTGCGAGGTGAAGACGGTCGTAACCAACGATTACTACAACCCGCCCAAGACATCGCAGGCCGTGTCGACGCTGCTCGACGCCAACTCCGACGTGATCCGTTCGTACACCGACGACCAGGGTTATTGCGAGGTCGTCAAGGACAAGGGCGGCGCCGTGGCGATCGGGGAGTTCTGGACCAACGGCGAGCAGTGCGGCGACGCCGCCCTGGTCTCCACGGTGTGGGACTTCGAGGACTACTACAAGAGTCAGTTCGAGGCCATTCAGAACGGCGAGTTCGTCTCCAAGCAGATCGAATTCCTCGACCCGGAGACATCGTTCAGGCTCGAGGACTGGGGACCGAGCGTTCCCGAGGATGTCCAGAGCCAGGTCGAGGAGACACTCGGCCAACCTCGGCTCCGGCGCCGAGAACCCGTTCGTCGGCCCGATCAAGGACAACACCGGGAAAGGTCGATGGTGCCCGCCGGCGAGGAGCTGACCGACGAGTTCCTGTACGGCCAGTGGGAGTGGTACGTCGAAGGAATCCAGGCTGGCTGAGCCGAGAGCAGATGAGACCACCGCGTTCGGGCGACGAGCATGAGCGATGAGCCGCGCGTCGCCCTCCGCGGGATCACCAAGACGATACGGGGACCTGAAGGCGAACGACAGCGTGGACCTCGACCTCCGTGAGGGCGAGGTCCACGCGCTCCTCGGCGAGAACGGCGCCGGCAAGACGACCCTGATGAACGTCCTCTCGGGAGCGATCGCTCAGGACGAGGGGGAGATCATGATCGGTGGCGAGGGCGTCATCATGCGGTCGCCGAAGCACGCGATGACACTGGGAATCGGGGTCGTTCACCAGCACTCGCGGCTTGTCGAGGCGCTCACGGCGGCCGAGAACCTGTTCGTCGGTTGGGACGCGATCCCGGGGCTCTTCCGGCGCCGAGCGGCACTGGTCCAACGCGGCAACGAGCTCGCGAAGAAATACAAGCTCCAGGTGGATATGGAGGCGAAGGTCTGGCAGCTGTCCGTCGCTGACAAGCAGCGGCTCGAGATCCTGCGCACGCTCGAGCCGGGGAGCCGACGGTGCTGATCCTCGACGAGCCGACCTCGGTCCTGACGCCGAGCGAGACGGAGGGGCTGTTCGAGTTGATGCGCCAGCAG
Source organism: uncultured Solirubrobacterales bacterium (assembly GCA_963805075.1). Taxonomy (GTDB): domain Bacteria; phylum Actinomycetota; class Thermoleophilia; order Solirubrobacterales; family 70-9; genus VGBV01. The sequence continues at coordinate 91,549 of CAWDSZ010000002.1, forward strand.
CGGGACGGGGGCGACTCCGTCGTCTTCATCTCCCACAAGCTGCGCGAGGTGCTGGCGATCGCAGACCGGATCACCGTCATGCGTCAGGGCAAGAACGTGAAGACTCTCGATCGCGCCGAGGCCGACGTCGACACGATCACCAAGCTGATGATCGGCGGGGACGTCCCCGCGGTCAGGCGCAAGAGGGCGGAGGCGGGGGAAACCGTGATTGAGGTCGGCGGGGCTCACGGTGCGGAACGACCGCGGGGAGGACGCCGTCCGCGACCTCTCACTCAGACTCTCGCAAGGGGGAGATCGTCGGTGTCGCCGGGGTGACGGGGAACGGGCAGCGCGAGCTCTCCGAGGCGCTCGCCGGGTTGCGCGCGCCGGTTGCCGGGAGGATCGAGATAGAAGGTGATGATCTGTCCGGTCGCTCCTGCCGGTCGTTCGTCCGCGCCGGCGTCGGGTTCGTCCCCGAGGATCGGTTGGGGACCGGTCTCGCCGGCCGGCGAGACGATCTGGCGCAACGCGATCATGCGCCGCTACGGGGCGGAGCAGCTGACTCGAGGGCCGCTACTCGACCAGGGCGCTGCGCAGGAGATGGCAAGGGAGGTGGTCGCGGCCGTGAAGCTGTCGGCCGAAGACCTGGAGACGCCCGTCCGGGCGCTGTCCGGCGGCCACGCGCAGCGGCTGCTCACCGGCCGCGAGCTCGAAGTCGGAACCCGGAGTCCTCATCCTCGCCTTCCCGACTCGGGGCCTCGACGTATCGGCCGCCGCGTATCTGCGACAGACGATCCTCGACGCGCGCGACCGCGGCATCGCGGTCCTGTTCATCGCCGAGGAGCTCGACGAGATCATCGAGATGTCGGACCGGGTCGTCGTCATGTACGAGGGTCGCATCAACGCGGAATTCGAGGGCAAGGTGGATCGCGCGGCCGTCGGCAGGGCGATGGGCGGCGTGAAGCCGCCCGCACGGTCCAAGAGGAAGCACGAAGGCCAAAGCATGATCCAGGCCCTGCGCAGCCTGCCGACGTGGCGGATCGAGCGCCGCGCGAAGCCGGGTGGCGAGGTCCGGTACAGGGTCGGCTCGGTCGCCATCGGAGTCGTCCTCTCGACGGCCTTCGCGTTGCTCGTCTCCGCCGCTGACCCGAGCCAGTTCTTCGAGGGCCTGTGGAACAGCACCTTCGGCCAGCCCGCCGGCTTCGAGCACATGTTGACGCTCACCGGCCGGTCTCCTCCTCGTCGGGCTGGCGGCGGCGATCCCGCTCGAAGCTCGGGCTGTGGAACATCGGCGGCGACGGCCAGCTCTTCCTCGGCGCCTGGGGCGCCTTCGCGATGGGCGAGCTCTTCCCGGACATGAACAGCTCGCTGCTGATACCGCTGATGTTCGCCGCGGCGGCCGTCTGCGGCGCGGCCTGGAGCATCGATCCCGGCACTCGCCCGGGTCTATCTCAACGTCAACGAGATCATCAGCACGCTGATGTTCAACTTCATCGCCGCCTCCTGGGTCATCTACTGGGCGGGGTCGAAGTGGGGAGAGGCGGCCTCGGCCGGCTCGGTCAAGTCCGAGAGCGTCCCCGAGCAGACGATCCTCGAGTCGATCCCGATCGGCGACTACCTGATCCCGATCGGCTTCGTGTTCGCGGTGGTCTTCGGCGCAGTGGTCTGGCTCTTCCTGCGCGGGTCGATCTTCGGCTACGAGATGTCGATCATCGGCTCCAGCCCGAAGGCTGCGACCTACGCCGGCATGCCGACCAAGCGGATCATGGTCGACCGTCTTCGCCCTCGGCGGGGTCGCGGCTGGCCTGGCCGGGGTCATCGAGATGCTCACCAACGTCCAGCGCTACGGGCCGGCGCTCTCCAACAACACCGGCTACACCGGGCGTGGTGGTGGCGGTGCTCGCAGGCGGCTACGGGCCGCAACTGCTGGCGATGGCGCTCGTGTTCGCCGATGATCGCGATCGCCGGCAACGTGCTCACGATCACCGGCGCGCCGAGCGAGCTGGTCTTCGCCATGTACGGGCTGACCCTGCTCTGCGCCGCGATCGGCCAGGGCCTGCGCCACGTGCGGATCGTCAATCCCGGGCCGCGCCGAGACCGACGGCGCCGCCGCGCCGAGCGTCGCGGGGGCGCCGAATGAGGGACGGCCTCGTATCGGCCTCGATCGCAACCGCGATCATGGCGGCGACGCCCGTGCTGATCGCCGCCACCGGCGAGCTGCTCGGCAGAGATCGTCGGGATCTACAACATCGGCATCGAGGGGGCGATGCTGATCGGAGCCCTCGGCGCCTTCATCGGAGTGCAGCAGACCGACGCGGTGCTGCTCGGCATCCTGGCCGGGATGGCTCGCCGGCGCGCTCGCCTCGCTTCTCTTCGCCATCGTGGTCGTCGTCTTCAAGGCCGACATGGTGGTCGGCGGCCTCGCGCTCGTCTTCCTGGGCTTCGGGCTAACCGGGCTGATAGGGAAGGACTACGTCCAGGAGCCCGCCGAAGGCGACGATCCCGAACTGGGACATCCCGCTGCTCTCCGACATCCCCTTCTGGGGCGAGGCCTTCTTCGAGCAGATGAGCATCACCTACTTCGCCCTCCTCTTCCCGGTCGCGGTGATGTTCCTGCTCTACCGGACCCAGCACGGGCTCAACATGCGCTCGATCGGCGAGGACCCCGGCACCGCCGACGCGGCCGGGCTCTCGGTCAACGGCTGGCGGATCTTCTACGTCTCGGTCGGCGGTGCCTTCGCCGGGCTCGGCGGCGCCGTGCTCACGCTCGGGATCGTCGGCTACCTGGCTTCCCGAACATCACCGCCGGCCAGGGCTGCATCGCGCTGGCGGTCGTCATCTTCGCGAGCTGGCGGCCGCTGCCGCTGATCGCCGGCGCGCTGCTGTTCGGCGGCCTGGGCACCTTCGGCAACGTCGCCCAGGTCGAGGGCTGGTCGATCACGCCGGAGTTCTTCACCGCGCTCCCATACATCGGCACGCTGGCTGATGGTCTACCTGCTTGCGCTGCTGCGCATCCAGCGGGGCGGCGGGCGCGCCGTGGCCGGCGGCGCTGGGACTGCCCTTCTTCCGTGGCACCGACTAGAGACGATGTGCCCGGACGCCTGCAAGGAAAGGTCGCCCTCATCACCGGTGCCGCGCGGGGCCAGGGCGCGGCGGAGGCGGAGCTCTTCTGCCGCGAGGGAGCCCGGGTGGTGCTCGGCCGACGTCCTCGACGACGACGGCGAGGAGCGCGCCGAGGCGCTGCGCTCCGACGGCGATGAGGCGATCTACCGCCACCTCGACGTCACCGACCGCGACCGACTGGGATTCCGCGATCGCCGTACCGGAGTCCGAGTTCGGCCCGCTCGACGTGCTCGTCAACAACGCCGGGCATCGTCAGCTTCGGCGGCGTCGCCGACTCCTCCGACGAGGAGTGGACCAAGGTTGTCGGCGGTCAACCAGACCGGCGTCTTCAACGGCATGCGCGCCGCCGCTCCAGCATGCGCCGCGCCGGCGGCCGGCTCGATCGTCAACGTCTCCTCGATCTTCGCGGTCAATGCGGTCCGCGGCTACTTCGCCTACCAGGCGAGCAAGGCGGCGGTGGTGCAGATGACCCGCGCCGCCGCGGTGGACCTGGCGCCCGACGGGATCCGCGTCAACTGTGTGCTGCCGGGGCTGATCTTCACCCCGATGACCAAGACCGAGCCGGAGGAGGTGGTGGCCGGAACATCGAGATGACCCCGCTCGGCCGCGGCGGCGAAGGCCGAGGAGGTCGCACCCGGAGTCCTCTTCCTCGCCTCCGACGAGGCCTCATACGTAACCGGGGCCGTGCTCCCGATCGACGGCGGCTACACGGCGCAATGAGCTGGATCGAGCAATCCGATCCCCTGGCCGCACGGCGCCCGCTGCGCGGCCTCGTTCAGCTTCGACGTCGATATCGACAGCATGCTGCGCCTCACCTACGGGGAGAAGACGCCGAAGAAGCTGCAGACCCTCTCCTGGCTCGGGCTACGAGGAGGTCGCGGTGCCGCGCCTGGTCCGCCTCTACGAGGAGCTGGGCGTCAAGCAGACGTTCTTCTTCCCCGGCTACTGCGTCGACACCTATCCCGAGATGGTCGACGGGGTGCTCGAGGGACGGCCACGAGATCGGCCTCCACGGCTACATGCACGAGGTCATGAACGAGCAGGACGCGAAGACCGAGCTCGAGATCCTCGAGCGCGGCCTCGAGGCGACGGCGAAGGTGATGGACTCGCCCCCGGTCGGCTGGCGCGCACCGCTCTACGCGATCGCGGACCGCACTCCCGAGCTGCTGCTCGACCACGGCTTCGTCTACGACGCCTCCCTGATGGGGGACGACCAGCCCTATCTGCTGCGCACGCCCAAGGGCGACCTGGTCGAGCTCCCGAGCGAGACCGCCAACGACGACTGGACCCACTACGCCCACGTCCCCGACCTCGACTACATGATGCAGATCCGGGCCCCGGCAGGTCGCCGAAGAGGTCTACCGGGCGGAGTTCGAGGCCGCCTATCGCCACGGCGGTCTCTGGGTCTCGGTCTGGCACCCAGCATCTCGGCTCGGCTCTCGCGCCTGGAGGTTCTCGACCGGATGCTGCGGGAGATGCTCGAACGCGGCGACGTCTGGGTCGCGACCCTGGGCGAGATCGCCGCGCACGTCAAGAAGCTCGTCGAGGCCGGGCGACTGGAGCCCGAGGGTCGTCGAGGTCGAAAGGACAACCGAGGAAATGAGGAGGAGAGCCCATGAGCGGAGCACAAGGAACGAACCGAGATCCCCGCCCGGACCGGCTGGAGCGCGAAGCTTAAGGAGGGTCAGAGCTTCAGCGTCGATCGACGTCGAGGGCGGCCAGGCTGCCGACCTGTTCGCATTCAACGCCGAGAACACCGACGAGTTCCTGAGCGCCCAGCACACGCGGGTCGCCGAGGGCAAGATCTATCCCGAGGTCGGCTGGACCTTCGTCACCAACGAGCGCCGGCCGATCCTCGAGTTCACCGACGACACCTCGCCGGGTCGACACGACTGCCTGGCGGCGGCCTGTGACCGGTGCCGCTACATCCAGCTCGGCGGTGGCGAGGACCACGGTTCCTGCGAGGAGAACCTCCTGGCCGAGGCACGAGAAGCACGGCATTGAAGTCCCGCACGCCAGCAGCCGATCAACGTCTTCGCGAACTTCCGGGTGTACTCGGAGGAGGGCGGGCGATTCGACCTGGAGGAGTGCGTTTCGAAGCCGGCGACGCGGCGACCTTCAAGGTGCTGATGGACAGCGTCATCGTCCTCTCCGCCTGTCCCCAGGACATCGTCGGATTCCAACCCGGCGGGCCGACCGACATGGCCGTCGAGGTCCAGGTCTAGGTATGAGCCGCGCGGTCGTCGACTCCGAGCTGACCGGCCGCAAGGCGCGCGTCGGCCCCTTTGACGATCAGCGGCGCTCGACCTGGGACAAGCTCGTGCGAGGCGATCGCCGCGCAGGGACGCGGGGCGGCCACGGAGCTGGCGGAGTTCGCGCTCGACGGGGAGTGCCGCTTCATATTCGACCTGCTCATCGGCTGGAGCCGACGACGCTCCAGGGCCTGCTGGCAGAGCGGGGGATGACGGAAGCGCGAGCTCACCGGGCACACCGAACGCCTGGCTCGCCTGCTCGCCTTCCCGGACGGCGGCCCTACGACCCGTCCGCCGGCTGGGAAGCGCTGACCGAGGCGGTCGGGCGAGTCACTGGGCCAGTCGGCTCCGAGGATTCGGAAACCGCAGCCGCCGCGGTCGCCCCGGCGTGCGAGGCCTGGCGCACGCTCCACGACCGGCGTGATCGACTCCAGCTACGGGTGGATGAGCATCTGGATCGAGCGCTTCGGAGAGGAGAGCGCCCCGGAGAGTGGGAGCTGATCGGCGAGGAGCATTCGAGGAGTTCTTCGAGCTCGGCGACCCGAAGCGCCATGCCTGGACCGAGGGAGGCTCCGATGCCGTTGTCCTCGACACGTTCGAGGCGATGCGCGCACACCTCTCGACGCGTCCGCCGCGACGGCAGCCCCGATCCAGACTGGTCGAGCATGGGGACCGCTACGAGTTCGAGTTCGATCCCTGCGGCTCGGGAGGCCGCGCTCTGCGCGGTGACATCGTCGAGGACACCCCGTCCCGCATCGGGGAGCCATACGGCTTCGGGGTCATCAGGGGCGCGTATGAATGGACCGACGGCAGGGCCGGGATGTGCGTCTACTGCAACCACTGCCAACTCCTCTACGAGCAATGGACCATCGACCGCTGCCGGCATGCCCTTCCTCGTCGATCGACCCGCCGACCGCCGCCGATGGCGTCGGGCCACGACTCCCCCAGGCGCTGCCGGTACACGATCTACAAAAGCCGGAGTCCGTTCCGGACGAGGTCTTCGAGCGCTGCGGCCGGACTCGCTCCGCGTCTTAGGCCGGAAGAAGAGAAAGGCCCCGCGGGGGCGGGGCCTTTCTGGGAGTGGTGCGCCTGCAGGCGCGCCTAGAAGGGGATGTCGTCTTCCGACTTGCCGCTCTGGCCACCGCCGCTGACGCCCGCGCCCTCGAAGTCCGAGGTGTCGGCCGGGACGTCGGAGGTCGGCTTGAAGCGATCGCCGCCGTTCTCGCCACCCGGGTTGTCGCCCCGGGAGCCGAGGAACTGGACGCTGTTGGCGATGATCTCGACCGCCTGGCGCTTGCCGCCGTCCTGAGCCTCCCACTCGCGCCAGTCGAGCCGGCCCTCGACCGCGACCGGGCGGCCCTTGGAGAGGTAGGTGTTGCAGTTCTCGCCCTGCGCGCCCCAGACGGTGACGTCGAAGTAGTTGGGCTTGTCGACCCACTCGCCGCTCTGGCCGTCCTTGCGGCGGCTGTTGACGGCCACGCGGAGCTTGCAGACCGAGGTCCCGCCGGGGGTCGTGCGCAGCTCAGGGTCGCGGGTCAGGTTCCCTGTGATGGCGACCACGTTGATGTTGGAGGCGGCCAAATCGATCACTCCTCTTCTCTTCGTTTCCGAACAGCCAGTTTACGTCCGGGCGCGGCGTTCTCTCCCCCCGCGGGAGCCTCAACCCCGCAAACTGCGGCGAGGCGGCCCCGGACGCGAAGCAGAGGAGCCGCCGTTAGGTGGTTCGTCAGTCGTCGCGGCCGCGGCGGCCGCGACGGTCGCCGCGCTCTTCGCGGCCGTCGCCGACGGGGATGCGCTCCGCGGCGGGCGGGGCGCCGCTGGGCGTATCGGGATCGATCTTGAAGATGCGGAAGCGCAGCGTGCCCTCGGCGATCTTCAGGCTGTGGTCGAGGCGCTCCAGCAGCTCCTTCTCGCCCTCGAACCGGTAATAGCGGTAGTCGGCCTCGTCGCGCTGGCGGATCTGGTAGGCGAGCTTGCGCATTCCCCACGAGTCGGCCTTCTCCAGCTTGCCCGACGACTCGATCTGCTTGCGCACGTCCTCGGCGACCCGGTCGCGGTCGGTGTCCGCGGCCTCCGGGTCGAGCATCAGGACCAGTTCGTACAGGCGGTTCATGTCTGGAGGGTCATGAGAGTCGAATGCCACCCCCAGGGGGATGGCGGAGGCGAGTGTAGCGGCCGGGAGACGGGGGAGAGAAGCGGTCACCGGGGCCTCAACGGGGCCATGCAGGCGCGGCGAATCAGGTGGCCGAACGTGGCCCGGATGGCGGCGCTGGCGGTTGCCGGCGTCCTGGCCCTCGCGGCCCTGCCCTCGCTCGTCGGGGCGGGGCCGCCACCAGCACCGCCGCCCGACCTGGGACTGGCGACGGTGGCCGCGCCGCCACCGCCCGCTCCGGATACGGGGCCGGCTGAGCCGGCGGTGCTCCGCCGCAAGGGCGACTCCGGAGATCGAAGGGGCCGCCGGGACAGGAGGAAAGCCCGCGGGAGCTACGCGGCGGCCGCCGTCAAGGCCCTGAAGCGGCGCCGTCAGGGCAGCCGCTCGCCTCGGGAGCGCCCCCCGGCCCAGCGGCGACCGTGAGCGGGCGCGTGCGGCCGGCTCCGGGTCGGCGAGCGCCGCGTCGGCGGCACCGCCGTCCTTCCCGAGCTATGCGCCCGCGCCGTCCCCGCCCCCGTCCCACGAGTTCCGCTTCGAGCGTTGATCGGCCCAATGGCCCCGCCCAAGGGAGGCACATCTTGAGAGCAGCACGACCCGGCAAGAGCATCCGTCGCGCGGCCCTGATCGCCGGGCTCGTCCTGGCGCTGGCGGCGATGCTGGCGTTGGCACTGGCGCCGCAGGCGCGGGCCGGCACCTACGTGGCCGTCCAGTGCCACCCCGATTACGACCTGGCGGTCGCCAACGGCGTCTTCAGCCGCACCTCCGACCACTTCATCCCCGCCACGGCCTGCACCGGGCCCGGCCTCCAGATCACGAACAACGCCGAGGTGACCAAGGACGGCCGCTACGGCGCCTGGTCCTGGTACCCGCCGGCGGGGACCGAGTTCAGCCACATCACCTCCGAGGCCCACATCTCCCACGACGCCGGGCACAAGGGGTTCGTGACGATCTCCGACGCCGCCGGGGGCGTCCACTACCGCTGGCCCGCCGAGGGGAGCTGGCAGCCGGTCGAGTGGAGCGCCGGCAGCGCCGCCGTCGCCTACACAGCCTGGCTGCAGTGCTTCGGCACCTGCGGACGCTCAGGCGCCGCCCACTCATACGTGCGCCGCCTCTGGTTCACCCTCACCGACCGCTCGGCGCCCACCCTCTCCCTCGGCGGCTCGCTGTTCGAGCCCGGCCCACGACGCGGCCCGCAGACCGCCGAGCTGGCCGCGGGCGACGTCGGCGGCGGCGTCTGGCGCTGGCGGCTGATCGTCAACGGCTCGCCCGCGGGCGCGGCCGACGCCTCATGCGACATCGTCCCCGGCGGGCCAGCGCGCCGCTTCGTCCCCTGCCCCCTCGACGCGACCCACTCCTTCGGGCTCGACACCGAGGCCGCGCCCTTCCGCAACGGCGACAACACCGTCACCGCGTGCGTCTCGGACGTCGGCTGGCCCGCCAACGAGGTCTGCGCCACCCGCCAGGTGATCGTCGACAACGGCTGCCGCAGCTCGGGCCCCGGCGCCGCCACCGCGATAGACGCCTCCTTCGACAACGGGCGCGCCGAGGCAACCGCGCCGTCGAACCGCCGCGTCTCGATCCGTGGCGCGCTCCAGGGCCGCAACGGCCACCGCGTCGCCGACGCCTCGATCTGCGTCTTCGCCGAGGTCGATGGCGACGGCACGGCGCAGGAGGGCAGCGTCCGCACCGACGACGCCGGCCGCTTCCGCTACTCGCCTCGGCGCGGCCCGTCGCGGCGACTGCGCTTGGTCTTCCGGCACGGCAAGGACCAGGTCGAGCGCACTCTGACGCTCCGCGTCCGGGCGCGCCCCCGCCTCAAGGTCGGCCCCCGCTCGCGCCTCAGCAACGGCCAGGTCGTGCGCTTCCGCGGCAAGCTTCCCGGGCCGGGGGCCGAGGCGCGCGTGGTCATCCTGCAGGCCCGCGTCGGCGCCCGCTGGCAGGCCTTCAAGAGCGCCCGCTCGGGCCCCGAGGGCCGCTTCACCGCCCGCTACCGCTTCCGCGAGACCACCGGCCGCCGCCTCTACCGGTTCCGCGCCGTGGTCCGAGAGCAGGCCGGCTACCCGTACCTGAAGGGAGCCTCGCCGGTGCGCCGCGTCTTGGTCAGCGGCTAGCTGACGTCAACGCATATGGTCAATGCACGTTGGCTGCGAAGCGATCGACCGCTCTGGGTGAATTCGCGCGCAGCGCGAGAACGTGGAGCAAATTGGCCAGAAGGGGCCAGATCGACTCTCCCAGGGAGTCTGCACCTGATCCCCGTGTCACCGGAGCGGCGAAGAACTCTGCACGTCGGCGATCAGGAGGTCTGGCGTTTCCATCGCTGCGAAGTGACTGCCACGGTCGAACTGGGACCAGTGCACGATCTCGTTGCTCTGCTCGGCATAGCGCTGGATCGCGATGTCCTCGAGCGAAGACGGCGACACCGGTGGGAACGCCGGACGGCTCCGGCCGACTCGTCAGCGTGCTCGACCTCGTAGTAGAGGTTCGCGGCCGAGCCGCCTGTGCCGGTCAGCCAGTAGAGCATCACGTTCGTCAGCAACTGGTCGCGATCGATGGCGTCATCGGGCACCTCGTGCATGCGTCAGTCCCTGGAATTTGTCCATGATCCACGCGAGCTGGCCGACCGGTGAGTCGGATAGCCGTAGGCGAGCGTCTGCGGTCTCGTCGATGGATGCCGAGTAGCCGGAGCCCTCGTCCAGTGTTCGGCAATCCGCTCGACGCGCGCGCGCTCGGAGTTGCTGAGTTCGGCCAACTCGGCCTCCTGGAGTGGCGGGAACGGCATGAACCCGACCGAGGCGGCGTTGACATGCACCCGGACCACCCGGTCGGGATCGACCCGGCCCAGGTCGGGCGAGACTTGCGCACCGACGTCGCCGCCTTGCGCGCCGTACGTGTCGTAGCCGAGCCGGCCGCATCAGCTCGGCGAACGCACGCGCGACTCCGCCGCTGGGTCCAGGCGCTCGTCCAGCGGGCCGGAGAGCCCGAAGCCTGGGATCGAGGGGATCACCAGGTGAAAGGCCTCGCCGGGTCGCCACCGTGAGATGCCGGGTCCGGCGAGCGGCTCGATGATGTCCAGGAACTCGACGATGGACCCTGGCCAGCCATGGGTGACGATCAGCGGCAGGGCGTCGGGCTCGGCCGAGCGGATGTGCAAGAAGTGCAGATTGGCGCCGTCGACGGTGGTTTGAAACTGCGGCAGCTCGTTGAGCCGAGCCTCATGCACGCGCCAGTCGTAGCTCGCGCGCCAGTGATCCGCCAGCTCCCGCAGGTATTCGAGCGGCACCCCTCGACTCCAGCCGTCGCCGGGCAGGTCGTCGGGCCAGCGAGTGCGCGCCAGGCGGTCGCGGAGGTCGTCGAGGTCGGCTTGGGGAGTTTCGATCCTGAACGGCCGGACTTCAGAGTCAACGTGGCGGGTGTCTCGGTTGTCGTCGGCATGTTGCGTCCTTTCTAGGCGTGAAACTGCGGAACGAACTGTTCCGTTCTGACAGTAGCAGAACAGAACACTCTGTTCCGTAGTACTGTGACGCATGCACGAGGGAAGTACGGGGGGCCTGAGCGGCCGACGCGCCCAGGCGGCGCGCAACGACGAGCGATCCTCGAGGCGCGCGCGAAGTCTTCGTCGCCGATCCCGACGCGCCGATCTCGGCTGTGGCCGAGCGAGCGGGCGTCGGCATCAGCGCCCTCTACCGTCGCTACGCCGGCAAGGAGGAACTGCTTCGGACTCTGTGCGCCGACGGCCTCGAGCGCTACGTCGCGGCAGCCGAGGCGGCCCTCGCCGATGAGGGAGATCCCTGGTCCGTCTTCGCCGATTTCATGCGGCGCGTGGTGGACGCGGACACGCACTCGTTGACTCTTCGCCTCGCCGGGACCTTCGACCCCACCGAGGACCTGTACCGCCGAGCCGAATGGGGCCAGCAGCTCAACGTGCGGCTGCTCGAACGCGCGCAGAAGGCCGACGCTGTTCGCTCCGACCTCGCGGTAGACGACCTCTCGTTCCTGTTCGAGCAGCTCGCCTCTGTGCGCGCAGAGGACGAGCAGCGGACCCGCCAGCTCCGCCACCGCTACCTGGCCCTTCTCCTAGACGCGCTGCACCCTTCATCGACTGCCCCGCTGCCAGGCCCAGCGCCCAGCTGGGAAGAGGTCCAAGAGCGCTGGCAGCGTCCTTCGTAGCGGCAGGCCGCTAGCCGACCGCCTCCCGCTTCCCCGCCTTGGCCTCGATGTCGGCGAGCTGCTCGTCGATCCAGTCGCCGGGGTCGCGGTCGGAGATGATCTGCTTCAGGCGCGAGGAGCGCAGCGCCTTCTCCTCTGGGTCCATGGTCAGGGCGCGGTGGATGGTGTCGGCCTGCTCCTGGATGTCGAACGGGTTGACGGAGAGGGTGCAGTCGCCCAGCTCCTCGTGGGCACCGGTGTTCTCGGAGAGCATGACCACGCCGTCGCGGGTGTTCACCGCCGGGCCCTCCTTGGCGACCAGGTTCATGCCGTCGAACAGCGAGTTGACCATCAGCAGGTCGAACTGGCGGTAGCGCGCGACGGCCTCGGGGAAGTTCTCGTAGATCCTCAGGTCGATCGGCATCCAGTCGGTGGTCCCGTGGCGGTGGTTCACGACCGCCACCAGCGCCTCGATCCGCTCCATGTACTCGGCGTACTCGGGGACGTCCAGGCGCGAGGGCTGCAGGTGGGCGATGAAGGTGACCTTCTCGCGGAACTCGGGGTGCTGCTCGAGGAAGGTGTCGAACGCGGTGAAGCCGCGCAGGACGTTCTTGGAGAGGTCGGCACGGTCGACGCGGATGATCAGGTGGTCGCGCCGGCGGCGCAGCAGCTCGCTCTCGTACTCCGCCACCTCCTCGGACTCCGCGGCGCGGAAGAGCCGGTCGGCGTCGATCGAGAGCGGGTAGGCGCGCACCCAGACCTCACGGCCGTCGAACCGGACCGCGCCGCGCTCGTAGTCGGTCTCCAGCTCCAGCAGCTCCCGGCAGCACTGCAGGAAGTTGCGGCAGTAGGCCTGCGTGTGGAAGCCGATGATGTCGTTGGCCAGCATGCTGCGGTAGATCTCCTCGCGCCAGCGGTTGGGCAGGATCCGCCAAGAGTCCGGCTGCGACCAGGGGATGTGCACGAAGTACTGGAGGAACGCGTCCGGCCGCGCCGCGCGGATCAGGCCGGGGCAGGTGTAGAGGTGGTAGTCGTGCATCATCACCAGCGGCTCGCTCTGGCCCTCGATGCTGCGCAGCACCACGTCGGCGATGTCGGCGTTGACGACCTTGTAGCCGTCCTCCCATGCCTCGACCTCGGCGCGCCTGATGTCCGGCGCGTTGGAGAGGTCCCAGAGGTAGTGCTGGATGAACCACAGGATCGGGTTCGCGATCACGTTGTAGAAGCGGTCGTAGGCGTCGGGGTCGCTGGCGACCATGCAGACGTCGTAGGAGACGCCGTCGAGCTCGATCTCCGTGGGCTCGCCGCCCGAGCGGACGGCGATCTCGTTGTCCTCGGGGGTCATCGCCGAGGCGATCCAGAGCGCCTTCCGGTGCCTGGTGAGGCCGCTGAGGGCGGTCACCAGGCCGCCGCCGCCACGCCTGACGGCGATCTCGCCGTCCTCGTCGCGCCCGAACTCGGCCGGGCCGCGGTTGGAGACGATCGTCAGCGGTCGCTCGTCGGCCACCGACCTGTTCTAGCAGTCCCCGGCCCTCTGAACCTAAGAGTCCAGTGAAGTGAAGATGCGCATCCAGTCCAGCAGCAGGCGCGGGGTCAGGAAGCGCTCGCGTGCCCGTTCCTTGCCCGCGCGCCCCAGGTACTTGCCCAGGCCGGGGTCCTTGAGGATCTGGACGGTGCGCTCGGCCGCCTGCTCGGGGCTCGAGACGAGGAAGCCGCTCTCGCCGTCCACGATCTGAAGCGGGATTCCGCCCACGTCTCCGCCGATCGTCGGGCGGCCCTTCCACAGGCCCTCGGTCACCGTCAGGCCGAAGCCCTCGCGGATCGACTTCTGCATCAGCACGTCGGACTGCGACTGGAAGGCGTTCACCTCGATCGCCCCGACGTTGTTCAGGTTGTTGAGGATCTTGATGTCGGGGTCGGAGTCGGCGTACTCGTAGGTGTGCTGGAAGAACTCCCAGCCCTCGGGGTCGTCGGTGGCCATCGAGCCGACCAGGGCCAGCTGCAACTCGGGCACCTCCTTGGTGGCGAGCCGGTAGGCGTCGATCACGCCCATCGGGTCCTTCCAGGGGTCGAAGCGGCTGACCTGGGTCAGCAGGGGGCGGTCGACGTCGATTCCGAACTGGTCGCTGACATAGGAGGCATCGTCGGCCGACAGCGCCATGTTCTTCGGCGACAGCGGGTCGATCGCCGGGGGCACGATCTTGACGCCGCCGTGGCCGTCGAGCCCAGCCGGGACGTACTGCTCCAGGTGCCAGACGCTGGCGTCATAGCCCGAGATCAGCGGCAGCAGGCGCTCGATCGGCTCGGGGTTTGGCTCGGAGAGGTCGATGTGGCAGCGCCAGATCCAGTGCTTGCCGTGGTCCTCCGCGCCCTTCTTCATGCCGACGGGCTGGGGGTCGTGGACGATCACGAAGTCCCACTCGCCCTCGAGGCCGTTGGCGTTCATCTCGTTGTAGTGGTCGAACAGCTCCCACTCATTCGGGCTGAGGGTGTTCGGGTCGCCCTGCAGCGAGTTGTGGAGGAGCTTGGTCGCGTTGAAGAACTCCTCGCGGCCCATGATGATCTGCCACGAGGCGTCGAGGCCGACGTCGCGCATCAGCGGCACGAGCGAGTAGAGGATCTCCGAGACGCCGCCGCCGAACGCCGTGGCGCTGATGTGGAGTACCCGCTTGCCCTCCAGCGGCCCGGCCAGCTCGCGGATCTCGTCGACGAGCCCGCGGCCCGAAAGATGCGTGTAGTCGGCCAGCGACTTGCTCCCCAGCGCTACCTCTTGAAGCACGCTGCCCCCTGTGCGTGTCGGTCGGTCAAGCGCAGAAAGCTACCGAGGCCGGGCGCGCATGCGCCGCTTCCCTCACCGCCGCGCGGCCAGCCGCTCGATCCCGGCGTCGATCGCCGCGCAGATCTTGGAGTGCAGCTCGGAGTTCGCGGCCGCCAGGCAGGAGATCTGGAACTCGTGGCTCGAGCCGAGCAGCGGCCTGTCGCCGATCCCGCGCCCGTAGGCGTCGGTGACGATCGCGCCGCCCTCCTGCAGGCACAGCACCGCCGCCGCCAGGTCATACGGCGAGTTGTTGAGGATCGCCCCGCCGCCCACCCGCTCGAACTCCTCGCGCATCCCGGGCACGTCCTCGATCATCCGCGGCCCCGGCTCGATGTAGGCGTCGAGTTGACCGGTGATGATCCGGGTCATGTCGTAGGTGGCCGAGCCCAGATCGAAGGTGCCGCCGCCGACCGAGGAGCCGTCGATCAGCTCGGCCAGCACCTCCACCAGCCCGCGGGCGGGCCGGCCGCGGAAGCCGTAGACCCAGAACATGCGGTCGATCGCGGTGTTGGCCGAGAGCGCGGGCTCGGGGGTGACGCCGGCGCCGCGCTCGGCGACGAAGGCGCGGCCGCTCTTCAGCTCGACCACGCATCCCACGGTGACGTCGGCCATCGTCGGCTCCCCGTCGAGCGGGGCCGCCGCAACCGACACGCAAGAGGACTCGAACCCCGCGAGCGCCGGGCGCGTGCCGTCGATCGGGTCCACCACCAGCACCCACTCGGCGTCGCCGCCCGCGGGCGCCACCATGCCCCGGTCCTCGGAGAAGAAGGCGACGTTGGGTGCCCGCTCCGCCAGGAACTCCTCCATGCGGGCCTCGGCACGCTCGTCGATCGCGAACGTGACGTCGCCTCCCTTCGCCTCGCCCGAGTGCTCGCGCGCCGCGTGCGCGCCGAGGTGCGGCAACACCTCCTCGCGCAGGACCCCCGCCAGCTCGGTGCAGAGTTCGCGGATCAGGGCTGCGGGACGCTCTCGGGCCGCGGCTCCAGCTCGACCTCGACCTCCTCGCGATCTCCGTCGCGCAGGATCTCGAGCGTCACCGTCTGCCCGGGCCGCCGGCGGCTGATCAGCTCGGCAAGGTCGCTCTCGGCCTCGAGCTCTTGGCCGTCGACGGCGACGATCACGTCTCCGCCGATTTCGATGGGGGCGCCCTGGAAGGTGCGCTGGTCGTCCGAGCCCTCCAGGCCGGCGTCGTCGGCCGGGCCGTCCTCGACGACTCGCGAGATCAGGGCGCCGCGGGCGACGTCCACCCCCAGCTCGTCGGCCAGCTGCGGCCACAGGCCCTGGGTCGTCACCCCCAGGTAGGCGTAGTCGACGTCCCCGTCCTCGCGCAGCTGGTCGAGCGAGAAGCGGATGGCGCTGGCGGGGATCGCGAACCCGACCCCCGAGTTGGTGCCGGACGCCGTCTCGATCTGCTGGTTGATGCCGATCACTCTGCCCTCGGCGTCGAGCAGCGGGCCGCCGGAGTTGCCCGGGTTGATCGATGCGTCGGTCTGGATCGCGTTGTCGATCGAGAAGTCACTCAGCGACTGGATCGAGCGGTCTGTCGCGGACACGATCCCCGTGGACAGCGACTGCTCCTCGCCGAACGGGCTGCCGATCGCGGCCACGTGCTCGCCGACCGCGTACTCGTCTCGATCCGAGATCTCGAGCGTGGCCAGGTCGTCGAGGCCGACCAGATCGCCGGGGTCGATCTTGATCAGGGCCACGTCGGCGTCCGGGTCGAAGCCGAGGACGTCCGCCTCGACGCGGTTGCGGTCGCTGAACTCGACGAAGACCTGTCGCGCGGGCTTCAGCTGGCCGCCCCCGTTGCCCTGTCCGCCGCTCGCGATCACGTGGGCGTTGGTCAGGATCTCCCCCTCGTCCGAGATCACGAAGCCGGATCCCTGGCCGGCGCCGCCCCCGCCGAGCGCCGAAGCGCCGCTGTCGAAGATGGAGAGCACGGTGACCACGCCCGGCGCGGCCCGCTCGTAGACCTGGGCCGGGTTGAAGCCGCCGTTGCCCGACTCCACCGTGACCTGCTCGGTGGTGGTGCCCTCCTCCGAACTGGACTCCGATGAGTCGCCGTCGTCGTCCCCGCACGCGATCAGGGCCGCCGCGGCGGCCGCGGCGAGGGCCGCGGCGATGACTCGCTTGGTCGCTCTCACGCCGCCGCCTCTACCGGCCGGCGGCTGCGGCGCGGGCGCTCGGCCAACGGCAGCGTCAGGGTGAAGGCTGTGAAGCCGCGCTGGCTGACCACCTCGAGCTCGCCCTCCATCAGGACCGCGAGCTCGGCGGCGATCGCCAGGCCCAGCCCCGAGCCGCTTGCGGTGTCGCCTGTGTAGAAGCGGTCGAAGACGCGCTCCACCGCACGCGGCTCGATGCCCCGCCCGTCGTCCCCCACGATCAGCGAGGCGGCGGCGTCGCCGCGGACCGCGGTGACCGTCACGACCGTCCCGTCTGGCGTGTGCGTGAGGGCATTGTCGAGCAGGATACGGATGATCTGGCTGACCCGATCACGGTCGGCCAGCGCCACCGCGGCCCCCCGGCCCCGCACCTGGAGCTTGGAGTCGTGGTGCCGCGCGCTCGGCCTGAACTCCCGAACCACCTCGCGGGCCACCTGCTTCAGGTCCACGGGCTCGCGGCTGATCTCCATCGCATCGGCGTCGAGCTTGGAAAGGTCGAGCAGGTCGGCCGTGAGCTTCTGCAGCCGCTCGACCTGCCCCCGCATCTCGGCCATGAACTCCTTGCGCTCCCCGGGGCTCGGGTTCTCGGTCTCCAGCAGCTCGACGAACCCGCCCAGCGAGAAGATCGGGGTGCGCAGCTCGTGCGAGGCGTTCGCGATGAAGTCCTTGCGAGCGCTGTCGAGCCGCTCCAGCCGCCGCTGCATCTCGTTGAAGCTGCGCGCCAGCTGCCCGAGCTCGTCCGAGGACTCGATCGGGATCGGGTGGTTGAAGTCGCCGTCGGCCACCTGCTCCGCCGCGCGCCGCAGCCTCCGCAGCCGCCGCGAGACGGCTCCCGCGGCCCAGAACCCCGCCAGCGAGGCGGCGGCCAGCGCGATCGCGCCCGCGATCAGGATCTGCCGGCGGATCAGGGCGACGTTGTCCTCGACGTCGTCCAGCGGGCTGGAGAGGACGGCGACCCACTCCGTCCCTCCGGACCCCGCGATGGGGACGGCCGAGGTGCCGACGCTCTCGCCGGCCACCCGCTCGACCCCAGAGCGGGTGCTGCCCGACTCGGCCGCGGCGTCGGCCGCGAGGTAGCTCCCCTGGATCGCGGTCGACTCGCCCTCGGAGTCGGCCAGCACGAACTCGGCCCCGGGGGAGCCGTCGGCGTCGTCCACGGCCAGCAGCGTCACCCGGCTCTCGGTGTCCTGGGAGATCATCCGCACCAGCTCCTGGATCTCGGCGTCGGTGTCGCCCTGCTCCAGCGCCCCGGCCAGGCGCGGTCCCTGCTCGCCGCCCAGGCGCTCCAGCCGGCGCAGCTTCTCCGCAGTGAGGCTGGACTCGAGCTGCGGCACGACGTAGAGGTAGACGAAGCCGATCGCCGCGGCCGTGATCGCGAAGATCAGCAGTACCAGCCGGTTGCGCAGCGTGTCGAGGCGGCTGAGGCGCGTCGTGTCCAACATGGGGCCGGTGCCCGCTAGTCCCGCTCGGCGTCCCGGAAGCGGTAGCCGACCCCCCGCACGGTGAACAGGTATTCGGGGTGCTTGGCGTCCCCCTCGAGCTTCTCGCGCAGATGGCGGATGTGGACGTCAACCGTGCGCGGGTCACGATAGGTCGAGTCCCCCCAGACGTGCTCCAGGAGCACCTCGCGCGAGAACACCCGGCCGGGCGCGCCGGCGAGCGCGGCCAGGATCTCGAACTCGACGTAGGTGAGCTGGGCGTCCTCCCCACGGACGCTGACGGCGCGGCGCTCGAAATCGATCGCCAGCTCACCCGCCTTGATCGGCTCCTGGCCGCCCGGCCCGCCCATGCCACCCCGGCGCAGAGCCGCCTTGACACGGCTTCGGAACTCGCGGACGGAGAAGGGCTTGGTGATGTAGTCGTCGGCCCCCATCTCCAGGCCGGCGACCTTGTCCACCTCGTCGCCCTTCGCCGTCAGCATGATGATCGGCACCTGGCTGCGGGTGCGCAGGCGCCGGCAGACCTCGATCCCGTCGAGCTTCGGCAGCATCAGGTCCAGCACGACCAGGTCGAAGCGCTGCTCGGCGAAGCGATCGAGGGCCTCCTGGCCGTCCACCGCCCCGACCACCTCGTAGCCTTCCTTGCGGAGGGGGTAGGTCAGCAGCGTCTGCACGGCCTGCTCATCGTCGACGAGGAGGATCCGCGCCTGTCCGGGCGCCATTCAGGAAGCTTAAGAGGATGATCGACCTGCGCCTGTGGAGAATCGTGCTGCTCGCCGTGCCCCTGGCGCTGGTGGTGGGGATGTTCTCCCTGCAGGAGGTTCCCACGCCCGCCGAGCCCGCGCTGCCTCCCGACGCCTTCGAGGGCGAGGCCGCCACCACTCTGGCCCGCGACCTCGCGCGGGATTACCCGAGTCCCCGGCCGGGCTCCGATCAGGACGAGGGCCTGGCCGAGGCGGTGCTGGCCCGTTTCAAGGAGATCAACTCGATGGAGGTCTCCGAGCAGCGCTTCATCGGGGACCACGACGACGACGAGGTCGAGCTGCGGAACCTGATCGGGATCCTGCCCGGGCCCTCCGAGCGGCAGGTCGCCGTGCTGGCCCACCGCGACGTCCTCGAGGGCACCGGCGCCGCCTCCACGATCGCATCCACCGCCGCGATGCTGGAGATCGCCTCGGCCTTCGCGGGCTCCACGCACGAGAAGACGCTCGTCTTCGTCTCCACGGACGGGGGCAGCATCGGGGCGCTCGGAGCGCGGCGTTTCGCTCGGGACTACTCCGACGCCGCGCTGCTGGACGCGGTGATCGTGCTGAGCCAGCCGGCCGACTCGCGCCTCGTGCAGCCGCTGGTGGTGCCGTGGTCGACCGGCACCGAGAGCACCAGCAGCAGGCTCGCCCGGACCGCGGCGGCGACGGTCTCCTCGGAGCTCGACATGTCATCGGGGGACGAGAGCCCGCTCGCGGAGGTCTTCAGGCTGGCCATCCCCTCGGCGCTCGGCGAGCAGGGCCCGCTCGTGGAGGAGGGATTCGATTCGGTACGGCTCTCGTCCTCGGGCGAGCTGCCGCCGACGGCCGACGAGGACACCGAGAGCTCCGTCAGCTCGAGCACCCTCGCCCGCTTCGGACGCGCCACCCTGGGGCTGATGCTGGCGGTGGACGTCGCCCGGGACCCGCTCGAGCACGGCCCCAGCACCTACATAGGGCTCGCCGGGAACCTGCTCCCAGGCTGGACCCTGGCGCTGCTGGCCCTGGCACTGCTGCTGGCGCCCGCCGTGATCGGGTTCGGCGGGGTGGCCGTGGCCGCCGGCAGCCCCGGGCAGGCCGCCCGGGCGGTCGGGTGGGTCGGGTTGCGGGCGGTTCCGATGCTGATCGGATTCGCGCTGCTCGGCCTGGCGGCGCTGGTCGGCCTCATTCCCAGCCCCGAGTTCCCCTTCCTGCCCGGCGCGGAGGAACTGGGCCTCGGCGGGACGATCGCGGTGGCGGTGGCGATCCTGGCCTTTGCGGTCAGCGCCTTCCTGCTGCGTCCGTTGCTACCGCCGCCGCCCGCCCTGGCCCCGCTGGTTCCCGCCGCGGCGCTCTCGCTCGCGGCGCTCGCCGGCTTCGGGATCTGGCTGGTCAACCCCTACCTGGCGCTGCTGGTGGCGGTCGGCCTGCAGCTCTGGGTGCTCGCGGCCGCCGGGATCGGGCCAGGCCGCCTCGCTGCGGCGGGGTGGGTGGCGGCGGGGCTGCTCCCGGCCCTTGCCGCTGTCGCCGCGCTGGCGGGCCGCTTCGACACCGGCGTCGGCGTGATCCAGGACCTCCTGTTCATGTTCACCGGGGGCCAGCTGCCGGATCGCCTGGGCCTGCTGGTCTGCCTGCTGCTCGGAGCCGGCCTGGCGCTCGTCGCCGCGCGGGGTCAGTCGCGGGGGGCCGAGCAGTTCAGCCTGCGCGGGATGGTCGCCCGCGGCCGGGAGCTGGGGCGGGAGCCGGCTCAGGAGGAGGAAGAGGAGGAGCTGGAGGAAGAGGAGGAGGCGCCGCCGGAGGAGCCCGCGGGCGACCCGCGCATGTGGTCGAAGCCTCCTGCCTCGAGCTCGCTGCCGTCCTCGGCCTGAACGACGACCCCCTCGCCGGCGAGCACGCGGCCGATCTCGGTCAGCTCGAGGCCCTCGGGCATCCTGGCTCGGGCTCCCTCGGTGGCGCCGGCCGGGAGGGCCGCCAGCAGCTCGAAGTCCTCGCCGCCCGACAGCGCCAGGGACATCGGATCCCAGGCGCCGGCGTCCGACAGCTCTCGCAGCCCCTCCGCCAGCGGCACCCGGGCCGCCTCGATCTCGATGCGGACGCCGCTCGCCCGCGCGACGTGCCCGGCGTCCGCCCCGAGCCCGTCGCTGACGTCGATCATCGCCGTCGCCCCAGCGGCCGCCAGCGCGCGGCCCGCGCCCAGGCGCGGGCGCGGGTCGAGCTGCCGCGCCAGGATCCGCTCCCGCAACTCGGGGTCGAGGCCGGTTGCATCGGCCTCGCCGTCCAGCACCCGCAGCGCCGCGGCCGCACCGCCCAGCCCGCCGGTGACCACGACTGCGTCCCCGGGCCGCGCGCCCGAGCGAGTCACGAGCCGAGCCCCGTCCGGCTCGCGGCCCACGCAGGTGATCGCCAGCGACAGTGCCGGGGCGCGGGTGACGTCCCCGCCGACGACCCAGGCGCCCTCGCGCTGGGCGACCTCCGCCAGTCCGTCGGCGAGCTCCAGCAGCTCATCCCTTCCGAGGCCCTCGGGTATCCCGAGCGCCACGTAGGCCTCGCCCGGCTCGGCGCCCATCGCCGCGAGGTCGGAGAGCGAGGCGGCCAGCGCCTTGCGGCCGACCGCGCGCGGGCCGAACCCGGGCAGGGTGAAGTGGACGCCGTCGACGATCGCGTCGACGGTGGTGACCGTAGCCCCCTGGCGAGGCTCGGTCACGGCCGCGTCGTCGCCGCTCCCGACTCGCACGCCCTCCCCGGGGGAGGCAGGCGCTCGACCAGGGCCGCGATCAGGTCGAATTCGCTCTCCATCACCCTTGGAGGCTACGTAGCTTGCGCCAGGTCGCCGCTGCGGCCCGGCTCGCCGGATCGGAGGGCCGCGTTCACGATCGGAACGCAGACGATCGCCGCGTAGAGCAGAAGCGCCGCGTTGCGGCCGGCGAGGCGCCAGACGAACTCGGGGTCGAAGTCGACGATCACGCGCGCGTAGAACTGCAGCATCAGCTGGGTGAGGACGCAGGCCACGACCAGCACGATGTTGGCCGCGCCCAGCCCGTAGGCCGCCGCCGACAGCGGCAGCAGCCAGAACAGGAACTGCGGGGAGAGCACCGGCGAGAAGACCACGATCACGGCCAGGAGCGCCGTCGCCAGCTTCAGGTGCGAGACCCGCGTCCGCCACCCGGCCCACAGCACCAGCGCGTAGCTCGTCACCAGCAGGCCGATCGAGATCGCCCGCGCGGCGTCGGCCCCGCCCGCGACGAAGTTGAAGCTTCCCGAGCCGTACTGGGCCTCCTTGCTGACGTCGTTGATCGCCGCGATCTCGAGCGGCGTCGCCGCGACAGCCTCGATCTGCAGGCCGCGGTCGGTGTGGTAGCCGATCGCCGAGCCGAACTCGTCGCCGAAGCCCAGCACGATCGCCGCGGCCGCCACCAGCGGGAACGCCGCGGCGATCGCCACCCTGCCCAGGTTGCGCTCGCCGCGCAGCAGCGCGGGAAAGAGCGCCAGCGGGTAGGCCTTCAGGGCCACCCCCGCCGACAGCAGCGCCGCCCAGGTGGCCGAGCGCCGCGCCTCCCGGGCCAGAGCAGCCGCGAGGACCAGCAGCGCCGGCCAGAGGTCGAATCGGTTCAGGGCCAGCGGCGCCTCCTCGAGGTCCGAACCGCCCAGCACGATCCCAGAGAGGGCGACGATCCCCACCGTGTAGACGACCAGGGCGGACCCGACGTGCCTCAGCGTCCCGGGGAGGGCCAGCGCCAGCAGCAGCACGATGCCCAGGTCCACCAGCAGCATCTGCACCTGGAACGCGTCGTTGTAGGAGTCAGGGCCCTCGCCCCACCAGGCCGGCCCGACGATCACGGGGATCGAGAGCGGCGGGTACTCGAGGTCCTGGTCGGCGTATGGCATGGCCCCGTCCTCGATCGCCTCCGCCTCGGGGCCGAAGTCCGTGAGCAGGACCCCGCCGTGCTCGCCGATCGCCGGGACGAGGACCGCCAAATGGACCGCCACCGCGACGGCCGCGGCGATCCAGCGCTGTCTGCGGGTGATCACCTCAGCCCCCCAGCCCTGGCACCTGCTCGCGCAGCATGAACGCCGACAGCAACACGCTCCCGGCCGTCAGAGCCCGGTCCCGCGCGATCGCCGCGAGCGGCAGCGGCAGGATCGCGTACCAGGGCGTCAGGTAGTTGCTGGCGATCAGCAGGCCGAGGGCCGCCCAGCCCGCCGCCCGCACCCAGTCGGCCCCCCTGGCGACCCAGACCAGCAGCGCCGCCACGGCGGCCAGGTAGAGGATCCGCGTCGCCTCCTTGGTCGTGGCGAGGCTCGCCCCGAGCAAGTCCGAGATCGCGTTCGGCACGCTGGAGCTGGTGCCGCGCGCCTGGTTGGAGTCCGCGACGTCGAGCGCAGCGTCGGCGGCGGACCCGAAGGCGATCAGGGCGAGGCCCGCGACCGCGACCGCGCCGGCCGCGAGGCCGGCCAGCAGGCGCCGCCGGCTCTCGACGAAGCCCGCGACCGCGGCGAACGGGATCGCCACGGCCGCCGAGGCCTTGATCCCGGCGGCGGCCGACCAGGCCCACTCCTCCGGCCAGCTCCCGCCCGCCCAGCGCCCCGGCGAGGCCGAGCGTCAGCACCAGCGCCATCAGGGCGTCGTTGTGGCCGCCCCCGACGACGTGCACGAGCACGAGCGGGTTGAGCGCGATCAGGGCCAGCGCGGGACGGGAATCGAGGCCCCGGGCGACCGCCAGCCTCGCGGCAAGCAGGGCCGTCGCCAGCACCGACACCGCCGCCAGCGCCTTCAGCGAGTAGACGGCGGCGCCCACCCCGAGGTGGGCGAGCGGCAGCGTGACCAGCGTGAACAGCGGCCCGTAGGCGCTGACGACGTCGCGATTGTCCAGCACGTATGGCAGCGCGGCGTCGCCCGGCAGGTCGGCGGGGACCGCCTCATAGGGGTTGAGGCCTCCGAGCTCGTCGAGCCGCGCGTAGGAGACGTAGCTGAACAGGTCCAGCGACAGCAGCGGAGGGGCGATCGCGAAGGCGAGCACGAGCAGCCCGCTCGCCGCCCAGATCAGCCGTCGCGGCAGCGCCGTGGCGCAGGCGATCACGACGGCGTAGGCCAGCAGGGCAGCCCGCTCGAGGTGGATGTAGGCGCCGCCGTCGATTCCGAGCCCGCCGCCGTAGGCGCCTTCGTATCCCTCGGCCGGCGAGGCGTCGGGGCCGGCGGCCGCCATCGCCACTCCGAGAATCGCCAGTGCGGCGAGGGCGATCCCGCCGACCCAGGTCCGCGCGGTCATGCCGGGAAGCTAGTGCCCACCATCGATTGCGCGCCCTGCGGCGCGGGCCTTGGGCGCGCTAGGGAGTGACGCCGCCCGAGGGCGGGGGAGGCGGTGGCGGCGGCGGGGCTGGAGCGGGCGTCGGCTCCGGCTTCGGTTCCGGCCTCGGCGCGGGCTTCTGTCCCACCCCCGGGGCGTAGGCGCCGTCGTCGCCGTCCTCCTCGGTGCTGGACTCCTCGTCGTAGCTCGAGTCCGAGCTGTAGCAGCCGTAGGCGCCCTCGTCGCTGCCCGTCCCCCCGACCGATGCCTCGCTGCAGCTCGAGCCGGAGCTCGAGGTGTACTCGCCGTTGAACGGAATCCAATCGACCGGGTCCTCGGGATCGGGGAAGGTGGCGCAGCCCTCCTTGTCGAGCGCCACCGACATGAAGTCATGCCAGATCATGGCGGGGAAGGTGCCGCCCGCGACCGAGACCCCGTGCACCGAGTACATCGAGGTGAGCGCGTCGGGGTAGCCGACCCAGACTCCGGTCGACAGCTTCGGCGTGTAGCCGATGAACATGGCGTCGTTGAAGTCGTCGGTGGTCCCGGTCTTGCCGGCCTCGTCGCCGCAGCCGGTGCCCGCCGAGGTGCCGGTGCCCGCGTCGACGTTGTCCTCGAGGATCTGGGTGACCTCGTAGGCGACCCCGTCGGAGAAGACTCGCTCGCGGTCGGGCTCGCCGAGCTCGTGATCGACGTTCCCGTCGGGGAAGACCACCCGCTTGATCGCGATCGGCTTGTTGCGGATCCCGCCGGAGGCGAGCGTCGCGTAAGCGTTCGACATCTCCAGCGGCGAGACGCCGAGACGCAGGCCGCCGAGCGTCTCGGCCGGGAACCCGTCGAGCTCTGTCTCGATTCCCATGTCCGAGGCGGTGTCGGCCACGGCGTCGGGACCCAGGTCCAGGGCGAGCTGGGCATAGACGGTGTTGTCGGAAGCCAGCGTCGCCTGGTGCAGGCTGACCGAGCCGGCGTAGCTGTCCGAGTAGGTCGAGACCTCCCAGGGCCCATACTCGGGGTCGTTCAGGTCCAGCGGCTGCGAGGTGTAGTAGGTGCTGTCGGGATCGATGCCGCGGCGGACCGCGGTGGTGAGGGCGAAGGTCTTGAATGCCGAGCCGGGCTGGCGGTGGCCCTGGGCCGCCAGGTTGAACTGCTGATCCGAGTAGCTGCCGCTTGAGGCCATCGCCTTCACGTAGCCGTTGTCCGGGTCGATCGCGACAACGGCCGCGGAGGGGTCGGTCGAGTAGTAGAGGTGGTTCTCGATCGCCTCGCGGCCGGCTTGCTGGAGCTCGGGGTCGATCGTGGTGTGCACCTTGAGGCCGCCCTGGCGGACCGTGTTCACCCCGTACTCCTCGATCAGCTGCTGCTCGACGAAGTCGAAGAAGTAGGGCTCGCGGATCTCGGTGTAGCGGTTGCCGGGGTCGAGGTCGATCTCCTCGTCGATCGCCTCCTCGTACTCGGATTCGGTGATGTAGTCCTGCTTCTCCATCTCGCCCAGCACCTCGTTGCGGCGCTCGAGCGCGGAGCGCGGGTTCTGCAGGGGGTTGTTGATCGAGGGCGCCTGCGGCAGCCCGGCGAGCATCGCCGCCTGCGCCAAGGTGAGGTTGTCGGCCTTCTTCGAGTAGTAGATCTGCGAGGCCGCCTCGACGCCGACGGCGGTGCGGCCGTTGACGGTCCCGTAGGAGGCGGTGTTGAGGTAGTTCTCGAGGATCCACTCCTTGGAGTGGACCTCCTCGAGCTCCTCGGCGATCTTCGCCTCCTTGATCTTGCGCTCCAGGTCGCGCTCCGGGTCGTCGATGAAGAGGTTGCGGGCGAGCTGCATCGTGATCGTCGAGCCGCCCTGCTTGACCTCGCCGGCCTCGAGGTTCTCGAAGGCCGCGCGGGCCACGCCCTCGAAGTCGACGCCGTTGTGCTCGTAGAAGCGCTCGTCCTCGATCGCGACGGTCGCCTGCTGCAGGTCCTCGGGGATCTTGTCCATCGAGACCGGGGTCCGGGCCTCGTCGGACTGGATGTAGCCCAGCCGCGAGCCGTCGGCAGCGTAGACGACGGAGTTGGCGCCCTGGTCGATGGCCTGGAGCTCGGAGACCGGCGGCGCCTCGGCGGCGACGCTGATCACGTAGCTGCCCAGGATCATCACCAGCAGCGCGGCGCTCGCCCCGACGACGACGAGGACGAGCAGAACGGGATTGCGCTTGCGGCTGGTGCGCCTGTGCCTGCGCCTGGAACGGGCACTCATAGAGCCGAATAGGGTAGACGGCGGGCTTAAGCCGAGCGCAAGAGCCCGGCCTCGCGGAATGCCTGGTGCGCGCGCTCGCGGAGGTCGGCGGCGCGGGCGTCGCGGTCGCGCCCGGGCTCGACCGTCGCCTTGACCTCGACGCGTGCTCCCTCGACCGTCAGCTCCTCCAACCGCAGCCCCGTCACCTCGCTGCCCTCCAGCGCCTCGCGTGCCGCGGCCAGGTCGGCGTCGGGGCGCAGCCACAACTCGGCGGTGACGGGAGCCCGCCGGTTGCCCGAGGAGTGGTTCTCGACGACCTCGGTGATCACCTTCGCGTTCGGGATCACCAGCAGCGAGCCGTCTCCCTTGTCGACCGAGGTGTAGGTGAGGGCGATGTCGGTGACGCGCCCGTGCACCTCGTCACCGAGGCTGATCAGGTCCCCGATCCGGATCGGCTGACGGATCGCCATCAGCACCCCGGCGACGAAGTTGGCGAGCACGGTCTGGGCCGCGAAGCCGATGATCAATCCCAGCAGCGCCGTGGAGGCCAGCAGCGCGGTGGCGAGGCGCTTGACCTCGGTGAACTGGCTGAGCGCTATCGCGACCCCGATGGCGATGATCGCGACGAAGACGAGGCGGCGCACCAGGCGCAGCCGCGTGCGCGCCTCGCGCGAGAACTGCGACGTCTCCATGCCCTCGGTGGCTCGCTCGGCTCGGCCGAGCAGGAACCGGTCCACGAGCACGGCCAGGACGACCGCGCCGATCAGGATGATCGCGGCCTCGATCTCATTCCCGGACCTGTCCCAGAAGCTTTCTTCCACCGCGATGGGAGTATTCCCAGACTCATGACCCGCGCTGTATTTCTTGATGCACTCGGGACGCTGGTGGAGCTGGAGCCGCCCTGGGTCGGCCTGCGCGAGCACGTCCCGGACGAGGTCAGCGACGAGCGCCTGGTCGCGGCCGTCAAGGTGGAGATGGACTACTACCGCGAGCACGCCCACGAGGGCCGGGACCCCGACTCCCTCGCGGACCTGCGGGAGCGCTGCGCCGAGCTGATCTCGAGCGAGCTGGGCACGCCGATCAGCGCCCAGCAGCTGGTCGACTCGGTGCGCTTCTCCCCGTACTCCGACGCCGAGCCCGCGCTGCGGTCCCTGCGCTCGAGGGAGCTGAAGCTGATCGTGGTCTCGAACTGGGACATCTCGCTCACCAGCGTGCTCGAGAACTGCGGCATCGCCCCGCTGGTCGACGCGGTGCTCTCATCGGCCGAGGCGGGGTCGCGCAAGCCCGAGCCGGCGATCTTCGCCGCCGCGTTGGAGCTGGCCGGCTGCGAGGCCGCCGAGGCGCTCCACGTCGGCGACACTCCCGAGGAGGACCGCGACGGGGCGACCGCGGCCGGGATCCGCGCGCTGCTGCTGGACCGCGAGGACGGCGCCGGCGACATATCCTCGCTCGGCGAGATCGAGGACCATCTCTAGATGAACGACGAGGAACGGGCGGGGATCCGGGGACGGCTCCCGGACATCACCTGGAGCATCAAGGACACGATCTGGGGTCTGATCGCGGGCCTGATCCTGGCGCTGCTGGCGCCGATCGTCGTGCTCCCGTTCGACCCCGACCTCGACAGCGACGGCGCGCTGCTCGCGGCCCAGGGGGTGTTCGGCCTCTGCCTGCTGGCGGTCCCGGTCGGGATCGCCTCGAACTGGAACACGAGCAACATCAGGCTCGCGTGGGGGCGCCTGGGGCTGCGCCGGTTCGCCCTCTCGGCCCTGGGCTGGATGCTGCTGGCGCTGTTCCTCTACTACCTGTTCGCTGGGTTGTTCGCGTCCCTGGTCCTCGAGCCCGAGCAGGACGACATCAGCGACGAGCTCGGCGTCGGGGACGAGAGCCTGCTCGTCTCCGTGATCGCGGTTCTCCTGATCGTGGGCCTGGCGGCGATCAGCGAGGAGCTGTTCTTCCGCGGGTTCGTGTTCTCGGGGCTGCGCTCGCGGATGACGGTCTGGCCGGCCGCGCTGATCTCGGGGCTCGTCTTCGGCCTCGTCCACGCGCCCACCGGGATCACCACCGTGATCCCGCTCGCGGTGCTCGGGGCGGTGCTTGCCTGGCTCTATGACAAGACCGGATCGCTGTGGCCGCCGGTGATCGCGCACGCCCTCAACAACGGCTTGGCACTGGCGATTCTGAGCTCCGATGGGACCCTCACCTGGTTGTGAAGAGGGCCTCTTCATCTGCCACAATCCCGCCTCGATGAGCCCCCTCGGCAGGACACGACTGACGCTGCTCGCAACCGCGGCGGCGCTGATGGTGGCGCTGCCGGCGGGCGCCGCGCAGGCCGCCAAGCCCGACGCAGGCGCGGCCGCAACCGGCATCAGCGTCGGCGTCAAGGGCAAGTCCAGGGTGGATCTGCTGAAGAAGGTCACGGTCGCGGGCCAGCTCGCCAACCCGACCCCGAACGACAACGTGCAGCTGACGGTCAGCGCCAGCGGCCGCGAGCTCTTCTCGAAGAAGCTGAACCCCAAGGGCAACGGCTCCTTCGAGATGCCACTCGAGGTCAACGCCTGCTGCCGCTACCTGGTCGAGGCCGAGAACGCCGGCAAGCGCGCAACCGCCAACTTCACCGTCGACGTCCCGAAGCATCTGGGCAAGGGCGGCGTCACCTCGCTCTTCAACCGCTCGCTTCAGGACCAGGGCTTCCACACCGGGACGAAGGGCGGCCGGGTCACGATGGGCACGCACCTCGCGATCAAGGCCTTCCGCAAGACGAACGGCATGGGCCGCAGCGAGGCCTACAGGCCCGCGATCTTCCGCAAGCTGCTGATGGGCAGGGGCGCGTTCAAGCCCGAGCACGACGAGGGCCGCCACGTCGAGGTCGACATCTCGCGCCAGGTGATGTCGCTGATCGAGGGCGACACCCCCGTCCACACCTTCCACGTCTCGACCGGCACATCCGCGACCCCCACCGTGCGCGGCAAGTTCAACTTCTACATGAAGCAGGCCGGCTACAACGCCAAGCGCATGTACTTCTCGGTCTACTTCATCCGCGGCTACGCCACCCACGGCTACAACCCGGTGCCGAACTACCCGGCCTCCCACGGCTGCGTTCGCAACCCGATCCCGTTCAGTCGCTTCATCTACAACTGGGTCCAGATCGGGATGCCGATTTACGTCTACGGGTAGCTTTCCGAGCGGCTTCAGTCGGGGCCTTGCGCCCCTTAGGCTGCTCGCATGAGAATCCTGGTCGCCGGAGCCAGCGGTGCCGTCGGGCGCCCGCTGCTGCCGATGCTCGTGGCGGTCGGACATGACGTGGTGGGGACGACGCGCTCGGAAGGAGGGGCCGAGTCGATCCGGTCGGCCGGCGCCGAGGCCGCGATCGTCGACGTGCACGACACGGACGCGCTGCGCAGGGTCGTCACCGAGGCGAGACCCGAGGTCGTCGTCAACGAGCTCACCAGCCTGCCCGAGGTGCTCGACTATCGGGACTCCGAGGCCCTGGCGGCGACCAACGCCCTGCGCGGGCAGGTCGGACCGGTGCTGGCCCAGATCGCCGCCGAAGCGGGAGCGCACCGACTCGTCGTCCAGAGCGTCGCCTTCTTCTATGCGCCCATCGGGGGCCCGGTGAAGACCGAGGACGACCCGCTGCTGGAGCTGCCAGACGGCAGCCCGATGGCCGACGGCCCGCCGGCGCTGCGGGCCCTCGAGGCCAGCGCGCTGGGGACCCAGGGAATCGAGGGCGTCGTGCTGCGCTACGGCTACTTCTATGGCCCGGGCACCTACTACGCCGCCGACGGCAGCATCGCCGAGCAGGTGAGAAAGCGACGCTTCCCGATCGTCGGAAAGGGCACGGGGATCTTCTCGTTCGTCCACATCGAGGACGCCGCCCGCGCCACCCTGATCGCGCTCGAGGGCGGCCCGCCCGGCGTCTACAACGTCGTCGACGACGACCCGGCGCCGCTGTCGGAGTGGCTGCCCGCCTACGCGGAGGCGATCGGCGCCAAGCGGCCCCGACGCGTGCCGGCCTTCCTCGCCCGGCTCATCGCCGGCAAGGATGCGGCCGCGATGGCGACGGTACTGCGCGGCGCCTCGAACGAGAAGGCGAAGCGGGAGCTCGGCTGGGAGCCGAAGCATCCGAGCTGGCGCCAGGGATTCCGCGAGGCGCTCGGCTAGCTCTTCAGCTTGGCCTTCCCGATCGCTGTACCCGCAGGGCCGCCGGGCGGCGTGTACCTGACCTTCACCTTGACCTTCAACCTGCCTGCGCGTGCGAGCTTGCTCCTGGCGGACTTGGTCAGTTTCAGAATCACTACGACCTGATGCTCTGTGATTGAGGTAAGCGTCCGGGTGACCGGCTTGACGCGCGTCGCCGCCGCCCTGAGGCTGCCGGCGCCGGGGACCGTCGCCGACAATTTCAGCTTCGGCTTCCTTCCCTTCTGCTTCAGCTTGTCGATCACCACTGTGCTCGGGCAACCGCTGGCACTCCCAGCGGTTCCCAAGCACTTGTCCTGGCTCTCGTCGCCGAAGCCGTCGAGGTCCGGGTCGGGCTCGAGCGTCGCCGATACGTTCACTCGCTGATTCGGAAGGGTGCTGGTGGTCATCATCGACTCGCCCGGGGCAATGTCCGGGGCGCCGCCTCGAGCGATTGCGGTGTCGCCGGCTCCGGTGAAGAACGTGCATCCGGCATTCATCGAGTGGACCCGAAGGCCGAGGACGTCTCCAGCCGAGACCGGCACCCGTGTCGCGAAACTGTGGGGTTGGCCCCCCATGAATGTCTCCACGCCGCTTCGGCCCACCAATGTCAACGGCGACACCGGGGGACCATCCCAGACCAGGAGCCTTCCGTCCCCTCCGCTCGGATGCGCCTGGTGCTGCCAGGCGGTGATCACACCCGGACTGGGGAGCACGTACGAGGGCGGCCCGGCCTCGGCGCTCTGTGCGCTGTTCCCGGTCCCGCACAGGTTGGTGGCAGCCGGGGCGGTCTGCCCGATTGAAACGGCGCCATTTGCGCCCGAGGCGCCGAGCAGGCTCAACACCAATGCCGCGGTGGCGACCGCCAACGTCCCCGCTCGCCTCTTGGTCTGCATCCATGCATTCTCCCCGTCCAAGGGATTCCATGTCGGCGTACGGGCTGGGCTAGCGCGGCTTGAACGGACCCTCGCGTTGTCCACGCGCTTACGATGGCGCGCGATGACGGAGATCGACGACGCCCGCGAGCTGCTGCTGGCCGAGCTGCGAGAGCACGCGCTGGTGGTCGGCGAGGTGACTCTCGCCTCGGGCCAGACGGCCGAGTACTACGTCGACGCCAAGCGGGCCTTGCTGCGCCCCGCCGGCCATCGGGCGGTCGGTGCCCTGGTCGCGGCGGAGGCCCAGGAGCGAGGCGCCACCGCCGTCGGCGGCATGTCGATCGGGGCGGACCCGATCGCCTGTGCGGCGATCGGCGCACCTGGGGCCGATGAGCTGGTCGCCTTCTTCGTCCGCAAGGAGCGCAAGCAGCACGGCCTGCAGCGCTGGATCGAGGGCCCGCTGCTGGAGCCCGGGACTCGCTGCCTGGTCGTCGAGGACGTGGTCACCACCGGCGGCTCGACGATCAAGGCGATCGAGCGCATCACGGAGGAGGGGCTGGAGATCGCGGGGGTCCTCGCGGTTGTCGACCGCCTCGCGGGCGGCGCCGAGGCGATCGAGGAGGCCGGCGGCAGGCCCTACCGCGCCCTGGTCAGCATCGACGAGCTCCACCCCGAGCGCCCGGACCGCGGGTAGCCGCGGCCTGGTGGCGGGTGGCGCGCGCGCCGGGTAGCCTCGCCCGCCCGATGTTGCCCGATCGCCGCGAGATCACGGTGCGCGAGCTGCTGCTCGCCGCCGCCTGCGGGGTGCTGCTGGCGGTGGTCATGCACTGGCCGCTGCCGCTGCACCTCGGCGAGACCATCCCCGCCGACCTCGGCGACCCCCTGCCGCAGTCCTGGCAGGTCGCCTGGGGCGGGCACGCCCTGACCGAGCAGCCGTTCGAGTTCTTTCAGTCGAACCAGTTCTGGCCGCAGCCGGACTCGCTCGCGTTCGGCGACGCGCTGATCGGCTACGCCCCGGCGGGCCTGATCGGCGAGGGGCCGCACGCCGCCGTCGTCCGCTACGACCTGCTGTTCCTGTTCGCCTACGCGCTCTGCTTCTTCGGCGGCTACTGGCTGGGGAGGGAGCTGGGCCTGGGGCCGGCGGGAGCGATCGTGGCCGGCGCCGCCTTCGCCTACGCGCCATTCAGGCTCGAGCAGGACGGCCACATGCAGGTGATCTCATCGGGCGGCATCCCGGTGACGCTGGCCCTCGGCGTCCGGGCCCTGCGCCTGCAGCGGCCATGGCTGCTGATCGCGGCGGCGGCGGTGGCGGCGTGGCAGGTCTCGATCGGGTTCGCGATCGGCCTGCCGTTCACCTACCTGCTCGCCCTGCTGGTGGCGATCGGCGCCGTCGTCTGGTGGCGCCGGGGCAGGCCGGCCATCGACCGGCGCATGCTGATCGCGGGCATCGCCGGGGCGGCGATCTTCGCCGTCATCGTCAGCCTCATCTCGCTGCCCTACTTCCGGGTCGCCGACGCTCACCCCGAGGCGACGCGGCCGCCCTCCACGGTCGAGGAGTTCTCGGGGCCGCTATCGGTCTTCCTGCTGAGCTCCGAGGAGAGCTTCCTCTGGGGCCCGGTCACCCAGGGCCTGTTCGACGAGGTCAACAACCCGGCCGAGAAGACGCTGTTCCCGGGGCTGCTGATCCTGATCCTGGCGATCGTCGGCCTGCGGTCGTCCAGCCTGCCCCGGCAGCTGCGGATCGGCCTTGGGGTGGGCGTGCTGGCGCTCTCGGTGCTGGAGCTGGGCTTCCAGGAGGAGGGCGGCTGGCTCTGGCCCTACCGGATCGTCTACGAGGTGCTGCCGGGATGGGAGGCGATCAGGACCCCGGGCCGGCTGGCGACGTTCTCGACCCTGGCGCTGGCGCTGCTGGCGGGCGCCGGCGCGGAATCGACGCTGCGGGCGGCGAAGCGCCGCCTCGAGCGCCGGTCTCCGTCCCCGCGGATGGCGGCGGCGCTGCCCATCGCGCTCGTCTGCGCCCTTGCGCTCGTGATCCTCGTCGAGGGCCGTGGCCTGCCGTTCGACCCGACCGACAAGCAGGACCAGCCGGCGCTCGACCCCGAGCCGCCGTCGGTCGCCGACGTCCCCGACCCGCAGCTTCACCTGCCCGCCGAGGGGGGAGAGGAGAACCGGCGCTACCTGTTCTGGTCCACCGACGGCTTCCCGCTGATCGTGAACGGGCGGGCCAGCACCCGGCCCGACTCGATCGAGCGTTTCATCATCAGCATGCGCGACTTCCCGAACCGTGACACCGTCGAGCGCCTGCGGCAGTACGGGGTGCGGAGCGTGATCCTGCACACCGACAGGAGCCCCGCCTGGCCGCAGTTCGGCGCCGAGTACAAGCCCGTAGACGGGCTGGGCCTGAAGGTGAGCAGGCGGGGGTCGCTGGTGATCTACGAGCTCGAGCCGAGCGCCGGCTCCGGCGCCGAGGGGGCGGCCGGCGACTCGCCGCCCGGTCCCGCCGGCTCGCCGGGCTGATCGCGGCGCTGGCGTCGCGCCAGCAGCGTCAGGGTCAGCAGCGAGGCGGCGGCGCCCGCCACCACCAGGTAGATCAGGTTCGGGTCGCCGTCCAGGGGCGTCGCCTCATCGCCGGCGATGCTGGGACCGACGACGGCGATCGCCGACCAACCGAGGACCGCCCAGACGCCGTTCCGCAGATCGACCAGAAGGGTGTACGGCGTCGCCCTGGCCGCGAGCACGCCCGCCGCCACCACCGCCGCGACGACCGGGGCGATCGCGACCCAGGCATTCGAGACGCCGACGACGCTTAGCAGTGTGTGCTCGAAGCGGCCGTCGACGATGAACTCGAACCAGGTGCCGGGCCCCTGCTCGCCCAGCAGCGGGTAGACCAGCGATGCCGAGACCATCATCAGCGCCGAGGGGATCGCCAGCCCCAGGGTCAGGGCCGGCATCCGCCGGTAGGCGGTGGCCAGGCCGAGGGCGACGAAGGGCAGCGCCGGGATCAGGAAGCGCGGGCCCGGCGTGCCGCCGCCGAAGGTGAGCCAATAGCCGGCGTTGTAGACGAAGTAGACGGCGGCGACCGCGAGGATCACGTTGGCCTCGGCGCGATGGGCGCCGCGGCGCATCATGACCACACCGGCGATGGCCGCGGCGATCACCGGGGTCAGCACCAACAGGCCCCGGTTCGCCACCAGCAGGTCGACCGCTGCATCGAGGCGGGGCGCGGTGATCCCGAAGAGGCCGTCGTCGTTGAGGCCCAGGGTGTCGTGCCCGCTGAAGCCCGGGGTGTCCACCGCGGCGCTGTAGGCGAACTCGAACGGCGAGCCCAGCGCCCAGACGTTGAAGGCGAGCGCCGGGATCACCCCCGCGAGCCCGCCCAGGACGAAGGCCGCCCCGCGCCCCAGGCGCGGCCCCGAGCGCGCGAGGGCGTAGAAGAACAGCACCACTCCCACCAGGCCCACCTGGTACTCGAAGGTGATCGCGAGCCCCGCGAGCGCGCCGGCGCCCGCCACCGTCGCCGTGCTCGGCGCGCCCTCGCGCTCGCGTATCAGCACCAGGAAGGCCGCGAAGCCCAGCGCCGCCGAGATCACGTGCGAGAAGTACTCCGAGGCGAAGATCATCACCATCGAGCCGACGCCGAGGGTGATCGCCGCCGCTGTCCCGTATCCGGGCTCGATCCGGTCGGCCGCCCAGCGCACGCCCAGCAGCAGCAGCACCGCCGGGATCACCGCCGCAATAAGGGTCAGCGCCCAGATGACTGGGGCGCCGTTCTCCACGTTCGCCTGCACCTGGTCCGCGCGTCTGGGGTTGTAGCCGTAGTTCCCGATGCCCGCCGTCGTCGGTGCCCAGCGGGCGTACTCGGCCTCGCGCGCATTCGCGGCGGCGTCTTCTGCAAGGTCAAGTCCCCCGACCGACTCGATCGCCATGTAGAGCGGCGTCGTCAGGGCCGCCGTCCCGGGGGACTTGACCGAGTAGAAATGCCCGTCGATCCAGGCCTTGTCGTTGGTCTCCCAGTGCCATTGGTCGATCTCGGCCTGGCCCTCCGCCAGCGCGCGCACCTGGGCGTAGTGGGCGAGCTGCGCCCAGCCCATCGAGTGCATCGTGAAGGCCCAGGCGAACCCCAGGCAGACGATCGCCGCCACCCCGGGGCGGGCGCGGATGGCGGCCCACGCCGCGCGCAGCGCGCTCATGCCGGTTCCCTCACGCCCGGTTCCCTGACGCCCGGTTCCCGCACGCGGCACAGGGCCATCGTCCACGGCGTCGGGCTGCGAAGCATCTCGACCTCGAAGCGGCTCTCCAGGAAGCGCTCGAAGCCGCGCTTCGACCAGTGGTTGAGGTGCCCCGGCGTATTGCCGCGGCGGCTCAGGTACTTGCCCCGTGCCATGTTCAGCCCCCGCCACAACGGCTCGCGGGGCACGCTCGCGATCAGCCACGGCCTCGCCAGGCTGGCCAGGGTGGCGAGCGCCGCCTCGGGGTCCTCGAGGTGCTCCAGCACCTCGCAGCAGACCACCAGCTCGGCCGAGTCCCGGGCCGGGTCGAGCGCCTGCAACGGCTTCGTCTCGAACTCGATCTCGAGCCCCTCGGCGGCGGCCCGCTCGCGTGCCTCGGCGATCACCTCGTCGAAGGCGTCGCTGCCCCGGACGCGAAGGCCCTCGCGCGCCATCAGCCTCGAGAGCTCGCCCTCGCCGCACCCGACCTCGTGGACATCGGTCGCGCCGCTGAGCTCGACCATGGCGCCGAACTGGCGCAGGAAGCCGTTGACCAGCGAGCGCTCGATCGGGTTCGACGAGGAGTACTTGTCGTAGACGTTGCCGCCGGCCTCCTCGGGGTTGACGTGGGCGACCTCGCCGACGCCCGGCGTACCTGCTGCGCCGCTCACGAGCGGGTGATGGTCTCGATCGTCTCCACGGTCAGGTTCGGCTCGTAGTGCGAGGGCGCCACGCCCGACTCGAGCTCCAAGCGGCGCACCCGCTCATAGATCCGCTGCGAGACCACGCGCTGCCCGGCCAGGGCGTCGCCGATGATGCCCAGGGCGAACATCTGCACGGCCGCCAGCATCAGCACCGCGCCCAGGATCAGGGACTGGATGTGCCCGCTGCGGTCGCCGTTGAGGATGAAGTCGGCCAGGAACGGGGTCCAGGCCGCCAGCGCCAGCACCGCGAACACGGCCGCGGCGACCATGAACACGCGCAGCGGCTCGTGGCGCACGTAGGCGCGGAAGATCGCGAAGGCGCTGCGCCCGACGTAGCGCGAGGTCGACCCGATCAGCCGCGACTCGCGGGTCCTCGGGTTGGTCGCGACCGGCACGTCCTCGATGGCCACCAGCCCCTTCCCGGCCTGGATCAGGCTCTCGAGCGTGTACGTGTAGTTGTTGACCACCAGCAGCTGCAGGGCCGCCTCGCGGTTGTAGGCGCGGAAGCCCGAGGTCGTGTCCGGCACGCTGGTCCCGGAGGCGCGTCGCACGACCGCGCTGCCCAGCCGCTGCAGCACCTTCTTGGTCGGCGAGAAGTGCTCGATCGTCTGCACCTGGCGGTCGCCGACCACCATGTCGGCGCGGCGGGCCAGGATCGGCTCGACAAGGCGCGGGATGTCGCCGGCGGAGTACTGGTTGTCGGCGTCGGTGTTGACGATCACGTCGGCGCCCAGCTTCAGCGAGGCGTCCAGGCCCGCCTGGAAGGCCGCCGCCAGCCCCTTGTTGTTGGTCAGCCGCACGAGGTGCTCGACCCCGTGCTCGCGCGCCACCTCCGCCGTGCGGTCGGTCGAGCCGTCGTCGACGATCAGCCACTCGACGCGGTCGAAGCCCTCGACCTCGCGGGGCAGGTCGGCGAGCGTGCCCGGGAGCGTCTCCTCCTCGTTCAGGCACGGAATCTGGATGATCAGCTTCACGGGCGCGGATGGTACGCCCCGCTCGGCGGGCCTGTGCGGCTATTCGCGAGGAAAATTCGAGGTTCGCGTCAGCAGGCGGCGAGCGAGCGAACGCCCTCGCATGACGAGATACCTCATCTGTCCCGCCATCGGCCGCGAGCGCTTCGCTCTTGAGGGCATGGACGCACGTTGGGGCGCCTCTAGAGTCCGGCCGATGTCGCGTGACGTGACCTCGGCCGACCTGGAGATGGAGAGGATCGGCCAGGGCCCGCCGATCCTGTTCGTGCACGGCAGCGTCGTCGGCGTCGAGACCTGGCGCCACCAGCGGCCACTGGCCGAGCGCTGGACCCTGCTGCTGCCCAGTCGCCCGGGCTTCGGCGCCTCGCCCCCGCTGGAGCGCCTGGACTTCGAGGCCGAGGCGCCGCTGTTCGCCGAGCTGCTCGGGGAGGGCGCCCACCTGGTCGGCCACTCCTACGGCTCGGTGATCGCCCTGCTCGCAGCCGCCGAGCGCCCGGACGCCGTGCGCTCGCTGACCATCTCCGAGCCGGGATCGCTGCGCGTGGCCGCCGGCGCCCCCGGGGTCGACGAGATGATCGCCAACGGCGAGCTCCTGTTCAGCACCCCGGAACGAATTCCCACTGAGCTCTTCCTGCGCATGTTCCGCTCGGGCGCGGGCTCCTCGCACAGCCACTCCGGACGAGTTCCCCGAGGAGCTCAGCCGCGGCGTCGAGCTGCTGAAGCGCGAGCGTCCGTCCTGGGAGGCCGAGATTCCGATCGCCGAGCTGCGGCGCGCCCCGTTCCCCAAGCTGGTCATCTCCGGCGCCCACTCCCCGGTCTTCGAGACCGTCTGCGACGCCCACGCCGACGGAATCGGCGCCGAGCGCGCCACGGTCCCGGGCCGCGGCCACACGATCCCGGGGACCGGCGAGCCGTACAACCGACTGCTCGAGCGCTTCGTGGGGGCCGCCGAGTAGCGTCCTGCTACTGTTAGCTAAATGGTTAACAGTCCTGCAGCAGCAGTCGATCCCTTCAAGGCTCTCGCTCACCCGATCCGCCGCGGCATCGTCGAGCGGCTCGGTGCGGGCACGGCCACGGTCGGCGAGGCGACGCGCGGCTTCGGCGTCTCGAAGCCGGCGATCTCCAGGCACCTGAAGGTGCTCGAGGAGTCGGGCGTCGTGATCCGGGTAATCGAAGGAAGGACCCACCGGCTTTCCCTGGATCCGGCGACGCTCAACGGGGCTGCGGACTGGATGGAGGCGCAACGGGAGCGCTGGAGCGCCCTGTTCGACGCCGTCGACGAATTCCTGAAGGAGGAACCCAAATGAGTGAAACCAAGAGCACATTGCAGCCGGTCGTCTCCCCGGAGGAGTGGCAGGCGGCGCGCGAGAAGACGCTCGTGAAGGAGAAGGAGTACATGCGGGCCGGCGACGCCCTCGCGGCCGAGCGGCGGCGGATGCCGTGGATGGCGGTTGAGAAGGACTACCGCTTCGAGGGCCCGGACGGCTCGGCGAGCCTCGCGGACCTGTTCGACGGCCGCCGCCAGCTGGTCGTCTACCGCGCCTACTACGGGCCGGAGGTCACCACCTACGCGGAGGGCGGCTCCTACCCGGAGCGTGCTTGCGTGGGCTGCTCGTTCGTGGCCGACCAGGTCGCGCACCCCGCCCACCTGAGCGGGCGGGACACATCGCTCGCGTTCGTCTCGCGGGCGCCACAGGCCGAGATCCAGGGCCTGCAGAAGCGGAATGGCTGGGAGGACATCCCCTGGTACGAGCTCACCGACGACTTCGACAAGGACTTCGACGTCGGCGAGTGGCACGGGACCAACGCGTTCGTCCGTGAGGGTGACAGCATCTTCCGCACCTATTTCATCGACGCTCGCGGCGACGAGCGCATGGGCAACACCTGGGCCTACCTGGACATCACCGCGCTCGGGCGCCAGGAGGAGTGGGAGGACTCGCCGAAGGGCTACCCGCAGACGGCGCCGTACGGCTGGTGGAACTACCACGACGCCTACGGCGATCAGTCATGATCGCCCACGTGTCCGGAGTCCCCGTCGAGGAGCTGCTGCCGCTCGCGGGCGGCACCGGCGGCCTGCTGATGGTCCGGGTGTGGCTGTGGGCCCGGCTGCGGAGGGACGCTTGAGCGACCGGCCGACGCTGCGGATGGAGCGATCGTTCGCGGCGCCGGCCGAGCGCGTCTTCGAGGCGTTCACCAGCGAGGAGGTGCTGAAGCGCTGGTGGCACGCCGGCCACGACTGGGAGACCCCCGAGGCGAGCGTCGACGTGCGGGTCGGCGGCGAGATCCGAATCGTGATGCGGAACCCGCACAAGGACGTCCTCTACGGCGCCCGCGGCCGCTACACCGAGGTCGACCCGCCCCGCCGCCTCGCCTTCACCTGGATCTGGGACGACGACCGCAACCAGGTCGGAGCAGCTGATCGAGGTGGAGTTCACCGAGAGCGACGGCGAGACCACCGTCAACTTCATCCACCGGGACCTCTGGGACGACGAGGCCGTGGCCGACCACGAGGACGGGTGGAACAAGGTCTTCGACAACCTCAGGGACGAGCTCGCGGCGTGATCTCCGAGCGCTAGCCCGAGGCCCTGACGCGCTCGAGCGCCACGCGGGGGCCGTCGCACTCGAGGGCGAACACCACCACGTCGTCCGGCTCGGAGCAGTGGCCCACCGCGGCGCAACCCGGCGCGACCGCGATCGCCGTCCCCACCGGGGTGGGGCTGCCCAGGATCTCGGCGATCACCAGGCTGTTGGCCACCACGACGCTCGAGCCGATGGCGTCGCTGTAGACCTCGGCACGCGCGCGCTCCCAGCGGCGATCCTTGGTCGGCCGAGCGAACACCGGCACCAGCAGCAGCGACACGCCGTGGGCGTGAAGTGCCGCGGCGAACGCGTGCAGCCGAGCCAGGTCCTCGCAGACCAGGACCGCGAGTCGGGCGCCTCCCGTCTCCACCACGCACACTCGCTCGCCGCGGCTCAGGTCCTCGTCGATCGGTGCGATGAGGCGATCGGCCAATCCCCACAGCTCCAGGTCCTCCTGCGAGAAGTTGAACGGGTGAACCTTGCGCTGACGGACGAGCACCTCGCCCGTGCGCGCGTCGAGCATCACCGCTTCGTTAGTCGGCGGTGAGGAGCCGTTGACGTTGCCGCTGCCCGCCATGACCAGGCGCAGACGGCTCGCACCTGCGCCCTCGCGTTCCCGGAGCGCGATCTGCCAGCGCTCGAGCAGCGCGCGCGACAGGCTGAGCTCGGGCGCCATGCCGATGGCCACGTCCTGCTCATCCCACGCCGCGATCACCTTCTCCACCCGCGCCTGCGTGGGCTCGCGATCGGCGGGGTGTATCCGGTAGAAGCGCAACCCGGAGCGCTCCTCGACCTCCCAATTGAGCTCGTCCGGCTCGCGGATCATCGGGGCGGTGGCCACGCGGAGGCCGGCCTCGCGCTGGGGCCGGGTCAGGCGGGAACGGGCCGGCAGGGCGACGTGATCGCAGGCGTCCCAGTCGGCTGCCTTGACGCGCACCACGGAGCCGAAGGCGTCAGCCAGGTCGTCCGGCAGCTGGCCGCGGCGGCCCGGGCGGGCGAAGCGGGGCAGGAGGGCGCCGGGAAGGGCGCCGGAGTCCAGGCGACCTGACTCCGCGTAGCGGAGCGCGTACTCGGTGAGCGCGGGCGGGACGGCCTCGCCGAGCAGCGGGTTGGCATGCGCGAGGGCCGCGTCGAGGCCGAGCAGGACCGCGAAGGTCTCACGCCCGCGCTCGGGCGCCGCGACGGGCTCACCGTCAAGGGCCGCCTGCTCGACCGCGGCGGCGGTGGCCACGACCTCCCCATCCGCCATCCAGGCCCCGCCGTGGGCGTGGAACTCGGCGGGGTCGAGCCGATCGAACGCCTCGCAGAAGCGGTCGGCGTAGTCCTCGTTCACACTTGACAATTAGTTGACATCCCTTGCTAGGATGTGGGCATGGCCGCGCCTACCGTAAACGACCCCCGGGCACACCCTCTCGTGCGGCGCATCGCGGGGCTCGACGCCGACCCGGCCCGCAGGGAGGCCGTGGCCCTCGGCCTGGTCGATGCGCTGCTCGAAGGCGAAGACGAGACCCTCGCCGCCGCACTCGACGCCCTCCGCGACGCCCGCGCCCGGGCCGACGGCGATCAGGAGCTGGTCGGGTGGCTGGACGCGGCGATCGCCTTCGCGCACTGGGGACTCGAGCGCGCGCCTTCCCGTGCCCCGGTGGCCCAGGGAACCCAAGCCCACGACTTCCTGCGCGCGCTGGACGGCTCGCCGCAGCTCGGAAGCGCAGAGCTGCGCCGCCTGCTCGAGATCGACGAAACTCAGGTGAGCCGTACCGGCCGCCGCTTGCTCGAGTGCGGTCTCGTCGCCCGGCGCAAGGTGGGCCGCCAGGTGTTCTGGCAGCTGACCCCTCGCGCGCGGCGAGCGCTCGAGGATGCGCCCGTCCCGACGCGATCGCCGAACTCGGAGTTCTGGCGAGAGGCCCTCCGGCGCGGGTTCGAGGCGGCGCACGGCGACGAGCCCGGCGAGCCCCGCAAGGTCGACCCCACCCGCGAGCGAATCATCGAGTGCAGCCTCGAGCTGCACATGAGCCGTGGCATCCAAGCGACCACCTGGGGTGAGATCGCCGACAAGTCGAGCGTGCCGGTCGAGACCATCAGGGAGCTGTTCCCCACCCAGGAGGACCTGGTCCGAAGCTGTGGCGAGCACTTCATGGAGAGCCTGCAGATGCCGCCGGCCGACCGAGCGCCCGAGATCTTTGACGACGCCCCGTCGGAGGACGAGCGGATCCGCCGTCTGGTGGGGACGTTCTTCGGCATCTACGAGCGGGGAGCGGACGGCATCGCGGTGGCGCGCCGCGAACGCAGCGACCTGCCGGTGCTGGATGAGTCGATGGAGGAGCTCGACAATTCGTTCGACGCCATCGTCGTCGAGGCGGTGCGCCCGCTGAGCCCGGACAGCGTTTCGGTCGCGTCCCTGAGGGCACTGACCGACCTGGAGGTGTGGCGAACCCTGCGTGATCAGGGGGCGACGCCCGAGGCGGCGGTGGAGCAGGCGAGCGCAGCGGTCGAGCGCTGGCTCGAGGCCCAGCCGGCGCGCTGACCGGCGGCCCGCTGAACAACGAGCGCCCCGACCAGGATTCGAACCTGGGGCCTACTCCTTAGGAGGGAGTCGCTCTATCCAGCTGAGCTATCGGGGCCCGCGCCGAGGATAGTGCGGTCAGCCGTCCCCTTCGGGCGCCTCGTAGAGGCTCTCGCGGGCGATTTCGGCGCCCTTGTTGGTCCACAGCGCCAGCTCGAGGT
The DNA here is from genome assembly GCA_963805075.1 of uncultured Solirubrobacterales bacterium. GTDB lineage: Bacteria > Actinomycetota > Thermoleophilia > Solirubrobacterales > 70-9 > VGBV01. The sequence goes on from CAWDSZ010000002.1 coordinate 134,074, forward strand.
AGAGGTCGTCGGGGAAGCCCTTGACCGCGTCGAGCCCGATCAGGGTGAAGCGCTCGTCGCTGACGGGGGCCTGGTCGACGACCTGGCCGTCGAGCTCGGCGGTGGCGGCCTCTGAGGCTCGCACCATGGGGGTTCCCCAGACGAGGGTGACGTCGCCGCGCTTCTCGCCCGGGCCGCGCCAGGTGCCGATCACCTCCTCGTTCAGGTCGATCTCCCAGTCGGGGTTGTCCTCGACGACGACGTCGGTGAAGTCGGACACCGCCTTCAGGTCGGAGGGGGTGCCGTCCTCGCCGCGGACGAAGGAGACGTAGCCGAAGTACTCGCTGGTCTTGGCGGCGCCCTCGACCCCGGCGATCGCGGGCACATAGACGCGGCCTCCCCAGCCGCGCTCCGGGAACCACGTGATCTCGCCCGGTGGCCCGCCGGCCTCGGCCGCGAGGGGCTCGCTCGCCTTCGCGAACGCCTCGCGCAGCTGCTGGGCCCAGCGGCCGTAGGGCAGGCCCTCGACGCTCGAGTCGGCGATGAAGCGCGGCAGGGGTCGGCTGACGGGGGGCATGGCGCGCGGGGCAGCCTAGCCGAACGTGACCCGAGGCTCGATCGCCTCGGCGTCGATCTGGGAGCGGACGCGGTAGCGCCCGGCGCGCGGCAGCCGCAGAGTCGCGTAGGGGATGCGCGTCTTGCCACGCACCTTGTAGATCGCCGAGTGGGGAGGCTCGTCCAGGTCAACCCGCTCGCCGCCCTCATCTGCGCTGACGAGCACCGAGAAACCCCGCCAGGGCTCCGGCCTCTCCGAGTAGCGGAAGCGCTGGGAGTCCTGGTAGTAGACGACCACCTCGCCGGCCGGGAGCTCGACGACCTCCTCGCCCGGCACGGCGACGCTGCCGTGGCGCGCCAGGCGCGCCCAGCGGACCACGAAGAAGTAGACGAAGAAGCCGACGACGAAGGCTGCGAGCAGGCCGGTCAGGAGCCAGATCATCGGGCCACCCTAGCCCTCGCCGAGCGTGTCGCGCAGCTCGGAGGCTGCGCGCTCGGGCGGAAAGATGTTGATGTCGACGCCGGTGGCGAACTCGAAGCCCGCCTTGATGGCGAGCCTGGGGGCGATGTCGATGTGCCAGTGGAAGACCTCGGCGCCACGCGGGGCGGTACGCACCCAGAGGTTGAACTCGAGCGACTCTCCGAAGCGCTCGCGAAGAGCGCGCAGGGCGGTCCGAAGGGCGCCCACCCCGACCTCGCCGTCGTCCTCGAACGCCGGCGCCGCGGTGCGAGGGATCACCCGCAGCTCGAACGGCGAACGGGATGCCCACGGGCAGATCACCATCGCGTCGTCGTCGATCGCGACCAGGCGCTCGCGGCGCCGCACCTCCTCCGATGCGATGTCGGCCAGCAGCTCGCCGCCCATCGTGCGCTCGTTGTAGGCGTTGAAGCGCTCGCGCTCGCGGGCGACCAAGACGGGCACGAAGTCGAGCGCGTAGAGCTGGGCGTGGGAGTGCTCGAGGCTGGCGCCGGCGCCCCCTCCCTCGTTCACGATCAGCTGCACGCACTGCGCCGTCTCGGCGTGGGCGCGCATGCGCTCGCGCCAGGCCCCGGTCGCCGTTGCCAGCTCCGCCTCGTCGAGGCCGGCGAGGGAGGTGGCGTGCCGGGGCGCGCTGATGATCACCTCGTGGGCGCCCCGTGAGGGCTGCGAGGCGAACAGGTCGGGCTCTCCCGCGCGGGCCGACGCGCGCAGCGGGTCCGCGGGCGCCGAGGAGCCGGAGGCGCCTTGGGCGTCGCCGTCGGCGTCGGAGAGCGCCGGGTACAGGTTGGGGACGGCCCGCACCCGCCAGCCGGAACCGTCGGCGGGGCCGCCGCCGGGACGGTCGGCCCAGAGCTCCGGCGGGGTCTTCGACTCGTTGCCCTCGCAGAAGGGGCAGTCGCTGGGGTCGAGCGTCTCTCGCGTGCCCGGCTCGAGCTCGATCGGCCGGTCGGCCCTTCCGGCGGCCAGGATCGTCCGCAGCCCCGTCAGCTGGTCGATGCGGATCTCGGGCTGGGCCTTGGCGGCGTTCATCGGCCCGCGGCGAGGTCCTTGCTCATCCGCACGTGCTCGATCCCGGCCTCCATGAAGAGCTCACCCTCGGGCTCATACCCGTTTGCGGCGTAGAAGCCCTGCGCCTGCGTCTGGGCGTGGATGACCATGCGCCGGGCGCCGCGCTCCCGTCCGAACTCCTCGGCGCCGGCCAGCAGCCTGCTGCCGACGCCCGACCCCCGCAGGCGCCGCTCGACCGCCATCCGCTCCAGCTTCATGTCCCGCCCGCCCTCTCCGTACTCGCGCAGGCGGCAGGTCGCGACGACGCCGCTGTCGTCAAGGGCCACCACCTGCGTCGCGGTGGCCTCGTGCTCGTCGAACTCGTCCTTGGCGTCCACCTTCTGCTCGCCGAGGAAGACCCGCCGCCGCAGCTCGTGCGCGGCGTCGATCTCGTCGGCGGCCTCTGTGGGCCGCACCGTCACGGTCAAGCGGCAGTCGGGCAAGCGGCGCTAGGGGCCGATTACTTGCCGACGCCCGCAGCCGTCGCCCGGATCTGCGTGAAGGCCTCGATCAGGTCGATCGGCAGCGGGAAGACGATCGTCGTGTTCTGGTTCACGCCCATCTCCAGCAGCGTCTGCAGGTAGCGGAGCTGAAGCGTTGCGGGGTTCTTGCTGATGATCTCCGCGGCCTGGCTCAGCTTCTCGGCGGCCTGGAACTCACCCTCGGCGGCGATGATCTTGGCGCGCCGCTCGCGCTCGGCCTCGGCCTGCCGGGCCATCGCGCGCTGCATCTGCTCGGGGATCTCGACGTCCTTGATCTCGACCGTCGTCACCTTCACGCCCCAGGGCTCGGTCTGCTCGTCGATGATCACCTGCAGGTCGGTGTTGAGGCGCTCGCGCTCGGCGAGCAGCTGGTCCAGCTCTGCCTTGCCCAGCACCGAGCGCATCGCGGTCTGGGCGATCT
>CAWDSZ010000003.1:0-8103 GCA_963805075.1 uncultured Solirubrobacterales bacterium
GCGGACGACGGGGCTCGAACCCGCGACCCCCAGCTTGGGAAGCTGATGCTCTACCAACTGAGCTACGTCCGCGAGGGAGGTTCATTCTAGGCTCGGCGGCGTAGCCTTGTTCGGGTGAGCGCTCGCACCTTCGCAGTGTTCATCGCCGTGCTGGCGGTCGTCGGGCTGCTCGGCTTCGGGCTGATCCAATCGAGCGCCGATCCCGCGATCGAGGTCGGCGAGCCCCTGCCCGAGGCGGAGCTGCCGTTGCTCGACGGCGCCGGGACCCGATCGGTCTCCGACTACGAGGGCAGCTGGGTCCTGGTCAACTTCTGGGCCTCGTGGTGCGATCCGTGCCGCGACGAGGCGCCCGCGCTGGAGCGGGCCTGGCGCGAGCACGGGGGCGACCGCTTCGTCGTGCTGGGCGTGGACACCCAGGACACCACCGACGACGGACGCGCCTTCGCCCGCGAGTTCGGGCTCACCTATCCCTCTCTGCACGACGGCAGCGGCGACTACCACGACGAGCTGCGGATGACCGGCGTTCCCGAGTCGGTCCTGGTCGACCCCTCGGGCGAGGTGGCGCTCTACCGCCCGGGGCCGCTGACCGCCGAGGACCTCGAGACTCACGTGGAGCCGATGATCACGGAGCGCGGCTAGTGAGCCCGGTCGCGGCGCCGAGTCGCCCCTCGCCGGCCCGTTCGGGCGGCCGGCTGAAGCCTTCGTCCGGTCCCGGCCGGACAAAGGCTTCAGTGGTCGCTCTGGCGGCGGCGCTCATCGCCGCCGTCGCGGCGCTCGCCGCCGCCCCCGCCCCGGCCCAGGCGCCCGAGCCGCAGGCGAGCCTCCCGGACCTCGAGGACGAGGTCATGTGCATCGTCTGCGGCGTGCCCCTGGGGCAGGCCCCCGATGCGCCCCAGGCCGAGCGCGAGCGCGCCTTCATCCGCGAGCTGATCGCCGAGGGCCGGACCAAGGACGAGATCAAGGACGCGCTCGTCGTCGAGTTCGGCGAGAACGTGCTGGCCACGCCCGACACCGAGGGGTTCGACCTCGCGGCCTGGCTCGTACCGGGGCTCGGGATCCTCGGCGCCGCCGTCGCGATCGGATTCGGCGTCCGGCGCTGGCGGCGAGAGACGCCTCGCGACGGCCCGGGCCCGGACGGCTCGGCGGGGTCGCCGGAGGACCCGCGCGAGTCCGAGCGCCTCGACGCCGATCTGGCGCGCTACGACCTCTAGGCACTCGCACCCGTGGCGCGCTTGTTCGGAAATCCCGAACGAAAGCGCCATTCCTGGCGCGGAGCGCCCCACGCCGCTGGCGTCAGAGCCGCGCGCACTGGTCCTCCTTGTTCCCCTGAACGACGTTGCCGCCGCCCCTCGGCCGGGGAACGTTCTCCTTGCACTGAAGGTTGCCGTCGACCCTGTTGAGCGAGATCCTGACCCCGCCGGAGTTCTGGAACGCCTGGATATTCCCGCCGACGGCGTTGTCGATCGCCCTCAACCGCGACCGGTTCTCGTCGTAGAGGATGTCGCCCGTGACGCGGGTGCCGCGCACGAGCGCGCCTCCACCCTGGACGACCTGGACGCTGCCACCGACGCGGGAGTTGCGCACGGCGACGCGGCGGGCGTTCTCGCCCTGGACGTTGCCGATGACCCGGACGCGCGCCGCCCGCAGCACAGCCCTGCGCTCGACCTTGATCGTCCCCTGAACCCGGGTGCCCGTGAGCCGGCAGGTCGCGCCCTGCGGGACGCGCAGGTTGTCGACCGTCGTCGCCCCGATCGCGCCCCTGCAGACCCGCTCCTCCGCCCGGGCCGACGCCGCCAGCATGTGCGTCAGCCCCAGGGTCGCGGCAATCGTGCCGGCGATCCAGAGGAGGCGCAGCCTCGTCGCTCCGTGGCCCCTGAGCACATCCGCCATTGTCGTACCTCCTTGGTCGCGCATCTCCACCAGCATCGCGCCCAAGGGTGTCCACCGATGCTGAGCGGGGCCTTGGAGCGTCATGAGATTTCTCTCATCCAGCGGAGATGGCGAGCACGGCCAGGGTCGGCGAGCCGATCCTCACGTCGTCGCCCCCGACCTGGTTGCAGGCAAGGGCCAGCCTGTGAGACCCCTCCTCCAGCCGGGAAGTGACGAGCGTGCGGGCGAAGCCGTCGGTCGCGCCCGCCGAGGTGTTGTCGGTCGTCTCCTCGCCGGGGTTCTGGTCGAGATTCGCATCACGCCCATCGACGCGGACCTCGCACGCGGCGTTCGCCGGGGCGGTCTCGCTGTAGTTGGCCCCGGTGGCGATCGCCATCACGCGGCCGGGGCGCCGCAGCTTGATCCTCACCGCCGCGCAGTCGACGAAGGCGCTCGACGTAGGGTTGCAGTCGACCTCCTGCGTTCCGGCCATCGGGGCGAACTCCGAGGCGTCCAGCGCTCGCTCCTTGACCTGCCTGCCGGCCAGCGTGTCGCGCTTCACGTCCACCCCGTGGACCGCCTTGTGGTTCCTCAGGTCGGCGCTCCTGACCGCGTTGTTGCGGATCTCGCCCGAGCCGATCAACCCGGCGGCATGGGCGGCCCCACCGCCGATCACGCCGGCCAGGGCGAGGGTGGCGGCGACGTTCGCGTAGCTCAGGTGGGATCGGATCCTCACGTTCTGCTTCTCCTTCTCGTTGTGCTACCTGGCGAGGACCGTCACCGTTCGTGACCTCGACCGGACTGCCTTGTACGGCCAGTCGCGTTCCCTCGCCACCTTCACCCGGAATCTGAAGCTGGTGTCGTATGAATAGAACCTGCCGAAGCGATATCGCATCCGGTACCTGCCGCTCGACCTCGTCCTGAACGCCTCGCGCACGGTGATCCAGCGCCCGGGGCCCTGGCGGACCTGGAGCTCGAGCAGCTTGCCACCCCGCGGGATGCGGGCCCCGCGGCTACGGACCCGTCCCTTGAACACGACTGGCTTGCCCTCGGGGACCCGCCGGCGGGAAATCTTGAAGCTCACCTTCGTCCTGACCGACAGGCGCCCACCCCTGGCGCGCGCATCGAGATAGCGCGGGGTGCCGGCGAAGTAGGCCCTGACCGAGCGCGAGGGACCCGCCCTGAGCTTGGCCCCCCAGCGGCCGTGCGAGTCGGTCCGGACCGTCCGCACGCGCCGCTCGATCAGGGCGCCCGTGCCGAAGCGCTCCACGAGGACGACCTCCTGCCCGGCGAGCCGCTTCCCCCGGGCGTCGGCCAGGCTGCCGACCACCCGCGCCTTCTTCCCGTAGCCGAACCGCCACCCGCCTCGAGCCTCCCGGCTTGATCGCCGCGGTGAGGTCCACGCGCTGGCGCAGGGGGAAGCTGAGACGCTTCGGCAGACCGTCCTCGCGAAGCGTGGTGGTGTGCGAATTACCGGCGACGTCGGCGGCCTCAGCCATGAACTCGTACTCGCCAACGGGCTCCGCCGCCGAGTCGACCCGCGCCCGCAGCTCGCCGCCGGCGACCTGGGTCTCGAGCGGGCGCCAGAGCTCCGCGCCCAGCAGCGCGGAACCAGAGTTGCCCGGAAGCGACGCCCGAGGTCGCGTCGTTGACGAAGGCGCGGATCAGCTCCGGGTCCTCGGGATCCTGCAGATCCGCGAAGGCGAGCGTCGGCGGTGTGTTGTCCACCCTGACGGTGCGAATGTCGCAGGTTTCGGTTCCCGGCGAAGTCCGCAGCGCAGACGGCGACGCTGTTCTGGCCGTCGTGGAAGGGGTGCGCGGTTGTGCTGGGCTCAACCGGGGTGAGATCCGCTGCCTCATCGCACGGGCTCAAAGTGCCGGCGAACGCGCTCCCGCGATCGCGCCAGGGCAATCGAATGCGAGTGATCGCCAGATCCGAGGCCATTCACCCGAACCGCCGCGCGCTCGAGCCCGCTGCCAACATCCGTCAGCTGCGCCTCGAGGCGCTGATCGCCCCGCAGCCAGCCCCCCGCGTACATCGTGCCGCTCGCGTTGACGGTCGGGTCGGCGTAGTCGGCCAGCGTCAGCTGGATGTCCCGCACCCAGGTCTTCGCCTCATCGCTCTGGGGGCAGCCGGCGCGCCGCTCACATTCGAGGCTGGCGATGAACTGCTCCTGGCGGGGACCGGTCCAGCGCACGAACCTCCAGCCGGCACCGTCGGCGTCGCCGGTCGCCACCCGCTTGGTCTCGAGGCCGTCCGCCTGGGCCATGTAGAGGCGTGAGCGATGGCCAGCGGCGCGGCGAAGCCGCGCCTGCAGCCGGACACCGGTGATCCCGGTCGCATCTGGAGCGCTCCAGCGCAACGCCCCGCGCCGTCCGATGCCGGCGTTGCCGATGCTCTCGATCCGACTCGAGTAGTCGCTCCCGGCGTCCGCGCACACCCGCTGCACGACGTACTGGGCGTTCTCGACGATCTTCGCCTCGCTCAACGTCCGGTTGAGCTCGTGGCACTTGACCACCGTGTAGGTCCCTCCCGCGGCTCCCGCGCCGGGGGCAAGCCCCAGCCACAGGCCCACGACCGCCACGATGGCGAGCGCCGGCCTCATGGCTGACCGAACTGCTGCTGCGCGGGCGGGGCTCGCGGCGTCCCCTCCGGAGCCCGACGACGAGGAGCTCGAGCTGGTCACCGGTGCCGGTGACGGCGCCGGCGCCGGGGCGAGGCCGAATTCGGAGTCCACGGGCGATGGCGGAGGCGACTCCGGCTCCGGGGCAGGGGCCGGCGCCGGGGCGGGAGCCGGAGCAGGCGGCTCCTCGGGCGGCGGCGGCTCGCTCGGCGGCGGAGGCTCGCTCGGGGGCGGGGGCGGGTCCTCGTTGCCCACCTGCGAGGGAAGCAGCGGCGGCGGCGACCTCTCCGCGCGTTCCGGTCTCGAATCCTCGAAAGCCGGTCGCCTGACCGGCTCCGGATCCCCGGTGCCGGCAGGAAGGCCGACCGGCCCGACTCCCGCTGCCACGCAGGCGGTGACCGCGACGCCGCCAGAGAAGCAGGCGACCGCCGTCTTCCCCGCCGCGCCGAGGCCGGTCAGCTTCGCCAGGACGCCGGCTCCTGCAGCGCCGGCGCCACGACCGCCACCCGCGAGCACCGCGGGTGTCGCCGACTCGGCCACGGTCGCCGGATCGCCACGGTGGAACACCCCGCCGGCGGCATCGCGAGCCCGCTCGGCGAGCTCGCCGACCCGGTGCGCCAAGTCACCGACGCGCTCCGGGATCGAGAGCCGGCCGTCGTCGATCGCATCGACCGCGCCCGGCAGCGCCACCGGGCTGCCGGCGTCGTGGAGGTGACCGCTGAGCTTGCCGACGAAGTCCGTGCATGGCCGGCAATGCGAGAGATGCTGCTGGGCCTGACGCTGCTGCTCTGCGTCGGCCAGGCCGGCCGCGTACGCCTTCAGGATCGGCTCGCGATCGGCGCACCACTCGCCGCGCTCGAACAGACGCAGCTTCTCGGTCAGCTCGTCGATTCCGCGGGTGATCTCCTTGCGGTAGGCACGCGGCGAGAGGCCCTTGACCAGGGCACAGACGTGGCTCGGCTCGAGTCCCCAGCCATACCGGAGCATGAGCACCGCCCGCCGCCTCGGCGGCAATGACGAGAGCAGGTCGCGCGTGATCCGCGAGTGCTCGCGCTGAGCGGCCGTCTCGTCCGGGCTGCGACCTGTGTCGGCAACGCCACCGGCGTGCTCGAGCGGCGACGTGGGACGCCGGCTTCGCCGGCGAAGCTCCTTGCTGGCGTGGTGGGCGACCGCAGTGAACACGTAGCGGCGGATCGCCTCGTCGTCCAGCTCGGACTGCCGGCGCTCGAGCGCCCGCAACGTCCCGACCCAGGCGCTCGCGTAGATGTCCTCCACCTCGTCGTCACCGAACGCGCCGTGAAACGCTCGGCGAACCATCGCGCTGGCGGGCTTTCGAAGCTCCTCGTAGAGCCTTCCCGAGCGCTCACGCCAGGCCGCAGAGTCGTCGCGAAACGGGCCCGAACGCTGAGATGCGGTCACGGAACTCATGCGCGTTTGTCAACCGGATGAACCCCGGGCGCACCGGTCGTGCCCCCGCCCATGCCGAAGGCCGTTATCTCCCTGCGCCCCCGTGTGCAGCCGTCCCTGCGTTATCCCTGCCATCGTCGATTGCTGTCCCCGAAAACGATCTGCTGCGCCGTCGTGGCGCGCCGCAGATGGTACGAGAAATCCCCGCGGACACAAATCGGCGCTCGCAAATTGCGACGATTTCCGACCCGAAAACGGCAGTGGGATCCCGTCGCGAGACCGCCCGACTGAACGAGTCGCTCCGCCGCGGTGGACCGGCCGCGAGAGGTTCAGTCTGACCTGAAATCGGGGAATACTTTGACGGACGATGTCGCAGGAGAACGTCGAGGTCATTCGCCTGTTGGCGGAGAGGATCAACGCGGGCACCGTGGAGGACGAGCTGGAGTTGATCCACCCCGATCTCGAGCTCTTCCCGCCGGAGGACGAGCCGGAGGCAAGATCGGGTGTTATCGCGGTCGACCGGGCGCGCCAGTGGTGCCCAGGTCGAGAGTCCAGCGGTATGGCTCTGGCGAGTTCGCGACGGCATGGGCATCGAATTCCGCGAGTACGGAACCAAGGAGCAAGCCCTCGAAGCCGCCAGGATGCGAGAGTAGGTGCCGGGGTCCCGACTCACCCCCGATGATTAACACCTGATGGTGGCCTGGGCTCCTCCTGCGAACCAGGCGGGTGGCAGGTGAGCGAGCGGCTGGGTCAGGGAGCGGGCCTCGGGATCAGCTTCGTGGGGGCTGGCGCGGTCGCCGTGGTGGCGATGCAGCTGCTCCAGCAGGTTGCGGGCGCGTTCGACCCGCGACCGGAAGTGCAGGCGCTGACCGCGTTAACCGCGGCGCTGGCCGGACTGACCCTCGAACGCACTCGCCACGTGCTCACACGACGGGCGCAGGAGCGAGAGCGGGAGGAGCGACTTGCCGGATGGCTGGGGGCTTGGCCGCCTGGGACGATCTCGGAACTCGACCCTGTCGCGCTCGGCGTATTCCCGCCGCGAGCCGACCTCGAGATCGGCGAGGGTCTGCTGCCACCGTACTTCGGGCGGGACGCCGATGATGCGGTCTGCGGGGCGCTCGGCGAGCGCGGCCTGGTGTTGATCGTAGGGCCGGCGCGCTCTGGGAAGTCGCGCACCGCGTACGAGGCTGTCCGCACCGTTGCCGGTGACCGGCGCCTCCTGGCGCCCGAGGACGGCAAGGCGCTCTCGGAGATGATTCGGGCCAACGAGCTCGAGCACCGGCGCGACGACGTCCTCTGGCTCGACGATCTGGAGCGCTTCCTCCCGTCGCTGCGGGGGCCCGAGCTGCGGGCGCTCTCGAGCGGCCGATACCACGTGATCGCGACGATTCGCGAGCGCGCCTACCGCGAGCTCGCAGAGGCAAGCGGTGAACGTGGGCAGCGAGGGCGCCGCCTCCTGGCTCGCGCTCGCATCATCCACCTCGACGCGGCACCGAGCACCGGCGAGGCCGAGGCTGCCGCTCACGTCTACCCCGCTGAGGATCTCAGTCAAGGCATCGGACCGGCGCTGTCGGCGCGCTGGGATGACCAGCACACGGTTAGCGAGCCCAGGTCCGCCCCGGCGTCGGAGGTGGCGGAAACGCGCTTTCGCCCTGATCTGGTGCTGGGGGTGGCCCTGGTCCTGACCGTTGCCAGCGCAGCGGTGCTAGCAGCGACCATCGGCGGCAGGGGCTTCTCGGCTCCGTCGGTCGGCGATCAACTCGATGGCATCCGCGAGGACGCCGCGGAGGCCGGGGGGACGGTGGTCAGCTCCCGGTCGGTGGAGCTGCACGGGTTGGAGACGCGTTCGCACATCGTGGTGGTGCGGTCCGAGCCCGATGCCGACGAGCTTCGCATCTACGACGAGGAGGAAGGCGAGCTCGAGGGGATGCTGACCTTTCGTCCGACGGCGCCGGAGTTCGTGTACGGCACTCTCGAGCTGGTGGCGGTCGACGACCTCGATGCCGATGGCGATCAGGAGCTCGTCGCCGACTACCTCATCCAAAACCCGCCGTTGACGATCGTGCGGGTGCCAATCGCCGTCACCTGGGACGAGGCCGCGCGCGATTACGCCCTATGGCCGCTGCTTACCAAGCCCCCCGCGCTGGCCCGTGGCTACCGGGGCGGCCGCCTCACCACCGGGCCCTCCTTCCAGAACGCGTAC
>CAWDSZ010000004.1:0-936942 GCA_963805075.1 uncultured Solirubrobacterales bacterium
CGCCGCCGGCTAGGGCCCGGCCGCGCTCGCGCCCGGTTTCATTTGCGCAGCTTGTCCCTGCCGGGACCGCCGCGAAGCTTGTCGGCGCCCTTGCCGCCCTTCAGCAGGTCGCGGCCGCGACCGCCGAAAAGCTGGTCGCGGCCCGAGTTGCCGAAGAGCTTGTCTTCCCGAGTTCTCCCAGCATCCGGTCCTTCCCCTTGCCGCCCTTGGCCACGTCGGGTCCGTCGCCGGCGCATACCAGGTCCGCCCCGCCGAATCCGAGGACCTGTCCTTGCCGCCCTGCGCCGCGATGACGTCCGGTCCGGAGGTTCCCTCGATTCGATCGCTGGCCGGGGGTCCCCGTGACCGTCGCCACTCGTCCCTCGCAGCGCAGCGGGAGCCACCGCGACTCCAACGGGGGTCTCGTAGGGCAGGCCCCCCGCATTGGCCGGCTGGTTGTTGCTCGACAGGACCTCCTGGCGGCCGGTCGCACGATCCACCGCGATCACGCCTCCGCATCCCTCCGAGCAGGCGCCCCCGAACGCGCTCGCGTCCGCGACGACGATGCGGCCGTCCGTCGCGAGCGCGAGGTTGAACGGATCCGCGAAGAACCCGCTGCCCGCGTTCACCGGCTGGTCGTTGGATGAGACCCTGCTCTGCTTGCCTGAGGCAGGGTCCACGCCGACGATCCCGCCGTCCCCGAAGGCGTTCTGGTCGGCCACGTAGAGGGCTCCGTCGGGGGTGAGCAGTGGGTCGACCGGGATCTCGTAGAAGCCGGTCCCGGCGTTGACCGGTTGGCTGTCGTTGGAGAAGATCGACTGCTTGCCGGTCGCGGGATCGACCGCGATCAGGCCGCTCGCGGCGGCGACCGGAGTCGCCGACGAGGACCACCCCGGACGGCAGCACCGCGATCCCGCCGCGCGGGTCCCCGAAGAGCTGACTGCCGGCGTTGACCGGCTGTTGATTCGATGAGAACACGGTCTGCTTGCCCGTCGCCGGGTCCACCGCGATGACCCCGCCCTGGAAGCCAAACGCGTTGCGGTCGACGACCAGGATCACGCCCGAGGGAAGCACTTCGAGGCCCGCCGGCTGTGCGAAGAGCCCTGCCCCGCGTTCACGGGCTGGCTGTTGGAAGAGACCAGGGTCTGCTTTCCGGTCGGGGATCGACCTCGATCACCGCGCCGGCGCCCCCGTCCGCCCCGGGGTCGGCCACAACGATCCGGCCCGCCGGGTCGACGGTGACGTCGGACGGGCTCGCGAACAGCTGGCTCGATGCGTTTACCGCGTCGGTGTTTGCCGCGAAGGGCGTCGCCGCGCCCGTCTTCGGGTCAACCCGGTAGAGGCCCTCGAAGCTCAGGTCCGCGACGAGCACGTCGCCCGGAGCGATTGCCGCCCGCGCTGGAGCCGAGCCGAACAGCATCAGCAGGACGCAAAGCACAAGCGCCCGCCGCAGCTTCCGCTGTGTCTCCCCGCCCCGCATCGCAGTTTGGGCAGCATATCCCCCACGGCCCGGGACGCGAGGACCGCTCTGCTTCAATGTTCACCATGCCCACGAAGGAGCAGGTCACCGAGAAGCTGACCGGCGGTCATCGACCCCGAGCTGCGGCGCAACATCGTCGACCTGGGGATGGTGCGCTCGATCGAGATCGGTGACGACGGCCGCGTCGACGTGGTCGTCTCGCTGACCACCGCCGGCTGCCCGATCCGCAACCACTTCCAGCAGGCGGTCGCCCAGAACGTCGCCGAGCTCGACGACGTCAGCGCCGTCGAGGTCGGGTTCGACGTGCTCTCCGACGAGGAGAAGTCCGGCCTGCAGCAGAAGCTCGGCCGCGGCAAGCTCCCCGACGGCGCCCTGGCCCAGGTCAAGAACGTGATCTGCGTCGCATCGGGCAAGGGCGGCGTCGGCAAGTCGACGATGACCGCCAACCTCGCCGCCGCCCTGTCGGCCGAGGGCCACGCGGTCGGCGCGCTCGACTGCGACGTCTACGGCTACTCGATCCCCCGCATGCTCGGCATCAACCAGAAGCCCGAGGTCTCGGCCGAGCGCAAGATCATCCCGCCGCTCTCGCCCGCCGGGCCGAAGGTGATGTCGATCGGCTTCTTCGTGGACGAGAACGCCGCCGTCGTCTGGCGTGGGCCGATGCTCCACAAGGCGATCGAGCAGTTCCTCGAGGACGTCGCCTGGGACGAGCTCGACTACCTGCTGCTGGACCTCCCCCCGGGCACCGGCGACGTGTCAATGACTCTGGCCCAGCTGCTGCCGCAGTCAAAGATCGCTGATCGTGACCACGCCACAGCCGGCCGCCCAGAGCGTCGCGGCCCGCACCGCCGAGATGGCCGCCAAGGTCGACCTCGAGGTGATGGGCGTGATCGAGAACATGTCCGCCTTCACCGGCCCGGACGGCAACCGGGTCGCGATCTTCGGCGAGGGCGGCGGCCAGCTCCTCGCCGACGAGCTCGACGTCCCCCTGCTCGCCAAGGTCCCCTTGGCCGAGGATCTCCGCGTGCACGCCGACGACGGCCGTCCCCTGGTCAGCGACGAGCCGGACGCCCCGGCCTCACAGGCGATCTACTCGGCCGCCCGCGGCATCGTCGCCCAGAGCCCGGTCGAGCTGCCCGTGATGGAGGCCGTCGCCGCCGCGGGCGTCCCCGCCGCCGCGATCAGCGGGACAGAGCTGCCGGTCGTTCAGTAGCCGGGCGGTCGCCGCTCGGCTAGGACTTGGACTTGTAGTACTCGGCGTTGGTCGCCGTGTACTTGGCCCACTCGGCGGGGAGCTGGTCCTCGGCGAAGCAGGCGTCGACCGGGCAGGCCTCGACGCAGGCGTCGCAGTCGATGCACTCGTCGGGGTCGATGAACAGCTGTTCTGAGGCGTCGTAATCGGGCTCGTCGGGGGTCGGGTGGATGCAGTCGACGGGGCAGACCTCGACGCAGGAGTTGTCCTTCTCGCCGATGCAGGGCTCCGCGATGACGTATGCCACTGAGCTTCCCTTTCTGGAGTCTGATTGCGATTGCGGCGCCCGGGTCGGGCGCCGCGGAGTGACACATTCTAGGCGAGGCGCACCACGGGAGTCCCGGCGGCGCGGTGGCTACAGTGGGCGCATGATCCTGTTGACGGGCGCAACGGGGGTGATCGGGGGCGAGCTGCTTCCGCTTCTGCTCGGCTCGGGCCACGAGGTCCGGGTGCTGGTGCGCGAGCCGAGGCGGCTGGGCCCCGCCCGCGTCAACGTCCAGATCTCCCTTGGCGATCTGGCCGACCCGTTCTCCATGCGCCACGCGATGCGCGGGGTGCACACCGTGATCCACCTCGCCGCCACGATCCGCGACCAGCCGCGCGGAACGATCGAGGAGCTGAACGGGCTGGCGACGGTGCGGCTGCTGCGCTCGGCCGAGCGGGCCGGGGTGGAGCGCTTCCTCTTCTTCAGCGCGATGGGGGCGACCCAGTTCCAGCGAACGCGCTTCTTCCGCGCCAAGGCGCTGGCCGAGCGGGCCGTGCGCGCGGCGCCGCTGGAGACGACGGTGTTCGCCCCCTCGATCGTCTACCGCCCCGGCGACCCATGGATCACGCTGCTGGAGCGGCTGGCGGCGCTCCCCGCCGTCCCCGTCTCCGGCTCGGGCCAGGCGCGCTATCAGCCGATCTGGGCGCGCGACGTGGCGGAGTGCGTCGTGGCCGCGGTCAACGGGGGCGAGCACGTCGCTCCCGCCGTCCAGCGGCCGGCCGCCTCGGCCAACGGCGCGGCCGCCGAGGGCCTTGGCCCCCGCTTCGAACTGGCGGGCCCGCAGACCCTGACGTACGACGGCATCGTCGGGCAGGTGCTGGAGGCACAGGGCCGCGAGCGCCCGCTCGTGCACGTGCCCCTGCCCCTCGTCCGCGCCGGCCTCCGCGGCCTGGAGCTGCTGAGCGGCCGGGCGGCGTTCGCCACCTGGGAGGAGGCCGAGCTGATGGAGGTGCCGATGACCACCGAGCGCGGCCCCGAGGACGCAAACCGCCTGGGAGTCGAGCCCCGCCCGATGGCCGACGTCCTCGGCTCCTAGCTCGTCAGCGGCCTGAGTTGACGGGTTACCTGCGCATACCGCGAGAAACCCGCCAATTCCTCCCGGTCGCCACGGGAACGCAAAGGGCCCGGCCGAAGGCCGGGCCCTTGGAAACACTCGCCTGTTGCGGCAAGCGTAGTCGCTACATCATCCCGCCCATGTCGGGCATGCCTCCGGGCATGCCGCCGGCGCCGTCCTTCTCGGGCGGCTCGGCGACGATCGCCTCGGTCGTGAGGATGTTCTTGCCGATCGAGGCCGCGTTCTGCAGCGCCGAGCGGGTGACCATGGTCGGGTCGATGACGCCGTCGGCGACCAGGTCGCCGTAGTCGCCACTCGACGCGTTCAGGCCCTCGCCTGGCTTCAGCCCGCGGATCTTCTCGACCACGACGGAGCCCTCGAAGCCCGAGTTCTCGGCGATCTGCCGGATCGGCTCCTCGAGCGAGCGCTTGATGATGCTCGCGCCCGTGCGCTCGTCGTCGTCCTTGTACTTGTCGAGGTCGATCGCGTCCTGCGCGTTCAGCAGCGCGACGCCGCCGCCCGGGACGATGCCCTTCCTCGAGCGCCGCGCGGGTCGCCTGCAGGGCGTCCTCGACGCGGTGCTTCTTCTCCTTCATCTCGGTCTCGGTCGCGGCGCCGACCTTGACGACCGCGACGCCGCCGGCCAGCTTCGCCAGCCGCTCCTGCAGCTTCTCGCGATCGAAGTCGGAGTCGGTGGTCTCGACCTCGGTCTTGATCTGCTTGATGCGGCCCTTGATTCCCGCGGAGTCGCCGCCGCCGTCGATGATCGTGCTGTTGTCCTTGGAGACGACGACGCGGCGCGCCTTGCCCAGCTGCTCGACGGTGGTGTTCTCGAGCTTCAGGCCCATCTCCTCGGTGATCACCTCGCCGCCGGTCAGGATCGCGATGTCCTCGAGCATCCGCTTGCGGCGGTCGCCGAACCCGGGCGCCTTGACCGCGACGCCCGTGAAGGTGCCGCGGAGCTTGTTCACGACCAGGGTCGCGAGGGCCTCGCCCTCGACGTCCTCGGCGATGATCACGAGCGGCTTGCCGCCCTGCATCACCTGCTCCAGCACCGGCAGCAGGTCACGAACCGAGCCGATCTTCTGGTTGGCGATCAGGATGTACGGCTCCTCGAGCACGGCCTCCATGCGGTCCTGGTCGGTGACCATGTAGGGCGAGATGTAGCCCTTGTCGAACTGCATGCCCTCGGTGAACTCGAGCTCCATCCCGAAGGTCTGGCCCTCCTCGACGTTGACGACGCCGTCCTTGCCGACCTTGTCGATCGCGTCGGCGATGATGTTGCCGATCTCGTCGTCTGCGGCCGAGATCGCGGCGACGCGGGCGATCTGCTCCTTGCCGCCGACGTCCTTGGACTGCTTCTCGCGCAGGTTCTCGACGACCTGATCAACGGCCAGCTCGATGCCACGACGCAGCCCCAGCGGGTTGGCGCCGGCGGCAACGTTCTTGAGCCCGTGGCGGACGATCGTCTGCGCCAGCAGGGTCGCGGTGGTGGTGCCGTCACCGGCCACGTCGTTGGTCGCCGTGGCGACCTCGCGGACCAGCTGGGCGCCCTGGTTCTCGAAGACGTCCTCGACCTCGATCTCGCGAGCGATGGTGACGCCGTCGTTGGTGATCGTGGGAGCGCCGAACTTCTTGTCGAGCACTACGTAGCGCCCCTTCGGGCCAAGGGTCACCTTGACCGCGTTGGCGACGGAGTCGACGCCGGTCTGCAATGCCCCGCGCGCCTCCTCGTCGTACTTCAGCTCCTTGTGAGCCATCTTCTGCTTCCTCCTTCTTTCCTAAAGTTCAGCCGCCCCCGGACGCGAAGCCGAGGAGGCGGCGTCGTAAGTTCGCTAGCCGACCTTGGCCAGGACGTCGGACTCGCGCAGCACCAGCAACTCATCACCGTCGACGGTGATCTCGGTGCCGCCGTACTTGGAGTAGAGGACCTCGTCGCCCTCCTTGACGTCCAGGGGGCGGCGGCTGCCGTCCTCCTTGACCTCGCCGTCTCCGACGGCCAGGACCTTGCCCTTCTGGGGCTTCTCCTTGGCGGTGTCGGGAAGGACGATGCCGCTTGCGGTCACCTCGTCCTCCTCGCTCGCCTGCACGATCAGGCGATCGCCGAGTGGCTTCAGCTTCATTTGCATACCTCCGTTGCGGACTTCTGGGTCGTGTTTCGAAGTTCTGAGGGATTGGCACTCTCCAGGTAAGAGTGCCAGGGACTCAGTCTAGCCAAGCGCAGGCGCCGAGTTGGGGCTCGCGGGTGAACCGGGGGCGGCGGGCGACGACTTCCGACGGCGCGCTAGTCGATCGCCAGCAGCCGGGCGCCGAGCAGTTTCGCGATGCCCTCGCCGCCGTTCCGCATCACGTAGTCGTGGTTGGCGGCGAACACCGGGCGCGCCACCGGGGCCAGCAGGTTCATCCACCACCTGGTCGTGCTCACGTTCCATTCGTAGACGGCCGCCGTGACGCCGCCGTGCTCGAAGAAGCGCCAGCGGCCGACGCCGGCGAGCTCGCCGGTCGCGTCGCCCTCGAGCAGGTGCGGCCGCTCCACGCGGGTGGTCTCGATGAAGAACTCGACCCGGTAGGGCAGCTTGGCCTTCCAGACGTACCGGCCCCGCTGGCCGATCCCGTTCTCGTCCCCATCGGCGAGGCGCTCCGTCTCCTCGACGCCCTTCCACCACTCGGGCCAGCTGTCGGAGTCGTACACCGCCTCCCAGACCCGGTCGCGGTCGGCCTCCAGCAGCCAGGTTGTGAGGAATCGGTACTCGGACAAGGCGGCGTCAGTTCGGCGAGGGAGGCTCCCCGTTGCCGAACTGCGTGCTCGGCCTTTCGACGATCTGCGAGAAGCGGATCACCGTGACCGTGTCGTCCATCGCGATCGGCCGCGTGTAGATCTTGCTCAGGAACTCGACCGTGTCCTCGAGGCGGCGAAACTCGGGATTGTCGTGCTCGATATCGCGCGGCGAGAGGTCCTCGACCTTTTTGACCTCGACGTCGTCGATTACCGCCGAGAAGATCTTCTCGCGGGGCTGGTGGCGGAAGCCGACCGTCACCCAGACGACCTGGCCGCGCTTGTACTTGCGCGACTTGTCGCCGAGGCGGATCGTCGCGGTCTTGCGGCCGCGCTTGAGCTGATCGACGAAGATCGCCGAGTAGAAGTTGAGTACGTACAGGGCGTCGCTCATCCGCCCGCGAGCCTAACGCGTGCCGCCGGGACCGGCGGGGCGGCTACTCGGCGCCGAAGCCTTCGGCGCCGATCAGCGGCACGAAGCGGCAGGGGCCGATCGTCTCCTGGCGGAGTGTCCCGTCCTCGTCCTCACGGTGGAAGGCGGTCAACAGATCCGCCGAGCCCGCGGCGATCGGGACGACCAGGCGCCCGCCGGGCGCGAGTTGGGCGATCAGGCTGTGCGGCGCCTCCGGCGTGGCGGCGTGCACGGCGATCGCGTCGTAGGGGGCCTCCTCGGCGTAGCCGCGGCTGCCGTCCGCCAGCACCACCTCGATCCCCTCGGTGCCCAGCTCCTCGAGCGTCTCCCGGGCGTGCTCGGCCAGCTCGGGAATCCGCTCGAAGCTGATCACCCTGGGCGCGAGCTCCGCCAGCACGGCGGTCGAGTAGCCCGAGCCGGTGCCGATCTCCAGGACCTTCTCATCGCCGGTCAGCCGGAGGGCCTGGCAGATCGCCGCCACCACCCACGGCTGGGAGATCGTCTGGCGGTGGCCGATCGGCAGCGCCGAATCCGCGTAGGCGCGGCGGCGGACCTCCTCCGGCACGAAGCGGTCCCGCGGCACCCGGCCCATCGCCTCCAACACCCGCTCGTCGCTGATCCCGCGCCGGCGGAGCTGGCGCTCGACCATGCGCGCCCGCTCCGCCTCGAAATCAGGCGCTCCCCGCGACGGCATCCTCATCGGGGCGGCCTCGTCATCAGGTCGCGGTGACAGGCGGCCGCCCACCACAAGTCGCTTCGGCCTTCGGCCTTCGCTCCAAGTGCTGCGGCCTGGTCACCGCTAGAAGATGTAGGAGCCGAGCCGCTCCGGCTCCAGGATCGTCACTCGACCCCTGCCCACCTGGACCACCCCCGCCCGCTCGAGCGTGGCCAGGAAGCGGCTGACGCTCTCGCGCGAGGTGCCTGCGAGCTGAGCCAGGTCCGACTGGCGCAGGCGGATCGTCACCCCGTCGCGGACCGTCGGAGCCACCCGGTCCTCGGCCAGCAGCTGGTCCAGGACGCCGGCCACCCGGCTGGGAACGGTCTGGAAGGACTGGCGGGCGATGCGCTCGTTCGCCTCGCGCAACCTTCGCGTCAGCGCCACCACCAGCTTCTCGGCCATCCCGGGGTGCTCGCGGATCAACGCCCGCATGTCCGAGGCGGGCAGCGCCAGCAGGTCCGTGTCCTCGGTTGCCTCGACGCTGGCCGAGCGGGCCTCGCCGTCCAGCATCGCCAGCTCCCCGAAGATCGCTCCCGGCCCGAGGTTGGCGAGCGTGATCGCCCTCCCGTCGGGGTGCTCGCGCGTGACCCGGCAGCTGCCGGTGCGGACGATGAAGCAGGCGTCGCCGGGATCGCCCTCGTGGAAGACCCGCGTGTCGTTGGGAAAGCTGCGCGGGATAGCGACCTGCCCAATCCGCTCGAGCTCGGGATCCGAGAGCTCGGAGAACAGCGGCACCCGCCGCAACAGCTCGACTACGTCGCTCACTTGCCCTCTCCTCGCCGAATGGGGCATTCGATTATCCCTGACAGCCGGGGCACCAGTAGGTGGTCCTCGCTTCGTCGCCCTGGGGACGGGAGCGGACCGGCCTTCCGCAGCGCTGGCAGGGCCTGCCGGCGCGCCGGTAGATCCGCTGTGGGCGCCGTCCCGCGCGCACCGATTCGGCCATCAGCGAGCGGGTGCTCGCGACCACGCGCTCGACCTCATCGGGCTCCAGCTCCCCCAGCCGCCGCCACGGATCGACCCGGGCCGCGAAGCATCCCTCGCTCTTGATCACGTTCCCCGCCCCCGCCAGCACGGACTGGTCGAGCAGAGCCTCGCCCAGCTCGGCAGAGGGGTCCGCGCCCCGCAGCGCCTCGGCCGCAGCCTCGTCCGTCAGCCCGGGGTCCAGCAGGTCCGGACCCAGCCGCGCCAGCCGCGGATCTCGTTGCAGCTCGGCTTCCCGCACGATGCGCATCGAGGTGCCGTCGAAGTTGACGGCGACCGCTCGATCCGCGGCCAGCTCGATCCAGGCGCTGGCCGCCGGCTTGCGCCAGCGCTCGCCGGGCCTGAAGATGCGCCAGCTCCCCCTCATTCCCAGGTGGCTGTGCAGCACGAGCCCGTCGCTGAAGCGCAGCAGCAGGTGCTTGCCGCGGCTCTCGGTCCGCTCGATCGTGCGCCCGTCGAGGGCCGAGGCGGGGCGGCCTTCGGGCCCGCGACGCCCGGGGGTTCGCGCGCGGACCGCGCTGCCGGCCAGCGCCGAGTCCAGCTTCCGGGCCAGCAGCAGGATCGAGTCGCCCTCGGCCATGGGATCTCGCTAGGCGACGAGCCGGCGAGGCTGACGCCTGAAGCCCGCCTCGATCAGAGCCGTCTCCATCCCCGTCCCGATCACGGTCTCGCCGTCGAGGCGCTCCAGCGCCAGCTTCTCGATCAGCCCGTCGCGCGCGGCAGCGGCCAGGTCGCCCAGGGCCTCGGCCAGCTCCTCGCCCTCCAGCGGGGCGAGGCGCAGGATCCCCTTGCCGCCGCGCTCGACGTAGAGCAGCGGCTCGCCGTCGCGCAGGCCTACGTAGGCTCCCGCCGAGCGGGCGGGGCGCCGCTGGCCCTCCAGCTTGGGCCACGGCAGGGTGGCGCCGTAGGGGTTGGCGGGGTCGGTGGCCGCCAGCCACTGCAGCTCACCCTCGGCCCGCGGCAGGCTGCGCAGGCGCTCGACGGCCCCCGGCAGCGCGAACTGGGCGCCGCCGAGGCCCTCGACGAAGTAGCCGCGGCGGGCCGTTCCCAGCAGCTCAAGGTTCTGGAGCTCGCCGTAGATCGCCGCGAAGCCGCCGGGGATGCCCTCGGCGATCGCGGTCTCCCGGGTGACGATGCCGTGGCGCTCCAGCATCAGCTCGGCCAGGGCGCGCAGCCGCGGGCCTGCCGACGGAGCGTCGGCGAACAGGGGCGCGGTCAGCGACCAGCGTCCCAGCACGGTCCCCGCAGCCGCCGAGCGGCGGCTGCTGAACCGCCGCCCCGCGCGATCCCGGCGCTGGGCCGCCCTCAGCCGCGGAGCGCGGAGCGGAGCGAAGCCGTCGTTCGTCACCTCGCCCGACCAGGCCAGGTCCCAGAGGGCCTCGTGCAGCTCCTCCGCGGTGCCGTCGAGGTCCAGCAGGTCGAGCCAGAAGCAAGGCCCCTGGGCGAGTCGGTCCCGGATCGCGTCGTGGATCTCACCCTCGGGCGATTCGAGCTTGGCGTTGCCGGGCGGCGGACCGGCGATGCGGACGTCCTCGCGGAAGTAGAGCGCGACCTTGCCGTCGCTGCGGCCCAGCGAGCCGGCGCCCAACCAGACCAGCTCGCCGCTGGTGCAGAGCTCGTCCAGCCAGGCCGGGCTGTAGGCGCCGAGGCGGCGCGGGAGCACGTCGCGCTCCCAGGTCTTCGGGGTCAGCGCCACGCCCTGCAGCGGCACCAGAGCCTCGCGCAGACGGTCGGGGCCCGCCCCGGTGCGGCCGTGTACGTCCACGTTCTGCCAGCTCGGCAGGAAGCGGGCCAGCTCGGTGCGGTCGGCCGCCTCGACCTCCTTGCGCAGGCGGGCCAGGCTGGCCCGGCGCACGCGCCTGAGCACATCGGCGTCACACCACTCGCGTTCGCTGCCGCCGGGAAGCAGCTCCCCGCGGACGAGCGCCCCCGAGGCCTCGAGCTCGCGCAACGCCGGGGTGGGGTCGACGCCGTAGCGATCCGCCAACTGCCGCGTCGGGAAGGGACCGTGCGTGGCGGCGTAGCGCCGGACCAGGGCGGCCATCGGGTCGTCCACGGGCTCCAAGAAGCTGTCGGGCAGGCCCCCGGGGGGCGGAACCCCGAGCGCGTCGCGATACAGCGCGGCGTCCTCGGCAGCGATGTAGCGCTCCTCGCCGGCCACCCGGACCAGCGCCGCCCGGCGCTCGGTGACCAGCTTCTCCAGCATCGACTCCGCGGAGTAGCCGTCCTCGACGCGGACCCGGCACTCGTCGACGGTCAGGTCGCCGAGCCGGCGCAGGACCTGCTGCAGGGCGTCGCGGTCTTTGGCCCGCCCCGCCTCGGTCAGGTGCTGCAGGGACTCCTCGACCTCGGCCAGCGCCTCGGGATCGATCAGCTCGCGCAGCTCCTCCTGGCCGAGGAGCTCCCGCAGCAGATCGCGGTCCAGCGCCAGCGCGGCCGCCCTGCGCTCGGCGTTGGGGGTGTCCCCCTCGTACATGTAGGTGGCCACATAGTCGAACAGCAGCGAGCTGGCGAAGGGGGAGGCCGTCGGGGTCTCGACCTCGACCATCGTGATCCGGCGGGAGTGCAGGTCGCGCAGCAGCTGCTCCAGGGCCGGCAGGTCGAGCACGTCCCGCATCACCTCGCGGTAGGTCTCGAGGATCACGGGGAAGCGGGGGAAGTCGCGGGCGACCTCGAGCAGGCTCTGTGACTTCAGCCGCTGCTGCCACAGCGGCGTGCGCTTGCCGGGCCAGGCGCGGGGGATCAGCAGCGAGCGCGCCGCGTTCTCGCGGAAGCGGGCGCCGAACAGGGCCGACCCCGCAAGTTCGCCGACGACCAGGTCCTGGAGCTCGTCCGGCTCCAGCATGACCAGGTCGGCGGGAGGCGGCTCGTCCGCGTCGGGCAGGTGCACGACGATGCCGTCGTCCGACCAGATCGCGTCGGCCTCGAGCTCGCGCTCGTCGCGGATCTTGGCCGACAACGCCAGCCCCCAGGCGGCGTGGACCCTGCCACCGTAGGGCGAGAGCACGCACAGGCGCCAGTCGCCGATCTCGTCGCGGAAGCGCTCGACCACGATGTTCTCGTCGGAGGGCACGACCTTGGTGGCCGCCTGCTGCTCCTGCAGGTAGTTGACGAGGTTCTCGGCGGCGAGGTTGTCGAGGTCGTTGTCCTTCGCCAGCTGCTTGGGGTCGGCGTTGACCGCCTCGCGGCTGAATGCGCCGATCGCCTTGCCCAGCTCGGCCGGCCGGCCGATGCCGTCGCCCCGCCAGAAGGGGACAGCTCCGGGCACTCCCGGGGCCGGGGTGACGATCACCCGGTCGCGGGTGATGTCCTCGATCCGCCAGGTGGTGGCGCCGAGCAGGAAGGTCTGGCCGGGACGGGCCTCGTAGACCATCTCCTCGTCCAGCTCGCCGACGCGGCGACCGTCGGGGAGGTGCACGCCATAGAGGCCGCGGTCGGGGATCGTGCCGGCGTTCGCGATCGCGAGCTGCCGGGCGCCCGGGCGCCCGCGCATCTTGCCGCCGGTCCGGTCCCAGACGATCCGCGGGCGCAGCTCGGCGAAGCGCTCGGACGGATAGCGGCCGTCGAGCATGTCGAGCACGTTCTCCAGCTGTTCGCGGGAGAGCTCCCGGAAGGGCTCTGCCGAGGTGACGAGGCTCTCGACCTCGTCGATCTCCCACTCGTCCAGCGCCGCCATCGCTACGAGGTGCTGTGCCAGCACGTCCAGGGGATTGCTGGGGATGACCGTCTCCTCGATCCCGCCCGACCGCATCAGCCGCGCGACCACGGCGCACTCGAGCAGGTCTGAGCGGAACTTGGGGAAGATCCTTCCCTTCGACACCTCGCCCAGCGAGTGCCCGGCACGGCCCACCCGCTGCAGGCCCCGGGTGACCGACTTCGGCGACTCGATCTGCACGACCAGGTCGATCGCCCCCATGTCGATCCCCAGCTCCAGGGAGGAGGTCGCGACCAGGCACGGCAGCTCGCCGGACTTGAGCAGCTCCTCGACCAGCGCGCGCTCCTCGTGGCTGAGCGATCCGTGGTGGGCGCGGGCGATCTCGACATAGCCCTTGTCCCCCGGCGCCTTGCTCACCGGCTCGTCGTTGCCCGCGACCTCCGTCGCCGGCAATTCCTGCTCGTCCTCCGCGTTCGCCATCTCGTTCAGTCGCTTGGCGATGCGCTCGGCGCCGCGCCGGTTGTTGACGAACACGATCGTCGAGGTGTGTTCCTGGACCAGCTCCAGCAGTCTGGGATAGATCGCCGGCCAGATCGACCGGGAGTTGACCTTCGGGTCCAGCGAAGCCTCGATCGGCCCCGGGTCGACCCTCTCGGTGGATGCCTTTTCGAGGCCGGGGGGGTGCGTCAGCCCCGAGTCGCCTCCGTCGCGCCGTTTCTCGACGCTGGCGTCGGGCTCGCGCATGTCCTCGACGGGCACGACGATCTCCAGGTCCAGCTCCTTGGGCTTGCTGGCGTCCACGATCGTGCAGTCCCGGCCGGCGCCGGCGAGGAACTGCCCGATGCGTTCCAGCGGGCGCTGGGTGGCGGACAGCCCGATCCTCTGGGCCGGCCGTTCGCCGAGCCGGTCGAGGCGCTCCAGCGTCAGCGCCAGGTGCGACCCGCGCTTGGAGGGCGCCACCGCGTGGATCTCATCGACGATCACGGCCTCGACGCCGGTCAGGATCTCCCTCGCCCCCGAGCTGATCATCAGGTAGAGCGACTCGGGCGTGGTGATGAGGATGTCCGGCGGCGTCTTGCGCATCGAGCGCCGCTCGGACTGGGGGGTGTCGCCCGTCCGCAGCGCGACGCTGATCGGGGCTCCGATGCCGGCCAGCGGGGCCCGCAGGTTGCGCTCGATGTCGTAGGAGAGCGCCTTCAGCGGCGAGATGTAGACGATGCGGACGCCCGTCCCCAGCTCCTCGGGGCGGCGGGAGAGGTTGTCTATTCCCCATAGGAACGCCGAAAGCGTCTTGCCCGAGCCCGTCGGAGCGCAGATCAGGGTGTGCTCGCCGGAGGCGATCGCGGGCCAGCCCTGTGCCTGGGCGGGCGTGGGGGCCTCGAACGAGCTCTCGAACCAGCGCCTGACGGGCTGGGAGAAGGGCTCCAGGGGTGACTTTTGACTCGCGGACGTACTCATGGCGAACCTACCGACTGTACAGATGCGCTCCGACCGGCTCGGGTGTCCGCGGCTCCCGCCCGGCGGCCATACTGCTCTCCATGCATGACCGCCCCGAGTTGATCGTGCAGGCCTTGGGCGTCTTCAACGATGGCGGCGCGGACGGGTTCCTCGATTTCCTGTCCGAGAGGGACGCGCTCGACCCCGGCTTCGTGATGGAGCTCCAGCGCGATGCCCCGAACGGCGGCGTCTGGAAGGGGGCCGACGGATTCAGGGAGATGGCGAGAATCTGGCTCGAGGCCTGGGAGGTGTTCGAGCTCCACCCGCAGGACCCGGAGGAACTTGACCCGGACCGGTTCTTGGTCCCGACCCGCCAACGGGCCGTGGCCAGAGGAACCGGCATAGAGCTGGACGAGCTCTTCTTCTACACCGTCGAGTTCGCTGATGGGCGCTTCAAATGGATCGGCCTCTACACCGAGCGCTCGCTGGCCGAGGAGGCCTTGCGCGAGCGCTGAATCAGGTCCGGTTGGCGAGCTCCGCCAGGCGCGGGGCGGATCTGTCGCGCTCGGAGAGGATCGGATCGCTGATCGGCCACTCGATCCCGATCTCGGGGTCGTCCCAGGCGACCCCCTGCTCGCGCTCGCGGTCGTAGTAGGCCGAGAGCGCGTAGACGACGTCCGCACCGTCGCCCAGCACGCAGAAGCCGTGGCCGAAGCCGTCGGGGACCAGCAGCTGGCGGTGACTGACGTCGTCGAGCTCGTGGCCCTCCCAGCGCCGGTACGTCGGCGAGTCCGGGCGCAGGTCGACCGCCACGTCCCAGATCCGCCCCCGCGCGCACCGCACCAGCTTGGCCTGGCCCGCCTGCATGTGGATGCCGCGCAGCACCTGCGCGACCGAGCGGCTGTGGTTCTGCTGCACGAACTCGAGCTCGATCCCGAGCTCCTCAATCCAGGACTCGCGAAAGGTCTCGGCGAAGAAGCCACGCTCGTCGCCATAGACCTCGGGCTCGATCAGGACAAGGTCCGGGATGTCGGTGGGTAGCCGCTTCATTTCAGCGCCCGCCCGTAGTGGCGCTCGTAGTACTCGCGGTACTCGCCCGAGCGGATCGGCTGCCACCAGTCCTCGTGATCGCGGTACCAGCCGACGGTGCGCTCGATTCCCTCGGCGAAGGTCACCGCGGGCTCCCAGCCGAGCTCGCTCAGCTTCCCGGCCGAGAGCGAATAGCGGCGGTCGTGGCCGGGGCGGTCGGTCACGTACTCGATCAGTGACTCGTCTCGCCCGGTCAGCTCCAGGATCCGCTTCACGACCTCGATGTTCGGCAGCTCGTCGGGCCCGCCGACGTTGTAGACCTGCGCGGGCTCCCCGCGGTCCAGCACGGCGTCGATCGCCGCGCAGCAGTCCTCGACGAAGAGCCAGTTGCGCACCTGCATCCCGTCGCCGTAGACGGGCAGCGGGTCGCCCGCGAGCGCGTTCAGGATGCAGAGGGGGATCAGCTTCTCGGGGTGCTGGCGGGGGCCGTAGTTGTTGGAAGCGCGCACGATCAGGGCCTCGGCGCCGTAGGTGCGGGCGAAGGCCGTCACCAGCAGGTCGCCGCCGGCCTTCGAGGCCGAGTAGGGGGAGGAGGGCTCCAGCGGCGAATCCTCGGTCGCGGTTCCGGAGTCGAGGTCGCCGTAGACCTCGTCGGTCGAGACCTGCAGGTGGCGGATGCCGGCGTCGCGCGACGCCTCGAGCAGGACGAAGGTCCCGAACACGTCGGTGGTGATGAACTCGCCCGGGCTCTCGATCGAGCGGTCGACGTGGGACTCGGCGGCGAAGTTGACCACGGCGTCGCATCCCTCGACCGCGGCCCGGGCCGCCTCGCGGTCGGCGATGTCCCCCTCGGCGAACTCCAGGCGCTCGGCGGGCAGCCCCTCGAGGTTCTCGCGACGCCCGGCGTAGGTGAGCTTGTCGAGCACCCGGACCGAGTCCTCGGGATGCGCCTCGAGGCGCCGTCGCACGTAGCCCGAGCCGATGAACCCCGCCCCCCCGGCGACCAGGATCCTCACGCCGCCGGCTCCTCGCCGTCATGCGGACGCGGAGCTTCGCCATCGGAGCCGTCGCCGTCCTGCTCGGGCGCCTCGGGGTCGGTCTCCTCGCCGTCCTCGTCCTCGCGCGGGTGCAGCTCCAGAACCGGCTGGCGGCGGACCGTCGAGCCCGCCGCGCGCTGGCGCCTGGGCTCCTCGGGTTCGGGCTGGCTCCTGCGGGCGAGGTAGTCGGAGAGGCCCCGCTTCCAGTCCGGCAGGGTGATCGGCGCCGAGCGGCCGGTCGCGAGCACCGAGTTCGCCGGGCGCTTCGCGGGGCGCTCCATCATGTCGCTGGTGGAGCCCATCACCCGGGTGACCACCTCCGCCTGGCGAAAGATCTCCATCGCGAACTCGTACCAGGAACAGCTGCCCGTGTTCGTCATGTGGTGGACGCCGTATGAGGCTCCGTCGATCAGCCGCAGCAGGCCCACCGCGAGGTGCCCGGTGTAGGTGGGGGAGCCGACCTGGTCATGGACGACGACCACCGGCCCGCCGCCCTGGCCCAGGCGCAGCATCGTCTCGACGAAGTTCTCGCCCCTGGGGCCGAACAGCCAGGAGGTGCGCACGATGAAGCTCTGGCGGTTGAGGAGGGCGGTGGCGCGCTCCCCCGCCAGCTTCGAGCGCCCGTAGGCCTGCAGGGGCGCCGGCTCGTCGGACTCGGTGTAGGGGCCCTTCTTGGTCCCGTCGAAGACGTAATCGGTGGAGGGGTAGACGACCATTGCGCCGGCCTTGGCGGCGGCGTCGGCGACGAACCCCGCTCCCTCGCCGTTCACCTGATCTGCCTCGGACTCGAATTCCTCCGCGGCGTCGACCTTGGTCCAGGCAGCGCAGTTGATCACGGCCCCGGGCCGCTCGCGCAGGATCAGCCGCTCGACGCGGCCGGGATCGGTGACGTCCAGGTCATCGCGATCCAGCGCCACGATCTCGTGGCTCATGCTCGCGCCGATGGTGGCGACGTCGCTGCCCAGCATCCCGGCGGCGCCGGTGACCACGACCTTCATCGCGGCACCCCGCTCATGGGATCGCGATGTCCGCGCTGTCCCCGACCAGGAAGCGCATGGTCTTGGGCATCCCCAGGCTGCGCTCGAGAGTTACCCCCTTGCCGAGCAGGCTCGCCTCCATCCGCGCCGGCAGGTCGCGGATGCGCGAGCCCGCGAGCACGATCGAGTGCTCGATCTCCGAGCCGGCGATGACGACGTCGCGGTCGATCGCCGTGTACGGCCCGACGTAGGAGTCGGTGATGTGGGCCCCCGAGCCGATGATCGCCGGTCCCCGCACCGTGCTGCGCTCGAGCTTGGCGCCCTTCTCGATCACGACCTTCCCCTCGACCTTGGAGTCCACCAGCTCGCCGTCCACCCGCTCCTCCAGGTCCTCGAGCACCAGGCGGTTGGCCTCGAGCATGTCCTCCAGGCGGCCGGTGTCCTTCCACCAGCCGCGCACGATGTGGGGCTCCACGCGCTTGCCGCCGTCGATCAGGGCGTCGATCGCGTCGGTGATCTCCAGCTCGCCGCGGGCCGACGGCTCGATCGACTTCGCGGCGGCGAAGATCTCGGGCCCGAACATGTAGACGCCGACCAGCGCCAGGTCGCTCGGCGGGTCCTTCGGCTTCTCCACCAGCCGCACGACGCGCTCGCCGTCGAGCTCGGCGACGCCGTAGGACTCGGGGTCGCTGACCTGAGTCAGCAGGATCAGCGCCTCGGGCTCGCTGGCCCGGAACGCCTCGACGAGGTCGACGAGGCCGTTGCGCAGCAGGTTGTCGCCCAGGTACATCACGAACGGCGACTGGCCGAGGTATCCCTCGGCGGTCAGGAGAGCGTGCGCCAGCCCCAGCGGCGCCTCCTGCTCGATGTAGGTGATCTCGGCCCCGAAGGCCGAGCCGTCGCCCGCGGCCTGGCGGATCTCCTCACCGGTCTCCGGCGCGATGATGATCCCGATCTCGGTGATCCCGGCTTCGACCAGGGCCTCGATCCCGTAGAAGAGCACGGGCTTGTTCGCGACCGGCACGAGCTGCTTCGCCGAGGTGTGCGTGATCGGCCGCAGGCGGGTGCCCGCGCCGCCGGAGAGGATCAGGCCCTTGAGCTGGTCCACAACCGGGCAAGGCTAGCGGCGCGCCCCGGTTCGGCTGCGGCGGCGCAGAACCTGCCCGCTACGGGCGCTTGCCGCGCTTCTTCCGCCCGCCGAGCTCGCAGCTCTTCGGGCGGGGGTCGCCCCTGTCGGCGCGGAGCTGGTCGCGGCGTCCGTCGCCGCAGCTGATGAAGCCGTCGGCGACCCCGTCGATCGTCTGCAGCACGTCGGAGCCGCGGCCGCCCTTGTAGACGTCGACGCCCTTGCGGCCGCGCAGCGAGTCCCTGCCGCTGTTGCCCTTCAGCCTGTCGCCGGCGTTGCCGCCGACGAGAACGTCGACGCCCCGGCCGCCGATCAGCGTGTTCGCCGTCATCACGGGCCCGAGCGGGCTCGCCGTCGCGATCTGGACCGTGTCGTCCCTGTCGCGGGCGTTGATGGCGATGCTGCTCACGCCCGACGCCGAGCACATGCCGACGCCGTTGACGAGGTCGCAGAGGTCGCCGCCGGTGCCGATCGGGGTGGCGTCATCGTCGGTGAAGGTGTAGACCGTCTGGCCCAGGAGGGTGTCGAGCGAGACGAGCACGTCGTTGCGCTCGCCCTGGCCCGCGGTGTAGAAGATCGTGGGGCCGGCGCGCTGGATGATGGCGGCGTCGGCCGTGGCGGGGACGGCGAGCAGCAGGCCAGCGAGCAGCGCGGTCGCCAAGGTCCCCAGTTTCAGTGTTCGAGAGTTGGTCTTCATGCGTTCCCAGAATCCGTTCCGGCGGATCGCAAAAATACGGTACAGGGGATCCCCGCGCAGCGTCGTCCGCCTGCCTGCAACGCAAATTTCAGCAGCCGGCCGGCCGAATCCTCAGTAGCTGCCGCCGAGCTTGCGGTGGTCCCAGGTGCGGGTCCGCGCGGGCGGGAAGCTGATCGCGACGCGCTTGGCGGCCTGCGCCTCGAGCGCCTTGGCGGCGTCGCCCTCGACCGAGTCGATGCCCTCGCTGTAGCGCACCGTAAGGTCCTTCCCGAACCCGGAGACGACCTCCGGCTCGCGGTGGATCACCGCTTCGGACTCGATCATCACCCCGCGCAGCTCGGTGTACTCGAATCCGGTCTCGATCAGGATCGTCGCCCTCGGGTCGCGCTCGAGGTTCTTCACCTTCTGCGACTTGGCGTAGGTCCAGACCCAGATCACCCCGTCGCGGACCGTGAACCACATCGGCATCGAGTGGGGCCACCCCTTTGGCCCGTTCGACGTGACGATCGCGACGCGCTCGGTGTCGAGCAGGTCCGCCTGCTCGGTGTCGCTGAGCTTGATCTCGTCGCGGCGGCTCGGCATACCTACGGCGGCTCCTCCGTCACGACTTTGCTTCGCGGACCTCCGGTCCGCTCACGCGTCCGGGGCCGCCTTCGGGGCGAAGCGTCAGCGTCTTCCAGGGGCCTTCGCCGGCCATCGACTGCATCTGCCCGGCGATCCATCGCGGCTGCAGGTCGTCGTAGTGCTCGCTCCAGGCGTGGCCCGACTGGCCGGTGAAGTCCTGCCACATCGAGCGGCCGGGGTCCTTGGGGTCGGCGACCATGCGCCACGACGGCGCCCAGATCGCGTGATATGGGTCGTTGGGGTCGTAGGCGATCTGCGCGACCGTCTCCTGCGCGCCGCCGACGTGCAGCGTTCGGTTGAAGACCCAGTCGAAGCCGGGGTTGGCCGCGCCCAGCGCGTGCGAGAAGCGCAGCTCGTGCACCCTGCCCCAGCGCCAGCCCTCGGGGTCGGGGCCGAAGCGCCCCTCGAGGTCGTCGAGCGCTCCCCGCAGCGCCTCCAGCACCAGGTCGTCCCAGGGGCGGCCGATCAGCTCCTCGTCGCCCTCCTCCCACAGCGCCAGCAGGTGGGCGTGCCAGCGCCAGGGCGAGGTGACGTGGGTCGTGAAGCCGCTGTCGGAGCGGTCGAGCCAGCGCTCGGAGAGGTCTCGGTCGCCGATCGCCGCGCGGGCGAAGTCCCGGGCCAGCCGCAACAGGAATGCCTGGTAGATCGTGCCGGCGATCGTCTCGGCGCCCAGCTCGCGATCCCAGCTCTTCAGCCGCTCGATCGCGCGCGTCTCGCGCTGGCCGGGCGGGTTCAGCCGGGCGAGGCGGTGGGCGACCTCGTCGCCGGGGATCGAGTAGAGGTCGACCTGCATGCGCCTGAACCCGTCCAGGTCGTGCTCGTCCGTTCCGGTGATCAGCTGCTCGATCCGCTTCGCGCGGAAGCCGTCCAGGTAATCGCTGCTGATGTGGTGCGGGTAGTCGTCGTCCGCGATCCGGTTGTTGGCCGTGACCAGGAAGCCGGCGTCGGGGTCGACCAGCTCGGGCAGCTCCTCGTAGGGGATTGCGCCGTCCCAGTCGAACTCCCCGGTCCAGCCGGGCTTCGGCAGGTCGGGGCAGCCGGGGTCCGGGCGCCTGGGGATGCGGCCGACGGTCTTGTAGCCGATCTTTCCGTGGCGGTCGGCCCAGACCAGGTTGGAGACCGGCATCGTCAGCGCCTCCAGCAGCGCCACCAGCTCCTCGCCGCTGGTGGGGTCGAAGATCTCGAGGTGGGCGCGGCCGATGCCCGCCACGTCGAGTGCGGCCCAGCGCAGCGCCAGCGGTTGCGAGGTGTCGGCGCCCAGCGCCTCGTTCACGATCGGGCCGTGGTGGGTGATTCGCACCTCGTGGCGCACCGGGGCGTCGCGGCCCTTGACCTGGATCTCCTCCTCCACCACCTCCAGCTCGCGCCACTCGCCCTGGAACTCGTAGCGGCCGTCCTCGATCCGCTCGATGAACAGGTCCTCGATGTCGGCCATCACGTTGGTGAAGGTCCAGGCGACGTCGTTGTTCTGGCCCATCGTGATCCCGGGGATTCCCGGCAGGGTGGCGCCGCGGCAGAAGCGGTCGCCCAGCTCGAGCGCGCACTGGTGCCAGATGCCGGGCATCCCCGACGGCAGGTGCGGGTCGCCGGCCAGCAGCGGGCCGCCCGTTGCGGAGCGCTCTCCGCTGACGGCCCAGTTGTTGGAGCCGCCGGCCGCTCCCGCCAGGCCGATCTGCTCGCGCACGGCCTTAAGCTGCTCGGCCAGCCCCGCCCCGTCTCCGTCCCAGGACTCGCCCGGGCGCATCACGATCGGGTTGTCGGCCGGGTAGACCGGGTCGATCCGGGCCGCGCGCTCGGGGCCCAGCTCGCGCACCAGGTCGGCGCGGAGCAGCTCGCGCTCCCAGTTGGTGGAGAGCCCGAAGCTGAGCAGCTTCGCCCCGGCCAGGATGTGGGCAGGGCGCCAGGGCTCGAAGTCCAGCCGCAGGATCTGGAACTCGGCCGGCAGCGCACCCGGCGCCTCGGCGGCGCGGTTGAACCCGGCGCAGTAGGCGTTCAGCAGCTCGCGCGCCCCCGGCTCCAGCTCGCGCTCCTCCTTGCGCGCGACGCGGCCGATCCCGAGCGTCCGCATCAGGCGGTCGACCTTGAGGCCCTCGTCGCCGGCGATCTCCGCGAGGCGGCCCTGGCTGACGCGGCGCTGGACGTCGCACTGCCAGAGTCGGTCCTGGGCGTGCGCGTAGCCCTGGCCGAACCAGATGTCGTGGGGGCTCTGCGCCCGCACGCGCACCATTCCCCAGCGGTCGCGCGAGATGTCGACCACGCCCTCCAGGCCCCGCACCCGCACCTCGCCCTCGGTCCTCGGCATCGGGCGGCGGAAGAGCTGCCACCACGCTCCGGCCGAGGTCGCTCCGAAAAGCGCGGCGCCCAGCCCGGCGCCCTTGAATCCCGCGCGGACGACCGCGCCCAGGTCCCAGTTCATGGGGCCATTATCGGGGAGCGCGCCCCTCGGCGCGTCAGTCGGTCAGCTCGCTCGGCGTGAGGTCGCCGTCCTGCTCGAGCTTTTCCAGGTGCGCCTGCATCGCGAACGCGGCGGCTGGCAGTAGCTGCTCGGGCACGTCGTCCCAGACCTCCCGCAGCAGCACCGCCCGCGAGCGCTCGCCGCGTGCCAGCGCGGCGGTGAGGCGGCGTTGGCGGTCGTCGCGGTGGGATATGTACTCGGCGATCTTGGCCGCGGGGTCGTCGATCACGGGTCCGTGGCCGGGATACATCCGCTCCAGCTCAAGGCCCTCCACCCGCCGAAGCGAGGCCATGTACTTGCCCAGCGACCCACCCTCGGACGCGGGCGGCACGATCGTCGAGCCCTCGCCCAGGACGAGATCGCCGCAGAACAGCGTCTGGTCCAGCTGAAAGCAGAGGTGGTCCTCGGTATGGCCGGGGGTCGCGAGCGCCGTCAGGCCCGCGACCTCTTCGCCGTCGGCGGGCCGCTCCGGCTCCACCCCGAGCAGCTCGACCCCGCCGTCGTGGTCGGAGTGGGAGTGAGTGACCAGCACCGCGCCGATCCCGCCGCGAGCCTCGGCGGCGGCACGAACCGCCTCAATGTGGCCCCGGTCCTCGGGCCCCGGGTCGACTACCACCACCGGCCCTCGACCGACCAGGTACGTGTTGGTCCCCTCCAGCGTCATCGGCCCCGGGTTGGGGGCCACGATGCGCTCGATGTCCGGCGCGGCCATCAGAGCCAGCTGATGCCGAAGCGCTCCGAGGCGGTCGCGTAGGCGTCGGGTCCCAGCGTGCCGTCGGCGTCGGCCTGGGCCAGCTCCCGGAAGAACCCCTCGAGCCCGCCGGGCGTGCAGACGAACATGATCCTTCCTTCTCCCTCGACGGCTCGTCGCTGGGAGTGGGGGATGCCGCGTGGTGCGAACACGGCCTCGCCTGGGCCGATCGTGATCTCCTCCTCGCCGCGCGTGATCACGTGCTCACCCTCGATCGCGATAAAGAGCTCGTCCTCGTTGGCGTGGACGTGTGCCGGCGTGTCGAGAAGGGGCGGGACCTCGACGATCGCGGTCAGGGCGCCGCCGGTCGACTCGGAGCCGGCCAGGACCTCCATCGTGATGCCGCCGAAGCTGAGGCGCTCGTTCGCCATCCAGTGCAAACTAGCGACACGGCTTCGCCATCAGGCGGGAGCGCTGGCGGCCGCAGGCGTCAGTCGCGGCTGCTCCGCAGCCGCTCCAAAGCCTGCGGCCTTGCGCTCCCTAGGCGGCCCTGGCGGGGGCGGGCTGCGCGGCTGAGTCGGTCTCGAGCTCGGCGCGGACCGCCTCGCGGGCCTCCTCGGGCTCGATCACGACGAAGTCGCCGGCGCCCTTGAGGATCTCGCGCAGCAGCCAGTCGGGACTGCCGTATGGGACCTCGATCAGGACGGCGCCGTCGGCCAGGTCCTCGACCACCGTGTGGTCCTCGCGTGCCCACCGCGCCCGCTCGGGCGAGACCCAGACGCGGGCGACGTCGGCCGCCGGCACCTGGCCGTCCGAGAGCCAGCCGCCCTCGATCGCGGCGATGTCGGCGAACTCCTCGCGGGGCTCGAAGCCCTCCCTGGTGATGCTCGCCTCCTTGATCCGGTCGAGGCGGAAGTGGCGGATGTCCTGGCGCTTGCGGTCATATGAGGCGACGTACCAGCCCTCGGGGCCGTTGGCGAGGCGGTACGGCTCGATCTCGCGCTTGGTGAACTCGTCCTCGTTCTCCTTGTAGTAGTGGATCGCGAGCACGCGGCGGGCGGCGATCGCGTCGTTGACGATCCGCGCGACCTTGGAGTCGTCGCCGCCGGATGCGGCGATCTCCAGGCCCTCCTCGGAGGGGTCGTGGCCCAGCGCCGTGACGATCTTCCCGCGCGCGCTCACGAGGCCGCTCTGGGGCAGGTGGTCGCCGAACAGGTCGATCGCGGCGACCAGGGCCTTGGCCTCCAGCGGCAGCAGGCGAGCCGGGCGGCTGAAGTTGTCGCCGTAGGGCTCGGCGTCCACCTCGATCTCGTCGCCGATCAACTCGGCGTAGAGGACGTAGGTGCCGCCGCCGAAGTTGACGACGTTCAGCAGGTCGATGTCGTCGCGCAGCTCCTCGTTGCTGAGGTGGAGCTTCTCGCGGACGTCGGCGACCTGGAGGCGGTCCTCGCCCTTGGCGGCCTCGATCAGCATCCCGGCCAGCGTCACCAGGCGCGCGAAGCGCTCGGGCCTGATCGAGGACTCCGAGCGGCCGTTGGAGCTGCGCCCGGCGCGCTGCATCGGAGGGGGGCTCGACCCCTTCGACCTTGCCGTCTCGAACTCGCCCTCGTGGCGCTCGCGCAGCAGCTCGAGCCGCTCGGCTGCCTCGTCGGCGAGCTCGGGCGGGTCGAGGACGGCCGCGTTCTGGCGCCAGTGCAGCGCCCAGGCGACGATTTGGCGGGGCGAGGCGTAGTCGGTCTCGAACACGACCCCCTTGCCGGGGGCTCCGTCGGCCTTGCCCGCGTTGCGGAGCTTGCCGTAGCCGCCGAAGTCGCGCTCGACCAGCCATGCGATGCGGTCCCGCAGGAAGACCTTGGCGGTGCCCTGGATCTCGCCCAGCTGCCACTCGGCGCGCCGCGCGTAGTCGCGGCGGTCGAAGTCCTCGGGCGGGATGAAGTCGTGCTCGGCCTTGGACGCGTAGGAGACCTTGCCCTTTATCCGCGAGAGCCGGAAGACGCGGACCGCCTCGCGCTCGTGGGATTGGCCGATCAGGTAGAACTGCCCGCCGCGATAGACCAGGTGGTAGGGATCGACCTTGCGCTTCTCGGTCGCGTCGCGCTCGATCGTGTAGTAGGTGAACTCGATCGTCTTGCGGCGGCTGATCGCGGTCTCGATCTTCGACAGGCGCTGGCTGATCTCGGCGCCGTCGGCCTTGGCGGTCATCCGCACCTCGACGGAGCCGGCCTCGTGCGAGGTCAGCGGGCTCGGCCTCCCCCACGAGACCTGCTGCAGCGCCAGCCGCAGCGGCTCCGCGTAGGCGAACTCGCCGTCTAGGAGGTGGAGCGCGGTCTGCAGCGCCGCCAGCTCGTCGTCCCCGAACTTGATCGCGTCCAGGTAGAAGTTCTCGGGCGGCAGCGAGTAGAGCTCGGACTCATACCCCTGCAGGCTGTCGCCGGGCTTCTCGACCTGGAGGGTGATCCCAAGGCTCTCGAGCTCGGCGCGGTCGGCGTAGAAGCGGCGCGCGAAGGCGTCGTCGTTCATGTCGCTGTATCCCTCCACCTCCCGCTTGATCTCAAGCGCGGAGACCGGCCTCCCTTGGGCCATGAGGAAGGAGATCAGCGAGAGCTGTCTGATCAGCTTCTCGGTGTCCTTCGCCACGCGCAGCAGCATAGAGGCGAGCCTGTGCGGCCCAACCCGGGGCGCCTGCGATCAGACGCCCGAATTGCGCAATTTGCGTATCCGTCACGATCGTCGCCGGGATATGCTTGCCCATCGGCGAGTTCGAGAGCCGAGGAGAACCCATGGAGTCAAAGGGCATCGACCCGGCTCAGTTCCGGAGCACCCAGCGCGAGCAGTGGAACATCGCGGCCTCTGGCTGGCGCAAGTGGTCGGAGCTGATCGACACGGCCGCCAGGTCGGTCAGCGAGCGCCTGGTCGAGCTCGCGGTCATCGAGCCCGGGAGCCGGGTCCTCGACGTCGCCGCGGGCTACGGTGAGCCGTCGCTGACCGCGGCGAGGAAGGCGGGACCGGATGGCAGCGTGGTGGCGACTGACATCTCCGCCGAGATGCTCGCCTACGGTCGTGAGCGCGCCGCGGAGGCGGGCCTGGAGAACATCGAGTTCGTCGAGGCCGACGCCTCGTCCCTTGACTTCCCCGAGCTCAGCTTCGACGCTGCACTCTCGCGCTGGGGGATCATCTTCGAGCCGGACGGCGAGGGGGCTGCGGCCCGAGTTCGCGGGTTCCTCAAGCAAGGCGCTCGGATGGCGATCAGCTCGTGGGGGTCGCCCGACCGGGTGCCGATGCTGGGCGTTCCGATTGGAACCGCGATGACGCGGCTCGAGCTCCCGCCGCCACCGCCCGGGACCCCAGGGCCGCTCTCGCGGCCCACCCCGGAAGCGCTGGCCGAGTTGCTCGAGGGCGGCGGCCTCTCCGACGTCGAAGTCGAGGAGACCACCGTGACGATGGAGTGGGATTCCGCCGAGGACTTCACGACGTTCGTCAGGGAGATTGCGCCGCCCGTCACCGCGCTCCTGGCGCCACACCCGAAGGAGGTCCAGGATGCGACCTGGGCGGCGATCACCGAGGCTGCCGCCGAGCGAGGCGACGAGGACGGCGCGGTGAGGTTCGAGAACCTGGCCCTGCTGGCGGTCGGGACCGCTTAGCTAGGCGGCCTTGGAGCCGAAGAAGGCCGCGGACTCGATGCCGCGGTCGAAGCGGGACCAGCTCTCGCCGTCGCCGAGCTCCTTCTCGAGCCGGTCGAAGCTGCCGAGCTTGCCGCCGAGGTTGTCCATCGAGTGGACCAGGGTCGCCTCGCGGGTGCAGGGGACGACCGGCGAGCCGTGCTCGAGCTGGCCGTGGTGGCTGAGGATGATGTGGAGGACCGCCTGGGCCAGGTCGGGATCGAACCCGTCGATCTCCTCGATCTGGCGGCGGACCTTGTAGTAGCCGAGCGGGATCTCGGCCTGCAGCCGGCCCGAGTCGGTCATGTCGATCGCCAGCGGGTCGTCGTTGTAGGCCTCGGTCTTGCCGATGTCGTGCAGCAGGGCGCCCGTGACCGCGATGTCGCGGTCGATGCCGGGAAAGAAGTTGGCGGCGGCGCTGACGGCCTGGGCGACCGACAGGGTGTGTTCGAGCAGCCCGCCGGCGTAGGCCTGGTGGTAGTGCTTGGCGGCGGGGGCCTCGCGGAACCGCGCCCAGGAGGCGGTCTCGGGGGCGAAGAAGCGCGCCAGCAGGGCCCGCAGCGGGGCGTTCTGGATCGTCCCGAGCAGCTCGCGCAGCTCGCTCTCGAGCAGGTCCGCGGACTTGGCCGGGCCCTCCGCGAGGTCCTCCGGCTGGTACTCGTGCGATTCGGCGGGCCGCGCCGAGACCAGCTTGATCTGGCGGCCGAACTGTGGATGCACCGAGAATTTCCCTGTCACCATCACGATCGCCCCGGGCGAACAGGCCTCGAACAGCTCGGAGATGCGATCCCAGGCGATCGCGGCGACGGTGCCGGTGCGGTCGCCCAGCTGCAGCTTGAGGAAGTCCTCGCCGTTCTTCTTCTGGCGCAGCTGCCGCTCGCGGACCACGAGCGCGCTGCAGAACTCCTCGCCGTCGTTGAGCTCGCGCAGCACTCGCGCCGAATCGGCGTCGGCACCCGCCGCGTTCCCGTTCCCATTGTCGAAGAGAGCCTCGGTCATCGGAAGGTGATTGAAGGTAGAGGCGAGAGCGGACAGTTATCTCCGGCTCGATTCACCGGTTTGTCACCAGATTCACGCAGATGAGGTCGGTCGTCGCCGGTGTTCCTGACGGACCCGCCGGATCGAGCCTAGGCCGACGCGGCGCTGGCAGCCCCGCCGCTCTCGATCGCGCGGTCGATCACCTCTGGGGCGAGGACGTGCTCGATCACGAGCACGGCCGCCCCGATCATGCCGGCGCGATCGCCGAGCTTGCTCGGGACGATGCGCAGGGACCCCGTCGCCAGCGGCAGCGAGCGGCTGAACGTGACCTCCCGGACCCCCGCCAGCAGCTGTTCGTGGGCCCCGCCCAGGTCGCCGCCGATCACGATCACGCGCGGGTTGAAGAAGTTCACGCACGAGGCCAGCACGTCGCCCAGCCGCCGCCCGGCGTCCCGGACCATCTGCGTCGCGTCCGGGTTGCCGGCTCGCACCAGGCGGACCACGTCGCGCGCGTTCGCCGCCTTGGTCCCCTGCTCGGTCAGACGCGCCGCCAGGGCGCCTCCACCGGCGACGGCCTCAAGGCAGCCGACGTTGCCGCAGCGGCAGACGACGTCCCCGTGATCGCTCACCTGGATGTGGCCGATGTCGCCGGCCGCCCCCTCGGCCCCCCTGTGGATCGAGCCCCCGGCCACGATGCCGCAGCCGATGCCCGTCCCGATCTTCACGAACAACAGGTACTCCGTGTCCCGCCAGGTGGTCCAGTGCTCCCCCAGCGCCATGATGTTGACGTCGTTGTCGACCAGGACCGGAGCCTCGTAGTGATCCGCGAACCACTCCGGGATCGGGAAGTCGTCCCAGCGCGGCATGATCGGCGGGTTGACGGGCCTGCCCTCGGCGAACGCGACCGGTCCCGGCACCCCGATCCCGATTCCGCGGACGTCCACCGCCGACTTGCCGATCTCGGCCAGCATCTCGGCGAAGCGCTCCTGGAGCCACTCCAGCACGGGCTCCGGGCCGAGCGAGATCTCGATGTCGGCCGCCCGCTCGGCGAGCGGCGTCCCGGCCAGGTCCGTGATTCCCACGCGGGAGTGGGTCGCGCCGAGGTCCGCTGCCAGGATCACCCCGCCGCCGTCGTTGAAGGCGAGGATCGCCGGAGGCCTGCCGCCCGTGGAGCTGCTGCGGCCGGTCTCGTAGACCAGGCTGTGCGCGAGCAGCGCGTCGACGCGCTGGGCCACGGTGGAGCGGGCGAGGCCGGTGGCGCGCGCGAGTTCGGTGCGCGTGACCGCGTCGCCGTCGCGAATCAGCCTCAGCAGGACGCCCGCCCCGGACGCGGGTGAGGAGCGGCTGTCTCTCCTTTCACCCACGCGATCAGTAAAGCAAAGACTTCCCCCTGCCTAACAATCCGAATTGCGCTTGGGCAACCAGGCGAAGTTCGTCCGAAATCACCGGACTTTTGCTTGACAGATGGCAAAAGCTCCAATAGCGTCGCGACCCGATGGAGGAGACCCCGCTTCGAGTGGGCATCACCGGGACCGGATTCATCGGCCGGATTCACGCCCGGGCGGCCCTGCGCGCGGGCGGACGGCTCGCCGGCGTCGCGGCGTCCAGCCCCGCCCGCGGCGCTGCGGCGGCAGCGGAGCTGGGAGCCGAGCGGGCGTTCGACAGCGCCGAGGAGCTCGTCGCCTCCGACGACGTAGACGTCGTTCACATCTGCGTCCCGAACCACCTGCACGCCCCGCTCGCCGAGGCGGCGCTGGCGGCGGGGAAGCGCGTCATCTGCGAGAAGCCGCTCGCGGTCGACGTCGAGGCCGCCTCGTCGCTGGTGGCCGCGGCCGGGGGGGCGGGCGCCCCCGGCTTCGTCCCCTTCGTCTACCGCTTCTACCCGACCCTGCGGGAGGCGCGAGAGCGGGTTCGGGGCGGTGCGACCGGAGCGATCCGCCTCCTGCACGGCACCTACCTTCAGGACTGGCTGCTCGCGCCCGAGGACAGCAACTGGCGCGTCGACGCCGGCCTCGGCGGTCCCTCGCGCGCATTCGCCGACATCGGCTCCCACTGGTGCGACCTCGCCGAGTTCGTCTCGGGCCATCGCATCACCCGGCTCTCGGCACGGGCCGTGACGGCCATCCCCGAGCGGTCGGGTGACCTGGGGGCGGCGTTCGAGCGCGGCGGAGGCTCGCCCGCCTCGATCAGCGTCGAGACGGAGGACGCGGTGGTGACCCAGTTCGAGACCGACCGCGGCGCTATCGGCTCGCTGGTCGTCAGCCAGGTGTCTCCGGGCCGCAAGAACCGCCTCTGGCTGGAGCTGGACGGCGCCGACGAGACGGTCGTCTTCGACCACGAGAATCCCGAGATCCTCTGGTGCGGCAGGCGTGACGCGGCGATGATCGTGCCGCGCGATCCCGGCTCACTGTCCTCGGCCGCCGCTCGCTTGACGACCCTGCCGGGCGGGCATCCCCAGGGGTATGGCGACTGCTTTGACGGCTTCGTCGCTGACGCGTACGAGGCCATCACCACCGGCTCGAGCCCGGAAGGTCTGCCCACGTTCGAGGACGGCCTTCGCGCCGTGCAGCTGACCGAGGCGGTGCTGACCTCCGCTCGGGAACAGACGTGGGTCGAGGTGGGAGCGGCCGCGGAGGTGACGGCGTGAAACTGGGGTTCCTCACGGCCTGTATGCCCGAGCGGGAGCTCGACTCGATCGCCTCCTGGGCGAAGGGGGCGGGCTACGAGACCCTCGAGCTCGCCGCCTGGCCGGCCCTCGGCGACCGTCCCTTCACCGCCTCCCACGTGGCCGCCGACCGCTTCGACGCCGGCGAAGCCGGGCGGGTGATGGGCGCGCTCGAGAAGAACGGCCTCGGCCTCTCCGCCCTGGCCTACTACGACAACTGCCTGCACCCGGACCGGGCGGAGCGGGACGCCATCCACGCCCACGTGCGGGCCTGCATCGACGCCGCGGCCGAGCTCGGCGGCGTGCCCGTGGGCACCTTCATCGGCCGCGACCCCGGCCGGAGCGTCGCTGAGAACCTGAAGGAGGCGGAGCAGGTCTTTCCCCCGCTGGTCGCCCACGCGGAACAGCGCGGGGTGCAAGTTGATGATCGAGAACTGCGTGATGGAGGGCTGGCACCCGGACGGCGGCCCCGGGAACCTCGCGTACTCGCCCGAGCTCTGGGAGTGGATGTTCGGGCTGGGCCTGTATCTGAACTACGACCCGTCGCACCTGCTCTGGCTGGGGATCGACCCGATCGAGGCGCTGAGGCCCTACGTCGACCGCGTCATCCACGCTCACGCGAAGGACGCCGAGACCTTCCCGGCGCAGCGAAACCGCTACGGGTTCTTCGGCAAACAGCAGGGGCGCGACGAGGACCCCTGGGACATGGGGTGGTGGCGGTACCGCATTCCCGGGCTGGGCCAGATCGACTTCCCCCGCTACGTCGACACGCTGTACGAGGGCGGGTTCGAGGGCGTCCTCTCCGTCGAGCACGAGGACCCCGTCTGGGGCGGCACGCCCGAGAAGGTCGAGCAGGGGCTGGAGATCGCCCACCGCAACCTGCGACCGCTGGTGGTCGGATGAGCCCGCCCGCAGCCAAGACGAGCAAGCAACCCGTCCTCGAGGTCCGCGGGCTGGTCAAGGAGTACCCCGGGGTCAGGGCCCTGGACGGGGTGGACTTCGACGTTCGCGAGGGAGAGGTCCATTGCCTGCTGGGCCCGAACGGGGCGGGCAAGTCGACCCTGATCAAGTGCGTCTCGGGTGTGGTCGAGCCGACCGCCGGCGAGATCCTCGTCGCCGGTCAGCGTCTGCCGGTCGGCGAGCCCGCGAGCTCGCTGGCCCGCGGCGTGGCGACGATCTACCAGGAGCTGGACCTCGTCGACGACCTCACCGTGGCTCAGAGCGTCTATCTGGGCCACGAGCTCAAGAACGGCGTGTTCCTGGACAGGGCCGAGATGCGCCGCGGGGCCGAGGCCCTGCTCGAGCGTCTGGGGCATCCGGCGATCCGCCCGACCGAGCGCGTCAGCGCGCTGCGCCCCGCCGCGAAGCAGATCGTCTCCATCGCCCGAGCCCTCTCCCACGACCTCCGCCTCCTGATCATGGACGAGCCCTCGGCGATCCTCGACGACGGCGAGATCGAGACCCTGTTCGAGGTGGTCCGCCGGCTGACCGCCGACGGCGTCGGCGTCATCTACATCACCCACCGTCTCGACGAGATCCGCAGGATCGGCGACCGGGTCACGGTGCTGACGGACGGGCGCACCACGGGGACCGGCCTGCCCGCGTCGACCAAGACCGACGAGCTGGTCGAGCTGATGGTCGGACGCAAGGTCGAGCAGCTCTTCCCCGAGCGCCGCAAGCCGGGCGACGACGTGCTGCTCGAGGTCCGGGACGTCCACGGGCCCCCGGCGGTGCGTGGTGTGAGCCTGGAGGTGCGCGCCGGCGAGATCCTCGGGCTCGGCGGCCTGGTGGGATCCGGGCGCAGCGAGCTGCTGGGACTGATCTACGGGCTGGAGAAGCCCGAGTCGGGCGAGGCCCTGATGGACGGGAAGCCGCTCTCGCCCGGCCGGCCCGACCGGGCGATCGCTGCGGGCCTGGGCCTCGCGCCCGAGGACCGCAAGTCCCAGGGCCTGCTGCTGGGCTGGAGCCAGGTCAAGAACGTCAGCCTCGCGGACCTCGGCCGCTTTATGCACGGGTTGCTGGACATCCGCGCCGAGCGGAGGGCGACCGCCGAGCAGCTCAGGGCCCTGCAAACGACTCCGGACGACCCCGGCCGTATGGTCGGCGAGCTCTCCGGCGGGAACCAGCAGAAGGTCGTGCTTGCGCGCTGGCTCCTGCACGAGTGCCGGGTGCTGCTGCTCGACGAGCCAACCCGGGGAGTCGACGTGCCGACGAAGGCCGAGCTCTACCGGGTGATCTCCGAGCTCGCCGCGCGAGGGCTGGGCGTCCTGGTGGTCTCGTCCGAGCTCGAGGAGCTGGTCGGAATCTGCAGCCGCATCCTGATCATGCGGGACGGGGAGCTGGTCTTCGAGACACAGGGGGAGGGAGCGAGCGAGCGGGAGCTGCTCCGCCACGCCGTCGCTCCAACCGAGACCGCGGAGCTAGTCGAGGAGGTCAGATGAC
Organism: uncultured Solirubrobacterales bacterium; assembly: GCA_963805075.1. GTDB lineage: Bacteria > Actinomycetota > Thermoleophilia > Solirubrobacterales > 70-9 > VGBV01. The sequence continues at coordinate 32,393 of CAWDSZ010000004.1, forward strand.
CGAACCAAGCAAGAAGGACGGCGGCCCCGAGGGTGGTATCGCCGCCCTGCCCAGCCGCTGGTCCGGCCTCGGACCGCTGGCTCGGCTCAAATACCAGGAGTACGCCCTGGGAATCGTGGTCGTCCTCATCTTCGTGGTCGGCTCGATCCTCGAACCCGACAGCTTCCCGACCTCGGACAACATCCGGAACATGCTCACGCAGGCGAGCGTCGTCGGTGTGATCGCGATGGGCATGACGTTCGTGATCGCGACCGGGGGCATCGACCTGTCCGTCGGCTCGGTGCTGGCCGCGGCCGGGATGGCCGGCGCGGTGCTCGTCGACCCGAGCGGCACCACGGCGGTATTCATGCTCGGGACGATCGGCTTCGCGGTCCTGCTCGGCACCGTCAGCGCGACTGCGGTCGCCTTCGGCCGCGTCGCTCCGTTCATCGCGACCTTGGCGATGTTCTCGATCGCTCGCGGCCTCGCCCTGCTGCTCAACGACAAGCTTCCGGTCAACCTGCTCGACCTCAACGGGGGCAACTATGCAGATCCCGCGGTCGGCTCCCTGATGTGGGTCGGGACGGGGGAGGTCGTCGGGATCCCGATCTCGGTGTTCGTGTTCGCCGCCGTCACGATCGGCGCCTGGCTGCTCCTGAACCGCTCCCGCTACGGGCGCCACGTCGTCGCCGTCGGGGGAAACAGGGAGGCGGCCCGGATCGCCGGCGTCCCGGTCCGCAAGATCGTCTTCAGCGTCTACGTGATTTCCGCCCTGCTCGCCGGCATCGCGGCGATCCTGCTCTGCGCCCGACTGGGCAGCGCCTCCCCCGTCAGCGGAAACCTCTACGAGCTCGACGCCATCGGTGCGGTCGTGATCGGCGGGACCAGCCTCGCGGGCGGCCGGGCGACGATCGTCGGGACCTTCCTGGGCGTCCTCACGTTCGCCCTGATCTTCAGCTTGATGACGCAGCTGAACCTCTCGACCGAGGTCCAGCAGGTCACCAAGGGGGCGATCGTCCTCGGAGCCGTCCTGCTCCAGCGACCGGAGGCCCGGCTTTGAACGATTTTGCATCGGAGAAACCAAAGGCACGAGACAAGGAGAGGTGAGACATGTCGCTGAAGCGACTACTGATCGCGTTTGGGCTGGCGGCCCTGCTGGTCGTCGGCGTCACCGCATGTGGGGATGACGACGACGATGACTCGGGCTCCGGTTCCGAAACGAGCGCGGAGGCGGGGAGCGACACCGTCGCCGCGGACGACGGCGGACCGGTTCGAATCGTCGCCAGCGTCCCGCCAACGGACCACGGCTGGCTGGGTGCGGTCTCAAAGAACGCACAGGAAGCGGCCGACCAGTACGACGACATCGAGTTCGAGCTGCTCGAGGCCGCTGACGCGGACTCCCAGGCGCAGCAGATCGAACAGGTGATCCCGTCCGAGCCGGACGCCCTGGTGGTCCTGCCCCAGGACGGCGCCTCGCTGACCCCGGTCGCTCAGAAGGCCGAGGCCGCGGGCATTCCGGTGATCAACGTGGACCGGCTGTTCGAGGCTCCGGACGCAGCGACCTCGACCATCCTCGGCGACAACTACCAGATCGGTGTTCTCGCGGCCGACTACATCACCGAGGAGCTCAACTGCGAGGGCAACGTGGTCGAGATCCAGGGCCTGGCCGGAATCTCGGTGACCACCGACCGGACGAAGGGCTTCGCCGACGAGGTGAAGAAGAACTGTCCCGACGGAGGGATCGAGATCATCGCCCAGCAGCCGGGTGACTTCAATCCGGACACCGGGCTGGAGGTGATGGAGAACATCCTCCAGGCGGAGGACCAGATCGACGCCGTGTACACGCACGACGACGACATGGCCCAGGGCGTGGTCCAGGCCATCCGCAACGCCGGCCGCGACGAGGAGATGTTCCTCACCGGCGTCGGCGGCTCGCAGGCGGCCATGGACCAGATCAAGGAAGGCGGCCTGTATCGGGCGACCTTCCTCTACAACCCGGCCATGGCGGCCTCGGCCGTCAACCTGGCGCGGCTGATCGCGCTCGGCGAGGGGCTCCCGGAGCTCGTTCCCCCGGAGGTTCCGCGTCAGATCGTCGTTCCTGCGGCGGTCGTGACCCAGGACACGGTCGCGGACTACGAGCAGTACGCGTTCAACTAGGAGCTAGCTCCTCTCGTGGCACCGGCCCGCCGGGCGCTTGTGCGCCCGGCGGGCTCGGCTGTGCCTCGATGCCGTATTAGGGTTCATCGCCGATGAGATCGCCCGCGAGGTCGCTTAGATGACGGAGCCGGGCCGGGTCGAGGGGGTCGCCGTCGTCACCGGCGGCACCGGCGGCCTCGGCCAGGCGGTCGTAGCGGAGCTGCTCGACGCGGGAGCGCAGGTGGTCGCGCCGTGGCTCGTGGAGCGGGAGCGTGAGCGCATCGATGCCGCGCTCGGCGATCGCGACGAGCTGACGCTGGTCGAGGCGAACCTGCTCGAGGGCGACGCCGAGGCCGTGGTGGCCGCGGCCAAGGAGAAGGGCCGGCTCAGCGCGCTCGTCAACCTCGTGGGTGGCTTCGCGGCTGGCGACCGGATCCACGAGACCGAGCCCGCGGCCTTCGAGAAGATGCTCGCACTCAACCTGACCACTGCGCTGAACGCCTCGCGCGCCGCGATCCCGGAGTTGCTCGCGGGCGGCGGCGGCGCGATCGTCTGCGTCGGCACCAAGGTCGCCCTCTCCCCCTTCAGCGGCGGCACCCCGTACGCGATCTCCAAGTCGGCCGTGCTGGCGCTGGTCCGCTCGCTCGACGTCGAGTACCGCGACGACGGCATCCGCGCCAACGCGATAGTCCCCAACATCATCGACACCCCGGCGAACCGCGAGTCGATGCCCGACGCCGACTACTCGAAGTGGGTGCAGCCGGCCGAGGTCGCACGGGTGATCCGCTTCCTCTGCTCCGAGGACTCCTCGCCGGTCACCGGCGCGGCGATCCCCGTCTACGGTCAAACCGGTTGACGGGCTGATGGGCTGAGCGGGTTGCCGGCGGCGTCCCAGCGCAGCCTGCTCAAGGAGCGCGACTTTCTGCTGGTTTCGCTGGCGGTCGGGCTATCGGCGATGGGGGACTGGGTCGCGATCACGGCGCTGGGCCTGCACGTCGAGGAGATGACCGACAACGGCTACGCGGTGGCGGCGCTGTGGATCTGCCTGTTCGGGCCTTCGGTCGCGGTCGCGGGCCACGCCGGCCTGCTGGTCGACCGGGTCGAGGCCACCCGCCTGCTGGCCGTGGTCTCGGCGCTGGGCGCAATCGGAGCTGCGGCGCTGGCTCTCGTGGATGCGCTCGCCCCAGTGCTCGTGCTGACCGCGGCGCTGGGGGTCGTGTTCGCCCTGATGCAGCCCGCGGAGTTCTCGCTGATCCCGGTCCTCGCCGGCCGCCGGGTGCAGGAGGCGAACGGGCACGTCGAGACCTTCCGCTACCTGGGCTTCGGGATCGGCCCCGTGGTGGGCGGCTTGCTGTTCGCGGTCGGAGGCCTGGAGCTGGCGATGGCGGTCGACGCCGTCACCTTCGTCGCGGTCGCGATCGTCGCCCTCTGCCTGCGGGTGCGGCGCGAGCCCCAGCCGAGTGCCGACGGCTCCGAGGAGCGGGCGAGGGAGGGGATCGCCTACCTGTTCCGCGACAGGACGCTGTCGCTGGTGATGATCGTGGCCTTCAGCTCGCTGCTGTTCATGTCGGCCGTCTGGGTCGGCGAGCTGTTCTTCGTCAAGGACGTGCTCGACCAGGGAGACACCGCCTACGGCGTGTTCCTCTCCGTCTGGACCGCGGGGATGGCGATCGGGGCGCTGTTCCTCTCCAAGCGGGTCGCGGCGGGCGCGGTGGCCGCCGTCGGCCTGGCCGCGGCGACGATCCAGGGCGCCGCGCTCGCGGTCCCGACGCTGTGGCTGGTGTTCGGCTTCTTCCTCGCGTGTTCTTTCGTCGGCGGCCTCGGGCATGGTGTGAAGAACGTGATGTTCCGCAGCCTGATCCACGTGCGCGTGCCTGACCGTCTGCACGGTCGGGCCTTCGCCGCTTACAACGGGATCCGCAACGGCGCCGAGCTCGGCGCCTTCGCCGCCGGCGGCGTGCTGGTCGCCGTGATCGGGCCGACCGGGACCCTCGCCTACGCGGGCGGGCTCTCCGCCCTGGCCGGGCTGATCGGCCTGCTGGCGCTGATCCGGATGAACCGCGGCTGGGTCGCGCAGGGCCCGGTCGGCCCGCCCGGACTGGGGACCTCCACAGCCACCGACGCAGAGAGGCTGGCATGAGCGACTCAGAGCGCAAGAAGGGGGTCGAGGCCGAGCGCGAGCCCAACTCGCCCCCGGCCGAGGCGGCCACCCCGAAGCTCATGGTCAGCCCGATGCTGCCGAGTGCCTCGTCCTCCACGGTGCCGCGAGACCTCGATCGGGCCGCCGAGGCACCACGCCTCCTGCTTTCCATCGGGTCTGACCAGCATGGCGGCGCCGGGCCTGAGGCCGAGTCCCCGAGCGGCGACCTCGTCCAAGCGGCGGACGACAGCGGCGGTGAGCCGGGCGCGCGGCGCGTCTCTCCACTCGCCGCTGGGGCCGGTGAGGAGGGTGATCCCGTCGCCGAGCAGGTCGATCGTCGAGCGTCGCTCGCCCTGGTGCTCGGTCCAGAGGTGGGGGATCCGGCCTCCGAGGTCAACGGGCACCCAGGAGCGCACCGCGGGAATGGCGGGCATCGCCCGGCGGCTGGCGGCCCGGGGACACCTGCGCAAGGGCGTGGGGGCCACGCGCGCCGCGCACCTGCTCTGGGTACTGACCTCGTTCGACGCGTTCGACCTGCTCTGGAGCGGACGCGGCCTGGATGCGGACGCGATCAGCGACCTGCTGTTCGAGACGGCCGAGCGAACCCTCCTAGCGGGCGGGTAGCGCCTCGCGCACGAACTCCAGGTCGGCGCGCATCGCCGCCCGGTTCCCCGGCGTCTCGACGACGACCGGCGCGCGGGCCGCCGCGATCATCGCCGCCAGCGCCTCGGCGCCCATCTCGCCCTTGCCGAGGTTGGCGTGGCGGTCGGCCCCCGTCCCGGCAGGGTCGCGTGAGTCGTTCGCGTGCAGCAGGTCGATCCGCCCGCAGCTCGCCCGCACCCGCTCGACGGCGTCGCCGAGCTCCTCACCCGCGGCGTGTGCGTGGCAGGTGTCGAAGCAGACGCCCAGCTCCACGGACCCGTCCGCGTCGTTGATCGCCTCCCAGAGCCGGGCCAGGTTGTCGAAGCGCCGCGCGACGGCGTTGTCCCCGCCGGCAGTGTTCTCGACGTAGAGCGGCACTTCGGAGGAGAGCCGCTCGATCGTGCTGACCCAGCGGGGGAAGCCCTTGGCGACCCCGTCCTCCGCATGGCCGGGATGGACGATGACCGCGGCGGCGCCGACCTCCGCCGCGGCGTCGCACGTCTGCTGCAGGATCTTCCGCGAGCCGTGCCTGATGTTGTTCTTGGGCGAGGCGACGTTGATCAGGTAGGGCGCGTGAACGTAGAGCGGCATTCGCGATGCCCTCAGCTCCTCGGCGTCCTCCCTCGGGGCGGGCTTCTTCCAGCCCTGCGGGTCGGAGAGGAAGACCTGCACGCAGTCGGCGCCGATGGCCTTCGCTTCGGCGAGCGGCTTCCCAGGCGCCACGTGAGCGCCGACGAGCTGTTTAGGCGGCATGCTCGATGGCGAGGGCCAGAATCGAACTGGCGACACCACGATTTTCGTCCACACGGTCCAGGGGCGCCCGAAGCACATCGGTGAGCCGGGCAGCCCACCCTGGTCCGGGGGTACGCACGCCACCAGCCTATCCCGGCCGAGCAGGTGCTTGACAGTGGGTTTGCCCCCTCGGGCCGCCAGAGGGCGCCCTGGGACGGCAGGAGTATGGAGAGGGGCCCCCCCGGCGTTTCTGGGACTTGCTGGCTTCCCGCTTCCAATACAGCGCGGCGAGCTGCTACTCCCGCAGCCCGGCGGCTTCTAGCTCTTGGCCAGCGGCACCGAAGTAGCCCGAGCGGGGCACGGGATAGTCAGGCCGACTCAAGCTACGTTGCGCACTCGGGGGAGAGGAACTACCCTCGTGATGCGTCAGCCAACCGCACGGAAGGGAGTTCGGGGCCATGGCAATGATGCTCCAAGAAGCAATCGATCGGGCGAGAGTTTGGGCTGCCCCGGGGACGTACGGCGTCATAACCTTCTTCACGGTTTCCGTACACGACAACCAAGACACCGTGCTGGTCGCTACGTCTGAAAAGGAGTCTGCCTTCCGTCCGGACCTTCCGCTGCAGAACTGGGGACAGGCAACCATCGACCTCGGTGAAGTCGGCAGGAGGTGGTTCGAGAGGCCACCAGTACCGGGGTTTTCCACGCGGGGACAGGGGGGCATGACGCTGAACGTGGCGGCCGGAGGCGGAACTTCGATCCCAGTCGATGTCTCCGTCCGACGGGACCCAGGCCTCCTCAACTACCTGAACTTTGCGGGTTTAGGCCCCAGCGTTCACATAGAGATCGAGAAGCTCTCAGGACCAGGTGGTACGGCGATCAGCGGAGTCACGCTCAAGGCGGTTGAGGACGGGGCGCTGTTGCGCGCTGTGGGCCCCGGCATCCGAGACGCGGCTTTGACTGCGTCCTACACAGTTACGATCTGGGTCATGCCGATAATCCCGTAGCACCCGGCCAGAAGGGCGGCCACTCGGGAGCCGCTCTCTACTCCCGCAGCCCGGCGGCTTCGAGGGCTTCGCCCCGGCGGAAGGAACCTGCCCTAGGTCTTCAGCTTCTTCTTCTTCGTCTGTGACCCCGCTGGACCACCGACGGGTGTGTAGACGGCCTTCACCTTGACCTTGAGCTTGCCCGCCTCGTCCAGCTTTCCGATCGCGGACTTGGTCAGCTTCAGGGTCAGCTTCACCTGCTGCTTCGTCGTTGCAGTCAGGGTCTGGGTGACCGCCTTCAGGCTCTTCTTCGCCGCCGCCGAGGCCAGTGCCGGATCCGAGGGTGAGCCCACCTCCAACGTCCCGGCGCCGGGAACGGTGACCGTCGCCTTGACCTTGGTGTCGCCCTTCTGCTTCAGCTTGTCGATCGTGACCGTGCTCGGGCAGCCGTTGGCGGCACCGGCAGATCCCACGCACTTGTCCTGGGTCTCGTCGCCGAAGACGTCGCGGTCGGTGTCCGGCTCGACGAGAGCGGAGGCGTTGAGACGACGGTCGTTTCCGGGCGGGTAAGCAAGGCTCGTGCCGAACGGCGCCTCCCCGGCCAACCATCTGAAGCTGTTGCCTGCGCCCCCGATCCAGTCACAGCTGCCACTGCCCCCAGGCTGCCCGGCGGGAATGTAGAGGGCAAGCCTGTCGCCCACGTCGATCGGGAGGCGCACCCCGCTCGTGAACGTATTGAGCGCGTTCACCTGGGCCAGCGTTCGCACCGAGTCCTTCTGCACGGCGATGAAGTTGTCCGGCCCGGTCACAAAATCAGGACGGAGGATGACGAGCTTCACGGTTCGGTCGGGGGTTCCCTGCGCCATCGCGCTCCACGAGGTGATCACCCCGTATTGAGTCGGGGAGTAGTCGGGCGTGCCGGCCGCCACCGTCCTTGGCATGTAGGTCAGGTTCGGCGCACAGCCCACCACCGGTCCGGTCTCACCGATCATCTCAGCCGCTGGCGCATTCATCGGCAAGGCGAGCGCTAGTGCCAAGCTTCCCATGGCTACGACCGATCCCCGAACTCGCATGCGCCGAGCCTATACGGCCTACGGCGTTCGAGCAAACAGAGAGCCTCCCGAACGAGGGCACTCGATCTCCACGTTCGCCTCCGACATCGCCCACGCAGTATCCCGCTCGGCGACTGTGGCTAGACCTCGGGTTTTAGGCGGATGAAGGTTGGCCCCGACGCTGGTGCCGGGGCCAACCGTCGTGTCTCAGTTGCTGCCGCCCCTGCAGCCGTTCTCGAATCCGGGAATGTCGGTTCCGTGACCGGGAACGCCGGGAGGCGTAAGCCCCGCGAGCATGAAGTGACCGGGAGTCTGGACGATGGTGTCGGTTGGCCCCTGGCCCACGATCATGTCATTCAGCCCGGAGAAGGCGCAGATCGAGTTCGCATGGTCGCGCACACCATTCGGTCCACCCCCAGGCTCGGTCGGGATCGGGTTCGTGGGAGAGCTTGGTGTCCCCGGAGGGCCCTTAACCTCACCCGCCAAAGCGGCACTTGCACTCGCACCCGCAAGGGCGGCGGTACAGACCGCAACCGCGAGCAATGACTTCTTGCGCATTGCTTACCTCCTCATTCAGGCCCCTGTGTTCCATCGCGGATGATGCTAGGCCACGTGTTTACGCTGACCGCACAACGAGCAATCTCGATCCAGTGATCCGGGAGGGGCTTCATGTACAGGTGCGCTCCCTGCGATTCCAGCTCGCGCACCTGGGCGCCGAGGCGGGGATCGTTGCGGGCGTTCTCGACGTCGAGGGCTTCGCTGTCGTCGCCGTTGCCCACTGACGCTGAGCGGCGCCCCGGGGGACGCCGCAAACCGCTTGCCTATGCGATGGCGAGGGCCAGAATCGAACTGGCGACACCACGATTTTCAGTCGTGTGCTCTACCAACTGAGCTACCTCGCCGGGTCGCGTAAGGCTAGCGTCAGCCTCAACCCGAAGAGAGGAGCGCGCGGCCCTCGGCGAGGCTGCGGAACTCGTGCACCTCGGCGATCAGGCCGTCCCGGATCGCGAACACCTGAACACCGCTGAACTCGAAGTCGCCGCTCTCGCCGCTGCCCCTGAACGTCACGGTCGCCAGCACCCGCCCGCGGCGGTGCTCGAAGCGGCTCGGCACAACCTCGAAGCGGTCCAGGGGCCCCATCAGCGCCCGCCACATCCTCCCGACCTGCTCGACGCCCTCCAGGGTTCCGGTGATCGGCACGTCCGGAGGCCGGTGCCAATGTACGTCGGGGGCCAGAAGCGCCAGGGCCTCGTCGATGCTGCCCGAGTTGACGGCCGACGAGAAGGCCTCGATGACGCGCTCGTCTCCGTCGGCCTCTCCCATCAAACCATCTCGCCGGCGGCGCCCGCGCCGGACTCGCGGCTCTCGGCCGCCGCGGTGCGGGCGGCCCGAACGGCCTCCTCGGCGCTGTCGGCCTCGGCGATCCCGAGGTCGGTGCCGGCCCTGTTCCGAAGCGGCCAGGTCCGCAGCCCGATTACGGGGCGCTCCAGCCGGCGCGCCAGTGCGATCTCCGACAAGGTTCCCCACTCTCCGCCGACGGCGATCACGGCGTCGCCCGAGGCGACTACGGCCAGGTTGCGGGCGTGGCCGACGCCGGTGGCGACCGCGTGGCTGACGTGCTCGTTCGCGTCGTCGGGAGACAGGGAGGGCAGGATCCCGATCACCTCGCCGCCGGCCTCGCGGGCGCCGCGCGACGCCGCCTCCATGACGCCGCTGCGCCCGCCGCAGACGAGTACCGCGCCCGCCTCGGCGATCCCCCTGCCCACCGCCTCAGCTGTGGTCAGCGCATCGCCGTCGGCGGTGGCGCCCCCGATCACGGAGATCTGCAACGGCCGCTCGCTCATCCGGCAGCAGTCTGATCCGCCCGGGAGCCGCGCTGCTTCAGTCCGCCCTTCTTGAGCATCGTCCCCATCAGCTCCAGGGCGCCGCCCTTGTGCAGGTGCTCGTTCAGGTTGCCGCACTTGGGACTCTGCACGCACGACGGGCAGCCGTCCTCGCAGGGGCACTCGCGGATCAGCCGATCCGCGTCCGCCACGAGGCGCTCGAACTGCTCGAAGCCGCGGCGGGTGATGCCGACCCCGCCCGGGTGGCCGTCGTAGATGAAGATCGTGGGGGCGCCGGTCTGGTGGTGGATGTTGGTCGAGAGCCCGCCGATGTCCCAGCGGTCACACATCGCGATCAGCGGCAGCACGGCGATCTGGCCGTGCTCGGACGCGTGCAGGGCGCCGATCAGCATCTCGCCGGGGAGCCTGGCCGCCATTCGGTCGCCGATCACGTACCAGAGCCCCTGGGTGAGGAAATCCTGCTCCGGCAGGTCGAGCGGAATGATGTCCAGGACCTTGTTGTCGCCCAGCCGCTTGCGCTGGTAGGCGATCACCTGCTCGCTGACCGAGACTGCGCCGAAGCTGAGCTCGACCCCCAGCGCGCTGCGCGTCGTCCTGGTCTCCTCGACATAGACCTCCGTCTCCTTCTTCACCTGCGTGTAGTAGTCACCGTCGAACGGGCGCACGATCGCGCGGCCGCCGCCGAGGTCGAGCTCGGCGACCTCGTACGAGCGCCCCATGTGCAGGTAGATGGCTCCAGGGTGGACGGTGGTGAACGCGCGCTCGGCCTCGACCTGGCCCAGCATCTCGCCCGAGCTGCTGTCTATCACCGCCAGGCTGTGCGGGGACGCCGAGCGCAGGCTGATTCGCCCCGCGACGAAGTCGCCGCCCCGCGTCATATAACGCTCGCCGCGTGCCTTGCGCAGCTCGCCCATAGTCACCAGGCGATCCGCCGCCTCGCGCCAGCCCTCGCCCAGGATCTCGTCGTCGGTGGGCAGGGCGCCCAGCGGCGCCTCGTAGGCGGCGGCGATCAGGTGCTGCATCTGGATCTGCTCGTTGCGGTGGTCCAGGATCGCGGCCTCGACCGGGCGCTCCAGGAACTCGTCGGGGTGGCGGCAGAAGAACTGGTCCAGCGCGTCCTCGCCGGCGACGTAGACCGCCAGGCCCCTCCGGCGGCGGCCCGCCCGCCCCCACATCTGCTTCAGGCTCGCGACCGTGCCCGGGAAGTTGACGCAGACCGCGGCGTCCAGCTCGCCGACGTCGATGCCGAGCTCGAGCGCGTTGGTGGCGGCGACGGCCAGCAGGTCGCCGCGGGCCAGCGCCCCTTCGATCTGGCGGCGCTGTTGGGGCGTGTAGCCGGCGCGGTACGGGGCGATGCGGTCGGCCAGGTGGCCCTGGCCGCTCTCGTTCAGCTTCATCGTCGCGAAGCGGTTGATCAGCTCGATGCCGCGGCGGCTCTTCATGAAGCAGATCGTCCGCACGCCCTTCGTCACCAGCTCGGCCAGCAGGTCGGCGGCCTCGGACACGGCCGATCGGCGGCTCATCGTCTTCTTGTCGATCACGGGCGGGTTCCACATCGCGATCTCGCGGCCGGCCCGCGGCGCGCCGTCGTCGTCCAGCAGCGCGAACTCCAGGCCCGTCAGGCGCTCGGCCAGCTCGCCGGGGTTGGCGATCGTCGCCGAGGCCATCACGAACCTCGGCTCGGCCCCGTAGATGGACGCCGCCCGCCGCAGCCGCCGCAGCACGTTGGCGACGTGCGAGCCGAAGACGCCCCGGTAGGTGTGGGCCTCGTCCACGACCACCCATTCCAGGTTGGCGAGGAAGTCCGCCCAACGCCTGTGATGCGGGAGGAGCCCAACGTTCAGCATGTCGGGGTTGGTCAGCACCAGGTTCGAGCGGCGCCTGATCGAGGGCCGGTCCTCGCGCGGGGTGTCGCCGTCGTAGATCGCCTCGCGCAGACCCGGCGGTCGCAGCTCGTGGAGCTTGCGCGCCTGGTCCTGGGCGAGCGCCTTGGTGGGGTAGAGGTAGAGCGCGCGCCGCATCTCGTCGTGCGCGATCCCGTCCAGCACCGGCAGGTTGAAGCTGAGCGACTTGCCGCTGGCCGTGCCGCTGGTCAGGATCAGGTCGGACTCGCGCGCGGTCTCATACGCCTCGGCCTGGTGGGAGTAGAGGGAGTCGATCCCGCTGGCGACGAGCGCCTCGGCAAGCTCGGGGTGGAGGTCCGCCGGCAGCTCGGCGAGCTTTGCCATCGTCGCCGGCTCCGAGCTCTCGGCGACCAGGCGGCCGTCCCCGCGGCCCGGGACGAGCACCGGCTCCCAGGCGCCGCCGGCGACCGCGCTGCCGCTAGCCACGGATCGCACCCGCGACCCGCATCGCCTGCAGGGCGCTGCGGTCGTGCAGTCGCATCAGCTCGGCGCGCTGGGAGACCGCCAGCGCGGTGGCCGCCGCCGTCGCCCACTCGCGCGCCTCGGCCGGGAGCCGCTCCTCCCAGGACCCGGCGAGCACCGCGCCCAGGAAGTCCTTTCGGGAGAGCGACACGAACAGCGGCCGCCCCAGCTCGCGCAGCTCCGCGAGGCGCCGCAGGATCTCCAGGTTGTCAGCGACCCCGAGGTCGAAGTCCAGGCCGGGATCGAGCGCCAGCTGCTCGGCCGCGACCCCTGCGGCGCCGGCCGCCTCGATCCGCCCGGCGAACCATTCCTTCAGGTGCTCGACCGGGTCGCCGTAGCGCTGCGGTTCGCGGTCCTCGCGCGGGCGGCCCTCGATATGCATCAACACCAGCCCGCAGCCGCTTTCGGCAGCCAGCTCGAACAGGGCCGGGTCGGCGGCGCCCGAGATGTCGTTGACCGCGTGGGCGCCGGCGTCGAGCGCGAGGCGCGCGACCTCGGCCGAGAAGGTGTCGGCCGTGATCGGCACGTCGGTGGCCGCAGCGAGCCCCTCGATCGCGGGCACGAGCCTCGCGGCCTCGTCCTCAGCGGAAACGGCTGGGCCGCTGCGCGCCGCCACCGCGCCGACGTCGAGCAGGTCGAACCCCGCCTCGGCCAGGGCGACACCGTCCGCCACCGCTCCCTCGGGGGTCTCGCTGCGCGCGCCCTCGAAGAAGGAGTCGCTCGTGACGTTGACGATCCCGACGCCCAGCGGTCGCTCCAGCTCGAGGGTCCTATCGGCCAGGCGCCACATCTTCCGGCTACCGTAGCGCCCGCGCCCATGGCTCTTCGCTGCGTCTACACCGACCTCGACGGCACCCTGCTGGGGCGCTACGGCTCCCTCTTCCGCGACGCCGAGGGGAACTTCTCGATGCTGCAGGCGCGGGCGCTCGAGGCCTGCCACCGAGCCGACGTCGAGGTGGTGATCAAATCCGGCCGCCGCGAGCCGCAGGTGCTGGAGGACGCGCGCCTGATCGGCTCCACCGCCTACATCTACGAGGCCGGCTGCGCGGTGATGATGGACGGCGAGCAGACCGTCCTGATCGGCGACTTCCGCCCGGATCAAGGGCGCACTGTGTACGAGACCATTGTCGACCGCGGCGTGCCCGAGCTGCTCTTCGAGGCCTTCAAGCCGGCGCTCGAGTACCACGAGCCGTGGCACGAGGGCCGCGTCCACTCCCACCTCTTCCGCGGCAAGATCGACGTCGCCGAGGCGAACGCGATCCTGGAGCGCGAGGGCCACGGGGCGCTGAAACTGATCGACAACGGAGCGATCGTGCGCCAGATGGACGGGGTGGAGGGGCGCGCCCACGCCTACCACCTGATGCCCGCCGCGGCCAGCAAGGCGAACGCCGTCGTCTTCCACATGCGCGCCCGCGGCTACGCGCCCGAGGAGTGCATCGCGATCGGGGACTCCGTCGAGGACCTGGCGGTCGCCGAGGTCGTCGGCCGCTTCTTCGTCCCCGCGAACGGCCCCGAGCGCGACCCCGGCCTGCGAGAGGCGATCGGCCGCTATCCGAACGTCACCGTGACCGAGGGCGCGATGGGCGAAGGCGTCTACGAGGCGATCGTCAGCACCCTGGCCGGCGCCTAGCCGGCCCCGTTCGAGCCGAAGCCCGTCTTCTTCTTGTCCAACTCGCGGTGCTCGATGACGCGGTCGATCAGCCCGTACTCCATGGCCTCGTGCGCCTTGAAGAATCGGTCGCGGTCCTGATCCTCGCGGACCTGCTTCTTCGACTTGCCGGTGTGCTTGGCGTAGATCGCGTCGATCTGGTCGCGCACGGTCAGGGTCTCGCGAGCATGGATCTCGATGTCCGCGGCCTGTCCCTGGAAGCCGCCGGAGGGCTGATGAATGAGGATCCGCGAGTTGGGCAGGGCCATCCGCTTGCCCGGCGCGCCGCCGGCAAGGAGAAGGGCGCCCATCGACATCGCGACCCCGTAACAGATGGTCGCGACGTCGGGCTTCACGAACTGCATCGCGTCGTAGATCGCCAGCCCGGCGTAAACCTGGCCGCCGGGCGAGTTGATGTAGAGGCTGATGTCCTTGTCGGGATCCTCGGACTCGAGGTGGATGATCTGGGCCACGATCAGGTTCGCGATCTGGTCGTCGACCTCGGAGCCGAGGAAGATCACCCGCTCGTTCAGCATGCGCGAGTAGATGTCGAAGGAGCGCTCGCCGCGGGCGGACTGCTCCACGACCATCGGGACCATCGGCATCGGGGCTCCTTTCGCTTGCTCGGCACACGCAACCTTGAGGTTGCGCCTATGTCACGCTAGCATAGGCAACCATGGAGTTGCGAAACGAGGAGCGAGTCGAGCGGGAGACCGTGCTGCCCGCCGGACCCGGACGAGGTCTGGGAGGCGCTCACCGACGACGACCGTCTGGCCGAGTGGCTCGGTGAGGAGGTCGAGCTGGAGCCCGTCGAAGGCGGGGAGGTCTCGGTGGACGACTCCGACGGCGAGCGCACCGGCACGGTCGAGACCGTGATCGAGCGCGAGCGCCTCACCTTCACCTGGGCCCTGCCGGGGGAGCATCCAAGCCGGGTCGATTTCGCGATCGAGGCCGTCCCCGCGGGCACCCGGCTCGTCGTGACCGAAACCCGGATCGCGGGCCCCGTTGCGCTTGCCGGGGTGCGCTGGGAGAGCCGGCTGCTCCAGCTTGGCCGCGCGGTCCTGCTCGTCGCGGCGTGACCGCCGCGCAGGCCGACGCGGTCTTCAGCGCGCTCGCCGACCCGACCCGGCGCAGCGTTCTCGAGACGCTCTCGAGCGGCGCCACGGTGACGGCAAGCGGCCTCGCCCGCTCGCTTCCGATCTCGCGCCAGGCCGTGGCCAAGCACTTGACCTCGCTGCGCGAGGCGAAGCTGGTCAGCTCCGAGCGCGTCGGGCGGGAGACGGTCTACGCGCTCCGCCCCGAGCCGCTCGAGGACGCGGCGGCCTGGATCGAGCGGGTCGGCGCCGACTGGGACCGGCGTCTGGACGCCCTCCGCCGCTCCCTCGACCGCTGAGGCAGGCTCAGTAGCGCCGCGGCGCCGCCGAGCCGCCGCGGATCGCCGCCAGCATCCGGTCGAGCAACCCGGGGGCGACGTCGTTCAGGGCCAACAGGCGCACGTTCTTCGGCACGTGGACCTCGCGGCGGTCCTCCTCGACCGCTTCCAGGACGGCGGCGGCCACCTCCTCTGGGCCGATCGCGCCATCGGAGTCCCGCCAGTCCGGCAGCTGCTCGGCCTCGGCGTGCAGCTCGGTCGCGACCTCGCCGGGGAAGATCGTGCTGAGGCTGACGCCGGTGCCCGAGAGCTCGTGGCGAAGCGCCTCGGCGAAGCCCTTGTTGGCGGCCTTGGTCGCCCCGTAGACGGCGGCCCAGGGGAAGGCGCGCAGGGCGGCCCCGGAGCTGACCACGACGACGTGGCCGCGGGCACGGTCCAGCATCGGCCTGAGCCCCGCACGCACCGTGTTGATCGTGCCCATGACGTTGGTCCGCACCATCAGCTCGGCGTCATCCGGATCCTGATCGAAAAAGGGCGCGTAGCGGGCGACGCCCGCGTTGGCGACGAGCAGGTCAAGGCCCCCGGCGCGCTCGACGAACGAGGCCGTCGCGTCCTCGATCGCCTCGCGGTCCGCGACGTCGGCCGGAATCGCGACCGCCCGGTCCCCGAGCTCTCCCGCAACGGTTTCGAGCCCTTCGGCGCCCCGCGAGACGAGGCCGACCCAGGCGCCCCGCGCCGCGAGCGCGGTTGCGGTCGCCCGCCCGATGCCCAGGCTGGCGCCGGTGACGATCGCTCTGGTCTGCGGCCCGATCTCCACGGGGGCATCCTCGCATGGAGCCGGACCCCAGCCCCGGCTAGGTAGGATCGGTTCCATGGCTGCGGACCACGCCACGGTCGCCGAGGAGGAGTACCTGCAGATGATGTTCTGGCTCGAGGAGGCCGGGCTGCCGATCACGGGCGCCAACATCGCCCGCGCGATGCAGCTCTCGCCGCCGACCGTGCACGAGATGATCGGCCGGCTCGAGGCGGACGGATACGTCGATCGCGCCGACGACAAGACGCTCGACTTCACCGAGAAGGGACGCAGCGAGGCCGAGGCTATGACCCGCCGCCACCGCCTGATCGAGCGCTTCCTCACCGATGTGCTCGGCATCCCCTGGGACGAGGTGCACGAGGAGGCCGAGCGGCTCGAGCACGCGATGTCCCCGGTCCTGGAGGAGCGCATGCTGGCCGCGATCGGCGACGCCAAGACCTGCCCGCACGGCCACCCGATCGTCGAGGGGGTGCGGGAACAGGGCGTGCTCCTGGCCGACGTCGAGCCGGGCGCCAAGGTCCGCATCCTGCGCTTCGAGAACGAGGCCGAGGAGATCCTCCACTACCTCCGCGACGCGGGCCTGGCGCCGGAGCTGGAGGGCGAGCTGAAGTCCTCGGACGACGCCGAGGTGGTGCTCGCCTCCGCCGACGGCAACCACTCGATCTCGCGCAGCGTCGCCGAGACCGTCTCCGTCAAGGCCGACCCCTCGCCCCCCTCGCGGCCGCCGCTGCCCGAGCAGCTCGTTCTCTCCAGCGACCGCTACGGACGCTAGCGCCGATCAGGCCGGACTCGCCGCTCGCGTCTTCTCGAGCGCCCTGGCGAGCCTCTCGATGCCCTCGGGGACCTGCTCGGCCGTCACCGGGGCGAACGAGAGCCGGATGCTGGACGTCCCGCCGTCGATCATGAAGTCCGGGCCCGCTACGAAGGTGACGCCCTCCTTCTTCGCCTCCTCCAGGAGCGCGACCGCGTCGACGTCGTCCTCGAGGTCGAGCCAGAGGAAGTAGCCGCCGGCCGGGACGACGAACTTCGCCTCGGGGATCTTCTCCTCGAGGGCTGCCACGAGCGCGTCGCGGCGCTTGCGCAGCGCGGCGTTGACCTCCTTTACGTTCTCCTCCAGGGCGCCCGAGCGGCACAGCTCCCAGACGATCGACTCGGCGAGCATGTTCGGGGAGATGTAGTTCTGGCCGGCGCGCTTTGAGAGCGCGCCGATCTGCTCGGCGGGACCGCACAGATAGCCGACGCGCACCCCGGGGCTGACCGTCTTGGAGAACGACGACGCGTGGATGACGCGGTCGGCCTCGTCCATGTCGAGCATCGTCGTCCCGGCCGGCTCCTCGAGGCTGATCAGCCGGTAAGGGTCGTCCTCGAACAGCAGGAAGCCGTGCTCGGCCGCCAGCGCGACCAGCCGCTCGCGCTTCTCCATCGCCAGCGTGCAGCCGGCGGGGTTGTGGAAGTTGGGGATGATGTGGGCGAGCTTCACCTGGCCCGCGGCGCACGCCTCCGCGACGGCGTTGACGTCGACGCCGTCGGACTCCAGCGGCACTGGCGCGAACTCCGCCCCGGCCTGGTTCAGCAGCAGCAGCGTGCGGTCGTAGGTGGGCTGCTCGACGATCACCCGGTCGCCCTCGCCGACGTAGTGGCGGAACAGGAACGCGGCGCCCTCCATCGAGCCGTTCACGATCATGACCTGGTCGGTGTCGACCCCGTGCGAATCGGCGATCCACTCGCACAGCCCGGGGTGCCCCTTCCCCGTGCCGTAGGAGAGGGCGCGCTCCCAGTCGGACTCCAGCGCCCGGGCCGCGGCCTCGCGCACCGCCTCGGCGGGCAGGATGTCGGCGCTCGGGGCGCCACGCGCAAAGCTGATCGTCTCGGGGGCCATCGCGGCCAGTATAGAAACGGGTATCCGGGCCGCCCGGCCGGGGCGATATTTTTTCCGGCAATGCCGGCTTCGTTGGAACTGGTCAAGATCGCGCTGCAGGCCTACGGCAACGGGGACGTGGAGATCGCCGTGGCCCTCTGTGACCCGATGATCCGCTGGGACGAGCGCGCGTCCCGCCCCGACGGCGACCTCGTCTGGGGGCACGACGACGTCGCCAAGGCGATGCACAGCTACCTGGACGGCTGGCAGGAGTACCGATTCGAGCTCGAGGACATCGCCGAAGTCACGCCGGGTACGGTCGTCGGAATCTGCCGCGAGCGCGGCGTCGACCGCGAGGGCGTCCCGGTGGATCGCCGTTTCGGCGGCCTCTGGGTGGTGGAGGGCGCGAAGATCGCCTCCTGGTCGACCTACCTGACGCCGAAGGAGGCGGTCAGAGCCGCCCGCGAGCTGGTCGCCGAGCAGCCGCGGGAACAGCGCCAGGCGCCCAGGCGACCGAAGCCCGGGGCGAGCCCGAAGCCCCAGGCGCTCGCCGCCGCGCCGGCGCCCGCCCCCCCAGCAGGCGCCGACCGCGGTCCGACCGAGGAACAGCGCCGCGCGGCGAAGGTGAGGGCTCGACTCCAGCGCCAGCGCGCCGCGAGCTAGCTCGGGGCAGCCCGACCTCCTAGGCGCGGGCCAGCACGTCCACCGCGATCTGGGCGGCCTCGGTCGGGCTCTCGCCGACGCGCACCCCCTTGGCCTCCAGGGCCTCCTTCTTGGCCGCGGCGGTTCCCGAGGAGCCGGAGATGATCGCGCCGGCGTGGCCCATCTGCTTGCCGGGCGGGGCCGTGAAGCCGGCGATGTAGGCGACGACGGGCTTGCTGACGCTGTCGGCGATGTAGTCGGCGGCGCGCTCCTCGGCGTCGCCGCCGATCTCGCCCACCATCACGATCATCTCGGTCTCGTCGTCGGACTCGTAGAGCCCGAGGATGTCGATGAAGTCCGAGCCCACGATCGGGTCGCCGCCGATGCCGACGATCGAGGAGTTGCCCTGGCCGGCCTGCTTCAGCTCGTTGCCGATCTGGTAGGTCAGCGTGCCCGACTTGGAGACGACGCCGATCGGGCCGGGGTCGAAGAACTGGGCGGGGATGATGCCGACGTTCGCCTTGCCGGGGCTGAGGACGCCGGGGCAGTTGGGGCCGATCAGGCGCACGCCGGCCTCCTTCGCCTTCCAGTAGGTGCCGAGCATGTCGTGGACGGGGATCCCCTCGGTGATCGCGATCACCGTCTGCACGCCTGAATCGATCGCCTCGTTGATCGCGGCGGCGGCGAAGCGTGCCGGTACGAAGATCATCGACGTGTTCGCCCCCCGCTCGTCGACGGCCTCCTTGATCGTGTCGTAGACGGGGATGCCCTCGACGTCCTGGCCGCCCTTCTTGGGTGTGACGCCCGCGACGACCTGGGTGCCGTAGTCGCGGTTGCGGAGGCCGTGGAAGGTTCCCTCGCGCCCGGTCAGCCCCGAGATCACGAGCTTCGTGTCCTTGTCGATGATGATTGACATCAGCTCTGCACCCACATGAACGGCCATCAGGCGGCCTCGCACGACCTTGGCCGCGGCGCCGAGCATCGTCTTCTCGACGTGCAGGTTCGGCAGGTCGGCGTCCGCGAGCAGGCCCAGCCCCTCCTCGGAGTTGGTGCCGTCCAGGCGAACGACCAGCGGAACGCCGAGGTCGATGCGGCCCGCGGCCTCGATGATGCCCTTGGCGATCTCGTCGCAGCGGGTGATGCCGCCGAAGATGTTGAACAGGATCGCCTTCACCTTCTTGTCGGAGGTGATGACCTCGAGCGCGGCCACGATCGCGTCGGCCTTGGAGCCGCCGCCGGCGTCGAGGAAGTTGGCGGGGTCGCCGCCCGCCTGGGCGACGACGTCGAGCGTGGACATGCAGAGCCCGGCGCCGTTGGCGAGGATGCCGATGTCTCCGTCGAGCTTGACGTAGGTGAGGCCCTTCTCCTTGGCCATCCGTTCCTGGGTGTCCATCGCCGAGAGGTCCTCGAATGCGGCGATGTCCTCGTGGCGGTACAGCGCGGAGTTGTCGATCGTGGTCTTCGAGTCCAGCGCCAGCACCTCGCGGTCGGAGGTGACGACGAGGGGGTTGACCTCGATCAGGGTTGCGTCGAGCTCCACGAACGCCGTGTAGAGCTTGCCTAGCATCTCGGCGGTCTTGCCCCGCACGTCCTCGTCGACGCCCGCCGCCTCAGCCAGTTCGGTCGCAAGCGCGTCGGTCATCCCCTCGGCGGGCTCGATGTGCCGCCTCTGGAGGGCGTCGGGATCCTTCTCAGCGATCTCCTCGATGTTCATGCCACCCATCGTCGACAGCATCGCCAGGGCCTTTTTCTCTGAGCGGTCGAGGAGGATCGAGGCGTAGTACTCGGCGTCGATCTTCGACGCCTCCTCGATCCAAACCTCGTGCACCTCGAAGGGCCCCTCGCCATGCGGGCCGGTGATCTGCATGCCCAGGATGGCGCGCGCGTGCTGCTCGGCCTCGTCGCGGTTCTCGGCGACCTTGATGCCTCCAGCCTTGCCGCGGCCCCCGATCTGGACCTGGGCCTTGACCACACACGGGTAGCCGATCTCGTCCGCGGCGGCGACCGCATCCTCGATCGTCTTCGCGTGCTTGCCCTTGGGCACGGGCACGCCGTGCTGGGCGAACAGCTGTTTTCCCTGGTATTCGAGGAGGTCCAAAAGCCGGGTGAGCCTATACTGCCGAACTCGCTGATGGCCCTGCCGAAGCTCAAAGACATCACGATGGTGACCACCGACTGTTACGGCACCCTCATTGACTGGGAGAAGGGGATCACCGACGCCTTCAAGAAGGAGGCCGATCGCGATGGCCTCACCCTGGACACCAACGCGCTGCTGCAGCGGTTCTTCGAGGTCCAGGCCCAGATCATGTCGGGGTCCTATGAGCTCTACGCCGAGGTCCTGCGCCGCGCCGCGGTCACCGTGGCCGAGGAGATCGGCTGGACGATCGAGCCCTCCCGCGCCCAGTTCCTGCCCGACAGCGTCGCCTCCTGGCAGCCCTTTCGTGAGGTGAACGCGGCGACGGATCGGATCCACGAGCGTTACGAGGTCGGGATCGTTTCCAACGTCGACGACAAGCTGCTGGGGATCTCGCGCCAGCACCTGCGCACCGAGCTGGACCTGGTCGTCACCGCCCAGCAGGTCCGCAGCTACAAGCCCGACAACACCCACTTTCGCGAGTGCGCCCGCCGCATCGGCGGCAAGAAGGGATGGGTGCACATCGCCGCCGGCTACGACTCAGACATCGCTCCCTGCCTGAAGATGAACGTGCCGGTGATCTGGGTCAACCGCCACGGCGAGAAGCTCGACGGCCGCAAGGCGCCCGACGCAACGGTGAAGAACCTACGCGAGGCCGCCTCGAAGCTCGGCGCGAAGTAGCGCACGGCGCAGGGGTGCTGGCAACCGGCCGCTACTCGATCTTTGCCAGCAGGTCGCCGGACGAGACCGACGCCCCCTCGGCGGCCGCCAGCTCGGTGACCTTGCCGCCGCGGTGGGCGGTGATCTCGTTCTCCATCTTCATCGCCTCGATCACGCAGATCAGGTCGCCCTCGGCCACCTCGGCGCCCTTCTCCACGGCGACCTTCAGCACGGTCCCTTGGAGCGGCGAGGTCAGGTCCTCGCCGGCCCCGCCTCCTCCGCCGCCGCCGGCGGCGCGCTCGCGCTTCGGGGGCTTCCTGAGGCCGCCGACGGCGCCCGCGGCGGATGTGCCGGGCGCCTCGCCGATCACCTTGACGTCGAACAGCTTTCCGCCGACCTCGACCTGGTAGTCGCGGGCCTCCTTCTCGGGCTCGTCGGTGCCCTCGCCCGGCTTCGGTGTGGACTCCGGGGCCAGCGCCTTCAGCCACTTCTTGTCTTCGGTCAGGTCGCGGCAGGTCTCGCCGTTGGCCCATTGCTTCGTGTCGAGCAGGGCCTGGTGGAAGGGGATCAGGGTCTGCAGCCCGCCCACCTCGTATTCGGCCAGGGCGCGCAGCATGCGCGCCGTGGCCAGCTCGCGGTCGTTGTCCCAGACGATCAGCTTGGCGACCATCGGGTCGTACATCGGGGTCACTTCCGAGCCGGCCTCGACCCCCGAGTCAACCCTCACGCCGGGCCCGGCGGGCTCCCGGTAGGAGGTGATCTGCCCGGGGGCGGGGGCGAAGTTCTTGTGGGCCGCCTCGGCGTTGATCCGGCACTCGATCGCGTGCCCGCGCAGCTCGACGTCCTCCTGGGTGATCGAGAGCTTCTCGCCCGCCGCGATCCTGATCTGCTCGCGCACGATGTCGATCCCGGTGACCATCTCGGTCACGCAGTGCTCGACCTGGACGCGGGTGTTCATCTCCAGGAAGTAGTACTCCTCGCCCACCTGCATGCCCTCGACGGTCCCGGCCGAGCGGTAGCCGACCGCGAGGGCGGCGTCCGTCGCGATCTTGCCGATGCGCTCGCGCATCCCGGGGTCCACGTGGGGGCCAGGGGCCTCCTCGATCAGCTTCTGGTGGCGCCGCTGGATCGAGCAGTCCCGCTCGCCGAGGTGGATCACGTTGCCCTTCGAGTCCGCCAGCACCTGCACCTCGACGTGGCGCGGGTCCTCGAGGTAGCGCTCCAGGTAGACGGTCGGGTCGCTGAAGAACTTCTCGCCCTCGCGCGACGGCGCCCTCGAAGGCCTCCTCCAGCTCGCCCTCCTCCATCGCGACCCGGAAGCCCTTGCCGCCACCACCGCCGGCGGCCTTGACGGCGATCGGGTAGCCGATCTCATCGGCCTTCTTGGCGGCCGCGGCGACGTCGTCGACCGGCTTGGTGTCGCCGGGGACGATCGGGACGCCGGCCTTCTGCATGATCTGCCGCGCCTCGGTCTTCGACCCCATCGCCTCGATCGCCTTCGGCGGCGGTCCGATGAAGGTCACCTTGGCCTTCTCGGCGGCCTTGGCGAAGGGCGCGTTCTCCGCCAGGAAGCCGTAGCCGGGGTGCACGGCCTCGGCGCCTGAGTCCTGGGCGACCAGGATGATCTTCTCGATGTTGAGATAGCTCTCCGCCGGCGCGGCCGGGCCCAGCAGGAACGCCTCGTCGGCCTCGCGCACGTGCGGGGCGTCGCGGTCGATCTCCGAGTAGACGGCGACCGATCCGATCTTCATCTCGCGCAGCGCCCGCATCACGCGGATCGCTATCTCGCCGCGGTTGGCGACCAGGACCTTCTCGAACATGGCGCGGGAGTATTGCGAGTGACGGCCCGAGCGTGCGCCCTGGCGCGCGGCCCGGGTGTCAGCTCGTCATGAGCTCAGGGAGGGCAGGTGCCCAGGTTGGCGCAGGGAGGAATGACCGGCTTCGAGTAGGCGCCGACCGGCGAGGCGGTCCAGTTGACCACGCCCGAGTCGCACGTGCCGAACACGGGGTGGAACAGGGTCAGCTGGATGGTCCCGGTGGCGTTCCCCTTGCGCCCCACGCGGCCGGTCGCCTTCTGAACGTCGGCGACGTTGCTGCCGAAGGTCGTCTCTGAGAGCTTGAAGCGGCCCTTCTTGACGGGGAACCCGGTTCGCTCGAAGAACGAGAAGCCCCCGGGTCCGCCGTCGGGTTCGTAGAACGGGCCCGTGTGAGTCTTGGTCCCGTTCGCGCAGAACAGCGCAATCGCCCGGTGCTGGAAGTCGATGATCGCCTTCGGCTTGCCGCGCTTCCCGTTCACCTTCTTGAACTCGATCTTCACCCTGACCGACGGGGAGCGCCCATCCACGCCCTCGGTCGCGACCGGCCCCTCGTAGTACTGCTTTCCGACGCTCGCCGTCGCCGGCGAGGCGGAGAGGGCGAGGGTGCAAAGAGCCGCGATGGTGAGCGCGATCCTGCTGGCGAGTTTCATGGCCGACAAGCTACGTCCCGGCGCTCATCAGGCGCTCATCGCCCAGTTATGAGAGTCCGCCTGCTTGGCGTGCCTGAGAGCGCCGCGCGAGCTCGGACTCGACGCCGTTGCTGCGCGGGATCTCGTCGCCGGTCAGCGCCACCGCGGCGGTCGCGCGCCTGATCGCCTCCTGCTCGTCGGGGTCCTCCTCGACCTCCCTGCGCAGCAGCATCTGGATCCCGAACAGCGCCGCGAAGGAGACGGCGGCCACGGCGAGCGCGTAGGGGACGAGCGTGGTGTCGGCCTTGGACAGCAGCGCCACGCCGGCGGCGATCAGGACGACGCCCAGCGCCGTGCGCAGGATGCCCTGCGGCCACTTCACCGACATGTTCGACCCGAGCACCACCCCCGGCACCGAGCCGAGCAGGATGTTCGTCGCCAGCTCGAAGTCGACGTTGCCGCTGAAGATGTGCGCGACGCCGGCTGCCCAGAGCAGGATCGCGGCGTGGAAGACGTCTGTGCCCACCACCTTTTGCGGGGTGAGGCGGTAGACGGCGATCAGCATGATCGCGATCACCGTGCCGCTGCCGGCCGATGAGAGCCCGATCACGAAGCCGGTGGTGGCGCCGATCGCGACGGCGGCGACCTTGTGGCGGGTGTGGACCTCGAAGTCCTCGCGCTCGGCGATCTTGCCCGCCAGGAAGAGGCTGCGCAGCAGGGTGATCGCGCCGACCACCATCAGGCAGGCCGCGAGCATCGCGAACACCGTCTCATCCAGGTCGTCGCCGAGCCGGTCCTTGAGGATGTCGAGCACCCAGACCCCGGCTATCGCCGAGGGAACGCTGCCCGCCGCCATCCACCAGGTCAGCGGCAGGTTCACAGTCTTCAACCGGAAGTGGCGCCAGCCGCCGGCGGTCTTCGTCACCGCCGCGTAGAAGATGTCGGTGCCGATCGCGGTCACCGGCTTGATCCCGAACACCAGGATCAGCAGCGGCGTCATCAGCGATCCCCCGCCCATGCCGGTGAGACCGACCAGGAAGCCGACGCCGAAGCCGAAAAAGACGATCGCTGGATCCACGGACGAAGTGGTGGTTGGACGACTGGTGTGGGGGACGAGTGCGGCCGCTCTGGGCGGCCGCCTTTTCCACTATCTGCCCTTTATTGACCGAAAGAGTCGTAAAAGGTGCGCGAATGTTAGCCGATCGGTCTCTGCCCGACCGTTCGGGACCTAACGAGCTACCGGGTGACCCAGGCGCCCTCGTCCTCGGTCATCTCGAGGACCTCGGGCGGGATGTTGCCGTCGCGCAGGTCGGCGACGGTGACGTTCTCCAGCACGCGGCGGAGCGAGGCGCGGACGGCGACCCAGACCTCGCTGAGGCGCTCGGAGTTGCCGGGGTACTTGGTCTGCTCCGGCGCCTGGTCCTGGATGTTGGCGAGGGGGCCCTCGACGGCGCGGATCACGTCGGCGAGCTTGATCTCCTCGGGGGGCTTGGCGAGCCAGTAGCCGCCGCGGGCGCCGCGGCGGGCGCGGACCAGGCGGGCGTGCTTCAGCTCCAGCAGGATGTGCTCCAGGAACTGGAGGGGGATGTCCTGGGCCTCGGCGATCCTCTCGCCCTTGACCGGGTCCTCGCCGGCCGAGGCGAGCTCGGCCGCGGCGCGGACCGCGTAGTCGGCCTTGGCGCTGATCCTCATATCCTGCGCGTCCCTTGACGATCGACCTTCAAAGTCATTCCACGGTCTCGGACGGAGAGCTTCCTCCCGCGGAGGTCGTGGCGGCCGCCGCCGCGGCGGGCATCAAGACCCTGGCCCTGACCGACCACGACGCCGTGGACGGGGTGCCCGAGGCCTCGGAGGCTGCGGTGGACGCCGGCCTGGCCCTGATCCCGGCCGCGGAGATGTCCTGCATCCACTCCCACATTGATGACCTGCACGTTCTCGGCTACTGGATCGACCTGGACGCGATGCGCCCGGCGTGCCGCCGCGCTCAGGAGGAGCGGGTGACGCGCGCCGAGGAGATCGTCGCCAAGCTCAACTCGCTCGGCGTGGAGGTGAAGATGGAGGACGCGATCGCGCAGGCGGGGGACGCATCCTCGGTGGGACGCCCGCACATCGCCAAGGCGGCGGGCACGAAGCCCGACGAGATGAGCGCCTTCTTCGAGGAGTACCTGATCCCCGGCGCCAAGGCCTTCGTGGCCCGGCGCTGGCCGACGGCGACCGAGGCGACCGCGCTGATCCGCGAGGCCGGCGGCACTCCGGTGCTGGCCCACCCCTTCTGGGACATCAAGGACCCCGGCGAGGTCGCCGCGCTGATCGCCGACCTGGACCTGGACGGGGTCGAGGTCTTCTATCCCGCCCACGACCGCGAGCAGACACGGTTCCTGCTCGAGGTCTGCAAGGACCGAGGCCTGGCGGCCACCGGTTCCTCGGATTTCCACGGGCCTGGTCACAAGATGTTCGACCGCTTCGGCTCCTATCCGACGTACGACCTGGGCGAGCCCGAGCTTCCGCGCCGGCCCGCCTGAGCGAACGTCATTAGGCAGGCGTGGCGGCGGGGATCAGCTGCCGCTCCTCGAGCAGCGCGATCAGCTTCGCCGCGGACTCCTCGGGCGACTCGGCCTCGGTGTCCAGCACGATCTCGGGGTTGAGCGGCTCCTCGTAGGGGTCCGAGACGCCGGTGAACTCCTTGATCTCGCCGGCCAGGGCCTTCTTGTAGAGCCCCTTCGGGTCGCGGTCGATGCACACCTCGACCGAGGCCTTGACGAAGACCTCGATGAAGCGGTCGCCCATCAGCTCGCGGGCCTCGTCGCGGGTCTCGCGGTAGGGCGAGATCGCGGCGGTGATGACCGGCACGCCGTTGCGGCTCAGCAGGTCGGCGACGAAGGCGATGCGGCGGATGTTGGTGTCGCGGTCCTCCTTGGAGAAGCCGAGGCCCTTGGAGAGGTTCTCGCGCACGACGTCGCCGTCGAGGATCTCGAGGCGGTTGCGGCGCTGCTGCAGCTCCTCCTCCACGAGCTGGGAGATGGTGGTCTTGCCGGCCCCGGAGAGCCCGGTGAACCAGAGGGTGAAGCCCTTGTCGTTAGCCATGGGGAAGGTTGCTCCTTAGGTGGTGTCGTGTGGTCCTTACGCCTTGCTGTAGGCGTCGATCAAGATCTGAGCGACCTCGGGCCGGGAGAACTCGAGCGGCGGGATCTCGCCGTTGTCGAGCATCTCGCGGACCTTGGTGCCGCTGAGGAAGACGTGGTCGTCGGCGTCGTGCGGGCAGGTCTTGCCCGAGGCCATGCCCTCGCACTTGTTGCACCAGAAGCTGTGCTCGAAGAAGAGCGGCTGGATGCCGAGCTTGTCGATGTCGATGTCGTCGAAGATCTTCTGGGCGTCGTAGGTGCCGTAGTAGTCGCCGACGCCGGCGTGGTCGCGCCCGACGATGAAGTGGGTCGCGCCGTAGTTGCGCCGCGCGATCGCGTGCAGCACGGCCTCGCGGGGCCCGGCGTAGTGCATCTTCGAGGGGAAGACGTTGAGGATCACCCGGTCGTTGGGGTAGTAGTCCTGCATCAGGACCTCGTAGCAGCGCATCCGCACCTCGGCGGGGATGTCGCCCTCCTTGGTCTTGCCGATCAGCGGGTGGATCATCAGCCCGTCGGTGATCTCGAGCGCGGTCTTGGTCACGTACTCGTGGGCGCGGTGGATCGGGTTGCGGGTCTGGAAGGCGACGATGGTCTTCCAGCCGTTGTCGGCGAAGGCTTTCTTCGACTCCTCGGGCGAGAGCTGGCGCTGGGTAAACGCCTCCTCGTGGTCGGGCAGGGCCTTGACCTCGTAGGTGCCGGCGATGCAGCGCGCACCCTCCTCATGCAGGGCGGCGACGCCGGGGTGCTCCTTGTCGGATGTCAGGTAGACGCCCTCGGCCTCGGCGTCGATGTCGCGCTCGAAGATCTCCTCAACCTTGAGGCTGCCCAGCTCCTTGCCCTCGTCGCTCGTGATCCCGACGGTGTCGCCCTCGGAGACCTCCAGGTCAGTCGCGAGGGTGATCGGGATCGGCCAGTAGTCGCCGTCGGCGAGGGTCATGTTCTCGACGATTGACTTCCAGTCCGCCGAGCCCTGGGGGCCGGTCAGGGGCGCGAAGCCGCCGTTGCCGATCATCTCGAAGTCGGCGGTCTGGCGCTCGTTCAGCTGCAGGTTGGCGGCCATGAAGCGCGAGAGGGTAGCGATAGTTGACTTAGTTGGTTACGTCAGACGGGATGGCTGGCGTCCGCATGCATGACGACCTGGTAGAGCGGACTTGCCATGCCTTAGGCTGAAACTTCAGCCGTGCAGCCCGCACTCGGTCTTCGAGGTGCCCGCCCAGCGGCCAGCCCGCGAATCCTCGCCCTCGGCCGGCTTGCGCGTGCAGTGGGTGCAGCCGATCGACGGATAGCCCTGGTCGTGGAGCGAGTTGTAAGGAACCTCGTTCTCATGTAGATAACGCCAGACGTCCTTCTCGCTCCAGTCGGCGAGCGGGTTCAGCTTCCAGAGGTCGAAGCGCTTGTCCCAGGCGAACTTGGGGGCGTTCGCCCTGGTCTGGGAGTCCTGGCGGCGGATGCCGCTGACCCAGCAGTCCACGGCCGACAGCGCCGAGCGCATCGGGTCCACCTTGCGGATCCCGCAGCAGGCGTCGGGATCGCGCGCCCAGAGCTGGTCGCCGTAGAGGCCGGCCTGCTGCTCGAGCGTCATCGAGCTGTAGCGGTGGAAGGTGATCCCGTAGCGCTCCTCGAGCCGGTCCCTGGTCTCGTAGGTCTCGGGGAAGAGGACGTCGGTGTCGAGATAGAAGAAGCGCGTCTCGGGGTTGATCTGGGTCGCCATGTGTACCGTGACCGAGCTCGTCTTCTGGAACGAGGCCGCGATGTACATGCGGGGGTGGAAGGTGTCCAGGGCCCAGCGCAGCGCCTCCTCGGCGCTGGCGTCCTCGAGGTCGGCGGCGACGACCTCGGGGTCGAACGCCGGAACCTGCTGTAGCTCCTCGGTTGCCACGGAGCCGGTCAGTGTGGCAGCAGAGGGCTCCATCAGACGGCGCACTCTCCCTCGCCGCGCTCGACCTTGTAGGGCTCCGAGCGGTTCCAGTCGATGAAGTGGACGAGGTTGTCGGCGTTGAACTCGACCGGCAGCCGCAGGTCGGAGACCATCTCCTCGAAGTGGTCGGAGCCGACGCGCTCGGCGAAGGCGTTGAACTCCTCGCCCTCGTTGCGCTCGGACTCGTAGCTGCGGATCCAGCGCTCGACCGCCTCGGGCACCCGCTTGGCGGGCAGGCGCGCCTTCAGCCGGTGGCCGAAGACGACCTCGCCGCCCTCGTAGTTGCCGCCGATGTGCGCGATGTAGGCGGGGATCGTGTGCTCGCCCACCTTGATCGAGGCCCCGTAGAAGCCGATGTTGGCGATGTGGTGCTGGCTGCAGCCGTTGGGGCAGCCCGACATCTTGATGTGGATGCGGCGGCTGAGCGGGTCGGTGATGCCCATCTCCTCGAGCCGCTTCTCGATCGCCCGGTTCAGCCCCATCGAGCTGGTGATTCCGAGCTTGCAGGAGTCGGTCCCGGGGCAGCTGACGACGTCGGTGATCTCGCTGGCGCCGGCGTCGTTCAGCCCCAGCTCGCCGAGGCGCTCGTAGACCTCGTAGACCGCCTCGTCGCGCACCCAGCGAAGCACGAAGTTCTGTTCCACCGTGACCCGGGCGTAGCCGCCGCTGAAGTCGCGCATCACCTCGGCGAGGCCTCGGAACTGCTCGGGCGTGAGGTCGCCGCGGATCACCCGCACCTGCACGGTCGAAAAGCCCTGCTGGCGCTGGGGCTTGACGTTGGCCTCGACGAAGCGGTCGAACTCCGAGCGGTCGCCGTTCGGACTAGTGGGGTTCTCGGGCACCGCCGGTGCATTGGCTTCCTCGTCGTTCAGGAACAGCAGGTGGTCGACCGAGAAGTCGCGCTCGTCGACCCAGTCGCCCTTCAGCTCCTCCTCGACCATCTCGCGGAAGGCGTCCATGCCGATCTTGTCGACCAGGACCTTGATGCGGGCGCGCATGCGGTTGGCGCGCAGCCAGTTCTGGCGGTCGAAGATGCGCAGCGCGGCCTCGGTCACCTTCAGGTAGTCGCCGTTGTCGAGCTCGACGAAGTCATAGAGGGTGGGGGCGACGCGGGGCATGATCGAGGTGCCGCCGCCGATCCTGACCTCGACGCCGCGGACCTCCTTGCCCTCGATCTCCTTCACCTTGGGGATGAAGCCGACGTCGTGGATGCCGGTGATCGCACGGTCCTCGGGGCTCGCGGTGAAGGCGGTCTTGACCTTGCGCGGCATCAACTGAGTGGTCGGGTGGCGTACGAAGTAGCGCACGTACGCGCCGGCGTAGGGGGTGACGTCGAAGGGCTCGTCGTCGCTGACGCCGGCCCAGGGATCGCCGGTGACGTTGCGGATGGTGTTGCCGCAGCCCTCGCGGGAACTCAGGCCCGCGTCGCTGATCTTGCGGATGACCTCGGTCATGTCCGCCAGCGGGATGTGGTGGATCTGGATGTTCTGGCGGGTCGTGATGTGGCCCTTGCCGAGCGGCGCGTACTGCTCGACAACGTCGGCGAACATCTCCATCTGCTCGGGCGTGACGCCTCCGAAGGGGAGCTTGATGCGGACCATCTGCACGTCGGGCTGGCGCTGGCCGTAGACGCCCTGCTTCAGCCGGAAGCCGATGAACTGCTCCTCGGTCTGCTCGCCGCGCAGGAAGCTGGCGGCCTCGGTGTCGAAGTCGTCGAACTCGCGCTCGAGGATCGGGATGACGTGCCCGGGGACGTTCTCGTACACCTCGGGGTTCTCGAGCGAGCCGCGCTTGCCCTTGCCTGACTGCTTCTTGGCGGGGTCCTGGTCGAGGTCCGCGGGCGTGGCGCCTTTGGCGGCCGGCTTCTTGGTCGCGGACGTCTTCTTCGGGGCGGAGACGGGCTCCATCACGGGCAATCTACCATAAACCGGATCGAATTTAGGGTGTTTGACCCACGGCCACGGCGGCCACGGACGAGGGGTCGAGCGTAGCGGCGCGGTAGTCGCCCGGATTCGACCTTCAGCGTGCGGCGCCGGAACTCCAGCCACGGGCCCGGCCAGTTGTTGGTGTTGATGCCCTCGCCGTTCACGTACCAGTTCGAGCAGCCGCCCGTCACCCACTGCGTCCGCTGTGAGCGCTCGTCGATCTCCTCGCGCCAGCGCGCCTGGACCTCGGGCTTCAGGTCGATCCAGCGCAGGTTGCCCTCGCGCAGGCGCCTGATGCCGTCGAGCACGTAGTTGAACTGGCACTGGAGCGTGTAGGGGACCGAGCCCGAGCCGTGGTTGGTGTTCGGGCCCATACATGACGAACATGTTGGGGAAGCCCGTGACGGTGGTCCCCAGGTAGGCCTCGGGCCGCTCGGCCCAGACGGCGTTCAGCTCGCGGCCATCGAGTCCCGCGATGCCGCATCGGGGCCACGAAGTCGTGCGACTGGAACCCCGTCCCCCAGATGATCGTGTCGGCCGGGCGTTCGCCGCCGTCGGAGCCGACGACGCCGCCGGCGGTGATGCGCTCGATCGGCCCGGTCGCCAGGTGCACGTTGTCGCGCTCGAGGGTCGGCCACCACTCGCTTGTGATCAGCACCCGCTTGCAGCCGAGTTGGTAGTCGGGCTCCGTCTTGCGCAGCAGCTCCGGGTCGCTGAGGGCCTCGCGCCGCGCCTTGTCCGAGTAGGCCTCCAAGGCGCGGCTCATCCAGCGGTTGCCGGTGAAGGCGTAGGTCGCGGCCTCGAACAAGGCCCAGTTGGCGAAGCGGGCGGCGGCGACCCTGGGCGGGAACAGCTCGAAGAGCCGCCGCTCCCAGGCGGCATAGGGCCGGTCGTTCTTGGGGACGATCCATGGAGCCGAGCGCTGGTAGATCGTCAGCTCGGCGACCTGAGGCGCGATCTGCGGCACGAACTGGATCGCGCTGGCCCCTGTGCCGATCACCGCGACGCGCTCGCCGCTGAGGTCGTGCTCTTGATCCCAATCCGCCGAGTGGAAGGCCGGTCCCTCGAACTCCTCGGCGCCTGGGATCTCGGGGATTGCGGGGTTGGTCAGCTGGCCGCAGGCGGTGACGAGCAGGTCGAACTCGTGCTCGTAGCCGGCGTCGGTGACCAGGGCCCAGCGGCCCCGGGCCTCGTCGAAGCTCGCGAACCGGACATCGGTGCCCAGCCGCAGATGCGGCCCCAGCTCGAAGTCCTCGACGCACTCATCCAGGTAGGCGAGGATCTCCTCCTGGGGAGCGAACCGCCGCGACCAGTTGTGCCCCGGAGCGAAGGTAGAACGAGTAGAGGTGTGAGGGGACGTCGCAGGCGGCGCCCGGGTAGGTGTTGGCCCGCCAGACGCCGCCGACCGTCTGGCCGCGCTCGAAGATCGTGAAGTCCTCGACCCCGGCCATGCGCAGGCGAATTCCCATGCCGATTCCGCCGAACCCCGCCCCCACGATGCCGACCGAGACGGACCGGCTGTTGCCGTTACTCGACCCCACGGACATGCATGGAATCTACCTGTGGCGCTGAGAGGCCTAGTCGGCGTTCACCTCGAGCCAACCGGCCGGAGCTTGTGTTGTTGTGGAGGTCAGAACTTCAGCGACAGTCCGACGTCGAACCCATTCGGCCTGCCCGCTCCACGCGAGTAGCCACAGGGCCGCCTTCTTGTCATCCGAAACCGACATTCCCTCGATGCGATCTTCGATCTCATCGAAGGGACGACGATCCGAAAGCATCCGCTCGACCTGAATAACGAGGAAATTCATGCTTCCTCCTGGGTCGTGGGCGATGCCTTGTCGCTGGATTATCCCGCCGGCAGGCTCCGGATACAAGGCGGGACTTCACCCAAAGTCCGGGTCTTCAGCCGGTCTCCGCTTCGGCCTCCGGCTCGAGTTCGAGCGCGCCGAATCCCGGCAGCGGCTCGTCCATGAAGAAGACCTCGAGGGTGATGTCCGGCTGGATGTGGGCCTGGCTGAGAAAGGCCACGACCTTGCGGCCGGTCAGCCTCTCGATCTCCTGCCTGTAGCGCTCGCCCATCATCCGCTGAAACTCGTGGCGCATCTCGACGACTTCCTTTCCGCGCCCCTGCTGCATCATCGTCTCCTCGATGGCGATGAAGCCGTTTCGCAGCACGCAGACCACGAGGTCGTCGAGCACGTAGGTCTTCGCCTTCATCGGTCCGCGTCCGTAGTGCTCGCGGAGGATCGAGGCGATCGTGGTCGAGATCGCCGCGAGCAGCTCGCCGCCGACGAGCTGGACCTCTTGTTCTTCGTCCGGTGTCAAATCAGCGCCTGACAGAATCCCCGGCCCCGGCATCTTCCCACAGGGCGCCCGCTCGTCCACCTGAGCGGCCGAGGCACTCTACGCGGCGCCTGGCAGAATCACCCTGCGTGATCCTCGGACTCGCGCTCGCCTTTGCCTCCGCGCTCGCGACGAGCGTCGCCTTCCTTTTCAAGCAGCGCGGCGCGGTGGCGGCGCCGCCCGTGCGGGTTCGGCAGCCGCTGCGAAGCGCCGCCGGGCTCTTCCGCTCCAGATGGTTTGCGCTGGGCTGGCTGGTGGCGGTCGGAGCCTGGCTGCTCCACGTCGGCGCGCTCGCGCTCGCGCCGCTCTCGATCGTGCAGGCCGTCCTCTCGGCCGGGCTGGTCTTCCTCGCCGTGCTCGCCGAGCGGTATTTCGGTTTCCACCTCGGTCGCCGGCAGTGGATCGGTGTGACCATCACGGCGGCGGGCCTTGCGGTGATCGGGCTTACCCAGGAGGCACATCCCGGCGAGCCTCCCGGCTACGCACTCGCCGCCTTGATCGTCGTGGAATGCACCGTTCTCTTCCTCGCCACCGGCCTCGCCGCGATCCACGGCCGCGTGGGGCTCCAGCCGGCGGGGCAGGGCATGCTGCTCGGCGCAGCCGCGGGCGCGCTGTTCGGGGTTTCCGACATCGCGCTCAAGTTCCTGACCGACGCCGCGGAGGAGGGGGTCCTCGAGCTGATCAGCCCTTGGACCTTCGCGGCGCTTGCCGCCTCGGTGGTCGCGTTCTATGCCTCGGCACGCGGCCTGCAACTCGGCCCGGGCGTCGAGGTGATCGCGCTGACCTCGGTGGCGGCCAACCTCGTCGCGATCGTCGGCGGTGTCCTCATCTTCCGTGATTCGGTCGGGACGGGCGCGGAGGAGATCGTCGGGCGCACGATCGCGTTCGGTCTCGTCATCGTCGGGGCGGCGATGATCCCCGCGCCGCTCCGGGCGGTTGCCGCGCCGGGCACGAGTGACCGACCCGCATGACGCGGGCGACGCGGTTATGAATCAGGACGTGAGCGAGATCCCGGTGATCTCCGGCGAGGCGGTGCTGGCCTCGATCGACCCCGCGACCGCGGTGGACCGCACGCGGCATTCCTTCGAGCAGTACGCGCGCGGGGAGTGGGTGATGCCGCCCAAGGTCTACCTCGACAGCCCGCCCTTCGGCGACTTCCGGGCGATGCCCGCGCGGGGCGACGGCCTGGCGCTGCTGAAGTGGGTCACCTCCTTCCCGGGCAACAGCGATCGCGGCCTCCCCGTCGTCCGCGGGGTGATCGTCCTCTCGGACGCGCAGACGGGCCAGGAGCTGGCGGTGATCGAGTGCGCCTCGGTGACCTCGCTGCGGACCGGCGGGGCCGCTGCGGTATCCGCCCAGGTGCTGGCCCGTGAGGACGCCTCCAGCGTCGGCCTGATCGGCTGCGGCGTCAACGGCGCCTGGGCCGCGCGCTGCCTCGCCGCCGTCGGGTATGGACCCGGCGTCTGCGCCGACCCGCGGGCCGAGGCCGCCGAGGCGCTTGCGGCCGAGCTGGGCTGGCGCGTCGGCGACCGCAAGCAGGCGGCGAGCCAGGACGTCGTCATCACCTGCACCCCCGGCGACTCGCCCGTGATCGCCACCGACGACCTGCGGCCGGGCCAGCACATCGCCGCCCTTGGTGCGGATGCGCACGGCAAGGCCGAGGTGGAGCTCGCCGCGCTCGCCTCCTGCCAGCTCTTCTGCGACGAGTGGGAGCAGGCCAGCGCCGGCGGCGAGCTGGCCCACGCGGTCGAGGCCGGCGCGGTCTCGCGCGACGACGTCACCCAGATCGGCGACGTGCTGCTGGGCTCGGCCGACGGCCGCGGCTCGCCCGGGGAGGTGACGCTGTTCGACTCCACGGGCCTCGCGATCCAGGACTTGGCGATCGCCCAGGCGGTCTACGAGGCCTGGAAGGCGGGCGACGTGCAGGCGTCTACCGCAGCCCTCTGAGCTTCATTCCTAGCTCCTCAACCCTGGGGTCCGGTCTCGAGGGTCGCGATTCGCCACTCTCCGTCCTCCTTGACGAGCTCGATCGTCTCCTCGCGCTCGACCAGGGGGTTGACCAGCGTCGCGGTCGCCTCGTCACCGTCCTCCTCGACGTCGATCTCTACTTCCTCTACCTGGCTCGTGGTGAGCGACGGATTGAGGGCGGCCGCCAATTCCATCACCTCGGCGCAGCCGCGGCCGCTGCTCTGCGCCGCGGCAGAATTCTCTATGTCGCTGCGCAGGTCCTCGGACAGCTGGTCACAGGCCTGCTCCCCATCCTGATCGACCACCGCGAGCAGGTAGTCCCGCACCGGCTCGCTCGGGTCCGAGTCCCCGCAGCCGGCGAGCACGATCACGAGTGAGCTCACGACGAGCGCCGGCAGCCGAAAGGACACGGCGGCATCGTAGCCGCCGCCCGCTGGGGGGCAGACGCCGAAACCGGTATTTGTCGCGGCCTCGTGATCCGCAAGCCGGATCGGGGCGTAGCGCGGGGTAGGACCGGAGAGCAAGACGCTCCCGGCGATACCACTCACAAGGAGAAGGCCGATGAGAAGCAAGCTCGCGCTCAGCATCGTCTCGGTGCTGGCCGCTTCTGCGATCGCCGTCGCCCTCAGCAGCGGCTCGAGTCATAGGGAGGCTCCGGGCTCATCGCAGGACCCGACCAGCGACTGGACGGACGTGTATTTCTTCACACCGAACAACGACCCCGGCAAGGCAGTCGTGGTCGGAAACGTGATCCCGTTCGAGGATCCGGCAGGCGGGCCGCTGTTCTACTCGCTTGATCCGAATGCTCGTTACTACCTGAACTTCGACAACACAGGTGACGGTGTCTATGACATCCGCTACCGGTTCAAGTTCACGGACATCATCGACAAGAAGACGCGGCTGTCGCTCGGTGCCAGCGGTCAGGTCACTTCGGTCAACGATCCGGACCTGCTGCTGCGCCAGACCTATGACGTCATCCGCGAGGAGTACAAGAAGGGCAAGCTGGTCAGGACCAAGCGGGTCGCGAACGACCTGCCGGTCGCGCCCAGCAACTTCGGCCCGAAGACGATGCCGAACTACGACTCGCTCGTAGGCCAGTCGATCGGCACGACCAGTGACGGTGGCAAGGTGTTCGTCGGTCAGCGCGACGACCCCTTCTTCATCGACCTGGGGATGACGTTCGACCTGATCAATTTCAGGGATTCGACGACGGGGAACGCCGGCGGCTTCAAGGACGATCTGGCCGGTTACGCCGTGCATTCCTTCGTGCTCGAGCTGCCCGAGTCGGCGCTGCTGAACGGCGTCCGGTCCGGCGGTGGCAAGAACGCCGTCACCAGCGGCAAGAAGGGCAAGGGCAAGAAGAAGGGCTCGAAGAAGAGGAGCGTCGGGCCCGCGTCCTCGACCCCCGTTGTCGGGGTCTGGGCGTCGACCGAGCGCCGCAAGCTCGAGATCACGAACGGGCGAGGCCGTGGCGGCCAGGGTCCGTGGGTCCAGGTCAACCGCCTGGGCAACCCGTTGATCAACGAGCTGTTCATCCCGCTCTCGCGCAAGGACGAGTTCAACCGGACGAAGCCGTCCGGTGACGCTGCGCGGTTCGGCGAGTACGCGCTCGAGCCCGAGCTCGTGAAGGCGATCAACGCGCTGTTCAACCTCGGCTGCCCGACGAACAACCGCCAGGACATCGTCCAGGCGCTGTTCACGGGCATTCCGGGTGTGACCCAGATCGGCTCGAAGCCGGCTGCGGCCGACACGCTGAAGCTGAACCTCAGCGTGCCGCCGACCGCTCCGGGCGCGGTCAACCGATTCGGTGTGATCGGCGGAGACAACGCCGGCCTGCCGAACGGCCGCAGGTTGTTCGACGACACGGTGGACATCTACCTGCGGGTGGCATGCGGATTCCTGGTTCCGCCGGCGCAGGGCGGCAAGCAGCTGCCCCTGGGCGACGGGGTGGACGTGAACGACAAGTCGTTCCTGTCCTCATTCCCGTACGTCGCAGCGCCGACATCCGGGTTCGATTCGCAGCTCAAGCAGGACCAGCCGACGCACGCCCCGACCCCGGGGTCGCCGCCGCTGGTTCCGTAGTCCATTGGGCTTGGGGCCCCGGCCACATGGCCGGGGCCCCGGGCTCTGCACCCACCAAAGGAGAGGAACGACTTCGATGACCCCGACACTCCGAAACCCGATGCTCACGATCGTCACGGCCGGCGTCGCCTTCGCGGTCGCCATCGTCGTGTTGATGCTCGTCAATCGCTCGGCGACCCCGGCCACCGGGTCTGGCGCCGGCGAGGACGTCTCGTCGGCCATCGCGACCGGCTCGGCGCAGGTCAGCGACCTTCAGGACGTCGTCGAATCCGGCGAGGCGGGACCCGCGGTCTACGCCGCGCTCGGCAACGCTCAGCTCGACCAGCTGCGCGACACCGGCGACACCACGCTGATCGCGGACGTGGAGACGGCGTTCACCGCAGCGCTCGACCGTGACCCCGAGAACCTGGCGGCCACCGTCGGGCTCGGTGAGCTGGCGCTCTCCCGGCACGATTTCAGGAGCGCGCTGACACACGGGAATGCGGCGCAGCGAATCAGCCCGAGGTCCGTCGCGCCCTTCGCCGTCCTGGTTGACGCCAAGGTCGAGCTCGGCCGGTACGGCGCCGCGGAGCGGACGCTTCAGCGCATGATCGACTACAAGCCGTCGCTCGCCTCGTACGCCCGGGTCTCCTACTTCCGGGAGCTGCACGGCGACGTCGCCGGAGCGGTGGAGGCGATGAGGCTGGCCGCGGCCGCGACACCGGTGCCCGGCCAGGACCGCTCATACGTCCAGAGCCTGCTCGGCGACCTGGAGTTCCAGCGCGGACGACTCGGCGCCGCCGCCGCGCAGTACCAGGCGGCCCTCGCCGGCGTCCCCGGGTACGAGCCGGCGGATGCCGGCCTCGCCGCCGTGGAGGCGGCCCGGGGAGAGGAGACCGCGGCGATCGATCGCCTCGAGGCCGTGCTGAGCCGTCGCCCGGGAAGCCCGGAGTACTTGATCCCGCTGGCGGAGCTCGAGCTCGCCACGGGCCGCGAGGAAGCGGCCGCCGGCCACCTCGAGCAAGCTCACGCCGAGGAGCGCAAGCACATCGCCAGCGGGGAGACCCCGGATGCCGAGGGCGCGCTGTTCGAGGCCGACCACGGGAACCCCGGGTTCGCCGTCAAGAAGGCTGAGGAGGCCTATGCCTTCGCGCCCAGCGTGCGGGCGGCGGACGCGCTCGGCTGGGCGCTCACCCGCGACGGGAAGCCGGAGCGGGGGCTGGCCTTCGCGGAAGAGGCGCTGCGACTCGGCTCTCGCGCCCCGCTGTTCCTCTATCACGCGGGGATCGCGGCCAAGCGGGCCGGGGAGGACGGTGCGGCGAGGGTCTATCTCTCGCGGGCGCTGGCGGGGAACCCCAGCTTCTCGCCCCTGTATGCGCCGCGCGCCCGCGCGGCGCTGCGAGGCCTGGGCTGACAGGTACGCCCTGCGATGAGGGGCGGCGGATCTCTCCGCCCGCACCGACACAAAAGAGGGGCGGCTGAAAATCGCCGCCCCTCTTAGGTGCGGGCGCCGTCGCCGGTGCGTCCGCCTCTCCTCCCCCGAGCTCAGTCGACGTCGGTGCCCTCGATCAGGAAGGCGACGCGCACGTGGGCGCGCCACTCGTCGAGGTTGTCGCCCCGCAGCCCCGTCGAGACCACGTCGATCGCGCGGATGTTCCGCAGCGAGCTCTGGGCCTGCTTCAGCGCCTGCTGCGCGGCGTCGTCCGAAGACTTCTTGGAGCTGCCCACCAACTCGATGATCTTGACTACGGCCACTTGACCTCCTCTTCTCGCCTTGGATCGAAGGCTGCGCCCGGTGTTCTATTCGACTCGGGCGCCGAGGGCAAGCGAAATTCGCAAACAGCGGCCTTCGCAGACGCCGATCAGCGGCCGACGGCCGGCCCCCAGCCGCTCGGCGAGATCTGCCGGGACGCGATGCCCTCGGCCAGCGCTGCCCGCTGCCACGGGTTCTGAGCCTGCCCGGAGTGAGGCGCGGGCGCGGTCTCGGCCAGGAAGCGCTCCAGCGCCGCGGCGATCGCGGCCGCCTCCTCGGGCGAGGCGCTCGGCGCCTCGATCTCGATCCGAGGCCTGGGTGGCGTCTGCTTGCCGTTGCGGCCGGGCATGGCTGGGGAAACTACTTCCGCTTCCTCTTCAGGGGCCGTCACCCGCCGTCGTGCGCGCGGCCGTCCCCGAACCGCAGGCCGTGCTCCTCGCACAGTCGCGGGATGCTCTCGCGGTCTACCTCGAGCGCGTAGCGCTCCATCAACTCGCCCACCTTTTCGGGATCCGGGCCTCCCGCGGCGAGGATCTCGCCGAGCCCCGCGAAGTAGCCCTCGAACCCGGCGGGGGAGATGATCTCGAGCAGCCGCGCGGGCTCGTCGCCGGCGTTCCAGAACGAGTGCCACTGACCCCTGGGCTTGCAGACCAGCTCGCCCGGGCCCGCCTCCACCACATCGTCCCCGAGCTGCGCGCCCATCCTTCCCTCCAGCACGAAGCTGTACTCGTCCTCGTTCGCGTGACGGTGCAGCGGCGCGGCCAGCACCCTGGGCGCGAGCGGGTGCTCGACGATCGAGAAGCCGCCCCCGGTGTCCTCGCCGCTGAGCATGAAGCGAACGCCGAATCCGCCCATCTCGAGCAGCTCGCCGTCGGCCGGGCCGATGATTCTCGGTGCGTCGGCCACCGCCCGGCCCTAGAGCGGGATGTTCCCGTGCTTGCGCTTGGGCTGCTCGACTCGCTTGGTCTGCAGCACCCGCAGCGCCTTGATCAGCTTCGGCCGGGTCTGGTGCGGCTCGATCACGTCGTCGATGTAGCCGCGCTCGGCCGCGGAGTAGGGGTTGGCGAAGTGGGCCTTGTAGTCATCGATCAGCTTCGCGCGGCGCTCGTCGGGCGTGGGGGAGGAGGAGATGTCCTTGCGGTAGATGATGTTGACGGCGCCCTCGGGGCCCATCACCGCGACCTCGGCGGTCGGCCAGGCGAAATTGAAGTCGGCCAGCATGTGCTTGGAGTTCATGACGTCGTAGGCGCCGCCGTAGGCCTTGCGGGTGACCACCGTCAGCTTCGGCACCGTCGCCTCGGTGAAGGCGTAGAGCAGCTTGGCGCCGTGGCGGATGATCCCGCCCCACTCCTGCGAAGTGCCGGGCAGGAAGCCGGGCACGTCGGTGAACGTGAGCAGGGGGATGTTGAACGCGTCGCAAGTGCGGACGAAGCGGGCTGCCTTCTCGGAGGACTCGATGTCGAGCACGCCGGCGAGGTGCTTGGGCTGGTTGCCGACGACGCCGACGGGATAGCCGTCGAGGCGGCTGAAGCCGCAGATGATGTTCTGGGCGAAGTGCTCGTGGACCTCGAAGAACTCGCCGTCGTCGACGATGCGCGCGACCACGTCGCGCATGTCGTAGGGCTTCTGGGGGTCGTCGGGGACCAGGCTGTCGAGCTCGGGGTCCTCGCGGTCGGGGTCGTCGTTGGGCTCGACCCGGGGCGGCATCTCGAGGTTGTTGAGCGGCAGGAAGCTCATCAGGTAGCGCGCGTCCTCCAGGCACGCCTCCTCGTTCTCCGCGGCGAAGTGGGCGACCCCGGACTTCGAGTTGTGGCTCATCGCCCCGCCCAGCTCCTCGAACTCGACCTCCTCGCCGGTCACGGTCTTGATCACCTCGGGGCCCGTGATGAACATGTGCGAGGTCTCCTTGACCATGAAGATGAAGTCGGTCATCGCCGGCGAGTAGACGGCGCCGCCGGCGCAGGGGCCCATGATCAGGCTGATCTGCGGGATCACGCCCGAGCACTGCACGTTGCGCACGAACACGTCGCCGTAGGCGCCCAGCGAGACGACGCCCTCCTGGATCCGCGCCCCGCCCGAGTCGTTGATGCCGATCACCGGCGCCCCGACCTCGGCGGCGAGGTCCATCACCTTGCACATCTTCTCGGCCATCACCTCGCCCAGCGAGCCGCCGAAGACGGTGAAATCCTGGCTGAAGACGAAGACGGTGCGGCCGTCGATCGTCCCGTAGCCCGTCACGACAGCGTCGCCGTAGGGCCGGCGCTTGTCCATCTCGAACTCGTGGGTGCGGTGGCGGACGAAGGCGTCGAGCTCCTCGAAGGAGCCAGGGTCCAGCAACTTTTCGATCCGCTCGCGCGCGGTCAGCTTGCCCTTGGCGTGCTGCTTCTCGACCGCCTCCTCCGAGCCGGCGTGGAGCGCCGCCTCGCGCAGCTCGCGCAGCTGCGCCAGCTTCTCCTCGTGGGTCTCGGGGTACTTCTCCCTCACGGTCGCCGCAGTCTAGGCCCGTCCGTCCAGCGGCCGCCGCGCCCCCTTGCTCGGCCGAGCGGAGCGGCGTAGCCTGCCGGGCATGGCCAGGACGGCCCAGATCGACGCGGCCGGGACGGCCGCGATAGGGAAGGCCAGCGCGATCCTCCTCACGGCCTTCGCGCTCGCACTCGCGCTGCCCGGCGCCGCGCGGGCGCTGACGGTGGCGCCGGACACCTTCGCCGACGACTACGGCGGCGTCCCGGCGTGCTCGCTGCGTGAGGCGATCCAGTCCACGGTCAACGGCTCGGCCTTCGGCGGCTGCGCCACCAGCGGGACCGCGTTCACCGACGACACGATCCAGCTCGCGCCCGGACGCTATGAGATCGAGATCCCCTCGACCGGGACCTCGCTCGACAACTCCGAAAGCGATCTCAACTTCCAGCAGGCACTGAGGATCGAGGCGACCGGCGCCGGGGACGCGGTTATAGACGGCAACAGCCTGGACCGGGTCCTGTTCTATGGCGGGGCCCTCACCCTGGAGGGAGTCAGCGTCACCGGGGCGAACGTCGACACCGCGGGGGCCGTGGACAACTTCGGCGGCGGCATCTCCGGGCTGGGGGGCTCGTCGCTGACGATGAGCGACGGGGCCGTCTTCGGGAACTCGGCGGACGGCAGCGGCGGCGGCATTTCGGTCGTCGGTCCGATCCAGCTCACGAACGTGACCGTTTCCGGCAACACCTCCACCAACAGCGGCGGCGCCGGCATCGAGATCAACTCGGGCCTGCAGGCCAGCACCCTGGAGCATGTGACCGTCAGCAACAACACCAGCCAGAACACCAGCGGCGTCATGGGGAGCGCGGTGGCCGGGGGCATCCTCTTCAACGGCTCCACGACGAATCTGCACAACACGATCGTGGCCGGGAACTTTGATTCCTCGCCGCTCGACGCTCCCGATTGCCAGGGCGCGGGCGGGGTGGGGAGCATGGGCGGCAACGTGGTCGGCGATCCCACCGGCTGCGACTACACGGCGGCCCCCTCGGACGCCACCGGGGTTGACGCCCGACTGGCCGTCTTCGACACGGCGAGCCTCACCCACGCTCCGTTCGCCGACAGCCCGGCCGTGGCACGTGCGACCAGCCCCTGCGCGGCGCTTGACCAGCGCGGCGTGGCGCGGCCGCAGCCGGCCGGGACGGTCTGCGACAGCGGCGCCTTCGAGTCCGAGTTCCCACTGCCGCCCGCCGGCCCCGGCCCGGGCGCGGGTCCTAGCCCGTCGAAGCCGGCCGGGAAGAGGTGCAAGAAGGCAAAG
Source organism: uncultured Solirubrobacterales bacterium (assembly GCA_963805075.1). Lineage (GTDB taxonomy): Bacteria > Actinomycetota > Thermoleophilia > Solirubrobacterales > 70-9 > VGBV01. The sequence goes on from CAWDSZ010000004.1 coordinate 74,706, forward strand.
AAACGCCGGGGCATGGCGGGGACGGCCGCGAAGAAGAAGAAGCGCTGCAAGAAGCGCAAGAAGCGCTAGAAGAACGCGCCGCCGCGGTACTCGCCGAAGACGTCGCGCATCGCGTTGCAGACCTCGCCGATCGAGCCGCCGCCGCGCAGCGCCTCCTTGATCGGAGGCAGCAGGTTGCCGTCGCCCTCGGCGACCTTGCGCAGCGCCGGCCAGACGGCGCTTCGACCTCTTCCTGGTCGCGCGGCCTTCCACTTGGCGAGCCGCTCGAGCTGGCGCTTCTCGGACTCGGGGTCGACCTTGAGGATCTCGACGTCGTCGACCACGTCGGTCTCGTACTTGTTGACGCCGACGATGATGTCCTGGCCGGTTCGGTAGCGCTCGTGGTAGGAGGCCGCTGACTCCTCGATCTCGCGCTGCATGAACTCGAGCGCGTTGACCGAGCCGCCGAGCTGCTCGACCTTGTCCATCAGCTCCCAGGAGCGCTCCTCGATCTCGTCCGTGAGTGACTCGATGAAGTAGGAGCCGGCGAAGGGATCCACGGTGTCGGCGACTCCGGACTCGTGCGCCAGCACCTGCTGGGTCCGCAGCGCGATCCGGGCCGAGCGCTCGGTCGGCAGCGCCAGCGCCTCGTCGAAGCCGTTGGTGTGCAGCGACTGGGTGCCGCCGGCGACCGCGGCGAAGCCCTGCAGCGCGACGCGGATGATGTTGACCTCGGGCTGCTGGGCCTGCAGGGTGACCCCGCCGGTCTGGGTGTGGAAGCGGATCATCTGCGCCTTCTCCTCGGTGGCCCCGAAGCGCTCCTTCATCAGCTTCGCCCACATCCGGCGCACGGCCCGGAACTTGGCGATCTCCTGGAAGACGTTGTTGTGGCCGTTGAAGAAGAAGGCGAGGCGCTGGCCGAACTTGTTGACGTCCAGCCCGGCGGCGATCCCGCCCTCGACGTAGGCGATCGCGTTGGCGAGCGTGAAGGCGACCTCCTGCACGGCCGAGCAGCCCTTCTCGCGGATGTGGTACCCGCTGATCGAGATCGTGTTCCACTTGGGGACGTTCTCGTCGCAGTAGGCGAAGATGTCGGTGGTCAGCCGCATCGTCGGCTCGGGCGGGTAGATGTAGTTGCCGCGCGAGATGTACTCCTTCAGCACGTCGTTCTGGACGGTGCCGCGCAGCTCCGAGGCCGGCACGCCCTGCTCCTCGCCGACCAGCTCGTAGAGCAGCAGCAGGATCGCGGCCGGCGCGTTGATCGTCATCGAGGTCGAGACCTCGGCGAGGCTGATCTGGTCGAAGCAGATCCGCATGTCCTCGATCGTGTCGATGGGGACGCCGGTGCGGCCGACCTCGCCCTGGCAGAGCGGGTCGTCGGAGTCGCGGCCGAGCTGGGTCGGCAGGTCGAACGCCATCGAGAGCCCGGTCGAGCCGTGCTCGGTCAGGTAGCGGTAGCGCTCGTTGGTGTCCTCGGGGCTGGCGAAGCCCGCGTACTGGCGCATCGTCCAGAGCCGGTCGCGGTACATGCGCTCGTGGATTCCGCGCGTGAAGGGGTAGGAGCCGGGCTCGCCCAGCCGCTCCTCCAGGCCGGGCGCGACGTCGTCCTCGTCATAGAGGGGCTTGATCTCGATGCCCGAGTCGGTGATCACCCGCTCGTCGTCGGGACCGACCACCGGGGCGATGTAGCGGTGGAGGTCCTCCTCCACCGCCTCCTTCGCGGCCCCGTTCCCGGAGCCGTCCGTCTCAACCTTGGGCTTCTTGCCCCGGCGGGTTGCCATTGGGCAAGGATAGATCGGCGCCCCGATCGGGCTGCCGCTCAGACCATCCCGCCGAACGGCCGCTTCGAGGGAGTGGCGAGCTCGTCCATGACCGCGTCAAGCCAGCCCTCGAGCTTGGTGCCGTCGCCGCCGTTCTCGGCGGTCACCTGGACGTTGGTGCCCCAGCCCTTCTCGGCCAGCTCGATCTCGATCCACGCTTTCTCGCCGTCGTCGGCGGCCTCCCAACCGAGATAGGTCTCGTCCTCGCGGCCGTACACCTTGATCTCGGCCGCGTGGCCCAGCAGCGAGCACATCAGCCCCTGCATGCGCTCGGGCTGGTCGAGCAACTCCCACAGCTCCGGGGGCGACTTGACCAGCGTGCGGCTCGCGGACTCCATGTCCCGCCTTTCGCCCCTCGCGGGGGCGAGTCCTGCCGTCACTTCGGAATGGGCGATTCCTGCCGCTCGCGTGCCTGTTCAGGCGTGGATAACGAGTCACCCTGACGCTCGCCTTTGAGCCGCGCGATCTCCTGCGCCAGCAGCTTGTTCTCTCGCGTCAGACGCGAGATCACGGTCGAGAAGCTCAGCAGCAGGACCAGGATGAAGCCGAAGCCGACCACGAACAGGGCGTTGGCTGGGGTCGCGATGCCCACCAGGTCGGCGAGCTCGTTCAGCAGGTCGTCCCAGACCGCCAGCACCAGCAGAACCACCGAGGCGAGCAGCCACAGGATCGCGTAGGGCTCGCTGAGGCGGCGCCGCCGCAGCAGCTCCAGCACGAAGACGAACAGCAGCGCCGAGCCGGCGATGGCGAAGATCTGAACGCGGGTGCCGAGCGTTCCCGACGCGGCCAGCATCAGGGCCTGCGACATCAGGACCGGGCGCTGTCGAGGGCCTCCCCGGGCGAGGTGGCGAGCCACTCCTCCCCGGGGGGCGGGATCGGGCGGCGGCGGAACAGCCCGACGAATATCGCCAACAGAACCCGGACCATGTAGTAGCCGGCGTTCAGCATGTTGATCGAGGAGCTGCCGGTCTCGCGCTGGCGCATCGTCACCGCGACCTCGCTGATCTCCAGGTCGTGGGAGTGCGCCATCAGGATCGCCTCGACCTCCGGGTAGTCGTGCGGGTAGTCGCGCGCGAACAGCTCGATCCCGCGGCGGTTGGCGATCCGGAAGCCCGACGTCGGGTCGGTGATCGGCCTGCGGGTGATCATGCTGACGACGCGGGCGAAGATCATGCGGCCTGCGCGTCGCAGGTGGGGCACGCGGTAGCCGGCGTCCTCCAGGAAGCGGCTGCCCCAGACCAGGTCCGCGCCGCTGCGGTCGAGCCCGTCCTCGAGCTTCGCGATCTGACCGGGGTCGTGCTGGCCGTCGCCGTCGACCTGGACGGCGACGTCGTAGCCGTTCAGGTGGGCGTGGCGGTAGCCCGACTGCACGGCGCCGCCGATGCCCAGGTTGAAGGGGTGGCTGAGGACCGTCGCGCCCGCGGCGCGTGCGCGCTGCGCGGTGGCGTCGGTCGAGCCGTCGTCCACGACCAGCACGTCGAACCCGGGGGCCTCCCGCCGCAGCTCGTCCACGACCAGCGCGACGGAGTCCTCCTCGTTCAGAGCAGGCACCATGGCGATTTTTCGTCCCCCGGCACTCATCGCGCGAGGAAGGATAGGGCGGCATCGGCCGCGCGGGCGCCGGCAGCGCCGTCCCAGAGGGGGATCTGCGGCGGCTCCGCGGGCGGCTCGGCCGCGAGCGCGGCGCGGGCCGCCTGGCGCAGCGCCTCGGGGTCCACCCCCACCAGCGTGTTCGTGCCGAGCTCGACCGTCACGGGACGCTCGGTGGTGGTCCGGTAGGTCAGGCAGGGGACACCCAGCGCCGAGGTCTCCTCCTGCACGCCGCCGGAGTCGGTGATCACCAGGCGCGCCTGGGCCTCGAGCGCGATGAAGTCGGCGTAGTCCATCGGCTCGGCGATCCGCACGGCCTCGGGCACCGCGATCCCCGCGGCCTCCAGGCGGGCGACGGTGCGCGGGTGGGCCGGGAACAGCACGGGCAGCTCCCCGCCCAGCTCGGCCAGCACCTCCATCACCTCGCCCAGCCTGGCCGGGTCGTCCACCAGCGCGGGGCGGTGCAGGGTGACGAGCACGTAGGCGCTCGGCTCCACGCCCTGCGCCGCGGGCGCCGCCGCGCGGTCGACGCCATCGAGGATGCGGAAGAGGCTGTCGATCATCGTGTTCCCGACCAGCTCGACGCCGTCGGTGATCCCCTCGCCCGCCAGGTTCTCGACCGCGTCGGCCGAGGTGCACAGCAGCAGGTCGCTGACCCGGTCGGTGACCACGCGGTTCACCTCCTCGGGCATCGCCCAGTCGCGCGAGCGCAGGCCCGATTCCACGTGGCCGACCGCGACGTTGAGCTTCGTCGCCGCCAGCGCCGCGGCCATCGTCGAGTTGACGTCGCCCGCCACCAGCACCAGGTCGGCGGGGTGCTCGCTCAGGTCGGCCTCGACGCCCTCCATCACCCCGGCCGTCTGCTCGGCGTGGCTGCCCGACCCGACCCCGAGGTTGGCGTCGGGCTGCGGCATCCCCAGCCGCTCGATGAACCCGTCCGAGAGCGCCCGGTCGTAGTGCTGGCCGGTGTGCAGCAGGCGCACGCCGACCCCCTCGCGCCCCGCCAGGGCCTCGGTCACCGGCGCCATCTTCACGAAATTGGGCCGCGCGCCGACCACGGCCAGGATGCGTGCCTCGGGCATGGCCGCGCAGTGTGGCGCATGTCCGCTGGGACAACTGCAAGAGGCCGATAGGCTCCGCGTCAATGGAGAAGGAGAACGGCGCTGTCGTCGTCACGGGGGCCTCGACCGGCATCGGCCGGGCGACCGCGCTGCACCTGGACGAGCTGGGCTACGCGGTCTTCGCCGGGGTGCGGAAGAAGGCCGACGCGGACAGCCTCAGCGAGCAGGGGTCCGAGCGGCTCACACCGGTCACGATCGACGTCGCCAAACAGCCCTCGATCGACGCCGCTCGCGAGCAGGTCCAGCGCGCCGTCGGCAAGGACGGCCTCGCCGGGCTCGTCAACAACGCCGGCATCGCCGGCGGCGGCCCCGTCGAGCACCTGCCCGTGGACGAGTTCAAAAGGTGATCGACGTCAACCTGGTCGGGCAGTACGCGGTCACCCAGGCCTTCCTGCCGCTGCTGCGCCGCGGTGACGGCACGATCGTCTTCATCACTTCGATCGGCGGCCGCGTCGCCTCTCCCTTCTTCTCCCCCTACAACGCCGCCAAGTTCGGGCTCGAGGGCATGGCCGACTCGCTGCGCCGCGAGCTGAAGCCGTGGAAGGAGATGGACGTCGTCGTGGTCGAGCCCGGCTCGATCGCGACCCCGATCTGGAAGAAGGGTGGCGAGAACTTCGAGGCCGCGTCGAAGCGGATGGGCCCCGAGGCCGAGCGCCTCTACGGCCCCCAACTCGACAAGTTGCGGGCGGCGACGGAGGACACCGAGGCCCGCGGCCTGGAGCCGATCCAGGTCGCCCGCGTGATCGAGAAGGCGATCCGCGACGACAACCCCAAGGCCCGCTACCTCGTCGGCCGCGACGCGAAGATCATGGCGCGCGCCCAGAGCCTGGTCGGCGACAAGATCTTCGACCGCCTCATGCGCCGCGTCATGCACCTGCCCGACCACGCGCCGCCGGCGAAGTAGACGCCCGAACTTCCCCCAGCGGCGCGTCCCCCCGCGCAGACGGACGGCGACGGTAACCGCCACGCCGCTGCTGGCAAGGCCGACGACGTCGGCAGCGATCAGGGGCACGCTGCCGATCCCGAGCCCGTAGAGCAGCCAGATCAGATAGCCGCCGCTTGTGCTGCCTAGGAAGGCGATCGAGACGTCGCGCGAGCTGCCGCGCCGGATCATCTGCCGCGCCTGCAACAGCATCGTGGCAGCCGCCCCGACGCTGTAGGCGCCGGCGGTCGCTCCAAGGGCTGTGACGAGGTCGTCGGGCATTGCCGAGCCAGGGTGCCTTGCCCCGAGGGAGACAACAAGAACAGAAATCGGACCGACACGGTCCAGATGTTGGACCAACACCGCCGACCGTGCGTGCGACAATTTCGGCCATGGAGAGCTATGGCCAGTACTGCTCGATAGCCCGGGGCTCCGAGATCTTCGCCACCCGCTGGACGCCGCTGATCGTCCGCAACATGTTGCTCGGCGCCCGCACCTTCACCGAGATACGCGAGGGCGCGCCCGGGATCTCCAAGACTCTGCTGACCGAGCGCCTGCGTGTCCTGGAGCACTATGGGGTCGTCGAGCGCGTCCCCGCTGGCGAGCGCCGCACCGCATATGAGCTGACCGAAGCGGGCCGGGCCCTCGGTCCGGTCTGCGACGCGCTCGGGCGCTGGGGCGAGGAGTGGCTGGAGCTGGAGCCGGAGCACATAGACGCCCACTTCATCCTCGAGAGCCTCTCGAGCCTGCTCGCGCCCGAGGACCTGCCCGATGGCCAGGTGACGATCCGCTTCGAGCTCGGCGGCCGGCCCCGCCAGCGCTTCTGGCTGTTCTGCGCCAACGGCCGTGCCGAGGTCTGCGCCAAGCCTCCCCTGCCGGAGGACGCCCTCGTGCTCACCACCAAGCCCGAGCACCTGGCCCGCTGGCACTTGGGCGAGATCCAGGCCGCGCAGGCCCTGCACAGCGGCAAGATGAGGGCCGAGGGCCCCCAGCGCCTCGTCCGCCTCCTGACCAAATGGGGCGGCCGCGGCGGAATGGAGTACGGCGACTTCGCCGGCGCCGGCCCGCCCAGCCTGGCGAGCGCGCTAGGCCGCTAGCCCTATCGGATTCGCGCTAGCTGCTGCCGCCGACCAGGCGCTCCACGCCGGCCGCGTCGATCGTGCGCTTCAGCCCGTCGGCGAGCTCGACCTCGGGCTCCCAGCCCAGCAGCTCGCGGGCCTTCGCGATGTCGGGCTGGCGCACCTTCGGGTCGTCCACTGGTAGCGCCTCGAAGACGATCTCCGAGCGCGAGCCGGAGACCTCGATCACCGTCTCGGCCAGCTCCAGCAGCGTGAACTCGTTCGGGTTGCCGAGGTTGATCGGCAGGTGGGCGTCGGACTCGGCCAGCGCCACGAAGCCCGCGCACCAGGTCGTCGACGTAACAGAAGCTCCGCGTCTGGCTGCCGTCGCCGAACACGGTCAGCGGCTTGTCCTGGAGCGCCTGGCGCAGGAAGGTCGGGATCGCCCGCCCGTCGTGCGGGCGCATCCGCGAGCCGTAGGTGTTGAAGATGCGCGCGATGCAGGTGTTGACGCCCTGCTGGCGGTGGTAGGCCATCACCAGCGCCTCGGCGTAGCGCTTGGCCTCGTCGTAGACCCCGCGCGGGCCGATCGGGTTGACGTTGCCCCAATAGTCCTCGGGCTGCGGGTGGACCTCCGGGTCCCCGTAGACCTCCGAGGTCGAGGCGAGCATGAAGCGCGCCCGCTTGAACTTCGCCACCCCCAGCATGTTGTGGGTGCCGTAGGAGCCGACCTTCAGCGTCTGCAGCGGCAGCCGCAGGTAGTCGATCGGGCTCGCCGGGCTGGCGAGGTGGTAGATGAAGTCCACCGGCTCGTCGATCTGCACGAACTCGGTGATGTCGTGGTCCTGGAAGCTGAACTCGCCCGAGCGCAGGTGGTCGATGTTCTCCAGCGACCCCGTCTCCAGGTTGTCGACGCAGATCACCCGGTTGCCCCGCTCGAGCAGCAGCTCGCACAGGTGCGATCCCAGGAATCCGGCCCCGCCGGTGACCACGCAGGTGCTCATCGCCGCGTCAGCCTAGACCAGCCCCGCCCTCCTTCCGCAAGCGGGAGTCCATCGCGCTCGCCCGCCGCAGCACCCCCGACCCGAACCGCTCCCGCACCTCGTCGAAGGCCGCGTCCACCGGCGGCCGGTACGGCGGCTCCACGGGCATCTCGAGCTGCACGCCCTTGCCCCGCTCGATCCCCGTCAGCGCCACCCCGACCATCGTCACGCCGCGCTCCTCGATCTGCGGCATCGCCTGCGGCCAGCAGCAGCCGCGCCGAGCTCAGCACGGTCCGCGAGGCCGCGGTGGGGTAGGGGAGGGTCCGCGAGCGCGAGATCCGCTTGTAGTCGCGGAAGCGCAGGCGCAGCACGACCGTGCGGCCCGACCGGTTCGCCGCCCGCATCCGCCCCGTCACCCGGTCCACCAGCCGCATCAGGATCGAGTCGAGCGCGGCCGGCGAGCGGCGTGATCCGTCGAGCGCGCTCTGGGTCCCGTACGAGCGCCGCGCGCGCCCCTTCCTGACCCGCCGCATGTCGCGGCAGTTGGCGAGCGCGTGCAGCTGGCGGGCCTGCGCCGATCCCACGATCTGGACCAGCTCCCCGACGCTCCGCCGCGCCAGCGCCCCCACCGTCGTGATCCCGGCGTCGTGCAGCTTCGGCGTCGTCCCCTTGCCGACCCCCCACAGCTCCTCGACGGGAATCGGATGCAGGAAGTGCTTCTCCCGACCCGGCTCCACCACCTTCAGCCCGTCCGGCTTCGCCTCCCGGCTCGCCATCTTCGCCACCACCTTGCTCGTCGCGACCCCGACCGTCACCGCCAGCCCCACCCGCTCGCGGCACTGCCGCCGCAGCCGCTCGGCGATCTGGACCGGCGTCCCGAGGATGTGACCCAGCCCGCTGACGTCGAGGAACGCCTCCTCCAGCGACAGCCCCTCGACCACCGGGGACAACTCGCGGAAGACCTTGAACAGCTCGCGGCTCGCCTCGGTGTAGGCGTCGAAGTCGACGTCGGCCGTCAGCAGGTGGGGACAGAGCTGGTGCGCCTTCGCCGCCCGCATCCCCCCGCGGATCCCGTAGGCCCGGGCCTCATAGCTCGCCGCCATCACCACCCAGGACCCGACCACCGTGGGCTTCCCCCGCAGGCTCGGATCGTCCCGCTGCGCCACCGCCGCGAAGAACGCGTCGGCGTCGGCGTGCAGGATGGTCGGTTCCACGGATGGCGAACGTATGTTCGCATCGAGCTTCAGCCGATCGCAAGTACACAGGCCGTGCCCAGCCGATCGGCGTGACTTTCCGCAGTTTGCGCGACTTTCGACCTCGCGAGACGTGACGTGCGCAAATTGCGCACATAGCCGGCGCCCCCGAGGGACGAGCCGTGACAGCTTTTGGCTCAACGGTTCGTGAAAGAGGAGAAGGGCTTGGCCGCTGTTGGAGGAGTCAGTCCGGGGTCCACGGCCGATCGGTCTGCCGACGATCGAGGCGAGCCCACCGAGGCGCGCCGGCGCACGGCAACGCGCTTGATCGAAACGCACGACGCCGTCTTCAGGCGCACCGCCCGCCGGTACTCGATCTGCGCCGACGACGCCGAGGACGCCTACCAGCGCTCCCTCGAGATCCTTCTGACCAAGGCGCCGCCCCTCGAGGGCGACGCGATCGTCCGCTGGATGCAGGTCGTCACCAAGCGCGAGGCGCTCGCCGTCCGGCGCCAACGCGAGCGGCTCCTCAGCGGCACAGGGTCCGCCGACGATGACGATGACCGAGACCCGCTCGACTCCATCGCGTCCGAATCGGCCGGGCCCAACGAACAGGCGGCGAGTCGGGAACGCGTGACCCGAAGCCGGGAGGCGCTGCGGTCCCTGAAGCCCCAGGAACTGCGAGCCCTGACGCTGAAGGCACAGGGCTACTCCTACGCCGAGATCGGGGAGCTCACGGGCTGGACCTACACCAAAATCAACAGGTGCATGGCCGAAGGCAGGAAGCGGTTCCTCGAGGCCTTCGCGTCAATCGAAGAAGGCCGTCGCTGCGAGCAACTCTCTGCCGCCCTGTCCGCCCTCGCCGACGGTGAGCGGGACGTGATCGGGGCGGAGGATGTAGCCGTGCACCTGCGGACCTGCGGCTCCTGCCGCGCCAAGCTCCGCGCTTTCCGCGCGATCCCGGACCGGGTGCTCGAGCTGATGCCAACAGGGCCGGCACTCGACCAGTCGACGGGCGGCCGCGCCCAGGAGTGGCTGAGCGACCGTGTCGGCGGCGCGATCGAGAAGGTGCGAGAGGGGGCGCTCTCCCTCGCTCATCGCGGAAGCGGGGCTGAGGGGGAGGCGGCCGCCGGCGTCGCGAGCGGCCTCCAAGCCTCAGCCGCCAAGGCCCTGGCGGTCTGCGGTGTCGCGGTGGCAGGGACCGGCGGCGCCTACTGCGCCGTCAACGGGGTCGGTCCCAGCGACCTGATCCCGGGGCCGAACCAGCAGGAGCAGACGATTGTCAAAGAGCCACCTGAGGCGCTTCGTCCCCCAGAACTCTCCGAACTCCCCACCCCCGCAGGCGAGACCACCGAGGCCCCGGGTACGGAACAGACGACCGCAACGGCCTCGGACCAACCCCTTACTCAGGCCCAGCAGACCACCAAGGAACTCGGCTTCGAACAGGTCGCCCCGGCGAGCACCCCGTCCTCAGGCGGAGGGGAATTCGGCGCTCCCGCGGGAGGAGGCGGCGGCGGATCTTCGGGCGGCGGGGAGGGGGGGTTTGGGTTTGAGTAGGCACGCCGCTCTCCCCCGCACTGCTTCGGCCCGACCCGTCGCCGTGCTGATGCTTGCCGCGGCGTCCTTCATCCTGCACTGGCCCGGTGGGGCGGAGGCAGGCTCTTACACCGTCCGGGAGTGCGTGACGCCGGGTCACCCAGGAAACCCAGTCGCGCCCGACGCGATCCCCTACACCAACACCACGGTCTATCCGCGAGGGAACAGCTGCCCTCCGTTTGACGAAAACAATGGGCTGACGATCGTCAACAGTGGCGGCATCGGCCCCGGCTACGCGTACGGCGCCTGGCAGTTCGTCACCCCGCCGGGCTCTCACTTCTCAGATGTCTCCTTCACCTTCAATCTTGCCGCAGGTTCCGGCCATTGGCCCTCGGTGACCATCACCGGCTCCGTCTGGAGCGCTGCTTGGTGTCTGGAACACAGCCGTGTTTCGCGCCGAACGTGGACCACGGCGCGGACACCGACCCGATGCAGAACGGCCACGCGCTGACGGGCTGGCTCGAGTGCGGCAGCAATTGCTCTCCGAGATCGAGTGTCCACACGTATTTCCACAATTTTTCGTTCACGATCGAGGACGACACGCCGCCGGATCTGACCGCGATGGGCGGCGATCTGCTTGCCGGTGGCGTGCGTCGCGGCGTCGAGACGATCGAGTTCTCGGGCTCGGACGTGCAGGGCGGGATCGCGGGGGCCACGATCAGGGTGAACGGTGTCGTGGTCGATGCCACGAGGTCCACGTGCCCGGGCTGGAGCGGCACGGGGCCCGCGCACTCGTTCCGGCCGTGTCCCGCCGCACAGGATTTCTCGATCCAGGCCAACACGGAGATCGGGCCGTGGGCGAACGGCGAGAACACGGTCGTTGTCTGTATCGAGGACCTCGCGTTCGAGTCTGCCACCGGACTCCTGGATTGCGAGACGAGAACGGTGTTGGTCGACAACAGCTGCCCGAGCTCAGGCGGCGCGGAGGCGAACTCACTTGAGGCGGGCCTACAGGTGGGCAACAGCTCGGTCAAATCGACGATCCGAGCCCCCTCGAATCAGAAGCGTTACTGCAAGGGGCACGCTCGCCGGGCCCGGAACGGTCGCCGGTTCGACGGTTTGTCTCGACGAGCAGGTCGACCTCCCGGGGGACGGGCGGGAGCTCGTGGATACAGCCAGAGTGAGGAGCGACGGCAGCTTCGCGCTGGAGATCGATCCGGGCCCCTCACGCTCGTTCGACGTCGTCTACCGCTACAACGACCGTGTCGCGGAGAAGAAGAGGCTCCACCTCGAATCTGTGGTCGTCCCCACGTTCAAGATCGTCGGGCGTAGGAGCCTCCGTAACGGCCAGAACGTCCGCTTCCGCGGGCGCCTGCCGGGGCCGAACGCCGACGGGCGCGGTATCAGCCTGCAGGCCCGAGCCGGTCGCAAATGGCGCACGTTCAAGCAGGTGAGGGCGACTTCCGACGGCACGTTCCGCGGGATCTACCGGTTCACGCAGACAATCGGCCTCGCGCAATACACGTTCAGGGCCCGCGTCAAGAAGCAGGGCAACTACCCGTATAGCCCGGGGCATTCCAGGCTGCGCATCGGTCAAGGTTCGCGGGTAGATCACTTCTTCTTCAGGCAGAGAGCGTAGGCCGTGACCGATCCTGCTCCCGTCGCGAGCCATCCGTTTTCGATCGAAGTCGAAGGCCTCGATGCGGTCAGGCCAGGAGCGGCAGCCGCCGCCGCTGAGGAGCCGTTCACCCCGGTCGCATCTGACCTCAGCCTGCCCGAAGTTATTGACCTCAGAACGGATGACCGCACGCCCCAGCTTCGGCGCTGTGACCGCGCCCTTTCGAATGGTTTTAGTCGTGACAGAGCCCTTGCCGAGGCTGATTGCCACCGCGGTGGCTCCGCCGGTGAGAGCTACGAACAGGGCGAGTGTGGCGACGACGTTTGCGTAAGAAAGATGGACGCGCTGGAAGAGCCTCATGGTTCCCTCCTGTCACTGAACCCCAAGCCGGGGCCTGAGTCGCGCCGACCCTAGCGCGAGAGTTCGGTCACGTTTTGGTCGCGGTAGGACCTTCCTGCTGGGAAGGTGTCCCAGGTAGGTGTCGCATAGCGACGCTTAGTCGGGACACCTGCCGCCGGCTCGCTGCTCGACAGCGAAGCCGGTCAGGTGGAGCGGTGGCGTTCGCGGTACGCGCGGTTCTTGAGGCGGTTTCCGCACTGGCCCATGCGGCACCAGGAGCCCGAGCGGTTGCGGGAGCTGTCGTAGAAGGCCCAGGCGCATTCGGGGTTCTCGCAGAGCTTCAGGCGGGGCCAGGTGCCGTCCATCTGGGCCTGGTAGGTGATCGCCAGCAGCTGCGAGCCGAGGTGGGCCAAGGAGTCGACTGGGGTGAGGTCGAGGCGGAGGTGGCCGGCCTCGTCGGGGACGAGGTCGATCTGAAGGGTGCCGGCTGCCTTGGCGAGGTGGCGGGCGGCGGCGGGGTCGTAGTCCCCGGCGGCGTTCGCCGCCAGGTTCTCGCGCAGCGCGTGGCGGAGCTTGCGGGCCGGTTCCAGGTGTCGGCGACGGACCTTGAAGTCGCGCTTGACCAGGCCCGCCCTCCTCAGCCAGTCCTGAAACGACTCAACCGAGTCGAGGAGATCGATGTCGTCCTCGACGTCGAGCGTGTTGGCGAAGCCCTGCACCGCCAGCAGCGGCATCGGCGCCGGCTTGCCCTCGCATTGCTCGATGAAGACCTTCTCGTTCACTGGATGGACACCAATTCTAGCGTGACGGGCGTCACCCTTTTGAATGTCACGAGACTGGTAAAGTGTGTTTGCCCGTCACGACTGGAAATGAGGAGCATCATGTTTGGAGGACTCGCAGCAGGCTTCGCGCATCTGGTCAAGCCCAGCCCGAACACTCAGGGCAAGGCGATCGACAAGCGCGCCCGCAGGATCTAGAGATGCGGGAACAGCACTAAGGCCCGCCCCGGCGCGACCGGAGCGGGCCTTTTTTTATGCCCTGATGCCGGGACCTACTTGAGGCTGAACGGCGGGTACTCGTCGGTGACGAGGATGAACACGTAGCCGGCAAACCCTGTTGCTCCAGCGGAACACGCCCTCGACGAAACCGAAGATCCCCTGCGGGTAGCGGCCCGTGAACAGGATCGCGAACCAGACCACGATCGTCACGAAGAACGCCGCGATGTGCAGGAAGAACAGGACGAAGTAGTGCGGGATCGCCAGGAACCACTTGACCAGCGGCAGCCCACGGCTCAGCTCCTCGCCGTTGGGGGTCGGGAAGTCCAGGCGCACCGACTGCTGCTCGTCCGTTGACGGGTAGGTGTCGTCCAGGAGGTAGAGGTAGACGTAGACCCGGTTGCTGAAGCGCAGCAGCTCGCGGTTCCAGTCGGACCACCATGCCGGGTACTTCTTGCGGAACAGCAGCATCAGCAGCGGGCCGAAGAACAGGAACCCGCCGGCCGCGGCGATGTACGTCGCCGTGTCTCCGGTTCCGCTGCTGTATTGACCGCCGGACACCGCCGCGAGGACGAAGGCGATCGGGATGATCGCGAAGACGCGGAAGAAGGTCGACAGCCGGTTCAGCTCGCGATCCGGGTAGTCGACCGAGAACGTCAGGGGGTAGGGCTTCTCCATCATGCCTCCAGTTGGTGGGTCATCGGGGATTCCCTTGCCGAAACGTAGAGTCGGCATCGGACCCCCAAGACACAATCCGCGCGGCCACGGCGATTCGGATTGTGTGACCGCGCGACGCCTAGGCTGGACGAATGAAGCGGCGCGTCGCCTTCCTGGACGTCTTCGCCGAGCGGCCGCTCGCCGGGAACGGCCTCGCCGTGGTGGAGGACGCCGACGGGCTCAGCGACGAGACGATGCTGGCCTTCGCGGTCGAGACGCGCCTGTCGGAGACGACGTTCCTGCAGACGCCGAGCGAGGACGGCGCCGACTACCGCAACCGCATCTGGACGCCGGGCGAGGAGATGCCCTTCGCCGGGCATCCCTCGCTGGGGACCGCGGTCGCGGTGGCGCGATGGCGCGGGGATGAGGAGGCCTCGCTCGTGCAGCAGACGCACGCCGGGCTGCAGCCGATCGAGGTGCGCCTCGACGGCGAGGCCGACGGCGGCGCCGAGCGCTGGCGGGCGACGATGCTGCAGGAACCGGCGGAATTCGGAGAGGAGCTCGACCGCGGGGCCGCGATGCGCGCCGTGGGCCTGGACGCGGGCGACGCCCACCCCGAGCTGGCGCCGCGGCTGATCTCCGCCGGCGTCTGGCACGCGATCGCCCCGCTCGCCGATCCCGGTGCCCTGGAGCGGGCGGTCCCCGACTACCCCGCGATCGACGCCTTGCTCAGCCCCGGCGATGCGGTCGTCATCTACCTCGCCTGGGTCGACCCGGATTCCGGGCGCGGCCGCGCGCGCAGCTTCGCGCGCATCCTGCCCCTGGGCGAGGACCCGGCGACGGGCTCGGCCGTGGGGCCGCTGTGCGCCTACCTCGCCGAGCGGACCGGGCTGGATGCGGTCACGGTCGAGCAGGGCGTCGAGATGGGCCGCCCGAGCCTGCTCGAGGCCGAGATGGAGAGGGGACGTCCACGGGTGAGCGGCGCGGTGCTGCCGCTGATCGAGGGGACCGTCGTTCTTGCCCTGACCGGGCGACGGTCGGGGATACTGCCGCCATGCACGACTGCGACGCGATCGTCCTCGGGGCCGGGCTCTCGGGCCTGGCGGCGGCGCGCGAGCTGGAGCGGGCGGGGCTGGACGTGCGGGTGCTGGAGGCGCGCGACCGCGTCGGCGGGCGCACGCTCAACCACGCGGTCGGGGAGCGCCCCGATGACGTGGTCGAGCTCGGCGGGCAGTGGGTCGGCCCGACCCAGCACGAGGTGATGGGACTGGTCCGCGAGCTCGGCCTCGAGACCTACCCCACCCACACCGCCGGCAAGAACATCTTCGAGAACCCGAACGGCAAGCTCGTCCGCTACACGGGCACGATCCCCCGCCTGAACCCGCTGGTCCTCGCCGATTACGGCCGCGCGGACGCGAAGTTCCAGCGGATGGCGAAGCGGGTCGACCCCGAGGCGCCCTGGGAGCACCCCGACGCCGAGGCGCCTCGACGGCCAGACCGCCGCCGACTGGATCAGGAAGACGGCCAAGACCAAGACCGGTCGCGAGGTGCTGGGGCTGATGCATCCGCGGCGTCTTCTCGGTCGAGCCCGCCGACATGTCGATGCTGCACTGGCTCTTCTACGCGGCGTCGGCAGGCGGCTGGGATGACCTGCTGGACATCGAGGGCGGCGCCCAGCAGGACCGGATCGTGGGCGGCTCGCAGCTGATCTCGATCCGGATGGCCGAGGAGCTGGGCGAGCGGGTGATCCTGGAGTCCCCGGTCAGCGCGATCAAGGCCGACGACGACGGCGTGGTCGCCGGCGACCTCCGCGCACGGCGGGTGATCGTCGCGCTGCCGCCGGCGCTGGCGGGAACCCTCACCTATGAGCCGGCGCTGCCCTCGCGCGCGCCCAGCTCACCCAGAGGGTGCCGATGGGCTCGGTGATCAAGTGCATGGCCGTCTACGACGAGCCGTTCTGGCGCCGGGATGGCCTCAGCGGCACCGCCACCAGCCTGCCCGGGCCGGTGCAGGTGGTCTTCGACAACACCCCGCCCAAGGGGACGCCCGGGGTGCTGATGGGCTTCCTCGAGGGACGCGACGCTCGCGTCCTCGGCCCCGCGTCCGAGGCCGAGCGCCGCCAGGCGGTGGTCGGGACCTTCGCGCGGCTGTTCGGGGAGCGCGCGGCGACCCCGACCGCGTACGCCGAGCAGGACTGGAGCGCCGAGCCCTACTCGCGCGGCTGCTATGCCGGGGTGCCCACTCCCGGCACCTGGACCGCCTACGGCCGCGCCCTGCGCGAGCCGGTCGGCCGCATCCACTGGGCGGGGACGGAGACCGCGACCCGCTGGATGGGCTACTTCGACGGCGCCATCCAGGCGGGGAAGCGGGCTGCGGGTGAGGCGCTGGCCGCCGAGGGTGCCGGCGCGAGGACGGCGGCGGCGGCCTAGGCGGCGACCGGCGCCTGCGGGGCAGCTTCGGCCGTCATGTCGCGCGCGAGCGCGACCAGGACCGCGAGCTGGCGCTCGAGCTCTTCCCCGGCGGTCTGCTCGGCCAGCTCGGTCTCGCCGAAGGCCTCGTGCGCCTGGCCGACGGGGAACTCGGAGTCGAGCACCTTGGCGCCCATGTGGTCGAGGACCTTGCGGACCTCGGCCTGGGCCCAGACCGCGCCGAAGAGTCCGGTGGAGGCGCCCAGCACCAGCACGGGCTTGCCCCTGAAGACGTTTTCGGCGAACGGGCGAGAGGCCCAGTCGAGGGCGTTCTTGAGCCCGCCCGGGATCGAGGCGTTGTACTCGGGCGTGCTGACCACGATCGCGTCCGCCGAGGCGATCGCGTCGCGAAGCCGCTGGACGGAGGCCGGGGCGGGGTCGGTGTCGAGGTCCTCGTTGTAGATCGGCAGGTCGCCGATCCCGACCAGTTCCAGCTCGGCCCCGGGCGGCAGCAGCTCGGCCGCCGCCCGGAGCAGCCTGGTGTTGTGGGAGTCGCTCCTGCAGCGATCCGGAGATCCCCACGACCTTCATCCCTACTCGTCCTCCTTCTCGCCGGGCTTGACCAGCTCGAGGTGGACGTTCAGGGTCACGTCCCAGTCCAGGACGTCGCCGCCGCTCGGCAGCTCCATCTGCCAGTCGAAGCCGAAGTCGCGACGATCGAACGTCGTCTCCAGCTCGAGGGCGAATCGCTCGTCGCCCAGGGGATCCGCGATCGGGGCGGTGTAGCTGCCCGCCGCCGTCACTTCCTTGGTCTTGCCGGCGATCTCGAGCTCGCCGATCACGCGGGCGCTGCCGTCCTCGCTCAGCTCGATCGAGCTGGAGCGGAAGCGGACCTCGGGATGCTCGGCGGTGTTGAAGAACTCCTCGCCCAGCACGTGGGCGCGGAACTGCTCGGGCTCGCGGATCGAGATGGACTCGACCTTGGCGGCGCCCTCCAGGGCGAGCTCGTCACCGTCGGCGCGAAGCGTCGCGCTGACGTCGTCGAGGGAGCCCCGGTAGGTGGAGATGCCGTTGTGGACGACGGAGAAGCCGAAGACCGAGTGGATCGGATCCGCCTCGTAGGTCCCCTCTATCGCCGTTGTCGCTGTGACTGTCATCACATTGCTCCTTTCGTTACAAACAGTGGTAGTGAACCTCTGTGGTATCCAACCAGGATTATAGAGTACCACAATTATTCTTTACCACCGTTGTCCTCAACCACTATCCTTAGGAGCACGATGAGCACGGACACCGCCACCAAGCCAGTCGCCGCCGAGGCCCCCCGCATCGTCGACGGCGAGGAGCGTCTGCCCTTCGGCGTGCTGCTCGCCCGCCTGGGCCAGGAGTCGATGGCCCGCTTCCGCAAGGCGCTGCAGCCGCTCGAGGTGAGCGCGCAGCAGTACGTGGTGCTGAAGCAGCTGCAGACGTTCGGCACCGCCTCGCAGGCGACCCTGGCCGACGCCCTCGGGCTCGACTACAGCAACCTCGCCACCGTCACCGGCGAGCTCAGCGACGCCGGCCTGATCGAGCGCTACCGGCACGAGAGCGATCGCCGCCGCTACGTGATCGAGCTCAGCGAGCGCGGCACCGAGCTGGTTGAGAGGGGCGACAAGGCGATCTACGAAGGCGAGGAGGGATTGCTCAGGTCCCTGAGCGCCGAGGAGCGCGACCGCTTCTGGCATCATGCTGCGGCAGGTCGCCGACAACGCCAACCTCTGCCCCAGCCAGACGCCGGTCGAGAACGCCGCGACCTGCGCCGGCGAGGACCCGCCGAGCTCCTAGCGCGCGGTTCCGGCGTGCGGCGAATTTATGCTTCGCCGTATCGGCGCGGATCCGCGCCGTTCACCTCGACACAGGAGGAATCGATGGCCGCAGCCAAGTCCTCGGCGAAGAAGCGGGCGGCTAAGAAGCCTGCCGCGAAGAAGCCTGCCGCGAAGAAGTCGGCCGCGAAGAAGTCGGCCGCCGAAGAAGTCGGCCGCGAAGAAGTCGGCCGCGTCCGCCCGCAGTTCGTCCTCGAGCGCGCCGACCGCGGCCGAGCGCGAGGCGATCAAGGGGTTCTCCAAGTTCTGGTGGCTCTGGCTCTTCTTTGGGTTGGTCTGGATCGTGGCCTCTGTGGTGATCCTGCAGTTCGACGAGGCCTCGATCACGACCGTCGGCATCATCGTCGGCGCGCTGTTCGTGGGGGCGGCCGTTCAGAACTTCTCCCTGGCGATGATGGCCGAGCATGGCAAGTGGCTGTTCGCCATCTTCGGGGTGCTGTTCCTGGGCGCCGCGACGATCGCGTTCATCAGCCCCGAGAACACCTTCGCCGCGCTCGCCGACATCCTCGGGTTCCTGTTCCTGATCGTGGGGATCTTCTGGATCATCGAGGCGTTCGCCGGCCGAGCGGTCAACGAGCTCTGGTGGCTCGGGCTGACCGCGGGCATCCTGATGGTGATCCTGGCCTTCTACACGGGCGGCCAGTTTTTCATCGAGAAGGCCTACGTGCTGCTGGTCTTCGCCGGGATCTGGGCGCTGATGGAGGGCTTGATCAACATCGTTCGCGCCTTCCAGATCCGCGCGCTCGGACGCCTGGTCTGAGGTGCAAGACGCTCACCTGGCGGGCGCTACCCAATATTGGGGTGGCGCCCGCCGAGGTCCCTGCCGATGGCTGTGCGTAGGGGAAGCATGAGCGCACGCCTTCAAACCGCACGCCAATTCTTCGCCACGCCCGAGGATCCTTACGCGGGCGGGGACATGGCCAACGCCCAGCGTCTGGGGTCGATCCTGTGGGCGCTGGTCACGTTCCTGGTCGTCCTGCTCTGGATTCCCAGCCCGCCTACAGAAGCGATCGGCAACGCCGGCTCGGTGATCGCGATCGGGATCTTCTGCGCCTTTGCCTCCCTCGTGGTGGCTCTCCGCCGCGGCACAGCGCTCAGGACCTGGCGCGAGTTCCTGGTCGTCTCCTACGGCGCGGTGATCGCGATCGCCGTCCTGCAATGGCTCGCGGGAGGCGTCGGCTCGCCATACGAGCGCCTCTGCCTGCTGCCCATCCTGTTCGTCGCGCTCCTGCACCCACCTCGCCAGGTCGCCGCCTTCCTGGGGTTCGTGGCACTGGTTCTGGCCGCGCCCTTCGTCTACGACGGCTGGAACTCCGACGCCGCAGGTGCCACCTTCGCCACCTTCATCATCTGGTGCGCGCTCTCCGGGCTCGGCAGCGTGCTGATGAGGGGCGTCCGCGCCCAGCGCCTGGCGCTCGCGGCGCAGGAAGCCAACGCTCGCGAGGAGGCGCGGCTGGACAAGCTCACCGGCCTGCGCAACCGCCGCGCCTTCGACGAGGCGCTGGAGCAGGAGGTCGAGCGGTCTGGCCGCCAGGGCATCCCCCTGACCGTGGCCATGATCGACATCAACAGCTTCAAGAAGATCAATGACGGCTGGGGTCACGCCGAGGGCGACCGCTGCCTGCGCGAGGTCGCCGAGGCGATTGGCGGCGCGGTGCGTGTGCCCGACCTCTGCTTCCGCTGGGGAGGCGACGAGTTCGCCCTGATCCTGACGGGGACGAACGCGGCCGACGCCGCACCCCTCGGCGCGCGCTTGAAGGGCCAGGTCTACGGGCATTGCCGCCGCCCGGACGACGAGCCGATGGAGATCACCTTCGCGGTCGCCGAGCTGGGCGAGGACATGTCCGCGTCGGAGCTCGGCGAGATGGCCGGCATGGCCCTGACCTCGGCAAAGGCCGAGACCAAGGACCCGCTCGAGGACCTCGAGGACCTGCTCTAGAACGGAGGCTGAGCCCCCTCGGCCGAGGTAAAGGAGGACAACCGCCCCTCGGTCGAGATCGCGGTCCGGCAGGCCCGCGCGGCGCTGGTGCTGCGCTAGAGCAAGAGCCTCAGCTCGCCGCGGCCTCGACCGGCTCGACCGGCTCGGCCGGCATGGACACGGTGCGGTCGCGGCCGGTGCGCTTGGCCTCGTACAGCGCGCGGTCGGCGCGGGCGATGAGCTCGGCCCCCGACTCGTGGCCGTCCCACTGCGCAATCCCGGCCGAGACGGTCTCGCCTCGAGGCGTCGATTCGCGCAGGCCTTCGATGACCGACTCCGCGCGCGGAATCGTCGTCGCCGTCAACACAGCCGCGAACTCCTCGCCCCCGTAGCGCGCGAGCAGGTCGGTTACGCGTAGCCGCTGCCGCCATATCTCCGCGGCGTCCCGCAGATGCTCGTCCCCCGCCTGGTGGCCGTGGTGGTCGTTGAACTGCTTGAAGTGGTCCAGATCCAGCAGCACCACGCACATCGGGGCCCCGCTGCGGCCGGCCCGCGCGAGCTCGCGCTCGAATTCGTCGTCCCAGGCGCGCCGGTTGGGGAGCCCGGTCAGCTTGTCGGTGTGGGCCATGCGGCCGAGCCTGTCCTGCAGCGTCTCGCGCTGGCGCGCCAGCTCGCTGATCGTGAGACCGGTGATGCCGGCGATGACCATCCAGAGCAGCGCGGCGCCCAGCTCGGTGACGGGATAGGCGTCGCCCTCGACGGCCGGCGTCGGGATCGCCAGGGTGACGCCCACCGCTGCGATCGAGATCACCAGCTGCGGCCGCGTTCCGTAAAGCGCGAACCAGAAGACGGGGAGCAGCACCACCGGTGTGTACGCGGCCTCGCTGCTCTCGTGCTGGCTGCGGATCAGCGCCACCATCACGAACGGGACCATCGCGGGCACCGCCTGGGTCCAGGCGGGCAGCCGATCCCAGGGGGCGAACACCGCGGCGACGATGACCAGCGGGACCAGCGCGCCAGCGACCAGGTTGGCGGGCTCGGTGGTGCCCTCTGGCAGCAGCGGCAGCAGCGCGAACGCCAGCACGCCGGCCGCGACCCACGGCAGCAGCCGCAGCCAGACCCCGTTCCCCTCGAGGGGGCGTCCGCGCTCGACGTCCAGCCCGGCCTCGAGCAGCGCATCCAGGAACCGCCGTGGCCGGGACTCGGCGCCTCTGGGCTGGCCAGCTGCCGAGTCCATGCGCCCGACAGATTAAGGCCGGAGGCTCAGCGGCGTGTTAGGAAAAAGTGTGCCGCGCCCGCGAGGAAGATCGCCGAGGTGCCGAAGTGCAGCAGCACGTCGGCGATGGAGGAGTGCGGCACGGCGACCCAGCTGAGTCGGCGGCTCAGCTCTCGTCGGTTTCCTCTTCCTTGCCGTTGCCCTCGTAATCGTCGTCGCCGTCGCCCAGGAACAGGTCGGCGTCCTCGACGTCGGTGTCGAGCGGATCCGCGTCGGCCTCGATCATCTCGTCTTGGTCGGGCGGGTTCGCGGCCTGCGCCTCACCGAGGCTCGCCTCTCCGAAGTGCTCGCGGTCGGCCCCGCTCATGAGCCAACATTACTCCGCGAGAATGGACCCATGGGCAAGGCACTGCTAATCATCGACGTCCAGAACGACTACTTCCCCGGTGGGGCCTATCCCCTGGTCGAGCCCGAGGCGGCGGCGGATTCCGCCGCCCGCCTGCTCGAGGCCTTCCGCGAGCGCGGCGAGCCGGTCATTCACCTGAAGCACGTCTGGGACGCTCCAGACGCGGAGTTCATGGTCCCGGGCACCGACGGCGTCGAGATCCATCCCGCGGTCGAGCCGGCGGACGGGGAGCCCGTGATCGAGAAGGCGCAGCCCAACGGTTTCATCGACACGCGCCTCGACCGCGAGCTCCGCAACCGCGACGTGGACGAGCTCGTGGTTGCCGGGATGATGAGCTCGATGTGCGTCGACGCCACCGTGCGCGCGGCATCCGACAAGGACATCGCCGTCACGGTGGTGCACGACGCCTGCGCCGCTCCCGACCTTGAGTTCGGCGGCACCGAGGTGCCGGGCGCCAGCGTCCACGCCGCCTTCATGGCGGCGCTCGGTGATGGCTACGCCGCGGTGGTCAGCGCGGACGAGCTGCTTTCGGCCTGATCGGCAACCCGGATGAGTTCAGGGATGCGTCCGAGGGTCGGCTCAGGATCTGTGAGCGCCTAGAGCGCGAGCATCGCCGCCGCGACCTCACCGGCGGCCGCATCGGGGATCGCTTTCGCGGCGCGTTCGAGCACCAGCAGCCGCGCATCAGGGATCTCGCGCGCGAGCGCTTCGCCGTTGCCGACGGGGAAGAGCGGATCGCGGCGACCGTGCACCACGAGCGCCGGGATCGCGAGCTCGGACAGGCGCTCGCGCCAGCGCGGCTTGCAGTTGAGCTTGGAGAACACCATGCCCATCTGGTTGGCCATCTGCACCGCGGGCTCCGTCCCCGGCGTTCGGTCCCAGATGCGCCCGGCGGTCGCGCGCGCGGCGGCAGGGTCGTCGCCGAGGATCTCCGCCCCGCCGACGGCGAACTCCGCCACCGCGGCGCGGTCGGACCAGTCGGGCATCGAGCGCGAGAACAGCCGGTCCATCGTCGCCGCGTCATGGTCGGGCAGGTCCTTGTCGACTCGGCCTGGAGCGACGGGGCGCGTACCGGCGAGGGTGAGCGCCGAGAACGCATCCGGGTGGTCAAGCGCAGCGACCTGGGCGACCATCCCGCCCACGCCGATGCCCGCCAGGTGCGCCGGCCGGTCGTCGAGCTCGCGGGCGAGCGCCGCGGCGTCGGCTGCGAGATCGCGCAGCGTGTACGCCGGCGCCTTGGGATCGACGGTGGTCGACGCGCCGGAATCGCGCAGGTCGTACCGCACGACGTGGCGCCCGCCGCGCGCGAGCGCCTCGCAGAGCGCGTCGGGCCAGGAGAGCATGGTCGTGGCGCCCGCGAGCAGGACGAGCGGCGCCGCCGCGTCGCCGAAGTGCTCGACCCCGAGCGTGACGCCGTTTGCATCAACCGTCGTCATCGCGCTCACTCGACGAACTGGTAGTCGGTCGCGATCCGGCCGTCGGCGGCGAGGACCACGAACTCGAGGCCGGCGCCGAGCACCTCGCCATCCGGTGAGACCCCTTCCCATCGCCAGGTCACCACATCCCCGAGGCGCTTCGCGCCGTCCCGCGTCCGAAAGGCCATCTGGCCGGTCGCCACGAAATCCTCGTAGGCCGAGGTCACCCTGGCTTCGAGCTCGGCGTGGCCGCGGACCTGCCAGGTCGGGTTGACGGCCCGCTCAGCGGCGGCCTCGTAGACCTCCTGCGTGGGCTGGAGGATGTGGATCGCATCCTCGCTCCAGACATCGGCGATCGCATTGCGGCGGCGATCGCCATCAGGCTCCATCCAGACCGCCGTGTAGCGCTCGGCGAGCTCGTTCGGATCATTGACGTTCATTCGAACCTCCATTGGGTTGCTTTCGCCGTGAACGGTCCCGGAAGAACGGCCGCGCGTCCATTACCTCGCGTGTAACGCCGGCCGGCTTTACACGCCGGGTAATGGAACCTGAGCGGACGCCCCGCTAACGTCGACCGGGTGGTCGCCCAGACCGAGCAGGAGCCCCGGACCGCGGGCGAGTTGATCCGCTTTTGGCGCAGGCGACGTGGCCTCAGCCAACTCGAGCTGTCCCTGGACGCCAACGTCTCGACCAAGCACCTGAGCTTCGTCGAGACCGGCCGGTCCAGCGCGAGTCGCCAGCTCCTCGTCCACCTGGCCCAGCACCTCGACCTACCGATCGCCGAGCGCAACCGCCTGCTGCTCGCTGGGGGCTTCGCTCCGCCCTATCTGGAGCAGGCGTACGACGGCGAGATGATGCGGCCGCTGCGCGAGTCACTCAGCCGGCTGCTGGAAGCCCACGAGCCAAACCCGGCGTTGATCGTCGACGGTCTCTGGAACCTGATCGAGGCCAATCGGGCAGCGTCGCTCCTCTGGGACGGGGTCGATCCGGAGCTCCTCGAGCCCCCGATCAACATGCTCCGCCTCGGCGTTCACCCCGGCGGCCTGCCGAAGATCTCGTCGATGACTGCGGCCTGCAACGCGCCCCTGATCACGAAGCTGAGGCGAAAGAGCCGCGAGGACGCCGACCCGGCGCTCGGCGAGCTGATCGAGGATGTGGAGGCCTATCTCCCGGACGATCCACCGACCAGCCCGGCGACTCAGCCCGTCGTGTCGCTGGACCTGCGCACACCGGTCGGCGAGGTCAGCCTCTTCACCGTGATCGCCACCCTCGGGGCGCCGCTGGAGGTCTCGGCGGCAAACCTCGCGATCGAGACCTTCGTGCCAATGGACGCCAGAAGCGCGGCGCGGCTTGGCGAGCTCAGTGCCAAGGCGCGGGGAGAATGACCGCGATCACGGTGTTGCGGTCCAGTTCATCCGCCCTGCGGCCGCCCCATCGCGCAGACCGCAGGGACCGGGCGCAGGTCCTCGACTAGCACCCTGTCGACGGAGAATCCGCCCTCGCGTAGCCGGTCGGCCAGCTCATTCCCAAGGTCCCGGGCTCCCTCCGGCGCGAAGTGGCGCGCGTCCCAGAAGATGTAGACGGCCCCATCCGGGGCGAGGTGCTCGCGGACGGCACCGAGCGCCGCCTCCGGCTGCTGCCAGAAGGGAGCGACGTTAAAGGCGAAGACCTTGTCGAAGCGCCGATCGCCGAGGTCCGCGTCCTCCAGCGCGATGGCCTCGAACACGGCCCTGCCCGCGTCGACGTGCTCGCGGTTCCTCCGCGTCGCCATCTCGATCATCTTGGGCGAGCGGTCGATCGCGGTGATCGTTCCCGTCGTCAGCCTCTCGCAGACCAGGGAGACCGCGACGCCGTGGCCGCAGCCGACCTCGAGCAGGCGATTGGCCGGGCGGACCTCCAGAGTGTCGACCGCCCAGACGAATCGCTCCGATGCCTTGCCCGCCATGCCCCAGCAATAGCATCACGCGCCCGTGAAGCCCATGCTGATCTACTCGATGAGCGTCTCGGTGGACGGCCTAATCGCCGACCGCGAGGGCGCGTCCGGGTGGACGGCCCCTAAGGAGGACGTCTGAAATCGGTTCGGCGCGCTGCTCCTCAGCGCGAGGACCAGTAGCGCTGCTTACATGTCGATGATCTCTCAGCCGCAGCCGGTGTTGTTGCCGCACGAGCTGCACGTGTAGCAACTGCCCGTGCGCTGCATCATGCCGCCGCACTGGTCGCAGGCCGGGCCCAGCTCGAGATCGGCGCCCACCTTCGCCGGGATCACCGGCGGGGTGTCGGTGAGGGCCGAGGTGGCCGGCTTCGCGGCGGCGCCTGGATTGTCGGCTCCGCCCGCGTCGCCCCCGGCCTCTTCCGGCTTCGCGTGGCCGCTCGATCCGTTGCCGTTGCCCTCGCCGTTGGCGGGCTTTGACTCGCCGCCGCCGTTGGTGTCGCCGGTCGGCAGCGCCAGCTGGGCGTCCTTTCGGGCGCGGACCTCGTCGGTCATGATCCCGAGCTGCTCGAGGTAGTCGACGTCGTCGATGAAGCGGCTCGCGAGCCAGCGCATGATGTAGTCGGGAAGGGACTTCGCGAAGGGGATCTCCGGGTTGCGGGTGATGCCCTCGGGCTCGAAGCGCATGTAGCTGAACTTCTTCACGAAGTCCTCGAGCGGCACGCCGTACTGGAGGCCGATCGAGATCGCGGTCGCAAAGGCGTTCATGAGGCCCTTGATCGTCGAGCCCTCCTTGCCGATGTCGGTGAGGAAGATCTCGCCGAGCGAGCCGTCCTCGTACTTGCCGGCGGTGATGTAGCCCTCCTGCATCCCAATCGAGAACTTGTGGGTGATCGACTCGCGCTCGCGCGGCATCTTCTTGCGCTCGCGGGGGATCTCGACGATGCCGATCTCCGCCGCGTCGCCCTTCTTCTCACCGGCGTCGGTCTTCAGCGCCTGGGCGGTCTTGGAGCCGTCGCGGTAGATGGCCAGGGCCTTGAGGCCCTTCTTCCAGCCGTCGGTGTAGGCGTCGGCGATGTCGTCGATCGTCGCCGTCTCGGGCAGGTTGACCGTCTTCGAGATCGCGCCCGAGAGGAACGGCTGGGCCGCGGCCATCATGTCGATGTGGCCGGTATGGCTGATCGAGCGCTCGCCGACCGCCACGTCGAACACGGGCAGGTGCTCCTCCTTCAGCTCAGGCGCGCCGATGATCGTGTTGTGCTCGTTGATGTAGGCGTCGATCTGGGAGATCTGCGCCTCGCTGTAGCCGAGCGTCTCGAGCGCCAGATTGACCGAGCCGTTGACGATCTTCATCTGGCCGCCGCCGACGAGCTCCTTGAACTTGACCAGCGAGAAGTCGGGCTCGATGCCGGTCGTGTCGCAGTCCATCAGGAAGCTGATCGTGCCCGTCGGGGCGAGCACCGTCGCCTGAGCGTTGCGGTAGCCGTGCTGCTCGCCCAGCGCCACCGCCTCGTCCCATGACTCACGCGCGGCGTGGAGCAGGTTCTCCTCGACCAGCTCGTCCTCGATCTCATACGCCGCGGCCTGGTGCATCCGCATCACCTCGTTGTGGGGCTCGCGGTTCACCTCGTAGCCGTCATACGGGCCCATCGCCGCGGCGACCTCGGCCGACTTGCGATAGCCCCGGCCCGTCATCAGCGCGGTGATCGAGGCGGCGATCGCCCGGCCCTCGTCGGAGTCATAGGGCATGCCCTCCGCCATCAGCAGGGCGCCGAGGTTGGCGTAGCCGAGGCCGAGCTGGCGGAAGGCCCGCGCGTTCTCGGTGATCTGCTCGGTCGGGTAGGAAGAGAAGCCGACCAGGATCTCCTGCGCGAGGAAGACGATGTCCACGGCGTGGACGAAGTCGTCGACGTTGAAGCTGCCGTCCTCGTTGCGGAACTTCATCAGGTTGAGCGAGGCCAGGTTGCAGGCCGAGTCGTCGATGCTCATGTACTCCGAGCACGGGTTCGACGCGGTGATCGGCCCGGTGTTCGGGTCGGTGTGCCAGCGGTTGATCGTCGTGTCGTACTGGACGCCCGGATCCGCGCACTGCCAGGCGGCGTCGGCGATCTGGTTCATCAGCTCGCGCGCCTTCACGGTCTTCACCGGCTGGCCGTCCACGCGGCCGATCAGGTCCCAGTCGGCGTCGTCGGCGACGGCCTGCATGAACTCGTCGGTGACGCGGACGCTGTTGTTGGCGTTCTGGAACTGGACGGAGGCGAACGCCTCGGAGTCGAGCCGCATGTCGAAGTCGGCGGCCTTCAGCGCCTCGGCCTTCTTCTCCTCGTCGGCCTTGCACCAGATGAACTTCTCGATGTCGGGGTGGTCGACGTCCAGCACGACCATCTTCGCCGCGCGGCGAGTGCCGCCGCCGGACTTGATCGCGCCCGCCCAGGAGTCGGCGCCGCGCATGAAGCTGACGGGGCCGGAGGCCATCCCGCCCTTGGAGAGGGGCTCCATCGAGCCGCGGATCTTGGAGAGGTTGATGCCCGAGCCCGATCCGCCCTTGAAGATGATGCCCTCCTTGGTGTTCCAGGAGAGGATCGAGTCCATGTCGTCCTCGACGCTGAGGATGAAGCAGGCCGAGGCCTGCTCGGAGCCGGGCTGCTTCCAGCCGACGTTGAACCAGACCGGGCTGTTGAAGGCGGCCTTCTGGTTGACCAGGATCGAGGTCAGCTCGGCCTCGAAGGCGTCGCCGTCCGCGTCGCTCGCGAAGTAGCCGGCCTCGCGGCCGGCCTCGGCGATGCGGCCGGCGACCCGGGAGACCATCTGCTTGACCGAGGTCTCGCGCTCGGGGGAGCCGGGCTGGCCGCGGAAGTACTTCTGGGCGACGATGTTGGTCGCGTTCTGCGTCCAGGTCTTGGGGAACTCGACGCCGCGCTGCTCGAAGGCGGGGTCGGCGGGGTCGCCGATGATCGCGTCGCGGAGCTCCCACTCGAGCTCGTCGTAGGGATGGGTTCCCTCGGTGGTGAAGCGACGTTCGATGGCGAGGCCCAGTTCGCTCGTCCTTGTCGACTTCGAAGTGGCCCTGGCCATCAGTTGTCTCCTCTCGCTCGCGGCGTGCTCTTGGGGGTGGGCCGTGGAGCATCCTCCCCGTCCCGGACAGAACTGACGCTTGCGAGCGGGGAAAAATCGCGGTCTTTGCGGTCAAGCCGGCCGAGGGCGTCGCGGACCGAGTGGAGGTCGGAGAGCTCGACTCCCGCAAACTGCAGGAAGGCCCCGGTGTCGAGGGCGCCGAGCCCGTCGAGGCACTTCTGGCGGACCTGCTCGGCGCTCGCCTCGCCGCCGGAGGCCTCGATGTCGGATTCGATCCGATGCACGAGCGCGTCGAGGTCCGCCGAGTGGACCGGGCGCTTGTGCGCGGCGCGGCCGAGGCCGGCCCGCAGCTTCGCGCGGTCGAAGCGCTGGCGCGAGCCGTCGCGCTTGATCACGAAGACGGGCTCGGGCTCGCGCCGCTCGAAGGTGGTGAAGCGGCGGTCGCAGTTCGGGCAGCGGCGCCGGCGGCGAACCGCGCCGTCCTCGGCCGCGCGGGTCTCGAGCACCTTCGTCTGGGTCTGGCAGCTGGGACAGTCCACACGCACAGTCTACTACCCGCAGCGTGTGGGCTGCCACTTCACAACGCTAGATATAGCGTCTTGCGCCTAAGTTCGTCAGGTTTCGCGCGCCGGCCCCGGGCGCCGCCACCCCGTCCGGGTGACGAGCGCCTGCGTCGTGCGCGGGAAGTGCCGCGCCGAGAACTCGAAGACGGCCAGGCGGCGCGGGATCTGGACGACGCGGCGCCCGCGCTCGGCGCCGCCGATCGCGCGCTCGGCGACCTGTCGGGGGTCGAGCAGGCCGAGCACCCTGCCGATCCCCGGCACGCGCTCGCGCGAGCCGGGGTTGTGGTCGAAGTAGGGGGAGTCGACCTCGGCCGGGACGATCATCGTCACGCCGACCCCGGTGCCGCGCAGGTCCTCGCGCAGGTGCTCGCTGAAGGCCCGCATCGCCCAGCGGGCCGAGCCGTAGCCGTTGGCGCCCGGGAAGCTGAAGTAGGCCGCGGCCGAGGTCATGTTCACGATTCGGCCCGAGCCGCGCTCGATCATCGCCGGCGCCAGCTCCCTGGTCAGCTCGAAGGCCGCCAGGTAGGGGAGCGCCATCTGGCGCTCGCTCTCACCCGGCTCGTTCTCGTCCACCGCGCGCCAGCGGCCGGCGCCCGCGTTGTTGACCAGCATGTCGGGCACACGGCCCGAGGAGACCAGCTCGGCCCCCAGGGCCTCGACCTCCTCCAGCGCGGCCAGGTCCGCCGGGCGCACGGTGACCTCGGTGCCGCCCTCGCGAAGCTCGGCGGCCAGCGCCTCCAGCTTCTCGCGCCCCCGCGCCACCAGGATCAGCTCGGCGCCGCGGGCCGCCGCCACGCGGGCCATCTCGGCGCCGATGCCGCTGGATGCGCCTGTGATCAGCACCACGGTGCCGCGCAGCTTCATGGCGCGAGGCTATCTTGTGGTCCGTGACCGCCGACCAGGCACATCACGGCTCGGATCCGCTCGGGGAGGCCCGCGATGCGACGAGCGAGGCGATCGGGGCGGCGCGCGACCGCGCCGAGCGCACCCGCGAGGCCGCGGGTGAACGGATTGACGCCACCCGCGAGGCCACCGAGCGACAACTGCGCGACGCGCGCGACGGGGTGGCCGACGCCGCAGTCGGGGTCGCCCAGAAGCTGCCGAAGCCACGCCTGCGCGGCGTCTCGCACCAGTGGGCGTTTTTCGCCTCGCTGGTGGCGGCCGCCGCCCTGATCGTCGCCGCGCAGGGGACGCGCGAGGTCGTAGCGATCTCGGTCTACGTCGTCTCGCTCTCGGCGCTGCTCGGGACGAGCGCCCTGTATCACCGCGTCACATGGGGCGACGGGGCCCGCCGGTGGATGCGCCGCCTCGACCACACGATGATCTTCGTGCTGATCGCGGGAACCTACACCCCATTCGCGGTGCTGGTGATGGAGGGCACCCTCGCCGAGGTCGTGCTGATCGGGGTCTGGGCCCTCGCCGTCGGGGGCGCGGTGCTCAACCTCGCCTGGTGGAACGCGCCCAAGTGGTTCACCGCCGCCGTCTACCTCTCGACCGGCTGGGTCGCCGTCGTCGCCCTGCCGCAGCTCTGGGAGAAAATGGGGCCCGTCGGCGTCGGCCTGATCGCCCTCGGCGGCCTGCTCTACACCGCCGGCGCGATCGTCTACGCGACCAAGCGCCCCGACCCCAGCCCCGAGGTCTTCGGCTACCACGAGATCTTCCACCTGTTCGTGATCGCGGCCGCCGCCGTCCAGTACGCCGCGATCGCGATCTACGCGCTGCCCGAGGGCTGAACCTCCCCCCGAGGGGGGCCAGCCGTACCCGGGCTTCGCCGGCCTCGGGATAGCCTCGCTTGATGGCGGCGATCGAGATCCATGGGCTGAGCAAGAGCTTCGGCAAGGTGCGGGCAGTGCAAGGACCTCTCGTTTGAGGTCCAGGCCGGCCGCGTCACCGGCTTCCTCGGCCCCAACGGGGCCGGCAAGAGCACGACGATCCGGATGCTGCTGGGCCTGGTTCACCCCAACGCCGGCCGCGGCACCTTCGACGGGCAGGAGTATGGGGACCTGGAGCACCCGAGCGCTCAGGTCGGCGCGGTGCTCGAGGACGCGAGCTTCCATCCGGGCCGCAGTGGGCGCAACCACCTGCGCATCCTGGCGGCTGCCGGCGATCATCCGTCCGCGCGGGTCGAGGAGGTCCTCGAGCTGACCGGGATCGCCGACGCGGGCAACCGCCGGGTCCAGGGGTACTCGATGGGAATGCGGCAGCGGCTCGCGATCGCGGCGGCGCTGCTGGGCGACCCCGACGTCCTGATCCTCGACGAGCCCGCCAACGGCCTCGACCCTCCCGGCATCCGCTGGATGCGAGGCCTGCTGCGCTCGGAGGCAGCCCGGGGTCGGGCCGTGCTCGTCTCCTCCCACCTGCTCTCCGAGGTCTCGCAGAGCGTCGACGACATCGTCGTGATCTCGAAGGGCGAGCTCCGCGCCAGCGGCCCGATCGATCAGGTCGTCCGGGGCGCCGAGGGCGGCGTGATCCGCGTTCGCGCACCGGATGCGAAGGCGCTTGCGGGCGCCCTGGACGCCGCCGGGATCGCGCACAGCGACGACCCATCCGGCGCCCTGCTGGTGAGCGGGTCCAGCGGCGAGGCCGTCGGCGAGGCGGCGAACGAGAAGCGCGTCGCCCTCTCGGAGCTGACCGAGGTCTCGCGCTCCCTGGAGGACGTGTTCATGGAGCTCACCGGAGAGCCCGAGTCGGCCCCGGAGGAGGAATCGTGAGGGCCCTCCTGCGATCCGAGCTGATCAAGCTGCGGACGACGCGGACCTTCTACGCCCTGGCGGGCGTGACGATCGGCCTCGCGATCGTGTTCGTGACGCTGTCGGCCATCCTCAGCGACCCGACCGAGGACACGGTGGTCAACGACGTCTTCCTCAGCGACCCCAGCAGCCTCTTTATCCTCATCCTCGCGATCGTCGGGATCACCGGCGAGTGGCGTCATCGGACGATCACCAGCTCGCTGCTGGCAGCTCCGCTGCGCGTGCGGTTCCTGGCGGCGAAGCTGCTCGCGTTCGCAGCAGCGGGCGTGCTGCTCTCCATCGCAGTCTCGGTGGTGATCGGCGTGATCGGCATGGTGATCCTCGAGGCCCGCGATCAGCCGACCCCGGAGATGGGGGAGCTGGTCGAGCAGTTCGCCCGCAACGCAGGGGTGGCCGCTTTGCTCGGTGCGCTGGGGGTCTGCATCGGCGGCCTGATCCGCAACCAGCCGACCGCGATCGTCTTCGTCTTGGTGATGGGTTTTGTGGTGGACAACACCCTGGCTTTCCTGGCCCCGACCGTCGAGCGCTTCAGCCCGACCGGGGCGCTGCCGAACGCGGTCCAGGGCCTCGACCCGGACGACGTCGGGATGCCGGACGTCGAGTTCCTCGACGCCGTGCCCGCCCTGGGCCTGGAGCTGGTCTGGATCGCGGTGCTGTTCGCCGCGGCCGCGGCGCTGCTGCGCGCGCGCGACGTGGACTGAGCTGCCGACGCTCCGAGCGGGAAGCCCTGGCCCCGGTAGGGTTGCCGCGTCAACACGAGGAGGTCGAGACCAGATGGCACCTGAACTGTCCGAGGCGAAGCAGCGAGCGCGGGATACCTGGGATGCGGGTGACTTCCCGTACGTCGCGAAGCTGATCACCTCGGCGGGCGAGCTGACCGCCGATCGGGCGAAGCTGACCGGGGACGATGACGTGCTCGACGTCGCCTGCGGCTCGGGGAACGCGACGCTGCCGGCCGCCCGCAGCGGCGCCCGGGTGACCGGTCTCGACCTGACGCCGTCCCTGCTGGAGGCGGGCAAGCGCGACGCCGAGGCGGAGGGGCTGGAGATCGAATGGGTCGAGGGCGACGCCGAGGCGCTCCCCTTCGACGACGAGAGCTTCGACGCCGTGGTGTCGGTCTACGGCGTCATGTTCGCGCCCGACCATCAGCAGGCGGCCGGGGAGATCGCGCGGGTCCTGCGCCCGGGCGGGCGCATGGTCCTCTCCAACTGGAGGCCCGACGGCCACGTGGGCCGCTTCTTCGGGGCGATTGGCAAGCACATGCCGCCGCCGCCCGAGGGGTTCCAGCCTCCGCCGCTGTGGGGGACCCGGGACCACGTCAGCGAGCTATTCGAGGGCACGGGAATCGAGTTGGACTTCGAAGACGCCGAGGTCCACTGGAAGTTCGATTCGGTCGACGAGGTTTCCGACATGTTCGAGTACAAGTTCGGGCCGGTGATGATGGCCAAGGCCGCGCTCGAGCCCGAGGGCAAGTGGGAGGCCCTGAAGGCCGACCTTCGAGCCATGTGGGAGGAGGACGAGGCCCCCGACGGCAGCGTCAGCTACCCGGGCGAGTACCTCGTCAGCAAGGGCAAGAAGGCCTAGGCCGGGCTATGCCGAGGCGCCGATCGCTTCGGCATGGCGCTGCTTCGCGGCCTCGATCAGCCGGCGGACCTCGTTGTCGCGCCCTTCGCGGAGAAGCTCGACGGGGTCTGGATCGCCGTTGACGATGCCCTCGAAGAAGTCGCGGCGGTCGTTGTAGGTCGGCAGCGTCGCCTTCGCCCAGCCCCGGACCTCGTTCAGGATCAGGGCCAGCTCGGCGTAGGCGGGACCGAACTGCTCGGAGATCTCGCGCTTCATCCGCTTGGCCAGCGCGGGTGAGGCGCCCTGGGTGGAGATCGCGATCGCCATCGAGCCCTGGCGCACGATCGCGGGCAGGATGAAGTTGCAGAGCGGGGGCACGTCGACGACGTTGACCAGCATCGCGCGGCGCTCGGCGTCCTCGTAGACGCCGATGTTGACGTCGGTGTCGTTGGTGGCGGCGATCACGATGAAGGTGCCCTCCAGGTCGCCGGGCTCATAGGCGCGGCGCTCCCAGGCGATCGAGCCCTCCTCGGCCAGCTCGCGCAGCTCGGGCACTGCGTCGGGGGAGATCAGGGTCACCTTGGCGCCGCAGCCGAGCAGGCCCTCGACCTTCTCCAGCCCGATCTCGCCGCCGCCGACGACCACGCAGCGCCGCCCGCCGAGGCGCAGGCATGCGATGTAGACGGGGGTGTCGAGCATGTCCTGCACGCAGGTCTGGTCGCAGATCCCGCGCTTGAACTGGCAGACGCACTCCTTGCCCTCGTAGGCCTGGGCAGGCATGTGAAACAGGCTAGCCGAGGGTCTCTCGCAGCCCGGCCTCGAGGTTGCGCTCGGCCCGCCCCCTACATATATGGAGTCCCGGGCTAATTGCCGTGCCGAAGACCGTGGGGCGGCCGCCGTGGCGGGGGAGGCGGCGCCGCCTGTGACGAGGGACCTCACGGGCTGAGCCTGGATGACCGCCGGGCACGCTCAGGCGTGAATCCGGAAAGCACGTCTGGAGGCCCCTGCTACCCTCGCCGCCGATCGAACAGGGGATGACCGGCTTGGGACCCGATCCCCCCCTTACCTTGGAGTGTGCGATGCGTCTGATCGTCACCGAGAAGAACAACAGCGCGAAGAAGATCGCGGAGATTCTCTCTGGCGGAAAAGCCAAGGAGGAGGCCGCCTTCAAGACCCCCTTCTACACGTGGGAGGACGAGACGGGCCCGCAGGCCACGATCGGCCTCAAGGGCCACGTCCTTAATCCCGCCTTCCCCGAGGACTACAAGAGCTGGCAGGAGGTCGATCCCCGCGACCTGATCGACGCGCCGCTGATCAAGCAGCCGGTCGACAAGAACGTCGTGCGCGCGATCAAGAAGGTGGCGAAGGACGCGAGCGACCTCGTGATCGCGACCGACTTCGACCGCGAGGGTGAGCTGATCGGCCTCGAGGCGCTGGAGGAGATCGTCGAGGCGAATCCCGACCTGGCGACCGCCGAGGGCGTGCATGAGGACGGCTCGCCGGTGAAGCGCGCCCGCTACTCGGCCCTGACCAACGAGGAGATCGAGCGGGCCTTCTCCAACCTCGATGAGCTCTCGATGCCCCTCGCGAACGCCGGCGCCGCCCGCCAGGACATCGACCTGATCTGGGGGGCGACCCTGACCCGCGCGGTCTCGCGCGCCACGCGGCGCTTCGGCGCCAACTTCCTCTCGGTCGGCCGGGTGCAGAGCCCGACGCTGGGCCTGATCGTCGAGCGCGAGCTGGAGCGCCGCGCCCACGTTCCGAAGCCGTTTTGGGAGATCGTGGCGACCTTCACCCACCCCGACGGGTCCTTCGAGGCGCACCACGCCACCGACAAGTTCTGGAAGGAGGAGGAGGCAAAGGCCGCGGTCGAGGGGACCACGAGCCCCGGCACGGTGACCGAGATCAAGGCGCGCAAGCAGACGCGCAACCCGCCCTCGCCGCTGAACACCACCGCCTTCACGACCGACGCTTCGAGCCGGCTGGGGATCAGTCCGGCCCGCGCGATGCGCCTGGCCGAGGACCTCTACATGGACGGCTACATCTCCTATCCGCGTACCGACAACACCGTCTATCCGGAGTCCATCGACACGAAGCAGCTGGTCCGCGAGCTGGTCAAGATCGAGGACTTCAAGGCCGCCGCCTTCCTGCTGGAGAAGCCGCTGGTGCCGACCCGCGGCAAGAAGGAGACCACCGACCACCCGCCGATCTACCCGACCGCGGCGGTCAACCCGAAGCGCCTCGAGGCGCGTTCCGAGGCCCACCGCAAGGTCTACGAGCTGGTCGCCCGGCGCTTCCTCGCCACCTTCAGCCCCCCGATGCTGACGGAGTCCACGCGCGCCGACATCAAGGCCGGCTCCGAGGACTACTTCGTCCGCGGGTCGGTCCTGATCGAGCCCGGGTTCGCCGCGATCTACACCTACGCCCGTTCGGCCGACACCGAGATCCCGAAGCTGGAGGAGGGGCAGGAGCTGGACCTCGAGGGCAAGCCGGAGAAGATCGCCAAGGAGACGCAGCCACCGTCGCGGATCTCGCAGGGAAAGCTGATCGAGATGATGGAGGAGCGGGGACTGGGGACGAAGGCGACGCGCGCCGACATCATCCAGAAGCTCTACTACCGCGGCTACGTCCACGGCAACCCGCCCGAGCCGAGCGAGACCGGGGTCAAGATGTACGAGGGCTTCAAGACCTACGTGCCCCGGGTCGCCGACTCCGAGATGACCTCCCAGCTCGAGAGCGAGATGGATCAGATCGCCGCGGGCGAGATGACCAAGGACGACGTGCTGAAGGACAGCCGCGACGCCCTGCGCTCCGCCTACGACGAGATGGGCAAGGACGTGGACGTCGAGGACGAGAGCGAGCCCTGGCGCAAGTTCGCGAAGCTCGTCTGGAGTGGCATGGACGAGGACCGCGTGCTCGGCCCCTGCGTGGTCTGCCAGGAGGCGGGGCGCAAGCAGGAGGACGGCTCGCCGAACATGCTCCGCGTCATCAGGGCCCGCAAGTCGGGCAAGTCGTTCGTCGGCTGCACCGGCTGGGATGGCGACAACCCCGACTCGCCCGACTCCTGCGACCAGACCTTCCCGATGCCCCAGCCGCGCTTCTACGACGTGCACAAGCTCGAGGACATCTGCACGGTCTGCGGGCGCACGCCGCGGGTCTCGGTGAACCAGAAGTTCAAGCCGGGCCGGCCCTGGAAGCTCTGCTTCAACGACGACTGCCCGTCGATGGAGGAGATGAAGCGCAAGCGCGCCGAGCGCGAGGCGGCGAAGGAGGCCAAGGAGGCCGCGAAGGAGGCCGCCGAGGCGGAAGAGAGCGCGAACGGCTCGAAGGCCAAGACGAAGGCGACAAACGGCAAGGAGGCCGACGCCGACGAGGCCGCGGAGGCCGAGAAGATCGCGGGCCAGGCCTCGGCGACCAAGGTGAAACGGGCGCGCAGCGGCAAGAACGGCGCCAAGGGCAAGAAGCCGGCTGCCAGGTCCGGCGGCAGCCGCGCCAAGTCATAGCCTGAGGGCGTGTTCATCGCGCTCGAGGGAGTCGACGGGTCAGGCAAGACCACGCAGGCCGCGCGCCTGGCCGAGGCGCTCGGCCCAGAAACCCTGCTGGTGCGCGAGCCGGGCGGGACCGTCGCCGGCGAGAAGATCCGAGACCTGCTCAAGGACGGCGAGGTCCGCTTGGACCCGATGGCCGAGCTGCTGCTCTTCCTGGCGGCGCGCGCCCAGCTGGTCGCCGAGGTGATCCGGCCGGCGATCGAGGCCGGCCGCGACGTGGTCTGCGACCGCTTCGGCGACTCCAGCGTCGCCTACCAGGGCGTCGCCCGAGGGCTGGGGGCCGAGCGGGTCGAGGAGCTCTGCGACCTGGCGACCGGCGGGCTGTGGCCCGACGTGACGCTGCTGCTGCGACTGCACCCCGAGGTCGCGGCCGAGCGCATCGCGGCCGAGGGCCGGGCCGCGGACCGCTTCGAGGGCGAGGGGATGGAGCTCCAGCGCCGCGTCGCGGAGGGCTACGAGGACGTCGCGCGCCGCCACCCCGAAAGGGTGCGGGTGGTGGACGCCTCGGGCGATCCCGACCAGGTGCATCTGGCGGTGATGACGGAGTTGAGCGCCCGGCGAGGGAGCGTGCGTCAATGACCCTGGCGCGAGCGAAGCCGGGCGCGGTCGCGGGACGCGGGGTGCGGGCGTGAGCGCCGCCGAGGCCGTGGCGCTCCCCGAGTCCCTGGAGCAGGCGACCCGGCACCAGGCCAGGGCGCGCATCGAGCTCGTCGCGGGCCTGCGCGAGCCGACGCACGCCTACCTCTTCAGGGGCGCGGCGGGGTCGGGCAAGGCGGACGCGGCGCGGGCGTTCGCCGCGGAGCTGCTGGCCGAGGGTTCGTCCGACCCCGACGAGGCGCGCAGGCGCGCGATGCTCGATCCGTCGCCGCATCCCGACCTGGTCTGGCTGCGTCCGCCGGGCGCCCAGCACCTGGTCGATGACGTGCGGGAATCTGTGATCCGCGCGGCGAACCTGCGCCCCGCCGAGGGCGAGCGCCGGGTGTTCGTGATCGAGGAGGCCGAGGCCCTTCGCGACGAGAGCCAGAACGCGCTGCTGAAGACGCTGGAGGAGCCCGCCCCCTTCGCCCACCTGATCCTGCTCTGCTCGGAGCCCGACCTGCTGGCTGGGACGATCCTGTCGCGCTGCCGCGAGGTCGAGTTCGCGCCCCTCCCGCCAGACGCGGTGCTGGAGGCGCTGGGGGAGAGCGGAGGCGAGGCCGAGGCGGCGGCGCGCCTGTGCGCCGGCGACCTGCGCCTGGCGAGGCTGCTCCTGAGCGAGCACGGCCGCGCGCTGCGGGCCAGCGCCACCTCGGCGGCGCGGGCGGCGGCCGCCGGGGAGCCCTCGCCCGAGCCGTGGCGCTCGATGCTGCAGGCGGCGGAGGAGGCCGGCGAGGACGCCGCCTCAGAGGAGGAGCGGCGGTTGCTGGAGGACGGCGCCGCGGCCGCCCGGCGCGGCCGCTCGGCGGGCAAGCTGAGCCGCGACCACATCGACCAGGTGAAGCGGACCGGCCGCCGCGCGCGCACCGAGGCGCTGGATCTGGGGTTGGCGCTGTGCTGCGCCTGGTACCGGGACCTGGCGGCGGTCGCCGCCGGCGTGGACGAGGTGGTGCTCAACTCCGACCGCCGCGACGAACTGGCCGAGGACGCCCAGGGCCTGGACGCAGGGGCCGCCGGCCGGGCGGTCGACCTGGTGCTGGAAACGCGCCGGCGACTGCGCGTGAACGTGTCGGAGGAGCTGGCCCTGGAGGCCCTCTGGCTGCGGCTCTCCGCGACGCTGGCTGCCTGACCTGTTAAGAAATGCTCAGAGATGGCTAGCGCCAGTGCGAGCGCCGGCGCCGCGGGCGCCGGCAAGACGTCCAGTCGGCTGATTCCTGGCCGGCGCGTCGGCATGCGGATCTGGCTCGGCGCTGCGTTCGCCGGCGTCACCCTGATCACCGCGTTCGCGGTCTACATCTTCGTCGACGACTCCTCCGGCCGCACGCTGCAGAGCGAAAGCGGGGACCTGGCCGTGGGCCGGACCACCAGCGTCGCCGATCAGGTCGCCGAGGCGGGGAAGGGGGAGGCCGCCCAGATACTCGACGATGCGAACACCGAGACCTTCCAGGTCTGGGCGATCAACCGGCGCGGCGGGCCCTTCGCGGCGCTCGCCAATCCCCCCGCCGACCTGCGCACGGTCGAGCAGGCGGGGCAGGCCGGGGAGGCGGGCCGGGCGGGGAGGCGATTCCGCGCCGACCTCTCCGAGGACCGGACCCTGGCGTCGGCGCCGATCTTCGGCCAGCAGGGCGTGCGCGGCGCCGTGGTCGGGGTCGCGGAGCCGCCCCCGGCGCTCACGCGGGCATTCGACGACCTCCAGGGCGACCGCGTTCGGGCGATCATGATCGCGATCGTCGTTGGGGTGCTGGTGGGGTTCGTCGTCTCCACGCTGATCGCGATCCGGGTCAAGCGCCTTGCGCGCAGCGCCGAGCTGATGGCGGCCGGAAAGTTCGACGCGCCGCTGCCGCCGGGCGGCAGCGACGAGATAGGCGACCTCACGAGGTCCCTCGACACGATGCGCGAGGCGCTGCGCGACAGCTTCGACCTGCTCGCCACCGAGCGCGACCGCCTCTCGGCCATCCTGGACGGGCTGCGCGAGGGCGTGATGGTGGTCGGCGAGGACGGTGAGGTGCGCTTCACCAACCCCGCCGCCGGGCGGCTGGTCCGAAACGGCCAGCCAGCCGCGGCCCTGATCCCGGCGCTGCGGGTCGCGGCCGAGCAGGGCTCCGATGACATCCCCGTGCTGCCGATCGGGGACCGGACCTACCGCGTGCAGGCGCGCAGGGTCGCCGCCGAGCACGCGGTGCTGCTCGTGGTCAGCGACCGCACCGAGGAGCTGAAGCGCGAGCAGGCCGAGCGCGAATTCGTCTCCAATGCGGCGCACGAGCTGCGCAACCCGCTGGCGGGCATCAGCAGCGGCATCGAGGTCCTGCGCGGGGGAGCCAAGGACGATCCCGATGCCCAGGAGCGGTTCCTGAGCCGGCTGGCCGACGACGCCGACCGGATGACGCGCCTGACGCAGTCGCTGCTGACGCTGGCGCGGGTCGAGGCCGCTGGGCAGCGCGCGGAGGCCGAGGTCGTGGACGTCACCGTGGCGGCCGAGGAGGCGGCGCAGGCGGTCGAGCCGACCGACGGGGTCGAGGTCCGCACCCAGATCGACGAGGAGCTGGTCGCCTCCGGTGACCCGGTGCTGCTGCGCCAGGTGCTGATCGGGCTGCTCAGCAATGCCTGCAAGAACACTCCTGCGCCGGGCGCGGTTACCCTTCGCGCCTCGCGAGAGGAAGGCGGCTCAGTGACGATCGAGGTCGAGGACACCGGCAAGGGCATCCCGGTCGCCGAGCAGGGGCGGGTATTCGAGCGCTTCTATCGGGGCAGCGGCGCTCTGGAGAGCGAGGGCTTCGGGCTGGGCCTCTCGATCGCGAAGCGGATGGTGGACGTGATGGGGGGCGAGATCGGGTTGCGCTCGGCGGACGGCAGCGGCTCGACCTTCTGGGTCCGCCTGCGACAGGCGAAGACATCGACCCCGGTGGCCTGACGATGGCCGACGGCAACGGGACAAACGGCCGCATCCTCGTCGTCGACGACGAGCCGTCGGTCCGCGAGTCGGTTGGGTACGCGCTCGAGCAGGAGGGCTTCCAGGTGACCCTGGCCGAGGACGGCGAGGACGCCGAGATCAAGCTCAACAACGGCGGCGACTTCGACCTGCTGATCCTGGACATCATGATGCCGGGCAAGAGCGGGCTCGACATCTGCCGCGAGGTTCGGGCGCGAAGCCCGGTCCCGATCATCCTGCTGACGGCGAAGGACGCCGAGGTGGACAAGGTGGTCGGCCTGGAGGTCGGGGCGGATGACTACGTGACGAAGCCCTTCTCGGTCCGCGAGCTGCTGGGCAGGGTGCGCGCCCAGCTGCGGCGCCGCGAGCTGGACCGCTCCGACGGGGCCGAGGGCACCGCGATCGAGTCGGGGCCGGTAACGATCGACCTCGCGCGCCATCTCGTCACCGTGCGGGGTGAGCCGGTCAGCCTGACCCGCTCGGAGTTCCAGGTGCTGCGCCTGTTGGCCGAGAACCCGGGCCAGGTCTTCAGCCGCAAGGAGATCATGGAGGAGCTGTGGCAGACGGAGTTCCGCGGTGACGTGCGGGCCTGCGACGTGCACATCTCCAACCTGCGCCAGAAGGTCGAGCGGGATCCGCAGAAGCCCGAGCTGGTGCTGACGGTGCGCCGGGTCGGGTACCGGTTCGCGGACTAGGGGTCGCTACGACCCCTAGCCGATGGTCGGGCTCAGACGTCGATCAGGTAGCCGCCGCGGTAGCCGTTGCTCGGGACGTCCGGCCCCTCATCAGTCGGGGTCGTAGCGGCCGCCTGCATGAGTCGCGGCTGCCAAGCAGCCGCTCCAGAGAGGGCGGCCTGACGACCCCTCAGCTGCCGGTTCGCGGCGGCGACCCGGGGGCTGACGCGGCGGGGGCGGGGCGAGAGCTTGGCGTTCAGGTTCTGGACTGTCGGGGTCATCTTCGCTTCCTGTCCTGTTCTTGGGCAACTATCGATTCCCTGCGTCGCCCGGACCAGGCCGGATCAGTCCCCCTGGACGTTTGTGCGAGTTGGATTCGGCTTGGTTACTTGCTTTTCGGGCGCCGCTTGCCCTTGTCGCCCTTGCCCTTCGCCTTGCCCGGGCGGTACGCGTTGTAGCCGCGCAGCAGCCGGCGGGTGACGCCGGTGATGGTCCCGGCGCCGTATCCGAGGCTGGGGTCGCCCTCGGTGAGGACGGCGATCGCGAGCCGGCGGTTGCCGCGGCGCAGCAGCGCCGCCTGGTGCACGCGCCAGCCGCCGCTCGGGTACCAGCCGCCCTTGAAGTGGACGCGCCATCCCTTCGGGCGCCCGGGCGGGACGCCCCAGCGCTGGCCGGGGACGATGCGGCGCAGGAGCCCGAGGGCGTAGGCGCGGTGGCGCTCGGGGACCAGGCCCCGGATCCGGAAGAAGAACCGGGCCTGGTCGCGGGCGGTGATCTGGCTGCCGCCCCAGCTCGAGCTGGGGATGAAGCGCTTCATTCCGGCCCGGCGGGCGAGGCGGCGCAGGCCGCTGCTGCCGACGTTGCTGTGGATGGTGTTCGCGGCGCCGTTGTCCGAGCGGCGGATCATGGGGCCCAGCGTCGCCTTCTCGGACCCGTGCAGGCGGCGGCCGCGGACCCCTCCCTTGCGCAGGTAGGCGACCAGCAACATCGCCTTGACGACGCTGGCCGACGAATACCGCCGGCCGCGGTGGAAGCCGTGGATCCGGCCCCGCTCGTCCACGACCGCGAACGAGACCGAACCGGCCCGGCGGCGCGCGAACCTGACGGCCCCCTTCATCCGCCGCTGCCAGGGGTAATCGGCGATCGTGCGCTTCTTCCCGGCGGCGGCCGCCGCGCCGGCCGGCCCCTCGTCGGAGGCATGCCCTGCGGAGGCCGCGGCGCCCGAGGTTGCAGTGGCGATCAAGACGGCGACGGCGATCCCGACGAGCGCGTGCGGGAAGGAAAACCGCTGGGGAAGGCGGCCAGGATTCATCGGGCGAGGATCCTCCCCCTATTCACCGCTAGGCGCAAGCGGCAGCCGCCTTTGGCCTAGCCGCACCC
This sequence comes from uncultured Solirubrobacterales bacterium, assembly GCA_963805075.1. Classification (GTDB taxonomy): domain Bacteria; phylum Actinomycetota; class Thermoleophilia; order Solirubrobacterales; family 70-9; genus VGBV01. The sequence goes on from CAWDSZ010000004.1 coordinate 116,787, forward strand.
GCATGCCGACACGCCTGCCCGGCCTACAATCAGGGCCGTCCAGCCGGCGTAGCTCAGTTGGTAGAGCACTTCATTCGTAATGAAGGGGTCAGCGGTTCGAGTCCGCTCGCCGGCTCTGACCGCCTGACGCTCGCGCGGGGCGAAGCAGAGTCGACGGCGAAGATTGGCGGGTTATAGGCGCATAGCGAGAGAAAACCGCCAATCCGCGGCCCCGGCGATGACCCGCCCAGGGCCCGTCGCCGGCAGCGCGACCCGAACCGCTCCGGCGAGGACCCCCACGGGGCGCCGCGCGGCGCGCCATTGGCGCTGCAGCTGATCTCCGACTTCCTCGCCCCCGGCGGGGCGATCACCAACGTCTGCGGCGCGAGCGCCTGCTACGCGGGCGGCTTCACGGGGCCGTAGCTCCAGCCCCGCCGCCCGCCGGATGAATCCCAGCTCCGCCGAGACCCGGGCGTAGATGCTGGGGCCCGCCCCGCAGGGGATGGGGCCGGTGCTCACCACTCCGACCAGGCGCGGACCGTTCGGGGTCCGGGCCACGAGCGGCCCGCCGCTGTCGCCGCTGCAGGAGGTCGTGCCGAGGGCGAAGCTGCTGCGCAGCCGGGGCGCCCGCGCCCCGAGCACGCAGATCATCGTCCGCGAGTCGAAGCCCGACTTCCCATAGAAGCGCTGGCAGAGGCGGTTGGGGAGGACCTGCTCGCGCGTCGCCTTCAGCCGCTTGGCGAGGCGGTAGCCCCACGGGCTGCGCGCCCCCCAGCCGGCCGAATAGGCCTTCCGCCGGGGCCGGGTCGCCGCGGCCGACTCGACGGCACTCGCCAGCTCGATCGCGGGCGCGGCGGCGGGGCGGCGCAGCGTGATCACCGCGACGTCGCGGCGGTCGAGCCGCGGTTTGTAGTCGGGGTCGATGCGGATGCGCCGCACCGGGATCGAGGGAGCGGCCCTGGGGCCTGCGGCCCAGGGCGAGCCGACGATCGCCCGCAGCTTGCGCGTCTTCGCGCGCCGCACGCAGTGCGCGGCCGTCAGCACCCGGTCCGGCGCGATCAGCGCGCCGGTGCAGAAGAACCCGAAGCCGCGCTGGCGCAGCGCCACCGCGAACCCCCAGGCGCGCGGGTCGGCCTTGTGGCCCGCGACGATCGACGGCCGCGCCCGATGCTCGCCGACGGTCGCATGCGCGGGAACGACGAGGGCGAGGGCAGCCGCCGGCGCCGCTAGAGCTCGCACAGGGCCCGGTGGCGCTCGCGGAGGAAGTCGAGCGCGAGCCGCCGGGCGTCGGGGGCCTCGAGCAACTCGGCGTAGGTCAGCTCGGCACCCTTGAAGCCGGAGGCGTTCCAGAGCGGCCCCGAGACCTCCGCGGTCCAGGGCCCGACGTAGAAGTAGGGCTCGCTGTGGTCGTCGTCGCCGGGCGAGGCCCCGTGGTTTGCCCGGCGGCCGCGCTGCTCGTCGCCCAGCTCGAAGGCGATGTCGAAGTGCTCCGGCCAGAGCTGCACCGGCGAGGGATCCTCGTCGCCCTCCTCGGCGCGCAGCTCCTCCAGCACCGAACAGGCGAAGCCGTAGAAGTCGCCCAGCACGCGGGCCGACGCCGGATCGGCGCCCTCGATCGGCTCGCGCTCCTCGGTGTCGCCGCGCTGGCGCACCAGCTCGGCGCCCTCGACGCGGACCTGGCAGTCGGCGCCGCCGGACTCACCGCCCTCCTCGAAGAAGGGGGTGCCGAAGCCGCCGCGGGTGTAGCGGAGCGCGATCTCGTTGGCCGGCATCCGCTCGGGCGCGACCACCTCCTCGGCCAGGGCGTGCAGCACCCGGCGGGTGTCGACGAAGGAGTCCGGCAGCGGCTCCAGCGCCTTCCAGGCGGCGAGCCAGCGCTCGGCGCACCAGTCGGCGATGTCGGGCCGCTGCCGCGTCACGTCGTCCCAGGTGAGGTCGCCGTGGTCGCTCACCGGCGAGACCAGCAGGCGGCCCTCGGGCACCTCCCCGGGCTCGACGGGATCGTCGGCGAATGGCTTCTCCCTGACCGCCGGCGGCGAGGGCTCGAGCACCCTCGCGTCGTAGTCGCCGCCGAGAATGTCCAGCGCCTCCGCACGGGGGTTCGCCATCGCGCGAATAGCCTAATGCGCTCATGGATGACCCCAAGCTCCAGCGAAGAGTCTTCCTCACGGTCACGCTCCTGATCGCCGGCGACACGGCGTTGTTCACGCTGGTGATCCCGGCGCTGCCGATCTTCGCCGACCGCTACGGCCTCTCGGACGCCGCGGTGGTGCTGATCTTCGGCGTCTTCCCGCTGGCCCAGCTGCTGACAGTGATCCCCCTGACGGGGGCCCTGGACCGGATCGGGCGGCGGCCGACCATGGTGGCCGGATCATTGGCGCTGCTCGTCAGCACGGCCGGCTTCGCGTTCGCCGACAGCCTTCCGCTGCTCGTGCTGACCCGGGCGGTGCAGGGCTCGGCCGCGGCCCTTGTCTGGACCGCGGGCCTGGCCGCGATCTCCGACGTCTACCCGCAGAGCGAGCTGGGGTTCCGGATGGGTATGGCCGAGACCGTAGGCGGCGGCATCGGTCTGATCGGCCCGGTCGCGGGGGGCGCGCTGATCGAGCTGGTCGGCACCGACGAGGCCTTCGCGCTCGCGACGCTGGTGCCGCTTGTGCTGCTGGTGCTGGCTCTGCGTGTGCCCGAAACGACTCACGTGACCGAGGGCGCGCCACCGCTGCGTGAGGCGTTCGGGCGGATCGCCTCGCGGCCCGAGGCCAGGGCCGGGCTCGCGGCGCTGGTCGCATTTGCGGGCATGCTCGCGGTCGTTGACTCGCTGCTGCCGCTGGACCTGGATGAGCGACTCGACGCCTCGACCGCCGCCATCGGAGTGGTCTTCGGCATCGGCCTCGCTGGCCTGGTGATCGTCGCGCCGCTCGCGGGCGCCTGGTCGGACCGCCACGGCCGCCGGCCGGCGCTGATCGCCGGCGCGCTGGTGAGCGCTGCCGCCCTGCCGTTCATCGCGATCGGTCCGATCTGGGTGGTCGCGATCGGGTTCTTCGTGCTCGGCTGCGGGCTCGCCACCCTGGCGGCGCCCAGCTCGCCGCTGATCGTGCTGGCGGCCGACCGCTCGGGGATGGAGGGGATGTACGGGATCAGCTCAGGGATCATCAATCTCGTGTTCGCGGCCGGCTATGCCCTTGGCCCTCTGCTCGCCGCCGCCTCGGCGCTGGCGCTGCCGCTGGTGGCCGTAACGGCCGTTGCCGCGGTGCTGGTGCTGGGCGCCGCGCTCGCGGCCTACCACTGGCTGCCCGAGGGGCTCTAGCGGGTCGGGACCAGGTCGGCGGACCCGCCGCCCGATTCCCTGGACACCTGCAGCGCCCCGGGCGCACCCAGGTAATAGTGGTCCAGGTAGAGCCCGCAGGACGCGGCGAACGGGTTGGTGCCGATCTCGTCCAGCCTGGTGGCCGCGATGTTGCCGATCGAGGCCGGCGCGTCCACTCCCAGCGCCTTCTGCAGGCCCGAGACCTCGCCGGCCGTGACCGTGATCTCGATGGGGCCGCCGTCGGACTCGAACCGGCCCACGGGCCAATAGGGACCCTCGTCGGGACGGAATGGGATCGCGCCCTCGATCCCCGGGGGCAGCTCGGAGTCGAGGTCTCCGGCCTGGACCCTCAGCGGCACCACCTCGCTGGCGTACTGGAACGAGAGGTCCCACGGCCCCGGGGGCAGGGTGATCGTCTGGGTGGCCGACTCGCCGGGCGCCAGCTCGGCGGCCGCGCTCTCCTCGTCGCCCGGGCGGACGCCGAGCGGCTCGCCCTCGACCTCCCAGTTGAGGCGCTTGGCGATCACCGGCCGCGGCCAGGTGATCGCGATCCCGGTGCGGTCGAGCAGCTTGCGGAACTTCGGGCGGCTGCAGCGGAAGACCCGTCCCGGGCGCGCCTCCTCGGCCAGCACTCCTACGAACGGGGTCGGCCCGCTGCGCTTCCAGAGCACGTAGGACTCGGTGCGGTCAACCTCCTCCCAGTTCGGCGGAGCGCCGCTCTGGTAGTCCGCGTCCGTGGTCACGGCGTAGTCGAACATGTCCATGTCGTTGGCGTAGACGGAGTCGAAGTCGACCGGCAGCCGCGCGTCCTTGCCCTTCCGCCCCTCGAACTTGTCCTCGGCGTTCTTCGCCGGGCTCCGCACCTCGGCGCCGCGGAGGTAGTAGTCGAAGTAGCGGTCGCTGGTCAGGTCCAGCACCGGCTTGCCCGCGGTCTCATCGCGGAACGCCTCGAGCTCGTCGAAGCGGTCGCTCGGCGCGATCACGGCGTCGCGCAGCGCGAGGAAGCTGGAGTAGGCGGCCAGCGCGATGAAGGGGACCGCGATCAAGGCCCGGAGGCCGATGCCCTCGCGGGCGCTCCCGGGGGGCCCGGCCTCGGGCTCGAGGTCGGCCGGCGCGGCGCCGCGGCGCCGGCGCGCGCTCGGCAGCAGCAGCGCGCCGAGGATGAACAGCATGATCAGCGCCGCTGGGATCTGCAGCGCCTTCGCCTCGACGTAGAGGCCGGCATCGGTGAGCGTGTACAGGTAGACGACAGCCGAGGCCGCCACCGCCGCAGGCAGCGCCACGTCGCCGCGGCGCAGCCACCACCAGCTCGCGAAGCCGAACGCGATCAGCCCGATCGCCGCGAACAGCTGCCAGGCCTCGAGCCCGATCTCCGAGTACCCGAACAGCCACTCGCCGCTGGGCCAGACTCCGAACGCCTCGGGCGCGGGCACGGGGAAGCGCAGCTTCGAGTCGGTCTCCTTGACCGTGTTGAAGGCGCCCTCGTCGATGAACCCCTGGATGCGCGGCAGCTCGGCGACGGCGAAGACGGCCAGCACCCCGAGCCCGACCAGCAGCAGCGGCGCCGCCTTGCGGACCCCGGCGCGCACCTCCTGCATGCGCCCGTGGCGGTATGCGAGGACCAGCTCGGCGAGGGCCCAGATCCCGGCGGTGCCGGCCAGCCAGACGAGCCCGGGGTAGCTGTAGGCGGAGATCGAGGCGGCCCCGAGCACGCCGAGGGCGGCGATCAGCGCCAGCCGCCCGTCCTTCGCCCGCGGAAGCTCGCGCAGGATCAGGGCGAAGGCGACGAGGAAGAGCCCGACCATCATCTCCTTGAAGCCGCCGATCCCGAAGGTCGAGGCCGCCAGGTAGGGGACCGAGGCGAGCACGGCGGCGATCGTGCGCCGCACCGGGGGCAGCTCCGCCAGCAGGTTGAGCGCGGTCAGCGCCGTGATCACCGTGATCGCCAGCAGCAGGCCGAGGAACCCGTACAGGGCCTGCGTCCCCAGGCCCTCGGCCAGGGTCGCGACCATGCCGTGGGGCCCGACCGGGTAGCCGAACGCGATCCCGCCCGGCACCGGGCCCGTGGGGTTCTGAAGCCAGTCGGCGAAGATCAGGTGCGCGGCCATGTCGTTGTTGACGCCGATCCCGGGGACCCCCAGGTGGCCGGAGGAGATGAACGGGATCGAGGCGACGAGCAGGCTCAACGCTGCCACGGGCGCGCCGATCGCGAACGACTCGCGGTCGGCGAAGGAGAAGCGCAGGTAGGCGACCGAGAAGAGCAGCAGCACGATGCAGGCGATCAGGGCCAGCTCCGCGCGCTCCGGGATCGCGCCCGTGTTCTCGGCGCCGAAGTGGACCCGGGTCGCGACCGAGCAGACGACCAGCAGCACGGCGAGGCCGACGGGGGTCTCGAGCCAGTGCGTCTCGCGGCGGCCGAGCAGGGCGAAGAAGGCCCTGCCGACATAGAGCGAGGCGATGACGATCAGCAGTGCTGAGCCGTAGGTCGCCAGCATTGGGCGGGCAGGATAGGCGGGTTAGCCGCCCCCGGACGCGAAGCGGAGGAGGCGGCGCCTGATGTCAGGGCGACAACGGCTACGAACTACGGTGGGCGACGATCTCCTCGCGTTCGGCGAGGCGGTTGCGACGCCGGACGTCTGCCTCGCGCTGCCGGCGCTCCTCGTCGGGGCCCTTGGCATCCACGGGCGCCACCGGCGTCGGCTTGCCCTTCTCGTCCACCGCGACCATCGTCAGGTAAGCCGTGCTGGTGTGCCTGACCTCGCCCGTGACCGCGTTCTCGGCCTCGACGCGGACGCCGACCTCCATCGAGGTGTTCCAGGCGGCGTTGACGCTCGCCTGGCAGCGCAGCAGCTCGCCGACGTAGACGGGCTCGGTGAAGGTCATGCGGTCCATGCCTGCGGTGACGACCCGCTGCTGGCAGTGGCGGATCGCGGCGATGCCGGCCGCCTCGTCGCACATCCGCATCACCGTCCCCCCGTGGACGAACCCGGCGGAGTTGGCGTCCTGGATGCTCATCCAGCGGATCAGCTCCGAGCGCGAGGCCGAGGCTGGGCGCGGGTCCATGCGCGCGAGGCTACCCTGCGGCGCCGTGGACGTCCCGCTGTTCGCAAGCCGTGCGTCGCTCGAGCCCCTGTTGGACGAGGTCGCGGCGCGCCAGCGGGCGGTCCTGGATTCTGGTCGCTACGTACTGGGCCCCGAGGTCGAGGCCTTCGAGTCGGGGTTCGCGGCTCAGGTCGGGGTCGAGCACTGCGTCGGCGTCGGCAACGGCACGGACGCGCTCGCGATCGCGCTGCGCGCGCTGGGCGTCGGCCCCGGCGACGAGGTCGTGGTCCCCTCGCTCAGCTTCTTCGCGACCGTCGAGCCCGTGGTCACCATCGGGGCGACGCCGGTCTTCTGCGACGTCGACGCCGACAGCTGGGTGATGACCGCCGCCACAGCCGAGCCGGCGATCAGCAAGCGCACGAAGGCGCTGCTGCCGGTCCACATCTTCGGCAACCCCGCCCCCGTGCCGGAGCTGATGGAGCTGGCGGCGCCGCGCGGGATCAGGGTGCTCGAGGACGCGGCCCAGGCCCACGGAGCGCGGGTCGGCGGCCGCGAGGCGGGCTCGCTCGGCGACGCGGCCATCTTCAGCTTCTTCCCCTCGAAGAACCTCGGCGGCTTCGGAGACGGCGGCGCCGTCGTCACGTCCGACCCCGATGTCGATGCGCTGGCGCGCCGGCTGCGCTTCCACGGCTCCGAGGACAAGCGGACCCACACCGAGGCGGGCTACAACTCCCGCCTCGACGAGATGCACGCCGCCGGGCTTCGCGTGCTGCTGCCGCACCTGGACGAGTGGACCGCCGCGCGGCGGGCGGCGGCGCAGGCGTACGCGGACGCGGGGCTCGGCAAGCTGGTCCGGCTCCAGGCCGAGCACGAGGGTGCCGAGAGCTGCTGGCACCTGTTCGTGGTCCGCTCGCCGGAGCGCGACCGCCTCGGCGAGTCCGCTGCGCGACGGCGGGATCGGGGCGCGCTCCTACTACGAGACCCCTCTCTACGCCCAACCCGCCGTCCGGCACTGGGCGCCTGCCCAGCCCCTTCCGAACACCGAGGCGGTCTGCGCCGAGATCCTGGCCCTGCCGATGGGCACGGCCCTGGACCCGGAAGCCCCCGCCGCGGTCACCGCGGCCGTGCGCGAGGCGCTGGCCGCTACCTCGTAAGCGAGGGTGTCCTGCCTAAGTGCCGGTATGCGGCACCTAGTTGGGACACCTCGTTCGCCCGTCCGGGCGGAGCGGTGAGATATGGCGCAATGAGGCGGCCGCAACACTCGTGGAGGGCCCTTTCCGCCGCCGTGCGCTCGGGCGCCAAGTGCGCGTATTGCGGCACCCGTGAGGAGCTGGTCGCCCACCACGCGATGCCGCGGCGCTACGGCGGGCTCGACCGGATCGAGAACCTGGAGCCCGTATGCCGCAGCTGCCATCCGCGCGTCGAGCAGGAGGCGGCGGAGCGCGCCGAGCAGGTCTGGGAGCAGCCGGACTGGCCCGAGCGGCCCCGCCGCCGCCGGGCGCCGCGGCCGCTGCGCCCCTACTAGTCGCGCCAGCGCTCCAGCAGGTCCTCGTCGCCGACCTCGCGGATCTTGCGCGCGGGGACGCCGACGACGACCGCGCGGGCGGGACGTCCTCGGTGACGACGGCGCCGGCGCCGACGAAGGCCTCGGTGCCGATCTCGACGCCGGGGCAGATGACGGCGCCGCCGCCGACGCGGCAGGCGCGGCGCAGGGTAGGGGCGTCGGGCGGGCCGGGGTCGTGGCGGCCCATCGTGTTGTCGTTGGTGAGGGTGACCCCCGGACCGACGAAGACGTCGTCCTCGATCACTGTGCCGGCGGTGATGTAGCAGTTGGTCTGGACCTGGACCCTCGCCCCGATCGAGACGTCGTTGTCGACGGCGCTGCCGCGGCCGACCACGGTCTCGGCGCCGATCACCGCGCGCTCGCGGACCTGGGCCTGGTCGCCGACGATCGCGCCCGGGCCGATCACGGCCCCGGCCAGGACGACCGCGCCCGCGCAGACGGCCGCTCCGTCGCCGAGCTCGGCGGGAGGGGGCGGCTCGGCCGGGGCGGCCGAGCGGACCCCGAGCTTCGGCGGCTTCCCGACCACGACGTTGTCCTGCAGCGTGACGCCTGCACCGAACACCGTCCCGTCGTGGATGACGACGCCGGTGCCGACGTCGGCGTCGCCGGGGGGCTTCAAGCGCCGACGGCGGCGCCGACCGGCTGGGGGGTGCCGCCGGAGTCGATCGAGGCCTGCAGCGCCTCCAGCACCCGAACCACCGCGAGGCCGGCCTGGCCGTCGGTGCGGGGACGGCTGCCCTGCGCGAGGCAGTCGATGAAGTGGCGGCACTCCAGCCGCAGCGGCTCGTCGTTGGGCACCGCCGGGCTGACCACCGCACCCGAGCGGGTGATGTACTCGCCGTAGGTGTCGGCGGCCGGGTCGAAGCCCTTGTCGTAGATCGTCAGCTTGCGCTCCAGGGCCATGTCGTCCAGCGTCGCCATCCGCTCGGAGCCGACCACGGTGAGACGGCGCTCCTTGTGGGGGTCAAGCCAGGAGAGGTGCAGGTGCGCCGCGAGCCCGGAGTCGAAGCGGATGTAGGCGAAGACGACGTCCTCGACGCCGTCGCGCACGTAGGCCTCGCCGCGTGCGGTCACCTCGCTGGGCTGGCCCTCGGCGAGCTCCAGCAGGACGGAGACATCGTGGGCGCCGAGGCTCCAGAGGGCGTTCTCGTCGGCGCGCAGCTTGCCGAGGTTGAGCCGCTGCGAGTAGAGGTAGTACACCTCGCCCAGGTCGCCGTTGGCGATCAGGTCTGCGAGCTGGCGGACGCCGGGGTGGTAGCAGAGCAGGTGGCCGACCATCAGCACCCGCCCGCGCTCGTCGGCCAGCTCGACCAGGCGCTCGGCGGAGGTCGCGTCCTGTGCGAGCGGCTTCTCGACGAAGACGTGCTTGCCCGCTTCCAGCGCGCGCGCCGCAAGCTCGGCGTGGGTCGGCACGGGCGTCGTGATGACCACGGCGTCGAGGTCGTCGTCGGCGAGCATGTCGCCGAACTCGGCGCTGAAGCGGGCATCGGGGTAGACCGCCGAATAGCGGGCGCGCGCGGCCTCGTCGGCGTCGCAGCACCAGGCCAGCTCGCAGCCCTCGAGCGCGTCCAGGTTGCGGGCGATGTTCGGCCCCCAGTAGCCGAGGCCGGCCACTCCCACCCGCTGGGTGTTCGAGTCGGGCATGGCTGAAGAGGCTAGATCAAGCCCGCGCCTCCGCGCGCACGTCAGCGCTCGCCAGCCGCTGCCCGGTCATGCCGACCCCCCACAGCGGGGTGCCGAACAGCTCCTCGTAGGCGACCGGCGACTGGGTGTCGATGACGCGAAAGCCGCTCTGCTCGAACCAGTTCGCGACCTCGTTGTGGCCGTGGCGGTGGGCGAAGCGCGGCGAGAGCCAGTCGCGCAGCGCGTGCTCGGTGTTGGCGCGGTCCCAGGCCTCGCCGTGGCGCTGGGTGGCCCGGTAGTGGGCGTGGGAGGCGGCGGTGAGGCCGGCGAAGATGCGGTCGCGCCATTGCCGCGGCGCGCGGGTGATGAGCGGGCGCAGCGCCTTCTCGGCAGCGTGCCTGGTCTTGCTGCCGCCGCGGGAGAGGTGGTCCTCCTTGCCGTAGAGCCAGACGAACTGGCGGCCGCCGGGAGTGACGCGGCGGGCGATCGAGTTGAACGCCTCCAGGGTCGAGTAGGTGTGGTGCAGCACGCCCTGGCTGTAGACGAGCTCGAAGGACTCGTCCTCGAAGGGCAGGTCGAACAGAGACGCGACGACGAAGTTGACGCCCGGCTGCCCGCGGAACTCAGGGCGGCGCCCAAGCAGGGCGAGGTTGAGGTCGATGCCGAAGACCACATCGGCTCCGGTTACCCGCCTCAGGGCCATCGTCTCCATGCCGACGCCGCAGCCGACGTTCAGGACCGACTTCGGCCGCTTGTCCGCCGGCAGCTCCTCGACCCACCGCAGCCAGACGCGCCGGTTCAGCTCCACGAGCTCGTCCGCGGTGTAGGCGAACGAGAGCTCGTCCTCGTCCACCAAGCGCCACTGGTCGGTGAACGTCTCCTGCACGAACTCCTCGCCGGGGCGGGGCGGCTGCTCCGGCATCTCGTAGCCGGTGAGCGCGTCGAGCCGCTCGCGGTGGGACCGGGCGAAGCCCTCGTGGAGCCCGGTCCGGAAGCGCAGCATCACGGGGGTGCCGGCCTCGATCGGATAGAGCAGGGAGCAGGCGTCGCAGAGCAGCGCGCCGGTCTCGGTTCCCTCGCCGTCGCCCGCCTCGGCGAACGACTCCAGCCTCAGCTCGCCCAGGCAGGCGGGGCAACGCAGCCTCTCCAGCGCGGACTCCTGCATCGGTTAGAGGCGGACGACGTTGGCCGCGCTCTTGCCGCGGGTGATGCCGCGGAAGTCCAGCACCAGCGCGGCCTCGGAGACGATGCGATCGTGGTCCACCTCGGGGTGGGCGGTGACGATGCAGACCAGGTCCGCGCCGCGCATGCCGTCCTCGAGCGCGACCGAGTCGAGCTCGAACTCGGCAAGTGACGGCACGTGCGGGTCGTGGTAGACGACCTCGGCGCCCCGCTGGCGCAGCAGCCCGATGATCTTCAGCGCCGGCGACTCGCGGATGTCCCCGACGCCCGCCTTGTAGGAGACCCCCAGCAGAAGGATTTTCGAGCCGCGCACGGGCTTCGAGACGTCGTTGAGAGCGTGCTCGATCCGCTCGACGCAGAAGTGCGGCTGGTTCTGGTTGATCTTCCCGGCCAGCTCGATGAACTCGGTGTAGAAGTCCTGCTCGCGCGCCTTGTAGGCCAGGTAGAAGGGGTCGACCGGCAGGCAGTGCCCGCCCATGCCCGGCCCCGGCTCGAAGCGCATGAACCCGAACGGCTTCGTAGAGGCGGCGTCGATCACCTCCCAGATGTCGATGCCGAGGCGCTCGCACAACATCGAGAGCTCGTTGACCAGGGCGATGTTGACCGAGCGGAAGATGTTCTCCAGCAGCTTCGTCAGCTCTGCCGGCTCCGGGCCCGAGACCGTGACGACCGTGTCGCAGATCTCCCCGTACAGCGACTCCGCGGCCCGGGTGCAGCCCTCGGTCAGACCGCCGACCACCTTGGGGGTGGTGCGCACGGTGTAGTCGGTGCGGCCCGGGTCGATGCGCTCGGGCGAGAAGGCGAGGTTGAAGTCCTCGCCCGCGCCCAGGCCCGACTCTTCGAGGATCGGCTTCATCCGCTCGCGGGTGGTGCCCGGGTACGTCGTCGACTCGAGCACCACGAGCTGGCCCTTCTGCAGCACGCGGGCGAGCGAGGTCGTGCTGTCGACGAGGTGGGTGAGGTCCGGCTCGCGCGAGCTGGTCAGCGGCGTCGGGACGCAGATGATGATCGCGTCGCAGGGCTTCAGGTCCTCGTAGTCGGCGGTGGCGCTGAGCGCGTCGCCGAGCGCGGCGAGCCGGTCGGACGCCACGTCCTCGACGTAGCTCTCGCGAGCCTTCAGGGCCTCGAGCTTGCGCGCGTCAGCGTCGAGGCCGATGACCTCGTGCCCCGCTTCGGCGAAGGCGACGCCGAGCGGCAACCCCACGTACCCGAGGCCGACGATTCCGACCTTTCTGGCTGCCATGACCCGGAGAGGATAGGGCGGTCAGCCCAGGCGCCCGGCCAGCGCCGTTGCGACCCGCTCGCCCGCCCGCCCACCCCCGTAGATCTCGGCGGCGGGGGACGTCTCGGTACCCGCTCGGGGGAGCTCGGCCAGCGCCGTCGCCGCCGCATCGGGATCGAGGCCCACGAGTCGGTTCCAGCCGCCCTCGACGGTCTCGACCCACTCGGTCTCCTCGCGCATGGTCACGCACGGGACCGAGGCCAGGAAAGCCTCCTTCTGCAGCCCGCCCGAGTCCGTCAGGACCGCCCGCGAGGCACGCACGAGCCTGGTCATGTCCAGGTAGCCCAGCGGGTCGGTGGCCCTGATCCCGCGGCCGCCGAGGCCGTCGAGCAGGCCCTCCGCCTGCAGCCGGGCGCGGGTGCGGGGGTGCACGGCGAAGACGACAGGCGCCTCGCCCGCGGCGGCGGCGAGGACCTCGACCACCGCGCGCAGGTTCGCCGGGTCGTCGACGTTGCCGGCGCGGTGGGCGGTGGCGACGATGAAGCCCCGCGGCTCCAGGCCGAGCCGCTCGACCGCGTCCGAGCGCTCGTCTGCGATCGGTCCGAAGATCAGTGCGACATCGGCCATCACGTCGCCCACCAGCACGGCTGCCTCGCCGAGGCCCTCGCGGCGAAGGTTGGCCATCGCCGCCTCGGTCGAGCACAGGGACAGCGCCGACAGCGCGTCGGCGACGACGCGATTCACCTCCTCGGGCATCGAGCGGTTGAACGAGCGCATGCCGGCCTCGACGTGGGCGAGCGGGAGCTGGGCCTTCCCCGCGACCAGCGCGCCCCCGAGTGTGGTGTTGGTGTCGCCGTACACCAGCACCGCGTCAGGGGTGAGCTCGACCACAAGCGGCTCCAGCCTCGTCACGATCGCCGCCGTCTGCTTGGCGTGGCTGCCCGAGCCGACTCCCAGCTCGTGGTCCGGCGGGGGCAGCTCCAGCTCCTCGAAGAAGACCTGCGAGAGCTCCCGGTCGTAGTGCTGGCCGGTGTGCACCAGGACCTCCTCCGCGCGCTCGCGCAGCTTCGTCGAGACCGCCGCCGCCTTCACGAACTGGGGGCGGTTGCCGACCACGGTGAGGACCCTCATTCGGTCCGGGCCGCCTCGATCACCGCCGCCATCCGCTCGGCCATACGCGCGTGGTCGTACTCGGCCCGGACGCTCCTCAGCGTGGTCGGCTCGAATCCGTCGGCCTCGCCCCGGACCAGCGCCACCAGCGCGTCGGCGATGCGCTCGAGGTCGTCGACGGGGACCGCGGTCCCCGCCCTGGCGCGCTCGACGATCCGGGCGGCCTCGGTCCTCTCGCCCAGGACCAGGATCGGCCGTTCGGCGAACAGGTACTCGTAGAGCTTGCCCGTGGCCTCCCCCTCGCGGTTGCCCGCGGTCAGCAGCAGCAGGCTGTCGGCGTCCCGTTGCAGCCTCAGCGTCTCCTCCCGCGCGAGGGTTCCGACCGACCGGAGCGCGTCGCCAACACCGGCCTCGGCGAGCGCGGCCCGCTCCTCTCCCGTCAGCGGCCCGGCGAGCACGACCTCGAGCCGGCCCAGCTCCGGGGCGCCCCGCCGCTGCAGTACCCGCAGCGCGGAGATCAGCGCGGCGGGCGAGCGCCCGCCGGTCGCGAAGCGGCCCGTGTAGACGATCGAGTGGCGTTCCGGAGACAGCTCGTGCCCGGACTCGGCGGCGGGGCGCTCCTCGTCGTCGTAGCCGTTGGGGACCGTCACCGCCAGCAACCCGAGGCGGTCGCGCAGGTCGGCCGTGATCGGCTCGCTCACGGCAGTGACGCGGTCCGCCTGCGAGAGCACTCGGCGCTCGATGCCGGCGTCAACGCGCTCCTCGAACCCGAGCGGGAATTCCCGGTAGGGCTCGAAGCGCCAGCCGTCGCGGAGGTCGGCGACCCAGGGCACGCCGCGGCGCCGCATCGCCATTCCCACGAGGTGGGTGGACTCCGGGCCGGAGGTGGTGAGGACCGCGTCCACCTCGTCGCGAAGGGCGATCGCCGGACCGAGCGCGAACGGGAGCCAAGTGACGCCGACGATGTCGGGGACCAGCATGCGCCCGAACACGCTCTGCTGGCCGCTGTAGGAGGCGCCGGCGAGGCCCTCGTAGGCGCGGATGTTGCGCTGGCGCCAGTTGAGCCGGCTCCCGATCAGGTCCCGGGCCTGGATCACGTCCCCCTCTGGCTCGGTTGCGGTGGAGTCTCCCCACGCGTCCGAGGTCAGCACGATCACGCGATAGCCCATCCGGCGCAGGTACTTGGCGAGCCCGAACGGCCGCCGGCTCGCGGGGGAGGGGCGAGGCGGATAGCTGTGGGTGACCAGCAGCAGCGACCTGCCCTCGGGTGCCGTCATCGGCGCACTCCGATCGCGCACAGGAACTCGCCGCTGCCGCGCGCCTCGGATGCGGCCCAGAGCGCCGGATAGGCGGCGAGCGCCAACCCGTAGCCGGCGAGGAAGCCCGGGCCGGACATCGCCATCCGGCCCGAAAGACGCTGCTGGGCGTTGGCGGCCGGCCCCAGCACGCTCGCCGTCGGGCGCAGCCAGTCGAGCTCGAAGCCGGCCGCCCCGAGCGCCCGGCGCAGGGCCTCGGGGGTGAAGTGGAAGCGATGGCGCGGTAGGTCGAGCGCCCACCAGTCCGCCCCGAACCGCCGCCGCTGCGGCGAGTCGAAGTTGGGCACGGCGATCGCCACCGCCCCGCGCGGCCGCAGCGCGCGGTGCACGGCTCCCAGCGCCGCCAACGGGTCGGCGACGTGCTCGAGGCTGTGGTGGAAGACCGCGGCGTCGAAGCTCTCATCCGCGAGATCGACCGTCTCCAGGGTTCCCTGGCGTGCGTCGACTCCGCGCTCCCGCGCGAGGGCGCACGCCTGCGCCGAGGGCTCCACCCCGACCACCTCCCAGCCATGGTGGGCGAGGACGCCGCCCAGGTCGCCGCTGCCCGCGCCCACGTCCAGCAGCCTGCGCGCGCCGCTTCCGTTCGAGGCGACGGCGTCCAGCCGGCGAAACAGCCGGGTGCGCCGGCGCGCCGCCATCGTCGCCCGTGCCAGGGGCCCGCTGGCCCCCGAGCGCTCGTGCGGCCCGTACTCGGGCGCGTAGTAGGCGCCGAGCTGCTCGCCGCCGACGCGCGGCAGGGTGGTTCCACCCCCGCAGGCGGGGCAGACGCGGACCTCGAAGCTGCCCGGAACGACGCCCTGGCGGTCGGCGCTCCTGATCGCTCCAGCCTCCGGCAGCTCGTGTTCGCAGACGAGGCAGGCCACTGTCGCGTAGCGTAGGGACCGTTGCACGAGGGCCGACTTCAGACCGCGGGCCGCGGGGTGGGCGAGCTGTTCGCCGCTCCGTGGCTGATGCTCGTCCGGCACCTGCCGGGCCAGCTCGGCGCGCGGCTGCGGCGCGGCTACTGGCGCCGTCGCCTCGGCGCCCTGGGTGAGGGGGCCCGGATCGACGAGGGGGTGAGGATCCTGAACCCGGCCAACGTCTTCATCGGCTCGCGCTGCTGGATAGCGGGCGACGTACTGATCGGCGCGGGTGAGCCCTCGCTCGAGGATCGGGACGTGGTCAGGCGCCCCAACGAGTCGTACCGGGGCCGCGAGGGCCAGGTGCGGCTCGGCGACGATGTCGAGCTGGCCCTCGGCGCCGTGATCAGCGGCTCGGGCGGGGTCGAGGTCGGCGACAACGTCAGCCTCGGCCCCGGCGCCAAGCTGTTCAGCACCAGCAACCACTACCGCGGGCCCGACGGCGAGCCGGGCGTGCGCTCCGCGGGCGCCGGCATGCGGCGCGAGCCGACGGAGGAGATGGGTAGGCAGGCGCTGCTGGTCGGGCCGGTCGTGATCGAGCCCGAGGCCTTCGTCGGCACCCAGGCGGTGGTGCTGCCCGGCGTCACGGTGGGCCGGGGCGCCTGGCTGGGGGCGGGGGTCGTCGCCAGGCGCTCGATCGAGGCGGGGCGGGTAGTGAAGCCTCCCGAGCCGGACCTGGAGTAAGCGGGCCTTGCGACTCCTATACGTCGGGGACACCCGAAGTCCCCACTTCAGGGCCTGGCCGGCCCACTTCAGCGCCGCGGGCCACGAGGTGCACGCGCTGCATCTCGCCCCCGGCGAGACCGGCGAGCCGATCGAGGGGGTGACCATGCACTCCCCTCCGCGGGCCTCGTCCTCGCGCCTGCGCGGCGCCTGGCTCGCCGGGGCGGGCCCGGCGAGGCGGCTGTGGCGGCGACTCGAGCCTGACCTGGCCCACTCCCACCAGGTGGTTCCCTGCGGGTATCTGTGCGAGCGCGCCGGGATGCGCCCGCACGTCGCGACCGCCTGGGGCTCGGAGGTGCTGATGGCCGGGAGAAACGCGCGGCGCCTGGTCACGCGGGTGGCGCGGGAGGCGGAGCTGCTGACCGCCGACTCGCGGCACCTGCTGGACGCCCTGGAGCGCGCCGGTGCCGAGAGCGAGCGGCTCCGCTGGGTTCCCTGGGGCGTCAGCGCGGCCTGGCGCGAGCCCGCGCTCGGGGCCACCCCCACCGAGGCGGCGACGACGATCGGGCTGCCGAACGAGCGCCCTATCGTGCTCTCGCACCGCGGCACCCGCGACATCTACCGCCAGGACACGTTCGTGCGGGCGATCGCCGAGCTCAGAGGGAGGGCGCCGCGGGTGCGCGGGGTGATCGTCGAGCTCGACCCGAGCCCGGACGGCGAGGGGGCGCGCCGGGTGCGCGAGCTCGTGGCCGAGCTCGGCGTCGGCGATTCCGTGACCCTGGTGCCGCCGTACCCGCACGACCGGGTCGCGTTCGCCTTCCGAGCCGCCGCGGCCGTCGTCTCGGTCCCGGAGTCCGACAGCGCCCCGACCTCCGTGTTAGAGGCGCTGTCGCTGGGAACGCCGGCGATCGTCTCTGACCTGCCGTGGGTGCGCGAGCCCGTGTACAGCGAGGCGAGACTGTCGGTGGTGCCCGTCGGCGACCATCTCGCGCTCGCCGAGGCGATCGAGCACGCGGTGGCGGAACCCTCGCCCGAGGACGCCCGCGCCAATATGGAGCTCGTGATGCAGCGCTTCGACCGGGATCACGTCTTCGCTGAGGTCGGCCGGGTCTATGAGGCCCTTGCGGCCGGGGAGCGTCCGTGAGCTCGGGACCGGCACCGCAGCAGCCTCCGCGCTCGCTCGCCGGCGGGGCACTGCTGGCGGCGACAGCCAGGGTCGGCTTCGTCTTCGGCGGCGCCCTGGTCACCGTCCTGGTCGCCCGTCTGCTCGGCCCCGATGACAGCGGCGCCTTCCTGGTCATCAGCAGCCTGCTGCTGACCCTGATCACCCTCTCGACGCTGGGGCTCGAGATCGGGGCCGCCTGGATGGTCGCGAGCCGGCGCTGGCCGCTGCCCAGCGCGCTCGCCAGCTCCGCCCTGGCGGCGCTGATCCTGGGGCTGATCGGCGCGGCGATCGGGATGGGCATCTACGGCCTCTCCTCGGACACGGCCTTCGAGGGGATCGACACGTCGGTTGCGCTGCTGGCGATGGCGGCGCTGCCGCCGGCGCTGGTGGTCAACATCTACGCCCAGCTCGCGATCGCGACGGAGCGCTACGAGGCGGCGCTGGTGATGTCCGGCATCCAGGCCGTCGTCTACGTGGCCGGCGTCGCGGTCCTGGCGGCGGCGCTGGACCTGGAGGGGGCGGCGGCGGGACTGTTCGCCGGCTGGGTCGCCGGGGCCCTCGTCGCGCTGGCCTGGGGCCGGCGCTCCGCGCGCGAGTGGGAGGGCGAGCGCGGCTCGATCGAGTCCGCCCGGGTGCGCCAGGCGCTGGCGTTCGGGATCAAGCTCTACGCCGCCAACGCGGCGGCGATCCTGATCTACCGCTTCGACGTCTTCCTGCTGAACGCCTACTCGGGGGCCGCCGAGGCGGGCTACTACGCGGTCGCGATCGCCGCCACCACCGCGCTGGTGGTGCTGCCGACGGCGCTCGGCAACGTGCTCTTCCCCCGCCTCGCCTCGCTGTCGGACGGAGAGGCGGACGAGCCCCGCCGCCGCGAGGTCCAGGACCAGGCCATCCGGCACACGGTGCTGATCGTGATCGCGTCCTCACTGTTGCTGGCGCTGACGCTGCCGCTGCTGACCGAGCCCGTGTTCGGGGAGGAGTTCGGCCCCGCCGTGGTGCCCGGCCTGATCCTGATCCCGGGCGCGGCAGCGCTGGGGCTCGCGACCACGCTCTATTCGGCGCTCGCGGGCCGGGAGCGGCCCGAGTACGCGATGTGGATCGCCTTCATCACGACGCCGGTCGCGATCGCCCTCTACTTCGTGCTGATCCCCTGGCTCGCGGCCGAGGGCGCGGCGCTGGGCTCGGACGTCGCCTATATCGCCAGCGCCGTGATGGCGGGGATCGCGCTGCGGCGGGTCTCGGGGGCGAGCGGCGAGGGGATCCGGGGGGTGCTGCCGGGTCGCGCGGAGCTGCGCGACTACAAGGTCCTCTCACGCCAGGTACGACACCGCCTGCGACGGGGCCTGTTCACGAGCCGGGAGCCCGCGCAGGTCCAGGTGTCGCCCACCGGCGCCGCGGCCGCCGTCGCCCCGAGCCCCGCCGCCCAGGACGGAGCCGTCGCGGCGGAGGCCGCCCCGAAACCGGACGGAGCCGTCGCGACGGTGGCCCGGCCCGAGGAGGCCGAGGCCGTGCTGGACGTCGCGGTCGTGATCCCGCACTACAACCACGGCCGCTACATCGCCGACGCGGTGGCGAGCGCGCTCGCGCAGGACGTCGGCCGGCCCCACGTCGTCGTGGTCGATGACGGCTCCACGGATCCCGAGGCCGAGGTGGCGCTGGCGACGCTGCCAGAGGGCGTGGAGGTGATCCGGCAGGCCAACGCCGGCCAGGCCGCCGCGCGCAACGCCGGCGCCCGCGCGACAACGGAGCCGCTCCTGCTCTTCCTCGACGCCGATGACCGCCTGCCGCCGGACGCGATCGGCAGCCTGCGCGAGGCGCTGGCACGCGAGCCCGGCGCGGCCTATGCGTACGGGCGCATGCGCTACTTCGGGGCCTGGTCGGGCGTTGTCGAGTTCCCGCCCTTCGATCCCTTCCGCCTCCTCTACCGCTCGGTGGTCGGGTGGATCGGGCTGATCCGCCGGGAGGCCTTCGAGCAGGTCGGCGGCTTCGACCAGCAGCAGGCGGGGTTCGAGGACTGGGACCTGATGCTCGCCTTCCTCGAACACGACTGGGGGGCGGTCGGGATCGATCCGGTGGTGCTGGAGTACCGCAAGCACCACGACACCTCGGCGCTGGAGTCCCACCGCAGCAACTACCGGCGGCACTACCGCGAGCTGCGCCAGCGACACGCCGTGCTCTACGGCCGGGCCCCCGAGCTCGCGGCCCACACCGACCTCTCGCCCGCGGGACGGCTCGCCTATAGGACCTGGTGGGCCTGGCGCCCGCTGCCCGCGCGACTCGAGCGGGCGCTGTACGGACTCCGCTTTCGGCGCTGAACCGAGGCTGTCTCGGGGCGGCCCGGCCGGGGCTACCCTCTCTGGGCTTATGTGCGGAATCTGCGGCGCCATCAGCCTCAGCGGTGAGCCGATCCCCGACCTCGAGCGCAAGCTCGAAGTGATGAACGGGCTGATCGGCCACCGAGGCCCCGACGACGAGGGCCTCTGGACCCACGAGCGCGGCCACGTCGGCCTCGCGCACCGGCGCCTCAGCATCATCGACCCGACCCCGGCCGGGCACCAGCCGATGTCCGACGAGGCCGGGCGCTGGATCACCTACAACGGCGAGGTCTACAACTACCCGGAGCTGCGCACCGAGATCGGCGGCGCGTTCCGCACCTCGTGCGACACCGAGGTCGTCCTGCGCGCTCACGACCGCTGGGACACCGGCTCGCTCGAGCGGCTGCGCGGCATGTTCGCCTACGCGATCTGGGACGAGCCCCGCCAGGAGCTGATCTGCGCGCGGGACCGCTTCGGGATCAAGCCCTTCCACTACGCGGTCGTCGACGACGTCTTCTACTTCGCGTCCGAGGCGAAGGCGCTGATGCCGCTGCTGCCGTCGATCGAGACGGATCCCGACGGCCTCAAGGACTACCTCGCCTTCCAGTTCTGCCTCGCGGGCAAGACCCTGTTCAAGGGGGTCCGGGAGCTGCAGCCAGGCCACTTCCTGCGGATCGGGCGGGGCAGCGCGACCCCCCAGCGCTACTGGGAGGTCTACTACGACGTCGACTTCGATCATTCCGAGGCGCACTTCGAGGCCGAGGTGGAGGCGCTGCTGGCGGAATCGGTGGACCTGCACCTGCGCTCGGACGTGCCGGTGGCGGCCTACGTCTCGGGCGGGGTCGACTCCAGCGCGGTCGCCTCGCTGGCGGCGCGCGACCAGGGAGGGCTGACCGGCTTCGTCGGCAAGTTCTCCGAGGACCCCCGCTACGACGAGAGCGCGTACGCCAGGCTGCTCGCCACGCAGCGCGGCCTGGAGCTGACCGAGGTCGACATCGGCGTCACCGACTTCCTCGAGCAGATCGAGAACGTCGCGTACCACATGGACTACCCGGCGGCCGGCCCCGGCTCGTTCCCCCAGTACATGGTCAGCCGCGCCGCGGGAGAGCGCGTCAAGGTGATCCTCGGCGGGCAGGGCGGCGACGAGGTCTTCGGCGGGTACACCCGCTACCTGATCGCATACTTCGAGCAGTGCATCAAGGGCGCGATCGAGGGCACCCTGCGGGACGGCAACTTCGTCGTCACCTACGAGTCGATCATCCCCAACCTGGTGGCGCTGCGGAACTACAAGCCGCTGATGCAGGACTTCTGGCGCGAGGGCCTGTTCGAGGACCTCGACGCCCGCTACTTCCGGCTGATCAACCGCGCGCACGACGTCGAGAGGGAGGTCGACATGCGGGCGCTGGGCGACTACTCGCCGTTCGAGACCTTCCGCGAGATCTTCAACGGCGACAACGTCGGGCACGAGGCCTACTTCGACAAGATGACCCACTTCGACTTCAAGACCCTGCTGCCGGCCCTGCTGCAGGTGGAGGACAGGGTCTCGATGGCCCATGGCCTGGAGTCGCGCGTGCCGCTGCTGGACCACAGGCTGATCGAGCTTGCGGCGACCATCCCCGCCGACGTCAAGTTCAAGGACGGGCACATGAAGCACGTGTTCACGCGCGCGAACCGCAAGGTCGTGCCGAACCAGATCCTGGACCGGACCGACAAGATGGGTTTCCCGGTGCCGCTGACGGAGTGGATGGGCGCCGGCGCACGAGACTTCGTGATCGACGTACTCTCCTCTGACGCAGCCAGGGGACGCGAGCTGTTCGACAACCAGAAGGTCCTGGAGGGCATGGACAGCGAGCAACGCTTCGGCCGCAAGATGTGGGGCATGCTGTCCCTGGAGCTGTGGCAGCGCGCCTTCCACGACCGCGAGCGCGATTTCCACCGACTGCTGACGACGAAAGGACGGACCACCTCAGATGAAGGTCTTGATCACGGGCGGGGGCGGCTTCATCGGCTCCCACCTGGCCGATCGGCTGCTGGCTGACGGCCACGAGGTACTCGTAGTCGACAACTACGAGACGGGCCGTCGCGAGAACCTGAGCGAGCACGAGAACCTGACGGTGATCGAGGACTCGATCGCCGATCCCGAGTCGGTCCGAAAGGCCTTCGACTTCATCCAGCCCGATGTCGTCGCTCACACGGCGGCGGCCTACAAGGACCCCGACGCGTGGGTCGAGGACACCCGAACCAACGCGCTCGGAACCGTGAACGTGACGGAGGCGGCCCGCGACGCCGGGGTCGGGCGTCTCGTCTACTTCCAGACCGCGCTCTGCTACGGGACCAAGCCGATCGAGCAGCCGATCACCCTCGAGCACCCGATTCGCCCCGACTCGAGCTACGCGATCTCGAAGACGGCCGGGGAGCAGTACATCGAGATGTCCGGGATCCCGTTCGTGTCGCTGCGGCTGGCCAACGTCTACGGGCCCCGAAACCTGTCCGGCCCGCTGCCGACCTTCTTCAACCGCCTCAGCCAGGAGAAGCCCTGCTTCGTGGTCGATACCCGGCGCGACTTCGTCTACGTCGACGACCTGCTCGACGTGGCATTGGCGGCGCTGGCGGGCAGCGGCCAGGGCCACTACCACGTCTCCTCGGGCTCGGACCATTCGATCAAGGAGCTGTTCGACTCAGTCGTCTCGGCGATGGGGATCGAGCTGGAGGAGGACGTCGAGGTTCGCCCTCGCCCGCCCGACGACGCGCCCTCGATCCTGCTCGACCCCGCGCGGACCGGCCAGGACTTCGGCTGGAAGGCCAAGACCGAGCTCGACGACGGTGTCTCCAGCGCCGTCGAGTGGTATCGGGAGAACGGAGTCGGCGAGACCTACACGCACCTGAAGGCCGAAGAGGTCCGGGTCACCACCAAGGACTAGGGGAAGAGGAAGCCGATCCCGTAGCCCTCCTGGCCCGGGTTCGCGATCACTTCCTCGGTCCTGTGCTCCCGCTTCAGATCCGCCCAGAACCTCGGCACCTCGCCCGAGATCGCGCCCGAGCTCGACCCCTCGGCGCGACGGTCCGGATTGATGTCGTGCAGGGCGATCAGGCCACCCGGCCGCACGAGCGGGGAGTAGAGGTCGAAGTCCGCCTTCACCCCCCGGTAGGAGTGGTCGCCGTCGATGAAGAGGAAGTCGAGTGGGTGGCCCCCCAGGGCGGCCGTGACCTGGTCCCGGGTGGCGGGGTCGTGCGAGTCGGCCTCGATGCTGAGCAGCCGCTGCCCGCGGCGCCCCATCCGCGACCGGGCTCTGGCCGTGTGAGGCGGGATCTCGATGTCCAGGGAGACGATCAGCGCCTCGGCCGCAGCGACCCGGGTGAGCATGTAGAGAGTGCCCCCTCCCGAGGCGCCGATCTCGCACAGGCGCGCCGGCTCCAGCGCGCGAACCCGATCCAGCATCGCCAGCAGCTCCTCGCGCATCTGCACCGGGACGATCGAGCCGAGCTGGTGGCGTGGATCGATCGGCAACACGCCGTCGATGCCGGCGACCGTGCCGTCGGCGGCTCCCTGCAGCAGCTCCCCCGGCGAGCGCTCGTCGGCCCCCGCCCGCTTCAGCGCCCGGGCCTGCCGGCCCATCAGCACCCAGTAGCTGAGCGCCGCGGTCAGGCGGGGGGCGCGCCGCAGGGCCCACGCCTGCAGCCGCGCGATCCCGCCCCCTCCGGAATTGGCGGAGCTTGGCGCCATCGGCAGAATCTAGCGTCGGCCCGCTGATGAAGATCTGCCTCGTCTACGACTGCCTCTTCCCGCACACCGTCGGCGGCGCCGAGCGCTGGTACGGCGAGCTCGCGAAGCGGCTGGCGGCCGAGGGGCACGAGGTCACCTACCTGACCATGCGCCAGTGGGATCAGGGCGAGGACCCGGGCCTGCCCGGGATCGAGGTCCGCGCGGTCGCGCCGCGCATGCGCCTCTACGTGGGCGGCCGCAGGCGCATCGCCCCGCCACTGGTGTTCGGTGCCGGGGTCCTCGCCCATCTGCTGGCGCGAGGAGGGCGCTACGACGTGGTGCACACCGCCTCCTTCCCGTACTTCTCGCTGCTGGCGGCGGCGGCGGCGCGGCCGCTGCGGCGCTTCGGGCTGGTTGTCGACTGGCACGAGGTGTGGACGCGCGAGTACTGGCGCGACTATCTGGGGCGGGCCGCCGGCGCGGTCGGCTACGCGGTGCAGCGGGCGGGCGTGCGCGTTCGCCAGCGGGCGTTCTGTTTCTCGCGCCTGCACGCGGCCAGGCTGCGGGACGAGGGCCTCCGCGGCGAGCCGACGGTGCTCGAGGGCGAGTACGCGGGCGGCACCGAGCGCCCCGACCCCGAGCCCGCCGAGCCCGTGGTGGTGTTCGCGGGGCGCCAGATCCCCGAGAAGCGCGCCTCGGCGATCATCCCCGCGATCGCGCTGGCGAGGCAAAGCATCCCCGGGCTGCGCGCGGAGATCTACGGCGACGGCCCCGACAGGGACGAGGTGCTGCGGCTGGTCCGCGAGCTGGACCTGGGGGATGCCGTTGACGCGCCGGGCTTCGTCGACGGCGATCGCGTCGACGCGGCGCTGGCCGGAGCGCTCTGCATGCTGCTGCCCTCGAGCCGCGAGGGCTATGGCCTGGTCGTGGTGGAGGCCTCCGCGCGCGGGGTCCCGAGCGTGGTGGTGGCGGGGGCCGACAACGCGGCCACCGAGCTGATCGCGCCGGGCGAGAACGGGCTCGTCGCGCCCTCGGCCTCGCCCGAGGACCTGGCGGAGGCGATCGTCTCTGTCCACTCCGCGGGCGCCGCGATGCGGGAGTCGACCGCCGACTGGTTCGCCGCCAACGCGGAGCGGCTCTCGATCGGGAGCTCGCTGCGGACCGTGGCCGAGAGCTACGCCGACGCGC
The DNA here is from genome assembly GCA_963805075.1 of uncultured Solirubrobacterales bacterium. GTDB lineage: Bacteria > Actinomycetota > Thermoleophilia > Solirubrobacterales > 70-9 > VGBV01. The sequence continues at coordinate 141,062 of CAWDSZ010000004.1, forward strand.
GCTCGTAGGAGGTCTGCAGCTCGAGCCCGGCCTCGCCGCTCAGGTAGTCCCGCCATGGGCCCTGGGCCCCGGTCTTGCGGGCGAGCACGATCGTGGTGTGGCAGGCCCCCGGCCACAGCCGGGCCAGGGGAGCGCTCCAGCGCGCCGGCAGCGGATAGAAGCCGGCGCCCGTCCTGCGCTCGATCGCGTACGCGCCCCGGGCCTCGACGAGCTCGCAGAACTCGCGGTGCGCGTAGCCGCGGATGTGAGGGCCGAAGACGCGGATCGAGGTCGGCTGGCGGCCGAGGGCCAGCAGGACGCGGTTGTGCAGGCTCGCCAGGTTGGGCACCGAGAGCACGGCGTAGCCGCCCGGGCGAAGCACGCGGTGCATCTCCGCCATCGGCAGCCAGATGTTCTTCAGGTGCTCCAGCACCTGGTTGCAGACGACGACGTCGACGCTGCCGTCCGGCCAGGGGAAGGGCTCGGTTTCGAGATCGGCGCGCGCCACCTCGATCCCGCGCCCCGACGCCTCCGCCGCCGGGCCCTCGTAGATCTCGACCCCGAGCACCCGCGACGCCTCCAGCGCCCGGGCACGCTCGGCCGTGCTGGCGCCGTCCCAGCAGCCGACGTCGAGCAGGGTCCCGCAATCGGGCCCCCGGAACCCCCGGAGCAGGGATTCGATCCTGGATTCGACCTCGACCAGGGTTCCCGAGCACAGGGAGCTGGCTCGCTCGGAGTCAGGCCTCATCGCCGTGAATCTAGATCACCCGCCTCGCTCGGCGAACGCCCTGCGGTAGCTGTCGGCGGTCCCCGCCGCGGTCCGCTCCCAGCTGAACTGGCCGGCCCGGCGCCTCCCCGCCTCGCCAGCCGCTCGCGCAATCCGCCGTCGCCCATGAGCTCGGCGATGGCGTTCGCGATAGCCCCCTCGTCGAGGGGATCGAACAGGAGCGCGGCGTCCCCCGCGACCTCGGGCAGCGAGGAGGTGCCCGAGCACGCGACCGGCACACTGCGCTGCATCGCCTCCAGCACCGGGATCCCGAAGCCCTCCGCGAGCGAGGGGAAGACGAAGCAGGTGGCGAGGCGGTAGAGGCCCTCGAGGTCCTCGTCGGAGACCCAGCCCGGCGTGCGCACCCGGTCGGCGATGCCGAGCTCCGCCGCGCGGCGGTCGAGATCGTCCTCGAAGGAGGTCGGGTATCCGGGCAGCACCAGCAGCGGCGCCCGGCGTCCGTCGAGGCGCGCGAGCGCACCGAACAGCCTGGCGAGGTTCTTGTGGGCCCGCTGCGGCGAGACGCAGAGGACCACCGGCCCGTCGCCCAGCTGCAGGCGAGCGCGCAGCTCCGGCTCCGGGGTCGCGGGCCCCGGCTCCCTGCCCGCGAGGGGGATCACGTCGATGCGCTCGGCGGGCACTTTGAGCAGCTCCCTGATGTCCGTGGCGGAGGCCTGCGAAAGCGTGATCACCCGGTCGGCGCCGCGGGCCGCAATCGGCACCACGATCCGCTGCCCCAGCCTCATAGCCAGCGTGTGCGTGGCCGGCCAGCGCGCGTAGATCAGGTCGTGGATCGTGACCACGCTCGCCGCTCCGGGCCGAAGCGGGGCGGAGCTGCCCGGGCTGTGCAGCAGCTGGATCCCGTGCCTGCGCGTCAGGCGCGGCAGCCGCCGCTGCTCGGCGAGCACGCGGCGCGCGCGGCCCGTGCCGCTGACGTCGACCGGGACCAACTCGACGTCACCGAGATCGAGCTCGCGGCCCTCGCGGTTGACGAAGGCGACCAGCTCGAATCCGGAGTCCGCCGCGAGCCTGGGGATCAGCTCGCGCGCGTAGACCTCGGTGCCGCCCGTCTCGCCAGGCACCAGGTAAAGCAGGTTGAGCCCGACCCGCCGCAGCTCGCTCACGCGCGATCGTCCTCCGCCGCCGCCACGATCGCCTCAATCGCCTGCTCGGGCCCGAAACACGCGCGCAGCTGCGACACCGGCGCGGGTGCTGCCGGCGGCGACGCCAGGCGGCTTTCGAGCTCTTCCGCCGAGGCGAACCGGCCCACGGGCAGGCCCTCGAAGTCGGCCGACCACACCTCCGGGCGAACCAGGGACGGCCGTCCTGCTGCGAGCGCCTCGAGGATCACCGTCGGCTGTGCCTCGGCGCCCGTGGACGGCACCGCCAGCACGTCGATCGAGGCGAGAAAGCCTGGCACGTCCTCCAGCGCCACCCTGCCGGCGAGCGTTACCCGGCCGTCCAGGCCGAGCGCCCCGATTCGCTCCCCGACCCGCCTCGCGTAGGCCGGATCCTGGGCGTCCCCGCCGATCACGGCCCGGGACCACGCGGTGCACCTGGCGAGCTCCTCGACCAACTCCAGCACACCCTTCTCGGGGATCAGCCGGGCGAGCACTCCCACCACGGGCTCCCCACCGGGCGGCGGCTCGCGCAGGCCGTCACGGAACCAGCCCGGGTCGAGGAAGTTGTTCGCCTTCGTCACCGTCCTTTGCGGCAGCGCGGCGCGGGCCGCCGCCGCCACGTTGTCGCCGATCGCCACCAGACCGCCCAGACGCCGGAACGCGAAGCGGCCGCTGACCCGTCTCAGCGTGGCCTGCTCGTGAAGCACGTGCACGACAGGCGGGCGATCGCGCAGGAGAGCGGCGGCGGCCGCGACGTAGGCCTGGGAGCGCGAGGTGTTGGCCACGGCGATCGCCCCGTTGGGCGACCGCCGGAGCAGGGAGCGAATGCCGAGCACGCCGCTTGGCCAGTGGGGCGCCCCGGTCGGGCTGACCGGCGGGAACCTCGCCGCGACGTGCTCGGCGCCCGCGCCGGCCGCAGCTGCCGCAAGCTCGGTCCCCTCGGGGCAGACGATCCGCATCGGCGCGCCCCGCTGGGCGGCGAAGCGGGCGAGGCGCAGCGCGAACAGCTCGGCCCCGCCCTGGATCGGCGCGTCGTCGAACAGCCAGATCTCCCTGGGGGGCCCACTGTCTTCATCGGTTGGAATCACGGGGGCTAGCATCATCGCCGCTGCGCCAGGCGCAGCGCCGAGATCATGAATTCCGAATCTCCTCGCGTCAGCGTCATCATCCCGGCGTACAACTCCGCCGGGGTCCTCGACGAGGCGCTGCGCTCGGTGGTCGAGCAGACGAGCGACGACTGGGAGGTCGTGGTGGGTGACGACGCCTCAACCGACGCAACCGAGGCCGTCGCCCGCGGATTCGGTGAGCGGGTCCGCGTGGTTCGAAACGAGCGGAACCTCGGCCCATCCGCCGCCCGCAATCTGGCGGTCGACGCGGCGCACGGTGAGCTGCTCGCGTTCCTCGACGCGGACGATCGATGGCTGCCCGGCTACCTGGCCGAGCAGCTGTCCGTGTACGACCGCGCGGCCTCGGTTAGGAACGATGTGGGCATCGTTTCCTGCGACGCTCTCCTCGAGGGACCGGATGGCCCGATCGAGGGCACCTATGGGGACCGCGTCCCGTATCCGGAGCCGCTCACCTTGGCCCAGCTGCTCGTCGCCAATCCGATCTTCGTCAGTGCCGTCGTACCTCGCGCCGCCTTCGAGGCGGCGGGCGGATTTTCCACCGAGTGCTTCGGCACCGAGGACCGCGACCTCTGGATCAGGCTGCTGGAGCTCGGCTACCGCGCCGTGTTCAACCCCAAGCCGCTCGTTGTCTACCGCCTGGACGAGGGCTCCGTATCGGCGGATACGGCGAGCATGGCCCGCAACATGCAGACCGTCTACCGTCGCGCCCTCGAGCGCGGACGCCTGAGCGGGAGGGAGCGTCGGGTGGCCCGCCGCGAGCTGCGACTGCTGCGGCTGATCGAGGAGGTCGTCGAGATCGAGCAGCAGCGAGCCTCGAGCGGCCGCCTGCCTCTCGGAAGGGTCCTGAGGGCGGCTCCCCGAGCTGTGGGCGTCGCAGTCACGAATCCCCAGCGCTGGGGACGCGTGGCCGGCCGCCTGCTGCGGGGAAGGGGCGGGGTTCAGGAGAGGCTGATGCCCGACCGCGGCGCCGTACGGTGACGGACCCGGCTGGAGGCGCGACTCCGGTGGATCGCTACACGACCGGGTCCTACCTGGAGTCCAACCCCGACTGGCACGTCGAGGACTCGGCCTGGAAGGCCGAACAGGTCCAGGCCATGCTCGATCGGCACAGCATCGCGCCGCAAACCGTGTGCGAGGTCGGGTGCGGCGCTGGAGAGGTATTGCGGCAGCTGCTCGGCCGGCTCGACTCGGCGACGTCGTTCGTCGGGTATGAGATCTCACCGCAGGCTCACGAGCTCGCCTCCACCCGGGCGACCGACCGCCTGCGGTTCGTGCTGGGCGATCTCGCGGCCGAGCCGGGCGAGACCGCTTTCGACGTGCTCCTGATCCTCGACGTGATCGAGCACCTCGAGGATCCATTCGCCTTCCTGCGCGCGATGAGGGTGCGCGCCGATCACGTGGTCCTGCACATCCCGCTCGACATGACCGTCCAGGCGATCGCCAGGAACCTGCTGATGACGAGCAGCCGGGAACCGTTCGGTCACCTGCACTACTTCCAGAAGGAGACGGCGCTCGCCACCCTCGGGGAGACGGGCTACGAGATCATCGAGTGGACCTACACACCTTCGGCGTTCGTTCACCCGCCCGAGAATGCGCGCGCCCGGATCATTCAGGCTGTGCGCAAGGCGATGTTTCGGGTCGCCCCCGATCTCACCCAGCGACTGCTCGGCGGTTGGTCGCTCCTGGTCCTCGCGCGCTGAGTGAGGGCGAGGGCCTGTGGGCGCCTGCGCTAGACCTCGGCGCTCGGGATCGGCGTCGGCGAGGGCCGCGCGAGGCCGCGCAGGAAACGGCGCTCGTCCGCGTCCATCCAGAGCGCGTAGAACGCCGCCCAGCTGAGGAGGATGCCGCCGCCGCCGACCGCGAGCAGCGCCGGGAGCGACTCGAGGTCGACCAGCGAGCGCAGCGCCAACAGCACCAGGGCCAGCGCGGCGGCGACGCTGTAGGCGGGCGCGCAGGCGCGGGCCGCGAACTCCCGGGGCGTGACCGGCAGGGTCGTGAACACGAGCCAGAAGACCACCGGCGCCAACGCGAAGTAGGCGATCGTGGTCGAAAGCACGACGCCGTCGAGACCGAGCTTGGGAGTCAGGATCAGCGACAGCGTCAGGTTCAGCAGGGCCACTCCCCAGGAGTAGAAGGCGAGCGCCCTGACCCGCCCGGCGGCGGTCAGCATCGCTGCGGCGATCCCGGTCGCGCCGCCGAGCAGCCAGTAGGAGACGAACACCGCCAGCGCCGTTGCGGCCTCGCTGAAGCGCTCGCCGACCCAGACGACCAGGATCGGCTCCGCCAGCACCACGAAGGTGACTACGAGCGGGGCGGTGACGCCGAGCACGTACCGGGTGCCTCTGATCAGCAGCTCCCGTACCCGCATCTCATCGCCCTCGGCCATGAACCGGGCCGAGGCAGGGAGCACGGTCGCCACCAGGGACCCCTGCAGCGAGCGCACCACCGTCTGCGGGCGCACCGCCGCCTCGTACAACCCAAGGGTGGCCGCGGGGCGGTAGAGGGCGAGCACGGCGCGGTCCAGCGAGTAGACGATCAGGTCGGTGGCGCCGGAGGCCAGCAGGTAGAGCGAGAAGCGGATGAAGTCCCGCGTGTAGGCGCGGTCGAGCGTCGCCGGGCGCAGCCGGTAGGGCAGCCGCAGCGCCAGCATGATCACCGCCGAGGCGAGGCCCATCAGCAGCGCCAGGGAGCCCGCCAGGCCGACCAGCACCCAGATCGGCGGCTCGACCAGGAACAGCAGCAACAGCATCACCGTCATCAGCGTCACGTAGGCGGCCGCCTCGGCTGCCGCCGCCAGCGCGAAGCGCTGGGTCCCGCGCAGGACGTCCTGGAAGGTCTTCAGCGGCCAGCCGATCACGGTCGCGATCCCGACCGCGATCACCCCGAGGCGCGTCTCGTCGCGGAGGTCGGCCGGGATGTCGAACAAGCCGATCAGCCCGATGCCCGCACCGCAGATGAGCAGGGCGGCGACGAGGCCGTAGCCGACGTAGACGACGAAGGCGGTGGTGAAGGCGCGGTCGCGCTCGAGCGGGTCGTCGTCGGCCTCGGCGAGGCGCTTGATCGCGGTCGCCTCGACGCTGCCCTGGGCGAACAGCAGGTAGGTCGAGAACGAGAGCGCCAGCCCGTAGACGCCGAACTCGGCCAGCGACAGCGTCCTCGCGAGCGCGGTGACGACGACCAGCATCGTCAGCATCGCCGTCGCCTGCGCTCCCTGCTGCGCCAGGGTGCCGCGGGCCAGGCGGCGCTCGTGATAGCCGCCCTCCGCCGGCTCCCGCTTGCTCTGCTCGTTCGCCCCCATCGGAGCGTCTAGCCTAGGCATCGATGCCGGACGCGGCCTCCCCCGGGACGGACAGCCTCGCCGACAAGGCCTTCTGGGAGCAGGAGTACTACTGGTCGGACCTCGAGCCTCCCGTCCGGCCCGACATGGGCTTCTCCTTCGACCGCTGCATGGTCGCTGCGCTGGAGCGGATCGCGCCCGTCGAGCCCGGCGGGTCGGTGATCGAGATCGGCTGCGCGCCGGCCAAGTGGCTGGTCTTCTACGGCGAGCGGTTCGGCGCCCGCCTGGAGGGCATCGAGTACAGCGAGCAGGGGGCCGAGCTGTCGCGCCGCAACCTGGAGGCCTGCGGGCTCGCGGGGAACATCCGCCACGCCGACTTCTTCGACTGCGAGCCCAGCCGCAACGACCTCGTGCTCTCGATGGGGTTCATCGAGCACTTCGAGGACCTCGAGGGCGTGTTCGCGCGCCACCTCGACTTCCTCGCCCCGGCGGGCGGCTGCTCGTCGGCGTCCCGAACTTCCGCGGGCTGAACCGCGTGCTGCAGCAGTGGTCGGACCCCGGCTACCTGGCGCTCCACAACCGGCGCGCGATGGACCCGGGGCTGTACGAGCGGCTCGCCGCCGAGCACGGCCTCGAGCTCGAGGCGCACCGAGTACATCGGCGGCTTCGACCCCGCGATCATCAAGCTCGGGCGGGCCTCGGCGAAGCCCTTCGTGCTGGTCGAGCACGGCTACCGGCGGCTGCCGGTGGCCGACCGCATCAACCATCGCTGGGGCAGCAGCTACCTGATCGCGAGCTTCCGCTCCCCGGGTGGCGCAGAGGCCGCCGGGGCGCCGCCGAGCAGTTCCTCGTAGAGGGCCAGCGTCTCCGAGGCCACGGCCGCGGGCGAGAACAGGGACTCCCAGCGGTCTCGGGCCCGCGCGCCGGCCTCGGCCAGCTCCGCCCGCCCGCCGCCGCCGGCCGCCTCGGCGATCAGCCGCGCCCAGCTCCTCGACCGAGCCGGGCTCGAACAGCCGCCCGGTGACGCCGTCCTCGATCGCCTCGGGGGTGCCCGCCAGGCGCGAGGCGAAGGCGGGCGTGGACGCCGCCATCGCCTCGAGGATCACGAACGGCATGCACTCCTCGGCGGTGGACGGGACCACGATCACGTCGAACGCGTGGTAGTAGGCGTCGACGGCGGGCAGCGGCCCCTCGAACGCGATCCGGTCGCCGGCGCGCGCCGGAGATCAGCTCGGAGATCCACCCGTCGGGGTCCGGGCCCACCAGCGCTCCGCGGACGCCGGGGCCGGCGTCCGCGATCGCCTCGACGAAGACGTCGTAGCCCTTCTCGGGCCGCGGCCGCGCCGAGACCATCCCCACCAGCAGCTCGCCGCCGGGCGCGAGGCGCTGGCGCAGCCGCTCGGCCGGCTCGCCGCGGCCCCCCGGCTCCCTGGCGCCGTAGCGGATGTGGCGGATCTGGCCGGCGGGGAACGAGCGCAGGGCCACCAGCGAGTCGGCGACCATCATCGCCGGGCAGACGAGCACGTCCACGCGTCCTCCTCACCAGCAGGTCGGCCGCCGACTGGATGGCGGCGTGCGAGTCCCGCCAGCGCTCCCACGGCATCGAGTGGACGGTCATCGCGACCTGTCCGACCCCGCCGCTGCGCGCGGCCAGCGGCGCCAGCCGGCACAGGTCCGAGCCCGGGTAGCCGCCGTTGTTGACGTGCAGGATGTCGGGCGCGGCCCAGCGCCAGCTCCCGACGCAGTCCCGGCATGGCCCGGGCCATGGCCGCGGAGCGGCGCAGGGTGGAGTGGCTGCGGTGGTGCTCCCGGGTGCCGGCCTCGACCAGCGTCGCCTCCGGGGCGGTGGCGCCGACGAACTCGAGCACGTCGGGCTGCGGCGCCATCATCGTCACCTCGTGCCCGGCCTCGCCCGCCGCGGCCGCCAGGTCGGCCAGGTACCGCTCCGCCCCGCCGATCTCCTCCGTGTCCGTGAAGTAGGAGATGCGCACGGCGCGACCGTAGCAACCGCCTCTAGGCGTGCCCTCCCGTCATGAGGCGGCTATCCGCTTCGCGTCCGGGGCCCGCCGGCGCGCCGTGGCGCCGTAGGTGAGCGGCAGGACCCGGCGGCGGTCCATGCGGTCGAGCCGCGCGAGCAGCGGCGCGATCGTTCGCAGCAGGCGGGTCACGATCCGGTTGCCCGACCCCGTCGGCCCCGTCGCCGAGCCTGGTGGCGGAGCCGCCGTTTCGCAGCAGCTGGGCGATGGTCGTGAAGTAGCCGGTCAGGGGACGCACCTCGATCTCCGCGAAGCCGGCCCGCTCGAGCAGCTCGCGGAGCCCGTGCGAGGTGTAGCGGTAGTAGTCGTGGGGCTCCTCGTGCAGCTCCCAGACCAGCGGCGCCGTGATCCAGATCGCTCCTCCGGAGACCAGCACCCGCCGCAGCTCGCCCAGCACGCGGACCGGGTCGGCAAGGTGCTCCAGCACCTGCGTGCACAGCACCGCGTCGAAGCTCTCGTCCTCCAGCGGCAGCTCGTCCAGGGGCGCGACCACGTCGGCGGCGCGGCCCCCCTCGTGGATCGACTGCTCCCAGTCCCCGGTCACGTATTCGCAGTGGTCGAAGAGCGCCCGATAGGGCGCCTCGCCCGAGCCCGCGTCGAGCACCCGGGCGCCGGCGGCCAGGCTCCGAGAGGCCTCCGAGACGAACTCGAAGATCGGCCTCCGGTCGAGCGATTCCGCGACGAAGGCGTCGAGGTCGGGAGAGATGGGCGACTCGGGCGGGGTCATCGGGGGCGGAGAACGAAGTTGGTCAGCTTGGACCCGAGGCGGCCGGGGGCGCGGAAGTGGGGGCGGTAGGGGGGAAGGCCCGTGTCGATGCGCTCCAGCGACCATCCGGCGCGCGCGGCCAAGCCCCGCCACTGGGACAGGGTCATCGCCCGGTCGCCGAGCTGGTCGTCGTAGAGGATGTGGTCGGCGCCGAGGTGGCCCTGGCGCTCGAAACGCGCGCGTCGGCCGGCCAGGTTCGCGAGCGCGGCGCCGGCGGTCCGCAGGCTGAAGCTCAGCATCGCGAGGCGGGGCCAGGGCGTCTCGTTCAGCAGCACCAGCGATGCGCCGGGCCTGAGCACGCGGCGCAGCTCGTCGAGCAGCTCGACCGGCGTCTCGCAGTGGTGGAAGGCCGAGCTCATCACGGCGAGGTCCAGCGAGCCGTCCTCGAGCTGGAGCGGCACAAACTCCCCGCAGACCGGCTCGACCTTGTCCAGGTCTCCGTCCATCAGCTCGACGGTGGCCGGGAGCATCTCGCCGAGCAGGCGCGGTGAGCTGTCCCAGGCGATTACCCGCGCCACCCAGGGCTCACGGGTCAGCCTCGCGGTCAGCCATCCGGCCCCGCAGCCCATGTCGATCACGCTGGCCCGCTCTCCGCAGAGGCCCCGCCAGTCGATCAGCTCGAAGGCCGCGAAGTGGTTGGTGTTGTCGCGCAGGTGCGACAGCAGGGCTGAGGGATCACCCCAGGTCTCATCGGCCGCCAGGGCCCAGTCTCGCTGCGCGAGCTGCTCGAGCCGAACGTCACGCACCTCGCCACCGTAGCCCGCGGTCACGGGGCCCGCCGCAGCTCGCGCAGTATCCGGACCCAGTGCGGGCGCCAGCCCGGCCCGCGCGCGAAGCGCTCCAGGAACTCCAGCCGCGCCCGCTGGATCTCGGCGCCGCTCCACCAGGTGTCGGCTCGCTCGTAGACCTCGTCCACCTTCGCGGCAGCCGCCGCGGGGTCGGAGTGCACGACCCCGGCCTCCGCGAGCCGATCGAAGTACGGCGCGGCGTCGGGGCGCATCTCCCACAGGTCCGGGTCCCAGAGCCCGATCGCCGGCACGCCGATCACCATCGCCTCGATGAACGGGGTGTCCGGGTAGGAGACGACGGCCACCCGGGCGCGGCGCATCCACTCCACGGCGGTTTCGCCCGGGCCGTCCGTGGCGAGCGCCTCCAGCGCGGGCGGGCGCTGCGGCGCGTCCACCTCCGTCGGGAAGCGCTTCAGCGCCAGCCGGCGCCTGTCCAGGCGCAGGGCGCCGACGAAGTCGGCGAGCCGGCGCTCGACCTCGTAGCCCTGGTTGGCGAGCGGGCTGCTGACCAGGGCGATCAGGTGGGGCTGCGGCGGGGACACCCACTCGACCAGCACCACCCGCGCGCCGCCGACGTGGCTGTCGCGAAGCCGGGACAGCCGCGGATCGGGCGCGGTCCGGACTCCGGGCCGGCCGCGGTCTGCGCCCCAGGCGAGGAAGAGCGAATCCGGGCGCTGCTCGAGCCGGCTGATCGCGTGGGTCCTCAGCTGCAGGTAGGTGCCCCCGTGCTGGATGAAAGCGAGCGGCCTGCCCGCCTCGCGGCTACGGGCGACGAACTCGTTCTCGGCCTCGTCGAAGGCGTAGTTGCCGATCAGGGCCGGAGCCGCGCGGCCGTATCGCTTGCGGCTGCGGCGGACGGTCTCGGCGTAGCCCTCATTGAGGCTGCGGGGGAGCAGCTCCGGAACCAGCGCCGCGAACGCCGTGGCGCGGGCGTCCCCGCCAGCGACCGTCCGTGCCAGCGCGCCGCGGTCGACGGCCGCCTGCGCCTGCGCGGACGCGGAGCGCGCCGCCATGTAGGGCAGGGTCGGTCGCACGGCCAGGCCCGGTGCCCGAATCCCCAGGTAGAGGAGCTGGGAGGCGGTGAAGCGCGCCCCTCCCGTCAGCACCAGCCGCCGCCCCGGCACGGCTCGCAGCGCGACCCGGACCAGGTGAGAGGCGAGAGCTGCGCCCACAGCCCGCATGCGGGCCGCCGGCCTCGTCGCGGAGGCGCGATGGCTGAGCCGGGGCGGCCCGGCCACCGCGGACGCTGCGGGCGAGTCGGGGATCCACTCGCGCCCCTCGAGCGCCGCGATCCGCGTCAGCAGCGAGGCGCTGCCGTCGTCGGACGCGTAGCCCGCCACCGCCTCGAGCAGGGTCTCGGGGACGGGCAGCTCCGCGCCGGCGTGCCAGGGGGCGCCGGGGCGCAGCTCGGCCGCGGTGACGACGAACAGGCGCCTGTCGACCACCGCCGTCACCGCGTACAGCAGCCAGGACATCAGCAGCGAATCCCAGTAGGCGTCCGCACGCCGCACGCCATGGAGCTCGTTGAGGGCGCGTCCGAGATCCGCAGCCAGGCAGCCGCCGAGCTCCCAGCAGTAGCGCTCGAGCAGCTCGATCGCGTCGCGGTCGTCCCACGGGTTCGGCAGCACGTACACGCCCGGCGCGGCGGTTGCCGGGTCGCACCACCAGCCCGCCAGCACCGCACCGCCCGGGGCGGGGGCGGGCTCGCGGTGCACCGAGACGGCGGCGATCGCCGGCCCCCCCGCTCGCTCGAGCGACTCCCGCGCGCGCTCGATGTAGCGCGCCTCGAAGGAGTCGACCGACTCGGACAGCGACTCCAGCTCGGCGCTCATCGCAGGAAGGCGAACAGCGTGTACTTGCCGCTCGGCTCGCGCAGACCGCTCGATCCGCTCGCTCACGAACCCGGCGCGGTCGGCGAGCAGCGACGAGCGAGGCGGGCTGAACGCGTGCAGGTGCTCGATGAAGAACTCCTCGCGGCCGGGGCCGTCCGGGTCGGCCGCGGCGCGCCTCGCCGTCGGGCACCTCGACGTAGACGGTCCCCCCGGGCGCCAGGAACTCGCGCGCAGCGGGCCAGCATCGCGACCGGGTCCGGCGACGTGCTCGAGCACCTTGTTGAGCGTCGACGAGGTCGAAGCTGCCGAGGCCCTCGGCGGCCATGAAGTCCGCCGCCGACGGCGTCGACGCCGACGCGGTCGAGCGTGCTCGACGGCGCGCGGGTCGGGGTCGAGCGCGGTGCATCGCCAGCCGCGCTCCTTCATCCGCGCCGGGAAGACGCCCAGCCCGCTGCCGACGTCGAGCAGGGTCGGTCCGCGGGTGCCCGGCCCCGAGGCGCTCTGGATCCGCTCCACCCGCTGGGCGTTGTCGGAGCGCTCGGGCGGCAGCGCCATGATCCGCTCGAAGGCTCTCGGCCATCTCGCGGCGCGCGTAGGTGGCGTCCACGTAGTCGCCCGCGTAGAGCTCGCGCCGGATCGAGGTCCATCGTCGCCGGACATGAGCCCGCAGCGGCGGCAGCGCCGGAACTCGCGTCGTAGTCCTCGGGCGGGATCCCGAACGGCGTCTCGCCCGCCGGCGGCTCGCTCGTAGCTGAAGACGAGCTCGAGGTCCGTGCCGCCGCAGAGCGGGCAGCGCGGCGGTCACTCACATCGTCAGCCGTCCTCGAGGTCGGCTGGGACGATCGCCTCGCCCAGCTGACACGGCGCGCCTCAGCGCGCGGCCGACCAGCAGGTGCTCCTGGCCCGGCGCGAGGCCGTCGCGGGGCCGCAGCCAGGTCAGGTCGCCGGCGGCGATCACGTGGCCGGCCGGCAGGTCGCGCGCCGGCGACGATCGAGCGCCGCAGCGCGTCCCGGTTCGGCTCCTCCTCGGGCGCCTGGACGCGCTCTGCTCCGGCCCGCTCCGAGCAGCGCCTTCGCCGCTGGCGGGTCCGCCACGCGGTCGACCAGCTCGCGCAGCTCGCCCGGGTCGGCCGAGAGCTGGTGGTCGCGGAAGTCGGAGAAGTCGTGGTCGAGCGTGAAGTGCTTCTCGATGATGCGCGCGCCGAGCGCGGCGGCCGCGACGCAGGCCTCGATGCCGAGCGTGTGGTCCGAGTAGCCGACGGTGCAGCCGAGCGCCTCGCGCAGCGCGGCGATCGCGGCCAGGTTCGACTGCCTCGGCGGCTGACCGGGTAGGCGCTGACGCAGTGCAGGACGGCCAGCTCCTGCTCGATCCCGCGCTCGCGCCAGCGCGCCCTCGGCGACGTCGACGGCGGCCTCGATCTCGGGCAGCTCGGCGAGGCCCGTGGAGATCATGATCGGCTGGCCGGTGTCGGCGACGCGCTCGAGCAGCGGCAAGAAGTCGTTGTCGCCGGAGGCGATCTTGTAGGCGTCGACGAGCGGCTCGAGCAGCTCGAGCGCTCCGAGGTCGAGCGGCGTGGAGATGAACGGCCAGCCCGAGCTCGCGCGCCAGCTCGGCGAGCGCTCGTGACCTCGTCCGCGCGGCAGCTGGAAGCCGCGAGAGCTGCTGCAAGCGCGCTCCGGCTCGCGCGGGCGCACGAACCGCTCGGGCTCGAAGGTCTGGAGCTTGACCGCGTCGGCGCCGGCGTCGGCCGCGCGCTCGACGAGCTCGCGGGCGACGTCGGCGTCGCCCTCGTGGTTGTTGCCGATCTCGGCGACGACGAGCGACGCGCTCGCGAGCGTCGAAGTCGCCGATCGCATCGATCGCTCACTCCCCGGCCACGGTCGCCGACGTGCAGGTGCAGATCCAGGGCCGAGCCGACGGTCACGAAGCCGAGCCGCTCGTAGAAGCGGATCGCGCCGGGTTCGCCGCCTGGGTGCCGACGCTGCACCTCGTCGCAGCGTCCCTCGGCGTCGCGCGAGGAAGCGCGCCACGAGCGCCCGCCCGGCACCCGCGCCGCGGGCGGCTCGGGCGCGACCGCGACCAGGTCGATCACGCGCGCCGGCGGCCGCCGCTCGGACGCGAGCCCGGCGAGGAAGCCGACCGGCTCGCCCGTCGCGCACGCGCCACGAGCAGCCGTCGCCGCGCCGCGCCGTGAGGTAGCTCTCGACCCAGTCGCGCTTGATCGCGGTCGGCGACCGCGTCGCGGGATGCCGGGATCGAGGTGGAAGCGCGTCGTGCGGAAGCCGCGCTCGGCGATCGTCGAGCAGCGCGCCGGTCGCGCTCCGGGTCGGCCTCGCGGACCTCGAAGCGTCCCGCCCGGGCCCGGATCGACCGCGCCCGGGTCCGCGCGCGAGCGTCGAGGCCGACGTTGACCACGCGCAACCCGGCCTCCGTCGAGCGCGTCCGAGGCCTCGCGGCGGTCGGCGGGCACCTGCGCCTGGTAGGTGGCGGCGCCGGCCTCGCGCGCGTGCTCGCGGCCTCGCGCGGCGGCCGCCGGGTCCGCGTCGACTCGACGCTGAAGACCGGGTGGCCGAAGCGCTCGGACAGCCAGGGGTCCTCGGTGAGCGCCACGGCGCGGACGGTCAGCCCGAGCTCGTCCTGCCGGCGAGGACGCCGTCCGAGGTCAGGTCGCGGTACCAGGCGACGTAGCGGTCGAGCCCGTCCTCGAGCGTCGTCCGCGGGCTCGTAGCCGATCAGCTGCCGGGCCTTGTCGATGCTGAGCGTGCCGCGGAACGGGCGCAGCGCGTCGCGCTCGACGTACTCGACCTCGACCTCGGGGAAGTGCTCCTGCACGATCTCGATCAGCTCGCTGCAGCGAGCGCGCCTGCGCCGGCGGTGATGTTGAAGGCCTCGTTGCGCGCCGCCGGGCTGCCCGATCGCCCGGATGACGCCGTCGACGACGTCGTCGACGTAGGAGAAGTCGAGCCGCTCGTCGCCGTCGCCGTCGACGCGCAGCGTGGCGCCGACGAGCGCGCTCTCGATGAAGACCTGGCTCGACCCGGCGGCTGACGCAGCGCGGGCCGTAGAGGGCCGACGGGCGGATGATCGTGTAGTCAGGTCGAAGACCTGCTGGTAGGCGATCACGATCTTCTCGCCGGCGAGCTTCAGCGCGCCGTAGATGCCGATCGGGTCGAGCGGATGGTCCTCGGTCGACCTCGGGCTCAGGAAGTTGCCGTAGACCATGCTGGAGGAGAAGAAGACGAAGTGCTCGGCGCTCGTCGCGCGCGTAGTCGAGCGCGTTCTCGAGCGTGCGCAGGCGAGTGGTCGAACGTGCTCATCGGGTCCTTGTTCGACTTGCCCGGCGTGCGCGACCGCGGCCAGGTGGACGATCACCTGCGGCTGGATCTCGCCGAGCATGCGCGAGAGCGCGTGGTAGTCGCGCGCGTCCTGCGACGTGCAGCGGGATCCCGGCCGCGCTGCAGCTTGTCGAGCCGCTGGTTGATGATCGCGCAGGTAGAGGTCGCGGTTCTCGGTCTGCCCGGCGGCAGCGCCGTGTAGTGGAGGAGGTTGTTGACCTCGAGGCCGTCGATCACGTGGACCTCGGCGCCGCGCTCGTTCAGCGCGCAGCGCGAGGTGGTGGCCGATGAAGCCGGCGCCGCCGACGAGCGCGATCCGCTTGCCGGCGACCGTCCATCCACGGACCGTCCGCCTGCGCGGCGACGACCTCCTTGACGGTCTCGACGATCGCTCCACGTCGCCTTCCTCGAGTGGGGCCCGACCGGGAACGCGATCGAGCCGTAGCTGATGCGCGCCGCCTCCGGGCAGAACGCGCCTCGCGTAGCCGTAGGTCTCGCGGTAGTAGCGCGTGTCCGGCAGCGGCTTCGGATAGTAGACGCTGGTGCCGACGCCCTCTGCCTTCAGCGCCTCGATGAGCTCCTCGCGCCGCTCGTCGAGCGGCGTCGTCGAGCACCGCGACCAGGCAGTAGTGGCTCGCGCGCCGGTCGCCCTCGTGCGTCGGAGCTCGAGCACGCGCAGCTCCGTCGATCTCCGCCAGGCCCTCGGACAGCGCGTCGAAGTTGCGCTCGCGCGCCTCGAGGAAGCCCGGCAGCCGCTTCATCTGCTCGACGCCCGATCGCGGCGCCGATCTCGCCGAGCCGGTAGTTGAGGCCGAGGCAGCTCGATCGTCGTAGGCGCCGCGTGTGGCGGCGGTCGGCGAGCACGCTCTTGTCGATCCCGAAGGCGCGCTGCTTCGACGACCCGCTCGGCGACGTCGTCGCGCGTCGTGATGACCATGCCGCCCTCGCCGGTGGTGATGTGCTTGACGGGATAGAACGAGAAGCAGCCGACGTCGCCGAGCAGGCCGACGTGCGTCGCCGTCGATCGCTGGCGCCGAGCGCGATCGCGCAGTCCTCGACCACGAAGCAGGTCGTGCGCGCGCGCGATCGCGAGCACGCGGTCCATGTCGACCGGCAGGCCGAGGTAGTGGACGACCGAGATCGCGCGCGTGCGCGGCGGTCGATCGAGGCCCTCGAGCTGGTCGAGGTCGACGTTGCCGGTGCGCGGGCTCGGCGTCGCACGAACACGGGCTTGGCGCCGCAGACCTCGACGGCGTGCGCCATCGCCACGTGCGTCTGCGCGGGCACGAGCACCTCGTCGCCCGGGCCCAGGTCGATCGCCAGGTAGGCGAGGTGCAGCGCGGCCATGCAGGTCGCGGTCGCGATCGCGTGCGGCGCGCCGGTGAACTCGGCGAACGCGGCCTCGAACTCCTTCACGCGCGGGCCGTGGGTGAGGGTGTCGCCCGCGAGCACCTCGGCGACCGCCGCCCGCTCCTCGTCGCCGATGCATCGGCTTTCCGAAGGGGATCATCGGCGGGCGGGCAGGTTAGCCGAAGGCCTCCACGCTCACGTCGGTCGCCCGCTGCGCGCGCGCGCGCTCGATCGCGAAGCAGACGGCCAGCGCGTCGAACACGTCCTCCGCGGTCACGATCGCGGCGGCCCGCCGGCGCACGATCGCGTCGACGAACGAGCGGATCAGGTCGCCCTTGTGCACGCCCGGGTAGGCGGCGTCGACGCGGCGTCGGCGCGCGGCTCGTCGTCGCGCCGGCGTCCACAGCGTCGCCGTCGTCGAGGCCGTTGACGAACGTGCCCTCGGTGCCGAACACCCTGACGCGTGGAAGTGCGGGTGGACGCAGCCGAAGTTGGCCGCGACCTTGGCCACCAGCCCGCTCTCGAACTCGAGCAGCGCCACGACCAGGTCGTCGAAGCGGAACTGCGTGCCCTCGGTGGCGATGCCGGTTGCCGGCCGCGCTGACCCGCGCCGACCGCGTCGCCGGTCAGCCACAGCAGCAGGTCGACCAGGTGGATCGCGCCGCCGAGCATGACCGAGTAGTCGGCTCGAGGTCGCCGCGCCAGCCCTCGGTGAGCTTCCAGAGCCGGCCGTAGTCGTAGTCGCCCTCGACGTAGTAGAGCGCGGCCGAGCTCGCCGCGCCCGATCCAGCTCGCGCAGCTCCAGGAAGCGCGGCGAGCGCGCGCAGCGGCAGGTTCGACGACAGGCGCAGCTCGGGCCGCTCGGCGCAGCAGCGCGCGCGATCTCGCGCGCCTCGCTCTCGGGCGCTGGCACAGCGGCTTCTCGACGAACACGTGCTTGCCGTGCTCGAGCGCGCGCTCGACCTGCGCGAAGTGGTGCGAGTCGTAGGAGCGCGATCGAGACGACGTCGATGCTCGGGGTCGTCGAGCAGCTCGGCGGCGTCGTCGGTCAGCGCGCAGCGCCCGGGTGCGCGCGCGCCGACCTCGCTCGAGCCGCTCGGCGTCGAGGTCGCAGAGCGCGGCGAGCTCGCAGCCGGGTGCTCGCTCGTAGCCGGCGACGTGCTGCTCGCCGACGCCGAGGCCGATGACCCCGGCGCGCAGCCTCACGCGGCGCGCACCTCGCCGGTAGCGCGTCGAGTCGACCAGTCGTCGTAGTGTAGTCCCAGTGCGGGCGGTCCATGCGGGCGACATCGCCTCGAGCAGCCGCGGCGTCCTCCTCGGTGTCGAGCGAGAGGTCGAGCGCGGCACTCGTCGCGGGTCGTGCGATGAAGTTGCTGGATCCGGAAGCGCTCGGGGTGGCCGTAGAGGTAGGCGGTCACGTGCTCGCGGTCGTCCGGCTCGGTCATCTCGGGCAGCGCCGCGGAAGCGCCGCCGTCGAACGACCTCGACCGACTGCCCGGACGGGAAGGTGCGCGGGAAGACGTTGGTGACGAGGTCGAGCGCCGCCCTCGCCGGAACAGCGCCGACGCCGCGGTCGACCAGCCGCTGGTCGAGCAGCGGGCTGTCGCCGGTGACGCGCACGAAGGCGTCGAGCCCGAAGCGCTCGACCACCTCGCCGAAGCGCGCCGCGACGTCGTCGAGCGGCCCGCGGTGGACGGTCACGCCGTCGCGCTCGCAGAAGCTCGGCGATCGGGTCGTCGCGTGGCTCGGCCGAGGTCGCGACGACCACGCGGTCGAGCGACTCGGCGTGCGCAGCCGCTCGAGCAGGTACTCCAGCGGCGGCCTGCCGGCGAGCGGGCGCAGCACCTTGCCCGGGCAGGCGCGCGGAGCTCATCCGCGCCTGCGAGCGATCACGCCCGCGCTCACACGTGAGCGCGTCCGCCATCTCCGAGAGGCCGCCTCGTCGGTGTCGAGCCAGGCACGATCAGTCGCATCCGCTGCTCGTCGATGTAGCGCCTGGAACTCGTCCTCGTGCCCGCGCCTCGACGAGCAGCACGTACAGGCCGCCCTCGCTCCAGCGCACAGCGCCGGGCGCAGGCCGTGGTCGGGGAGCCGCCGTTGAGCGACGGAGTCGCGTAGTAGCCCCAGGACTTGCGGCACGACGTCGAACTCGGTGCCCGAGGCGGACACGAAGGTGACCTGCTCGTCGGCTCGAGCTCGACGTCGGCGGCGTGCGTCAGCTCGAGCGGCGGCTCGCCGACCGTGAACGCGCGCGGGGATCGATCGGTCATCGCATGCGCGGCGCTGAGGCCGCGGTCACGGCGCGAACTCCTCGAGGAAGAACTTCGCGGTAAGGAAGTTGAACAGGAACTTGCTCTGCGCTGTTGGGCAGCCAGTCGCGCGTCGAGCAGCTCCTCGATCCGGTCTCGCGCGGACGTGGTCGAAGAGCGGGCAGTCGTCGAGCAGCGTGCGCCGCACCTCGGGGTCGTCGACGTCGAGGAGCGCAGGATCGGCGCGTTGAACCCGACCTTGCGCCGGTTGTCGAGGATCGCGGTCGGGCACGATGCCGCGCATCGCGTCGCGCAGCACGGCCTTCGCGTGGCCGTCGCGCACCAGGTGGCGGGTCGGGATCGTGCAGCGAGAACTCGAACAGCTCGCGGTCGAGGAACGGCGAGCGGTTCTCGATCGAGAAGTACATCGCGTTGAGGTCGTCCTCGTGCAGGATCACCGGCACCGCCTCGTGGAAGAGCTCGTTGAGCATGCGGTTCGCGGAGCAGGTCGCCCGTGTAGCGCGCTCGCTCGGCGAAGGCCTCGTCGAACGGCCGGTCGTCAGGTAGCCGGCGAACTCGTCGGCGTCGAGGTAGATGTGGTCGCGGAAGCCGGGGTCCTCGACGAACAGTCGGGGTCCTGCAGGAACGGGTTGCGCACGACCGGCGCGCACGTGCTCGCGCCACGCCTCGCGCGGACGCCGCGTGCAGCGCCGGCTCGGTCGCGGACCTCGTGCAGGTAGGCGAGGTGGTGGTCGTAGTAGCCGCTGAACAGCTCGTCGGCCGCCGTGCCGCTGACCGAGACGCGGTAGCCGTGCTCGTGCGATGCTCTCCATCAGCAGCCAGTGGACGTAGTAGGTGATCGTGTAGACCGGCGCGTCGTGGTGGCGCACGAGATCGCGCAGCTTGGGCAGGAAGCCGTCGGTCTCGACCGGGATCGGCGTGTGGCGCACGCCGAGCTCGGCGACGGCGTGGTCGACCATCGTCCTGCTCCTCGTAGCGCTCGTCGCGAGTTGACGATCGTGAAGCCGTGCACGTCGTAGTCGAAGACGCGCTTGGCGATCGAGATCAGCGAGATCGAGTCGACGCCGCCGCTCATGCAGAACGCGAGCGGCACGTCGGCGCGCAGCCGCAGCTCGACCGAGCGGATCAGGCGCTCGCGCGTGCCGGCCACCGCCTCCTCGACGCTCATCTCGCGGTCCTGCCGGCGCGGCCGGCGGCGCCAGTAGCGCGCCCGGCGCTCCTCGCCGCCGTCGGCCGACGTGCAGCGCGACCCGGCTGCGAGCTCCTCCAGGCCCTCGAAGAAGGTCTCGCTCGGTCTTGTAGAGCGACTTGTAGCCGTTGACGAGGTAGCGCGCGCAGGTGCCCGCGGTTGACCGCCGAGCCGGCGCCCGAGCAGCGCGAAGATGAACTTCGACCTCCGAGCCGAAGTAGAGGCCGCGTCGTCGTCGCGGTAGCAGGTACAGCGGCTTCTCGCCGAAGCGGTCGCGGCAGAGCGTCAGGAGCCGTCGGTGCCTCGTCGTAGACCGCGAACGCCCACATGCCCTCGCAGCCGTCGAGCGCGTCCCAGCCGTCCGCCGTCGAGCGCCGTCGAGCAGCACCTCGGTGTCGGACGTCGTGCGAAGCCGACGCCCGTCGCGCTCGAGCCGCTCGCGGACCTCGAGGTAGTTGTAGAGCTCGCCGTTGAAGGCGAGCCAGCGTGATGCCGACGCTGGAACGGCTGGTTCGAGCGCGGGTCGAGGTCGATGATGTCGAGCCGCGAGTGCAGCAGCTCGACGCTGCGGCCGTCCGGCGTCGTCCAGCGACGCGCCGTCTGGTCGTCGGGCCCGCGGTGGCGCATCAGCGCCAGGGTCGCCGTCGACGCGCTCCGGTCCCGGCGGCGACGGCGCCCGACGTAGCCGGCGATCCCGCACATGTCGTCAGACCTTCTGGGCGAGCAGCCGCAGGTCTCCTGAGCCGAACTTCTCCACGCCGTAGGGATCCTGCTCGATCACGTCGTGGTCGAAGTCGGTCGGGAAGCCACCGACGAGGCGGCGGAACTCGCCGAAGCCGAGGCGCTCCAGGCGTGCGGTCAGCTCCTCCCAGGTCGTGTGGCGGTAGACGGCGTTGAGGCCGTCGCCCAGGTGATAGCGCTTGTTGACCTCGACGCCGAGCGAGTCGAGCACCTCGAGGATGAACTCGTGGGGCACCTCGCGGAGGATGTGCACGGAGGCGTCCCACAGCTCGTGGCTGACCGCGCCCTGGCCGTCGGTGTAGACCCAGAACCAGCCCCCGGGCTTGAGCACCCGATGCGACCTCGCGGTAGGCCCGGTCCTCGTCGTCGAGGTGATGGAAGACCCCGTTCTGCACGGCGAAGTCGAAGCTCTCGTCGGGCTCCTGCGACGTCGTAGACGGACTCGACGCGGAAGTCGAGCCTGCTCGCGGTGACGCCGAGCCGGTCGCGCGCCGCGATCGCGTAGCGGATCGAGCCCTCGCCGTAGTCGATGCCGACGCCCGAGTCGGCGCCCTCGCGCAGGAGCGCGTGGAGGAAGTTGCCGTGACCGCAGCCGAAGTCGATGCACGCCGGCCGGCCAGGAACTCCCCGGACAGCTCGTTGAGCGCAGGCGGTGCACGTAGCGCGCGATGCGGTCCTCGTAGTCGGCCTCGGGTCGAAGTCACCTCCAGAGGTCCTGGAACAGGTCGTGGTGGCGCTCCTCCTCGGCGCCGGGCGGCTCAATTCCGACCTCCGCCTCCGGGGAGGAGATGAACGCCGCCTCGACCCAGCCGCTCGAGCTGTGGCGTGCGCGTCGGAGACCAGCCCCGACGCGATCGGCCAGGGGTGCTCGGGCAGCTCGCGGTCGACCATGAGGCGCTCCCAGCGCATGTTCATGACCACCATCGCTGTGACCTTCGCCGTCGCGCCCATGCGCGTGTTCGGGATCTGCCCCGCGAGGTGCTCGAGCGCCTCGAGCTCCGGGAGGTATCCCTTCTCGGCCGACCGGTGGCGCTCATGTCCGCTAGCGGCCCACGTCGCCGGCTCTGCCAGCGCCAGTCCGGGATCAGGAAGCCGTCGATCTCCCAGACGCCGTCACGGCGGGTCCAGATCTCCGGGTCGCGGAAGCGCTCGGCGATCTCGAAGAAGCCCTCCCGCGTGATCCCGAGGTAGTCGCAGAAGCTCGTCGATGTCGCCGTGGGCGTCTCGTCGCCGCGCTCGCGGACATCTCGATCGCCTGGTCGCGGCTCATGCGCCCGTTCCGGATCTCGAGCGAGAGGTTGTCGTAGGTGCGGGTAAAGCCGAACTTGAACCACTTGAGCCAGTGGTGGATCGAGACGAGGAAGGCGTCGTCGACGTCGGCGTAGGCGTAGTAGCCGGTGAGCGGCCCCTCGGCCCGGGCCTCGAAGCCGTGCTCGGCTGCGACCTCGCGCCGTGCGCTCCGGGTCCCACTCGAAGAGTGGCCCAGGAAGACCGCCTCGATGCCCTTCCCGGCGAGCTCCTCGTCGCCCGGGCCGAAGTACGGGGTCAGGTCCTCGCCGCGTCAGCTCGCTCGGAGACCCAGTCCTCGGCGGTGGTGCCGTGGGCGACGCCGTAATTGCGCAGCCAGGCGCCGTCGAGCATGGCCGACTCGCTCTCGGGGCCGCCGCCCGCGTACTCGGCCGCGGAGTTCTCGCCCCAGACCACCAGCGGCACGTCGAAGCAGCTCGGCGATCGTCAGCGGGATGTTGAACAGGGCCAGGTGCATGGGCAGCGCCGTGGTGCCGAAGCGCTCGAGCGCCTCGAGCACGAACCTGCGCTCGACGTCCGGGTTGACCTGGAAGTCGATGTGGTCGACCCCGAGCCCGATCAGGTTCTGGAGGTTGCGGGCGCCGAGCTCGGTGCGCGCCGGCGTCTTCCAGGTCACCGCCAGCGGGTGCAGCCCGTGCTCGAGGCAGACGACCGTCTGCCAGGTGCTGTCCTTGCCGCCGCTGACCGGGATCACGCAGTCGTACGGCCGGTCGAGCTTCCTTGACCCGGGCCACCAGCTCCGAGAACTCGATCGCCCGCGAGCGGCGATCGACGTCGGCGCGCCGCCGCTCGTGCGCGGCGCACGCCGAGCAGACGCCATCAGGCCCGATCTCCAGGCCGGGCCGGGTGTCGGGAAGGATGCAGCGTTCGCAGTACCGCATGGCACTAGCCGTAGTAGCGGGTGATCGTCAGCAGCAGGGCCAGCAGGGTGTGGGTGACCGCCAGGCGAGACCAGAGCGATCGCGGCCAGCGGGCCGACGCTGCGCCCGGCGCCCCGGGCCGCGAGCGCGACAACCCGCCGTACAGCGCCAGCAGCGGCAGCAGGTAGCGGGCCTGCTCGAAGCCCGTGTAGTAGAGGGTCCGGCCCTGGTAGCCGGCCCAGTGGATCGCGAACAACAGCGCCAGCGCCATGGCCACGTACGTCGCCAGCTCCAGCGCGCGGCGGCGGACGGCGGGCGCGCAGACGACCAGCTCGCGGACCGCGAAGGCGATCACGAGCGCGTAGACGACCAGCGCGACGGCGTCCACCGCCGTCCCGAACCCGTACTCCAGGACCCCGAAGCGGCCCACGAAGCCGTCGAACCAGACGTCAGCCAGCTCGTAGCCCTCGAACTGGTCGTCCATGAAGGGCAGGCGGGGCAGGTAGAACTGCCAGATGTAGCTCAGCCCGCCGCCGATGCTGGTGGTGCCGGCGTCCGGGCGCGGCTTGTCGCCCGAGCCCCTGAGGTAGACGCCGTAGTCCCAGACGGTGGCGTTGAGCAGCGCGTAGAGCAGCAGCGGCGCCGCCGCGCAGGCCGCCGCGGCGATCGCCCCCCGCACCGCCGCTCGCCGGTCGGTGCCCTCGGCCCGGACGACCAGCAACAGGAGGCCGAGGGCGATGCCAGGCGCCAGCCCGAGCATCGTCGGCTTCGCCAGCGCCCCGACCGCGAGCGCCGCCCCGATCGCGGCTCCGCTGCCGACGGTGAGCCCGCGGCGGAAGGAGATCGCGAAGGCGAGGAAGACGCCGGCGGCGGCGGCGTAGAGCAGGCTGTCGCTGTGGACGGCGCCTGAGAGGTTCCCGAACACCGGCTGCATCGCGGCGACCAGGCCGCCCACCGTCCAGGCCCACGGCGTCGCCGGCAGCAGCTGGGCGCAGAAGAGGAAGACGAGCAGAGCGGTGACCGCGGCGAGCAGGGCTGCGACCAGCCTCATCACGTGCAGCCGGTCGAGCAGGTTGGTCGATGGCGTGGCGTGGTAGGCGGCCGCCGCGAGCGCGTAGTAGAGGGGCGGCAGCCCGCTCGCGTGCGTGTAGCCGCCCTCGCCGACCCGGTCCGCGCCGGACTCCAGCGCCTCCTCGAGCATCCGCTGGGCCCTCGCGGTGGTCAGGGGGCGGTTGTCGGGCCGGAACTCGACCTGCTTGTAGCGCAGCGCCCGCAGCACCCGCCGCTCCTCGACCGACAGCGCTTCGAGGCTGCGCTCGCCGGGCGGCGGCTTACCCGTCTCGGCCAGGTACTGGACGTAGGCGACGTGGCCCGGCTCGTCGGGAAGCTGGAACGGCGGCACGATCAGGCCCCAGGCGACCCCGTTGGCGAAAGCCACGAACGCGCACACCCAGGCTGCCCTCGGGATCCTCATCGCCGCGCCAGATCCCGCGCCAGCTGCCAGATCGCCAACACCGCGGCGCCGGCCGCGAGCAGGAGCGCGAGCCACAGCCCCCACGTCCCGACGGCCCCGGCGTGACCGAGTCGGAAGCGGTCGGCGATCACCCCGCGCGCGATGCCCAGCTCGAGCTGCGCTCGGCCAGGAAGGCGACGGCGTAGCGCTCGGCCCAGAGCCGGATGGGGGCGCCCTTGTAGGGCCGCTTCTGCTCGCCGAACAGCCGCAGGCGCTCGTCGCTGGCGTTGGTGACGCAGATCGCGTGCCTCGCCCGACGATCGCGTCGCCGGGCTCAGCTCGACGTCGATCCGCCCGTTGGGCCGCTCCGAGGCCTCGCCGGCGGCGATCGCGCCGCGGCGGTCGAGAATCCGCAGCCGGAACGAGGGGCGGCCGGAGTCGGTCTCGGCCCGCAGCCGCGCGCACGCCCGCGTTCTCGGGCACCCTGGGCAGCTCCTGGCAGGCGCGCTTGCCCGGGTGCAGCGAGCGGACCGGGTTGAGCGGGGCGACCGTGTTGGTCCCGATCACCCGCTCGTCGGGGATCAGGAGGAACGCGCCCAGCGCAGCGACGATCAGCGCGATGCCGGCGGCCAGGGCCCAGCGAACGCTCACGCCAGCTACTCGGGTCTGCGCAGGCCCAGAATGCTGATCAGGAACGAGGTGAAGAAGACCTGGACGCCGACGATGAACAGGGTCGCGGCCAACACCGCCAGCGACTCCTCGGACAGCTCGCCGAAGCCGCGGTCGGCCCAGATCCCGAACAGGACGCCGCCCAGCACGACGCCGGCGAGGGCGATCCCGCCGCCCAGCAGCAGCCCGTGCTCGAGCCTGTAGCGCCCCCGCTGGCGGTCGAACCAGTCGTCACGCTCGTCCATGAAGTAGGCGCCGTAGGCGTGGGCGCAGAGCCCCAGCGACATCACCTGCACCCCGACGAGCAGCAGCAGCGCGCCGCCGATCATCGCGTGGATGTCCCAGACGCGGCCGAACACCGAGACCTCGCTCAGCACCACGGTCATCACCAGGACGCCGAGCCCGCTCATGACCGCGCCCGGGAACAGGAACAGGTGCTTGGGACTGTGCACCAGCAGGAACCGCAGGTGGCGCCAGCCGTCGCGGAAGGTCGAGAGCTTCGACTCCCCCGCGCGCGGGTGGTACTCGATCGGGAACTGGCGGATGTCGAGCTCCTGCTTGGCGGCCCTGATCACCATCTCGGAGGCGAACTCCATGCCGCTGGTGCGCAGGTCGAGCTGCGGCAGGGCCTCGCGCCGGATCGCGCGCATGCCGCAGTGCGCGTCGCGCACGCCGGCACCGAAGAGGCGGTTCAGGAGCCCGGTCAGCAGCGGGTTGCCGACGTAGCGGTGCAGCCAGGGCATCGCGCCCGGGTGGATCCTCTGCAGGCGGTCGCCGAGACGAGGTCGCCGCCCTCCTCGAGCGCCGCGACGAAGCGCGGCAGCTCGCCGATGTCGTAGGTGAGGTCGGCGTCGAGCATGACGATGTAGCGGCCCTTCGCCGCGGCAAGCCCGGCCAGGTAGGCGTTGCCGTAGCCGCGCCGGGGCTCGTGCACCACCCGCGCGCCGGCCTCGTCGGCGAGGGCGGCCGCTGCCGTCCGTGGAGCCGTTGTCCGCGACGACCACCTCGCCGTCGTAGCCGCCCTCGTCCAGCGCCGCTCGCGCGGCGCGCACGCACGCCTCGATCGAGCCCGCCTCGTTCAGGCAGGGGATCACGACCGAGACCTCCGGCTCGCGGCTCTCGGTGCGCTGGGCAGGTCCCTGGCCGACTTCAGCGACTCTGGTCACGGCGGCGCAAAGGTAGCCCACTCCGCCGACGCGCGAGCCAGGATGCCGCCTGGCTGCCACACCCGGCCCGCTACGGTTCGCGCCCATGGCGGCCGCCGAGAAACCCCTGCTCGAAGCGATCGAAGGCGAGACGATCCTGATCACAGGCGGGGCCGGTTTCATCGGCTCGACCCTCGCGCGCACGCTCGTGGGAGCGAACAAGGTCCGCGTCTACGACAACTTCGCGCGCGACGCGCTCAGCGGCACCGACCTGGCCGACGAGCCCAACCTCGAGGTGGTGGAGGGCAGCGTGCTCGACCGGGCGAAGCTCGACGAGGCGATGCAGGGCGCCACCTACGTCGTCCACTGCGCGGGGATCACGGGCATCGACACCGTCGTCAAACGCCCCGTCGACACGATGCAGGTCAACATGGTCGGCTCCGCCTACGTGTTCGAGGCGGCGTCCAAGCAGGACACGATCAAGCGGCTGACCTGCTTCTCCACCAGCGAGGTCTTCGGCCAGGTTGCCTTCCGATCCGAGGAGACGAGCCCGGCGGTGCTCGGAGCCGTCGGCGAGGGGCGCTGGACCTACGCGGTCAGCAAGGTCGCGGAGGAGCACCTGGCATACGCCTACTTCAAGCAGGAGGGCCTGCCGACGGTCTCGGTGCGGCCCTTCAACGTCTACGGGCCGGGCCAGGTCGGCGAGGGCGCGCTGCGCACCTTCATCCTGCGTGCGCTCCGCGACGAAGAGATCGTGATCCACGGCGACGGCACCCAGATCAGGGCCTGGTGCTACGTCGACGACATGATCGAGGGCGTGCTGCGGACGCTGGTCATCGACGAGGCCGTCGGCGACTCCTTCAACATCGGCAACCAGCGGGCGGTGGTGACTATCTACGGGCTTGCCAGCACCGTCGTGCGGGTGCTCGGCTCCAAGTCGGAGATCAGCTTCGGACCGCCGCCGGTGGGGGCCGACATCGAGCTGCGCATCCCGCGCGTCGACAAGGCGCGGGAGGTCCTCGGCTTCGAGGCCAAGGTGGACCTGGAGGAGGGGATCGCGCGCACGGCCGACTTCTACCGAGCCAACCCGCCTGAGTGAGCGAGCGCGTCCTCGTCACGGGCGCCACCGGCCTGATCGGCCGCGCGCTGCTCGAGGCCGGCGCCGGCCACGAGCTCGTGCCGCTGCAGGGCGACCTCACCGACCCCGGGTTCACGGCCGGCCTGCCCGAGGGCGTCGACTCGGTCATCCACCTGGCGCGCTCTCGCCGCCAGCACGACCCCGACGGCGCCGAGGACGTCCGCGCCGTCAACGTCGAGGGCACGCGCCGCCTGCTCGACTGGGCCGCGGCCGGCGGCGCCAGCCGCTTCATGCTCGCCTCGACCGCGAGCGTCTACCGCGCGAGCGACGCGCCCCTGGCCGAGGACGCCCCGATCGAGCCCGGGGACCTCTACTCCGAGAGCAAGCGCGAGGCGGAGCTGCTGCTGGACGAGCGCGCCGGAACGCTCGAGGCGTTCTGCCTGCGCATCTTCACGCCCTACGGCCCCGGCCAGAGCGGCCAGCTGATCTCGGGCCTGATCGAGCGGGCTCGCGCCGGGCGGCCGATTCAGGTCCAGGGCGAGCGCGGGTTGCTGCTGAGCCCGATCCTGGCCTCCGACGTCGCCGCGGCCTTCCTCCGGGCGCTCGAGCTTCCGGCCGCCTCGGCGACGACGACCGTCAACGTGGGTGGCCCCGACCACCTCGGCATCCGCGAGGTGGGGGAGGCGATCGGCTCGGCGCTGGGGATCGAGCCGAGCCTTCGAGCGGGTCGAGGGGGACGAGCCGGGGGGCTACCTGGCCGACCGCTCGCTCGCGCGAGAGCTGGGGATCCCCGAGCCGGTCCGCCTTCGCCGAGGGCATCGCGCGCACCGTCGCCTAGCCCGCCGCCCCTCTTTACACTCGCCCGGCATGAAGGAATCCACATGAAATGAAGGAACCCACATCAGGGGACCCGCATCGAGGGAAACCACATGAGCGAGGTCGGGGGCAGAAACGCGCTGGTGGTCGGCGGCGCCGGGTTCGTGGGATCGAACCTGGTCCGGGCCCTGCTCGACGCGCGGCGCGGCGCGCGATGCTCGTGGTCGACAACCTGCTCTCGGCCGAGCGCGAGAGCGTGCCCGCCGACGACCGGGTGGAGCTCGTCGAGGGCTCGATCACCGACGACGGCGTGCTGGCCGGGCTCGAGGACGAGTTCGAGCTGGTCTTCCACCTCGCCACCTACCACGGCAACCAGAGCTCGATGGCGGACCCGCTCGCCGACCACGAGAACAACACCCTTACCACGCTGAAGCTGTACGAGCGGATCAAGGACTTCGAGCGGATCGAGAAGGTCGTCTACGCGTCGGCGGGCTGCACGGTCGCCGAGAAGACCTTCGACCGGGCCCAGGCGACATCCGAGGACGCGCCGGTCTCGCTGTACCTGGACAGCCCGTACCAGATCAGCAAGATCGTCGGGGAGTACTACTCGAACTACTACCTGGCCCGGCACGGGCTGCCGGTGGTCAAGGCCCGGTTCCAGAACGTCTACGGGCCGGGCGAGGTATTGGGCGCCGGGCGCTGGCGGGGAACGCCGAACACCGTCTGGCGCAACGTCACCCCGACCTTCATCTACAAGGCGATCAAGGGCGAGGCGCTGCCGGTCGAGAACGGCGGGGTCGCCACGCGCGACCTGATCTACGTGGACGACGTCGTGGCGGGGCTGCTCGCCCTGCGCCGAGCGGGGGGAGGCCGGCGCCGTCTTCAACCTCGCCTCGGGCCAGGAGACCTCGATCCTCGAGCTCGCCGAGACCGTCAACGAGCTGGCCGGGAACCGGGCCGAGATCGCGCTGGCGCCGGCGCGGGACTGGGACAGCTCGGGCAAGCGCTACGGCGACCCCGCCAAGGCGCAGGCACAGCTCGGCTTCGAGGCGCAGGTGGAGCTGCGCGACGGCCTCGAGCGCACGATCGCCTGGACGCGCGAGAACCTGGCTTGGATCGAGTCCTGCATGGCTCGCCACGCGGACCGCATGCCGGCCCCCGCGGGCGCTCGTGGCTGAGCACTAACCTCGGCCTCGAAAATGGAGGCACACGCAGCCGAAACCGTGCGCACGATCGAGCCGCCCAGGCGCTGGCCGCTGCCCGATCTGCGCGAGCTGTGGGAGCACCGCGACCTGCTCTTCCTGATGGCCAGAAGGGACGTGGCGATCCGCTACAAGCAGTCGATCGCGGGCGTCTTCTGGGCGCTGCTGCAGCCGCTGCTGCTGGCGGGCGTGTTCGCGGTCTTCTTCGGCCTGTTGCAGAAGGTCGACTCCGAGGAGGGCGTCCCGTATCCCCTCTTCGTTGTGACGGGGATGGTGCTGTGGCTCTTCTTCTCGACCGCGATGCAGGCGAGCGCCGAGAGCACGGTCACCAGCGCCCCGCTGATCCGCAAGGTCTACTTTCCGCGCGTGATCGTGCCCCTCGCGGCCCTCGCCCCGGCGGCCGTGGACTTCGCGATCGGCCTCGTGGTGGTGCTGGTGTTCGCGGCGATCTACGGCTTCCTTCCGGGTTTGCACACCCTGGCGCTGCCGCTGGTGTTCGTCCTCGCCGCGGTCACGGTCGCCGGGCTCGGCCTCTGGCTCTCGGCGCTGAACGTGCGCTACCGCGACGTGCACCTGGCGGTCCCGTTCCTGATCCTGCTCGGGCTCTTCATCAGCCCGGTCATCTACCCGGCGGACATCGTCCCCGACAACCTGCAGTGGCTCTACGCGCTCAACCCGCTGGTCGGGATCTTCGAGTCCTTCCGCTGGGCGATCCTCGGCACCGACTTCCCCGGCGCCCTGATCCTGATCCCGGTCGCGGTCAGCGCCGTGCTGCTGGTCAGCGGCGCCCTCTACTTCCAGCGCGCGGAGCAGAGCTTCGCCGACGTCATCTAGGCCAATGAACGCGCCCGCGATCAGCGTCGAGGGGGTCAGCAAGCGCTACGAGCTGGGCACCGGGCAGGTTTCCTACGGCCTGCTCTCCCAGGACCTGGAGCGCGGCCTGCGACGGATGCTGCGCAGGCCGGTCGAAGAGCGGCAGGCCCGGCGCGACTTCTGGGCGCTGCGCGACGTCTCGCTGCAGATCGAGCAGGGCGGGGTGCTGGGGCTGATCGGGGCGAACGGCGCCGGCAAGAGCACCCTGCTGAAGCTGCTGTCGCGGATCACCCTGCCCACCGAGGGGCGGATCCGGCTGCGCGGCCGGGTCGGGGCCCTGCTCGAGGTCGGCACCGGCTTCCACCAGGAGCTGACCGGGCGCGAGAACGTCTTCCTCAACGGGGCCATCCTCGGGATGCGCCGCCGGGAGATCGCCGAGCGCTTCGACGAGATCGTCGCCTTCTCGGGGGTCGAGCAGTTCCTCGACACCCCGGTCAAGCACTACTCCAGCGGCATGCACATGCGGCTGGCTTTCGCCGTGGCGGCCCATCTGCAGCCCGAGGTGCTGCTGGTGGACGAGGTGCTGGCGGTGGGGGACGCGCAGTTCCAGCGCAAGTCGCTGGGCAAGCTCGACGACGTGGCCCACGAGGGACGGACGATCGTCTTCGTCAGCCACAACCTCGCCGCGGTGCAGCGGCTCTGCGAGCGCACCGTCTGGCTCGACCACGGCGAGATCCGCGCCGACGGCCCCACCTCGGAGGTCCTCGCCGCATACCAGCGGCACACCGCCGCCCGCAGGCAGGGCGGCGAGGTGATCGTCCCCGAGGACGTGCAGCGGATCGGGACGGGCGAGGCGAAGCTGCGGCGGGTCGGGCTGCGCGACGAGCACGGCACCGCGGTCGACACCCTCAACCTCGGGCAGCCGTGCGCGCTGACGATGAGCTTCGAGGTGACCCAGCCGATCGAGGACGGCGTGGTCGAGATCGGGATCAGCGCGCCCGACGGCGCCCGGGCCGTGACCGTGCTCAGCAGCGACGACGGCGAGCCGCTCAGGCTCGAGCCCGGCACCCACAGGCTCAGCGCCGAGCTGGACATGACGCTGCTGCCCGGCGACTACTCGGTCGTGGTCGGCATGCACGGGGTCAGCCACACCTTCGACTACGTCGAGCGCGTGTTCGGCTTCACCTCGGTCAACGTCCCTCACGGCGACGCGGCGCCGTACCCCTGGCCCGAGACCAGGGGCGTCGTCCGGGTTCCCAGCCGCTGGTCGCTCGACGACGCGGCAGACGCTGTGACACCGCCGGCGGCGACACAGCAGGCGCCGGCCCGCCGCGCGTGAGCGGGCGCACATGACCAGCACATGACGACAATCGTGTCGGTCACCCCGCTGCCGGTCGAGCGGGACAGCAGGACCTACAAGCAGGCCGCCTCGCTGGCCCGCCTGGGCCACGACTCGATCGTGCTCGAGAGCGGCGCCAGCCGCCTGGGGCCGGACTCCCTGCCGTTCGAGCTCGCCGTGGTGCCGGGTTCGGCGGTGCCGACCGGACGGTGGGCCGTGGCGCGGCCGGGCTCGGCGGGACCCGGGTCGCTGCGGCGCGCGCTCCGTCGGCTGCTGGAGCCGATCGCCGCGGTCGCCGCGAGCGCGCGCTGGAACCTGCGGACCTACCGGGCGCTGCCCGCCGCCGACCTCTACATCCTGCACTCCTACAACCAGTACCCCGCGGTGCGCCTGCGGGCCCGGCGGCTCGGCGTCCCCTACATCTACGACGCCCACGACTCCTACTGGGAGGAGGACCCCGGAGAGGGCGGTCCCGACGTCTTCGGATCGCGGCTGACCAGGGCGATCTTCGAGCGTCTGGAGCGGAGCTGCGCCCGGCACGCAGCCCGGGTCATGACCGTCAGCGACGGCGTCGCCGGGCTGCTCGAGCGCCGCTTCGGCCGCCGCCCCGAGGTGATCCGCAACGCGGCCGACCCGCGTCTGGACACCCCGAGCGCGGCCGACGTTCGCGCCGCCGCCGGCCTCGGGCCCGACGAGTTCCTGTTGGTGGCCGCGGGCAACGCCAAGCCCGGCGACACGATCGGGGAGGCCGTCGCGGCGCTCCGGATGCTGCCCGAGCGCGTGCACCTGGCGCTGGTCGGCGCCGGGCACGAGCCCTTCGCGGCGCTCGCGGCTGAGCGCGGGGTGGGAGACCGAGTCCACCTGTTGGCGCCCGTCGCGCCGACCCAGGTCTCGAGCTTCATCCGCACGGCCGACGCCGCCCCGATCCTCTACCGGGCCTGGACGGTCAACTTCCAGCACGCGCTCCCCAACCGCTTCTTCCACGCCGTCGCCGCGGGTTTGCCGGTGCTCTACCCGCCGCTGGCCGAGATCGCGGCTCTCTGCTCCGAGCACGAGCTCGGCCTGCCGATCGACCCGCTGGACCCGGCCTCGGTCGCCGACGCCGCGCGGCGCCTCAGCGAGGACCCGGAGCTGCTGGCGCGCCTGCGGGCGAATGTCGAGCGCGCGGCCCCGCTGCTGAGCTGGGAGCGCGAGGAAGAGGTGCTGGCGCGCGTGGTCGGGGAGGTCGGCTGACGTGTGCGGGCTGGCGGGATCGATCTCGCCCCGGGGGGTCGACGGCGGCCGGCTCGAGGCGATGGCGACTGCCATCGCCCACCGGGGGCCGGACGGCCGCGGATACCTGCAGTGGCGGCCGGGTGAGCCGCTGGAGATGACCCGCGCGCCCGAGCGCTCGGGCGAGAAGCCGGCTCAGGTCGGCTTCGCGCACCTGCGGCTCTCGATCATCGACCTGCGGGAGACCAACGACCAGCCCCTGATCAGCACCGACGGCCGCCACGCCCTCTCCTTCAACGGCGAGATCTACAACTACCTCGAGCTGCGCGACGAGCTGGAGGGGCTCGGGCACTCCTTCCGGACCAGCGGCGACACCGAGGTGCTGCTGGCCGCGTACGGGGAGTGGGGTCCCGCCTGCGTCCAGCGGCTGGTGGGGATGTGGGCGTTCGCCCTGCTCGACTCCGAGCGCGGGACCGTGCTGCTCTCCCGCGACCGCTTCGGGATCAAGCCGCTGTACATGGCGGTGGCCGGCGGCGCGCTCCACTTCGCCTCCGAGATCAAGGCGCTGCTCGAGGTGCCGGGCACGCTGGGCGAGCCGGACCCGGACGTGGTCCGCCGCTATCTGCTGACCGGGGTCGTGGACGAGTCCGAGCGCACCTTCTTCGAGGGCATCGTCAGCCTTCCCGCGGCGCACAACGCCGTGGTGGAGGTCGGCGCCCCGGCGGCGCTGCCGCGGCCGGAGCGCTACTGGCGCCTCCCCGAGCAGGGATACGACGGCGGCCGGGTGCGCGCGGCCCGGGAGTTCGCCGAGCGCTTCTTCGAGTCCGTGCGGCTGCACGCCCGCAGCGACGTTCCCGTCGGCACCTGCCTCAGCGGCGGGCTCGACTCCTCGGCGATCGTCTGCACCGCAGACCGGCTGCGCCGCAAGGGCGCCATCCCCAGCTACGCCCACCACGGCTTCGGCTACGTGCCCGAGGACCCGGCCCATTCCGAACGGCGCCATATGGAGGAGGTCGTGGCGGCGACCGGGCTGGAGATGACCTACGTGGAGGTCCCGGCCGAGCGCTTCGACCGCGCCCTGATCGAGATCGTCCGCCAGCAGGACGAGCCCTTCGGGTCCACCAGCATCGCCGCCCAGTACCTGGTCTTCGAGGCGGCCGCGGCCGAGGGGATGAAGGTGATGCTCGACGGCCAGGGGGCTGACGAGGTCATGGGCGGCTACGAGCACTACTTCCCGGAGATCGCGGCCGCGCTGCTGCGCGGGCGCCGCTTCGCCGCCTACGCCCGCTTCGCGCGCGGCCAGCGCCGCGGGCGGGGCGCCGCCCCGATCGGCGCCCGGCACGCCCTCTACGCGCTGGCGCCTGCGGGCGTCAGGGACGCGGCCGCCTCCCGGCTGCCCCAGCCCCCCGCCGCGGCGCTGCTCGCCGCCCAGCAGCGCGCCGGCTCCTCGCCCGCGGACGGCAGGGTGGGGGACTTCGGCTCGGTCGAGGAGCTGTTCGCCGCCCACACCACCTCCCTGGGGCTGCCGGCGCTGCTGCGCTTCGAGGATCGCAACTCGATGGCCCACTCGATCGAGGCCCGCGTCCCGTTCCTCGACCACCGCCTGGTGGAGTTCTGCTTCCGGCTCCCGTTTGACTACAAGGTCCACGGCGCCACCACCAAGGAGGTGATGCGGGAGGGGCTGCGGGACGTGCTGCCCGAGCGGATCCGCGAGCGCACCGACAAGGTCGGCTTCCGGGCCGAGCCAGCCGCCATCTGGAGCTTCGCCGAGCGCAACCGCGAGGCCCTGCTGGCCTCCGAGACCCCGCAGGAGGACCGCTTCCTGGATCCCGCCGGCATCCGGGCCCTGCTCGACGGCCGCGACCGCTCGGCCGACGCCGAGTTCGCGCTCTGGCGGGCCATCAACATGAAGCTGTGGCTGCGCAGGCACTGGGCTCCGGACGGCGGCGGCCTCGAGGCGGTCGCAGATGGCTAGCGTGTCCTCGATGACCGCTTCCGCGAGTGAGTCGTCAGCCAGGCTCTCCGACAGGGCCGGGGAGCCGCTGGTCAGCGTGCTGACCGCGACCTACAACTCCTCCCCCTACCTGGAGCAGACCCTCGAGAGCGCCCTGGGGCAGGGCTACACGAACCTCGAGGTGATCGTGGCCGACGACTGCTCGCCCGACGACACGCTCGATGTGGCCCGGGCCGTCGGCCGCCGCCACCCCGGGCGCGTCGTGGTGGAGCCGGGCACTCAGCGCGAGGGCCCCTGCCGCAGGCGCAACGCGGCGCTGGCGCGGGCGCGCGGGTCCCTGATCTGCTGGCTCGACGGCGACGACCTCTGGCTGCCGGGCAAGATCGAGACGCAGGTCGAGGTGATGGAGAGCGAGCCGGACGTGGGCCTGGTCTACACGGGCTTCGAGGCATTCAGCTCGGAGACGGGGGAGCACGGTGGAGGGCGGTGTGGCCGAGGCTCGCAGCGGCGACCTGCTGGCGCCGCTGTTCGTGGAGGGCGACTTCATCGGCACCCTGACGACGATGTTCCGCCGGGTCGCCCTGGATCGCCGCGGCGGCCGGCTGCGCGACGTCGAGTTCGCCTACGGCGACGACTACTGGGCTTGGCTCTCGATCGCCCTCGACTGGCGGGTCGCCGGGATCGACGGAGTGCTGGCGCGCTACCGGATCCACGACTCGAACCTCAGCCGCCGCCAGGGAAACCACTACCTGAAGCGGATCCAGCTGCTCGACGACTTCGTCCGCACCTACCCCGAGGCGCGGGAGAGGCTGGGCCCGGCTCGCCGGCGGGGAATGGCCTCTCACTACCTGTTCGCCGCGGGGTGGGAGCGCGAGCACGGGAGCGGGCTGAAGGGGCTCGGCTACTGGCTGCGCGCGGCGGCGCGGGACCCGGCGAGCGCCCTTCGCGCGGCCCGGCGGCGGGTGGCGGCATGAGCTCCCGCCCGCGGATCCTGCACGCGCCGACCGCGGTCGGCGGCCACCCCGAGGCGCTCTCGGCAGCCGAGCGCGAGCTCGGGTTCCACAGCGAGGTGGCCCTGATGGGGGCCGACCCGTTCGGCTACGGCGCCGACATCTGGATCGACCTGGACGTCTCCGGGCCCAGGCAGGTGGCGCGGCGGCTCGCCTTCCTGCGCCGGGCCGTGCGCGACTACGACGTCTTCCACTTCAACTTCGGGCGCTCGATCATCGACTTCTCGTTCGGGAAGCGGGTGGTCAGCGAGCTGCCGCTGCTGCGCCTGCTCGGCAAGAAGATCATCGTCACCTTCCAGGGCTGCGACGTGCGGCTGCCCACCCACTGCTACTGCCGGATCGAGTGGTGCGCGCACCAGGCGGAGTGGCGCCTCGCGAACGCCGCTCGCATCCTCCGGCACGCCGACAGGGTCCTCTACTGCAACCCGGACCTCCGAGAGTGGCTGCCGGGCGCCGAGTTCGTCCCCTACGCGCTGGTCGACCTCGAGGCCCTGCAACCGGCGCCTCCGCCGCCGGATCGCGATGAGATGCTGATCCATCACGCGCCGACCGATCGAAACATCAAGGGGACGAGATTCGTGATCGAAGCCGTCGACCAGCTCCGATCCGAGGGGCTCCCGGTCCGGCTCGAGATCCTCGAGGGCCTGAAGCGCGAGCAGGTGGTCGAGCGCTGCCGCGACGCGGACGTGGTCGTGGACCAGCTGCTGATCGGCTGGTACGGGACCTTCGCCGCCGAGGCGATGGCGCTGGCGAAGCCGGTGGTCGCCTACATCCGAGACGAGGAGCCGGGGGACAACCCGTTCGGCGACGAGCTGCCGATCGTGCGCTCGGACCCCGCTCAGCTCGCGGACCGCCTGCGCGAGCTGGTCACCGAGCCCGGGCGCCGGACCGAGATCGGCGAGGCGGGCCGTCGCTTCGTCGAGCGCCACCACGACCCGACCACGGTGGCGCGCTCGATCCTGGACGGGGTGGTCGAGCTGCCCGCCACTCCGCGGCAGGCGGTGCCCGCGTGACCGCCCCCGAGCCGCGGGGCGGGCGCAACAACCTGATCGTCTACGGCCTGCTGCAGTACCCGCTGCGGGCCACGATCCGCGACCACCTCTACTCGTTCCGCCGGCACGGGAGCGGGCGCTACTTCTACCTCAACATCGCGGCCCGGCGGCCGCCCAGCTGGCTGCGCGAGGTGGACTTCGACACGGTGATCTTCCACCACACGCTGACCGGCCAGCGCATGGCGCCGTCGCTGCTGCGCTGGCAGCTGCGCCGGGCGCGGGCGCTGGACGGCCTGGGCCGCTACCGGATCGCGATGGTCCAGGACGAGTGCGTCTACACAGATGCAATAGACGCGTTCGCAGGCGAGTTCGGGATCGACCACCTGTTCTCGGTCGCGCCGCCCTCCGAGTGGCACAAGATCTACCCGCGGGCCACGGCCGCCGGCGTCCGCTTCTCGCAGAACCTGACCGGCTACCTCGCGGCCGAGACGGTCGAGCGCGTGGACCGGATCGTCGCCGAGACCCCCGAGCGCCCGATCGACATCGGCTACCGGGCCTGGGGCGGGCTGCTCTCGTTCGGGCGCCACGGCCTGCTGCGCCGCCAGCTCGAGGACGCGTTCGGCCCGGCCGCGGCCGCGCGGGGGCTGCGGGCGGACCTCTCGACGGACCTCGCTGACACGATCCACGGCGACGACTGGTTCCGCTTCCTCGCCTCGTGCAGGTACGTGATCGGGGCCGAGGGGGGCGCCACGATCCTGGACGGCGACGGCACCTTCAAGCGGCGCACCGAGGCCTACCTGGCCAAGCATCCCGACGCCACCTACGACGAGGTCGAGGCCGCCTGCTTCCCCGGCGAGGACGGCCGCCTGCAGCTGTACGCGATCTCGCCGCGCCACCTGGAGGCGTGCGCCACCCGGACCTGCCAGGTGCTGGTGGAGGGCGAGTACTCCGGGGTGCTGGCCGCCCGGGCGAGCACTACATCCCGATCCGCAAGGACCTCTCCAACCTCGACGACGTGCTCGAGCAGATCCAGAGCGACGAGCAGCGCCGAGCGGCTGACCGAGAACGCCTATCGCGACGTGGTGGCCTCGGGGCGCTACGGATACGAGCGCTTCGTCGCCGAGGTCGAGCAGGCGGCGGCCGAGGGGCTCGAGCGCAAGGGCGCTCCGTCCGGCGCGCCGGCTGTGAACGGCGCCGGCCCGAAGGCGCCGCTGCCCACGCTGCACCGCCGGGCCGAGCGGCTCGACCGGACGTCGTGGCGCCGGGTCGCGGCCGCGGTCCGCTGGGCCCGCGCCCTGCGCCGGGCGCGCGGGACGCTGACGCCGGGGAGCCTCGGGCAGCCCCGCCGCTCCCGCCTACCCTGAGGAAGACGATGCCCCAGGCCCAGGCCGAGACCGACATCCGCAACGCGGAGTTCTGGGACGAACTCTGCGGCACCACGTTCGCGCGCAGCGTCGGCGTCACCGACGCCTCGCCGCAGAGCCTGGCGCGCTTCGACGCCGCCTACATGGACTTCTACCCCTACCTGGAGGGCTACCTGCCCGAGCCCGGCAGCGACGGGCGGGTGCTGGAGATCGGGCTCGGCTACGGGACGCTGGGCCAAGCGCTCGCCGCGCGCGGGCTCGACTACAGCGGGCTCGACATCGCCGAGGGGCCCGTGCAGATGATGCGCCACCGGCTCGCCAACATCGGCCGCCCCGAGCAGGCCCCGCAGGTGACGGTGGGATCGGCGCTCGACATCCCCCACCCCGACGGGGCCTTCGACTTCGTCTACTCGATCGGCTGCCTGCATCACACCGGCGACCTGCCGCGCTCGGTGAGCGAGGTGCGCCGGGTGCTGTCCCCGGGCGGCCGGGCGGTGGTGATGCTCTACAACCGCCATTCGCTGCGCCGCGCGGCGCTGGCCGTGATGAACCTGCCGCGGCTGCTGCGCGGCGGCCGCGCCGCCCACGAGGAGAGCGTCCGCGGCACCTATGACCGGGACACGGCCGGGCAGCCCGCCCCCGTGGTCGAGTACACGTCGAAGCGGGAGGCGATTCGCCTGTTCTCGGGCTTCAGCCGGGTCGAGGTCAGCCGGGAGAACTTCGACAACGTCAAGTTCCTGCCCCGCGAGTGGTTCCTGGGAGCCCCCGCCCGCCTGCTCGGGGTCGACCTCTACATCACGGCGGTCGCCTAGCCCACCGGCGGGGCGGGCGGCCGCGGCGCTCGCAGCAGCATCCGCACGAGCGCCCAGTAGCCCCGCAGCGCCCAGCGCAGCGGCGCCAGCCCGGCCGCCCGGCCGAGGTAGGCCGAGTCCAGGTCCGGGACCAGGAACGACGCGAACTCGCCCGCGCTGACCGCGCGCTGGCCCTGGATCGCCGCGGCGCTCCCTCAGCGTCGGGCCGAGATTCCGCAGCACGTCGAAGTTCGCGTCCCACTTCTGCCGGCCCCAGCCGCCGGCGATCGAGATCGGGATCAGGGCCAGCTCCGTCGCCAGCAGGGCCGGGGTGAGGAGGGCCAGCAGCGGCGCCGGGTAGTCCCGCAGGATCGTGGCCCAGCGATTGCGCTCCAGGTGCCGCCACTTCTCGGGCCGGCTCGAGAACTCGTAGTCGTGGTCGACGACGGCGCCCGGCTCGACCCCGATGCGGCCGCCCCGGAGGCGGAGCCGAAGCGAGAGATCGACGTCCTCGTGGTACAGGAAGTAGCGGTCGCTGAAGCCGCCGAGCTCCTGCCAGTCAGTGCGCCGGATCGCAAGGCAGGCTCCCGACAGGAAGGGGACCTCGGCCGCCCGGGGCGCCGCGGGCGCGGGCTCTCCGGCGCCCCCCGCCCAGGCGATCCCGGTGAAGTGGAGGACGCCGCCGACCGTGTTGATCACGGCGCCGTCCTCGGCGGTGACCAGTCCCTGCCAGGCGGCCCAGCCCCGCCCGTCGCCCAGCGGCTTGCGGATCGCCCCTCCGAAGCCCGGCTGCGGGACGGCGTCGGGGTTGAGCAGCACCAGCAACTCGCGGCTCGCGGCCGCAGCCCCGGCGTTGGCGCCGCCCGCGAAGCCCAGGTTCTCGTGCTGCGCCACGATCGTCGCGTTGGGAGCGAGCTCCGCAACCAGCGACCCCGTGTCGTCGCTGGAGGCGTTGTCCACCACCACCAGCTCGTCGCCCTCGTCGAGCTCCGCCAGCAGCGGCGGGATCGTGCGCGCCAGCTCCTCGCGGCTGTTCCACGCCACGATTACGACCGAGAGGCTGGCTGCGTGCGGATCCGTCGCCACCGGCGCGCATGATGGCGGGGATGGAGGCCGGGACGTCCGCAGGTTCGCGTCACGAGCGCGGGGGCACCCGTCGCGAGCGGGAGGCCGAGTTCAACCGGCTGCTCGCCTTCAGCGACGGTGACTTCGCGTACCGATCCCGCTCATCAGCCCCTCGCGGTGACGCTGTTCTGGCTGGTGGCCGGGGCGATCGGGCTGCGCGTGTTTCGGCGCCTCCAGGACGGGCAGAGGCGGAGGAATAATCTCTGACCCCAAGCGTCTGTACGCCCACACGGATCCGGAAGGAAGGCCGATGAAGAGACGACTGCCAGCGCTGCTCGCCGCGCTCGCCCTCGGTGCAGGCGCCGCCCTCGGCGTGGCCGCGTGCGGCGACGACGACGACGAGACGACCACGGTCGAGGAGGTCGGGAGCGTGACGACCGAAGTGACCGAGACGACCGAGACCGAGGAGACGACGACCGAAGAGACGACCACCGAATCCGGCGACGACTCGGGCGGAAGCAGCGGCCTCGGCTACTGAGCGGGACTCCTGGGACCAGCTCGGCCGGGAGATCGTCGCCTGCCGGCTCTGCCCCCGGCTGGTCGAGTGGCGAGAGGCGGTGGCGGCTGACCCGCCGAAGCGGTACCGCGGCGAGGAGTACTGGGGCCGGCCGGTGCCGGGGTTCGGCGATCGCCGGGCGGCGATCGTGGTCGTCGGGCTGGCGCCGGCCGCGAACGGGGCGAACCGGACGGGCCGGGTGTTCACCGGCGACCGCTCGGGCGATTGGCTCTATGCCGCGCATGCACCGGGCCGGGCTCGCGAACCAGCCGACCTCCGAGCACCGCGACGACGGCCTGCGGCTCACGGGCGCCTACGTGACGGCGGTGAACCGCTGTCCGCCGCCGGCCAACCGCCCGACCCCGGCCGAGCGCGACAACTGCCTTCCCTACCTGGAGCGGGAGCTGTTGCTGCTGCGGCGGGCAAGGGTGCTGGTGGCGCTGGGCTCCTACGGCTGGGACGGGTCCCTGCGGGCGCTGGCCGGATTGGGGGCCGAGGTGCCGCGGCCGCGGCCGCGTTTCGGGCACGGGGCCGAGGCGGCGATCGACGTGCCCGGTACGAGGGGCCCGCGGTCGCTGCGGCTGCTCGGCTGCTTCCACCCGAGCCAGCAGAACACCTTCACCGGCAAGCTGACCGAGCCGATGATGGACGCGGTCTTCGGCCGGGCGAAGGAGCTGGCCGCCACCTGAGCTGCGTGGGCGGCGGGCCGCC
This sequence comes from uncultured Solirubrobacterales bacterium, assembly GCA_963805075.1. GTDB lineage: Bacteria > Actinomycetota > Thermoleophilia > Solirubrobacterales > 70-9 > VGBV01. The sequence continues at coordinate 181,978 of CAWDSZ010000004.1, forward strand.
CGCCTATTCTGCGCCCGAGGTGTTTCCGCTCAACCTGCCGAACACGCTGACGGTTCTGCGGATCCTGCTGGTGCCCGTGGTGGTGGTGGCGCTGCTCGACGAGACGCCGAACGGGGACGCGATCGCGGCCGGGGTGTTCGCGCTGGCGGCGCTGACGGACGGCCTGGACGGCTGGATCGCGCGCAACCGGGGTGAGATCACGACCTTCGGGAAGCTGATGGACCCGCTGGCGGACAAGCTGCTGGTGACCGCCGCGCTCGTGTCGCTGGTCTCGCTGGGCCGGGTCGAGGCGTGGGTGGCGATGGTGATCATCGCGCGGGAGTTCGCCGTCACCGGGCTGCGCGCCGTCGCCGCCGAGCGGGGGGTGGTGATCCAGGCCAGTTGGCTCGGCAAGGTGAAGACGATCCTCCAGATCGCGGCGATCATCGCCCTGATCGTCGCCGCCACCCCGGCGCCGCTGGGGGTGGACATCCTCGTCTACGTCGCGGTGGCCGCCACCGTGATCAGCGGCGTCGACTACTTCTTCGGCTTCAGGCGGATGGTCGAGCAGCGGCCGGCGGCCGCGACGAAGCCCTAGCTCGAGGCCTGGAGGCTCGGCGCCTCCAGCCATTCGCGCATCGTCGCGTGGTGGTGGGAGTGGCGCTCGCTCTCGAGCTCGGCGGAGATCTCGGAGATGAGGCCGTAGCGCTCGGCGACCACGTTGTGGCGGTGAATGGTCTCCAGGTTCTCCTGGCGGGCCTGGACGAAGGCGTCGGGAGCGAGGTCGGGGTATGAGTCGGTGACGCGGCGGATCATCTCGCGCACGCAGTCCTCGACGAAGCGGGGGTTGGCGTGTGCCTTCTCGACGACGGCGCGCTCGTCCGAACGCTTCATCAGTTCGTAGATCTCGCTCGACATCGACTGCTCCACGATGTGGAGCAGGTCCCTGGCGTCGATGTCCACACCCGACTCCTCTGGGCGGCCGATGTAGAGGCGGCCGATGCCGCGCTGGTTGTGGGTGGCCAGGGGGACGGTGGTGACGATCTCGTCGATCTGCTCTGGCGTGTAGCCGTGGGCGGCGAGGCGCTCACGGGCGCCGTCCTCGACGAGGCCCTGGGCGCAGGGGCAGGCGGTCATGCCCTGGGCCTCGACGCCGGTGAGGGTGCGGGTGCCCCACTCGGAGGCAACCGCGGTGCCGAACAGGGTGTAGATCTCCTGGGTGGGGATGCCGCTGACGGGGGCTGGCTTGGTCTCGGGGTAGCGGGCGGCGATGCGGACCTCGGCGCGCAGGCCGCCCTGGCGCTCGCGGACGCGCTCGGCGATGTGGGCGGCGAGGCCCTCGGCGCGGAGGGCCTCGCTGAGGACGACCTGGTCGATGGCCTCGTTCACGACCTCCTCGAAGCGGGACATGTGGACGCCGGCCTGCTCGGGGTTGAGGTCGACGAAGCACTCGAGCTCGGCGTGGTAGGTGCCGGCGTCGAGGTTGCGTGCGGCGGCCGAGCCGTTACCGCCGTCACGTGAGGGCACCTCCTCCGCCATACCTCTGGACTCGCGGGCCTCCGGCCCGCTCGCGCGTCCGGGGGTGCCCTGACTGGCACAGACGCGGATCACCTTCTCGACTCCGGTGACGCCGACGCGCGAGAGGCTGACGCGGGTGACGGGTGCGGCGGCCTGGGCGTCGCGGGAGAAGCTCTCGAGGGTGCTGCCGGGTTCGGCCATGACGTCTCCAGAGAGAGTATCCGGATGTCCGATTCTCAATCCGGGAAGCGTCGGGGGCGCCCGATCGAAGGGCGGGGGCGGGATCCCGCGAAAGGGTCAAAAGTGGGTGCGCCGGGCGGCGGTGGCGTACATATACTGCGCGCGTTCCTGGGCGGTTTGGGGAGCCCTCGGCAGGATGGGAGGAAGGAGAGGAATTGGCGCCCAGTCGTCAGCCAGTTGTCGCATCGGGTGAGCAGCCGTTCGCGGACAACGATGAGCTGCGCCGCCTGATCGCGGAGGCGACCGAGCGGGGGTACCTGACCTTCGAGGAGATCGCGTCGACGCTGGAGGAGGTCGACGTGACGAAGGAGCAGGTGGCGGACCTGCACTCCCATCTCGTCGAGAACGGGGTGGACGTGATCGCCGCCGACGGGGTCACGGCCTACAAGGAGTCGAAGGAGGCCGACGCGGCGCAGGGCGGGGAGGCGCGCCGCAAGCAGGAGCTCGACCTGACGGTCGAGCCGAGCTTCGATTCGCTGCGGCTCTACCTGCGCTCGATCGGGTCGGTGGAGCTGCTGACCGCCGAGCAGGAGGTGGAGCTGGCCAAGCGGATCGAGCGCGGTGACATGCTGGCCAAGCGGCACATGGTGGAGGCCAACCTGCGGCTCGTGGTGTCCATCGCCAAGTCGTATCTGGGGCGGGGACTGAGCTTCCTCGACTTGATCCAGGAGGGGTCGCTGGGGTTGATCCGGGGGGTGGAGAAGTTCGACTACCGGCGCGGGTACAAATTCTCGACGTACGCGACGTGGTGGATCCGGCAGGCGGTGACGCGCGCGCTGGCGGACAAGTCGCGGACGATCCGGATCCCGGTGCACATGGTGGAGAAGCTGAACCGGGTGGGCTACGTTGAGCGGTCGCTGATCCAGAGGTTGGGGCGGGAGCCGGAGGCGCACGAGATCGCGGCGGAGCTGGGGTGGACCGCCCAGGACGTGCGCGACGTGATGCGGGTGAGCCAGATGCCGGTGTCGCTGGAGAAGCCGGTGGGCGACGAGGAGGATTCCGAGCTCGGCGATTTCGTGGCGGACGCGGATGCGCCCGAGCCGTTCGAGCAGGCGTGCGACAACCTGCAGAGGGATGACGTGCAGAGGGTGTTGGGGACGCTGCCGCGGCGGGAGCGCGAAGTGATCGAGCTGCGGTACGGGTTGGGCGGCGGGGAAGCGATGACGCTGGAGGCGGTGGGGCGCGCCTTCGGCGTCACGCGCGAGCGGATTCGCCAGATCGAGACCAGCACGCTGAAGAAGCTTAAGGCGCTGCCCGAGGCTCAGAAGCTGCGCGCTCAGGCCTGACTCAACGAAACGTGTTCCCCTAAATAGCGGGTAGCCGCGGCAGGGGGCGGTTTTATGGCCCGCCCGATGCGGCGATCAGGGATCCAGTAGCGTTTTGGCGAACGCGGGGTCGGCTGGGCCCCGGAGCCCGGCAGCTTTCACCGGACCTGATCCGGTTCCTGCCAGGGTTTAAAGAGACCAACCCTCTACACGGAAGAACGCGAGAGGGCGAGGCGTTCGGGCCCAGCCAGCCTCACTCTTTGAGCATCTTGAGTTGGGCGGCGGCGTGATCGCGTGCCCGAGTGACGACGACGCGCCCCTCCCCCTCGACCTCGACTCGGAGCGCGTCCCCGACCTCTAAGCCTGACGCCTCGAAGGGCTTGAACGGAATGGTGAGCTGGTGGTTTGCCGAGAGCCGAGTCCGACCGACCACGGGATGCTGAGCCGATGGGGGAGGCAGGATTCGAACCTGCGAAGGCAGAGCCAGCACCTTTACAGGGTGCCCCGGTTGACCGCTTCGGTACTCCCCCGAGGAGGCCGATTCTAGACACGACTCAGCGGCCCCCGTTGGCAACGGCGCCCCTGGCTCGACCTCGTACTCAGCGTATTTGGGCCCCCCAAGTGAGAGCCCCATTGAACAATCAAGCTCTTGCGTCGGGATGAACCACCTGCGCCCGTCACCCACATGAACGAACAGGTAATCGCAGCGGTCGGGGTCGAAGTGCTTCACCAAGCCGGACCAACTCTGGTTGCTGCCCCTGGTGGCGATCGCCACTTCCCAGGTGCCGCGCGCGCTCTCGGACGTGCTCGTCTTTGGCTGTGACGAATCCGGCTCGGCCACGCGTCAACCGATCACCCAAGGACGGCTTCAGTCCTCCCGGGCGTACGGGTTGTAGCTGCGGTCGGGCTCGGCCGCCGGCGCCTCGGGTGCGGCGCCGGAGCTGGTGCGGTTGCGGGCCATCAGCCCGAGCACGAACGGGATCGTCAGCAGGTCCACCAGGCCGATCGCCGCGAGGGCGATGCCCATCGTCTCGTCGATCGAGAGGTAGACGAAGACACCGACGGCGATCGTGATCAGGGCGCCGCCGATGAGCGCGGACCGCAGCGTCGGGCTGCTCATCAAGGGACGGCGAATCGCGGAACCTGGGCCATTCCGGCAGCCTAGTCGGGCCGACCCCCTGCCGCTACAGTGATCCCCCGCGCCCGGATAGCTCAGTTGGTAGAGCACTTCCATGGTAAGGAAGGGGTCGCCGGTTCAAGTCCGGCTCCGGGCTTCCCATCCGTCCCGAGCTCGGCATTGAGACGACGACTCACGATCCTCGTCAAGGCAGGGACCCAGTTTTCATGGCCGCTCGAACCGATCCGATCCCCAGCGCCGCGGGTTATTCACTAGCGCACGGCGGCCCCCTCTGATAGAAGGGACGCGGCCAAGCGCTTCGGCCCGCAGGGGACCTGACGCAGCGAAGGAGGAGAGGAATGGATTTCGAGTCGAACGCCGTCGACCTCGAGTCGCTCGACGGCTCTCACCGCCTCGGCAGGCGCAGCTTCCTGATCGGCGCGCTCGCCACCGGCGCCGCCACCTCGGTCCCCCTCAACTACGCGGCCAAGGCCCGCGCCCGAGCCATTCCCTTCGCCAAGGACGGCACGTTCGGGCTCGGGGTCGCCTCCGGCTTCCCGCGCCCCCGCCAGATCACCCTCTGGACCCGCCTCGGCGGCGCCAAGGGCAACGAGAAGCTGCACCTGCTCGTCGCCAAAGACCGCAAGTTCCGCAACGTCGTCGAGGAGCGCAACGTGGTCGCCCGCAAGGACCGCGACCACACCGCCAGGACCGTCGTCAAGGGCCTCGACCCCCACGAGGAGTACTTCTACCGCTTCGTCACCAAGGACTCCGCCTCTCCGATCGGCCACTTCCGGACGGCCCCCCCGAAGGACTCGAACCAGCCGATCAAGATCGTCTTCTACTCCTGCCAGAACTTCCAGACGGGCTTCTACAACGTCCAGCGCGCGATCGCCAAGGAGAAGGACGTCGACCTCGTCGTCTGCCTCGGCGACTACGTATACGAGTCGAACCAGTACGAGGATCTGAAGATCCGGGACGAGGCCACCGGCCGCAACAAGGACGGCGTCGCCGAGTTCATCGACGAGTGGCGCGAGAAGTGGCGCCTGTACAAGAGCGATCCCGACCTGAAGGCGATGCACGCCGCCCACGCCTTCGTCTCGGTCTGGGACGACCACGAGGTCGAGAACAACAACGCCGGCGCCCAGGAGAGCTCCGCTACGACCCCGGGGCAGACGAACGACGGGCACGCCCCGCCGTATGCCATACCTCGAGCGCCGGGCCAACGGCTACAAGGCCTTCTTCAACTACATGCCCCGCACCCGCTTCAAGGGCGAGCGCGACCGCATCTACGAGCACTACCGCTTCGGCAAGCTCGTCGACCTGGTACTCACCGACGAGCGCCAATACCGCGACCCCCAGCCCTGCAACGACGCCATCGTCACCGCCTGCCCCGAGTCCGGCGACCCGCGCACGATGCTGGGCGCCGCGCAGAAGGAGTGGCTCAAGGGCACCCTGGCCGGCTCCAAAGCCAAATGGAAGGTGTGGGGCAACCAGGTCATGCTCATGAACTTCGCCATCACCCCGGTCGCCGACGCGATTCAGGACGAGTGGGACGGCTACGCGGCTGAGCGGAGGGAGCTGATGGACCACATAACCGCCAACGGCGTCACCAACGTGGTCGCCCTCACGGGCGACCTGCACAATTTCTTCGCCGGAACCGTCACCAACACCGGCAAGGCCGACGGCACCCCGGCGATGACCGAGTTCGTCGGCGGCTCCGCCACCTCCCCGGGCCTCCCCGAGGAGACGGGCCTGACGCCATCGTTCCTCGACACCACCAAGGCGCTCAACCCCCACTGGAAGTACGCCGAGTTCGCCAGCCGGGGCTACGGCGTCCTCGCGGTCGACCGCAACGGCGCCACCTGCACCTTCAAGAAGGCCGCCACCGTGGCACAGCGCGATGGCGGAGCGGCCTCGACCTTCGCCCAATTCAAGGTCGCGAGCGGCTCGACCGCACTGCAGCAGACCATCTGACCGACCCACGCCGACTGGCCGCCCAGCCAGTCGCGGTAGCCTGCCGCCCGTGGACTTCAAGCTCAGCGACGAGCAGAACGACTTCGTCGCCTCGCTGCGCGACTTCTGCGAGCGCGAGGCCGGCACGGCCGAGAAGCGCGAGGCGCTGACCGAGAACCACACGATCCACCACAACCAGGAGCTGTACGAGAAGATGGCCGAGCTCGGCTGGGTCGGGCTCACCATCCCGGAGGAGTTCGGCGGCTCCGGCGGCAGCTACCTCGACGCCTGCCTGTTCATGGAGGAGACCTCGCGCGGCATGGCGCCGATCGGCGGCTACGCCACCACCCTGATCGTCGCCGGCGCCACCAAGCGGTTCGGAACCGACGAGCAGAAGCAGCGAATCCTGGGCAACATCGCCAGGGGCTCGGTCGAGGCGATCGCGATGACCGAGCCCGAGGCCGGCTCGGACGTCGGCAACCTCTCGACCAAGGCGGAGCGGTCGAACGGCGGCTACGTCCTCAACGGGCAGAAGGTGTTCATCTCGAACGCCCACATCTCCGACCACGTGCTGGTCGTCTGCCGCACCACCAAGGGCGAGTCGAAGCACGACGGCCTCTCGATGATCTTCGTCCCCAAGGGGACCGACGGCATGGAGATGACCCCGATCGACACGATGGGCGGCCGCGAGACCAACACCGTCTACCTCAACGACTGCGAGGTTCCGGCGGAGCAGCTGCTCGGCGAGCAGGACCGCGGCTGGATGCAGCTGATGGCGGGCCTCAACGTCGAGCGCCTGATCCTGGCCGCCACCATGCTCGGCATCGGCCAGCGGGCCTTCGACGACGCCCTCGCCTACGCCAAGGAGCGCAAGCAGTTCGGCCGCCCGATCGGGAGCTTCCAGGCGCTGCAGCACCGCTTCGCCGACCTCGCCACCGACCTCGAGGCCGCCCGGCTGATGACCCATTGGGTCGCCAGCCTCACCGACGAGGACCCCGACAGCGTGCTGCCCAAGGAGTCCTCGATGGTGAAGCTGTTCGTCACCGAGACGGCGCAGCGCGTCGCCCTCGCGGGCATGCAGATGATGGGCGGCTACGGCTACTCCTCCGAGTACGACATGGAGCGCCTCGTGCGCGCCACCCTCGTCTCCACCATCTACGGCGGCACCTCCGAGATCCAGCGCGGCATCATCGCGAAGACGCTTGGGCTCTAGCCAGTGAGGACCTAGCCGCTCCCTCCGGGGGGCCGGACAACAACGGTCGGCTCGCGGAGTTCGCGCCGGGCGGCCGAGCGCGGCCCGCCGCCCTAGATCCGCAGCCGCTTGAGCGCGGCCCGAATCTCCTCCTGGCTCTCCTTGTCAAGGACGGGGTCGTGCTCGAGCCAGAGCACGAAGGCGTGCAGCCAGAGCAGCCGCACGTCCATATCGAGCTCGCTCGCATAGGCCATCAGCACCTCCTCGGGCTGGCGCGGCCAGGCGAGGCCGTCCTCAAAGCGCGCGATCGTCGCCTGGTTTACCTCGATCGCCGCGGCGATCTTGACCTGCACGACGTTCCTCTCCTCTCGCGCCTGGCGACAGGCTCGCCCCAGCCAGGGCAGCAGCGGACGTGGAACCTCCTCGGCCTTCATGCCCGCAGCTCTATCCGACCGGCGGGGCATGAGCTTGGAGACCTGCGGACCCGGGCTCATATGCGCATCGTATCATCGTCTCTTTGCTATGCATACGCTTGACTATCTACAAACACTATGATACAACATCACACGTGGAAACTATGACTCACAAACCAAATGGAGGAAGCATGCGAAAGAGACTCGCTGTCGCGCTCGCGGCATTCGCCTGCGCCGCGTTCGGCGCACCGGCTGCCGCGGGAGCGGACACGATCGGCCCGATCGGCTTCGACGACTACTCGGTCGGGAACATCAACGGACAGAACGGCTGGCAGAAGACCGGCCCCTATGACGTCGAGATCGAGAACGTCGCCGACTTCGCGGCCGCGTCCGGCTACGGATTCGGAACGAAGGCGCTGCGGCTCTCGAACTCGACTACCAGCGGCTCGTTCGGCGACCAGACGTTCTCGCCCGCGCTGCTGAAGGACGCCGGCGAGGCCGCCGCCTCGGACGGCGGTGGGCTCTCGAACGGGGTCCACCAGTCCCACTTCGAGGTCGAATTCAACATCGGCACTGCGCTGGCGGCCCCACAGCCGGGGCTCGCCGTGACGATGAGCCCCGATCGCGGCGACGGCGCGAGGATGAGCTTCCTGCGCTTCGAGCAGGGGGTCGACGGCATCCACGTCGTCTTCTTCGACGTCGACAACCCGGGGCCGGTCGGAACCGTCTCCAGCTTCGAGCCGCATGACGTCGCGACCATCACTCGCGGCGAGCAGCACGCGATCAGGCTGGAGATGGAGTTCGTAGACGGACCCGGCAACGACGTCGTCGAGGTGTTCGTCGACGGCGCCCTGGTCCACACCGGCACGAGCTGGGAGGACTACCACCGGTTCGACCCGGAGGCTGCCGGGAACGGCAACAAGGTCCCGACGGTGGACTCGGCGCTGTTCCGGCTCAGCGGGACTGCGGCGCCCGCAACCACCGGTCAGGGCTTCCTGATCGACGGGTTCCGACTCGCCTCGAGCACGCCCACCGCAGCGACCCCCACGCCTGCTAGCGACACCGCGGGCCAGGTCGGCGGCAAGAAGAAGTGCAAGAAGGCGAAGAAGGGCGCCGACGCGGCGAAGAAGAAGAAGTGCAGAAGAAGAAGAAGTAACGAACCGAGTCAGCAGCGAGTAGCACGCGCCGGGTCCCCGATCGGGGGCCCGGCGCTTTGTTCGGGCGCTATTCTTGGCTCACCTCGTCCTCCGGGCCGGGGGTTTTTTACGTCGGGCTGCTCTTTTGGGACCGCCCGACGCCGACTTTCGGAAGCAGAGGAGACATGGCCTCAGACGTGCGAATCGGTGTGACGCTCGCCTGCGAGGAGTGCAAGCGGCGCAACTACGAGACCAACAAGTCGCGGCGGAACTCGCCGGACCGGATCGAGATGCGCAAGTACTGCCGCTGGTGCGGCCGTCACACCCCCCACAAGGAAACCCGCTAGCCCCTCAGCGAATGGCGAAGACCAGGGCACAGCGAAAGGCCGAGCGCCGCAAACGCGAGGCGCAGCTCGAGCGCGAGCGAAAGGCCGGGGGGGACGGGGCGGAGCGCGACGCGGAGTCGCGCGCGCAGCACGACACCCAGGCCCCCGTTTCGGGCGAGGTCGCCGAGGTCGAGGCGGTGATGGAGTCGGGTGCGAAGCCCGAGGACTACGGCGAGCACACGGTCGAGCACGAGGGCCAGGGCCAGCCGCAGGCGAGGGCGGCCGTTCCCGGCGTCACCCCGGAGCCCGTCGCCCCTGCGCCGCCGGAGCCCGAGCCTGAGGTCCCCGAGGCCCCGGCGCCCTCCCGGGCCGACGTCGGCGCTCCCTCCGACGCTCCCCCCGAGGAGCCGCGCGAGACCCGCCAGGAGCGGAGGGCGCGAAAGAAGCGTGAGAAGGAGGAACGCAAGCAGGAGCACGAGCGTGCACTGCAGCGAGCCCAGAAGTCCCAGCAGGTCGAGAAGACCGAGAAGCGCCGCGGCGGCGTGCTCGGGTTCTTCGCCTCCTGTTGGGCGGAGCTGAAGAAGGTCCAGTGGCCCGACCGCGACACGCTGGTCCAGGCATCGGCGGTGACGATCATCTTCGTCGCCGTGATGGCCGCCTACCTCGGCGCGCTGGACGGCATCTTCAACTGGCTGATCAAGCAGCTGCTCTAGCCGCGCCCCCTAACCAGAACGACTGAACGAGGACGAGAAATGTTTCGCTGGTACGTGATCAACACCTACTCCGGGCACGAGAACAAGGTCAAGCAGAACCTCGAGCACCGGGTCCACACGATGAGCCAGGAGCGGAACGTGCGCCAGGTCGTGGTGCCGACCGAGCAGATCTCGGAGATGAAGGACGGCCAGAAGGTCCAGAGCGAGAAGCGGACCATGCCCGGCTACGTGCTGGTCAACATGGAGATGACCGACGATTCCTGGGGCCTGGTCAAGAACACCCCCGGCGTCACCGGCTTCGTCGGCTCGCGCAACAAGCCGATTCCCCTGTCCAAGGTCGAGGTCGACAGGCTGCTCCACCGCGAGGCCGCCGAGCGCCCTCGCACCCGCGCCCAGTTCTCGATCGGGGAGTCCGTGAAGGTGATCTCCGGCCCGCTCGCCGACTTCTCCGGCGAGATCGCCGAGATCAACGAGGACGCAGCCAAGCTCAAAGTGCTGGTCTCGATCTTCGGCCGCGAGACGCCCGTCGAGGTCAACTACGACCAGGTGAAGAAGATCTAACTTCTCGATAATGGCCAAGAAAGTCCTGACACTTATCAAGCTCCAGATCCCGGCCGGCGCGGCCAACCCCGCGCCGCCGGTCGGCCCCGCGCTGGGCCAGCACGGCGTCAACATCATGGAGTTCTGCAAGGAGTTCAACGCCCAGACCCAGCAGGACGCCGGCACGATCATCCCCGTCGAGATCACGGTCTTCGAGGACCGCAGCTTCGACTTCATCACCAAGACCCCGCCCGCTGCGGTCCTGATCAAGGAGGCCGCCGGCATCGACAAGGGATCGGGCGAGCCGCACAGCGAGAAGGTCGGCTCGATCACGGCTGACCAGGCCCGGCAGATCGCCGAGCGCAAGATGCCCGACCTGAACGCCAACGACCTCGACGCCGCCACCAAGATCATCGCCGGCACCGCGCGCTCGATGGGCGTGACCGTGGAGGGACTGAGCTGATGGCCAGGGGCAAGCGCTACAGGCAGGCGTTCGACCAGATCGACCGCACCAAGGCATATGAGCCGGCGGAGGCCGTCGCCCTGATCAAGGGCACCCCGGGCGCCAAGTTCGACGAGACCGTCGAGCTCCACATCCGCCTGGGCGTGAACGTCCGTCACGCCGAGGAGCAGCTGCGCGGCACCCTCGCCCTGCCCCGGGGCCTGGGCAAGGACCTGACCGTCGCCGTCTTCGCCGAGGGCGACGGCGCCCGCCAGGCCGAGGAGGCCGGCGCCGACCACGTCGGCGGCGACGACCTGATCTCCAAGGTCGAGGAGGGGTGGACCGACTTCGACGTCGCCGTCGCCACCCCGGCCCTGATGCCCAAGGTCGGCAAGCTCGGCCGCGTGCTCGGCCCCCAGGGCAAGATGCCGAACCCCAAGGTCGGCACGGTCACCGACGACGTCGCCAAGGCCGTCGCCGAGGCCAAGGCCGGCAAAGTCGAGTACCGCACAGACAAGCAGGCGATCGTCCATCTCTCTATCGGCAAGACCAGCTTCGAGGAATCCGCCCTGCTTGAGAACTACGCCGCGGTGATCGAGGAGATCATCCGCGCCAAGCCCGCCGCCGCCAAGGGCCGCTACATCCTCTCGGCCACCCTGACCAGCACGATGGGCCCCGGCGTCCGCGTCGACACCGCCAAGATCCGCGCCTCGGAGATCATGGCCGGCGCCGCTGCAGGCGCCGCGACCAACGGCGCCGGCGAACCGGAGGCCTCCGGGGAGGAACCACCTCCGGCCGAGGAGTCTGCGCCGGCTGATGAACCCGCAGCGGCTGATGAACCCGCCCCCGCGGAGGAGCCCGCCTAGCTACACTGCCGCTTCGCACTGCCCGCCAAAGACCGTCGGCGGGGCCGCCTTCCGAGGCGACCCGGAAGCCCGACGCAGGCCTATATGAACAAGGAACAGAAGACAGCCGTAGTTGAGGAGCTCAGCAGCGAGCTCAAGGACGCCGACGCGATCTTCGCGATCGACTATCGCGGCATCAGCGTGCCGCAGGCGGCCGAGCTGCGCTCGGGCCTGCGCGACGCCGACGCCCGCTTCCGGGTGGTCAAGAACCGCCTCACGCTGCTCGCCGCCGACAAGGCGGGCACCGCCGAGATCAAGGACCACCTCAGTGGCCCCACGGCGCTGACCCTCGTTCAGGGCGACGTGGCGCTGGCCGCGAATACCATTCGCAGGCTGGGCGACGAATGGGAGCTGCTCGAGTTCAAGGGCGGCATCATGGATGGCGAGCCCCTCTCTTCTGATTCCTTCGCCGCGATCGCGAAGCTCCCGGGCCGCGACCAGCTCAATGCCCAGTTCGCCGGTGTCGTCGCGAGCCCGCTGACCGGCCTGGTCCGCGGCCTCGGCTCCATGGTCCAGGGGTTGGCCAGCCAGCTGCAGCAGATCGCCGACCAGGGCCTCGTCACCGGCGAGGCCCCGCCCGCGGAGGAGGCGCCGCCGGCGGAGGAAGCTCCGGCCGAGGAGGAGACGCCGACCGAGGAGGACGCCGCGGCCGAGGCAGCGGCTGAGGCACCTCCGGCCGAGGAGGAGACGCCGGAGGAGGAGGCGCCGGTCGAGGAGGAGGCGCCGGCGGAGGAGGAGAAGCCCGCCGACGAGGCGCCGGCGGCCGACAACGGCGATCCCGACCCGGCCCCCAGCGAGTCGCCGGAGGAGGAGCCCACCGAGGAGCGGGCACCGGCCGGTGAGGAGGCAGGCGAGCAGGTGCCCGAGACGGGCGAGGGCGAGGCCGACATCGGCGACGCCCAGGAGGGCGCCGAGGGCGAACAGGAGCAAGCAGAGACTTCAGAGGATTCCGACGAGAACAAGGAGGACGAATAGATGGCCGCCACCAAGGTGACCACTGATGATTGGATCGAGGAGCTGAAGAGCATCTCGGTGCTGGAGCTCTCCGAGCGCATCAAGGCGCTCGAGGAGGAGTTCGGCGTCTCCGCGACCGCGGTCGCCGCCGCGGCTCCGGCCGCCGGCGGACCCGCCGACGGTGCCGGCGCCGAGGAGGAGTCGGCCATGGTCGACGTTGTCCTCACCGGTTCCGGCGAGAAGAAGATCGGAGTGATCAAGGTCGTGCGCGCCGCCACCGGCCTGGGCCTGAAGGAGGCCAAGGCGCTGGTTGACGAGGCCCCGAGTCCCGTCAAGGAGGGCATCGAGCGCGACGAGGCCGAGAAGCTCAAGGGCGAGATCGAGGAGGCCGGCGGCACCGCGGAGCTGAAGTAGCACCTGCTCCGCGGCGCTGCCGCCGCCTCGGCTGCGGCTCAGATTCTGCCCCGGGCGCCCGGGAAAGCGGTACGATTTTCGGGTCGTCCGATCGGGCGGCTAGTTTCTTTCGCTACGTGCCCAGCTCGGGCGTGTCAGCAGCCCTTGACCAAAGAGCCAGGCGTGTGTTAACCTGCACGGTCGCGCGCCAGGTGTGCCTTGCTGCCAGGATTTCTGCGCGGACTCGCAGTCCTTCGAATACTTGAGGAGTCGCCCAGTTGGCCCGATCCAACGCTGCCACCGTAACCCGTAGGAGCTTTTCCCGCCTAAAAAACCCCCTCGACGTCCCACATCTGATCGATATCCAGCGCCGCTCCTTCGAGGAGCTGGTCGATCCGAAGAACGGGCTGCTGAGGGCGACGATCGACGACATCTCCCCGACCGAGGATTACACGGGGAACCTCGCGATCGTTTTCGACGAGTTCACCTTCGACGACCCGGCCCACTCGGTGGACGAGTGCCGGGAGAAGGACATGACCTATTCGCGGCCGCTGAACGTGAAGGTCGCGTTCCAGAACCGCGAGACCGGTGAGATCCGGGAGCAGACCGTGTTCATGGGGGACTTCCCGTGGATGACGGACCGCGGCACCTTCATCATCAACGGCACCGAGCGCGTAGTCGTCACGCAGCTGGTTCGCAGCCCCGGCGCCTACGTGATGGAGCCCAAGGACCGCGAGAAGCAGGTCTTCATCGCCAACCTGATGCCGGCACGCGGCTCCTGGCTCGAGCTGGAGATCGACAAGAAGGGGCGGGTCTTCGTCCGCATCGACCGCAAGCGCAAGCTGCCGGTGACCGTGCTGCTGCGCGCGATGGGCTACGTCTCCGACGAGAAGCTGCTGGAGATGTTCGACAACTCCGTCTACATCCGGCACACGATCGCCGCCGATGCCGACGCGACCAAGGATGAGGAGGGTGCGCTGATCGAGCTGTTCAAGAAGCAGCGCCCCGGCGAGCCGCCCTCGGTGGATGCCGCGAAGACGCTGCTGGACCAGCTCTTCTTCGACACCAAGCGCTACGACCTCACCAGGGTCGGCCGCTACAAGCTGAACGCGCGCCTGGACCTCGACATCGACCTCGACACCCGGGTCCTGACCCACGACGACATCATCGCCCTGGTCAAGGAGCTCGTCTCGATCCCCAAGATCCTCGGCATCCCCGAGGAGATCGACGAGGAGAACCCGATCAAGGACTACGCGGCAGAGGCGATCACCTACCCGCGCGAGCCCATCCACGACCACCTCGACGAGTACGAGCACTTCGGGAACCGCCGCCTGCGCACGGTCGGCGAGCTGATCCAGGAGGCCTTCCGGATCGGGCTCTACCGGATGGAGCGCGTGGTCCGCGAGCGCCTCACCACAGAGGACGCGGACGCGATCACGCCGCAGACCATCATCAACATCCGCCCGGTGGTCGCCGCGCTGAAGGAGTTCTTCGGCTCCTCGCAGCTGTCCCAGTTCATGAGCCAGACCAACTCCCTGGACGGCCTCACCCACCGCCGCCGCCTCTCGGCGCTCGGCGCGGGCGGCCTCACGCGCGAGCGCGCGCCCATCGAGGTCCGCGACGTGCACGCCACCCACTACGGCCGCATGTGCCCGATCGAGACGCCGGAGGGCCCGAACATCGGGCTGATCGGCTCGCTCTCCTCATACGCGCAGGTCTCCGAGCACGGCTTCGTCACCACCCCCTACCGGGTGGTCAAGGACGGCGTCGTCACAAACGAGATCGTGCACCTGGACGCGACCCAGGAGGAGGAGAAGACGATCGCGCAGGCAAACGCCGAGATCGATCCCGACAGCGGCCGCCTGCGGGGCCAGTACGTGCTCAGCCGCCGCCGCGAGGAGGAGGCGATCACGGTGCCACCAAAGCAGGTGGACCTGATGGACGTCTCGCCGACCCAGATCTGGTCCGTCGCCACGGCCCTGATCCCCTTTCTCGAGCACGACGACGCCAACCGCGCCCTGATGGGCTCCAACATGCAGAGGCAGGCCGTGCCGCTGCTGAAGCCCGAGCCGCCGCTGATCGGGACCGGCATGGAGCGCCGTGCCGCCGTCGACTCCGGCGACGTGACTCTGGCCGAGAACGACGGCGAGGTCACCGCAGTCGACGCCGAGACGATCACCGTCACGCACGGCTCGAAGAAGGACGATTACCCGCTCCACAAGTTCACGCGCTCGAACCAGGGCACGATCATCCACCAGCGCCCGATCGTCAGCTCCGGCGACAAGGTCAAGGCCGGCGACGTGCTCGCCGACGGCTCCTCGACCGCCGGCGGCGAGATCGCCCTCGGCAAGAACTGCCTGGTCGCGTTCATGTCCTGGGAGGGCTACAACTTCGAGGACGCGATCATCATCTCCCAGCGGCTGGTCAAGGACGACGAGCTCACCTCGATCCACATCGAGGAGTACGAGATCGACGCCCGCACGACCAAGCTCGGCGACGAGGAGATCACGCGCGACATCCCGAACCGCTCGGAGGAGAGCCTGCGCAACCTCGACGAGCGCGGCATCGTCCGCATCGGGGCCGAGGTCGTCTCTGGCGACCTGCTGGTCGGAAAGGTCACGCCCAAGGGCGAGACCGAGCTGACCGCCGAGGAGAAGCTGATCCGCGCAATCTTCAAGGAGAAGGCGCGTGAGGTCCGCGACACCTCCCTCAAGGTCCCCCACGGCGAGGGCGGCGTCGTCATCGACGTCCTGACGTTCAGCCGGGACGCGGGCGACGACCTGCCGCCGGGCGTCAACGACCTGGTGCGCGTATACGTCGCGACCAAGCGCAAGATCGCGGAGGGCGACAAGCTCGCCGGCCGCCACGGCAACAAGGGCGTGATCTCCCGGATCGTGCCCGAGGAGGACATGCCGTTCATGGAGGACGGCACCCCCGTGGACGTGATCCTGAACCCGCTCGGCGTGCCGAGCCGAATGAACATCGGCCAGATCCTGGAGACGCACCTGGGCTGGGTCGCCGCGGAGGGCTGGTACGACGATGGCACCGAGAGCTACGCGCAGCGCGACAAGAACAGGGGCCGCGTCAACGTCGCGACCTCGGTCTTCGACGGCGCCAGTCTCGAGGACGTGGACGACGCGCTCGTGAAGTGGCAGGAGGAGCACGGCAACAACCGCGGCATCGACCTGGGCGTGGACAAGAGCCGTCGCCCCGGCAGCCGTGCCGAGGGCAAGGTGCAGCTCTACAACGGCCGCACGGGCGAGCCCTACGAGGGCAAGGTCACGATCGGCTACATGTACATCCTGAAGCTGCTGCACCTCGTCGACGACAAGATCCACGCGCGCTCGACAGGTCCCTACTCCCTGGTCACCCAGCAGCCGCTGGGCGGCAAGGCGCAGTTCGGAGGCCAGCGCTTCGGCGAGATGGAGGTGTGGGCGCTTGAGGCCTACGGCGCCGCCTACACCCTGCAGGAGATGCTGACCGTCAAGTCCGACGACACGGTCGGACGCGTGAAAGCGTACGAATCGATCGTCAAGGGCGAGAACATCCCGGAGCCCTCGATCCCCGAGTCCTTCAAGGTGCTCCTGAAGGAGATCCAGAGCCTGGCGCTCGACGCCAACGTGGTCTCCGAGGAGGGCGAGGGCGTCGAGATGGGCGAGGAGGAGGACGACCTGCTCCGCGCCGCCGAGGAGCTCGGCATCGAGCTTTCGGGCGTGCGCGCCGACGGCAACGGCGGCAAGGCCGCGGCCGACGAGAGCACGGCGGAGTCCGACGGCGACAAGGACAGCAGCGAGGCCGAGGAGGCAAGCAAGAAATGATCGACATCAACAATTTCGACGCGATCGAGATCGGCCTCGCGTCCTCCAAGAAGATCCGAGGCTGGAGCTCGGGCGAGGTGACCAAGCCCGAGACCATCAACTACCGGACCCTGAAGCCCGAGAAGGACGGGCTCTTCTGCGAGCGCATCTTCGGTCCCACCAAGGACTGGGAGTGCTACTGCGGCAAGTACAAGCGCGTCCGCTACAAGGGCATCGTCTGCGAGCGCTGCGGCGTCGAGGTGACCCGCTCCAAGGTCCGGCGCGAGCGCATGGGCCACATCGACCTGGCCGCCTCGGTCAGCCACATCTGGTTCTTCAAGGGCGTCCCCTCGCGGATCGGCTACCTGATCGACATGGCTCCGAAGGAGCTCGAGAAGGTCCTCTACTTCGCGGCCTCGGTCATCACCTGGGTCGACGAGGAGGCCCGCACCAAGGACTCCAAGAAGCTCGAGAAGGAGGTCGACAAGCAGATCGCGGCCTACGACGCCGAGCGCGAGCAGCGCACCCAGGAGCTCAACGAGTCGCTCAATCGCCGCCTGGCCTACCTGGGCGTCGCCCCCGGCGTCCCCAAGCCGAAGGCGAAGAAGGACGACGACAAGGCCAAGGACAAGGACGACAAGGCCAAGGCCGAGAAGGCCAAGCCCGAGGAGCTCGAGGCTCCGGCCCCCGGCACGACCGACGGCTTCAACGAGGATGACGAGCTCTGGGCCGACACCATCACCAACGTGAAGCGGATGAAGGCCGAGGACCGCGAGAAGACTGCCAAGGAGCTGACGAAGACCTTCGAGGCCGAGATCTCCGACACCGAGGGCTACCTCGAGGAGGCCGCCGAGCGCATCCGCGAGGTCTGGAAGATCTTCAGCGAGATGAAGCCCAAGGACGTGATCAACGACGAGACCACGTTCCGCGAGCTCAAGGATCGTTTCGGCTCGCCGTTCGGCTGGGGCGAGTACTTCCGCGGCGGCATGGGCGCCGAGTCGGTGCGCGAGCTGCTGGACGCCGTCGACCTGGAGGCCGAGGCCGAGCTGCTGGAGGAGACGATCAACACCTCAAAGGGCCAGAAGCAGGCCCGCGCGGTGAAGCGCCTCAAGGTCGTGGACGCCTTCCTCAAGTCGACCAACAAGCCCGACTGGATGGTCCTGGACGTGGTCCCGGTGATCCCGCCCGAGCTGCGCCCGATGGTCCAGCTCGATGGCGGCCGCTTTGCGACCTCCGACCTCAACGACCTCTACCGGCGCGTCATCAACAGGAACAACCGCCTCAAGCGGCTGCTCGACCTGGGCGCGCCCGAGATCATCGTCAACAACGAGAAGCGGATGCTGCAGGAGGCCGTCGACGCCCTGTTCGACAACGGTCGCCGCGGCCGGCCCGTGACGGGACCGGGCAACCGCCCCCTGAAGTCGCTCAGCGACATGCTCAAGGGCAAGCAGGGGCGCTTCCGCCAGAACCTGCTCGGCAAGCGCGTCGACTACTCCGGCCGCTCGGTGATCGTCTCGGGCCCGAGCCTGAAGATCCACCAGTGCGGCCTGCCGAAGCTGATGGCCCTGGAGCTGTTCAAGCCGTTCATCATGGCCCGGCTCGTCGAGCGCAAGCAGGTCCAGAACATCAAGGCCGCCAAGAAGATGGTGGACTCGATGATCCCCGAGGTCTGGGACGTGCTCGAGGAGGTCATCCACGAGCACCCGGTGCTGCTCAACCGCGCGCCGACCCTGCACCGCCTCGGCATCCAGGCGTTCGAGCCGGTCCTGGTCGAGGGCAAGGCGATCCAGATCCACCCACTGGTCTGCCACGCCTTCAACGCGGACTTCGACGGCGACCAGATGGCCGTGCACCTGCCGCTGTCGGCGGAGGCGCAGGCCGAGGCGCGCATCCTGATGCTCTCCTCCAACAACATCCTCTCGCCGGCCCACGGCGCGCCGCTGGCGACGCCGACCCAGGACATGGTGCTGGGCCTCTACTACCTGACGTACACGCGCAAGGACGTGACCGAGCTGGACGCTTCGAAGCTGAAGCGCAAGCCGCATCCGTTCCGCACCGCGCAGGAGGCCGAGCTGGCCTACGAGAACGGCATCGTGGAGCTGCACGACTTCGCCGAGTACCGCCGTCCCGGCCACGAGCACTTCCTGACCACGGTCGGCCGCATCATCTTCAACGACCGCGTCGAGCGCGCGATCGCGAACGCGCTCGGGGACGAGTACGACCCCGAGAGCTACCAGTTCGTGAACCGCTCGCTGAAGAAGCGGGACGTGAACGAGATGGTCAGCGCGCTGGTCGAGGCGTATGGAGCTCCGGCGGTTTCATTGGTGTTGGATTCGTTCAAGGAGCTGGGCTTCCACTTCGCCACCCAAGCGGGCATCACGATCTCCAAGAACGACGTGGTCGCGCCTCCCGACAAGGAGGAGATCTTGGAGCGCTACGAGCGCCAGAGCGAGGAGATCATGGGGC
This sequence comes from uncultured Solirubrobacterales bacterium, assembly GCA_963805075.1. Lineage (GTDB taxonomy): Bacteria > Actinomycetota > Thermoleophilia > Solirubrobacterales > 70-9 > VGBV01. The sequence goes on from CAWDSZ010000004.1 coordinate 201,330, forward strand.
AGTACGACGAGGGCTACATCACGGCCGAGGAGCGCAAGGAGGCCGTCACCGGCCAGTGGGACAAGGCCACCGAGGAGGTCGGCCGGGCCATGGAGGACAACCTCGACGAGCTCAACCCGATCTTCATGATGGCCAACTCAGGCGCCCGCGGCTCCTTCAAGCAGATCCGCCAGCTGGCCGGCATGCGCGGCCTGATGGCCAATCCGAAGGGCGAGATCATCGAGCGGCCGATCAAGGCCAACTTCATGGAGGGCCTCTCGGTCCTGGAGTACTTCATCTCCACCCACGGCGCCCGCAAGGGTCTGGCCGACACCGCGCTGCGCACGGCCGACTCGGGTTATCTGACCCGGCGCCTGGTCGATGTCTCCCAGGACGTGATCGTCCGGATCGAGGACTGCAAGACGAAGGACCTGGTCGAGATGCCGGTCCGCCGCGAGGACGGGGAGATCAACCCCAATCTGGCCGGGCGCATCGTCGCCAAGAAGTTCACGACCAAGCGCGGCCGCGACCTGTTCAAGCGCGGCCAGCTGATCGACAAGCCCGAGATCGCCGAGCTCGAGGAGACCTTCCCGGTCGAGGACACCGAGTCGACGGTCCCGGTCCGGTCGGTCGCCAAGTGCGAGGCCGAGTCCGGGGTCTGCCGCCAGTGCTACGGCGTGATGCCCGCGACCGGATACCTGGTCGAGATCGGTGACGCCGTCGGGATCATCGCCGCCCAGTCGATCGGCGAGCCCGGCACCCAGCTGACCATGCGCACCTTCCACACCGGCGGTGTGGCCGGCCTGGACATCACCCAGGGCCTGCCCCGCGTCGTCGAGCTGTTCGAGGCGCGCAAGCCGAAGGGCCTGGCGCAAATCGCCGAGGTGGCGGGCAAGGTCGGGGTAGAGGAGACCGACAAGGCCGTCAAGGTCACGATCACCGACGACAAGGGCGAGGAGACCGCCTACAGCTTCCCCGCCCGCACGAACCTCTACGTCAAGGCCGGCCAGAAGGTCGAGCCCGGCGTGCAGCTCAACGAGGGCTCGCTCTACCCGGCCGAGATCCTGGCGATCCGGGGCCGGACCGAGACCGAGACCTACATCGTCAGCGAGGTGCAGAGGGTGTACCGCGCCCAGGGCGTGGACATCAACGACAAGCACGTCGAGCTGATCGTGCGCCAGATGCTGAAGAAGATCCGGGTCGAGTCCAAGGGCTCGTCGGAGCTGCTTCCGGGCCAGCTCGAGGACAGGCTCACCTTCGAGAAGATCAACGAGAAGTTCAAGGGCAAGAAGACGAAGACCCCGGCACGGGCAGAGCCGGTGATCCTCGGGATCACCAAGGCCTCTCTGGCGACGGAGTCCTTCCTCTCGGCCGCCTCCTTCCAGGAGACGACCAAGGTGCTGACCGACGCCGCCCTGGAGGGCAAGCGCGACCGCCTCATGGGCCTGAAGGAGAACGTGATCATCGGCAAGCTGATCCCGGCCGCGACAGGGCTCAGGCACTACCGCTCACTGCAGATCGAGCCGGTCGAGCCCGCGCAGCCCCCCGCCGAGGAGCTGCTCTCCGAGGAGGAGCTCGCCGCGGAGCTGGACCTGGCCGGCGACGGCGAGGGCTCGCAGCTGGAGGGCTTCGGCCCCAGCTTCGCCGAGGAGCTCGAGGAGCTGGCGTCCGAGATCGAGGCGCCGGCGGGCTCGGGCTCCGGCTCGGGCGACGCGGACTCGGCCGAGAAGTCCGAGAAGTCCTAGGGCTCTAGCGTCGGCTGACGGCTTCGCCATCGTGCGGTCGCGGCGGCCGTTCGGTGTCGCGCGTGGCGACCGTCGGGCGGACGGCCTTGCGTCCACCCGGCGGGCAATCCGGCAGCGCGACGGCGGTGCCGCCGTGCGGGCCGCGGCGGGGGCCCTTGGGGCGCGGCTCGCGGCGCCAGCGGCGGAAGCCGTGGTCCTCGGCGCCGGGGCGCTCGTCCTCGGCGAACTCGTCGTAGCTCCTCGACGCCCACCAGACGAGCCAGATGCCGAAGAAGACCGGGATCTTCAAGACCACGGCGAGGAAGATGATCGGCCAGACGCCCTCCATCCGGGCCCCAGTCTAGTCGCCGTGCTCGGGTGCGCAAGGGCCTCTGATGGCTAGCGGACGCTGTAGCCGTCCGCGGCCCAGGACTCGAGCGCGGCGACGTGGCCCTCCTCCAGGCCCACCCTGGGGTCCGTGGGGACAAGCAGCGTGGGGGCCCGGCGAGCCTCGGCCCACTGATAGCAGCTCGGGTCGAGCGAGTCGTCGATCCAGGCCAGAGGGCGGTCGCCTGCGTGGACCTCGATCGCCGGCAGCTTCCAGTGGGCGGTGCCGAAGCGGGCCTCGCCGTCGAAGGTCAGGTAGGGGAACTCCGGGATTCCGAGGATGCCCGGCAGGTGCTCGTTGGCACGCTCCTCCCAGCCGGTTGCCCAGATCAGCTCAAAGGTCTGGCCCAGGCGGTTGAGCCGTGGGCCGGTCGGCATGGAGATGCAGTGCAGCATCCCGTCGACCAGGTGGAACTCGCCCGGCGGATCCTCGGTCGGCTGGTCGTAGCCGAACAGGCTGATGACCCCGTCGACGTCGACGGCGAGCAGCGGCTTATCGCTCTTCCCAACCGGGGCCACGCCCGGGAGGTTACGAGGCGGGATGCCGGATCGATTGCTCTATCCTGCGCGACCGTGCCGAACACGAACCAGCTGGTCCGCATGGGCCGCAACCCCAAGCCGAAGAAGATGTCGACGCCGGGCCTGAAGTCGGGCCAAGGGCGCAAGAAGCGCGTCGCCGCCCCGCAGCGGCGCGGCGTATGCACGCGCGTCGCCACCGTGACCCCGAAGAAGCCGAACTCGGCGCTTCGCAAGATCGCGCGCGTGCGGCTCACCAACCAGATGGAGGTCACCTCCTACATCCCCGGCGAGGGGCATAACCTGCAGGAGCACTCGGTCGTGCTGGTCCGCGGCGGCCGCGTCAAGGACCTCCCGGGCGTCCGCTACAAGGTCGTGCGCGGCACGCTCGACGCCGCCGGCGTTTCGGATCGCAAGCAGGGCCGTTCGCTGTACGGCGTCAAGGCCAGCTAACCGGATGCCGCGCCGCAACCAGGCCACGATCCGCCCTCTGGAGCCGGATTCGCTCTACCGCAGCCGGCTGGTCCAGCAGCTGATCAACAAGGTGATGAGCGACGGCAAGAAGTCGATCGCCGAGCAGATCACCTACGACGCCCTCTCGATCGTCGGCGAGCGCACGGGCAACAACCCCGTCGAGGAGCTCGAGAACGCGATCAAGCAGCTCACCCCCGTGCTCGAGGTCCGCTCGCGCCGGGTCGGCGGCGCCACCTACCAGGTCCCGGTCGAGGTGCCCGCGCGCCGCGCCCGCACCCTCGCGGTGCGCTGGCTGGTCGAGTTCGCCCGGGCCCGCGGCGAGAAGTCGATGCCCGAGCGTCTCGCCAACGAGATTCTCGACGCCGCCAAGCAGCAGGGCAACGCCTGGAAGCGGAAGGACGACATCTACCGCATGGCCCAGGCGAACAAGGCCTTCGCGCACTACCGCTGGTAACTCCCCTTCGTCTAGGCCCGTCCGTGTCTAGGAGGAGGGTTCTTGCGGCATAGGGGGTCCATACGACCCCCAATCCAGCAAGTTCCCCTGGCTGCGGCCAGTGGCGTGCTAGGGCCGGGCGCTGCCTGAGGCCTCGAAGCTCTGCCCAGACGCCTGATCCGCCTGCCTTCCCTGCATGTTTTCGGCCTCCCCGCGCGGGGTCTCGTCCCGCCCCGGCGCCTCCGACCGCTCTCGCCGCATCGTCGCCAGCGCGGCGCCGCACGCGGTCAGGACCAGCGAGCCGACCAGCTCGAACCAGAAGCCCGCGACGGGCTCGGCCTTGGCGTCGATGAACGAGTCGTCGTCGAGGGCGCCGATGCTGCCCGCGTCCGGCAGGTCGATCACCAGGAAGATCAAGAGCGCGATGACGCCGCAGACCGCCACGCCGAAGCAGGCCCCCTGGGCGAGCGCCTCGCCGCGCGCGGCGAGCGTCACGACCAACAGCACCAGCGCCAGCACCGCCACGATCAGGGTCGCGTAGCCATGCTGGTCGTCGGCCTTGATCTCGCCCAGGGCCTCACCGCCGGGCGGGGTGAGCTCGAACAGGTTGGTGAACTGGGATGCCGCCAGCAGGGCCGCCGCGGCGGCGCAGGCCAGGACGAGCAGGGTCTCGGTCCGGCGGGGGCTCATGCGCCCGTTCCCCAGCCCGCCGCCTCGCCTCCGTGGCCGGGACCGGGCCGCTCGGGCGGTGGCGGTCCCGTTCGGGCGGGGCGCACGTCGCGGCGCTCGCTCGGCTCGTTCGCGGAGCGCGCGAGGCCGAGGCCGCAGAAGAACAGCGCCAGCGATGCGAACAGCTGCGTCCAGAAGCCTTCGATCAGGTTCGCCTCGGTGCCGGCGTAGGCGCTGCCCGCGTCGCCGGTGTCGAGTCCCTGCGGCAGGTCCACGGCCATCGTCACGACGATCCCGATGACGCCGATTCCGGCGACCGCCCAGGCCATCCTCGAGCGCCCGCGCAGCGCCAGCCAGATCAGTGGCAGCGCCAGCACCGCCAGCGGCAGCAGCGCATAGAAGTGGGCGTCGCCGCTGGGCTCCTGGTCGATTTCCGGCGGCGGCGCGACGGTTCCCACCTCGCCCGAGTACTGGTCCGCCCCGATCGCGGTGGCCCGATAGTCGATGAACTGCGAGACGGCCAGGGCGACGGCTCCGGCCGCGGCGATCAGGGCGAAGGTCCGGGCCGCGGTCACGTGGGCGTCGGCCCAGCGCCAGATCGCCCCAGCCACACCCACGAGCAGGTCGCGGAACCACCCGGCGGTGCGCAGCATGGCGTCGAGCAGGCCGCCGATCGCGCGCAGGGCGAGGAAGAGCGCGGCCGAGACGATCGGTGCGATCGGCACGAGCACCGCCCGGATCAATCGCCACACCGGGCCGAGGACCGCGGCGACCGCGCTCGCCACCGGCGCCAGCAAGCGGCGCGCACGGGCAAGCAGCGGCTGCGCCCGGCGCCGCCCTTCAGCACCAGCGTCCCGGGCCCGGCGGCGCGACTCCCTGCCTACGTCCTTGGTCCATGCCCCGAGCTCGTTGATCTGGCCGCGGTAGAGGGCGAGTCGCTCCTTCCGAGTCATGCCCTTTCGCCGCCGCCGCCGCCGTGCGCGGCGGACGCGGAGGCTCTCCCGGGGGCGCTTTGGCTGCTTGGCGCGGGTCTTCCTCAAGGCCTTGGCCCTTTCCCTCTGCTCCCTGCGGGCCTCGGCCTCGGCCCGCGCCTGGGCGTCGGCGCTCTCCTTGGCCTCGGTCTTCTCCCGCTCCTCGGCGCGCGCCTTCTCCTCCGCCCGGGCCCTGGTCTCGGCTCGGACCATCTCGGCCTTCTCGGCCAGGGCATCCCTGGCCTCTTTGTTACGCCTACGCCGTGCGAGAAATCCCTCTCTGGAGCCCATCACGCCCTTGCTATCATCGCCACGCCCACGGTCGCACCCGGAAAACCGGGCGCGGACGCGGGCAATAGCCGATTCAATGGAGAACGACGACACATAGGAGCAGGTCGGGTCATCTGATGCGCCACGCACAGGCCCGGCAGGGCCTTTTTTGTGCGCTGAAACGGGTTTCAGCCTACCCGCTCCGCACCGCCGCCTCGGCGTTTGTCCCGACTCCGGAAGCGTCATACGCACAGCATCTACCAACAGGATCAAGAGGACCGAGAGAACAGAACATGCCCCGCAGCTTCCCCCTGGAAAAGACACGCAACATCGGAATCATGGCCCACATCGATGCGGGCAAGACGACGACGACCGAGCGCATCCTCTACTACACCGGTCGCACGCACAAGATGGGCGAGGTCCACGAGGGCGCTGCCGTCATGGACTGGATGGAGCAGGAGCAGGAGCGCGGGATCACGATCACCTCGGCCGCGACGGCGTGCGAGTGGAAGGACCACCGCATCAACATCATCGACACGCCTGGCCACGTCGACTTCACCGTCGAGGTGGAGCGAAGCCTTCGCGTGCTTGACGGCGCCATCGCGCTGTTCGACTCAGTCGCCGGCGTAGAGCCCCAGTCCGAGACGGTCTGGCGGCAGGCCGACAAGTACAAGGTCCCACGGATCGCCTACGTCAACAAGATGGACCGCACCGGCGCCGATTTCTTCGGCGCCGTGCAGACGATGCGCGACCGCCTCGGCGCCAACCCGCTGCCGATCCAGATCCCGGTCGGCAACGAGGCCGACTTCAGCGGCGTCGTCGACCTGATCGAGAACAAGGCGCTCGTCTGGAAGGACGAGCTGGGGACCGAGTTCGAGTACACGGACGTTCCCGATGACCTCAAGGAGCTTGCCCACGAGCACCGCACCCACCTGATCGAAGCCTGCGCCGACTACGACGATGAGCTGATGGAGGCCTACCTGAACGAGGACGAGATCCCCCACGAGCGGATCGCCAAGTCGCTTCACCGCGCCACCCTCGACATCAAGGTGACGCCCGTCCTGTGCGGCTCCTCGTTCAAGAACAAGGGCGTGCAGCCGCTGCTGGACGCCGTCGTCGAGCTGCTGCCCTCGCCCCTCGAGGTGCCCCCGATGACCGGCATCGAGCCTCCCAAGAAGGGCGGCGACGGCGAGCCCACCGAGGCCGTCCGGGAGCCCTCCGACGACGCCCCCTTCGCCGCGCTGGCCTTCAAGGTCGCTGTCGACCCGTTCGTCGGCAAGCTCACCTACATGCGGGTCTACTCGGGCAAGCTGCAGGCCGGCAGCCGGGTCCTGAACTCATCGACCGGGAAAACAGAGCGCATCGGCCGCATCCTGATGATGCACGCCAACTCGCGCGAGGAGATGGAGGAGTGCTATGCGGGCGACATCGTCGGCGGCGTCGGCCTCAAGCAGACCTCCACCGGTGACACGCTGTGCGCGCCCGACGCCCCGATCGTGCTCGAGCAGATCGACTTCCCCGAGCCGGTGATCGCGGTCGCGATCGAGCCCAAGACCAAGGCCGATCAGGAGAAGCTCTCCGAGAGCCTCGGCCGCCTCTCCGAGGAGGACCCCACCTTTCAGGTCGAGTCCGACGACGAGACCGGCCAGACCCTGATCCACGGCATGGGGGAGCTTCACCTGGAGGTCCTGGTCGACCGCCTGCTGCGCGAGTTCTCGGTCGATGCCAACGTCGGCAAGCCTCAGGTCGCGTATCGCGAGACGATCCGGAAGCGTGTCGACAAGGTCGACGGCAGGTTCGTGCGTCAGACCGGCGGCCGTGGCCAGTACGGCCACGCCGTGATCAACATCGAGCCGGCCCCAGGCGAGGGCTTCGACTTCGTCAACCAGATCAAGGGGGGCAAGATCCCCACCGAGTACATCCCCTCGGTCGAGCAGGGGATCGAGGAAGCGCTCGCCTCAGGCGTCAAGGCCGGCTACCCGATGGTGGACGTTCGCGTGGAGCTGATCGACGGCTCGTACCACGACGTCGACTCCTCCGAGATGGCCTTCAAGATCGCGGGCTCGATGGCTCTCCAGGAGGGCGCCCGCAAGGCCAGCCCGGTCCTGCTCGAGCCGGTGATGAACGTCGAGGTGGTCACGCCCGAGGAGTTCCTCGGAGACGTGATCGGCGACCTCAGCCGCCGCCGGGGCAAGGTGCAGGGCCAGGAACAGCGCGGCAACGCGCTCGCTGTCCACGCATTTGTGCCGCTTGGAGAGATGTTCGGGTACGCGACCGACGTCCGCTCCTCGACCCAGGGCCGCGCCAGCTACACGATGCAGTTCGAGCGCTACGAGGAGGTCCCGGCGAACATCGCCGAGGAGATCGTCGAGCATCGCTCGGGCGAGCCCGTCGGAGCCGCAACCTAGGCACGAACTACGCGGTACCTGGCTATATTCCCCAGGTTCGCCCGCACACGAACAAAACGACTTAAGAAACCAAAAGGAGCGAGATGTCCAAGGAGAAGTTCGATCGCGATAAGCCGCACGTCAACGTCGGCACCATCGGCCATGTCGATCACGGCAAGACCACGCTGACCGCCGCGATCACCAAGACACTCGCCGACAAGGGTGGGACCGAGGTCAAGATCGTTCGACGAGATCGACAACGCGCCCGAGGAGAAGGAGCGCGGGATCACGATCGCGACCTCGCACGTCGAGTACGAGACCGACAACCGCCACTACGCGCACGTCGACTGCCCCGGCCACGCCGACTACGTCAAGAACATGATCACGGGCGCCGCCCAGATGGACGGGGCGATCCTGGTGGTCTCGGCGCCGGACGGCCCGATGCCCCAGACCCGCGAGCACATCCTGCTCGCCCGCCAGGTGAACGTCCCCTACGTGGTCGTCTACCTGAACAAGACCGACATGGTCGACGACGAGGAGCTGCTGGAGCTCGTCGAGGAGGAGGTCAAGGACCTGCTCAACGAGTACGAGTTCCCGGGCGACGAGGTCCCGATCATCAAGGGCTCGGCGCTGAAGGCGCTCGAGGGCGACGAGGAGGCCAAGCAGTCCATCCTCGACCTCGCCCAGGCCCTGGACGACTACATCCCGGAGCCCGAGCGCGACCTCGACAAGCCGTTCCTGATGCCGGTCGAGGACGTCTTCTCGATCACCGGCCGCGGCACCGTCGCCACCGGCCGCGTCGAGCAGGGCATCATCAACTCGGGCGAGGAGGTGGAGATCGTCGGAATCAACCCCGCCATCTCCAAGACCGTCGTCACCGGCGTCGAGATGTTCCGCAAGATCCTCGACGAGGGTCGCGCCGGCGACAACATCGGCGCCCTGCTGCGAGGCACCAAGCGCGAGGAGATCCAGCGCGGCCAGGTGCTGTGCAAGCCGGGATCGATCACGCCGCACACCAAGTACAAGGCCGAGGTCTACTGCCTGAAGAAGGAGGAGGGCGGCCGTCACACGCCCTTCGTCACGGGCTACCGGCCGCAGTTCTACTTCCGCACCACCGACGTGACCGGTGTCGTCAACCTGCCCAAGGACCGCGAGTTCGTGGCCCCTGGGGAGAACGCCGAGATGGAGGTCGAGCTGATCCAGCCGATCGCCATGGACCAGGGCCTGCGCTTCGCGATCCGCGAGGGCGGCCGCACGGTCGGCTCGGGTGTCGTCACCGAGGTAATCGAATAGCTGCAAGCGGGCCCCATCAGGGGCTCGCTTTACGAGAGGGCCCTCGGATGAGGTTGGCAAGGGCCCGAAAACCGCAAGACATACGACCGGGGCGTTGCCTCACTTAGGCAGCGCCCCTGTTGCGTCGCCAGCACAACACACTAAGAACGAAAACAGACTCGCCAGAACAAACGAAACGAAATGGCCTCACTGACATCGGGAAAGATCAGGATTCGGCTCAAGGCGTATGACCACGACGCCATAGACCGGGCTGCCCAGGAGATCGTCGGGACCGCGGAGCGGACCGGCGCGACGGTGTCCGGGCCCGTGCCGCTCCCGACCGAGAAGAACGTCTACTGCGTCATCCGCAGCCCGTTCAAGGACAAGGACTCCCGCGAGCACTTCGAGATCCGCACCCACAAGCGGCTGATCGACATCCACCAGCCGACCCCGAAGACCGTCGACGAGCTGCAGCGGATGGAGACCCTCCCCGCCGGCGTCGACGTGGAGATCCGGCTCTGATGAGCGCGATCGTCGGCAAGAAGCTCGGCATGACCCGCGTCTTCGACGAGGACGGCACCGCGATCCCGGTGACGGTGATCGAGGCCGCCCCGAACACGATCACCGCGATCCGCCGCGCCGACCGCGACGGCTACGACGCCGTGCAGCTGGCCGGCGACCCGACCGACGAGCGCAAGCTGACCAAGGCCGAGCTGGGGCACCTGAAGAAGGCCGGCGCCGGCCCCTCGCGCGCCGTGGCCGAGTTCCGCGACACCGAGTTCCCCGCCGGCGGCGGGCAGCCCGCGGAGGGTGACGAGGCCGTCGAAGGCGACGGTGGGGATCAGGAGACCGCGCCGGAGGGCGAACGCAAGGTCGGCGACTCGGTGACGGTCGCCGACTTCCAGGCGGGCGACAAGGTCAAGGTCGCCGCGGTCTCCATCGGCAAGGGCTTCCAGGGCACGATCAAGCGCCATAACTTCAGCCGAGGCCCGGTCACGCACGGCTCCCACAACGTCAGGGCTCCCGGTTCGGCGGGCGCGAGCGCCGACCCCGCCAGGATCTTCCCCGGGCAGAAGATGCCGGGCCGCATGGGCGGCGGCCGTCGCACCCAGAGCGGCGCCACGATCCACGACGTCGACGCCGAGCGCAACCTGCTGCTGGTCAAGGGCTCGGTTCCCGGCGGTCGCAACGCGACGGTGGAGGTGCGCAGCGATGGCTGAGACCGCGCCCAAGACCGAGGCGAAGAAGCCGGCCGCCGCGGGCGGCGTCAAGGCGCCCGTGCTGGGCAAGCAGGCCAAGGCGGACCTGCCGAAGGCCATCTTCTCCGAGCCCTTCCACGAGTCCCTGGTGCACCAGGCGGCCCGCGCCGACCTGAACGCGCGGCGCCGCGGCACGCACTCGACCCTGACCCGGGGCGAGGTCGCGATGACGACCGCCAAGGCCTGGCGCCAGAAGGGCACGGGACGGGCTCGCGCGGGCGCGCTCAGCGTCCCCCAGCGCTACGGCGGCGGCGTCGCGTTCGGCCCGAAGCCGCGCCACTACACCTTCAAGATCAACCGCAAGGCCCGCCGCAGGGCGCTGCGCGCCGCGCTCAGCGTCCACGCCGAGCGCGGCAGCATCGCCGTCCTGGACGGCTCGGGATTCGAGAAGCCGTCCACGAAGCAGGCCGCGCAGGCGCTCGCCAAGTGGGATGGGGAGGCGCCCACGCTGGTCGTGATCGGTGCCGACGAGGAGGCCGCCGCGAAGAGCTTCCGCAACATCCCCCGCGTGCAGGTTGCGCAGGCCACCGCCGCCGGCGTCGCCGACGTGATCGGCGCCGCCTCGCTGGTGGTCTCCGAGGCCGGGCTGAAGGAGCTCGAGGGGAGGGCTTCGTGATGGATCCCCGCCAGGTGATCATCCGCCCCGTCGTCTCGGAGAAGAGCTACGCGCTGATGGCCGACGGCAAGTACACCTTCCGCGTCCACGACCGCGCCCACAAGACCCAGATCGCCCAGGCAGTGGAGGAGGTCTTCGAGGTCCAGGTGCGCTCGGTGAAGACATCCAAGGTCCGCGCCAAGCCCAAGCGCCGCGGCCTCACCTCGGGCACCAGCCGCTCATGGAAGAAGGCGGTCGTCCAGCTGGCCCCCGGCCAGCGGATCGAGCTGTTCGAGGGCGCGGCGGTCGAGGGCTGAGGACGATCTGATGGCGAACCGCAAGACAAAGCCGACCAGCCCCGGGCGCCGCTTCGGCACCTACCAGGTGCGCGAGGAGCTGACCGGCGACGCGCCCGGCCAAGAGCCTGACCGAGGGCAAGCAGCGCTCGAGCGGCCGCAACGTGGCCGGCCGCGTCACCTCGCGCCACCGCGGCGGCGGCGCCAAGCGCCGCTACCGGCGCATCGACTTCAAGCGCACCAAGGACGGCGTGCCCGCCAAGGTCGCGAGCATCGAGTACGACCCCAACCGCAGCGCCTACATCGCGCTGCGTCAACTACGCCGACGGCGAGAAGCGCTACATCCTGGCGCCGCAGGGGCTCGACGGTTGGAGCTGAAGTGGTTTCAGGGCGTGATGCCGACATCACTCCGGGCAACGCGCTGCCCCTGGCCCGCATCCCGACCGGCACCGTCGTGCACAACGTCGAGCTGACGCCCGGCCAGGGCGGCCGCCTGGGCCGCGCCGCCGGCACGGCGATCCAGGTCGTCGCCAAGGAGGGGCCGATGGTCTCGCTGCGGCTGCCCTCCTCGGAGGTGCGGATGGTCCGCGGCGAGTGCCGCGCCACCGTCGGCTCGCTGACCAACGCCGAGCACCAGAACGTGAAGTGGGGCAAGGCCGGCCGCAGCCGCCACCGCAACAAGCGCCCGCAGACCCGCGGTGTCGCCATGAACCCGGTCGACCACCCGCACGGCGGCGGCGAGGCGCACCACACCCCGGGCGGCCATCCGGTCACCCCGTGGGGCAAGCCCACCCTCGGCTACCGGACGCGCAAGAAGGGCAAGAAGTCCGACGCGCTGATCGTCCGCGGCCGCAGGAGGAAGAAGCGCTGATGGGACGCTCGACGAAGAAGGGACCGTGGGCCGAAGAGCGCCTGCTGAAGCGGATCAGCGCGATGAACGAGTCCGGCCAGAAGGCGATGGTCAAGACCTGGTCGCGCAAGTCCACCGTCTTCCCGGAGATGGTCGGCCACACGATCGCCGTCCACGACGGCCGCAAGCACGTGCCGGTCTACATCTCGGAGTCGATGGTCGGCCACAAGCTGGGCGAGTTCGCCCCCACCCGCACCTTCCGCGCCCACTCCGGCGCCGGCTCTGCGCAGAAGGAGGACTAGGGATGGCCGAGCCCAAGGACAGCGCGAAGAAGCCGGCGGCGAAGAAGGAAGCCGCGAAGAAGCCGGCCGCGAAGAAGGCCGCCGCAAGGAAGCGCGGCCGCCTCGAAGAAGCCTGCTGCGCAGAGCCGGCTTCCAAGAAGCCGGCGGCGAAGAAGGAGGCCGCCAAGCCAGCATCCACGAAGAAGGCGGCGAAGAAGGCGGCCGCGAAGAAGGGCGCCGCCAAGCCGGCATCCACGAAGAAGGCCGCCAAGAAGAAGGCCGCAGCCGCGCTGCCGGGCGAGCGCCCCGTGGTCAGGGCCAAGGCCAGCTACGTCCGCATCGCGCCGCGCAAGGCCCGCCTGATCGCCGACCAGGTCCGGGGCATGCCGCTCGAGGACGCGATGACGACCCTTCGCTTCTCCAACCGCGGCGCCGCGCGCGACATCGCCAAGCTGATCGGCTCGGCCGCGGCCAACGCCGAGAACAACCACGACCTCGTCGCCGACGACCTGATGGTCTCGGACATCACCGTCGACGAGGGGCCGACGCTGCGCCGCTACCGCCCGCGCGCGCTCGGCCGCGCCACTCGGATCAACAAGCGAACGAGCCACATCAAGGTGGCCTGACTCCGGAGGAGCTGGACTGACTAATGGGACAGAAGATCCATCCGGAGGGCTTCCGGGTCGGCTACATCCACGACTGGAAGAGCAACTGGTTCAACGAGCGCGAGTTCGCGGACTACCTGATGGAGGACATCCACATCCGCGAGCACATCGAGAACAAGCTCAGCCACGCCGGCCTCTCCGACATCACGATCAAGAAGGGCTCGGGCGAGATCGAGGTGGACATCGCCACCGCGCGCCCGGGGATCGTGATCGGCAAGTCCGGCAGCGAGGTGGACGCGCTGCGCAAGGAGCTCCACAAGATCACCGGGCGCCCGGTGAAGGTGAACATCAAGGAGATCAAGCGCCCCGAGCTCGACGCGAAGCTGGTCGCCCAGTCGATCGCCGAGCAGCTCCAGAACCGCGTCGCCTTCCGCCGCGCGATGAAGCGCGCGCTGACCTCGGCCATGCGCTCCGGCGCCAAGGGCGTCAAGGTCCAGGTCTCCGGCCGCCTCGGCGGCGCCGAGATGGCGCGCACGGAGGGCTACTCGGACGGCCGCGTGCCGCTGCACACCCTGCGCGCCGACATCGACTACGGCTTCATCGAGGCCCGCACGACGACCGGCCGCATCGGCGTCAAGTGCTGGATCAACAAGGGCGAGGTCATGCCCGAGGGCTTCCGCCAGGAGGGCGCCGAGGACGAGGACGGTGCGCCGCAGGCCGGCGGCGGCGGCCGTGGCGGTCGAGGAGGTGGCCGCTGATGCTGATGCCGAAGCGCGTCAAGTACCGCAAGCAGATGCGCGGCCGCATGCGCGGCTACTCGAAGGGCGGCAACACGGTCGCCTTCGGCGAGTACGGCCTCAAGGCCGTCGAGCGCGGCTGGATCACCAACCGCCAGATCGAGGCCGCCCGAGTCGCGATGACCCGCAAGATCAAGCGCGGCGGCAAGGTCTGGATCAACGTCTTCCCCGACAAGCCCGTGACCTCCAAGCCCGCCGAGACCCGGATGGGCTCGGGCAAGGGCAACCCCGAGGGCTGGGTCGCAGTGATCAAGCCCGGCCGCGTCATGTTCGAGCTGGCCGGCGTCGACGAGGAGCTGGCCAAGGACGCGCTGCGCCTGGCCGGCCACAAGCTTCCGATCAAGACCAAGTTCGTGCGCCGCGAGGGGGCCGAGGCGTGAAGGCTTCGGACGTGCACAACATGAAGGACGCCGAGCTGATCGACCGCCTGCGCCAGGCCAAGGAGGAGCACTTCGGCCTGCGCTTCCAGCACGCCACCGGCGAGCTGGAGAACACCTCCTCATGGGCGGCGGCCCGCCGGGACATCGCGCGCCTGCTGACCGTGGCCAAGGAGCGCGGGATCGACGTCGAGAAGGAACTGAAGGACTGACGATGGCAGACGAAGAGAAGAACGAGACAGAGAACAAGGAAGAGCAGCCCGCCACCGAGCAGGCCCCCGAGGCCGAGGCCCCGGCCGAGGACGCCCCCGCCGAAGAGGCTCCCGCGAGGAGGCCCGGCCGAGGACGCCCCGCGATGAGGAGGCCCCGGCGCCGAGGCGACGGCTGCCGAGGATTCCGGCCCGATGAGCTGAGGGGCTCGACTGGAAGGCGCGCAGGCGCCTCGAGCGCTCGCGCGAGTCCGGCGCCGCCGGGCCGCAGCGGAGCACCGAGGACCGCGCAGGCGAGCGCGCCTCCCGCCGCGGCTCCGCCTCCAAGGCCCGCTCCTCCTACCGCACGAAGCGCCGCCAGGGCGCCGAGGCCAAGGGCGAGGGCACGCCGCCCGCGGAGCGGCGCTCGGCCGGCCGCAAGGAGCGCCGCGGCACCGTCGTCTCAAGCAAGTCCGACAAGACGATCACGGTTCGGATCGACACCGCGCGGCGCCACCCTGCCTACGAGAAGATCGTGCGGGAGTCGAGCACCCTGCGGGCCCACGACGAGTCGAATGAGGCCGGCGAAGGCGATCTCGTCCGCATCATCGAGACCCGCCCGTTGTCCAAGACCAAGCGCTGGCGCCTGGTCGAGGTCCTGGAGAAGGCGAAGTGATCCAGCAGGAGTCAAAGCTCAGGGTGGCCGACAACTCCGGCGCCCGCGAGATCCTCTGCATCCGGGTCAAGGGCGGCTCGCACCGCCGCTACGCCCGGATCGGCGACGTGATCACGGCCACCGTGAAGCAGGCGACGCCGCACGGCGGCGTGCGCAAGGGCGAGGTCGTCGAGGCCGTGGTGGTTCGCACCCGCAAGCAACTGGGCCGCAAGGACGGGACCTACATCTCCTTCGACGAGAACGCCGCGGTGCTGATCGACCCGCAGGGCGCGCCCAGGGGCACCCGCATCTTCGGGCCGGTCGCCCGCGAGCTGCGCGACAAGAACTTCATGCGGATCGTTTCTCTCGCCCCGGAGGTCCTATAACGATGGGTCAGATGCGAATCCGCAAGGACGACAGCGTTCAGGTGATCGGCGGCAAGGACCGCGGCAAGACCGGCCGCGTGATCCGGACCGAGCCCACCAAGGGCCGCGTATACGTCGAGGGCCTCAACATCGTCAAGCGCCACCAGCGCCCGACGTCGGTGAAGGACGCCTCCAAGGGGGGCGAGGTCGGCGGCATCATCGAGAAGGAGGGGCCGATCCACATCTCCAACGTGATGCTGCTCGATCCCTCCGACAACAAGCCCACCCGGGTGCGGGTCGAGCGCGGGGCGGACGGCAAGCGCCGTCGCGTCGGGGCGCGCAAGGGCACGGAGATCGACTGATGGAAGCCGCGACCGAGACACAGCAGAAGGCGACCGAGCAGCAGAAGCAGGCGGCCCCGCCGCCGCGGCTGCGCGACGCCTACGCGAACGAGGTGAAGCCGGCGCTGACCGAGCGCTTCGGCTACTCGAGCCCGATGGCCGTCCCGACGCTGCAGAAGATCACGCTCAACATGGGCCTCGGCGAGGCCAAGCAGAACACCCAGATGCTGGAGGCGGCGACCGAGCAGCTGGCGACGATCGCCGGCCAGGCGCCGAGCGTGCGCCGCGCGAAGAAGTCGATCGCGAACTTCAAGGTCCGCGAGGGCATGCCGGTCGGCGTCTCGGTGACGCTGCGCCGCGCCCGCATGTGGGAGTTCCTGGACCGCCTGATCACGATCGCGATCCCCCGCATCCGCGACTTCCGCGGCCTCAACCCCCGCTCCTTCGACGGCCGCGGCAACTACTCGATCGGCGTCCGCGAGCAGATCATCTTCCCCGAGATCGACTACGACTCGATCGACGAGGTCCGCGGCCTCGACGTCACGATCACCACCACCGCGGCCACCGACGTCGAGGCGTTCGCGCTGCTCGACGGACTCGGGATGCCCTTCGCGGCCGATGGCCGTCCGGGCGAGGTCGACAAGGCCGCCGAGGAAGAGGAGGAGCGGCGCAAGGAGGAGGCGCGCCAGCGCGCCGAGGCCGAGGAGGCCGCCCTGGAACAGCTGAAGGAGGAGAACCCGGAGGCGTACGCCAAGCGCGAGAGGCCCGAGGAGGGCGAGGAGGGCGAAGAGGGCGAGGCCGCAGCAGAAGGGGAGAAGGCCGAGGGCGGCGAGGAGAAGCCCGAGGGCAAGAGCGAGGACTCCGCCGAGGGCGGGGACAAGGAAGAGAAGGAAGGCTGATGGCCAAGACGTCCCAACGGGTGAAGCAGAGCAACAAGCCCAAGTTCAAGACGCGCGGATACAACCGCTGCCGCCGCTGCGGCCGCTCCCGCGCCTACTACCGCAAGTTCGGCCTCTGCCGGATCTGCCTGCGCGAGCAGGCCCACCAGGGCTACGTGCCGGGCATGACCAAGTCGAGCTGGTAGCGATGCTTACCGATCCCATAGGCGACTACCTGACCCGGATCCGCAACGCGCTCGGCGCCGAGCACGAGGAGGTCCTGATCCCGTCGTCGCGGCTGAAGCGCGAGATGTCCCGCATCCTCAAGGAGCAGGGATACATCTCGGACTTCGCGACCGAGGCGGGCGACAAGGGCGAGGTGCTGCGCGTGACCCTGCGCTACACCGAGGACCGCGACCCGGTGATCAGCGGCATGGAGCGCGTCTCGCGACCCGGCCGGCGGCGCTATGTCCTTAAGGACGACGTGCCGCGGGTGCTGGGCGGGATGGGGACCACGATCATGTCCACCTCGACCGGCGTCATGACCGGGCACGAGGCGAAGAAGAAGGGCGTGGGCGGCGAGGTCGTCGCCTACGTTTGGTGACCCATGAGCCGGATCGGAAAGAAGCCGATCGAGATCCCCGACGGGGTCGACGTCGACGTGACGCCCAGCCAGGTGACGGTCAAGGGCCCCAAGGGCGAGCTCTCGCAGCAGATCGTCCCCGACATGAAGGTGTCGCTCGACAACGGAACCGTCACCGTCGAGCGCCCGACCGACCGGGGTGAGCACCGTGCCCTGCACGGCCTCACGCGCAGCCTGATCGCGAACATGGTCGAGGGCGTCACCGACGGCTACGAGCGCCGGCTCGAGATCCAGGGCGTCGGCTACCGGGCTCAGCTCAAGGGCAAGGCCCTGGAGATGTCGCTCGGCTACTCGCACCCGGTCACGGTCCAGGCGCCGGAGGGGATCGAGTTCGAGGTCCCGCAGCCCACCGAGGTCGTGGTGCGCGGGATCGACAAGCAGCTGGTCGGCGAGATCGCCGCCCGCATCCGCAAGTCCCGGCCGCCCGAGCCCTACAAGGGCAAGGGCGTTCGCTACGCGGGCGAGCACGTCACCCGCAAGGTCGGAAAGCGGGCATAGGCGATGGCCGTCCTGACCAAGCCTCAGCAGCGCCTGCGCCGCCGCCGCCGCGTGCGCGCAAAGGTGCGCGGCAGCGCCGAGCGCCCACGCCTGTCCGTGTTTCGCTCCAACCGCGGCATCTCCGCGCAGCTGATCGACGACGGCTCGGGCCGCACCGTGACCGCCGTCAACTGGACCGAGGGCGATCTGCGCGGCATGGCCCCGATGGCGCAGGCGAAGAAGGCCGGCGAGCTGATCGCCAAGCGCGCATCCGAGGCGGACGTCGAGACCTGCGTCTTCGACCGCGGCGGCTACCGCTACCACGGCCGCGTCAAGGCGCTGGCCGAGGGCGCGAGGGAGGGGGGCCTGAAGTTCTGATGGCCTCGCGGGCCGCCTGGTCGGCTCCGCTACCGTCTTTCAGCTCATGACCGTCGAAACCGTCAGCCCCAAGGGACTCGATCTGCAGGAGCGCGTGATCGAGATCAACCGCGTCGCCAAGGTCGTCAAGGGCGGCCGCCGCTTCTCGTTCACCGCGCTGGTCGCGGTCGGCGACGAGGACTCCGTGGTCGGGATCGGCTACGGCAAGGCCCGCGAGGTCCCGCTCGCGATTCAGAAGGCGGTCGAGGACGCGCGCAAGAACCTGATCCGCGTGCCCAAGTACGGCCAGACGATCACCCATCGCGTGATCGGCCGCTTCGGCGCCGGCCACGTCGTGCTGCGCCCGGCCAGCCCCGGTACAGGTGTGATCGCCGGGGGCGGCGTGCGTGCCGTGCTCGAGCTGGGCGGCGTCCGCGACGTGCTCACCAAGAGCATCGGCACGCAGAACCCGATCAACCTGGTCAAGGCGACGATGGAGGGACTCGAGAGCCTCCGCAAGCCCGAGGACGTGGCCAAGCTGCGGGGGATCTCGATCAACGAGGTGCTCGGGGTTTCCTCCAATGGGGAAAAGACGGCTGAACCCGAGCCGGCCACCGGGCCCGTCCCCGTGGCTGCGAAGAAACCGCCTGCGGAACCCGCCACGGGGACGGACCCGGCGTCCGGCTCCGCCCCCGAGCAGGCACCGACAGCCGAGGGTGAGCCCCCGCCTTCCCCAGCTGGTTCTCCGGACTCCCAGGAAGGCAAGCCCTGATGGCCGATGTTCAGATCAGGCAGGTTCGCTCGGCCAATGGCGCCTCCCCTTCGCAGCGCGAGACGTTGCGGTCGCTCAAGCTCGGGCGGATAGGGAGCACCTCCACTCACAGCGACAACGAGCAGCTCCAGGGCATGATCCGCGTCGTCGGCCACCTGGTCGAGGTTGGAGGTGAGTCGAGGTGAGCGAGGAGCGGGCAAAGCAGATCGGGCTGCACAACCTGAAGCCCTCCGAGGGGTCGCGCAGGCCAACGAAGCGGCTCGGACGGGGCAAGGGGACCGGGCACGGCAAGACCTCCGGCCGCGGCCACAAGGGCGCGGGCGCCCGCTCGGGCAGCAAGCGCAAGCTCAATTACGAGGGCGGGCAGAACCCGATCCACATGCGGATGGGCAAGCTGCGCGGCCCTAACAACAAGATGTCGATGCCGTTCGAGAACTTCCGGACGCGCACCCAGCCCGTCAACGTGGCCGACCTGGAGAAGCGGTTCAAGGCCGGTGACGAGGTTACGCCCGAGAGCCTGCGCGAGAAGGGCCTCGCCACCCGCAAGCACCCGGTCAAGGTGCTCGGCAACGGCGACATCTCCGCCAAGCTCACGGTCAAGGCCCACTCCTTCAGCGCCACCGCCAAGGAGAAGATCGAGGCGGCGGGCGGCACCTGCGAGGAACTGGAGTAGCAGTGCTCCAGACGATCCTCAACGCCTTCAGCGTCCAGGACATCCGCAAGAAGCTGCTGTTCACGGCGGCGATCCTGGCGCTCTACCGCCTGGGCGCCTACATCCCCTCGCCGGGAGTCGACGCCGGCACGATCAAGGACATCGAGTCGAACTTCACCGGCTCGAACGTGCTCGGCTTCCTCAACCTCTTCAGCGGCGGCAGCCTCTCGCGGCTCTCGCTGTTCGCGCTGGGGATCATGCCCTACATCACGGCCTCGATCATCCTGCAGTTGCTGACGGTCGTGGTGCCCTCCCTCGAGCGCCTGCAGAAGGAGGGCGAGGTCGGCCAGCAGAAGATCACCCAGTACACGCGCTACCTCACCGTCGGCCTGGCCTTCGCCCAGTCGATCGGCTACGTCTTCCTCTTCCAGAGCTTCCAGGACACGGCGGGCACCAGCGTCGTCGGCGACCTCACCTTCAACAAGGTCTTCCTGATCGTGATCACGCTGACGGCGGGGTGCACCCTGCTGATGTGGATGGGTGAGCTGATCACCCAACGCGGCATCGGCAACGGCATCTCGCTGATGATCTTCGCCTCGATCGTCGCCGGCCTGCCGGGCGGAATTCAAGCCTGGTGGACGAGCCCCGACCCGGTGTTCGTGGTGATGATGCCCTTCATCGCCCTGGCCGTGATCGTCGCGATCGTGTTCGTCCAGGAGGGCCAGCGGCGCATCCCTGTTCAGTACGCGAAGCGCGTGGTCGGGAGACGCATGACCTCGGGCGGCTCGACCTACCTGCCGCTGCGCGTGAACATGGCGGGAGTGATCCCGGTCATCTTCGCCGCTTCGATCATGGCCTTCCCGCCCACCATCGGCCAGCTGCTGAACACGCCCGCGGCGCTCGACTTCGCCGCGTTCTTCAGCCCCAACAGCTGGGCCTACGTGGTCGGCGAGGTCTTCTTCATCATCATCTTCACCTACTTCTATACGGCGGTCACCTTCAACCCGGTGGACCAGGCCGACAACCTGAAGAAGTACGGCGGGTTCATCCCCGGCGTGCGGCCCGGGCGACCAACCGCCGAATACCTGGACCGGATCCTGTCCAGGCTCACCTTCCCCGGCGCCCTCTACCTGGGAGCCGTGGCGGCGCTCCCCACCATCCTCATCAGCCAGACATCGGCGAACTTCTTCTTCGGCGGCACCTCGATCCTGATCGTCGTGGGCGTGGCCCTCGACACGGTCAAGCAGCTCGAGGCGCAGCTGATGATGCGTAACTACGAGGGCTTCCTGAAGTAGTGGAACGCGCCCGGGCGGCGGCCCGTCGCTTGCGGACGACCGACCCCGCTGCGGCGGAGCCGGAGGGACGAGTCGCCACCACCCATGTCTGAGCTGAACCTAATCCTCCTCGGCCCGCCCGGCAGCGGCAAGGGAACGCAGGGCGAGGCCCTGCAGGAGGACCTGCGGCTGCCCTACTACGCAACGGGGGACATCCTGCGGGCCGCAGTCAAGGAGGGCACCGAGGTGGGCAAGCATGCCAAGGAGTACATGGACAAGGGCGAGCTCGTGCCCGACGAGGTGATCATCGAGCGTGATCTCGGAGCGCATCCAGGGCGAGGAGGCGAGCGACGGCTTCATCCTCGACGGCTTCCCGCGCACCGTGCCTCAGGCCGAGGCCCTGGAGGAGTCGATCGAGAAGCTGGGCCGCAAGCTGACCGCGGCGATCCTGTTCGAGACGCCGGAGGAGGAGATCGTCAAGCGCCTCAGCGGCCGGCGCACCTGCGAGCAGGACGGACACGTCTTCCATGTCGATTTCAACCCGCCGAAGCAGGAGGGCGTCTGCGACGTCGACGGCTCGAAGCTGATCATCCGCGACGACGACAGGCCCGAGGTCGTCCAGAAGCGGCTGCAGCAGTACCGCGAGAAGACGGCGCCGCTGATCGATTACTACGAGGACAGGGGCATCCTGCAGAGGGTTGACGGAACGCAGGCCCCCGACGACGTGGCCGAGCAGATCAGGGGCATGCTGGCTACTCTGAAGCGAGAAGAAGAGATGGAGATGTAAAGGTGGTTCCCTGACGTGTACCGCGGCGGCATCATCAAGAAAACCCCGGAGCAGCTCGACCAGATGGCTGCGGCGGGCGCCATCCAGGCGCGGTGCCTGCAGATGCTGCGGGCCAAGGTCCGCCCCGGTGTCACCACCAAGCAGCTCGACGAGACCGCCGAGAAGTTCATCCGCTCCCAGGGGGCCGTCCCCTCGTTCAAGGGCTACCGGGGCTTCCCCGGCTCGATCTGCGCGTCGCCCAACTCGATGGTGGTCCACGGGATCCCAGGGCCCTACGAGCTTCAGAAGGGCGACATCATCTCGCTCGACGTCGGCGTCACCTACGAGGGCTGGGTCGCGGACGCCGCCATCACCGTGCCGGTCGGCGAGGTCAGCGAAGAGACCGACCAGCTGATCAAGACCACCCGGGCCTCGCTGTTCGACGGGATCGCGATGGCGCGGACGGGCAACCACCTCAGCGACGTCTCCCACGCGATCCAGGCCCGTGTCGAGCTGGACGGGCTCTCCGTGATCCGCTCCCTGGTGGGCCACGGCGTCGGTCGCGACATGCACGAGGACCCGCAGATCCCGAACTTCGGCGACCCTGGCAAGGGCCCCGAGCTCGAGGAGGGCATGGTGCTGGCGATCGAGCCGATGGTCAACGCCGGCGGCCCCGAGATCCGCATGGGCAACGACGGCTGGGCCGTCTACTCAGAGGACGACTCGTTGGCCGCCCACTTCGAGTTCACGGTGGCCGTGACCTCTGAGGGCCCCCGCATCCTCACGCCCTGGCACGAGGGTCCGTAGCCCTCAGGCTTCCCGGAAGGCGAGCCCGTCCTCGTCGGCGAGCTCGACCAACGCGGCGTCAACGTTCTCGCGCAGGTGCCCGACCGAGCCGGTGCCCGGGATCGGCAGCATCACGGGCGAGCAGTGCAACAGCCACGCGAGCAGCAGCTGCGCCGGCGTGACGGCGCGCTGGGCTGCGGCCGTCGCAAGCGACCTGGATTCGAGCAGGTCGCCCATCGCCATAGGCGCGTAGGGCATGAACCCGATGCCCGCGGCCTCGCATTCACGCAGCACCGCGTCCGCTCCACGCTCGGCGAGGTTGAACCTGTTCTGGACCGTCGCGATGCCGACGATCTCCCGTGCCCTGCGAAGCTCGTCGACCGACACCGACGAGAGGCCGACGAAGCGGATCTTGCCCTCGTCGCGCAGCTCCAGCGCGGTGCCGACCTGCTCCTCGAGGGGAACCTCGGGGTCGACCATGTGCAGCTGCCAGAGGTCGATCGTCTCCAGCCGCAGCCGCCGCAGGCTCTCCTCGCAGTCGGCCCGCAGCGCGCCGGGGCGCCCGTCCGGGTGCCCGCCGCGACGCAGGCCGCCCTTCGTGGCGATCACCAGGTCGTCCGGGTAGGGGTGGAGCGCACTGGCGATCAGCTCCTCAGAGCGGCCGTAGATGCGGGCGGTGTCGATGAGCGTCACGCCCAGCCGAATCGCCTCGCGCAGCAGCTCGTGGGCGGCGTCGTCATCGGGCTCGCCGCGCACCCCGGGAAGCCGCATCGCTCCGAACGCCAGCCGGTGCACGGGGAGCTCGCCGCCGATCGTGAACGTGCCCGAGGCGTGGGCGGGCGGGGAGGCTGTCGGCGAGTCGATGTTCATCGGGGCCGAGGCTAGGGCCTCAAGTGCGCTTGAAGTCAAGGGCGGATTCCGAGGCCCTGGCCGCCCTCGCCGCCAGGACGGCCAGGTGCTCCGCCAGTTCCGGCGGCTCGTGCACCTCGAACTCGACGCCGAGGCCGGCGACCCGGAGCGCCAGCCAGTCGAGGTCGTCGTCGCCCGTCCGGTACTCGCAGCTGCGCTCGTCGATGGGCGTGACCTTGCCCCAGCCGGCCGTGAACCGCTTCCGGACCTCCGCGGCCGGCGCCTTCAGCACGATCCTCGCCTCGTAGCGGCTCGGCATCGAGCGGATGCTCTGCGTCACGTAGGCGGCCGCGTCCTTGGTGGGCAGCTCGCGCGGCGCGCACCGCACGGCCGTCCCGGCGGGGCGCGTGATGCGATCGACCCGGAAGCTGCGCCAATCCTCGCGGCCGAGGTCCCAGGCCACCAGGTACCAGCGGCGGCCGCTGTTCACCAGCGAGTGCGGCTCGACATCGCGGCGGCTCTCGGCGCCCTCACGGTCGCGGTAGGCGAAGCGGAGGCGCTCGGAGTCGCGGCAGGCCGCGCCGACCGTGGTGAGGCACTGCGGGTCGACGGTCGGCCCTCCGGGCGCGCCCATGGTCTCGGCCGACTTCAGTGCCCGCAGGCGGGGGCGCAGGCGCGGGGGCAAGACCTGCTCCAGCTTGACCATTGCCCGCAGCCCGGCCTCCTCGATTCCGGCGACCGAGGCGCTGGCGACGGTTCGCAGGCCGACGGCGATCGCGATCGCCTCGTCGTCCTCCAGCAGCAGCGGCGGCATTGCCGTGCCCGCCTCGAGCCGGTAGCCCCCCGCCGGGCCCGCGATCGACTCGATCGGATAGCCCAGGTCGCGCAGACGCTCGACGTCGCGGCGGACCGTCCGCCGGCTGACCTCGAGGCGGTCGGCGAGCTCGCCGCCGGGCCAGTCGCGCCTGCCCTGGAGCAGTGAGAGGAGGGTCAGAAGGCGGCTCGAGGTCTCGCTCATCGCCTCTCCATGGTGATCGTTATATAGGACCGGAATTGACCTAGTTGGCTCCTACCGTTCCGGCTCCCGAGAGACGGAAAAGGAGCGGAGATGAACGAGCGAGACGGATACCCCACGGGAGTCACCTGCTGGGTGGACACCGACCAGCCCAACCCCGAGGCCGCGACCGAGTTCTACGGCGGCCTGTTCGGGTGGGAGTTCGAGGACACGATGCCGGCCGATCAGCCCGGCCATTACTTTGTGGGGCGCCTGCGTGGCCTTGATGTAGCGGCTATCGGCTCGCGGCCGAGCGGCGCCACCTGGCCGCCCGCCTGGAACACCTACGTGTGGGTCGACAGCGCCGACGAGGCCGCCGCGGCGGCCGAGAGTGCCGGCGGCGCCGTGATGGCGGAGCCCTTCGACGCGGGGGATGCGGGCCGCATGGCCACGATCGCGGACCCGCAGGGCGCCGCGATCAGGCTCATGGAAGCGCGCGAGCATCGCGGTGCCCGGCTGGTGAACGACGAGAACACCTGGGCCTTCAGTGGCCTGACGACGCCGCACCCCGAGGCGGCCCTAGCGTTCTACAACCATGTCTTCGGCTGGGAGGCCGACCTCTCGGACGAGGGCTACACGTTCTTCCGCAGGCCGGGATACGCCGACGAGCTGGAGAAGGGCGAGCCGGGCTTCAAGCGGGGCCTGGCCGAGCAGGACGCACCGCCCGGCTTCGCCGACGCGACCGCCTGGCTGATGTCGAACGGCCAGCCCGAGAGCACTCCGCCGAGCTGGGGCGTCATCTTCTCCGTGGACGACGCCGACGCGGCCGCCGCCCGGGCGTTCGAGCTCGGGGGGACGGTGGTCGTCGCGCCCTTCGATGAACCCCCGGTGAGGACGGCCGTGCTCAGCGACCCGGCCGGGGCGGTGTTCTCGATCAGCAAGTACACGCCCCCCAACGCCTGAGGGGTTACCTGCTCGTCAGCACCGACTCGGTCACCTGCGTGAACGAGAGCACGAACACGAGGTCGAAGAACAGCTCCAGGGGCGTGACGCGCTGCTCGCCCTCGCCCAAGGCTGTTTCCGCGGTTCCCACGCGTGGATTCCACCACACGGCGCGGCCTGTGCCTGGAGACCGTGAAATTCGGCTCCCCTGCTAGGATTTCGGGGTCGGCCTCCCGGCCGATTTCATGTGCCCGTGCTCCGACTCCTGGGGGCGCAGGGCCTACTCCGTGTCCGATACGAAAGCTTCGAGAGGCTGATGAAGGTCCGAGCATCCGTAAAACCGATCTGCGAGAAGTGCAAGGTGATTCGCCGCGGCGGCGCCGTGCTCGTGATCTGCCCGAACCCCCGCCACAAGCAGAGGCAGGGCTAGATGGCGCGCATCGCTGGAGTCAATATCCCCCTCAACAAGCGGGTCGAGGTCGGCCTCACCTACGTCTACGGGATCGGCCGCTCGACGGCCAACGAGATCGTGGACAAGGCGGGCATCAGCCCCGACACCCAGGTCAAGGACCTGACCGAGGACGAGGTCATGAAGCTGCGCGAGGCGGTCGAGGCCAAGGAGGTCGAGGGTGACCTGCGCCGGGAGCGCTCGCAGAACATCAAGCGCCTGCAGGAGATCGGCTCCTACCGGGGACTGCGCCACCGGCGCGGCCTGCCGGTCCGAGGGCAGCGCACAAAGACCAACGCCCGGGCCCGCAAGGGCCCGCGCCGGATGAGCATCGCGGGCCGCAAGAAGGCTCCGACGCCGAAGTGAGCGGGGCCAACTAGATGCCACAGCCGAAGAAGGGCCGCCGCCGCACGAAGAAGCACGTCACCTACGGGCAGGCCCACATCAAGACTTCGTTCAACAACACCATCGTCACCCTGACCGACACCGAGGGCAACGTGATCGCCTGGGAGTCGGCGGGCAGCGCCGGCTTCAAGGGCTCGCGCAAGAGCACGCCGTTCGCCGCCCAGGTCACTGCCGACGCGGCCGCCAAGAAGGGCATGGAGCACGGGCTCGAGAAGGTCGAGGTCTTCGCCAAGGGTGCGGGCTCCGGCCGCGAGACCGCGATCCGCTCCCTCCAGGCCGCCGGCCTGGACGTGACCACCGTCAAGGACGTGACGCCGCAGGCCCACAACGGCTGCCGCCCCCGCAAGCGGAGGCGCGTCTAGATGGCCCGCGACACCTCTCCCCAGTGCAAGCAGTGCCGCCGCGAGGGCCAGAAGCTGTTCCTGAAGGGCTCGCGCTGCTTCACGGACAAATGCGGCGTCGAGCGACGCTCATACCCGCCGGGCGAGCACGGACGCGGCCGCATGCGCCAGTCCGAGTACCGCGTGCAGCTGCGCGAGAAGCAGAAGGCCCGCCGCTACTACCAGGTGCTGGAGAAGCAGTTCCGCGGCTACTACGACCGCGCCACCCGCATGGAGGGTGTGACGGGCGAGAACCTGCTGCGGCTGCTCGAGTGCCGCCTCGACAACGTGCTGGTCCGCCTCGGCTTTGCGGCCTCGCGCCGCCAGTCCCGCCAGCTCGTCCGCCACGGCCATTGGACCGTGAACGGGCGGCGTGTCGACATCCCCTCTTACCAGGTGAAGCCTGACGACGTGATCGCGATCAAGAACAACAGCCCGGCAGCGGACACGGTCCGCGCGGCGACGGAGCTGACCTCCGGAGTGCCCGCCTGGCTGCAGGCCGATCACGACGCGCTCACCGCCAAGGTGCTGAGGCTGCCGGAGCGCAGCGAGATCTCGGCGCCGGTCGAGGAGCAGCTCATCGTCGAGCTGTACTCGAAGTAGACCCAACGTAGAACCAACCGAAGGACGTGCGATGACCACCCTGCCCGAGTTCCAAGTGCCGAAGATCTCCGCTGACGACGTGGAGGACAACAAGGGCACGTTCACGATCGAGCCCCTCGACAAGGGCTTCGGCTACACGTTCGGCAACAGCCTGCGCCGCGTGCTGCTGTCCTCGCTCGGGGGCGCGGCGATCACGAGCGTGCGGATCGAGGGCGTCGCCCACGAGTTCTCGACGATCCCCGGCCTGAAGGAGGACGTCACCGACCTCGTGCTCAACCTCAAGGACGTCGTCGTGCGCATGCACACCGACGCCGACGAGGTCGAGACCCCGCTCGTGGCCACCGGCCCCGGCGAGGTCAAGGCGAAGGACATCGACCTGCCCGCGGGCGTCGAGATCCTCAACCCCGAGGCGCCGATCGCCACGCTCGAGAAGAAGACCAAGCTCGAGATGTACCTGACGATCGGCCGCGGCCGCGGCTACTCGCCGGCCGACGAGAACAAGTCCGAGGACAAGCCGATCGGGGTCGTCCCGATCGACTCGATCTTCTCGCCGATCCGCCGTGCGGCATACAACGTCGACACGTCTCGCGTCGGCCAGCGCACCGACTTCGACAAGCTGCAGCTCGAGGTCGAGACCGACGGCTCGATCGAGCCGGGCGCGGCGCTGCGCGACGCGGCCGAGATCCTGATCAAGAGCCTGGCGATCTTCACCACCGCCGACCGCGTGGACGAGCTGCGCGGCGAGGGCGCCGTGGCGATCGCCGCCGGTGACGGGGCGGGCGGCGGAGCGGCCGAGGCCGCGCCGGTGCCAGGTGCCGATGGCCTCGACGAGATCCTGATCGAGGAGCTGGAGCTGGGCGTGCGCTCGTACAACTGCCTCAAGCGCGCCGGGATTCAGACCGTCGGCGAGCTGGTCCGCAAGTCGGAGTCGGAGCTGAACGCGATTCCGAACTTCGGCCGCAAGTCGATCGAAGAGGTCCAGGAGACGCTCCGCGCCCGCGGCCTGGGGCTGCGCGCCGAGTAACCTCCCGGCCCGAGGTCCAGAGGGTTCTGACGGATGCGCCACGCGAAGAAGAAAGGCAAGCTCAGCCGCGATTCGGCTCACCGCAAGTCGATGCTGCGCACGATGAGCAAGCAGCTGATCGAGCACGAGCGCATCCGCACCACCCAGCCGAAGGCGAAGGCCCTGAAGCCCGAGTTCGAGAAGCTGATCACCCTGGCCAAGCGGGGCGACCTACACGCGCGGCGCCAGGCCCTCTCGCAGCTGAACCAGGACAAGTTCGTGGTCCACAAGCTGTTCGAGGAGATCGCCCCCCGCTACAGCTCCCGCAACGGCGGCTACACGCGGATCGTCAAGCTCGGCCCGAGGCGCAGCGACTCGGCCGAGATGGTCTTTCTCGAGCTGGTCTAGTACGCCGTGGGCGAGCAGGACTACAAGATCAACCTGGACGACAAGTACGGCTACTCGACCCTGATCGACGTTCCGGCCGAGGTCGCCGCCTGTACCGAGGACTGGTTCAACCAGACCCTGACGACCGTGAACGACTCCGTGTTGCGATTGGGGATCCTCAAGGGGGAGTTCCACTTCCACAAGCACGACACCGAGGATGAGCTCTTCTTCGTGCTGGACGGGCGGCTCTTGATCGACATCGAGGGCAAGGACACCGTCGCCCTCGAACGCCATCAGGGCTACACGGTCCCCAAAGGCGTCGTCCATCGAACCCGCGCGCCTGAGCGCACGGTGGTCCTGATGGTCGAGCCGGCCGGCGTGGTTCCGACCGGCGACTGAGCCGGTCCGGCCCTAGTGCTGCTCAGACCCGCGGCGGTTGGGGCTGACGGCGATCATGAAGCCGATCATCGTGACGATGATCACGCCGAGCACGATCCACTGGGCCCAGCTCTCGATCGTCATCACTGCGACCACGCTGAGCGCGATTCCAATGACCAGGGCGACGACGGTGTAGATCGCGGCGCCCTTCTCGGAGCCGTGGCGAAGGCCGCCCGTGTCCGAAAGCGTGCTGCGCTCGAACTGGTTGCGCTGCGTGACGTCCAGGTTCCCCATCTATCTCTCCTCCGTGATCTGGTGGGCCAAGCCTACGCCTCCGGGCGGCCGCGGGACCGTGAGAGCGCGCACAGTCGCGCCTAGACGCCCCTGCGGTTGGGGCTGAGGGCGATCATGAAGCCGATCAGGGTGACGATGATCGCCCCGAGGACGACCCACTGCGACCAGTTGTCGATGGTCTCGAAGGCGATCGGCGGGGTCACGCCCATATCCTCGCCGATTCCATGATCTCCGTGCGTCTAGACCTCGCCTATCACGGCGCCGCGCTTCGCCGGCTGGGCCGCGCAGCCCGGCGAGCGCACGGTCCAGTCGGAGCTCGAGCACGCACTGGGTCAGGTGCTGAGCGAGCCGCCGGAGCTGACCGTGGCCGGCCGCACCGACGCCGGGGTGCATGCATGGGGCCAGGTCGCCAGCTTCGAGACGGGCTCCGAGGCGCCGGGCTCGCTGGCGCGGGCGCTGAACGCGCTCACCGGCGACGACCTCACCGTGTGGGGGGCGTCGCCGGCGCGGGACGGCTTCGACGCGCGCCGCGACGCCCGCTCGCGCACGTACTGCTACCGCGTGCTCGCGGCCCCGGCGCCGAGCCCGTTCGAACGGGGGCTGTCGCTGTTCTGGCCGCACAGGCTCTACCCGGGCCTGCTCGAGCGCTGCGCCGAGGCCCTGGTGGGCACGCACGACTTCACCGCCTTCACACCGACCCAGACCGAGCACGTTCGCTTCGAGCGCGACGTACAGCGCGCCGAGTGGAGGCGGGGGAGGGCGCTCGGCCACGAGCAGACCACCCGCGAAGGGGTCGAGCTGCTCGAGTTCTGGATCGAAGCCGACGCGTTCATGCGCAACATGGTGCGCGTGCTCGTGGGCACGATGCTGGAGGTGGGCGCCGGCCGCAGACAACTCGACGAATTCGTGGCGCTGCTGGGCGGCGCGCAGAGGGAGGCGGCGGGCGACACGGCGCGCGCGCACGGGCTCTTTTTGGCCTCCGTCCGGTACTAGGGGTCCGAGGCGACCAACCTAGAATCGATCACGTGCGCGTTCTGATCACCAACGACGATGGCATCGGCGCCAAGGGGCTGAACGAGCTGCGGCGGGCGCTGATCGCCGTGCCCGAGCTGGAGGTGAACGTGGTCGCCCCCGACTCCAACCGCAGCGCCACCGCGCGCAGCATCACGACGCGCTCCCCGTTGTGGGTGGAGGAGATCGGCTTCGACGACGGCGGCAGCGGCTACGCCTGCGACGGCACCCCGGTCGACTGCGTGCGCTTCGCCGAGCTGGGCCTGATCGGCGAGCGTCCCGAGCTGATCGTCTCGGGCATCAACCACGGCGCCAACCTGGGCGACGACATCACCTACTCGGGAACCGTGGCCGCGGCGCTGGAGGGGATCGTCCTCGGTATCCCCGCGATCGCGATCAGCCAGCAGTCCGCCAGGCGCGAGATGGACTTCCATCTCGGGCGGGAATTCGACTTCTCCGTCGCCGCTGCCTTCGCCGCGCAGCTGGTCGAGCGGGTGGCCCGGGAGCCGCTGCCGGCCGACACCCTGATCAACGTCAACTGCCCGGCCGGCGAGCCGACCGGCATCGAGGTCACCCACCTCGGCAAGCGCCTCTACAACGACGAGCTGAAGCTTGTCGAAGAGGACCCCGAGAGCGGGCGGCGCAGGTACCAGATCTACGGCTTCGAGCCGTCGTTCGAGGACGAGGCGGGCTCGGACCTGTCGGCGATCGCGAACGGCCGCATCGCCGTCACGCCCGTCCACTTCGACCTCACAGATCGCGGGGGCCTCGACCGGCTGCAGAGCTGGGACTTCGACGGCATGCTGGCGGCGGCGACCGGTTGATGGCGGAGGCGAAGGCGAAGAAGCGAGCAGGAGCGCTGCGCAAGGAGATCGCCAAGCACGATCGCCTCTACTACCAGCAGGACGACCCGGAGATCTCGGACAGCGACTACGACGACCTGCTTCGCGAGCTGCGCGAAATCGAGGACGCCAATCCCGAACTGGTCACGCCCGACTCGCCGACCCAGCGCGTCAGCGGCGCCCCTCTCGAGAAGTTCGGGCACGTCACCCATGCGGAGCCGATGCTGTCACTCGGCAACGCCCGCAACGAGGATGAGCTCCGCGCCTGGGCGGAGCGCGTCGAGCGCAATCTCGAGCGTCTCGACATCAGCGGCCGCGAGATCCGCTACGTCACGGAGCCGAAGGTCGACGGCCTCGCGATCTCCCTGACGTACGAGGACGGGAGGTTCACGCGAGGCGCCACACGGGGCGACGGGCGGGTCGGCGAGGACGTGACCCAGAACCTCCGCACCATCGACGCGATTCCGAAGCGGATCGAAGACGCGCCGGCTCTGGTCGAGGTGAGGGGCGAGGTCTACCTCCCAATACCGGCCTTCGCCGAGCTCAACGCACAGCGCGCGGAGCGGGGAGAGCCGACCTTCGCGAACCCGCGCAACTCCGCCGCCGGCTCGCTGCGGCAGCTCGATCCGAGCATCACCGCCTCGCGTCCGCTCTCGCTGTGGACCTACGGCATCGGCGCCCGCGGCGGCTGGGAGCCCGATAGCCACAGCGAGATGCTCGAGTGGCTCCGCGAGCGGGGATTTCCGGTCAACGACCAGGTGAAGCTGCACAAGGGAGTCGACGAGGTCGCGAAGCGCTGCCGGTGGTGGGAGGACCGCCGCGACCAGCTGGACTTCGAGATCGACGGCGTCGTCGTCAAGGTCGACGACCGCGGCCTGCAGCGGGAGCTGGGAGTCGCCGGTCGCGAGCCGCGCTGGGCCGTGGCGTGGAAGTTCCCGCCGTCGACCGCAACCACGAAGCTGAACAAGATCGTCTGGAACGTCGGGCGCACGGGGCACCTGCTGCCATTCGCGATGCTGGAGCCGGTCCACGTCAGCGGCGTCACCGTCACCACCGCGACCCTCCACAACGAGGAGGACCTGGAGCGCAAGGACGTGCGCGAGGGCGACGAGGTCATCGTGCTGAGAGCGGGCGACGTGATCCCGCAGGTCGTCTCACCCGTGATCCAGAAGCGCAAGGGCAAGCGGCTGCGGAAGGCGAAGCCGCCGAAGAAGTGCCCCTTGTGCGCCACGGCGACCGTGAAGCCGGAGGACGGCGTGTTCACGATCTGCCCCAATCGCACCGGCTGCCCGGGCCAGCAGTTCCAGCTCATCAAGCACTTCCGCGGCGCCCTCGAGATCGAGGGGCTGGGGGAGAAGAACGCCTACCGCTTCCTCGATGAGGGCCTGATCACGGACGCCGCCAGCATCTATGACCTGACCGCGGAGCGGGTCGCCGAGCTGGAAGGATTCGGTGCGGTCTCGGCGCGGAACCTGATCGACGAGATCGAGGGCTCGAAGCGGCAGCCCTTCTCGCGGGTCCTCTACGCGCTGGGCATCCCGGGGGTCGGCTACGTCAACGCCGAGTCCCTCGCCGAGCACTTCGGCACCATGGACGCCCTGCTGGCCGCCCAGCCCCAGGAGATCGAGGAGGCCGACGGGATCGGGCCCGTCCTGGCCGAGCAGGTCTACGAGGAGCTGCACGAGGAGCGCGCCGAGGAGCTGATCGAGCGGTTGCGCAAGGCCGGGCTGCGGATGGAGCTGGACGCCTCCGAGCGCCGCCAGCAGGGAGGGCCGCTCGAGGGCAAGACGCTGGTGCTCACGGGCACGCTCCCCGACCTCTCCCGCGAGCAGGCCACCAAGCTGATCAAGCGGGCCGGGGGCAAGGTCGTCAACTCCGTCTCCAAGAAGACGGACTACCTGGTCGCCGGCGACAGCCCTGGCTCGAAGATGGCCAAGGCCGAGGAGCTCGACACCGAGGTGCTGGACGAGAAAGGCCTGCGCAAGCTGGTCGGGTGAAGCCAGTCCGGGCGAAGCCGGTCGGGTGAGCACACCTTCCAGGCGGCATTCGGGTTACATACGGAGCATGAGGCCAGGGACGTCGCCCGGGGCACGAACCGGGATGCCAATTCGCACGCGCGCTCGCGGCCGCCTCGCGGCGGCCATTTCGCTGCTGGCGCTGGCGGCGCTCGCGGCCCCGGCCGCCGCAGCGGCCGACTCCTCGGTGGTCCAGGTCAGCGCCGGCAAGCTCCGGGTCGACGGCGTCCCGGGGACGCCGAGCATGGTCGAGGTGCGGTACCTCACCGCCGCGGAGGCGGGGGGCGTCAGCGACCGCTTCCTGGTCGAGGACGCCGGCGGCGTTCTGCCGCTGGGCGCGGACTGCGCCGCCATTGACGCCACCCACGTCTCCTGCGACGCGCGGCCGGTGACCTCAATCGTCGCCGCCCTGGGCGACGGCGACGACGTCATGGTGATCAACGCCGGGAGGGGCGACGGAGTACCACGGCGCTACCGTGCCGAGCTCCGGGGCCAGATCGGCGCCGACGTGTTGCGCGGCGGGCTCGCCGACGACGTGCTGCGGGGCGACCAGGGCCGCGACGTGGTGGCGGGCTGGTCCGGCGATGACCTGCTCTTCGGCGGCAACGGCTCGGACGGCCTGATCGGCTTCACCGGCGACGACACGCTCAACGGCGGGAAGGGCCGCGACGCCCTCTTCGGCCAGAAGGGCCGGGACCTGATGTTCGGCGGCCCCCAGAACGACGTGCTCCTCGCCCGCGACGGCTTCCGCGACCCGAAGCTGGTCTGCGGCCCCGGCAAGCGCCAGCGCGCGATCACCGACCGCCGCGACCCCCGACCCAGCCGCTGCCTGGAGGCGAAGGCGAAGGGCAAGCGGAAGTAGGCCCGGCTAAGGCGAGTAGCGGGCGATCAGGGCCGTCATCCGGTCCTGGGCGGCGCGGGCACGGCCGGTGTCGACCCTGTTGTTGATGATCGAGAACACGGTGGCATCGCCGTTGGCGCGGAAGCAGTAGCCCGAGAGTGCGCTGACGCCGTTGATGGTCCCGGTCTTGGCGGCGCAGCGGCCCGCGGCGGCGCTGCCGCGCATGCGGCCGGCGAGCGTGCCGCTGCGTCCCGCCACGGCCAGGGACTGGATCCAGGACTCGCGCAGCGCCTTCTGCTCGGCGTCCTCGTCCTCGAGCATCGAGGCCAGCAGCGCGCCGACGGACGCCGGCGAGGCCCGGTCCTGGCGGCTCAGGCCCGACCCGTTTTCGCCGCGGAAAGCGGCACCGCGCTCGGCCGCGAACTCGCGCACGACCGAGACGCCCTCACTGGTGCTCCCCTGCGAGCCGAAGGCGCCGCCGAGCGCCTTCATCAGCATCTCGGCGAGGAAGTTGTTGGAGGGGACGTTGGTCAGGCGGGCGAGGTCGGAGAGCGGCGGCGAGGCCACGGCGGCGATCTCGGCGACCTCCCCTGGCACGGGTTTGGGGGTCGTGGCGCGCCTGATCTTGCGGCCGATGCCGACTCCCGCGCGCCGCAGCGCGTCGGTGAGGCGGCTCGCCGCCAGGCGCTCGGGGGCGCGGCCGGCGCCTCCGTCGATGGTCAGCGCCGACAGGGTTCCCAGCGGGTCGGGATCGATCCCGTGCTGGGGGATGCCGTCGCGGCGGTCGAGGAAGCTGTCGTCGTAGAGCAGCGGGCCCTTCACGGTCTCGACCCCGGCGGCCGCCACCCGAGAAGCGAGCTTCGCCATGTCGCGGCTGCTCAGGGTCGGATCCGCCTCGCCGCGCAGGAACAGGCCCTTGCTGACCACCCCGTCGTCGATGGGGTCGGCGGCCCAGACCGTGGTCTCGAGGCGGTCTTCGGGCCCGAAGCGCCCGAGCGCCGCCGCCGTCGTGAAGATCTTCGTGTTCGAGGCGAGCACCAGCTTGCGCCCCGCTCCGCTCTGGAACAACACCTGCTCGCTCGCGGCGTCCATGACCCAGGCGCCGCTTCGTCCCCCCGCGCCGCGCAGATAGCGGGCCAGCCCGCGGCTGAGCGCGTCGGCCGAGACGGCCGTCCTGGCGGCGGCGCTGCCGTGGGCGACAGGGGTCTTGAACGCGCGGTCGGGGTTCGCCGCGCCGGCCTCGGCCGTCGAGGCGAGCAGGAGCGCGCAGAGCGCCGCCGCGAGTGTGGTCCGCGCTGTCACTGCCCCGTTGAACAGCATCGGCGGCGGAGGGTAGCGGTGCCCGTCTCGACTGGACCAATTGGGATAATCCGCCGCCTGATGGGCAAGGTGGTGCCACTCGATGGGGCAAAGCCGCGCGCTGCCCGCGCCCCGAGGCGTAGGCGCCGCAAGGGGGACAAGACCGCGCTGGTCCTGGGTGGGGGCGGGTTCACCGGCGGCGTCTATGAGATCGGGGCGCTGCGCGCGCTCGACCTGCTGGCCGTCAACACCACCGTCAACGACTTCGACGTCTACGTCGGCACCAGCGCCGGCTCCTTCGTCGCGAGCATGACCGCGAACGGCGTCACCCCCGAGGAGATGATGCGGGTCCTGAACAAGGCGCTGCCGTCGCCGATCGAGGACCCGAAGCTTCGCCACCTGCTGCGCCCCAACTACGGCGCCTGGGCCACGAAGATGGCGGCGATGCCGTTGCGGGTGGTCGGCACCCTCCGCCATCTGGCCGGCAACTTGGGCGAGGTCTCGATGGTGGACGTGGCCATGGGGCTGGCCGAGGGCCTTCCGACCGGGGTCTACAAGAACACCGGGCTCGAGAGGTACATGGCCGAGGTGCTCGCGGACCCGGATCGCACGAACGACTTCCGCGAGCTCGAGCAGGAGCTGCTGCTGACGGCCACCGACGTCGACACCTGCGAGCGCCTGGTGCTGGGGCGGGACGAGTGGCGCGACGTCCCCATCTCCAGGGCCGTGGCGGCCTCGACCGCGCTGCCGATGGTCTACGAGCCGGTCGAGCTGCGCGGCCGCCACCTGATGGACGGCGGCATCGCCTCGACCACCAACGTCGACGTCGCCGTCGAGGCGGGAGCCAAGTTCATCATCGTCGTCAACCCGCTGGTTCCCTACGTGAACGACTTCGAGTCCAGGATCCCGACGATGTTCGGCTCGCGGGTGCGCCGCGTCGCCGACATGGGCCTGCCGGGGATCGGCAACCAGGCGTTCCGCCTGATGGCCCACGCGCGCCTGCATCTGGCGGTCGAGTCGTGGAAGCACCGCTTCCCCGACGTGGACATCATCCTGATCGAGCCCGAGCCGGACGACGAGCTGATGTTCGGGACCTCGGTGCTGGAGTATTCCTCACGTCTGCAGATCGCCAAGCACGGTTTCGAGTCGGTCACCCAGAAGCTCGCGCGCGATTACAAGCGCTACAAGGAGATCGCCGCCCGCCACGGCATCGAGATCTCGGCCCGGCGGGTGAAGAAGGTGATCGACACGGTCGAGGACGAGGCCCCCGAGGGGGCCTCGGCGTGGCGACGGATCCTCGAGCAGACAACCGGAGCATTGCTCCGGCAGTCCGACCAGCGGGAGAAAGCAGCCGGAAGCTAGCCCGACTTGGCCGGCACCGGGGCCTCGCCCTCGTCCTCGGGCTGCAGCAGGATGGCGCCCTCGCCGGTCGGGTAGGCCTCCTCGCCGTGGTAGATGAGGTCCATGCCCGTCGCCTCCTCGCGCTCGCTCGCGCGCAGCGGCATCAGCGCCCCGACCAGCTTCAGCAGGATGTAGGTGGCGACGAAGGCGTAGATGGGGGTCGCCACGGCGGCGAGGAGCTGGTCAACGAACTGATCCCCGTTGCCGTAGAAGAGCCCGTCGGAGAGACCGTTCCAGCCGACCTGGGCGACGAGGCCAATGAAGAGGATGCCCGCCAGGCCCGCAAGGCCGTGAGCGGCGAGCACGTCGAGCGTCTCGTCGACGCGGGTGCGCTGGCGGTAGGCGACCAGCAGCCAGCTCGGGATCGCGCCCAGCACCCCGAGGGCCATTGCCCAGCCGGGGCTGATGTATCCGCCGGCCGGGGTGATCAGCACGCAGCCGACGATGATCGCGGTCGCGGCGCCTATCGCCGTCACCTTGCGGCCGGTGATCGCGTCGAGAGCGAACCAGGTGATCAGGGCGCACGCGGGCGTCAGCAGGGTGTTGGTGAAGGCCAGGGTGCTGGCGCTGTTGGTCCCGAAGCCGCTGCCGCCGTTGAACCCGAACCAGCCGAACCACAGCAGCCCGGCGCCGATCAACACGTAGACGGCGTTGTGGGGGAGCAGGGCCTGGCGCCCGTAGTCCTTGCGCGCTCCCACCACAAGCGCGGCCGCCAGGGCCGAGAAGCCCGAGGCCATCTCGACCGGCACGCCACCCGCGAAGTCGAGGGTGCCGCGCTCGAACAGCCAGCCGCCGCCGAAGGACCAGTGGGCCAGCACGGCGTAGACGAGCACCGACCACAGGGCAGCGAAGACGAGGAAGGCGCTGAACCGCATCCGCTCGACGACGGCGCCGGAGATCAGCGCGACCGTGATGATGCAGAACGTCGCCTGGAAGGCGAAGAAGACGAGGTGCGGGATGGTCTGGGGATCCGTGCCCCCGACGATGGCCCGCGGCTCATTGGTGACGTCGTTCATGAACGCGTAGCCCAGGCCGCCAACCAGGTCGCCGGTTCCGTCGAAGGCCAGCGAGTAGCCGACCACAGCCCAAGTCACCGTCCCGATCGCGATCGCGGCGACGCACATCATGAACGTGTTGAGGGGGTTCTTCGCCCGCACGAGCCCGGCGTAGAACAGGCCCAGGGCGGGGGTCATCATCAGCACCAGCGCCGTTGCCGTCAGCATCCAGGCGGTGTCGCCAGTGTCGATCTCGGCCGCCTGGGCGATCAGGGGTATCTCGGCCATGTCAGGCGCCCACCGGCGTCACGGCCGCCTCGTCGCTCTCGCCGGTGCGGATGCGGACGGCGCGTTCCAGCGGCAGCACGAAGATCTTGCCGTCGCCGACCTCGCCGGTCTGCGCGCCCTCGCGCACCGCGTCGATCGTCGCCTCCACGAACGAGTCCGAGACCGCGATCTCGAAGCGGACCTTGTCGGAGAGGCCCATCTTCACCGTCGTTCCGCGGTAGGTCTCGACCTGGTCGAGCTCTCCGCCGTGGCCCTGCACCCGGCTCATCGACACACCCCGGACCTCGGCCCGGTAGAGCGCCTCGAGCACGTCGTTGGCCTTCTCGGGCCGGACGATGCCGATCACCAGTTTCACGCTCGCTCCCTTGGACGTTTTGGCTCGGGCGGGTCAAACGGTTCCGCCCGCCTGGACAGGCGCGAGCCTAACTTCGCTCGGAACGGCATCCGAGGGGCGGCGTCAGATCAATCCGCAAACTGGGCCAAGAGGCTGCCTCAGCGCAGGAGGCCGGCGCCGGCCCGTTCGAGCTCGATCAGCGTGCTCGCGCTGTGCAGGCTCAGCTCCCCGGAGAGCCGGGCGAGAGTCTCCGCCTGTTCCTGGTCCAGTTCGATCCGGCCGGCGATCACGTCCATCGGGGTCCCGGTCTCGCCGCACCTGCGAGCGATCTCGCCCACCAGTTTGCCCTCGAAGCTCTGGGAGTCGAGCCGGCCCTCTCCGGTGACCGCGCGGTCCACCCGCTCCAGGCGGCGGTCGAAGCCGAGTAGCCCGAGTACGTACGCCGCGCCGGGCACGAGGCGCGCGCCGAACGCCGCCCAGAGGCCGCCCGAGAGACCGCCCGCGGCTCCGGTCATCGGCCTGCCGCGCGGATCCCGCGGCAGCGCCCCGGCGCGAGCGCTGAGCCGGTCGGCCAGGCGGGCGACCGCGGCCGGGTCGGCGCCCTTCTGCGGCGCGAACACCTCGGCCGCCCGCTCGAACGGGACCGAGACGTCGCAGAGGACCTCGAGCTTGGCCTTGCCGAGCCCGCCCGCGGCCTCGATCGCGTCGATCGCCCCGGCGCCGCCGTCGGTCGTCGCGCTGCCTCCGGCGGCCACCAGCACCCGCCGGGCCCCGGTCTCGGCAGCCGCCACGATCAGCTCGCCGGTTCCGGCCGTGCTCGCCGCCTCGGGGTTGCGCTCGCCCTCGGCCACCAGCGACAGCCCGGAGGCGGCGGCGACCTCGACGACCGCCGTGCGGCCATCCTCGAGCACGCCGTAGTTGGCCTCGATCGGCCGCCCCAGGGGGTCATGGGCCGGGGCAGAGCGGCTCTCGCCCCCGAGCGACGCCAGCAGGGCGTCGAGCGTGCCCTCGCCGCCGTCCGCGGCGGGCAGCAGATCGGCCTCGGCTCCCGCCGAACGCAGGCCGGCGCCGATTGCCTCGGCGACCTGCTCCGCGGTGAACGTGCCCTTGAAGGAGTCCGGCGCTACGAGGAAGCGCACGCCTGACTTCGCCATCGGTCGCAGGTGCTGGCGCCGCAATCACAAATCGCGGCCGCAAGCGGCCGCTCAGTAAGCGAGCGGCTTGGCACCTGCTCAGCCCGCGTAAAGCGCCTCGATGTCCTGCTCGTACTTGTCGGCGACCACGTTGCGCTTCACCTTCAGGGTGGGCGTCAGCTCGCCGCCCTCCTGCGAGAGGTCGGCCGGCAGGATCTCGAACTTCTTCACCTGCTCGACCCGCGCGAACTTCTGGTTCATCTCGTCGATGTGCTTCTGGATGAGCGCCCGCATCTCGGGGTTCTTGGCGACCTCGGCCGGGTCGGCCGGCCAGCCCTTCTCCTCGGCGAGCTTTGCGACCTCCTCCATGTCCAGGGTCACGAGCGCGGTCAGGAAGGGACGGCGGTCCCCGATCACCACGGCCTGGGAGACGTAGGGGCTCTGCTTGATCTCCGCCTCCAGGTTCGCGGGCGTGATGTTCTTGCCGCCCGCGGTGATGATGATGTCCTTCTTGCGGCCGGTGATCTTCAGGTAGCCGTCGGAGTCGAACTCACCGATGTCGCCCGTGTGCAGCCAGCCATCGACGATCGTCTCCTTGGTCGCCTCGGGGTTCTTGTAGTAGCCCTGGAACACGTTGGGGCCCTTGACCAGGATCTCGCCGTCGTCGGCGATCTTGATCTCGCATTGGTTGAAGGGGACGCCGACGGTGCCGAACTTGAACGCCTCGGGCCGCGAGATAGTCGCCGCCGTGGAGGTCTCGGTCATGCCCCAGCCCTCGACCACCAGCACGCCGGCGGCGTCGAAGAAGCGAAGGATCTCCGGGTTGATCGGCGCGGCGCCCGTGACCGCGAGCTTGAGGTTGCCGCCGAACAGCCCGCGGACCTTGGAGAGGACCTGCTTGTCGGCGAACTCGTACTGCTTGCGCAGCAGCCAGCCGATCGGCTTGCCGGCGCGCTCGCGCTCGCGGACCTTCTTGCCGACGCCGACGGCCCAGTTGAAGATGACCTTCTTGAGGCCGCCCTCCTTCTCCACGTTGCCGGTCGCCGCGGTGTAGATCTTCTCGAAGATGCGGGGTACCGACGGGAAGTAGGTCGGCTTCACCTCGACCAGGTTGGGGATGATCTTCAAGGGGTCCCGCTCCCAGTAGGCGAGGGTGGCGCCGAGGTCGAAGGTTCCGAGCTGGATCAGCAGCGCGAAGCTGTGGGCCAGCGGAAGGAACAGATACGTGAGCTCCTCGTCGCCCAGCACGTTCGCCTCGTGGACCATGTCCAGCATCGAGCGGTAGTTGCCGTGCGAGATCACGCAGCCCTTGGGCGGGCCGGTGGTGCCCGAGGTGTAGATGAAGGTGCAGATGTCGTCGCTGGTGACCGAGCTCCAGCGCGCCTCCCAGTCCGCGTCGGAGCCGCCGGCCCCGCGGGCCGCGAGCTCGTCCGTCGAGATCGCGTCGTCGGCGCTGCCCTCCATCAGGATCACGTGCTCGAGCTTGGGGCAGCGGTCGCGCACCTGGCGCACCTTCTCGAGCTGCTCCTCGTTCTCGACGATGACGGCGACGGCGTCGGAGTTCTCCAGCACGTATTGGCACTCCTCGGGGGAGTTCGTCTGGTAGATCGGGACCACCGTGGAGCCGGCGCTGAGCGCGGCGTAGTCGAAATAAGTCCACTCGGGCCGCGTGTTGGCGAGGATCGAGACCTTGTCGCCCTTCTCGATCCCGAGGTCCATGAGGCCGAGCGACAGCGCCTTGA
The DNA here is from genome assembly GCA_963805075.1 of uncultured Solirubrobacterales bacterium. GTDB lineage: Bacteria > Actinomycetota > Thermoleophilia > Solirubrobacterales > 70-9 > VGBV01. The sequence goes on from CAWDSZ010000004.1 coordinate 242,210, forward strand.
CGACCTCGCCCACCTCCGTGTAGGTCTTGGTGACCCACTGACCCGACGGGTCCTTGTACATGACCGCCCTCTTCGGCCCGTGCTTGCGCACGGCCAGCGGAAACAGGTCTGCCAGGGTCTTGCTCCCTGTGGCGACGTCGGTTGCCGCCTTCTCGACGGTGGCTGACTCCATCTCTCCTCCTGCTCGACTTGGACAGGGAGCCGCGCGCAGCGGCTACGGAGTGGAGTCTATTGGGCGCCTGGCTGTCTGGCCAGGCCCATTCGGGAAGCGAAAACTAGGCTGCGGCGCTCTTGCCCTGGCCCTGCATCGCGCGCAGGGAAGACTCGAACAGGGTCTTGTCGATCCGACCCTTCAGCACCGGCACATTCATCTCGACGCATTTCGTGAGTACGTCGCGGCGCTTCATCTTCATCTCGTCCGCGAGCTCGGTGGGCGTCAGGTGAACGGCCATATCGGTCCTCTCTCGTCGCCTACATGCTCCGTCTTGATGTATATCGCCTCGACGCGACGTGTCAACCTTTCGCCCGGAACGTGCGGGATTTTGCGGGAGCTCGGCGGCCCCTCAGACCGGGTTTGGGACGTCGACGAACTCATGCTCGACTCCGAATCGCTCCGCGACCAGCTCGCCGAGCCGCCGGACGCCGAAGGTCTCCGTGGCGTAGTGGCCGCCGGCGAGGAAGTGGACGCCGTACTCGCGCGCCTCGCCCATCACCGGCTCCGACGGCTCGCCGGTGACCAGCGCGTCGAGCCCGAGCCGCCCCGCTTCGCTGATCGCGAAGGCGCCGCCCCCGGTCACGATCCCGACGCGCTCGATCCGCTCGGGGCCCGATTCGAAGACCAGCGGTTCCTGCCCGGTGGCCTCGGCCAGACGGGCGCTGAGATCGGCCGGCGCCAGCGGCTCCGGCGCGACCCCGACCGCGCCAACTGCCCTTCCCTTCGCCTCGCCGAACGGCGTCGGATCGGGCTCGAGGCCGAGCAGGCCCCTGAGCAGCGCGTTGTTTCCGACCTCGGGGTGGGCGTCGAGGGGCAGGTGGTAGGCCGCCAGGGTTGCGTCGGCCGACAGCAGAGCCCGCAAGCGAGCCGCCATCGGAGGCGACAGCGCCTCCAGCCGCTCCCCCCACAGCAGCCCGTGGTGGACCAGCACCAGCTCGGCGCCCGCGCTCATCGCCGCGTTCAGCGTCTCGAGGTTCGCGCTCACCGCGGTCGCCACTTTGGTGACCTCGTCCGTTCCCGGGACCTGGACTCCGTTCGGCCCGTAGTCGTCGAACGTGCCCGCGTCGAGCAGCTCGTCGCAGTACGCGATCACCTCGTCGCGGCTCGCCATGCCTCGCAGACTACGATTTGGCGATGAGCGCCGAGGCCACCCCCGACGCGTCCGCGGCGAGCCACTCCTTCGTCGAGTCGTTGCAGGAGTCCGACCTCTACTCGATGGGGGCGTTCTTCTGCGACCAGCATCCGCAGCTCGTCGACGAGGTGGTGGCCCGGAGCGAGCAGATCGAGAAGCGTGGCCTGGAGCGCTGGGCGGGGGAGACCCAGACCCCCGTGGACGAGGCCTTCCGGACGCTGGTCACCGGCCTGGCCGTCCGCTACTACAAGGCCCTCGCAGGGTGAGCCAGCCCCCCTCGCGGCGCCGGCCCCGGCCGATCGGGGTCGCGATCGGTGTCGGCATCGCGCTGATCGGGGTCGCCGTGATCGCGTCGCTCTCGCTCGACGAGGGCGACACCGACCCGATCGAGATAGACGAGGCCGGCGAGGTGCGAAAGCTGGTCGGGGGCATTCCCCAGCTCGAGGCGAGGCTCGGCGAGGACAACGCGCCGGTCAAGGTTGAGGTCTTCAACGACCTCCAGTGCACCGACTGCTCCGACTGGCAGCTCGAGGTGATCGAGCCCCTGATCGAGGACGAGGTCCGGGGCGGCGGCGTGAAGCTGGAGTACCGCCACTGGTCAATGACCGAGCGCCCGGCTGGCGTCGCGTCCTACGGCGCGGTCGCCGCCGGCCTGCAGGCCCAGGAATGGCAGTTCATCGAGCTCTTCTTCCACAACCAGGAAGAGGCGACGAGCAGGGGCGTCACCCAGGCGTTCCTGGACGAGGTCGCCAAGGGCGTGCTGAACCTGAACGTCGAGCAGTGGCAGAACGACTTCGACGAGCCCGAGGTCAAGGAGACGCTGGAGGACGACGACCTGCGCGCGATCGAGGAGCGGATCCCGACCGAGCCGGCGGTGATCGTCACCGGCCCCGGCGGGACGATCAAGCTGACCGAGACGCCGACCCTGGCCGAGGTGCGTGAGGCGATCGAACAGGCGTCAGGGTGAGCCGGGGCCTCGCCGCGGGGCGCGCGCGGCGTTAGCCTGGCCGCATCGAGCGGCCCGACGCGCAGGCACCGAGGACTTCCGACGAGGAGATCATCAAGGCGGACTGGCCCGCGGTCATCTCCGAGCGCTCGGATGAGGAGCGGCTGGAGCGGATCGAGCGGGAGTTCAGGACCGGCTTCGAGAAGCTCGCCCAGATCGGTCACGCCGTGTGCGTGTTCGGCTCGGCTCGCACGGAGCCCCTCGACGGTGAGTACGAGCAGGCGCGCGAGCTCGGCCGCGCGATCGGTGAGGCGGGGATGGCGGTGGTCACCGGCGGCGGCCCCGGGACGATGGAGGCCGCCAACCGCGGGGCGCGGGAGGCCGGCGCGCTCTCGGTGGGGCTCAACATCGAGCTGCCTCACGAGCAGGGGCTCAACCCCTACGTGGACCTGGGCATCGAGTTCCACTACTTCTTCGTCCGCAAGCTGATGTTCGTGCGCTACTCCGACGCGTTCGTCTGCTTCCCGGGCGGCTTCGGCACGCTCGACGAGACCTTCGAGGCCCTGACCCTGATCCAGACCGGCAAGGCGGTGGACCATCCGGTTGTGCTCGCCGGGCGGGGCGACTACTGGCCGAGCCTGATGGCCTGGATGCGGACGCACCTGCTGGAGGGCGGGAGGCTGACGGCCGAGGACCTGGCTCAGGCGGAGCTGGCCGAGGAGGTCCCCGCGGTGATGGCAGCCCTCCGAGCCGGGATCGGCGCCGGGCGTGCCCCGAGCGCGGGCTAGCCGGCCGGCGCCACCGCGTCCGGGTAGCGGCCGCGGATCTGGTCCACGAAGGCGGCCATGCGCTCCGCCAGCTCCGCGTCCCGCACCTCGAGCATGTTCTCGGCGTTCTGCTCCCCCGAGCGCGAGAGGTTGAACGAGCCGAGGAAGACGGTGTCGTCGGCCACCGTCAGCTTCGCGTGCATGAAGTCGTGGACGCCGCCGTCCGGCCGCCAGGGGGTGGAGGGCTTGGCCGCGAAGGGGAGCTTGGTCAGCGTCGCGCGGAGCAGTGGGATCTTCCAGGTGCTGCCGGCGTTCTGGGCCCACTGCTCGAACACGGTCGCCACCTGGGGTCCGTCCACGACGCCGGCGACGTCGCAGTCCCCGCGTCCGGCCAGCTCGTTCAGCGTCGCCAGCACGGGGCCCGAGGTCAGCACGGGGGAGGCGATGCGGACGCGCTTGCGGGCGGCGCCGATCAGCGTCGCGACGCGCTGGGAGAGCTCCTCGCCGTGCCCCGGGGTGAACCACGCCGTGACGCGCGCGCCGTCCACTTCGACCGCGTCGGGCTCGACGAAGCCGCTGCGCTCGACGTCGCGGCCCTCCCACAGCTCGGCGAAGTTGCGGCCGAAGCGCTCGCCCAACCGCGCGTCCTCGACGATCGCCAGCACGTTCTCCTGGCGCGACCAGGAGTCGACCGTCCAGTTGGCCGAGCCGGTCCAGACCGCTTCGTTGTCCCGGACCACGTACTTGTGGTGCATCAGGTCGGGGACGCCGGAGATCGCGCGCGCCTCGATCGGCAGCTCCTCGAGGATCTCGGGCCGCGTCTGTGGCGGCGGGTGCAATGCGGCCGGGCGGTCGCTGTCGACGTTGTAGATCAGCCGGATCGCGACGCCGCGGTCGTGGGCGGCCCTGAGCTCGTCGGCGACGATCGATCCCACCGGGTCGGGGAGCCGCACGTCGTACAGGGCCAGGTCGAGTGACTCGCGGGCGCTGTCGAAGAAGCTCGCGACCCGGCGAGCCACGTCCTCGGCGCTCTGCCCGCCGTCGGTGAGGGTGAAGACGTCGATCGCCGAGTGATAGCGGCTAGGGCCCGGGCACGACCACGTCCACGACCTTGGCGCTCGTGCGGCCGAGGCCGTCCGCGGCCCAGACCGTGGCGCGGTAGGTCCCCGAGGTCCCGTAAGTGTGGATGGGCGAGGCGCCGGGCGCCGAGGCGAGGTCCCCGAACGACCACCAGTAGCCGCCGATGCCGTCGGGGTCCTGGGCGGTGGCGTCGAAGGTGACGGTGGTGCCGGCCTGCGAGGCCGAGGCCTGCAGCTGCGGAGCGGGGTCGGGCGTCAGCGGCCACTGCTCGAGCAGCGGCGCTACGACCGGAGACTCGGGGAGCGACCACGTTTTGCCGGCCGCCCCGCCGCCCATCTCGGTCACCCGCCTTGCGACGGCCACCGTCGAGTTGATCGCGCGGCGCAGCGTGTATCCGGTGCCCGAGATCGTGTCGCCGTAGCGGAGCCCGCGCTTGAAGCGATCGGGCAGGCGCTTGAATCCGCGCCATGCGCCGATGATGCTGCCGACGTTGGCCGGGTTGCAGTCCGTGTCCTGCCCGGCTCGCAGCGAGATTCGGACCGACCGGGAATAGCTGCCTTTCCCGTAGAGCAGCCCCAGCAGGATGTAGGCGCCGTTCAGCTTGGCGTCGATGTTGAACTCGTGCCGGACGTGGCGGGGGTCGCGCTTCGCGGCGAGGGTGTGCGCGTTCCACTTGCGCTCCAGCAGCTTCCAGGTCTTCTGCCACGAGCCTGGGTTGGCCCGGTGCCAGCGGATCGTGTCCTCGATCATCTCCCGGTAGGTGCTCCCCTCGGGCACGGCCGCCCGGCCGGCCTGGATGATCTGGCTCGAGCTTGCGGGCCCGAAAGGCCTCGGCGGTCATCGCCGCCACCATCACACCGCCGTAGACGCCGTCGCCGTAGCTCATGACGTGGCCGGCCCGCCAGGCTATGTCGATCGCCGCGCCGGGCTGCGCGGGCGCCACCAGCCCGGCGAAGTCGGACTCGATCTGGAAGTCGATGTTGTAGGCGAAGGGGTTGTTGTCGGGGTCGCCCGAGGCCGGCGCCGGGATGCCGGCCCTCAGGTTCTGCCGGCCGAGCAGGTTGGCCGAGAAGAGGCGGAAGCGGGTGGCCGCGAGCGAGGCGCCCCACTCAGGCCAGCTCGCGAGCGGGTCCTGCGCGAGCGCGTCGAGGAACGGGATCTCGACGTATGTCTCGTCGGGGCCGTAGGGATGCGAGAACGTGTAGCGGTTGGCGTAGGCGATCGAGAAGCGCGGCAGGTCGCGCCGGGGCACGATCCGGCCGAGGTACTTGAACTCGACGGGAAAGCCCCAGGCCGCGCCCGCGATACCCCCGACCCAGGCCCCGCGAACGGAATCGCGCACGTCGCGGTCGGACAGGGTCGCGGCATCGGCGCCGGGCGCGGCGAACAGCACGCTCGCGGCGATCAGTGCGGGCAGCATCCGCCGGATCACGGCTTGCTCCATAACCTCATTCTCCCTCGCCATCTGAGCCGCGGGTAATCGGGGCGCCCGGATTTGAACCGGGGACCTCACCGACCCGAACGGTGCGCGCTACCAGGCTGCGCCACGCCCCGAGGGCGCAGAGGATAGAGCGGGCGCCTCCTGCGGGTGGGCCGCGGGGATAGGGTGTGGTCGTGGCCGACAACGGCAAGGTGATCCGGGACCTCTACGACGCGCTGGACCGCCACGACGGCGAGACGATGGCCCAGCAATACGCGCGGGACGCACGCTTCAAGGACCCGGCCTTCGGCGAGCTGACCGGGGATGAAGCCGGCGACATGTGGCGGATGCTGTGCTCGCGCGCCGAGGACCTCCGGGTCGAGCTGCCCGAGCACGAGGCGAACGGCGACCGTGGCACCGCGCACTGGATCGCGACCTACACCTTCCGGACCGGCAACCACGTCGTCAACGACATCCACGCGAGCTTCCGCTTCCGCGACGGCAAGATCCTCGACCACGAGGACTCGTTCTCGTTCCACAAGTGGGCGCGCCAGGCGCTGGGCCCCGCGGGCTGGGTGCTGGGGCTGCCGGTGGCGAGCGAGCTCGTCCGGCGGAAGGCGAAGGGCGACCTCGAGAAGTTCCGCGCGGAGCGCTGAGACGTGCCGCCCGAGGGCGAGCGCGACCGCTTCCGCATCCTCGTCGTCGACGGGGGAGGCATCCGCGGCCTGATCGCCGCCGAGGTGATCGCGCGGCTCGAGGCGATGGTGACCGAGCGGGCCGGTGAGGAGCGCAGCGTCTCCGACTGCTTCCACATGGTCTGCGGCACCTCGACCGGGGGACTGCTGGCCCTGGGCCTCACCGTCCCCGACCCCGAGCGACCCGGGAGGCCGAAGCTGAGCGGGGAGCGGCTCAAGGACCTCTACGTCAGCGAGGGGCCCGGCATCTTCGGCGACACGGCGCACAAGCTGCTCTCGCTGGGCGGCTGGATCGCGCCCAAGCACTCGCCCGGGGGGCTGCGGAGGCGCTGGCCGAGCGCTTCGGCGAGACCCGGTTGGCGCAGGCCCTGCGCGAGATCGTGGTCACCGCATACGACATGCACGAGCCGGGGCCGCACTTCTTCAAGCGCTGGCGCGCCCGCGAGGAGAGGGGCGCGACGCGACGATGGTGGACGTCGGGATGGCCACCTCCGCCGCGCCGACGTACTTCCCCTCCACAGGTCGGCCAGCGCGTCTTGGTGGACGGCGGGGTGTTCGCGGCCAATCCGGTGGTGGCCGCCGTCACCGAGGCGCTGAAGCGCCGCGACGACGCCCCCACCGACCTGGCGCCGCGCGAGCTGCTGGTCGTCTCGCTGGGCACGGGCCAGTACGAGGTCGGGTTCGAGCAGCGCAAGGTGCGCCGCTGGGGGCGGATCGGCTGGGTCTGGCCGCGGCACGGGGAGCCCGCCCTGATCTCCACGTTCCTGGACGGCCAGTCCGACGCGGCCCACCACTGGGCCGACGTGCTGCTGAACCACAGGCCGGGCCGGGCGGTCGTCGAGCCCTCCCAGATGGGAACCGGGCCCCACTACTACCGCTTTCAGACCAAGCTCCCTCGCGGCGTCTCGCTCGACGACGCCTCGCAGGAGTCGCTGCGGGAGCTCTCGGCCGCCGGCGAGCGCCTGATCGCCGAGCGCCTGCCCGAGCTGAACGAGATCGCCGACCGGCTGGCGGCGCTCGATCCGCTGCCGCCGGATCCCGCCTAGCGCTCGGCCTTCGGATCGCTCCCGCGCGTCGTCCTCCTCGCCGAAGCGCAGGTGGCGGATCCCGAACAGCGCCAGCAGCAGCGCGACGGCGCCGATCCACAGGATCGGGTCCTCGATCGAGAAGCCCTCGAGCTTGCTGCCGAGGTAGATGAAGTAGGCGGTGATCGGCAGGTAGCCGACGGCCGTGGTCCACGTGTAGCGCCAGACGGGCACCCGCGCGGCGCCGCAGACGTAGCCGGTGAGGCTGAAGGGCACGATCGGGACCAGCCGGCAGGCGAGCAGGAACGTGGCGCCGCCGCGGTCGATCGCGCGCTCGATGCGCAGGAAGCGCTCCTCGCCGGCGAGCTTGTAGAGAAACGGCCTCGCCGCGTGGCGGCCGATGTAATAGGCGGCGATCCCCGAGGCGACCCAGACGCCCCAGACGAGCGGCAGCGCCGGGCCGAAGCCGTAGACGTAGCCCGCAGCGGCGTCGAGGATCTCGGCCGGGTACCAGACGACCGTGTGGAGCATCCCGAGCACGATCACCATGCCACGCCGCCGGCGCCGCTGTCGCGCAGGTCCTCGCGCACCGAGGCCGTGTCGCCGCTGAGCGCGTCGCCGAGGGCGTCGCGCACGTCGGGGATCGCAAAGGCGACGGCCAGCGCGGCGATCACCCCTCCTAGGGCGACGGCCACGCCTGTCCACGTCCCACCGCCGGGCGGCCCGCTGCTCACCCTCGCTAGATTAGGGACGAAGCAACCTCGACCCGCGAAAAGCACCCACTCCCGACAAGGAGAGCAGATGGCTTACGAGGTACCCGACCTTCCCTATGACTACAACGCGCTCGAGCCCCACATCGACGAGGCGACGATGCGCGTCCACCACGACAAGCACCACCAGGCCTACGTCGACAAGGCGAACGCCGCGCTCGAGGGCACCGAGTGGGCCGACAAGCCCGTCGAGGAGGTCCTCCAGAATCTGTCGTAGCTCGGCGACAAGGAGACCGCCGTGCGCAACAACGCCGGCGGCCACGCCAACCACACGTTCTTCTGGGAGATCATGAGCCCGGACGGCGGCGGTGAGCCCGAGGGCGACCTCGCCGACGCGATCAACGACAAGTTCGGGTCGTTCAGCGACTTCCAGGAGGAGCTCAAGAACGCCGGCATCGGCCAGTTCGGCTCGGGCTGGGCCTGGCTGATCCACGACGGATCCGGCCTCGCCGTGGTCTCGACCCCGAACCAGGACACGCCGGTGTCCGACGGCAAGACGCCGATCATCGGCGTCGACGTCTGGGAGCACGCCTACTACCTCAAGTACCAGAACAAGCGCCCCGACTATCTCGACGCCTGGTGGAACGTCGTCAACTGGGCGAAGGCCGCGGAGCACTTCAAGGCCGCGAGCGGCTGAGGGGTAGCAAGGCCGCCGGCTTTGGAGCGATGGCGCAGCCATCGCGACTGATGCCGGGCGGCCGCTGACTACCCCGATTTATGGCGAAGCCGTTCAGCCCGCGGGACGCAACACCGTCCCGCGGGCCGGGTTTGATTACGGGATGAGGCTTCGGGTCACGCTCGCATGCCTGTTCGCGTCCGCCCTGGCCGGGGCGGGCGCCGCCCCTGCCGGCGCGATAGAGCGCGTCGACGCCGCCTTCCTATCCGAGTACTCGGCCGAGGCCTACGCGATCGACCAGGGCGAGAACGTCACCTTCGGCAACCGCGACAAGTTCCTCTCCCACGGCCTCGTCTCCGACTCGGGCGGGCTGTTCGGCGCGCCGGTTATCACCTGGGGGCAGGTGCGGCTGCTGCGGGGCGCTCCCTTCCTGACCACCGGCTCCTACCCGTTCCACTGCCCCATCCACCCGGGCATGACCGCGGTTCTGAACGTGACGGCGGCCGGCGCCCCGCTGCCGCCGGACGCGATCGAGCCGAGCGCGCAGCTGAAGATCAAGACCGCGAGCCTCGCCCGCCTGACCCGCAAGGGCAGGCTGCGCGTTGTCGTCAACCCGACCGAGGCCGTTGACGCCGTGATCAAGGCGTCGGCGGAGGGCATCGACCTGGCGCGCGTCGAGCGGACCTACGTCAGCCCCGGCCGCCGCGCGATCTCGCTCAAGGTCGCGCGCTCGGCCGCGGGGGCAGTGGCCAGGGCGGTCGGCGGGGGAGCCGTGCCCCGCCTGCGCCTGCGCGTGACCCTGTCCGACGCCGCCGGCAACGCCCGCGCCGTCAAGGCGAGCAGGAAGCTCCTGATCCCGAAGCCCAAGAAGGAAGAAGGGTCCCGGGAAGGACTAGGCAGTCGTAACGGAGGCGGGCGCCGGAGCAGGGGCCGGCCGGGCCGCCTGGGGAGCTCGATCAGAGCGCTCGCCGGCTTGGAGGGCACCTGCGCCATCGCGCGCTCGGCGAGCGCCGTGATCGTCAGCGAGGGATTGACGCCGGGGTTGGCCGGCACAGCGGCGCCGTCGCAGACCATCAGGTTCTGGTAGCCGTAGACGCGGTTGTCGGCCGTCCACGACGCCGCGTCGGGGGTCGGGGCCGATCACGGCGCCGCCGAGGATGTGGGCGGTCGTGGGGATGTTGAGGAGCGACTCGGTGAGCCCGCCCTGGGCGAGGCCGCCGGTGCGCTTCTGCCATCCAGCGCGCGACGGCCTCGGCCGCGGGGATGAAGGTCGGGTTCGGGCTGCTCGGGATCCTGCTCGGTCTGGAGGCGCACGCCGCGCCCGAGCAGCCTGCGCTTGGGGCGCAGCCGGATCGCGTTGTCGAGCGTCTGCATCACCAGCAGGATCACCGTCCGCCGCGACCACTTGAAGGGCCAGAAGGTGCGCAGGAAGCGGAGCGGGTGGCGGACCGCCTGGCCGAGCCACGGCGAAGGGCCGGGTCAGCGTGCGTGCCGCTGGCCGGTCAGCAGCGTGAACAGGAAGCTCATCGAGTCCGCGTGGCGGCCGTAGGTGACGACCTCGACGTGGGTGTCCGGGTCGGGGTAGATGCTGGAGCTGATCGCGACCGACTTGGCGAAGTCGCAGCTCGTCGCTGGGGGCGGTGACCGCGTTGACCGACTCGCTGTTGTCCGACCAGCTCGCCGAGCCGGTCAGAGAGCCGCGGGAGCGAGCCGCGGTGGCGGCAGTTCTGCCAGCAGCGGGTTGGTGCCGAGCGCGCCGGCGGCGACCACGACGCCGCCGCGCCGTCAGCGGTCGCGCGCCGCTTGCGGAACCACGCGCCCGAGCGCTCGCTCGTCGACCGCGTAGCCCATCGGAGCCGTCCTCGGCGCCTCCCTCGACCGGCCGCACGTCGGTCACCTGGCGCTCGGGACGATCTCGACGCCCAGCTTCTCGGCGAACCAGAGGTAGTTCTTGCGCAGCGTGTTCTTGGCGTTGTGGCGGCAGCCGACCATGCAGCTGCCGCACCCGATGCAGCCCGCCCGGTCCGGGCCCTCGCCGCCGAAGTAGGGGTCGGCGCACGGTCTCGCCCGGGCTCGCCGAAGTAGGCGCCGACGCGGGTCGTGCTTGTAGGTGTCGCCGACGCCGATCTCCTCGCCGTACTCCTTCAGCAGCAGGTCGGCGGGGCCCTCCAGCGGGTAGTCGGCGACGCCGAGCATGCGCTCGGCGGTGTCGTAGTGGGGCGCGAGCTCCCGCTCCCAGTCGCCGAGCTCGCCCCACTGCCGGTCGCGCGAAGAAGGCCGGGCGCGCGCGGTAGAGGGTGTTGGCGTAGCCGAGGCTGCCGCCGCCGACGCCGCAGCCCGAGGCGATGAAGATGTCCTTGAAGACCGTCAATCGCAGGATCCCGCGCAGGCCCAGCTTCGGCATCCAGTAGTAGCGGCCGAGCTGCCAGGTCGTCTTCGGCGTAGTCCTCGTCCTCGAAGCGGCGACCGCACTCGATCACGCGCGACGCGGTAGCCCTTCTCGGCCAGCCGCAGGGCGCGAGACGGAACCCCCGAAGCCGGACCCGACGACGATCCAGTCGTAGTCGTGGCTCAGCGCCTAGCCCTCTTCGTAGGGGCGGAAGTCCGAGGTACGCGCCCCGCAGACCGGGCAGAACCAGTCCTTGGGGATGTCCTCGAACGCCGTGCCCGGTGGGATGCCGCCATCGGGATCGCCCTCGGCGGGGTCGTAGACGAACCCGCACGAGTCGCAGATCCACAGGGTCGCTTCCTTGACCGGCGCTCATGCGGGCACCCCGGCTCCGTTGACGACGGTCCTCCGTTCGCGTCGGCGTCGGCTGCTCGACCAGCAGGGGGACGCCGATCGCCTTCAGCCGGCGGCTCAGCGCCTTGAAGGCGAATTCGTTGACCTGGGCCGAGGTGTAGTCGAGCATCTCCCAGTCGTTCGGGTCGGCGCCCTTGGGCACCAGGACTCCGGCGGCGACGGGCAGCAGCTCCTGCAGTCGCGCGCGCATCACGTTGGCCAGCGCGGCGTCGCCGCCGCACTTCTCCTTCAGGAACCAGGTCCCGTAGGCGACGTGGCGGTGCTCGTCGCGGGCCACCTTGTTGAAGCCCTCGACGAAGCCCGGCAGCAGCTCGTTGCGCTCGAGGTAGTCGGTGATCGTCCACTGGCCGGTCAGGGCGAGCGTCCCCTCGATGACCATGTGGTAGGTGGTGACGAAGTCGACCTTCGCCTCGGGGTCCTTGGGGTTCTCGATCAGCCGCTGGTTCGCGTCGACGAGCTCCTCGTCGAACAGCTTCACGAACGCGTCATTGAGTTCCTCGCGGACGCGGGCGAGACGCTTCTCCCAGCTCGGGTCGTCGATTCCGATCACCTCGCGGTAGAAGCGGTCGAAGAACTGGGAGTGGCGCGCCTCGTCGACCTGCTGGGTGGTGAGGAAGGCCTCCTCGCTCTCGTCCTCGTAGGCCATCACGAGACCGGAGAACTGGGTCGTGACCCGCTCCTCACCGATGAAGAAGGCCGAGAGGCCCCAGGTGAAGTATTCGCGCTCCTCTTCACTGAAGTTGGCCCAGTCCGCCTTGTCCTGGGTGAAGTCGATCTCGTGCGAGAGCCAGTGCTGCTTCTCCCAGAGCTCGTAGAGCTGCTGGGGGTCGAGCAGCTGGATCTTCGCCGCCTGCTCCTCGCTCGCGAGCGTGCCGGGGTCACCCTGCATCGCGAGCTCTTCGAGTGTCTCGGCCATCTCGGGACCAGCCTTTCTGCGCCGAGTTCGGTTCGCCTCGCGCGTCGGCGCGGGCGCAGCCTAGCACGTTTCTGACACGGTGTCAGACAGTCCGTCTGACAGTGCGTTAGACTGGTCGCGATGGCGGGCGCGACCGAACTCGAGCCGACCCCGGCCCCCCGCGCGGCGGCCGACCGGGAGGGCCGCCGCCGCCGGCGCGAGCAGGTCCGCGCCGACGTGCTGCGCGTGGCGCTCGAGCTGTCGGAGAGCGCTCCCTTCCGCGACCTGACCGTGGACGAGATCGCGCGCGCCGCAGGCATCTCCCGCAGCGCCTTCTACACCCACTTCCGCGACAAGCACGACCTTCTGCGGGTGGCCGTCGAGGAGGTCGCCGACCAGCTCTACCTGATGGCAGACCGCTGGTGGCACGGGGAGGGGCCCCCGGCCGACCGCGTGCGGGTGGCGCTGGAGGGCGTCGTCTCGGTCTACGCCGAGCACGCGGGCCTGCTGCGGATCGCCACCGAGGTCTCGACCTACGACGACGAGGTTCGCGAGCTCTGGCTCAACATCGTCGAGCGCTTCATCGAGGCGACGGCGGAGCACATCCGCATCGAGCAGGCCAAGGGTTTGATCCAGCCCGCGCTGGAGCCGAGGGCGACCGCCGAGTCGCTGGTCTGGATGAACGAGCGCGTCTCCTACATCTACCTGGGCCGGGGCGAGCGGCGCCCGGAGGACGTGGTCGAGGCGATGGCGCCGGTGTGGACGGCGGCCCTCTATCCGGGCGTGATCCCGGCCGAGGAGCTGCGAGCCGGAGCGCCCGATCCGACGAGCGGCACGGACGTCTCCGAGCCGACCAGCGGGTAATTTCGCGGCGACACCGCGACGAACCGCGCGTCGGTGTGTTTGAATGCCGATTCCCGAGCAACCGGGGAGAGAGGACCGCGGTGAAGAAGGGGCAAGGCTGCATAGCTGTCGGAGTCGTCGTCGGGCTGCTGCTCAGCGCGCCGCTCGCCTACGCGCACATCGAGCGCGCCTCCTACTGGCCTGAGCCGGGCGTTGACGCGGCGGTCAAGGGCGGGGCCGGCGGCAAGGTCCCGAAGACCCGCTCCCTGTTGAGCGCGCTCGACAAGAAGCCGGCAGGCAAGACGCGGGTGGTCTGCCAGGGCGGCAGCTCGATGAAGGCCCTGAAGAAGGACCTGAAGAAGGCCCAGAAGGGCTACAAGCTGCGCCTCTCCGACAAGAAGAAGACGATCGGCGAGAAGAAGGCCGAGGACCTGCTCGAGTTAAACCAGCGCCTCTTCCGGAAGTGCAACTTCGACTCGATCCAGGACGCGGTCGACGCTGCGGGCAACAACGACCGGATCGTGATCATGCCGGGCACCTACACCGAGCCCGAGTCGCGGGCCGCTCCCACCAACGACCCGAGCTGCGCCAGCCTGCTGGAGGAGAACGACGAGTCCCAGACCGACGCCCTCTCCTACGCCTACCACCTGCAGTGCCCGAACGACCAGAGCCTGATCAACATCAGCGGCCGCGCCTTCGGCGGCGAACCTCCGCAGCCGCCGAACGAGGACCGTCACGGGATCCCCGCCGCCGGTCCCTGCGTCAAGTGTAACCTTCAACTTGAGGGTTCGGGTGCGACCCCGAACAGCGTCGTCATCGACGCCGGCCGGGTCGAGTCGGGCAACGGCGGCCCGGTCGGAGCGGTCAAGGACGTGGCGATCCGGCTCGATCGCGCCGACGGCGCCGTGATCCGCAACCTGACCGCGCGCCACGCCGGCGAGCACGGCATCTACGTGCTGGAGACCGACGGCTACCGCCTCGAGCGCTTCAAAGGCCTCTACAACGCCGATTACGCCGTGCTCGCCTTCACCTCCGACCACGGCCTGATGCAGAAGTGCGACGCCGCCGGCAGCGGCGACTCGGGCCTCTACCCCGGTGGCGCGCCCGAGACCGGCGAGCAGACCCGCGAGGGCAAGCGGCGTTACAACACGGAGATCCGCTACTGCGACATGCGCCACAACTCCGCCGGATTCTCGGGCACCGACGGCAATGCGGTCTGGCTGCACCACAACAACCTCTACGACAACGCCAACGGGTTCACCGTCGACGTCTTCACGGCCGCGGGGCATCCCGGCTTTCCCCAGGACTCCGTCCTGCTCGAGAAGAACAAGTTCTACTCGAACAACTTCAACCCCTACAGGGGCGGGGACGTGCGCCCGACGACGCCGATGCCGGTCGGCACCGGGATGTGGATCGCGGGCGGCAACAACAACGTGATCCGCAACAACTGGTTCTTCGACAACTGGCGCCGCGGCACGATGCTGTTCGCGGTTCCGAACACCCTGATCTGCGCGCCGCCGACACCGGCGCTCCCGGGCTGCCTGCCCTCCGACCAGTCGACGTCGCACCGCAACCAGTGGTACGGGAACAAGATGGGCGTGACCCCCAAGGGCAAGCGCCGGCCGAACGGCCTCGACTTCTGGTGGGATCCCTACCCGGGCAACGCCAACAACTGCTGGTACAACAACACCGGCAAGAACGGTGACGCCGCCAGCGTGACAAGCCTGCCGCCCAACCTGCCCTCCGACTGCGCCACGAGCTTGGGCACCGGCTCAACGGACGGGCAGACGGCCGAGCTGTTCAGCTGCCTAGGCGTGCCGCTTGGCGATCAAGCCTGTCCGTGGTTCACCACGCCGCCGAAGCCAAGCGGCTAGCGGCGGTCATCGCCGCCGCTAGCGGCCTAGCGCTGGCGGGCTGTGGGGGCGACTCGGCGACGGCCGATCAGGGCGTCGGCGGCAACACGCCGCTGCGCCTGGCCGACTGCGACGACTGGAACGGCTCCGGCGCCGGACGAGCGCCTTGTCACGATCGGGCAGCTGCGAGAGCTGAACGAGGGCCAGAGCGAGCAGGTCCGCGGACCGGTCCTGGACGACGACCAGGCCTATGACGTGCTCGAGGGCCAGTGCGAGCCCGAGTTCGCCGGCGCCTTCAAGCTCTACAAGCTCTACGGGCGCGCCGCGGCCTTCCTCGGCCACTAGCTAGCTCAGCGGCGCGACCGATGCTGGAGCGGGTGCAGGCTCGCGCGACTGATGCTTGACGGGCACGGACTGCCCCGCCTGATGCCAACGGCGCCTGGCGCGCGCCCATAGGATTCGACTGCACCCGATTCCGGAGGAGATCACTTGGCCCTGTTCAAGGACGACCAAGAGGTTTACGACACGATCGGCAAGCTCTTCCAGGACCTCGCCGAGGACGATGAGCTGGCGCCCAAGTTCCGCAAGGCGAACACGATCGTCCAGTACCAGTACCGCGATCCCGAGGCGACGATCACGCTACGGCTCAAGGAGGACGAGCCCGGCGAGGTCGACCTGGGCGCCACCGAGATGGAGCCCGAGGTGGAGATGAGCATGGAGGCCGACACGGCCCACCGCTTCTTCCTCGGCAAGGTGAACGTGACGACTGCCTTAGCCCGCGGCCAGATCAAGGCCAAGGGCCCGGTGGCGAAGATCCTGAAGCTGGTCCCCCTGACGAAGCCGATCTTCCCTCGCTACAAGGCCCAGCTCGAGGCCCAGGGCCGCGACGACCTGGTCAACGTCGATTGAGCCGAACGGATGACTGATTCCCGATCCACGCCCGCCCGGCTGATCCGCCCGGCGCTGCGCATCTCTGCGTCCTCGGGCTCGCCTTTGGCACCACCAAAGGCTTCGCCCTGCGTCCTTGAGCTGCTTGGCCGGGCGAATCCCCGGTCAGACGGCGACCAGGAATCAGTCATCAGTTGACCGGGGCGTTTCCCGACTACTACCAGTTCGCCCACCCCACCCGGATCGTCGCCGGGCGGGGGATGATCGAGGGCGTCGGCTTCGAGTTCATGAAGGAGGGCGCCAAGCGGCCCCTGATCGTGACCGACACGGGGATCAGGCAGACGGGTCTGGTCGAGAAGGCCGAGGCCGGCGTGACCGGCGGGGGCCTCGAGGTGGCGGGCGTCTTCGACGAGATCCCCCAGGACTCCTCGATCGAGACCGTCGAGGCGTGCGCGGCCGCGGCCAAGGAGGGCGGGGCCGACTCCTTCCTCACGGTGGGCGGCGGCTCGGTCATGGACACGGCCAAGGTCTCGGCGGCGCTGTTCAGCCACGGCGGCGCGGTGCTCGACTACGAGGGCATCTACACGCTGCCCCGCGAGGACGACGGGCTGGGGGCACCGCTTCCGGTCGCCCCGATCGCCTGCATTCCGACGACGGCCGGCACCGGCTCTGAGGTCTCCTTCGGGGCCGTGATCAAGGACCCCGATCAGCAGGTCAAGATCCTGTTCGGTGACTTCCCGCTGTTCCCGCGCCTCGCGATCCTCGACCCCGAATCCACCGCGACGCTGCCGCCTCATCTGGCCGCCGCGACGGGCATGGACGCCATGACCCACGCGATCGAGGGCTACACCAGCAACGAGGGCAGCCCGCACGGCGAGGCCTTCGCGCTGAACGCCCTGCGATTGATGCGCGACAACCTCCCGGTGGCCGTCGAGGATCCCTCCAACGAAGACGCCCGGGGCAACATGCTGGTCGCCGCCTGCCAGGCGATCGTCCCCGGCGCAGGCGGGACCTCGGCGCTCGGCGCCGTCCACTCGATGTCGCACCCGGCGGGAGCGCAGTTCGGCGTTCCCCACGGAGTCGCCAACTCGATCAACCTGCCACACGTGATCCGCTTCAACGTCGCAGGCGGCCCCGAGATCGCCGATCGCTACCGCGACCTCGCGGCGCTGCTGGGGGCGGAGTCGGGCGGTTCCGACGAGGAGGTGGGGGAGTCGCTCGCGGCCTGGGTGACCGACCTGACCTCGCGAATGGGCCTGCCACAGCGCCTCTCCGAGGTCGGCGTTCCCGAGGCCGGCATCCCCGACCTGGTCGAGGGCGCGATGGGCGACGGCTGCACCCTCACCAACGCCCGCGAGCTGGAGCCCGAGCACTTCGAGGAGCTCTACAAGCGGGCGATCTAGATGACGGGGACGTGAGGGTGCCGGTCAGGTGAGCGCGCGCGGCGAGGCAGCGGCCTGGGTCGAAGCCGTCACCGGCTACGCGGAGAAGCGCGGGCTCACCTACGAGGAGGTCGGCGGGCTCAACCCGCGCGACGCGCCGCCCGCGCTGAACCCCGGTGGCCACAACCGAATCACGGGGGAGCTCACCGATGGGTTCTGGGGCTCCAGCTGCGACGCGGACGAGCGCGAGGCGGGCGGCTTCGGCCGCAAGGCCGCCCTCCCCGGGGCAATCTTGATCAAGTCCCATATGCCCGACCTGGCCGAAATCGTCCCCGTCTTCAACGTGGAGTCGATCGAGCGCACGGCCGGCGACACGCTGGACCGCGCCTCCCGCCGCCGGGTCCGCTTCGAGAGCATCGACTTCAACCAGCGCTTCATCGCAACCGTCCCCAGCGACCACGACCCGATCGCGCTGCGCGAGCTGTTCAGCCCCGCCTTCATCGACTGGATTACACGGCTGCCCAGCGAAGTGGACTTCGGCATCACCGAAGCGCAGCTCTTCTTCCACTGGCGCCTGCGCGAGCTGAGCACGGAGGAGCTGCAGGCGGCGCTGGACGGCGCGGCAGGGGTCTTCAAGCGCCTGCGGCTGGAGATGGCCGAGAGCGGCCTGGCGCCATACGTCCCCGGCCCCTGGCACGCCGGCCTCGAGCCGTTCCCGGCCGAGGGCGCCGCCCCATAGGTCCGACCGGGTCGGCTAGATCCCCTCGGGGAGGACGATCCGGCGCTCGTCCCCCTCGCCCACCACCTCGGGCTCGACGGCCTTCACCTCCCGCCGCCGCGCCGCCTCCAGGGCCTCCTGCGCATTGGAGTAGGGCAGCAACGACTCCAGGTGGCGGATGGTGGGGAAGACCAGCTTGAACTCCTCCCGGTCGGCGTAGTGGCGGTCGAGGGCAGCCTGCGGCTCGAACCAGCCCGCGTCGACCGTCTCGCTGCCGTCGGGCTCGGGCGGGGAGTGGGGAGGCGCGAGCGCCAGGTAGAAGCGGGTGTCGAAGCGGATCGGGACGACCCGGGGCGTGATCCAGCGCGAGTAGGGGACCATCTCCTCGGCGGGGACCGAGATCCCGACCTCCTCCTCCAACTCGCGGGAGGCCGCGACCCGGAAGCCCGCCTCGCCCTCGCCGTCCTCCGGGTCCACCGCGCCGCCGGGGAACACCCAGACGCCCGGCATGAAGCGGGCCTCGTGGTTGCGCTGCCCCAGGCAGACCTCCAGCCCGCGCTCGGCGTGCTTGCCGCCGCGACGCAGGAGGATCACCGTGGCCGCGGGCCGGGGCGTGGCTGGCGGCTCAAAGGCGCCGCGGAGCGGCTCGCCGCCGGCCTCGGGGATCTCGCTCACGCGCCAAGCCTAGACACCGCACAAGTCCCGAACGCTCAGCGGTCGCTCGGCGGCTCTGCGCGCTAGATTGGCCCGCTCGTGGCCGACCCCGCGACAGCCCAGATGTGGATCTGCACCTCGTGCGGGTTCATCTACGACCCCGCCGAGGGAGATCCCGACGGCGGCGTTCCACCTGGCACCGCCTTCACGGAGATCCCCGACGACTGGTTCTGCCCGGTCTGCGGCGCCCGCAAGTCCGACTTCGAGCCCTACGAGGAGTAAGACGGCGCGGTGCGGTCGGCGGGTTTCCCGCCAAATTTGCCAGGTCAGGCGGCTTCGAGGAGGGCGGCGTGGGCGCGGCCGGCGGCGGCCGGGTCCAGGTGCTCGAGGGGCTGCGCGGCGTGGATCGAGTCGGCGACGACGGTGACCAGGCGGCGGAGGTCCTCCTTGGAGATCGCGAGCGGCGGCATCAGCACGATCACGTCGCCGAGAGGGCGCACGATCACGCCGCGCTCGCGGGCCTCGCGGGCGACGCGGTGGCCCATCCTCAGGGCGGGGTCGTGCTCGCCCAGGTCGATGCCGACCATGAAGCCGCGCTGGCGGACCTCGGCGACCTCGGGCATCCCCTCGACGTCTCGCAGCATCTCGGTCAGCACCCGGATCTTGGGCTGCATACGGACCAGGGTCCGCTCCATCTCGAAGACGTCGAGGCTTCCGAGCGCGGCGGCGCACGCGAGCGGGTTGCCCGTGTAGGTGTGGCCGTGGAAGAAGGTCTTGAAGTCCTCGTGGGGGCCGAGGAAGGCCTTGTAGATCTCCTCCGTGGCCAGCGTCGCCGCCAGCGGCATGTAGCCGCCGGTCAGGCCCTTGGCGAGGCAGAGCAGGTCTGGCGCGACGCGCTCCTGCTCGCAGGCGAACATCGTGCCTGTGCGCCCGAACCCGGTCGCCACCTCGTCGCAGATCAGCAGCACGCCGTGGCGATCGCAAAGCTCCCTGACCGCGCGCAGGTAGCCGGGCGGGTGGGTGAGGATCCCGGCCGCGCCCTGCACCAGAGGTTCGACGATCACGGCCGCCAGCTCCTCCTCGTGGGATCGAAGCAGTCGCGCCATGTCGTCGATGTCCCCGGCCCTCGCGCGATGGGCCTGGAACAGGAGTGGCCCGAAGGCCTTGTGGAAGAGGTCGATGCCCCCGACCGAGACCGACCCGATCGTGTCGCCGTGGTAGGCGTCGGTGAGGCAGACGAACGAGGTGCGGCGGACGTGCTGGCCGCCGCGGTGCTGCCAGTACTGGAAGGACATCTTCAGCGCCACCTCCGCGGCCGTCGACCCGGAGTCCGAGTAGAAGACGCGGTTGAGGCCGGGGGGCGCGATCTCCACCAGCCGCGCCGCCAGCTCGGCGGCGCCGGGGTGGGAGAGCCCGAGCATCGTGGAGTGGGCCACCCGCTCGAGCTGGTCGGCGACCGCGCGGTCGATGACCGGGTGGCGATGGCCGTGGACGTTGCACCACAGCGACGAGACCCCGTCCAGGTAGCGGCGCCCGTCGGCGTCGAACAGGTCGGTCCCCTGCGCCCGCTCGATCATCAGCGGCTCCTCCCCGATCCAGTCGCGCTGCTGCGTGAACGGGTGCCACAGGTGCGAGTGGTCGAGTTGGGCCTCGGTCCGCATTCGCCGCGGCCAACATAAGTCCCGTGACGGACGTCAAACGCAAGTCCGCCGCGGACTATGTTTGAGATCCCGCCGCGGCGAGCAAGCTTGGCGGATGGACGAAGAGACGCTCGACGTCGAGGGCGCGCTGAAGCTGCTGAACCGGGCGCTGTCGCTCCAGTACCGCTCGGTGCTCCAGTACACGCTCAGCTCCGGGAGCCTGTTCGGGTTCGAGTTCCAGGCGCTCGGCGACCGCCTCTGGGAATTCGGCCAGGCCGAGCTCGGCGATGCAAGGCTGCTGGTCGAGAAGATCGCCGCCCTCGGAGGCGAGCCGACCACCGAGGTCGCCGAGCTGCGCTGGACGGGGGACCCCGGCGATGCGATCGAGTGGCTGATCGAGAGCGAGGGCGAGGCCGTCGAGCGCCTGCAGGAGGCGATCGAGCCCACCGGGCGCGAGGGCCGGTCCGAAGCGCTGGAGCACCTGCTCGAGCACGTGATCATGCGCAAGCAGAACCAGGTCGACTTCCTGCTGCGCGCACGCCGCACGGGCTAGGGCCGCGGCTCTAGGCGGCCAGCAGCTCCGGTTGCGCGACGGCCGGAGCAGCCTCGGCGCCGCGCGCGCCCGCGACGCAGCCCAGGATCTCCGTGATCCGACGCTTGTAGAAGAAGTGACCCTCCTCGAGGTCGATCGAGACTTCGGCGTTCCCAAGCTCGGAGGCGAGCCGCAGAGCGGTCATCACCGGCACCAGCTTGTCCTGCATGCCGTGCCAGACGTGGACGGGACCCGTGACCTCGGCGGGCTCGAATCCCCAGGGCCGGCAGCAGACCAGGTAGTCCTCGACCATCGGCCGCGCCCCTCCCCGCATCGCGGCGAGGAAGCTCTCCGAGAGGGCCCGGCGGCCGGCGGGCTCGGCTAGCAGGGTGCGGTCGGCCTCGCAGGCGCCGATCTCCATCATCTTCACCCCCAGCTCGGGCCAGCGCCGCATCAAGGCGGCGAAGCGGTTTCCCGCCCAGGCGATCGTGTCGGGCATCCTCACCATCAGCCGCAGCGGCAGCCGGTAGCGCAGCTGGGTCGCCCGGGTCGCGTGGAGCGGGGTCGTCGGAGAGAGGGGGCTGACGACCGCGGTGCTGGCCCTGTCGGGCAGGCGCTCGGCGCAGGCGAGCGCGTAGGGCGCGCCGGCCGAGACGCCGACCACGCCGAAGCGGCCGAGGCCGAGGATGTCGGCCAGGCCCTCGACGTCCGCGGCCATGTCCACGACCGCGCGGCCGGGCACCGGGTCCGATTGCCTGAACCCGGGCCGGTCCACCATCAGGTAGCGGATCCCGAGTGAGCGGATGGCCTCGTCCAGCTCCGGGACGCGGCGCAGCGGCGAGCCGACCGCCCCGTGCATGTAGAGGACGGGGTGCCCGTCCCGGGGGCCGAGCGCCGAGAAGGAGAGCGTGCGGCCGCCTGGCAGGGTGACTGACTCGAGAGCGGTGAGCGAGGCGGGAGCCATCTTTTCCCTGCAAGCGAGGCTAAGCCGCCTCGCGCGGGCGCATGTCACGAACCGGTGATCGCGCCGCCTATTTCGTGCTGTGTGCGGGCAGCTCCGCGAGCAGCCGGTCGACCGCGTAGGAGTAGGCCTCCGGCAGCTCCAGCTGGGGGATGTGGCCGGCGCCGGGGATCACCTCGAGAGGAGTGCCCGGCCGCATCTCGGCGATCTCGTCCGCGAGCCTCATCGGCACGGTCAGGTCCTTGTCGCCCCAGACGAGGCCGAGGGGGGCGCGCATGGCTCGCAGCTCCGGGCGCAGGTCGGCGGCGACGATCGTCTCCATGGCCTCGCGGATCCGCGAGGCTCGGGCGGACGCTCGGATCATCGCCTTGACCCGGTCGGGGCCGAAGGTGGTCGGGTCGCCGATCGCCCCCAGGAACATCAGACCGCGAGCCGCGGAGCTTCCTGCCAGGTCCTCTCCGACCATCCGGCGGCCGGCGACGAAGGCGGTGGTGCCGAGCGCGACCAGGTTCGCGATCGGCTGCGGCCAGCCGCCGAAGCCCGCCGGTGCCCCGAGCAGGACGCGGTCGATCGAGCCCGCGTGGTGGGCCGCCAGGGTAAGCGCGAGCGCGCCGCCGAGCGACTGGCCGAGGACGTCGAACGGCTCCTCGACGCCCGCCTCCGCCAAGCCCTCCAGGATCGCCTCGGCGACCTGCTCGAGCTCGAACCCCTCGCCCACCGGCTGGGAGGCTCCGAACCCGGGCACGTCGATCGCGATCGCGCGGCGGTCCTCTGCCAGCAGTGGCAGCGCTCGATCCCAGATCGTGCGGTCGGTCGCGACTCCATGGATGAGCACCAGCGGCTTGCCCTCGCCGCGGTCGCTGATTCCAAGCCCCATCCGGGGGAGCCTAGGAGAGTGGGTCGAGGCGCGGCCAGCGCTCGGGGGAGGCCGGCTCGAGCTGCGGCAGCGTCAGCACCGCGACCTCCCCGATCGATGCGATGGTTGCTCGGTTCGATCGCTCGAGCTCCGAGGGATCGCCGGGCCACGGCGTCAACACGACCGCGGCCGCCTCGAGGCCCGCGGCGCGCACGGCCTCGAGCGTGAGCAGGCTGTGGTTGATCGTGCCGAGGCCCGGGGGGGCCGCGATCACGACCGGCATCGCCAGCTGCCGCGCGAGGTCACGGACGAGGTAGTCCGGCGTCAGCGGCACGAGGAACCCGCCGACCCCCTCGCAGACCAGCAGGTCCGAGCCCTCGGCAGCCGCGCGGGCCGCGGCCAGGACCGCGTCGGGGTCGATCCGCTCGCCCGCCATCTGCGCCGCGAGATGCGGGGAGACCGCGGGGCCGAAGCGGTAGGGGGCGATCTCGTCGTCGCTCTGCTCGGAGCCAGCCGCCCGGCGAAGCAGATGATGATCGTGTTCGCGGGGGTCAGGTTCGGGCGGGCCGGGCTCGCGGGGGTCGAGCTCGTCCTGCTCGTCCAGCCCGGTGACGGCCGGCTTGAAGACGGCGACGCTCTTACCCTCGCTCGCCGCCGTCCGGGCGATGGCCGCGGCGACCATCGTCTTGCCGACCTCGGTCCCGGTGCCGGTGACGAAGACGCTGCGCAAGGCCGCGGTCAGGCCGCGCGGTCGAGCCGCACAGGCGCCGGAGCCTCGGCCTCCGGCTCGGCGGGCGCGCCGCTGATGCCCAGCTCCCGCGCCGCCGCGCCGACCTCCCGCGCCGCGCGGCGCAGGTCCTTGACCCGGTGCGTCGCCATCGCCGTCAACCGCAGGCGGCTGGTTCCCTCGGGCACGGTGGGCGGCCGGATCGCCTGGGCGTAGACCCCTCGCTCGAGCGCCCCCTCGCACAGCGCCATCGCCGCGTCGGCGCCGCCCACCACCAGCGGCACTATCTGCGTCTCGGAGCCACCCACCTCCAGGCCCTGCTCGCGCAGGCCCGTTCGAAGCTCGGAGGCGTTCGCCTGCAGCCGCTCGATCCGGCTCTCGTTGACCAGCTCCAGCGCCCGCTGGGCCCCCAGGACGACGGAGGGGGGCAGGGCCGTGGAGAAGATGAGGGGGCGGCAGGCATTGACCAGGTACTCGGTCAGCTCGCTGCTGCCGCACACGTACGCCCCGTAGTTGCCCAGTGCTTTGCCGAGCGTCCCCATCACCACGTCCACCTCGTCGCTGAGCCCCGCCGCGGCGACCGATCCGCGGCCCCCGGGCCCAACGCAGCCCGTGGCGTGGGCCTCGTCCACCATCACCCGGCAGCCGTAGCGGCCCGCGAGCTCGGCGATCTGCGCCAGCGGGGCGACGTCGCCGTCCATCGAGAAGACGCCGTCGGTGACGATCAGGGATGCGCGGCCGCCCGCCTTGCGCAGCCCCCATTCCAGGTGATCCGTGTCGCGGTGGCGATAGACGAAGGTCTCCGCCCGCGACAGCCGGCAGCCGTCGATGATGCTGGCGTGGTTGAGCTCGTCTGAGAGCACCACCTCGTCCCGGCCCGCCAGCGCGGAGACAACGCCGGTGTTGGCGAGGTACCCCGAGCCGAACAGCAGCGCCGAGGGCTTGCCCTTGAACTCGGCCAGGCGCCGCTCGAGCTCGGCGTGGACGCTCATCGAGCCCGAGACCAGGCGCGAGGCGCCCGCCCCGCTGCCCCAGTGCATCGCGGCGTCGGACGCCGCGCAGCGGACCTGGGAGTTGTCCGCCAGCCCCAGGTAGTCGTTCGAGCACAGCAGCATCACCGCCCTGCCGTCCAGCAGGACCTGCGGCCCCTGGGGGCTCTCGACCACGCGCAGGCGGCGGTGCAGGCCGCTGGCGCGGAGCTCCTCCAGCCGCTCAGCGAGCTCGATCAATCGCCCCAGCCCGCCGGCTCCGGGGACGGATAGGCGGGGACATTCCCCTTCTTCTTCACCACCCGCAGCTGGGTCGAGGGATCCCAGAAGTTGGCGTCAGCCTGGCTGTCGATGAGCTCGTCGATCGGCGTGTCGGGGACGTCGGGCGTCTCGCCCTCGAGCCAGCCCGAGCGGTTGTCGGGTCGCGGGTTGGCGCCGTTGTCGTCCTGGCGGGCGACGTTCAGGCCCAGCTCCTCGAACATCCCGCGGTCCTCGGCCGGCTCGACGCCGAGGGTGGTCAGGAAGTTGCCCATCATCACGCCGTTCAGCCCGGCCTTGACCGCCAGCGGCTGCAGCTCGCCGAGGTTCTCGACCCTGCCGCCGCAGAGCCTGAACAGGGCGTCCGGCAGGATCAGCCGGAAGATCGCCACCCACTTCACGACCTCCCACGGGTCCATCAGCTCGCGCTCGCCGAACTTCGTTCCGGTGCGGGGATTGAGCAGGTTGATCGGCACGGAGTCGGGGTCGATCTCGGCGAGCTCGAATGCCATCTCCACCCGCTGGCGCCGGGACTCGCCGAGGTTGAGGATGCCGCCGACGCAGCTCTCGAGCCCCGCCTCCTTGACCGCGTCGATGGTGCGGATGCGCCCCTCGTAGCGGACCGTGGTCGAGACCTCGGGGTAGTGGGAGTGCGCGGTCTCGACGTTGTGGTGCACGCGCTGGATGCCGGCGTCCTTGAGCTGCCTGGCCCGGTCCGGGGACATGTGCCCGATCGAGGCGCAGCGCTTGAGGTTGGTGTGCTCGCTGACCAGCTTCGCGCCCTCGAGGATCTTCGCGAAATCGCGCTTCGACAACCCCTGGCCCTGGGTGACCATGCAGAAGCGGTGCGCGCCGGCCGCCTCGGCCGCCTTGGCGTGCTCGAGGATCTGGTCGGGCTCCATCATCGCGTGCATCGGCGTGTCGGCCTCGGCGTAGCGCGACTGGGCGCAGAAGCCGCAGTCCTCGGCGCAGCCGCCCGACTTCGCGTTGACGAGCGAGCACATGTCGGTCGAGTCCCCGAAGCGGTCGGTGCGCACCGCCCAGGCGCGCTCGACCAGCTCGGCGATCTCGTCGTGATCGCTGAGCTCGCCCAGGGCGAGGGCCTCGTCGAAGCTGATCAGCGGCGGCATCGGGACGAAACCTAGGAGCCGGGCCGGACGCCCAGGCGCGCCGGGATCGGCGCACGGCGGCGAATCAGGCGAGGACGAGGCGGCCGCTCGTGGCCGCGACCTGATGCTTGCTATCAACCCGGCGATGAGGCCGGGGACGAGAGGACACGCTCTGCTTGCGCTCTGCGCCGCCGGCGCGGCTGTGTTAGGGGTGGCCGGTGCCCGGGGGGATGGCACCAGCGTCAACGCTGCAGCCCACGCGCCGGAGCCGTTCGCAGCCGCCGACCTCACCCCCCGCCAGCTCGCCGGGCAGAGGATCGTCTGCGGGTTCGACGGCAGGAGCGCTCCCGCCAGCCTGCTGCGCGTGATCGCCGCGGGCGAGCTGGCGGGCGTGATCCTGTTCGACGACAACGTCGGCTCGAAGAGCGCGGTGCAGCGGCTGACCGGCGCGATCCAGGCGACCGAGCGCCCGCGAGGGCCTGCGCCAGCCCGTGCTCGTCTCGATCGACCAGGAGGGCGGCCAGGTGAAGCGTCTCCCGGCCCGCCCAAGATGAGCGCCGCCGAGATGGGCCGCCGCGGGGCCGCGACCGCCCGCTCCCAGGGCGCGGCCACCGGGGCCAGCCTCGCCTCCTACGGGATCAACGTGGACCTGGCGCCGGTGCTGGACGTGGCGCGGCCAAGCGGCTTCATCGCCGACCAGCAGCGGGCGTTCGGCTCGAAGCCCGGGCGGGTCGGCTCGGCGGGGACCGCCTTCGCGGAGGGCCTGCAGTCCGAGGGGGTCGCGGCCACCGCCAAGCACTTCCCGGGCCTGGGCTCGACCTCGGACAACACCGACCTGCGCCCGGCGACGATCCCGCTCTCGGCGGGGACGCTGAGGAGGGTCGACGAGGCGCCCTACAAGAGCCTTCATCTCCGCCGGCGGCGACCTGGTCATGGTCGGCTCGGCGCGCTACCCGGCGCTCGGCGCGGGCAAGCGGCCGGCGTCCCAGTCGAAGTCGGTGGTCAGCCGCGAGCTGCGCGGGAGCCTCGGCTTCGACGGGGTCACGATCAGCGACTCGCTCGAGACGCCCGCCGTGACGCGCGGCGCCTCGGCCGCCAAGGTCGCGGTGCGGACCGCCGCGCGCCGGCATCGACCTGCTGCTCTACGTCCATTGCGACGCCGGCATGCGCGCGGCGCGGGCGCTCCGCCGCGGGCTGGCCGACGGCAAGCTCGAATCGCGCCCGGTTTGAGGCCTCGGTGGACCGGGTAGTCGCGCTGCGTGCCTCTCTGTGAGCGCCTCACGTTCGCGTGAACGTTGCCGCTCGATAGGGTGCCGCGCTCGTGAGAGCCTCGCCTCATTCGTCACCGGCCGCCGCACCAAGTGGGTGGTGCTCGTCGCTCTGGATCCTCGCCTTCGCGGTGATGTCGCCGCTCGGCGCGAAGCTCGCGGACGAGACGCAGGACGACACCGCCTCGTTCCTGCCGGCGAGCGCCGAGTCGACCGAGGTCGTGGAGATCCTCGACGAGGAATTCGACGGCGGGCGAGACGACCAACGGCCTGATCGTCTACGAGCGCAAGGGCGGGTTCGACGCCGCCGACAAGCAGAAGATCCTCGACGACGCCGAGGAGATCCAGATCGCCCGGGATGACGAGGACCTGCAGGTCCCGCTGACCGAGACCCCGACGGTCCCCTTCCAGCCCGGGTCGCCCCCGGGCCTCGTCTCCGAGAACGGCGAGGTCGCCTACACGGTGCTGACCGTCCCCACCGACTTCGAGGAGTCGGGCGACTGGGGCAAGAACGTCGCGCGACATCGTCGAGGAGGAGCCGGTCGAGGGCCTGACGGTTCTGCTCACCGGCGACCTGGGCTTCGGCGCCGACGCCGAGGAGGTCTTCGGCGAGATCGACACGAAGCTGCTGGTCGCGACCGTGATCCTGGTCCTCGTGCTGCTCGGCGCCATCTACCGCTCGGTGCTGGTCGCGCTCACGCCGCTGATCGTCGTCTTCTTCGCCTACACCCTCGCCCAGGGCTTCATCTACCTGCTGGCCAAGGGCGGCGCCACGGTCTCCTCCAACAGCACCAGCATCCTGGTGGTCCTCTTATTCGGGGTGGGGACCGACTACTGCCTCTTATTGGTCTCGCGCTACCGCGAGGAGCTGCGCGTGACCGAGGACAAGCACTCGGCGATGGCGCACGCGCTGCGCCGCTCGGGCCCGGCGATCCTCGCGTCGCGGCTTGACCGTGGCGCTCGCGATGCTGGTCTTGACGCTGGCCGACGCCCGCAACACCAGCACGCTCGGGCCCGGTCGCCGCGATCGGCGTCGCCTGCGCATTCATCGCCGGGCTGACGCTGCTGCCCGCGCTGCTGACGATCTTCGGCCGGGCCGGCTTCTGGCCGCGGCGGAGCATGGTCGCGTACGACCCGGACCACGCGGTCACCGCCCGCCCGGGGATCTGGCGGCGGTTCGGCGACAAGGTCCTGGAGCGCCCGGCGCAGGCGCTGATCGTGACCGTGATCGTGTTCGTCGCGGCCGCCTTCGGCGTGCTCGCGTGGAAGGTCGACTACTCGACCACCACCTTCTTCAAGAAGGAGGTCGACAGCGTCGAGGGCTTCGAGGTGCTCGAGAGATCGTTCCCCGCCGGGATCCTGGCTCCCGATCGACGGTGCTGATCGAGAACGACTCCGGCCCCGTGACCGAGGACCAGATCGCGGAGGCCGCAGCGCAGCCTCGAGGACGTGCCGGGGGTTGCGTCGGCGACGCCGACCGGGCTCACCTCGGCCGATCGGCAGCATCGCCTCGATCGACGTGATCCTCGAGGGGGACCCGCTGGAATCGGACTCGCTCGACATCACCCCCGAGCTCCGCGACGGCGGTCAGCGACCTGGGGCCGGGCGTGACGGGCCTGGTCGGCGGCGCCACGGCGATCAACTACGACTTCGAGCAGGCGGTCGAGAGCGACTTCAGGCTGATCGCACCGCTCGCCCTGCTGGTGATCTTCATCATCCTGGCGTGCTGCTGCGGGCGCTGGTGGCCCCGCTGGTCCTGATCGCCAGCGTCGTGCTCTCGTTCCTGGCGACCCTCGGGATCTCGACCCTGTTCATCCGCTTCGTCGTCGGCGACGCCGGCCTCGACGCCTCGTTACCCACCTTCGCCTTCATCTTCCTGGTCTCGCTGGGGATCGACTACACGATCTTCCTGATGGCGCGCGTGCGCGAGGAGGCGCGCCAGCACGGCACGCGCGAGGGGATGCTGCGAGCGCTCGCGGCGACCGGGCCGGTGATCACCAGCGCGGGCATCATCCTGGCCGGCACCTTCTCGGTGCTGATGACCCTGCCCGTGACCTTCACCTTCGACCTCGGATTCATGGTCGCGCTCGGCATCCTGCTGGACACGTTCATCGTGCGGACGATCATGGTTCCGGCCGCCGTCGAGGTGATCGGGGACAAGATCTGGTGGCCGTCGACCGCGCAGGGCCGGCGGGGCGCTGCGCGAGGAGACCGAGACCGGCGAGCAACCCGCGGTCAGCCGCTCCTGATCCGGTTCATCTCCTCTGAGATCTGGGACTCGCTGACGGTGCTGCGCCGCCCATAGGCGTCGTAGGCCTGGAAGGCCAGGCCGATCCCCCAGCCGCCGATCACCCAGATCGGCCAGAAGCTGTCGGAGTCTGAGAGCGCCCAGATCCGATCAGGAGGAGCGTTGACGAGCACGTAGGCGATCAGGCTGTTCCTGAAGTTCTGCTTCTTCTTCAGGCTCGCGATCGCCTGCTTGCGCAGATCCTCCTCCGTCGAGCCGGCCACCTGGATGTCGTCGTCGGCCATCCGGCTTCCTTCGTCGCGGTTTCTGGTGCCGGCCGGACCCTACTCGCCGCGCCACCGAGGTTTGCGCTTGGCGGCGAAGGCGGCGATGCCCTCGCGGAAGTCCTTCGATGCGAAGCAGGACTCCCGCAGCTCGACCAGCTCGCGCTCCTGCTCGTCGCTGAGCACAGGGTTGGCCGCGAGCGTGTCGATCGCGTGCTTGTTGCCCTTCATCGACAGCGGGGCATTGGCTGCGACCTCGGATGCCCACTCCAGCGAGGCCGACTCGATCGCGTCGTCGTCGACGACCTCGTGCACCAGGCCGATGTGCTCGGCGCGCTCGGCGCCGACGTTGCGCCCGGTCAGGAACAGCTCCTTGGTCCGCGGCACCCCGATCGTCTCGATGAAGCGACGCAGCCCGGTGTGCCCGTAGATCAGCCCCAGCTTCGCCGGCGGCATGCCGAGCTTGGCGCCGCGGGCGCACAGGCGCAGGTCGGCCGTCAGCGCCAGCTCCAGGCCGCCGCCGAGCGCGTGGCCGTTGATCGCGGCCAGCACCGGCCAGGGGTGGCCGGCGACGGCCTCCAGCGCCGCGGTGAAGGGATGGGCCACGAGCGCCTCGGCGTCGCGTCTCGAAGGATTCCTCGGGGATGCCCGCGATGTCGTAGCCGGCCGAGAAGGCCTTGCCCTCGCCCGTGAGGACGACGCAGCGGACCTCGATGCCGCGGTCGAGCTTGGGCATCGCCTCGGCGATCGCGCCCGAGGACATCGTGGTCCAGAGCGTTGCGAGCCTCGGGGCGCGAGATCGTCAGCCGAGCGACGGCGTCGGCCGGGTAGTCGAGCCGGACCTTGCCGCCGGCGAGCTCGGTCGACAGCTACTCGAGGACGACGAGAACGTCGCCCTCGGACACGGATTGGCCCTCCTCGCACTTGATCTCCGGCGACCTTGCCGTCGTCCTCGGCCTCGACCGGCATCTCCATCTTCATCGACTCGAGGATGACGACGGTGTCGCCCTCGGAGACCTCGTCGCCGACCGCAACCTCGATTTTCCACACGGTTCCCGTGATGTGCGCCTCGATGTCCGGCATGGCGGGGCACAATAACCCGCCGTGTCCCCGGAAGCCGCACCACAACGGATCGTCATCGCCGCCGCTCGCAACGAGGCCGACCGGGTCGGCGACACGCTCGACGCGCTCGCGGAGGCGATGCCAAGCGCGGAGCTGTGGGTCGCCGACGATGCCTCCGAGGACGGCACCGCCGAGATCGCGATGGCGCACCGCGCCCAGGTCGTGAGCCGCCGCCGCCCGCACGGCAAGGGCGCCAACGTGACGGCGGCGGCGGAGGCGGCACTGTCGGCCCTCGACGGGGAGGCGACGGTGCTGCTCTGCGACGCGGACCTGGGACGTTCGGCCGGCAAGCTGGCGGCGCTGGTCGAGGCGGTCGAGCGCGACGAGTGCGACCTCGCCGTCGCCGCGTTCGCGCGCCGCGAGGGCGGAGGCTTCGGGTTCGCCCTCGGGTACGCCCGCGACAGGATCGAGGAGCTATCCGGCTTCAGGGCCGACGCGCCGATCTCGGGGCAGCGGGCGATGCGCGCGTCCACGTTGCGCGAGCTCCTTCCGTTCGCCGACGGCTTCGGGATGGAGCTGGGGATGACGGTGGACGCGGTCCGCGCCGGGCACACGGTCAAGGAGATCGAGCTGCCGCTCGAGCACCGTGCGACCTATCGCACGATCGGCGGCTTCCTCCATCGAGGACGGCAGCTGCTCGATTTCAGGCGGGCGGCGCGGGCACGACGGCGCGCTCCCGAGGTTTCGGATGCGCCCTCCTAAGCTGGGTCTATGAAGGAAGCGTTCGCCCCGCCGCTGCGCGCAGCCGCGATGACGGCCTTCATCGCGGGGCTGCTGCTGCTGTTCCTGAACCCTCCCTCGCTCGCGGGGCTGGGCGAGCTGGTCTCGCTGCTGGCCGGCGCGCTCGCGATCGTCCTGGTCACCGCATGGGTGACCACGCTGCTGATCGGCAGGGAGATGCCCGAGCCGGACTTCCAAAAGCTCGAGAGCCGCAGCGAGGCGCTCGGCCGCATGCCGCCGCCCGAGCGCGCGCCGACCGCCTTCGACGAGCTCGTGATCCAGGCGCTCGACGACCTGCCCGAGCAGTTCCAGGAGGTGCTCCGCGACATCCCGGTGGTGGTCTCGCACCTCGGCCACGAATACCGCGCGTACGGCCACTACATGGGCGGGACGGTCGCCCGCGACTACTGGGCGGACAAGATCGTGATCTACCAGGACACCCTGGAGCGGGACTTCGGCCACGACCCGGTCCTGCTGCGCGCGCAGGTCGAGCGCACCGTCCGCCACGAGGTCGCCCACCACCTCGGCTGGGGCGAGGGCGGCGTCCGCGCCCTCGGCCTCTGACGCTGGGTCGCTGATCCAGGGCGCACGCCGGGCGATAGCTTCCGGCGCATGATCCTCGCGCTCGACCAGGGCACGACCGGCAGCACCGCGATCGTCTTCGGCGAGGACGGGCGGGAGCGGGGCCGCGGCTACAGCGAGTTCAAACAGCATTTCCCACGGCCGGGCTGGGTCGAGCACGACGCGGCTGAGATCTGGGACGTGACCTGCGAGGTCGCGATCGCGGCCCTCGCCGACGCGGGCGTGCAGGGCTCCGACCTGAAGGGGATCGGGATCACCAACCAGCGCGAGACGGTGGTCGCCTGGGACCCGAAGACCGGCGAGCCGGTGCATAACGCCCTGGTGTGGCAGGACCGGCGCACGGCGAAGCGTTGCGACGAACTGCGCGAAAGCGAGGGCGTGGAGGACCTGGTCCGCGAGCGGACGGGCCTGGTCATCGACCCCTACTTCACTGGAACCAAGATCGAGTGGCTGCTGCAGAACGTCCCCGAGGCCGAGGGCGCCGCGTTCGGGACGATCGACTCATGGCTCGTCTTCAAGCTCACCGGCCGCCACCTGACCGACTACTCCAACGCCTCACGCACGCTCCTGTTCGACATCCGCAAGCTGGGGTGGGACCCGGACCTGTGCGAGCTGCTCGGCGTCGATCCGGCGAGCCTGCCCGAGCCGGCCCCCTCGTCCGAGGTCTATGGCACCACCTCGGTGTTCGGCGGCGAGGTACCCGTCGCCGGGATCGCGGGCGACCAGCAGGCAGCCCTGTTCGGGCAGGCGTGTTACTCGCCGGGCGAGGCCAAGAACACCTACGGAACGGGCAGCTTCGTTCTGCTGAACGCCGGAACCGAGGCCCCGCCGGCGCAGGAGGGCCTGCTGACGACGGTGGCCTGGGGGCTCGGCGACGAGACGGACTACGCGCTGGAGGCGGCGGTCTTCGTCACCGGCGCGGCGGTGCAGTGGCTGCGGGACGGGCTGGGAATCATCTCCGAGGCGGCCGAGAGCGAGGCGCTCGCCGCCTCGCTCGAGTCGAACGACGACGTCTACTTCGTTCCCGCTCTGACCGGCCTCGGCTCGCCCCACTGGGATCCGTACGCGCGCGGCACGATCGTCGGCCTCACAAGGGGCACCGAGCGCGCGCACCTGGCGCGCGCGGCGCTGGAGGCGATCGCCTACCAGACCGTCGACGCCGTTCGGGCCCAGGAGCGCGCTTCGGGCGAGAGCATCCCGGCGCTGAAGGCCGACGGCGGGGCCGTCGCCAACGCCTGGCTGATGCAGTTTCAGGCCGACGTCCTGGGCGTGCCCGTGATCGTGCCCGAGGTGGCCGAGACCACCGCGCTGGGCGCCGCGTACCTGGCCGGGATCGCCACCGGACTCTGGGACCAGGCGGGCGTGGGGGAGATGTGGCGCGAGCGCGCCACGTATGAGCCCCGGATGGGCGACGACGAGCAGCAGGAGCTGCTCGGCCGCTGGCATCGGGCGATCGAGCGCTCCATAGCCTGGGCGCGGCACTGAACCGGGGCGTAACCGCGGGCGTAGGCACGGGTAGAAATCAGCACGCGTTGCCGCGCGACGCGTTTTTTCCGTGCCCAGAGGTGAGCGAGAGATGTCGAAAGAGAGAGCGAAGATCAAACAAGGCGATCTGAAGCCGCAGGTCTACAAGGACCCGCGCCCCGCCGAGTTCTTCACCAAGTTCCACACCAAGGCGCGCAAGGGCGTCGGCTACGTCTACGACCTCGTCCGCGTGATCCTGACGCTGCCGGTGATCGTCTTCTTCCGCACCCGCGCGATCGGCGCCGAGCACATCCCCCTGACCGGCCAGGTCATCCTCACCCCGAACCACTTCAGCCAGATGGACCACTTCTTCGCGGCGGTCTACATCCGCCGCAAGGTCCAGTTCATGGCCAAGTCACAGCTCTTCTCCAACGGCTTCTTCAATTGGGTCTTCTACAACGGCGGCGTCTTCCCGGTCCGCCGCGGCTATGACGACCAGGAGGCGTTCAAGACCGCCCACACCGTGCTCGGCCGCGGCGGCGCCCTGCTCATGTACGCCGAGGGCGGGCGCTCGCGGACCGGCGACCTGGGGGAGCCCAAGCGCGGCGTCGGCAAGATCGCGCTCGAGTCCGGCGCGCCTGTGATCCCGGTGGCGATCCACGGCTCGCTGGGCGTCCGCGCCTGGAAGCGCTTCCACATCCCCAAGGTCACGATCCAGTACGGCGAGCCGCTGTCCTTCCCGGTCAAGGCCGAGCCCACCCGCGAGGAGCAGCAGCAGGTCGCCAACCAGGTCTTCGATCACGTCCGCGCGATGTACGTGGACCTCGAGGAGAACGGCCGCGCGAGCGTGCTGAAGCGCATCCGCGCCGGCCTCCCCGTCGGCATCCCGTCCGGCTCGCCAGAGCCCGACGCAGCCGACGCCCGCGGCCGCGGCTAGGCCGGGCGGGGCCTACTCCTCGTAGCGCGGGTCGAGCTTCTCCCAGAACTCCGGGTCGTGCCCCGGGACGACCAGGGCATAGGGATAGGCCTCGCGGTAGGCCTGGGCCTCGTGGAGTGAGCGGCGCCAGTTGTGGCGGTCGGCGGGACGCCACGGCTCGGGCCCGCCGTCGAACTGGCGCCACGTGTACGCGACGTCGGCCAGCGACGACGAAGTCCCGGCGGGGCAGACGAAGCAGCACCGACATGTGGCCGGGGGTGTGGCCGGGGGTGAAGGCGAGCCTGACGGTGCCGTCGCCGAACAGGTCCATCGTGCGGCCGAAGGGCCCGTAGGAGTCGACGTAGTCCGCCCCGAAGTCGACGGTGCGGTAGTCAACCGCGTGGTCGTAGTGGGCCGGGCGGTAGCCCTCGAGCATCGGGACCCGCAGGTTGGTCGCGTGCTCCCACTCGGCCTCGCTGACGACGAAGGTCGACTCCGGGAACTCCGAGATCGCCGAGGCGTGGTCGAGGTGGAGGTGGGTGAGGACGACGACCTCGATGTCGCCGGGGCCCAGGCCCCGTTCGCGCAACTGAGAGGTGACGTCGGCCCCCGGCGCGAGGCTGAAGAATCCGGCCGCCCGTCGGCCCATGTTGTGCCTGGGATCGCGGGCGACGGAGGGGTGGAGGCCCGTGTCGATCAGCATCGGGCCGGCGGTCGGATGCCGGACCAGGTAGGAGGGGACGGGGACGTCCAGGTAGTCGTCGTCGCCGGCGCGGAACCCGAGCGCCTTGAGGCCGCCGAAGCGCCCGCCCTCGTACTCGAAGAACGCCTTCGTGAACCGGGCCCTTCCGGCCTCGAGGGGCTCGACGATCACGCTCGAGCCCTCGCTGCCCCCCTCCAGCGGGCCGTCCAGCGGTTTCGCGTCGGCGCGGATGCCCACGACCAGCAGCGTAGTAGCGCCGACGGACCCGCCGCCCCCGCCCGGCCATATGCTCCCCGCGCGGATGGCTCAGCGGCCCGGATCGCGCATCTTCGTCCCCGACCTGCTCGACGGCCAGGTCTGCGTCGTCTCGGGCGCCGGCACGGGCATCGGCCGGGCGACGGCCCTGGAGCTCGCGTCCCTGGGCGCGACCGTGGTCGGCTGCGGGCGTCGCGGCGAGCCGCTGGAGGGCATGGTCGCCGAGGTCACCGGCGCCGGGGGAAAGGCGGATATGGAGGCGATGGACATCCGCGACGACGAGGCGGTCGACAAGCTCATGGACGGCGTCCTGGAGCGCCACGGCCGCATCGATCTGCTGGTCAACAACGCTGGCGGCCAGTTCCTGAGCCCCGCCGAGGCGATCAGCCCCAAGGGCTTTCGCACGGTGATCGAGCTGAACGTGCAGGGAACCTGGCAGATGACCCACGCCGCGGCGACCAAGGCGTTCATCCCCCAGGAGCAGGGCAAGGTCGTCAGCATCACCGTCTCCCCCCACCAGGGCTTCCCCGGGATGGTCCACACGGGTGCCGCCCGCGCCGCCGTCGAGAACATGATGCGAACCCTGTCCGTGGAGTGGGCGCGCTTCGGCGTCCGCACCGTCGCGGTGGCGGTCGGCCAGTTCGACACCGAGACGCTGCGCACCAAATACCCCAAGGCGGTCGTGGACAACGTCGCCGGGACAATCCCGCTGGGGCGGCTCGGGACCGAGGAGGAGATGGCGTGGCTGATCGCCTACCTCGCCTCGCCGGCCGGCGACTTCTACTCGGGCTGCGTGATCACGATCGACGGCGCCCGCGACAACTGGTTCGGGACCTGGCCGCCGGGCGGGGCCCTCGAGCCCCCCAGCGGAAGAGCGAAGCGAGAAGCCCTGAGCCGGGTGTCCCATCGCAGACCCCGGATGGCGGGGCTAGGTGCGGACACCTCCGCGCGGGCGCTGCGTTGGTCCCTCTCTGAGCCGGACCTTCAGCCAACGCGCGACGGCGTCGCCGACCGCGTCGAGATCCGCCTTGAGGCCGTGGTTGCCCTCGACCTCCACCACCTCGCGACCTTTGGCGGGGGGCGGCATCCCAAACGGATCGCTCTTCCCTTGGACCACAAGAACCGGCACCTCAACGTCATCCAGCTCTTCAATGCGGCTTTTCTCGGGCTTGCCGGGCGGATGGACGGGAAAAGCCAGGCACAGCACCGCGTCGGCTCCCGTTTCGGGCGCACACCGGCACGCGACCCGCGCCCCAAGCGAGCGGCCTCCCGCGATCAGCGGCAGGCCCTTCAGCTGCTTCTCCCGTAGGGCACCGACCACCGCCAGCCACGCGGCGTCGAGCTGCTTGGCCGGCGCGGGCGACTTGCGCCCGGCGACGCGGTAGGGCTGCTCGACCAGGGCAACGGTGAAGCCGGCCTCGCGGGCGACCTCGGCCGCCGCCTGGATGTCCGGCGCCTCGACGCCGCCGCCGGCCCCGTGGCCCAGCACCAGCGCGCCCGCGGGCCCGTCCGCCAAGCGTGAGGTGGGCCCGGGCGGGCCCGTGGGGGGTTTCGATGCCGATAGCCGCCATCCCCTGCAGTCTGACGGGGGTGAGCGGGGCGCGCCGCGTCCTAGCTGTACATCCCCGTGAACTGGCCGCCGGTCACGTTGATCACCTGGCCGTTGATGTAGTTGGAGTACTCCGAGCACAGGAACATCACCGGGCCCGCCGCCTCCTCGGGCTGTGCGGGGCGGCCCAGCGGGATCATCATCGAGGCCATGCTGCGCATCTGCTCGGGGATGCCCAGCTCGACCTTCTCCTTGGAGTCGCCCGCGGCCTCGATCGTCTCGCCCTTCTCCTTGGCCTGGGTGAGGCGGGTCTCGACGAAGCCGAACGCGACCGCGTTGCAGTTGACCTTCAGCGGCCCCCACTCCTTGGCGATCGTCTTGGTCAGGCCCGTGACGCCCGCCTTGGCCGAGGAGTAGTTGACCTGGCCGGCGTTACCCATCGTCCCCGAGATCGAGGTGATGTTGACGAGCTTGCGGAAGACCTCCTCGCCCTTGTCGCGCTCGGCCTTGGCGGCCTCGCGCCATGCGGGGCGAGCGCGCGGATCATCCGGAACGGGACGATCGTGTGGATGTCCAGCATCGCCTGGAACTGCTCGTCGCTCATCTTGTGCACGACGCCGTCCCAGGTGTAGCCCGCGTTGTTGACCACGGCATCGACGCTGCCGAAGGCGTCGTTCGCGGCCTGGACCAGGTCGTCGCAGGCACCGGGCTGAGTCAGGTCGCCGGCGAAGACGGCGGTCTCGCCGTCGATCTCCTTCGCGGCCTCCTCGGCGACGTCGCCGTCGAGGTCGTTGATCAGGACCTTCGCACCCTGGCTGGCGAACAACTCCGCCGTGGCACGGCCGATGCCGCGGGCCGAGCCGGTGATGATCGCGCTCTTACCGTCAAGCAGTCCCAAGTCTTCGTCTCCTTGTGGCGTCGTGGACTGGAGGCCGGATTGTATTGCTACCGACTGGCTGACGGGCCAGTCGACCGAGGCGCTAGAAGGTGTAGGTCGCGATCGCGTTGGCGACCAGGGTGCCTTCGGGATCGCGGGCCTCGACCTCGCAGAAGCTGAGCTTGCGGCCTCGCTTCACCACCTTGGCCTCGGCGCGCAGGTCACAGGCCGGGCCGCCGAGATGAAGTTGACCGAGAGCGCGACGGTCGCGCCCGAGGGGGAGTCGGGCACCTCGTCGGTCGCCCAGGCCGCGACCGTTGCGGCCGTGTCGATCAGGGTGCTGATGGCGCCGCCGTGGACGACGTCGCCCATCGTCACCAGCTCCTCCTTGAACGGCATCGCCAGCATCGCCCGGTCGGCCTCGATCTCCTCGATCGAGATGCCCAGCGCGTTGGCGTGCGGGGAGTGGGGGATGAACGCCTCGACCAGCGCCATCCGGCTCTGCTCGTTCTCGATCACCCGTGGACGGGTCTCGTACTTGATCTCCATCAGCCGCGACAGGCCGGCCTTGCAGACGAACTTGCCGACGGTCAGCTTCTTGGCCTTGACCTGGAGGCGCTGGTCCGCTGTCGGCGGGCTCGCGAGCTTCGCGTTCAGCTTCCAGGTACCGCCGGAGGTGCTGGTGCCGGAGTCGACCGTCGCAAGGATCGCGCCGCTCTGGTTGGTCAGGAACAGTCGCATCGACCGGCCCCCGCGGCAGGCCGTCGCCGTGTTCAGGGCCCCGGTGACCTTGACGTTCTGCTGGCCGTTGAGTATGGATCCCGCGTTAACCACCACGACCGTCTTCTTCTTGTTGCCGGCCAGCGCAAACGACCCGAACGCCCCCACGCACAGAAGCGCTGCCGCGATGCCCACCAGTACCGCTCGCTTGCTCAGTCTCACCTCTGCCCCTCTCGTCGACCTGTGCTCCGGCGGGTGCCGGGCTCCTAGGAACAGTAGCGCCGCGGGCACGGGCGGAGTTACTGCGGCCTAGAGCCCGAGAGCGGCTGGGCCCAGCTCGGTGATCGAGCCGGGATCCTCGCCGTACTTGCGCTCGTAGTCCTCGCGCTCGTCCTCGTCCGCCAGGGCCAGCAGCAGTTCCTCGCGGCTGGAGCCGAACTCGCACGCGGCTCGGTCCAGCGCCTCGAGCGAGCGATCCTGGAGAAAGCCACCGATGCCGCCGCTGTCGGGGTCCTCGCGGTCGGCGTTGCAGGGGTCCTGGATCGCCACGGTCTCGCGCTCCGAGGCGGCGTAGGCCAGGGCGTATCCGGCCAGTCCGGCGGCGGCCAGCGCCGCGCACGCGGCAACCGCGAGCGGCCTCACCCCTCCCGCCGGCGCCAGCGCCGCCCACAGCAGGATCAATGCCGCGCCCAGCGCCATCAGCGCCGTCGCGACGAAGGCGACGCGGAAGGCGCCACGGACGGCCCCGGTGACGACGTCGTCCAGGCGCGCGCCGAGCGCGTCGAGCTCTCCCTGGTCCTGCTCGTCGAAGTCCCCGCGGACCGAGGCGATCGAGTCCTCCAGTCGCTGGCGAGGATCATCGGTGTCGAGGCCCGCGAACAGGGCGGGCGCGATCACGATCTTGTCCTCGGGGGCGAGCGATGCGTCCAGCAGCGCCGCGGTGCCCTGCAGGCGCGCGTCCGAGATCTCCGAGTCGAGGCTGTTGGCGACGATCGGGGCGATCACGGCCAGCGCCACGGCGATACCGGCGTGCCGGATCGAGAGCACCCGCGCGACGTCGCGGCGGGTGCGCTCGGGCAGCAGCTCGCCCGCCAGCGCAGGCAGCGCCAATCCCATGCCCGCGCCGGCCAGCAACTGCGGCACCACCGTCCACCAGGCCGAGTCGCCCGGCAGCAGGGCCAGGCACCCGACCCCGCCGGCGACGAGCAGGCAGCCGGCCGCTGCTCGGGTGTCGGCGTCCCCGGGGATGCGGGAGGCCGCCACGGCGGCAACCGGCAGCACGCTGACGGCCAGTGCCGCCGCCAGCGGATCGACGCTCCAGCCGGCGACCAGCAGGAGCACGACGAGGAAGATGACCGCGGTTAGCGCCGCCGAGAGCAGGGCCAGAGCGACGGCCGGCCGGGGGGCCAAGGGGGTATCGGCGGGCTCGGACCGGGCATCGCCTGGGCGCCTCTGCAGCGCCGCCCGCCCCGCGACCAGCAGCGCGGGTGCCACCAGGGGCACCTGCGCCAGGAAGATCGCGCGCCAGTCGAACGCCTCGGTCAGGGCACCGCCCAGCGCCGGGCCGATCGCCGCGCCGAAGATCGAGGCCATGAACCACAGCCGCCGCCCCCGCCCGTCCTGACCGGCGTCGAGCAAAGCGAAGGCGCCGATCAGGGTCCCGGCCCCGCCCACCGCCTGGATCCCGCGCAGGATCAGCAGCGGGTCCATCGAGTCCACCGACCCGCATGCGAGCGAGGCAAGCCCGAAGACCGCGATCCCTCCGGCTGCCACCGCCGCCCCGCCGACCCGGCGTGAGAGCCAGACAGCTGGCAGCAGCGCGAGCGCCAGCACCGCCGTGTAGACCCCCAGCACCAGCGCGACGCCCTCGACCGTCGTGTCCAGCTCCGACAGGATCGACGGCAGCCCGAGCGTGACGATCGAGGCGTCGGCCAGCGCCAGCGCCGCCGCCACGGCGATGGCGACCTGCGCCTGCTTACCGATCTGGTGGTACGGGGTCATCACCCGCACGACGCTACCTGGGCCGCCCGCGCCCGCGCCTACTGCTTCTGAGCGTCCTCTACTGCTTCTGAGCGTCCTTGCCCTTGCCGCCGTTGAGCTTGTCCTTGCCCTTGCCGCCGCTGAGCGAGTCCGCGCCGCGGCCTCCGGAGAGCTTGTCGTTACCGCCTCCGCCGCCGAGCTTGTCCTTGCCGTCGCCGCCACAGATGCGATCGGCGCCGCCGCGCCCGTCGAGCTTGTCCTTGGCGTCGCCGCCGACGATCACGTCGGCGCGCTTGGTGCCCTTGAGCGTGTCGGGGCCGGTGGTCCCGCTGATCGTTGCGGGGCGCCCGAAGCAGGTCTCGGTCGACCAGTTTCGGACCGCTTCGATCTCGGCGGGCGTCATACCGGCGAACCGGCCCGAAGACGGGGCGGTCTGGTAGGCGCGAGCCTGATTTGCGGCGGCGGCGTCCTCCGCCGCGGCGTTCGCGCCGGCGACCCCCTGCTGGACCTCGTAGGAGATGAAGGCGGCGGTCTGCCCCGGC
Source organism: uncultured Solirubrobacterales bacterium (assembly GCA_963805075.1). Lineage (GTDB taxonomy): Bacteria > Actinomycetota > Thermoleophilia > Solirubrobacterales > 70-9 > VGBV01. The sequence continues at coordinate 283,192 of CAWDSZ010000004.1, forward strand.
AGGATGCGGACGTTGTCCCAGCGCCAGGCGAGGTTGTCGATCTCGTTGCCGGCCTCCGGTCCCGTTGTGAGCGTGGCGAAGTCGATCCGCTCCGCGCCGCCGGGGCCGTCGAAGACGTGCGCCAGGGCGAGGTCGTCGTTCGTGGTGCCCCCGCCCCCGTCGTGATCGCTAGTCACCGCCCAGAAGTCGGCGGTGGTGAGCAGGGCATCCCCGCTCGAAGTGGTGCGGAAGGCGGTTACGAGGTCCGACCCGAGGTCACCTTCGCTGTCCGAGCTGAGCGTGTCGCCGAACTGGACCGAGGTCGTCACCGCCGCCGTTCCCGGATTCGTGATCAGATCGAGCACCCGGGCGCCGGGAAGGCTTCCGGCAGCCACGGACACCTTGCGCTGAACGGTCAGCCCGTTGACGGTAACCGGCGGGAACACCTGCTCGCGCCCTCCGTCCTCCAGCGCGCAGGAGTTGTCGTCCGGCGAGAAGTACATGTTGGTGAGCGACGCGTCGCCGCCGGGGCCGACGAAGAGCGCGCCGAAGAGGTCCCAGGAATCTGAGGTGGTGCGTGGGCCCGGCGGAGTGGTGGTGGTGGCGGCGCCGCCGTCGAGCAGGGTCGCGAACGAGACGTCACGGTTGGGGACGGGCGCAGCCTGGCCGAAGTCGTACTCGTACCCTCCGGAATCCCGCAGGGCGTTCGCGGTGTCCAAGCTGCACTCGGCGGCCGAGGCACCGGCAGGAGCCATGAGGAGCACCGCCAACCCGGCGGCGGCGCAAGCTAGTGCTCTCCCCGGCCTCATCACCTCGAACGTATCAGAGTCCCAGCCGCTTGCCCAGGATCTCCTTCAATCTATCCGCCCATCGGCATCACTCACACGTACTCGGCGCGCGCCCGCTCCAGCACTTCCAGCGTCGCGACGGCGTCCCGGGGATCCGCGGGCAACGACCCCCTTCCGTCCAGTGCGGCGGAGAGCAGTACGTAGAAGCGCGGCCAGGCGCCGTGCTCGGAGGGAACCGGCTCTGACGCCTCGCCCCGGACGAGCCGTCCCCAGCGCTCCGGCGGCTCCGCGCCCCAATCGCCGCTGTCGCCCGGGCGCTTCCCCGCCGCCAGGGCGTCCTCCTGGCCGTCGAGCTCCTGGACCACGAACGCGGCCTCACCGCCCAGGACCCTGAGGCGGGGGCCGGGCGCGGCGGTGACGGACGACGCCCAGAGGTGGCTATGGACGCCGCCCTCGTGCCTGATCGCGATGAAGACGTCGTCGTCGCTCGCGCCTCCGCGAACGGAGTCCACCTCTCCGTGGACTTCGGCGGCAGGCCCGAACAGCGTCAGCGCCTGGTCGACCAGGTGCGTGCCGAGGTCCAGCAGCACCCCGCCCCCCTCGGCCGGCGGGGTGCTCTCGCGCCAGGAGCCCGGGCGGAGCTCGGGCCGCCAGCGCTCGAAGCGGGACTCGTAGCGGTGCACGTTCCCGAGCGCCCCCTCGTCGAGCAGCCGGCGGAGCGTCAGCTGGTCGGAGTCCCAGCGGCGGTTCTGGAAGACGGTGAGCGGGACCCCGCGGCGCTCCGCCTCCTCGACCAAGGCCCGAGCCGCTTCGGCGCTGGGCGCGAGCGGCTTGTCCACCACCACCGGGATGCCTCGCTCGAGCGCGCCGGCGGCGAGTGCCGCGTGCGAGCTCGGCGGGGTGGCGACCACGACCAGCTCGTGATCCGACGACCGGGCCCAGAGCGGCTCGGCGTCGTCCACCACCTCGGCCTCGGGGTAGGAGGAGCGCGCCCGGCCGGCGCGCTCCTCGTTCGAGGTGACGATCGTCGCCAGCCGCAGGCCGGGCGCCGCCTCGATCAGGGGAGCGTGGAAGACCGACCCGGCGAGGCCGAAGCCGACCAGCGCGACGCGCCGCTCCGCCACGCGCGTGCGGCGCCCTAGCTGGTCGACTCGCGCCGCAGCCGGGTGGCGGCGTCGATCGTCACGGCGGCGAGCAGCACCGCGCCGGTGATCATGAACTTGACGTCGGAGTCGAGCCCGAGCAGGTCCATGCCGTTGGAGATCGAGCCGATCACGATCGCGCCGAGCAGGGCGGACCAGACGAAGCCGCGGCCGCCGAACAGGCTGGTTCCCGCGATCACCGGCCCGGCGATGGCCAGCAGCAACACGTCGCCGCTGCCGGACTGCTGGTTGACCGCGAGCAGACGCGAGGCGGCGAGGATGCCGCCCGCAGCGGCCAGGGTCGAGGCGAGCATGAAGACGCTGATCTTGATCCGAGTGACCCGGATGCCGGCGCGGCGCGCCGCCTCCTCGTTGCCGCCGACGGCGAAGATGTGGCGGCCGTAGCGGGTGCGCTCGGTTATGAACGTGAACAGGACCGTCAGCACAACGACGATCAGGGCCGCCAGCGGCACGCCCCGGTCCTGGTTCAGGACCGCGATCGCGGCGATGATCGCCACGGCGATCAGCCCGACCTTCAGCGCGAGCACGGCGACCGGAGGGGCCTCGAGGCCAACCTTGACCCGGCGCCTCGCGCCGATGAACTGGCTCGCGGCGTAGGCCGCGATGCCGCCGATCCCGATCGCCCAGCCGATCGCCGGATCGAAGAAGGTGCTGGTCAGGTCGGTGATGATGCTCGGGGGCAGGTTGACCGAGCCGGAGCTGCCCAGCACCGCCAGCTGCGCCCCCTGCCAGCCCAGCAATCCCGCGAGCGTCACGACGAACGAGGGGATCCCGAAGGTCGTGACCATGAAGCCGTTGAAGAGCCCGATCGCGGTCCCGGTCAGCAGCCCGGCCAGCAGCGCCAGCTCGGGAGCGAGGCCCTCCTTGACGGAGAGGACCGCCATCACCGCCGCCGCGAGCCCACTCACCGCGCCGACGGAGAGGTCGATCTCTCCGAGCAGCAGCACCAGCACGACGCCGATCGAGATCGTCGCCACGGCGGCGATCTGGAGCGTCAGGTTGGAGAGGTTGACCGCGCTCAGGAAGCGGTCGTTGGCGAGCTGGAAGATGGTCCAGATCACCGCGATGCCGACTAGCACCCGGACCTCGCCGAGCTCGCCGCGCGCGACGCGGCGCATCATCTGAACCGGCGAGAGCTGCTCGCGGACAGGCTCGTCCGACTCCGGTGTGGTCGCCGCGGCGTCGCTCACAGCGGCGTCTCCTCGGTTGGGCGCTCACCGAACTCGGCGCCGGTGATCGCGGCGACGATCTCCTCCTGGCTGGACTTGCCGATCTCGAAGTCGCCGGCCATGCGCCCGAGGCGCAGCACCGCGACCCGGTCGGCGACCGCGAAGACGTCGGCGAGGTTGTGGCTGATCACGATCACGCCGAGCCCGCCGTCCTTGAGCCGCTTGATCAGGTCCAGGATCTGGCGCGTCTGCACGATGCCGAGTGCGGCCGTCGGCTCGTCCAGCAGCACCAGCTTGGGCTCGCCGAGCATGGAGCGCGCAATCGCGATGGCCTGGCGCTGCCCGCCGGAGAGGCGCTCCACGTCGGTGCGGACGCTGCGCAGGGTCGTCACACCGATGCGGTCGAGCAGCTCCCTGGTCTTCCGCTCCATCGCGGTCTCGTCGAGGACGCCCGGCCCTCCGTTCGAGACTTCCTGACCCAGGAAGAGGTTGGCGACGACGTCGAGGTTCTCGCACAGCGCGAGGTCCTGGTAGACGGTCGCGATGCCGAGCGAGGTCGCGGCCTGCGGCGTGCTCAGCTTCACCGGCTGGCCCTGGAAGCGAGCCTGGCCGCTGTCGGCCGGCTGCACGCCGGCGATCGCCTTGATCAGCGTCGACTTCCCCGCTCCGTTGTCGCCGACGAGACCGACGACCTCGCCGCCGCGGACCTCCATGGCGACGTCCTTGAGGGCCTCGACCGGCCCGAAGCTCTTTGAGAATCCCTCCAGCGCGAGGAGAGGAGCCGAGCCGGAACCGGCTCCGGAGCCCTGCTTCTGACTCTCGCTCATCTCGCTCTCCTCACGCTGGTGGATCCTCTCACTTCAATCGCTACTTGATGCCGAGTTCCTGACAGTCCTTCGCGTACTGCGCCGTGCAGATCTCACTGGCGCTCAGGAACCCGTCCGCGACGATCTCCTGCTGCACGTTGTCGCGGAACACGGGGATGGTCTCCAGGAAGACCGTCGGCACCGACTCGGTCCCGTTGTCCTCCTCGCCGTTGATCAGGCCCTCGGGGACCTCATCTCCGTTGGCGATCGCGACCGCCAGCTCGGCGGCGCTCTCGGCGAGCGGAATGATCGGCTTGTAAACCGTCATGTACTGCTCGCCCGCGATGATCCGCTGGATCGCGGTCACCTCGGCGTCTTGTCCCGTGACCGGAATCGTCGTCGGGTCCAGACCGGCCGCCTTCAGAGCCGCGATCGCGCCTCCGGCGGTGCCGTCGTTGGCGGCGTAGACGCCCGTAAAGCCGTCATCGCCGACAGCGGTGATCGCCTGCTCCATCTCGCGCTGCGCGTTCTCGGGGAGCCAGTCGGGAGTGTCGTACTCCTCCGCGATCTCGACACCACGCTCGGAGAGCACGCTGTTCGAGCCCTCCTTGAACAGCTTGGCGTTGTTGTCCTTCGGGTCGCCGTTGATCTTCACGATTGGACCCGTGGGATTGCCGTCCTCCTTGAGCTTGTCCGAGAGGGCGGTGCCCTGCTGCTCGCCGACGATGGTGCTGTCGAACGAGACGTAGTAGTCCAGGTCGGCGTCCAGGATCAGCCTGTCGTAGCTGATCACCGGGATGTCGGCCTCCTTGGCCCGATTCGCGAGCGAGCCCGCGGTCGTGGAGTCGACCGGATCGAGCACCATCACGTCGACGCCCTCGGTCACGGCCGCCTCGACCTGCTGCTGCTGCCTCGCGGGATCCTGGTCCGCGTTCTGGTACTGGATCTCGCAGTCGGGGCAGAGCTCCTCGACCTTGGCCTCGAACAGCGGCCTGTCCTGTTCCTCGTAGCGGGTGGTCTGGGTCTCGGGGAGCAGGAAGGCGATCGTGCCTCCGCCTCCGCTGTCGCCGCCACCGCCGTCATCGTCATCGTCATCGCCGCACGCCGCCAGGCCGAGGGCCGCGACCAGCGCGACCAACGGCACCAGGAGGCGCTTGCCTCTCCAGTTACTCACGTTCGTCCTCCTCTGGTAGCTCTCCACTCCATCACCTTTCGCTTCTCCTCTCTTTCACTCCGTTGCAAAGATTTCAGCAATCCGTTCAGGCTGCCTTGTTCCCGGCCTCCTGGGTTGCGAAGCGGTCGGATTCCTGCATCACCAGCGCGATCGCCCCGATCAGCTCGGCGCGCTCGCCGAGGACCCCAGGGACGATCTCCACGTCCTCGACTGCGCTCGGGATGCCGATCCGCCGGACCGTCTGCCGCATCGGCTCCAGCAGGGCCTCTCCGGCCGCGCTCAGGTCGCCGCCCACCACCACGGACTCGGGGTTGAGCAGATTGCAGACGTTGGCGACCGCCAGCCCGATGGCCTGTCCGGCTCCCGCGATCAGCCGCTGCGCCGCGGCATCGCCGGTCTTGCTCAGCTCCAACAGCCGGCGGGTGTTGACCGATTCGCCGCGGCTTTCGCTCAAGAGGGTCGTGATGGCCCGCGCGGAGGCGAGCGTCTCCAGGCAGCCCCGGTTGCCGCACCGGCACACCGGCCCGTCCTCGGCGACGAGCGTGTGGCCGATCTCGCCCGCGATCCCGTTGATCCCGCGATTCAGGTGCCCCCCGGAGATCAGGCCGGCTCCGATGCCGGTCGCGACCTTGATGTAAGCGACCTCGGACTTTCCCTTCGCGGCCCCCCAGACCGATTCCGCCAGTGCGCCGAGGTTTGCGTCGTTGTCGACCTGGACCGGGATTCCAAGCCTGGAGCTCGCCTCGGCCGCAGCGTCCACGCCGACCCAGCCCGGCAGGATGGAGTCGTCGTTGACCCGGCCGCTGATGCGGTCGATGGGAGCAGGCAGGCCCATGCCCGCGCCGATTACGCGGTCCCGGCGGACCCCCGCCTCCTCGATCACCTGATCGACGAACTCTGCGGCGGCGTCCAGGCCGTCCTGCGCATCGTGGTCCACGTCCATCTCCTGCCAGGTCTCGGCGAGGACGGACTGCGACAGGTCCGAGACCGCGACGCGCAGGTGCCGGTGGCCGAAGTCCACGCCGACGGCGAGTCCGGCGGACCCGTTGAGGGCGACCATGACCGGGGGGCGTCCCGCGTGCGCGGCCTCCGCCGGGGGGCCGTCGCGCTCGTCGACCAGGCCGCTGTCCAGCAGGTCGGTGACGATCGTCGAGATGGTCGACCTCGACAACCCCGTCTGGCGGGCGAGATCCGCGCGGCTCGCCAGGCCCTTTTCCCTCAGTGCGTCGATCACGCGCTTGCGGTTCTCCTCTTTCAGCGACGTCAGCGCGCCGCGCTTCCGCTCCATCGCGCGAATCCATTTCAGATCGGAGGCCTTTTGTCAAGACTTAGGAGGAATTACCGCCGAGTTTGGCCTCCAAACCTCCGAGTATCGGAGGAATGCTCCTTCCGGCACGAACCACACGCGGCTTAGAGGCCCAGTTGCTTGCCCAGGATCTCCTTCATGATCTCGTCGGTGCCGCCGCCGATCGGGCCCAGGCGGGCGTCGCGGTAGGCGCGTTCAACGCCATACTCGCGCATGTAGCCGTAGCCGCCGTGGATCTGGATCGCCTCGTCGGAGACGTCGCAGGCGGCGCGCTGGGTGAACAGCTTGGCCTGGGTGACCTCGCGGGTTGCGTCCTCGCCCCCGGCGAACTTCCGCAGTGCCGCGTAGGTCAGCGCCTTCCCCGCCTCGATCCTGACCGACATCTCGGCGAGCTTGTGGCGGATCACCTGGAAGCGGCCGATCGGGCGGCCGAAGGCCTCGCGCTCCTTGGCGTAGGCGAGCGTCTCCTCGAACACGCGCTGCATGCCGCCGACGGCGCCAAGCGCCATCGTCAGCCTCTCCCACTGGAAGTTGGCCATGATCAGCTTGAAGCCCTCGTTCTCCTTTCCGAGGAGGTGGTCGGCGGGGACCTCGACGTCGGTGAAGGAGAGCTCGCCCGTGTCGGATGAGTGCCAGCCCATCTTCTCCAGCTTGCCCGTCACCTCGTAGCCGGGCATCTCACGCTCCAGCACCAGGAACGAGATGCCGCCGTGGCCGCCCTCCTCCGACGTCTTCACGGCGGTCACCATGAAGTCCGCGCGGACGCCGTTGGTGATGAAGGTCTTGGAGCCGTTGACGACGTAGCCGCCTTGCACCGGGCGTGCATCGGTCTTGAGCGATGCCACGTCAGACCCGCCGCCGGGCTCGGTGATGCCGAGCGCCCCGATCCTCTCTCCCCTGATCGCCGGCACCAGCCAGCGCTGCTTCTGCTCCTCGGTCCCGAACTTCCAGATCGGCGGCGTCGCGATCTCGGAGTGAGCGCCGAGCCCGGCTGCAACGCCGCCGCCCGCCCCCGAGCGGGCCAGCTCCTCCACCCAGACCGCGTTGTGGACGTAGTCGCCGCCCTGCCCGCCGTATTTTTCCGGGTACTTCAGGCCGAGGAAGCCGAGCTCGCCGCAGCGCGGGAACAGCTCGTTCGGGAACCCCCGGGCTTCCTCCCACTCCTCAAGGTTCGGGGCAATCTCCTTGGAGACGAACTCGCGCGCAGATTCCCGGAGGTGCTCGTGCTCCTCGGTGAAGGGGGGGACCAGCGCCCGCGCTCCGGTGTCCTTGATCACGGTCATGGCGGCGGCTTCCAGTCGTCCATTGTCGTGTGGCCCCGCCCGGCGTGGTCGAAGCCCAGCAAGTCGCCCTGGGGATTTTTCTTGTTGCCGTGGTGATAGGCGCGGACCTCGGCGATCTTTCCGTCTCGCATCAGGAACCACTCGGTCCCCCGATCCAGCCGCTTCTCGCCCGACTTCGGGTCCCGCCAGGTCATCGTCCACTCGATCACGGCCTCGTCGCCCTGCTCGATCCCGTGCTCGAGGTACCACTGGCCGTCGATCATCCCGACGCCCAGCTCGGCGTTCTGCCCGATTCGCTCCGCGCCCTCGTGAGGCCCGAGCCGGGTGTAGTAGTGGACCGCGTCGTCGGTGAAATGCGAGGCGACGAGTTCGGCGTCGCCGGTGTTGAGCGCCTCGTAGTAGGAGCGGATCTGGTCGAGGTTGGAGCCGATATCTGACTGTTTATCCGATCCCGGCTCACCTGCGATTGTCGATTTCGGACGATCCCGTTCGTCGTTAGGGTGAAAGCGGCGAAACGCGCCGCTGCAGGGGTCCCCGGACGCGAACCCGAGGAGACCCCGCAACAAGAGGAGGAAGCGAATGAAATACCTGCTCAGCTTCATCGTGGAGGAGCGCATGAAGGACTCGTCCCCCGAGCAGATGAAGGAGGCCTTGGATCGTTGGGCGGCGTTCGACAAGGAAGCAGTCGACGCGGGCGTGCTGATCGCCTGCGAGCCCGTCGAGCCGGCCGAGACGACGGTTCGGATCGCCGCTGACGGCGAGCGGACGCTCACCGACGGTCCCTTCGCGGAGTCGAAGGAGCAGCTCGGCGGGTTCTGCCTGCTCGAGTGCGCCGACCTCGACGAGGCGCTCGAATGGGCCGAGAAGGTGCCGATCCAGCCGAACGCCGCCATCGAGGTGCGACAGGTCACCGACCTCTCGCCGTTCGGCTACGAGAGCTCGACCGTGTCCCCCGCCAAGGCCAAGGCCACGGCCTAGCCAGAGAAGGAGAAACGCCATGAAGTACATGCTCACGCTCTTTGGTCCCGAGGGCGGGATGGAGGACGCCAGCCCCGAGGAGATGAAGGCGGAGATCGACGGCTGGGCCGCCTACAGCCAGGAGGCCGTCGACAAGGGCGCCTTCGTCTCCGGCGAGGGGCTGCAGCCCAGCGCGACCGCCAGCACCGTGACGATCCCCGAGAACGGTGGCGAGCGCAGCGTCACCGACGGGCCGTTCGCCGAGTCCAAGGAGCAGCTCGGCGGCTTCTACGTGCTCGAGTGCAAGGACCTCGACGAGGCCCTCGACTGGGCCAAGAAGATCCCGTTGCGGGCCGGCGCCGTCGAGGTGCGGCCGGTGATGGTGTTTGACGAATGACGGTCGACGAATGACCGTCGACGCGTAGTCATAGAGGGCTCGAGTCAGCTCGTTGACCGCCTGTTCCGGCACGAGTCGGGGCGGGCGGTCGCGAGCCTGATCCGGGTCCTCGGCGACTTCGACCTGGCCGAGGAGGCCGTGCAGGAGGCGTTCGTGGTCGCCCTCGAGCGCTGGCCGGACGACGGCATCCCCGACAACCCCGGCGCCTGGATCACGCGCGTGGCCCGCAACAAGGCGATCGACCGTCTGCGGCGCGAGCGGACGCTGCAGGTGAAGCAGGAGGTGCTCGAGGGCCTGGAGAAGCTGGCGCCCACCTCCGAGGAGATCGAGCCCGAGGAAGAGCGGGAGATGCCCGACGACCGCCTGCGGCTGATCTTCACCTGCTGCCATCCGGCGCTGCGGCCGCAGGCGCGCGTCGCACTGACGCTTCGCACCCTCGGCGGCCTCACCACGGCCGAGATCGCCAGCGCCTTCCTGACGACCGAGGCGACCATGGCGCAGCGGCTTGTGCGGGCGAAGGGCAAGATCCGCGACGCCGGCATCCCCTACGAGGTCCCCTCCGCCGAGCAGCTCCCCGAGCGCTTGGCCGCGGTCCTGGCCACTCTCTACCTGATCTTCAACGAGGGCTACTTCGCATCACGCGGCGACGCCCTGATTCGCACCGAGCTTGCCGACGAGGCGATCCGGCTCGCCCGGGTGCTGGTCGAGACCCTCCCCGACGACCCCGAAGCCCGCGCGCTGCTGGCGCTGATGCTGCTGCAGCACTCCCGGCGCGACGCGCGCACCGACGAATCGGGCGAGATGGTGCTGCTGGAGGATCAGGACCGCTCGACCTGGGACCGAGCGCAGATCTCCGAGGGCCTCGAGCTGGTGGAGACGCTCCAGGGCGTCGTCGGGCCGTACTCGATCCAGGCGAGGATCGCCGCCGAGCACGCCAAGGCCGAGCGCGCCGAGGACACCGACTGGCGCGGGATCGGTCTGCTCTACGGGCAGCTGACCCGGATACAGCCCTCACCGGTGATCGAGCTCAACCGCGCGATCGCGGTCGCGATGGACGAGGGGCCCGAGGCCGGCCTGGAGCTGATCGACGCGATCGAGGGCCTGGAGAAGTACGCGCCGTTCCACGTCAGCCGGGCGGACCTGCTGGCGCGAACCGGCCGCGACGCCGAGGCGGCGGCCGCCTACCGGCGCGGTCTCGAGCTGAGCACGAATCCGGTCCAGCGCACCTTCCTGGAGCGCCGGATCGAGGAGCTGGAATAAACGTCGAAAAACCCGCGGGCGTTCGTCGTTAGCTTGACGGCGGCGAACGGCGCCGCCAAGGCTAAGGAGGTTTCAAATGAGCAGGTTCCTGATTTCCATGAGCGACGACGAGTCGCTGATCGAGGACGTCGACCCGAAGTTGATGGAGCAGATCGTTGCCGACATGAACGCCTACAACAGCGAGCTCGAGAAGGCCGGTGTCTTCCTCCAGGGTGAGGGACTCGGGCCCAGCGGCATGGCGAGGACGCTGCGCTACGGCGAGGAGGGCAAGCCGGTCGTCACGGACGGCCCGTTCACGGAGTCCAAGGAGCAGATCGCCGGCTTCTGGATCTTCGAGTGCGAGGACATCGACGAGGCCGTCAAGTGGGCCGAGAAGGCGCCGATCAAGAGTGGCGCGATCGAGGTCCGGCCGATCCCCGACACGGTCGCGGAGAACGTCGAGCTCTACAAGCAGCAGGCCAGGTAGGCCTGCTGCTTCGCTCCCTAGAGCCCGTAGCTGCGGCCGATGACCTCGAGCATGATCTCGTCCGTGCCCGCTCCGATGCGATTCAGCCTCGCGTCGCGGTAGGCGCGCTCGATTTCGTACTCCTTCATGTAGCCGTAGCCGCCGTGGATCTGGATGCACTCGTCGGCGACGTCGCAGATCACCCGCGAGGCGAACAGCTTCGCCTGGGAGATCTCGCGTACGGGGTACTCGCCGTTGGCGAAGCGCCAGGCCGTCGAGTAGACGAACTGCTTCGCGGCCTCGATCTGGGTCGACATCTCCGCGAACTTGTGGCGGATGGCCTGGAAGCGGCCGATCGGGCGGCCGAACTGCTCGCGCTCCAGCGCGTACTCGAGCGTGCGCTCGAACATCCGCTCGCAGCCGGCGACGCAGCCCGCGGCGGCGACCAGGCGCTCGCCCTGGAGCTCCCAACTGATGTGGTAGAAGCCCTTGCCCTCCTCGCCGAGCATGTTCTCGACCGGGACGCGGACGTCCTCGAAGGCGATCTCCCCGGTGTCCGAGGCGTGCATCCCCATCTTCTCCAACTCGGCCGAGACGCTGAAGCCGGGGACGTGGTTGCCCTCCTCATCCCGCAGGTCGACGACGAACAGGGTGATGCCGTCGTGGCCCTTGTCGGGGTCGGTCTTGGTGACCAGCACGATGTAGTGGGCCCGCGGTGAGTTGGTGATGAAGGTCTTGGCGCCGTTGATCACGTATTCGTCGCCGTCGCGGATCGCGGTGGTCCGGATGCCCGCGACGTCCGATCCGGCGCCGGGCTCTGTGATCCCGAGGCAGCTGATCCGCTCGCCGGCCAGAGAGGGGGGCAGGTACTTCTGCTTCAGCTCCTCGCTGCCCAGCAGGTGGATCGGCGGGGTCGCCATGTCGGTGTGGACCGCGAAGCCCATGTTGAGCCCGCCACAGCCCGAGTAGCTCATGCACTCGGCGCGCACCACGGAATAGAAGTAGTCGCCGCCCTGCCCGCCGTACTCCTCGGGGAAGCAGAGTCCCAGGAACCCCAGATCGCCGGCGCGCTTCAGGATCGAGTTGGGCCAGTAGTTCTCCTCCCACTCCATCCGGTTGGGGAAGCACTCCTTCTGAACCCAGGCCTTCATCGACTCCCGCAGCTGCTCGTGCTCGTCGGTGAAGAGCAGGTGCTTGCGAGTGCCGTCGTGGTCCGGCTTGATCACGGAATCGGTGGCGGTGGCCACTGCTGGCTCCTTTTCGGTCGCGAGCTCGGGTCCGACAAAGTGGATAGTAGTACCTCCTACTTCCCACTGCAACCCTGATTGCATAGCCATTTGTACGAGGATCCGGCACGCCTGCCTCGAATAGGATGGCGATTGGACGGATGTCAGATCCGCTGACGAGCTCCGCTACGGCTCCCAGGGATGGGTTGCCGTCAGGGCCAGGCTCACCCGGGGCTGTGCAGACGCTGCGCTGGATGTTCCGCCCGATCCCCCTGATGGAGCGCTGCCGCCGCCGCTACGGCCCGGTCTTCTCGATGAACCTGGGACCGGCCGCCGTCGTCATGGTCGCCGATCCCCGGTTGGCCAAGGAGGTGATGACGGGCGACCCCGAGGTCTTCCGCGCGGGCGACACCAACGGCCTCTTCCGCCCGGTCGTCGGCTCGCACTCGATCCTGCTGTTGGACGGCGACGAGCACCTGCGCCACCGCCGCATCATGCTGCCGGGGTTCGGCGGCGGACACGGGCAGCGGTTCGCCGACCAGGTGCGCGAGATCGCCGAGGCCAGGGTCTCGAGCTGGGAGCCGGGCCAGCGCCTGAAGCTGCGCGACGAGATGGAGGCGATCTCGTTCGACTCGATCATGCGCGTCGTCTTCAACGACGACTCCACCGACCGCCACGAGCGGCTGCGCGAGCTGATCCCGGAGATGATGGATCGCTGCGACTCGCCCTTCACGCTGATCCCCTGGTTCCGCCGCAGCCTCGCCGGCCTCAGCCCCTACGCGCGGCTGATCAAGGTCGTCCGCCAGGTGGACGAGGCGCTGTATGAAGCGATCCGGGAACGCCGCGCCGACCCGCTGGTGCAGCTGCGCGACGACGTGCTGTCGCTGCTGCTTCGCGCCGGCCATGAGGACGGGACCCCGCTGGCGGATCGCGAGATCCGCGACGAGCTCCTGACGCTAGTCATGGCCGGCTACGAGACCACGACCAGCGGGCTCGCCTGGAGCTTCGAGCGACTGCTGCGCTCGCCCGAACAGATGTCCCGCCTGCTGCACGACCTCGAGGCCGGCGACGAGCGCTACCTCGGCGCCGTCGTGCAGGAGACTCTCCGGGCCCGGCCCGTGGTCCCCGTCGTCGCCCGCAGACTCCGCGACTCGCGCCAGCTCGGCCGCTACATGCTGCCGGCCGGGACGATCCTGATGGTCTCTATCTACCTCGTCCACAACGACCCCGAGACCTATCCCGAGCCCGAGAAGTTCAAGCCCGAGCGGTTCCTGGGAGGCACCCCCGAGGACGCCGCGTGGATCCCCTTCGGCGGAGGCGTGCGCCGCTGCCTGGGGGCCAGCTTCGCGCAGCTCGAGATGAAGGTCGTGCTGCGCGAGGTGCTGACCAGGGTGCGGCTGCGGGCGATTTCGCCCAAGCCCGAGCCCGAGGCGCGAAAGCGCTTCACCTTCGCGCCCGGCGGCGCCGCCGCGGCGCAGGTCGAGGCTTTGATCCCCTCGACGACCCCTCTGGGCCGTCGGCGCTTCCGCGCGCCGGTCACAGGCGGCCCCGTCGAGGTCTAGCCGGCCCCTGTTCGCGGCCTGCAAGCCGGATCACAGGGATCTATCTTCAGGGAGGCGCGGTAATCCGTGCGTGGAACATTTGTTTACGTAACGCGCCTCGACAAAAGTCGGGAGAAATTTTGCCGAAATTGCGCCGATACTGTCAGCGATGGGGTTAGTTGCAGCGTCGGGGAGAAATACCCCGACACCCGAAATTGAGGAGGCGACGGGCGGTCTGCGTGATAAGCGCCTGCGCTCGTTTGATCCCAGCGACCTGCTCGCAGGGCCGGCCGCCGCTCGCCCGATCGCGCTCGCCCAGGCCTACCTCGCCGTCGGGGCCGCCGTAACCGGCGCCCTCGGCGCCCTGCTGCCTCACCCGCCCTACTTCAACACCACGGGAATCCTGGTCGTCGACGGCCTCGCGCTGCTCTGGGGTCTGTGGATGTTCCGCTACGCGGGGCGGCTTCCGTTCTGGCTCCTGCGCGTCGCCCCGGCACTGGCGACGGTGATGACGTCATTCGCCGTCTACTTCAGCGGTGACAGCACCAGCGGCTACGCCCTGTTCTACGTCTGGGTCGGGCTCTACGTCTTCTACTTCCCCGTCTCGCGCACCGACGCGGCGATCAACGTGCTGTGGGCGTTCGCGAACTACGCCGTCGTGATCGCCCTCACCCCGGCGGCCCCGGCCGGCGCCTTCCACACCGACGTGCACCACTTCGTGATCACGGCGGGCACGCTGATCACCGCGGCGACGCTGCTGACCTACCTGCGGGTCAGGGTGGAGAGGCTGATGCGCCGGCTCACCGACGCCGCCCGCACCGACGCCCTCACGGGCCTCCCCAACCGGGTGGCGCTGCACGAGGCGCTGGAGCGCGAGCTCGAGCGCGCCCGACCCGAGGAGCGCCCGACCAGCCTGCTGATCTTCGACATCGACCGCTTCAAGCGCATCAACGACCGCTACGGCGTCAGCGAGGGCGATCGCGTCGTCCGCCGGGTCGCCTCACTGTTGGAGGAATCGACCCGGATCATGGATGTCGTCGCTCGCTCTGGCGGCGAGGAGTTCGCGATCGTGCTGCCCGAGACCGACCAGCACCGCGCCTTCCTGTTCGCCGAGGAGCTGCTGGACCGGGTCCGCAAGGAGTTCACGGCGCCGCAGATCGAGCTCACGGCCTCGGTCGGCGTCGCGACCTCGCCCGGGCACGCCGACGACCTCGCCGGCCTGATGACGGCGAGCGACGGAGCGCTGCACGCCGCCAAGGCGCTGGGGCGCGACCGCGCGGTGATCTACAGCCCCGAGGTCACCAGCGTGCTGGGCTCGGTCACCGGGCGTCGCAACGTCGAGACCCAGGCCCAGATGGCGACGGTGCTGAGCCTGGCCGAGGCGCTCGACCAGCGCGACTCGGGAACGGCCCGCCACAGCCAGACCGTCGGGCGCCTGTGCGAGATGATGGCCGCCGAGCTGGGCCTCGACGAGGACCGGGTGCAGCGCCTCCGGCTCGCGGGAATCCTGCACGACATCGGCAAGATCGCGGTGCCCGACTCGATCCTGCGCAAGCCCGGCCCGCTGACCGACGAGGAGTGGCTGCAGATGCGCCGGCACCCCGAGCTCGGGGCCCGGATCCTCTCCAGCCGTGAGCTCGACGACGTGCGCGAGTGGATCCTCGCGCACCACGAGCGCCCCGACGGAACCGGCTACCCCAAGGGCCTGACCGCCGATCAGATCCCGCTCGAGGCCTCGATCGTCGCCGTCGCGGACGCCTTCGAGGCGATGACCAGCGACCGCGTCTACCGCCCAGGCATGCACCCCGACGCGGCCCGCGAGGAGCTGCTGGACAACGCCGGGAGCCAGTTCTCCACCGACGTCGTCCACGCTCTGCTGCGCGCCATCGACCGCGAGGGCGCCCCGGTCATCCGCTGAGCTCGGGCTCGGTGCGGTCGCCGAGCCTGGTGCCGCCCCCGAGCCAGGCGGGGGCCCACCACGCCCTGGGCCCGAGCAGCCCCAGCAGGGCGGGCAGCAGGAACGGGCGCACCACCGTCGCGTCCACCAGGACCGCCAGCGCGGTGCCGATCGCGATCTCCTTGATGAATACGAGCTCGGAGAACGCGAAGGCCCCCATCGCCACCGCGAACAGCAGCGCGGCCGAGGTGATCTGCCTCCCGCTGCGGGCCAGCCCTCGGGCGATCGCGTCGGGCTCGCTGCGCGAGCCCGCGCGCTGCTCCGAGATGCGCTGCAGCAGGAACACCCCGTAGTCGGTGGAGAGGCCGAAGACGACGGCGAACAGCAGGATCGGTATCGAGGTGTCAAGGGCACCCTGCCCGCTGTAGTCGAGGAAGCCCTCCAGCCGGCCGTCCTGGAAGATCAGCACCAGCACGCCGAAGGCGACTCCGACGGTGAGCGCGTTCATCAGCAGAGCCAGGAACGGGAGCACCACCGACCGCGTCATCACGAACAGCAGCAGCACAGTGGAGATGACGATGATCGCGATCGCCGCCGGGAGGTGGTCGCCGAGGCTCTGGCGCTGGTCGGCGAGCTCGGCCGGGGGCCCGTTGATCAGGGTGGGCGCCCCCCAGTCGAGCCGGCGCGCGATGTCCACCGTGTCGACGGCCTCGTCGGTGAAGGGATCGACGTTCAGCTGAGCGTCGACGCGCCTCACGTCGGCGTCGATGCGGACGGGCC
Organism: uncultured Solirubrobacterales bacterium; assembly: GCA_963805075.1. Classification (GTDB taxonomy): domain Bacteria; phylum Actinomycetota; class Thermoleophilia; order Solirubrobacterales; family 70-9; genus VGBV01. Next base: position 299,363 of record CAWDSZ010000004.1, read on the forward strand.
GAAGCACGCGCTCGACGCCATCGGTCCGCGCCAGCTCGCGCCGCGCGCGGCGTAGCTCCGCTGCCGACGCCCGGTCGGAGGCCGTGTCCAGCAGCACGACGTTGATGATCGAGGCCGGGTCGCCGGCGAATCGCTCGTCGATTATCTCGTCCACCTGATGGGCGCTGCTGTCCCTGGGCAGCACGCTGGGGTCCGCCCGGGTCAGCTCGACCCGCAGGAACGGGACGCTGACCAGGACCATCACCGCCATCACGAGCACCGCGATGGGAATCGGATGGCGCAGCACCCAGCGCCCCAGCGAGTACCAGCGCTGCTCGCCCGGCGGGCTCTGAAGGCGCTTCGGGGCGAGCGCGTTGACCCTCGGGCCCAGCATCGCCAGCATCGCCGGCAGCACGGTCAGGCTGACCAGGACCGAGGCAAGGGCCACCAGGGCGCCGCCGACGCCGATCGAATACAGAAAGCGCTGCGGGAAGACGGTCAGCGAGATCATGGCCACGCCCACCGTGAGGCCGCTGAACAGAATCATCCTGCCGGTCGACCCGAGCGTCTTGCGCACCGCGGCCCCGGTCGGCTCGCCGTCGGCCAGCATCTCGCGGAACCTGGAGATCACGAAGAGGCTGTAGTCGATCGCCAGGCCCAGGCCCAACCCGATCACGATGTTGACGACGAACACGTCGATCTCCATCACGTTCGTCAGCAGGCGCAGGAGCAGCAGCGTCGTCACGATCGAGAGGACGCCCACGACCAGGGGCAGGACCGCCGCGACCAGGCCGCGGAAGACGAGCAGCGAGAGCAGGAACAGCAGGGGCGCGGCGAAGATCTCGATCCGGCGCAGGTCGTCTTCTGTCGTCTCGTTCAGCTGCTGCGCACTGACCGCGCCCCCGCCGGCGGTCACGAACCCGACGCCGTCGAAGCTCTCCTCGACCCTCTGGCCGACGTCGGCGATGTCCTCGACGTCCTCGTCGACGAAGCCGACGACGAGCACCGCGCGCCTGTCCTCCGAGAGCGCCTCGGTGCCGGTGTGGGTGATGCTGGGGATCTCGGCGAGGCGCCTCTCGGCCTCGGCGGCGGCCCGCTTGACCTTGGCCGGCCCGCCTGCCTCGGGCTCGACCACCAGGACCACGTCCGGCAGCGGCCGCTCGCCGCTGGCGTCCTCGAGCGCCTCGGTGGCGCGCGCGCTCTCCGAGTCGGGATCCTGAAAGCCGTACGGCTTGACCGCGTCGAACACCGACGAGCCGCCGATCGCGGCGGCGACCGCGATCAGGAGGGCGCCGAGCACGATTCGCCCGCGCCAGCGGTAGGCGTAGTGCCCGAGGCTCCTCACCGGGGCGATCATATTTCGGCGGACACCCCCAGCGCCAGCCCACCGCCTTGAGGCTGATCCCGCTCTGTCACGGGTGGGCGAGAACTTGTAAGGAGTAGGAAGTGTCACTTCCCATCAGTCCCTAGATCCAATACGCTGCCCGCGTGGCCGAGAAGGAGCTGCTTTACGAGGTCAAGGACGGCGTCGCGACGCTGACCCTGAACCGCCCGGACCAGCGCAACGCGCTCAACGGCGAGCTGCTGAGCCAGCTCGTCGAGGCCCTGAAGACAGCCCGCGACGACGACGCGGTCCGCGCGGTGGTCCTGACCGGCGCCGGCGACAAGGTGTTCTGCGCGGGGGCCGACCTCGGCGGGTTCGCCGCGGACGCGTCCCTGGTCGAGAAGCACTTCGCCTCGGACCTGTTCCTCGAGTTCTTCCGCCTGATGCCGCGGCTCGGCAAGCCCTCGCTCTGCGCCGCCAACGGCCACGTGCTCGCGGGCGGCATGGGCCTGGCCCTGAGCTGCGACCTGCTGATCGCGAAGGAGGGAGCGCGCTTCGGCACTCCGGAGATCAACGTCGGCGCCTTCCCCTACATGGTCATGGCGATCATCTACCGCAACGTCCCGCGCAAGAAGGTCAACGAGATGATGCTGCTGGGCGAGCAGATCTCGGCCGAGGATGCCGTCACCTTCGGGCTCGCCAACAAGGTGGTTCCGGCCGGCGAGTTCCAGGACGCCGTGGACGACTGGGCGACCAAGCTCGCCTCCAAGAGCCCGGTGCTGATGCGGCTGGGCCACGACGCGATGTACCGCCAGCAGGACATGGCGCTCGACGACGGGCTCGAGTTCCTGCGCTCGCAGCTGTCGCTCACCTTCTCGACCGAGGACATCCAGGAGGGCGTCAAGGCGTTCTTCGAGAAGCGCGAGCCGAACTGGAAGGGCAAGTGATGGAAGCGAAGGAAGCCGAGAAGAAGGCCAAGGCCGAGAAGGCCGCCGCCGAGAAGCAGGGCGACGGACTGAAGCGGAAGACCGAGGAGCTGCGGGAGAAGCGCGAGCATGCGAAGCTCGGCGGCGGCGAGGACAAGATCGCCAAGCAGCACGAGCGCGGCAAGCTGACTGCCCGCGAGCGGATCGACCTCCTGTGCGACGAGGGGACGTTCGTCGAGATGGGCATCCACGGGCGGCCCCACTTCAGCCAGCGAGCGATGGAGGGCAAGGAGGCGCCCGCCGACGGCGTCGTCACCGGCTGGGGCGACGTCGACGGCCGCACATGCTGCATTGCCGCCTACGACTTCACCGTCATGGCCGGCTCGATGGGGATGACCGGCGAGCTCAAGGTCAGCCGCCTGCGCGACATGGCGCTCTCGAAGCGGATGCCGTTCATCTGGCTGCTCGACTCGGCCGGCGCACGCATCCAGGAGGCCGCCGGCTCGCTGTTCGCCGGTTCGGGCCACCTGTTCCAGGAGGAGGTCGTGATGTCGGGAGTGATTCCGATGGTCGCGGCGATGATGGGCCCCTGCGCCGCGGGCACCGCCTACATCCCGGCGCTCTCCGATTTCGTGCCGATGGTGTCCGGCCAGGGCGCAATGGCCCTCGCCGGCCCCCACCTGACCAAGGCCGTGACGGGCGAGGACATCTCGATGGAGGACCTCGGCGGTGCCAAGGTGCACTGCCGCAAGTCCGGCGTCGGGCGACCTCGAGGTGAAGGACGACCCGGAATGCATCCAGGCCGTCAAGGACTACCTCTCGTTCTTCCCGGCCAACTGCGAGGAGAAGCCGCCGCTGCGCGAGACCAAGGACCCCGACGACCGGACCTCGGAGAAGCTGCTCGAGATCGTCCCCGAGTCGCCGCGCCACCCCTACGACATGTACGACGTGATCTCCGAGATCGTCGACGACGGGGTCCACTTCGACATCAAGCCCAAGTTCGCGAAGACGATAATCACCACCTTCGCCCGCTTCGGCGGCCAGCCGGTCGGAATCGTCGCCAACCAGCCGAAGCACCTCGGCGGCATCCTCGAGAACGACTCCGCCGACAAGGCCGCGCGCTTCGTCAACCTCTGCGACGCCTTCAACATCCCGCTGGTGTTCCTCCAGGACGTGCCGGGCTTCATGGTCGGCTCCAAGGTGGAGCACGCGGGGATCATCCGCCACGGCGCGAAGATGCTCTACGCGGTCAGCCGCGCGACGGTGCCGAAGGTGACCGTCGTGGTCCGCAAGGCCTACGGCGCCGGCTACTACGTGATGAACGGCAAGGCCTACGAGCCCGACCTGATCGTCGCCTGGCCCTCGGCAGAGATCTCGGTGATGGGCGCCGAGGGCGCGGTCAACATCATCGGCCGCTCGGCCATCGAGGCCTCCGACGACCCCGACGCGACGAGGGAGGCGATGCTCGAGACGGTCCGCAAGCAGATCGACCCCTACATCGCCGCCGGCAACGCGACGATCGACGACATCATCGACCCGCGTGAGACGCGCCCGACGATCACCAAGGGGCTGCGGATGGCCAAGGACAAGCGCGTCGAGCGCCCGTGGAAGAAGCACGGCGTGATGCCGGTATGAGCCGCTTCGAGGATCCCGTGATCATCAGCAACTCGATCTCCGGCGCGATAGCCAACCGCGACCAGTGCCCGGCGATCCCCTACACGCCCGAGGAGTACGCGGCCGAGGCGCGGCGCGCGGTGGACGAGGGCGCGAGCCAGATCCACATCCACGCCCGCACTCCGGACGGCACGCCGTCGTACGAGATCGAGGACTTCCGGGCGATCACCGAGGCGATCCGGGCCGAGGTCGACGACGTGATCATCAACTACTCGACCGGGGCGATCGGGGTCCCCGTGGAGAAGCGGCTCGAGTACCTGCGCGAGCTGAAGCCCGACGTGGCCGCTCTCAACATGAGCAGCATGAATTACGCCAAGTACTCGAAGCGGCGCAAGGACTTCGTCTTCAAGGCCGTGTTCGAGAACAGCTTCGACCTGATCGCGCAGTTCCTCGACGAGATGGTCGCCCTGGGCATCCAGCCCGAGCACGAGTGCTTCGACGCCGGGCACGTCGCCAACCTCGACCCCTTCCTCGACATGGGGACGCTGAAGCCGCCGCTGCAGATCTCGCTGGTCATGGGGGTCAACGGCGGCATCCGCCCGACCCCGCGCAACGTCGCCTTCATGGCCGACCAGATCCCCGACGGGCCCGAGGGCCCCAACAACTGGCAGGTGATCGGCGTCTCGCGCGACCAGTGGAAGCTGCTTGCGGCGGCCCTCGACCTGGGCGGCAACGTCCGCGCCGGCCTCGAGGACAACCTGTATTTGCCTGATGGACGAATGGCGAAGTCGAACGGCGAGCTGATCGGCAAGGCGCGCCAGATGGCCGAGGACATCGGCCGCCGCGCGGCGACCGTCGCCGAGGCGCGCGAGCTGCTGGGGATCCCGAAGCGCGAGCCGGCCAAGGCGTAAGCGATGGCGGAACTCCCTCTCAGCGACGTGCGGGTGCTCGACCTGACCAGGCTGCTGCCCGGCGGCTTCTGCACGCTGCTGCTCGGTGACCTCGGCGCCGACGTGATCAAGGTCGAGGACACCGGCGCCGGCGACTACGTGCGCTGGGCGCCGCCCTTCTACGGCGAGGACAAGCACACCCCGCTGGGGACGCGCTCCTCGCTCTACCTGGCGCTGAACCGCAACAAGCGCTCGATCCGCCTGGACCTGAAGCAGGACGAGGGAAAGCGGGCGCTGCTAGCGCTGGCGAAGGAGGCCGACGTGCTGGTCGAGAGCTTCCGCCCCGGCGTGCTCGACCGGCTCGGCGTGGGCTACGACGAGCTCGCGAAGGCGAACCCCGCCATCGTCTACTGCCCGATCACCGGCTACGGCCTCGATGGCCCCAACCGGGACCGCGCGGGCCACGACCAGAACTACCTCGGCCTCAACGGGATCCTCGGGCTGACGGGGGACAAGGACGGCCCGCCGATCCAGGCAGCGGGCCAGATCGCCGACATCGGCGGCGGCGGGCTGATGGCCGCGGTCGGGATCCTGGCGGCGCTGAACGAGGCGCGGCGCTCGGGCCAGGGGCAGATCGTGGACGTCTCGATGACCGATGGCTCGCTGGCCTGGCTTGCGATGGTCGCCGGTCAGTACCTCTGCGACGGGCAGGTCCCCAAGCGCGGCGACCTGCCCCTGGCGGGCCGGATCATCTGCTACCGCCCCTACGAGGCGAAGGACGGCTGGGTCAGCTGCGGCGCGCTCGAGCAGAAGTTCTGGGCCGCCTGGTGCAAGGGCACAGAGCGCGAGGACCTGATCGAGCACCAGTTCGACCCGCCGGGCTCGGACGCCCACAAGCAGGCGCAGGAGATCTTCAAGTCGCGAACCCGAGCCGAGTGGAAAGCCTTCAACGACGAGCACGACTGCTGCATCGAGCCGATCCTGGACCTTGACGAGGTCCTGGAGTCCGACCAGGTGCGCGAGCGCGAGATGGTCGTCTCCTACGAGCAGCCCGAGCTCGGCGAGGTGCGCCAGCTCGGGTTCCCGCTGAAGCTGTCGCGGACCCCGGCCTCCATCCACCGGCCGGCCCCCGCACTCGGCGAGCACACGGCCGAGGTCCTGGCCGAGGCGGGGATGGACGAGGACGAGATCGCGGCGCTCGTCGACTCCGGGGCCGCCAAGGGCCCCGACGCCGAGGTCAAGGGGGAGGCGTTCATGGCATGAGCGCGGCCCGGGCAAAGACCCAGCACGAGGAAACCGCATCGGAGATGCTGCGGATGGGCGAGCTGGCCGAGGCCTCGGGCGTCTCGGCGGCGACCATCAAGCACTACCTGCGCGAGGGCCTGCTGCCCGAGCCCGTCAAGACGTCTCGCAACATGGCCTACTACCCGGCCGAGTTCGTCGAGCGCATCCGCCTGATCAAGCAGCTCCAGGAGGAGCGCTACATGCCCCTCCGTGTGATCAAGGACCTGCTGGACGAGGACCCCGACCGCGCACGGGCCCTGATCGAGCTCGGCGACCGCCTGCTCGAGCGCGCCCGCGCCGGAGAGCAGCAGCGGGTCACCGCCACCGAGGTCCGCGACCGTTACGAGGTCCCCCAGGAGGTGCTGGACCGGCTCGCCGAGATCGATGTGCTGAGTCCCGCCGAGGACGGCTACTCGCCCGCCGACGTGCGCATCATCGGCGCCATCAGCCGCTTCCGCGCCGGCGGCTACGACGAGCAGATCGGCTTCACCGTCTACGACACCCTTCGCTACAAGAAGGTGATGGGCGAGCTGGTGAAGGAGGAGGTCGACGTGCTGATGGAGCGCCTCGCCGGCGAGGTCGATCCCGAGCGCGCGATCGAGCTGATCGAGGCCGGCTCCGAGCCCCTCAACGAGCTGATGGCCGCGATGCGCACCAAGGAGGTCGTCGCCGAGCTGGAGCGCCGGCGGGGCAGCGACGACGGCGCGGGGGCAAAGAAGGGCTAGTTGGCCGGCTGGGCGCTCGGGTTGATGGTCTTCTACCTGGCGCTCGCCTTCGGAGTGCGGGTCGGCGTGGCGCTCCGCACCACCGGCAAGAGCGGCATCTCCAGCGTCGGATCGGCGCCGGCGATCGAGAAGGTCGGCGGCGCCCTCTTCTTCACCGGCGTGCTGCTGGGCGGCGTCAACCCCGCCCTGGCGCTGGCCGACGCGATCCCGGTCTGGGAGGAGCTCGACACCACGGCCGCCCACGTCGCCGGCTTCGCCTTCTGCGCAGTCGGGATCATCGGGACCTTCGTCGCCCAGATGGCGATGGGCTCCTCCTGGCGGATCGGGGTCGACCCCAAGGAGCGCACCGAGCTGGTCACCGGCGGCGTCTTCGCCCTCTGCCGCAACCCGATCTACACCTTCATGGTCATCGCCTGGGTCGGCTTCGCCCTGCTGGTCCCGACCTGGGTCGCCCTCGCCGCCGGCGTGCTGCTGATCACCGGCATCCAGATCCAGGTCCGTCTGGTCGAGGAGCCGCACATGATCCGTACCCACGGCGAGGCCTACCTCGCCTGGGCCCGCCGGGTCGGCCGCTTCGTCCCGGGGATCGGCCGACTGGCTGGTCCCTAACCGAAGGTGTCCCGACTAAGTGTCGCTATGCGACACCAGGGTGGGACACCTTGAGTTGGCGCCGCCGGTTCAGGTGGAAATCAGACCCATCGATTCGAGGGTGCGGCGCAGGCCGTCCTCGAGCGGGGTGGGGGTGAAGCCGAGCTCCCGCTGGGCCTTTGATGCGTCCGCTTTCGCCTGCCATTGGAAGAAGTGGAGCTGGCCGCGGGCGAGCATCGGGGGCTTCTTGATGACGTTGGAAACGGCCTCGCCCGCGGCGGCGAAGACCTTGGCCACGGGAAGGGGCATCGTCGGCGGGACGCGCCCGCGGCCCGCGATGCGGACGACCTCGCGCGCGAGATCGGCCATCTCCACATAGGTATCGGCGAGGATGTACCGCTCGCCGTCGACCCCCTTGTCGGCTGCGGCGAGGTGTCCCTGGACCACCCCGTCCACGTAGACCACGCCCATCCCGCCCGGGACCATCGCCGGCAGTTTCTTCTCGACGACGGGACGGAAGAGGCCGTTCTCGAGCGTGTGGCTGGTGGACGGCCCCTGACCGTAGACGGCAGTCGGGTTGGTGATCACGACCTCCATGCCGTCGCGCTGGGCGAGGACCCGGCGCTCCGCCTCCTGCTTGGAACGCTCGTAGGCGGTTCCCTTGGGGTAGTCGGCAACCTCCGACTCATCGAAGGCCTCCCCCCGCTCGGCGTGGAAGACGTCATTGGTTGAGGTGTGGATGAACCGCCGCACGCCGGCCTCGCGCGCGGCCCGGGCCAGGTCGCCGCTGCCCACCGCGTTGACGCGGTCGAAGATGCCGTCGTCGGGGACCCACTGCTCGGGCAGGCCCATTGCGTTGAAGACGAGCTCGCAGCCCGCGACGGCCGGCGGCAAGCTGGACGCGTCGGTGGCGTCGCCGCGCGCGACCTCGACCCCGGTGGGGAGCACCGCGGCCGCGCGTTCGGGATCGCGGACGAGGACGCGCACGTCGTCCCCACGCTCGAGCAGCGCCGATGCGAGGGCGTTGCCGACCTTCCCGGTGGCGCCCGTGACGAGGACCTTCACGGCGCCATCCTATGGCGGCTCGGCCCGTCCGCGAATGCGCCCGTTCTCGAGTCCCGTTGCGCGGCTCTCGAAAGCCGAGCGCCTGCCGTCTTCCGCGGGGAAATCGAGGCATCGGCCGACGTTTTCCCTCCACGGGCCGCCTCTACACCGTGAGCACGGTCACGCAGGGGCAGGCGGGCCGCCGTTTCCGCGCCCGGCCGGAGGGAGCGCTAGATTGACTGGTCAGTCAGCCGAGCCGGACTGCCTCGATCACCAGACCGGTCGCGGCACGGACAGCGAGGACCCTGATGCGCGCTGCAGCGATACAGCTGAACTCGACCGACGACCACGACCGCAACCTCGAGGTCGCCGAGAAGCTCGTCCGCGACGCCGCGGCGGACGGGGCCGAATTGGTCGCACTGCCCGAGAAGTGGACATTCCTGGGCCCGCCGGAGGGAATCGCCGATGCCGCCGAGCCGCTCAGCGGGCCTTCGATCACAGCCGCCGCGGCATGGGCCTCGGAGCTCGGGATCCACCTCCTGGCCGGCAGCTTCCCAGAGCGCCTGGAGGGCCGCCCGAAGCCGTTCAACACGTCGGTGATGCTGGGCCCCGACGGTGAGATCAAGGGGGTCTACCGCAAGATCCACATGTTCGACGTGGACGTCGAAGGGGTCACCTACCGCGAGTCCGAGGCCGAGGACCCGGGTGACGAGGTGATCGTCACGGACGCCGGCGGCGTCCTGGTCGGGATGAGCGTCTGCTACGACCTCCGCTTTCCGGAGCTCTACCGGATCCTCGCCCTGCGCAACGCGCGGGTGATCACGGTCCCGGCGGCCTTCACCGAGCGCACCGGCCGCGACCACTGGGAGGTGCTGCTGCGCGCCCGCGCGATCGAGAACCAGGTCTTCGTGGTGGCGCCGAACCAGATCGGCGAGGCGCCGCCCCAGTACAAGAGCTACGGCCACTCGATGATCGTCGACCCCTGGGGCCTGGTGCTGGCGCAGGCGCCCGACGTCGAGGGGTTCGTCAGCGCCGACCTGGCCTTCGGCGCCCAGGACGAGATGCGCGACAGCCTGCCGTCGCTGCGAAACCGCCGCCCCGCCGCCTACCGCTGGCCCGAGCCGGCCGCGAAGGAGGGCGAGGGCCCCGGCGGGCAATCGTCCGGCGGCGCGGGGATCGCCGAGCCCGCCACCCCGACGGGGGCGCCCTGATGGCAGCCAACAACAGCGAGGGCCGCGCGGCCGACAAGCGGCGCCAGATCCTGGAGGCCGCGATTCACGTCTTCGCCCGGCAGGGATTCCACAGCGCCCGCGTCAGCGATGTCGCCGAGGAGGCCGGGGTCGCCTACGGCCTCGTCTACCACTACTTCGACTCCAAGGAGCAGATGCTGAACGAGCTCTTCACCGAGCGCTGGTCGCTGCTGCTCGACGCGATTCGAGAAGCGGATTCGGAGCTGGATAGCCCGCGCGCCAAGCTCGGCGCCGCGGCCGGATTCATCATCGAGTCCTACCGGCACGACCCCGACCTGATGAAGGTCATCATCGTCGAGGTCACCCGCGCGGCCAACTCCTTCGGGCGCACGCACCTCTCCGAGATCCGCCAGGCCTACGACGCGATCGCCAAGATCGTCGGCGACGCCCAGGAGGCCGGCGAGTTCCGAACCGACGTCGATCCCGACTTCGCCGCGATGCTGTTCTACGGGGCGATCGAGCAGCTCCTCACGGGCTGGATCTTCGAGGTGGTGCCGGCGGCCGACGAGGACTACGAGCACGCCAAGGCCGAGGTGGTGGAGACGATCTGCGGCGGCCTCGAGCCGCGGCCGGCGGGCGACCGGCTCGCGAGCTAGCCATGTGGGAGGGCCTCGCCCGCACCCGCGGGCAAGATCGGGTGCTGCACGGCACCGCCAAGGCGGCCAACGTCGTCTTCGGCCTGATCGCGTTCCCGCTCTGGGTCCTGGGCCAGCTGCTCGGTGGGCGCGTCCGCGACCTGCTTGCGCGCCTCGAGCGGCGGGGCCGACGGCCGCTGCCGGTTCCCGCGCCGGGCGAGCGCTCGATGACGGCGCTGATGGCCGAGCTCGAGGCCTTCCCCCAGGACCTGCAGCGACACCCCCTCGCCGAGCTCCGCTTCGGGATGGGCGACATCTCCAACTTCGTGCTCGCCCAGCAGCGCGAGGGGGCCGTGCTGGGCTACCGCTACCCGGCGCAGTTCAAGGACCACATCTTCGAGGGCGCCGGCGGGGAGCGGATAGCGGCCTCGATCGCGCTTCAGGAGGCCGCCCGCCCCGGCCTGATCGTGGTCCACGGCCTCTTCACCTCGAGCCGCTTCGACTACGTGCGCCAGATCGCGGTCCGCGCCTTCTACGAGTGGGGCTTCAACGTGGCCGCGATCGACCTGCGCAGCTTCGGCACCACCGAGCTCAGCAGCAGCGCCCCCTCGACCGCGGGCTGGAAGGAGGGCGAGGACCTGCTGGCCCTGGCCCGCTACATGAAGGAGCTCGGCTCCACCAGCGTCGGACTGCTCGGGATCTCGCTGGGCGGCGGCTCGGTGCTGAACGCGGCCCACGACGATGCCGCGCCCGAGCTGATCGACGGCGGCATCCTCGCGGTCTCGCCCCCGGCGGTCCCCAAGGACGTCTGGGCGCGGCTCTCGGAGCCGGTCCCGCGCACCCATCCCCGGTATCCGCTGCACCGCGCCTTCAAGGCCGCCCTGATCTCGCGGGTTCGCTCGGGGCGCTGGCCGCCCGATGCCGAGGACATGGAGCGGGTGATGGAGCACGTCTCGGCGCCCTACTACGGGGTCAGCGCCGATGAGATCTGGCGCCGCGCGAGCAACACCGAGCATGTAGCCGAGGCCAGAGTGCCGCTTCTGATCCTGCACCCCGAGGACGACCAGATCGTCAAGGTCGAGCAGGCCCGGATCCTGGCCGAGGCGGCGGCGGGCAACGACCTTGTCCGCGTCTGGATCCTGCCCGCGGGACAGCACGGCCTCCTCGAGACGGCCGATCGCGGCTGGACCCACTTCGTCTACCGGACATTCTTCGAGCGCTGGGCCGACTACGCCGAGCGTCCGCGGGGGTTGGCCGATGGCGCGAGCGCCGAGGTGGTTTACTCCGCAGCAGAGACCGGGTAGCGAGAAGGAGCGGACGTGGACAGCGACATCCTCAGAAGACTGATCTGGGCCGGGCTGCTGGCGGCCACGGGGGCGCTCGCGACTGTGACCGCGCACCGGCTCTCCGAGGTGATCTGGCGGCGCGTCTTCGGTGAGGAACCGCCCGAGTGAGCGGAACCCCCCCAGCGGGCGAGAAGCCACGGGTACCGCCCGACCCGTCCGAGCCCTCGCCGGGTGTGGAACCCAAACCGCCCGCGTCGTCGTCGGCGACGAACGGGCGCGAGCCCGAGGACATGACGGTGGGGGAGCTCGTCTTCGAGATCTCCGACCGCGCCTCGGTCCTGATCCGCGAGGAGATCGAGCTCGCGAAGACCGAGGTCACGGAGAAGCTCAACAAGCTGCTCCAGGGCGGGGTCACGGCGATCGTCGCCGGCGTCTTCCTGATCGCGGCCCTGATGCTGATCATGCACGGCGTCGCCTGGCTGCTCAACGACCTCGTCTTCGACAACTTCTGGGCCGGCTTCTTCGTCGAGGCCGTGCTCTTCCTGCTGATCGCCGCCGGCGCCGGGTTGTTCGCCTACCGCGCCTTCCAGACGGCGTCGCCTCCGGTGCCCGAGATGGCGATCGAGGAGGCGAAGGAGATCAAGGCGGCCTTCGACAACGAGGAGGAGGACTGATGGAGTCAACGACCAGCACGGGCGGCGCCATCGGCGCCACCGGTAACGGGCGCTACTTGCCGCCTCCGCCCGGCACCCGCTCGGCCGAGCAGATCCGCTCGGACATCGAGGCCCAGCGCGGCGAGCTCTCGCGCTCCGTCGACGCGCTTCGCCACCGCTGGGTCGAGGTCACCGACGTCGGAGCCCAACTGAAGAAGCACCGGGGCAAGCTGCTCGTCGGCGCCGCGGTCGCAGGCTTCGTGATCGGCGGGGCGATCGCGCTCGGCCGGCGGCGCTAACCGCGCGGCTTCGCCGGGACCAGCTCCTGGACCAGCGCCCCCACGCGCTGGGCGATCTCGTCCCTGATCCCGCGCACCGTCTCCAGGTCCTTTCCGGACGGGTCCTCGAGCTCCCAGTCCTCGTAGCGCTTGCCCGGGTAGAAGGGGCACTCGTCCCCGCAGCCCATCGTGATCACGACGTCGGCCGCGCGGACGCCCTCGTCGGTCAGGGGCTTGGGGAATTGCTTGGAGATGTCGAGCCCGATCTCGGCCATCGCCTCGGCCGCGACCGGGTTGATCTTGTCGGCCGGCTCGGAGCCGGCTGAGCTGACACGGACGTTCCCCTGCCCCTTGGCCTCCAGCAGCGCCGCTGCCATCTGGCTGCGGCCCGCGTTGTGGACGCAGACGAACAGGACCTCGGGTCGCTCAGCCATGGTCAGTCCAGGCCGAGCGCGGATCGGGTCGTGGCGCCGATCCCGAGCAGGCCCGGGCCGACGTGGGCGCCGACGACCGGTCCCATCTCCGCCATCACCGATGGCTCGCAGCTGAAGATCGGGCGACAGGCCTCGACCAGGCTCTCGGCGGCCTCGAGGTCCTGGATGTGGTTGACCACCCAGGCGTCGGCGCCGTCCTCGTGGCGCTGCTTCGCGTAGCCGACCAGCCGCTCGATCGAGCGGGCTCGTGTCCGCACCCGCTCGACCGGGGTCACCTCCTCCTCGAAGGTGAGAATCGGCTTGATCTTCAGCGTTGTGCCGATCCAGGCCCCGGCCGTGCCGATGCGGCCGCCGCGCCGCAGGTACTCGAGCGTGTCGACCGCGAACCACAGCTTCAGGCGCGCACGGGCCTCCTCGGCACGGGCGGCGATCTGTTCGGCCGAGGCTCCCCGCTCGGCCGCGTTCGCCGCCGCGAGTACCACCATCGCCATGCCGCCGGCGGCCGTCCGCGAGTCCATCAGGTGGATCCGCTCGCCGCCCTTGCCGTCGGTGGTGAGCCGGTCGCGCGCCTGCACGGCGGTCTCATAGGTGCCCGAGATCCCGGCCGAGATGTGGATCGAAACGATCTCGCGGCCCTCGCTCAGCAGCGGCTCGTAGACGGCGAGGAAGTCCCCGACCGAAGGTTGCGAGGTCGTCACCGCCTCATCGGCGGCGCGAAGGCGATCGTAGAAGCCATCGAGATCGTCGAGCAGCTCGATCTCTGGCTGCTGCTCACCGTCGAGGCCGACGTAGAGGCTGACCAGGTGGACGTCGTGGCGCTTCAGCACCTCCAGCGGCAGGTAGGAGGTGGTGTCGGTGACGAGGGCCGGGCGAGTCGAGGCGCTCACAGCGACCGTTCTACCATCTCCGCCGATGGCAACGACGCTCGTCACCGGCGGGACGGGCTTCATCGGCTCGCATGTCGTCAAGCAGCTCGCCGAGCGCGGCGACCGTCTGCGGCTGCTGATCCGCCCCGGCCGCGACGTCTCGCACCTGGACGACGTCGAGTGCGAGCGCGCCGACGGGGACGTCACCGACCGCGACTCGGTGCGGGCCGCGATGGACGGGGTCGAGCGCCTCTTCCACGTCGCCGGCAAGACATCGATGCGCGCCTCCGACCGCCGACGGGTCTTCGACGTCAACGTCGGCGGCACGCGCAACGTGATGGAGGAGGCGCTGAGGGCGGGCGTGATCCGCGCGGTCCACACCTCCAGCGCGGGCGCCGTGGGACCGGCGCAGCCCGAGGGATCCACCGACGAGTCCCAGCCGTTCACCGCCGGCCGCCTGGGGATTGCCTACATCAACGCCAAGCACGATGCCGAGGGGGTGGCGATGAGCGTCGCCGCGAAGGGGCTTCCCGTCGTGGTGGTGAACCCGACCTTCGTCCTGGGTCCCGACGATCCCAGCGGAACGTCGAACCGGCTGGTGCGGCGGCTGCTGCTGCGGCGCATCCCCGCCTACATCGACGGGGCGCTCAACATCGTCGACGTCCGCGACGTCGCTCGGGGGCATCTGCTGGCCGACGAGGTCGGCCACGAGGGCGAGCGCTACCTGCTGGCGGCCCGGAACTTCACCCTGCAGCGGTTGTTCGCCGACCTCAGCCGCATCGCCGACGTGCCGCCGCCGCCCGTGAAGCTGCACGGGAACGCCTTGCTGGCGAGCGTCCAGGCGCTCACCCACGCCGGGCTGCCGGCGCCGGCCTCTCCCGACGAGGTCCGCTCCGGGATGCAGTGGTGGACCTACCGAAACGACAAGGCGGTGCGCGAACTCGGATTTTCTCCCCGCCCGCACGAGGAGACCCTCGAGGACACGGTCGCCTGGCAGCTCGAGCAGCTCGGATCTCGCGCGCGGGGCCACGTCGTCTCCGACGCCGCGCTGCGCGGGGCGGGCGCGGCCTTCAGATTGCTTCCATTCAGCTGATGGAGGCCGCAGCCCAGGAGCCGCGCCGGGTGCTGTACCGATGCCGCACCCCCACCGACCACCTCTGCCCCTGCGGCGCAGTGGCGCGCGACCTGAAGCGGGCCGGCCTCGAGTACCGCACCGAGCGCCTGCCTTTTCGGCGCGGGGAGCGCCCCGAGATCGTCGAGCTCACCGGCCAGAATCGCGTCCCGGTGCTGGTCGACTCCGAGGAGGTCGTCCACGACTCGAAGCGAATCCGGGAGTACCTGGCCTGGAAGTACGGAGAGGCATCCGGCACCGAATCCGGGGCTTCCACCAAGGAACAGCGTTAGGGAACCCTAATTCGCCCCCCAGGCCCTATACAATTGGAGGCGTGACCGAGACACGCGATCCCATCACGATCACCGACAAGGCAGCGGCCAAGATCAACGAGCTGCTTGCCGATGGCGCCGACGACACCGAACAGGCGCTCCGTGTAGCCGTCCGCGGCGGCGGCTGCTCCGGCTTCCAGTACGCGCTCGCCTTCGACGCGCCGAAGGCCGACGACCACCGCTTCGAGGCCCAGGGGGTCTCCGTCGTGGTCGACAAGACCTCGATGCAGTTCGTGTTCGGCTCCGAGGTCGACTGGGTCGACGGGCTCCAGGGCGCCGGCTTCTCGGTCAACAACCCCAACGTGGTCGCCGCCTGCGGCTGCGGCTCCTCCTTCCAGGTGAAGGAAGAGACCGCCGAGCAGGC
Source organism: uncultured Solirubrobacterales bacterium (assembly GCA_963805075.1). Lineage (GTDB taxonomy): Bacteria > Actinomycetota > Thermoleophilia > Solirubrobacterales > 70-9 > VGBV01. The sequence goes on from CAWDSZ010000004.1 coordinate 314,886, forward strand.
CGCCTCGGTCTAGGTTCACCGCCTCGCTAGGCTGCGGGGCATGTGCAGAAACATCAGGACCCTTCATAACTTCGAGCCGCCGGCCAGCGACGAGGAGGTCCACGAGGCCTCGATTCAGTACGTGCGCAAGATCAGCGGCTCGACCAAGCCCTCGCAGGCGAACGCCGAGGTGTTCGAGCGGGCCGTTCGGGAGGTGGAGGCCGCGACCCAGCGGCTGCTCGACGGTCTCGTGACCAAGGCGCCGCCGAAGGACCGCGAGGCCGAGGCCGAGAAGCGCCGGGCCCGCGCCCGCGAGCGCTTCGCCACGGCCTAGGCCCGGGAGGGAGCTAGCGCTTGATCTGGATCGGCGGGCTCTGCTGCGGGTCCGCCTGCAGTTCCCGCTTGGCCGAGTGAGGCACGTCGGCGGGCTGCTCGGCGCCGAGCAGCTCAGCGAGCTCGCCTGACTCCGCCATCTCCTCGACGATGTCGGCGCCCCCCACCAGCTCGCCCTTCACGTAGAGCTGGGGAAAGGTGCGCCAGTCGGCGATCTCGCCGGTTGCCTCGCGCAGCGGCTCAAGCGCTGGGAGCACGTCCAGGGCGGCGTACTCGACGCCCATCGAGTCGAGCACGCCGACGGCGCGCATTGAGTTGCCGCAGCTCGGCTGCTCGGGGGTGCCCTTCATGAAGAGAAGGACCTCGTGGTCCCGGATCAGCTCTTCGATCTTGTCCTTGAGCTCCGGCTCGGGCATCGACACAGAGAGTAGCGAGGCGTCAGCCCGGGACCGACGTCTTGATGGAGAAGGAGTGGATCGAGCCGTCGTCGAAGCGAGCCTGCACCGCCTTCTTCACCAGCCGGTGCTGCTCGATCCGCGACTTGCCCTCGAATTGGGCCGCGGTGACGTTGGCTCGCAGGTGGTCCAAGCCGCCGGTCTCGTCGATGACCTCGACCTCGGCACCCGGAAGGGCCGCCTCGATCAGCAGCCGGACCTCGTCGAGCGCGATCGCCATCCGCCCCAAGTCTAGGTCCCGCCCCGCCGCGGCGCCAGCGCATAAGATCGGTGTGCGCACCGCGGGGAGCGGAGCGCGTGAGTGGACATAGGTGGCGGCGAAGCTGCGCACCGTCGACGAGAGGAGGAGTCCGTTGCACATACGGATGGCTGATGCTGCCGCGCGGCTGACCGCGGCTGAACGCGAGGTGGCCGACCTGCTGCCGATCGAGGCGGAGCCGACCGAGGCATACCGGGTCCTGGGGGATGTTCCGTACTGGTTTCACACCTTCGCGCTCAACCGGGCCGCGGGCATCTACGCGCCGGGCACGGCGCGCGACCACCGCTATCGCGTGCCGGCGATCCCCGAGGACTTCGGCGGCCTCCGCGTGCTCGACGTCGGCGCCTTCGACGGCTTCTACGCCTTCCTGGCCGAGGCGAGGGGTGCCCGCCAAGTGATCGCGGTCGACAACGAGCAGTACGTGCACTGGGTTCGCGATCGCTGGGGGGTCGAGCTCCGTGGCGGCGAGGGCTTCGCCGCGATCAAGCGCCTGCTCGGCTCGCGCGTCGGCTACCGCAGGCTGGACGCCTTCGATCTCGACCGCCTCGATGGCGAGTTTGACCTGATCTTCTGCTTCGGCATCCTCCACCGCGTCGAGGCTCCGCGGCGGCTGTTGCAGCTGCTACGCAGGACCATCGCGGGTCGGGGCCGGATACTGCTCGAGACGCACGGCGTCTTCGACCGTCCCGACGACGGGGACGCGATTCACCGCTACGGCCCGGGCGAGGTATATCCGGGCGACGAGTACGTCTACTGGGGCTTCACGGCCGAGGGCCTCGACCTGCTCGCCAAGAGGGCGGGCTACGCCGGCTTCGAGCTGGTGGACGCGCCCGTGATCGACGGCCACCCGCGCATCATCGGGACGCTGCACGTCTAGCCTTCACACGACGTTCACGCGAGGTTTGCGGGCCGGTTACACGGCGGGGGTGCCTCGCCGCTCCCATACCCCTCGGTGGCATTTCCCAGGCTGATCGCCCACAGGCTCGGACGCGCCTACGGCGTCGACTCCTCGGCGAGCGCGCTGGAAGGCGCGCTCGGCGGACCTGTCGACGGCCTCGAGACCGACGTCTGCCTGACCGCCGACGGCGAATTGGCGCTGCTTCACGACCCGCTGCTCTCGCTCGGAACCACGCTCGAGGGTTGGGTCCACCAGCGCAGCTCGGCCGAGTTGCGCCGCGCGAGGCTGCGCACGAGTGGTGGCGCGGTCAGCGACGAGGCCCCCCTCTTCGTCGAGGACCTGCTCGAGGCGGCGCCGCCCGAGCTCGAGCTGCAGCTCGAGGTCAAGGCCCATGCCGACCGGGAGCTGGCGGCGAGGACCGCGGAGGCCATCTGCCGTCGCCACCGGGCCGAGCGCGATCGGCTCGAGGTGATCAGCTTTCACGCCGTCGCCTGCGCGACCGCGGCCGCGCACGGCTTCCGCGCCAGGCTGGTGACCTGGGCCGACTACGCGCCTGAGGCTCTGGCGGCATGGGCGCGCGGCAGCGGTGTCGGCGGCGTCTCGGTCGAGCACTTCCTGCTCAGCGAGACCTTGGTGCGGACCATGCGCCTCGCCGGCCTCAGCGTCAGCACTGGAACCGTCAATCACATCGAGTTGCTCGAGCCGGTACTGACGCTGGAGGTCGACGCGATCTGCACCGACCGCCCGCACGAGCTGCGGGCCGCGGCCGAGGCCGCGGGCCTTGGGGGCGCAGGCGCTCGGATCGCGGCCGCCGCCTGAGCGGGGACCGCGCTCAGCCGGCCCGCACCGGACGCCCAGCAGACGCGGCCTCGACCATCTGCTCGACGCGGCAGAACTTGACGCGGGGGCGGCCGTGCGGCTCGCCGGCGGCCTTCTCGGCCTCGTCGATCGCCTGCCAGCCCTCGTAGGTGATGTGGTTGGGCACGCGCTCGGCCAGCAGCGACTCGATCGCGGTGGCGTCGGCGGCGAGCTCGGGCTCGGGAATCCTCCCGGCGGCCAGGTCCTCGAGGAGGGCGTTAACGGTCTCCTGGGAGTCCTTCTTGTTGGTGCCGATCACGCCGGAGGGGCCGCGCTTGATCCAGCCCGTGGCGTAGAGGCCCGGAACCTGCTCGCCGCCGTCGGTGACGCGCCCCGATTCGTTGGACATGACGCCGCGGCGCTCGTCGAATGGCAGGCCCTCGTCGAGCGGCTTTCCGAGGTAGCCGATCGAGCGCAGCACCATCCCGCACTCGATCGTCTCGCGCTCGCCCGTGTCGCGGGCGCGGACCGACCCGTCCTCCTCGTGCAGCTCGTTGCGGCCGACCACGATGCGCTCGACCTTGCCGTCGCCCTGGATCTCGATCGGCGAGCGCAGGAAGCGAAGCTCGATCCGCTGCTTCTTGCCCTCGGGCCGGCGCTGGGAGAACTCGGTGAAGATCTCGACGTTGCGGCGGTTTGTCGGGTCGCAGTCCTCGGAGTCGATGTAGGCCTGGCTGATCTCGTCCAGGTCCATCTCGCTCGGGTCGATGACGATGTCTGCCTGGGTCATCTCGCCCAGCTCGCGGACCTCCGGGTTGGTGAAGGCCGCCTGGGCGGGGCCGCGGCGGCCGAGCACCAGGATCTCCTTGACGCCGCTCTCGGCCAGCGCCTCGATCGCGTGGTCGGCGGTGTCGGTTCCCTCCAGCTCCTCGCGCGGGAGGGCGAGCATGCGGGCGACGTCGGTGGCTACGTTGCCGTTGCCGATCACGACCACGCGCTCGCAGGAAAGGTCGTAGCTGTGGTCGGCGAAGTCGGGGTGGGCGTTGTACCAGTTGACGAACTCGGTGGCCGAGTGGCTGCCGGGCAGGTCCTCGCCGGGAATTCCCAGGTGGCGGTCGGTGGAGCTGCCGTAGGCGAAGAGGACAGCGTGGTAGCGCTCGCGCAGCTCGTCGACCGAGATGTCCTTGCCGACCTCGACGTTTCCGAAGAAGCGGAACTCCGGCCGCGCCGCGGTCTTCTCGTAGACGCGGATCACCGACTTGATCTTGGGATGGTCGGGCGCCACGCCTGCGCGGACCAGTCCGAAGGGGGTCGGAAGCTTGTCGAACATGTCGACCTCGACGGTCGACTCCTCTGGCTTGATCAGCTGCTCGGCCGCGTAGAAGCCAGCCGGCCCGGAGCCGACGATGGCGACGCGCAGGGGGTTTTCACCGCTTCCAAGCGCCATGGGAGCGGGAAAGGGTAGGGGATCGTGCCTGGGAGCCCGCCGGGCGTGCGCGGATCAGCCGTTGATCGCGTGGGTGTTGCCGTCGGGGTCGCGGAAGAACGCGACCTTGAAGCCGTCGCCCTCGATGATCCCCTTCTCGTTCGTCTTCAGGTCGCCCTCGTCGTACTGCTCGAAGGTGACGCCCTTGGCGGTCAGCTCGTCGACCACCGCCTCGACGTCGTCGACGACCCAGCCGGCCATGGTCGCCGTGGACTTGCCGGCGTGCTCGGGTGACTCGTAGACACTGATCCCGGTCCCCTTCCCGCACTGGTAGTGGATCGGGACGCCGTCGGAGGACGGCTCCTCGCCCGGCGTCAGGCCCAGCTTGTCCTCGTAGAACTCCCGCGCCGCCTTCAGGTCGGCCGTCGCGAACACCGCGCCGACCTCGTAGTCGCTCATGCCCATGGCTTCCTCCTGTTCGCCATCGGAGTGGCTTCTACCCGGGCTATGCGGGCGTAACCGCCGTGGCCGCGGTGCCGTCGAGCGCGTCGAGGGCGCGGCCCAGCGACATCGCCACGCAGGTGAAGATCGGGGTGTCACGCAGGGTGTAGGAACTGGACTCGGTCGTCCGCAGCTCCTGCACCAGGTCGAGGAACTCACCCGGCTCGTCTGCTTCGAAGGAGACGACGAACTCCTGGTCGTCGAGGCCGAAGGAGTAGGTCGTGTTGATCGAGATCTCGGGGTAGCGGCGGCCGACCTCGATGTGGCTCTTCATGATCCGCTGCCGCTCCTCCATCGGCAGCAGGTACCACTCGCGCTTCTTCTCGAACGGGTACACGAACAGGTACTTGCGGTCGGAGACCGCGATCTCGGGCCGGACCGACTCCTCGGAGTACTGCGATGGCTTGGTCATCGCCAGGTAGGAGTAGGGGACGCTCGCCCATTGGGCCAGGCCGCTCTGGCCCAGCACCACGTGGAAGGTGTGGAGGTCCTCGAGGATCGGGCTCTGACTCAGCAGCAGCAGGTCCGTGTCGCCGCGGGTCCCGACCGTGGAATACGCTCGCAGCGATCTGTCCTCGGCGAAGTCATCGCAGGCCGCCTGAAACTCGGCCTTGTCGCGGGCGCGCTCCTGGGCGCTCCGGCGCCGCCAGGCCGGATCGAGCTTGAAGAACGTGAACTTGACGAAGGTGCGCTCGGGCACGGCAACAAGGGTAATCGCAGCCGCCCTCGCGGCCGGGGCGCTCGCTGCCGGTTGGGCGGGCCCCGCCCAGGCTCAGCCCCTCGGCGTCAGCAAGCCCGAGATCACGCAGCTGACCCCGAGGATCACGGTGGCGATCCTGCCCTACGGCGTCGAGCCGCGGGACCTCGAGCCGATCGAGGGACTGGCGCCGGGTGTGATGAGCGCCGGGCTCTCGGACGTCGCCGCGGCGCAGACCTATCTCGACATCTCCGCCGGCAACCGCGTTTTCACCTCGCTGTACGACGAGGGGCTGCCGGTGTTCTTGCCGTTCGGCCGGCGCGTGCCCGACTGGGGCGTGATCGTCGAGCGCGCCGAGGACGCGCCGGCCGAGATCGTCCCCGGGCTGCTCGCCTCGACCCTGCGCGACGAGGGCGGCGTCCCGATGCGAGCCGACTCGCTGCTGACCACCCCCGCGCTGATGGCGGCGGACCGAGCGGGGCGGGTGGGGAGGGCGAAGCCCTTCGCGTGCCTGGACCGGCGCTGCGCCGGAGTCGCCGTCGTGCCGTCCACCCTGGGCGAGCTCCCGGCCCTGGTCGGCCGGCTTCGCGGCGACGACATGCTGATCGCCTTCGAGCGCGCCCCGGCCGCCGAGCGCGAGGTGCTGGCGATCGGGGTCGCCGGCGAAGGCTTCGACGGCAACCTGACCTCGGACACGACCCGCACCTCGGGGTTCGTGTTGGCCACCGACCTGGCGCCGACGATCCTGGAGCGCTACGGGCTCGAGGTTCCCGAGGAGATGAGCGGGAGCGCGATCCGCAGCGAGGGGGACCGCGACGCCGCCGCCGTGCAGGACAGAGCCGACCGCATGCGAGTCGTGTCCAAGCGGCGTGGGGCGGTGGCGCTGCGCAACACGATCGCCTGGCTGCTGCTGGCCGCCCTGGCGACCGCACTCAGCCGGGGACGGCTGGGCCGCACCGCGTTCGCGCTCTTCGGCCTCTCGGTCGTCTACCTGCCCGCGCTGCTGCTGGTGGGCGCCGCGGTTCGCCCCGACGAGCTTCTGGTCGAGCGCCTGATCGTCGGGTTGGGTGCACCTGCCCTGGCGGCGATCACCCTGTTGCTGCGGCGCGGATGGGAGGCGCTCGCGATCGCGTGCGGGGTGACCCTGGGCGCCTACGCGATCGACATCATCGCCGGCAGTCCTCTGACCGCCCAATCCCTGCTGGGCCCGAATCCTGGGCTGGGCGTCCGCTTCTTCGGGATCGGCAACGAGCTCGAGGCGATCCTGGCGGTGGCGATCCCGGTCGGGGTCGGCGCAGGCCTCGCGTCGGCCGCGGCCCACGGGCACCCGCCGAGCCGCAGGGCCGCAGTCGCAGCGTTCCTGATCGTCGGCGGTGCCTCGGCCCTGGTGTTCGCCGCCGGCCGCTTCGGTGCGGACGTCGGGGCGGCGATCGTGTTCCCGGCGGGAGCCGCCGTCGCGGCGCTCGCGGTTCCGGGCGTCTACGAACGCCTGCGCGGGCGCTGGCTGCTGCTCGCCCTGCTGGTGGCGGCGCCGGTGCTTGGGCTGGCGGTCCTGTTCGCGATCGACCTGGCGCTGGGCGGCGACGCGCACCTGAGCCGCTCGGTGATCGACGCCGGCGGTGCGGGCGAGCTCGCCGACGTGGTGGAGAGGCGCCTGCGGCTCGGGGCGAGCAGCTTCGCCCGCGGGGTGCAGACGGCGCTGTTCTGGTTCTGCGTGCTCACGGTCGTCGTGGCCGTGGTCAACCGGCGGCGGATCGCGGACTGGCTGGCCGCGGCGCCGCTGGCGCGGGCGGGATTCGCGGGGGCGGCGGCCGCCTGCGTGCTGGGCGTGCTGGCGAACGACTCCGCCGCGACCTTCTTCACGATCGGCACGATCGGCCTGCTCGGCTGCACGGCTTATGCCTGGAGCCAGCGGGAAAAGGGTGTTAACCGCACATAGTCCACCCAGACGATTGGCTACCCTCCGAAGATGTCCCGTATTGCGCTCGTTTCGCCCTATTCCTGGAACTTCCAGGGGGGTGTGAACAGGCACGTCGAGGCGCTGGCGGAGCAGTTCATGGCCCGAGGAGAACACGTCCGCGTGCTCGCGCCATGGGACCCGCCGGACGCGCTCACCCGTCGCCTGCACAGCTCCGTTCCGGAGGTCCGCGAGCAGCCCGATTGGCTGGTCCCGCTCGGCCGCACGATCGGGATCGGCTCCAACGGCGCCGTCTCGAACATCGTCCCGTTCCCGGACGGGCTCGTTCGCATGCGCCGCGAGCTGAAGTCCGGCAACTACGACATCGTCCACGTGCACGAGCCGCCTGCGCCCCTGGTCTCGTGGGACGCGTCGACCTTCCGTGGCGCACCGGTCGTCGGCACCTTCCACGCCTACTCGACCAACCCGATGCCCAACCGCATCGCCACACTGCTGGGCGCGCGGCGCATCTTCAACCAGCTTTCCGCCCGCATCGCCGTGTCGGAGGCCGCCGCCTGGACGGGCCGGCGGTGGTTCGGCGGCGACTACACGATCGTCCCCAATGGCGTCGACGTCGAGGCCGCCCACACCGGGCCGAAGACGCCCTCCGAGGAGATGCGGTTGCTGTTCGTGGGCCGGGCCGAGGAGCGCAAGGGCCTGCCGGTGCTGCTGGCGGCGTTCCAGGCGCTCGTCGAGCTCGTCCCCGCCAGGCTGACCGTGATCGGCGCCGAGCCCGACGAGGTCTCGCGTGGGATCGCCGACCCAGACGTGCTGGAACACATCGAGGTGCGCGGCAAGGTCAGCGACGAGCAGCTCTGGGCCGCGCTCGCCGAGGCCGACGTCCTGGTCGCCCCGTCTCTGGCGGGCGAGAGCTTCGGAATGGTCCTGATCGAGGCGATGGCGTCGGGGACGCCGCCGGTCGCGTCCGCGATCGCCGGCTACAGCGACGTGGTCACCAACGGGGTCGACGGCGTGCTGGTGCCGCCTGCCGATCCGCAGGCCCTGGGCGAGGAGCTGCTGGCGCTGTGGCACGAGCCCGAGCGCCGCGTCGCGATGGGCGAGGCGGGGCGCGAGAGCGCCCAGCGCTACGCCTGGTCTCGGGTCGCCGACGAGGTCTCGGAGGTCTACGAGCGCGCCGCCCAGCCGATCACGGCGCCCGCCGACGAGCTCAATGCCGCGGCGCGCCGCGCCGGGCTGATCCGGTTCGACGGGGGGCCCAGGCGACCCGCGAAGCGGATTCCCTGTCCGGACCCGCTCCAGGAGCAGGGCAGCCGCCGCCGCCGCGTGGCCCGGCGCCTCGGCCTGGGCATCGCGGGAATCCTCGGCATCGGCCTCACATACCTGGCGGCCCGCAGGATCGGAGTGGACAAGGTCGCCGAGAGCGTGATCGGCAGCGACCTCACCTGGGTGCTGGTCGCCTGCGCGCTGATGGTCGCCGCGATGTTCGCCCGCGCAGCCTCGTGGGTGGCGATCGTCCGGGCCGCGCTGCCCGGCCGCACCGTGCGCCGCCGCGACGTCACCTCGGCGACGATGATCGGAGTGCTGATGTCAGCGACGCTTCCGGCCCGCCTCGGGGAGCCAGCGAGGGCGATGGTCCTGGCGCGGCGCGTCGGGCGCATGCGCGAGACCTTTGCGGTCCTGATCGGGACGCTCGTCAGCCAGACCGCGCTCAACATCGTCGCCCTCGTCGGCCTGGGGGCGATCATCGTCAGCAGCACCGACCTCTTCCACCAGAGCACCGAGAAGCTGTTCCTGGTGTCGACCGCGCCCCTTCTGCTGCTGGTGGCCGTGCTGCTCGCACCCTCGCTGGTCCGGGTCAATGGCGAGGGCAGAGTTGCGCGGATGGCCGCCTCGGTCCGCCGCGCCCTGAAGGAGGTCCGCAGCGGGCTGACCGTGTTCAAGCAGCCTCGCCGAGCCACGATCGCCACGGTCGCCCAGCTGGGCGCGTGGATGCTGCAGCTGCTCAGCTGCTGGGCCCTGTTCGCGGCGCTGGGGCTCGACACGCAGGTCGGGATCGGCGCCGCCGCGGCCGTCCTGTTCGCGGTCAACGTGACCGCGGTCGTCCCGGCGACGCCCTCCAACATCGGCATCTTCCAGCTTGCCGTGATCAGCGTCCTGGTTGGCGGCTTCGGCGTCGGCAAGGCCGACGCGCTCGCCTACGGGATCATCCTGCAGGCGGTCGAGATCGCGACGGCCGTCGCCCTCGGTGCCCCCGCGCTGGTACGCGAAGGCGTCACCTGGAAGGACATGCGCCTGCGCGCGCTCTCGGCCGCGCCGGTCCGCCTGCAGCCGCGCCAGGAGAGGCGCGAGCGCACGGGCGACCGCGCCTCGGCCTAGCCGCTCGGGGCCGGGAACTCGGCCAGCAGCTCCGCCAGGCGGTCGGGCTCCTCGATCTGGGGACAGTGCCCGCAGCGGGGCAGCAGCTCGACCCGGGTGTCCGGGAGGGCCGCGACGATCACCTCGGCGCCCTTCGCGAACACCATGCGATCCCGCTCGCCCCAGACGACCAGCACCGGGCAGCGCACCCTGTCGAGCCGGAACGGCGCCTTGATCTCGGGCAGCAGCCTGCCGCCCGTCGCGATCATCCGGGCCAGGTCCTCGCGCGTGCGCATGTGGCTGGTGAACGCACCGACGACGCCCTCGTCGGCGCTCCGCGGGCGCGCGAAGGCGAGCACCCGGTAGGTGCTGCCGACCGCGCGCTGCAGCGTCGCCTGCGGCACGGGCACCGGCGAGCTCAGCATCGCCTTGACCAGCGGCGCCCCCTGGATCGCCGCGAACCAGGTCGGCGTCTCGAGGCCAGCGGGCGCGATCGGGACCAGCCCGGCGATGCGGTCGCCCTCGTCGCGCTCGGCGGCTCGCATCGCCGCGGTGCCGCCCAGCGAGTTCCCCGCGAGCACGACCGAGCCGCCGTCCTGGGCGGCCCAGCGCTCGATCGCGGCGTCCGCGAAGGAGTCCAGTTGCTCCAGCACCGGCCGATCGGGGTCCAGGTGCTCGGCCTGACCGAACCCCGGCATGTCGAGTGCAACCGCGGCGCGTCCCTGAAGACGCAGGCGGTCGAGCAGCAGGCGCCAGGTGTCGGCGCTGTCGGCGAAGCCGTGCAGCAGGATCAGCGGCGCGCCCTCGCCCTCCAGCTCGAGCGCCCGCGTCTTCACCCCGCCGAGGCGGAGCTCGTGCTCAGTGATCTGTCCCACCCACCTGAAGCTAGCGGCGGGCGCTGACGCTTCAGCTCGCGGCCACCTCGTCGGCGGAGCGCTTCTCGCCCTCCTCCTCGACGGAGCCGTCCTCGGGGTCCTCGTCGGGCGGCAGCTCGCCGCCGCGGTCGGTGCCGGCGATGAGCTCGTCGGGGGACCGCTCCTCGGGGATGAAGCCCGACTTCATGCCGAAGTAGACGGCCTGGGGATGGTGGGCGATGATCGCCACGGTGGACTGCTCGGGCATGACCGCGTAGCCGTCGCTGAGGGTCATCCCGATCTGCTCCAGGTCGAGCAGGCGCCAGACCTTTTCGTGCTCGGACTGCTCCGGGCAGGCGGGGTAGCCCCAGGAATAGCGGCGTCCCTGGTCGAGGTCGATCCCGAGGTCGCCGCGGACCTCGGCGTGGAGCCACTCGGCCAGGCCCTCGGCCGTCTGCACGCCGAGTCCGTGCACGAACAGCTGCTCGGAGAACTCGCCGTCGGCCTCGAGGCGAGCCATCAGGTCGGTCACCTCGGGGCCGACGGTGACGCCCTGGATCGCGACCACGTCGCGGTCCTCCGGGGTGGTCTCCCCGATCGGCCTGTAGAAGTCGGCCAGGCAGATGCGGTCGTGCTTCGGCTGCCGCGGGAAGACAAGGCGCTCGATCTCCTTGGACGGGTCCTCGGGGTCGAAGACCACGATCTCGTTTCCTTCGGCCGCGGCGGGGAAGTAGCCCAGCCGCGCCCTCGGGTTGAGGTAGTCCTGCTCGCGCCACATGCGCTCGAGCTTCGGGTTGAAGCCCTCGTCGCCGTCGTGGCCCTCCAGGATCTGCCGCCACTCCTCACCCTTCTTGCCGCGCCCGCCCCAGTGCAGCTTGAACAGCACGTGGCGGTCGAGGTAGGGGTAGACGTCGTCGAGGTCGACGTCGATCTCGCGCGCGCCCCAGAACGGAGGCTCGGGGATGGAGACGTCGGTGCGCGCCGTCGAGCGCACGCTGGTGTCGGTGGTCGGCGGAGCGTCGTCCTTCACGACCGGCTTCTCGCGGAACTCCTTGGCCTCGGAGCGCATGCGCTCGACGAGCGCCGAGCGGGCGTCGGAGTCGATCAGCTCGTCCATCGTGTCGAGGCCCTGGAAGGCGTCCTTGCAGTAGAAGACGCCGGGCTCGTAGACGTCGTCGTCCTCGCGCCCGTGCGGATAGAGGATGCGGCGGCCGAAGTCGCGGTTGATCGCGGCGCCGCCGATCAGCACCGGGAACTCCAGTCCGCGCTGGTGCAGCTCCTGCACGCAGGCGGGCATCTGCTTCGAGGTGGACACCAGGAGCGCGCTGAGGCCGATCGCATCGGCCTTCTCCTCGATCGCCGAGCTGATGATCGTGTCGATCGGGACCTGCTTGCCCAGGTCGACGACCGTGTAGCCGTTGTTGGTGAGGATCGTGTTGACCAGCGACTTGCCGATGTCGTGCACGTCGCCGAACACGGTCGCGATCACGACCTTGCCCTTCGTGTGGCCCTCGATCTTCTCGAGGTAGTTCTCGAGCTGGGCGACGGCGCGCTTCATCACCTCGGCCGACTGCAGCACGAACGGCAGGATCAGCTCGCCGGCGCCGAACTTGTCGCCGACCTCCTTCATGGCCGGAAGCAAGACGGTGTTGAGCGTGGGAACAGCGCCGATCTTCTCGACGGACTTGTCGATCCAGTCCTCGACCCCGTCCTTCTTGCGGTGCAGGATCTGCCAGTGCAGGGCCTCCTCGGGCTCCATGCCCTCGGTCGGGTCGCCCTTTTGCTCCTCGGCCTCGTCGCCCTGCTGCTCGAAGTGGGCGATGAACTTCTCCAAGGCGTCGTCGGAGCGGTTGAAGACCAGGTCGTCGGTGAGCTCGCGCTCGGCCTCGTCGATCTCGAAGTACGGGGTGATGTGGTTCGGGTTCACCATCGCCAGGTCCAGGCCGGCCTCGACGCAGTGGTGCAGGAAGACCGAGTTGAGGACGGCGCGGGCCTTGGGCGAGACGCCGAATGAGACGTTCGAGACTCCGAGCGAGGTCTTGACGCCCGGGATCTCGGCCTTGATCTGCTTGATCCCCTCGATCGTCGCGACCGCCGACGGGCGCCACTCCTCGTCCCCCGTCGTCAGCGTGAAGGTGAGCGCGTCGAAGATCAGGGCCTCGGGGTCGAGGCCGTGGTCGTCCACGCAGATGTCGTGGATGCGCTTCGCGATCTCGAGCTTGCGCTCGCCGGTCTTGGCCATCCCCTCCTCGTCGATCGTGAGCGCGATCAGGGCCGCGCCGTGGGCCTTGGCGAGCGGCGCGACCCGGTCGAGCTTGTCGCGGCCCGCCTCGAGGTTGACCGAGTTCACGATCGCCCTGCCGGGGATGTGCTCGAGGGCGGCCTCGATCACCTCGGGCTCGGTGGAGTCCACCTGGATCGGCGCGGGCTGGGTCAGGCTGACGCGCTCGGCGACGGCGCTCATCTGCTCGTCCTCGTCCTGGCGCTCGGTCAGCGCCACGCAGAGGTCGAGCACGTGGGCGCCGCCCGTCACCTGGTCCTCGGCGACCTGGATGATGCCGTCGTAGTCATCGGCGAGCAGCAGTTCCTTCGCCTTGCGCGAGCCCTGCGAATTGACGCGCTCGCCGACCAGGGTCGGGCGCGGCTCCTGCACCAGCGGGGTGGAGGTCATCATCGAGCTGACCTCGGGCGGGCGGGGCTCGGGGCGCTGCTCGGGCACGCGACCCTCGACGCGCTCGCGGATCGCGCGGATGTGGTCGGGCGTCGTGCCGCAGCAGCCGCCGACGATGCCGACGCCGTGGCGCTCGACGAATTCGCCCAGCGTTGCGGCCAGCGGCCCGGGTTCCTCGGGGAAGATCGTCTCGCCGTCCGGCCCCTGCAGCGGCAGCCCCGCGTTGGGGATGCAGTGCACGGGCAGGGGAGAGGTCTCGCCGAGGAAGCGGATCGCGTCGCGCATGTCCTCGGGCCCGGTCGAGCAGTTGAGGCCGATCACGTCGACGTCCAGCGCGTGCAGTGTCGTCAGCACGGCCTGGATGTCGGTGCCCAGCAGCATCTTTCCTCCCTGCGGCAGGAGGGAGACGCTGGTCTGGATCGGCAGGGTCTTCCCCGCCTCCTTGAACGCCTCGCGGGCCCCGAAGACGGCTGCCTTGACCTCCAGGATGTCCTGGGCGGTCTCGATGATGATCAGGTCGGCGCCGCCCGCGATCAGCCCCCGGGCCTGCTCGGCGAAGGTCTCGACCAGCTTGCCGAAGCTGATGTCACCCAGGGTCGGATCGTCGCTGGCGGGCAGGAAGCCGGTTGGGCCGATGGAGCCCGCGACAAAGCGGTCGTCGCCCGCGGCCTTGCGCGCGATCTCCGCCGCCTTTGTGTTTATCTCGAGCGTGTGCTCGCCCAGGCCCCACTCGTCGAGCTTGATCCGGGAGCCCTGGAAGGTGTCGGTCTCGACCACCTCGGCACCGGCGTCGAGCATGGAGGCGTGGACGCCCTCGATCACGTCGGGGCGGTTCAGCACCAGCGCCTCGTGGCATTTGCCCTCGAGCCCGCCGTAGTCTTCGGACGTCAGCTCGAACTGCTCCAGGGTCGCGCCCATGCCGCCGTCGAACACGATCACGCTGCTCACTGGTAGCCGCTATGAAGTCACGTTCGCCGCTCATGCTGCCTCTTGCTCACCTCCATCGACCCCGGCGGTAGCACCTCACCTTGATCCTGGGATCTTGGCCGGTTGCTGCGGCGTCAGTGGGCCGGGCCCCTCAGCCGCTCTGGATGGAACAGAGACAAATTTAGCGCACAGACCGTTGGCGGTTTTTGAGCGTTTCGTGAGTTCTCGCTAGCATTTCTCCGCTCTGACAAGCACAGAGCGATTGAGGAGGGACGATATGACTGAGGAACCGCGGGGTGTCCAACTCGGGGGCCGCGAGCCCAAGGCGCTGCTGCTGAGCGACGGCTCCAGGCTGGCGCTCGAGGACGAGGCCGGTCCGGGTGGCCGCTCGGACTGGACGCTCATAGGCGAGGACGGCCACGACGGCTCGGGCTTGACGGTGGGCGAGGCCCTGCAACTCGCGGGGAGCGACCACGCCGAGTACGTGCGCGTGCGCACGCGGGCCGAGGTCGCCTGGCTGCGCGTCGTCGCGGAGTGGTTCGAGCAGCAGGCCGCGCGGCTCGATCGCGAGCTCGCCTCCGCCCACGCCTGACGTCCGGCAGGGTCCGGGGGAATGTCCCCTGGGCCCCCGCGGCTAGTCGCCGCGGCCGCGGCCTAGCCTGCGGCGCAAGCCCCTCGCGTTGAAGAACGTCGCGATCTTGCGGAGCTGCTTGCGGCGCTTCTCGGTGTAGGGGAAATAGAGGGCCTCGCGCTTCTGCCCCAGGCGCGTGATCACCAGCGACTCGGGCCGCACGAACTTCTTGATCCCGTACTCGCCGTGGCGGAAGCCGATGCCCGAGTCCTTCCAGCCGCCCATCGGAACGTCGGAGGCGAGGAAGTTCACCAGCACGTCGTTGACGACCGCGGCCCCGACCTCGAGCCGGCGGGCTACCGCCTCGGCCTCGGAGGTCTTTCCGAAGACGTAGCCCGAGAGCCCGTAGCGGGTGTCGTTGGCCAGGCGCACGGCCTCGTCGGCGTCGCGCACCTTCATCACCCCGACCACTGGGCCGAAGGTCTCGTCGACCATCACCTTCATCGAGTGGTCCACGTCGGTGATCACCGTCGGGGGGTACCAGTCGCCCTCCTGGTCGAGAGGCTCGCCTCCGGTGAGGATCGTCGCGCCGCTCGCGCGGGCGTCGGCGACGTGGTCCTTGACGACCTCGGTCTGGGGCGGGAATGTCATCGCGCCCACGTCCTGGCCGTACTCACGGCCATCCATCCCCTGCTTCAGGGACTTCACCTCGTCGGTGAACCGGCGCACGAACTCGTCGTAGACCGGCTCCTCCACGTAGAGCCGCTCGACCGACATGCAGACCTGCCCGGCGTTCTGGAATGAGCCCCAGGTGGCCGCGTTGGCGGCCTTCTCCACATCCGCGCTCCTCAGCACGATCATCGGGTCCTTGCCGCCCAGCTCGGCGCTGACGGGGGTCAGAGTCTCGGCCGCCCGCGCGAGCACCTTCTTGGCGGTGCGGTCGGAGCCAGTGAACTGGACGAAGTCGACCTCGTCCACCAGCGCCGAGCCGGTCTCGCCCGCGCCGTTGACCACGTCGAGCACGTCGGGGCCGCCGATGTCGCGCTTCCAGGCCTCGACGATCTCGCCGATGCCCAGCGGGGTGACCTCGGAGGGCTTGATGACGACGGCGGCGCCGGCCTGCAGCGCGGGGAGGGCGTCGCCCAGCGACAGGATCAGCGGGAAGTTCCAGGGGCTGATCACACCGACGACCGGATAGGGCCGGTACTGCACCCGCAGCTTCTTGGTCTTCATCAGCGGCGAGTGGGCGGGCACGCTCTCCTCACCGATGAACTTCTCCGCCTTCTTGCCGTAGAAGTTGATGAGGTCGGCCAGATAGATGGTCTCGCCGCCTGAATCGCCGCGCACCTTGCCGGTCTCGGCCTGCATCGTGTCGGCGATCTCGTCCTGGTGGTCCAGCAGCCAGTCGCGCAGCTTGTAGAGCCAGCGGGCGCGGCCGCGGTTGCCGAGGCGCTCCCATTCGGGCTGGTTGGCGCGCACGCGCGCCACGACCTCGGAGACGCGGGCCGGCCCGTCCACGGGCAGGGTCGTCAGGACCGATCCGTCGGCGGGCCTCCGCACCTCGAAGGTCTCCGCACCGGCCCCGTTGCCGCTGTGCGGGCTCCCGTGCTCCGTCCGAATCGCCATCCGTCGTCCTTCGTTCGTGGCTGGAGCCCGCACTCTAGCGATCCTGGCTGCCCAGCCAGTCACCTGTCGGGACGCTGGGAAACCCTGCGCCCGGCCACGCCCCCGTTTGCAGGGGTTTTCGACAGCGGTAAGGAGCCGCACGGCGATCTTCCGACACGCGTACAAGGGAATGCGGCGTCAAGGCGCCTACGGTGGCCGCGTTCCGTAATACGCGACCGCCCCGGTGGATGCCGAGGCGGGCAAGGAGGGACATCAAGAATGAGACGAAAGCTGCTCTGGGCAGTGCCTGTTGGGATGCTGGCATCGCTGGCCGCCCCTCAGCTCGCCCTGGCGGACACGATCGACGGGGCCTCCGGCGTGCTGATCGAGGGTGCCGCAATCAACACCCTCTGGGTGATGGTCGCGGCCTTCCTGGTGATCTTCATGCAGGCCGGCTTCCTGCTGCTCGAGGTGGGGTTCTCGCGCGGCAAGAACGCCGGGACCCTGGTCCCGAAGCTCCTGATCAACTTCTCGATCGCGGCATTGGCCTTCTGGGCCGTGGGATTCGCGTTCGCGTTCGGCGGTGACACCGCCGGCGGGAACCCGCTGATCGGGGACACCGGGTTCTTCCTACAGGACTTCGGTGATCCGGCGACGGCGTTCCCCGTGATGGGGTTCTCCGACGTGACCGTGGAGGCGAAGTGGTTGTTCCAGTTCGCGTTCTGCGCGGTCTCGCTGGCGATCGTCTGGGGCACGACGCTCGAGCGCATCAAGTTCGGCGTCTACGTCATCTACGCGATCATGTTCGCGGCGATCATCTACCCGATCGGCGCCCATTGGGTGTTCGGCGGGGGCTGGCTGCAGGCGAACATCGGCATGCAGGACTTCGCCGGCTCGACGGCGGTCCACCTGATCGGTGCGACCGGCGGCCTCGCCGTGCTCCTGCTGCTGGGCGCCCGCAAGGGCAAGTACGGAGGCGACGGGAAGCCAAGGCCGATACCGGGGCACAACATGCCCATGTTCGGGCTCGGCGTGCTGATCCTGTGGCTGGGTTGGTTCGGGTTCAACCCGGGCTCTACGCTCGGCGCGCTGGACGGCCGTTTCGCAGAGGTCGCCCTGGTCACGCAGCTCGCCTGCGCGGCCGGCGTGGTCACCGCGGCGATCACCAGCCGTATCACCCAGAAGACCCTGGACATCGGCATGGTCGGCAACGGCGCCATCGCGGCCCTGGTCGCGATCACGGCTCCGTCCGGCTACGTCGAGGCGTGGGCCGCA
This sequence comes from uncultured Solirubrobacterales bacterium, assembly GCA_963805075.1. GTDB lineage: Bacteria > Actinomycetota > Thermoleophilia > Solirubrobacterales > 70-9 > VGBV01. The sequence goes on from CAWDSZ010000004.1 coordinate 332,408, forward strand.
CCCTTCATCGGTGCGGTGGCCGGCGTCCTCGTCGTGCTCGGCGATTCCGGCGATCGACAAGCTGATCGACGATCCCGGTCGGCGCCCTGTCGGCGCACGGCTTGGCCGGCATCTGGGGCACGCTGTCGTGCGGGATCTTCACCGCACCGCGGCTCGCCGAGCTACAACGCGTTCGGCGTCACCAACAGTGACGGTGACTTCCTCGGAGGCTTCCTCTACGCCAGCGGTCTGCTGGGCAAGGGAGCGAACGAGGTACCGGGCGCGGGATTCAACCTCGAGGCGTTCGAGCAGCTCGGGGCACAGGCACTCGGCGTCACGGTCGCGTTCGCGTTCGTGTTCGCGGCCAGCTTCGCCACGTTCTACGTGATCAAGAAGGTCTACGGACTCAGGGTCACGGAGGCCGAGGAGGAAGCGGGCCTGGACATCGCCGAGCACGGCATGTACGGATACCCGGAGCAGTTCATCCCACAGGGTGAGTTCCCCGGGGCGTCCACGTCCCCTAGCGCTGCAGCGTCGGCCGCGACCGCGGTCAAACCGGCGCCCAGCAAGGCATAGGAAGGGGTTGAGCAGATGAAGAAGATCGAAGCATTCATCCGCCACGAGGCGTTCGAGCCGATTCGGGCCGAGCTGCTCGACAAGGGATTTCCGTCCCTGTCGATCAGCGAGGTCAAGGGCTCCGGCCGCCAGAAGGGCGTGGTGGAGCACTATCGCGGCTCGACCCTGACGGTCAACGTCCGGCCGAAGATGAAGATCGAGGTGGTCGTCGACGACAAGGACAAGGGGGTCGTCGTCGAGACGATCCTCAGGCACGCCCGCACGGGCGATGTCGGCGACGGCAAGATCTTCGTCCTGCCGGTGGAGGAGGCGATTCGCATCCGCACCGGCGAGGAGGGCGAGACCGTGCTGCAGAGCCACGAGGAGGAGGAGATCCCCGCGTAGGGCTCCGGCGTTCCGCCGCGGGCCAGGCTACGGTCCGCGGCGGGGCGCCATCAACCGAAAGGAGTCCTGATGAGGGGTGCTGGACGAGTTGTGTTCGCGGCGGTGTTGCTGCTGATCGCGGGCACGCTGAACATCATTTACGGCTTTGGGGCGCTCGACGACGCCAACATCTTCGTCAACGACACGCGTTATATCCTCACAAACCTGAACACTCTCGGCTGGGTGTTGATCATCATCGGGGTGATCCAGCTCACCGGCGGTTTCTCGCTGCTGGCCGGCAATGCCTACGGCCGCGTGATCGGGATCATCGGCGGCAGCCTCGGTGCGATCACGGCGCTGCTCTCGATCGGCGGCGACCACCCCTGGTGGTCGCTCGGCATCTTCGTGCTCTGCATCTACGTGGTGCACGGGATCGTCGTCTTCGGCGAAGACGAGGCTGCGCTGGACAGGCGCTAGTCGCGGTCCCGCTTGCGGGCGGGATCGAGGCGGTAGACCGCGCCGGGCGTGGCCTTCCCATTTTGGGGCGGCCCTACCTGCTGGACCAGGTAGATGCGCCCGGCGCGGTCCTCGCCGAAGGAGCTCAAAGAGGGGAGCCTGAAGCGAAAGCTCCGTTCCTTGCCACGGCCCGTGGGCGTGTTGCGAAAGGCGAACATCCGGCCCGTGCAGAAGTCGCCGAAGAAGTAGCGGCCGACGATCTCGCGGCCGGCGATCCGCGACATGCGCGGATCGCGGAGGACGAAGCCGCCCGTGACGGCGCAGCCCGGGTCGTGCGGGTATGCCAACACCGGCCGCACCGTCCTCGCGCGCGGGATCAGGCCCGGCTTCAGCTCGTAATTGCCCTCGAAGCCCGGCCAGCCGAAGTTCGCGCCGCGGGCCTTCAGCGCGGGGATGATGTCGATCTCCTCGTAGCGGTCGTTGCCGACGTCGCCGATCGTGAGGTTGCCGGTGACGCGGTCGAAGCTGAAGCGCCAGGGGTTCCGCAATCCGTATGAGTAGATCTCGTCGCGCCCCGGCTTGCCGACGAAGGGGTTGTCCTTCGGCACCGAGTACGGCTTGCGCCTCGTCTTCGCCGGGTCGATCCGCAGCAGCTTGCCCAGCAGCAGCTTCTTGTCCTGCGCGTTGTCTCCGGGGTCGCCGGAGGGCCCCCCGTCGCCCGCGCCGACGTAGAGGTGGTCGTCCGGGCCGAACACGAGCGAGCCGCCGTGGTGCTTGGTCGTGGGCTGCGGGATTCGCAGCACCAGCCGGGCGCTCTTCTGGTCGGCCCGGAGGCGGTCGCCCGGCTTGCGCTTGAACTCGACGACACGCAGGGCGTCCCGGCGGTCCGTGTAGGCGACGTATGAGAGGCCGCTCTCGGGATAGTCGGGGGCGAAGGCGATCGAGAGCAGGCCCTGCTCGCCGCCCTTGCCGTCGTCCTTGACGGTTCGCCGCAGGTCCAGGAACGGCTGCCTCCGCCGCTCGCCGTCCCTGTTCACCACGACCACGCGCCCGGGCCTCTCGACGACGTAGAGCTCGTCGCCGCCCGGCGGCTGGTCCACGTAGACCGGCTCGGTGAACCGCCCGATCTTCTCCAGCGTCAGGAACTTCGGCCCGAGACGCTGGTCGTCGCGGCTGGCGATCCCGACCACGGCGGTCACCGCGGCCAGCGTCCCGGCGATCGCGGTTTCGATTTGGCGACGTGTGAGGATCGCTAGTGCCCCGTCCGGGAACGTTGGTCAGGAAATGACGCAGACCAGGCGCCGCCAGGCAAGGACGCAGGGAGCCCGAATAGCGGCGCTATTCGGGCGACCGAGGACGCCGCATGGCGGTGATCTGGGCAAGTCATTTTCGGCCGAATGTTTACGGACGGGGCACTGGTTCTACTTCTTCTTGCCGACCAGCTTGAAGACCGGCCCGTTGAGCGAGGTGGCGTACAGCGATCCGCCCGGTCCCTGGCCGAACGAGCTCAGCATCGGGACGCGGGCGCCGAGCGCCCGGTCCTTCTTCGCGCCGCCCAGGCCAGGCACCAGGCTGCGCAGCTTGCCGATGCAGAAGTCCCCGTAGATGTAGCGGCCCTTGATGCTGCTGAGCTTGTTCGAGCCGGAGACATAGCCGCCGATCAGGGCGCAGGCGGCGCCGCCGAGGCTGTAGACCTTGATTGGCCGGTCGTGGCGCGAGGGAGCCGGCGGCGAGGCGCCGTCGAAGGGGGCGTTGCCCTCGAAGTCGTTCCAGCCGAAGTTCGCGCCCCGGGCGCCTGCGACCGTCTCGTAGTCGATCTCCTCGAAGCGGTCTTGGCCGACGTCGCCGATGATGATGTGCGGGCTCTTGGCCGAGACGCGGTCGAAGCTGAAGCGGAAGGGATTGCGCAGGCCCAGGGCGTAGATCTCGTCTCGGCCGGGGTCGCCGACGAACGGGTTCGAGCCGGGCGAGCCGTAGGGCTGGCCGCCGCTGGGCCGCGGGTCGACGCGCAGGATCTTGCCCAGCAGGCTGCCGGTGTCCTGCGCCGAGTTGTCGGGGTCGCCGCCACCTCCTCCGTCCCCCGTTCCGATGTACAGGAAGCCGTCGGGGCCGAACTGAAGCTGGCCGCCGTTGTGGTTGGGCTGGCCGGGATGGTTGACCGTCAGCAGCCGCCGGGCGCTGCCGCGGTCCGCCCGCGAGGTCGAGGCCCGCTTGTACTCCTCGATCGCGAGGTCGCCCGAGTTGGTCACGTAGTAGACGTAGAGGAAGCCGCTCTGCTGGTAGTCGGGGGCGAACGCGACAGAGAGCAGCCCCTGCTCGCCGCCCGGCAGCACCTCGCTGCGGATGTCCAGGAAGGTCTTTCGCTTGCCCTTGCGGAGGACCTCGATCCGACCGGGCTGCTCGACCACGAACACGCCCTTCTCGCCGGGGGCGGCGGCGACGTAGGTCGGCTGCTGGAAGCGGCCGACCTGCTTCAGGCCGACCCCGCCCCTGCCGCTGCCGGCGGCGAGCGCGGGCGGGGAGGCGAGCGCCAACCCGGACGCGGCGAGCGCCAGCGCCAGCAACCTCGGCCTCATGCCGGGTCCAGCCGGTAGACCGGCCCGTCGCCCGAGATCACGAACAGCTGCCGCTGGAAGCCCTCGGCGAACGAGAACACCGACCCGGGAGAGGTGATGCCCGTCGCCTGCTCGTCGGCCGCCCCGCCCTGGGCGGGGATCAGGCTGCGGATCTGGGGGTTGCCGGCGTCGGAGTAGAGCAGCCGCCCGTACTGGTGTGTGAGCCGCTCGTCGCGGACGACGAAGCCGGCGATCACCGAGACGCCGTCAAAGGCGCTGCCGAGCGGCGGACACCCGGCCACGGCGTTGGCGTTGTCGTACTCGTAGATCGGGAAGACCGCGCCCGGCGCGACGCGGGCGGCGTTGTGGATCCGGGTGCCCTCGTGGCCCGACCAGCCGAAGTTGACGCCCAGCGCCGCGCCGTTGTTCCGGTAGTCGATCTCCTCGCGGCAGCCCTGGCCGACGTCGCCGATCGAGATCGCGCCGCTGACCGAGTCGAATGTGAAGCGGAAGGGATTACGGAGGCCGATCGCGTAGATCTCGTCGAGGCCCGGCGTCGCGCCGGAGAAGGGGTTGCTGGAGGGGCTCGTGTGTGAGAGATCAAAGCGCTTGCAGCGGGGACGCCTCCCCTTCTTCCGCTTCGAGCCCTTCGCCTTGAGCTGTTTGCTGCAGCTCTTGCGCGGGTCGATCCGGAGCAGCTTGCCCAGCAGGCTGCCGGTGTTCTGCGCGTTATTGGGCGGGTCCCCGCCGGCGCCGCCGTCGCCGGGCGCGATGTAGAGGTAGCCGTCGGGCCCGAACGCGATCGTGCCGCCGTTGTGGTTGCCGTTGACCGGGTGGGGGATGCGCAGGACCTGGCGGCCGCTCGATCGCACGGCGACGAACTTGCGCTTCTTCTTCTTGGCCCGCCTGAACTCCATCACCACCTGGTCGCCGTTGATGTCGGTGAAGTAGACGTAGAAGAGGCGGTTCTTCTTGTACCCCGGGTGGAAGGCGACCGAGAACAGGCCCTCCTCGCCGCAGCAGCGGACGAGGTCGCTGATGTCCAGGAACGGCTGCGGCCGGACCGTCGTCCCGCCCAGCACGCGGATCACGCCCTCGGACTCGACCACGTACAGCACGCCCTTGGTTCCCGGAGCGTTCTCGGCGTGGATCGGCCGGTTGAACTCGGCGAGCTGCGTCAGCGCGAAGCCGCCGTCACCGTCGCCGACCGGCGGCGCGGCCGCGGCGGGGGCGGCGCCGGCCAGGGCGGCCACGGCGCACAGCGAGCCCGCCAGCGCGGCGCGCGCGGCCCTATCCGGGAATCGTGCTCTCACGGCACCAGCCGAAACACGGGTCCGTCGAGCGAAGTTGCGTAGATGCGGCCGGCGTTGTCCTCGCCGAAGGAGCTCAGCTGCGGCACCTCCGGCCCCAGGGCCCGGTCATCGCGCGCCTCGCCCCCGGCGGGGATGAAGCTGCGCAGGACGCCGGCGCAGAAATCGCCGTAGAGGTAGCGGGCCTGAAGCGAGGGCAGCTCGGGGTCGCGGACGACGTAGCCGCCGGTCACCGAGCAGCCTTCGTCTCGGCCGTAGGTGAGCACGGGCGGCACGTGGCCGTCCGCCTCCTGGTCCTCGTTGAAGCGCTCGTCGCCCTCGAACGCCGACCAGCCGAAGTTGGCGCCGCGCCCGCCCCCGGGGCCGACGTAGTCGATCTCCTCGAGCGAGTTCTGGCCCACGTCGCCGATCGCGAGCGCTTCGGTCTCGCGGTCGAAGCTGTAGCGCCAGGGATTGCGGAGGCCGTAGGAGTAGATCTCCGGCAGGGCCCCCTCCGTGTTCGCGAACGGGTTGTCCGCCGGGATCGAGTACGGGCGGCCGCCGCTCCGGACGGGGTCGATGCGCAGCAGCTTGCCGAGCGGCGAGCCCATGTCCTGGGCCGTGCGCCGAACGTCGTCGCCGATGCCGCCGTCCCCGGTACCGATGTAGAGGAGGTCGTCGGGACCGAACACGAGCAGGCCGCCGTTGTGGTTGGAGGCGAAGTCGTCCATGCGCAGCACCTCGCGCTCGCTGGCGGGGTCGATCTGCGTCCCGTCCTCGTTCATCTCGAACTCGGCCACGCGCTGGTCCTGCTCGGAGTCGGTGTAGTAGGCGTAGAGCAGCCGCGAGGCCGCGAAGTCCGGGGCGAACGCGACCGAGAGGAAGCCCTGCTCGCCGCTGTCCGAGACGGCGTCGCTGATGTCCAGGACCGGCTGCTCGACCGCCTCGCCGTCGCGCACGAGGCGGATCCGCCCTGGCTTCTCGACGACATAGAGGTCCTCGGAGCCCCGGGGCTGGGTCACGTATACGGGCTGGTCGAAGTCCCCGACCTTCTGCAGGCGCACGCCGCCGTCGCCGCCACCTGCTTTCGCCGGATCCCCCGCCGGCGTCGCCGGGTCGGCCGCCTCGGTCGACCCGCCGGCCCCGTCGTCACCGCCGCAGGCGACGAGCATCAGGCTCGTGGCGATCGCCGCCATCGCCGTCATCCCTCTCGTCCCGCTCACCTACCCAACTGTAGGACAGCGGTCCTCAGCCCCGCCTAAGGCGCTCGGCGCATTCCGAGTCCTAGGGGTTGGTCTCGGTCCCGCCCAGCTCGGACTTCTGCTGGTCGCTGCCCGCCTGGCCCACGATATCGCCGGGCTTGATCGGAACGACCTCGCCGGCGTCGTTGACCCTCGTCTGGGGCGGCGCGTCGGTGATCTGGACGATGAACTCGCCCTCGACCTCGCTGCCGTCCTCGGTCACGGCCACCGCCTTGCCCTGAAGGCCCGCGGCGACCCGGTAGTGGACCGTGTAGGTGCCCGCCTGGACCGGGGTGACCCGCCAGACGATGTCGATCGACTCGTCCGCCGGGATCGGGCCGAACGCGAAGGTGTTGGTCTGCACGGCGATGGCGCCACTCGCCTGCGCGATCTCGCCTGGGGGCCCGGGGCCGGGCTCGGTCCCCGCCTCGCGCGGGAAGCCCTGCTCGAGGATCCAGACCGGGCGCGAGGGAATCGCCAGCCCGGGCTGGTCGGAGAGCACCGAAAAGGGCCCCTCGGCGACGCTTCGCTCCTGCTCGTCGGGGTCCACGGTCGTCTCGGTCGCGAGCTCCTCGCCTTCGGCTTCCTCCTCCTCGGCCGCGGCCTGTAGCTCCTGCTGGAGCTGCTCCTCGACCTCCTCGGCCAGGTCCTCCTCGCTGGCCGCGTCGGTCTCGGCCGAGTCCGCTTCGGCCGCGGGGGCGTCGTCCTCGTTGGCGACCGTGAAAATCGTGATCGCCAGGTTGGGGACCGCCTCGTCGCCCGTGTTCTGGACCGAGAGCAGCAGCTCCTCGGTCTGCGCCAGGCCCTGCTTGGCCGGGAACTCCGCGGCCGTGATCTCGACCGGGAACTCGCCCTCGGGCTCGTTCTCGTCCTGCCGCTCGCCGCCGCCGCAGGCCGCCAGGCCCGCGGCGCAGAGAGCGAGTGCCAGGCCTACCCCAAGGCGATCGCGCATCCGCAGGAGACGGGATGTCGGTGCCGCTCTCCTCCAACAGCGCGGGCAACATACCGCAACCCTATATCGCTAAGCCCCGGTTAATCCCGGCTCTGGGCGCGGTTGTGGGTGGCGGACAGCGGGGCTATCCCATACTCTGTCGCGAGGAGAGATCGTTGGTTCGATCCGTAGCCGACAGAGCGTTCCTACCTGCGAAGTCACTGTTCGAGCAGGTCGGGGACATGATGATCCTGACCGCGAAGACGATCGTCTCCGCGATCCGGCCGCCCTACCCCTACGGCGGCGAGTTCATCGGCCAGTTCCTGTTCGCGCTGCAGCTCTGCTGGTTCCCGATGATGATCTCCACGCTCGCGTTCGGCTTCGGCGCGCCGGGCCTGCAGGCGGCCAACTTCCTCTCCCTGTTCGGGGCGCTCGACCGCCTCGGCGGCTTCTTCGTGCTCGCCTCGATCCGCGAGTTCGCCCCCTTCGTGACGGCGGTCGTGGTGGCCGGCGTCGCCGGCACCGCGATCACCGCCGACCTGGGCGCCCGGAAGATCCGCGAGGAGCTCGACGCCCTGCAGGTGCTGGGCGTCGATCCCGATCAAGAACCTCGTCGTGCCGCGCTTCCTGGCCCTGATGCTGATCACCGGCCTGATGGACATCTACGCGCTGATCTTCGGCATCGTCGGCGGCATCGGCGCGGAGCTGCTCTACAACGAGCCGCTCGGAGGCTTCTTCTCCACTCTCTTCAGCAACGCGTCGGTAACGGACCTCTGGGGGTCGGTCCTGAAAACCACCTTGTTCGGGGCGATCATCGCGATCGTCTGCTCCTACAAGGGGATGACTGCGTCCGGAGGCGCCGAGGGCGTGGGCAGAGCGGTGAACGAGGCGGTCGTGATCGCCTTCATGGGCGTGTTCGCGTTCAACTACGTCTTCACGCAGACCCTGCTCGCGACCCATCCCGAACTGCAGGTCATCAAGTGACGAGAGTTCGCCTGATGGGCGGTAGCTGGACGGCGGTCCCGAAGAACTGGCTCAACTCGATCGGCGAGATCTTCGGGTTCTCGACGCGGGTCATGGGCCTGGTCTTCACGGGCCGCGTCTTCCAGTTCTTCGGCGAGGCTCTGCGCCAGACCGGCATCCTGATCCTCGGCTCCACGATCGTGATCTGGGGCCTGGTCTTCATCCTCGGGCTGCAGTGCGGCATCGAGGGCGCCTACTTCAACCGCTCGGTCGGCGCCCCGGCCTACGCCGGCGTGTTCGCCGCCTGGTGCGACCTGCGCGAGGTGATCCCCTACGCCTTCGGCTACATGCTCGCCGCCAAGGTCGGCACCGGAATCGTCGCCGAGCTCGGCGCGATGCGGATCTCCGACGAGATCGACGCGCTCGAGGTGATGGGCGTGCCGCCGGTGACTTTCCTCGCCGCGACGCGCCTGCTCGCCGCCTGGATCGCCTTCCCCTTCATGTACCTGGCCGCCGTCGGCATCGGCTTCTTCGCCAGCTGGCTCGCGGTCGTCGAGCAGATCGGTGACGTCTCCTCGGGCGGCTACTTCCTGATCTTCTGGATGTTCCAGAACCCACCCGACCTCTTATTCAGCCTGATCAAGGGCATGACGATGGCCACGGCCATCGTGCTCGTCGGCTGCTACTACGGCTACACCGCCTCCGGCGGCCCGGTCGGGGTGGGCACCGCGACCGCGAAGTCGATGGTGCTCAACATCGTGCTCGTGCATCTGATCGGAATGATGGGAACGCTCGTGTTCTGGGGTGCGAACCCGAGGGCACCGATAGGCGGCTGAGCGTCCGCGCCGTCCGCAAGGAGGACTGAGAGCCTTGGCAGAGAGAAAGAAGACGAATACGCGCAAGACCGCCTCGAGCGACAGCAGCTCGAAGCAGCTGACCGCGACAGCGCGACCAGGCCGCCGCGTAGACGCTCCGCCGCGGCCAGCCGCTCCGAGCGACGCACAAGCGCGGCATGCCGAAGCGCGCCGCGAGCGACCCGCTCGAGTCGCAGGGCATGGGCCAGGGCGACGAGGATTTCGGCTCGCGCGACTACACGATTCCCGGCGTCGACGCCGAAGACCCGCACCCCTACAAGTGGCATACGGGTGAGAAGCGGGACCACGGCGGCGAGGACGCGATCGAGATCATCGACCTCGTCAAGCAGTTCGGCCGCACTCGCATCCTCAACGGCTGCAACCTGGGGCTGCCCGACAACATGATCTCGATGGTGCTCGGCCCCTCGGGCACGGGCAAGTCGGTGCTGATCAAGCACATCGTCGGCCTGCTCTACCCGGACTCGGGCGACGTGCTGGTGCACGGCGAGTCGATCCCGGACATGTCCGACGACGAGCTGTTCGAGACCCGCAAGAAGTTCGGGCTGCTGTTCCAGGACGGCGCCCTGTTCGGGTCCATGGACGTCTACGACAACACCGCCTTCCCGCTGCGTCAGCACACCGACAAGAGCGAGGACGAGATCGAGTCGATCGTCAACCGGCGCCTGCGCGAGGTCGGCCTGGCGGAGGCGATGTACAAGATGCCGAACGAGCTCTCGGGCGGCATGCGCAAGCGCGCCGGCTTCGCCCGCGCGCTGGTGCTGGACCCGGCGATCGTCATGTTCGACGAGCCCGACTCGGGCCTCGACCCGGTCCGGACCGCGCTCCTCTGTGAGCTGATCCGGGAGGTCCACGACGAGAACGGCGGCTGCTACCTGGTGATCAGCCACGATCTCGGCACCGCGCGGCGCATCGCCGACTTCATCGCCGTGCTGTGGAAGGGCCGGATCGTCGAGAGCGGCCCCTCGGACGAGCTCTTCAACTCGAAGAACGAGTTTGTCTACCAGTTCCTCAACGCGGACGTACGCGGTCCCCTGGCGATGGACTAGGGCGGCGGGACCCCCGGTCCTGTCGCCTCGTTGAGAGTCGCAATCTAATCTCGGCCCCCTGATGAGCGGTTGGTTTGAGCGGGTGGCCGGGGTCGCCGTGCGCTGGCCGCGGGCGACGCTGGCGAGCGTGCTGGTGCTGGCCGTGGCCGGGGCGATCGGGGCGTTTACGCTCGACACCGACGCCGGGACGGAGACCCTGGTGGACGAGGACTCCGCCGAGTTCGGGGCCACCGAGCGCTTCCGCGAGAACTTCGGGGACGAGGCCGCCGTGGTGCTGGTGCGCGAGGACCTGCGACAGCTGACCCTGACCCAGGACCTGCAGGCCCTGTTCGAGCTCGAGACCTGCCTCGCCGGCGGCACCGAGCTGGCCCGGACCCTGCCGCGCCGCCAGGGCGCGCCCCTGCCCGAGGTCTGCGACGAGATCGCCGAGCTGGCGCCCAGCCGGGTCGTCTACGGGCCGGCCACCTTCCTCTACCAGTCGGTGGCGCAGATCCAGCAGGTTCTGCAGGGCCAGATCGGCGCCACCCAGCAGGCCGCCGAGCAAGCGGCCCGCGAGGCCCGCCGGCGGGCCGCGGCCGAGGGCGCCTCGCCCGAGGAGCAGCAGCAGGCCGCCGAGCAGGCTAGCCAGGCCGTGCTGGGAGCCTTCCAGAACGACCTGGTGCGGCTGGGCCTCAAGTACGGGATCACCAGGCCGCCGCGCCTGGACGACCCGATGTTCATCAACCGCGTCGTCTTCGACCCGCGCGAGCCGGTGGGAACGCCGAAGGAGCGCTTCGCCTACCTCTTCCCCAGCACCGACTCGGCCCTGGTCTCGGTCCGGCTGCGCCCAGACCTCAGCGACGCCGAGCGCGGCGAGGCGATCGAGCTTTTCCGGAGGGCGACCGCCGACGAGCGCTTCGCCCTCGCGGGGGGCGGTGACTACGTAGTCAGCGGGGTGCCGGCGGTCGTGGACGGGCTCTCCGAGGCGCTGCGCTCCGAGCTGCTGGTGCTGCTCGCCGTCGCGATCGCGCTCATGGCCATCACCCTGGCCGTGGTCTTCACGCCTCCCCTGCGGCTGCTGCCGCTCGGCGTGGCGCTGGCCGCCGCGGCCCTCACCTTCGGGCTGCTGGCCCTGCTGGGCGGATCGCTGACGATGGCCTCCGTCGCGGTGCTGCCCGTGCTGATCGGGCTCGCCGTCGACTACGCCATCCAGTTTCAGGCCCGCTTCAACGAGGGCAGGGCCCAGGGGATGGCCCCCGCCCGTGCCGCAACGGCGGCCGCGGCGGCGGGTGGGCCCGTGATCGGCGCGGCCTGCCTTGCCACCGCGGCGGGCTTCGCGGCGCTGGCGCTGTCGCCGATCCCGATGGTGCGCTCGTTCGGGCTGCTGCTGGTGGCCGGCATCGCGCTGGCGTTCGCGGTCGCGGCCACTGCGGGCTTCGCGGCGCTCGCGCTGGCCTCCTGGCGGGGCGAGCCCTCGGGGCAGCGCGACTGGGGCCCCAAGAGCGCCGAGCTGGGGCGGCGCAGGCGCGAGGCCGGCCGCCGGCTGCGCGGGGCCGGGAAGTCGGCCCTCGCACTGGCGATCGAGCGGCCGGGGCGCGTGCTCGCGGTGGCGCTGGCGCTCGCGGCGATCGGCTGGGTGGCGAGCTCGCGCACCGAGGTGGTCTCGGACATCCGCGAGCTGGCGCCCGCGAGCCTGCCGGCGCTCCAGGACGTCAACAAGCTCCAGGACGAGACCGGGGTCTCGGGCGAGGTCAACGTCGTGGTCCGCTCCGACAACCTCGCCGACCCCGAGCTGATCGCCTGGATCGGCGAGTTCCAGCAGCGCGTGCTCGCGGACGCCGGCTACGAGGGCGAGCGCCCGAGCTGCGCGGATGCGAGGCTGTGCCCCGCGATCTCCCTGACCGACCTCTTCTCGAGGGGCGGCGGGATCGAGAGCCAGGCTCAGGCGGAGGCGCTGCTCGCCTCGATCCCGCCCTACTTCTCGCAGGCCGTCGTCACCCGCGATCCCGAGACGGGCGACGTCGGCGACACCGCCAACATCGCCTTCGGCATCCGGGTGCAGCCGCTCGACGAGCAGCAGGAGCTGATCGACGGCATCCGCGACCAGATCGACGCTGACGGCGGCCCGCCCGCCGGAACGGACGTCGAGCTGGCCGGTCTTCCGGTGATCGCGGCCGCGGCCAACGCCGACCTCTCCCGCAGCCGCTACTGGCTGCCCCTGGCCGGCCTCGCCGCCGTCGCCCTCGTGCTGCTCGCGATCTATCGCTCGCCGCGGCGCGCGCTGGTGCCGCTGGTGCCGATCGTCCTGGCGACGGGCTGGTCGGCCCTGGTGGTCGCCGTGATCAACGTGCCGCTGAACCCGATGTCGGCCACCCTCGGGGCGCTGGTGATCGCGATCGCCACCGAGTTCAGCGTCATCCTCGCCGCCCGCTTCGAGCGGGAGCGGGGACAGGGCCTGTCGGTCGGCGAGGCGCTGCGGCGGACCTACGCGCTCACAGGCACCGCCGTGCTGGCCTCCGGGGTGACGGCGATAGCCGGCTTCGCGGCGCTGGCCGCAACCGACATCCGCATGCTCCGCGACTTCGGGCTGGTCACGGTCGCCGACCTCTCGGTGGCGCTGATCGGGGTGATGCTGGTGCTGCCGGCAACGCTCGTGTGGGCGGACCAGCGCTTCGGCGCGGGGGCCAGGCGCGCAGCGGAGCAGCCCGCAGGCGCCGGGCCGGTGCGATGAGCGAGGAGCCCGACCCCCGCCGGGAGCGGCGAGAGCGGGTGCGCCGCCCCGCCGCGATCTATTCGGCGATCGTCGGCCTCGTCTTCATCGCGATCATCGCGGTCGCGGGGATCAACGCGCTCCAGACCGAGGAGAGCGGCGTGATCGGCGCGAGCGCGGACGAGGCCGGGTTGCCGCTGGCCCAGTTCGCGGTCCCCGACCTGCGCAGCGAGCTCGAGGGGGACGCGAACATCGCCCAGGACGACTGCGAGGTTTCGCGGATTCCCTGTCCCGAGGACGAGCGCCGGACGCCGGCCTGCGCGGTCGAGATCGAGGGGGCGATCCGGGTCTGCGACCTCTTCGGCCGCCCGCTGGTCCTCTCCTTCTGGTTCACGAGGGGCGGCGAGTGCGAGGCCCAGCAGGACGCCTTCGAGGAGGTCTATCGCCTCCAGAAGGAGCGGGTCAACTTCCTCGCCATCAACGTCCGCGACTCGCGCGAGGAGGTCGCGCGCCTCGCCGACGAGCGCGGCTGGACCCACCCGATCGGCCTGGACAGCGACGGCGCCCTCTCGAACCTCTACCGGGTCGGCGGCTGCCCCACCTTTCTCTACGCCTACCCCGGCGGCATCCTCCACGACAGCTCCATCGGCGAGCTCAGCGAACGTGAGCTCCAGGGGATGGTGGAAGAGTTGACGGCCGCATCGAAGGAGCGAGCGGCTACGGTTCGTTGATGGCCGAGCGGAAGACCGCAGAGCCGCTGCAGCAGGATTTGTCCAGGGAGTGGGAGGCCGCCCCCGAGGTCGGCTGGCTCGACCCGGCTCTGAAGGAGGAATTTCCCGGGCTCGGCCTCGCCTACACGACGGTGTCGGCCGGCGGCGGCCGCAGCCCCGAGCCGCTGAAGGAGCAGCTGCGCGAGCTCAGCAACCGCGTCGGCGGCGCGCAGGCGATCAACCTGCGCCAGCAGTCGATCCCCTGGTCCTACCGCGTCTTCTTTCGCCACATCGGCCTCGACCCCGACGAGACGCCGACCCCCGTCGAGGAGGTCTCGCTCAACCGCATGCGGGACGGCCGCTTCAAGAGCCGCGACCGCCTCGACGACGCGCTGACCATCGCGGTGGCCGAAGTCGGGGTCGCGCTGACCGCGTTCGACGCCGACAAGGTCGAGGGCCGCCTGGGCATGCGCCTCGCCCGCGAGGACGAGCACTTCGAGGGCCGCACCTCGCCCCTGATCCCCGGCACGATCCTGATCGCCGACGAGCGGCGCCCCCTTGCCATCCTCTTCCGCAAGACCGCCGACGGGCGCGAGGTCGGCAAGAAGACCGAGCGCACCAGCCTTGTCGCGGTCAAGGTGAAGGGCGTCCCCGACATCGCCCTCGAGGAGTCCCTGTGGCTGGCGGCCAGCGCGATGCGGGCCTAGCCCGGCACGTTGGAGAATCTGGGCGACCCAACGACCGAGGAGGAGCGATGCCGACGCAGCAGCAGAAGGGCGAGGCGTTCAGGGCGCTGCACGAAGGAGAGCCGTTCATCATTCCCAACCCCTGGGACGCGGGTACGGCGAAGGTGATGGCGGCGCTGGGGTTCGAGGCGCTGGCGACGACGAGCGGGGGGTTCGCCTTCACCCTGGGCCGGCTCGACGGGGAGGTGACGCTGGATGAGGTGATCGAGCACACCAGGGTGCTTGCGGAGGCCACCGAGATTCCGGTCTCGGTCGACCTCGAGAACGGCCACGGGCACGAGCCCGAGCAGGCGGCGTCGGCGATCGAGCAGGCGGCTGAAGCGGGGGCGGTCGGCGGCTCGATCGAGGACTGGGACCGGGCCGAGAGGCTGTACGAGCTGGAGGAGGCGACCGAGCGGGTGAGCGCCGCCGCGGAGGCGGCGCGGGCCCTTGACTTCCCCTTCACCCTCACCGCCCGCGCCGAGAACCACCTGCGCGGCAATCCCGATCTGGACGACACCATCGCTCGCCTGCAGGCCTACGAGAAGGCCGGCGCGGATGTCCTCTACGCGCCGGCGCTCGGCGACGTCGAGGAGATCAAGGCGATCTGCGACGCCGTCTCGAAACCGGTCAACGTGCTCGCGCGCACGAAGATCTCGATGGCCCAGGTGATCGAAGCGGGAGCGCAGCGGGTCAGCGTCGGCAGCCGGCTCACTTGGGTCGCTCTGGCGGCGATGGTCTCGGCCTCCGAGGAGATGCGCGACACCGGCAGCTTCGCCGGGCTGGAGGCGAGGGTGAGCCTGGATGAGTGGTTCGGTGGGTGAGGGTGAAATGGTGGCACGATCGGAGGAGGGTGAAGTGGCTGAGGTGCTCACCAGACGAGAGGCTCCGGAGGTGCAGAACGCGCCACGGGAAGAGACCTCGTGGGTGCCGCCGGTCCCGCCCGAGGGCCTGGGCACCGTCCTCTTCGACAGCGACGAGCGCGCCGCCAGGGCGGATCTGAGGCGCCAGATCGCCGCGATTGAAAAGGAGTTGGGCGAGCTCTTCGGATCGGCATTTCCTCGCACCGGCATCGAGTTCGCGGTCCCTGCCCCCGGCGGCGGCCCCCGGATCCTCTCGGTGAACGAGCTGGAGCGGGTTCGCGACGCGCTCGCGGCCCGCGTCAAGGACGTCCGCGGCAGGCTGCACGACCACACCTACGCCGAGGAGCGGAACCGCCTCCTGATCGAGGAGATGACCGCCGATCCGGACTCCCACAAGTGGGTCCGCGTCTCGAACGAGGACATCGGCGAGCCCGGCTGCCGCCACTGGCACTCGCGCCCCCGCTGGGGCCTGCTGGGGATGATCATCGGCTGGTGGCGGGTGGTCGTCTCATCGGGTTGCCCCTTAGCCGCGGGGCTTGCGGCCCCACGGTGAGCTAGATGGCAAAGCGCAAGCGCAAGAGGCGGCGCACGCGACCGCCTCAGCAGCAACAGGCCAGGCCGGCCACCGAGCCCTCGGCCGCCGTCGCCGACGACACGCGGCGGGCCGCCGCCCGCCGTCGCGGCCCCGCCGACGGGCCGCCGCCGGCCCCCTGGGGATCGTTTCCCCTGTCCGAGATCGTCGTGGTCGTCGCGATCGTGCTGCTGGTGGCCGGGTTCTTCACCGGTCCCCCGCAGGGCGCGGTGATGCTGGGGGCCGGGCTGGTGCTGGGATCCCTCGCGGGGCTGGAGCTGTCGGCGCGGGAGCACTTCTCCGGCTACCGCTCCCACACCCTGCTGTTGGGCGGCGCGGTGGGGGTGGCCACGGTGGCCGGCCTCGCCGCCCTCACCGGGCTCGCCCCGGTCGTCTGCCTGGGCGCCGGCGTCGCCGCCTTCGGCGCGGCCTCCTACCTCTTCGCCGGCGCCTTCCGGCGCAGCTCGGGCGGATCGCTGTTCCGGATCAAGCCCTGAACAGCGACGCCCGTGCTCCGCCCGGGTCCTACTCGGTCACTCCCCGCTGCTCGAGCGCCTCTCCCAGCAGGTCTCGCTGCCGCTGGGTGAACGTCCCCAGCTGCTTGTTCTCGTTGATGTGCAGCGAGCCGATCAGCTTCCGCGAGCGGGCCCTGCCCCAGCGGCGCTGGCTGCAAAGGAGCTCGCTGATGCTCATGCTCTCGGCCTCCCAGGGGCAACCCCTGATCACCGAGAGGATGCCGCGGTTGCCCGCGGCGACCTCGCGCTTCAGCTGAGCCCTTGCGAGGCGGACCTCGTTGGCCCGGGCGAGCGCGCGCATGTGCTGGGGAGGGACGACGACGTGGCCGTTTGCCTCGGCGCCGTTCTCGGTCGGCGGCCTGGGGGCGGGGGGCGGAGTCATTCGCTGGGGAGGACTCGCCGGGGTGGTCGGGGTCAGGGCAGGGGCCATCGTCGATACGGACATTGATCCTCCCGTGGTAGGCGTCTTGGCGGGGCTCGGTTGTCGTCGGCGTCGTCCCCAGCAGCCCTTCATGAAGGACCGGGGGGAAAGGACGGCTCTCTCCTGATTTCCGTCCGCTCCCTGCCCCGGGTGCGGTGCGCGCGACGTGGCCGACCATATACGTGTCGGCGCCGGAGGGTCAACCCCCTTCGAATCCGGACTCTCCGCTAAGAGCAGCCTTTTCGTTACACGTCCGGACGGGCGTCCGATTTCAGCTCCGAGGCAGGTCCGGGTAGTCCCGGATGACCTCCTCGAAAATGTTGAGCGCCCGGTCCAGATGCTCGCGCTCGTGTGTCGCCATCAGGCTGGTCCGGAGCAGCGCGCCCCCCGGCGGCACCGCCGGGTGGAGCGCGACGTTGGTGTAGACGCGGGCGTCGAACAGCGACTTCCACAGCAGCACGGCCTGCCAGTCCTCCCCGACGATCACCGGGACGACCGGGGTGGTCGCCTCCCGGCCGCCCGGCAGCGTTCCGGGCTCCACCACCTTCAGGCCGAGATCTCGGAACCCCTGGCGCAGGTAGCGCGCGTTGTCCAGCAGCGTGGCGAACAGCTCGGGCCCCTCGGCGCGCATCACCCGGAGGGCGCCGAGGGCCGCGCCGGTGGCGGCGGGCACCGCCGAGGCGCTGAAGATGAAGGAGCGGGCCGTGATCCGCAGGAACTCGCAGACCTCCTCGCTGGCGGCGATGAAGCCGCCGCAGGAGGCGAGACTCTTGGAGAAGGTCCCCATCCGGAGGTCGACCTCGTCCTCGAGGCCGAACAGCTCGCAGGCGCCCGCGCCCTTCTCGCCCAGGACGCCGACGCCGTGGGCCTCGTCCACCATCAGGCGCGCGCCGTAGGACCGGCAGAGCTCGACGATCGGGGGGAGGTCGCAGACGTCGCCCTCCATCGAGAAGACCCCGTCGACCACGACCAGCACCGGGCTCTCGTCGTCGCGGGCCCGCTTCAGCATCGACTCGAGCTTGTCCATGCGGTTGTGGCGGAAGGGCCGCAGGCGGGCGCCGGAGAGCTTGCAGCCGTCCAGGATCGAGGCGTGGTCGCCGGAGTCGCAGATGACCGTGTCGCCGGGCTCGAGCAGGGCGCTGATCGCTCCGAGGTTCGACTGATAGCCGGTGGTGAACACGATCGTGTCCTCGGTTCCCATCAGCTCGGCCAGCTCGCGCTCGAGCTCGAGGTGGATCGGCGTGGTGCCGTTGAGTAGGCGCGAGCCGGTGACGCCGGTGCCGTACCGCTCCAGGGCGTCCCGCGCGGCCTGCTTGACGCGGTCGTCCCCGGTCAGCCCGAGGTAGTTGTTGGACCCGAGCATGATCGTCTCGCGTCCCTCCATCTCCACCACCGGGCCCGCCTGCGACTCCAGCAGCCGGAAGTAGGGCAGGACGTCCTGCTCCTTGGCGGCGGCAAGCTGCTCGGCCCGCTCGTGCTTGGGGATCTTCGCGAAGACGTCGAGCGGCGTCCGGGTCGACGATTCCATTGCCGGAAGTGTTCCACTAGCGTCCGGGCGATGGGTGCTGACGATGAGTGCTGATCGTGAGCCCGGCGCGGTCGAGGTCAGGCCCGTTTCGGGCCGAGACGACCTCAACGCCTTCATCGAGCTTCCCTTCGGCTTGCATGGAGGCACGCCCTGGGTGCCGCCGTTGATCTTCGAGCGCCGCCAGTTCCTCGATCGGAGCAAGAACCCCTACTTCCGCCACGCCGAGTCCGAGTTCCTGCTCGCCTGGCGCGATGGCCGCCTAGTGGGACGAATCACGGTTTCGGTGGACAAGCGCTGGGACGAGCACCAGGCGGGAAACGACGCTCAATTCGGGTTCATCGAGGCCGAGGACGACCCCGAGGTCTTCTCGGCCCTGTTCGCCGCCGCGGAGACCTGGGCGCGCGATCGTGGCCGCGACCGCCTGCTGGGCCCGATGGACTTCACGACCAACGACGAGTGCGGGCTGCTGGTCGAGGGCTACGACAAGCACCCGCTGATCCTGCAGCCGTGGCACCCGCCCTATTACAAGCGGCGCCTCGAGGAGCTCGGCTACGGCAAGACCATGGACCTGCTGATGTGGAACCTGGAGATGGGGGGCCTGAAACAGGGCGACCGCTTCGCCGACGCGATCCACGCCGTCGCAGACAAGGTGGAGTCCGAGCACGGGATCACGGTCCGGAACATGAACAAGCGCGATCTCGAGGCGGAGATCGGCCGCTTCATGGAGGTCTACAACGCCGCCTGGGCGCCGAACTGGGGATTCGTCCCGATCACCGACGAGGAGATCTCGTTCCAGGCCAAGAACCTGAAGCAGGTCCTCGATCCTCGCTGGGGGTTCATCGCAGAGCGCGACGGCGAGGTGCTGGGCGCGGCGCTGACCCTGCCGGACATCAACCAGGTGACCAAGCGGATGAACGGGCGCCTCCTGCCCTTCGGCTGGCTCAAATTCCTGACCGGGAAGCGAAAGATCGACCGCGTTCGGGTCTTCGCTCTGGGGGTCAAGCCCGAGTACCAGCACACGGGCATCGCGGCCCGCTTCTACGTCCGCCACATCGAGACGGCGGCCGAGGTCGGCGTCAGCGGCGGCGAGACGGGCTGGATCCTCGAGGTGAACGAGCCGATGAACCGCGCCATGGAGGGGATGGGCGGCACCATCGTCAAGCGCTACCGGCTCTACGAAAAGGCGCTCTGAGCGAGACGGCGGCCACGGACCTGGCGAGTGGGTCTTGACTCGTCATTAGGATGGCCCGGATGGATCAGGAGCTGCAGGCGAGCGAGGTGATCGTCGAAGCGGGGCCCGTGAGGCCCGTGCCGGCTCAGCGGCCCGCCGGGACGATCGAGGTCTGGGGACGCGAGGTCGGCCCGCTCGCGGTCGCGGCGACGGCCGGGGTCGCGGCGGGCGTCGCCGCCGTGGCGGTTGCCCGGGCCGCCCGGCCGCAGGGCCGCCGGCCCCCACGGCGAGGCCTGTTCCGGCGGCGCGAGCGCATCGTCGCCGGGCGCTCCTTCCTGGTCGACGTACACGTCCTCGGCCGTTAGAGCGGGGTGAGGCAGATCATCGAGGTCGAGGTGCGCCCGCGCTTTCCGGTGCGGCTGCCCCGCAGGGTGGGCGGCGACGGGGTCACGAGGATGCGCGAGGGGGTGCTGGAGCGGATGCTCCACGTCGGCGACTGTCCGGTGCGGATCCGGAGCTGGCACGTCCGCACGGGCGTCCGCATCCGGGCCGAGGCCGTGGAGCCGCTCCTGGCGATCCACTACGACGAGGCCTTCGAATGCCGCGCGGCCGGCGAGCCGGAGCTCGAGGTGGCGATCGAGCGCATGCGCTTCGCCCTCGGTCTCGACGACGACATGGGCGACTTCTTCCGCGCCTTCAAGCGCGACCCGCTGATCGGCCCCGCGATCCACCGCCGGCCCTGGGCCCGACCCCGCCGCCGGCCCTGGCCATGGGAGGCGCTGGCCTGGGCGATCACCGAGCAGCTGATCGAGTCCTCGCGCGCCGCCGCGATCCAGCGGCGGATCGTGCGCCGCTGGGGCCCGAAGGCCGCTCCCGCCCGGCCCTCCGACCGCCCCCTGATGGACGTCCCCTCCCCGGAGCTGATGGCCGGCCGCGCGCCCGCCGAGATCGTGGCAATGGATCTGACGGAGGCCCGCGCCCTGGCGCTGGTCAGGTGCGCCCGCGAGGTCGCCGCCGGGCGGGTCGACCTCGACGACCCGGCCTCCGACCGGCGCCTGCTGGCGATCCGCGAGATCGGCCCGTGGACCGTCAAGTGCCTCGGCCACCATGGCCGCGGCGATCCCGACTCGCTGCCCGCCGGCGACCTCGCCTACGTGAAGCTGGTGGGCCACCTGGCCGGCCTCGGCCGCCGCGCCACGCCCGAGGAGGTGGAGGAGTACTTCGCCCCGTATGAGCCCTTCCGCGCCCTCGCCGGCAGCTTCGCGCTGGCGGGCTGGGGCAAGACCGTCCCGCCGCTGCCCCTGGCGCCGGACCGGCTCGCCGCGTAGGGCGGGTCCTACGCCGCCGGCGGGCCGCCCCCGCGCGCTCGCGGCGCTCTCGGGCCTCCGCGAACAGGGGGCTGAATCTAGTCCTTATCCGGGGCGCCGGGCAGCAGGTCGTTGGTCACGACGTCCCCGCTTTCGGGGGCTTGCGAGATGAGGCCGTTCTCGGCCATCCAGCTCGCGAACAGGTCCCACTCGTCCGCGTCGAGCTGCCCGTAGCTCTCCTGCGGGGTGGCGGCCAGCAGCGGCAGGGTGGCCTCGACCTCCGCCCGCGTCAGGTCCGGGTCGAGTCCCTCGGACGCCGCGAGCACGGCCCTGGTCGCCGCCGCGGGATCGGCGACCGCGTCCTTGGTGCCCTTCGCGAGCGCGCCGATGAACAGGCGGATCGCCTCCGGATCCTCCTCGACGCGCTCGCCCTGCGCGACCAGCACCAGCTCGTCGTAGTTGGGGATCCCGAGCTGGTTCACGGGGACCACCGAAGGGTTGGCGCCGCGCTCGGCCAGGTCGACGCCCTCGATGTTGCGGAAGCCGCCCAGGATCGCGTCGGCCTGCCCTCCCAGCAGCACCGGCAGCAGGTTCAGGCCCACGTCGACCTGCCTGACGTCGGAGGCGGAAAGCCCGGCTCCGGCCAGAATCGTCTCCAGGTAGTCGGCCTGGTAGGGGATGCCGGCCGTGGCGACTGTCTTCCCGCGCAGGTCCGCCGGCTTCGCGATCCCGCCCTCGGGCAGGGAGATGAGCGAGGTGAGCGGCTCGTCCACGAGGGCGGCGATCGCGACGACGTCCAGGCCCTGTTCGCGTGCCAGCAGCACCTCGGGCTCGTAGCTGATCGCGAGGTCCGCCCGCCCCGCCGCCACCTCCCGGATCGGCGCCGAGGGGTCGGAGGGAACGCGGGGCGTGACCCTGAGCCCGGCACGCTTGAAGTAGCCGTTCTCCTGCGCGGTGTAGATGCCCGCGTGGTCGGGGTTGACGTAGAAGTCGAGCGCCAGGTCGAGCTGCTCGGACAGACCGGTCTCGAGGTTCTCCTCCTTCTCGCCGCAGCCCGCCAGCAGCGCCAGCGCCGCCAGCACGGCTGCGAGCCGGAGCCGGGTCGAGGCAAGGGACGCCGGTCGTCTCATCGGGCGGGATTCTCCTTCCAGCTCACGATTCGGCGCTCCAGCAGCGCCAGCACTCCGAACAGGCAGATCGCGATCGCCGACAGCACCGCGATCGCGGCGAATGTGAGGGAGGTCGAGAGCTCGCCGGAGCTGACCAGGATCAGGTGCCCGAGCCCGGAGTCCGACCCCGCCCACTCGCCGAAGACGGCGCCGATCACCGCGACGGCCACGGCGATCTTGGCGCCGCTGAAGATGAACGGCAGGGCCCAGGGGAGCTCCGCTCGCCGCAGGGTCTGCATGCGGCCGGCGCCGAGCGTCCGCATCATCTTCAGCAGGTCGGGGTCCACGGAGCGCAGCCCGTCGTAGGCGTTGACGGTGATCGGGAAGAAGCAGATCAGGGCGATGATCAGCAGCTTCGGCACGATCCCGAACCCGAACCAGACCACCAGCACCGGCGCCAGCACGACGATCGGGATCGTCTGCGATGCGACCAGCAGCGGGTAGAGCGCGCGCCGAGAGGTCTCGGAGAGGTGGATGAGGATCGCCAGGCCGACCCCGGTGACCAGCGCCAGCAGGAACCCCAGCACCACCTCTCGCAGGGTCACCCAGGCGTCCTCCGCCAGCAGGGAGCGCTCCTCCCACAGCGACTCGGCCACCTCGGATGGCGCCGGGACGAGGAAGGGCTCGATCGAGAGCGCATCGGCCAGCACGTCCCAGCGCGCCGCCAGCTCCCAGGCGACGAGCAGGGTCGCGACCACCAGGGCCGGGGCCAGCGCCGAGCGCAGGCGCGGGCTCACGCCGCGCCCCCGGCCAGCAGGCGCAGGGCCCGCTCGCGCAGCTCCGCGAACTCCGGCGAGGTGACCGCGGCCGCCCGGTCCTGCGCGCGGGGCGCCGACACGTCGAGTGTGGCCGTCACCCGCCCGGGTCGCGGGCTCATCACGACGACCCGGTCGGAGAGGTAGAGCGCCTCCTCGACGTCGTGGGTGACCAGCATGACCGTGTGGCCGTCGGCTGCCAGCACGCCGGCCAGCCAGGCCTGCGCCTCGGCCCGCGTGATCGCGTCGAGCGAGGCGAACGGCTCGTCCAGCAACAGGACCGGCCGTCCCGCCATCAGCGTGCGCAGGAAGGCGACCCGCTGGCGCATCCCCCCGGAGAGCTCCTCGGGCCGCGCATCCTCGAAGCCGGCCAGGCCGAGGCGCTCGAAGTGCCTCGCGGCGCGCGCCCGCGCGCGCTCGCGCGTGGCTCCGGCGATGCTGGGCGCCAGCGCGGCGTTGTCGATCGCGGACAGCCACGGCAGCAGCAGGTCGCGCTGGGGCATGAAGGCGCAGCGGGAGAGCCGCCGCTCGGGCTCGAGGGCTTCGCCGACCAGCACCGAGCCGTCGGTCGGCTCGCGCAGGCCGCAGACGATCTCCAGCAGCGTCGACTTGCCGCAGCCCGAGGGGCCGACGATGCCGAGCACCTCCCCCGCCGGGACCATCAGGTCGACGCGGTCGAGGGCGCGCAGCGTCCCGAACGAGTGCCCGGCCCCTCGAACCGAGACCGACGGGCCTGGTCTGCCTGAAAGCTCGAGGGGCTCCACCGCGGGAGCCCCGATCTGGTTCAGCATGCTCCCTCCGCGCGCATTACCGCACAGGTTCTAAGGGTCAGCCGTAGGTGGGGTGGACGGCTATCTCAGCCCGCTTGCCCGCGAGCCCCCCTGGTTGGCGTGGCCCCAGTGTAAATGCTGCGCTCGGTACGTTCAGCGGCATGGAGGTCGAGCGCAAGTTCCTGCTGTCCGAGTCGCCCTCGCTGGAGGGGCGCGAATCGACCCCGATCGAGCAGGGCTACCTCGCCGTCGGGGAGGACGGCGAGGTTCGATTGCGCCGCGCCGGCGAGCAGCTGCTGCTGACGGTCAAGCGGGGCGCGGGGCTGTCCCGGGCCGAGCAGGAGGTGGAGCTGGCCCCGGAGCAGTTCGACGCACTCTGGCCCCTGACCGAGGGACGGCGCCTGACGAAGCGCCGCCACCTGATCCCCCACGAGGGCGTCGAGGTCGAGCTCGACGTCTACGAGGGCGACCTCGCCGGGCTGGTGCTGGCCGAGGTCGAGTTCCAAGACGAGGAGCAGGCGCGGGCGTTCAAGCCCCCCGAGTGGCTGGGCGAGGACGTGACGGAGCACCCCGGCTACAAGAACGAGAGCCTCGCCGAGCACGGTCTGCCCGGCGGCTAGGTACGCCCGCTTCGCCGCTAAAGGTGATGAATCTCCAAACGGCTGCTTTGCATGGAAAGCAGCGGTCTGGCGACAGCCACGCGATACTGCGGGCGATGTCGCAGGAGAACGTGGATGCCTTCAAGCGCGGAATCGACGCGTTCAACGGCGGAGACATCGACGCGTTCGTGGAGGGACTCGACGCCGAGGTGGAGTGGCACCCGGTGTTCCAGGTGGTGATGCTCGGGGGGGTAGCGGCGGTGTATCGGGGACACGAGGGCGTCCGCGACGAGCTCCGAGAGTGGTACGAGACGCTCGGGGAGGTCCAGGTCGCCATCTCGGAGACCCGGGACCTTGGCGAGCGAATCGTCGCAATCGGCCGCGTCCGCGCGCGCGGCCAGGAAAGCGGCGCCCCGGTCGAGTTCCCTGGCGCGTGGGTGGTCGAGTACAAGAACGGAAAGGCAGTTCGGGTTCGCGAATACCTCGATCCCAAAGAAGCCCTGGAAGCCGCCGGGCTGCGGGGATAGCTGCCGCCACCCACCGGCTCAACTCGTCGGTGCGATACCTCCTTCGGGGCGAAGGACAGAGACGACCTCGAACACCTCGACTCGCGGCTCGCCCTCAACTCGGTAGGCCGCGGGGATCGTCCCGGCGAGATCCGACTCGCGGAAGTCGCGCATCGAGTCCTCGTCTTCCCACACGTAGATCCCGCCGTACTCGCCGGTCTCGGGCTCCCGGATGTAGAGCTTCTGGCGTAGTCCTGGTAGAGCCTTGTACTGCGGCGCTCGCAGGGCGATGGTCTTGGCGGCCTCCTCGTCAGAGAGGCCGGTCTTGTACTTGACGACCTGCACGATCATTCGCTTCGACCTCCTGCGGTTTGTGAATGACGCTCGGGCGAGCTTAGACCCCGCTTGGCCCCCGAAGCCACCGGGCTGTCGGAGTAGCGGCTCGCTGTCGCTTGGGACGAGAAGCGGCTATCGCACTTCATCCGAAGCGAGACAGATCCCGGAATTGGCGGCTTACTCGCGCATATGACGGGTAACCCGCCAAATCCCAGGACCAGCGTGCTCGCTTCCATGCAAACAGCTGGTTGGACACACCTCTAGGCGGCGAAGGGCGACGCTAACGGCGTTTTCACATCGTCGGCGGTTTTCCCGGCTATCCACGGGGAAGCAGCAAGTTCAAGCGACCATCATCCAATGTCCCCCGACAGGCGACAGCTCGAGCGCGCGGCCCGGCGCGCCGCCGAGGAGGCAGCGAAGCGCCCACGGGCGCTCGCGATGGCGGCCGTCGGTACCGGAGCCGTGGCCGCGGCCGGCATCAGGCGGCGGATGGGTGCGAGCGACGGCGAGCTCGGTGACGCCACGGCCTACCGGCTGCTCGAGGGCGAGACGGTCTCGTCGGGGATCAAGCGGATCGTGCTGGCCCGCGTGGACGACGCACTCGCCGAGCTCGGGGGCGAGACCGAGAGCTCGCCGGCCGAGGCGATTCATCAGACCCGCAAGGACCTGAAGAAGATCCGCTCGGCGATCCGGCTCGTTCGCAGCGAGCTGGGCGACGACGTCTACAGCTTCGAGAACGGGCACTACCGCGACATCGGCCGCACCCTCGGCGGATTCCGCGATGCCGAGGTCCTGATCGAGACGCTGGACGGCCTCGACGAGCGCTTCGGGCCCGCGGCGGGCGAACGGGCGGCCGGCCTGCGCACGCACCTGGAGTCGGAGCTCCAGGGCATGCTCGGGAGCGGGGCGCAGGAGCGCGCGATCGCGGCGGCGCGCGGGTCGTTGGAGGAGGGCCGCGGCCGGGTCGTCTCGTGGCCCCTGCACGGGGACGGCTGGCGCCTGATCGGCCCCGGGCTGGAGAGGACCTACCGGCGCGGGCGCAAGCGGCTCCGCGACGTCGAGGCGAACGCTACCGTCACGAACCTGCACGAGTGGCGCAAGCGGGTCAAGGACCTCTGGTACCAGCTGCGCCTGATCCGCCGCGCCGAGCCCGAGCTCTTCGGCTACCTGGTCCGGGACGCCGACGACCTCGCCGACCACCTCGGCGTCGACCACGACCTTGCCCTGCTGCGCGAGGCCACGGCCGACCGCAAGGACGACTTCTCCTCGGCGGCGGACCAGCGGCACCTGATCGAGCTGATCGACCGCCGCCGCGGCGAGCTCCAGTTCGCGGCGACGACGCTGGGGACCCGCGTCTACAAGGACAAGCCGAAGAAGTTCATCAAGAAACTCGAGCGCCGCTGGCGATGACGTTGACGAACTGCTCCAGGTGCTTGGTGGTCCAGCACTCGAAGGCGCCGTCGCAGTAGGGCTCGTAGGCGGCCATCACCGAGTCGCCGTAGTTCCAGTACAGGCGCGGCTCGGGGTTGAGCCAGAAGGTCCGCCCGGCGCGTTCGGCGATCGTGCCGAAGATCTCGGCGTGGGGCTCGCGGCCGTTGGTGCGCGCGTCGCCCAGCACGATCACGGTCGCGCGCGGTCCCAACTCCTCGGCGATCTCCTCGCCGAACTCGAGCCAGACGCGCCCGTAGTCGGTGTAGCCGGAGACATCCGCAACACCACCTTCGGACGAAACGCGCTCGGAGATCGCGCGGAAGTCACGTTCGTGCTCGAAGATGTCAGAGACCTCGCTGATGCGCTCGATGAAGACGAAGCTGCGCAGCTTGCGGAACGAGTCGTGCAGGGCGTGCAGGACCGAGAGGAAGAAGACGCTGGCGCTGCTGACCGATGTCGAGACGTCGCAGAGCACGTAGATCTCCGGGCGGCGGGGGCGCTTCGGCCGGTAGCGAAGCCGCAACGGTACGCCCCCGGTCTCGAGCGAGGAGCGCATCGTCCGCCGCACGTCCACGATCCGGCCCTTGTTGCGGCCGCGCTGCTCGTGGCCGAGGGTCGCGATCCGCCGCTTCAGCTGCGCGACCGCGCGGTGCACGGCCGCCAGGTCCTGCGTGGGGCTCGTGGGGAGCGTGCGGTCGAGCTCGGCCAGCGGCCGCGAGGGCGGCAGCTTCCCCGTGCGCTCGATCGTCGCCCGCTCGAGCTCCCGGCGCAGGTGCTGCTCGAAGCGGCGCACCTCGTCGGGGTCCAGCGCGGGCTGGTCGCCGTCTGATCCGCCCCCGCGCGCCTGCAGCTCCAGCGCCCGGCGGATCCGCTGCACGTCCACCCCGATCACGCCCGAGCGCTCGCCGCGCCGGCCGAACGCCGTGATGGCCAGCCGCGCCAGGTCCCGCATCTCGCCGTCGTTGCCCGCCTGGATCGCCTGCCGAATCGCCTCGCGCAGTTCATCCAGGTCGAGGCGGTCGGAGCCCTCGTAGCGCTGCTCCTGGATCTCGCGCTCGAGAGCCTCGGTCTCGGCCGCGCGGAAGAAGTGGCGGTCGAAGAGCAGCTCGAACACGCGCCTGTCCTCCTGGGACTTGGCGATCGTCGAGGCCAGCGCCTCGCGGAAGTCGCGCTGGTCGGTCCAGCTCACCTGCTCCAGGGCGGCGAAGGCATCCAGGATCTCCGAGGTGCCGACCGCGACCCCCTCCGAGCGCAGGTCCTCGAAGAAGGCGAGCAGGCTGCCGGCCGCGCCCGGGACGCGGCCGGACTCGGCCGCGCTCATCCCGACGTGGTTCCCGGGGATCGGGTTCCCGGGGGGGATGCCTGCTCGGCCGGCGGGGTGGCGCCGCCGAGCTTGACCGCCACCCGCTCGGCGACCAGGTCGATGTCGGAGCGGTGCTTGACGATGATGCTCATCGACTGCTCGAAGGTCTCCCGGTCGATGTCGTCGGCGCCGACCAGCAGCAGCGTCCGAGCCCAGTCGATCGACTCCGCGATCGAGGGCGGCTTCTTCAGGTCGAGCTGGCGGACCATGTGCACCACCTCGACCATCCGCCTCGCCAGGCTCTCGTCCAGCTCGGGCGCGTGCAGGCGCACGATCTCGAGCTCGCGCTCGACCGAGGGGTAGTCGAGCCAGAGATACAGGCAGCGGCGCTTCAGCGCCTCGGTCAGCTCGCGCGAGTTGTTCGAGGTCAGCAGCACGAGCGGGCGGGTTCGCGCCACGATCACCCCCAGCTCGGGGATCGAGATCTGGAAGTCCGAGAGCACCTCCAGCAGCATCGCCTCGAACTCCTGGTCGGTCTTGTCGATCTCGTCGATCAGCAGCACGACGGGCTCGTCGGCGCTGATCGCCTCCAGCAGCGGGCGCGTGAAGAGGAAGTCCTCGCTGAAGATGTCTCCCCGGGTCGACTCCCACGCGCCCTCGGGCGCCTCGGCCTCGCCGCCGGCCTCGGCCTGGATCCGTAGCAGCTGCTTGCGGTAGTTCCACTCGTACAGCGCCTTCGCCTCGTCGAGGCCCTCGTAGCACTGCAGCCGGATCAGGGTTCGTCCGGTGTGACGGGAGAGCGCCTTCGCCAGCTCGGTCTTGCCGACCCCGGCCGGCCCCTCGACCAGCACTGGCTTGCCGAGCCGCTGCGCCAGGAACGAGACCAGTGCCGAGGACTCGTCGGCGAGGTAGCCGGCCTCGCCCAGGCCCGCTCTCACCTGCGCGACGGATTGAGGCTCTTGCTCCGGCATCAGGCAGGGGATGATAGATACGCCCCATGCCCCTGCTCGCCGAAGTGCTCCCGACCTCGATCACGCCCTACCTGTTCCTGATGCTGGGCGGGTTCGTCGTGGGGACCGCCGGGCACCTGTACAAGAGCAAGCTCGTGGTCGGGCTCGGGATCCTGATGATCTTCTCGGCGACACTGCTGCTGCCCCTGGCGGTGATCGCGACCGAGGACGAGCCCGAGTCGAACCCGCAGATCCTGGCCCCGGGACCGGTAGCGGAACCGGGCCAGTCCGAAAGGATCGGGCCGTGGGCAGGCTCGACGAGCTCGACCTCTCCAAGAAGCTCTCCCGCAAGGAGGAGCGGCAAGGCCTGGAGCGCGCCTGGCCGCGGCTGACCCAGCTGCGCCTGACGCTCGGCGGGCAGATCGGTGAGAGGCAGCTCGGGCCGCCCGTCTGCGTCCTGTTCGAGGGCTGGGACGCGGCCGGGAAGGGCGGCGCGATCAAGCGACTGGTCGCGCAGATGGACCCCCGTCACGTCAGGGTCGTCAGCTTCGCCGCGCCGACCCACGACGAGAAGCGCCATCACTTCCTCTGGCGCTTCTGGCCGGTGCTGCCCGGCTGGGGCGGGATGACCGTGCTCGACCGCTCCTGGTACGGGCGGGTGCTGGTGGAGCGGGTCGAGGGGTTCGCCGACCGCGAGGCCTGGTATGCGCGCCTACGACGAGATCAACGGCTTCGAGCGGACGCTCGCCGACGAGGGGATGATCCTGGTCAAGTTCTGGATGCACATCTCCGACTCCGAGCAGCTGAAGCGCTTCGAGCGGCGCAAGACAGAACCAGCTGAAGCAGTGGAAGCTGACCGAGGAGGACTGGCGCAACCGCGAGAAGCGGCCGCAGTACCTGGAGGCGATCGAGGACATGGTCGCGCGCACCGACCAGGCTCCGCATGCCCCCTGGCACCTGATCGAGGCGGACTCCAAGCGCTACGCGCGGGTCCGCGTCCTCGACACGGTGATCGAGGAGATCGAGGAGGGGATGAGGCGGCACGGGATCGAGCCGCCGCCGCCCGACGAGGGCGCCGCGGCGGCCGCCGACTAGCCCCGCGGCCGCTCGTCGATTCGGGCGCCGGCCGCGCGAGCGCAGCCCGGCAACCGCCACCAGGATGGCGCCGCCAAGTGCGACGAAGATGCCGTAGCGCAGGTCGTACTCGCGGTTCACCGAGGTGATCACGTCGAAGTCCAGCTCGGGCCGCTCGATCATCCGGTAGCCGACGATCGCCGCGGCCCAGAGGCCCGCGGTCAGCAGCAGCGCCCACTCCGCGAGGGGCCTTGGGGGCACGTAGCCCCCGCCGACCTGCAGTGCCAGGAACAGGGTCGCCGCCGCGACCAGCAGCAGCGCGCCCTCGGCCCAGCTGAAGGCGCCGATCCCGGTCTGGACCAGGTCGCCCGAGACCGGGATCCCGTACCAGGGGAGCAGCAGGCTGCCGACGATCAGCGCCACGCCCATCACGGCCAGGCGCTCGTTGCCGCGCAGGCCCCGAAGCTCGCGCGCCAGGGTGCCAGGCAGCTCGCGGACGGGCTCAGTCCAGCGGGCGACGGCCACCGTAAGCCGGCCTCCAGCTCGTGCCAGTGGGCGACCTCGTCCTCGCCGAGCTCCCAGCAGAGGTAGATCTCGCGGCCGTCGGCCAGGGCCGGGAAGTCGACCAGCCCGCGGTCGATGTCGCGCAGCACGATCCCCGACTCCTCCAGCGTCTCCAGCAGGCGCCTCACCTCCAGGAAGGCGATGCCCACCTGGTGCCCGGGCTCGCCGCCGCCGTTCGAGGGCGCCGCTTCCGAGAGCAGCTCGTGCGCCTGCTCGTCGGTCAGGTCCTGCTTCGCCTCCCGCAGCTGTGCCAGCAGCGGCGTCAGCTTCGGCAGCAGCGCGTTGGCCTCCTCGCGCGAGAAGTGGCGCGAGTGCACCTGGCCCGCGGCCTCCTCGCTGCCCATCTAGGGGGCGGGCGCCCCGACGGCGCCCAGCCGCGCGCGCAGCAGCTTCGCGTCGGCCTCGCCGATGGTGCGCAGCTGGCCCTGGAAGGCGAGGTGCCAGTGCTCGCGCGGCCACTTGGCGACGTGCTCCAGCACGTCGATCAGGTCCTCGGCCGGGACGAAGTCCTCCTCGGCAGGACCACGACCGGCTCGGCCTCGACCCGCCAGGGGTAGGGCTCGGGGAGGATGTTCTTGGAAGCCTGGGTCTTGGATGCTTTCTTGCCGGGCCAGATGGGCGTGCGGTCCTCGAACATCTCGGAGGTGGCCCGCGCGATGCCGCCGAACGCCTGCACGCCGGTGACGTAGAAGACGATCTCGTCGCCGGGCTCGAACTCCCGGGCCTGCAGGCGACGCCGCTGCTTGAAGCCGATCACGTCGAAGCCGCGCTCGACGTTGATCCGGAAGTTCTCCAGCGAGCCGGTCAGGATCCAGGTCTTGTGCGGCGCCATTCAGGCGATTCTATTCGCGGGCGCTGGCGCTGCCCGGAACCGACGCGACGCACGCTCTCCGGATCCCGTCGAGGCTCTCCTCCGTCACCTGGCGGAGGGTCCGCTTCGTCATCAGCACCCGGGCCACCTGTCCGTGCAGGCCGATCGGCTCGACCCCGAGCTCGACGTCGGTGAAGGTGCCTCCCTGGGCCTCGGTCAGGCGCCAGTGCGAGTAGTAGCCGCTCGCCTGGCAGCGCAGCTTGATCTCGCGCAGGTCATCGAGCTCCTCGACGACGAACGTCGTCGTCTGTTCGCCGCCGATCGGGCCCGGGCTCGTCTGCTGGAAGCTCGAGCCCTTCTCGATCCGCGTCGGAGCGCCGGTCACCTCGACCACGTCCCCCGCCCACTCCGCGTAGGTCCCGGGATCGGCGAGCAGCGCCCAGATCCGCTCCACCGGAGCGTCTATCTGCGCCTGCTGCTTCCAGGTCGCCACGGCCTAGGCGACCGGCTCCCGCGCCTTGGCGGCGAGCCCCGGGACGTCCATGCGCTCGTACTCGGCAGCGGCCTCGCTCAGGAGCTCATCGGCGGCGGCCTGGTCGCTCTTGGCGAGCATCCTTCCCTGCACCAGGGTGCAGCGGTTCGCGTCGAGGGGGCGGCCGAGCGCGCCCCAGCGCTCGCGCGCGGTGTCCATCAGCTCCGCCGCCGCCTCGGGGTCCTCGGCGCAGGCCCCGGCGGCCTCTGCCTTGGCGGCCTCGCCGACGGGGTAGTGCAGCCTTCCCGCGAGGCGCTCGGCCTCCTCGGCGGCGGCCTGCGCCTGGTCGATGCGGTCGGCCAGCGCCAGTACGACCGCCCGCATCGCGATGGCCTCGACCGACTGGGCGATCAGGCCGGCCCGCTCGCAGATGTCCAGGGCCTTGGCCAGCTCCGTCTCTGCCCCGCTGAGGTCGCCGCTCTCGCGCAGTGTCCAAGCCAGCCACTGCAGGGCGCTGAACGCGACCTCGGAGCGGCCCACCTGCTCGCCCAGCTCGTGGGCGCGGCGGAACAGCTTCGCCGCCTGCTCCCAGTCCCCCTGGCGCCAGGCGAGCACGCCGCGCAGCAGGAACGGGAAGCAGAGCTTGCCGTGCAGCCCCTCGCGCTCGGCGAGGCCGCCGCTGGCCTCGGTCGCGCGCTCGACCTCCTCCCAGTCGGCCCGCTCGGTTGCGAGCTGTCCCAGGGAAGCGTGCAGCTCGACCTGGGAGGGCAGGTCCCCGACCTCCTGGGCCAGCTTCAGCGCCTCGCGGTAGGCCTCGGCCGCGCCGTCGTAGTCCGCCTCGGAGATCTCGAGGTGGTAGCCGAGCGTCAGCAGCGCGCGCACCGCCTCGCCGCGGTCGGACTCGCGGGCCAGCGCCACCGAGCGCTCCAGGTTCTCCCGCGCCTTCTCGGAGTCCCCGATGCGCCCGAAGACGCGCCCGAAGATGCCGTGAGCGCGGCTCGCGGCGCGGGCCTCGTCGAGCCGCTCGGCCAGCCGCAGGGCCTTCTCCGAGGCGTAGATCGCGAGCATGTTGTCGCCGGTGTGCATGTACAGCGACGCCGCCTCCTCATACAGGCGCACAAGTTCGATGCAGGGCGGGCCGTCCTTCAGCAGGTCGATCCCGCGCTGGTAGTTGTCGATCGAGGCCCGCCGCTCGCCCTTGTGCCACAGCGCCGCGCCGATCTTGCGGTGCAGGTCGGCCACGCGGGCGAGGTCCTCCTGGGTCCGGTGGTACTCAAGCGAGCGCTCCCAGACCGCAACCGCGGCGTCCACCCGCCCCATGCGCAGGGCGACGTCGCCCTGCTTCTCGCCGATGCGCGCGCGGTCGGCCGGATCGAGCTCGTCGCTCAGCTCCAGAGCCCCCGAGTAGCGCTCGAACGCCTCGGCGTTGGAATAGAGCGCGGCCGCCGCGTCGCCGGCCGCCTCCAGCAGCTCCAGGGCCTCGCCGCGCAGCTCGCTTAGCTCCGCGGGCTCCAGTCCTCCATCCACGCCCAGGGCGGCCGCGCGCGCGTAGTGCTCGGCGACGATGCCGACGAACGCCTCGATCCTGTCGCCGGCGCGCTCGCGGATGAACTCGCCCACCTCGACGTGCTTGCGGCAGCGGATGGCCTTGGGGAGCATCCCGTAGGCGACGTCGCGGATCAGCACGTGCTTGAAGGCGTACTCGCGCTGCCCGGTCAGGCGGCTGCCCGGGCTCGTCACCACCAGGTCCTTCTCCTCGAGCGCCGCCAGCGTCCGGCCCAGGTCGAGGCCCTCCTCGTCCGCGGCCTGCGCCAGCGAGCCGTCCCAGAAGGTCTGGCCCACGACCGACGCCTGCAGCAGCAGCCGGCGCTCGGGGCGGTCGAGGGAGTCGAGCCTGGCCGCCAACAGGGACTGCACCGTCCCCGGCAGCGTCGCCATCTCGACCGTGTCCTCCTCGATCAGGCGGTTGACCATCTCCTCCGCGAACAGCGGGTTGCCCCCGGCGCGCTCGGCGACCTGCGGCACCACGTCGGCGCCGCCGTTCTCGGCGCCGGGCATCAGGGCGGCGACCAGCTCGCGGGTCTCCTCGGCCGTCAGGGGCTCCAGCGAGATCGTGGTCGTGTTCTTGCGCCCGCCGCCCCAGCCCGGGTGGCTTTCGAGCAGCTCGTCGCGAGCCAGGCAGACCAGCAGCAGCGGCCCGCGGACCCAGCGCGCCAGGTGGTCGATCAGGTCGAGCATGCCCTCGTCGGCCCAATGGATGTCGTCGATCGCCAGCACCAGTGTCCGGCGGTGGGTGATCGCCTCGATCACCGCGCGCGCCGCCGAGAACAGCGCTTCGCGCATCCTCTGCGGGTCGTCGTCGGTGAAGGTGCTCTGCTCGGGCGGCTCGATGCCGAGGGGAACGGCGAGGAGCGCGGCGTTGCGCTCGGCGGACTCGGGTTCGCCGAGCTCCTCCATCAGCGCCCCTACCCCGTCGAGAAGCTTCCGCCAGGTGGTCTCTGGCGTGTCGGTGTCGAGCAGGTCGAATTCGACTCGGAGGACCTCGACCAGCGCCAGGAATGAGATGCCGGCGTAGGGCGGGCACTGGCCGCGGCGGACGGTCGGCGGCTCCTGGTAGGAGCTGATCGGTCTCGATCAGCTCGCGCATCAGCCTCGACTTGCCGACACCGGCCTGCCCGATCACCGTCACGAGGTAGGGCCGCTGCTCGCGCTCGACCCGCTCCACCAGCGAGGCCAGCAGCTCGGCCTCCTCGGCGCGCCCGATCAGCTTCGTCTCGCTGCGCCGCGCGCCGCGCCCGGGCCCGGCGATCATCTCGTTCGCCTCCCAGGCCGGAACCGGTTCCTCCTTGCCCTTCAGCACCAGCTGATCGAGGCGCTCGTAGCTGACGACTTCGCGGGTCGCGTGGTGGGTCGCCTCGCCGACCGTGACGCTGCCGGGCCGTCCCGCCGCCTGCAGGCGGGCGGCGACGTTGACGACGTCGCCCATCACCGTGTAGCGGTCGCCCACGGCACCCGCCATGACCTCGCCGGAGTTGATCCCGACGCGCAGCGAGAAGCTGACGCCGTGGCGCTCGTCGATCTCGCGGTTGGCCCCGTCCATCGCGGCTTGCATGGCGAGCCCGGCGCGCACCGCCCGCTCCGGGTCGTCCTCATGGGCGACCGGGGCGCCGAAAACGCCCATCACGTTGTCGCCGATGAACTTGTCGATGCTCCCTCCGAAGCGCTCGATCTCCTCGCCCAGGCGGCGCAGGGTCCGGTCCACCAGCGCCTTCACCGCCTCCGGGTCCATGCGCTCGGCCGCGGCCGTGTATCCGGAGAGGTCGGCGAACAGCACCGTGGCCGTTCGCCGCTCCTCGGGCAGGGCCTCAGCCGCCGTTCCCGCGGGCGCGGGCACGGCCGCGGAAACAGTCGCCGCGAGCTCGCTCCCGCACGTCATGCAGAAGCGGGCCTCCGGTGGATTCTCGCTGCCGCAGCTCGGGCACAGGGGCGCAAGCTCGGCTCCGCAGGACATGCAGAAGCGAGCGCTCTCGGGGTTCCCCGCGGCGCATGAGGGGCACGTTCGCGACGCCGACATAGTGGTTCAACGATACGGGGCGTGCGCTACTCTGGCCGCCCGCTCGCGCCCGCCAGCCAGGAGACTTGCGTTCTTGAACAGCATCAGCTTCAGCCGCCTGCCCGTGACCCGCCTCCGCGCCCTGCTCGTGCTCGCGCTCGCCCTCGCCGCTGCGTTCACGATCGCCGCGTGCGGCGGAGACGACGGCGGTGACGAGGACCCGCAGGAGGTGCTGGACGCGACCTTCAGCGCCGACAACGAGACCCAGATCGACAGCGGGGTGTTCGACGTCAGCTTCGACCTCACGACGGAGGGAGGGGACGACGAGGGGAGCTTCGAGGCCAGCCTCGGCGGGCCCTTCGAGAGCGGGGAGGACGGCGCGGTTCCGAAGTTCGACCTCACCGCCGACCTCAACGTCGACAGCGCCTCGCAGGACTTCTCGGGCAGCGCCGGCCTGATCTCCACCGGGGACTCGGCCTTCGTCAACTTCCAGGACACCGACTACGAGGTGCCCGCCGACGTCTTCCAGCAGTTCCAGTCCTCCTACCAGGAGGCGCAGGCGCAGACTGGGGAGCAGGGCGAGGACAGCAACCTGCTCTCCTCGATCGGGGTCAACCCCTCGAATTGGCTCACCGACCTCTCCAACGAGGGCAACGAGGACGTGGAGGGCACCGACACGATCCACATCTCCGGCCAGGCCGACGTGCCGAAGCTGATCGCGGATCTGCGCAAGATCGCCAAGCGCTTGCTGGGGGCGGCCGAGCAGCTGTCGCCCGCGCAGCTCGGCCAGCTCGATCAGATCGCCGACCTCGTCGAGACGGCCGACTTCGACATCTACACCGGCGCCGACGATGACGTCCTGCGCAAGCTCGAGGGGAACATCGAGCTCAACCCGTCCGACACCAGCGGGAGCCCGGAGTCGGTCAGCGTCAACTTCGCGATCACCATCAGCGAGCTGAACGAGCCGCAGGAGATCGCGGGCCCGACCGGAGCGCAGCAGCTGGGCGACCTGTTGCAGCAGTTCGGGGTCGACCCGAGCCAGCTCGGCGCGCTCGGCGCGGCGGCCGGCGGCGGCTCCACCGGCTCGGGATCCGGAGGCTCGAGCGGCGCCGACCCCGCCACGCAGGCCTTCCTCGATTGTCTCGCCAACGCCCAGGGCCAGGCCGAGCTTGACAAGTGCCAGGCCCTGATCGAGCAGTAGCCCAGCCGCCCGACAAGCGGGGGCCGGGCTTCGGCCGCGAGTTCTTCCTCTCGCCGGGCGGCTGGCCGTACCTGCTGATCCCGGCCATCCCGGTTGCGATCGTGCTCGAGCTCTCGCACGCCGCGGCGGGGCTGATCTTCTTCTCGGCCGCGCTGGGGGTGATCCCGACAGCGGCGCTGATGGGCCGCGCGACCGAGGAGGTCGCCGCCAAGTCCGGCCCGGGGATCGGCGGGCTGCTGAACGTCACCTTCGGCAACGCCCCCGAGCTGATCATCGCCCTGTTCGCGCTCGAGGCCGGCCTGCACGAGGTCGTCAAGGCCTCGATCATCGGCTCGATCCTGGGCAACATCCTGCTGGTCATGGGCGCGGCGATGCTGGCGGGCGGCCTGACCGGCGGCGGTCGCAAGACCCAGTACTTCGACCGCACCGCGGCCAACGTGCAGTCGCTGATGCTGTTCCTGGCCGTGGCGGCGCTGGTGATGCCCGCCGTCTTCGAACTGGTCGAGGGGCAGGGCCTGCCCGGTATCGAGCAGGAGCGGGTCAACTTCGACTCCACCGTCGAGGACCTCTCGCTGGCGGTCGCGATCGTGCTGATCGCGACCTATGCGCTGGGGCTGCTGTTCAGCCTGCGCACGCACCGCGAGCTCTTCAACCCCCACAGCGAGGGCGACGAGGGCCACGACGACACCTGGGGCTGGTCGATCCGGACCTCGGTGGTCGCGCTCGCGGGCGCCGGCATCGCGGTCGGCGTGATGTCGGAGATCCTGGTCGGGTCGATCGAGGCCGCCTCCGAGGCGGTCGGCCTCAGCGAGTTCTTCATCGGCGTGATCGTGGTCGCGATCGTCGGCAACGCCGCCGAGCACTGGGTCGCGGTGCTGGTCGCGATCAAGAACAAGATGGACCTCTCGGTCAACATCGCGATCGGCTCCAGCGCCCAGGTCGCCCTGTTCGTGGCGCCCGTGCTGGTGATCACGTCGTTCTTCCTCGGCCCGGGGCCGATGCCGCTGGTCTTCAACGGCTTCGAAATCGCGGCGGTGGTGATCGGCGTCCTGGTCGCCTACCAGGTCACCAACGAGGGCGAGTCGAACTGGTTCGAGGGCGTGCAGCTGCTGGCGCTGTACGCGATCCTCGCGCTGACGTTCTTCTATGCGTGACCGCATGCGCATGACGGTCCTCGCGTGACCGTCGAGCCGGACGAGGCCGGCTAGCGATGGAGCTGGTCCTGCTCGTCATCAGCTTCGCGGTGATCCTGGCCGGCGCGCTGCTGTTCACCAACGCGGTCGAGTGGCTCGGCCACAAGCTGGGGCTGGGGGAGGGCGCCGTCGGCAGCCTGCTGGCGGCCGTGGGGACCGCGCTGCCCGAGACCCTGATCGCGATCGTCGCCCTGGTGGGCGCCACGAAGAGCGAGGACGTCGCCATCGGCGCGATCGTCGGAGCGCCGTTCCTGCTCGCCACCCTGGCCATGGGCCTGGTCGGGTTGACCGCCTACCTGTACCGCAAGCGCCGGCCCCAGGGAATCGAGCTGACCGCGCACGTTCCCACCCTCGACCGTGACCTCGCCTTCTTCATGGTCTTCTTCGCGCTCGGCCTGGCGCTGGGCTTCGGCGCACCCGAGGAGATCAGGGTCCCCGCCGGGATCGTCTTCTTCGTCTCCTACTTCCTCTACGTGTTCTGGACCCTGCGGGGCGGCGGCGAGAAGCAGCCGGAGGAGACGCTCAACCCGCTGATCATCGCGCCGCGCCGGGCCCGCGACCAGGACCCTTCGATGGCGCTGTCGATCCTGCAGCTGCTGATCGGGCTGGGGGCGATGGTCGGCGGAGCCCACCTGTTCGTCGAGGAGCTGGTCCACGTCGCCGAGGACCTCGGCGTCGAGGCGATCGTGCTGTCGCTGATCCTGGCCCCGCTCGCCACCGAGCTGCCGGAGAAGGTGAACAGCTTCTTCTGGGTCCGCGAGGGCAAGGACAGCCTTGCGCTCGGCAACATCACCGGAGCGATGGTCTTCCAGTCGACGATCCCGGTCGGGATCGGGCTGATCTTCACCGACTGGGAGCTGTCGGGCAACGCCGCCATCTCCGTCGCGCTCGGCCTCGCCGGCGGCGCCCTCGCCTACTGGGCGCTGCGCCTGCGCGATCGCTTCGAGCTGCTGCCGGTCCTGGTCTGGCTGGCGCTGTATGCGAGCTTCATCGTCATCGTCGCCGTGTAGACGCTGCGGGCTCTTGACATATTCCTATATAGGTATATGATGCTCCCATGGCAAGGGCAGCGACGACGGCGGATGCGTTCAACGCGGTGGCGGAGCCCCGCCGCCGGCAGATCCTGGACGCCCTCGCCGGCGGGGAGCGCCCCGTCAACGATCTCGTCGGGGAGCTCGAGCTCGCCCAGCCTCAGGTTTCCAAGCACCTGAAGGTGCTGAGGGAGGTGGGTCTGGTGGACGTGCGAGATCACGGGCGCCAGCGGCTCTATCGCCTCAACGGGCAGCCGCTGAAGCCCATCCACGACTGGGTCAAGAACTACGAGCGGGCGTGGAGCGAGCGCTTCGACGCGCTCGACACCGTGCTCGACGAACTGAAAGGAAAGGAAGAAGGAGATGACGATGACAAGTAGCGGTACGGCGGTGGTGACGCTGCCGACGGATACGCAGATCCGGATCACGCGGGAGTTCGACGCGCCCTGCGACCTCGTCTGGAAGGCATGGACGACGCCCGAGCTGATCGAGCGCTGGTGGGCCGGTAAGCGGGGCAAGGTGAAGTCGGCCGAGGTCGACCTTCAGGTCGGCGGCAAGTGGCGCTACGTGATGGAGGCGAGTGAGGGATTCGAGGTCGCTTTCCACGGCGAGTTCCGCGAGATCGTCCCGAACGAGCGCCTCGTCAACACCGAGGTCTACGAGGATCCCGAAGGGATGTGGGAGAAGGACCCGGATTTCCACGCGGTCAACACGGTCACGTTCACCGAGTCCGACGGGCGCACGACCATGACCACCCTGGTCGAGCACACGAAGAAGGAGCATCGCGACGGGCACATCGAGTCGGGGATGGAGGCCGGCATGCAGGAGTCCCTGGACGCGCTGGAGCAGGTCGCGCGCTCGCTGGCCGACGAGGGTTAGTCCCGCGGGAGGAGCCCGGCGAGCGTCAGGTCGGCGAGCGCGTCGCCGCAGGCGCCGCCGGGGTCCTTCTCGGGGTTGAAGCAGGCGAGGTTGACCCCGGCCAAGGCCCGGTGTGCGAGCAGGGGTTTGACTAGCTCGGCGAGCTCCTCGACGCCGAGGCCATGGGGCATCAGCACATCGGTCGCGGGGAAGGCCTTCTCGTCCATCACGTCCACGTCGAGGTGCAGCCAGTAG
Organism: uncultured Solirubrobacterales bacterium; assembly: GCA_963805075.1. Taxonomy (GTDB): domain Bacteria; phylum Actinomycetota; class Thermoleophilia; order Solirubrobacterales; family 70-9; genus VGBV01. The sequence goes on from CAWDSZ010000004.1 coordinate 372,013, forward strand.
CGCCGGCCCCCCTCGGCGAGGCGCAGGGCCGCCTCGGTGCCGACCGTCGCCAGGTCCGCGCCCCGCAGGGAGTCGCGATCGCGGAAGTGGCCGATCCCCACCTCGCGCGGCGTCGGCGAGCCGAACCCGACCGCCTCCTCCTCGTCGCGCGGCCCCAGCAGCTCGACCCGCTCGGGGTCGACGACGGCGCCGCCGCCGATGCGGTCGAGCAGCGGGTCCGGTGCGCGGCCGATGGCGGCCGCCAGCGGGAAGTCGGCGGCCTCGCCGGTCTGCGAGGTGTCGCCGTCGTAGAGGTCGAAGTGGCCGTCCAGGTAGGCGATCCCGCACTCGCCGAGCGCGTCGCGGGCGCCGGCCAGCGCTCCGGGGACAAGGGTGCAGCAGCCGCCCAAGACCACCGGGACCCTTCCCTCCGCGACCAGGGTGGCGACGCGCTCACGCACCTCGCCCGTCAACTCGCAGACCTGCTCGAAGTCGAGCCAGCCGGTGTCGGCGTCACGCACGCCCCCGCGCAGGCGCGTCTCGGTGTCGCCGGCGTCCGGAATCCCGGCCGGCGCCAGCCGCTCGCGCAGGGCTTCCGGACCCAGCTCGGTTCCTCCCGGCTTGCCGACGCTGTCGATCGGCACGCCGAGCAGCGTGAGCGGCCGCTCGCTCAGTCCTCCCGCCCGACTTCCTGGCCGTCCTCGCCCTCGTCGAACTCCTCGTCGCCCTGCTCGAGGGCGGTTTCGGTGACCGAGTCGGCCATGCCCGGGTGGTAGTGGGTCTGGAATTCGAGCAGCAGCGCGTCCCGCTGCGGCTCGTCGATCGCGACGTCGTCGGAGATCCGCACCCACTCGGCCCCCTCGTAGGCCTCCATGTTGAAGACCTCCTCGTCGATGGTGCTCGAGTCGTCGACGACGACGAGCACCTCGGTCTGAGGGTTGAAGTAGGTGCCCGGTCGGTTCAGCAGCTCATCCAGCTCGACGACCGAGTCGGCCGCGTCGCTCTCGAGATGCTCACGATCCTGCCCTGAGGCTTCCATCGCCCGGAATCTATACCCGAGCCCGCCCCGCGGCACGCATGTAAACGGATCGTCTCGCTCGGCCGCTACTGGCCCAGGTTCTCGAGCTCGCGCAACTGGCGCTCCACCTCGGCGTCGACGTCGAGCTCCTTCTTGCCCTGGCGGACGCGGCGCTCGTTCCGTGCGACCACGAGCTGGCGCACCTCCTCGCGCAGGCCGGCGTCGGCGCCAAGGGCCGCCCCGCGATCCGGAGCCAGCAGCCTCTCGACCTCAGCGTCCACGTCGATCGGTTTCGAGCCGCGTGCCTCGGCCCTGTCCGAGCGCGCCTGGACCATCTGGCGGATCTCCTCCTCGCGGACCTCGGCCGAAACCGGGGCGGGGCCGCCGGATCCGCCCGATGGCACGTCGGGTTCGATCGCGAGGTCGCCCTTGCCGATCTGCTTCAGCGCGTTGCCTGCGCCGAGGGCGAAGACGACGGCGCCGATCGGGAGCGCGGCCAGCACGATCAGGATCAGGATCGTGCCTGTGTCGATCTCGGCCACAAGGGGCATTTAGATGACCGATCCCCGACCCACGCCCGCCCGGTTGATCCGCCCGGCGCTGCGCATCTCTGCGTCCTCGGGCTCGCCTTTGGCACGACCAAAGGCTTCGCCCTGCGTCCTTGAGCTGCTTGGCCTGGCGAATCCCCGGTCGCACGTGGGTCGGCGTTCGGTCATGTGCGACAGGGTAATCCGGTACCCTTCCTGGGCTGGCTGACTGACCAGTCAATCGGTTCGGCGCCCAACTTGGGCTCGCTGGGACGGGCAACGCGCCGGACAGGGACTTCAACGCAGACAAGGAGCGCGATCAGTGGTCGATCTGACCCTCACCGACGAGCAGAAGGACCTCCGCGAGCTCGCACACAGCTTCGCCGAGAAGGACATCCGCAAGGTCGCCTGGGAGTACGACAGGGACGGCACCTGGCCCCAGGAGATCGTCGACAAGGCCTGGGAGATCGGCCTCATGAATACGCACATCGCCGAGGCCTACGGCGGTCCCGAGCTCGACTACCTGTCCGGCTGCCTGATCGAGGAGGAGATGGGCTGGGGCTGTTCGGGCATCGGCACCTCGCTGATGGCCAACGGCCTCGCGGCCACCCCGGTGATGCTCGGCGGCTCGGAGGAGATCAAGAAGGAGTACCTCGGGATGCTGACCGAGGCTCCGAAGCTGGCCTCCTTCTGCCTGACCGAGCCCGACGCCGGCAGTGATGTCTCGGGGATGAAGACCACCGCCAAGAAGTCAGGCGACAAGTACGTCATCAACGGCTCCAAGTGCTTCATCACCAACGGCGGCTACGCCGACTGGTTCACGGTCTACGCCAAGACCGACAAGGACGCCGGCCATCGCGGCATCTCCGCCTTCGTCGTCCCCAAGGACGACACCGTGACGGTGGACAAGAAGGAGGACAAGCTGGGGCAGCGCGCCTCCAACACCGCGACGATCAGCTTCAACGAGACCGAGATTCCCGCCGCCAACCTGCTCGGTGAGGAGAACCACGGGTTCAAGCTGGCGATGATGACGCTCGACCGCACCCGCCCGGGCGTCTCGGCGATGGCGGTCGGCATCGCGCAGGCGGCGTTCGAGTTCGCCGCCGAGTACTCGAAGGAGCGCGTCCAGTTCGGCGTCCCGATCGCGATGCACCAGGCCGTCGCCTTCATGATCGCCGACATGGCGACCAAGGTCGAGGCGGCCCGGCTGCTCGTCTGGCAGTCCGGAGTCCTGCTCGACCAGGGCAAGCGGAACACGCTCGCCGCCTCGCACGCAAAGCGCTTCGCGGCCGACTCCGCGATGGAGGTGGCCACCGACGCGGTCCAGGTCTACGGCGGCTACGGCTTCATCAAGGAGTACCCGGTCGAGAAGCTGATGCGCGACGCCAAGATCATGCAGCTGTACGAGGGCACCTCGCAGATCCAGCGCCTCGTGATCGCCAAGGAGATCCTGATGGGTCGCCAGGCCGACGAGGAGACCCCCGAGGCGAAGGCGAAGAAGGAGAAGGCGAAGGCGTCCGAGAACGGCGCCGCCGATGCCGAGACGGCAAAGGAAGCCAAGGCCACCGCCTAGCTCCGCAGCACCGGATTCGGCTTCATCGAGCGCCCCGGCAGCCGCCGGGGCGCTCGTTTTCTGCGGGTTTCTACGGTGCCCGACGGGTGCCTCGGTGGCTACGATCTGCCGGTGATCGCGGGCGGGTCGATCCACGCAGGGAGGTTCACGAAGCTGCTCCTGGCCGCGGCCGCGGGCGCGCTTGCCTGCGTCGCCCTCTGGCCCGCCTCCTCGCAGGCGTTCGTCTCCTGCAACTACTCGGGCGGGACAGTGACCGTGGGCCTGAACGAGACCGACGACGCCGTACGGATCGCCCGGGGCGGCGACGCGATCAACGTGATCGCGACCGGGGCGTTCGGCGAGGGCCCCAGCATCCTCCTCAACTGCGCCGGCGGGGGTGCGACCGTCACCAACACCGACCTGATCGCGGTCGAGGCGGCCGCGACGGCGCGCTTCGGAACCGTCACCTTCGAGCTGGGAGGGGGCCCGCTAGCCCCCGGCGCCACCGCCGAGGCCGACGGGACCTCGGAGATCGAGGTGCGGGCCAACCTGTTCGCCCGGTCCGACTTCCTCGACGTGACCGGGACCGGGCTGGCGGACGTGATCCACATGGGCACGCTCCCGAACGGCGCCACCGGCATCAATCTGAACGCCGCCGCGGAGGCGGCGCCCGACGCCGACATCGAGGCGACCGCGGCGGACGGGGTCGGCCTCGCGGCCGGCGCCGGAAACGACGTTCTGCTCGGGCGCGGCGCTCCCGGTTTCGCCGGCCCGGTCAGCCGCCGGGTGGCGATCGGCGCCATCGGCGGTCCCGGCCGCGACCAGCTGATCGCCGGCCGGGGGCCGCTGTTCGCCCTCGGCGAGGGCGGGCGCGATCGCATCCTCGGCTCCCAGAGCCCCGACTTCCTCGAGGCGGGCAAGGGCCGCGACCTGATCAAGGCCGGGCGCGGACGCGATCTCGTGATCACCGCGGAGGGAGGCCGCGACCGCGTCAACTGCGGCGCCGGCAACGACCTGGCCGTGGTCGATCGGAAGGACCGCCGCCGCGGCTGCGAGAAGCCGAGGCGCATCGGGGATATCTTCGAGGAGGTCTTCCTCAGCGCCAAGCCGCTTCTCAACACACTTAGACGTAAGTAGCGGCGTACACTCGCCACGTGGCGGAGCAGCGGAAGCCCGCGGGGAAGCCGGTGTCAGAGGCCGTCGCCGAGGCGGCGCGGGCGGGCGAGGAGGCGGTGCGCGAGCGCACCCGCACGCGGCGCGGCGGCCGCCCCTCCGACGTGTTCGGAGGCGAGATCCGGCGCCGCGACGTCTTCCCGCTCCTGGTCCTGCACCTGGTCGCCAGGGAGCCCGCCTACGGCAACCGCCTGATCGAGGAGATCGAGGAGATGACGCAGGGTGTGATCTCCGTCAACCCGAACACCATGTACCCGCTGCTGCGCACGATGGAAAGCGACGGGCTGGTCGAGGGCCGCTGGGAGCTGCCCGACCGCCGCACCCGCCGCTACTACTCGATCACGCCGAAGGGCCGGCGCGAGTACAAGCGCCTGCTGACCGAGGTCGAGCCGTTCCTGGACTCGGTGATCCGCTCGGTGACCCTGATCAAGGACGAGGTCTACGGGGCCGGTTGAGGCCCGGTTCTAGAGCTCGCGCTCGTAGACGTACATGACCGGGCCGTCCAGGTTGCCCTCGCGGTTGCGTGAACCCCATGCTCTCGTAGAGGCTGCGCGCGGCGACGTCGTCCTCGCTGGTGCCGAGGTCGATGAAGCTCGCACCCGCCGCCCGCGCCTCCTCCAATGCGGCCTCGAGCAGGGCCCGGCCGCGCCCCTCCCCGCGTAGCTCCGGCACGACGTAGAGCTCCTGCAGGTGCGCTTCCAGCCCCGCCGAGTAAAGCGACGAGCGGTAGCGGAGCTGCGCGAAGCCGTCGGGACCGTCGCCGAGCAGCAGGAAGGTCGAGCGGCCTCGTTTGATCTGTCCCGCGACCCGCTCGGCGACCAGCTGTGGGGCCGGAGTGGGCTCGTCGAACTCGTTGTTGAAGTCCGTGAACAGGCGGGCGATGTCGGTCGCGTCCGCCGCGGTGCCAAGCCGCGCTCTGTAGGTATGGCGCGTCATGGATTCGAGCGTACAACTAGCCTTCCGGCGGCCAACCGACCTTCGGAGGAATCTCTCACATGTTCGTCTTCAAGGCCGCCGTGCTCGGCGGCGGCACCATGGGGGGCGAGATCGCGCAGACGATCGCCGCCGCCGACATCCCGGTAGTCGTCAAGGACGTCGATCCGGAATTCGTGGACAAAGCCATTGAGAAAGCACGCGGCGTGACCAAGAGCCAGCTCGGCAGCCTCGTGAAGAAGGAGAAGCTGACCCAGGAGGCGGCCGACGCCCGCCTCGAGGAGGTGATGGGCCTGGTCACCGGCACCACCACCTACGAGGAGTTCGGCGACGTCGACATCGTGATCGAGGCGGTTCCCGAGAAGATGGAGATCAAGAAGACCGTCTACGCCGAGCTCGACGAGGCCACGCCCGGGCACGCGATCCTCGCCTCCAACACCTCCTCGCTCTCGGTCACCGAGATCGGCGCGGCCACGCTGCGGCCGGACAAGGTGGTCGGACTTCATTTCTTCTGGCCCGCCTCCGTGATGCCGCTGGTGGAGCTGATCAGCGGCGATCAGACCTCCCGCGAAACGGTCACCGCGGCCTTCAACTTCGCCCAGGCGATTCGCAAACAGCCGATTACATGCAGGGAGGTTCCCGGCTTCGTCGTCAACCGCATCCTCACCTCGGCGGCCGGCGAGATCTGGCGGGCGCAGGAGGAGGGAAAGCTGTCGATCAAGAAGATCGACGAGGCAGTAACCGAGGCCAACGTGCTGCCGATGGGCCCGTTCTTCCTCGCTGACATGAGCGGGCTGGACATCGCGCTCCACACCGCCGAGTACATGCAGCAGTCCTACGGGGATCGCTTCTACGTCCACAAGGGGATGAAGAAGCTGGTCGACGCGGGGAAGCTGGGGGCCAAGAGCGGCGGCGACGGCTTCTACAAGGACGGAGAGCCCCAGGTCGACGGCGACGCCGACCCGGACGACGCGGAACTCGCGGACCTGATCATGCTCAAGGCCTTGGTGGAGGCATGCAGCCTGCTCGAGGAACGGGTCTCGACCGTTCGCGAGATCGACCTGGGCATGATGGCCGGCGCGGGGCTGGACCCCCGGCGTGGGCTCTTCCCGCCCTTCTGGAAGGCCGACCTCGAGGGGCTCGACACGATGCTCGAGAAGCTCGAGAAGTACTCCGAGTCACACGGCGAGCGCTTCGCGCCGCCCCGGATCCTGAAGCGCCTGGTCGCGCAGGGCCGCCTGGGTCTGAAGTCGGGCCAGGGCTTCTACGCCTATCCGCAGGGCGACGGCGAGGGCGCCGTGAAGCTCGAGAAGCGGGGTGAGGTGGCGATCGCCTGGCTGGCGAACCCGCCGATGAACGCCATCTCGCCCGACGTGATCGCCGACCTCGGCAAGGTCTGGGAGCAGGTCAAGGCCGACGACGAGCTGAAGGCGATGGTCGTCTACAGCTCCCTGCCCGTCGTCTACTCCGCCGGCGCCGACATCAAGGCGTTCACGAAGATGGACAGCCCCGAGAAGGGGGCGGAGCTGATCAACAACGGGCACGCGCTGCTGCGAGAGCTCGGGCAGTCGAGCGTCTCGACCGTGGCGGCCGTGAACGCGATCGCCTACGGCGGCGGCTGCGAGCTGGCGATGGCCTGCGACTTCCGCGTCGCCGCCGAGTCGGCAGTCTTCGGCCAGCCCGAGATCAACCTCGGGATCATCCCCGGCTTCGGCGGCACGCAGCGGCTGGCGAGGCTGGTGGGGCCCTCGAAGGCCCTGCAGATGAACCTGACCGGCGACGCCGTGCTCGCGAAGGAGGCCCGCGAGTGGGGGCTGGCCGACGACCTCGTCCCGGACGAGGAGCTGTTGGAGGTCGCTCTCTCCTGGGCGCGCAAGCTCGCGCAGCAGGCGCCGCTCGCGGTCGAGCAGGTGAAGCTCGTCTCGAACAAGGGCGACCTGGACGAGGGCATCGAGGCCGAGAAGCAGGGCTTCGCGACGGTGTTCCTCTCCGAGGACGGCCGTGAGGGCATCTCGGCGTTCCTGCAGAAGCGGAAGGCAAAGTGGCAGGGCAAGTAGCGACAGATGTCGAGGCGCTCGCGGAGCTGATCCACGAGTCCAGCTGCACCGTTGCGCTGACGGGCGCCGGGATCTCGGTGCCATCGGGGATCCCGGACTTCCGTACCCCTGGGGAGGGGCTGTGGGAGAAGGTGGACCCGATGGAGGTTGCGCACATCGACGCTTTCCGCAGCGATCCGGCCCGCTTCTGGAGCTTCTACCGGCCGCGGCTCCACAGCCTCGACGGCATCGAGCCGAACCCGGCCCACGAGGCGCTCGCCGAGCTCGAGCGCCGGGGGCTGCTGGAGGCCGTCGTCACCCAGAACATCGACATGCTCCACACCAAGGCCGGCTCTGAGCGCGTGATCGAGGTGCACGGCTCGATCCGCTCGGCCAGCTGCCAGGCCTGCGACGCCCGCTACGAGCTCGCCGCGGTCGAAGGTCTGTTCGACGAGGACGGTGTTGCGATCTGCGCCGCTTGCACCAGCCTGGTCAAGCCCGACGTCGTGCTGTTCGGCGAGTTCCTCCCGGCCGACGCGATGGCAGAAGCCGAGACGCTGGCGGCGCGGGCGGAGCTGTTGCTGTGCGTCGGCTCCTCGCTCGAGGTTTACCCGGTCGCGGGGCTCCCCGCGGTGACCAGGTCGAGCGGGGGCAAGCTCGCGATCGTGACCAAGGGACCGACCCCGTATGACGGCGAGGCAGCGGTCCGGCTCGACGGGGACGTCGCCGACGAGCTTGCGTTGCTGGTCGAAGCGCTTGCCTGAGCGGGCTGGGAGCGCCTCTGCTGAGGTGGCCCTGGGGCCGCGGAGGTAGACGCGGCTCTGGCACCGAGCGTGATTTCGGGCGTCCACCAGGCGGTGGCAGCCTCAAGGAGCGCAACCGCATGCCGATGCGGTTGGTGCGCAACGAGTTTTCGTGACGGGAGTAAAAGTCGTAGCCAGATGGTGGGATCAGCCAACCGCACAGCAACAGCCAGGCGGGCGGCCGGGATCGGCGCGATCGCGGCCGTGGCGATGTTCGCCTTCTGGCTCGCCGGCCCGGCGCAGGCCGGCGCGGCGAGCTGCGGGGGTCAGAAGGCCGACGTGGTGGGCGGCGGCGGCGACAACGTGCTCAAGTCCGACAAGCACGGCGTGCAGGTGATCGTCGGAGGGCCCGGCGACGACCTGATCATGTCCAAGCGCAACAAGGACATCGTCTGCGGCGGCCCCGGCAACGACCGCATCTTCTCGGGTACTGGCCGCGACAAGGTCTACGGCGACAGCGGCGACGACTATCTCGACGAGGGACCGGGCTCCGGCAAGGTCTACGCCGGCGGCGGCAACGACACCGTGATCGGCGGCGGCGGCGGCGAGCGCATCCGCGGCGGCTCGGGCAACGACCGCATGTTCGGAGAGATCCAGGACGACAAGCTGTTCGGCAACTCGGGCGACGACCTCCTGGTGGGGGGCCAAGGTAACGACAAGCTCCAGGCCGGAGCCGGCAACGACTGGCTGCGCGGCGACACCAATCAGGACAAGTACTTCGGCGAGTCGGGCGATGACACCGCGAGCTTCGCGACCGCGACCCCGCCCGGCCCGCTTCCGACGGTCGACGGCGTCGACGTCAGCCTTCCCGGTGGCAGCTCCCGGGGCGACGACGCCCAGGAGCGGCTGAGCGGGGTGGAGAACCTGGTCGGCTCGATCTTCGCGGACCGCCTCACCGGCGCCGGCGGCGGCTCGGTCCGCGGCCTCGGCGGCGAGGACGACTGCGCCGGGTTCTCCAGCGCGACCTGCCCCGGGGCGCTCGGCTCCCCGCCCACGGCCTACGTGGCGAATCCCGACAGCCCCGACCCGGGCGTGGTCGTCTACGGCGGCGCCGGCTCGGACAGCGTCACCGTCAGCGAGAGCGGCGGCGGACTGCTGATCTCCGGCGCGCTCACGCCCGGGCCCGGCTGCTCGGCGGGCGGCGGCGGCGTGGTCTGCCCGCGGCCAAGCTACGAGTTCGGCTACATCCTGCTCTGGGGCGGCGACGGCAACGACACGCTGACGGTGGGCTCGGGGATCGCGCCGACCACCGGCGTCAAGGGCGACGGTGGCCCGGGCAACGACGTCCTCAACGGCGGCCCCGCCGCCGATGTGCTCTTCCCAGGCGCCAGCGGCTCCGATCGCCTGGTCGGCGGCCCCGGCGACGACGCCCTCGCCGGGCGTCCCGGCGGCGGCGACACTCTCGTCGGCGGCAAGGGCAACGACAACCTCGCCACCGACGACGCCTGCGCCGGACACACCTACGACGGCGGCGGCGGCCGCGCCGACGTCGCCGGCTTCGCCCAGGCGAGCGAGGGCGCGGGCGTCAAGGCCACCCTCGGACGCAACGCGGTCCGCCGCGGCGCGGGCGGCTGCACGCCCACCAGGATCCAGTCCGACCTCGAGGTCCTGGAGGGGACGCGCAACGCCGACATCCTGAACGGCAACGGCGGAGCGGACCTGGTGATCGGCCGCGAGGGCAACGACTGGCTGCACGGCCGCGCCGGGCGCGACGAGCTTCGGGGCGATGGCGGCAACGACGCCTGCCCCGACGGCACCGCGACCAAGTCGAGCTGCTGAGCCCCCTAGGGCCAAAGTCATCCCGCTCGCGGAAGCACGCCCGGCGGTCTAGCCGCGGCCCCGGTCTAGCCGCGGGCCCTGGAGCCTCAGCGGCTGAGCGACCGCTCGGCCTCGGCGATGCGCTCGCCGAGCTTGGCCGGGGCCTCGTCCGGCAACTCCGCCAAGGCCTCGCGGGCGGCGCGTAGGCCGAAGCGGGCCTCCTCGACGCGCCCCTGCTGGATGTCGAGCCGCGCCCGCTCCAGCAGCGTCTCGGCCGGATGCACGCTCTCGCGGCCCGAGAGTACGGCCGCGACCCGCTCCTGGGGATCGACGTCGTCGAGGCGGCCGGGGCGGGGGCGCGCGAGCTCACGCGCCTCGCGCCAGCGCCCCTCCGAGATCTCGTCCCCGTCCCCGAAGCCGATCCGGATCGCGAGGGCGCGAGTCGCGCCGACGTCCTGGACCAGGGGGTCTTGCGCGCCCGCACGAAGGGCGTTCAGGGCCCGGTTCAGCAGCAGCGTCGCCGAGCGCACGGCGGCGTTGCGCGCCTTGGCCTCGCCGGCGGTCTCGGCGAGCCAGGCCTCGGCCTCGCTCCTTCCCGAGAACCTCTCAGCGAAGGCGACTGTGGTCCGGGTCATCGGGATCGTCTCGTCGTCGTCGGGGTCGACGGGCCGCGTGCGGCGCGCCAGGCGGCCCGTGGGCTTGGGAACGCCGAAGGCCTGCACGATCAAGACCCGGTCCCCCTCATTGTCCCGGGACAGATAGCGCCCGTCCGGAAGCCCCAGCTGCCCGGCGAACTCGAGCTGGACGAAAGGGATCAGAGTCACGCGCGCACCCTAGACCCCCTCCGGCCCGCGGATGTGCACTTTGACCGCCTATAGGCGGCACAACTACACATCTGTCGCGATCGAGAGCCGGCGCCGTGCGGGGACGACCTTCATTGCCGGGTTTGGACCCGGCGGGGTTACTCGCCGCGGTGCGCTTCGCTGCCGCGCTCGATCTCGGCCGGCGTCGGGATGTCGCGCTTGCCGGCGGGGAGCGAGGCGTCGGAGGGCTTGGTCGGGACCTCGGGGTTCTCGATCTCGCCGAGGCGGTTGATCAGCCGCTCCCACTGGTCGGGCTTCAGCACCTGGGCGAGCTGGTCGAACGGCTTGCCCGATCCGTACAGCGGCGTGTAGCCGACGTGGATGTGGTCGTCGTGGTCGCCCATCGCGAAGGTCGGTCCGCCGAACTCCATCAGGGTGATGATCTGCGCAGGCCGCATCGTGCCCTGCAGCTTCAGCAGGTCGCGGACTACGGCCTCGGTGATCGAGCCGGGGCCCTGGTTGCCGAGGATCGGCAGGCCATTCACCTGTGCGATGTCGACGGCGTTGCCCGAGGAGTGGGCGCTGACGTTGCCCGAGGTGGTGTAGAAGCTGTGGCCGCACTTGAGCGAGGTGATGGTGAGCCGGTAGCCGCGTTCCGCCAGGTACTCCAGCACTGCCAGCGTGCGGCGGTCGATCTGGCCGGACTCGATGTCGGTGCGACCGCAGGAGTAGATCTCGAGCCGGGGGTCCGCGAGCACCCGCTGGGCCAGGACTTCCTTGCTCATCAGGAGGATCTGGCCGATCGTCGCCTCGGAGCCGAACGGGTCCTTGCCGGCGGCACGGTAGATGGCTGTGCTCTCGAGCAGCTTCCAGCCGTCCAGGATCGGCTTGGGGTCGATCCGCGGGGCGCCGCGGCCCGCCGGCTGGATCGCGAAGTGCAGGTGCGGGCCGACCGCGCCGGAGCCGGCGCCGATGCGGCCGAGGACGGTGCCGCCGGTGACCTTGGAGCCGACCCGCAGATCACGCAGTTCCATCGTCTCGGCGTCGAACTTGAACGTGCTCGAGAAGTAGTTCTTGAAGGTCTCGTAGCCAGGCACCCGCTCGCCCAGCAGGCTGTTGAGCTGGCCGGTGACCCCGGCGGTCCCGGTGTTCGCCGGCCGCTCGGGCAGGGCGAAGAGGCGCTCGCGGATCTCCTCCGTGTTGACCGGAGCGGCCTTGGCCTTGTCGTCGTCGGCGGGCTGGGCGTTCGGGTCGGAGTCGTTGGCGCCGGCGCTGGCGGCCGAGCCGGGCCGCAGGTCGCCGCTTCCGTTGGGCCTGACGATCTCGAAGTCCTTCGAGGTCAGCGCCTTCTGCTTCGGTACGGGGTGGACCTCCGAGACGTCGCCGAGCTCGGCGTAGGTGTAGCGGTTCCCGTATGCGTCGGTCAGAACGACGTACTTACCGAGCTCGGGGGTCTCGCCCATCTTGGTGATGACACCGTCATTGACCGCGACGACCGGAGCGTTAACCCTCGAGTAGATGTTGATGCCTCGGCGGGTCGGGCTGTCCGAAACGATGTCGGCGGCGTTGCCGGCCTCGGCGGCGGCGGTCTTCGAGCGCCTCACGGCCTCGCGCTCGGAGATGTCGTCCGCATAGCGGGAGTCGGCGGCGACGGGGAAGTGGGCGCCCTCTGTCAGGCCCGTGAGCGAGCCGACCAGGTCGTCGGGCAGCTTCGCGTACTGGTTGGCGTAGAGCAGGACCTCGTCCACGTACCAGTCGGCGTGGTTGTAGGCGAAGATCGCGTCGCGCAGGTCCTCCTCGGCTCCCGCTGCTCGGAGGTAGCGGCCGGCGGCGCAAATCGCATCAACAGGGTTGTAAGGGTCTTTCCGGCCGTCCTCGTTGGCGTCCACTCCGTAGGCCCGCCAGCTCGAGGGGATGAACTGCATCCAGCCGAGGGCGCCGGCCGAGGAGACGTTGAGGTTGGTGCCGAAGGCGGTCTCGATGCGGTTGATCGAGGCCAGCACCTGCCAGGGGACCCCGTACTCGGTGCCGCAGGCCTGGTAGATCGGCAGCAGGAAGGGCGGGATCTCGAACTGGTCGATGACGAAGTTGGGGACGCCGATCGGGGCCGCCCCGAAGTCGGCGATGGTGAGGCCGGGGTTGGAGTTGCTGGGCGAGCCGTCTGGATTGCGAACCGGCTCGGCCTCGAACTTCTCGCGCTCGGTCTCGCCCTGGACCGCTCCGCCCTTGGGGGCCTTCTGGCCGAAGATGCCGTCGGCCGGAGCGCCGCCCTTCTTCTGCTTGGCGCCCTTGGCGCCCGGCGCGCCGGGGCCGAGCTTGCCGCCGCCGCCGTCGCCGCCGCCGGGGGCGGCGGGGCCGCCTGCGCCGGGGCCGCCGCCGGTGCCGCCGGCGGGCGCGGGGGGCGGGTTGTACTCGTCGCGGTCGAGCGGTCCGTCGCAGCCGACGTCGGCGAGGTCCGTCTTGCCGTCGCCGTCGTTGTCGGTGAGGTCAGCGCACTGCGGAAGGACCCCGTCGGTGGGCACCTGGACCTTGACGCCGTTCCCGAGGTCCACCGTGGCCGAACCCGCCATTCCCGCCGCCATGACAGCGACGGTCGAGCCAAGCGCGATGGTGATTAGAAGCCTCTTCCTCATTCAGTACCCCGCCCGAAGGCGAAGCCAACGCTACTGGGTCACTCTCCGCCTTGCAACGGACAACCCGCGTGCCTGAAACCTACCTGAGCACCGCGGCGGATTTATGAAGTTTGTGTGCAGTCGAACGCCCCGGCGCAGGCACGGATTCGGACGCCTGTCCGAGCCCGCGCTAACGTGGCCGCACCATCCCCGGACGCGAAGCGGAGGAGATGGGGAACCCATGGACGAGAGCGCAGAGGAAAGCCTCAGGGATCGCGTCTCGGCACGCGGGGAGGAGGCCCTGGGCGACCTCGCTCAGGTGCTGCTGGACAACCCCTGGCTGCACCAGGCGCTCGACATCGCCTTCGACGCGCGCGAGCGGGCCTCGGTCGCCGGCGCCCAGGCGATCCGCGGGCTCAACCTGCCGACCGCCTCGGACACCGAGCGCCTCGAGCGCCGGCTGCGGGCGGTCTCGGAGCGCCTGGAGTCGGTCGAGGACGCCCTCGACGAGCTCACCCGGGAGCTCGCCGAGCTGCGGCGCCGGGCGGCCCCGAGGCAGTAGCACTCGACCCGGGGTCGAGACGCCCGTCATCGGGCCAGCGCGGCCGCCGCGGCCCTTCCCATCGCCTCCACCGAGCCCTCGAGCGCCTCGGGCTCGATGCGCACCCGCTCACCGCCCGGAAAGACGTCGGTCACGACCAGCAGGCAGGCGACCGCCACGCCCACGCGGGGGCCGAGCGCGAACAACGCCGCGGCCTCCATCTCGACCGCGGCCGCGCCCCGCTCGACCCAGCCGGCTCTGGGCGCTTCGGTGTACTCGTAGAAGAAGTCCGTCGTCGCGACGGTCACGGGGGTCCCCGCCCCGGCGGCCTCCAGGCGGTCCAGCAGCTTCGGATCGGCCGGCTGCGGCCCCTCGGCGCCCAGGCCGCGGCTGACCCCGTCCTCGGGCAGCGCCGACTCGGCGCGGAGCAGCTGGCCCAGCTCGAGCGCCGGGTCCAGGGCGCCGCAGGTGCCCACCCGAATCGCGCGGCGCACACCCAGCTCGGCCAGTTCGTGCAGGACGATCGCGGCGCTCGGACCGCCCATGCCGGTCGACTGGACCGTCAGCGAGCGGCCCTCCGGGGTCTGGCCGCTGTATCCCCAGAGGCCGCGGTTGTGGTTGCTCATCAGCGGCTTCTCGATCAGCAGCTGGGCCAGCGCCATCGCGCGGCCGGGGTCGCCGGGCAGCAGGGCGTCCGGGGCGAGCGGCTGGGAGGGGAGCACATGGGGCGGCACGGCGACGGGACGCTAGTTGATGCTCGTGGGGGAGGCTGGGCGGGCGCGCGTGATCTACGCTGTCCCAGCCCGTGAACGACCACCCATGAACAACGTCGAACCGGATCCGGGAGGCGGCGCCTCCGACGCACTGCGGACGGCGATCGAGAAGACCTTCGCCGCCACGGCTGGGTCCGCGGCGGAGACCAGGGAGCGGGCCGGCGAGCTGCTCGACGATGTCGCCCGGCGCGGCCAGGAGGCGCGGGACGAGGTGGCCCGCCGCGGACAGGGGGCGCGCGACGAGGTGGCCCGGCGCGGCCACGAGGCTCGGCTCGGCGTCAGCGAACGCGTCTCCACGACGCTGCGGCGGCTGCGGGGCGGCACCGACACCGAGGCGATGGAGCGGGAGCTCAAGACCCTCCGGAGCCGGGTCGCGGAGCTCGAACAGCGGCTCAGATCTAAGTCTAAGCTCAAGGATTAGAGTTGTCTTCGGTATCGGCACGCGAGCTCCGCAAGATCCTCGACGAGGTGATGAAGGAGATCGACGCCGACCCCGACGACGGCTCGCGGTTGCGGGCGGCCGCGGCCCCGCTACGGCTCGAATTCACCGACCTCAACCTGGCCCTCAACATCTCCCGAGGGGACGCCGGGCACCTGAGCTGGGATTTCAAGAAGCGCTCGAAGGCGAAGCCGAAGCTCGGCCTGCGGATGGACTCAGAGGTCGCCAACCGGGTGCTCCAGGGGCGTGAGAACCCCGCGATCGCAATCGCGCGAGGCCGGCTGCACACCACGGTGCTCGACCCCGGCTCGGCGGTTCGCCTGTTCCCGGCGGTGAAGCCGCTCTTCGCCCGCTACCGGGAGGTCGTCTCGGAGAAGTATCCGCACCTGGCCGTCGACGCCGACTAGCGGGAGATCGTCATCGCGGCATTGACTTTGCGGGGGGTCGGCGTAGTCTCAATCGAACCAACAACTCGGGCCACCAGTGGGCCCGGATCCCCACCGTCTCCCGGCGACTGGGACGAGGGGATGGGGCCCGCGAGGCGCATACGCGCCGCCGGCCGACGCAGCGGGCCGTTTGCCCGCGGGCGGCGGGGTCTCGCGACCCCGTCGCTCCATCTCGGGGGACGGAGCGCTCGGTGAACGAGTACGAGTCAGACCGGATCTCCCTGGCCGAGGCGAGCGAGCTTTCGGGGGTCAACCAGTCCACGCTGAAGCGGTGGGTCGGCGACGGGATCATTCCCGTTCGCGACGGGCGCTGGACCCGGGCCTCGGCGGCGCAGGCCCGCGTCGTGGCCCGGATGCGCGAGCGCGGCTACTCGCTCGACGCGGTCCGCGAGGCGGCCCGCGGCGGCCGGCTCGCCTTCGGTTACGCCGAGGACCTGTTCGAGGTCCCCGAGGCCAGCTACACGGTCGAGGAGGCCGCGGAGCAGACCGGCCTGGAGCCGGAGCTGATCCAGAGGCTGATGACTCTGCTCGGCACCCCGATGGGGCTGGAGGGCCGGCTCAACGAGGAGGACGTGCGGGCGATGCGGCACTGCTCCGAGGTGCTTGCCTCGGGCTTTCCGCTGGTCGCCTTCCTCCAGCTCGTCCGCGTCTACGCGCAGTCGATCCGCCGGGTGGCCGATGCCGAGGTCCGCCTCTTCCACCTCTACGTGCACGAGCCGCTGATCCAGGACGGGGTGCCGCCGCTGGAGATGGCGGAGGAGATGGGGGGCCTCGCCGCCGACCTGCTGCCGGTCACCTCGCCGCTGATGGAGTACATGCACAACCGGTACCTGCGCTTCTACATCGAGCAGGACGTCGTCGGGCACATGGAGGCCGACGTCGGCGGCGGCGGCAAGGGCCTGGCGCGGGTCTCGATGGCGTTCTGCTTCGTCGACCTGACCGGCTTCACCCGGTACACCGAGGAGGAGGGGGACGAGGAAGCGCTCGACATGGTCGAGCGGTTCGTGGACACCGTGGAGGCCACGCTGCCGGCCGAGGCGGTGCTGGTGAAGACGATCGGGGACGAGGTGATGGTGGTCTCGCCGGACCCGGTGACGCTGACCGAATGGGCGGTGGGTTTCCTGCACCTGTTCCAGGAGCGGCCGCAGCCCAGGGTCGGCCTGCACTACGGCGCCGCGGTCTTCCGCGACGGCGACTACTTTGGCGCCGCCATCAACCTCGCGCACCGGGTGGTGAACCGCGCGCTCGGCGGCGAGGTGCTGGTCACCTCATCGCTGGTCGACGCGGTGGACTCCGAGCATCTGCGCTTCGAGCCGATCGGCGAGGTCGGGCTGAAGGGGTTCCCCGAGCCGATCTACCTGTACGTCGCGAGGGCCGCCGCCGGCTAGGAGCGCGCCTTGGGCGCCGCTCTGCGGGCCCGCTTCTTCTTCACGTCCTTCGGGTCCTTCCTCACGTCCCGGTAGCCGTACTCCGACGAGACGGTGACACCGTTCTCGTCGGCGGCGCTGATCGGAGTGCCGCGCGCGGCGGAGAGGCCGATCTCGCGGAAGCGGCTGCGCAGCAGGTTGGAGCGATGGGGTGGACTGTTCATCCAGGCCCCGACCATGCTGGCCGGGGTGCTGAGGCCGCCCGAGCCCCAGACCAGGTTCTCGCCGACCAGCCAGGAGCGGGCACCGCGCATGTAGCCGGTCGTCGCGATCCGGTCGATGAAGGTCGCCCCCCCGGGGGAGGTGTGGGCGAAGAAGCCCGTCTGGACCATGTCGTTGGAGTGCCTGGCCGCCGCCTGCCCGAGCTTCGGGTTGAGGCGGACCGGCCCGAGGCCCGCATCGGCGCGGCGCTGGTTGATCAGGCAGTGGACGCTCTGCTCCACCCTTGCCGTCCCCTGATCGGCGGCCTCCGTCTCCGCCCCGGCACAGCTCGAGGCGGCAGCCGGAGCGGCCGGGAGCAGGGCGCACGCGCTCGCGATCGCGAGCGCGCCGAAGATCCGCGTGCGAATGGCCATGACGCCCGCATCGGCGCCTCCTCGCCGCGCTCGATCTCAGGCGTGAAAGCTGGACCCGCGTCCCAGGAGGGGGGCGCTGGGGCTGGACGAGTGTTCAGCCGCCGCCGTAGCCGAAGGTGGCGGTGTAGATCGCCGCGTTCCCCTCGCCGACGCCAGTGGGAGAGCCGATCGCGACCCCCACCCCGAGGTGGCGGTACCGGCCACCCAGCACCGCGAGGCGGTGGGCCCCGCTGTTGATCCAGGAGGCCACCGCGGCCTTCGGGCTGCCTCGGCCGCCCCTTCCCCAGTGGATGTTCTCGGCGATGCCCCACGAGGAGGCGCCGGCCATGTATCCGGCGCTCTGAACCCGGCTCTGGGGCGAGCTGCCCCCGGGCCCGATGTGGCTGAAGAAGTTCAGAGCGTCCATCGACTTCGAGTGCCGCTGGGCGGCGCGCTTGAGGTGGCTCTCGCCGCGCAGCTTGGCCACCCCATTGGCCTTGCGCCGCTGGTTGATCAGGCAGATGACGGCGTGGCGCGCCTCCTTCACGGTCAGCTCCGAGGGCTCGGCCCCGGCGCGCTCGCAGGCCGAGGCGGCGGCCGGCACGGCGATCGCCGCCACCGCCGCGAACAATCCCACCGTGATCGCTGTGCGCCCCATGCGTCCATGCATCGGCTTCGCCTTGTACCAGCTGTAGGGGATGCCAAACCCCTCCTAGAATCGGCAGGCGATGGACGGCCCGGCACCGACCGATCCGCTCACCGCAGCCGTCCGCTCCAGCGGCCTGGTCGGCGAGCACTCCTCCGGGGTCGCCCTGTGCTCAGGCGGCCCCGACTCCGCCGCGCTGCTCGCCGGGCTCGTCGGGGCCTGCGGGCCGCAAAGAGTGATCGCGCTCCACCTCAACTACGGGCTGCGAGCGGACTCGGGCGAGGACGAGAGCTGCTGCCGCTCGCTCTGCGAGCGGCTCGGGGTCGAGCTGGTGGTGGGGCGCCCCGAGCTGCCCGCTGAGGGGAACCTCCAGGCCCACGCCCGCGTTGCGCGCTACACGGCCGCCGAGGGGCTGCGGCGCGAGCGTGCCTTCGACTGGGTCGCGAGCGGCCACACCCGCACCGACCTGGCCGAGACGGTCCTCTACCGGCTCGCCACCTCGCCGGGCCGGCGCGCCCTGCTGGGGTTGGCGCCCCGGCGGGGGACGGTGATCCGGCCGCTGCTCGGGCTTGGCCGCGGGGAGGTCAGGGACCTGGCCGAGCGCGGCGGGCTCCCGTTCCGCGACGATCCCTCCAACGCCGAGCCCATCTACGCCAGGAACAGGATCCGCAACGAGGTGATGCCGGTGCTCGAGGACCTTGGTCCGGCCGAGGGGACGATCGCCGAGACCCAGGCCGAGTTGCGCGAGGAGGCCGAGGCGCTGGAGCGGGTCGCTCTGGAGGCGATCGAGGCGGCCGGCGGCGCCTCGGAGGCCATTCCCGCCGAGGGCCTGATCGAGCTTGACCCCGCGGTTCGGCGGCTCGTCCTGCGGGCGCTCGCCGAGCGGGCCGCCGGCGCCCCGGTCGCCCTCGGTCGCGAGCGGGCCCAGCGCATCACCCGGCTGGCCGGCTCTCCGGAGGGCGGCGTGGTGGAGCTCGGCGGCGGCATCGAGGCGCGGATCGAGCATGGCCACGTGCGCTTCGCCCGCGGTCCCGACGCCGAGCCGGCCGAGGCCTCGCTGACCGTCCCCGGCAGCTGCCGGTTCGGCGGCTGGGAGGTACGGGCCGAGCTGCGCGAGGCTCCCGCCGCCCCGGTTGGCGCCGAGGCGGCGATGCTCGACCCGGACGCACTGGGGTCGACGCTGCTGGTGAGGCCCTGGCGCGAGGGCGACCGCATGCGCCCGCTCGGGCTCGGCGGCTCGAAGTCCCTCCAGGACCTGTTCACCGACCGCAAGGTGCCGCGCTCGCTGCGCCGCACCCTCCCCGTCGTCACCTCCGGCGGACGCATCGCCTGGATCGCCGGCGTCGCGGTCTCCGAGGAGTTCGCGGCGCCGCCCGACGCCGAGCGGGCCGCCGTCCTCAGCGCGACCGCCAACCGACGGCCAGAGCGTCCATAGACTGCGCCCCGTGGAGGGCGACGAGCTGATCGGCGAGGTCCTCGTCGGCGAGGAGGACCTGCAGCGGCGCGTGACCGAGCTGGCCGGCGAGGTCAGCCGCGACTACGAGGGACGCGACCTGCTGCTGGTCGCGATCCTCAAGGGCGCAGTCCCCTTCCTCGCCGACCTCATGCGCCAGCTCACCGTTCCGTGCGAGCTCGACTTCATGGCGGTGTCGAGCTACGGGTCGTCGACCGACTCGTCGGGCGTCGTCAGGATCCTGAAGGACCTGGACGCCTCGATCAGCG
Organism: uncultured Solirubrobacterales bacterium; assembly: GCA_963805075.1. Taxonomy (GTDB): domain Bacteria; phylum Actinomycetota; class Thermoleophilia; order Solirubrobacterales; family 70-9; genus VGBV01. The sequence goes on from CAWDSZ010000004.1 coordinate 391,755, forward strand.
GGCGGAACGTGCTGATCGTCGAGGACATCATCGACTCGGGCCTCACCCTGCACTACCTGCTGAAGAACCTCGACGCGCGCGGACCCGAGTCGCTGGAGGTCTGCGCGCTGCTGACCAAGCCGGAGCGGCGCCGGGTCGAGAACCCGATTCGCTACGTCGGCTTCGAGATTCCGAACAGGTTCGCGATCGGCTACGGCCTGGACCTCGAGGAGCGCTACCGCAACCTCTCCTACGTGGCCGCGCTCAAGGAGCCTGGCGAGCCCGGCTGAGCGCGGCCGCCGCTATCCCGACCTGAACCGGACCAGGGCATCGAGGCCCGCTGCGGCGTCGGAAACCGACGCGTAGATGAAGGGTCCGGACGGGCTGATCTCGGTGAGCCCGCGCAGTAGGGGCATGGCGGTGCAGCCGGCCCGCCCCGCGGCCGAGAAGCAGTGCGCGAATGCGATCCTCCCGCGCTTCGAGTTGACCTTGAAGCGCGCCAGGAGGGAGTCGGCTCCGGCGCCTGAGACTGCGTACAGCGAGCGGCCGTCCCTCGAGAATTCGATCTGCTGGGTGTTGTCCAGCCATTTGCTGTCGATCCTGCGGTCGAGGGTCAGCTTGCCGTTGCGGGCGCGGTTGAAGACGACGAGCGCCGCGTCACCGAGCTTCGGCTGCACGGCGGTGACCATCATCCGCCCGTTCGGGCTCAGCGCCATCGCCCGGGCCCGGCCCATTGAGCGGCGCTCGACGCACCCCAGGCTGCCGGAGTAGGGGGCCTTGCGCGGCCACAGGCACTGCACTCGCTTCAGGGAGGCGGCCCCGATGCGCTTGAAGACGCTGATGGTCCCGAACTCCGAGTCCGCCTGGTAGACGGTCCCGGACCCACCCTTGACGGCGAACGGGCCCGTTCCGTAGGTCGCTGGGTTGGAGGCCTGGCTGTGACTGAGCGCGCTGGTCGCGGCGTCGCGCCGGAAGGCCACCACGGCGGAGAAGCAGTCGCCCGTGTTGTCGGCGCAGGCCCGGTCGGAGAGGTAGACGGCGCGGCCATCCAGGCTCGCCTCGAGCTGGCGCACCTCCTCGAACTCGCCGACAGGACAGCTGGGAAGGTCGCCGCTCGAGCCGTAGCTGGAGTGGCGGCAGTAGGCGAACTCCAGGCCGCCGCCGAGGTCGCGGCTGAACCCGACAAGCGCGGTCTGGTGGGCGATCGCGGCGTAGAGGGACGCCCCGTCTTGAGTTACGACCAAGTCGCTGGCCGTCCCCAAGAAGCCGGGGGTCGCCAGGGCTCCGGGCAGGGGTTCGCAGGGCGGCGTCGCCGCAGCGCTCACGCACTCCAGGAACGAGAGCTCGCCGGTGCCCGGGTTGCGGTCGAACGCGCTGATGCCGCCGGGAAAGCTGGCGTAGGCGGAGCGCCCGTCGGCGCTGAATGCGATCCCCCCGGTGCGGCCGAGGCCCTGGAGAGGAGCGCACCCGGCGACCGGTGGGCCCGACGGGGAGGTTTCGCACCCGTCGAGGACGAGCTTTCCGGCGGCAGCGGAGGCGGGGTGGGCGAAGCTCAGGGCGGCCGCCACGGTCGCGAGCGTTGCCGTTGCGATCCGAATCGTGGTCATGGCCCCGAGGGTGACGCCGGATCCTGGCCCGATCCGTGCCAACTTCGGCCCGGTGATCGTGGCTCAGCCCCTTCATGCGGGCTTGATGAGCGCTGGTACCCTCGCGTTGATCATCCGCGAGCGCAAGTTCGGCGTAATTCCCGGTTGAGGGACACACTTTGAGACGTTTCTTCCGCAGCGCAGCCTTTCCGATCCTGATCGTCGTCGTGCTGGCGTTTTTCGCCCAGCGGCTGATCAGCCCGACCGAGCGCCAGGAGGAGCCGACCTACAGCGAGTTCGTCACTCAGGTCGAGAACGGCCAGATCGACGAGGTGACCTTCAAGACGAAGGACAACACGATCGAGGTCAAGGAGTCCGAACAGGCCGGCGGGGACGAGTACGAGACGGGCTTCCTGGACTCCGACGCTTCGCAGGCGCAGCTCCAGAACACCCTGGAGCGCGAGAACGTCAACTACGAGGTAAAGGGCAAGGGCGGCGGAGGCATCCTCTCGCTGCTCACCTACATCCTGCCGTTCCTCCTCTTCTTCGCGTTCTGGATATTCCTGATGAACCAGATGCAGGGGGGCGGCTCGCGCGTGATGAGCTTCGGCAAGTCGCGCGCCAAGCGAATGTCGGTGGACGCGCCCAAGATCACCTTCCGCGACGTGGCGGGGGTAGACGAGGCCGTGCAGGAACTGCACGAGATCAAGGAGTTCCTCGAGAACCCCAAGAAGTTCCAGAGCCTCGGCGCGCGCATCCCCAAGGGGGTCCTGCTCTACGGGCCTCCCGGCACCGGCAAGACCCTGCTCGCCCGCGCGGTGGCCGGCGAGGCCGGGGTCCCCTTCTTCTCGATCTCCGGCTCTGACTTCGTCGAGATGTTCGTCGGCGTCGGCGCCAGCCGCGTCCGCGACCTCTTCGAGCAGGCGAAGCAGAACTCGCCCTGCATCATCTTCATGGACGAGATCGACGCCGTCGGCCGGCACAGAGGCGCCGGCATGGGCGGCGGCCACGACGAGCGCGAGCAGACGCTGAACCAGCTGCTCGTCGAGATGGACGGCTTCGAGATGAAGGACAACATCATCCTCATCGCCGCCACCAACCGGCCCGACATCCTCGACCCGGCGCTGCTGCGGCCGGGCCGCTTCGACCGCCAGGTCGTCGTCGACCGACCAGACCGCAAGGGCCGCAAGCAGATCCTCGAGGTCCACACCCGCGGCAAGCCGCTGTCCTCGAAGATCGACCTCGACGTGCTCGCCGGCCAGACCCCCGGGTTCACGGGGGCCGACCTCGCCAACCTGATCAACGAAGCCGCGCTGTTGACCGCGCGTTCGAACAAGCGCGAGATCACGATGCTCGAGCTCGAGGAGGGGATCATGCGCGTGATCGCCGGCCCCGAGAAGAAGACCAGGGTCATGTCGGAAAAGGAGCGACTGGTCACCGCCTACCACGAGCTCGGCCACGCGATCGTCGGCCACACGCTGGAGCACGCCGACCCGGTGCACAAGGTTTCGATCATCAGCCGCGGCCAGGCGCTCGGCTACACGATCTCGCTGCCGTCCGAGGACAAGTTCCTGACCACCCGGGCCGAGCTCAACGACACGATGGCGATGACGCTGGGCGGCCGCGCCGCCGAGGAGATCATCTTCGAGGAGATCACCACCGGCGCCTCCAACGACCTCGAGAAGGTGACCGAGACCGCGAAGCAGATGGTGATGCGCTTCGGCATGTCCGATCGCCTCGGCCCGCGCGTCTTCGGCCACGACCGCGGCCAGCCCTTCCTGGGCCGTGAGTTCCACTCCGAGCCCGACTACTCCGACGAGGTCGCGCGCGAGATCGACGACGAGATCCGCCGCATCGTCGAGGAGGCCCACCAAGCCGCCAAGAAGATCCTCACCAAGCACCGCAAGGAGCTCGACAACCTCTCCAAGATCCTGCTCGAGCGCGAGACGATCGAGGCCGAGGAGTTCCTCGCCCTGCTCGAGGGCAAGCCCGAGGATGAGGTCTTCTCCGACGACGAGGAGGAGACCGCCGAGCCGCCCGAGGCCGAGGCCGAGAAGAGCTCGGCCCGCGAGGGGGCCCGTCCGCGCGTGCAGCCCAAGCCCGGCCTGGCCGGCGGCGGCGCCGCGGAGATGCGCAGCGACGACTCCTAGCCGCCGCGGCGATACTCATCCCATGGCGCGAATCATGGGGATCGTCAACGTCACCCCCGACTCGTTCTCGGACGGGGGGGAGTTCCTGGACGCCGGGCGGGCGATCGCTCACGGGCGGGAGCTGGCCGGCGACGGGGCGGAGATCCTCGACGTCGGCGGGGAGTCCACCCGGCCGGGAGCCGAGGCGGTTGACGCGGGCGCCGAGCTGGCGCGCGTCGAGCCGGTGGTCGCGGCGCTCGCCGTGGACGGCGGGCCCGGCGCCGCTGTCTCGATCGACACCTCGAAGCGCGCCGTCGCCGAAGCCGCCCTGAATGCGGGCGCCGAGATCGTCAACGACGTCACCGCGCTGCGGGCGGAGCCTGAGCTGGCCGGGCTCTGCGCCGACCGCGGCTGCGAGCTGGTGCTGATGCACATGCTCGGCGACCCGCGGACGATGCAGGACGACCCCCGCTACGACGACGTGGTCGACGACGTCAAGGCGTTCCTCGCCGAGCGGATCGAGTTCGCGGTCTCCGAGGGGGTGGACGAGGGGCGGATCTGGGTGGACCCGGGAATCGGCTTCGGCAAGACGGTGGAGCACAATCTGGAGCTGCACCGCCGCCTCGGCGAGTTTCGCGAGTTCGGCCGGCCGATCGTGTTCGGCAGCTCGCGCAAGAGCTTCATCGGCAAGCTCACCGGCGCCGAGGTCGACGACCGGATCGGCGGCACGATCGCCTCGAACGTGATCGCCTATGCCAACGGCGCCGAGGTGCTGCGGGTCCACGACGTCGCTCCGATGCGCCAGGCGCTGACGGTCGCCGAGGCGATCATCGACCCCGACCGGGCCGCGGCGATCAGCGACCGCGGCTGAGCGCGATCCCCGTCGCGATCTCGCGCACGATCCGGTCGGCGACGAGGCTGGTGAGGTCGTCCGAGCCGACGCCGGTCGGGATCACCTCGACGACGTCGGCGCCGACGATCTCGAGCTGGGCGCCGACCTCCCTGCATGCCCAGAGCAGGTCGGTCGAGCTCATGCCGCCGGGCTCGGGGGTGCCGGTGCCGGGGGCGAAGACGGGGTCGAGCACGTCGACGTCGACGGAGAGGAAGGTGGGGCCACCGCCGACGACCTTGACCACGTCCTCGATCACGGCCCGGATGCCGCGGTCGCGGACGTCGTGCATGAAGTATGCGGTGATGCCGTGCTTCTCCTGCCAGCCGAACTCCTTCGTGCCGGGCCAGTAGCCGCGCAGGCCGATCTGGGCATAGCGCTTCGGGTCCACGTGGCCCTGCTCCACCAGGCGGTACATCGGCGTGCCGTGTGAGATCTCGACACCGAACACCTCGGTTCCCGTGTCGGTGTGGGTGTCGAAGTGGACCAGGCCGACTGGGCCGTGCTTCTTGGCGACGGCGCGGACGTCGGGCTCGGCGATGCTGTGGTCGCCACCGAGCACGATCGGGATCACGCCGGCCTCCACGACCTCCCCGACCGTGGCCTCGATCGCCTCGTGGGTTCGCAGGGCGTCGGCCGGGAGGACGGGCGCGTCGCCGTAGTCGACGATCTCGAGCACCTCGAAGGCGTCGATCCCGGCCTCCAGGTGCGGTCCATGAGGGCAGCTCGCGGCCCTGATCCCGCGCGGGCCGAAGCGGGTGCCCGGGCGGTCGCTGACCAGGTCGTCGGTGGGGGCGCCGACGATCGCGACGTCCTTGCCCTCCAGGTCCTCGGCGTCCTCGGTGTAGGGAACGCCCGAAAAGGTGAGCAGCCCCGCGAAGTCGGGCTTCTCGCCGTACTCACCCCAGCGCTTGAACGGGTCGATCATCACCATCGCATCCTCCTCACCTCGACGTCGTGTCTCAGCCGTCCACGCCGGCATCCACGCCGGCATCCACGAACCCACGGATCAGGCGGTTGACCTGCTCCGGCCGCTCATACGGGACCCAGTGTCCCGCGCCGGGCAGCACCTCGAGGCGCATGTCGGGGATCCACTCCTCGAGGCCCCTGGTCAGGCCCAGCAGCAGCGCCGGATCGTTCTCGCCCCAGATCACCAGAGTCGGGACCTCGAGGCGCATCGCCTTGATCTTCGCCTCGTATTCCTCGCTGACCCCGCCCGCGGCGACCTGGTCGCCCATGCGGGCAGCGCGGTAGTAGTTGAGGCTGGCCGTGAGCGTCCCTGGCTGGGACCAGGCCTCGTGGTAGGCCGCGCGCTCGGCATCGGTGAGCTTCGCGTCCGAGCCGCCGATCTGCTCCAGCATCGCGTCGAGCATCCCGAAGTCGTTCGCCGCGAGCAGCTCCTCGGGCGCCGGCGACGGCCTCGACAGCTCGACCATGTAGTTGACCGCCTCGCGCTGCTTCGGGCTCTCGCGCAGGTCGCGGTTCCAGGTGAAGGGCGGAGGGGAGTCGAGGATCACGAAGCGCTCCAGCAGCTCCGGGTACTTGAGCGCGAACGCCCAGCTGACGATCCCGCCCCAGTCGTGGCCGACCAGGGTGAACGGGGCGATCCCCAGCTCCTCGACCAGCCCCTTGAGGTCGCCGAGCATGTTGCGCATCCGGTAGGCGTCGACCTCCTGGGGCTTGTCCGAGAGGTTGAAGCCGCGCAGGTCTGGCGCGTAGACCGCGTGATCCGCCCCCAGGTCGTCGAGCTGGTGGCGCCACAGGAACCAGAACTGCGGGAAGCCGTGCATGAACACGATCGGCTTGCCCTCGCCGCGGTGGACGTAGTGGATGCGGCAGCCGTTCGGCTGGGAGTAGGCGTGCTCGACCGCGACGTCCATGACGCCACTCTTTCAGAGGGGCATCGGCTACGTTGACGGCATGGACGCGCACGGCTCGCCCGACTCGACCGTCGAGGTCGAGCTCCGCGGGCTCTCCATATACACCCACCACGGCGTCACCGACGCCGAGCAGGAGGTGGGGCAGCGGCTCGAGTTCGACCTCACCTTCGACGTCCCCCACTGTGACGCTGTGCTGACCGACCGCGTGGAGGACACGGTCGACTACTCCGAGGTCTGCGACATCGTCGCGCTGGCCGCGACCGAGCGCAGCCATCGCACCCTGGAGCGCCTCTGCCAGGTGATCGCCGAGCGCCTGATCGAGCGCTTCGAATGCGACGAGGTCCGCGTCCGCGCGGCCAAGCCCGAGCCGCCGCTCCCCTACCCCGTTGACGAGGCGGCCGTCGAGGTCACCCTCGAGCGCGCCGGTGACCGCGAGGGAGACGACGAGGGCGAGGGCGTCTGAGCGCCGAGGCTCGCGCTCTGGTGCGAACCGGATACATCGGCCTCGGCTCCAACGCCGGCGACCGCGAGGCCGAGCTGGCGGCGGCCGTGCGGGGACTCCGGGATCGCGGCGTGGAGGTCGACGCCGTCTCCTCTCTGTATGAGACCGAGCCGGTCGGCGAGGTCCTCGACCAGCCGGACTTCCTCAACGCCGTCGCCCGCGTGCGCACCGGCCTGGGCCCCGAGGACCTGCTGGAGGTATGCAAGGCGATCGAGGCGGAGCGCGGCCGCGATTTCGACGCCCCACGGCACAGCCCCCGTCCGGTCGACCTGGACCTGCTGCTGCTGGGCGACCTCGAGGTCAGAACCGATCGGCTCACGCTGCCCCATCCGGAGGTCACCTCCCGCCGGTTCGTGCTGGAGCCGCTGCTGGAGCTGGACCCGGGACTGGAGCTCCCCGTCGGCACCCGGTTGAGAGACGCGCTCGAGGCGCTCGGCGAGGGGGAGCGAGTCGAGCGGGTGGGCGGACCACCGAGCTGATGCACCGCACCCGCGTCCTTCGCCCCGCCGCCGGCGTGCTCGCCTTCTACGACGGGCGGATCGAGGGATACCGCTTCGCCGAGGGCCCGAACTGGGTCGACGAGGGGGCGATCGCGCTCGGGATCGCCAGCTACGCCGTCGTGCGCGGGAACGAGGCGCTCGTCTACGACACGCACACCTCGCTCGAGCACGCGGGGTTCGTCCGCGAGACGCTCGAGGCCGAGGGCGCGACCGAGTTCACGGTCGTCCTCAGCCACTGGCACCTGGACCACGTCGCCGGCACCGCGGCGTTCCCGGGCGCCGAGGTGATCGCGAGCGAGCGCACCGCCGAGCACCTGGCCGAGAAGCGGGAGGCGATCGAGTCCGGGACGCTCGAGGGGCCGCCCCCGATCGACCCGCTGGTGATGCCGACCCGAACCTACACGGGCCGCGAGCGGCTGACGCTGGGCGACGTCGAGGTGGAGCTGATCGAGGTCAACATCCACAGCGACGACGCCACCGTGCTCTGGCTGCCCGGCTCGCGGCTCCTCCTCTGCGGCGACACGATGGAGGACACGGTCACCTACGTGGACGAGCCGGAGAGCTTCGAGACCCACCTGGCAGACCTCGACCGTCTCTGGGATCTGGACCCCGAACGCATCCTCCCCAACCACGGCGACCCGGAGGTGATCGCCTCGGGCGGCTACCCGAAGGAGCTGGTCCGCGCGACGCAGCAGTACATCCGGGTGCTGGGTCACTGTCGCGAGAACGGCACCCTTCGCGGGCAGGACCTGCGCGAGCTGATCGCCGGGCCGCTGAAGATGGGCTGGGTCAACTACTTCGAGCCCTACGAGGAGGTGCACCGCTCGAACCTCGAGACGGTGCTGCGCGATGTGGAGTGAGCGGGCCGGCTAGGAGCCCAACCCCGACAGCTAGAGCTTCGCCTCGGCCACGCAGCGGATCGTATGGCAGCCGCCGACCGCCCGCGCCGCCGCCCTGCCCGATAATCGCCCGATGCTGCTGGCTGTCGACATCGGCAACACCCAGACCCACGTCGGCGCCTTCGACGGGCAGGAGCTCGCCCACGATTGGCGCCTGGGGACGGACCCGAAGCTGACCTCCGACGAGCTCGCGGCCACCCTGGGCAACCTGCTCGAGCTCGAGGGGATGAGCTTCGCGCAACTCGACGCGGCGATCGTCTCCACGGTCGTGCCCCAGCTCGGGCCCGAATACCGGCGGCTCTGCGAGCGGCACATCGGCGGGACCTTCCTCAAGGTGGGCCCCGACCTGAAGACGGGAATGCCGATCCTGATCGACAACCCCCACGAGCTGGGGGCCGACCGGCTGGTCAACGCCGTCGCCGCCCACGCGGAGGTCAAGGGCGCGTGCGTCGCCGTCGACTTCGGGACCTCGACCAACTTCGACGTGGTCTCGGGCGCCGGCGAGTACCTGGGCGGCGTGATCGGCCCGGGCGTCGAGATCTCGCTGGAGGCACTGACCTCCCGCACGGCGAAGCTGCCGCGGATCGACGTCTCCGACCCTGGGGCCGCGATCGGCAAGAACACTGTCGCCTGCATCCAGGCCGGCTTCGCCTATGGGTTCGCGGGCCTCGTCGACGGAGTCAACCGGCGCCTGGCCGGCGAGCTGGGCGAGAAGGCGACCTTCCTCGCCACCGGCGGGCTGGCGTCGACGATCGCACCCCAATGCGAGACGGTGGACCGGGTCGAGCCGCTGCTGACGTTGCAGGGCCTGCGTCTGATCCACGAGCTCAATTCCTGAGCCTTCGCCTCCATACTGGGCCCTACACCATGACCCAGCCCGCCCTCACAGACCCGTTCCGCATCGGCGACGTCGAGATCGCCAACCGCGTGCTGCTCGCGCCGCTGGCCGGGATCGGCAACTGGTTCGTGCGCCTGCAGGCCCGCCGCCATGGCGCCGGCCTGGCCGTCTCGGAGATGGTCTCGAGCTTCGGCATCCACTACGGCAACGAGCGCACGATCAACGAGCTGCTGCGCCTGCATCCCGACGAGCACCCGGTCTCTGTGCAGCTGTTCGGGCAGGACCCGGACGTGATGCGCTCCGCGGCAGCGGTCGCGGCCGACGCGGGAGCGGACCTGATCGACATCAACATGGGCTGCCCGGTGCGCAAGGTCTGCAAGACGGGCGCGGGCGCGGCCCTGCTGTCCGACCACGACCTCGCGGTGGAGATCGCGCGCGCCGCGCGCGAGGGCGGCGGCGTCCCCGTCTCCGTCAAGGTCCGCTCGGGGCTGCAGCCGGGCGAGCGCCAGGGCTACGAGCTGGCGCTCCGGCTCGTCGAGGAGGCCGGCGTCGCCGCGATCGGCTTCCACCCGCGCTCGGCGGCGACCCAGCACAGGGGGACGCCCGACTACGCGCTGACGCGCGAGCTTGCGGAGTCGCTGGAAGTGCCTGTGATCGTCAGCGGCGGCCTCGACTCGGCCGAGGCCGCCCGGCGCGCCTACGAGGAGTCCGGCGCAGCCGCGGTGATGATCGCTCGCGGCGCTCTCGGCAACCCCTGGATCTTCGAGCAGCTGACGGGCCGCCGAACCGAGCCGCCCTCCCGCGAGGAGATGGTCGTCGAGCTGCTCTGGGTGGTCGACTGCGCGGAGGAGCACATGGGGCCCGAGCGCGCCGCGCGCTACCTGCGAAAGTTCTATCCCTGGTACCTGGAGCGGCTGGACGCCGACGCCGAGCTCGCCGCCGCGCTGCAGCAGAGCGACGATCTGTCCTCGGCGCGCCGCCTGGTGGAATCCCTCGGCGAGCTCGCGACCTCGCACGCCTGAGATGGCGCTGACGGCCCGGGTGATCGAGTGGCGGGACCGCGGCTCCTCCGAGGAGGTGGGCGGGCGGCGCATCCACGTCTTCCGCCAGGAGGGAGAGGGGCCGCTGCTGCTCTTGCTGCACGGTTTCCCCTCCAGCTCGTATGACTGGCGCTTCCTGCTCGAGGAGATCCCCGGCCGCTCAGTCCTCGCCTACGACTGCCTCGGCTTCGGCCTTTCCGAGAAGCCGGCCGACCACGACTACTCGCTGGTCGAGCAGGCCGACATCGCAGAGGAGCTGGTCAAGCGCCACGGCGGCGGCCCCGTCTTCTTCGTCGGCCACGACATGGGCACCTCGGTCGCGACCGAGCTGATGGCGCGCGACCTCGAGGGCTCTCTCGAGATGGACCTTGCCGGCGGCCTGCTCTTCAACGGCTCCATGATCCAGAGCGCGGCAAGCCCGACCCCGGCGCAGCGCCTGCTGCGGGGCCCGCTGGGGCCGGTGATGGCGAGGCTCTCGAGCGAGCGCGTCTTCCGCCAGCAGTTCGGCTCGATCTTCTCCGCCGCCCATCCGCTCACAGACGCCGAGTCAGCGGACCAGTGGAGCCTGATCGAGCACGAGGGGGGCCAGCGGCTGGGCCACAAGCTGATCGTCTACATGAACGAGCGCGAGCGACGCGCCCCTCGTTGGTACGGGGCCCTCGCCAGGTGGGAGAAGCCCCTGCATCTCATCTGGGCGATGGCCGATCCGGTTGCGACCGAGAACGTGCTCAACGGCGTGCTCGAGCTGCGCCCGCAGGCCCCCCTGACCCGCTTCGAGGACCTCGGCCACTACCCCCAAATAGAGGATCCGGCCAGGCTGGCGGCCGCGCTTTCGGCGGCGCTATAATGCCGCGCTTCGCCCGGGCCCTCGCGCATGTTTCAAGCGTCGGCGCGGGCTCATTTTTCGCCAGATAGCAGGGATTTTCGCCCCTCAGTCAAAAGAGGGAAACCCCTGAAACGAGGAAGAGGTAGCCGGTGCGCGAGACGCTGATCACCGAAGAGGGACTCGAGAAGCTCAAGGAAGAGCTGCATCAACTGGAGACCGACAAGCGGCGGGAGGTCGCCGACCGGATCAAGGAGGCTCGGGAGTTCGGGGACATCACCGAGAACGCCGAGTACGACGACGCCAAGAACGAGCAGGCGATGCTCGAGCAGCGGATCGCCCAGCTGCAGGACAAGCTGCGCCGCTCGACCGTGATCGACGAGAAGCACATCGACACCGAGACGGTCGGCGTCGGCGCCATGGTCTACATCAAGGACCAGAAGTCCGGCGAGTCACGACACTTCCGTCTGGTGGGAGCCGCCGAAGCAGACGGCAAGGACAAGCTCTCGAACGAGTCGCCGATCGGCAAGGCGCTGATCGGGGCCAAGAAGAACGAGATCGTCACCGTCGAGACCCCGCGCGGCCCGAAGAAGAAGCTCAAGGTCACGAAGATCGAAGCCGCGTAGGCGCGACTTACCTAGGGTTGCGGGCGGATGGCCGACGAGCCCCAGCCCAATGAGGCCGAGTCAAGCGAGCTGCTTGCCGAACGGCGCGCCAAGCTGGAGCGCCTGCGAGAGCAGGGCATCGAGCCGTTCCCGCACGAGTTTCCCGAACGGACCGAGATCGCCGAGGTCAGGGAGCGCCACGAGGGAATCGAGGCGGGCGCCGAGACCGATGACCGGGTGCGAATCGCCGGCCGGCTGACGGCGCGCCGGGGCCACGGCAAGGCGTCGTTCCTGGACCTGCGCGACGGCAGCGGCCAGATCCAAGTGCAGGCGCGCCTGGACGAGCTGGGGGAGGGCTATGAGCGCCTGCTGGCGCTCGACATCGGCGACATCGTCGGCATCGAGGGGATCGTGTTCGCGAGCAAGCGCGGTGAGCTCAGCGTCCGGGCCGACTCCTGGCGGCTGCTCTCGAAGAGCCTGCGCCCGCCGCCCGAGAAGTTCCATGGCCTCGAGGACGTCGAGACGCGCTATCGCAAGCGGGAGCTGGACCTGATGGCAAACGCGGAGACGCGGGACCTGTTCCTGAAGCGGGCCCAGACCGTCGCGGCCGTGCGCCGCTGGTTCGACGGGCGCGGGTTCGTCGAGGTGGAGACGCCCGTGCTGCAGCCGCTCTACGGCGGCGCCCTCGCCCGCCCCTTCACCACCCACCACAACGCCCTCGACCGCGACCTCTACCTGCGGATCGCAACCGAGCTGTACCTGAAGCGACTGATCGTCGGCGGCATCGACAGGGTCTATGAGCTCGGCAAGGACTTCCGCAACGAGGGGATCTCGCACAAGCACAACCCCGAGTTCACGATGCTCGAGTGGTACGAGGCCTATGCCGACTACGAGGACATCGCCGGCCAGCTCGAGCAGCTGGTGAGCGAGGTCGCGCAGCAGGTGCTGGGCACGACCGAGGTCGAGCGCGACGGTGAGAAGATCGATCTCAGCCCGCCCTGGCGGCGGGTGACCCTGCGGGATGCGATCAAGGAGGCCTCGGGAATCGATGTGCTGGAACACCCGACCCGCGAGCAGCTGGCGGCGGCAATGGGCTCCGAGGCCGACGAGAAGGAGGGTTGGGGGAAGCTCGTGGACGGGCTGCTCTCGAAACAGGTGGAGCCAAACCTGATCCAGCCCACCTTCATCGTCGACTACCCGGTGGAGCTGTCGCCGTTCGCCAAGCGCCACCGGAGCGAGGAGGGCCTGGTCGAGCGCTGGGAGGCCTTCGTCGGCGGCATCGAGATCTCGAACGCCTTCACCGAGCTCAACGACCCAGACGAGCAGCGCCGGCGCTTCGAGCAGCAGCGCGAGGAGATCGAGCGGGGCGACGAGGAGGCCCAGCCCTTCGACGATGCCTTCGTCGAGGCGCTCGAGCAGGGCATGCCGCCCACCGGCGGCGCCGGCCTCGGCATCGACCGGCTGGTGATGATCCTGACCGGCGCCAAGAGCCTGCGCGAGGTCGTGCTCTTCCCCGCGATGCGGAGCTGACCCTCAGCGAACGGAGCGTTGACCACACCATGGTGTGGTCAAACGCACATTCACCCTCAGCCCGCGTCGTCGTCCTCGTCCGCTTCGTCGGCGTCCTCGTCCTCGTCGTCCGGCTCCTCGTCCTCACCCTCGGACTGGGCCTCGGGTTCCGAGGACTCGGCATGCGCCGGCTCGGTCGCGGCTGGGACCGCGCCGCCGGCGAGCGCCGGCTCGCGGTCGGCGGACAGCCGGCGGACCAGCATCACCGCGGCGAGGAACGGCGCCGCGACCAGGGCCAGGGCCAGCAGCACAGCGGGCCAGCTGATCAGCACGCCCAGTCCGGCGGCCGTGCCGTTCTCGGTCCACACGTACACGGTCCAGGCGATCCAGAGGACGATCAGGATCGCTCCGATGATCAGGGCCGCGCCGACCCGGCCGTCGGCTCTCCCGCGCCGCACGAGCCAGGCGCCGCCGACGCGATCCCAGAGTCCGGCGAGTCCGTCCCGCGCCGCCTCGGTTTTGCGCTTGGTCCCGGCCCATGCTGAGCCGGCGCCGTCGCGAGCCTTCTGCAGCGGGTTCACGCCCGGCAAGCTAGCGCGATCGCAGGCAAGGCGCCCCGGGTGGCGGGCGTCGCCGATTTGAATCGCGCAGATTGCAGGGAGTTATCGAGACTGCATTTACACCCCTCAGGGCTGCGAAAGGCCACGGCTATACTGGGCGTCTCGCCGTCCCCAACAGAACCGGAGGTCAGATCAACCATCGGCACGCAGGAGCCGATACAGATAGGGCCCCCGGTGAATGCCGTATTCCGTAATCCGGCCGGAAACCAAAGGCAGCCGATTCGGTTGATAGACCAGAGGTAAGAGCAAGATGTTCGAGAGATTCACAGAAAGAGCGAGACAGGTTGTGGTCCTGGCCCAGGAAGAGGCCCGCACCCTGAAGCACAACTACATCGGCACCGAGCACATCCTGCTCGGCCTGCTGCGCGAGGAGGAGGGCCTCGCGGCGCGGGTGCTCGAGTCACTCGACATCACCGTCGAGCGCGTCCGCTCCCAGGTGGTCCGCATCGTCGGCTCCGGCGAGGAGGTCACCGCCGGCCAGATCCCCTTCACCCCGCGCGCCAAGAAGGTCCTCGAGCTCGCTCTCCGCGAGGCGCTGAGCCTGGGCCACAACTACATCGGCACCGAGCACATCCTGCTCGGCCTGGTGCGTGAGAACGAGGGCGTCGCCGCCCGCATACTGCTCGACTTCGACGCCGACTCCGAGAAGATCCGCAACGAGGTCATCCGGATGCTGTCCGGCCCGGGCGGTCGCCGCCAGGGCTCCAGCGGGGGCACGGGCGAGGGCAAGAAGTCTTCGAAGCTGCTCGACCAGTTCGGGCGCAACCTCACCAAGCTCGCCGCCGAGGGCAAGCTCGACCCGGTGATCGGCCGCGAGGTCGAGATCGAGCGGATCATGCAGATCCTCTCGCGGCGCACCAAGAACAACCCGGTGCTGCTGGGTGAGCCCGGCGTCGGCAAGACCGCCGTCGTCGAGGGGCTTGCCGCCCGCATCACCAAGGGCGAGGTACCCGAGCTGCTCAAGAACAAGCAGATCTACACGCTCGACCTGGCCGCGCTGGTCGCGGGCTCGAAGTACCGCGGCGAGTTCGAGGAGCGCCTGAAGAAGGTGATGAAGGAGATCACCCAGCGCGGCGACATCATCCTCTTCATCGACGAGCTCCACAACCTGGTCGGCGCGGGCGCCGCAGAGGGCGCGATCGACGCGGCCTCGATCCTGAAGCCGGCCCTGGCCCGCGGCGAGCTGCAGACGATCGGCGCCACCACGCTCGACGAGTACCGCAAGTACCTCGAGCGCGACTCAGCGCTCGAGCGCCGCTTCCAGCAGATCAAAGTGGAGCAGCCCTCCACCGAGGAGACGGTCAAGATCCTCGAGGGCCTGCGCGAGCGCTACGAGCAGCACCACAGGGTCAAGATCACCGACGAGGCGCTCGAGTCCGCCGCCGAGCTCGCCGACCGCTACATCTCCGACCGCTTCCTGCCCGACAAGGCCATCGACCTGGTCGACGAGGCCGCGTCCCGCATGCGCATCAAGTCGATGACGCAGCCGCCGGTCTACCGCGACCTCGAGGAGGAGATCGAGACCACGCGGCGCGAGAAGGAGGCCTCGATCGAGGCCCAGGAGTTC
The DNA here is from genome assembly GCA_963805075.1 of uncultured Solirubrobacterales bacterium. Taxonomy (GTDB): domain Bacteria; phylum Actinomycetota; class Thermoleophilia; order Solirubrobacterales; family 70-9; genus VGBV01. The sequence goes on from CAWDSZ010000004.1 coordinate 407,121, forward strand.
GAGAAGGCCGCGAACCTGCGCGACCAGGAGCGCAAGCTGACCAACAAGAAGAAGGAGCTCGAGCACGAGTGGAGCTCGGGGGAGGGCGGCGAGCGCCCCGAGGTCGGCGAGGAGGAGATCGCCGACATCGTCGCGATGTGGACCGGCATCCCCGTCTTCAAGCTGACCGAGGCTGAGTCGAAGAAGCTCGTCCGCATGGAGGACGAGCTACACAAGCGCGTGATCGGCCAGGACATGGCGATCACCGCGGTCTCGAAGGCGATCCGCCGCTCGCGCGCAGGGATCAAGGACCCCAAGCGCCCGGCCGGCTCATTCATCTTCCTCGGCCCCTCGGGGGTCGGCAAGACCGAGCTCGCTCGCACGCTCGCCGAGTTCCTGTTCGGCGACGAGGAGGCGATGGTCCGCATCGACATGTCCGAGTACATGGAGAAGCACGCCGTCAGCCGCCTCGTCGGATCGCCCCCGGGCTACATCGGCTACGACGAGGGCGGCCAGCTGACCGAGGCCGTGCGGCGCAAGCCGTACTCGGTCCTGCTGCTCGACGAGATCGAGAAGGCCCACCCCGACGTCTTCAACATCCTGCTTCAGATCCTCGAGGACGGGAGGCTCACCGACGCCCAGGGGCGGACGGTCGACTTCCGCAACTCGATCGTGATCATGACCTCCAACATCGGCGCCGCCGACATCGCCCGGAACACGCCGCTCGGCTTCGCCGTCTCGGACGAGGGCGGCATCACCTACGACGACATGAAGAGCCGGATCATGGGCGAGCTGAAGAAGGTCTTCCGGCCCGAGTTCCTGAACCGGATCGACGAGGTGATCGTCTTCCACAAGCTGGCCAAGGAGGAGATCAAGGAGATCGTCGACCTCATGGTCAGCCGCGTACGCGCGCAGGTCGCCGAGCACGAGCTGCAACTCGACCTGACCGAGGAATCCAAGGAACTGCTGGTCGACAAGGGCTGGGACCCGACCATGGGCGCCCGGCCGCTGCGCCGCGCGATCCAGCGCTACATCGAGGACCCGCTCGCCGACGAGGTGCTGAAGGCCGGCGAGCTGGCCCCGGGCACCACGGTCCTGGTCGAGCGCGACGAGAAGGGCGACGAGGAGGACAAGCCCCTCAAGCTCAAGATCGTCAAGCCGCGCAAGAAGCCGGCGCCGAAGAAGAAGGAGCCTGAGAAGGTGGGCGTCGGCGCCAAGAAGGGCGACGACGACGATGACTCGGGCGACGACGGCGAGCCCGAGGGCGACGCCGACGCCTCGAAGAACTAGCCGGCTCCCTCGCGCTCCGCGATCACGGCCTCGGCGGCTTCGACGGCCTGATTCAGCTGCTCCTCGACCAGGTCGAGGCCCGAGTCCCAGAATCCCGGGTCGGTGAGGTCCACGCCGACGATCCTGCCGAGCTCCTCGGGCGGACGCGAGCCGCCGGCGGCCAACAGCTCCAGGTAGCTCGGCACCATCTCGGACCCGCGCTCGGTGTAGAGCTTGTAGACCGACAGCGCCAGCAGCTGACCGTAGGCGTACGCGTAGACGTAGCCCGGCGAGCCGATGAAGTGGGGGACGTAGGACCACCAGGAGCGGTAGCCCTCGGTGATCTCGACCGAGTCGCCGAGCAGCTCGGTCTGCGTCTCGGCCCAGAGCTCGTTGATGCGGTCGACCGCGAGCTCGCCGTCGGAGCGACGCGAGTTGTGGACCCGGTCCTCGAACTGGTTCATCGCGATCTGGCGGAAGACGGTCGCGATCTGGCCCTCGACGGCCTCGGCCAGCAGGCCCAGGCGGGACGCCGGGTCCTCGGCGTCGGCCAGCAGCCGGCCGAAGACGATCTCCTCGGCGAACACCGAGGCGGTCTCGGCGACGGTGAGGGGCGTGTCCTGGTGGAAGACCCCCTGGTCTCGGGCGAGCGTCTGGTGCAGCCCGTGGCCGAGCTCGTGCGCCAGGGTGAGCACGTCGCGGCGACGGTCGGTGTAGTTGAGCATCACGTAGGGATGGACCGAGGGGACCGTCGAGGCGCTGAAGGCGCCGCCGCGCTTCGAGGGCGTCGGCGGCGCGTCGATCCAGCGCTCGTCGAAGAAGCGGCGCGCGATCTCCCCGGCGCGGTCCGAGAACGACTCGAACGAGGCCAGCACCAGCTCCTGTCCCTGCTCCCAGGGGATCTTCTCGTCGTCTTCCGTGACCGCCGCCATGCGGTCGTAGTCCGCCAGCCGCTCAAGGCCGAGCAGGCGCGCCTTGGTCTCATACCAGCGCCGCGCCAGCCCGTACCGGCCCTTGACCGCCTCGACCAGCGCCTGCACGGACTCGTCGGAGGCCTCGTTGGAGAGGTTGCGCGAGGCGAGCCAGTGCGGGTAGTGGCGCAGGCGGTCCTTGATCGCCTTGTCCTGCAGCAGGGTGTTGAAGACGTAGGCCCGGGTCCGCAGTCCCGGCTCGAGGGCCTCGGTCACGGCCTCGGCGGTCTGCCTCCGCTGGTCCCGATCGGGGTTGAAGAGGCCCGACAGCGCCACGTCGAGCGAGACCGGCTCCTCCGCGCCGGGTGGCTCGACCCGGATCGCCGAGGTGAGCTCGTCGAACAGGCGGGTCCAGGCACCGCCGCCGGTGACCGACAGCTCGGTCGAGATCGTCTCCTCGGGCTTCGAGAGCAGGTGCGGCTTGTAGCGGCGCTCCATCCGCAGGTAGTGGGCCGCGAACTCCAGCCCCTCCGCGGCGAGCAGTTGCTCGGCCCGCTCGTCGTCCACCTCGACCCACTCGAGCTCGAAGAACAGGAGCTTGGTCTGGATCGCCGTCGCCCGTTCGCTCACCAGTTGCATCAGGGCGCCGTTGGCCGGGTCCTCGGTGTCGGCGGCGAACCGCAGGTGGGCGAAGTTGGCGGCCCTGCCGGCCAGCTCGGAGATCGCCGCCAGCTCCTCCATCGCCTCGCGCAGGCCCTCGCCGTCGAGCTCGGCGACCTTTCCCTCGTATCGCTCCGCGAACTTCACCGCGCGCTCGTCCGCGCGGTCGAGCAGCGAAGCGACCGTCGCCTCGTCATCGCCCGCCGCCTCCTCGACCTCGAGCAGGTGGCTCAGATCCCAGGTGACCTCTTCCAGCGCCAAGTCCGGCGCAAGCTAGCAAGGCGGTCTCGCCGGCCGGGCCGCCTCGGCTCGCCTGATCGCTAGCTTCTGCCGGGTGAGGGAACCCGGCAGAGCGGCTATCGGCACCTGGAGCGGCGGGCCGCTTCCTGCACTTCGGGGAGGCGATCGAGGGGCCGAGGCTCGAGGCGCTGCTGCGCCCGGGCGAGGGCATCGAGACGGTCCTCAGCGCCGACGCCTACGGCCAGGGCGAGGCCGACGAGCTCCTGGGCAGGGCCCTGGACGGGACTCCGCGCGATGCCTACTCCCTGGTCGGCGCGGTCGGCCACGACTTCTACGAGGGCGCGCGAGCCGGGCCGCGCGGGTTTCCGCGGTTCACGGATCCGTCCCTGCGGGGTCCGGATGCCTACGCCTCCTACCTGCGGATGGCGACCGAGCGCAGCCTCGAGCGCCTCGGCCAGGACGCCTTCGACCTGCTGCTGCTGCACAACCCCGACCGCACCGGGTACGAGAGCGAAGACGTCTGGGACGGCATGCAGGCGCTGCGCGAGGCCGGCCTGACCGCGCAGCTCGGGATCGCGCCCGGGCCCGCGAACGGCTTCACGCTGGACCTGATCCGCTGCCTCGAGCGCTTCGGCGAGCGCATCGACTGGGCGATGCTGATCCTGAACCCGCTGGAGCCGTGGCCGGGGGAGCTGGCCCTCGACGCCGCCGTCCGCGCGGACGTCGGGGTGATCACCCGGGTCGTCGACTACGGCGGGCTCTTCTGGGACGACGTGTTGCCGGGCGCCGAGCTGGCCGACGGCGATCACCGCGCGTTCCGGCCCGACGGCTGGATCGAGCGGGGCCGTGAGCGGCTGGAGCGGATGCGCCCGATCGCCGAGGCCGCGGGGCTGACGCCGATGCAGCTCGCCTGCCAGTGGAACCTGGGCCACGACGCGGTGCGCACCGTGGTCGCCGACCCTGATCCAGGAGGCGGGGGAGGGCGCGCGGCCGATCGAGGACAAGCGCGCGGAGCTGGCGGCGCTGCCGGCCGAGCAGAGGCTGAGCCCCGAGGCAATCGCCGAGATCCGCGAGATCGGCGACAACACGGGGTCGATGGCCCTGAAGGGCGCGAGCCCGGAGCACGAGGGCGAGGAGCGCCCGGACCGCTGGGCCCTCAGCGACGAGCTGGACGACGCCGCGCGCCGCTGGGGCATCGACCCCGAGCGAGACCTACGCCAGGCGCCGGTTGCGGCCCGCTAATCTGGGCGTTGTCGCGAAGTCAACGCGAGTCGCCAGGGGGCGGCCATGACCGAGGTAATACACGCAATTCGGAGAGCGCTCGTCGGCACCGGATCGACCGCGCTCAACCTGCTGGGCGCGTGCCTGATCGGATTCGGCGTGCCGCTGTTCTGGGTCTGGCTCGCCTCGGAGCTATACGACAAGCCCGGCGCCGTCACCGGGCCGGTCGCGGTCTTCATCTTCACCGGCATCCTGGTCAGCTACTGGGCGCTGCTCCTGATCGGCTCCTGGATCAGGGGACGGATGCTCGACTCCCAGGTCGACCCGAATCAGACCCGGCCGCGGCGCCAGTCCTGGAATCGCAGCATGCGCGACTCTGCCTACCGCCCCGGCGATCACCGCAGCGACCCGATCGAGCGCCTGTTCGTGACCACGGCGATCGTCTCGATGATCGCGTTCGCGGTCTGGTTCGCCTTCTTCGCCGGGGCCCCGTTCCCGACGCAGTAGGCGTCGTCAGGGTCTGGCCAATTCAGATATGCTTCTGTATCCGGATACAGAGCTGAATCTGGAGGCTCGCGATGACGACATTGAGGAGCGCGGCGACGGGGGCGGCCCGCGGCACGGGCATGACGGTGTTCGCGGTGGGCTTCGCGGCGCTGCTCGGCCTCGGTGTGCCGCTCTTCTGGGTGTTCGTCGCTTCCAAGCTCGCCGGCAACGACCCGGACATCAACGTGGCCCTGGCCCTGCTCATAACCACGGGCATCCTCGTCACCTACTGGGCCGCGCTGCTGATCGCGCTCGCGATCCGGACCCACTGGGTCAGCGAGGAGGAGCGGATGCGCAAGGTCCGCCGGATGTCGTGGAATCGGAGCTTCAGGGACGAGCCCTACCGGCCTGGGGACCACAAGGCCGACCCCGTGGAACGCCTCTTCATGGTCAGCGCGGTGACCGGCATCGTCGGCTTCGAGGTCTGGTTCTTCTTCTTCGCGGGGTCGCCGCTGCCCAGTCAACCGTTGTTCTGAGAGGGACGTGCCGGAGACTGCGGGCCCACCCAAACGCCTGACGCGCAAGGAGAAGCAGGCCGAAACCCGGGCGTTGCTGCTGGAGGCGGCCGAGCGAGTGTTTTTGCGGCGCGGTCTCGCCGCCTCCAGCGTTGAGGAGATTGCGGCGGAGGCCGGCTTCACGCGCGGGGCCTTCTACTCCAACTTCGACAGCAAGGACCAGCTCTTCATTGAGCTGCTCCAAGACCGCGTCTACCGGAACTACGCGCGGATGATGGATCGCGTCGAGGACGAGGGCGGCGGGCCCCGCGAGCAGCTACGGCGCGGGGCTGAGATGGTTCGCGACGTCCAGGACCACGAGGAGGGCCGCTGGCTGTTCCGGCTCTGGTTCGAGTGCCTCTCCCAGGCTGCCCGCGACGACGAGTTCCGGAAGCTGGCCGCTGGCTTCTGGAGCGGCAACCGGATGCTGCTGGCCGAGCGCGGCAGGGGTCAGTGGAAGGCACTGGGACGGGAGCCACCGCTCCCGCCTGAACAGATCGCGACCGGAATGATCGCCCTGGACATCGGGCTCGCGATCCAGCACATGGTCGACCCCGATGCCGTGCCACTGGACCTCTACGTGCCGCTGTACGACGCGCTGTTCGGGCCGATGCTCGACCCGGCCGACTGAGCACTGGACCGGGCGAACGGATCCGACGCGATTTCGGCATGCGCCGGTTCGGAACTCGTCACGGCGGGGGCTGGAGCCGTCGGGCGCGGCGCCTAGAGTCGCCCCATGGCTCGCTCCTCGCCCGGCTACGCGTGCTCCGAGTGCGGCAAGACCGCGCTCGCCTGGACCGGGCAGTGCCCGGGCTGCGGGGCCTGGAACACGCTCGAGGCGGCGAAGCCGGCGCGCGCCGCCGGCGGTGCCCCCCGCGCCTCCGGCCCCGCCCCGAAGCCGGTGCCGCTGCGCTCGGTTTCCTCTGACCGCACCGACCGGCTGCGGACCGGGATCGGAGAGTTCGACCGGGTGCTGGGCGGCGGCTTCGTCCCCGGCTCGCTGGTGCTGGTCGGCGGCTCGCCGGGGATCGGCAAGAGCACCTTGGCGGGGATGGCGCTGGCGAACCTCTCGGCGGCGGGGCAGAAGGTCCTCTACGTCTCCGGCGAGGAGTCTCCGGCGCAGGTGCGGACGCGGGCCGAGCGGCTCGGCGACGCGGCGCTCGACGTGCCCGTCCTGGCCGAGCCCTCGCTGGAATCGGTCCTGGCCGCGGTAGAGGCGGAGCGCCCGGCGATCTGCGCGATCGACTCGGTGCAGACGCTGGCGGTGGCGGATACCTCGCCCGGCTGCGTCGGGGCGATCCGCGAGGCGACCGGGGCGCTGCTCGAGGCGGCCAAGCGGCTGGAAGTGACGATGGTGCTGATCGGCCACGTGACCAAGGAGGGGTCGCTCGCCGGGCCCCGCGCGCTCGAGCACCTGGTCGACTGCGTGCTCCACTTCGAGGGCGAGCGCGAACGGACCTACCGCACCCTGCGAGCGCTCAAGAACCGCTTCGGCGCCACCAGCGAGGTCGGGGTCTTCGAGATGCGCGAGGGCGGCCTGGCCGAGGTCGCCGATGCGTCCGCCCGTTTCGTCGGCGAGGCCCGGCCCGCCCCCGGGTCCGTCGTTCTCTGCGCGATGGAGGGGACGCGGCCGTTGCTGGTCGAGGTCCAGGCGCTGGTCGCGCCGACCGAGGTGGTGCCCCCGCGGCGCACGGCCACCGGCATCGACCGCAACCGCCTGGCCCTGGTCCTGGCGGTGCTGGCTCGCCATGCCGGAGTCAGCCTGTCGACAGCTGATGTTTTCGTCAACGTCGCCGGCGGGGTGAGGGTGGACGAGCCCGGCGCCGACCTCGCGGTGGCGCTGGCCGTCGCCTCGGCCCACTCCGGCGCGGTGCTCGAGTCCGACGGCCGTCCGCTGGCCTGCTTCGGCGAGGTCGGCCTGACCGGCGAGCTGCGGTACGTCGCGCACGCGGACCGCCGGGTCGGCGAGGCCCGCAAGTTCGGGCTCGAGCGGGTGCTCGGGCCGCGTCCCGCGGAGGGGAAGGTCCAGGGCCTGGAGAGCGGCGAGACCGTCGGGGATGCATTGCGGGCGGCCGGGGCGAAGCGCCGGCTCCGCGAGGCCGCTCGACCTCGACCGCAGCGCACTTGACAAAGGCTTATCCGAGCTTTCCACACGGAAATGCCCGCAAATCGTGAGCCAGACCTTTCTGCTTTCATCAATCCGTGGCTGAGCTGTCAGGCGATGACCTCCAGGAGCTAGCGGCGAGACAAGATCCGCGGCTCCTGAGGGCACTCGACGTCGTCGCCCCGGGGACGGCTCTCCGCGAGGGGATCGACAACATCGTCCACTCCCGGACAGGTGGGCTGATCCTGATCGGAGACCCAGAGGAGGTCTCCTTTCTGTTTTCAGGGGGCCTGTCCCTCGACGTCGACTACACCCCGGCGCTGCTCTACCAGGTGGCCAAGATGGACGGGGCGATCGTGCTGAACCAGCAGGCGACCCAGATCGTCTGCGCCAACGTGCAGCTGATGCCCGACCCCACGATCCTCTCCTCGGAGACGGGGACCCGTCACCGCACGGCCGAGCGCGTCAGCAAGCAGACCGACTCCCTGGTGGTCGCGATCTCCGAGCGCCGCGACGTGGTCTCCCTCTACCTGGGCGGGATGAAGTACATCCTCCAGGACATCCCGGCCGTGCTGGCCAAGGCCAACCAGGGCCTCGCCACCCTCGACAAGTACCGCGTCCGGCTCGACGCCGTGTCCTCTCGCCTGACCCGCCTCGAGTTCGAAGGCGGCTCGGTCCTCTACGAGGTGCTGTCGGTTCTGCAGCGGGCCGAGCTCGTCACGCGAATGGCCGTCGAGGTGGAGCGCTACATCGTCGAGCTCGGCACCGAGGGGCGCCTGATCGAGATGCAGCTCGAGGAGACGATGGTCGGCGTCGCCGCCGACAAGGCCGCGCTGATCCGCGACTACTCGGTCGAGGACACCGAGGAGAACCTCAGCACGACCCTCGCGCAGATCGCCCGCCTGCCGCACCAGGACCTGCTCGACTTCGGTCGCCTCGCCGAGCTGCTCGGCTACGACCGCAAGGTCTCGACACTCGACTTCCCGGTCTCGCCACGCGGCTATCGCGTGCTGGGACGGATCCCGCGGCTGCCGAAGCTGGTGGTGCAGCGGATCATTCAGGAGTTCGGCGGCCTCGAGGAGGTTCTCGCCGCCAGCGACGAGGACCTCGAGGACGTCGAAGGGGTGGGGACGACCCGGGCCAAGGACATCCGCGAGGGCGTCCGACGGCTTCAGGAGATCGACCCGATCGACCGCTACTTGCAGAGCTGATGAGCACCATCGGCTACCACGAGAACAAAGGAGAGACCAATTCCCGAGCTAACTGAGGAGGCAATCGACGAGGCGGCTGTAACCGACCTCGAACTCGAAGCGACAGTCTGCAACTTCGAGGTCGGTGACAACGTCGTCTATCCGCATCACGGCGCCGGCGTGGTCCTTAAGAAGGAGACCAGGGATCTGATGGGCGAGAGCCGCGACTACCTGACCATCAACATCCTCCACAACAACATGACCGTGATGGTCCCGTGTGAGAACGCGCATCGTGCCGGGCTCCGCCGGGTCATCGACGAGGAGCAGGTGAAGAAAGTGATCGGGGTGCTCACCGACGAGGTCTCCGAGATGCCGAAGAACTGGAACCGCCGCTTCAAGCACAACCGGGAGAAGATCAAGACCGGCGACGTCTACGAGCTCGCCGAGGTGGTTCGCAACCTCGCCATCCGAGAGATGGAGAAGGGACTCTCCACGGGCGAGAAGCAGATGTACACCCGCGCCAAGAAGATTCTGGCGTCCGAGTTCATGTACGCGCTCGACAAGGACGAGGAAGGCGCAGAGAACTACTTGGACACGCTGCTCGAAGAGCGCTTCGGGCCGGTCCAGGCAACTGCCTGACACCGCCGCAACGGCCGTGATCGCGGCCGCCGGCTCCGGAGAGCGTCTCGGAGCCGGCGGCCCGAAGGCCTTTGTCGAACTCGGCGGCAAGCCGATGCTGGCCTGGTCCCTGATTGCGATGGACGCGGCCGAGCGGATCGACGCGATCGTCGTTGCGGCGCCTCCCGGACAGGAGGCCACGGTGGATCAGGTCGCGGCTCGCGTCGGCGTCGAGGTGTTCACAGTGCGCGGGGGCGAGTTCCGCTCGCGCTCGGTGGCCCTCGCGCTGGAGCACGTGCAGACCGAGCTGGTGGCCGTCCACGACGCGGCGCGCCCGCTGGTCAAGGCCGGCCTGGTCGACGAGGTCTTGCGGCGGCTCGCGGCCGACACCGACATCGCCTCGGTGGTCGCGGCCGCCCCAGTCACCGACACGATCAAGGAGGCAAACGTCGCCCGGCGCGTGCTCCGGACTCCCGAGCGCTCGCGGATGTGGGCGGTCCAGACCCCGCAGGCATTCAGGTCGGAGAGCCTGCGCGACGCCGTCGCCGCCCATCCGGACAACCTCGGCACCATCACCGACGACGCCCAGCTGATCGAGCGCGAGGGCGGCGAGGTCCTGATCCAGGAGGCTTCGGTCGAGAACCTGAAGGTGACGACCCCGCTGGACCTGCGAATCGCCGAGATGCTGCTCGCGCAGCGCCGGTAGCAGGGATTTGGCGCCTTTGCTTCGCATAGCGACACCAAGGCGCCAACAATGCCCCGGAAGGGGCTGCGATCTCTGCTAGTCGCCGGCCAATCCGATCGCGAGCGAGAAGGCCATCCACACCACCAAGAGCCAGCAGAGCACGAGAGCTGGGAGAAGCAGGAAGCACTGAACGGATCGCGGCACTCGTTCCCTTAGCCCCTGCCAGCGAAGCGTGCCGCAGAGCGCGAGGGCCAAGGCGGCGACGGCAATCGCCGGCCATACAAACGACCCGCTCACGTCAATCGCCAGGACCTCGGATCGAATGGCTCGGCCCGGTGTTCAGCCAAGGTCCGCCAGGGCGTTGACGAAGGCCTCCGAGAAGGTCGGGAAGGGCTGGATCGTGTCGCGGAGGAGGTCGAGGGGGACGCCGGCGCGGACGGCCAGGGTCGCCTGGCCCATCCAGTCGCCGACGTCGGGGCCGACGGCGTAGGCGCCGGTCAGCTTGGTCCCGTCGCTGACCAGGGTGAGAAAGCCCCGGGCCTTGCCGTTGCGGGCATAGGTCGAGGTCCTGGCGATGTCGGTCAGCTCGCAGGTCCCGGTCGCCTCCCCCTCTGACTCGCCGACCGCTGTGACCTGGGGGTCGGTGAAGACGACGCGCGGCACCGCTCGGTAGTCGGCGCGAGCCTTGTTGCCCAGCATGTCCTGGGCCGCGACGCGCGCCTGGTACTTGCCGACGTGGGTGAAGAGCATGATCCCGTTGACGTCGCCGATCGCCCAGACGCCGTCGCCGGCGCGCATGCGCTCATCGACCTCGATCCCCGCCTTGCCGGGCTCGATGCCGACGGTGTCTAGGCCGACGTCGACGTTCGGCTTGCGGCCTGTGGCGACCAGCAGCTTCTCCGCGCTCAGGTCCTCGCCTCCCTTCAGGGTCAGCGTGTAGCCGGCGCCGGCCTTCGCGGCTTTCTCGGCCAGGGCCCCCAACCGCAGTTCGACGCCCTCTTCCTCCAGCGCCTCGGCCAGGGTCGTCCCCACGCGCTCGGCCTCGCGGGCGAGCAGCCGCGGCGCGGCCTCGACCACGGTCACCTTCGCCCCGAATCGGGTCAGCGCCTGGCTCATCTCGACGCCGACCGGGCCGCCGCCCAGCACCAGCGCGCTGGCGGGAACCTCCTTCATCCCGGTCACCTCACGGTTGGTCCAGACGCCTTCCAGGCCCTCGAGGCCGTCGACCGGCGGGAACGCCGGAGCCGACCCGGTGGAGATCACGATCCGCTCGGTCTCGTAGGTGGTCCCGTCGACGTCGACCTTCCCGGGCCCGGCGATCCTGGCGGTGCCGCGGATCAGCTCGATCCCACGCTCCTCCAGCCACGGCAGGTAGCCGGAGTCGTCCCAGTTCGAGACCACCTCGTTGCGCCACTCCAGCGACTCCGCGACGTCCAGCTCGCCGGTCACGGCGCGGCGGGCGCCCCAGGCTCGCTGGGCGGCCTTGAGGGTCTCGCCGGGCCGTAGCAGGGTCTTGGAGGGCATGCACGCCCAGAAGGAGCACTCTCCCGCGACCAGCTCGCGCTCGACGATCGCGACCTTCTTCATGCCGCCGTCGGCCAGCTCGCCGGCGCACACCTCGCCGGCGGGCCCGGCGCCGATCACGATTGCGTCGAAGGTGGCCATAGCGTTCTCCTGTCTTGCCCGGCTTGCCCGCGGCTAAGCGCGGTCGGGCGTCGGCTTGGGTTTCTCGTGGCGGCTGTGCCCGACAGGCAACCCCGCCACCTCGCGGGATGCGTCGTACAGGTGCTCGAGCCTTCGACGCTGGTAGATCTTGCGCTGGATGAAGAGGGTGATCACGCCGGCGGTCACGATCGCTGTCAGGTTGACCCCGAGCTGCGTCAGGGCCCCGAGCATCTCGTCCACGTCCTGGTAGGCGGCTGCGAGGCCGACGTTCGCGGCGGCCGGGATCGTGGTCACGGAGATCAGCACGCCGACCAGCGCCCCGGACTTGGCGCTCGTCAGCGACAGGATCCCCGCGGTTCCGGCGAGCGCGGCGACGATGAAGCTGAATTCGTCGGGATGCGAGATGAACTGGGTCGCCGGGTGCTCGGTGACCGAGAAGCCGTCGGGCGTCAGCCCGCCCTCCCGTATCGCGAGCGAGAACAGGTAGGCGGCGGCGATTCCAAGCGGGAAGCCGATCAGCAGCGGCCAGACCGAGCGCCTGACCAGATCCCCTCGGCGCTGCACCACCGCGACGCAGAAGCCGGCGATCGGCCCGAACTCCGGGCCCACGACCATCGCCCCGATGATCAGGATCGGGGAGTCGAGGAGGATGCCGACGCACGCGATCAGGCAGGCCAGCACCATGAACAGCAGGTAGTTGACGGAGAGCTCGGTGTTCTCGGAGGTGCGCGTCTCGACCTCCTCCCAGACGACGGCGTCCGATGGAGCGCCCCGGGCGGCGAGCACGGCGCGCTCTGCGTGCTCGGAGACAAAGGAGTCGATGTTCTCGATCGCGATCGAGCCCTCGCGGTCGATCCCGAACTCCTTCAGATCGCTGATGATGACGCTCGCGTCCTCGCGCGCGACGTCACAGAGAATCACGTCGCCCTCGGGCTTGTAGGCGGCACCCGGCAGGTAGACGATGTTGCTGACGGAGGGGACGGCCTTGAGCAGGTCGAGCGCGTGCTCCGAGTCGTGGCTGGGCGCGACGATCCGCATGTGGACCATGGCGCCAGCCTAGCGCCGCACCCGCATCCGCCGAAACGGCATCAACTAGCCTGGCCGCGTGCTCACCGACTACCACTTGCACCTGCGGCCCGACGACGTCGGCAAGGCGGATGACCACTTCACCGAGGCCAACGTCGCCGAGTACCTGGCCGCCGCCGAGCGGCGCGGGATCGACGAGCTGGGCGTCTCCGAGCACGTCTACCGCTTCACCCAGGCGCTGGACTACTGGCGCAACCCCTTCTGGGAGACCCAGGCGCACGACGACCTCGACGCCTACTGCGAGTTCGTGCGCACGACGCCGCTGAAGCTCGGGATCGAGGCCGACTACGTGCGCGGCGCCGAGGACCGGATCGCGAACCTGCTCGAGGCGCGCGACTTCGACTACGTGGTCGGCTCCGTCCACTTCCTGGGCGAGGCCGGCGCGGTCGACGACAGCCGCTATGACGTCTGGGAGACGATCTCCGACCCCGACGAGCTCTGGCGCACCTATTTCGAGTGGATCGCCGAGGTCGCGCGCTCCGGGCTGTTCGACATCCTCGCCCATCCCGACCTGGTGAAGCTGTGGGGGGACGCCCGCCCGGCGCCCACTCGCGACCCGCGCGCCTACTACGAGCCCGCGGTCGAGGCCGTTGCCGAGAGCGGGATCGCGGTCGAGGTCTCCACGGCGGGCCTGCGCAAGCACGTGGGCGAGATCTATCCCTCGCCCGCCTTCGCCGAGATGTGCGTCGAGGCCGGGGCGGAGTTCGCCCTCTCCTCCGACGCCCACGCGCCGGACCAGGTCGGGTTCGCCTACGAGCAGGCGCTCGAATTCCTGGCGGACCTCGGGGTCGAGCGGATCTGCGCCTTCGAGGGAAGAGAGAGGCGCACCGAGCCGCTGTCCGCGCTCGCGGACGCAGCCAGTCAGCGCGAGGCAGGCTGATGGCCGCACGCGTCGGCATCGGCTACGACTCCCATCGCCTGGTGGAGGGCGAGTCGCTGATCGTCGGCGGCGTCGAGATCGAGCATGAGAAGGGCCTCGAGGGCCACTCCGACGCCGACGTCCTCACCCACGCCGTGATCGACGCGCTGCTGGGCTCCTGCGGGCTCGGCGACCTGGGCACGCTGTTCCCGCCCGAGGACGAGCGCTGGCGGGACGCCGATTCGTTCGACCTGCTCGGGGTCGTGGTCGGGCAGCTGCCTGGGCGTCCCGTGAACGTGGACGCGACGATCATCTGCGAGCAGCCGAAGCTGGCGCCGCACCGGGCCGAGATGGAGGCCCGCCTGTCCGAGGCCCTGTCGGCGCCGGTCAGCGTCAAGGCGACCACCAACGAGGGAATGGGCGCGATCGGCCGCGGCGAGGGCATCGCCTGCATCGCCGTGGTCATGGTCGAGACGGCCTAGACGCCTCCCGGAATCGCCCCCGCCTAAGCTTTGCCCCAGATGCCTGCCGATGGGATCAGCTCACGGGTGCGCGGCCAGCTCAGCGACGCAGCGTGGGCGTTCGGCGTCCTGCGCGAGGCGGGGGTGGTGCGGCCGCTCCGGCCCGACAAGGCTCTGCGCCTCGGCGAGCGCTTCGTGCGGCTGGGGACATCGCCGGCGCTGGCCTCGGCCGGCGGCGCCATCACCGAGCCCGACCGAATCGCGATCGTCGATGAGATCGGGATGCTCAGCTTCGGGGCCACCCACCAGAGGTCGAACGCGCTCGCCCGCGCCCTCTCGGACGCCGGCGTCGGGGCCGGCGACGGGGTCGCGATCATGTGCCGGAACCACCGCTACTTCGTCGAGGCGACGATGGCCTGCGCCAAGCTCGGGGCCGTCGCGCTCTACCTCAACACCGCCTTCGCGGCGCCGCAGCTGGCCGAGGTGATGGACCGCGAGAGCACCACGGCGCTGGTCTACGACGAGGAGTTCGAGGGGCTGCTGGACGAGGGGAAGGACGTGCGCCGCTTCGTCGCCTGGAGCGACGACGGAGGCGACGACCCGCGGGTCGAAGAGCTGATCGAGGGCTACGACGGCGAGCGGGAACTGCCCGCCCCGGCGGAGTCGGGCCGCTACATCATCCTCACCTCGGGTACGACGGGAACCCCCAAGGGCGCCCAGCGCGGCTCGCCCGAGGGGCTGATGCCGCTCGCGTCGTTCCTCTCGAAGATCCCGCGCCGCCGCGGCGAGACCGCTCTCATCTCCGCTCCCCTGTTTCACTCGTGGGGCTTCAGCCACTTCGTGCTCGGCCTGCCGCTGGGCGCGACGATGGTCCTGCGCCGGCGCTTTGACCCAGAGGACGCCCTGCGCTCCCTGGCCCAGCACGGCGCCGAGACCCTGGTCGTGGTGCCGGTGATGATGCAGCGCATCCTCGAGCTGCCCGAGCAGGCCAAGCGCTGCTACGACACCTCGCGGCTGCGGGTGACAGCCGCCAGCGGCTCGGCGCTGCCGGGCGAGCTCGCCACCCGCTGGATGGACGAGTTCGGCGACAACCTCTACAACCTCTACGGCTCCACCGAGGTCGCCTGGGCCACGATCGCCACGCCCGAGGACATGCGGGCCGCCCCGGGCACCGCCGGCAGGATGCCGCGAGGGACGGCGATCCGGATCGTGGACGAGCAGGGCGGGGACGTGCCCCCGGGGCAGACGGGCCGGATCTTCGTCTCCAACGGCATGGCCTTCGAGGGCTACACCGGCGGCGGCGACAAGGAGCGGCTCGACGAGATGGTCTCCTCCGGCGACGTCGGCCACTTCGACGCGGACGGCCGCCTGTTCATCGACGGCCGCGACGACGAGATGATCGTTTCGGGCGGCGAGAACGTGTTCCCGCGCGAGGTCGAGGACCTGCTGGCCGACCACGACGCCGTGGCGGAGGCGGCGGCGATCGGGGTCGAGGACCCGGAGTTCGGGCAGCGGCTGCGCGCTTTCGTGGTCCTGCAAGAGGGCGCCGAGGCCGAGGAGGACGACCTGAAGCGGCACGTGAAGGCCAACCTGGCTCGCTACAAGGTCCCGCGGGAGATCCTCTTCCTGGACGAGCTTCCGCGTAACGCGACAGGTAAGGTCCTGAAGCGCGAGCTGGCTGAGCGCGAGCCGGCCGGCTGAGGCCGAGCGCAGCGACCAGAGGGGCCCAGATGTCGGACACCGTGCCAAGCGAGCCTGTCGGCGACGCCGGCGGGCAGGAGCGTCCGCTGCCGATCGACAGCGACCAGATCCGACGGCGAGATCGAGAGCGCGCGCGAGGCCACCGAGCGCTTCCGCGCCAAGGCCGCGGCCCTGATCGAGGAGCTCGGGGCGCGCGAGGCGAGCGCCCGCGACGAGGCGGCGCGGGCCCGTGTGGCCGCGAAGAGCGCCCGGCGCGAGGCCGACGCGGCGATCGACCAGGCGAAGGAGGCCGAGGAGAACGCCGCGAAGCGGGCCAGCGCGAAGATCAAGGAGGCTGCGAAGCGGGCCGGCGAGGCGGAGGGGCGCGCGACGGAGGCCGAGGGAGTCCAGGCCGAGGTCGAGCATCGGCTGGCCGACGCGACCACGGCGATGGCGAACCTGACCCAGCGCCTCGAGGCGGCCGAGAAGGCTGAGGCGGAGGCCGAGGAGAAGGCGAAGGAGGAGGCGGGGGTCGACCGAGCCCTGTTCGAGCAGGAGCTGGCCGAGGTCACGAAGCGCGCCGAGGAGGCCGAGGCGGAGCACGAAGCCACCCGCAAGCGCACGGATGAGGCGATCGAGCGCCTGAAGCGGGAGGCCCGCGAGCGAGCCGATGAGGCGATCGGCGAGGCCCGGGACCGCGCGCGCCGGGCCGAGGAGCGGGTCGAGCAGCTGACCTCGGAGCTGAACGAGGCTGAGCAGCGAGCGATCGCGGCCGAGGATCGAGCGGCCGCGGCCCAGGAGGGCGCCGCGGCCGAGGTGGAGCGGATCAAGGAGGAGACCCAGGAGATGATCAAGGCCGCGGCCCGCGATGCGCGCCAGGAATCAGAGGAGCGCGTGCGTCGCCTGGCGGATCGTGTCGCCCGAGAGGCCGAGGCCCGCGCCCGCGCCGAGGCCGAGGCGAACCTGAGCCAGGAGGCGATCCGCCTTCAGCGCGAGGCCGACGAGCGGGTCGAGCAAGCTCGCCGCCGAGCCGAGCAGGAGGTGAACGCGAAGGTGCAACGCGCCCGCAGCGACGCGCTCAGCGGCGGCGCCACGGACGAGGGCGACGAGAAGACGGCCCCCACCCCGGCGGAGACCCCCCCGGGCGAGCAGGCCGGCACGCGCTACGTCGGCGGCCGCCGCCTGCGTACCTTCTGATTCGCCCCCGGTTGTCCATTTCGGGGTCCTCCGTTCGTCTCCAGGGACGAACATCCCAACAAGGAGGAACGCAATGAAGTACATGCTGCTGATCCACCAGGGCACCACACCCACCCCCAACGACCCCGAGGAGTGGGCGAAGCTGTCGAAGGAGGAGCAGAAGGCCGTGTTCGCCGACTACCAGGCGATCAACCAGACCGAGGGGGTCACCACGGGCCTGCAGCTCGAGCCCCCGGAGATGGCGACCACCGTCCGCGTCGACGACGGCAAGACGCTGACCACCGACGGGCCCTTCGCCTCGACCAAGGAGGCGCTCGGAGGCTGGCTGTTGTTCGAGGCCGATGACCTCGACGCCGCGATCGAGCTCGCCTCCCGCGTCCCCGCCGCGCGGCTGGGCGGCGCGGTCGAGGTGCGGCCGATCCACGAGTGACGGCCACCCTCGAGCAGGCCTTCCGCGAGGAGTGGGGACGCGTCCTCGCCGCCCTGATCGGCTTCCTCGGCGACTTCGAGCTCGCCGAGGAGGCCGCTCAGGAGGCCTTCGCGATCGCCGCAGAGCGCTGGCCGCGCGAGGGAGAGCCCGACAACCCCCGCGCGTGGCTCGTGCGGACGGGGCGCAACCGCGCGATCGACCGCATTCGCCGCGACAAGACGCTGGCGATCAAGCTCCGCCAGCTCGAGGTCCCCGAGGCGGCTGAGGACGAAATGGACGACGCGAACCTGATCCCCGACGAGCGGCTGGAGCTGCTCTTCACCTGCTGCCACCCGGCGCTGGCGCTCGACGCTCAGGTGGCGCTGACCCTGCGGACCCTGGGCGGCCTCACGACCGAGGAGATCGCGAGTGCCTTTCTGGTCGCCCAGGAGACGATGGCCAAGCGCCTGGTCCGCGCCAAGCACAAGATCAGCGCCGCGGGGATCCCCTTCCGCGTGCCGCCGCCGCACCTGCTCCCCGATCGGCTCGCGGCGGTGCTGGCCGTGCTCTATCTGATCTTCAACGAGGGCTACGGCGGCCGCGGCGAGCTCTCCTCGGAGGCGATCCGGCTCGGCGGCGCGCTCGCCGAGCTGATGCCCGACGAGCCCGAGGCCTACGGGCTGCTGGCGCTGATGCTGCTGAACGACTCGCGGAGCGAGGCGCGATTCGCCGACGGCACCGTCGTCCTGCTGCGCGACCAGGACCGCTCGCTCTGGGACACGGACGAGATCGAGCGGGGGCGGGCGGCGCTGGATCGCGCGCTGGCGCTGGCGGGACGCGGGCCATACGTGCTGCAGGCCGCGATCGCCTCCCTCCACGTCCAGGACCCGCCGGACTGGCCCCAGATTGCGGCCCTTCACGCCGATCTCCACAGCCTCACCGGCTCGCCTGTGGTCGAGCTCAACAGGGCTGCGGCGATGGCCGAGGCCGGCGACCCCGAGGGCGCGCTCGCCGTCGCCGACGGCCTCGACCTCGACGGCTACCACTACCTGCACTCGACCCGCGCCGAGCTCCTGCGCCGGCTCGACCGGCCCGCAGAGGCGGTGGCCGCGTATGAGCGGGCGCTGTCGCTGGTGCGCTCTGACGCGGAGCGCGCCTTTCTGGAGCGGCGGCTGGAAGAGCTGCCGCGATGACTGCCCGCCTGCGGCCCGCGACGGCCGCTGACGTCCCGCGGCTGACCGAGCTGGTCGACGCTGCGTACGGGCGCTTCGTGGAGCGCATCGGCGGGCCGCCCCAGCCGATGACCCGCGACTACGCCGAGATCGTCCGCGACAGGGACGTGACCGTCGTCGAGAGCGGGGGAGAGATCGTCGCCCTGCTGGTGCTGGCGGTCACCGACGAGGGCTTTCTGATCGAGAACGTCGCGGTCGATCCCGCCCAGCAGGGGACCGGGCTCGGCCGGCTGCTGCTGGAGTGCGCCGAGGAGGCGGCCCGGGCGACCGGCTTTGACTCGCTCTACCTGTACACCCACGAGCGGATCATCGAGAACCTGGAGCTCTACGAGCGGATCGGCTACGTCGAGTTCGACCGCCGCCCGGCGGGTGAGGGCAAGGTCGTCTACCTGCGCAAGCCGCTGCCGGCCGACTAGAGCGGCTGCAGCGGGCCGGAGGGATTGGGCGAGTCGGCCAGCACGACCCACCACAGCACCAGGGCGACGAGCGCGATCACCGCGGAGGCCGCCATGAACGTGTCGAGCAGGCCGAGGCGCGGCCGGACCGCTCGATCGTCGCTGATGGTGCGCAGGAACGAGGGTGCCGCGGGCTCGCGGGCGGTGGCCCCGCTGACGCGGAAGTAGACGGCCTCCAGGCGATACAGCAGGCTGCCCGCGCCCGCCATCGACGCGACGCAGCCGAAGATCGTGAGCAGGAACCGAGCGCCGGCCGCCTCCATGTCACGGGTCACGTACATCCACCCCGCGGGGATGGCGGTCCAGAGCGCCAGGCTCCCCAGGGCCATGAGCGCGATCAGCGCCGCTGTCAGCAGTCGCGTTCTCATGTGAGCTTTGTACCCGCCAAGCGAAGATGGTGATCCTGGGTGCGCAATGGCGCCCGTGAATCACAAACTTCGCCCTCAGCCGGCCGGTCCACCCTCCAGCGCGCGCTTCACGTTCCGCAGCGTGCCTTTGAAGTTGCCGCGCAGCCAGCGGCGGGAGACGCGCTCGGAGACGAGGCCGAAGATGCCGCCGCCCGCGACGCCGTAGGCGAAGCGGAAGGTGATGCGGGTGCCCCCACCCGGCAGATCGCGGAGGCGCCAGCGGCCGCGCTGGTCGATGCCCGTCACCGAGCTCCACGCCATGTCGCCCGTGGGGCTCCACTCGACCACCTCGATCAGGCCGCCCACGTCGGCCGACCCGACGTGCAGGAGGATCCGGTAGCGGGCGCCGAGCCCGCGGTCGATGGCGCCGGCGACCTCCCAGCGCGTCAGACCCTCCATGAACTCGAGGTAGTTGGACGGGTCGGTGACGTAGTCCCAGGCGATCGGGCGGGTCACCGCTACGTCGATCGACTCCTCGAGCCTCACCGGGACGGGCTCCTCATCCGATGATCGGCAGCCGGCGCTCGTCTGCCAGCTCGTCCAGCGTCCGCTGCATCTCGCTCGTCACGTGTTCGTAGACGTCGTCGACATCGGGGTCGCGGCCGAAGCGCTCGGTCAGCTCGATCGGCTCGAGCACCTGGATCGTGATCTTGGACGGGAGCGGCACGTGCCCGAGGAAGTCACCGACGTTGATCAGCCAGGGGATGGTGATCGAGAGAGGCAGCACCTTGAGACGGAAGAGCCGGTCCAGGCGCAGCGCCTTGCAGGCGAGTTCGCCGTGGCTGAGGAAGAGCGCCGTCTCCTGTCCGCCGATCGAGACCACGGGCACGATCGGCACGCCGGTCTCGAGCGCGAGCTTGACGAAGCCCCGCCGGCCTGCGAAGTCCACCGTGCCCGACTGCCAGCTTGGACGGTGGACCTCCCAGTCGCCGCCGGGATAGACGAGCACGGCCGCCCCTGCCTCGAGCGCCTGGCGAGCGTTCTGGTGCGAGGCGGCGACGGTCCCGTAGCGGCGGAGCAGCGGGCCCACCGGCGAGGTCAGCACGAGGTTGTGGGCGAGCTGGTGAAAGCGACGCTCGACGCCGAAGTAGGTGTAGAAGGCGAGCGTGAAGACCAGCGTGTCGGGCGTCAGGTTGCCGCCCGAGTGGTTGCCGACCAGCAGCACCGGCCGGTCCTCGGGGATGCGGCCCATGTCGCGGACCTCGCCGCGGAACCAGAGGCTGGAGAGCAGCCAGACGAGCGGCAGGTTCTCGCGGATGTAGTCGGGATCGCGGTCGTCCAGGTCGGCTGCGAGCCGATCCTGGATCCGCTCGAACACCGGGCCGGCGACGGCGCCCAGCAGCGACCGTCCGGCGCGCGCCGCCCCGGCGAGCCCTCGCGAGGGATCGCCCCCGTTGCGGCTCCGTTCCTCCTCCGTGCGGGCGTCTGCGCCCGTGCCGGTAGCTGGCATCGGCTCGCCGATTCTAGGCCGGAGGTGCTGGTCGTGCTCGAACTCTAAGCGGCCGGTTCGGAGGCGACGGCGCTGCCGTTGCGCGGGCGCGCGTCGCGGAGCCGCCGCGCGGCGCGCTCCAAGTGTGCGGCCGCGCGAGCGTGAGCCGGGGAATGGGCCGAGCCGATGAAGTCCAGCAGCAGGCCGTTGCTGTCCTCGGGGAACTCCACCTGTGGCACGTGGCCGCAGCCGTTGAGCACGATCTGGCGGGCGCCCGGCAGCACCTCGCTGACGTGAGCGCTGAACGCGAGCGGCACGAGCGGGTCCTGATCTCCCCAGACGAACATCGCGGGCGGCTGCAGGCCGGCCAGCCGCGTCCAGAATCCGTTCGGCCCGTCAGGCTCCTCCAGGTAGATGCTGCGCGCGGCTGCCGAGAACGCGACTCGCGCGGCCGGGTCGCGGTAGCCGGCCAGGAACTCCTCGACGGCGAGGTCGGCGACGGCGGGGTGAAGCCGGTCGGGGCCGCCAAACATGCTCCAGAATTGCCGTCTCACCAGCTGCGAGGTGAGGGTGTGCGGGATCGCGGCCAGCTCGGGGCGCAGGAGCTTCACCAGCGGCACCAGGGTCCGATGCTTGCGCCACGCGAGTGAGGGGGTGAGCAGGCTGAGGCTGTTGACGCGCTCCGGAGCGGTCAGCCCCACTTCGATCGCGATGCGCCCTCCGAGAGAGTTGCCGACCAGGTGCGCTCGGCGGATGCCCTCCGTGTCGAGGAAGCGGACCACCGCGCGCCCGAACCAGGCGGAGTCATAGGGAGCCCGTGCCGACTTCGAGGAGGCCCCGAAGCCCGGCAGATCGATGGCATGCACCGTGTAGCGCGGCGCCAGGCCGGAAACGGTTTCGTAGAAGCTCGACTTGGTCCCGCCGAGGCCGTGGAGGAGCACGACATGCTCCACGCCGTTGCCGGCGGTCAGCGTCGAGATGCTCGCCTTGCCGGCCTTGACCTGGTGCAGGCGCAGTAGGGGCGGCCGGCCGTGCGGAAGCCGGAAGAAGCCCTCGAAGGCGATCGCCAGATCCATGTGGCCCCGGGCCCAGAGCCGGCGGGAGCGGAAGGCGTCGAGGCCGGAGAGCCTGCCCTCGCGCAGCTGCAGCCATGTCTCCGAGTCGGTGCCGATGACGACGTCGGCGTCCTTGCAGTTCCCAGGAACCACCACGCAGCGGTCCGGCCCCAGCTCGACGCCCCAGCCCATGGCCAGGTCCTCGAGCTCGATCCGGTAGCGGGCGCTGAAGCCCTCATCAGCCCCGCGGTAGCGCTGGGGGAGGGACGCGAATGCGTCCTCCACTCGCTGGAACCTCCGTTCCTGTGCCTGCCCGCCGTCCACGGAGACAGAAGCGTATACATCCGAACGGCTGTTCGCGCGGTTTAGCATCGCCCCCGTGACCTCGGTCCGCATTAACGACACCATGAGCGGGGACCTCCGCCCTCTGACCCAAAAAGGGCAGGAAACGGTGGGTATTTATGCCTGCGGGCCGACGGTCTACGGGCGCATTCACATCGGCAACGCACGCCCATTCGTGATCTTCACGCTACTTCGGCGCTTTCTCGCTCACCAGGGCCTGCGCCCGAAGCTTGTGGTCAACGTCACCGACATCAACGACAAGATCTACGACGCCGCGCGCGAGGCGGGGCGCCCCTCCGACGAGTACGCGGCCGAGATGACGGCCGCCTACCGCGATGACACCGACGCGCTCGGGCTCGGGCGGCCGGACGCCGAGCCGCTCGCAACGGAGACGATCGGGCCGATCGTCGCCCTGATCTCCGACCTGATCGAGGGGGGTCACGCCTACGAGGCCTCCGGCGACGTCTACTACCGCGTCCGCAGCTTCGACGGTTACGGCAAGCTCTCGAACCGCGACCCCGAGCAGATGGACCAGGGCGAGGAGGCCGGCACGGCGTCGCTGAAGGAGGACCCACTCGACTTCGCGCTCTGGAAGGCGACTAAGGAGGACGAGGACACCTCCTGGGACTCCCCCTGGGGCAAGGGGCGTCCCGGCTGGCACATCGAGTGCTCGGCGATGGCCGAGGCCGAGCTGGGCCCCGACTTCGCGATCCACGGCGGCGGCATCGACCTCGTCTTCCCGCACCACGAGAACGAGGTCGCCCAGACCGAGGCCGCCCGCGGCCTTCCCCTGGCCGAGATCTGGATGCACAACGGGATGGTCCAGATCGACGAGGAGAAGATGTCCAAGTCCGAGGGCAACATCTTCCAGCTCTCCGAGGCGGTCGATCGCTACGGCCCCGAGGCCGTGGTCGCCTACCTGGCATCGGGCCACTACCGCCAGCCGCTCGCCTTCTCGGACGAGGCGCTGCAGGAGGCCCGGGCGCGCGTCGAGGGGATCCGGAACTACCTGCGCGATGCCCCGGTCGGCGACCCGGACGAGTTCGTCATGGAGAAGCGCCAGGAGTTCCTCGACGCACTGGCGGAGGACTTCAACACCCCGCGCGCCTTCGCCGCGCTGGCTGACCTGATCGCCGAGGGCAACCGCCACGAGCTTCCCGGCGCTCGGGGCGCGCTGGAGGAGCTGCTGCCGCTTCTCGGCTTGGATTCCCTGCTGGTGGAGGAGGAGGCTGCCGACCCGGAGGCCGAGAGCCTGCTGGCCGAGCGCGAGCAGGCGCGGGCCGCAAAGGACTTCGCGCGCGCTGATCAGATCCGCGACCGGCTGGGCGAGCTGGGCTGGGAGGTCCGCGATGGGGCAGACGGCGCCCGCCTGGTGCGCCGGGGCTGAGCCTTGGCCGAGTCCGAGTTCCTCTACGGGAGACGGCCCGTGGCAGAGGCCGAGCGCGGCCGCCGCGCGGTCCGTCGCGTCTGGCGCGCGCCCGAGACGCCGGCCGAGGAGCTCGAGCGGCTCTGCGGGTCGCCCGACCACCAGGGGGTGGTGGCCGAGGTCGACCCCTATCCCTACGCCGACCCGGGATCGCTGTTCGAGGGCGACGACGGCATGGGCCTGGTGGTCGCGCTGGACCAGATCAAGGACCCGCAGAACCTGGGGGCGATCTGCCGCAGCGCTGAGGTCGCGGGAGCGGCCGGGGTGGTGATCCCCGAGCGGCGCGCGGCGGCCGTCACCCCGGCCGCGTGCAAGGCGTCCGCGGGCGCGGTCGAGCACCTGCCGGTGGCCCGGGTGCGGAACCTGGCCGACTGGCTCGGCGAGGCCAAGCAGGCGGGCGCCTGGGTCTACGGCGCCGGCGCCGAGGCCGAGAAGCCCTACACCGAGGTCGACTGGGTCGGTCGCGCCGTGCTGGTACTGGGCTCGGAGGGGGAGGGGCTGAGGACGCGGGTCGCGGGGAAGTGCGACCAGCTGATCTCGATTCCCCAGCGAGGCACTGTCGAGTCCCTGAACGCCTCGGTCGCCGCGGCGGTGATCCTGTTCGAGGCCCTGCGACAGCGCACGCCGAGCGAGTGACTGCTTAGAGGCCCCGGCGGACGGAAGGGCTCGGGCCACGCCCGACCGGCTGCTGGCGGGCACGGAACCTGCAACCCGAATTGCATCGGGTCCGAACCTTGATTGACAAGCCGTGATCCCGCGCTTACTTTCCCGCGCGAGGGCGATGCCCTCGAAATTTGATTGGGAGGGGCGCCCCTCGCGGGAGGTGCGGAGCGCCACAGAAGACCACCCCTACGAGGAGGTTGCTGTGGCTGTACCTACCCCCAGTACTGAAGAGCAAGCCACCGTTCCCGCGCGAGCGATCCCGGACGGAGCGAAGGCCGGCGGCCATGGGCCCGACGACGAGTTCCTCGTCGCCCTCGCCAAGAGCGGCCAGAACGACGCATACGACCAGCTCGTGCGGCGCTACCGCCGCTTCGTGCGGGTCAAGTCCTCGTCCTACTTCCTGCTCGGCGGCGACGCCGACGACCTCATGCAGGAGGGGATGCTGGGACTGTTCAAGGCGATCCGCGACTACCGCCCCGAGCGCGAGGCGAGCTTCCGTGGCTTCGCCGAGCTCTGCATCACCCGCCAGATCATCACCGCCGTGAAGACGGCGACCCGCAACAAGCACACGGCGCTGAACCACTACGTCTCGTTCAGCCAGACCCCGGCCGCCGCCGGCGTCGACTCCGACACCACGCTGGAGGAGGTGCTGCCCGGCCCCGAGGTCCGCGACCCGGTCAACCAGGTGATCGCGAGCGAGGAGCTCGACAGCCTGGTCAGCTGCCTGACCAGCGTGCTCTCCGAGCTCGAGAGCCACGTGCTCTCCCTCTACCTCGACGGCCACTCCTACGAGGTGATCGGCGAGCGGCTCGAGTGCGACACGAAGACCGTTGACAACGCCCTGCAGCGCGTCAAGCGCAAGGTTGGCATCCACCTGGCGTCGCGGGCGGTCAAGGTCTAGACCGGTTTCGCCACAGCAGGCACGGCAGAACGGCCGCCTCCGGGCGGCCGTTCTCGTGGGCGGGCCGCCGTCTGCGCTACCTTCCCGCCCCGATGCCGGCGGCCAGCCTGATCTCACGCATCCGCGGCAGCTCCGTCCAGCTGCAGGCGCTGGCCTTCGTGGCGATGGAGCTGTGGAAGAACGCCCGCCGCCGCGTCGAGCAGAACCTGACCGAGAAGGAGCGCCGGGAGTTCGTTGACCTGATCCGCCGATCGCGCGGGCGCCCCGGCAACCTGAGCCAGCGGGAGCAACGCCACTTCTCCCACCTGACCAAGAAGGCCGCCACCGGAGAGGGCGACGCCGGCTGGGGAGACGTGGTCAAGAGCCTGCCGACCCTGATCCCGCCGCGCGCCATCGCCGAGGGCGTCGGGCGCTTCCGCGGCCCGCGCCGCTAGGCGGCGCCAGAGCGGCTGCTCTGGCGTCGCCACCGGGCCTAAGCTCTGCGGGGCGCCCGGGTAGCACAACTGGTAGTGCACTGACCTTGTAAGTCAGAGAGTGCGGGTTCGAGTCCCGCCCCGGGCTTGTGCCGGACGAGGTGAGATGGCGCGACGCCGAACGCAATCGCTCCGTGCTCCTGCGCAGGGGGCTGGTGGGCGACGCGCCGGCATCGCTCGCCGGCGAGGGGTGGACCGAGTTCGAGCTGCTCTCGACCGAGCGGGCCCTGAAGGGCGCCCCGGGGCTGGCCGACGCGGCGGCGATCCGGCACCTCGTGCCGCCCGGGCCGGTTCCAGAGGTGGCCGCCGAGGTGCTGGCGGGAGTCGGGTCCTCGGATCTGGTCGCCCTGGGGGGCGGCAGGGTGATCGACGCGGCCAAGGCGATCGCCGCCGTGCGCGGCGCCGAGGTCGCCGCGATCCCGACGACGATGTCCGGCGCCGAGATGACCGCGATCCACCGGCTGCCGGCCGGGCAGGAGGGGGTAGCCGGGGTGCGGCCCTCGCTGGTGCTCGCGGACCCCGACCTGATGGCCGGCGCCCCCGAGGCCGAGCTGCGGGCGAGCTCGATGAACGCCCTCGCGCACGGGGCTGATTCGCTCTACACGCCGCTCGCAGACGAGCTCTCGCGCCGCTCGGCGCTGAAGGGGGCGCGGATGATCGCCGGGCCGCTCGACGCCCCGCGCGAGGGCCGCGACACCTCCGAGCTGGCGATGGGCTCGCTGCTGAGCGCAAACGCCCTGGACCTCGCCGGTCTGGCCTTGCACCACGTCCTCAGCCAGACCACGGTTCGCGTCCTCGGGACCCCGCACGCCGAGACCAATGCCGCGCTGCTGCCGGTGACGATGGACGAGATGCGGAGCCGCGCGCCCGACCAGATCGCGGAGCTCGCCGATGCGCTGGGCACAGAGCCCGATCAGATCAAACAGCGAATCGAGGCGCTCGGCGGGGGCAGGCGCGGGCTCGGCGAAATGGGCGCCGACCGCGAGCGCGTCCCCGAGGTGATCGAGACCGCAATGGCCAGGCCGGAGCTGTTCCGGATGACGCCGGGTGAGATCGACGCCGCCGACCTCGAGCGGCTGCTCGACGCGGCCTGGTAGCTGCCGCCCAGCGTCCCCTCTGTAAGAAACGCCTGTAACGAGCCGCCGGGGCGGTGTTGTCCCCTCTGCGCCCATGGCCGAACCCCGCGTGACCGAAACCACACATGACAGAAGAGCGTCTGCTCAGCTATCACCGCTTCACGCGCGAGAAGGGGGTCAACTTCCCCATGTACGTGATCGCGCGCGCGATCCTGCAGCCGGCCTTCCTCGTCTACCTGCGGCTGACCCGGATCGGCCGCGAGCACGCCAAGGTCAAGGGGCCGCTGATCGTCGCGGCCAACCACCGCAGCTTTCTGGACCCGTTCGTGATCGGAGCCTCGCTGCCCTGGCGCCGGCCCCTCCATTACGTCGCCAAGGTCGAGCTGTTCGAGCGCCGCTGGCAGGGCTGGCTCCTGAACCGCCTCGGCGCCTACCCGGTCCGCCGCGGCCAGTCCGACGACGAGACGCTGATCACCTCTCGCCGGGTGCTGGAGCGGGGCGGCGCCATCTGCATCTTCCCCGAGGGCACGCGCATCCGCACCGGCTCGCTGGGACGCCCGAAGCGCGGCTTCGGCCGTCTCGCGCTCGAGACGGGCGCCGCCGTGCTGCCGGTCGCCGTCCACGGCTCCGACCAGGTCCGGCGCGGCATGGTGTTCCGCCCGCGCAAGGTCAGGGTGCGAGCGGGCCGGGCGCTGACCTTCCCGCGCACCGAGAGCCCGTCGCCCGCGCTCGCGAATTCGGTCGGCGCCCGCATCTGGCCGGTGATCGAGCTCCAGTGGGAGTGGCTCGGCGGGCTGCCGCCGCTGCGCAAGGCCGCCGTCATCGGAGCGGGCAGCTGGGGGACGGCCGTGGCCGTGCTGCTGGCGCGCGGAGGCCTGGAGGTCGAGCTGGGCTGCCGCACCTCCGAGCAGGCCGACGAGATGTCCGAGTCCCGCACCAACGAGCGCTACCTGCCGGGAGTCCAGCTCCCGGACGGCCTCCGCGTCAAGAAGGCCTCGGAGATCGAGCTCGCCGGCAAGGACCTGATCTGCCTCGGGATTCCCGCCGCCGGGCTGCCTGCCGCCGTCGGCGCGATCGGTGCCCGCGTGGGGCAGCGCTCGGCGGTCCTGATGTTGAGCAAGGGCCTGGTGGCGCCAATGGGCGCCCTTCCGTCCGAGTACCTGGCCGAGCGGGTCCGCTCGCGCGCCGTCGCCTGCCTGGGCGGCCCGGCTCACGCAAAGGAGGCCGTCTCGGGGACGGCCGCCCTGGTGCTCGGCAGCGCCGACCCGGACCTGCGCAGCCAGCTGGGAGAGGTCTTCGACGAGGCGGGCCTGGTCTGCGAGCGCACGGACGACATCACGGGGGTGGAGATGGCCGGCGTCGCCAAGAACGCCGCCGCCGTCGCCGCCGCGGCCGCGGAGCCGCACGGGATGAACGCGGCCGGGATCGCCACGGCGGAGGTCTGGCGCGAGTGCCTCGACTACGCGGAGGTGCGCGGCGGGAGGCGCGAGACGTTCTCGGGCCTGGCAGGCATCGGCGACCTGACCGCAACGATGCTCGCGCCCGGCAGCCGCAACCGCCGCGCGGGCGAGCTGCTCGGCAAGGGCACGCCGGCCGACGAGATCCCCGCGATCATCGGCCAGGCCTCCGAGGGCCTCGACTCGGTGCCGCTGATCGCGGCCACGGTCACCGGCTCCGGCGTCTCGGCCCCGGGCCTGGAGGGCCTCTCGAAGCTGATCGCGGGCGAGATCACCCCGGGCGAGTGGATGGCGGGACTGCGCCGCGCCGAGCGAGCGAGGCGGGCGGCTTGACGTCCGCCGGTCGCCGGATACCGAGCCGCCTGATGCGTGCGCGTTCTCGCACGAGGGGTACCCTGGGTCCGTGGCCGAGGGGACCCAGACATCCGGCTCGCACACGCCCGTCGCCACGGGCGCAGGCAAGGCCGAGTTGGACGCCGCCTTCGAGCAGCTCTACCGGGACCACCTGCGCGACGTCTACTCCTACTCCTACTACCGGGTCGGCAACCACCACGACGCCGAGGACCTCACCGAGCAGGCCTTCCTCCAGGCCTACCGGCACTTCGAGCGGGCGCGGCGGGAGTCGAACGGCCGGCCGCTGCGCCCCTGGCTCATCCGCATCGCCCACAACCTCGCCTCCAACTACCACCGCGACCGCGCCCGCAAGCCGCAGGCTCCGCTCGACAACACGGACCCGATCGCCGCGCCGCACGGGACCGAGCGCATCGTCGAGGGACGCGAGGAGCTGAAGCACGTGATCAAGACCCTTGACCAGCTTCCCGACGACCGCCGCGAGGCGCTGATCATGCGCTTCGCGCTCGGCATGGACAACCGCGAGATCGCCCGCGCCCTGGGCCGCACGGACGGGGCGACCAAAGTGCTGATCCACCGGGCGATCAAGCAGCTCGAGCAGGAGATGGCAGACGATGAGTGACCCAGGACAAACCAAGGAGGGCCAGCTGACCGACGTCGAGACGCTGCTGCGCTCGGCTCTGCGGCCGATCGAGCCGCCCGAGAGCCTGCCGAGCCGCGTCGAGGAGACCCTCAGCGCAGTCACCGAGGCCGCCGCCGAGGAGCTGTCGGCGTGGGCCGAGGAGCTTTCGGACTCCGAGCTGGCCGCGCTGCGCGACCCGCGCAACTGGGTCCGGCCCGCCGCCGCGGCGGCCGCCGGCACCGTCGCAGGCGGGGCGCTGCTGCTGATCGAGGTGCAGCGCCGTCGCAAGCGCCCAGGAGGCGTTTCGGGGCTGACCGAGCAGCTGCGCTCGCGGATCAACTAGGCGCGCCCTCCACTGCCCGCACGCGACGAACACATGCCGGGCCTGGTTCCCGAACGCGACGGGTACATCCCCGGCGTCCCGTGCGCTGTGGACACGAACCACCCCGACCCCGAGGCCGCGGTCGACTTCTACTACGGCCTCTTCGGCTGGGAATTCGAGGACGTGATGCCACCGGACTCGCCGCGCCGGTACTTCGTCGCCCGGCTCCGCGGCCTGGACGTGGCCGCGGTCGGGTCTCTCCCCGAAGGCGGGCCCCAGACTGCGGTGTGGAACACGTACTTCTGGGTCGAGAGCGCGGACGAGACCGCGTCAAAGGTGCGCGATGCCGGCGGAGGCGTCGTGACGGAGCCGCTCGACGTGCCGCCGGATGCCGGCCGCATGGCTGCCTTCACCGACCCCGAAGGAGCGCAGTTCCGCGTTTGGCAGGCGAAGGAGAACAAGGGCGCGCAACTCGTCAACGCGCCGGGCTCGCTGAACCTGAACGGCCTCAACACCCGCGACGTGGCGGGCGCGAAGTCGTTCTACGGCTCGGTGTTCGGATGGGGGACACTGGCCCTAGATGGCGGGCCTGTGATGTGGACGCTGTCTGACTTCGGCGATTTTCTCGAGCGCGACAACCCCGACCTCCGCAAGCAGATGGCGGCGGCGGACGCGCCGGAGGGGTTCGAGGACGTCGTTGCGAGCATCAATCCGATCCCGGACGACCAGCCCGAAACGCCGGCGCATTGGAGCGTGACCTTCGCCGTCGACGACGCGGACGCCACCGCCGCGAAAGCCACCCAGCTCGGCGGAACGGTGATCGTCCCGTCGTTCGACGCCCCTTGGGTCCGGATGGCGGTGATTGCCGACCCACAGGGCGGGACCTTCATCGCGAGCAAGTTCGTGCCGGAGAACAAGGATCTCGGCAGCTAGGCCCTGACCGAGCAGCTGCGCTCGCGGATCAACTAGGCGCGCGGAAGGCGAGCTTTCGGCGGCGTGTGATCCATCTCCGCTATCCGGCTCTTGACAGATGGAGTGAGTGAGTGCATACTCAGTCCCCATGGAAGCAAGTGCGACAACAAAGCGGACGCTCTCCACGGCCGAGCAGAGGCGCGAGGAGATGGTCGCCGCTGCGATGCGGGTCTTCGCAGAGCATGGCTACGCGGCGCCGACCACCGAGATCGCCAAGCAGGCCGGAATCTCGCAGGCTTACCTGTTCCGGCTCTTCCCGACGAAGGAGGAGCTGTTCGCCGCAGCGACCGAAGAGTCGGGCCGGCGGATGCTCGCGGCCTTTGAGACGGCGGCGGTCGCCGCCCGCGAGCAGGGCGCCGACCCGCTTGAGGCGATGGGCAAGGCCTACGACGAGCTTCTGAGCCGCGACCG
This sequence comes from uncultured Solirubrobacterales bacterium, assembly GCA_963805075.1. Classification (GTDB taxonomy): domain Bacteria; phylum Actinomycetota; class Thermoleophilia; order Solirubrobacterales; family 70-9; genus VGBV01. Next base: position 437,989 of record CAWDSZ010000004.1, read on the forward strand.
CGACGCGCTGCTTGTCCAACTTCACGCACAGACCGCGTCCCGCGCCGCGCCGATGGTGCGTACGGCGCTGCGGGACTGCTTTCGCAGGATCTACGACCTGGTCAAGCGCGAATCGGGCGCTGCGCCGGACGAGATCCAGACCTGGTTCGCGCACGGAATGCTTTGCAACACGATGGCCGCGATCGACGCCGAGGGCCTTCGCGCCGAGTGGGCCCGGGTGCTGACCCAGCATGAGGAGGCGAAGAGCTAGGCGAAGGGCGGCTTAGAGGACCTCCCGGGCGGCCGGCGCGCCGCCTTTCTCAGATCCAAGCAGTGAGTGATCAATCACACACAAGCCAGAGGAGATACGAAATGTCATCTGCAAGCGCATCAACGAACACGGGCAACCGGGCGGCCGGCTGGACGCTCGCGATCACCGGCGCGGCGCTGTTCATGACCGCGCTCGACAACCTGGTGGTCGGTATCGCCCTGCCGTCCATCCGCGCGGACCTGGGCGGATCGATCGAGTCGCTCGAGTGGACCGTCAATGCGTACACGCTGGCATTCGCGGTGCTGCTGATCACCGGCGCTGCGCTGGGCGATCGCTTCGGGCGTAAGAAGATGTTCCTAGTTGGGCTGAGCATCTTCACCGGCGCCTCGGCGCTGGCCGCGATGGCGCCCTCGCTCGACGCGCTCGTCGCAGCCCGCGCCCTCCAGGGTGTCGGCGCCGCGATCGTCACCCCACTCACCCTGACCCTGATCTCCGAGGCGTTCCCGCCCGACCGGCGCGGCGCGGCGCTCGGGATCTGGGGCGGGATCAGCGGCCTCGGCGTCGCCATCGGCCCGCTGGTCGGCGGTCTGGTGGTCGAGGGGATCTCCTGGCAGTGGATCTTCTGGCTGAACGTGCCGCTGGGCCTGGCCCTGCTGCCCCTCGCCGGAAGGATGCTGAACGAGTCGAACGGGCCCGACAGCGGCTTGGATCTGCGCGGGCTGGCGCTCGCCGGCACCGGGTTGTTCGGGCTGACGTTCGGAATCATCCGGGGCGAATCGCTCGGATGGACCAGCCCGGCCGTACTGGCCGCGCTCGGTATCGGCGCCCTGCTGCTGGCCGGATTCGTCCGCTGGGAGCTGCGGGCTCGCGAGCCGATGCTGCCGATGCGGCTGTTCCGATCGCGCGCGTTCAGCGCAACCAACGCGCTCTCGTTCGCCGAGTTCTTCGGCACCTTCGGGGCCATCTTCCTGCTGAGCCAGTTCTTCCAGACGGCTCAGGAGTATGGCCCGCTGGAAGCCGGGGCTCGGACGCTCCCGTGGACCGCGATGCCGATGATCGTGGCGCCGCTCGCGGGGCTGCTGGCCCAGCGGGTCGGGACGAGGCCGCTGCTGGTCGCCGGACTGGCGATGCAAGCGGTGGGCCTGGCGTGGATCGGGGTCGTCTCCGATCCCAGCACGCCGTTCGTCGATCTGATCCCTCCGTTCGTGATCACCGGCGTAGGCATGTCGCTGGTATTCCCGACCGCGGCCGAGACCGTGCTCGCGTCCGTGCGCCCGAACCAGGCCGGCAAGGCCTCGGGTGCCAACAACGCGATCCGCGAGATCGGCGGAGTGATGGGCGTGGCGGTTCTGGCCTCGGTGTTCGCGGCCAATGGAGGCTACGAGTCGCCGCAGGCGTTCACCGACGGCGTCGTCGCTGCCCTGCCGGTGGCGGTGGTCGTGCTGGCCATCGGCGCGGTGCTGGCGCTGCTGGTGCCGCGTGGCATCGGCGTCACGCACGAGTCCAAGGCGTCTGCCGAGGACGATCGTCGCGGCAACGCCGAGCCGGCGCTGGCGCGCGGCTGAGGCCCTCGCCACGACGAGAACCGGGGCGCGCCCGAGCAGGGCGCGCCCCCGGTGTCGTTCCGGCCTCGCTTACGCGGTCGCCGGAAGCGCGGAGCGGCCCGACGCCAGGCCGGCGATGACGCCGGTGACGCCCAGGATCACGTGCAGCCAGTTGTCCTCGTCGTTGACGGGGACGAGGTCGATCAGGACCCCGTTCTCGGCGACGAAGCTGATCCCGTCACCGCCGGTGGCGATGAAGCCGAGCCCGGCAAGGATCAGATAGAGGACGCCGACGAACAGCGCGGCCGAGCGGGCGGCGGCGCCCGCCGCGACCAGCAGCAGCCCGCCGATCGCGATGTGGACCAGGTTGTGCCAGCCGTTGACGGCGAGGATGCCGAATACATCGTCCGCCACGACCTCGTTGCCGACGGCGAAGCTGGCCTCGTAGAAGAAGCCGATGATGCCGGCGATCACGAGGACCCCTCCGACAAGCAGGCAATAGAGCCTGGCGGGGCTTGAGCCTTCCATGCCACTACCTCCTTCGGATCGGGCCGGCGTGAATATCGCCAATCGCTCGGATGCCCTGATCCGTTCTTGTGTACACGCCGTAGCGGTTAGCGTGAGGATCCTGCGATTGGATCATTCGTGACCCTGGCTGACCTTCAGCGACTGGCGGACGAGGACCTGATGCCGCTGGTCGCGGCCAAGGACCCGCTGGCGTTCGAGGTCTTCTACGACCGCCATGGCGGCGCGGCCTTCTCGCTGGCCTACCGCATCGTCGGCAGCCGCCAGGCCGCCGAGGACGTGACCCAGGAGGCACTGATCTCGATCTGGCGCAGCGGCGCCCGCTTCGACCGCGCCCGCGGCAGCGTTCGCGCCTGGACGTTGGGGATCGTCCGCAACCGCGCCATCGACCTGCTGCGCCGCGACTCCGGCCGCGCCCCGAAGCTCGCCTTCGACTCCGAGGAGCTGCTCGAGAAGCGCCCCTCCGACGATCTCACCGACGTCGAGGCCCTGCGCCGCGAGACTGCGCGCGAGGTCCGCGGCGCGCTCTCCGACCTGCCCGACGAGCAGTCGCGCGTGATCCAGCTCGCCTTCTTCGGCGGCTTCAGCCACTCGGAGATCGCGAAGATGCTGAACGAACCGCTTGGCACCATCAAGGGCCGCATGCGCCTGGGGATGGAGAAGATCCGCGGCGCGCTCGCCGAAGGTGTCTATGAATGAGAATGTCCGGATGAAGCACCCCAGCCACGACGACCTCGCCGCCTACGCATTGGGGGCGGTGGAGGGGCGCGACGAGCGCTCGATCAGCAAGCACGTCGCCGGCTGCGAGCGCTGCGCCGCCGAGATGCGCGAGCGCCTCGCGCCCGCGGTCGCTGTGCTGGCCGAGTCCGTGGAGCAGGTGGAGCCCCCGCCCGAGCTGCGCCAGAACCTAATGGCGACGGTGCACGCCGAGGCGCGCAAGGCGGGCACCGACGCACCGGCGCCGGCGCCGCGCCCCTCCCGGCTTCGCGGGTTCCTGCTGCGTCCGGTCACCGGGTTCGCGGTCGTCGCGCTGATCGCCGCGGGCGCCGTCGGCTACCTGGTCGCGGAAGGCGGAGGGCAGCCCGCCGAGACCTACCCCGTCTCGCAGGCCCCCGCCGGGACGGACGGCGAGCTGGTCCTGGAGGACGGGTCCGCCACGCTGCGGATGACCGGGATGTCCCAGCTCAGCGAGGGCAGCGTCTACCAGGTCTGGGTCGCCGGCCCCGACGGTGTCAAACCCTCGGCCACCTTCCTGCCGAACGAGGAGGGCAGCGCGACGGCGGCGCTGCCCGAAGCCGCGGAGGACCTCGAGCAGGTGCTCGTCACCGCTGAGCCCGGCCCAGGCCGCACCGAGCCGAGCCTGCCGCCGATCCTGGACATCCGCGTCGACTGAGCGGCGGGCGCGGGCAGGCCCGCGCGCCTGAATAGGCTCTGGCCGTGGCCGAGACCTGCTACCGGCACCCCAACCGCGAGACGGGCGTCTCGTGCTCCAACTGCGGAAGGCCGATCTGCCCTGAGTGCATGACCTCGACGCCGGTCGGGATGCGCTGCCCCGACTGCGCCAGCGAGCGCACCAAGGTCCGCACCGCCGCCACCTTGGGCATGAGCGGCGGCGCCCCGATCGCCACCTACGTGCTGATCGGCCTCAACGCGATCGTCTTCCTGGCCGAGATGCTCGGCGGGGGCGGCGGCCCGAGCACGGTCGAGGCGGGCCAGCACCTGACCTCGGAGGGGGGGCTCTGCGGCAACGCGATCGCCGACGGAGGCTTCTGCGGGGTCGAGCCTCAGGAAGGCAACGAGCCCTTCCGGATCATCACCGGCGCCTTCCTGCACGCGGGCCCCCTGCACCTGCTGCTGAACATGTTCGCGCTCTACGTGCTCGGCACGCTGATCGAGCCGGCGATCGGAACGCTCCGCTTCGTCGCGATCTACTTCGTGGCGCTCTTGGCCGGCTCCTTCGGGGCGCTGCTCGCGACGGACCCCAACCAGGTCACGGTCGGCGCCAGCGGCGCCATCTTCGGATTGATGGGCGCCGCGTTCGTGATCGCCCGCTATCGCGGCATGCAGGAGATCCAGTCGCAGATCGGCCTGTTCGTGGTCCTCAACCTCGTCTTCACCTTCGCCGTGCCGGGCATCTCCATAGGCGGTCACATCGGCGGCCTGATCGGCGGCGCGATCGCGGCGCTGATCGTCGAACAGATCGGCAAGCGCATGAAGGGCTCCACCCGGATCGCGCTCGAGGCCGCCGCGCTGATCCTGATCGCGGTTTTCTCCGTCGCCGGCGCCCTCTGGGCCGCGGGCGAACCGAGCGCCGTGATCGGCTAGTCCCGGCTGCGCTCCTCGGGGTCGTCCCCCAGCTTTCTGTTGACGCGGCGGATGAGGCCGTCGGCGGCCTCGCGGCCCACCTGCACGGCCTGCTCGGCGACGCCCATCCCCGCCTTGACGGCGCCGCCCGCGACCGCGCGGCCGGTCTGGATCGCCTGCTCGGCCAGCTCGCCTGCGAGGTCGGCCGCCGACGGCCGCGACGGTCTCGGGGCTCCCGCCGAGGGGCCGGGGCCTTCCGCGGTTCGCGTCTCCGCCTCGCGCTCGGCTTTCGGGACCCAGTCGGCGGCGGCCGGCGGCGGGGGCGGGGGAGGAGCGGCGCCCGCGGGGCGCTCGCCCTCCTCGCCGATCGGCACCTCATCGACCTCGGGCCCCGACCGCTCGGGGACGTCCGGCGTCGCGGTCTCGGCGTCCTCGCCCGCCTTGTAGCGGCGCTCGGCCTCGTCGCGGAGGTCCTGGACGCTGCGCTTGACGAGCTGCTTGTGGGTGCGGCGCAGGATCATGCCCGGGACGGGCAGCTCCGGGTCGGCGCCGAGGTTGTAGGTGGCGCTGGTGCGATCGGGCCCGAGCGACTCCAGGGTGTAAACGCCGTCCACGTCCCGCATGCCGTTGCCCTCGACGAAGTCCCAGCGGATCTCGGTGGGCCGCGTGTAGCTGTAGCGCAGCACGTAGTCGATCTTGCGGATCTTGGCGTCGACGTACAGCCTCACGTCCTGGCCCAGGCCCTCGGGGGTGCGCGACGTCACCTCGACCGAGTCGACGGCGTCCTGCCAGCGGGGGAAGCTCTCGTAGTCGACGATCGCGGCGAAGCAGGTCTCGACCGGCGCTGCGATCTCTTCGGTGTGCTCGGCCCAGTTCAGGCCCATGCCCCAACCCTATCCAGGTTGGAATTGATTCCGGGTAGGGTTGGGTCCGACGCCGTCTGCACGCGAAACGCCAGGAGGGCCGAATGAGCGTTACGACCGAAGTTCCAAGCCAGGCATTGATCGGCGGGCAGTGGGTCGACGGGAGCGCCGGCACCTTCGAGGTCCGCTCGCCGCACTCGCGAGAGGTGGTCAACGTCGTCACCCGCTGCGACGAGAGCGACGTGGACAGAGCCGTGGCCGCGGCCCGCGAGGCGCAGCCTGGTTGGGCCGCGATGCCGTTGATCGACCGCGTGAAGATCCTGCGGCGGATCAACCAGATCTTCCTCGAGCGCGCCGAGCCGATCGCGCGCATGGTGTCGCTGGAGATCGGCAAGACGATCACAGACTCCCGCGAGGAGGTCTACGAGTATGCGGCGCCGTCGTACGAGAAGGCCGGTGCCGAGGTGCTCCGCCACCGCGGCCTCTCGTTCCCCTCCACCCAGGAGCAGACCAACAACAAGCGCCTGGTCATGACCCACAGGCCGCTGGGAGTGGTCGGCGCGATTACTCCATACAACTTCCCCACCGACATCTCGTCGATCGCGATTGCGCACATCATCGCCGCGGGGAACACCGCCGTCTGGAAGCCCTCCGAGTTCTCGCCGACCTGCTGCGCGATGGTGGCGGAGGTCTTCGAGGACGCCGGCCTTCCGCCGGGAGTGGTGAACGTCGTGCAGGGCTTCGGCGACGTCGGTGCGGCGCTCGTCAGCCACGACGACGTCAACGGCGTCTTCTTCACCGGCTCGACCGCGACCGGAGAGAAGATCGCGACCAGCGCCCCTCTGAAGCCGCAGCTCCTCGAGCTCGGCGGCGACGGCCCCTTCATCATCCTCGCCGACGCCGATATCGATGCGGCCGTCGAGGGCGCGATGAACGGCTGCTTCTACTACACGGGCCAGGTCTGCACCTCGGCCGAGCGGCTCCTGGTCCACGACGACGTCTACGACGAGTTCGTGGACAAGCTGCGCAGCCGCATGAAGGAGCTGAACATCGGCGACCCCGCCGACGAGGAGACCGACATGGGTCCCCTCTGCAACGAGGGAACCCTTAAGCGCGTCGTCGACCACGTCGAGGACGCACGCGCCGCCGGAGCCGAGATCGAGCAGTTCGGGCCAGAGGAGGAGCTCTACTACCCGGCGACGATCCTTACCGGCGTCACCCCCGATATGCAGATCATGCAGGAGGAGACGTTCGGGCCGGTGGCGCCGATCATGCGGGTCTCCTCTCCCCAGGAGGCCGTCGAGGTCGCGAAGCAGAGCCGGCTGGGCCTGATCGCCTCGCTCTGGACCCGCGACCTGGCCACGGCATGGCGCGTGGGCGAGGCGCTCCCGCACGGCTCGGTCAACGTCAACGAGACCAGCAACTACTGGGACCAGCTGGCACCGTTCGGAGGCGCCGGCCGCAGCGGCGTGGGGCGCGAGCTGTCCGAGTGGTTCCTGGAGCGCTTCACCGAGTCGAAGCTGCTCGTCTTCGAGCTCGGCGACAGCGACGTCAAGTACGACCGGCGCGCCGAGGGCGGCTGGTAGCGACCTCCTCGAAGGCGACCCCGGCGGGGGCGCCGACGCGATCCGGGTGCAGCAGATGGGCGAGGAGCTCGGTGCCCTCGACCAGGCGTGGGCCCGGCCGCGAGAACGCCGCCGCCGCGTCTACCGCGAACACGCGGTCGACGCCGAGTGAGACGACCTGGTCGGAGTGCTCCAGTACCTCCTCCCGTGCCCGGTCGGCGTCCCAGCCGCAGGGCATCGCGACCGCGACCTCGGCTTGGGCCGCCGCGGCCTCTTCCCAGCTTGCGGTGCGGGACTTGGCCCCGGCCGTCCCGAGGGCGTCCTCGCCGCCGGCGATCTCGATCATCTCGGGCACCCAATGGCCCCCGATGAAGACCGGGTCGAGCCACTCGAGCGCCAGCACGCGGGGCCGCGGCGCTCCGGCGACCGCCATGCGGACCGCGTCCAGGCGCGACTCCAGCCGCCGCCGCAGCTCCTCGGCCGCCGCGGCCGCCCCGGCGGTCTCACCCAGTCGGGTGACGTCGGCGATCACGTCGGCCAGTCGGTCGGGGTCGAGCGAGACCACCTCGGGGTGGGTCGGCAGCCGGCCGGCGACGGCGCGGACGTCGTCATAGGAGACCGCGCAGACGTCGCAGAGCGCCTGGGTGCAGATCAGGTCGACGTCGAGCCCGCTCAGGGTCTCCTCGTCCAGCTCGTACAGGTGCCTGCCCGCGCCGACCTCGGCCCGGACCGCGGCGTCGATCTCGCCGGCGGCGAGGCCGTCGGGGATCACGCTGCGGGTCAGGTGGGCGCGCGAAGCGGCCTCGGGGGGGAAGTCGCACTCGTGGGTGACGGCGACGACCTCGTCGCCGAGCCCGAGCGCGAATAGCATCTCGGTTGCGGAGGGAACGAGGCTGGCGATTCGCACCCTCCGAATATTGCACGCGTCCGTCCGAAGAGAGGTGAGCCGATGTCGAAGCTGAGCGATGAGGAGATCGAGGAGAAGCTGGGCGACCTCGAGGGCTGGGAGCGGCAGGGTGAGGCGATCACGAAGAGCTTCGACCGCGGCGACTTCGTCGGCTCGGTCAAGTTCGTCGATTCGATGGTCGAGCCGGCCGAGGAGATGAACCACCACCCCGACCTCTCGATCTCGTGGAGCGAGGTCAAGGTGACCCTCAGCACCCACTCCGAGGGAGGACTGACCGCCAACGACTTCGAGCTGGCGGGGAAGATCGACGCGCTTTCCTGACAGGCATCGTTTCAGGCGCCCAGGCGAGCGCTGCTAGCCTTGCCGCGTCGCCGATGACCGACGACGATCCCTCGAGTACCGGCCCCCATGCGCCCCGCTCCGCGGGAAGCTGCGCGCGGCCTGATTGCCGCGAACCCGGCTTAGGCCGGCACCGTCGATGACCGCCCTAGCCCTCGTTTCCCTGATCCTGCTGGTGGTCGTCAACGGCGTCTTCGTCGCGGCGGAGTTCGCCCTGGTCCGCACGAGGCGCGGCAAGATGGAGCAGCTCGCCAGCGAGGGCTCGAAGCGCGCGAGCCTTGTGCTGCAACAGTTGGACCGCATTGACGAGTACCTGGCGGCCTGCCAGCTGGGGATCACGATGGCCTCCATCGGAATCGGCTTCCTGGGCGAGCCGGCCCTCGCGTCCCTGATCGAGCCGCTGTTCGGCGGGCTCTCGCACGGGGTGGCGACGGCACTTGCGTTCGCGATCGCTTTCACCATTGCCACCTCGCTCCACATCACGGCCGGCGAGCAGGTGCCGAAGCTGCTGGCGATCACCCGCGCCGAGGGCACGGCGCGCAACCTCGCGCGACCGCTCGATCTCTTCCGCTCGGCCACCGCGCCTCTGACATGGGCGCTGAACAAGGCGTCAAACGCGATCCTGCGCCTGTTCGGGATCCGTCCCGCCGATATCGAGGAGAAGCACACGTCCGAGGACCTGAAGCTGATCATCTCCCAGTCCGCCGTCGGCGGCGATCTCGACCCCGGCGAGGCGGTGATGCTGCGAGGCGTCTTCCACCTGCACGAGCAGGAGGCCAGGGAGGTGATGACGCCGATCCCGGCCGTCGTCGCCGTCGACGCCTCGGCGAAGGTCTCGGACGCGCTGGAGCAGTGCTGGACCTCGGGTCACAACCGTTTGCTCGTGGTCGAGGACGGCAACGCCGACCGCGTACGCGGCATCGCCCACGCCCTGCGCCTCACCCGTCTGCTGATGAGCGAGGGGCCCGACATACCCATCGAATCCGCCGTCCGCGACGCCCTGATCGTGCCGGAGACCAAGGCCCTGGACGACCTGCTGGCCGAGCTGCAGCGCCAGCGCTCGTCGATGGGCGTCGTCGTCGACGAGTACGGGCGAACGGTCGGCATCGTCACCGTCGAGGACATCCTCGAGGAGGTGGTGGGGGAGATCGAGGACGAGACCGATCCCCTCGCGGGCGCCGTGCGCCGCCTGGGCAGCGGGGACTGGTACGTGCGCGGCCACGTCTCGCTTGGCGACCTGATCGACATCGGCATCGAGCTCCCGGTCGACACGGATGCCTACAACTCGATCGGCGGCTACGTCTTCGGCGAGCTCGGACGGCTGCCGAAGCGCGGCGACCTGATCACCGCCGACGGCTACGAGATCCGGGTCGAGTCCGTGCGCGAGAACCGCATCGAGGCGGTCCGCATCCACGCAGCCGCCGCCGGCCCCGCGCCCGGTGACGGGCGCGAGGCCGGCTCAGACTCCGGCGAGGACAGCTCCTAGGAGAAGTCCTCGGGCAGGATCGTCGGCTTCGTCTCACCGTAGATCCACTGCTCCAGGAACTGGTCGAGCAGCGCCCGGCGCGCGCCGCCGAAGCCGCTCGCGTCCTTCACCTCGGCGATGAACTGACGCGACGAGATGTTCCCGTAGCGATAATCGCTCAGCAGCGTCCCGATCAGCGCCCGGAACCGCGGCTCGCCGATGATCTGCTGCGTGCCCTCGATGATCATCGCGCCGCGGTCATAGACCGGGAACCCGGTGAACAGGTTCGCGGGATCGCCGTCCAGCACGGCCGGGGCCATCTCCCAGTCCTCGTCTGGGGTGTTGGCGTAGAGGTCGTCCCAGATCGCTGCGGGGCTATCGCCGCCGCTGACCTCGAAGCCCCAGATCCATTCAGACCAGGTCGCCCAGCCCTCGTTGAACCAGATATCGGGCCACTTGGCGAGCGTCACCGTGTTGCCGACCCACTGGTGCGCGATCTCGCGCAGCTGCGTGTTGTCGCTGATGTCGTTGGTGGTCGTGCCGAGCCGCGACCAGTGCGACTTGGTCCGCACCTCCAGCGCGTAGCCGACGTCCGGCACGCGGTCCACGACCGCCCCGGTCGAGTCGAACGGGTAGGGCCCGTAGTGCCCCAATTAGCGGGTGATCGCAAACTCTTCCCCGCTCGGGCCGCCCCGGAGCCGGATCCCGCTTGCCGATGCGGATTCACGTCGTTAGCAGGGAGTTTCCCTTCCGTCCGTGGACGCCTCTAGGTTCACCGCAATCGGGAGCGGCCAGCGCGCCCGTCGGAGAGGAGCCCCGCATGTGGGTCGTCCGGCTAAGCGACAAGCAGCTTGAGGTGGTCAGGGCGGTTCTCCGCTCGGAGGAACACAGGGGCCCGGCGCTGGAGGGGGCGCTCGAGGCGCTCGACCTCGCGCGCTGGGACGACCTCCCCGAGGCCCAGCTCCCGTGGGCCGATGTGGAGTCGGCGGCCTCGACGCAGGGTGTGTCCGAGGCCGATGTGATCTGGGATCGTTGCGGGCGCCATGAGGAGCCGGCCGTGCCCCCGATCCGCGCCAAGCGCGAACGCCCCAAGCGCAAGCGCGCCGCCGGCGACCGCCGCGCGGCCTAGGCGCCAGGCTGCGGCCGCGGCGGCGCTGGCCGCCCTGGCGCTCGCCGCTTTCCCGCTCGCCGGCTGCGGGGGGGACGACGGGGACGGAGGTGAGAGCGGGGCCGCAGCGGAGCGGTTCGACTCCGAGCGGGCCTTCGAGCTGGTGAAGCTGCAGGTCGAGGAGGGCCCGCGCCCCGCGGGGTCGCCGGCCTCACGCGAGCTCGCCGAGCACCTCAAGGGCGCGCTTCCCGACGGCGCCATCGAGCGCGTCCCCGGCGGCCTCCAGAACGTGGTCGGCACCCTGCCCGGCAGCGAGCCGGCGATCCTCGTCGCCGCGCACTACGACACCGAGGCGACGGTCCCCGGCCACGTCGGGGCAAACGACGGCGCCGCGGGCACCGCCGCGGTCGTCGAGCTGGCGCGGACGCTCGAGCGCGAGCTCCCCGAGGAGCACCGCGAGGTTCGCTTCGCCCTCTTCGACGGCGAGGAGGAGCCGCCCGGCTGCCCCGACGCCCAGTTCGAGCAGTGCGCGTTACGGGGGTCGGAGGCGTACGTCCAGGCCCATCCCGGCGAGGTCGGGGAGCTGATCCTGCTCGACTACATCGCCAACGCGGGCCTCCAGATCCCCCGCGAGGCCAACTCGGATCCGGAGCTGTGGAGGTCGCTGCGCGAGGCCGCGGCGGCTGTCGGGGCCGAACGGTTCTTCCCCGTCGAGGGCGACGGCCGGTTCGCGATCGTCGACGACCACATCCCGTTCCTCCGCGCGGGCGTCCCCTCGATCGACCTGATCGACTTCGACTACGAATACGCCGACACGCCGCAGGACACCACCGACAAGCTCGACCCCGAGGCCCTGGACGCTGTGGGTGAGACGGTCGCCGAACTCGTCCTCCAGCTGGCGTCCGAGCCGGCCCCGAGTCCCTGACCGGAGGAAGTTGACGGGAAACCCGTCATATGCGCGGGTAACCCGCCGATCCCAGCGCTATCCCTAGCCGCTCTCGGCGGCGTCAGCCGCCGTAGTCGTAGAAGCCCGAGCCGGTTTTGCGGCCGAGCTTGCCGCTGGCCGCCAGATCGGTCAGCCGGCCCGGGGGGCGATGGTGCTTCTCCCCGGAGTCGCCGAACAGGGCCTCGCCGATCGCCAGCGCCACGTCGATGCCGACCAGGTCCAGCAGCGCCAGCGGGCCCATCGGGTAGCCGGCGCCGAGGGTCATGCACCGGTCGACCTCCTCAGGCTTCATACCCGTGCTCTCCAGCAGCCGCACCGCGTCGAACAGGTACGGGAACAGCAGCCTGTTGACGACGAAGCCCGGCTCGTCGGGCACGTCGACCACCGTCTTGCCCATCGCCTCGCACCAGGCCCGAGCGCGGGAGCCGACGTCGTCGCCGACGACGTCGGGCAGGCAGAGCTCGATCAGCTCCATTCGCACCACCGGGGTGAAGGGGTGGAGGCCGAAGGTCCGCTCGGGGGCCCCGATGCGCGAGCCGAGCTCGGCCACCCCCAGCGACGATGTCGTGGTCGCCAGGTGGGCGTCCTCGGCCTCGTCGGCCAATCCCTTCAGCAGCTCGACCTTGGCGTTGAGGTCCTCGACGACGGCCTCGACGATCAGGTCGCAGCCGGCCAGGTCCGACGGCTCGGTGGTCACCTTGAGCCGAGAGGCGTCACCGTCCTCGACCTTGGCGCAGAGTGCGTGGGCCTGCTCCTCGGCCTTCCAGGCGGACGCGTCGGAGCGGGCCAGCAGCAGCGTCTTCGAGATCGCGCTGGCGGCTGCGGCCAGGCCGCAGGCGATGCTGCCGCTGCCGGCGATCGCCGGCCTCTCATATCCATCGGCCGCGCTCATCGGGGGGGCGAGGGTGTGTATCACGGCCTTGCCCCCGTGGCTCCTTCCCAGAACCCTGGCTGACCAGCCAGTCAACTGATCGGATACCCTTTTGGTAAGCGGCTTCGGCGACTAGACCGGCCGCGCAAACGAACTTCATACGGAGGCCAGTCGCATGGCGGAGAACGGGAAATTCAGCGGCCGCGAGGTCGTCATCGTCGAGGCGGCGCGCACGCCGGTGGGCCGCGGGCACGAGGAGAAGGGCTACTACAAGGACACCCATCCCTCGACCATGCTCGCCGAGAGCTACAAGGCCGTGATCGAGCGCGCCGGAATCGAGCCGTCGGAGGTCGAGGACGTCGTCGCCGGCTGCGTGCAGCAGTTCGGCGAGCAGGGCATCAACATCGCCCGCAACGGCTGGCTCGAGGCCGGGCTGCCGATCGAGACTCCCGCCACCACCGTCGACCGCCAGTGCGGATCCGGCCAGCAGGCCGTCAACTTCGCCGCGGCGATGGTCGCCTCCGGAGTCCACGACGCGATGATCGGCGGCGGCGTCGAGCACATGGGACACATCTCCTTCGCCGACTCCTACTCGGTGATGCAGGAGCACGGCATGGCATTCAGCCCCGAGCTGATGAAGCTCTACAACCTCGTCCCCCAGGGGATCAGCGCCGAGATGATCGCCGACAAGTGGGAGATCCCCCGCTCCGAGCTCGACGAGCTGGCGCTTGACTCGCACCGCAAGGCGCACCAGGCGACCGAGGAGGGCCGCTTCGAGCGCGAGATGATCCCGTGGAAGAACAACGGCGACACCTTCGTGGTCGACCAGGGCATCCGCCCGCCGGCCGAGGACAGCCTGGAGAAGCTGGCTTCGCTGAAGCCGGCCTTCAAGGACGACGGCAAGATCACCGCCGGCAACTCCTCGCAGGTCTCCGACGGCGCCGCGGCGGTGCTGCTGATGACCGCCGACAAGGCCAAGGAGCTCGGCCTGAAGCCGCGCGCGAGGATCGTCGACCAGACGACCGTCGGCGTCGACCCGGTGATCATGCTCACCGGCCCCATCCCCGCGACCCAGAAGATCCTGGAGCGCAACGGGATGAAGATGGACGACATCGACCTGATCGAGATCAACGAGGCCTTCGCCTCCGTGGTCGCCGCCTGGCGCCGCGAGCTGGAGCCCGACATGGACCGCGTCAACGTCAACGGCGGCGCGATCGCGATCGGCCACCCGCTCGGCTCGACGGGTGCCCGCCTGCTGACCACGCTGCTGCACGAGCTGGAGCGCTCCGACAAGGAGACCGGCCTCGTGACGATGTGCTGCGGCGGCGGCCTCGGCACCGGCACCCTGATCCAGCGGGTCTAGGGTTTGCGCCCGTGAGGGCGCGCTTCCCAATTGCGGTGAGGGCCGGCCTGGTGCCGGCCCTCATTCTGTGCGTGGCCCTGGCCGCCTGCGGCGAGGGCGACGACGACGGGGATCTCACGGTTGACGCGGACTCGCTCGTTCCAAGCAAGCGGGACTACATCGTCCAGGCCGACACGATCTGCGCCAACGTCCAGCAATCCATTGAGACCTCCGCCGAGGCCGCATTCAGGATCAGCTCCGAGGACTTCACGGTGACCCCGAGCGGCGAGATCGTCTTCAAGCCCGGGCGGAGGCCCTCCGACGCCCAGATCGAGAGCTTCGGCTCCGAGACCGTGGTCCCGGCCTTCCGCGGCCAGCTCGGGGACCTGCGCGCGCTGACCCCGCCCAGCGGCGATGAGGCGACGGTGGGGGCGATCTACGACGCCGCCGAGCGCGGGCGTCGACGCCCTGCAGGCCGACCCCTCCCTGTTCACCGACTCCGACGCCGTCCGCGCCGAGCTGGCCGAGGCGCGGCGGCTGGGCCGCGCCTACGGCTTCTTCGACTGCGGGACATACTCCGCTCCATAGATGCCGGCGAAGGCCAAGAAGAAGGCGAAGAGGAAGGCGAAGAAGCGGCCCGCCGGAGCTCGCGCGCGCAAGGCTGCTTCGGGGTGGAGCAAGCAGGACCGCGAGCTGATGGCCGCGGACAAGAAGCTCGCCAAGCTGATGAAGGAGTTGGGGCCGATCGAGCCCGAGCGCGATCGCCGCGGCAGCCGCGAGGACGCGTACGAGACGCTGGCGATGGCGATCTGCGGCCAGCAGCTCTCGACCAAGGCCGCGGCGACCATCTGGAGGCGGATCCAGGAGCTGTTCGGGGGCAAGACTCCGGAACCGAAGGCCGTCATCGCCGCCGACCCGCAAGACCTTCGCGACGCCGGCCTTTCATGGTCCAAGGTCTCCTACTTCCGCGACCTCGCCGAGCACGTCCTCGACGGCGAGCTTGACCTCGAGCGGCTGCCTGAGCTCTCCGACGAAGAGGTGATCGAGGAGCTGACCGCGATCAAGGGAATCGGCGCCTGGACCGCCGAGATGTTCTTGATCTTCCACCTCGGCCGCCCGGACGTCCTCTCGACCGGAGATCTCGGGATCCGCAAGGGCGCCATGCTGGCCTACGGCCTGGACGAGATGCCGACCGAGGACGAGTTGGAGCAAATGGGGCAGAAGTGGCGCCCCCACCGAACGCTCGCCAGCCTCTACTTCTGGCGCTCGCTGGACAACACGCCCGGGTAGGCTCCGCCGCCGTGTCCGCGCTCGAGCGCATCCAGATCGCGGCGATCGGCGACTCGGCCGAGGACCTGGCCGAGCAGGCCCGGACCGCCGAGGCCGCGGGCATCGACTGCGTGTGGACGCCAGAGCTCTTCCGGAGCTCGATCACCCAGGCGACCTGGCTGGCGGCGAAGACCGAGACGGTCGGCGTCGCCACCGGGATCGCCTGGGCGTTCACCCGCAGCGCCTTCATCCTCGCCGTCAGCGCGCTGGACATCGACGAGATGGCCGGCGGGCGCTTCCGCCTCGGCCTCGGCGCCGGCGTCAAGCGCCTGAACGAGACCTGGCACGACGTGGAGTACGGCAAGCCCGCCCCGCACCTGCGCGAGACGATCGAGGCGACCCGTCAGATCATGGAGCAGGCATCGAGCGGGCGGCCGATCCGCTTCGAGGGCGACTACGTGGACATAGACATCAAGGGCTGGATCCGGCCGCACGAGGCCGCCCGTGACCGCGTCCCGATCTACACCGCCGCGATGCAGGAGGGCATGTGCCGGATGGCCGGGGACGTCGCGGACGGCCTCATCGGGCACCCGATGTGCCCGGTCAAATGGGTCGACGAGGTGATGATCCCGAGCCTCGACAAGGGAATCGCGCGGTCGGGGCGCCAGCGTTCCGACGTCGACTTCCTGCCGACCGTCTGCTGCGCGATCGACGACGACGAGGCGCGCGCGATCGACGCGGCTCGCCGAACGATCGCCTTCTACGCCACCGTCCGCACCTACAGGCCGCTGTGGGAGATGCACGGCTTCGCCGCCGACGCCGAGGCGGCCGGTGACGCCTTCCGCAAGGGCGACCTCGCCGCCGTCCCCGAGGCGATCCCGGATGCGATGGTCGAGGCTTACACGGCCGCCGGCCCGCTCGACAAGGTCCGCTCGCGGGTCGACGAGATGGCCGAGCGCGGCGACGGCCTCTGGCTGACGCCCCCGACCTACTTCATCCCGCCCGAGCAGCTCCTCGACTACCAGAGCAGGATCGTCGACGCGTTCGGCCCAGCGTCAGCCTCGGCGTAGGCTGCACGCGTGGACCGGACCCACTGGCTGCTCGCCGCCGGGTTGAGCGCGATCGCCTTCGCGGCGATGGCCCTGGTCGTCGCCGAGAGCGAGCCCCCGGCGGACGAGCCGGACGAGACGGACGCGCCGGTGAAGGCGAAGTCCGAGGAGACGAGGGCCGCGCTGGCGGCGAGCGGCGGCCTAGGTGGATGCATCAACGAGGTCACGCCCGCCGGGGAGGACGACGAGGGCCTCGACATCGAGGCGATCACCGAGAAGGTCGAGCGGCTGCGTGAGCTGCGCTTCGCCGATGAACCCGACGTCGAGCTGCTGCCGGTAAAGGAGCTGGACGAGCGCATCGGCGAGCTCGTCCGCGAGGAGCTGAGGCCCTCGGACGTGCTTCACGAGGAGCGGGTCCTGAAGCTGCTCGGCGCGATCCCGCCCGACGCGGACCTGTTCGAGCTGTACACCGCCGGGCTCGAGGGTCAGGTGGCCGGCGTCTACCTGCCCGAGACGAAGGAGCTGCTCGTCGCCGAGGGCGAGGAGGTGGGGGCGCTCGAGCGGATCACGCTGGCCCACGAGCTCGAACACGCGCTTGCCGACGAGCGGCTCGGCATCCCCTTCGAACAGAAGATCGACGCTGCCCACGCCGACTCTGAGCTCGCCGAGCTGGGCCTGGTTGAGGGCGACGCCACCGTGCTGATGGAGCACTACGCCGTCAAGCACGTCGCCCTCGGAGACCTGCTCGACGCCGGCGACCCCGCTTCCTTTGCCCAGCAGGACGCCGACCTCGGCAAGCTGCCGTACCACCTGCAGCGCGAGCTGCTCTGGCCCTACTCCGATGGCGCGCGCTTCGTCTGCGCCCTCTACAGGCGGGGCGGGTGGAACTCCGTCAACCGCGCCTACCACCAGCCCCCCACGGCCACGGACCAGGTCATCTTCCCCGAGCGCTATGGCGAGGAGCCCGTGGATCCGTCAGACCCGGGAGACCTCCCGGCCCCCTGGACGGAGCAGCGGGCGACGCAGTTGGGCGCGGCGCCGCTGATGTGGCTGTTCGAGGCGCCGGGTGGCGATGCCGACCTCGCCCTGCCGGACCCGCGCGGTGCGGTCTCGTCGTGGGCCGGCGGCGAGGCCGTCTTGTGGACGGACGGCGGGCGCAGCGCGCTGGGCGTCGCCTTGGCAGAGCGCGCGGGGGCGCGCACGCTCTGCGCCGCCGTCGCCGGCTGGTACGCGTTCGCCCATCCCGACGAGCCGCGCAGAGACCCCGGCGCCGGTGAGGAGCTGGTGGTCGAGGGCCCCGACCAGGCGGCTGTCCTCAGTTGTCCGCCCGGGGAGGTCCGCCTCGGGATCGCCCCCGAGCTCGCGCTGGCCCGCCGCCTGGCCGGTTGATCCCGCTCAGACGCCGAGGCGCTGGGCGAGCCCCTCGATCGGGGCGTGGCCGCGGATCTCAGGCCCGTGACCCGGGAGGGTGATCTCGGGCCGCAGGTCGGCGAGCTTTCGGATCGAGCGCCGGTTCTCGGTGACGTCCAGCGTGAAGACGTCGGGCGGCTCGCGGACCCCTGCGAAGGTGGTGAGGTAGCTCATGTTGCGGACCACGTCGCCGCAGATCGCGACCCGGTCGGACTCGCGCCAGAAGATCACCTCGCCTCGCTGGTGCCCGGGTGCGTGGATCACCTCGAAGCCGGAGATCACCGCGTCGCCCTCGTTGAACGGCCGATCGACCTGGTGGGGCGGGCCCTCCCAGAAGCGCTTGATGAGCTTGTTTCGGAAGTCACCCGTGGCCGCCTCCTGGACCCGACGGCGGCCCTCCATCGCATCGACGTCTGCCTCGTGGCAGGCCAGCGGGATCCCACGCTCGTTGCAGATCGCGTCGGCCGCGCCCTGGTGGTCTGGGTGGACGTGGGTCAGCGCCAGCAGCGAGAGGGGACGATCGGCCGTCTGCTTGCGGATCCTGCCCACGTCCCAGCGGCGGCCCGCGTCGATGAGCACGTCGCCGGCCAGATAGACGTTGATCACCGGCCTGGGCGGGAACTCGCTCAGGCGCCAGACATCATCGGCGACCTGCTTCATCACGGCACCCCGGGGATGCGGCCCTCGTCGTGCAGCTCGGGCTCGTCGCCGGGCCCCAGGCCCCTGGGATCGCCGCTGTGCTTGGCGAGCTCCTCGAGGTCCTCGATCGCGCGCTCGCCCTCGGCGCGGACCGGATCGCCGGGGGGAGGGGCTCGATCAGGCGCTGGACCCGGTTGCGGATCTGGAGCGCGAAGTGGGGCGTCGCGGGCCCCACGAGGGCGCGGATGTCGTCCGCGGTGACGCGGCCGGCGAGGCGCTCCGGATGCTCCGCCTCGCTCACGGGTTCTTCCCTCCCGCCCCTGGTTGAGCATCGGGCTCGGCCTCGTCGTCCTGCGGCCCCAGGCCGGGGAGGCTCGAGCCCCCCGTCTCGGCCACCGGTCCACCGGCGCCCGGGCCGACCTCGGCCACCTCGACCAGCCCGTCGACCTCGGCCTGCAGCCGGGCACCGAGCACGGAGGCGTCGCCGACAAGCCAGACGTGGTTGTAGACGGCGCGGGTGGGGTCGTCCTCGAAGCCGGGCTTGATGTCGAGCAGGAAGCTGCGCAATTCGGGGGAGAGCGTATCGGCGTCCTCGACCACCAGCAGCGGCCCCCACTTGCCGCTCGCCGACAGCGCCGAGGCGGCGCCCGCGTCGAGCGGCCTCGCGGCCGCCGCCAGCACGAGGCCGTGCCCGGGGTCGTTGATGTTCCAGCCGAAGCTCGCGTCGGTGTATCGGGCGAATGCGATGGAGTTCGCGGTCGGCCCCTGCTCGCCGATCCGCTGCACCCCCGGCGAGGCGCGCTCGATCTGGCGCACGACCTCGTCGGTGATCACAGTCTCCGGCCCCAGCACGTAGATCGGGACGCCGCGGTGGCGGCTGAGCGCCTCGGCGGTCGCCTCGGGAAGCCCATCCCGTTCGGTGAACAGGACCGGATCGCCCGACCGAGCCGCCCAGGCGGCCGCGGGCATCGCGTAGGGGGCCTGCTCGGAGCTCGCGACCAGGATGTGCCCCGGGTCCGACTTCAGCAGGCGCTGGCGCAGCCCGTCGATCGCGTTGGCGGTCTCGGCGGGGGAGCCGCCGGCCAGCCGCTGGGTCACATAGCCCTCGGGCTGCGCCACGTCGCCGGCGACGTAGACCGCGGCATCGGACGGGCTCGAGCCGCCCTCGGGATTGAGCTTCGCCAGCGCGTCGGCCGTCACCTCGGGTACCCCGTCGTCGTCGCCGACCAGCACCGCCGCCCGTAGGGGCGGTCCCGCCAGCACCGAGGCGGCGACGCCCGCCTGCCAGTCGTCCGGGCCGACCAAAATCGCCGCCTCGATCGAGTCGGCGGCCGAGGTGCGCGGATGGGTGGCGAGCGCGATCGCCGCCGCGTCAGTGGCTGCGTCGGGGCCACCGACGCGGGTGGTGTTGCGGGTCGCGACCAGCGGGAAGCCGAGCGGGCCGACGGGCGCGTCCGCGGCGTCGTCGGTCTCGACCGCCACCGTGACGACGCGCGTCTCGACCTCGGGCTCGTCGTCGCCGCCCAGCGGTCCGGCCGTCAGCAGCCAGAGCACGCCGACGAACGCGATCACGCCACCGACGCCGGCGAGCACGCGGGGATCGACCGTCCGCGTCACGTCGCGGCGCAGCCAGTCGTTCGCTCTGCGGAGGAATTCGGGCGCGCGCAAGGGGGGCGAAACCTATCCGTGCATCCGTCGGGACCTTGGGTAAACTGGCTGACTGACCAGTCAATCAGCGGCCGAACGGGAGGCCCTAGGCATGGATTTCGCGCTCAACGACGAGCACAGGGAGTTCAAGGACTACGTCAGGCGGTTCTCGCGTGAGGTGATCCGCCCTGTCGCGGACAAGCACGACCGCGAGGAGAGCACGCCCTGGGACGCCATCAAGCAGGCGCGCAAGTGGGGCCTGAACGGGCTCGACTACCTGCAGCGCACCGGCGCCGATGGCGACGGCCAGCTCGGGGTCATCGCCGCCGAGGAGATGCACTGGGGTTGCGCCGGCATCGCGCTCGCGATCAACGGCTCGGGCCTCGCCGCCGCCGGCCTCGCGGCATCAGGCACGCCCGAGCAGATCGCCCGCTGGGTCCCGCAGTGCTTCGGGACCGACGAGGAGGTCAAGCTCGGCGCCTACGCCGTGACCGAGCCCCAGGCGGGATCCGACGTCAAGAGCCTTCGCACCACCGCCAAGCTCGACGGCGACGAGTGGGTTCTGAACGGCACCAAGGTCTTCATCACCAACGGCGGCATCGCCGACGTGCACGTGGTCGTCGCCACAGTCGACCCCGATCTGGGGCACCGCGGCCAGGCCTCGTTCGTGATCGGCCCCGAGACCCCGGGGCTGCGGCAGGGCAACAAGGAGACCAAGATCGGGATCCGCGCCAGCCACACCGCCGAGGTGATCCTGGAGGACTGCCGCATTCCGGAGGACCAGCTGCTGGGCGGCATGGACAAGCTGAACAAGAAGCTCGAGCGCGCCCGCTTGGGCCAGAAGGCGGGCAGTTCGGGAGCCCTCGCCACCTTCGAGATGACCCGCCCGATCGTTGGCGCCTCCGCGCTCGGCATCGCCCAGGCCGCCTACGAGTGGACCCTGGAGTACCTCGACGGCCAGAGGATCGAGGGCAAGCCGGCGCTAGAGGAGCAGCGCATACAGCAGGTGTTGGCCGACGTCGCCACCGAGATCGACTCCGCCCGCCTGCTGGTCCAGCGCGCGTCCTGGATGGGGCGCAACGGCATGCCGATGACCGGCGGCCAGGGCTCGATGTCGAAGCTCAAGGCCGGCGACGTGACCATGTGGGCCACCACCACCCTGATGGACCTGGTCGGCCCCTACGCGCAGACCACGGACTGCCCGTTGGAGAAATGGTTCCGCGACGCCAAGATCTACCAGCTGTTCGAGGGCACGGCCCAGGTGCAGCGACTGGTGATCTCGCGGATGCAGGCCAAGGAGTACCGCGAGCGCCTCGAGTGGGCGTCGGGGATCGCGCCGAGGCGGCGACCCGGTCGCCGGTCGCCGCACTAGCCGACAGGCGTGCAAGGGCCTTCTCGGGCAGGCCCGCGAGTGTTCCTATCCTGGGGGCTCGCCATGGGTGGCGCCACGAGCCATGCCCGGACCCGTCGCCGCGCGCGCGTCACCGTCGCGCTCGCCTGCGGGGCGGTCGCGTCGCCCTGGGCACGGTGACGGGCGGCGGAGCGCTCGGCGCAGAGCCTGCAGGAGAAGCTGAGCGAGACCGAGGCGAAGCTGTCCGCCGCCGACAAGCGCGCGGGCGTGCTCACGACCGAGATTTCGGCAGCCTCGGAGCGAATCTCGACGCTGCAGACCCAGGTCGCCGACCTCCGCAACCGCGAGGCGGTCCTGCAGGCCGAGCTGGAGCAGAAGCAGAAGGAGCTGCTCGAGGCCCAGACCCGCCTCGAGGAGCTTCGCGACCGCCTCAGCCGGGCGATCGACATCCTCGAGGGGCGCCTGGTGGCGATCTACAAGTCCGGTGAGCCCGACCTGCTGAGCGTCGTGCTCGAGGCCGACGGCTTTGACGACCTGCTGGAGCGCACCGAGTACCTGCAGCGGCTCGAGGACCAGGACTCCTCGATCGTGGGCCGGGTGCGCGAATTGCGCGACGAGATGCGGATGACCGTGACGACCGTGAAGGCCGCCCGCGACTCGATTGCCGAGCGCAAGCAGGAGCTGGAGCGAATCCGCGCCGACCTGGAGCAGCGCACGGCCGAGCTCGCCGCCGCCCGCGAGCAGCAGCGGTCCGCGCTCTCGGACGTGCGCGCCCAGCAGAAGGAGCTGGAGGGCGACCTCTCCGAGATCTCCAAGGAGATCGAGGAGCAACTGGGCTCGTTCGCCGGCTCGACGCTGCCTGCCGGCCCGATCCAGGGGGGCCAGAGCGGCTTCATCTGGCCCGTCAACGGGCCCGTCACCTCCGGATTCGGCTGGCGCTGGGGCCGGATGCACGAGGGCATCGACATCGGAGTCCCCTCCGGGACGCCGATCCGCGCGGCGAAGTCGGGGACGATCGTGCTCGCATCGGCCTACGGCGGGTACGGGAACTACACCTGCATCAGCCACGGCGGAGGCCTCTCCACCTGCTACGCGCACCAGTCCAGCTTCGCGAGGACGTCCGGTTCGATCAGCCAGGGCTCGATCCTGGGCTACGTGGGCTGCACCGGACACTGCTTCGGCGATCACCTCCATTTTGAGGTACGGATCAACGGCTCGGCGGTTGATCCACTTGGCTACCTCTAGGGTCCGCGCCCTCCAGAACCCGGCCATGCGTGCCGATACACGCTCAGAGCCGTGATTTTGAGGTGATTTCCCATACGAACGGCTAGTACGGTAGTAGGAGGCTCTAGAGTTTGATACGACTCGACCGAGGGTAAGGACGGATGCAGGCAAGGACGCCGGGAAGCCTTGGGCCCCGTGACGGGCCCGCGGGCAGCGGCAAAACAGCACAGGGCTACATCGCCGGAATAGGCGCCAGCGGCGCCCTGCTCGCCGGTGCCGTGGTGACCTTCGTGTTCCTGGTCGGGACCGTCTCCTTCGAGGTCTGGCCCGCCGCGTCCAACAGCGCGGGCGGCGCCGAGTCGCTCGGGGTCGCCGAGCTGAGCGACGGCGGCGACGGTTCCGCCAGCGCCTCGCTCGGCACGACCGTTGCCCTGATCGCCGACTCAGTCCCAACCCCGGACGTTCCCCGGCCCGCCGCGCCCAAGGCCGATGGCGGGCTCACGGGGGGCGGCGGCGGCACGGACGACGGCTCCGGCGGTTCTGACGGCGACGATGGCGGCGGCCTGCCCCCCGGCAGCGGCGACGGCGGCACCGTCGGCGGCGACCCGGGTGGCGACCCAGGCTCCGGCAACGGCGAGAACGACGAGAGCGACCGTCCCACCAGCCACCGTCCCGACCGGGGCGACGACGACGGCCCCGGGTCGACGACCGGCGGCGGATCGACGCCCACGCCGCCCGGCTCGAACGAGCCCTCCGACCGCCCAGGCGGCGGCGGCCGCGGCTAGCTTCTCTCCAGGGCCCTTCCCAGCCACCCAAGGGCCACGGACTGCAGCTCCGGGTCGTGCTGGACCGAACGGTGGTCCCCGCCCGGGACCAGGATGAGCTTGCGCGGCTCCGGGGCGCGCTGATACAGGTCCTCCGACCACTCGGAGGGCACCTGGTCGTCACCCTCGGCGTGGAGCAGGATCAGAGGCTGGCGGCGCAGCCGCGCGACCGCCTCGCGCAGGTCGTTCGCGTTCAGCCACGCCTCGAGCGCGAGGGGATCGCCCACGCGCATCTCCAACTCGTCCCGCCGCAGGCCGCGGGCCAGCCCCTCCTCACTGGCCGGGCACACCGCGATCACCCCAGCGATCCGCGGGCTCAGGGCCGCGGCGTGGATCGCCAAGAAGCCGCCCATGCTCGAGCCTCGTGCCGCGACCCGGCCGGGGTCGACGCCCTCATGCAGCCCCAGCAGCTCGGCCATCGCGATCACATCCTCGACCGCCTCGGGCGACATGGCGCCGCCGGACGCGCCGTGGCCCCTGGCGTCGAAGGCCAGCGCGGCCCAGCCGTTGGCCGCGGCGAGGCGCGCGAAGTCCGCGTGGTTCTCCTTGCGGGAGCCGGCCCCGTGGCAGATCACGATCCCGGGCCATGGAGGTGAAGGGACGGGGCCGGGTGGGCTCCCCCCTGCGGTCCTCGGGGCCGCCTGGGTCGGGCAGCCAGAGTGCGTAGGCGAGGCCCCGATGCCTGTCCTCGCGGTCGGGTCGGCGAGGCGGCGGCTGCTCCATCGCCCCATTCTGCCCCGCCCCGCCCGCGCCCGCGAGCGGCGAGTACAGTCGGCCGCGAATGCGCCGGTGCTTGGGCGCGCGCGGGCGGTCGCCTGGCTGCGTCCTCAGTCGCCCGAATGGCGCTGCCATTCGGGCTCCCTGCGTCCTTGCCATGCTCGGCCCGCGCCCGCCCAAGATCCACCGCACCCACGGCCGGCTGTACTAGCCGTCAGAATTGTCGCTTGGGATGACGAAGCCCGCCGAAAACGAGGGGTCGGTCGCCTCCGCGACCGACCCGATCGCCGCCTCGCCGGTCTACCCGGCGGGCTCGCGCGTGAACGGACGCGGCCATCTGGAAGTCGCCGGCTGCGACGTGGTCGAGCTCGCGCAGGAGTTCGGCACCCCCGCCTACATCTACGCCGAGGACGACATCCGCGCCCGCGCCGCCGAGTACGTGCGCGCCTTCCGCGAGCGCACCGACGACTTCGAGGTGATCTACGCCAGCAAAGCGCTGCCGGCGACCGCCGCCTACAGGCTGCTTCGCGACGAGGGCCTGTCGGTCGACGTCGCATCCGGCGGCGAGCTGCACATGGCGCTGGCGGCGGGATTCGACCCGGCGCGGATCCACCTGCACGGCAACAACAAGACCGCAACACGAGCTCGAGTATGCGTTTACCTCAGGCGTGGAGCACCTCGTCCTGGACTCCTTCGACGAGATCGAGCGGGCGGACCGGCTGCTCGACCGCCCACAGCGGGCGCTGATCAGGATCACCCCCGGGATCAAGGCCTCGACCCATTCCTACATCCAGACGGGCCAGGAGGACTCGAAGTTCGGGTTCGGGTTGGCCGACGGGCTCGCGGAGCGGGCCGTGCAGCGCGTGCGTGAGTCCCGGTGGTTGCAGCTCGTGGGGCTGCATGCCCACATCGGCTCGCAGATCTTCGACCTGGAGGCGTACATCAAGGCGAT
The DNA here is from genome assembly GCA_963805075.1 of uncultured Solirubrobacterales bacterium. Lineage (GTDB taxonomy): Bacteria > Actinomycetota > Thermoleophilia > Solirubrobacterales > 70-9 > VGBV01. The sequence goes on from CAWDSZ010000004.1 coordinate 463,100, forward strand.
CGAGGTGCTCGCCGAGTTCACCCGCGCTGTGGACCTGGAGCCCGAGCTGCTGAACGTCGGCGGCGGTCTCGGCATCGCGTACCTGGACGGGGACCAGCCCCCTTCGATCGACGACTACGTGGAGGTCAAGGTTCGGGGCGTCGAGCGTGTCTTCGACCCCGTGCCGAGGGTCGCGATCGAGCCCGGCCGGTCGCTGGTCGGCAACGCCGGCGTCACCGCCTACCGGGTCGGCACCGTCAAGGAGATCCCGGGCGTCCGCACCTATGTGGCCGTGGACGGCGGCATGAGCGACAACCTGCGGCCGATGCTCTACGGCGCACGCTACGAGGCAGTGATCGCGAGCCGTGCAGGCGAGACGCCCGATACCGAGGCGACGATCGCGGGGATGCACTGCGAGTCGGGGGACGTCCTGATCCGCGATGCGACCATCGCCGCGCCCCGGGTCGGCGACGTCCTCGTCACCCCGGCGACCGGGGCCTACGGCCACGCGATGGCGAACAACTACAACGGCGTGCCGCGCCCGCCTGTCGTCTTCTGCCGCGAGGGCGAGGCTCGCGTGGTCGTGCGCCGTGAGTCCTGGGACGACCTGCTTTCACGGGACGCGTGAGCGACGAGGTCCTGATCGGGGTGCTCGGCAAGGGCACCGTGGGCTCTGCGTTTGCGGAGCTGATCGCCGACCGGGCCGAGATGGTCGAGGAGGTCGCCGGGCGCCGCCCCAAGGTCACCGGCGTGTTGGGGCGCAAGCAGGGCGACTTCGACGAGATTCTCGCGGCCAGCGACGTGATCGTCGAGCTGATCGGGGGCATCGATCCAGCCCGGGAATACGTGACCCGCGCCCTGCGGGAGGGACGCCATGTGGTCACCGCCAACAAGCAGCTGGTCGCCCAGCACGGGGAGGAGCTGGTCGCGGCCGCGAAGGAGGGTGGGGCCCAGCTTCGCTACGAGGCCGCCGTCGCCGGGGCGATCCCCGTGATCAGGGTGGTTCAGGAGAGCCTGGGCGCGATCCCGATCGAGAAGGTGTTCGGGATCGTCAACGGCACCACCAACTACATCCTCACCGAGATGAGCCGGGCGGGCCTCTCCTACGACGAGGCGCTGAAGCAGGCCCAGGAGCTTGGCTACGCCGAGGCCGATCCCTCCGACGACGTCGGCGGTGCCGACGCCGCGGCGAAGATGGCGATCCTGGCGCGGCTCGCGTTCGGGGCTCCCGTGGCGCTGGACGACGTCTCCTACGAGGGCATCGAGCGGATCAGTCCCGACGACCTCGCCTACGCGAAGGAGCTCGACCTGTCGCTGAAGCTGCTCGGGGTGGCCGAGCGCGTCGGCCAGAAGCAGGTGAGCGTCCGCGTCTTCCCCTGTTTCCTCTATCCGGGGCACCCGCTGGCACCAATCGAGGGCCCCTTCAACGCGGTCATGGTCGAGGCGCCCACGATCACGGAGATCACGATGTCGGGCCCCGGCGCCGGGGGCCTCGAGACCGCCTCGGCGGTGCTCGGCGACGTCGTCTCGGTCATCCAGGGTGGATCGCCGCTCTTTGAGGAGAAATCGAAGCTGGGAATCGCGAAGGACGTGACCTCGGCCTTCTACCTCCACCTCGAGGTCGAGGACCGCCACGGAGTGCTCGCGAAGATCGCCGAGGTCCTCGGCGAGAACGAGGTCTCGGTCCGCAGCGTCGTGCAGCGGGGCATGGGGGACGATGCCCGCCTGGTGATGGTCATGCACGAGGGCTCCGAGAAGAAGTTCGACGCGGCCCTGAAGCGGATCGCGAAGCTCAAGTTCCTGCGCTCACCTCCGCGCTCGATCCGGGTGATCGAGGAGGAGTTCAACTAGAGATGGCCCCGGCCCTGAGATGCCCGTACCGCTGATCGAGCGCTACCGCGACCGCCTCAGCCTCGAGCAGGGCGATCCCGTGGTGACGCTGAACGAGGGCTCGACCCCTCTGATCCACTCCCCGCGTCTCTCGGAGCGGGTCGGCGCCGAGACCTACCTCAAGTTCGAGGGCGCCAACCCGACGGGCAGCTTCAAGGACCGCGGCATGACCGTGGCCGTCTCGCGCGCCAAGGGCGCAGGGCGCCGAGGCGGTCATCTGCGCCTCCACCGGCAACACGGCCGCCAGCGCCGCCGCCTATGCGGCGCGGGCCGGCCTGCGCGGGGCGGTGATCGTCCCCGAGGGCAAGATCGCGGTCGGCAAGCTCGCCCAGGCCCTGATGCACGGGGCGCGGGTGATCGCGCTGCAGGGGAACTTCGATCAGGCGCTGGAGATCGTGCGCAAGCTCGCCCAGGACCACCCGGTCGAGCTCGTCAACTCGGTCAACCCCTATCGGATCGAGGGTCAGAAGACCGCCGCGTACGAGGTCTGCGACGAGCTCGGCGAGGCGCCCGAGGCGCTCGCGATCCCCGTCGGAAACGCCGGCAACGTCACCGCCTACTGGGCCGGCTTCCAGGACTACGGGGCCTCGCCGATCCTCTACGGCTTCCAGGCCGAGGGCGCTGCCCCCCTCGTCGAGGGGCACCCGATCGAGAATCCCGAGACGGTCGCCTCCGCGATCCGGATCGGGAACCCGGCGCGCTGGGAGGAGGCGATGAACGCCTTCACCGCCAGCCGGGGCCGGGTGGCCGCCGTCTCCGACCAGCAGATCCTCGACGCCTACCGCCTCGTCGCCTCAACCGAGGGCGTCTTCTGCGAGCCGGCCTCGGCCGCCTCGGTCGCGGGCCTCCTTGCGCACGGGCTGCCGGTGGCCGACGGGGCCGAAGCGCCGCGCACGGTCGTCTGCGTGCTCACCGGCCACGGCCTCAAGGACCCCGATACGGCACTGGGCAAGGCCCCGGCCGTTATCCACTGCGAGCCCGACCCGGGAGCCGTGGAGAAGGCGGTCTTCGACTGAGGGTGCGGAGGGTTAGTCTTCCCCGGCACAACCGGAGTCGGGGTCAACGAGGAGGAGAGATGGGGCTGTTCAAGTCGATGAAGGACATGGCCGAGGTCACGAAGTCGGCCAAGCAGCTGCAGGAGCAGCAGCAGCGCGAGGCGGGCTACAAGCCCGGGCTCGGGGGCCAGATGGCGCAGATGGGCGACATGATCGGCCAGGCCAACGAGCAGCTGAAGGACCTGACCGAGGACCAGGGCGAAGGGACCGGCCTGCTCGCGAACGGGATCGACGGCGAGGGCGTGGTCATCGGCCATGGCACCCCTGCGCGCGGCGCGCAGTGGTTCAACATGGACATCGACATGGAGATCCACGTCTCGGGGCGCAAGCCCTACCGGATCAACAACCAGTACATGGTCCCCGCCGGCGCCACCCTCGGCCCCGGCGTGAAGCTTCCGGTCAAGGTCGACCCCGACGACCAGACCAAGATCGCGATCGACTGGCAGAACGCCGGCCAGGCTCCGGCCAGGGGCGAGGTGCGCCCCGCGGGCGACGCGCCCGCGTCGGCACCCGCGCCGCAGAGCGGAGGCGGAGACGGCGGCGACACCGTCGAGGAGCTCGAGCGCCTGGTCAAGCTCCGCGACTCCGGCGCTCTCACCGACTCGGAGTTCGAGCAGCAGAAGGCGCGGATCCTCGGCGGCTAGCCGGAATCACCCGCGGGTCGAGTTCCTGTGGTGGGATCAATGTCCCTCCTGGGAGCGGGCGCTCGGTGACCTGCGGGTCGCGATGTCCGAAGCGCAGCTGGACCCAGAGACCCTGGAGCTGCAACGGATCGAGACCGAGGCCGACGCCGAGAACGCCGCGTTCCCCGGCTCGCCGACCATCCGGGTCGACGGCGTGGACGTCGAGCCGGGGTCCGGCGACGAACCGACAGGGCTGCTCTGCCGCGTCTATCGTCGGCCGGACGGCCGGGTTTCGCCGCTGCCCGATCCCGACAGAGTGAGAGCGGCGCTCGCCGGCGCCCGGCGATCCGACGTAGGAGGAGCAGATGGCGATTTCGATCGGCGACAGGGCACCCGACTTCGAGCTGCCGGCCACCGCGGGCGGCACCGAGGCGCTCGCGGACGGGTCCCCGGCGGCGACGGTCGTCTACTGGACCTGCAACCACTGCCCCTACGCGCTCGCGTGGCACGACCGCATGCTCGCCGTCGACCGCGACTACGCCGACCGCGGCGTCCGCTTCCTGGCGATCAACTCGAACGACCCCGAGCGATATCCGGCTGACTCCTTCGAGGCGATGGTCGAGCGCGTCGAGGCGGAGGGCGACTGGCCTCACCCGTACCTCCACGACGAGAGCCAGGAGGTCGCTCGCGCGTGGGGCGCCGAGAAGACCCCTCACGTGTTCGTGCTCGACCCCGAGCTTCGCCTTCGCTACCACGGCGCCCCCGACGCCGACTACGAGGACGCCTCCCACGCTGCGGCGTACGTGCGCGATGCGCTCGACGCGGTGCTGGATGGACGCGACCCCGAGCGCGCGCAGACGCCCGCGGTCGGCTGCGGCGTCAAGTGGAAAGCATGAGACCGAGGCCCGGATGACCGCCCGGCGCCGCCTCGTCAAGGTCCCCGCTTCCTCGGCCAACCTGGGGCCGGGCTACGACGTGCTCGCGGCCGCCCTGGCCATGTACCTGGAGCTCGAGGTCGAGGAGACGGGCTCGTTCTCGGTCGCGGCCGACGGGCTCGACGTGCCGCTGGACCGCTCCAACCTCTGCGTGCGAGCGTTCGAGTGGCTGCGCCCGGCCGACGAGATCTCGTTCACGATCCGCAGCGACATTCCCCTGGCCGCCGGCATGGGCTCCAGCGCCGCCGCGATCGTGGCGGGGCTGATGGCCGCCGACCACCTCTACGAGCTCGCCCTCGAGAGCGCGGATCTGCTCAGCCACGCGGCCGAGATCGAGGGCCATCCCGACAACGTCGCCGCCGCCATCCACGGAGGGTTCGTCGTCTGCTCGCGCCTGAACGGGGCGGTCACCGCAACCCGCCTGGACCCGCCGGAGGGCGTGGAAGCGGTCGTCGTCATCCCCTCCGAACAGGTCCCGACCGAGCAGGCCCGGGAGGCCATCCCGGAGACCGTCGCCCTGGAGGACGCCGTGATGAACGTCGCCGCGGCATCGGAGCTGATCCTCGGCATCGAGCGCTCCGATCTGGGCCTGATCGGGCGCGGGCTCGCCGATCGCCTGCACCAGCCCAACCGCGCGCACCTGTACCCGCGCTCGATGGAGATCGTGGAGTCGGCCGAAATCGACCTCGGCGCGATCGGGGCCACCATCTCGGGCGCCGGGCCGACCGTGCTGGTTTGGTGCTTCTGGCAGAGCACGGGCAAGGTGGTGGAGGCGCTGCGCGAACGGGTGGGGGACTGGGCCGAGGTAGAGCGGGTCCCCTTCTCGGCGGTGGGCGCCGACGTCCCGGAGCTATGAGCGAGGGCTCTTCACTCTCGCTCTGGTCCGAGGACTCCTTCCTCTCGATCGCCTCGAAGGGCTCGATGCTCTCGATCGGCTCCGTCGGCTCGTTCGCCTCGATCGGCTCGGTCGGCTCGGCGGGGTCAGCCTTCTCGATCGGCAGCGCAGCCTCGGCGGGCTCTGCCCTCTCCTGGGCCAGCTTCGGCTCGGTCATGTCCTCGGCTCAGGCAGGCGCCGTGATGGGCGAGCACCAGCGTGGCCACCCGGAGCTGATCGCCGCCGGCGTCGCCCTCGCCAGCATGGCCGCGCTCGCCGCCTGGGCGCTGAGCCGGGACTAGTCCAGCAGGCCGACCTGGCGCAGAATCGAGACCGAGTCCGAGTAGACGTCCTTGCGCTTCACCAGGCCGCCCTCGAAGGGGATCACGTCGATGCCGCGCCACTCGATCCGCTTGCCCGTCGGCTCGGCGACCAGGTCGCCGCGGCGCATCTCGTTGGCGTGCGTCGCGGTCGCTGTCCACTCCTGGGTGACGACGCCGTCGCGAACGTAGAGCCGGCGGGTCTCGAAGTGGATGTCGGGCCAGCTCTCGAAGATCGAGCCGATGTGACCCCTCACGTCCTCGCCCTGGGCCGACTCGCCGGCGGTGTGGTTCTCGAACACCATGTCCGGCGCGTGCATGGCCATGACCGCGTCCAGGTCGTGGCCGTTCCATGCCTCGTTGTAGCGGGCGATCGCTTCGGCCAGTGCTTCTGGGGAGTCGCTGTCGGCCATGGCGGGAGAATATGCTCGCGGGCGGGCGGCCACAAGCAACCCGAACGGCGAATCGAGGAGGAGCGATGTCAGAGGGCTACACGGTGAAGCGCTGGGACGACTTCGAGGTGATGGAGGGCTCGGGCGGCTGCTCGTGGCACCTCGCCAGGAAGTCGCTGGGCGCCGACGCCTTCGGCTTCAACATCGTCGTGATCGAGCCTGGGGGAGAGCTGCCCGCCCACAACGAGTCGGAGAGCGGAGAGGAAGAGGTCTACATCGTGCTCGAGGGCGAGGGGACGATCGTCGCCGACGGCAGCGAGCACCCCGCCCCCGCGGGCACGTTCGTCCGCTACAGCCCCCCTGTCGAGCGCACGATCCGCAACAAATCCCAGGCACCCGTCCGCGCGCTGCTGATCGGCGTCCCCGAGGGCTCGGGCTACGAGCCGATGTCCTGGGGCTGAGCTCCACCTGAGCCCGAGCGGATAGCGCCCGGCTCGAACGGGTAAGCGTCCTCAACCATGGCAAGGCTGAGGAGGGTCGACTGCGCGGAGCCCGGGATCCGGCGAGTGCGGCAGGGACGCGGGTTTCGCTACGTGGACGAGGCCGGTGACAGGATCACCGACGAGGGGGCCATGGAGCGAATCGCGGAGCTCGCGATTCCACCGGCTTGGAAGGAGGTCTGGGTCTGCCCTGACCCGCAGGGTCATATTCAGGCGACCGGGTATGACGTCGCCGGCCGCAAGCAGTATCTCTACCACGAGGCCTGGCGCCGCCGGCAGGATCGTCGCAAGTTCGGCCAGATGCTCGAACTGGCCGAGGCCCTCCCCTCCCTGCGTCGGCGCGCAAGGCGCCGCCTCGGTCGGCCGGGGCTCACCAGAGAGCGCGTGCTGGCCGGCTCAGTGCTGCTGCTCGACCTCGGCTTCTTCCGGATCGGCAGCGAGCAATACGCAGAGGAGAACGAGTCCTTCGGCTTGGCGACGCTGCGGAAGTCGCATGTGCACTCGGAGAACGGCGCCGTGGTCTTCGACTATCCCGCCAAGAGCTCTCAGCGCCGCGTCCAGGAGATCACCGATCCCCAGCTGGTCAAGCTGATCAGGGCGCTGAAGCGACGCAAGGGTGGGGGGCACGAGCTGCTCGCGTATCGGGAGGGGAAGAGCTGGAGCGACGTCCGCTCCGATGAGGTCAACGCGTATCTGAAGGAGCTGACCGCGCTGGATGTCTCGGCGAAGGACTTTCGGACCTGGAACGCGACGGTGCTTGCGGCCGTGATGCTCGCCGGCCGCGCGGACGAGGGCACCTCGAAGACGGCGAGGACGCGGATCACCCGGGAGGTCGTGAAGGGTGTCGCCGAGGTGCTCGGGAACACCCCCGCCGTCTGCCGGCGGGCCTACATTGACCCGAGGGTCTTCGATTGCTTCGACTCCGGAACGACGATCGACCTCGATCTGGGAGCCCGGGCCGAACGGCCGCCGGGTCGGCTCCTGGCCCGCGACCGCCGGCGGATGGAGCGCGCCGTGGTCGAGCTTCTCGACGACTAGAACGCGCAAGCCCGGGTAGTCATCTCCGACACTCGAGGCAGCAAGCGCACGAGAAGGAGCTCGCACGTGACCACGAACCCGCCCGCCGGCCGGACCGGCAAGAGGCTGGAGTCGAACTTCGGCATCGAGGCACCTTTCGCTCTCGGCGTGGAGGAGGAGCTGCTGCTCGTCGACGAAGCCGGCCGGCTCGTGGAGCAGGGCAAGGAGGTCGTGGTTGAAGCCGACCCGGAGCGGGGCGAGGTTGTCGGCGAGTTGTTCAAGGGCATGGTCGAGTCGAACTCCGATGTGTCCAGGAACGCAGGCGAAGCGGTGGCCAACCTGGGCGAGATCCGGGCCGAGCTGATCGAATCCGGCTCCCGGCTGATGGGCGTCGGGGTCCATCCCGACGTGCGCTCGGGCGACGCCGAGGTCGATTCGGCTCCCCGCTACCGCGCGATCAAGGGGGATCTTCAGGGCGTGCTTCGCACCCCGATCTGCGGCCAGCACATCCACGTCGGGATGCCCGACGCCGAGTCCGCGATCCACGCCTACAACGGGATCCGCACCCACGTGCCCCTCCTGAACGCGTTGGCGGCGAACTCGCCCTTCTGGTTCGGTGAGGATTCCGGGCTGGCCAGCGCCCGTACGGTCATCTTCCGCAGCTATCCGCGCAACGCGATGGCGCCCGAGTTCAGCGACATCGAGCACTTCTGGCGGGTGACGCGAGAGGTGTGCACCGCGGCGGGCCTGGAGGACTACACCCACATCTGGTGGGACGCGCGGCTGCACCCGGCGCTCGGAACAGTCGAGATCCGCTCGGCCGACGCCCAGACCGACCTACGGCGAGTTGCCGGGGTCGCGGCCCTGGCCCATTGCCTCACCCGCGTCGAGGCCGAGCGCGACCAGACATCCATCCCCTCACGTGAGGCGCTCGCCGAGTCGAGCTTCCAGGCGACCCGCCATGGGCTGGATGCGACCCTGCTCGATCGAGACGCGGCGCCGGTCCCGGCACGCGAGCTTGGAGGACGCAGTCTGGACCTGGCCGCGTCCGTTGCGCCCGAGCTCGGCTGTGAGTCCGAGCTCGCCGACGTCGAGAGGATGCTGAGCGAGGGAAACGGCGCGGACCTGCAGCGCGGGGCGTTCGCCCAGGGAGGCATGGATGGCCTGCTCTCGTTCCTGATCGAGCGGACGGCCGAGCCCATGGCGAGCGGCTCACGGGCGTGAGGCTGGGGCTTGCCGCCGGGGTCTGCGGGTCGCTCAGGCTTGGGGTCCTGCATCAGGCTGCCGCCCGGCTGAACCACCCACAGCCGCTCGGCGTACGCGGCGACCGTCGCGTCGTCGAGCTCGGAGACGGTCTCCGCCCCCCGCTCGCGCATCAGCTTCGCCAGCTCCCGCCAGCCCTGCGCGACCGGGCGCACCCGCATCGTCGGCCCGAAGCCGGTCAATTCACCGAGCTCGGCGGCGCGTCCGTCCGCGTCGTCGGGGCCAAGCTCGCCGAACGGCCGGTAGGAGCTGCCGTCGTAGACCTTCGCGGTGAGGGCGCTGTCGCGGTCTCGGCTCACGCGGCTGATTCTCTCACCAAGGGCTCCAGCGGTCGATCTGTTAGGGCTGCCTAACCAAATCCGACCGATTTTGTCGCGCTTGAAACGAGCAGGGGCGGTCAATAGGGTCGGGACCGACCGGTCTCCCTCTAGGCATTTTTGAGGCCGGCGAGGAAGAGAGGAGTTCGAAGTGTGCCTGGCGATCCCGGGTCACGTGATGGAGTTCGTCGACGAGGAGAACCGCCTCGCGAAGGTGGACGTCGCCGGGGTCCAGCGCAACGTCAACGTCGGCCTGCTCGACGAGGGCGGGAACGGGGTCGCGCCGGGCGACTGGGTGCTGATCCACGTCGGCTTCGCGATCTCCAAGGTGGACGAGGAGGAGGCGCTTGCGACGCGCCGCATGCTCGAGGGCATGGGCGAGGACTACGAGCAGGAGCTCGAGGAGCTGAAGGCGAGCGTGATCGAGTGAGCAGCCGGTACGCATGCTGGAACTCGCGCCGCCTCCGACCGGGCTGCGGAGAGAGGAACCCGGGCTAATGACCGATCGCCTCGCCCCGACGTGCGACCACCAGGAAGGTTGCATCACCTGTGGGGACGAGGCGGTTGAGCTTCGCGTTGTCCGCATCGACCGCGACCGGGAGCTCGCCCTCTGCCAGGAGCTCGGTGGGGAAAGGCGCGAGACGGTCGAGATCGCGCTCGTGCGGCCGGTGAGCGAGGGGGACTTTCTGCTGGTGCATGCCGGCACCGCGATCGCATCGCTCGGAAGCGAGGTGGCCGCATGAGCATGAAGTACGTCGACGAGTACCGGGACGCCGGCCTCGGCCGCGCGCTCGCCGGCGAGATCCTGGCGACCGTCGAGCCGGGCCGCCACTACAAGCTGATGGAGGTGTGCGGCGGGCACACCCACTCGATCTACAAGTACGGGCTGGACGACCTGCTTCCCGAGAACGTGGAGCTTGTGCACGGCCCGGGCTGCCCCGTTTGCGTGATCCCGATGGGACGCGTGGACGACGGCATCGCGATGGCCCATCAGGACGGCGTCATCTTCACCTGCTTCGGGGACATGATGCGCGTCCCGGGCTCGGATCAGACGCTGACCGACGCCAAGGCCGACGGCGCCGACATCCGCATGGTCTATTCGCCGCTCGACGCCCTGCGGATCGCCAAGCAGAACCCCGACCGCGACGTCGTCTTCTTCGCGATCGGATTCGAGACGACGGCCCCCTCGACGGCGCTGACCCTGAAGCGCGCCCGCGCCGAGGGAGTCAAGAACTTCTTCTGCATGTGCAACCACGTCACGATCGTGCCGCCGCTGCGGGCGCTGCTGGACTCGCCCGACCTGCGCCTGGACGGCTTCATCGGCCCGGGCCACGTGTCCACCGTCGTCGGCGCGCGGCCCTTCGAGTTCATCCCGGCCGACTACGGCAAGCCGATCGTGGTCGCCGGCTTCGAGCCGCTCGACATCCTGCAGGCGATCCAGATGATCCTGCTGCAGCTGGGCGCCGGTGAGGCCAAGGTCGAGAACCAGTACAAGCGGGTCGTCCCCTACGAGGGCAACGTCGCGGCGCTGAAGGCGATGTCCGAGGTCTTCGAGCTGCGCCCGCACTTCGAGTGGCGCGGCCTCGGCTTCATCTCGCAGAGCGCGCTGCGGCTGAGCCCCGACTACGCCGACCTCGACGCCGAGCAGCGCTACAAGGTCCCCGGCGTGCGGGTGGCCGACCCCAAGGCCTGCCAGTGCGGCGAGGTGCTGAAGGGCGTGATCAAGCCCTATGAGTGCAAGGTGTTCGGAAGCGCCTGCACACCCGAGCACGCGATCGGCACCTGCATGGTCTCCCCGGAGGGCGCGTGCGCCGCCTATTACAACTACGGCCGGTTCGCGCGCGAGAAGGAGGTCGTGTGAGCCCGGAGCGAGCAGCCGCCCCCGAGCGCCGCCAGGACCCGGTCTCCGAGCGCGAGCGGAAGGTGCTGGGGATCATCGAGACCGCGCGCTCCAAGCCCGCAAAGTTCAAGGACGAGCGGATCACGATGGCCCACGGCGCCGGCGGCAAGGCGACCCAGACCCTGATCGAGGGCCTGCTGGTGCCGGCCTTCGGTTCCGAGACCGGGGCCGAGATGGGCGACTCGGGCGCGGTCAGCGTCGACGGCGTCGGCCTTGCGGTCACCACCGACAGCTTCGTGGTCAAGCCGATTCGCTTCCCGGGTGGCTCGATCGGCGAGCTCGCCGTCAACGGCACCGTCAACGACCTGGCGATGGCCGGGGCGCGCCCGGTGGCACTGACGCTGTCGCTGGTGCTGGAGGAGGGGCTTGCCTCCGAGGAGCTGCGCGCCGAGGTCGACGCGATCGCGTCGGCCGCCGAGGCCGCCGGGGTCGAGGTCGTCGCCGGCGACACCAAGGTCGTCGAGCGCGGCGCCTGCGACTCGATGTACGTCTGCACGACCGGCGTCGGCCGGATCGACGACCGCGCCCAGCTCTCGACGGCCGCGCTGGAGCCGGGCGACCGCATCCTGGTCTCGGGCTCGATCGGCGAGCACGGTACGGCGATCATGCTCTCGCGCGGAGAGTTCGACCTCGAGGCCGAGCTCGAGTCCGACACGCGATCGCTGTGGCCCGCCGCGGACGGGCTGCTCGAGGCGGCCGGGCCCTCGCTGCGCTGCATGCGTGACGCCACCCGCGGCGGCGTTGCCTCGGTCCTGAACGAGCTGGCACGGGCCTCGCGCGTTGCGATGACCGTGAGGGAGGGAGAGGTGCCCGTGAAGCCGGTGGTGGCGGGCGCCGCGGAGCTGCTTGGAATCGACCCGATGTACGTGGCCAACGAGGGCAAGTTCGTCGCCTTCGTCGCGCCCGAGGCGGCGGACGACGCGCTCGCCGCCCTGCGCGCGTTGCCGGGCTGCGAGGACGCAGCCGAGATCGGAGAGGTGCGCACGGAGCCGCCGGGCATGGTCCTGGTGGAGACGGCGTTCGGCGGGCGGCGCGTGATGGACCAGCTGGTCGGCGACCCACTGCCGAGGATCTGTTGATGGAGACCCACGAAGCGACGAAATAGCGACTGGAGGAGAGATGGCACCAGCGACCGAGTTCGTACCCGATCAGGCCAAGACCGAGGCGGTCGAGGCGCACGTGATCTGGATGACCACCGGCCTCGGTTGCGACGGCGACTCCGTCGCCATGACCTCGGCCGTGAACCCGAGCCTGGAGGACATCGTCACCCAGGCGATCCCGGGCATGCCGAAGGTGATCGTCCACAACCCGGTGCTGGCGTTCGAGAACGGCGACGAGTTCATGCAGGCGTGGTACGACGCCGAGGCCGGGAAGCTCGATCCGTTCGTGCTCGTGGTCGAGGGATCGATCCCTAACGAGGAGCTGAGCGGCGAGGGTCACTGGGCGGCGATGGGCACCGACCCCTCGACGGGCCAGCCGATCACGACCAACGAGTGGGTCGACCGCCTGGCGCCGAAGGCCGCGGCTGTGGTCGCGCTCGGGACCTGCGCCACCTACGGCGGCATCCCCGCGATGAAGAACAACCCCACCGGCGCGATGGGCCTCCCCGACTACCTCGGCTGGGACTGGAAGTCGTCGGCGAACCTGCCCGTGGTCTGCATCCCGGGCTGCCCGGCGCAGCCCGACAACACCACCGAGGCGCTCCTCTACCTGGCGCTGCACCTGGCCGGCCGCGCCCCGGTCCCCGAGCTGGACGAGGCCCTGCGGCCGAAGTGGCTGTTCGGGCGCACCGTTCGCGAGGGCTGCAACCGCGCCGGGTTCGCCGAGGAGGGCGACTTCGCGACCGAGTACGGCTCCGACCACCGCTGCCTGATCAAGCTGGGCTGCAAGGGGCCGGTGGTGAAGTGCAACGTCCCGGTCCGGGGCTGGCAGAGCGGCGTCGGAGGGTGCCCCAACGTCGGCGGCATCTGCATGGCCTGCACGATGCCGGGCTTCCCCGACAAGTACATGCCGTTCATGGAGGAGGACAAGGTCGGCAGGGTCGCGGCGACGGCGCTGCAGTTCACGTACGGCCCGCTCGTGCGCAGCTTCCGCAACCGGAACATCCGCAACAAGTACGACAAGGAGCCCGAGTGGAGGCGGCCCGGCAACCAGCTGAGCACGGGCTACAAGTCCCGCTCCGCCGGCTACGCGCCCCCGGGCTCATAGGGGTGGTGTCCAGATGAGAGACGCCGGAACCACGATTCCTTCCAGGCAGTAGAGAGGAGACAGGAGACACATGGCAACCGTCGAGACACCCCCCAGCAAGAAGAAGGTCGCCGTCAAGGAGATGTCATGGGACCCGATCACCCGAATCGTCGGGAGCCTCGGGATCCACACCGAGATCGACTTCGAGGCGAAGAAAGTCGAGAAGGCCTGGTCGACCTCGATGATCTTCCGGGGATTCGACATCTTCATGAAGGGCATCGATCCGCGCGACACGCACTTCATCACCAGCCGGATCTGCGGCATCTGCGGTGACAACCACTGCACGACCTCGTGCCTGAACCAGAACATGGCCTACGGCGTCAAGCCGCCGGCCCTGGGTGACCTCGGCTACAACCTCGCCGAGGCGGCGGACTACATGTTCGACCACGCGATCTTCAACGACTGCATGGCGAACGTGGACTTCTGCGAGCAGATGGTCAAGGAGACCAATCCGAGCCTGCTGCAGACGGCGGAGTCGACGGCGGCTCCCCACTCGGACATCCACGGCTACAAGACGATCGCCGACATCATGCGGTCGCTGAACCCGTTCACGGGCGACTTCTACCTGGAGACGCTCCAGGTGGCGCGCTACACGCGCGAGATGTACTGCCTCTTCGGAGGGCGCCACACGCACCCGTCGACGATCATGCCGGGCGGGGTCTCGGTGGACATCACGCACCAGACCTGCACGGACTACTACGTGCGGTTGATGCGGTACATCGACTACGTCAAGCGGTCCGTGCCGATGCACGACGACCTCTATGACTTCTTCCTGCAGCAGTTGCCGGGCTACGACATGGTCGGCTACCGCGACTCGGATCTGGTCTGCTGGGGCTACTTCGACGACCCGGACTACGTCGACTACGACTACAAGACGATGACCGACTGGGGCCGCGCGCGGTACATCACGCCGGGCGTCGCGTTCAAGGGCGAATTGGTCACGACCGACCTGGTCGAGATCAACGGGATGATGCGGATCCTGCTCGGCAGCTCGTACTTCGACGACTGGACCGACGAGGAGACGTTCGTCACCGAGGACCCGCTGGGGAACCCGATCGACAAGCGCCACCCGTGGAACAAGGTCACCCTCCCGAAGCCCCAGAAGCGCGACTGGGAGGACAAGTACAGCTGGGTCGCCTCGCCGCGCATGTACGACGCGCGCAACGACACCTACGTGGCCAACGACACCGGCGGCGGCCCGTTCGCACGCCAGTGGGTGACGGCGAAGGCCGGCCTGGTCGACTTCGGCTACGTCAAGGCGACCGGCCACTCGCTGCAGATGGTGCTGCCGCGCACGGCCTCACAGCCCGAGATGGAGCTGGAGTGGAAGGTGCCGGAGAAGTCCAACGCGATCGAGCGCGATCGGGCCAGGACCTACCACCAGGCCTACTCGGCCCTGATCGGCCTGCACTGCCTGGAGCGGGCGCTGAAGGAGGTCCGGGAGGGCCGCACGAAGTCGTGGAACGACTTCAAGGTGCCCAACGACGCGATCTCGGTCGGGTTCTGCGAGGCCGCCCGCGGGGTCCTGTCCCACCACATGGTGATCCGCGAAGGCAAGGTCGCGAACTACCAGCCCTATCCCCCGACGCCGTGGAACAGCAACCCACGCGACGTCCACGGAACGCCGGGGCCCTACGAGGACGCGGTGCAGAACACCCCGATCTTCGAGGAGAACGGGCCGGACAAGTTCAAGGGCATCGACATCATGCGCGCGGTGCGCAGCTTCGATCCCTGCCTGCCGTGCGGCGTCCACATGTACACGGGACAGGGACGGGTGACGAAGGTGCAGCACACCCCGACCGGCATGAGCTGAGGACCATGGCTACCGACACCAACGGAAACGCCCCGGCCGCGCCGCCGGGCGACTCAGCCGACCCGGACCTTCTGATGGAGCGGGTGCAGCGGCTGAGCGCCGAGGTGGATCGCATCTCTGACCCCGCCGCCCGCAACTCCGCGCAGGAGCTGTTGGCGGCGGTGATGGACCTCTACGGCGAGGGCCTGCACCGGATCGTCGAGGTGATCGACGAAGCCGGCGAGGCCGGTGGCGCGCTCCGTGAGCGGCTGAGCGAGGACGGCGTCGTGGCCAGCCTGATGCTGGTCCACGACCTCTACCCGGTCCCACTCGAGGACCGGGTGCGCGAGGCGCTCGACGAGGTCCGGCCCTACATGGAGTCGCACGGTGGCAACGTGACCATGCTGAGCCTCGAGGACGGGGTCGCCCGGCTCAGGCTCGAGGGCAGCTGCGACGGCTGCCCGGCTTCCGCCTCCACCCTGGAGCTGGCGATCAAGCAGGCGCTGGACGAAGCGGCGCCCGATCTCGCCGGCCTCGAGGTCGAGGGCATCGCGGAGGGCTCCCCGGGGGGCCTGCGGGCCGAGGAGATCTCGGGGACGCCGCTGCCGGTGGTCCACGTCGGCGGCGACGGCGCGAGCAACGGCGCCGAGGCGCCGCCTCCGCCGATCGGCTCGAGCCGCTGGCTGGAGCTGGCCCAGGAGCTGATGCCGGCCGACGGAGCCATCGCCACCGCCGATGCCGACGGGGCTACGGTGCTGATCGCCAATGTCAGCGGGTCACTGCTCGCGTTCCAGGACCGCTGCGCGTCCTGCGGCGGTGGGCTCGCCGCCGGCGAGCTCAAGGGCGGCGTGCTCGCCTGTCCCGCCTGCGAGCGGCGGTTCTACCTGCCGCGGGCGGGGCGTTCGATGGACGAGGAGCGGTTGCTGCTGGCGCCGGTGCCGCTGCTGGCCCAGGACGGCGCGATCAGGATCGCCGTCTCGGCATGAACGGGGCCGGCGGTCCAGGGCCGGGGCGCGCGGATCTGATCTCGAGCCTCCGCGGGCTCTCGCGACCATCCGCGCCCACAGCGAACGGCGGCTGGGCCGACGTCGAGGTCTGTGAGCTGTGCGGGACCGAGCTGCCCCCCGACCATCGCCACCTGCTGCAGCTGACCGAGCGCCGCATCCTCTGTACCTGCGCGACCTGTTGGGCCCAGCGCTCGGGGGATCCCGAGCTGCGCCCCACCGGCAGCCGCATCGTCTGGCTCGAGGACTTCGAGCTTCCGGAGGACCTGTGGGCCAAGCTGCAGATCCCGATCGGGCTCGCCTTCTTCATGTTCTCGAGCTCCGTCGATGGGGTTGTCGCCATGTATCCGAGCCCCGCGGGGGCCACCGAGTCCGAGCTCGACCTGCCCGCCTGGCACGAGCTCAGCGAGCTGAACCCGATCCTGTCCGGGATCGAGCCCGATGCGGAGGCGCTGGTCGTCAACCGCATCAGCGATCCGCCGCAGTTCGTGATCGCCCCGATCGACGAGTGCTATGGCCTGGTCGGCGCCATCAAGGTGAGCTGGGAGGGAATCTCGGGCGGCCCCGCGATCGAGCGCGAGGTGCCGAGGTTCTTCGAGGAGATGCGGCGCCGCGCCAAGGCGGAGGTCGGCTGATGCCCGGGGTCCCTTCGCTCGGGGGCCCTACGGGCCCCAGGGAGCGGCCGCCCGGCGTGGACGAGCCGCTGGCCGGCAACGGCCAGGCTCTGGAGACGGCCCCGCCGCCCGGGCAGCCCTGGCTCTCCTTCGTGGTCGCCGGCGTCAGCGTCGTCGAACACGCCGCGGCGCCGACCCTCAGCTTCAGCCTCGAGATCGAGGACCGCTCGGGCCGGCCGGTGTTCGTCGCCGCCCTCACGGCGCAGATCCAACTCGAGCCCATCAAGCGCGGCTACGACGACGACACGCGCGAGCGGCTGGCCGAGCTGTTCGGGGAGCCCGGCCGCTGGGCGACGACGGCGCGGCGGATGGTGTGGAGCACTGAGTCGGTCCTGGTCAACGCCTTCACCGGCTCGACTACCGTCGAGGTCCCGGTGCTCTGCAACTACGACCTCGAGCTCGCCGCGACCCGCTACTTCAGCGCCCTCCCGGACGGCGAGGTGCCGCTGATCTGGTTCTTCAACGGCAGCGTCTACTACCAGGCCGATGACGAGCGCCTGCAGATCGTGCAGGTTCCGTGGGACACCGCGGCCGAGTACCGGATGCCGGTCGCGACCTGGAGCAAGATGATCGAGCGGCACTACCCGGACCGCGGCTGGGTCGCCCTCGACTCCGGCACGGTCGATCGCCTCGGCAGGCTCAAGGCCGCCCGCGGCAACCACACGATCGACCAGACGGTCGGCGAGCTGCTCGACGAAGCCGAGGGGAGGGGCTCTTGAGAGCGTCGTCGGGCGTCGAGGAGCTGGTCAGCTCGCTGCTGTACGAGGGTTACGCGCTCTACCCATACACGCCGGGCGCAGCCAAGAACGCCACCCCGACGCCGTTCGGGATCGTCTATCCGCCGGACTACGCCGAGACCCAGCCCGCGGCCTTCTCGATGCTGCGCCTGGAGTGCGTGCTGCGCGCCGGGCCGGAGGCGAGGCTGACGGGGAGCGTGCGCTTCCTGCAGGCCCAGGGCGAGCGCCACACGGGCGCCGAGCGCAGGCTTGATCCGGGCACGGCCACTCTGGCGGAGCTGGCCCGCGAGGCCGCCGGGTTCGAGTTCTCCTTCGAGGCCGCCGACGGCGAGGGCATGCCGCGGCTGCGGGGACGCGCGCGGATCAGGGCCGAGCTGCTGGGTCCGGAGCTGGCGCGCGTCAAGCTGTGCGTCCACAACGACTCCGAGGTCGGGCCCTTCCAGGGTGAGGAGCCGACCCGCGCCGAGGCGCTGCGCCGCAGCCTGCTCTCGGTGCACCCGTTGCTGGAGGTCGAGGACGGCGCCTTCGTCTCGCCGCTCGAGCGGGACGGGGACGAGGGCGCCGCGGTCGAGGCCTGCGACAGCGTCAACACGTTCCCGGTCCTGGTCGGGGAGGGCGACGCCGCCGTGCTCGGCGCGACGATCATGCTCCCCGAGCACCCCGAGCTCGCTCCAGAGAGCCTCGGCAACCTGTTCGACAACACCGAGATCGAGGAGGCCCTGCTGCTGCACGTGCAGGCGCTGTCCGACAAGGAGCGCGATGAGATCTCCGATCAGGATCCGGCCGTGCGGGAGATGATCGAGCGTGCGGACAGGGTGACCGACGACGAGATGCTCGGGCTGCACGGCCGCCTCACCTACAAGGAGCCGACCGAGGACGACGGCGAGCGCACCAACGGCACCCAGCTGAAGCCGCCGGCGGGGATCGACGTGACGCCCGGCGAGCACGAGCTCGAGCTGGGCGCCGCCAGGGTCAGGCTGGGGGACAAGGTCGTGCTGCGCCCGGGGACCGAGGGCGACGTCTACGACAAGATCCTCGACGGCCGCACCGCCACCGTCGAGCGCATCTACAAGGGCTACGACGACCGCGTCTACCTGGGCGTCACCGTCGACGATGACCCCGGCCAGGAGCTGCTTCGCGAGACCGGCCGCTACTTGTTCTTCTTCGCCGACGAGGTCGAGGTGGGCTCGTGACCGGCCCCAGCGAGACCCGCCAGGAGCGGATCCTGCTCGAACAGGCGGCGCGGCGCGCCGAGGAGCAGGAGCTCGACGCGCGCATGGAGAAGCAGATCCTCGTCGCCGGTGTCGGCAATGCCTGGCTCGGGGACGATGGCTTCGGCGGCGCTGTGATCAAGCGGCTGGAGCAGAGGGATCTGCCCTCGGGGGTGCGGGTGATGGACTTCGGCTCCGGAGGGCTCGACCTCGCCTACGAGGTGATGCGCGGCTACCACGCGCTGGTCCTGATCGACGTCTCACAACAGGGCGGCGAGCCCGGCTCCCTCTACGTGATCGAACCGGATCCGGACGAGATCGGGGGCGCGATCGAGGACGGCGAGGTGCTCAACCCGCACGGCATGGACCCGGCCACGGTGCTGCGCTTCGTCAAGGCCGTGCACGGCTGGCCGGGCAAGGTCGTGGTGGTCGCGTGCGAGCCCGCCGACGTGGAGGAGATCGCGATGGAGCTGTCGCCGCAGGTCGAGGCGGTCCTCGACAAGGCGATCGAGCTGGTGCTCGCGCAGATCAGCGAGCTGCAGTCCGACGAGGCCTACCGCGACGGACGCGACTGATGCACGAGCTCTCGATCTCGAGCGCGATCCTCGACACCGTCCTTCGGCACGCCGAGGGACGCCCTGTCAGCGGCATCGAGCTGCGCGTCGGCCGCCTGCGCCAGGTCGTCCCCGACTCGCTCGAGTTCTACCTTGAGATCGTCTCCCGCGACACGCCGGCCGAGGGCGCGGAGCTGGAGCTGGAGCTGATCGACGCGCTGATGCGCTGCTCGTCCTGCTCGCACGAGTGGGACCCGGCGCCGTCGCCGGCGGAGGAGGAATCGCAGATCATGCTGTTGCCCCAGTTCCGCTGCCCGGTCTGCGCCGAGGCCGGGGCCGAGGTCGTCGCGGGCGAGGAGCTCGAGGTCGAGTCGATAACCGTCGAGGAGCCGGCCGCTGCAAGGGCCGACGCAACCGGGTAGAACAGGAGGCAGGATGCACCGCACCAAGGTCAAGGTCGCCGAGGACGCGCTCGACGCCAACACCACGATCGCCAACGCCAATCGCGGCGACTTCGATCGCGACGGCGTCACAGTGATCAACCTGATGTCCGCCCCGGGCGCCGGCAAGACCACCCTGCTGGAGGCCTCGCTGCGCGACCTCGACGGCCCCAGGGTCGGTGTGCTGGAGGGCGACGTGCAGGGGTCCATGGACGCGGACCGGCTGTCCTCAATGCACATCCCGGTCGTGCAGATCAACACCGACAGCGGCTTCGGGGGCGAATGCCACCTGGACGCGAACATGGTCCGCACGGCGCTTCCCGATCTGCCCCTCGACGAGATCGACCTGCTGATCGTCGAGAACGTCGGCAACCTCGTCTGCCCGGCCGAGTTCCGCATCGGCGAGGACGCCAAGGCGATGGTCACCTCAGTCACGGAGGGCGAGGACAAGCCGCTCAAGTACCCGCTCATGTTCCGATCCTGCGAGCTCGCGGTGATCAACAAGATCGACCTGCTGCCGCACCTGGACTTCGATCTCGACAAGTTCCTAGGCAACCTCGAGGCCGTCAACCCCGGCATCAGGACGATGCTGGTCAGCGCCAGGACCGGCGAGGGCGTCGACGCCTTCCGCGACTGGCTCGTCGAGGTGGGGGAGCGGGCGCCCGTCGGAGCGTGAGCTCGGCCGCCCCGGCAGAGGTGCTGGGAGGGCGGATCGACGAGCTGCTCGCCGCCCGCATAGAAGCCAACCGGGGCTACTTTGAGCGCGAGGCCGAGGGCCTGGCCCGGCTCTGCCACGCGATGGCTGAGCGCTTCGCGCGAGGCGGCAGGCTGGTGGCTGTCGGCCTGTCGCCCGCGGCGCGCAGCGACGTGCGCCACGTCACCGTCGAGTTCGTGCATCCGGTGATCGTCGGAAAGCGGGCGCTGCCCGCGATCGGGCTGGCTCGCGAGGGCGGGCCGCTTGCCGCACAGGTCGATCTGGTGGTCGAGCCGAACGACGTCGCGGTCGGCTTCGGACCGGACGAGGATGACGGCGAGGAGGTCGTCTCGGCGCTCGCGGTCGCGCGCGAGCGCGGCTGCCTCACGCTCGCCTTCGCGCCGGCGGGCGCCGAGTGGGAGCTCGTCCCCGAGGCCGGGGACCCGTTCGTGCGCCAGGAGCTGGCAGAGACCGCCTACCACGTGCTCTGGGAGCTGGTCCATGTCTTCTTCGACCACCGCGGCCTGCTCGAGGGCCGCGAGGAGCGGGCCACCCACGACACGGGCCACTCGAGCTTCCTCTATCCGTTTCTGGCGGAGTCCGAGCACGACCTCGAGGCGGTGACCGAGGACGTACGCGAATCCGCCCTGCTGAAGGCGACCGAGGTGGGGGAGCTGCGCGAGCAGACCCTGAGCGAGGGCCGCGCCCAGCTGATCGCCGCGGCGGACTCGCTGCGGGTCTGCTTCGAGGGGGGCGGCAAGGCGCTGGCCCTCGGGAACGGGGGCTCGGCGACCGACGCGATGGACTTCGTGGCCGACCTGCGCTATCCGCCGGCCGGACGGCGGTGGACGAGTCGCCGGGCAATCGACCTGACCGAGGACACCGCGATCATCACCGCGGTCGGCAACGACATCGGCATCGAGGAGATCTTCCAGCGCCAGGTGATCGCCTACGGCCGCCGCGGGGACGTGCTCGTCACCTTTTCCACCAGCGGCAGCTCCGCCAACGTGATCGAGGCCCTGGCCGAGGCCCGCCGCCGGGAGATGGGCACCGTGGCGATGGTGGGCTACGACGGGGGAAGGATCGCGGCCGAGGACCTGGCCGACCATGTGATCGTGACCCGCTCCCAGAACATCCCCCGGATCCAGGAGGCGCAGGCGAGCGCGTACCACGTGCTCCGCGAGCTGATCGAGCTGTCCGGCTCGGGCGAGGCCGAGGAGCCGGGGTGAGGGCGCCGCCGGCGGGGCGCCGCCGGCTTCGGGCCCGAGTCGAGGGCACGGTCCAGGGGGTGGGCTTTCGCCCCCACGTCTTCCGTCTGGCCTCCGAGCTCGAGCTGGCGGGCTGGGTCCTGAACGACGAGCGCGGGGTCCTGCTGGAGATCGAGGGCAGCGCCGAGGCCGTGGACGATTTCCTGGCGCGACTCGCAGCCGAGGCGCCGCCGCTGGCGGACGTCGAGCGGGTCAGCAGCGACACGCTCGAGCCCACCGGGGAGGGGGGCTTCCGGATCGTCGAGAGCGAGAGCCGCGGCGAGCCCCTGGCGGCGGTCTCGCCGGACGTCGCCACATGCGAGCGCTGCCTGGCCGAGATCCTCGACCCCTCCGATCGCCGCCACCGCTACCCGTTCACGAACTGCACCGACTGCGGCCCGCGGTTCACGATCGTGCGAGGGGTCCCCTACGACCGCCCCCAGACCACGATGGCCGGCTTCGAGATGTGCGAGCTCTGCCTGGCCGAGTACGAGGACCCCCGCGACCGCCGCTTCCACGCCCAGCCCAACGCCTGTCCGGATTGCGGGCCGCGCGCCTGGATGGCGGCGCCGGACGGACGCGAGCTGCAGCCGGCAGAGCTCGGGGCACCTGGGGGAGACGCGATCGCCGCGGCCGCCGCCCAGCTCGCCGCCGGGCAGGTGCTCGCGATCAAGGGCATCGGCGGCTTCCACCTCGCCTGCCTCGCCTCGAACGAAGAGGCGGCGGCGGCCTTGCGGACGCGCAAGCACCGCGAGGACAAGCCCTTTGCGCTGGTGGCGCCTGGCCTGGAGGCCGCCATGGAGCTCGCCGAGCTCGGTGCGGCGGAGCGGGAGCTGATCGCCGGACGGGAGCGCCCGATCGTGATCGGGCGGAAGCGGCGCGGGGCCGCGGTGGCGCCCTCGGTCGCTCCGGCCTCCGCCGACCTCGGGGTGATGCTCCCCTACTCGCCGCTGCACCACCTGCTCCTCTCCGACGTCGGCAAGCCCCTGGTGATGACCAGCGGCAACGTCTCCGACGAACCCATCGCCTTCCGGGACGAGGACGCGCTCGAGCGGCTGAGGGCGATCGCCGATCACTTCCTCCTGCACGACCGCCCGATCGAGACCCGGACCGACGACTCGGTCGTGCGGGCCCGGGCAGGCGGAGCGCCATTGCCGCTGCGGCGCTCGCGCGGCTACGTCCCGGCGGCTCTCGGCCTCCCGGGGAGCGCCCCGCCGCTGCTCGCCTGCGGGGCCGAGCTCAAGAACACCTTCTGCGTCGCCAAGGGGGAGCGGGCCTGGGTCAGCCACCACATCGGCGACCTCGAGAACTTCGAGACGCTGAGCTCGTTCAGCCGCGGCGTGGACCACTTCCAGCGCCTGTTCGCGGTCGAGCCCGAGGTCGTGGTCCATGACCTCCATCCCGAGTACCTCTCCACCAAGTACGCGCTGGAGCGGCACGGCGTGCGCCGCCTGGCGGTCCAGCATCATCACGCCCACCTCGCCGCCTGTCTCGCCGAACACGGCGAGGAGGGTCCCGCGCTCGGCGCGATCTACGACGGCACCGGCCTGGGCCCGGATGACACGATCTGGGGCGGAGAGCTGCTCGCCGGCGGTCTCGGGGGCTACGAGCGCGCCGGCATGCTGTGGCCGACCCGCCTGCCCGGGGGCGCGGCGGCGATTCGCGAGCCCTGGCGCATGGCCTGCTCCTGGCTCATCACGGCCGAGGGGGTCGCGGAGCCGCGGCTGCCGGAAGCGCTGCGCGCCGAGGTGGACACGCGGCGCTGGGCCGAGGTCTGCGAGCTGCTGCGCACGGGCGTCGCTTCGCCCCCGACCACCAGCATGGGGCGGCTGTTCGACGCGGTCGCCGCCATCTGCGGGCTGCGGGCGCGCGTCAATTTCGAGGGTCAGGCGGCGATCGAACTCGAGGCGATCGCCGACCGGGCCGAGGCGTCCTCCTATCCGCTGGAGCTGGTCGAGGCAGACGGTGTGCTGCTGGACGTGCGGCCGCTCGTGCGGGCCGTGGCGGAGGACGCCTCGTCAGGAGCTTCCGCTGCATCGATCTCCGCCCGCTTCCACAACGCGGTCGCGGGCGGCACCGTCCGCGCCCTCAGCGCGGAGGCGGACAGGCGCGGAATGGAACTGCTCGTTTTCTCCGGCGGTGTCTTCCAGAACCGGCTGCTGCTGGAGCGCTGCCTCGAGTTGCTCGCGGACTCGGGCCTCCGCGTCCTGGTGCCGCGGCTGCTGCCGCCCAACGACGGTGGCATCTCTTATGGACAGGCCGCGATCGCGGCGGCCTCGTTCGGAGAGGACCGATTGGTACCGTGAGCGCGATGGGAACATCTGGAGCCGCCGGCGGGGGGCTCGCGAACGACTACGACCTGTTCAGCCGCAAAGGGATCCGGGCCGTCGGCATCGACGCCGTGGTGGCGCAATCGGGGGTCGCTCGCCAGACCCTCTAAAACGAGGCGGGGATCGCCTACCTCGGCAACATCAGGGAGTTCCTGATGGAGCTAGCGAGAGGGGCGGGCATCCCGGATGCGGATGACTTCGCGCGTCGCTGGCACATCCTGATGAAGGGATCGATCGTCGCGGCCGGGGAGGGGGACCACGAGGCCGCCCGGCGCGCGCAGAGGATCGGCGCCCTGTTGCTCGACAACGCGGGCGTCCCAGCCCGCACCTGAGCTAGACGGTGGGGCCGAACCCGGGGCGGGAATCCCATCCGGGGCCGAGCCGCCTTCGCACCTGCTGGCGGCCGCGGCGCAGGACCCTGGCCGGGTGTGGGCCCATCGCCCATGGGTGGGGGCCGATCGTCCCGTAGTGCTCGCGCAGCGCGGCCTTGAGCTCGCCGCGGTGGTCGCCGCACGCATAGCGCGTTCGCCCATAGAGGCCGTTGCCGTGCCAGACCAGCCAGTAGCCGGGCCCGGCGTCCAGATACTGGCCGAAAAGCAGCTCCTGGAGCTGAGCCTCCAGCGCCGCCCTGGTCTCGTCGTCGGGCTCGGCCTCGCAGAACTCGCACTTGAAGAGGATGCGGACCGGCATCGTCGGGATGCTGCGCTAGGCGCCCTCGTCGTCGTGAGTGTGGTCATGGTGCTCAGGTCCTTCGAGCCCCTTCTGGTGCACGTGCGCGTGGGAGTGGGTCACGTCGCCGTGACTGTGCTCATGCTCGTGCTCGGTGTGCTCGTGCTCGTGATCGGTGTGGGGATGGCTATGGTGCGCCCCGTCGTGCTCGTGCTCGTGGCTGTGCGCTTCGTCGTGGTCGTGCTCGTCGCTGTGCATGTCCGGCCTCCTCGCCGCTCTCTGCCCTCAGTATGCCCGCCTTGCCACGGCTTGCAACCGAAGGCGGATGACGGGGTCAGGTCAGGCCCACGTACCAGAGCCCGAATGAGAGCCCGAACAGCCCGAGCGCCGGAATCAGCACGGCGCGGTAGACGGGCTCGACCAACGGCCGGGTCAGCACCCACGCGAACGCGGTGGTGCAGGCGGCCATGGAGACGATCGACATCGGCGCGAACACCGCGAGCGCGACCGCCGCCTCCAGCTGCGTCGGCAGGGCGGCGAGCAGCAGCAGCACCACGGCGCCGGTTCCCGCCAGCCCGTGCACGACCCCGATCCCGAACGCCTGCGCCGGGGTTCGCACCGAGACATGCTCGTGGCCGTCCCCTCGATGCAGGTGCCGATGGCCCTGTCCGTCGTGATCGTGCTTCCCTGCGCGGTAGTCGCCTCGCGCCCATTTCCAGATCACCCTCGCCGCCAGGAAGAGGATGACCACCCCGACGGCCTTCTCGGCGCCGCTCTCCAGCCAGGCCGGAAGCTCGGACTTGAGGAAGATCAGAGGCAGCCCGATTGCCAGCAGCATCGCCGCGTGGCCAAGGCCCCACCAGGCGCCCAGGCGGGCCGCATCGCGGTGGTCGGCGTCGTCCGAAGCGACCAGCGAGGTGACCGCGACGAGGTGATCGGGATCCGAGGCATGGCGCAGTCCGAGGACGAAGGCGATTCCCAGCGCCACCAGCAGCGGCGCGCCGTCGAAGAGGTGTGCCAGCGACTCGTCCAACTGCTCGACCGGCCGGAACAGGAACTCGAAGCCCATCAGCGCCCTTTCGCCGACCCTTCGGCGCAGTCCGAGCAGAGCCCCGCGATCGGGAAGTGCGTGAACCGAGCCTCATGGCCGAAGCGCTCGCGTATCAGGTCTCGGACCCCATCCAAGTCCCGAGGTGCCACCGCCCTGTGCCGGCCGCAGACGTCGCAGATCAGGTACTCGTGCTCCCCGACGCCGATCCGCTTGTAGAGGCCGGGGCCGTGGCCGAGGTGGACGTGACGCACGAGGCCCACGCGTTCAAGCGCCTCGAGGTTGCGGTAGACCGACGCGGCGTCGGAGCGCCCGCCGAGCATCTGGACGATCTCCTCGGCCGAGATCGGCTCCTCGGCCTCGAACAGCGCTTCCAGCACCATCCTCCGCGCCGCCGAGACCCGCAGGCCGCTGTCGCGCACCGCCGTCAGAGCCGATTCCAGGTCCGGTGCCTCGACGGGAGCGATGTTGTGTGGGGTGGTCACTGGGGAGGCCGCAGCCTATTGCGACAAGGTCGCGATTGCAACCTGTTCGCCCTACGGCGCCATAGTGGCCGGATGGAGTCAGAGTTTGGGATCGCCCGGCGCCGGGAAGCCACGCGCAATGCAGGTCACCCAGGCGCTCGCCACCTATCTCAGGGACCACCTGGCCGGTTCGGCTGCCGGCGTCTCGCTGGCAAGGAGGATCGCCGATGGCGCCGTGGAGGAGTCCGAGCGCCGGGAGATGCAGAGCATCGCCGCGGACATCGAGGCCGATCGCGACAGCCTGCTGGAGCTGATGGAGCGCCTCGGGGTGGCCCCGAGCCGGGTCAAGCAGGCCGGCGCCTGGCTAGGGGAGAAGCTCGGCGCCCTGAAGCTGAACGCCTCGGCGCCCGACCGCCGCGTGCTCCAGTACGAGAGCATGATCATGGGCGTGACCGGCAAGCTGGAGTTGTGGCGGACGCTCGAGCACGGCGCGAACGGAAGCGCGAGGAACGGAGACCCGAGCCTCGACCGGGAGCGGATCCGGCGGCTCGCGCAGCGCGCCGAGGATCAGCGTGGACGCTTGGAGAAGCCTCCACGGCGCGGCCGCGTTGGCTCTGCAGCGGGACGCCTAGGCGCTCAGGAGAACTCGTCGAGCGAGTTCAGCTGGCGGCGGAGCTCGTGGTCGCGCTGGCTGCGCGGGACCCCGGACTCGCCGGTGACCGCCTCGTTCTGGCGAAGCTCGGTGATGGCTCGAAAGCGCTCCGTCTCGGAGCCGGGGCCCTCCTCACCGGCGGCCGGTGCGCTGATGGCCTGCCCCCTGCTCTTGCGGTTCTGCCCGCCCTTCTCCATCGTCGATCCCTCCTTGGAATCATTTTTGACGGTCCTGCTCGACAAACTGGCTGAGAACGTTAACACGTCCTCACATTCTGCTTATAAGAACACCACAGACCGCAAAAGGTTCATCACCGCTCTTAGGTATCTGAAACTCGCTCTCTGCTCGCGTGGCGCCGCCTGCCCCCCTCCCTATAATCGCTGCTCCGTCGGTCCCAACCCGTCGCGCGCCCGCTCGAAGAAGGCGCGGACCCGGGAGGCACAAGTGACAGAGCGCTACTCCCCCGAGCGGGCCTACCGGCCGCTCGTATCCCCGCCCAGCGTCGAGGACAAGGACGCGTGTGCCATCTACGCGTCGGTCCGCAAGGACGCGACCCCGAGCCACGAGCCGGTGCCGCTCGCGCTGGACTCGCTCCAGAAGATGCTGCACCGCGCCGGCAACATCGACGGCGAGGGCGACGGGTGCGGCGTGCTCGTCGACCTCCCGACCAAGATCTGGGCAGAGGAGGTGCGGCGGGGAGGCCACAATCCCTCGCTCGCGCTCGACGACGCCTTCGCGGTCGCCCACGTCTTCGTCGAGCGCTCGGCCGACATTGAGAAGGTCCGCCACGACGCCCGGGAGATCCTGGGCGGGGCAGGCTTTCGCATCCTCGGCGAGCGCCTCGGCGCCGTCGACTCGTCCGCGCTCGGCCCGACCGCCCGCGAAGAGGAGCCCCACTTTTGGCAGTTCGCGGGCCTGGTGCCCGAGGCCGATGACGCGGACTCCGTCTGCTTCAAGCTGAAGATCGAGCTCGAGCGCAAGCTCGGCGTCCACGTCGCCTCGTTCAGCGCCATCACCTGCGTCTACAAGGTGATGGGCGCCCCGAGCGTGCTCGGCAATTACTACCCGGACCTCACCGATGAGCGCGCAGAAACGATCGGCTGCTTCGGCCACAACCGCTACTCGACCAACACCTGGCCCTCGTTCACGCGCGTGCAGCCCTTCGGGGTGCTCGGTCACAACGGCGAGATCAACACGATCGAACAGCTGCGCCAGGAGGCCCGCATGCTCGGGATGCCGATCGGCGAGGGCAACTCCGACTCCCAGGACCTGAACCGAACGATCGAGACGCTGTGCCGGAGCGAGGGGCTATCGCTGGCCGAGGCGATGGAGATGGTGGTGCCTCCGATCGTCGCCGAGATCGTCGCCCTGCCCGACGAGCTGCACTCCTTCTACATGTACCTGCGCCAGCTGATGGGTCCGTTCGCGCAGGGCCCGGTGGCGCTGATCGCCCGCCACGCCGACGAGTGCGTGTTCTCGGCCGACGCGCTGGGGCTGCGGCCGCTGTGGCAGCTGGAGTCCCAGGACGACTATGTGTTCAGTTCGGAGCCTGGAGTGGTCTCGGTCCAGAACATGACCTCCGAGCCGAAGCCGATGGCGCCGGGCGAGAAGTTCATGGTCACGATCGACCGCGACAAGCGGCGCTCGACCCTGCACCCGCACGAGTCGATGCTGCGCCAGGTGCAGAAGCGCTGGCTGGCCCGCGCCGGCGTCGAGGAGATGGCCTACTTCAAGGCCGAGTTGCGGGCCGGCGGCCCGCTGGAGGGCCGCGAGGTCCCCGGCTACAGCGCGGCGGGCCCCTCGGACCCCGTTGAGGTCCCCGACCGGGTGCTGGCCGGCTTCGGCTGGCAGCGCGACGACGTCAAGCTGGTGCAGCAGATGGCCTCGAACGGGGCCGAGCCGATCGGCTCGCTCGGCTACGACGGGCCGCTGGCGGCGCTCTCGCCCGAGCGGCAGAACCTGGCCGACTACTTCAAGGAGACGGTCGCCGTGGTCACCAACCCCGCGATCGACCGCGAGCGTGAGATCGAGCACTTCTCCACGCGCGCGATCTTCGGTCGCAGGCCGGTGATCGAGGACCCGGGCACCCACTCCGGCATCGTCGCCACCGACATCCCCGTGCTGCTGGGCGGTCATCACGACATGGCCCCGCTCGGCGACAGCGTCTACCGCAAGATCGCCGCGGAGCACGGCACCTACCTGCTGGAGGACCTGTGGGAGGAGTTCCGCGACCGGCCCGGCTCCGGTCAGCACGACGGCTGCGCCAAGGCGATCGACATCGCCCTGCTGGAGTCCGAGACCACCCAGGGCGCGATCGAGCGCCTGAAGCAGGACGCCGTCAAGGCCATCCGCGACGGGGCCGAGCTGCTGGTGCTGACCGACCGCGCCGTCTACGACGGCGAGCGCCGCTGGATCGACCCGCACCTGGCGACGTCGGCCGTTGACCAGGCGCTCAAGTCCTATCGGGTCGAGCCGGGCGAGGTGAACCTGCGGCGTCGCTGCTCAATCGTGCTGCGGTCGGCCTCGCTTCGCAACGTGCACGACGTAGCTCTGTCTCTCGGACTAGGCGCAAATGGTGTTTGCCCGTACGTGATGGTCGAGGTCATCTGCGTCGACGACTACGAAACCGACGTCTCGAACCTCTGCTCGGCCCTGCGCAAGGGGATCGAGAAGGTGATCTCGACGATCGGCATCCACGAGTCGCGCGGCTACGCGCGCCAGTTCTCCTCGATCGGGATCAAGCCCGAGCTGGCCGAGATCTTCCAGACCGAGGCCTTCGCCGCCTCGAACGACGGAGGGGCCGGCTTCAAGGAGCTGGACGCCGACACAGACGCCCGCCACAGGATCCTGGCCGGCGACGAGGAGGCGAAGCCCGCGAAGACGTTCCGCTTCTATCCCAAGGTCTACAAGGCCGCGATCGCGACCGCGAACGGAACCGGCGACTTCGCCGAGTACTCGCAGAAGGTGCGCGACCTCGAGGCCGAGAACCCGATCTCGATGCGCCACATCCTGGGGCTGCGGAAGGAAGACGATCGCGACCCGGTCGACCCCGCGGACGTCGACGCCGGCGTTGGGCACCACGACTACCCGGTCGTGATCAGCTCGATGAGCTTCGGCTCGCAGTCCGAGCCGGCCTTCCGCGCCTACGCCGAGGCCGCGAAGTCGATCAACGTCCTCTGCGTCAACGGCGAGGGCGGCGAGATCCAGGACATGTACGGCAACTACCGCAAGTGGCGCGGCCAGCAGGTGGCCTCGGGCCGCTTCGGAGTCTCGGCAGAGATGCTGAACAGCTCCTATGTCGCCGAGATCAAGATCGGCCAGGGCGCCAAGCCCGGCGAGGGGGGTCACCTGCCCGGCAAGAAGGTCTCCGAGAAGGTCGCCGCGGCGCGCAACGCCTCGCCGGGGACCGACCTGATCAGCCCCTCGAACAACCACGACCTCTATTCGATCGAGGACCTCGCCGAGCTGATCGACGAGCTCAAGACCGTCAACCCCGACTTGCGGGTCTCGGTCAAGGTTCCGGTGGTCCCCAACATCGGCACGATCGGCCTCGGCATCGCCAAGGCCGGTGCCGACATCATCACCCTGTCGGGCTTCGAGGGCGGCACGGGCGCCGCGCGCCAGCACGCGCTGCGCCACGTCGGATTGCCTTCGGACATCGGCACCCGCGCGGTGCACCGGGCGCTGATGGAGGCGGGGTTGCGCAACCGCGTCGAGATCTGGGCCGACGGCGGCTACCGCCACGGCCACGACATCGTCAAGCTCCACTGCCTCGGCGCCAACCGGATCGGCTTCGGGACGCTGGCCATGGTCTCGCTCGGCTGCACGATCTGTCGCGGCTGCCAGCTCGACACCTGCCACGTCGGCATCGCCACCCAGATCGAGACCAAGGAGCAGGCCGACCAGCACGGGCTGAAGAAGTTCACGCCGCAGGCGGTCGACACCGCCGCCGAGAGCTGCGCCCGCTTCTTCGCCGCGATGGGCGAGGAGGTGAAGGAGGTCGTGGGATCGCTGGGCTACGAGCGGGCCCAGGACCTGGTCGGGCGATATGACCTGCTCGAGCAGATCTCCCACCAAGGCGAGATCGACCTGGCCCCGCTGATCACCCCGCTGGAGGAGTTCCTGGACCTCGAGCCGATCGACCTGCCCGTCGCGGAGGAACTGGTCGAGGCGCGCGCCGAGGCCGGCCTGGTGGAGGCGAAGCCGATCAGGATGGAGCCCAAGCAGGCCTCGGCCGAGATCGGCAGGCTCGCCGACAAGGTGTTCGCCGGCGGCCCGGTCCGCTCGGAGTTCCCCCGCGACGTCGACGCCAATGACCGCGTCCTCGGCGCCGAGCTCTCGGGCGCGATCTCCCGCGCCCGCATCTATGACGACGCCCCCGAGGGCTCAGAGCACGACGAGCTCGCCGAGCTCCACTTCAACGGCGGCAGCGTCGCCGGCCAGGGCTTCGGCGCCTTCAATTCCTACGGCGTCACCTGCCGCGTCGAGGGCGGCGCCCAGGACGGCGTCGGGAAGGCGATGCTGGGCGGGACCGTCTCGATCCTCAAGGGGAAGAATTCCGACGGCGTCCGGGTCAACGGGTCGGTCGGGAAGTCGTTCGCCTACGGGGCCCAGCGCGGCCGCCTGTTCGTGCAGGGGTCGGCCGACTCGCGCTTCTGCATCCGCCTCAGCGGCGCCGACGTGGTGCTGGCGGGCGAGCCTCCCGAGCCGCTGGACGACGCCCGCGGCTGCCTGGTGGACCGCGCCAACGCCAAGGGCTTCGCCTTCGAGTACATGACCTCCGGCCGCGCGGTGGTGATGGGCGACATCGGTCCCTGGGCGTGCGCGGGCATGACCGGCGGGCGGGTCTACGTCCGGGTCAACGACGGCTGGAACCTCGACCGCGAGGCGATCGAGCGCCGCCTGGGCGAGGGCGCCATCGTCACCCTGGCCGAGCTCGACGCCGAGGGCGAGCTCGACGTGCAGGACCTGCTGGGCCACTACGCCGAGGAGCTGCGCGCGACCGACCAGGACGACGAGGCCGACCGCGTGGTCAAGCTCGCCTCCGAGGCCCGCCACCACTTCCTCGCGGTGATCCCCGAGAAGGTCCAGGCGGACCCGAGCATCTCGACCGAATAGGCGCGGCTAGGGCGTGAAGGTGCGGCAGGGCTCGCCGCGCAGGCCTGGGCACTGCGGCAGGCCGCTCGGCACCTGGACCCCCGGGATGACCGGGAGGATGAGGCGCGAGGGGTACTTGTCTGAGGCAGCGACGGTTACGTTGGCGTCCCCCTTGGGCACCGACTCGGCGAAAGCCCAGACCGGCTGGTCGCCGCTCGGCGGGGTGATCGTGACGCGGATGCGCGATCCGGCCCGGTAGGCGTGGCCCTGGTAGTAGAGCGGCACGATCGCCTTGGCGAACTCGCCCTTCGGCAGCTTCGCGGCGTCATCGCGGCGCAGGCTCAGGACGGGCTCGAGCAGGCTGCTCCGGTCCTTGTCCAGCTTCCGCATGCTGGCCCGCAGCCAGCCGCTCTGGACGTATGTCTCCTTGCCGTCGGGCCTGACCTCTGACACCGTCACCTGCAGGTCCACGTCGGGAACGGAAGCGCGGATCCAGGCATGCAGGGCGCCCGCGCCGATGACGGTGGTGTTGGC
Source organism: uncultured Solirubrobacterales bacterium (assembly GCA_963805075.1). GTDB lineage: Bacteria > Actinomycetota > Thermoleophilia > Solirubrobacterales > 70-9 > VGBV01. The sequence continues at coordinate 495,559 of CAWDSZ010000004.1, forward strand.
GCCGAGCGGCGTGGAGACGTAAGAGGCGGCCTTTCCGGCCGGTGGCTGCTGCCAGTCGAAGCTGGGGTTCGCGGTCCACAGGTCTCCTTCGCTCGTGTTGGTGCCGGCGAAGTTGTCGGCGGGCCTTGACTCCTTGTCCCAGACGAATGTGTTGCTGCCGCCGCTCTTCCTGGGCTTGTTGAGAAGGGCCCCGCTCCCACTCAGGAACCAGGAGCGCGCCTTCGTGCCCGGGATGGGCAGGCTCTTGAACGAGCGCTCAAACGCGGGGACGGGGTACCCCGGCTGGCCGCCGCCGCTGTCGAACAGGATCCGGACTCGCTGCTGGGCCTCGAAAGCGGCCTTGGCGCTGGCGAAATCCGGCTGCGCCCGGATCGGGTCGGGGGGCAGGGTGACGCCGGGCACGCCCATCGCGGTCTGGTAGAGGAGGCCCGCGCTCGCCTCCGCCAGCGGAGAGAGCACCGGCTTGCGCTGGGCGACGTAGAGCTCGAGGAAGTCGAACCAGCGGTTGAAGGTCTCGGGGTCGAGCGAATTTATGTGGAGGCCGTTGGTGAAGGTGAACCACTTGCGCTTGGTGCCGGTGAAGCGGTCGGCGAGGTTGGGGCAGTGGGCGCCCGTCTGCTCGTCGTTGAACTGGCAGGCCAGGAAGACGGGCACCTTGATCTTGTGCACGAACCGTGCGGGGGAGAGCGGGTTGGCGACCTTGGGCCGGTAGAAGCGGTTGCGGTGGACCTTCGCGATCAGGTCCGCCGCGGCCGTGTGCAGCACCTGGTTTGCCGCGCAGGTCGTGTCCCCGGCCTGGATCCGGTCATAGGCCCAGCCCTGGCCCTGGGTCGCGGTGGCCGGCTTGGCGTCGTCGACCCGGTCCTCGGCCCACTCCAGCGCGAAGCCGGTGTTGAGGATGCCGCCCGGGTAGAGGGTGGTGGCGGTGTTGTCGATCACCGACAGCGGCGTGATGCCCGCGAGGCTGGGGGGATTGGCGGCGGCGACGAAGAGCTGGCTGATGCCTCCGTAGGAGACCCCGACCATGCCGACCTTGTTGTGCATCGCCCAGGGCTGACGGGCGACGGTCTCGACGACGTCGTATCCGTCCAGCCCCTGGAGGCGCTCGAAGTAGTCGAAGGCCCCGCCCGAGCAGCCGGTGCCGCGCATGTTGACGTCGACCACGGCGTAGTTGAGGAGGTTCGCGATCTGGCTGATCCCGCTCTCGGCGCCGGCGGGGTTGGCGTAGCCGTAGCCCGAGTACTCCACCAGCGTCGGGTAGGGCCCCTGGGAGACGGGGCCGGGCAGCCTGACGCTCACCGCCAGCTGCGTGCCATCGCGGGTAGTCAGGTACCCGTAGCCGCCGGGGGGCAGCGTCTGCTTGTAGATGGACGTGCTGGGCGGCGCGTTCTTGTCCTTCATCACCGCCACCCGCGCCGACTGGGTGCCGTCCGCGGCTCGCACGCGGTAGCCCTTGCCCGCCTCCACACGGCGGAAAACGACGCCGCCGAGCTCACCGACCGGCTTGGTCGAGACACGCTTGCCGTCGCCGTCGATCAGCTTCAGGCTGGTCCCGGGGGCGGCGCCGGTGACGTAGACCTGCTTGACGCTGCCGTGGGCGCTGAGCGCAGCCGAGGCCGCCGCGGGGATCGTGAGGACGAACGCCAGCGAAGCCGCTGCCGCAACCGCCAACCTCAGACTCCTGGCGCTCCGTGCCCCGCTCATCCCGATGCCTCTCCTTGGCCTGCTGCCCCTGGTACGGGCGCAAGCATAGGCGAAGCGAGGCCGCTCAGCCGGTCTCGGCGGCGGCTAGCCCGGGCCCGAGCCCGCAGTCTCGATCACGTTGAGGCGGTAGCGGCCGACCTGCAGGTGGTCGCCGTCAGAGAGCGGGCTCCAGTCAACGGCCTCGCCGTTGACGAGGATGCCGTTGGTGCTGCGGTCGTCCAGCGCGCTGAGCTCGCCGTCGGGGGTGCGGACGATGACGGCGTGGCGGCGCGAGACCGTAGGGTCGTCGATGCGGATGTCAGCCGAGGCGCTGCGGCCGATCCGCGACCAGCCGTCCTGCAGCTCGATCACCCGCGCCCGTCCCTCGACGTAGAAGGCCACGTACTTGCCGGGCCGCTCGATCGAGTCGCGGACGCCATCGAGCCAGCCCTCGGGCGCCCCGCGGGGCGCACTGATCGCGAAGCTCCTCAGGGTGGGTTGCTCGAACAAGGAGGCGCGCTCGAAGCTGGAGCAGCCGCAGTTCGGGCAGGTCGGCATTTCATCGGCGTGGTCGAGCGAGATCTCGAACGAGCACTCGACGCAGGAAAAGGATCCCGCGTCCGCCGTCGCGCCGGACTCGTGCAGATCCTGATGTTCGGTCGCAGTCACTTTCGGGTAGGCACCGATCGTACCCCGGTGCGCCGAAATGGCCAAATCCTCCCGCCCGGGTTGGCTGCAAAGTCCGAACTTTCCGCGGTTAGACTGGCGCGGGCAATGGGGACCATGCCCATCTCTCTGACCACCACGGTCGACGCCCCCCGCGAGCGCGTCTTCGACTTCCTCTGCGACCTCTCCAGGCGCCCGGGTTGGACCGACCACTTCATCAAGGACTTCCGCCTCGAGCGGATCGAGTCCGCCGGGCAGGGCGCGGCGGCGCGCTTCCGCGTCGGCGCTCCCCGGATCCGCTTCGCCGACACCACGATCGCCGAAGCCGAGAGGACACACAGGGTGGCCGAGATCGGCCACGGAGGGCGCCTCAACGGCATCACCCTGCGCACGGTCTGGGAGCTGACGGAGGGGCCGGGAGCCGTGACGACGGTCAACCTCTCGTTCTGGACCGAGCCGAGCGGGCGCGGGGGGCGCTGGTGGAGTCGGCGCTGGAAGAAGGCCCTGCGGCGGCTCGCGGCCGCGATCGAATCTGGGGAGCCCGCCGGCGACGCGCTTGCGGTGGCCGGCGGCAACCGCCAGCTCACCGGGATCGCGTGAGCACCCGCTCGAGCCGGATCGGACGGCTCGCCGGGGCCTGCGGATAGACTGCCCGCCCGATGAGCCGCTTCACACGCACGGGGGCCCTCGCGGCGCTGCTCGCCGTGGCCGCGCTGGGCCTGGGGACCGCCGGCTGCGGTGAGGAGCAGGAGAGCGAGGTGGTGGAGGGGGAGCCGATCGAGCTTGGCGACCTGCATCTCAACGTCCAGCTGACGCGCTTCCTCAACCCGTCCGACCGCGAGGACTCCGAGTACCTGGAGGGACAGCCCCCGCCCCCGCCCGGAGAGGCCTACCTGGGCGTGTTCATCGAGGCGGAGAACGAGGGCGACGAGGACGTGACGCTGCCCACCGCCGAGCAGATGAAGGTCGTCGACACCACCGGCACGGAGTACGAGCCGGTCGAGTCGGATTCGGTCTTCGCCTTCGACTTCGGCGCGACGGTGCCCCCCGGGGAGGAGATCCCGCTCCCCGACACCGCCGCTGCCAGTGGCCCGATCCAGGGCCAGGTGGTCCTCTTCCTGGTCGACCAGGGGGTCTCGGAGAACCGCCCGCTGGAGCTGGAGCTTTCGGCCGACGGCGACAGCGGCGTCGTCGAGCTCGACATCTGACCGGCGGCTAGCCGAGCGCCGAGCTTAGGATCGAGCGGGCGATCGGGGCCGCGACCTCGCCCCCGTCGCCGTCCGCGTCAATCAGCATCACAGCCAGCGCCAGCTTGGGATTCCGCGCTGGGGCGAACGCGATGAACCAGGCGTCCACGATCTGCTCGGGATCGGGCGCCTCCTGGCCGGGGGCGACTGGCTGGGGCGGGGGCTGGTTCGGCTTCGGGCCCAGCTCGGCGGTCCCGGTCTTGCCCGCCACCGTCACGTTCGGGAGCGCGGCCGAGGTGCCGGTGCCGTAGCTGACCACGGCCCTCATCAGGCCGGTGAGGATCCGCGCGTTCTCCTTCGAGGTGACCTCGACGGGCTCGGCGTCGGCCTGCAGCTCGGGCAGGCTCACGATCGGGGTGGGCGAGCGGACCCCCCCGGCGGCGACCGTCTGCGCGACCGAGGCCATGCCGAGCGGGGTGGCGAGCACCTGGCCCTGGCCGATCCCGCTCACGGCAAGGGTCGTCAGGGTGTCGTCGTTGAACGAGGTCGGCATGGTCATCTCGCCCGGGTCGGTCGCCGCAGTCGCCTCGGCGTTGTAAAGGGTCGTGGGCTGGTTCCAGCCATATGCCTCGGACTCGGAGACCAGCTTCTCCTCGCCGACGTCGACTGCGAGCGGGGCGAAGACCGTGTTGCATGAGTTCGCGAAGGTCTCCTCGAAGGTGCCGCCGCAGGGCTCGTCGTGAGCGTTCTCGACTGTGTTGGCGCCCGTCTCGACCGAAGGGTTGGTCGAGGTGACCACGTCGAAGACGTCGTCGAGCTTGACCTTGTTCTCCTCCAGGGCGGCCGTCGTAGTGATCACCTTGAAGGTCGAACCGGGGGGCTGGGGGGCGGAGTAGGCCGAGCCGGCCAGGGCACGCACTTGCCCGTTGCGGGCGTCGAGCACGGCGACGCCGCCCGACTGGCCGCCCAGCGCCGCGACCGTCACCTCCTGCAGGTCGGGGTCGATCGTGGTCTTGAGCGACTGCCCGGGCTGCTGTTCGGAGGTGGCGAGCACCCTGCCCTCGGTCCGCTCGGGCACGTCGGGAAGGCTGCTTCCCTCGGGCACGGCCAGGAGCTCGCCGCCCGGCTTTCCGGCGAGCCGCGAGTTGAAGGCCAGCTCGAGCCCGCTGACCCCCGTCTCCTGGTCGCCGGGGTAGCCGGAGGCTTCGACCTCGGGGCGCAGGTCCGTGCCGGGCGACTCCACGGTCCCGGTGACGTCGATCGCGGCGGAGCCGAGCCGCGAGTCCCGCGAGGGGCCCTCGGCCAGCGGCGTCCCGTCCTTGGCCAGGATCGGCGCCCGCTCGCCCAGCGTCAGCCGGCGGCCGACGCGCTCGCCGCTCTCCAGGCCCGGAAAGGTCAGGTGCGGCGCCCAGGCGATCTTCTCGTCCTCGAACGGGAGCTTCAGCACCCCCTCGACCGGCCCGAAGATCTCGGTCCTGATCCCTACCTCCATCTCGATGACGTCGCTCTCGGGCCCGCTCGTGTCGCCGGGGTCGATGGCGTCGGCTGTCGAGGCCGACTGGGCCTCCTGGTAGGCAGATGCGAACTGCTCCACCGGGTATTGCTGCTGGGCGGCCGAAGTCAGCTCCTGGTGCATCGCCCGGAAGTCCTGCGCGGCCCAGGCGTCGAGGAAGCGGTTGGCGGAGTCCTCCTCGGCCGAGCCGGCCGCCATCACCGCGCCGACGATGAAGGCCACCAGCGCGACCCCCGCCAGCGGCAGCGCCCGCTGGCGCAGGCGCCGCTGGCGCTCGCTGAGCGCCTTCCTCGGCGGGGCCGGTGGTTGATCCATTTCCCCGCCTCGAGGCGGCGGCCTGCGTGGGCGCCGCGTCCTTGTAACACCTGCCTCGCGAGGCACGCACGAAAGTTAATGGGTGACCGGCGCGGGCAGCGCAACGGGGCTGGCGCGCAAGGCTGCTTGTATTCAGGCGCGATGACGGGGATCGACTGGCTGATCATCGCCTTCGCGGCGCTGCTCGGCGCCTGGGGCTACCGGCAAGGCCTGATCGTCGGGCTGCTCAGCATGGCCGGCTTCCTGCTGGGCGCGTTCCTGGGCAGCCGCCTGGGCCCCGCGCTGCTCGCTGACGGGTTCGAGTCCCCGTATGCACCGGCTACGGCCCTCGCGGGCGCCCTGCTGATCGGCAGCATCGCCGCGGCCTCATTCGAGGGGGTCGCGAGGTCGCTCCGCAGGCGCCTCCTGGGGCCGCGCGGTCGCCGCCGCTCGGTTGCCCTCGCCGATGCCGCGGGCGGGGCGGTGCTCCTAGTCGCGGTCGCCCTCGCGATCGCGTGGCTTGTCGGGGCCGTAGCCCTCAACGCCCCCGGCGCCAAGGACCTGCGTGAGACCGTGCAGCGCTCCGAGATCCTGGCCAGCCTCAACGACGCGTTTCCGCCTTCGGGTGGCCTCCTGAATGCGCTCAACCGAATAGATCCAGCCGTCGCGGTGAGGGGGCCCGACGTCGACCTGGGCCCGCCCGACTCGAAGCTCGCGGCGGACCCCGAGGTGAGGGCGGCGGCGGACAGCGTCGTGCGGGTTCTGGGAACCGCGTGCGGCCTCGCCGTATCCGGGTCGGGCTGGATCGCTTCACCGGGCGTCGTGGTCACGAACTCCCATGTCGTCGCGGGCGAGGAGGACACAGCCGTCAGCTTCGACGACGAGGACGACCGCCTCGACGCCGCCCCGATCCACTACGACCCCAGCAACGACCTCGCGATCCTGCGCGTGGACGGCCTCGAGGGCGAGGCGCTCCCCTTCGACGCGGACATCGAGTCCGGTACCCCCGGCGCGATCCTCGGCTACCCCGAGAATGGCTCCTTCACGATCGCGCCCGCTCGGGCCGGCCCGACGGCGATCGCGATCAGCGAGGACTCCTACGGACGGGGCCCGGTCCGCCGCTCGCTCACCTCCCTGCGGGGCGAGGTCCGCCGCGGCAACTCGGGCGGTCCGCTCGTGGACGGAAACGGCGACGTGATGACGACCGTGTTCGCGTCCACCACCGAGGGGAAGCCCGGCGGCTACGGCATCCCCAACGAGATCGTCTCGGCGGCGCTGAGCCAATCCGTGGGCAGGGGCGAGGTCAGCACCGGCCCATGCGTCTGACGGCTCGCTCCCGAATCCCGCCTCTTACGATTGGTAAGCTGGCCTGAGGTGAGTAGGGATCGAGGCACGCGGTCCACCGGGGCAGGCTCGGTGGCCGAGCCCAAACACGTATGCCCTCATTACCACGGGGCGGTGGAGCTGATCGGCCGGCGCTGGACCGGCGCGATCCTCTACGCCCTCGCGGACGAGGGCTCGCTGCGCTTCGCCGAGCTGAAGGAGTGCGTCCCGGGCATGTCGGACCGCCTGCTCTCGACGCGCCTGAAGGAGCTCGAGGGCGCCGGACTGGTCCGCCGCGAGGTCCAGGGCGGGCGCGGCGTCCGCGTCAGCTACGAGCTCACGCGCAAGGGCGACTCGCTGAAGCCGGTGATCGGCTCGCTCCAGGACTGGGCCCAGCGCTGGCACCCGGCCTAGCGGCCGCGGGGGAGGATCGGCTCACCAGGCGCGCGGGTTCCCTTCCGGGATCCGGTCGAGCACCAGCGTCGCCTCGACCAGATCGACCGGATGGGGCCCCGTGGTCGCCCGGTAAGCCTCCAGCTCTCCCCGCCCCAGCGCCTCGAACGCGGCCTCGACCGTGTTCGCGTAGGTGGCGACGATGAAGGCGTCCTCCGGGGGCTCGGGGCGGAAGTGCCACTCCTTGGCGGTGTACGTGACGATCCGCTCCGGTAGGCCGTCGCCGTCGACTAGGCCGCTGACGTCGACGCGGTCGTAGCGGATCTCCCTGATGTCCAGGCGGTCGAGCTCGGCTTCGGTCAGCTCGATGACGACGCCGTTCACAGGCCCGGCGGGGTCCTCGCCGCGCTCGACGTTGAGGCCCAGGAACCATTCGGGGCGGTGCCCTCCCTCGATCTCGAACGTCTTCTCGCAGGTGAGGTTGTCCCGCCCCAGCGACCAGCGGCGCTTCCATTCGCGCAGCCGCGCCGGCCGCGCCTCGGGGACCGGGCGGTCCAGGGTCATCGCCGCGCTCTCGGGGAGGACCAGCGACCCGTAGCCGAAGAGGCCGAGCCTCGAGGTCACTGGTCGAGCAGCGACATCTGGGGCGCGGCGGACTCGCCCGGCGGACCGCCATCGGACTCGGACTCGGGCTCCGGCCGCGGGCGCTTGCCGCGCGGGACAGGGACGACCGGCGGGTCGGGATCGTTTCGCATTTGAGCGGCGGGCTCGTGGGAGCAGAGGCGCTCCCGCGCTGGGCAGAAGTGGCAGATGGCGCGGTGCGGGTGGTGGGTGACCTCGAACTCCCCCGCGCCGAGCCGGCCGAGCAGCCCCTCGATCCGGGCACGCGCCTGGCCGAGCTCGTCCCGGCCGAACGTGTGGCGGACCGGTGCGTCGGGTCGCTCGAGGAAGACGTAGGCGGTTTCCACGGGTCCAGCGTCCCCCGCGGCGGCGAGGGCGTAGAGCTCACGCTGGACGCGGTAGCGGCCGGCGAGCTCCGAGGGCTGGCGGCCGTCGAGGCGGTCGGTCTTGTAGTCGACCACGAGCGTTCCTTCCTCGCCCCGGTCGACCAGCAGGTCGATCGAGCCCCGAATGGGAATCTCGGCCAGGCTCAGGACGAAGGGGACCTCCGGCCTCGTTTTCGCGCCGGCCACCTCCGCCCGGAGCTCGGAGGAGAGCCAGCCCCGCGCCAGCTCCAGGGCGCGCTCGATCTGCTCGGGAGCGTCGGGGAGGCCCTGCTCGCGCAGGGCGGTGGCGACGCGCTCTGCGTCCGGCTCCGTCCAGCGGTGCCGACAGCTCCACTCGAGCAGGGCGTGGACCGCGAGCCCGGGTCCGTAGCGGCGGCGGGCCTCGGGGTCCGCGTGCGCCTCCTCGCCGGCCGTGGCGATCGGGACCAGCGCCGTCTCGCCCCCCGCCATGCCGAGCACGCGCTCGGCATAGAAGCGGTAGCCGCACGCCTCGTAGTCAGAAAGGGCGGAGTACGAGAGGGCCCCGGCGGGGGCGGGAACCGCGCGCGGGCGCTCGAGCGGGGGCTTGCCCTCCATCGCTGCGGGCGCCGCCTCGGGCGCCGGGCTCTCGACGAGCAGGGCAGCGCCGGCCCCGGGCCCCGGGGCGCTCACGCGTACGCGCATCCGTCCGGCCGGGTAGCCGTCCGCCGCGGGCTGCAGCTCGACGTCGCGCTCGTCGCTCTCGCCGCCGAGCAGGGTGCGGATCAGCTGATTCGCGATCGGCTTGCGGCGGCGGGGCTCGGCCTCGAGCGACTTCGGGTTGAAGGTGCCGCTCAGGATCAGCCCCTCCTTGGCGCGGGTTGCCGCCACGTAGGCCAGGCGGCCCTCCTCCTCGGCCTCGCGGTCGGCGGCCAGGTCGGCCAGGTCGTAGTAGTCGAAGAGGCGCTCGCCAGGCCGGCCCAGCCGCCCGAGCTGGATTCCGACCCGGGTGACCTCGCCGCTGTCGGGCTCGTCCTCGGCGGGCGCCAGGCGCAGCGGGGTCCAGCCGATCTGGAGGTTGCGGCCCATGTCGGCGACGGCCACCACGTCGAACTCCAGGCCCTTGGCGCTGTGCACGGTCATCACGCGTACCCCGGCGTGGCCCTCGGCGCGTGTCGCCGCCTCGGCCTCGCGGTCGCTCCGCGCCGCGCGGTTGGCCAGGTAATCGAGGAAGGCGGTCAGGTCCGGGCCCTCGCGTGCCTCGAACTCGCGGGCCAGGCGCATCAGCTTGCGCACGTTCGCCCAGCGCGCCTCGCCCGAATCGCGGACAAGGGTCGCCAGGTCGTAGCCGAAGGCCGAGGCGACCCGCTCGACCAGCGATTCGAGCCCGTCCTCGGCGCCGTGGCGGCGCAGCGCGTTCAGGGTCTCGACGAACCCGCGCAGGCGCTCGAGCTCCTCGGGAGGGATCAGCGCGGCGGCCTCGGCGTCGCCCCGGCTCGGCTCGCCGTCCTCGGCGAGGTCGCGGAGCAGCGGCCAGATGTGCAGACGTCGCTCGCTCCCGTCCTCGCGCTCCTCGGTTGCGGCGCGGCGCAGCAGCCACAGCGTGTCGGGGAGGATCGCGCAGGCGGGCGAGGCGAGGGCCCCGAACAGCGGCTCGTCGTCCAAGGGGTTGGCGACAACGGCGAGCAGGCAGCGCAGGTCCTCGATCTGCTGCTGGGACCAGAAGCCGCGGCCGCCCACCACGTAGGGGTCCAGCCCGGCCCGGGCCAAGGAGCGCTCCAGCGTGTTGACGTGGGTGAAGGCCCGCATCAGCACCACGATCCCCGACGGGTCCTGGCCCGCGTCCACTAGCTCGCGCAGGCGGCCCGCCAGCCGGCGCGCCTCGGCGACCTTGGGCGCGGCGCTTGGGTCGTCGGGCAGACGCGGCAGCTCGGTGTCGGGGTCCTCCCAGCCCTTCTTGTCGTCCACCGTGAGCAGCATCTCCACCGCGGGGTCGCCGTCTCGGGCCCCGTCGTCGCCCGGCGCGGTCAGCGGCTCGAAGCCGTCGAGCAGCGCGGCGCCGAGTGCGTTGGTTGCCGCGAGCAGCTCGGGGGCCGCGCGGAAGTTGCCCGTCAGCGGCAGCGACTCGCCGTTCGGCTCCTCGTCCCCCGCGAAGCGGCGCTGCTGGCGGCGGTAGACGTCGACGTCTGCGTGGCGGAACCCGTAGATCGACTGGAACTCGTCGCCGACCATGAACACGCGGGTGTCCGGGCCGCGGAGCTGCTCGATCAGCCCGAGCTGCAGGCCGTTGGTGTCCTGGAACTCGTCGACCATCAGGTGGCGGAACTGCTCGCGGTAGCGCTCGCGGATCCGCTCATTCGAGCGCAGCAGCTCGCGGGCGTGAAGCTGAAGGTCCTCGAAGTCGAGGGCCGACCGGTCCGCCTTGAGCTCCTCGTACGCCCGCCCGAAACCGCTGACCAGCTCCCGCAGCTGGGCGTAGGCCGGAGCAAGCACCGTGGCCGCGATGGCCGCACGGGCGCGTTGCAGCGCCTCGCGGTAGGCCTCGCACTCGGGCCCGGCGAAGGACTTGGACGTGGTGTTGAGCTTCAACGCGGCCAGCCGGTCGAGCAGCTGTTCGTCGGCGGGCGCGGAGGGGTCCAGCTCCGTCGCCGCCGCGATCAGGTCGCGGTGGGCGGCGGACTTGCCGCTCGCCTCCGAGCACTCCTCGTGCGCGGCCCGGGCCGTCTCGATCAGCTCCGCGAGCGCGGCGGGATAGTCGACCTGCGGCGGCTCCGGCAGCGCGGGCTCGGTCTGACCACGGCTGCGAAGTTCGTCGTAGGCGCCGCTGGTCATGTCGATCAGGGTCCGCTTGTGGTTGGCCGCGGCCAGCGCCAGGGCCTCGGCGCCCCCCTGGGCCACCAGGTCCTCCAGGGCCGCGTCGAAGGCCCGCGTGGCGAGCCTGTCGGCCTCGGGCTCGTCCGCGACCCGGAAGCGCGGGTCCAGGCCCGCCGCGGCCGGATGCGACGCGAGCAGCCGCCTGCAGAAGCCGTGGATCGTGGAGATCCAGGCTCGCTCGGCGGCTTCCTCGGCCTCCCGGATCCGCTCGAGGCTGCTCGTCCTCGGCCTCCTCCGCCATGTTCGCCAGCGTCTCGCGCACGCGGCGGCGAAGCTGGTCGGCGGCTCGATCGGTGAACGTGAAGGCGAGAATCCTCTCGACCCCCATCTCGGGGTCCAGCGCTGCCTCGCAGAAGCGGTCCACCAGGACCGAGGTCTTGCCGGTCCCGGCGCCCGCGCGCAGGAAGACGTCCTTGTCGCGCGACTGCACCGCGGCGGCCTGCTGCTCTGTCCTCTCAGGCCGCGCCATCACTCGCTCTCGTCCCGGTCCTCGCCCGGCTCCTCCTCGGGCAGCCCGCGCTCGCGCCGGCAGATCGGCTGGAAGTGGCAGTACTCGGGGCACTTCCCGTCGAGCGGGTTGCGGATCACCTCGCCCGAGCGGATCGCGCCGATGATCTCCTCGGCCCGGGCGCGGGCGGCGTCAAGCGCCTCCTCGAAGTCCTCGTCGCCGAGCTGGTCGTGCTGGCGCGGGCCCAGGGGTGCCAGGTCCTCGGCCAGCTCCTTGCGCAGCAGGCCCTTCGGCGCGCGCTGGGAGGTGGCCCCGAGAGGCCGGTAGAGCCCGCCAGCCAGGTCCAGATCCCAGATCTCGCGGGCCGCGAGCAGGTACAGCTGGAGCTGCAGCTTGCCGCGCTCCAGCATCCCCTTGCCGCCGTCCACCTTGGAGCTGACCTTGTAGTCCTGCACCAGCGCCTCGCCGGTGGGGCCGATGTCGATGCGGTCGATGAGCCCGTGGATGCCGCCTCCCTTGAGCTGCAGCGGTGGCCTCTCGGGATCCTCGAAGCCGAAGCTCGCCTCGGTCATATCCGGCTGGAACGCGGCGCCGGCCCTGGCCTCGTCGAGCAGGAAGGCGACGACCAGGCCCTCGACCCGGTGCAGCAGCGCCGCGGTGTCGACGCGGTCGCGCGGAAGCTTTTCGGGGCCTAGCTCGGTGATCAGCTCGCGGGCGCGGGCGATCCAGACGTCCAGCGTCGCCATGGTCGGGGCCTTGTCGGCCGGCGGCTCGAGGTAGAGCTTCTCCAGGACCAGGTGGGCGACCGAGCCGGCCGCGAGGGAGTCGCTCACGGGAGTGGTCTGCTCGGGCTCCAGCTCGCGCTCGACGAACCACCGGTATGGGCACTCGGCATAGATCTCCAGCGTGGAGGGCCCGAACAGCTCCTTGGCGTCCATTCGCTCCAGGACCGGCTCCAGGCGCAGCCCCGTGGGGCGGAGGCGGTCCTCGGGGATCCGGGCGACGACGCCGGCGATGCTCTCGGCCACGTCGGGATCAGGCGGATCTCCGGGCAGCGGGCGGGCCGCGAGCGAGCGCGCGAGTTCCTCCGGGGTCGGAGCGTCGGCGGCCTCGAAGACCGAGTCGGCCAGGCCCCTGCCGCCGGCCTCCTCGAACAGGGCCTCGTCGCGCTCCTCGATCCCGTCGGGCAGGACGGGGGAGAGCATGTCGCGGACGTCGTCCACGAACGGGGAGCGCGCGCCGGCGCCGCCCTCGTCGTCGGCGCTCCGCCACGAGAGCCACAGCTGCCGTTTGGGGCGCGAGAGCAGCATCCCGAACAGGTAGCGGTCCTCGATCTCGGCCTTGCGGCGGGGAGGTAGCTCCAGCCCGGCGCGGGCCTCGTCAGAGAGCAGCGGCCCGCCCGTGTCGCGTCGGGGAAAGTCGCCGTCCTGCAGGGAGGCGACGAACATGTGCCCGACCCGCCGGGCGCGGGCGCTGTAGGGGCTGATGACGCGCACCCGGCCGCGGGTCGGTCCCCGCCAGAGTGCGACCCGCTGCTCAGAGATGGCGGCGATCGTGTCCGCGGGGGAGGTTGGCAGCCCCAACTCGGCCAGCTCGGCCAGCGCCCCCTCCAGCTCGGCGCCGGCCCGCAGCTCCAGGGCGCGCTCCTCGCCGGCCGTGTCGCCCTCCCGGTACAGCATGGCTTCGGCCAGCCAGCGCGCCTGCCGCCCGGCCTCCAGCAGCAGCTCTCCATCCGATCCGGCCTTGCGCAGCCGCTCGATCTCCTCCAGGGGCGGGCGGTCGTTCCGCTGCCACGCTTCGTGGGCATGATCGGCGGTGCGCAGTCGGTCGCGCCGGACCCGTCGCTCCAGCCAGTCGACCCGACCCGGCGACGCCACCCCCGGGGTCCGCAGGTAGGCGAGCAGGTCCTCGGCCTCGCCGCGTCCGACCGCTGCACGCAGCAGCGCGATCAGCCCGGCGCCCGTCAGCGTCCGGGTCACGGGCAGCTCGGCCTGAACGGCGACCGGGATGCGGAAGCGCGAGAGGACCCGTCGCAGCAGCGGCCCGACGCCGGAGGGATCCCGGACCACAATCGCCACGTCCTCGGCGGGCACGCCGCGGTCGAGCAGCTTCGCGACCTCCGAGCCGATCGTCTCGGCCTCGGCAAGCTCTCCGGCCGAGGCCAGCAGCGCCAGGCCCCCGTCGTTCTCGATCGGCTCCCTGGGTTGCTCCCCGAAGCGGCGCTCGAGCTCGAACAGGGTGCGGCTGCGGGTGAAGTCGGGGTTCGTCTCCAGATGCTCGATCGATACCCCCGGCACGTCCCGGAGCTGGGCGAACAGGGCGCCGCGGGCTGCGGTCAGCACCGCGCGGTCCTCGTAGGGGAGAGCGAAGGTGACGTCGGCCGCCTCCCAGAGCTCGCGCACCAGGTCCATCTGCTCGGGGGTGAGGTCGTCGAACCCGTAGAGCAGGACCGGGCGCCGCGCCCAGCCGTCCGGGTGGGAGCGCAGCGCAGCGGTTGCGGCGGCGGCGAGGCCGTGGGAGTCCTCGCGCCCCATTTCGTCACGGAGCTCGCAGAAGGCCCGGTACAGCGACGCGACCTCCGCCTCGTATGGGCCGGCCTCGCCGGCTCGCTCGCCCAGGGTGACCGGGTCGATGCCGGCGGCCTGCAGCTCGGAGATCAGCTCTTCCAGCGCGGCGGCGAAGCCCGGCTGGCGCGCCGAGGCGGCCAGGCGCACCAGATCGACGCGTGATGCGGCCTCGGTGGCCAGGCGCCGTCGCTGCACGTCGCTCAAGAGCGGTCGGGACGGAACGTCCAGAGCGCTGGCCACCAGTCGGAACAGTGGCTCGAAGGTGCAAACGCGCGCGCCGACCAGAGGCGTCCCGTCCCGCGTCAGCTCCTCCTCGAAGCGCTCGACGTCGTCGCGTGTGGGGACGACCAGGATCGGATCGCGCGGGAGGGCTGCCCGGAAAGCGTCCAGGATCGCGCCGGTCCGGCCCGAGTTGGGCGGGCCTGCGATCAGCTTCAGCGGCAAGGTGCGATCACCCTCATCTCAGCCAGCCTAGCCGCGTTCCCGGCCCCCGGAAACGGCTGAAATCGCTTCGAACTGCGGATAACGCGCGGAAACCCCGGCGTCGGATTTGGCGTCGGGGGGCGACTTTATCTTTGCCCTCGCATCGCATCAGAAGCACCCTTGAACCCACATCCACACAGTCCCCGAACAGGAACCTGATCTGACATGACACTTTGTTTCGTAGACCCCGCCGACGCCATCCGCGCGATCGCGGACTCGGTCGGCCGCGAGGCCCGCCGGCAGCTGCTGGGCGAAGCCGTCCGCGCCTGGGTGGACGAGATCCCCGACCGCGAGCTCGAGGACCACTATGCCAAGGCGATCTCCGAGCTGGACGACCACGACATCTCGATGCTGGCCGCATGGCACGGCTCGATGGAGGTCGGCCAGCCCGTGCCGAACCGCGACTTCCTGATGGGAGCCTTCGACTCGCTCGGCGAGCATCGCCGCGAGGCGCTGAAGCTGGCCGCCGGTTTCCGCGGCGAGGAGGCCTTCGAGGAGGGGATCAGCGAGGAACGCGCGCTCGACACCGTGCTCGAGTGGCTCTCGCACCCCCGCCTGATGGAGCTCGCCCGCGAGGCGACCGAGCTCTACATCTGGGACCGGGCCGGCTCCGAGAACTAGACGCGCGTTTCCGTCGAGCCGCCGTCGAGGCCCGCGACCTCGCGGATCTCCCCGATCGCCTGCTCGTTGCTGCGGTAGTGGACCGCTGAGATCCCGAGCGCCCGGGCGGCTTCGACGTTGGCCTCGATGTCATCGACGAACAGGCAGCTCGAGGGCTCGGGGTCGCCGAGACGCTCGAGGGTGAGCTCGTAGATCTCGGCGTCCGGCTTGCGCATGCCGACGAAGCCCGAGTCGACGACCAGCTCGAAGATCTCGTCCACAGGCAGCATCGAGCGCCAGCGGGGCTCCCACTCGCGGACGTTGTTGGTCAGCATCGCCATACGCAGCCCCGACCCCTTCAGCTCGCGCATCAGCTCGATCATCTCCTCGTTCGGGTGTAGCGCCTCGAAGTAGATCTCGGCGAACCGGTGCATCTCGGGGCGGTGGCCCAGCTCGGGCTCGAGCTCGTCGGCGAGCTTGGCGAGGAAGTCCACCTCCGTGACGCGCCCGGTCTCGAGCTCGAACAGCGGATGCTTGCCCTCGCGCTCGGAGATCCGCGACATCGCGTGCCCCAGCGTCTCCATCGGGATCCCGGTGTCGTCCTGGACGGCGGCGAAGGAGCTGACCAGCGGCGTCGTCAGGACCCCGCCGAAGTCCGAGATCACGGTCGCGATTCCCCTCTCAGCCACCTGGGACCTCCGCAGCTCAGCCGCGCCAGATCAGGTAGGCGCCCAGGCCCGGCGCGCCTTCGGCCGAGGTGCGCAGCATCGCTGCGGTCACGCCCGCGGCCGAATCGGGGACGTCGCCGAGCCGCGTCCCCGCGGCACGCATCGGCGTCGTCTCCTCCTCGGCGCTCCACAGCTCCAGCCCGGCCCGGGTTTGGTGCCCGTGTTCGTCGTACTGGGTGGAGAGCCAGGCGTCGGGGTAGCTCGTGGCGCCGCCCTCGGCATTGAGCAGCCAGGCGGACGAGCTCTCCTCGGCGAAGCCCGCGCCCGGCCCGCCGCTGCCCAGCACGACCAGCACGCCGTCATCGGCCGCCGGGATCGCCAGGTAGCGCAGGACCCCGGTGCCGGCCAGAGGGTCGGTCCCCCAGCGGGTCAGATGTCCCTGGCACTCGAGTCACCCGGCGCTCCCCCGCGACCCGGACCGTGGCGCCACAGGGAGCGGACTCGATCCCGTTTCCGTTGGTCCCCGCCAGGGTGGTCGCTCCGGGCTTCGGAGTCAGCTCGGCCTCGACGCGCTCCCTGTCCGTCTCAAGCGTCAGCCGGACGGTGTCGCCTTCGCTCAGCTCCGCGGTCGCGGTCGCGACCTCGCCGTCACGCAGCACGAGCCCGCTCAGGCTGTCGCCCAGCTTCCAGCCGAGGCCGGCCAGGCCGGCCGTCTCGTCCCAGAAGCCGCAAACCAGCCCGTCGCTCATCCGGGGAAGGGACGCCTCTCGCCCGGGGGCAGCGCCTCGTCGTCGTCGCGGACCTCGTGGGCGGTGCCCTCGATGTCCCCGGGCCGCGGACCCGCGGCCTCCCAGCTGAAGTCCTCGGCCACGGGCCGGCGCGGCTGCTCCTGGGCGGGACCGCCGTTTGCGGCGCGGTGGTCCCGGCGCGTTCCTCGGTCCTTCTGCATGCGGCCGTAGCCCCAAACCGCCGCCTTGGGCCCCCACGAGAGGCGGCTGATCCCGAGCCACTTGAGGAAGGTGCGGATGATCGCCCGCGTCGGCGGGATCAGCAGCGCCAGCCCGAGGATGTCCGTGATGAAGCCGGGGGTCAGCAGCAGCGCTCCTCCGAAGATGATCAGGACCCCGTCCAGCACTTCCTTCGCGGGGAGGCGGCTCTCGGCCATCGCCCTGTTGAAGGCGACCCACGCCGACCGCCCCTGGTGACGCAGCAGGAACGCGCCCAGCAGGCTGTCGATCAGCAGCAGCGCGATCGTCGGCCCGATCCCGATCGCGCCCCCGACCTTGATGATCACGTACAGCTCGACCAGCGGGACGACGATGAATGCGATTACCAGGAATAGCATCGGCTAGAGGCTACCCAGGCGACCGTGCCGCCGAAGTAAGCGGCCGGGCTCGTATCCTTATCCCCATGGCATCCGAGGAACAGGTCTACGAGGCCCTCGAAGAGGTGATCGACCCCGAGCTCGGGCTCGACTTCGTCTCGCTGGGGCTGGTCTATGACGTCGAGGTCGAGAACGGCGAGGTGTTCGTCACCTTCACGCTGACCACGCCCGCCTGCCCGATCGGGCCGCAGGTCTCCGAGCAGATGCGCGAGTTCGTCGGCGAGCTCGACGACGTGCAGAAGGTGCACCCGAAGATGGTCTTCGACCCGCCGTGGTCCCCGGAGATGATGAGCGAGGACGCGAAGTTCGCTCTGGGGTACTGAGATCGGCTTGGCTATGCGGTTTCCACCACCGCCGACCCGGCCGACTGCAGCCCAAACTGCAGCCCTAACGCTCGAGCAGCGCCGCGATCTTGGCTGCTGCGTCCTCCTGCATGGCGGGGATGGCGTGCGAATAGGTGTCGAGCGTGATCGCGATCGTGGCGTGACCCAGCCGCTCCTGGACGACCTTCGGGTGGACGCCGGCCTCGAGCGCAAGCGTGGCGTGGGTGTGCCTCAAGTCGTGCAGCCGGATCTTCGGCAGGCCGGCGTCCCGGACGTGGTGCTCGAAGGAGCGCGAGAACGTCCGTGGCCAGATAGCCGTCCCGTCCTCGCGGCACGAAGACGAGCCCGTGATCCCTCTAGCACCGCTCCCGCCGGGGGGGTCGACCATCTGGTCACGCAGGCGTACACGTTCATCTTCCGGAAGGCGGGGCCAACCCAGTCTCAGGACACCGGTACAGAGGAGGACGCCAACCGCGAGTCCAATGGAGCTCAGGAAGATCATCGACTTTTTGGGAAGTGGGTCCTCGAACCACGAGTCGTGACCGTTTATCCACCAACCAACCCGGCGAAGCACAGAAAGGCGAGCGCCCGGCGGACCCACAACGTCGCGACCAGGATCAAGAACGTCAGCGGGTGGGCCTGACGAGGCCCCACTGGCGTTCCCCTCCGACATCGCCTACTCCTCAAGCCCGGCGGCTTCGAGGGCCTCCTGGGCGTCGAGGTAAGTCCGAATCCGGATCGCCTTGTCGCCTTTGAACTCGAAACAAGCCGCCCCAGGGCGACTCGATCGCGGCGCCACTTTCCTTGCCACGCGTCCGGACGGCGGCCGATCGACAACCGCTCGATCGCCGAGATCCCGGATCTCCAGAGAGCTCGATGTCAATCTCGGCGAAAGCGTCGTAGAAGTCTTGAAACATCGCCCGAACACCCTCATGGCCTGGTACACAGGCGTACCCCCTCCCAGCAGGGCCTGCATCGACGGATGCCATTCCACGTTGGGGCTCGAGTTCCTGCAAGAGCGCCTCGATGTCCCCGCGGTTGCCCGCCTCGATTCGCTCGCTTGAGAGCCTCCACGTTCTCCTCCGACATCGCCTACTCCTCAAGCCCGGCGGCTTCGAGGGCTTCTCTCGCGGGTCGCGAAGTTCGTCGACCGCGAGCGATCTTCCCGTCGCGCGATGGTCGAAGACCGTCCAGTTGGCGCGAATCCGCCTCAACGCCGCTGAGCCGAGCCGCGTCCGCGCGAACCGCTCGGGCGATGAACACGGTGTCCCCACCGAGCGTCAATCAGCTCCACCAGCTGCTTGCCAGTACCCGTCAAAGATGTCGATCCAGGTCCTGGAGCCATGCTCGAACGGACATCCTGGCCGTGGAGCGGTAGTACGAGGTCGCCGTCGAGCGCACCCTCGAGGACGTCGGTATTCGACGTCATCGGTGTAAGTGCTCCATGAACCGCATCGAAGCCCTCCGCGGGCGAAGACCTCGTAGGCCACGCTTCACGACTTCGACGTTCTCCTCCGACATCGCCTACTCCTCAAGCCCGGCGGCTTCGAGGGCCTCTTCTCTTGCTGCGGAAACGTCTGCTGCCGCGATGATCCAGCCCGTTCCGGAGCGTGACGAAAGAGCCATGCAGATCCCTCCAGCGCCGATTCCGCTGTGCTGCCCGGCTCCCGCGATGTGGACGATGGCGATCACGGAATCCCCAGCGTCGATGCAGCTCGTCGTCGGGCTCGAGTGTCCACGCCGCGCAGATTTCTCCGGCAGCTTCTTCGACTGCCTGACGCGCGCCCTGCCGGGCCGTCGGTAGGTCCCGGACATCAACGTCACGATCTCCGCCTCCGGGTCATACGCCTCCGCCGACGGCATCAAGGTCGCCACGGTTGAGCGCCTCGAACGTCCGACGCACGATCTCCACGTTCTCCTCCGACATCGCCTACTCCTCAAGCCCGGCGGCTTTGAGGGCTTCTTGAACTTCGGCTCGGCCAAAGCCGAGCACTTCGACCCGGGTGATCTTGCCATCGCGGAACTGGTACGAGCCGAGCTGGGGTTCCTCGATTCGGGCATCGCTCCCTGGCATGCCGCGGGAAAGCCGGCCCAGAGCGATGACCTCGTCGCCGCGGTCGAAGAACTTGTCTACCTCGAATCGAGCATCGGCCAGAATTTCCCACTGCTTCCGCGCCACTTCTCTTACCTCGTCGCGACCGCGTCTCGTGCCGGGTTCGACCGCCGTCGGAGAGTTGACGTACACAAGCTCCGATCCTCCGAGGTCGAGCATGGCGTCAAGGTCGCGGCGATTCCACGCGTCAAGCAGGCGGCGGACTACCTCGACGTTCTCCTCCGACATCGCCTACTCCCGCAGCCCGGCGGCTTCGAGGGCTTCCTCGGGGCTGGCGAAGAAGCTAACCCGAAACAGCTTTCCGTCTTTGACCTCAACGATTGCCCCGACTTTTTGGTCGAACTCGACGGCGCTTGTGCGACCCCGAAGATGAAGCTGGCCAAGCGCGACAACATAGTTGCCTTCATCCCGCCAGTCGTCCACGGCGAGCCGCCATTCCTGGAACTGCTCGTCGACCTCATCGATCCACTGCTGAACACCTTCGAGTCCGCGATACGGCTCAGGCCGGAAGCGGCTCGCTACTTCCACGTCTGAATGGATCTCATCGACCTGCACCGACCGTTCGCCCCGGTTCCAGCGATCGAGCCAACCCTTGGCGATCTCGACGTTCTCCTCCGACATCGCGTACTCCTCAAGCCCGGCGGCCCTGCGTGCCTCATCTTCTTGGCCAAGCGGATACACCTCTCCTCGGGCAACGAGCCCGTTATCGAAGGTGAAGACGACCCAGGTCTCGACGTCCAGCTCGATGCCGCTCCCGGCCCCACGAGCGCGCAGACGCTGGCGCGTCAGGACTCGGTCGCTGTTGACCTCAAAATCGAGTGGTTCGAACTGTTGTTTTTCGAATGCATCCGGCTCCATCCACTCGCGTATCGCCGCCGCGCCTCTCAGCGGCGCTTCCACTCCGGGGCGAATGAACTCCACATCTGGGCGGACGAGTTCCACTGCCGCGTCGAAATCGCCGCGATTGAACGCCTCATAGACTGCTCGCAGCGTCTCCACGTTCTCCTCAGCCATCGCCTACTCCTCAAGCCCGATGGCTTCGAGGGCTTCGGCCTCGGTCGAACAGTTGCGCCACCAGACGCACTTTCCGTCTCGCCATCTGATCGGCTGCCAGAACGGATCGACGATCGGCGTGCCGCTGGCGGCGCTATGGCCCCAACCGCGAACGTGAGCGAGCGTCACATCTCCGAGGTCGCGCAGCTCCTCGACCTCGGCGGTGTAGTCGGGGAAGGCACCGAGGAAGTCGTTCCACCAGCGGCGCAGGCCCTCGTGGCCGTGGTAGCCGCCCTCCATCCCAACCAGACGGGATTCGACCTCAATCTCATCATCCGCCAGAGCCAGAAGGGCGTCCCAGTCGCGCCGGTTGAAGGCGTCAGCCAATCGGTAGGCCAACTGGACGTTCTCCTTCGACATCGCCTACGCAGTATCTCGCGGAGTAGGGGGAGGGTGCGAGGCGAGAACTGCCCGCTCCGGAAACCGCCGATTGGGCGACCGCGGGCGCCGTCAAACGATCTGATGAGGGCCCAAAGAGATCCCGCAATAAAAAGGAGCGGCCCCCCTATCTTCGCCGCCCTGTATCAGGCACGCGCACGGGACCGCTCCTTCTGAGGAAACAACGAGCTATGCGAAGAGAAACTTCCGACGAAGTGCCAGCGATGAGGCGTGATCTGACCGTCAAGGTGCGCCTGGCAGGGTCCGAGATGGCCCCGCCTGGACGAGCTGCGCCCGCCAACCCTCGAGATCGAGTGAGTGGTCTACTCCGACAGCCCGGCGGCTTCGAGGGCCTCGTCCCACGAAATGAACATCGAGACGCGCTGAATCCTGCCATCCGCGACCTCGATCACCTGTGCGGCCTCGCCGGGAAAGTCGATGCCGCTTTCGGACCCATGCAGGGTCCACTCCATCCGCAGCACCACCGTCTCACCCGTCGCTCTCACATCGACGATGGTGAACTTCGCCTGCCCGACAGCGCCGGCCTGGTCCGTCAGGAAGGCAGCGACCGCATCCCTGCCCCGCACCACCCGCGAATCGGGAAGGTTTGGGGGGTCGTGCCATTCACCGTCCTCCGCCCAGAACCGCCTGACGGACTCCGGGCCGTCCTCATTCCAGGCATCAATCGCGCGGCGAACGACCTCGACGTTCTCCTCCGACATCTCCTACTCCGACAGCCCGGCGGCTTCGAGGGCCTCCTCCCTATTTCGGAAGGTCTGCTCTCTCACCACCAACCCGTTCTTGAAGGTCTGGATGAATGCGATCTGGTCATCCAGGGCGATCTGGCTGGCGGTCCCGGCTCCGCCAACTTGGACCACCGTGATCACCTTGTCTCCAGCGTCGATCAGCTCCACGGGGGTGGCGGTGTAGCCAGACTGGTTCGCCTGATTCTCGTGATAGAGCGAGCGCATGGCCTCCTTGCCCTGGTGGGTGCCCAGGAGGAGCGTCTCGAACTCCACCTCTGGGTCATACAACTCCAGCCAGGCGTCCAAGTCGCCACGGTTGTGCGCGGCGAATCCCGCCCTCACCTTCTCGACGTTCTCCTCCGACATCGCCCACGCAGTATCTCGCGCTTAGGAGGCTCCGATCTCAAGCACTGCCCGAGCAAAAACGAGGGAGGGAGGGCAAGGGTTGAACCTTGCCCTCAACTCCCTGTGAACCGCGCAGGTCGCTACGGGCCGCCCAGACAGGCGTCCGCGAACAGAGCGGCTTTATTGCCGAGTCCGGTTGACGAACCTGTTGCGATTGCCGGTGACGTTGACAGCACCGTGCAACCAGTCACTCCTGCCGTTGGGCTCATAGGAACACCGTCCGGGAAGTGGCCATTCGTGGCGGCAGTCGCCGAGCCAACCAAGGCCATCATCAGGGCGCAAGCGGCAACAAGTGAGACAAGAAATAGCTTCATGAGCATCTCCCTTTCCCCACCTCAGCTCCCCTATGTCGCCGCAGCCTATCGCAGTGTCAGCGCGGCAGGAGGGGGAGGGTGCGAGTGCCGATTCGCCGGATGAAAAACCGCCGATTGGCTCGCTACAAAACAAAGCGATGACACGGGGCCAGGGTGACAGCCCCCACAAGACCTTCGAGACCCGCTCGCGGGCGGTGCTGGGTGACCTCCTGGCCGGCGTCTCACAGGCCGACGCAGCGGCCAACAACGGGCTCTCCGAGAGGACGGTGAAGCGGTGGCTGGCGAAGGGCCGCGCGGACCCCGACGGGCAATACGGGGAGTTCGCCGAGCTGGTGGACCGGGCGCACATCGACCGCGAGCTGCCCCCCGATGACGAGCGCCCGATCGACGAGGAGGAGCTGCTGCTGCTGGTCTCGCGGCTCGGGCGCAAGGGCAACGTCCGCGCTCTCGCGCTTGCCCGCGACATCTTGGCCGAGCGGGGCGCCTGGCAGGAGCCCGATCCCTTCGCCAAATTCGACCCCCCGAATTGGTCCCCCCGAGGAAGCACTCAGCGCCGATAAGGCCGCGTCCGTGGCCGCCGGTCCGACCCGCTGCCACAAGTGAGCGGGAGCACGCTCCCAAGAAAACGTGGCGCCTGGGACATTCCCAGACGCCACGCCCTACTCCGACAGCCCGGCGGCTTCGAGCGGCGCCGTGTTCGCCTTCGACGCTTGACACCGGCGCGCTAGCCGCACCGTTCGACCGGACGCAGCGGGAGGAGGGATCTAACCAAGCAGAATGTCCCATTCCAGTTCGTAGAAGCCACCGTGGCCCGCGGTACTCACCACACCAGTGGCGACAGGCGGCGCGTTCTCTGGCTCGGTGGACGCATCGAACTTTGCCGTGACTGCCATCGGCGGAAAGTACTTGTCCTGCGACCAACTAACCAGTTGATTGACCACATATTCGCCGAACTTTATTGTGAACGCCGCAACCGCCACGGCCAGTGCCACCAAAAAGCCGTCGCGCACCTTGTCCCAAGTGGTGTCTTTCGTCTCGCCCGGTTTTTCTTCGCCCGTGCCCTCGGAAGGGTCCATCAGATCATCGTCGATGATGAAGGCAGTGCTAGGCGAACCCGTCCTCGGTGTGGCCATCGCCCCACCGCCCACCAGAACATCGGTGTGTCCGGGACGGTGCCCGCGTGCGTGCGTCTCGGGGGCCACAGAGGGTGGCTGGAGATAGCCTTGCTGGGCGACGGCGTACGCCTGCGCGAGCGACAGGCCCCGCTTCATCATTTGGTCCTCCACGGCGGCTTTGTATGTCTTGACCCACTCGGCCCAGGCCTTCTCGAGACCCTTACCCCCAGTCAACTGATTTTCGAAGAGCAGGACCGCACACCCGACCTTCACCTCGCCGGTTTTCCCCGCTAGATCTATCTCGGCAACAGGCTTGGGGGGATTGAACTTCTTTACGTCGCCGGAATTGAAATTGCCCCAGATGCCAAACTCTCCGCTGTTTTTCGTCGAACCGCGTAGGTCGGCGGAGAACACGGCGCAATGGATTTCGTCGTTTCCGAACGCTTCAGCGAAGCTGCCGCCGATTTCGTCCACACACTTGACGCGGCGGATTCTCAACGTCGCATGGTTGGCCATTTCGGGCCTCCTTCGAGTCGTGGCGTCGGAACTCCCAACGAGCCGAGGCTCCGGTGCCTGTTTTGACGGCCAGAAGCCTCCTATACGGCGGTATATTTTCGGTACATTTGGGCCGGGCTAGGCGTGGTCTAGGCGTGCGGCTGTGTCTGGTCTGTGGCCGCGAACCCAGCATCAGCCTGCCGCCGGTCACCGCGACGAGTAGGCGCGTTTGACATCCGCAGCCCGTTGTGCGCTCAGCGTAAACACGTGGCCTACTATCACCCGCGATGAAACAGCGGGGATTAGGGAGGCTGCCCGCCGGGGCGTTTTCCAGGGGGTTCGCTACAGCCGCGATCGCGATCGCGATCGCGATCGCGCTCGCTGGCGCCCCGTCCGCCCATGCGGCGACACTGCCCGCCGCCGCCAACCTGCACGGCGATGCGAGCACGTACGGCTCGCTCGGAGACCGCGAGGCCACGGCACGCGACCACCTCTGCACCGACCCAGCAACGATCTGCGCATTGGGGCCACGGGAGCTCTACATCGTCCATGCCGACCCGATCTGCCTGACAAACCTCGAGGCCCAAAGCAGAGCGGTTCGGGGGGTGATCTCCGATATCAAGCAGGGAAGCTTCAAGAAGGCGGCGCGCAAGTTCAGGCGGGGGGTCTCGATCTTCGCCGGAGGGATCGACCAGCTCGCGGCGCTCACCCCGCCGGCCGCAGACAGCTCGTTGATCGCCTCCTGGATTGAGTCGCTCCGGGTCCAGGTTCCGATCCTGAACAAGTTCGCGAAGGCTCTCGCCAAGCACAAGCGGTTGCGGGTGGTGAACCTTGCCGGGCAGCTACAGACGGCCTCGGATCACAGCCAAGGAATCGTCAGCGGCTACGGTTTTCAGGTCTGCAACCAGTTTTAGCGTCACTGGGTTGAATGCTGTTCTGCGGCAGGGAACCCGGGATCACGCTGCCGCCAGTGTCCGCGCCTTTTGGTGTTCTGGGCGAAGGGGAACTAGAAGCTGAACTAGGCTTGGGCTTCTCCCGCGTGCTGCAGAAAGGAATAGTCCATGCAACTCAGTGCACGCAACAAGCTCTCGGGGACGATCACCAAGATCACCCGTGGCGAGGCGATCGCCAACGTCGAACTCGATGTCACTGGGCAGCGTCTGGTCGCATCGATCACGGTCGAAGCGGTCGAGGAGCTCGGGCTCCGCGAAGGCACCGAGTGCTGGGCTGTGGTCAAGGCCTCCGACGTAATGGTCGGCGTTCCGCACGACTAGTCAGTTGAGCAGGGCCGCGATCTTCGCCGCCGGGTAGCGCGCTGCGCAATAACGGCGCCGCCTGTAGCCCGAATGTAGCCATCCGGTCACGCACGGTTGGCCCTAGTCGTCGCTGCCCACCCTCGTTTTCCCTGCACGCGCGGACAAACGGCGATACTCGAGAGGACGCGCTGTCACGGCGCTCCCCGATGATGATGTCCGAGGACGCGAAGTTCGCGCTGGGCTACTAATCCGCATGCCTGTCGGTTTGCGCTTGGGCCGCGCTGAAACGCCGGATTTCAAACGATCTCCAAACGCGGGCTTGACGACAGGAACCGTGCAGCGCGTTCAGCGCCAGCGCCGAGCGGTTCCCCCGATGTACTGGGCATATCCGCGAAGCGCGGCCGTCGAAATCAGCGCCTGATAGGCAAAGAGGTAACTAAAGAAGCCCCGCTTGTCCGGGGCGACGTCGATCTCCAAGCGGCTGAAGACCCACCGCTCCTGCCACCGCCTCAGTAGCCCATAAAAGAGCAGGGACATTGGAATCACCAGCATCGACCACCACGAGACGAGCAGCGGGTACCCGAAGGCGAACAGGATCGCGCCGGGCACCCAGAAGAACACGTAGCCGATGTCGAGCAGCGGCACGAGGTAGTCGATCCCGGCGACGAACTTCGTCAGGACGCGCGGCTGCTTCTGGGGCGGGTTGGTCCGGATTCCCTCGACCATGCCACGGGCCCAGCGCGAGCGCTGGCTCAGGAACTGGCGAACCCGCTCGGGCACGAACGTGAAACCCACGGCGATCGGCTCGTACCCGACGATCCCGCGTTCGTTCATCAGGGTCCAGGTGAGAACGATGTCCTCGCCGATCGCATCCGGCCATCCGCCGACTGCGCGAAGGTCCGCAGTCCAGTAGGCCGAGAACGCACCCTGGGCCACGAGGGCGCTGTTGTAGGCCGACTGCATCCGCTTGATCCCGTTGATGCCGAGTCGGTAGTCCCAGCCCTGCATCTTCGTCAGCAGGTTGGTGGTCGGGTTCCCCGCCACCAGGGCGCCCGCGCAGGCGCACGTGTGCTGATCCTGCGGGCGGCCCGCCACGCGAGCGATCAGATACCTGAGCGAATCACGGTGGGGACGCGTGTCCGCGTCGACGCTGACGACCAGAGGTGTGCTGATAGTCGCCAGGGCGGCGTTCAGCGCCCGGTACTTGCCTTGCTCGGCCTCGAACACGCGGCGATAGCGGAGACCATGCCTTTGCGCCTCCTCCTCGGCAAGCTCCGCCGTCCGGTCGGTCGAGTTGTTGTCCGCCAGGACGACCTCGATCGCGCCGGGGTAGGAGAGGCCTCCGATCCGCTCGAGCGTCGCGGCGATCGAATCCTCCTCGTTCCACGCTGCAATAACGATCGTGACCGGCGGCCACTCGCCTTCCGGCCAGTCGCCCTTGGGCGGCGCCAGCACCGGAAAGCGGTAGGGACTCAGGATCAGGGTGAAGAAGAGGAAGCCGATGATCAGGGCGGGGATGTAAGCGAGCAGGGTTGGGATCACCCACGCGGCGATGGGGCCGATCGCGTCCTCGAGATCCGACCGCCACGGATCCGAGACGTAGACGGCGAGCGCGACCCACGCGATCGTGAGTGAAAAGGCGGCAACGAACAGCCAGGTCGGCCGGGGGCCGTGGTCAGGACGTCGACGCTTCGCCAGGCCTCCAAGCCGGGCAGGCTCGGACGTGTATCCCACGATTCAAGTATCGCAAGCCTTCTGGGCGCTCTTGAGTCCTTCTTCATAGAGACGAGAAGCGGCGCTTCGCATGGGAAGCCGCGCGTCGAGCGGGATACTGCCTGGGCTATGTCACGACGAGACCTATCGAGCGAACGGAGAACTCATGAGCCCGGATGAAAAGACCTACGAAGGGGAGTGCTACTGCGGCGCCGTCACGATTGAAGTCACGGGCGATCCGGAGGGCGCTGGCTATTGCCATTGCGCCGCCTGTAGGAGCTGGTCCGCCGGCCCGGTCAACGCATTCACGCTCTGGAAGCCCGAGGCGGTCAAGGTGACCCAGGGAGAAGACCAGATCGGCGAGTACAACAAGCACGAGCGGAGCTACCGGCAGTGGTGCAAGTCCTGCGGCGGCCATCTGCTGACCCGGCACCCGCAGTGGGGTCTGGTCGACGTCTACGCGGCGACGATCCCTGAATTTCCGTTTGAACCCGGGGTGCACGTCAACTACGAGTCGACGGTGCTGCCCATGAAGGACGGCCTCCCCAAGCTCAAGGACTTCCCCGAAGAGCTGGGCGGCTCGGGCGAGACTCTCCCCGAGTAGCAGCGCGACTGGCCGGGACTCCTGGCGCCGCTTTGGCGACCGCGATCGCGCCGCTCGCCACCCTCCGCAGGGCTCCACCTGTGGCCGGAAGGCCGGCTTCGGTCCCTAGAAGGAGGCCGACGATTGTGGGGCGCGGTACCGTCGCGGGCATGCTCGGGCTCTCAGGTCAGGCATGGCACCAGGCCGAGGAACTGCGTCGCCTGGTGCCTGTTTTCGCGCTGATCGTCGCCCTCGTCGCTGCCGTAACCGACCCCTCGTCCACGGCGGACTTCCTCCTCGGCGCCCTACCGGTCGTCGGCTTCGCCCTCTGGGCCTACCGGCCGAAGCTGCCGCTGTGGGCGATTTCATTGCTGGTGCTTGCCCCGGTGGTCGTGGCCCAGCGCTCCGGACAGCTCGAGCCGCTTATGTTCGATGCGACTCTGTTCGGTTTCGTCGCGGGGCGTTGGGCGCCCTCCCAGGCTGCTGCCGTGGCGCTGGGAATGCTCGCTCTGACCGCGCCCGTCTTCGCAAGCCTGATCCAGGACCCAGCCGAGATCGCCGTCGGCATCTGGTTCCTGGGCATTGCCTTTCCCTGGGTCGTGGGGCGTGCGGCTGCGCGCGAGAGGCAGCTGGCGACCCAGCTTGACGCGACCCGCCGAGAGCTGGCCGAGCAGGCGCTGCATGAGGAGCGGAGGCGAATTGCGCGCGACGTCCACGACCTTGTCGGTCACGGGCTCGCAGCCACCATGCTTCAGATCACCAGCGCCCGTCACGTTCTGCGCCGGGATCTAGGCGCGGCCGAGGAGGCGCTGCTCTCAGCGGAGGAGGTAGGCAGACGCAGCATGGACGAGCTGCGTCGCACCGTGGCGCTGCTTCGCAGCGACGACAAGGCGGCACGGTCGCCGCCGCCCTCGGCGCGGGACATCAAAACGCTTGTCGACGACGCCCGGGCCAGCGGTCTCGCGGTAGAGCTGAGGGGGCAGGGCAACCTCGCGCAGATCGCGCCGAACGTCGGACTTGCGCTCTACAGGATCAGCCAGGAGGCCCTCGCAAATGCGGCACGCCACGCCCCGAGGGCGCGGACCGTTGTCGAGCTCGAACTCGCCAACGGCCAGGCTTGCCTGGTGGCGGAAACCACAGGACCCCTGAACGTGGCCGCCGCGGCTGAGCCCAAGCAGCGCGGCTACGGGCTGATCGGGATGCGGGAGCGGGCGACGGCACTCGGCGGCGAGTTCAATGCTGGGCCGACGCCAAAGGGCTGGCGGGTGACCTGTCGGCTTCCCCTTCGCGCAGAGGGCCAAACTGGCGTTGAGG
The DNA here is from genome assembly GCA_963805075.1 of uncultured Solirubrobacterales bacterium. Taxonomy (GTDB): domain Bacteria; phylum Actinomycetota; class Thermoleophilia; order Solirubrobacterales; family 70-9; genus VGBV01. The sequence continues at coordinate 524,415 of CAWDSZ010000004.1, forward strand.
AGGTCGACATTCCATGATCCGAATCGCCCTGGTCGACGACCAAGCAATGGTTAGAGCCGGGCTGGCGCGGATCCTCTCTCCGAGCGACGGGTTCGAGGTCGTCACCGAGTGTTCAGATGGCCAGGAAGCAGTGGAGCAGGTGCCCGCGCTCGCCCCAGACGTGATCTTGATGGACATCCGGATGCCAAGGCTCGATGGCATAGCCGCGATGGCGAAATTGCGTGAGCTTCCAGACCCGGCTCCTGTCCTGGTGCTGACGACCTTCGGCGAGGACGAGGTCCTGTGGGCTGCGATCGAGGTCGGCGCAGCCGGGTTCTTGCTCAAGGACAGCGCTGCCGAGGAACTGATCGCAGCGGTCCGGGCGGTCGCCGGAGGCGGCGCCTGGTTCGATCCGGCCGTCGCGCCGCGCGTACTCGAGCGGTACCGCCGGGTGGTGGCGCCCGCAACTCGCGACGCGGTCCGAATAGACCTGCTCACCAATCGCGAGCACGCTGTGTTGCGGCTGATGGCGCGGGGCGCGACCAACGCCGAGATCGCAGCAAGCCTCTACGTCGCAGAGGCCACGGTGAAAACGCACATCGGCAACATCTTCTCCAAGCTCGACGTCCGCGACCGGGCTGCGGCGATCGTGTTCGCGTATGACCACGGGGTCATCAGCCCGGGCGCGACTCCGCCGCCCAGCGCCGGGTAAGCCCTCCCCCCACGGTTGGAGCGAGGGGCGGTTCCGCAGGCCGATGTGCGATCGGCAGGACGCCGTTACCGTCGCGCCCATGCCCAACCGGAGGCAGACGAGAGACTTGACCGCCTCGTTCTTCATCTCGCTCGATGGGGTCGTCGACTCGCCGCAGGACTGGCACTTCCCATATGTCGACGATGCCCTGATGGAAGCGGTCCGGGCCGACATGACGGCCGACACGATCGTGCTTGGGAGGCGCACCTATGAGGAGTGGGCCGCGTACTGGCCGCATCAACCGAGCGATGGCGGGCTCGCCGATCACATCAACGGGACGCCGAAGCTGGTCGCGTCGAAGACGCTTGACGGGCTGGACTGGGCGAATGCGAGTGTGATCGAGGGCGACGTGGGGGAGGCCCTGACCGAGCTCAAGCGGCAGAGCGGCGGCGATATCTCGATCACCGGGAGCGGCACCCTGGTTCGCTCCCTGCTCGAAGCGGAGATCGTCGATGAGCTGCGGCTGATGGTTCATCCCATCGTCGTGGGCCGCGGCAAGCACCTGTTCGAGTACGGAACTGAACCGAAGGGCATGTGGCTCGCCGAATCGGAAACCTTCGATTCCGGGGTCCTGCGTCTGCGATACCGATTCCCTGAGGGAGGGGAACCGCGGTGAAACGACTTCGCACCATGCTCGGGTCGCTGGCCCAGCTTCCAGGTGGCCGTCGCACCAAGTTCGCGGTGATCGCCGTCTGGCTCGTCGTCCTGTTCGCGATCGGACCGCTGTCGGCCAAGTTCGAGGACGCTCAGGAGAACGATCCCGCCGACTACCTGCCGGCGGACGCGGAGTCGGTGAAGGCGCTCGACGAGCTCGACGGCTTTCCCTCAGACGACCAGGCCGATGCGATCACGGTCTTCTACCGCGATGGCGGGCTGAACGCCGATGACCTGGCCGCGATCGAGGGCACGCGCGCGGCGATCAACGACCGGGTCCGCACCCAGATCAACGCCGAGCGGGCCGACACTGTCGCCGAGACGGGCCCGCCGCTGATCTCACGGCGACGGCAGCACCGCGCTGCTGACCACGCCGATCACCGTGCCCGAGGGAGCGTCGGGCGAGGTCGAGGATCTGCTCACCGACACCCCCGAGGAGATCAAGGCGGAGCTTGACTCGCTGCCGAGCGGGCTGGAAGCCGAGGTAACCGGTCCGGCGGGGTTCGCGGCCGATGCGGTCGAGGTCTTCAACGACATCAACGGCACCCTGCTCTACGCGACGGCGGCGCTGGTCCTGGTGCTGCTGATCGTCATCTACCGCAGCCCGATCTTCTGGATGATCCCGTTCTTCTCGGTGCTGCTGGCCGAGGTGACGACGCGCGGACTCGGCTACCTGCTGGCCGAGGCGGGCGTCACCGTCACCGGCCAGTCGGGCGGCATCCTGCCAGTGCTCGTGTTCGGTGCGGGGACCGACTACGCGCTGCTGATGGTCTCGCGCTACCGCGAGGAACTGCGCCACCACGAGGACAAGCACGACGCGATCCGCGCCACATTGCGCAGGACGAGCCCGGTGATCCTCGCCTCGGGCGCGACGGTGATGGCGGCGCTGCTGACCCTGACGCTTGCCGAGGTCACCGGCACCGCCGGCCTCGGGCCGATTGGGGCGCTCGGCATCGCGATCGCGATGGTCTCAATGCTGACGATCCTGCCGGCGCTGCTGACCGTGTTCGGCCGCAGGGCCTTCTGGCCCTACGTCCCGCGCTTCGGCAGCGAGGGCGCCGACGAGACCCACGGGAGGTGGCGCCGAGTCGCCGAGTGGGTCGCGCGGGGGCCCCGGCGCGTCTGGGTCGGCACCACCGCGGTACTCGTTGTGCTGATCGGCGGGCTCGCCTTCCTTAACAGCGACCTCACGACCGGCAATATGTTCCGCAACGACGTCGACTCGGTCCAGGGCCAGGAGCTGCTCGAGGCCGGATTCCCGGCGGGCTCGAACGCCCCGACCAACGTAATCGTCACCGTCCCGGCGAAGGTGGACGCGGTGCGAACCGCGGTCGCGGACGCGCCCGGGGTCGCTCAGGTCTCACCCACGGTTGAGCGGGGTCCGGCTGGCGTCAAGCTCGAGGCGACACTGGACGAGGACCCCTACAGCACGGCCGCGTTCGACTTGATCCCCGGGATCCGCGACGCGGCAGGTGCGGTCGCGGGCGATGATGTGCTCGTCGGCGGGCCGACCGCCGAGGAGTACGACCTGCGCCAGTCGGCGGCCCGTGACAACCGGCTGATCGTGCCGATTGCCCTGGTCGTCGTCTTCCTCATCCTCGCCGCCCTGCTGCGCGCGATCACGGCGCCGCTGGTCCTGATCGGCAGCGTCATCGTCTCCTACCTGGCGGCGCTCGGGATCGGGGCCTTCTTCTTCGAACACGTCTTCGACTTCCCGGGCATGAGTCCCGACCTGCCGCTGTTCGCGTTCATCTTCCTGGTGGCGCTCGGCATCGACTACAACATCTTCCTGATGGCCCGGGTGCGCGAGGAGGCCCTCAAGTACGGCACCCGCGACGGCACCATTCGGGGCCTGGCCGTGACCGGCGCCGTAATCACCTCGGCGGGGTTGGTCCTGGCCGGCACCTTCTCCACCCTCGCGGTGCTGCCGCTGGTCTTCCTCACCGAGATCGGATTCGTGATCGCGGTCGGGGTCCTGATCGACACCTTCCTGGTGCGGTCCCTGCTCGTGCCCGCTCTGGTGCTCGACATCGGCGACCGGGTCTGGTGGCCCTCGGCGCTGGCCCGGCCGACGCGCGAATCCCCCGCTGGGCGGATCGCGGTCGAGGCCGAGTAGAGCGATGAGCTCGAGCGAGGACGAACAGGCAATCACGATCCGCCGCCTCGGCGACGAGGACAGGGATGAGGTCGTCCGCCTGGCTCAGCGGGACTCGCGCCCCGTTCCCGAGGGGGAGCTGCTCGGCGCCGAGAGCCAGGGCCGGCTGAGGGCGGTGATCTCGCTGACCACTGGTGCGGCAGTCGCCGACCCGTTCGCGCGCACCGAGGAGATCATGGAGCTGCTGCGCAGCCGCCTAGCTCACTTGCGGCGCCGGGACGCGCACCCACGGAATGGACGCCCGGCCCGCTTCGGCTCAGAGCGCCGTGCGAGCAGGCGCTCCCTGGAGAGGCTCGGCCCGTGAACGAGTCCTTGGACGAGGCTCGGCGATACGTTCGCCGGAAGCGGATCTTCTACACCGTTCTGGGTGTCTGGATCGCGCTCAGCCTGATGTGGTTCGCGATCGACATGCTCGATGACAGCAGTTCCATCTGGTTCTACTGGCCCATGCTCGGTACGGGGATCGGCGTGGCCATCGCCGGAATCGTCCTGCTTGGGATCGGTGGACTCTTCGGCGTCGATTGGGAGCGTCGGGAGATCGAGAAGTACCAACGCCGTCGACGGGACGAGCCAGGCGGTTAGTTTCTCGGCGCGCCGCGCGCGCGGGGGTGATCGCGCCCCTCCGATTGAACGCATCGAAGGCCCGCCGCACCAACTCCACGTTTTCCTCCGACATCGCCTACTCCCGCAGCCCGGCGGCTTCGAGGGCGTCGGCTCGCTCGGTGAATGCCCGCATGGCGACGATCTTCTGGTCGCGGACGGTGAACACGTGGAAGGTCGGAACCCGGATATCGAGGCCGCTGTGTCGGCCACGCCCAACCTGGAGCCCGGCGATGAACACGTCATCTCCCTGGCTGAGAGCGTCCGTCACCTGAAAGGCGTGGCTCTCCCATGCCTCCAACCATCGGGCGAATTGCTCGGCTACCCGGGTTCGTCCTTGAACGAGTCCGGACGCCGGGGCATCGAGAGCCGCCACCTCAGGAACGTGCCATTCCACCTCCTCGTCCAAGAGGGCGAGTGCGGCGTCGTAGTCACCACGGTTGTAAGCGTCGATCTGCGCACGCACGACCTCCACGTTCTCCTCCGACATCACCTACCCCCGCAGCCCGGCTGCCTCAATCGCTTGGTCTCTTCCGTTGAACATCTCCAGCCTGCTCCACTTGCCGTCAACCACCGTGTAGACGAACCAGAACTCGCCTTCCACCGGAGCCCCGCTTCCATGGCCTGTGGCCGTCTGCCTGACGCGCACGATGACGCGATCCCCTCGGTCGATGAACTCCTCGCCGCTCATCTCGAACGTGTCGAAATCGGAGGTCCATCCGTCAACAAGCCGGTGAAGCCCCTCGATCCCGTGAAAGGTCTCAGGGTCAGGCAGGGGAGCGACTCGGTGAGCGGTCACATCCGGGTCGGCGAGTTTGAAGGCTCCCTCGCGGTCTCCCCGCTCGAACGCTTCGTGAGCCTCTCGGATGACAGTGACGTTCTCCTGCGACATCGCCTACTCCTGAAGCCCTGCGGCCTTGAGGGCGGCGTCTCGGTCCGCGTACATCTCCATTCGCGCTATGAGGCCATTCCGAAACGTCCAGACCTGAGCGAAGCGCATCTCCACTTCCGGGCCGCGGTGCTTGGCGCTAGCGGCTTGGCGGACGATTGTGACCACCCGATCCCCGGCGTCGAAGACCTCCTCGACATCGATCGACCAGTCTTCGAAGCCCTCCAGCCATTCCGCGAGCCACTTGTTGGCTTCATCGACCCCGACGCATGTCGCCGGATTCACTCCGCCCCCAAACGTGGTCGTGTCCCAGACGAGGTCCGGGTGGGCCACCTCAGGCAAGAACTCTCGAGTTCTTTCGACGTGTTCGAAGCCGCGCCGCAGCAAGTCGAGATGCTCCTGCGACATCGTCCTACTCCCCAAGCCCGGCGGCTTCGAGGGCCTCCTCGAGGTCGTTGTATGTGGCGATGTAGACGATCCTTCCAGCGCGGAGCTTCCACAGCCAACCGGACCGGGTGGGACCCGGCAGCTCGAGGCCGTCGCGACCAACAAAGCGGCTCTTCTGGCGTGTGACGAGCACCCCCTCCTCGGCTTCGATGAACTCGCTGATCTCGATGTGCACGCTCTTCCAGGACTCGGTGAGCATCTGGAACGCACGCTTGACCTGATCTGGCCCGTGATGGACCCCGCGCCACTCGCCAGCGTTCCTCGAGTTGTCGAGCACAAGGTCCGGCGTGGCGTACATCAGCGTCTCGTCCCAATCGCGTCGGTTCCAGGCCTCCATTGCGGACCGCACGATCTCCACGTTCTCCTCCGACATCGCCTACTCCTCAAGCCCGGCGGCTTCGAGGGCCTCGTCCATCTCCGCAAAGTTCTCAGCCCGCACGAGCAGTCCGTTCCGGAGCGTGAACACGGTCGCAAGCCGCAACTCGACGACGGCCCCACTCGCCTTCCCGCGCCCCCGGATGCGGCCCATGACGACGACGCTTTCCCCCGCATCTATGGCGTCCTCCATCTCGATTTGAACTTCGTCGAACTGATCTGTGAACGACGTCAGGTAGTCCCAGATCGCCTCACGCCCTCGGTAGACCCCCTGCTGATCCACGACCTGACCGGTGACGTGCCACTCGGCGTCGAGATCAACGAGCGCGAGATAGGCCTCGCGATCTTGCCGGTTAAGCGCCGCGAGTCCGGCCTTCAGGCGCTCGATGTTCTCCTCCGACATCGCCCACGCAGTATCCCGCGGCGTAGGGGACGGTGCCAGGCCGGAATTGCCCGCTCAGAAACGGGCCGCGCGGGGGCGCGGCCTCCGACCTATGGAACCCTGAATGCGAGCCCGTCGATGCCCGCCGAGGCGCACCCGGCTCCATCACAATCTGGACGCACCTCGCCATCGCTCTCGACCTCCAGTTTGGCTGCGGCCGGGAATCCGAAGGGGTTTGGGGCTTCGCTCCCCATCGGCATGAGGAGCTGCTTCGACGGGCGGTAGCCCGGAGGAAGCTGGAAGGCGATCGAATTGTCGGCGGCGTTGACGAGAGTGCCCTTGAGATGAACGACGCCCAAGGGGTCCTTGTAGAACCCTGCGGTGGTGAAGTTCACGGCGTCGAAGTTGGCCCAGCCGTTCTGGAAGCCGGGCTCGCCGGGGGCACCGACCTCGTGGTAGGGCTCGCTCTGCGAGGAGGCGAAGGCGCTCGCCGGCTGCCCCTGGAGCGCGCTGGCGTTCGCTGCCGTGTTCGCGCTCGCCACCGACAGTCTCGGGGCGAGCTTGTTGATCTGGCTCTTGGCGATGTTCTTGACCTGTTTCTTCTCCTTCTTGTTGAGGACGCTCGTCGTCGCCAGCGGACCGGCGATGGCCGTGCCCGCGACGGCTACCACCAGCGCCAGCAGGCCGAAGATCGTCCCCGGCGAGGGACGCCACCTGGAATGCTCCATCTCCACCACTCCTCAATCCGGGGGCCGACCACGCCCACTCGAATCGGCCCTCTCTCGCATCTGCGGGGGCGCGGCGCAAAGATACTCCCGAGTCGCCCAGGGAGAGAAGGGGATTCTCGACATTGCCCACGCGTGACGCGGGCTGGGCAGGCTCGCTAGGGCAGGCGCGCCTCGGCCCGCAGCGGCGGGGGGGTGAGCGCCGCCGCGCAGATCACCAGGGCGAAGGCGAGGATGCGCACGACCAGGGCGAGGGTGTCGTCCGGCAGCGGCTCCTCGAAGACGATGGGGCCGGCGGCGATCGTGAGCGCGTTGGCGGCGACGCTGGTGACCGCGATCACGGGCACGACCGGGCCGATCTGAAGGCTGCGGGCCGAGACCAGCAGCCCGGCCAGGGAGAGCAGCAGGATCACCAGGGCCATCGGGCTGAACACGATCGCCGCGAAGCTGTCCTCCCCGAGGCCGTCGCTGAGCGCCTTGATGGTCGTGTCCGAGGCGGCCCAGAGCAGACCGGCCGAGGCGGCGAAGAGGACGCCGGCCCGCGGCCCCGAGCGCCCGGCCACGGCCGTCGCGATTCCCGCCGCGGTCACGGCCGCCACGAACACGGCCAGGGTGGCCGACTCGTAGTCCGAGTGCGCCTCGTCGGCCCCGCCGTCCAACGTCGCCGCGAGGAAGGCGAGGCCGGCGGCGGCCAGGGCGACCCCGATCCACTCGCGGCGGCTGACGTAGTGGGCGAAGAAGCGGTCGGCAACGACGGTCAGCAGCACCAGGCCGCCCGCGATGGTCGCCTGGACCAGGGAGATGGGGGCGAGCGCCAGCGCTCCGACGTGCGTTCCCCAGCCGGCAAGCGCGATCAGGACCCCGAGCGTGTACCAGCGCGAGCCGAACAGCATCACCGCGCTCCAGAGGGGGCGCCGCCAGTCCACGTCCGGGCGCTCGACGGCGCCGCGGTGCTTGTAGAGGAAGCCGACGATCGAGCAGAGCGCGGTGGCGACCGCGAGCAGCAGGCCTATCTGGACGCTGAGGGGCATGGCGGGCGGTCAGGTTAGGGGCAGGAGCCTGCGTGGCCGCTCCGAGCGCCGCCTACAGTTGTTCCGGTGAGCGAGATGAGGCGCGCGCGGATCAAGACCGCGTTTGTGGCCGCGGCCGGGATGGCCGCCGCCGTGATCGCCGCCCAGGGGACCGCCGCTTCGAGCGCCCCGCGGGCGGACGTGACCGTGACGGGACGGGCCCTGATCAGCGTCCGGGTCCCCGAGCCGCCGACGGGAGACTCGCGCGCCGCGGGCGCCAGGCGTGCAGAGCGCCGGTCGCGCTCGCGCGCGCTGCTGGGCGCGGTCGCCGAGCGCAACGGCCTCGACGTCGGCGGCCGCTCGGATGCCGGCGGCTTCCTGGCGATCGAGCTCCACGGGAAGTCGGTGGCCGAGCTGCGCCAGAGCTCTGGCCTCGGACCCCGGGGTGGAGAGGGTCAGCGCCGAGCAGCGCGCCGAGCTCAGGCTCAACCCAAACGACCCGGCCTTCCTCCATCACGACCCGAACGCTCCCCTCGACGACTTCGCGCAGTGGCACCTGGCCTTTCAGTCCTTCCCGCGCGCCTGGGAGCTGGGGCGGGGCCAAAGCGGGGAGGTCGCCGTGATCGACGAGGGCGTGTATGCGGCGCACCCGGACCTGGCGGGCCGCATCTCGGGCACGCTCGACTGCGTCGCGGTCGTCTGCGCGCCCGGCGACGTCAGCGACTACAGCGGTCACGGGACTCACGTCGCGGGGCTCGCCTGCGCCGACTCCGACAGCGGCTACGGCCTCGCCTCGGCGGGGTTCGACTGCTCGCTGTACGCGATCAAGAGCGACCTCACCTATACGTCGATCATCAACGCGATCTACGCCGCGGCCGACCACGGCAGCGACGCGATCAACATGAGCTTCGGAGGGGGCGGCCCCGACGCGGAGCTGAAGGACGCGCTGGACTACGCCTGGGAGCGCGACTCGATCCCGGTCGCCTCGGGTGCCAACGAGCCCACGCCATCGGCAGGCAACAACTATCCGGCCCAGCACGTGCAGCCGGAGGGCAGCGGGCCCAACATCGACGCCGGCAGGGGACTGGTCGTGACTTCGGCCAAGTACTCGGGAGCCCGCTCGGCGTTCGCCCAGAGCACCAGCGGGATCTCGCTCGCCGCCCTCGGCTCCGCCAGCGATGCGGTCAGCGGCGGCCAACAGGGAATCCTCTCCACCTGGCCGCCGGCGGTCCCCGAGCCCAGCCTGGACACCGAGTACGAGAACCGCAACCCGCCGGCGCCGGTGCGGACGAGCCTGTTCGGGGACGACCGCTTCGCTTACCTGGCGGGGACCTCGATGGCCGCCCCGCAGGTCGCCGGCCTGATCGCGCTGATCCGCGCCGAGCGCCCGGGGATGCCGGCCGCGAAGGTGGTCCGCCTGATGAAGCTGACCGCGAGCAACTGCGGCGACTACGCCGGCGGGATCGGCTGGGGCGTGATCAACGCCGACGTCGCGCTGGGAGCGGCGCTCGACCGCGACCTGGACCCGCCGGGCTCGCGTGTGCGCAGCGTCCGCCGAGCGGGTGAAGCCACCGCGGCGGCCCGGAAGGGCGGCACCAGGGCGAAACTGCGGCTGAAGCGCTTCGACGAATCATGCTCGGAGGAACTGCCGCGCGCGGGCCTGAAGTCGGTCACCGTCTTCGCCTCGGTCGACGGACGCCCCTACAAGCGCCTGCGAAAGACCCGCAGGAAGTCGATCCTGATCCGCCTCAAGGCGGGCCACCGCTACCGCTTCTACTCGGTGGCCGTGGACAACGCCGGAAACCACGAGGCGGCTCCACAGCAGCCGGACGCGAAGCTCAAGACCTAGGCCCCTCGCTCGAAGTAGCCGACGATCGCCGGCATCATCGTCTCGAAGCCGCCGGGGATGAAGACGTTGAGCGCCCCGGCGCGCTCGGAACCGCGGTTCTCGAAGTCGTGCGTGACGCCGGACGGGATGCGCAGGAAGGACCCGGAGGGGGCGTCGATCCACTCCTCCCCGACGAGGAAGCTCATCGTGCCCGCGAGCACGTAGAAGAGCTCGTCGTTCTCATCGTGGGAGTGAGGGCCAGGGCCCGAGTCACCCGCCTCAAGCCACCACTCCGAGACGCAGTAGCGGTCGCCGGTCTCCGCGCCGTCGGCCTTGAAGATGGCTCGCATCGGCCCCGCCTGGTAGGAACGGCCGCCGCCCGGCGGCAGGAAGATGACCTCGTCAGTCACCGACGGTTCCGCCTGCATCCGGCAGCTTCAGGGCCCGGAACGCGTCCGGTGAGTGCCCGGTGAACTGCTGGAAGTCCCGGATCATGTGGGCCTGGTCGTAGTAGCCGCAGCGCTGGGCGATCTCGGCCCAGCCGCCGCCGCCCCCGTTGGCGAGCTCCTCGGCGCGCTCGAAGCGGAGGATGCGCGCAACCAGCTTCGGGGGAAGCCCCACTTGGTCGTTGAACAGCTGGATCAGGTAGCGCCTGCTGCATCCGATCTCCTCGGTCAGGCGGCCGATCTCGACGGCCCCGCGGGTTTCGTGCAGCCTGGACAGCGCCCAGTCCAGGGTGGGAGGGGGCAGCGCGGCGTCCGCGATGCGGCCGATCAGGAAGCGGTCGACGATCGCGAATCGCTGCTCCCATTCCTGCGCTTCGAGCAGCTCCTCGCGAACCAGCGTTCCGAGCGGGCCGAAGAGCTCGTCGAGCGAGACCACTCGTCCCCGCAGGTGGTTCATGCGCACCCCCGTGACCATGCGGGCCCCGACGGGCGTCAGGTAGACCTCGAGGCCGCTCTGGACGCCGCTCGACTCGACCAGCGCGTGGGTGTCGTCCAGTCCGGCGACGAAGCCCTCCGGTTGCCACTGCCACTCGGCCCCGGTCGCCGAAACCGAAACGCGGATCGGCGGGCCGAAGTTGAAGATCAGCGGAGCCTTCAGGCCCGGAGCCTCCAGCCGGCGGGTGAAGCTGGTCGTCTCCTCGTCGTAGCCGCAGTAGTGGACGACGAAGGGGCGCAGGCTGGGATCCGGGTCTCCGAAGACCATCTCCCAGCGGTCGTGCTCGGATTGATGGCGGACCACCCGCAGCTTGGTCGGGGCCTCGACGGCCATCTCAAACGGAGGCTAGCGCGGCGGCTCGTGCAGGCCGAACGCCGATCCCTGGTCGTCCTTGCAGGTGACGAAACGCCCGAAGCGCGCAAGGGTGTCCGCCGTTTCTTCGTCCGCGCTGGCGTAGTCGCCCAGCTCGCCGCCGAGCTCACGCACCTGGGCGACGGCCGCGTCCAGATCATCCACTCGGAAGAACAGGTAGGGGTTTGCGCCGGGGTCGCCGCCGTGGACGCCGCCGGGGACGTTGGGCGTCTCGATCGTCGCGCCCCGGCCCTCGTCGACGAACTCCCACCCGAACAGGCCGCCGTAGAACCTTCTCGCCCGGCCGGGGTCGTCAACTCCCAACTCGAAGAAACTCAGTTCACCGTCCATGACCGCAGCCTAGGCGGAAAGTTCCCGCTGGTCTTGGAAGGAATTTACCCGGCTAGCCCGGCAGGTCCGCGCCGGCGGCCAGGTCGGACTCGAAGCGGGCCTCAACCGTCGCGGCCGCCTCGAGCAGCTCGGCCAGCGCCTCGCTGAGCCCGTCGGCCAGCAGCTCCACGTCCTCCATCGAGTCGTAGTCGGCGAGCAGGCCGAAGTTGATGCCGCCGTTGTAGCTCATGATCGCGATCGCCAACGCGTGGTGCTCGGGCAGGAAGGCGACCGGGAAGACGTCCTGGAGCTCCCTGCCCAGCACGTAGAGCGGCAGCTGCGGCCCCGGGACGTTGGTGACGATCAGGTTGAAGAGGCGGGTCGAGAAGTTGATCCGGCCCGCCTGGGCCAGCAGCGTCGGCGGCGCGAAGTCGTTGAAGCGCGAGATCACCTCGGCCCCCAGGGCCTGCTTGGAGTCCTTGAGGTCGTCCATGGCGGAGCCCACGATCTGCAGTCGCTTGACCGGGTCCTCGACGTAGACGGGGAGCGGGCCGCGCATCGCGGCGATCCTGTTGCCGAGGTGCCCCTGCTCGTCCTCGGTGCGGATCGACACCGGCACGAGGGCGCGCAGCTCCAGGCCCTCGACCCGGATGCCGCGCCCGCGCAGCCAGTTGCGCATCGCGCCGCTGACGACCGTCAGCACCACGTCGTTGACGGTGCCGCCGAGCGCGTCCTTGATCCGCTTGAAGTCCTCAAGGCTCGAGCGGGTCCAGCTGAAGCGGCGATGCGAGCCGATCTCGACGTTCAGCGGCACGTCGGGCGCCGGGTCGGTGAAGTTCCATGCCACCTCGCCCAGGGCCTCGACCGCGTCGGCGGCCTTGCGGGCGGTCGACACCGGATCCATCGCCGCGCGCAGCGCCCGGCGGCGCCAGCCGGAACGGCGTCTCGGTCAGCTCGCGGATTCCCTGCGCGGCCAGCATGGGTCCCCGACGGGGCCGGGCTCGGCACCCAGCGGTGCTCGGGCTCGTTCTGCTCGGGCACCGGCTTCAGGTCGAAGAGGACCGTGGCGATGTCGACGCCCGCGACCCCGTCGACCAGCGCGTGGTGGGTCTTGTTGATGAGCGCAAAGCGGTTTTTCTCGAGTCCCTGCACCAGCCAGAACTCCCAGAGCGGCTTGGAGCGGTCCAGCGCCTGCGCGAAGATCCGCCCCGCGATGTTGCGCAGCTGCTCCTCGGAGCCGGGGGCGGGCAGCGCCGAGTGGCGCACGTGGTAGGCGAGGTTGAAGGTGGGGTCGTCCACCCAGAACGGCCGGCCCAGCTGGGCGGGGGGGAAGGCCAGCTTCTGGCGGAAGCGCGGCACCAGGTGCATGCGGCTGCGCACGTGCTCGAGGAAGTCGGTGTAGAGCGGCGGCGGTCCCTCGAAGATCATCACCGCGCCCACGTGCATGTGGGAGTCCGAGCTCTCGTTGTTCAGGAACGAGGCGTCGATCGAGGAGAGGCGGTCCAGGTGTCCTTGGGGCATACGGCTCAACCCTAGCGCGCGATGTGAGGCCGCTGCAACGGTTTCGTGCCGAGGGGCGCTAGGGGATGATCGGCCGATCAGGGTCCGGCCGTTCCGCTACCGGTCGAGCCCCAGCTCCAGCACGCGCTCGGCGATCAGGCGTGGCCGCTCGCGCTTGGCGTCGGGGTCGATCTTGAGCTTGAAGGCGAGGGTGTCGAGGCGCCGCTGGACGGTGCGCTCGCTGATCGCCAGCGCCTCGGCGACCTCGGCGCGGGTCGCGGGACGGCCGGCCTTGACCGCGGGGTCGCGGTAGGGCGCCGCCAGGGCCCGCGCCACCTCGCGCTCGTCATCGGTCAGCTTGACCGTGTCGCTGGCCGTGGTCACGGTGGACTCGTGGCGGATCTGTGGCGGCAGCGCGACCTCGATCCTGTAGGGGCCGACCTGGAGCACGTCCCCGTCGCGCAGCCTGCGGGGACGGTCCAGCGGCTCGCCGTTCAGCCTGGTGCCGTTGCGGCTGTCGAGGTCGGTCGCGAGCAGCGAGCCTCCGCGCACCGAGATCTCCAGGTGGTCGGTCGAGACCGCCTCGTCCGCCAGCGTCACCTCGCAGCCGTCGGCTCGGCCGAACACGGTCCTGCCCTCCGCCAAGGCAACCGGGCTGCCCGCGCCGCCGCCCTCGGCGATCCATACGCGGGGTGAGCTGGGGTCGGCTGCCACGGCGCCAATGTAACGGCGGGCGGGGTCTCGCTCAGGGTTCGATGCGGCTGACGGTGCCGTCGGCCGAATTGACGACCCAGACCAGCCCGTCGCCCCCGGCGATCCCGCGGGGCTCGGAGCCCACGACGATCTCCTCACCCACGGTCTCGTTCGTCTCGGGGTCGATCTGGGAGACGGTCCCCTCGCCCTGGAACTGGCCCTGGTTGGCGATCCAGATGAACCCGCTCTGCGAGCTGACCTGCGCCGGCTGGTCGCCCACAGGGATCGTGGCGTCGATGCCGAGGCCGGCCTCCGTGATGCGCGAGACGGTGTCGTCGATGGAGTTGCTGACCCAGACGGATTCATCGCTGATCGTGATTCCTCGCGGCTGCGCCCCGACCTCGATCGGATCCCCGACGACCTCACCCGACTTCGCCGAGAGGCGGGAGACGTTGCCGTCACCGGAGTTCGCGACCCAGACGACGTCATCGCCGACCGCGACGCCCGCGGGGCTGTTCCCGACGCGCGTCGTGCTCAGCACCTCCCCGTTGTCGGGGTTGATGCGCGAGACGGTCCCGTCGTTCGTATTCGCGATCCACACCGAGCCCGCGCCGACCCGCACGCCCGTCGGGCGGTTCCCGACCCGGATCGTCTGCTCGGTTTCGAAGGACTTGACGCCGATGCGCGAGACGGTGTTGCTGCCCGCGTTGGCCACCCAGACCGATCCCTCGCCGACCCTGATGTTGGAGGGCTCCTCGCCGACCAGGATCGGCTCGCCGACCACCTCTCCCGTCTCGGCGTCGATGCGGCTGACCGTGCCGTCGTTCTCGTTCGTGACCCAGGCGAAGCCGTGGCCGATGCTGACGCTGAGGGGCCGCTCGCCGACCTCCGTCGTCCCGATCACCTCGGGAGCGCCCTCGTCCTCGCCTCCGAAGACCGAGAACGCGGCCCAGACGATCACCGCCAGCAGCGCGAGCGTCGCGATCGAGGCCACCGGCAGCACCCATCCCGGGCGCTCCGCGGCCTCGCGGCCGAGCCCCCTCGTCAGCGCCGAGACGGGGCGGGTGATGGCCGCCAGGGCCCCGGTCTGGGACTCCGGCGCCGCCTCGCCGCGGGCGACCGAGCGCTCGGGCAGCGTCGGCTGGTCGCCGCCGCTGGCCGCCAGGGCCGCGCGGCCCAGGTCCCCGGCGGAGGGGAAGCGGTCCGAGGGCTTCTTCGCCAGCGCGCGCTGGATCACCGCGTCCAGGGAGGGGGCGGGTGCGGGCAGCACCTCGCTCACGGACGGCGGCGGGTCGTTGACGTGCGCGTAGAGCTTGGCGACGGGCTCGTCGCGCTCGAACGGGATGCGCCCTGTCAGGGCCTCGTAGAACACGCAGCCGAGCGAGTAGACGTCGCTGCGGGCGTCCAGCTCCTTGCCCTGGATCTGCTCGGGCGAGGCGTAGTCGGCGGTGCCCATCCACTTGCCGCTCTCGGTCAGCTCGGTCGAGTCGGCCGCCCGCTTGGTCAGCCCGAAGTCGGTCAGGTACGCCCACTCCCGCCCGCCGGCTTGGCCGATCAACACGTTCGCGGGTTTGACGTCGCGATGGACCAGCCCCCGGGCGTGCGCCGCGTCGAGGGCGCCGGCGACCTGGTCGATCAGGGTGGCGGCCCGCTCGGCCTCGAGCCACGACTCCTTGCGCAGCAGCGCGCGCAGGTCGGTCCCCTCGATCAGCCGCATCGCGATGAAGACCACATCGTCGTCCTCGCCGGCCTCGTAGACGGGCACCGCGTTGGGGTGCTCGATCGAGGCCGCCAGGCGCGATTCACGGTCGAAGCGGCTGCGGAAGGTCGCGTCCTGAGCGAGGTTCGGGGCGATCACCTTGAGCGCCACCAGCCGCTCCAGCCGCACGTGGCGCGCGCGATAGACCACGCCCATGCCGCCGCGGCCGATCTCGGCCTCGATCACGTATTCGCCGACACGCGAGCCGGAGCCCAGGGGACCGGTCATCGGGGCCAGGGTATTGACGCCCAGGGCGGCGTGACTGCCCGTGGCCGGCCAGTCGGGCGGGCTACCCTGTGCGGGCAAGTGACCTCCGCTGCGACAACGGGCGAGGGGCCCAAGAGGGTCCTGCTGGCGGCGCCGCGCGGCTATTGCGCGGGGGTCGATCGCGCCGTGGAGACGGTCGAGCACGCCCTCGACCTGCACGGCTCCCCGGTCTACGTGCGCAAGGAGATCGTCCACAACAAGCACGTGGTCGAGGAGCTGACCAAGCGAGGCGCGATCTTCGTCGATCAGGAGACGGAGGTGCCCGAGGGCGAGCTGGTCGTGTTCTCGGCCCACGGCGTCGCGCCGAGCGTCCACGAGAACGCCGCCAAGCGGCAGCTGCGGACCATCGACGCGACCTGTCCGCTCGTCACCAAGGTCCACGTCGAGGCCCGCAAGTTCGCCCAGGAGGGCTACACGATCGTCCTGGTCGGCCACGACGGCCACGAGGAGGTCGAGGGCACGACCGGGGAGGCGCCGGACTCGATCGTCCTGGTCGAGACCGAGGAGGACGTCGAGAAGCTCGAGGTAGACGACCCCGACCGCGTCGCCTACATCACCCAGACCACGCTCTCGGTCGACGAGACGACCGCGATCATCGACGCCCTCAAGCGAAAGTTCCCCAGCATCACGGGACCCAAGACCGACGACATCTGTTACGCCACCACCAACCGCCAGCAGGCGGTCAAGGAGCTGGCGGGCGAGTGCGACCTGATCCTGGTGATCGGCTCGACCAACTCGTCGAATTCGGTGCGCCTGGTCGAGGTGGCGCGCGAGCACGGCGTCGCCTCCCACCTGATCGACTTCGCCCACCAGGTCCAGGAGGAGTGGCTGGACGGGGTCGAGACGGTCGGCATCACCTCGGGCGCCAGTGCGCCGGAGGAACTGGTCGAGGAGCTGGTGGAGTTCTTCAAGCAGCGCGGCGCCGAGAGCGTCGCGGAGCTGAAGACCGTCGAGGAGGACGTCCGCTTCATGCTCCCCACGAAGATCCGCCGCGAGCTCGCCGAGCGCGACGGCGGCGGTACCGAGCTTCCGGTCGTTCTTGGCTAGCGCCGGGACGCCGGCTCGCGGGGCGGGTCGAGGCGCTGGGGGGTCTTGCCGCGGTCGATCCCGTCGGCGGCCCTGTTCCCGTTCTCGTGGCCGTTGGCATGCGCGGCCTCCGCGTCCTCGGCGGTCGCCGCCTCCTCCAGCCCCTCGACCGCCTTGCGAACCTGGCGCTTGCGCACCCACTCCGCCAGGAAGTAGCTGCCGACCACGAAGGCGAGCGCGGCGACCTGGGCCCCGATCGTCTCCCAGGTCGGGAAGACGCCGAGCCAGGTGCCCATCCACAGCGGGAACTCGACGTCGATCGGGGTGATCGAGAGCCATCCGACGCCCTGCAGCGTGCGCGCGGTGTTTCCGACCAGGACCACCAGCACGAGGGCGATCAGGACCCCGGTCACGATCAGCATGCGCTTGTAGGGCAGGCGCTGCTCGAGCTTGAAGGTGAGGAAGCCGACGGCGGCGACCATCACCAGCCCGAGGCTGACGCCGGCCAGCACGATCCCCGTCCCCGCCTCGAGCTGCAGGGCCTGGAGGAAGAGCACGGTCTCGAAGCCCTCGCGGAAGACGCTGGTGAAGCCCAGGACGTAGAGGCCGAGCACGGTCGCCCCCGCGACCGCGCCGCCCGCCGCCGCGCCCGCCAGCGCCTTTCCGCGCTTGCGGTGCCCGGCGATCCACTCGGTCCAGTACACACGGTGGAAGAACCAGTTGAGCACGAGTAACAGCACCCCGATCGCGACCAACCCCACGATCGCCTCGAGCTTCTCGCCGTACTCCGAGAGCTGGTCGAGGAGCAGGATCGAGACGACGAAGAGCAGCGCGCTCGCCGGCAGCGCCAGCAATGCCCCGCGGGCGATCGGCTTCCGCAGCCGCCGGTTCCCACCGACCATGCTCGCCATGATCGCGGCGATGATGAGGATGGCCTCGAGGCCCTCGCGGAAGACGATCAGCGCGGCGTTCGTGATCACGGTGATGCCGCTGGCGCCCTCGCCGGTGAGGTCGCGGGCCTCCTCCAACGCCTCGTCCAAGACCAGGCGGGTCTCGCGGATCTCGCGCGCGGAGCCGTCGTTGGCGATCAGCTCGGCCAGTCCCTGCCGGTCGCGGGCGCCGTACCAGATCAATCCCTCGACCTCGGCCACCAGCTGGGGGTCGAGGCTGTTGAGGAAGCGCTCGGGGCCGAACTCGAAGAACGCGTAGGCGCTGAGCCGGGCCTGCTCGGCCTGCTCGCGCTCGCCGGCGTTGACCGCGGCCTCCATCTGGTCCAGGCTGATCGCCGCCAGGTCGAAGTCGGCCTCGGTGTCGCTCTCGTTCCACTCCTCCGGGACCATCGAGTCGAGCGCCTCGCTCGCCTCCTCGTGCAGGCCCTCGACGTCCTCAAGCGGAGCCACCTCGCGGCCCTCGTTGGCGTCGGCGTTGATGCGATCGAGCTCGTCGAACGCGGCCAGCACGGTCTGCACGCCGGCGGGGTCGCGCTCCTGAAGCACGGACTGGAGGTCGTTGAACGCCGACCGGGCTCCCTCGGTGAAGGCGATCGACTCCTGGATCTCGAACGGGATCGTGACCTGGCCGTCGTCGGTGCCGTGGTCGTACTCGATCGGGATCAGGTCGAGGAACCGCGTCAGCTGGTTGGCGCGCCGCACCTGCTCCTCGGGGGTGAAGGGTGCGGCGGTGAAGCCGCTGAGCGCGCCCAGCGCCCGCTCGCGCGAGGCGGAGAAGCGGCGTCGGTCGGTGGCCGCGGCCGCCGACGCGAGCGCGGCGAAATTGGCGTCCTCGGCCTTGCGCTCCGGCGCGCTCCGCTGCTCCTCGTAGGTCGGGGCGAGGATCGCCCAGTAGCCGGCGGCGAGCGCCGCGTTCTCGGCGAGGGCGGAGTCGAACCCGCGCTCGGCGGCCTGCTCGGCGTCGTCGAGGTAGGTGACGAGACGCGCCTGGTAGGCGTCCAGCAGGTCCTTGCGGACGCCGGTGACCGCATCGTCGGGGCTGATCTCGCCCTGCTCGAGCTGGTCGAGCGCGGTCGTCGCGTCGACTCCCGGGCGGGTGAAGCGGGTCGCCTGGCGGAAGTCCCTGATCAGCAGCCAGCCGCGTGCCCGCTCGGGCTCGCCCGCCCTGGTCGCGGCGACGGCGACGTCGAAGGCGCCGTGTCGCAGCGCGGCGAGCGCGCGCCCCCGCGCCGCCGCGAGGGCGATCTGATCCCCGCTCGCGGCCGCGGCGCCGGCAGCGGCCAGCGCCTCGCGCAGCTCGGCCAGCCGGGACGGGGAGGAGGCCCGCAGCTGGCGCTCGAGGGCGCCGCCCACCGCCGCGTCGGCGGAGCTCACGGCCGCGGCGGCGCTGGCGCCGCCCTCCAGCAGGATGTCGGTCTGGGCCTCGAACAGCTTGTCCTGGACCTCGGTCGCGTGCTCCCAGGGAGGCTGAGCCTGAGCGGCCGTGGGCGACAAGCAGCGCGGCCGCCGCGGCGATGGACGCCGCGGCGGCCGCGATCGACCGGCGTGAGACGGAGGGGGTGAGGCTGCGCGCCGTCATCCCCTCCGTTCCACTCAGGCCTCCTGCAGCTCGATGTTGAGCTGCTGGGCGGCCTGGGTCACCTGGCCGGCGATCGCCTCGGCCTGGCGCTGCGCCTCGGCGCCGAGCGTGTCGGCCTCCTCGGCGGTGAACTTCTTGCCCTGCTCCTCCTGGTCGCGCAGGTCCTCGACGTAGGCGAGCAGGTCCGCCAGCTCCTTCTTGGTCTGCTCCGCCTGCTGCGGGTTCTCGGCCGCGATCAGCGGCTCGACCTGGTCATACGTCAGGACAAGCCCCTCGAGGATGTCGGCGATGTCCGACAGGCGCGAGGCCGCGACGAAGCCGAGCTCGGTGGCGTTCTCGCCGGCGATGAAGCGCGAGTTCTTCCAGGCCTCGAAGTACTCGCTCATCGTCGGCGTCATCACGGTGATCGCCGTGAACGCGTCGGACGGCGTCGGCTCGAACGCCTGCGCGTCCGCGTCCAGGTTCTCGGCCTGGCTCTGGAACTCCTCGGTCGCCGCCAGGTAGATGTCGGCGTCCGGCAGGCCCTCGCCGAACTCGACCTGGCCGTCACCGTCGACGTCGCCCTTGACCCCCTTCGCGAGGAAGTCCGGGTTGGTCCCGTACAGGGCGGTCTCGGTGACGAAGAACAGATTGCCCGGCTGCTTCAGCGTCTCGCCGTTGGGCAGCTGCAGCGTGAACGAGACCGCGTTCTCCGGGTCGGAAGCATCGGCGCCGGCGTCGATGTCGACGTCGTACTGGGCGAGGCGCGGGACCCCCGCGACGATGCCCTCCATCTCCTCGTATGAGGGGTTGGCCTCGACATAAGCGGCCTTGGACTGCTCGAGGATCCGCTGCACATCGGGGCCGTTCTGGGCCAGCATCGCCTCGTAGTCGAAGTTGGATTGCTCGGCCAGGTCGTAGTACTCCTGCGCGAGCTGGTTCATCGTCGTCGCGTGCTCGGAGAGCGCCGCCGAGTGGTCCGTCAGGTAGTCCTTGATCGCGCTCAACTGCTCGGAGGAGCTGTCGGAGGACGTCGTCGGGTTTCCGTCGTCATCGGACCCGCAGCCCGCCGCGGCGATCGCAACCGCCGCCAGGCCCGCCGCGAACAAGCCTCTGCGCTTCATCGATTCGAGCCTCCATTGTCGAAACAGCCTATCTTCGGCATCCCTAATTAGGGAGCCCTTACCGACGCGAGCGCGTTAGGGTACCCTAATCCGAGCTTTGCGGTCGGAATGAGGCGGGGGTCGGGACGACGGGTCAGGCCGGGGGCGCCGGGGCGAACTGCAGGGAGTAGATCTCGACCCCGGGGCTCGGGCGCAGCTCGATCCGGTGGGACCGATGCCGCTCACCGACGACGAGCGCGTGCAGCCCGGGGTAATCGATCACGACCGGACCGCGCTCCTCCCCGTCGACCGCGAGCGCGACCTCCCCCTCGCCGCCTGCGGCGAGAAAGGCTCCGCCGCCCTCGTAGTCGAGCTCGAGCCCCGGCTGCTCGGAGCTCGCCTGCCAGGGCCGCTCGGGACCGCCCCCCGGAAAGAGCTCCGGGGTCGGCGGGATCACCCGTGCGCCCGGCGCGTCGCTCGCGCGCAGAGGCTCGAGCAACGGCGGCCAGTCCGAGGCCGCCTCCGCCTCCTCGAGCGCCTCGCGGATCGCCAGCTCGGTCGCCTCGTACTCGCCCTCGCCCATGTGGTACCAGCGCAACGCGCCGCCCCGGCTCCAGAGGAAGAGCGAGGGCCAGCCGCGGCACCCGTAGGCCCGCCAGATCGAGTGCTCGGAGTCGACGGCCACCGGCCACTCGATGCCGAGCCTCGGCAGTGCCGCCTCGACCAGCTCAGCCGAGCGGGTGAAGGGAAAGCGGGGGGAGTGGACCCCGATCGTCGTCAGTCCGTGCTCGCGGTAGCGCTCGGTCCATGCCTCGACGTAGGGAATGGCCCTGGCGCTGTTGAGCTGTGCGAGGTCGAAGAAGTGGACCAGCAGGGGCCCGGCCGCGACCAACCGCTCCAGCCGCGGCTCGGGGCCGCCGACCCATTCGGTTCCGGGCGGGAGGGGAGGGGCGGCGATGTCGGCGCGGGGAGGTCTCAAGGCGGGCCAATATCTCAGACCGGGATTCCTATGCGGCGCGGCGCGGACCCGGCGGGCCGCCCCGCTATGCTGCCGACCCCGCCGTCTGAGAGGAGTGGAGGAGAAGCAATGAGCGAGTCAGTCTGGAAGCGGATCGAGGAAAGTCGCGCCCGGCACAACGTGCTGGAGCACCCCTTCTACGTGCGTTGGTCGGCCGGCGAGCTCAGCGCCGACGAGCTGGCTCGCTACTCGGGCCAGTACCGCCACGCCACCGAGGCGCTCGCCAAGCTCTGCGCCGACACGGCCGAGCTGGCGCCTGAGCAGCACCGTGACGAGATCAAGCTTCACGCCGCGGAGGAGCAGGGCCACATCGGCCTCTGGGACGACTTCGTGCAGGCGGCCGGCGGCGAGATCGGCGCCGAGCCGACGGCCGAGACGGCCGACTGCGTGCGCGCCTGGACCGCGTCCGAGGGCTATCTCTCCGCACTCGCCCGCCTCTACGCGATCGAGAGCGGCCAGCCGGAGATCTCGCGCATCAAGCGCGAGGGCCTCGCCGAGTTCTACGGAATCGACGGCGGCGCCGGCAGCGAGTACTTCCGGGTGCACGAGAGCACGGACGACGCGCACGCCGCCGAGTCGCGCCGGCTGATCGAGGAGGCGATGGGCTCCGATGACGAGGACGCGGTCGTCGAGGCCGCCGAGTCCGCCTTCAAGGCCAATCTGCGGCTGCTCGACGGCGTCAGCTGACGCTTGCGGGCCAGCGACCGGGCAATCGGGATCGCCGTCGGGATCCTGCTCGGCCTCGCGATCGTGATCGGTTTCGTGTTCCTGGGCAGCGGCGACACCATCGACGACCCCTCTCTGTCCGGTAACGAGCCCGTACAGCAGCAGCCCACCAACACGGCTCCGGGCCGTGATGACGCCCAGCCCCAGCCGGCGGATGACTGACCCTGCCTAGAATCCCAGCGGCATGACCTCCTCGGCAGGAAGAATCGCGGTGCTCGCCGCCTTCGTCGCGGCCGCCATCGTGCTGTTCGTAGTGCTTCAGGACGACGGCGAGGATGACGACGAAGGCGATTCGACGGACGCCACCGTGGCCGAGCAGACGAGCACGATTCCGACCGAGCCCCCCGAGCCCCCGGTCGAGGTGATCGTGATGCGCGACGGAGCACCCGCGGGTGGCGTGCAGGAGCTGACCTACACCAAGGGCGACCGGGTCAGGATCAGGGTCAAGCTCGACGAACCCCAGGAGGACGTGCATATCCACGGCTACGAGGAGGAGCGCCTCAACCCGGCGACGGAGGCCAGTTTCGACTTCCCCGCGAAGATCGAGGGGATCTTCGAGCTCGAGGCGCACGGACCGGATGGCGACGTGCCACTCGCCGAGATCCGGGTGGAGCCCGCCTAGCTTCATGCCGCAGCCGTGCCCGCGCCGCGGCGCTTCTGGCCGCCGCGCTGATCGGCGCGGCGCTGTGGATTCCGCAACCGGCGCTCGCCCACGCGCTGGTCGGCAAGCAGGACCTGCCGATCCCGGCCTGGCTGTTCGCGTGGGGCGCCTCGATCGTCCTGATCGTCTCCTTCGTAGTGCTCTCGATCGCGTGGCGCAGCCCGCGCCTGCAGGAGGAACGCTGGCGGCCGTCGGCCGGTTGGCTCTCGACCGCGCTGGTCAACCCGGTCGTCGAGGCGAGTGCCGGCGCGATCGGCGTGCTGCTGCTGGGAGTGACGGTCTACGCCGGGCTGAATGGGACCGAGGCCCCGGATCGGAACTTCGCGCTCACCTTCGTCTTCGTCACCTTCTGGCTGGGCCTGGTGGTGCTCAGCGTGCTCTTCGGGGACGTCTTCCGGCCGTTCAACCCGTGGCGCGCCGTGGGGCGGGCGTTCGGTGGCGGCTTCCGCCTGATCGCCGGGGCGTCGGCGCCACCGCCCCTGCGTTATCCCGACCGGCTCGGGCACTGGCCCGCCGTCGCCGGGATCGTCGGCTTCGTCTGGCTGGAGCTCGTCTACGGGTCCGGCCTCAACCTCGGGCTGAGGCCCGAGACCGTGGCGATCGCGGCCATGGTCTACTCGGCGCTCACCTTCGTGGCGATGGCGCTGTTCGGCGTCGAACGCTGGATCGAGCGCGGCGAGGCGTTCTCGGTCTACTTCAGGATGTTCTCCCGCCTCTCGGTCTTCGAGGTCCGCGACGCCCGCCTGGGACGTCGCCGTTTCCTCTCCGGCGCGCCCTCCTGGGGCGAGGTGCCGGGATCGATGGCGCTGGTGCTGACGACGATCGGCGCCACCACCTACGATGGCGCCACCGAGGGAGCGCTCGAATCCCCGATCACGGAGACCTTCGACCTTCTGCGCGAGATCGGCCTCGGCATCGTCGCCGCGTTTCGCCTCAACGGGTCCCTGTGGCTGGCGCTGGTCATCTTCGGCGTCTTTGCGCTCTACATGCTCGGCGTGCGCGGGATGCACACCGTCAAGGGAGCTCCCCCCGCGCGCGAGCTGGCTCGCACGTTCGCCCACTCACTGATCCCGATCGCCCTCGCCTACCTGATCGCCCACTACTTCAGCCTGATCGTTTTCCAGGAGCAGGCGCAGTTCACCTACCTGCTCTCCGACCCGCTGGGCGAGGGATCGGACCTGTTCGGCACCGCCTCGGGTGGGGTGGACTACGGGCTGATCGGTGCGACCGGGGTCTGGTACGTGCAGGTGGCGGCGCTCGTGGTCGGGCACGTGACCGCCCTGACCCTGGCCCACGACCGCGCGGTGGCCATCTGGAAGGACCCGCAGCTCGCCGCGCGCTCGCAGTACTGGATGCTGGCGGTGATGGTCGGCTTCACCTGCCTCGGGCTGTACCTGCTCTCGCAGGCGAACGCCTAGCTAGCGCTCGGCATCGACGAGCTTCTGCATGGCGACGCCGAGCTGGCGGGCCTCCAGGCCGCCGCCCTCGAGCACGATGACGATGTTGGCGGCGCGGAAGCAAAGCAGGTCGGCCGCCTGCTCGCAGAACTCCAGCTCGGCGTCCGGGGCCCCCTCGTCCTCGTCGTAGACCGAGAGCGAGCCGCCGGCGTGGACCGCGTCCCCCTGTGAATCCACCTGGGGCCCGCCGACTGGCTCCAGCTCGACCGCGTAGAGCTCCTTGCCCTCCTCTTCGGTGACCAGCGGCTCACCGAGCCGCAGCTCCACGCCGTGGCGATTCACCCCGTCCACGAACTCCTCCGCGGTGAACTTCGGCTCGCCGCCGCATCCCGCCGACGCCCCCAGCGCCAAGGCAAGGGTAAGCGCCACCGCGCCCCCCCAGCCGCCTCGCCCGTGCCGCAGTAGCTTCGCCAAGGAGGGCAAGGCTGGCACACTTAGAGGCCATGTGCGCGACCTGCTGGGCGACCGCCGCGACCGCCGTCACCGGAGCGACGGGCATCCGGGTCTGGGCGGCAAACCGCCGGCCGCCCTGGCTGACCGAGTCGAGGCTGCGAGCCCTGACGGTCGCGCTGCTGACCCTCGCGGTGCTGATCGCAGCGGTCCGGATCTAGGCGCTTTCCCGCCCCGGCGTCAGTGGACGTGCGCCGGGACCTCCTCGAGCTGATCCGGCTCCGACCTCAGCGCCATCGCCGCCGTCAGCGCGGTGGTGCGGGGGACGGCCGCGATCAGCCCGATCGAGCCGACCGGCATCGCCACGACCTCCTTCGCGACCAGCCCTCAGTCCGAGTCGCTACAGGAGGTTGCCGTCCCTTCGGCCACCACGCAGGCAGCGATCAACGCCGCCCGCCGTGGGCCACGCGCTATGTGATCTCGACCCCGGCCGATCCGCGGATGCTATGGCGCGGCGCCGGGCCGGCTTCACTCAACCGGTGCGTCGAGGGCCTCCCAATCGCTCTGGCTAACGAACTTGGTCATCTTGGACCCGTCGTACTCGGCGCGAAAGGCGTGGCGGACGCTCGTCTTACCGCTCTTCGTCTCGCGTTCGTACTTGACCTTGCGCACTGCGTCCTCGGGGACCTGGACCTTTTCTCGCTTGCGAACGTCATAGAACTCGATGCTCACGGTGCTCCTCTCGTCGTCGTTTCGATTTCAGCGAAGCGCCTGCCGCTCGACGAGGCGGGCAGCGAAGTCGAGCAGGCCGGCCTGTGCCCACGCGCGCGGATCCGAGCAGGCGCAGGTGATCGTTGTCGAATCGCCCTCCTCACCCTCCGGATGGTGAACATCGACCACGACGGCGACTGTGTGCACGGATGCTTCGTCCCCGAACTGCTCGGAAACCTGCTCCATCAGCTCCGCCGCGACCTGCCCCACGAGCGTCGTGTCGATCGCGCCGCTCATTGGCCGCCACCGCTGGGCGCCAGCGCCTCGGCGATCAGCTCGGCGTCACGCCGCAGCATCTCGACGTAGCCTCCGGATTCGCCCGGCGACTCGACCAGCAGGTCGTCGACGATCTCGACCCCCTTGCGGTCGGCGATCTGCTCGAGCACCTGCGGGTCGTCCGTCTCCTCTGCGAACAGCGCCGGCACTGCATGGGTGTCGATCGCCTCCTCGACCTCCTGGACCGACTGCGCGCTCGCTTCGGCCTCGGGACCCGAGGCGGGGAACGGCGTGGCGACGACCTCGAGGCCGTAGCGGTCGGCGAAGTAGCCAAGCGCGTCGTGCGAGGTGACGAGCTCGCGATCGTCCGGCGGGATCGCCGCCAGCTGCCGCTCGACTTCGGCGTCCAGGGACTCGAGTTGCTTCGCGTAGCGCGGCAGCCCGCTCGCGGTAGCCCTCGGCGTGCTCCGGATCGGCCGACGCCAGGGCCTCGCCCAGCGAGGGCAGCGCGGCGGCGACCCGGGACGGGTCCATCCACACGTGGGGGTCCTCGGCGCCGTGCTCATGTTCCTCCTCGCCCTCGGCGTGCTCCTCCTCGGCCTCGGCGTGCTCTTCCTCAGCCCCGTGCTCCTCCTTGGCCGCGTGCGGGTCTTCCGCGTGCTCCTCGTGCGCGCCCTCCTCCCCGAAGGGGAGCAGCTCGCCGACGTGATCGCTGAGCGCGTACTGATCCACGTCGATCTCCTCGACGGGAATCCCGGCCTCGAGCGAGGCCCCGTTGCTGACCAGCAGCACCGAGTCCTCGATGCCGGCCCGGCCTTGGGCGCTGAGCGAGAAGTCATGCGGGCTGGCGGAATCCGGGATCACCTGCTCGACCGTGGCGTCGTCGCCTGCGACCTGCTCGGCGATGTCGGCCACCACACCGGTCGTGGCCGAGACGGTCGGGCCGTCGTCGCCGGACGAATCCGAGTCCGAACCGCAGGCGGCGACGAGGCTGAGGCAGAGGGCGACGGAGAGCAGTACGAGGGTCTTCAAGGGATCCTTTCGAGTGTTCCGCTGAGAATGTTAATGAGAATCATTATCAGATCAGGCGGTTAGATCGGATCGTGCCCCGGAAGCGAACCGGTAGGTGAGTGATGGGACCGGCACGCCGCCATACTTGGACCTGATGGATCCGCTGCTCGCGCACGTCGGACACTGGGCCATGTGGGTGCTCTACCTGGTCCCGGTCGTGATCGTGCTCGCCGCCTCGGTCCACGCGCTGCTCGCCCAGCGCCGCGAGAATCGCGCGCAGCAGCAGCCCTAGCCGCGGGTCTGGGTCAGCGGGGCGCCGCCCGAACCATCAGCGCGACGACGAACGCGCTGACCGCGACCAGCACGATCGAGGCGCCCGCGGCCACGTCGAGGTGCCACGAGATCAGCAGGCCGAGCGGGGCGGCCAGCGCCGCCAGCCCGGCCGAGACAGCCATCATCGCGGGCAGCCTCTTGGTCAGCAGCGCCGCGGTCGCAGGCGGAGCGATCAGCAGGCCGAGCACGAGCAGCGCCCCGACGACCCGAAAGCCGATCACCACGGCCAGGGTCACGATCACGAGCATCAGCAGGTGCAGCCGGTCGACCGGCACCCCGAGCGCCGCGGCGCGCTGCGGGTCGAACGAGATCAGCAGGAACGGCCGGTAGAGCAGCGCCACCAGGGCCAGCACCCCGAGGGAGAGCGCCGCGCTGAGCGCGACCTCACCGGTCGTGACGCCCAGCACGTCGCCGAACAGGAACGAGGTCAGGTCGACGGAGTAGCCCTCCACCCGGGAGGCGATCGCGACCCCGAGCGCGAGCATGAACACGAACACGACGCCGGCGGCCGTCTCCTCGCGCACACGACTGCGGCGGATGACGAGGTTCGTACCGGCCGCGGTCAGCAGGCCCGCGAGCAGCGCACCGAGCCAGAGCGCCGCCTCGTCGGGCTCGGCGCCGGCGGAGCCGGCGGTGATCGCAAACGCGATCGCCACGCCCGGCAGGACGCCGTGGGCCAGGCTGTCGGCCACCAGGGCCATCCCGCGCATGACCACGTAGCAGCCGACCACCCCGCAGAGGACCCCGACGACCGCGGCGGCGAGGGCACCTGTGCGGACGAACTCGGCGCCGAAGGGGTCGGTAAGGAACTCCACGCGCTAGCCCGCGTCGTGGTGATGGTGGGCGGTATCGATCAGCAGATCCCCGACGCGGACGACCCTGCCCGCGAAGGTCTCGGCCAGCACGGCCTCGGTGCAGGTCTCGGCCGGCGGGCCGATCGCCACCAGCCGGCGGTTCAAGCACAGAACCAGGTCGTAGTCGCGGCTGGCGCTCTGCAGGTCGTGGGTGGCGACTACGACGGTCCGCCCCTGCGACCTCCAGCGGCCGAGCAGCTCATTGAGAGCGGAGTGAGTCGGTGCGTCGAGGCCGGCGAATGGCTCGTCGAGCAGCAGCAGCTCGGCGTCCTGCGCAGTCGCCTGGGCGAGCAGTGTGCGCTGGCGCTCGCCGCCGGACAGATCGCCGAACCGGCGGTCGCCAAGCGATTCGATCCCGAGCTCGGCGATCGCGCCGGCGACCAGCTGGTGATCTCGCTCGCCGAAGCGCCGAATCCAGCCGAGGTCCGCGTAACGGCCCATCCGCACCACGTCGGTGACGGTCGCCGGAAAGGAGGGCTCGATGTCGAGCCGCTGCGGCACGAACGCAACCTGGCCCTCGAGCTCGATCGAGCCCCGTTCGGGGCGGACGAGCCCGACGGCGGCCCGGAACAGCGTCGTCTTGCCGGCTCCGTTGGGGCCCAGCAGCGCGACCGTGACGCCCTTCGGAAGCTCGAAGCTGACGTCCTCCAGTGCCAGGCGCCCGCCCAGGCGCACGCTCAGGTCGCGGGCGATCACGCGCGCTTGTCCGGGGCGCAGCTCCTACACGAGCCGTGGATGACGACGTCGTGGGCACTGATCGAGTGACGCAGGCGACCGGCGAGGCGCTCCAGGTCGCTCTCGAGCCGCTCGTCCTCGAAGGCCGTCACCCGTCCGCAGGTGTCACAGACCGCGTGATGGTGGTGTTCGCCACCCGGCAGGACCGGCTCATAGCGCTGGCCGCCATCGCCGAGGTCGACCCTCTGCACCAGGCCCATCCCGTGCAGCAGGTCGAGTGCCCGGTAGACGCTCGCCAGGCCGACCCGTGACCCGTCGGCCCTGAGGACGTCGGCGATCTCCTGAGCCGACAGGCAGCAATCCTGGCGCGAGAGCAACTCGACCACGGCACCGCGCGCGCCGCCGGCCCGGTGCCCCGCGTCGCGCAGCGCCCTGTTCGCCGATTCAGCCCACGCGCTTTCGGCGGTCTTGGTCACAGCCCGAGCATAGCCCGCTAGTGAGATCGATTCTCAGTAACCGGCGAGGAGGAGGCGCAGCCCTAGGTGTGGCGCTCGCCCAGGATCTCGCCCAGGCGCCGCTCCAGCGCGACCGAGACCGCGGCGCGGACGGGGCCGTCGCCGAGGCGCTCCACGAGCGCCTCCAGGAAGCCCTCGATCACCAGGCGCTTGGCCTCCGCCTCGGGCAGGCCGTGCGCGCGCAGGTAGTGCAGCTGGTCGGCGTCGATCTGCGCGATCGCGGCCGCGTGGGTGCAGCGGACGTCGTCGGCCTCGATCTCGAGGCCGGGGATCGCGTCGGCGTGGGCCTGCTTGGTCAGCAGGAGGTTTCTTGATTCCTGAAAAGCGTCGGTCTGCTGGGCGCCGGGATCAACCCGGATCATCCCGCGCCAGACCGCGGTCGCGGAGTCGCCCAGGACCCCGCGGAAGGCGAGGTCGGAGACGGTCGCGTGGGCGGCGTGCTCCTGGGTCGTGTCGAAGTCGAGATGCTGCTCGCCGCCGCCGGCGTAGGCGCCGGTCACGCGGGCGGTCGAGCCCGGCCCGGCCAGCTTCGTCTCCATGCGCACCTTGCCGCGCGAAGAGCCGAAGCCCAGCGCGACCCAGTCCAGGGTGGCGTCGCGGTCGACCTCGGCGCGCTGTGTCGCGAACACCCAGCTGCGCCGGCCCAACCCCTGGGCCGAGACGTAGCGAAGGGTTGCGCCCGGGCCGACGATCAGCTCGGTCACGGTGTTGAAGAGCCCGGCGCGCTCGCCATCGGTCGCCAGCCACTGCTCCCAGACCTCGGCCTCGGCGCCCTCCTCCAGCACGATCAGCGTGCGGAAGCCGATCGCGGCGCCGTCCGAGTCGTGGACGGCCGCGATCTGGGCGGCCTGCTCGAGCCGCTGGCCCTTGGGGACGTAGACGAAGGCTCCGCCGCGCCAGGCGGCGTCGTTGCGCGCGACGAAGGGGTCATCGGGGGCGGCGATCGAGCCGAGCCGCCGGCCGACCAGATCCGGGAAGCGCTCAGCGGCAGCGGCCAGCGTGGTCACGAGGGGCTCGGTGGGCGTCCCCTCGCCGGGGGCCTCGCCCTCGGCGACCGTGGTGCCATCGACCTGGACCACGCGCGGCGCCTGCTCGGGCGGGTTCAGGACGGCGTCCGCCCGCTCCCGCGCCGTGGGGTCGCCGCCGTTGGGCAGCGCGAAGTCGGCCTCGACCAGCTCGGAGAGGTCGGTGAACTCCCAGCCCGGAGTCTTCGTGGTCGGCAGCCCCAGCTCGGCGGCCGCGGAGGCGCCTGCTTTACGGCGCGCTGTCAACCATTCTGGTTCGACCTCCGACATCACTCCCTGGCTGCTCCTCTTCGCGTCCGCGGCCAGGGGGGTATCAGCCAATGCTGCCTTCCATCTGCAGTTCGATCAGCCGGTTCATCTCGACCGCGTACTCCATCGGCAGCTCCTTGGTGATCGGCTCGATGAAGCCGTTGACGATCATCTTGGAGGCCTCCTCCTCGTCGAGCCCGTGGGCCTGGAGGTAGAAGATCTGGTCGTCGCCGACCTTGGAGACGGTCGCCTCGTGGCCGACGTCGACGTCGTCCTCGCCGATGCGGATCGTCGGGTAGGTGTCCGAGCGCGAGTCCTCGTCCAGCAGCAGCGCGTCGCAGACGACCTTGGACTTGGACTCGACGGCCCCCTTGGCGACCTCCAGCAGGCCGCGGTAGCTGGTGCGGCCGGCGTCCTTGGAGATCGACTTGGAGAAGATCGAGCTGGTCGTCTTCGGCGCGGCGTGGATGATCTTGCCGCCGGCGTCCTGGTGCTGGCCGGCGCCGGCGAAGGCGATCGAGAGGATCTCGCCGTGCGCGCGCTCGCCGAGCAGGTAGATGCTGGGGTACTTCATGGTCAGCTTCGACCCGAGGTTGCAGTCGACCCACTCCATGGTCGCGTCCTCGTGGGCGACGGCGCGCTTGGTGACCAGGTTGAAGACGTTCTGCGACCAGTTCTGGACGGTCGTGTAGCGCACGCGGGCGCTCTTCTTGGCGACGATCTCGACGACCGCCGAGTGCAGCGAGTCCGACGAGTAGGTCGGGGCGGTGCAGCCCTCGATGTAGTGGACGTCCGCGCCCTCCTCGGCGATGATCAGGGTGCGCTCGAACTGGCCCATGTTCTCGGTGTTGATCCGGAAGTAGGCCTGCAGGGGCATCTCGACCTTGACCCCGGCCGGCACGTAGACGAAGGACCCGCCGGACCACACGGCGCTGTTGAGCGCGGCCAGCTTGTTGTCGTTGGGCGGGATGATCGTCGCCCAGTACTCGCGGACCAGGTCCTCGTGCTCCCGCAGCGCGGTGTCCATGTCGGTGAAGATCACGCCCTGGGCCTCGAGCTTCTCGTTCACCTGGTGGTAGACGACCTCGGACTCGTACTGGGCGCCGACGCCCGCCAGGAACTTGCGCTCGGCCTCGGGGATGCCGAGCCGGTCGAAGGTGTTCTTGATGTCCTCGGGGACCTCGCTCCAGTCGCGGCTGTTCTTCTCGGAGGCCCGGACGAAATAGTGGATGTCGTTCCAGTCGATCTGGCCCAGGTCGCCGCCCCACGTGGGGGTCGGTCGCGAGACGAAGTGGTCGTAGGCCTTGAGGCGGAACTCCCGCATCCAGGCGGGCTCGTCCTTGTAGTCGGAGATCGACTCGACGACCTCGCGGGACAGCCCCTTGGGGGCCTTGTATGCGTAGCCCTCCTCGGAATCGTGGAAGCCGAACTTCTCCGTGTAGTCCGCGTTGATCCCCTCGAGGGAACGCTCCTCGTCGGTGAACTCCTTGGTGGAGGTGGCAAAGGCGGTGTCTGTGGGTGGCTTGTTCATGGCAGCTCCAGCTTCACGGTGTCGTCCTCGATCCTCACGGGGTAGGTCTGCACGGGTTGGTAGGCGGGGAGGGTCTTGGGCCGCCCGGTGCTCACGTCGAACAGGGACCCGTGCCGGGGACACTCCACGGTACAGACTTCGGCGTCGAACTCGCCCTCGGCGAGGGGCCCGTCGTCGTGCGAGCAGCGATCCTCGATCGCATGCAGGGCGCCCCCGCAGTTGAAGACCCCGATCTTGACGCCGTCCGGACCGTCGACCAGGCGCATCTGGCCGGCGGGCAGCTCGGCCGCCGCGCACACGTCGAGTTTCGTGCTTGTGCCTTCGGTCACGTAATTCCTACTCCGATAGTCGGAGTTTAGCGATGCCGCAGGCGTCCCTGGCAAGCTAGGGCAGGTCCCGCCGATCGCGGCGGCGGGTGATGTGGGGCGAGAGGCCGGCCGCGGCGGCGCCTGCTCGCACCGCCAGCTCCCAAAGCGTCGGGCCGTCCTCCCAGGGCTCCGCGAGCTCCTCGATCTCACGGGTGAGCCGGACGAGGTCGGTCTCGGAGGGCGTCCCCGCGTCCCAGGACACGGTGCCGGCCAGGTCGGAGGCGAAGACCTCGATGCCCGTAGAGTCGCTCCGATCGGTGCTGAGGGCGGCCAACCCGAGGGTGACCGAGCAGCCGATCAGCGCGTGCCCGGCGGCGTCCAGGTCACCCGTGTGGATGACCTCCCGGGCGCGCATGGCCATCATGCCCGCGCGCGCGACCAGTGCGCCGTCGCCGGCTTCGGCCACCGGCTGGTAACGCTGCGCGACCAGCTCGCCGGCGACGATCTCCCAAATGGGGGCGTCCTCCCGCCAGACCCCACCATCGTCGCCGTCCGACCTCATGACGCCTGGAGCGTACTCAATGGGTTCGGCGCCTAGGCGGAGGCTGGACATTTCATACCTCTCTGCGGGAATTTCCTGCCGGGGCCTGCGGAGCTCCGTCGACTCGACCTCCGACCCTGCCTGCCTGACTGATCGGCGCCCCGGCGGCGCCGCTTTAGGGGGTGACGCCTAGATCCTGGACGCCTGGGCGGGGTCGCCCGCCTCGCCCTCGTCCTCCCAGTCGGCGGGCGCGCCCAGGCTCGCGCCCTTGACCACCTTCAGGCCCAGGAGCGCGCACTTCAGGCGCGTCGCAGAGATCTCGATCCCGAGCAGCTCCAGGACGTACTCCTTGGGCAGGGCGA
This sequence comes from uncultured Solirubrobacterales bacterium, assembly GCA_963805075.1. Taxonomy (GTDB): domain Bacteria; phylum Actinomycetota; class Thermoleophilia; order Solirubrobacterales; family 70-9; genus VGBV01. Next base: position 557,332 of record CAWDSZ010000004.1, read on the forward strand.
GCAGCTGCTCGCGGCTCATGCCGGCGAGCTCGTCGGTGAGCAGGGACGTCGCCGCGGTGGAGATCGCGCAGCCCTGCCCCTCGAACGAGACCTCAGCGACCCGGTCGTCCTCGTCCAGCTTGATGAAGACGTGCTGCTCGTCGCCGCAGAACGGGTTCGAATCCTCGAACTCGAGGTCGAACTCACTCAGCTTCCCGAAGTTGTGCGGGCGCTTGTAGTGCTCGAGGATCTGGTCGCGGTAGAGCTCGTCCACGCGGCTCAGAGCTCGAAGACCGTACGGGCGTCGAGCAGCCCTCCGACCAGGCGGTCGACCTCGTCGCGCGTGTTGTAGACGGCGAGGCTGGCGCGGGTCGTCGCCGGGACGCCGAGCCGCTCCATCAGCGGCTGGGCGCAATGGTGGCCCGCGCGCACAGCGACGCCGTGGCGGTCCAGGATCTCGGAGACGTCGTGGGGATGGACGCCCGCGAGCTCGAGAGAGAGGATGCCGCCGCGGTCGGGGCCGGCGGGGGGACCGAACAGGCGCAGGTCGGGCACCTCGGCGAGGCGCTCGATCGCATACGCCGTCAGGTCCTGCTCGGCGGCGTGCACGGCCTCCAGCCCGATCCCGTCGAGCCAGCGGACCGCCTCGCCGAAGCCGATCGCTTCGGCGATCGGCGGCGTGCCGCCCTCGAACTTCGCGGGCAGGCGCGCCCAGGTGATCTCCTCGCGGCCGACCTTGTGAATCATCGAGCCGCCGCCGATGAACGGGGGCATCTCCTCGAGCAGCTCCCTGCGCCCGAAGAGGACGCCCAGCCCGGTCGGCCCGTACATCTTGTGCGCGGTCAGGGCGTAGAAGTCTGCGCCCAGCGAGGCCATGTCGAGCTCCAGCTTCGGCCCGGCCTGGGCCCCGTCCACGACCAGCAGGGCGCCCGCCTCGTGTGCCATGCCCGCGATCTCGGCGACCGGGTTGACGGTGCCGAGCACGTTGGAGACGTGGGCGACGCAGACGAGCTTGGGCCGGCGCTCCAGCAGCTTCGCGAAGGCGTCCATGTCCAGGCGGCCCTCGTCGGTGATCGGCGCCCAGTCGAGCCCGGCCCCACGCTCGCGCGCGGCCAGGTACCAGGGCACGACGTTGGAGTGGTGCTCCATCTCGGTCAGCAGCACCCGGTCGCCCTCGGCGAGGTTGGCCCGGCCCCACGAGTAGGCGACCAGGTTGAGCGCCTCCGTGGCGTTGCGGACGAAGACCACCTCGCGGCGATCGGCCCCGATGTGCGCGGCGACCGTGGCGCGCGCCTCCTCATAGAGGGCGGTCGCCTCCTCGGAGAGCGTGTGGACGCCCCGGTGCACGTTGGCGTTGTGCTCGCGATAGAACCGGTCCAGCGCCTCCAGGACCGCGAGTGGCTTCTGCGAGGTTGCGCCATTGTCCAGGTAGGCGAGCGGCTTTCCGTGGACCTCGCGGGCCAGGATCGGGAACTCGGCGCGGATCTCGTCGAGCGAGCGGGGGAGGGCCGGCGCTTTGGTCACGGCCTCCATGGTCACGCCGCCGCGGCTTCGACCTCTTCCTTGATCCAGCCGTAGCCCTTCTGCTCGAGCTGCTCGACCAGCTCGGGGCCGCCCTCCTTGACGATGCGCCCGTCGTAGAGCACGTGCACGGCGTCCGGCTTGATCAGGTGCAGGATGCGCTGGTAGTGGGTGATGATCAGGACGCCCATATCCGGGCCGGCGAACTTGTTGACGCCGTCGGCCACCACCTTGAGCGCGTCGATGTCCAGGCCGGAGTCGGTCTCGTCCAGCACGGCGATCTCCGGCCGCAGCAGCGCCAGCTGCAGGATCTCCATCCGCTTCTTCTCGCCGCCCGAGAAGCCGTCGTTGAGGTAGCGCGAGCTGAACTCCTTGGGGATGTTGGTCAGCTCCATCGCCTCCTCGGTCATCTTGCGGAAGTCCTTCAGCTTCACGGGCTCCTCCGTGCGGGCCTCGCGGTGGGCGTTGATCGCCATCCGCAGGTACTTGGCGACGGTGACGCCCGGGATGGCGACGGGGTACTGGAAGGCCATGAACAGGCCCGTGCGGGAGCGCTCGTCGGGCGAGGCCTCGGTGATGTCCTCGCCCTTGAAGACGATCGAGCCGTCGGTGACCTCGTAGGCGGGGTGGCCCATGATCGCGTTCGCGAGGGTGGACTTGCCGGACCCGTTCGGGCCCATCAGCGCGTGGATGCGCCCCTTCTCCACATCGAGGTTGAGGCCCTTGAGGATCCCCTTGTCCTCGACGCTGACGTGAAGGTTGCGGATCTCAAGCTCAGCCAAATCGAGTCACTCCTAAAGTCGGTGGTGGGTATTGATGCGGCGTCGGAGAGATGGGAATCAGGCGCCCGCCGGGACCGGCTTCCGGTCCTGCTCGGCGAACTCGACCAGGTCGGCGAGGGTGGTGCCCGAAAGGGCCTTCGTCACCCCGCCCTGGACCCGGGTCCACAGCAGCTTGGTTGCGCAAGCGTGATCGCCGTCGGTCTCGTGCGAACACGAGACCTTGCCCTCGGGGTCGGTGTGGAAGCACTCCATGGGGGCGATCGCCCCCTCCAGAGCCTGGACCACCTCGAGCATGTCGATCTCGTCGGCCGGGCGCCCCAGGCGGTAGCCGCCGCGCGCCCCCCGCTGACTCTCGACGAGCCCGGCCTTGCGCAGCTTCGCCACCAGGTGCTCGAGGTAGGAGAGCGGCAGCCGCTCGCCCTCGGCGACGGCGCTGAGCGAGACGGGGTCGTCGCCGGACTGGCGGCCCAGCTCAACCATCAGTCGCACGCCGTACTCGGCTCTGGTCGAAAACAGCATCGCTCAAATCCTAGCTAAGTGGTCGGATAAGCGAGGGGGACTATTTCACGATCGTGCGGAGCACGTTGCGGAATTCGGCGTAGGTTCGCCGGCCCGCGGCCTCGGCGTGGCGGCGCTCGATCTCGGCGACGATGCCGTCGGCGAGCCGCATGGCCTCCAGCCCGCTGTTCGTCGGGACGATCAGCTTCGCGCGGCGGTCCGCGGGGTCGGCGCGCCGCTCGACGTAATCCAGGTCCTCGAGCTCGTCCACGAGCCGGCCCACGATCTGCTTGTGGCGGCCCGAGAGCCGGGCGAGCTCCGTCGGGCGAATGCCGTCCTCGTCCAGGTAGGCGAGCACGGCGCCGTGTCGGGGCTGCAGCTCGGGGTGTCCCTGCTCGCCGAGGAGTCTGAACAGCTCGGACTGGGTGGAATCCGAGAGCCGCGCCGCCAGCACGCCCAGGTCCGGGTTCCACTGCTGGCGTTCGCTGCGGCGTTTAGTCGTGGTCACGATGTAAGACGGTAACAGGCTAAGACTGTCCCAGAGTGTGATCAGGCCTTAGGGCCGGCTGAGGGCGCTGGCTATTATCACCTCAACCCCTGAAGCACATTTCCAAAGGAGAAGCAACGCGATGAGCACCACCAAGCGTTCCAACTTCGCCGCCGGCCTTCGCACCACGATTCTGCTGGCGACCCTGACCGGCCTCTTCGTCGTCATCGGTTTCGCGATCGGCGGCCCAGAGACCGCGCTGCTGTTCCTGCTGTTCGGCGCCGTCTTCAACCTCGGCGCCTGGTGGTTCAGCGACAAGATCGCCCTGAAGATGAGCGGCGCCAAGCCGATCTCCGAGCAGGAGGCGCCGCGGCTTTACCAGATGGTCCGCGAGCTGACCACACGCGCGGGCCTGCCGATGCCCTCGCTGCACCTGATTCCCCAGGAGCAGCCGAACGCGTTCGCGACCGGCCGCAGTCACGACAAGTCGGCTGTCGCGGTCACCCAGGGCATCCTGCAGCAGCTCTCCGAGGACGAGCTGCGCGGCGTGATCGCCCACGAGCTGGCGCACATCCGCAACCGCGACGTGCTGATCCAGTCCGTGGCGGCGACGATCGGCGCCGCAATCACCTACCTGGGCTACACGCTGCTGTGGTTCGGCGGTGACGACGAGTCCCCGCTGGGCCTGATCGGGAGCCTGGCGCTGGTGATCCTCGCGCCGATCGCGGCGACGATCATCCAGCTCGCGATTTCGCGCCAGCGCGAGTACTCGGCCGACGCCACGGGCGCCGACATCTGCGGCAACCCCGAGTCCCTGGCCAGCGCGCTGCTGCGCCTGGAGGAGGGCGCGAAGGCCATGCCGATGCACGTCAACCAGGCGGCCGAGCCGCTCTACATCGTGAAGCCGATTCACGGTGGCTTCGCTGGCCTGTTCTCGACGCACCCGCCGATCGAGGAGCGCGTGCGCCGGCTTCGGCAGATGCGGCCGACCATCGCGTAGCTCGAACAGGCGATTCAGCATGGAACGGCGCCCGCGGGCGCCGTTCCTCGTCAACCGCTATATTTTGTGAAGTGTTGAAACCTGATCAGGTATCGGGGTTTTTCCCTGGAGAGGATTAGAATGGCGACTGTGGTCGACATGCCTCGAAAAGACGTGCCGCCGCCCCTGGAGCTGGTCAAGGACCGGATCGAGGAGCTGATGCCACCCGACGCCAAGGGCGAGATCGACTCGGGCGAGGCCGTGATCGTCGACGTGCGTGAGCCCGAGCGGTTCGAGAAGGGCCACCTCGAGGGCGCCGTCAACCTCTCCTCGGGCGAGAGCGCCCGGGCGGCCCACACCGAGGAGTACGCCGAGCAGATCGAGGCCGCCGCCGGCGGCAGGGACAAGCGCGTGATCCTGGTCTGCGGCCAGGGCAACCGCTCCGCCCGCACGGCCGACGCGCTCCGCAACGAGCACGGCTTCGAGCGGGCCGCGTCGGTGATCGGAGGCGTCAAGCTCTGGAACGACCTCGGCTACCCGATCGAGGGTGAGATCGTCGTCGGCGCCGACGACGTCGAGCTCGAGCGTTCGATGGAAGGAGAAACCACCTGATGGCCACGCAAGCCGACACGATCGAGCAGGTCAAGGCCAGGGTCGAGCAGATCGACCCCGAGCAGGCGCGCAGTGAGATCGAGGGGGGCGACGCCTTCCTGATCGACACCCGCGACGCGATCGAGCACCAGGAGGCTCACATCGAGGGCGCCGAGCTGATTCCGCCGCACCAGGTCGCGGAGCGCATCGAGGAGGTCGTCCCCGATCACTCCGCCCGGGTGATCCTCTACTGCGCGTCCGGAAACCGATCCGCCCGCGCCGCCGACGAGCTCGGCGGGCTCGGGTACGAGAACGCAGCCTCCGTCGCCGGCGGCATCAAGGAGTGGGAGGCCCAGGGGCTGCCCGTCGTCGTCCCCGAGGGAATGTCACCCGAGCAGCGCATGCGCTACTCCCGCCACACCCTGCTGCCCGAGATGGGCACCGAAGGCCAGCTGAAGCTGCTGAACTCGAAGGTGCTGCTGCTGGGCGCCGGTGGGCTGGGCTCGCCGACGGCCCTCTATCTCGCCGCGGCCGGCATCGGCACGATCGGGATCGTCGATGACGACCTGGTCGACGAGTCCAACCTGCAGCGCCAGGTGATCCACAACACCGAGCGGGTGGGCCAGGCCAAGACCGAGTCGGCGCGGCAGGCGATCGAGGCGCTGAACCCCGACGTCGAGGTGGTCGAGCACCGCACCCGCCTGGACGCCTCGAACATCCTGGAGATCATCGGCGACTACGACATCGTCGTCGATGGTGCCGACAACTTCCCGACCCGCTATCTGCTCAACGACGCCTCGGTGCGGCTGCGCAAGCCGGTCGTCTCGGCATCGATCCTGGCCTTCGACGGCCAGATCTCGACCTTCGTCCCCTTCGAGGGCCCCTGCTATCGCTGCCTCTATCCGACCCCTCCGCCCGCAGAGCTCGCCCCCAGCTGCGGCGCCGCCGGCGTGCTCGGCGTGATGGCCGGGGTCATGGGCCTGCTGCAGGCCAACGAGGTGATCAAGCTGGCGGCCGGGATCGGCGAGCCGCTGATCGGGCGCCTGCTGCTGTACGACTCGCTGGGAACCCGGTTCACGGAGCTCAAGGTCCGGCGCGACCCCGCCTGCCCGATCTGCGGGCCGGACGCCGAGGAGATACCCGAGTCCGAGTTGGGCAAGTTCCCCGACTACGAGCTCTTCTGCGCGAACTAGCGGCTGACGGTAGGTTCCCGCGCATGCCGACGATCAAGGTGCCGCCGGTGCTCCGCGCCCAGACGGGGAACGAGGCCGAGGTCTCGGTCGGCGGCGGCACCGTCGGGGAGGCCCTGCACGCCCTGGTCGAGTCGCACCCCGGGACCAAGGAGCAGCTGTTCTCGCCCGAGGGCGAGCTGAACCGCTACGTCAACGTCTACCTGAACGACGAGGACGTCAGGGTCCTGGACGGGCTCGAGACACCAGTCGCCGAGTCCGACACGGTCGTGATCCTGCCCGCGATGGCGGGCGGCTGAACTAGAGAACTCCGCCGGTCAGTCTGACGAAGCTGGCCCCAGGAGGGCTTCGGCGTGCCGGCGGCGCTGAGCAATCCGGCGTGGTAGATCCAGAGGTTGGAGCCCGGTACGTCCTTGAGCGCGTACCAGAGCACTGCCTCGATCCCAAGTCGCCCGCGCCTCGCCGCCGCGGCCTTGAACGTCTGCCTCAGGTACCTGGCCTGCGCGCGCCGCGCGCGAGGCTTCGGGCGGGCCGCTGTTCGTCGTCTGGAGCGAGTCCCTGCCGAGGTCCCTCGAGGAGCTGATGGGCGCACTGCCACCGGGGTACAAGCTCGTCGAGTCCCGGCAGTTCGAGGGATACGGAGACCCGTACCTGTTCGTACACAAGCTGGAGCGCCGTCAGGAGCCCGACAGGTAGGCCGTCAGTGCGCGAGCACGAGGCCGAGGAAGCGCTGGGTGCGCTCCTCCTGGGGCTTGTCGAGCACGGCCTTGGGGTCGCCCTGCTCGATGACCACGCCCTCGTCCATGAACACGACCTGGTCGCCGACCTCGCGGGCGAAGCCGATCTCGTGGGTGACGACGACCATCGTCATGCCCTCGGCGGCGAGCTCGCGCATCACGTCGAGCACCTCCTTGACCAGCTCGGGGTCGAGCGCGCTTGTGACTTCGTCGAACAGCATCACGCTCGGATCCATCGCCAGCGCGCGGGCGATCGCGACCCGCTGCTGCTGGCCGCCCGAGAGGCGGTCGGGGTACTCCTCGAGCTTGTCGGCGAGGCCGACCCGGTTCAGCAGCGCGGCGGACTTGGTGCGGGCCTCGGCCTCGCCCCGCCCGAGCACCGTCCTCTGCGCCATCGCGACGTTCTCGATCGCCGTCTTGTGCGGAAACAGGTTGAACTGCTGGAAGACCATGCCCACCTTCTGCCGCACGTAGTCGAGCTCCCAGCCCTTCTCGCCCTCCCCGGAGCCCTCTCCCTTGCAGATGCTCTTGTCCTCGAGCAGGATGTCGCCCTCCTCGGGCGGCTCGAGCAGGTTGATGCAGCGCAGCAGCGTGCTCTTGCCCGAGCCGCTCGGGCCGAGCACGCATACGACCTGGCCCTTGCCGATCTCGAGGTCGATGCCGCGCAGCACCTCGAGGTCGCCGAAACGCTTGTGCACGCCCTCCAGCTTCAGCATCGGCTCCGCGGCCATCAGATCGGTCCTCCCGTGGGCCCGGCCGTCTGCACGGTCGGGGGTGTGCCACCCGAGGGCGCGCCGCCGCGCGAGGTGCGCTTCTGCTGGCGACTGATCAGCACGTCGACAGCCCGCGCGAGCGGGATCGTGACAACGAGGAACATGAGCGCGCCGAGCACCAGCGCCGAGCCGTTGAAGAACTCCGTCTGAACGTCCTGCCCGGCCTTGACCACCTCGATCGCGCCGAGCACCCCGACGAGCGAGGTGTCCTTCATCAGGGCGATGAAGTCGTTCAGCAGCGGCGGGACCACCTTGCGGACGGCCTGGGGCACGATCACCTGGCGCATCGACTGGCCGTGGCTCATGCCGAGCGAGCGGGCGGCCTCCATCTGCCCGGAGGGGACGGCCTCGATCCCTGCGCGGTAGACCTCGGCCATGTAGGCGCCGTAGGTGATCGTCAGCGAGATCACCCCGTACCAGAAGGGCGAGGTCTGCCCGAACCAGGTCGGAATGCCGATCTCCCGCGGGATCGTGCCGTCCGCCTGGGCGGCGCTGAGGAAGCCCGAGACCAGGAACAGCACCAGCAGCAGCGGGATGCCGCGGAACACATCGATGTAGGCGATGGCAAGCCAGCGCACCGGGGCCAGCGCGCGGCCGGGGAGCTGGCGCAGCACCGCGAGGACCAGGCCCCAGACGAGCGAAAGGATTCCCGACAGGATCGAGAGCTTCAGGGTGATGAAGAAGCCATCGAGGACGCGGCCGAACTCGTCCCCCATGAGGGTGAAGTCGAAGTAGTACTCGAAGATGAAATCCACGCGGCGTGGAGGCTATTCGTCTGCGCGCACATACGCAAAATCGGTGCGGCTCCCGAACGAGAGAGGGGCGCCCGTAGGCGCCCCTCTGCTCGGGCGTCCGCGGACGCCCCTGTCTCTCGCGTCGCCTAGCCGGCGGCAGGCGCCGTGGTGCCTTCCAGCACCGACGCGGGCGGATCCGTCTGGAAGTACTGCTGGTACAGATCCGTCAGCGTGCCGTCGTCCTTGATCTTGACCAGCGCCTGGTTCATCGCGTCGAGCAGCGCCGTGTTGTCGAGGGCGACCGCGAAGCCGAACAGCTCCGGGGTCTCCAGCGGGATCTCCTCGACGACCTTGACCCCGCCCTGCTTCTCGACGGCGTCCGCCGCGACCGGCAGGTCGACGATCACCGCTTCGACCTGGCCGGTGGCCAGCGCCGTGATCGCGTCGGTGCCCTCGGGGAACCCGCGGACCTCCGAGGCGTCGGTTGTGTCGTTGGCGAGCGCCTCGCCCGTGGTGCCGTCCTGGGCGCCGACGATCTTGCCGCCGAGGTCGGCCGTGGTCACGATCTCGGAGTCGTCCTCGGCCACCACCAGCGCCTGCGTCGCCTCGTAGTAGGGGTCGGTGAAGTTGACCTTCTGCTGGCGCTCGGGCGTGATCGTCGACGCCGCGGCCGCGGTGTCGAACTGCCCGTTGGCGGTGTCGCGGAAGATCGTGTCGAACCCGGTGTCCTGATAGGTCGGCTCGACCCCGAGGTCCTCGGCGATCGCGTCCATCACCTCGATGTCGAAGCCCGAGATGTCGGGCGGCTGCCCGATCTCGAACGGCGGATAGGGTGTGTCGGTGCCGACAAGGAGCTGACCGTCCGTGATCAGGCCGAGGTCATCTCCGCCGCCACCGCTGTCGCCGCCGTCGTCGTCATCGTCCCCGCAGCCGACGGCGAAGCCTGCCGTGAGCACGAGCACGAGAGCGGCCAGCAGTGCAAGCAGGCGTGATCTCATCTCTTGGTTCCTCTCTTGAAGGATTGAACGAGCGAGCCGGAACATAGCCGTATGGGCAATTGTGCGCATCCCCTCTGGATACTTCACTTTCTGAAGTAGTATTGGAGCGAGATGTTCGAGGAGCCACTCCTCAATAGGCCCTGTGGGGGGCGTTTTCAGAATCTGATCGAGTCGATCGGCAACACGCCGTTGGTCGAATTGCCGCGCCTTTCCCCCAAGCCCGGCGTCCGCATCTGGGCGAAGCTCGAGGGGCACAACCCCACCGGCTCGGTCAAGGATCGGGTCGCCAAGTCGATGATCGAGGACGCCGAGGAGAACGGCGCGATCGAGCCCGGCCACACCATCTTCGAGCCGACCTCGGGCAACACGGGAATCTCGCTGGCGATGATCTGCCGGCGCAAGGGCTATCCGCTGAAGGTGGTGATGCCCGACAACGTGACCGAGGAGCGCACGCAGATGCTGCGCATGTACGGGGCCGAGATCGTCTACTCGGAGGGAGCGAAGGGATCGAACGGCGCGGTCGAGCTGGCGCTGGAAATGGCCGAGGCCGACCCCTCTTACTACATGCCCTACCAGTACGGCAACGAGGCCAACCCGCTCGCTCACTACAACGGCACCGCGCCGGAGATCCTCGACGAACTCGATTCGATCGCGGCCTTCGTCGGCGGCCTCGGCACGGGCGGCACGCTGATGGGCAACGGTCGGCGCTTCAAGGAGCGCGACCCCGAGACCAAGATCGTCGCGGCTGAGCCGATGCAGGGCGAGCTGGTGCAGGGCCTGCGCTCCCTCGACGACGGCTTCATCCCGCCGATCATCGACCTCGACCTGCTCGACCGCAAGATCATGGTCTCCAACCACGACGCGATCGTCTGGACGAAGAAGCTGCTCGAGCAGGAGGGCCTGTTCGCCGGGGTCTCGGCCGGCGCGATCGCCTACGTCGCCGACCGCATCGCCGGCGAGCTCGACGAAGGCAACGTGGTCTTCCTGGTCCCCGACGACGGCTGGAAGTACCTCTCCTCGGGCGTCTACACGAAGCCGGTCGAGGAGCTGGAGAGCATCGACTCCACCGTCTGGTGGTAGACGCGGCGCCGCGTCCCCTCTGTGAAGGTTCCGACGGCGATCTACGAGGAGCTACTGGAACACGCGCGCGATGACGCGCCGAACGAGTGCTGCGGGCTGATCGGGGGCCGCGACGGCGCGGCGACGACGCTGTACCGGGCGCGCAACGCCGAGGCCAGCCCCCTCCGGTACCGGATCGACGACCAGGAGGTGTTCGACATCCGCAGGGAGATCGAGGAGAAGGGCGAGGACATGGTCGCCATCTACCACTCCCACACCGGCAGCCCCGCCTATCCCTCGCAGACCGACATCAACCTCGCCTTCTGGCAGTGGAGCCGGGACGGCGAGAGCAAGCGGGCGCTGGCCTGGCCGGGGACGATCTACCTGATCGCGTCGCTCGCGGAGGGGGAGGAGCCCCTGCGCGGCTTCGACATCACGGAGGCGGGCGAGGTGGTCGAGGTCGACCTGGTGGTCGCGTGACCGGGGACCCGGGGAGCGCCGACGACGCCCCGCTGACCTGCCCGCGCTGCGCCCTCCGCCACGGGGGCGACGAGCGGTTCTGCCGCGAGTGCGGGATGCCCCTGGTCTACGCCGGGACCCGCGAGCAGGAGCCGATCACCGACGCGCACGAGAGGGCCCGCAAGGTTCGCCCCCAGTACGCACGCGGCGAGCTGATTCGGGTCACGGGCGGGCGCAACCTGTCCGACGCCGAGCTGATCCAGGGAATCCTGCTGGACCAGGGCATCCCGTCGATCCTTCGCCGCACGCGCGGCTTCGACGTGCCGGACTTCCTGGCCGCCGGGCCGCGGGACGTGCTGGTGCCGGAGTCGGGCTACGAGCAGGCGCGGCTGCTGCTCAGCGACGCCGACCTGCTGACATCCGAGGCCGCGCAGGACTCACTGCCGGGAATCGGATCCCCGGCGCGGCTTGCGCTCGGGATCGCGATCGCCTTCGCGCTCGCGCTGGGGCTCGTCTGGGTCCTCTACCAGGTCGCCACCTAGGTTCTCGAAGCCGAACTCCGGGGGCGAGCCGAAGTCCAGGTCGGGGGCGGCCCGAGCTCCGAATCGCTCGGGTCACGCAGGCCGCTGCCGCGGCGGATTCGCGGCTCCCCCTCGAACGGATCCTCGAAGTCCGGGTCGAAATCGACGCGCTCGTCGGACTCCAGCTCGAGGTTGTGCAGGTCGACCGGATTCTCGCGCGGAAGGCGCAGCGGCGATGGCTTCTCCTCCCCGATCAGAGGGGCGGGCTGGTCAAGCGGCGACGGACGCTCGCCGGTGTCGAGCAGGGGGTCGACGTCCTCGGCGCCCTGCGGGTAGACGATCTCGTCGAGGTGCCGGCGCCAGCCGCGCTCGATCTCGCCGATGCGCGCCTCGAACGCCATCTCCAGGCTCGACTCCGCGCCCTCCCTGCGCGTCCGCGCCGCCAGCATCGAGCAGGCCTCGTGCCCCCGGTGGCGGTCGAGCAGGTCGAAGACCGTGCCGCCCAGGATCACGGCGTCCCGCCGGGACGGCGGGAATCTCGGCCGCTCCCCCTCGCGCAGCCTCGTGATCACCGCGGGCCGATAGAGCGAGACCTGACCCGAGAAGTACTGCGCGGCCCCCTCGTAGAGCCACGCCCAGCGCAGGTAGGTGAGGAAGCGCCGCGGCGTCCACATCGGGGGCAGCCGGTCGTTGTTGGCGGCCAGCACCAACTGGCAGTAGACGCGCTCGGCGGTGCCCATCAGCGCCCTGGCGGAGTCCTCGCCGCCCGCGCGGCGCTCCATCCACTCGTCGGACAGCAGGTGGATCTCGCCCAACATCGGCCAACCGGCGAGGTAGCGGCGTCCGGCGGGGGCGGCCGTCCAGCGCACGGCCGGCAGCAGGGGGTGGGCGGCCGAGAGCCAAGCTGGGTTGTCGTGGATGACGACGGTGACGTCGCCCGGGACCTCGTCGAACCGCTCCTCCAGCCGCAGGCGCAGCTCCTCCAGGCGGTCGAGGATGCGCTGGGCGCAGCCGGTGTCGGCGTCGTCGTGCCTAGCCGTGAAGCTGAGTGAGTCCGTCTCGATCCAGGCCATCCGAACCAGGCTACCCCCAGGGCTGACACCCGCCGGCAACCGGCTTGCGCGGGCGGTCAAGTGGGCACGACCTCTGACCGATCCCACCCATATGAGCGCGCCCAGATGGCACCTCGTCCTGGCATTGGCGCTGGCCGCCGCTTCGATCCCAATCCTCGTGCTGAGCGACGACCTGCTCGTTCGAGTCGTGGTCCTGGCCTCCGCGGCGGTGAGCGTGGTGGGTGCGGTGCTGCTCAGCCGGCAGTACTAAGCGGGGACCAGCTCGCCTTCGCAGATCTCGCGGATCGCAGAGGCCGCGCGCTCGAACTCCTCGTCGGCCATCACCGGCGTGCCCTCGAAGGGCAGGTCCCGGTCGATCTCGACCCAGGAGCGGCAGCCGTGGTGCTCGTCCTTGACCCGAACCGTGACCGGCCGGGGGATGCGGTGAACCCGCAGCAGCAGCATGTGCAGCGGATGACGGCGCTTCCAGGCGAGGCGCTTCTGCGCGTAGTCGGAGGTCCAGATGTGGAACGGGCTGAGCTCGTCCACCAGGCGATGGTCCTCGGTGGTGTAGTGGTTGATGACCTCTGCCCAGGCGCGAATGCGAACGCGATCGGGCTGGGGGATGCCGCCGTCCTGGATCAGGGCGCGCGGGGGCGGCTCCTCGTCGGGCCAGACGCCCTCCTCCAGCGCGCGTCGCAGCTCGGGGTGGTGCGACTCGCGCACGAGGTCGTTGCGCTGGTGGTCGAAGGTGGGGTAGAGGAAGAACTGCTCGTGCTCCACCTCGAAATGCTTGTTCTCCTCCCGGATCCCGCCCTTGCGCAGTACGAGTAGCTGCTCACCTTCCGACAGCGCCCGCACGGTCACTGCCCATTCCTTAAAGGCGATTGGCATTCTTAAATCAGAGTCAGGTCAGGTTCGGGAAGCGGGGGCGGGGACGCGCTTTGGGCCGAAGCCCCCTGCGAATCGCGCATCTTAGTGGACGGGTCCCGCTTGTGCAACCCTTGTGGCACATTGTCACAAGCGATACTGCTTACTTCTAAGCCCTGCAAACCGCATTGCGCTGCGGTTTTTCGCCTGGTTGACCAGCCAGTCGCCGTGCGTTGCAGTTCCGGTAGCCGCCGCCGCCGGGGGTCTCGATCCTGATGCCGGTCCCCCGCTTGCAGCTCTCCCTCCGTCTTTCCGGGTATCCGCTCGCCGTTGAGGGCGTCGCGGCCGGGCCGTCCGTCGGCGCCGCCCTCGCGGCCCGGCGGGGCGAGGCGCCGCCGCTCGGCGATCAGCGTGTAGCGCATCGGCTCCAGCGCCTCGATCTCGCGCGCGATCCCGTCGCCGCCGCGGTGCGCGCCGGCGCCGCCGCTGCCGCGCAGGACCGACAGCTCCCGGACGCGCAGCGGGAACTCCGCCTCGAGGGCCTCGACGGGGGTGTTGAGGGTGTTGGACATGGCCACGTGCACGGCGTCGGGGCCATCGGCGTCCGGGCAGGCGCCCTGGCCGCCGCCGATCGTCTCGTAGTAGGTCCAGTCCTCGTCCCGGCCAGCGTGAAGTTGTTCATCGTGCCCTGTCCCTGTGCCGCGGACGGGCTTGAAGGCCGCCATCGCCTCGATCACCAGGTCGGCGACGCGGCTGGAGGTCTCGACGTTGCCGGCCGCGACCGCGGCGGGAGCTCGCGCGTTCAGCAGCGAGCCCTCGGGCGCCGTGATCGTGACCGGGCGCCAGGCCCCGGCCGAGGGCGGGGCGTCCGGGTCGCAGACCACCCGCACGGCGTAGGAGCAGGCCGCGCGGGTGACGGAGATGGGGCAGTTGAGGTTGCCCTCGACCTGCCGGCGGTGCCCTCGAAGTCCAGGGTCAGCGAGTCGCCGCTGACCGCGGCCCGCACGCGCAGCGCGATCTCCGCCGTCGCGCGGCCTCGAGCAAGTCCTCCGCGCTGCCCTCGCCGTCGGGCAGCGCGGCCAGCGCCGCGCGGGTGCGCCGCTCGGCGTAGTCGAGGATCTCGGCCATGCCGGCGCGCAGCCGCTCGAGGCCGTGGCGCTCGGCGAGCTCGCGCACGCGCGGCGATCCCGGTCAGGTTCGCGGCCCGCTGCGCGCGGAAGTCGGCCAGGCGCTGCTCGGGGTTCCGCATCCGGCCGGCGAGCTCGCCGCAGCAGCTCGTCGTCGGCGCGCGTCGGCGGGATCACCACGCCCTCCTCTTCGAGGTGGGCCGAGAAGGCGGGCATGCCGCCGGGCGTCGGGCCCCCGATGTCGGCGTGGTGGGCGCGGCTGGCCGCGAAGCCGAGCAGCTCGCCCTCGCTCGAACACCGGCGAGATCAGGGTGATGTCCGGCAGGTGGGTGCCGCCGCGGTAGGGGTCGTTGAGGATCCAGAGGTCTCCGTCGGCTGGGCGCTCGTCGACGATCGCCGCGACCGGCGTCGGGCATCGATCCCAGGTGGACGGGGATGTGCTCGGCCTGCATCACCAGCTCGCCCGCGGCGTCGAAGAGCGCGGTCGAGCAGTCGTGGCGCTCGGTGATGTTCGGGGAGTGCGCCGAGCGGATCAGGACCGCGCCCATCTCCTCGCAGGCGGCGCGCAGGGCGCCCGTCATCACCTGCAGCGTGACCGGGTCGAGCGCGCTCATGGCTTGCTCGCGCGTCGGCGGTGATCGTGCCGGCCTCGTCGACGCTCGCCGCCCAGCCCGGGCGGCAGCACCAGCGTCGCCTCGGGCAGCTCGAACACGCAGGGCCCTCGGCGCCTCGAAGCCGGCCGGCGGCTCGCCGCGCAGCACCCGCGCCTCGACCCAGTCGCCGCCGAAGCGCGCCCGGCGCGTCGCCCTCGCTCAGCCCGCCGCCCGCGGCGGCCCGGGGCCGCGGCTCCGGGCCGGGCTACGAGCGGCGGCGACGCGGATCGTCGACCAGCTCCAGCTCGCCCTCGGGGTCGCGATAGCCGTAGCGCGCCTCGTGCTCGCGCGGCGAAGGCCTCGGCGAGCTGCGCCGGGTCGCGGCTCGGGCGGCCCCGGGATCGGCAGCTCGAACGCCTGGCCGCGGTAGCGCAGCTCGTAGACCACCTCGAGCTCGGCTCCTCGAGGCCCTCGCGCGCGACCGGCGGCGAGCTCCTCGACGAGCTCCGGCGAGGCGCTCGGCGGTCAGCTCGCGGCCGCTGAGCAGCACGGTGCGGGCCGTGTCGCGGCGCCGCCCGGCCGCGATCAGCCCGAGCGCCGAGAGGACACCGCTGGCGCGCGGGCAGACGATCCGCTGACATCCCGAGCTCCGCCGCCAGCGCCGCGGCGTGCATCGGTCCGGCGCCGCCGAAGGGAAGCAGCGCGAAGCGGCGCGGGTCGATGCCGCGCTCGACGGTGACCACCCGCAGCGCGCGGATCATCTCCTGGTTGGCGACGCGCGACGATCCCCTCGGCGGTCTCGATCGGCTCCAGGCCCAGCTCCCCGGCAAGCGCGCCGACCGCGGCGCCGGCCGCCTCGTCGTCGAGGGCGACGCCGCCCGCGAGGGCGGAGTCCGCAGCCAGGTAGCCGAGCATCAGGTTGGCGTCGGTGACCGTGGGCTCGGTGCCGCCGCGGCCGTAGCAGGCGGGGCCGGGCTCGGCGCCGGCCGAGCGCGGCCCCACGCGCAGCGCCCCGCCCGCGTCCCGCCAGGCGATAGAGCCGCCGCCGGCCCCGACCGTGTGCACGTCGACCATCGGCAGCTGGATCGGGCGGCCGTCGATCTCGCGCGAGTCGGTGCGCCTCACCTCGCCCGCCTCGACCACGCAGACGTCGCAGGAGGTCCCGCCCATGTCGAGGCCGATGCGCGTCGTCGACCCCGCCGGCGCCGCGCCAGCGAGCGCGGCGCCGACGGCGCCGCCGGCCGGGCCCGAGAGCACGCTCCAGGCGCCCGCGCGCGCCGCCTCGGCGGCCGTCGCCGTCCCGCCCGAGGAGCGCATCACGTGCGGCTCGGGCACGCCGCGCTCGGCGCAGGCGCCTGGGCCAGCGCGGTCAGGTAGCGGCCGAGCAGGGGGGAGAGGTAGGCGTCGATCACGGTCGTCGAGCAGCGCTCGTACTCGCGGAAGGCGGGCAGCACCTCGTGCGAGGCCGAGACGTGGACGTCCGGGCAGGGCCTCGCGCAGGGCGCCGGCGATGCGGCTCTCGTGCGCGGGGTCGCGGAACGAGAACAGCAGGCAGATGGCGACGGACTCCGCGCCCGCGTCGCGCGACGGCGGCCGCGAGCCGCTCGGCCTCCCCCTCGGCGAGGGCTCCTCGACGACGCCGTCGGGGCCCACCCGCTCGGCCGCCTCGAAGCGCAGCTCGGGCTCGACCAGCGCCGGGGGCCGGGGCCGGCAGGGGTGGTAGAGGCTGGGGCGGCTCTGGCGCCCGATGTCCAGCAGGTCGGCGAAGCCGCGGGTCGCGACCAGGGCGGTGCGGGCGCCGCGCTCGCTCCAGCAGCGCGTTGGTGCCGACCGTCATCCCGTGGGTGAAGGCTTCGATCGCGGCCGGCTCGGCTCCCGCGCGCGCGAGCACGGCCTCGATCGCGCGCGAGCACGCCCCGCGACTGTCTCCGGGGCGTGGTCGGGACCTTCGCGGTGTGGAGCCGGTCGCCGTCGAGCAGGGCCGCGTCGGTGAAGGTCCCGCCGACGTCGACCCCGAGCAGCATGCGGCGACTATATGCGCGGGGCACGCGACCGCCGCGAGGCCTCCCGGACTCGCGGCGGTCGGAGGGGGAGGGACTAGGCCGCTACGCCCAGCTCTTCGACTTCCGCCGGCTCCTCGAGGTGCTTGTGCGAGGGGCAGTAGTCGCGGCCCGGCAGCGGCTCGCGCTGGCACGGGGTGCCCTTGCGGGTGCTCGCGTGACACGCGCGGGGCTGTCCGTCGAGGCGGACGTCAGGCGGGCAGCTGCTCGAGGTGCTCGGCCGCAAGGTCCACGTAGCGCTCGATCACCATGTAGACGTGGACCTGGTCGGCGAGCGCGAAGTCGTCGCGGATCTCGCTGAACAGGGTGCGGCGCGGGACGCGCGAAGTAGCGGCGGTCATACGCCATGCGGCGCATCGTCGCCTCGCACGCCTCCAGAACCTGGTGCCTGGCGGCTGGCGGCATCCGGTCACACCCTCGGCATCGATCCGCGGCGCCAACTCGCGGTAGATGGACCGACTGAATCGGTACATGGCTCTCATTTCCTCCTTGAACAGCCCCCTGATCGACTCGGCCTCGGCCGCCTGACCCCCAAGTGAAGGCCCGGCGTCGACAGCTCACTTACCTAATAATCGAAGCATGTGCGGAATGCTGACGAAAATTGAGTTTGTATTAAGCGCAACGAATTCAAGTACGTTCCAGGCACGGATGCGACCGAGGCCGGTTCTCACACGGCCAGCTCCGCGCTAGGTCCAGAGCTGCCAGCTCGCCGTCGGCGCCGCAGACGAGGTGGCGGCCGTCGAGCGCCGGGTCGCGCCCGGGGAACTCGAGCCGCATGGTGGGATCCCCGCGACTCCTCGCGCGCGAGCGCGAAGCGGGCGATCAGGCGGGCGAGCGGGTAGGGATCGTCGAGCAGCCGCTCGAGCTCCTCGCGGCGCCGCCGGGGCCCGGCCAGGCGCCAGACCGCGTCGCGGGTCTCGGCCGGCGGCGGCTCGAAGCGCCACTCCGGCTCGGCGCCGGGCGGCGCGCCCGGGTCGCGGCTCGGCCAGCGCGGCCGCGGCCGCGCGGGTCCCGAGCACGAAGCACTCGGTGAGGCTGTTGGAGGCGAGCCGGTTGGCGCCGTGCAGCCCCGTGCAGGCGCACTCGCCGACGGCGAACAGGCCCGGCAGCGACGATCGCCCCTCGAGGTCGGTGGCGACCCCGCCCATCACGTAGTGGGAGGCCGGGGCGACCGGCACCGGGCCCCGCTGCCGGGTCGAACCCGGCCTCGCGCAGCGCCTCGAACACGTTCGGGAACCGCGCCTCGCGGAGGATCCCGCGCAGGTCGAGCAGCACGTGGTCGGCGCCGTCGGCGTCCATGCGGTCCAGGATCGCCAGGGTGACGGCGTCGCGCGGCGCCAGCTCGTCGGTGAAGCGCTCGCCGGCGGCGTCGAGCAGCGTCGCGCCCTCGCCGCGCACCGCCTCGGTCACCAGCAGCCCGTCGGCCTCGGTGCCGGGCGCCGCGAGCGCGGTCGGGTGGAACTGGCAGAGCTCGAGGTCGGCCAGGTCGGCTCCGGCGGCGTTCGCCATCACCGGCGCCCGCCCCGATCGCGCCCCAGGGGTTGGTGGTGCGGGCCCAGAGCGCGGCGGCGCCGCCGGTGGCGAGGACCGTGGCGCGGGCGCGGACCGAGCCGCGCGTCGGTGATCACGCCGTGGCAGCGCTCGCCGTCGCTCCACAGGGCCAGGGCCGAGGCGCCCTCGGCGACGTCGATGCGCGGGCTCGGCGGCCGCGAGCGCGGCGAGCCGCTCGGTGATCGCGCGTGCCCGTCCCGGCGCCGCCCGCGTGCACGACGCGCCGGCGGCGAGTGCCCGCCCTCCAGCGCCAGCTCCAGGCTCGCCGTCGGGGTCGCGGTCGAACTCGACCCCGCGGCGCTCGAGCTCCTCGACGACGCCGGGCGCCTCGGCGGCGAGCGCCTCGGCGGCCGAGCGCGCGGCAGGCGTCGCGCCCGGCGGCGACCGTGTCGGCGACGTGCTGCCGGGCGAGTCGTCGTCGCCGATCGCGGCCGCCAGGCCGCCCTGGGCCCAGTAGCTCGAGCTCTCGCTCAGGGGCTTGCGCGAGACCACGGTGACCCGCGCGCCGCGCCTCGGCCGCCTTCAGCGCCGAGTGCAGGCCCGGCCGCGCCGCCGCCGACCACGCACGACGTCGACCGCGCGCTCCTGGTTGCCGGCGGAAGCCACGGAAGCCGACTACCGTACCCGCCGATCGCCGCCGGCCTCTACGTCCGCCACCCCAGCTCGCTTCGCGCACGACACCGGCGCCCACCCCGAGAGCGCCCGGCGCATGCTCGGCGATCGAGGAGGCGATGTCCGACCGCGACTGGCTGGGCCTGGAGCTGGTCGAGGCGCCCGGCGGCCGAGCGCGAGCAGCTGCTGCGCGTCCACGACGACGGCCCACGTCGACTCGATCGAGCAGCTCTCGGCCGCGGGGCGGCGGCATGATCGACATGGACACGATCGCCAGCGAGGGCTCCTGGGAGGCGGCGCTGCACGCCGCGGGGGCGCCGGTCGCCGCCGTCGATCGCCTGCTGCCGGACGGGCGAGGAGGCTTCGCCTTCTGCGGCACTGCGCCCGCCGGGGCACCACGCCGAGCGGGGCACCGCGATGGGCTTCTGCCTCTTCAACAACGTCGCGGTCGCCGCCGCGCACGCGCGGGCCGAGCACGGAGTCGAGCGCGTCCTGGTCCTCGACTGGGACGTCCACCACGGCAACGGGACCGAGGCGATCTTCTACGAGTCGGCCGACGTCCTCTACTCGAGCATCCACCAGAGCCCGCTCTATCCCGGCACCGGCGCCATCGGCGACGTCGGCCGCGGCGCGGGGGAGGGCTTCACCGTCAACCTGCCGGTGCCGCCGGGCAGCGGCTCGGAGGAGTTCCTGGCGCTGGTCCAGCACGTGGTGGCGCCGATCGCGCGCGAGTACCGGCCCGGGCTGCTGATCCTCTCGGCCGGCTACGACGCCCACCGCGACGATCCCCTCGCGCAGTGCGAGGTGGACGAGGCCGGCTACGCGGGGATGGCCGCGACGATGCGCGACCTGGGCGCCGAGCTGGGGGCGCCGGTGATCGTCTGCCTGGAGGGGGGCTACTCCGTCGGCGCGCTGGCCGGCTCGGTCGTGGCGACGATGGAGGCGCTGAGGTTCAGATGAGCCGGCCCGCGGAGGCGGACGGGGCCTTCGCCGAGCCGTTCCGCCGGCATTATGCTGCGCCATCTGGGAGCTCGCGCCCTAGGCCGTCAGCTTCTTCTTCAGCTCTGTCGAGCAGGGCCTTCGGGAAGCCGGGGACCGTGTCGAGGTCGTCGATCGACTCGAAGCCCTCCGCGCGCTCGCGGTAGGCGATCACCCGGGTCGCCTGGGTGACGGACATGCCCAGGCCGCGGAGCTGCTCGAAGGTCGCCTTGTTGGCGTCGAGCACCCGCCCGCCCGGCTTCTTCGCCTTGGCCTTCGAGCTCGCCTTCGACTTGGAGCTCGAGCGCTTCATCGTGGCGCGCTTGGCCGGCTTCTTGGCCGCGGGCTTGCTCTTCGGCTTGGCCGCCGCCTTCGAGGCCGATGCCTTGCCCCTCTTCTCGGAGGGCTTTGACTTCGGCTTCGCGGTGGCCTTGCCGGTGGCCGGCGCGGCCTTGGCCTTGGCCGGCTTGCGGGCCGCCGGCTTCGGCTTCGGCGTCGCCTTGGCCTGCTTCTTGGCGGTTTTGGCTCGCTTCGGCTTGGGCTTCGTCTCGGCCTTGTCTCTGGCGGCGCCGCCTCCGCCTCCTGGGTGCGCCTGCGGCGCCAGAAGAAGCGTCGCCTGGGCTTCTTCACCGCCTCCTGCTCGTCGGTCTCCTGCTCGTCGGCCGGTGCCTCGGTCGCCTCGGGCTCCCGCTCGGGCCGATCCGGCACCTCGATCTCGGAGGCGGCCGCGCGCGCCTGGGCGGTGCTCGCCCGGCTGCTCACCTCTCCGATCCGCTCCTCGAGCTCGCGGAAGCGGCCCTCGCGCTCCGCTTCCTTCTTCTTCAGCTCCTCGGCGGCGGCGTCGCCCAGGCGCTTCTCGGCGCTTTCGGCCCGCGTCTCGGCCTCGCGCAGCTGCAGCTCGGCGGCGCGCAGCGCCTTGCCGGCTTCGTCGAGCTCGGCGGCGAGCTCTTCCTCGCGCTGCGCGAGCAGCTTGGTCGCTTCGGACTCGGCCTCGCTCCGCGCCAGCTTCGCAGCGCGCTGCTCGCGCTTTTCGGCCTCGCGCTCGAGCCTCTCGGACTCCTCGGACAGGCGCCGGTCGGCCTCGGCCGAGAGCTTTTCGGTGGTCTCGCGCCGCGCCTCGGCGATCTCGTCCCTGGCCGCGCGCACGGCGTCGCGCTTGAGGCTGCGGCTCTGGCCGCGCAGCCACTCCGCCGCCGCGGCGCGCGCGTCCACCTCGGCGTCAAGATGTGTGTTCTCGGCCTCGGCGGCGCGCTCGTCGGCCTTGGCCGCGGCTCGCTCGGCCCGCTCGACGACGGTGTCGCGCGCGGCACGCTCGCTCTCCAGCGTGGATGTCAGCTCCCTGATCTCGGCGCGGAAGCGCTGCTCGGTCTCGGATTGGACTCTCTCGGCGGTGGCCTGGACGCGGCGATCGGCCTCGGCGCGCAGCTCCTCGGCCTGCTCGGCGAGCCGGCGGTTGGCCTCGATCGTCATCCGCTGCTGGGTCTCGGCCCGGATCTTCTCCATCGCCGACGCGAGCTGCGCGTCGAACTCGGCCTGCAGCCGCTCCGACTCGGCCTGGACCTGGCTCTCGGCCTCGCGCTGCACGCGCGCGGTCTCGTCCTGCAGGTGTTGCTCGGCGCTTTCGACGCGCTCGCCCGCGGCCTCGACCTGCGCGGTGATCTGGCTCAGCCGCCGCTCGGCGGCCTCGGCGGCGGCCACGGCGGCTCCCCGCTCCTCCTCGATCGCCCGCTCGCGGGCTCGCAGCTCGGCGTCGAAGCGCCTCTCCGCGGCCCTGCGCGCGACCTCGACCTCCTCACGCGCCCGCTGCTCGGAGGCCTCCTTGATCTGGGCGATGCGCTGCGTCACCGCCCGCTCGACCTCCGCTCGGACCTTGGCCTCGGCCTCGGCCTGGGCTTCGGCCTTGAGCTGTTGCTCGGCCCGGGACAGCCGCATCTCGGCGGCCTTGGCCTCCTCGCGGACCTCCTCGGCCAGCTCAAGGCGGACGCGCTCCTCGGCCTCCGCGCGGGCCTGCTCAACCGCCTCGCGGACGCGGTCCTCGGTCTCCGACTCGAGGCCCGCGATCTGCTCCTTCAGCAGGGCCGTGTGCTCGGCCAGGCGCAGCTCGGACTCGGTCCGGACCCGCCGCTCGGCCTCCGCGCGCGAGCGCTCGGCCTTGGCGCTGTCGGCCTCGGCTCGCTCGATCCGCTCCTGGGCCTCGCGCAGCGCCTCCGCCGCCTGGTCGCGCTCGGCCAGCAGCTCGCCCTCGCGCTCACCCGCCTCGCCCTTGACCTCGCGCTCCAGCTCGCGGCGGACGTCGTCGCGCTGGTCGCGCAGCCACTCGGCGGCCTCCTCGCGGGTGCTGCTGGCGTCCGTGACCGTGGCGGTCGCCGCGGCCTTCTCCTCG
This sequence comes from uncultured Solirubrobacterales bacterium, assembly GCA_963805075.1. Lineage (GTDB taxonomy): Bacteria > Actinomycetota > Thermoleophilia > Solirubrobacterales > 70-9 > VGBV01. The sequence goes on from CAWDSZ010000004.1 coordinate 579,866, forward strand.
GCCTCGCGCAGGCTGTTCTGCACCTCCTCCAGCGAGCGGGCCGCGTTCTGGCGCTCGCGCTCCAAGTCGTCCTCCAGGGCGAGGATCTCGGCCGTGGCGCGCTCCTCGGCGGTCCGCCGCGCGGCCTCGACGGCGTGCTGCATCCGCTCGCCGCGCTCGCCGTTGGTGTGCGGCTCGCGGGTTCCCCTCTGCTCGCTCGCGTCGTCCTCCTCGGGCTCGAGGTTCTGTTCGCGATCGGGGTCGGTTGCTTCGGGGCTCCGGGGTGCGTCTCGCCGCACGCGGTCGGCCGCGCGGGAACGCGAGCCCCCGCCCCCAGCGCCCTCCTTGGGCTGGAGCTCGCTCATCAGCGGGCCACTCTAGTTAAGTCGGGGGTCGGAGAACGGTCCAGCTAAACGAACGTTTCCGCTCTTTGCGGCGGGCCTATCCGGAATTTGCGGCCACCGCCCGGTAGGCCTCCAGCACGCGCTCGGCCATGGCCTGGGCCGAGAAGGCGGCCGGCATCGGCCCGCCGTCGACGCGCGCGTCGCCGGCGTCCAGATGGGCCCGCGCGACGCTCGCCCAGACGGCGGCGTCGAACGGCGCCACCAGGCATCCGTCCACGCCGCCCGCCACCAGCGGGGCCGCTCCGACCGGTGTCGACAGCACCGGGACGCCGCATGCGAGCGCCTCCAAGGCCGCCAGGCCGAAGCCCTCGCTGTCGGATGTGACCAGGACCGCAGAGGCGGCGTTGCAATGGAAGGGCATCTCCTCGGGGTCCACTTGGGAGGTCGTCAGCAGCTCAGCTCCCGCGAGCTCGGCAACCTCGGCGGCGCGGTCGTGGCGCTTCACCCCGCGGGCGGGATTGGCCGGGAACAGGAGATAGCGCCCGTCCGGCTCCAGCCCCAGCCGGCGGCGAGCCTCCACGCGGTCGAGCGGCCGGAATCGCCCCAGGTCCACACCGCAGGGCAGCACCGCGTTCGGGCCGCGGGCGTGCCCGAGCCCGGGTCGCCCGCCCTCGGGTTCGAAGGTCGAGCGCGAGGCTCCGGCGATCAGGTCCAGCCGGCGACCCAGCAGCCGCGACCCCGGGCCGACCAGGCGGTGGCGGACATCGGTGCCGTGGAAGGTGACCATCAGGGGGCTGGCGCCGGCGAGCGACGCGACCCAGCCGCAGAGGCCGTAGTGGGCGTGGACGACGTCGAACGGCGCGGTGTCCTTCAGGAAGCGGCGAAGGCGGCGGGCGGCGGGCGGGTAGTGGCGGCCGCCGACCGGAAAGGTGAACAGCTCGACCTCGGAGCCCCTGGACCTGATCGCCTCGACCTGGTCGAAGACGAAGCGCCCGAGGCTGGGCCGCTCGGGCGTCGGGTAGAGGTTGGTGACGATCAGGGCCCTCACCGGGCCCAATCTAGATGAGTCGATCAACGACGACGCCCGCCTGGTGACGCCCGTGGCGCTTCGCATCTCTTCGTCCTCGGGCTCGCCTTTGGCACCACCAAAGGCTTCGCCCTACGTCCTCGATCTGCTCGGCCACGGACGTCACCAGTCAGACGGCGCCGTAGATCGACTCATCTGCCAGCGCCCCGGCGCGAAAGCGTGCGCGACTCGCCACGCGCGGGTGTGGATCGGTGCGCCCCGTCCGCCGAGCATCGCATCGCAATCGAGCTCGAGGAGGAAATGATGGTCTCAAGATCCCGGCATCCGGGAACCCGCCTAGTGAAGCGGCTGCGCAGCGACGCCGGCCAGGGGACGGTGGAGTACGTCGGCCTGATCCTGCTGGTCGCCCTGCTGATGGTCGGCATGGTCGCCGCGATGAAGGGCTTCCAGGGCGCCCAGGGCCTGGAGCTGGCCGAGACGATCGTGGACCGGATCCGCGAGGCGGTCAGCAAGGTGACGTTCAAGTGACCCCGTGACCCCAAGGCGGCCCTCTCTCCGAGCGGCTGCTTGCAGCCGCGATTGGTGTGGGCGGCCGCCAGGGGTCACGGTCTGAAGCCCGCCCGGGACGTGCCGTGCGGCGCAAAGGCTCGGCCCTCTGGGACACTGGCGCCGATGCCCCCCAGCCGCAGCTACGACCGCGCGCCCGCTGACCCGCGGCCGATCACGATCGAGCCGGGGTACGTCCGCACCGCGGACGGGTCGGCGCTGTTCAGCCAGGGCGAGACGAGGGTGATCTGCACTGCCTCGGTCAGCGACTCGGTGCCTCGCTGGATGGAGGGCAAGGGCCGGGGCTGGGTGACGGCGGAGTACTCGATGCTGCCGGCCTCGACCGGCGACCGCAAGCAGCGCGACATCAGCCGCGGCAAGCAGGATGGGCGTGGTGTCGAGATCCAGCGGCTGATCGGCCGCTCGCTGCGCGGCGTCGTGGACTTCAACGCGCTGGGGGAGCGCTCGGTGTTCGTGGACTGCGACGTGCTCCAGGCCGACGGCGGCACCCGGTGCGCCGCGATCACGGGCGGCTTCGTGGCGCTGCAGCTGGCCCTGGCCGCCCTGGTCGAGGCCGGAACGATCGGGGCGATGCCGCTGAACCAGTCGGTGGCGGCGATCAGTGTCGGCATCGTCGGGGGCAGCCCGCTCTGCGACCTCGACTACGGCGAGGACTCGAACGCCGAGGTCGACGCGAACGTGGTCATGACGGGCGACGGCGGTCTGGTGGAGGTGCAGGCGACCGCCGAGCGCACGCCGCTCTCCCGCGCGCACCTGGACGACCTGCTGTCGCTTGCCGAGGGCGGCATCGCTCTCCTCCGCACGGCGCAGGACGAGGCGGTCGGCGGGCTGCCCGGCTAGGCGAGGTCCAGGAACCCTGGGCCGATGATCGTCGCCACCCGCAACGAGCACAAGCTTCGGGAGCTCCGCGAGGCGCTGCCCGGGATCGAGCTGGAGCCGCTCCCCGACGAGGTCGAGCTGCCGCCCGAGGAGGGGGACACCTTCGCCGAGAACGCGCTGGGGAAGGCGCTCGCGGCGCACGAGGCCACCGGCCGGGCAGCGATCGCCGACGACTCAGGGATCGAGGCCAGGGCGCTGGGCGGACGCCCCGGTGTGCGCTCGGCGCGCTACGCGGGCGAGGGTGCCAGCGACGAGCAGAACCTGCAGAAGCTGCTCGACGAGCTTCGCGACCAGCAAGACAAGCACCTCGCCTACGTCTGCGTGATCGCGCTGGTCGGCGAGCAGGGGGACGAGGAGCTGTTCGAGGGTCGCTGCGAGGGGACCCTCGTTGACCCGCCCCGCGGAACCGGCGGCTTCGGCTACGACCCGGCCTTCCTCCCCGCCGACACGGGCCCCGGCGACGAGCGGACCTTCGGCGAGCTGCCGGCGGCCGAGAAGCACGCGATCAGCCACCGCGGCCGCGCGGCGCGGATGCTGGCCCGGAGCCTCGGGGTCACGGGATGACCCGACCCCCGCTCACCCGATCCGCAATTCACCATCACGAAGCCAGCCGCCGCCGGCGTCTCCATCGCGTCCAATGCGCTCCTGATCGCGCTGAAGCTGGCCGCCGCGGCCGTCACGGGGTCCATCGCGATCCTGAGCGAGGCGCTGCACTCGATGATCGACCTGATCGCGTCGGTGATCGCGTTCATCGCCGTGCGGCGCGCCGACGAGCCGGCCGACGAGGAGCACCCTTACGGCCACCAGAAGGTGGAGAGCGTCGCCGCTTCCATCGAGGGCATGCTGATCCTGGTCGGCGCCGGGATCATCATCTTCGAGTCGGTGCGCAGGCTGACGATGGGCGCCGAGGTCGAGGACCTCGGAGTGGGGATCGCCGTGATCGGCTTCTCGGCCGTCGCCAATGCCGGCGTCGCGTACTTCCTACGCCACCAGGCTCGCCGCCACGACTCACCGGCGCTTGCCGGCGACGCGGCCCACCTGGGCACCGACTCGCTCACCTCCGTCGGTGTTCTGATCGGGCTCGTGCTGGTCGAGGCCACCGGAGCGGTGGCGATCGACTCCGCGGTGGCGATCGCGGTCGCCGTCGTGATCGTGTTCGCAGGGGTCCGGATCTTGCGCCGGGCCTCGGGCGCCCTGGTCGACGAGGCGCCCCCGCCCGAGGAGATGGACCGGATCGAGGCCGCGATCGCCGCCGCCCGTCCTCCGGAGATGGTCGGCTACCACCGCCTGCGCGCGCGGAAGTCCGGCAGCCGGACCTACATCGAGATGCACGTCCAATTCAAGGAGGGCACCTCACTCGAGCGCGCCCACGCCGCGGGCCACGCCCTCCGCGACGCGATCGAGGCCGAGCTGCGCGACGCCGAGGTGCTGGTCCACGTCGAGCCCGAGGCCTCCGCCCGCGACCCGGCCACCGAGCCCAAGCCCTACCGGGCCGGCTAGATCAGGTTGACGGCGGCGGCCAGACCGACCGCCCCAACCACGATGCTGTAGCCGGTGTAGCCGCCAATCGCGAGCAGCACGACTGCGATCAGGCAGACGGCGATCACGGCGAGCCACGAGCCCTGAGCCAAAGTCACGCCCGCTATTTTGAACCGATGAGCGATTCCGGCGCAACGACCCTGACCGACCCGCGTCAGGCGGTCTCCTATCTGGAGGAGATCTCGCCCGAGATGCGCGGCTGCGCCATCCTCGACTCGAGCGGCAAGGTGCTCGCCTCGACCGGCGAGGGCGAGGCCTGGAGGGAGGCCGCCGCCGAGCTGCTGGGCGCGGCCGACTCGGCCAACGGGGATCCGGCCGCCCACACCCACGTCGCCACGGGCGACGGCGAGGTCTTCTGCGTGCGCCACGAGGACCTGGTGGCTGTGGCCGTGACGGAGCGCTTCGTGCTGGCCTCGCTGATGCTCTTCGACCTCCGCGCCGTGCTCCGCGGGCTCGCCGAAGGCCGCTGAGTGCCCCCGAAGCCGCACCGCGTCCTCCTCGACCGCGTCTCCGGCTACGCCGATGAGGCGGCCGCCTACCTGCGCCGCCGTCGCCACCTGCGCAAGCCGTTCGCCCGTGTCCACTACCCGGGCGGGCGCTCGATCGCCTACTCCTCGGAGACCGACGAGGGCAAGGCGCTGTTCGTGGCCGCCGCCCATCTCATCGACATCGGCGGCCCGCCGCGCCCGGAGGCCCGCCAGGCGCGGGCCGGCGCCCCCGTGCGCCCGCGTGAGCCGGTCGAGCCCGGGACGCAGGGTTAGCATGCCTCGGCGCCCGCTTGTGACATAAAGGCACAAGCCCCGGAATTTGGCTCCGGGACCGGTGTTAGTGTCGCGGCGACTCCGATCTCCGAGGAGGAACGACGTGACGAAGGCTGAGTTCTTGGACGTGCTCGCGAGTGACCAGCGGATCGGGAACAAGAAACAGGCAGGAGCCGCGGTCGACGCCGTGCTGGATGCGATCAGCGACGTGCTCTCCAAGGGGGGCGACGTCAACTTCACCGGGTTCGGCAAGTTCGCCGTGGCCGAGAGGGGGCCGCGCCAAGGCGTCAACCCCCGCACCGGGGAGCGGATCTTCATCCCCGGCGGCAAGGTTCCGCGCTTCTCGGCGGGCTCCGGACTGAAGAAGACGGTGAAGGGCGGCGGAGGCGGTGGCTCGTCCGCCGCGGCGCCGGAGGGCGGCGGAGCCGCAGCCTAGGCTGAGCTCGGAGCCGTTTGCCGACAGGCTCGAGGCGCTCGCCGCGGAGCGCCGCAGCCAGCTGTGCCTGGGGCTGGACCCCGACCCCGCGGGGCTGCCGGGCGGCGGCAAGAAGGGGGGAGAGCCCGCCGACCGCGCGGCCGACACCATCGTCGCCTGGGCCGCGGGGCTGATCGAGCGCGCCGGCCCCGCCTGCGTCGCGGTCAAGCCCCAGCTCGCCTGCTTCGAGCGCCTCGGCGCCCCGGGCTGGCGGGCGCTGGGGGAGGTGATCGCGGCCGCCAGAGCGGCCGGGCTGCTGGTCGTGGCGGACGGCAAGCGCGGGGACGTGCCGGTGACCGCCGCCGCCTACGCCCAGGCGCTGGTCGGGGAGACGGAGACCCCGTGGGGGCCGGCTCCGGGGATGGGGGCGGACGCGTTCACCGCCAACCCGCTGCTGGGCGGCGACTCGCTGGAGCCGCTGATCGAGGCGGCGGCGGAGCGGGGAGCCGGCGTCTTCTGCCTGGTTCGCACCTCGAACCCCGGCGCGGCGGACCTGCAGGACAGGCCGGTCGACGGGCAGCCGCTGCACGAGCTGCTCGCGGAGATGGTGGCCGAGCGGGCGCCGCGGTTGGCGGGCGCGAGCGGGCTCAGCGGCATGGGCGCGGTCGTCGGCGCGACCGCGCCCGAGCACCTGGGCCGCCTGCGGGAGCTGATGCCGGACGCGATCTTCCTGATCCCCGGCATCGGGGCGCAGGGTGGGCTGCCCCGAGGACCTGGGACCTGCACTCGCGGCCGGGCGGCCGGCTTCGATCCTGGTGCCGGTCGCACGCGGCATCGCGGGCGCCGAGGACCCCGCGGCCGCCGCCGAGGAGATCCGCGCGGCGCTCTGGGGCCTGGCCGGCCACTAGGGCTTCCGGGGTAAATTCCAGGCCGCGTATGTCCCGGGGCAAGCCCAACTACTTCGCGCGGGTGGTCGCCATCCTGGCCCTTGTGGGGGCGTTCGCGCTGGTGATCGCGACGATCGCGACCAGCGGCGGAGACGGCGACGACGACGACTCCGAGACGACCGCCGAGCAGACCGGCGTCACCAAGGAGGGGGAGAGGGCTCTGGACAAGGGCGTCTGGGTCGTGAAGGAGGGAGACACGCTGGTCGCCATCTCGGAGGGGACGGGCATCGATCTCGACGAGCTCGTCGCGCTCAACTCCGACATCGACCCGCAGGCGCTGATCGCGGGCCAGCGCGTCTCGCTGCGCCCCGGCCAGGCGGGCAGCGGCGGCGATTCGACCACGACCGACAGCACCGATACGACCGAGGACCCCGCGGACGAGTTCGGGGACGGTAGCGTCGCCGACGACAACTCCAGCTCCAGCGACGGGATCTCCCCCTAAACCACGTGGCTGAGAACGGGAAATCGGCGCGGGCCGCCCGGCGCCCGCGACTCGCGGTAGCCGTTGCGGCGGCGCTCGCCCTGGTGCCGCCCGCGAGCGCCCTCTCGCAGGGAGGCGAGCAGGCCCAGACGCCGGCGGGCGCGGGCAAGGGGTCGAAACAGAAGGCTGCGCCCTCGGGGCCGCCGAGGATCGCCGCCCGCGCCTGGATCCTCGTCGACCCGCGCGACGACGAGGTGCTCGCCTCGAGCGCCCCCAACCGCGAGCTGCCCATCGCCAGCGCCACCAAGTTGATGACCGCGCGCCTCGCGCTGACGGAGCTACGCGCGAACGAGAAGCTGAAGGCGCCGCCTTATCAGGCGCTCCCGGCCGAGTCGCTGCTGGGGCTGAGCGCTGGCGAGAAGATGACCGTGCGCGACCTGCTCTACGCGCTGGTCCTGGAGAGCGCCAACGACGCCGCGGCGACCATCGCCACCGGGGTCGCTGGCTCGGTGCCGCGTTTCGTCAACCAGATGAACCGCGAGGCCGCCGCCCTGGGCCTCCAGCACACCAGCTTCGCGAACCCGATCGGCCTGGACGCCCCGGGCAACTATTCGAGCGCCGCCGACCTGGCGGAGTTGGCCACCTTGCTGCTGCGGAACCGCCTGTTCGCCAGGGTCGCCGACACGCAGGCGGTGACGCTGCGCAGCGGCGACAGCCGCCGCCGCCTTGACACCCGCAACACGCTGCTGAACAGCGACCCGACGGCGGACGGCGTCAAGACCGGGCACACATTGGGGGCGGGCTACGTGCTGGTCGGCTCGGCCACCCGCGATGGCACCCGCCTCGTGTCGGTGGTGCTGGGCGCCGGGAGCGAGGCCGCGCGCGACGCCGAGACACAGAAGCTGTTCGACTACGGCTTCTCGCTCTACCGGGCCGAGACCCCGGTGAGGCAGGGCGAGGAGCTGGCCGACCCGAAGCTCGACTACCGCGACGACCGTCTGGCGCTGGTCGCCCAGCGGCCGGTCGAGGTCTCGGCGCGCGAGGGCCAGCCGGTCGACACGCGGATCAAGGCCCCGGAGGAGGTCAGCGGGGACATCGACAAGGGCGAGAAGCTGGGCAGCGTCGTGGTCACGGTGGATGGCAGGGTGGCCGGCGTCACCCCGCTGGTCGCCTCGGAGTCGGTCGAGGCGGCGACGCTGCTTCAGAAGGGGCTGTCAACGGTCCAAAATCCAGTGATCTTGCTGCCCGCCGGGCTGTTCGTGATAGTTGTAGGTGTGCTGCTGGCGCTGCGGGGCAGGCGTCCCGAGGTGGCCGGCGGCGAAACCGACCCCCCACCGGAAGCCCAGGAGCCCAAGGTGCCGACGGCGCCGAAGGAGCCCAACGAGCCGAAGAAGCGGCGGCTCAGGCGCCCGGAGCGGGGCCCGCGGGAGCGGACCCCGGAGGAGCGACGCCAGATGCACGAGGAGAGGATGCGAAGGCGGCAGGAGCGGGCAAGGAGGAATCGCCCAGAGTGATCCTCACCGTCACCCTCAACGCCGCGATCGACCGCACCGTCGCCGTCCCCAGCTTCCGCCAGGGCCACCGCCACCGCGCGGTCGAGGCCAGCACCGCGGCGGGCGGCAAGGGAGTGAACATCGCCCGCGCGCTGAAGCTGCTCGATCGCCCCGTCATCGCGACCGGACTGGCCGGCGGACCCACCGGCGCCCGGCTGGTGGAGCGGATGGCGGAGGAGTCGATCCTCAGCGACTTCACCTGGATCGGCGGCGAGTCCCGCACCAACCTGGCGGTGATCGACCCGACCTCGGGCGAGCAGACCGAGATCAACGAGCGGGGACCCGACGTCACCGTCGAGGAGCTCGAGCGCTTCCAGCAGAAGCTGCTCTACCTGGCGCAGGGCGCGCGCATCTGCGTCATCGCCGGCAGCTTGCCGCCGTCGGTTCCGGCCGCCTTCTGTGCCCGCATGGTCGCCGAGCTGAAAGAGCGCGGGGTCGAGACGGTGCTGGACACCGAGGGCGAGCCCCTGATCGCCGGCCTTCGCGCCGGCCCCGCGGTGGTCACCCCAAACGTGAGCGAGGCCGAGGGCGCCGTCGGCCACGAGTTCAACGACCGCGACGACCTGCTCACCGGGCTTCGCGGCCTGACCGAGCTGGGCGCGGGCGAGGCCGTCATCACGCGCGAGGACGGCTGCGTCGCCTCGCTGGTGGAGGGCTCCACCCGCAGCCTCTACGAGGTGATCTCCCCGTCGCTGGAGCCGGTCGCGACTGTCGGGTCGGGAGACGCCTTCCTGGCCGGCTTCGCGGCCGCCCGCTTCGACGGCCGCCCGCCACAGGAATGCCTGCGCTTCGCCGTCGCCTGCGGCGCCGAGTCAACCCAGCACTTCGGCGCCGGCACGATCGAGCCCCAGGAGGTCGCAGCGCTGGCGGAGCGCGTCGACGTCAGGGTGCTGGACGCCGCCGCGGCCGTTCGCTAGTCCGGGCCGGCGCCTGGCCGAGGTTGACCGCTGTTATCCTCGGTGAGGCGTTGGAGCGAGGCTCAGACAACGCCGCAAACAGCGGTTTCTCGCAGTTTTCGCCCCGGCTCGCCGGGGTTTTTTCGTCCGCGAACGAACGTAGGGTGATCCGATGGAGATAGAGATCGGCCGGGGCAAGAAGGGCCGTCGGGCCTATGGGTTCGACGACATCGCGATCGTGCCCTCGCGCAGGACCCGGGACCCCGACGACATCGACATCACCTGGTCCCTCGGCCCGTACCGCTTCGACCTGCCCCTGGTCGCCTCCGCGATGGACGGCGTCGTCAGCCCCAAGACGGCCGGCATCATCGGCAAGCTCGGCGGCCTCGCGGTGCTCAACCTCGAGGGGATCTGGTCGCGATACGAGGACGCCGACTCCAAGCTCGACGAGATCGCGGGGGCCCCGAACGAGGTCGCGACGCGGCTGATGCAGGAGATCTACGCCGAGCCCGTGAAGCCGGAGCTGATCGCCAAGCGAGTGGAAGAGGTGAAGTCCCATGGCGTCGTCGCCGCCGGGTCCCTGACCCCGCAGAAGGTGGCCAAGTTCCACGAGGTCGCGATCGAGGCTGGGCTCGACATCCTCGTCGTGCAGGGCACGGTGATCTCGGCCGAGCACGTCTCGACGCAGTCCGAGCCGCTCAACCTGAAGGAGTTCATCACCGAGGTCTCGGTGCCCTGCGTCGTCGGCGGCTGCGCCTCCTACAACACCGGCCTGCACCTGATGCGCACGGGCGCAGTGGGCGTTCTCGTCGGCGTCGGCCCGGGTGCTGCCTGCACCACCCGCGGCGTCCTCGGGCTCGGCGTGCCCCAGGCGACCGCGATCGCCGACGTCGCGGCGGCGCGCTCCCAGCACATGATGGAGACCGGCCAGTACTGCAACGTGATCGCCGACGGCGGCATGCGCACGGGCGGCGACGTCTCCAAGGCGATTGCCGTCGGCGCCGACGCCGTCATGATCGGCTCGCCGCTGGCCCGCGCCGAGGAGGCGCCGGGTCGCGGCTACCACTGGGGCATGGCGACCTTCCACCCCTCGCTACCGCGCGGCGCGCGGGTCGCCACCAAGCAGGACGGGACCGTCGAGCAGATCCTGCTCGGCCCCGCGCAGGAGAACGACGGCACCTTCAACCTGATGGGCGCCCTGCGCACCTCGATGGCCACGTGCGGCTACGCCGACATCCCCGAGTTCCACCGCGCCGAGGTGATGGTGGCGCCGGCCCTGCAGTCCGAGGGCAAGCAGCTCCAGCACGAGCAGTCCGTCGGGATGGGCTCGAACGGCAAGGCGGCCGTCAACGCGGGGGTCGCAGTCTCGGATGACTGACGGCACGAAGGTCGCAGGCGACGTCGCCCAGCGTCCTCATGTGCCCGAGCGCAGCGCACCCGACGCGGACCCGCGCATCGAGACGGCGGGGAACGGAGCGCCCCCCGCGGCGGCCGAGGAGGTCCTGGTGCTCGACTTCGGCGGCCAGTACTCGCAGCTGATCGCGCGGCGGATCCGCGAGTGCGGCGTCTTCAGCGAGCTGCTTCCCCACGACATCCCCCTCGAGCGGATCCGCGAGCGCGCGCCGAAGGCGCTGGTCCTCTCGGGGGGACCCGCGTCGGTCTACTCCGAGGACGCGCCTGCCCTGAGGACCGAGCTGCTCGACCTCGGGATCCCGGTGCTGGGCATCTGTTACGGGATGCAGCTGATGGCGAAGGAGCTTGGGGGGAAGGTCGAGCAGGCGCCCGCGGGTGAGTTCGGGCGCACCCAGCTGACCCTTCGCGACGGTGGGGGCCGCCTGCTGGAGGGCCTGCCTCCCGAGCAGCAGTGCTGGATGAGCCACCGCGACACCGTCTTCGAGCCGCCGCCGGGCTTCGACGCCCTCGCCTCCAGCCCCGAGTCGCCGGTCGCCGCCTTCGAGTCCTCTGACCGGGGCCTGTACGGCATCCAGTTCCATCCCGAGGTCGTGCACACGCCGCACGGCACCGAGGTGCTGACCCGATTCCTGCGCGAGATCGCCGGCTGCGCCGAGCGCTGGTCTCCGGCCTCGGTGATCGACGAGCAGGTCGAGGCGATCCGCGCTCAGGTCGGCGAGGCCCGCGCGATCTGCGGTCTCTCGGGCGGCGTGGACTCGGCGACCGCGGCCCTGCTGGTCCATCGCGCGATCGGCGACCGCCTCACCTGCGTTTTCGTCGACCACGGGATGATGCGCAGGGACGAGGCCTCCCAGGTGGTCGAGGCGTTCCGCGACCGCCTCGGCGTGCCGCTGGTCCACGTCGATGCCGCCGACCGCTTCCTCGACCGGCTCGCCGGGGTCGACGAACCCGAGACCAAGCGCAAGATCATCGGCGAGGAGTTCATCCGCGTCTTCGAGGAGGAGGCGAGCAAGATCGAGGACGCCCGCTTCCTGGTCCAGGGCACGCTCTACTCCGACGTAATCGAGTCCGGCGGCGACGGCCGCGAGGCCGCCACGATCAAGTCCCACCACAACGTCGGCGGGCTGCCGGAGGAGATGGAGATGGAGCTGGTCGAGCCGCTCCGCACCCTGTTCAAGGACGAGGTCCGAGCGGTCGCCGCCGAGCTCGGCCTGCCAGACCGCTTCGTCTGGCGCCAGCCCTTCCCGGGGCCCGGCCTGGCGATCCGCGTGGTCGGCGGCGAGGTCACCCGCGAGCGCCTCGACATCCTCCGGGACGCCGACGCGATCCTTCAGGAGGAGATCCGCGCCGCCGGCCTCTACCGCGAGCTGTGGCAGTCCTTCTGCGTTCTCCCCGTGATCCGCTCGGTCGGCGTCCAGGGCGATGAGCGCTCGTACGCATACCCGATCGTGATCCGCGCGGTCACCTCCGACGACGCCATGACCGCCGACTGGGCCCGCCTGCCCTACGACCTGCTCGAGCGAGCCTCGAACCGGATCATCAACGAGGTCCGCGGCGTCAACCGCGTCACCCTCGACATCACCTCGAAGCCCCCGGGCACCATCGAGTGGGAGTAGCCCTCCGGGCGAGATACTGAGGGGCGATGTCGAGGGAGAACGTCGAAGTCGTGCTCGAGCAGTTCGAAGCGACCAACCGACGCGACTTTCCGCGCGCGATGGAGCTGTACGCCGACGACGTCGTGCTCGTCGTCAGCGACGCCTTCCTGCAGTGGGGGACGTTCGAGGGCAAGGAGGCCGTAGGCGGCTGGTTCGGGGACTGGTTCTCGACGTTCGAGCCCGGCTACCACTTCGACATCGAGGAGACGCGGGACGAGGGTGATCTCGTCTTCCTGTACGCCTCACACCACGGGCGCGGGCGCAGCAGCGGCGTCGCGGTCGAGAAACAGACGGCCTACGTGTTTTGGGTCCGCGACGGCAAGGTCGTCCGCGTCGAGCTCCACGCCGGCCGCGCCGAGGCGCTCAAGGCCGCAGGCTTGGACGAGGCGTCCTAGGAGAAGGAGTCCCAGTACTTCAGCGTCGGCAGCGGGTCGATCGGCTGGCCGCCCGTGTACCACCCGGCACCGACCCAGATCTCGAAGTGGAGGTGGCAGCCCGAGGCGTTGCCCGTCTCGCCGACGTTCCCGACCTGCTGGCCGGTCGTCACCGGCTGTCCCTTGGCGACCATGGCCGGCTTCTGCAGGTGGGCGTACATGTAGTCCTGCTTGACGCCGGCGGCGTCGATGACGACGTAGTTGCCGGCCGAGCCCTGAAACGCCTTGGCCTTGACGACGCCGCTGTGGGCGGCGACCAGCGGGACGCCGCACGGAGCGAAGACGTCCACTCCCTGGTGAGTGTGGCCGTCACGGGCGGCGCCGAAGCCGTCGCCATAGGTGTGCTTGGAGGGCAGCGGGAAGCGGTACTGAGCCTGGATCTCCCGCAGCTGCGCGATGGTCCCGACTCCGAAGGAAACGGTCGAGTCACGCACGTTGCCGAAGCTGTCGGCGATGCGGATCGTGCCGGTCACGGATCCCTTCCCGATTCGCGAGAGGACGGCGCCGCTTGGCTTGAGGACCGGGTTCTTGTCCTTCGCACGGGTGCCGTCGGCGCGAGCCATCGAGACCATCGTGACGCTGCCCAGGTCAGTGCCGAGCAGGCGGATCTTCGACTTGACGACGCCGGTTCCGGGCGCGATGCAGCGCGTCACGCACTGGATCGAGAGGACCTGGGGATCGCCCGGTGCGGTCGTGCCGCCGCCGTCGCCCGGGCCGACCTGGGCCCCGGCCGCCGCGACCCGCGCCGCCAGCCCGGTGCCGCGGCGATCGCGAGCGCGACGCTGACCCGCTTGCGCGCGGCGGCACGGTTCGGGCGTTGTGCGGAAACCTCGGTCACTCTTTCTCCGGCCTACGGGGTTAGCTGGCGGGCTCGCGCCGAAAGAGCGGCGCTACGACATGCGGTTCGAGCATGCCTGTCGATTCGCCCCCGGGGGCAGGATCGCCTGCACCCAGTTGGTTCCCCCGCTCCCGGCCGGCGTGCCGACCGGGATTGGGCCTTTGCTGGCGCGGCAGTATACCTTCGGCTCTGGGCGTCAGAATGCGGTTCCCGCGTGGCGCCCCGCGGGCTATCATGCGCGTTCGGCCGCGCCTCGGCGCGGCGCTTTTTATGAGTACGACGACTGCACAGAGGACTTACCAGGCGAACGCGCAGGACCGCGAGCGCGATTGGTACCTGGTCGACGCCGAGGGCAAGACCCTGGGCCGGCTGGCGACCCAGATCGCCGACGTGCTGCGCGGCAAGCGCAAGGCGACCTACACCCCACACGTCGACGTCGGCGACTTCGTGATCGTCGTCAACGCCGAGAAGGTGCACGTGACCGGCAACAAGCGCGAGGCGAAGCGCTACTGGCGCCACAGCGGCTACCCGGGCGCCATCCGCTCGCGCACCCTGGGCGACATGCTCGAGCGTCGTCCCGAGGAAGTGATTCGCAAGGCCGTGAAGGGGATGGTGCCGCGCAACCGCCTCGGCCGCCAGCAGCTGACCAAGCTCAAGGTCTACGCCGGGCCGGACCACCCCCACCAGGCACAGAAGCCGGAGAAACTGGAGATCAAGACTTGATTGCAGACGAAGAGCAGCAGAACGGCGAGCAGACGCCCGAGGACACCGACGCCCCCGAGGCGCCCGAGGCCGGCACCGACGACCCTGCTCCCGAGCAGCAGGTCCCCGAGGCCGACGACCAGGCTCCCACCGCCGAGCCGCCGCCCGAGGCCGCGCAGGAGTCGGAGCAGCCGGCCGCCGAGGAGGCACCCGCCGCCGAGGAGCAGCCGGCCGCCGAGGAGAAGCCCGCGGCCGCAGAGCAGCCCGCGAAGGACGACAAGAAGGAGAAGAAGCCCGACGTCGTCCCCGGCGCCGAGCTCGATCCGATCGCGATCGAGTCCGAGAAGAAGCCCGAGACCGCCGAGGAGCGCGCCCGCCGCGAGGCCGAGGAGGAGGAGCGGGCCCGCCGCGAGGCGGAGGTCTTCGCCGACTCCGACGAGGAGCAGCCCGTCGCGACGAAGGTGGCGAGGCTCTCCAGCGACGCGCGCTACCTCGCGACCGGCAAGCGCAAGTCCTCCGTCGCCCGGGTGATGCTGAAGCCCGGCAGCGGCGCGATCGAGGTCAACAAGCGACAGCTCGAGGAGTACTTCCCGCGCTCTTACCTCCAGTCCGTCGCGAAGCAGCCCCTCGTCCAGAGCGGCTACGAGGGCAACGTCGACGTGCGCGTGCGGGTGCACGGTGGAGGCATCTCCGGCCAGGCCGCGGCCGTCCGGCACGGCATCGCCAGGGCGCTGTGCGACGTCGACCCCGAGCTGCGGATCGAGCTGAAGCGGCGCGGCATGCTGACCCGGGACGCCCGCGTGAAGGAGCGCCGCAAGGCCGGCCTCAAGAAGGCGCGCAAGCGCCCGCAGTTCTCCAAGCGCTGACCGTCGGCCAATGGCGCAGCGCAGACTCTTCGGCACCGACGGGGTCCGGGGGGCGGTCGGCGAGTTCCTGACCGCGGACCTGGCGATGCGGCTGGGCCGAGCCGCCGCGCTGGCGGTCGACGCCGAGCGCCCGCGCGCGCTGATCATCCGCGACACCCGCGAGTCCGGCCCGATGCTGGAGGCGGCGCTGGCGTCCGGGATCGCCTCGGGTGGCGGCGACGCCATGACCGCCGGTGTCCTTCCCACCCCGGCCGCCTCGATCCTCGCCCGCCGCCTGGATTTCGACCTCGCGGCGGTGGTCTCGGCCTCGCACAACCCCTACGGAGACAACGGGATCAAGTTCTTCGACCGCCGCGGCATCAAGCTCGACAACGCCGTGGAAGCCGAGGTCGAGCGGCGCCTCGACGACGACGGCGCCGAGCACGCCGGCACCGTCAGCGAGCTGGAGGGCGGCTTCGACGACTACGTCCGTGAGCTGCGCTCGGCCTTCCCGCTGGACCTCTCCGGCCGCCGCATCGCGCTCGACTGCGCCAACGGCGCCACCTACCGGATCGCGCCGGCCACCTTCGAGCGCCTGGGCGCCGAGGTCGACGCGATCGCCACCGAGCCGGACGGGCGCAACATCAACGACGGCTACGGGGCGACGGCGCCCGAGGCCTTGGCCGAGCGCGTGAAGAGCACGGACGCCGAGATTGGCTTCGCCTTCGACGGCGACGGCGACCGCCTGATCGCGATCGACGGCGAGGGCACGATCCACGACGGCGACGAGCTGATCGCCCTGGCCGCGAGGCACCTGAAGGAGTCGGGCGAGCTCGCGGGCGGCGTCGCGGTCACCGTGATGACCAACTACGGCTTCTTCCAGGCCCTGGAGGGCGACGGCATTGAGATCGCCCAGACCCAGGTCGGCGACCGCTACGTGATCGAAACCCTGCGCGAGCGCGACTGGAAGCTCGGCGGCGAGCAGTCCGGCCACATCATCTGGACCGACTTCACCCCGACCGGCGACGGCATCGCCGCCGCCCTGCTCACCCTCCGCGCGCTGGGCGACCGCAAGCTCGAGAACGTCGAACCCTTCGAGAGGCTCCCGCAGAAGCTGGAGAACGTGAAGATCAAGGACCGCCGCGCCGTCGAGGGCGCGAAGGCGCTGTGGGACGCCGTTGACGAGGAGAACGCGAAGCTCGAGGGCCGTGGCCGCGTCCTCGTCCGGCCCTCGGGCACCGAGCCGCTGCTGCGGGTGATGGTCGAGGCCCCGGAGAAGAAGGAGCTCGACGAGGTCTGCTCGCGCCTGGTCGAGATCGTCGAGCGCGAGCTCACCTAGGCCCCCGCCCCAAAAACTGCGGTCGGGAGGCGCCTGACGGCTACCCTGTGTCGCCTCTTATGTGCGGCATAGTCGGATACGTAGGCGACCGACCGTGCCGGGACCTGCTGATCGCCGGGCTCGAGAAGCTCGAGTACCGGGGCTATGACTCGGCGGGGGTCTCGGTGATTTCGGACGGTGAGATCGACAGCGTCAGGGCTGTCGGAAACCTCGCGAACCTGCGCGAGGCGATGGCCGAGCACTCGTCGAATGGCGACGGGTCGGTCGCGGTCGCGATGGCGCCCGCCACGATCGGCGTCGCCCACACCCGCTGGGCGACCCACGGCCGCGTCACCGAGGAGAACGCCCATCCGCACGGCGACTGCAACGACAAGATCCACATCGTCCTCAACGGCATCGTCGAGAACCACAGCGAGCTGCGCAAGGAGCTCGCCGACGATGGCCACGTGTTCAGCTCCGAGACCGACGCCGAGATCGTCAGCCACCTGATCGAGCGGCACTTCGATGGCGATCTGACCACCGCTGTCCGCGAGGCGTTCAACGAGCTGCGGGGGCACTACGCGTTCGTGGCGATGCACGCCGACCAGCCCGACGTGCTCGTCGCGGCGCGCAAGGAGTGCCCCCTGGTGATCGGCCTGGGCGACGACGAGACCTTCGTCGCATCGGCGATCCCGGCGTTCCTGCGCGAGACCCGCCGCGTGATGGAGATTGAGAACGGCGAGCTGGTCACGATCACACCGGACGGCGCCGAGATCACCGACGCCGAGGGCAACCCCATCGAGCGCGGTTCCCAGGAGATCACCTGGGACGAAGACACCGCCGAGAAGGGCGGCTACGAGACTTTCATGATGAAGGAGATCCACGAGCAGCCAGACGCGGTCGCCGAGACGATCACGGACCGCCTGCCGAGCCTGGACGGCGTCGACCTCTCGGAGATGGACCTCGACGACGATTATCTGCGCAACATCGACCGCATCGTGATCGTGGCCTGCGGCACCAGCTACCACGCGGGCCTCGTCGGTCGCTACGCGATCGAGCAGTGGGCCCGTGTCCCGGTCGAGATGGACATCGCCTCCGAATACCGCTACCGCGACCCCGTGCTGCGCGAGAACGACCTGGTCATCGGCATCACCCAGTCGGGCGAGACCGCCGACACGCTCGCCGCGATGCGCTTGGCCCGCGAGGGAGGCGCCAAGGTGCTGGCCGTGACCAACGTGATGGGCAGCCAGGCGACCCGCGACTCGGACGCCGTGCTCTTCACCCGCGCCGGCCTGGAGATCGGGGTCGCAGCGACCAAGACCTTCGTCAGCCAGGTCGCCGTCATGTACCTGCTCGGCCTGCGCATCGCCGAGCTGCGGGGCACCATGCCGACCGAGCGCCTGGCCGAGCTGATCGCCGAGCTCAAGCACATCCCCTCGAAGATCGAGGAGACGATCGAGGTCGCCGACAAGCAGGTCCAGGCGATCGCCCGTGCGCACTACGAGCGCAAGTTCTTCCTCTACCTGGGGCGGCACATCGGCCTTCCGGTCTGCCTCGAGGGCGCCCTGAAGCTGAAGGAGATCTCCTACATCCCGACCGACGCCTACGCGGCGGGCGAGATGAAGCACGGCCCGATCGCGCTCCTGGACGAGGAGACCCCGGTTGTCTGCGTGGCGACCGACAGCCCGGTTCTGGAGAAGATGCTCTCGAACGTCGAGGAGGTCCGTGCCCGCGGCGCGGACGTCGTCGCGATCGCGAGCGCCGGATCCGAGCAGGTGGCCGAGGTGGCCGACCAGACCCTCTACATCCCCGACACGGACTGGATCCTGGAGCCGATCCTGGCCGTGATCCCGCTCCAGCTGCTGGCCTATTACATCGCCAGGCTCAACGGCCTCAACGTGGACCAGCCGCGGAACCTCGCAAAGACGGTCACCGTCGAGTAGTTGTAGCTTTGCGGCCTCTTGAGGCGCAGGGTGACAAGCGTGCTGGTCCTGGGCGCGGTGGCGTTCGGCCTCACAAGCCAGCGCTTCGTCGTCCGCTTCTCGGACTGAGCGCCATGGCCGCGGGGATCGGCATCGACGTGATCGAGATCGAGCGGATCGAACGCGCGCTGGAGCGCCGCCCGCGGCTGCGAGAGCGCCTGTTCACGCCGGGCGAGCTCGCCTACGCAGACGCGCGCGCCCGGCCCGGGCGGCACCTGGCCGCCCGCTTCGCAGCCAAGGAGGCGGTGATCAAGGCGCTCGGCGCCAATGGCGTCGGGCCCGGCTCGATCGAGGTCGTCGCGACCGGCGGCGGGGCGCCCGCCGTGCGGCTCACAGGCGCCGCGGCCGAGGCCGCCGGCGGCCGCGAGGTCCTGGTCTCGCTCACCCATTCGCGCGAGACCGCGGCTGCGGTGGCCCTCGCCCAGGGCTAGGCGGGGACGCGGCTAGGCTGGCGGCATGGAGCCGTGGCTGAGCCCCTGCCTCGACGCCGAGCAGATGCGGGCGGTCGACGCCTGGGCGATCGAGCGGAAGGGCGTGCCCTCCCTGGAGCTGATGGAGACGGCCGGCGCGGCCGTCGCCGAGGCCGCCGCGAAGGCCGCCGCCTCGGCTCGCGCCGCCGTGGTCTGCGGCAAGGGCAACAACGGCGGGGACGGGCTGGTCGCCGCCCGGGCGCTGGCCGAGATGGGCTACGAGGTCGACGCGCTGCTGCTGTGGCCCGAGGGCGAGCTCTCGGGCGACGCCAAGGCCAACCATGATCGGTTCTCCGCCGCCCGGCACGCCTCCGGCGAGGAGCTCGAGCAGGCGCTCGCGGATGCGAGCGTGATCGTCGATGCGATCTTCGGAACCGGCTTCTCCGGCGAGCCCCGTGGCCCGGCCGCGGCGGCAATCGAGGCGATCAACGAAGCCGACGCCCCGGTGGTCGCCGCCGACATTTCCTCGGGGGTCGACGCGTCGACCGGGGAGGTGGCCGGTGCGGCCGTCCAGGCCGAGCTGACCGTGACCTTTCACGCCGCCAAGGTCGGCCACTGGGTCTCCCCGGGCAAGCGGCACACCGGCCGGCTGCAGGTGGTCCCGATCGGGATCCCCGACGGCGAGCCGCCGGAGGCGAGCGCTGGGCTGATCGAGCCTTCGGTGCTCCCGCTGCTGCCCAAGCGCGGCGCGGACTCCACCAAGTTCAGCTCCGGCCAGGTGGTGATCGTCGGCGGCTCGCGGGGGCTGACCGGGGCGGTCTGCCTCTCGGCCGAGGCCGCGATCCGCTCGGGGGCGGGCTACGCGACCGTCGCCGTACCGGCCGACCTGGAGCCGATCTTCGAGGCGAAGCTGACCGAGGTGATGTCGGTCGGCTGCGCCAGCCGCGAGGGCAGGCTGCGGCGCGCCGCCTCCGAGCAGATCCTGGGCGCGGCCGAGGGCGCGGCCGCCGTGGTCCTCGGCCCTGGGATCGGGCGCGAGGACGGGACCAGGGACCTGGTCCGCGAGCTGGCCGCCCGGATCGAGGCCCCGCTGGTGATCGACGCCGACGGCCTCAACGCCCACGCCGGACGGATCAAGAGGCTGCGCGACCGCGGCCGCCCGACCGTGCTCACCCCCCACGAGGGCGAGCTGGGCCGGTTGCTCGAGGTCGACTCCGAGCGCATCAAGTCCAAGCGGCTCGTCTCGGCCAGGCAGGCGGCCGAGGAGAGCGGGGCGATCGTGGTCCTGAAGGGGGACGACACGATCGTCACGGACGGCGACCGGGTGGCGATCAACCGAGGGGGGACGCCGGCGCTGGCGACGGCCGGAACCGGCGACGTGCTCTCGGGGATGACGGGAGCGCTGCTGGCTCGCGGGCTGGATCCCTTCGCGGCAACCTGCGCGGCCGTCCTGGCGCACACCCGCGCGGGGCACGCTGCGGCCGAGCGCATCGGCGCCGCTGAGTCCGTGATCGCGGGCGACGTAGTCGAGGCGATCCCCGCGGGACTGTCCCGGTGACGGCCGAGCCGGACACGGGACGCGCGCTCGCGCGCATCGACACCTCGGCGATCGAAGCCAACTGCGGCGTCCTGGCGGAAGAGCTGGAGGAGGGGACCGAGCTCTGCGCCGTCGTCAAGGCGGACGGGTATGGGCACGGGGCGGCTCCGGCCGCCGCGGCGGCGATGCGCGGCGGCGCCAGCCGGCTCGCCGTGGCGGCCGCGACGGAGGCCGAGGAGCTCCGTTTCCACTTCCCCGAAGTCCCCCTTTTCGTCATGGGGGCTCTGACCGAGCTCGAGCTTCGTCGCGCCCTGGACGCCGATGCGGAGGTCGCCGTGTGGCGTTCCGGCTTCCGTGAGCTGTGCTCGCGCGTCGCCGCGGAGCGCGGTGCTCTCGTCCGCGTCCACGTCAAGCACGACAGCGGCATGGGCCGCCTCGGCGAGCGCGACCCCGAGGCCGTCGTCGAGCTCGCGCGAGCCTGCGCCGAGGACGAGCACCTGGAGCTGGCCGGCGTCTGGACCCACTTCGCGACCGCCGACGATCCCGACGACGGTTTCCTGGCCGAGCAGCTCGCTGCCTTCGGGCCGGTGGCCGACCGGGTTCGCCAGCTGGCGCCGGGCTGCATCGTGCACGCGGCCAACAGCGCGGCGACGCTGCGCGAGCCGGCGAGCCACTTCGACATGGTCCGCTGCGGGATCGCCATCTACGGCCTGGACCCGTTCAGGAGCCGATCCGGCCGAGCAGGGGCTGAAGCCCGCGCTCGAGCTGCGCTCCTACGTGGCGGACGTGAAGCGCTTCGAGGCCGGCGCAAGCGCGGGCTACGGCAGGACCTGGCGGGCCCCGGAGGACACCTGGGTCGGCGTGCTGCCCATCGGCTATGGCGACGGGGTGCGCCGCGCGCTCAGCGACAACGGCGAGGTGCTCGTGCGCGGCCGCCGCCGGCCGATCGTCGGCACCGTCTCGATGGACAACCTCACGATCGACCTCGGCCCGGAGACGGACGTGGAGTCCGGGGACGAGGCCGTGCTGATCGGGCGGCAGGGCTCCGATCGCATCCTGGCCGAGGAGCTGGCGCGTCGGCTGGAGACGATCAACTACGAGATCACGACCGGGATCTCGCCCCGGGTGCCGCGCGCCCACGGGCAGTGACCTCCGACGCTTCGCTTGAGCAGCGCCTGGCGGCGGCCGCCTCGATCACCGCCGCCCGCGAGGCCCTGGCCGGCGAGGAGCAGGCCTGGATCGTCGGCGGAGCCGTGCGGGACGCGCTGCTGGCCGAGGAGGTCCGCGACGCGGACATCGCGGTCGCGCCCGGCAGCGAGAAGGACGCGGCCAGGGCGATCGCCCGCGGCTCCGGCGGCGTCGCCTTCCCGCTCTCCGAGCGGCACGCGACCTGGCGCGCCATCGCCGGCCAGGGCGAGCCCGGCGAGTGGCACGTGGACGTGGCCGCGCTGCGCGCCGACGCGATCGAACAGGACCTAGGCGCCCGCGACTTCACCGTCAACGCGGTCGCGGTGCCGCTGGGCGGCGGCGATCCGATTGACCCGACCGGCGGCCTGGGCGACGCGGAATCCCGAAGGCTCCGGGCCGTAAGCGAGGTCGTTTTCTCGGACGACCCGCTGCGGCTCCTGCGCGCGGCGCGGATCGCGGCCACCCACTCGCTCGAGATCGACGAGGAGACGGCGCGACTGGCGCGCTCCCAGGCCGGCCTGGCGACGGAGGCGGCCGGCGAGCGCCAGTTCGCGGAGCTCCGAGGCATGCTGGGCGGGCGGGCGCCGATGCCGTCCCTGGAGCTGCTGGACTGGCTCGAGCTGACCGCGGTGGTGCTTCCCGAGCTGGAGCTCACCCGCGGCGTGGTCCAGAACCCGAACCACCACCTCGACGTGCACGGCCACACCCTCGCGGTGCTGCAGGAGTGGCTCGCGATCGAGTCGGGCCTGCCCGGGTTCGCCCCGGACCTCGCCGACGAACTCGCCGCCTTCCTCGCCGAGCCGCTCGCCGACGAGCTCACGCGCGCCCAGGCGCTGCGCTTCGGGGCGCTCTTCCACGACCTCGGCAAGCCCCAGACGCGCGGCGAGCAGGCCGGCTACGTGACCTTCATCGGCCACGACAAGGTCGGCGCCGAGATCGTCGCGGGGATCTGCCGCCGGCTCCGCACCAGCAACGCGCTCAGCTCCCACCTTCAGGGGCTGGCGCTGCACCACCTGCGGCTGGGCTTCCTGATCCACGAGCGCCCGCTCTCCCGCCGTCGCTCCTACGACTACCTGAGCGCGACCGAGCCGGTGTCAGCCGACGTCACCCTGCTGAGCGCGGCCGACCGCCTCGCCGCCCGCGGCAGCGGCCCGATCGCGAGCCCCGAGATGGTCGAGGCGCACATGGAGCTGGCCCGCGAGATGCTGGCCGAGGCGCTGGCCTGGCACCGCGACCCCCCGCGCCCGCCGCTCTCCGGTGACGAGTTGATGGACGAGCTGGGGCTCGAGCCCGGGCCGCGGCTGGGGGAGATCCTCGAGCGCCTGCGCGCCGCCGCCTACGCGGGCGAGGTGAGCGATCGGGCTGCGGCGGTCGCGCTTGCCCGCTCCCTGGCGGAACCCGGCGCCTCGGGCGTTTAGAGCCCGTTTAGGACTGCTTACGGGCCGGCGTTACGGTCGTCCGGCGCGACGGATCGCCAGCATCGCTCTGGGCCTTGCGCTGATCGGCGTTGCCACGGCGGCGGCCGGAGTTTCGGCCAAGAAGGACAAGCCGATCAAGACCGCCGCTTCGGTCTCACTCGGCTCGCGGCTCGTCACGGACTCCGACCCCACGTACTCCTTCTTCAGCTTCTCGGGCAAGGTGACCTCTAAGGCCGCGTGCCGCGCCGACCGCTCGGTCCTGGTCGCGGTCAGCGACAACGGCGGCCCGGCCGTCCCCGACAGCCGCAAGGGCGGGTTGGCCAGCAAGGCGGGGGAGTGGGTCTCGGTCTACGACGTGCTGCTGACGAAGGGGCACACCTACACGGTCACCGCCCACGTGAAGCCGGTCAGCGCCCGCAAGGGCGGCAAGCGCTTCGCTTGCAAAGGCGACGTTTCGCCGCCGATCACCGTCTCGCCGTAGGCGTAACCAAATGCCAGGCGGGGGCGCTTTAAGGAGTCAGCAAGCCCAGGAAGCTAGGGAAAGGAACTCATGCGAAAGCTCCCAATCGCGATCGCCGTAGGCGCGCTGGCCGTGAGCGTGGCCGCCGTCCCGGCTGTCGCCAAGCCGGGGCCGAAGGCACCCAAGAACGTGGGCGGGACGATCACCGTCCTGGCCACGCCGACCACAATCGAGACGACCACCACAACCGTGGCCGTCAGCGGCAACGTCAAGGCCAACAGCAGCTGCCGCAAGAACCGCACGGTCCGGTTCTCCTACATGGACTCGGCCGGCACGACGGCTCTGACCGAGACCGCTGTGACCCGTTCCAACGGCGACTACAGCGTGACGCTGCCGAAGCCGACCACGACGGGCCCCGCGAGCGTGACCCTGATCGCCACGGTTGACGAGGCGGTCCGCACGAACAAGGGCTCCTCGAAGGGCAAGAAGAAGGGCCACAAGAAGGGCAAGGCAAAGAAGTTCAACTGCCTCGAGGTAACGGGGCAGATCACGCTCACCGTCAACTGAGCACAGCCTGACCGCGAGGTCGGAGCAAGGCGAGCGGCTCGTAGCTTCCCCTGGGTCGCTCGCTTGCTCAGCTCTGAGCGAGCCGATCGCCCCCGGAGTCATCTCTGTGACTAGAGTCCGCGCCGTGGCCGACTGCCTCTTCTGCGGGATCGTCGATGGCTCGATCCCGAGCCAGACCGTCGACTCCGACGAGCGCACCGTCGCGTTCATGGACATCAACCCGGCGACACCCGGCCACGCGCTGGTCGTGCCGCGGGCGCACTCCGAGGACCTGATGGCGATCGAGCGCGAGGACCTCGAGGCGGCATCGATCGCCGCGCGGCGGCTTGCTGCCCGGATGGACGAGGTCCTGAAGCCCGACGGCTTCAACATCCTCAACTGCTGCCGCCCCGCCGCCTGGCAGACCGTCTTCCACTACCACTGGCACGTGATCCCGCGCTACGAGGACGACCCGCTGAAGCTGCCGTGGATCCCCCGCGGTGGCCCAGAGGACGAGATCGCCGCGATCGCGGCGAAGCTGAGACACGATGGGTGAGGAAAGCTGGGTTGAGGAGGCGATGATGGCTGAGAACCCCGTGCGTCTGGAGCGCGACGGCAACCTCGCCGTACTCGTGCTCGACAACCCGCCGCTCAATCTGTTCGGGATCGACGCCTGGCAGGCGCTGGTGGACTGCATCGACGAGATCGAGAAGTCCGACGCGAGGGCGCTGGTCTGGCGCGCCGAGGGCGACCTCTTCACCGGCGGCGCCGACGTCAACGGCTTCCAGCAGGTGGTTGACGACGGCGGCGCGGACCGGTCATTCGGCTCGCTGCTCACCGCGGCCAACCGTCTCGAGGCGCTCGACATCCCGACACTGGCGCTGGTGCACGGCCTCTGCCTGACGGCGGGACTGGAGGTCTCGCTCGGCTGCGACATGCTCTGGGCGACCGAGGACGCGCAGTTCGGCCTGGTCGAGGCGGTCGTCGGCCTCACGCCTGGCGCCGGCGGCACGCAGCGGATGGCGGAGCGGGCCGGCCCCGCCAGGGCGGCCGAGTTCGTCATGAGCGGCGGCCTCTACTCGGCGAAGACGCTGGAGGGCTGGAACGTCGTCAACCGGGTCCTCGCCGACAAGGACGAGCTGATGGAGAAGGGAATGAAGTTCGCCCACCGCCTGGCAGACGGCCCCACCCTCGCCCACGGCGCGACCAAGCGCATCATCCGAGCCTTCCGCAAGGGCGGGGTGGATGAGGCCGACAGCGTCACCGGCGAACAGTTCGCCGCCCTCTTCGCGAGCACCGACCTCCAGCACGCGGTCGCCTCATTCCTCAAGGACGGCCCGGGCAAGGCGACGTTCGAGGGCAAGTAGCGATAGGCGCTACCCTGCCCGACGCTTATGGGTAAGGAAGAGAAGATCGAGATGGAGGGCGAGATCACGGAGGCCCTCCCAAACACGATGTTCCGGGTGAAGCTCGACAACGACCATGAGGTCCTCGGGCACATCTCGGGCAAGATGCGCCGCCACTACATCCGCATCCTTCCGGGGGACCGGGTGAAGATCGAGCTCTCGCCCTACGACCTCGACCGCGGCCGCATCACCTACCGCTACAAATAGCGGTCAGCCCTTCTGCTTGGACTTACCCTGGCCCTGGCCGCCGGCCGGGGCCGAGTCGCGATCGCCGACAGGCTTTTTCGCCTGCCCGGAGCCGTCGAGTCCGTCTTGCCGATCGCCTTGCCCGTTGCCGCCTCCGTGATCCGGCTTCGGCTTGGTCTGGCCAGGGGGCGCCGCCGGCTTGCCCTTCGCTTTGCCGCCGGAACCCGGGTTGCCCTGGTTCTGGCCCTGTCCCTTGCCGCCGGCGTTGCTGTGGCTCGGCGGGCCGTTGCCCTGCCTGCGGTCGCCCTTGACCGCCTTCTCGGAGCCGGGCTCGGCCGCCGGGGAGGCCGCGGGCTCGCCGTCGTTGCCGGAGCCCTGGTCGGCGTCCGCGGGGTCGTCGGAGGAGGCCGAGCTGCCCTGGTTCGGGAGCTCGACGCCGACCGTCTCGAATGCGTTCTCGGCGAGGGCCGGCAGCCGCACGCCGGCGACCGCGAGCCCGGCCGTCAGCAGTGGCAGCATGGCGACCGCCAGCGCCACCAAGGCCAGGCGCCGGCGCGACCAGCCGCGCGAGGCGCGAGCCGATGGCGTAGGCCGGCGCTGGGCGCGCTCCGATGCGGTCACGGCCGAGGCGCGCGCTTCCTGTGCGAGGCGGCGCACCATGTCCTCGGACGCGACCGGGTCCGCCTCGCGGACCAGCGTCGCCTGCAGCGAGCGCGCAAAGCTTGCGATCTCCGGGTGGGAGAAATCCATCTCTTCCGGAAAAGCGCCGTTGCCGTTCACGGGGTTACCCCTTTTTGCGTAAACGTCTTGCGAACTGCGATCAACCCGCGCCGTTGCAGCTGCTTGACCGCGCCGGTTCGCTTCCCGAGCGCCTCGGCCACCTGCTCGAGGCTGAGGTCGCCGATCACGCGCAGGAGCAACACGGCGCGCTGGTCGGCGGACAGCGACGCGAGCACCTGCAGCACCTGCTCGCGGTCGATCTGCGCAAGGGCCTGCTCGGCGGCGTCGTCGGCGGGCAGACCCGGCGGCTCGGGCGGCTCCGCCATCAGGTCGACCGGGCGCCTCGACGAGCGCCGGCGGGCGTCGATCAGGCGGTGATGCGCAATCGTGAACGCCCAGCCGCGAAAGCGCTGCCAGTCACCCTCGAAGCCGCCCACGTCCCGGGCGACCTGCAGGAAGGTCTCGCTCAGCACGTCCTCGGGATCGGGCGCGCCGCTGCCGCGCAGATAGCCGAGCACGGCGGGGGACAGCTCGGCCCAGATCTCCGCCCACGCCTGCTCGTCGCCCGCGCGGGCCAACTCGATCAATCCCTCGAAGCGATCCACGGTCATCACGGCGACGGTAGCCGAACCAGCGGCCGCTACTCGACGGCGCTGGACGGGTTTCTAGGCAGGACCGCCGCAGGATGACGGCGAATTCACGGGTAACCAAGCAACAGGAGGCTCAGATGAGTCGTCGACTCAAGGGGACGATCGCCCTGCTGGGCGTATCGGCTCTGTGCCTGTCCTTGTTCGCGGTCGGAGTCTCCGGCAAGAGCAAGACCAGGCGTGTAGGAAGTGCAACCCAGGTCGAGACATCGAACCAGGCCGGCAAGCGCAATCTCACCGTCACCGGCATCGTGCAGTCGCCGGTCGCCAAGTGCGAGGTCGCTCGCTCGGTGCTGCTCTATCAGGACGGCCCCGGCGGCACCTACGTCGGCGCGGCGCTCGGCCACTCGGTCACCGAGGGCGGCTCCGAGCGCGGCGAGTTCACGATCGCCGGTGTCAGCCCCAAGGCAATCAAGGGGGATCGACGCTTCCGCGTCGAGACCGTGGGTCGCAAGATCCGCGTCAAGGGCAAGCCGGTGATCTGCAAGCGCGGCGTCTCGGTTCAGTTCCCGGCCACCTTCGGCTAGGCCAAGGCAGCTGATCTGCGCGGGCCCGGGGAGCTCCCCGGGCCCGTCGCCCCGCACTGTTAGTGCTCGGCTCCTCCTTGCCGCTCACATGTGCGAGCGGCCCGCCTCGGGGTCCGGGGACGCGAGCTCGGCGATCAGCGTCGACCAGCCGAACTCGCTCGCGCCCAGGCCCTCGCCGGTGTACGGCTCATAGAACTCGCGCGAGCCCTCGCGGGCGTAGGCCTCGCAGAGCGCGGCGGCCATCGTCGCGGCCGGCTCCTCGTAGCCCAGCCGAATCAGCCCCAGCCAGATCATCCAGGCCGAGTTGATCCAGGTCGGCCCGCGCCAGTACCGGCGCACCATCATGTTCTCCCACTTGCGGGGCTCGAAGCTGGGCTCCTCGGCCGAGACGGAGGGCGCCGGGTAGGGCGTCCAGTAGCGGTCGGGGTCCAGCAGGTGCTCCTCGACCAGGCGCCGCCCGATCTCCTCCGGCAGGTCGGGTAGGGCCAGCGGCGCAAGCGCCGACCAGGTCGACGTCCTGATCCTGCGATCGCCCTCGATCAGGTCGGTCTCGTCCTCGCGCGCGACGGTGCCGCGGGCGACGTCGAGGAAGAGCCCCCGGCGCTCGTCCCAGCAGCGGTCGATCAGCGCTGGGGTGATCGAGGGCTCCCCGGCCGCCAATCTCGCGAGGCCCCAGAGCACGTTGACCACGACCTCGCAAAGCAGCGGCCCGCGGTCGTCCAGGATCCGCCTCGCGTCCCAGTCGCGCCGGCGGTTGCGCTGGATCAGGGCGATGAACCCCAGCCGCGCGTGTGCCCGCTTTCCCCAGACCGGTTCGAACTTCGGCGAGGAGTCCAGGCCCGACTCGTCCGGCTGCACGATCCACAGCAGCCCGTCGCCGTCGAGGTCGCGGTTGCGCTCGAGCCAGCGATGGTGGGTGGCGATGCGGGGATCGCCGGCCGGGTCGCCTACCGCGATCCGCCAGGCCCAGGCCAGCAACGGGGGCTGGATCGTCGAGGTGTTGGGCGCTCGCCTGGAGCTGATGTTGTAGGTCCAGCGGCGGCGCAGGTCCACCGGTCGGTCCCAGAAGATCGTGTGGCCGATGAAGCCGTCCTCGCGCCCGCCGTTCAGCAGCGACTCGAGCTCCAGCCGCGCCCGCTCGGGCTGGAAGCGGCGCCAGACGATCGCGTGGAAGCACGAGTCCCAGTACCACTGCCAGTAGTAGTGGCTGGGGCTGGGGGGCGCGTAGGCGTAGGGCACCCCGTTGCGCTCGCCCTCGGTCCAGCTCCCGCGCAGCGTCCGCTCCGCGATCTCCAGGGCAGCGGCCGCCTTGGGCGGCCGCCCATCAGGACGGCTCCTCCGCTTCGCGTCCGGGGCCGCCCCCTCGGCGGTGCTCACGCCGTCATCTTGCGCATGTTGCGCAGGGCGAAGTAGGTGAGGACCGTGGCCAGCCCCGCGAGCGCCACAAGCCCGGGCCAGGTGTCCGCCCAGGTCACCTCCCCGACGAAGCCCTGGCGGGCGGCCTCGACGACCTGGGTCACCGGGTTGAGGCGGGCGACGTCCTGGAGCCACCCCTCCAGCAGGTCGAGAGGCGCGTAGGCCGTGGTCAGCAGGACCGCCAGGAACATGCCTGCCTGCATCAGCGGCGCCGCCGACTGCGACTTGAACCTCATCGCCAGCGACGTGCCCCAGGTCGCGGCGACCACACCCATTCCCATCACCAGGACCAGCGCGATCAACAGGCCCAGCAGACCGGGCCACTGGGCGCCGACCGCGAGGGCGACGATCAGCAGAAACGTGGCGGGGATCAGCGCCCGCAGGCTCGCAGACAGCACCAGGCCCGCCAGCAGGACGGGGCGGGGGGCGGGGGAGGCCAGCAGGCGGTCGAACCAGCCCTGCTCGATGTCGCGGGCCAGGTTGACGCCGGTCGCGGCACCGGTGAAGGCCGCGCCCTGCAGCAGGCTGACCGGGATCAGGAAGCTCTGGTAGCTCTGGGTGTCGAAGCCGGGAAGCAGCGTCAGGCTGCCGAAGACGCTGGTCAGGCCGAGGAAGAAGATCGTCGGTGCAAGGACGCCCGGGATCGCCGCGCCGGGGACCCGCGTCAGCTCGTTCATCGCCCGCCGTACCAGCGCCCCGATCGTCGCCCTGCTCTGTGCGGCGCTCATACGCCCCTCCTCACCCGCCCGCGCAGAGCCAGCGCGCAGAGCCAGAAGCCAAGCGTCATCACGCTGAGCACGGCGGCGACCGCCAGCAGCTCGTCGCCACCGTCGAACGAGGCGATGATCGGCGCGCGCAGCCCCTCGACGATGAAGCTGAGCGGGTTGTAGTCCGCCACCGAGGCGGCCGGCTCGAGCATCAGGTTGGCTGGGAAGAAGGCGCTTGAGAGGAACAGGATCACGAATACCAGCGGGAACAGCCCCTGCACGACGCTGGCGCTGTTGGTGCGCAGCGCGATCGCCGCGCCGATCGAGCCGAAGGCGAGGGCCGATGCCGAGACCAGCACCACGATCCAGATCGCGCCGAGCACCCCCTCCTCGATCTGCGCCCCGAAGATGAGCCCGATCGCGATGAACCAGAGGGCGGCGAAGCAACCCAGCACCGTTGTCCCGGCCAGCCGGCCCAGCACGATCGCGTAGCGCGACACCGGCGCGGCGAACAGCCGGTCGGTGAAGCCCATCTCGATGTCCAGCGCCAGGGCGATGCCGCCGGAGTTGCCCGCCAGCAGCACCGACTGCATCATCGCCCCGGCCAGCATGAAGTCGAGGAAGCCGTTCACGTCGGGGAAGCCCGGCAGGTTCACCGCTCCCCCGGCGCCGCCTGTCTGGATCGCCAGCAGCAGGGTGGGGAAGATCAGAAGCGGCGCCGCCAGCTGGGGCCTGCGCATCGTCTGGCGAACCGAGCGGGCTCCAAGGGCGGCGACCACCCGCGCGTTGGTCGCCAGCTGTCGGGTCAATCCCGCGACCTCATACCTGGGCGACCTCCGGCTCGCCGCCCTCGCCGGACTCCTCCTCGCCCTCCAGGTGCTCCCCGGTCTTGGCGACGAAGACATCGTCCAGCGTCGGCTGCACCAGGTCGAGCGACTCGACCGCGAGCCCCTCTTCGTCCAACGCGACGACGATCGGACCGACTTCTGAAGTGCCGTGCTCGAGCTCGACCAGCAGCTTGCCGTCCTTCGCGGGAAGGGGCTTGCCGAAGCGCGCCAGGACCTGTTGACAGTCAGCATCGTTCCCCGCCTGGTCAACGAGCGAGAGCTCGAGATGGGGCCTGCCGACCTCGGCCTTGAGCGCCTCGGGGGTGCCCTCGGCGACGAGCTTGCCGCGGGCGATGATCCCAACGCGGTCAGCCAGCTTGTCGGCCTCCTCCAGGTACTGGGTGGTGAGGAAGACGGTGGTGCCCTCCTTGTTCAGCTTCTCGACTTCCTCCCAGATCGCCTGGCGGCTGACCGGGTCGAGGCCGGTCGTCGGCTCGTCGAGGAACAGCACGGATGGCTCGTGCACCAGGGCCGCCGCCAGATCCAGACGGCGCCGCATTCCGCCCGAGTAAGTGCCGACGCGCCGGTCCGCCGCCTGGCTCAGCCCGACCCGGTGCAGCAGCGAGTCGCCCAGCTCGTCACCCCGCTTGCGGGGCAGGCCGTGGAGCGTCGCCTGCAGGTGGATCAGCTCGCGGCCGGTCATCAGCGGGTCCAGCGCCGCCTCCTGCAGCGCGACCCCGATCTTGCGGCGCACGGATCCGGGGTCCTCCAAGACGTTGAAGCCCGCGACGGCGGCCCAGCCGCCCGTCGGCTCCAGCAGCGTCGTCAGCATCCGCACCGTGGTGGTCTTGCCCGCACCGTTGGGGCCCAGGAATCCGTAGATCTCGCCGTCCGAGACCTCCAGGTCGACCCCGTCGACCGCCTTGATCGCGCCCTCGTCGTACTCCCGTGCCAGCTCGTGCGTCTCGATCGCGGCCACGCCCGAACACTAGCCGGGAGCGCCGGCCGGCCCGCCTCGGCGCGCACGAGTGTGAGGGATCTCGCTGACCCTGTTTTCGGTAGCGAAATCGCAACCCACGCGGGGGAAGAGTGTTCAATGAAACGTATGAGCCAGGACGCTCACGCATCGGCACGCCCGCGCCTTGCCGCCCTCCTTGCGGCGGTTGCGCTGGTGGCCACGGTCGCGTTCGCCGCCGCCACCGGCCAGGCCGGTGCGGCCCCGAAGGTGACCGTAATGGGGGCGGCCGCGCCCGCCAACCCCTCCTGCCCCGACAACTGCCAGGCGATCGGCAAGACCACCGGCTTCCAGAGCGCGATCGGCAAGACCAAGAGCCCCTTCGCTGCCCCCTTCCCCGGCAGGATCGTCGCCTGGTCGATCAAGCTCTCGCGCCCGAGCACCAAGCAGATCGAGTTCTTCGAGGACTTCTTCGAGGGCACGGCCCAGGCGCGGCTATCGGTGCTGAAGCCGATCATGAAGAAGATCAAGCAGGGCAAGCCGATCTACAAGCTCAAGTCGCAGACCCCGGTTGAGCAGCTGGCCCCCTTCTTCGGCACCACCACGACCTTCACGCTGCAGGACCCGCTCAAGGTGAAGAAGAACCAAATCGTCGCGCTGACCGTCCCCACCTGGGCACCGGCCTTCGCGGTCGGCCTGGGCGGCGACACCGCTTGGCAGGCAAGCCGGAAGAGCAGCAAATGCAACAAGGCGTCCGACATCGAGGCCGGCCGCGCCCAACAGGGCATCGGGACCGATCGCTCCTACGGCTGCGTCTACAAGACAGCGCGCCTGCTCTACTCGGCCACAGTGGTCGCCCGACCTTGATGGCGCGCGAGCGCACGGGGAAGCTCCTCGCGGCCGCGATCGGTTGCGCGCTGGTCGCCGCGCTCGGCGTGGCCTCGGCCGGAGCGGCCCAGACGATCATCCTCGGCGCGGCCAAGCCCGCCAACGCAAGCTGCCCCGACGACTGCCTGGTCGAGGCTCGCGTAACCGGGTTCCAGACCTCGATCGGCAACCTCAAGAACCCGTTCGTCGCCCCCGAGGACGGCGAGATCGTGGCCTGGTCGCTGAAGCAGGGCAAGCCGCGCAAGGCCGACCGCCGCGCCTTCAATGAGGAGTTCGGGCCGCCCAAGGCCCGGATCGGGATCCTGCGCGAGGTACCCGGGACCAGCAACCCCACCCGCTACAAGCTGCTGCGCCAGAGCCCGGTCGAGAACCTGGGACCGTTCTTCGGCGCCACCACCACCTTCAGCCTCGACGTGCCGCTAGCAGTCCGTGAGGGCGAGATCGTGGCGCTGACGATCAAGAGCTGGGCGCCCGCGTTCGCGGTCGGCCAGGGCGCCTCCACCGAGTGGCTGGCGAGCCGCCGCCCGACCGGCAAGCGCGGCGGCTGCACCGACGACGAGGGCCGTGCCAACGTCGAGGCCGGCGCCCCGCAGACCAAGAAGGGCACCCAGCGTCCCTACGGCTGCGAGTACGACCGCGCCCGCCTGCTCTACTCGGCGACGTTCCTCCCGGACGCCTAGGCGTTCGGGCAGCGCGGCGCTAGCCGCAGGCCGCCGGATTGGTCTTGCACGCCTCCTCGAAGGCCGCCTCGGGGGAGCCGGGCTCGGGCGGCTTGTCGTTGGTCGCCGAGTCCTCCTTGCCGGGGTCGAAGCTGCCGCTGCCGGTCCCGGTGCCGCCGGTCTCAGGCTCGGTTTCCGTGGGCTCCGTCGTCGTGGCCTCCGGCGCGGTCGTGGTCGTCTCCTCCTCGATGGTCGTCTCCTCCTCGACCGAGTTCGTCGGCTGGGTCACGTCGTCGTTGTCGTCCCCGCAGCCGATCGCGCCCAGGACCGAAAGCGCCAGCGCCGCCGCGAGAAGGAGGGCTGGAGCGCCGGGGCGTCGGCTCACGACTCCCCGTCCAGGGCCGGCTGACGGAGGCCGCAGTACGGGCAGTCGCTGACGTCGAGGCCGATCAGCTGATCGCATCGACGGCAGGCGCGCAGGTTCTCAGGGGTTCGAACCAGGGCCGAGGCCGAGGGGGCGAGGGGGAGTCTCCGCGAGACCACCCGCATCTCTTCCCCGCTTTCGCGGTCGACGTAAACACTGTCTCCGGTCACCTCGGCGATCGCCTCGCGCCCGGAGGCCGGCGCCCGCAGTCGGTATCTCTGCCTCGGGTTCTGCATCGGCGCGGAACATAACAACCGCAAGCGGTCGTCAGGCCGCACCATCCGGAGTGGCGGCTTGCCGCCGCGACTGATTGGGGCGGACGCTACGACCGCGACCAGATGTCGGGCGAATAGGCTCGGCCCCGTGCGAGTGCTGATCTTCCACGCCTACCTGCTGCGCGGGACCGGCTCCAACGTCTACAACGCCAGCCTCGCCCAGGCGCTCGCCAGGATGGGCCACGAGGTCCACCTGCTCTGCGAGGACCGCCGCGCCGAGGAGCTCAGCTGGGTCGGCGGCGAGGGGCCGGGCACGGTGACCGTGCACGTGCCCGACATCGGCGGGTTGCTGCCCGTCTATGTGGCCGACCACTACGAGGGCTTCGAGGTGAAGACGTTCCCCGAGCTCAGCGACGCCGAGCTCGACCGCTACATCTCCTCGAACGTGGAGGCGGTCCGGCGGGTTGCGGACGAGGTCGGAGCACCCGATGCGGTGCTCGCCAACCACCTGATCATGGGGCCGGTGATCGTCGCCCGGGCGGGGCTGGAGTTCGCGATCAAGGTGCACGGCTCCGATCTCTCCTACACGGTGCGCCCGCATCCGGATCGCTTCGTCCCCTACGCGCGGGAGGGCACCGACGCCGCCGCGGGCCTGCTGGTCGGCTCCGGGCACACGGCGCGCGACCTCTGGGAGACCGTCGGCGATCCCGACCTGCCCGAGCGCACGAGGCTCGGGCCGCCGGGGGTGGACACCCGGCAGTTTCGCCTGCGGCCGACCTCGGAGGCGCTCGAGGCTGTGCGGGCGCTGGCCGAGCGGATCGCCGCGGAGCCGGTCGACGACAGCTTCGGCCGCGATGGCCCCGCGGCGTCGGCGGCGCTGAGCCGCTGGGCGGAGCGCTCGCCGCGCGTGCTCTTCGTCGGCAAGCTGCTGCGAAACAAGGGCGTCGACCTGCTGGTCGACGCCTGGCCGCGGGTCCGCCGCTCCCATCCCGAGGCACGGCTGCTGCTGGCGGGGTTCGGCGACCTGCGGCCGGCCCTGGAGGCACAGGTGGCGGAGCTGGATGACGCGACGGCCGAGTCGATCGCGATCAGCGGGCGCCTGGAGCACGACGAGGTCGCCGAG
Organism: uncultured Solirubrobacterales bacterium; assembly: GCA_963805075.1. GTDB lineage: Bacteria > Actinomycetota > Thermoleophilia > Solirubrobacterales > 70-9 > VGBV01. The sequence goes on from CAWDSZ010000004.1 coordinate 614,640, forward strand.
GTGATGCCCGCCGCCCAGACCCTGGTGATGCCGTCGGTCTTCCCCGAGGCGTTCGGCATGGTTGCGGCCGAGGCCGCCGCCTGCGGCGTACCGCCGGTGTCGGCCGACCACTCGGGCATGCGGGAGGTCTCGCGCGCGCTCGCCGAGGCCGTCCCCGGCCACGCGGGGCTGCTCTCCTTCGAGGTCGGCGACGACGCCGTCGACGCGATCGCCGAGCGCGTCAACGGCTGGCTGGCGTTGCCCGACTCCGAGCGCGAACGGGTGGGGGAGGCCCTGGCGGCGCGCGTGCACGAGCTCTGGAGCTGGGAGCGGGTCGCCGAGGGCGTGATCTCGGCCTCGCGGGGCGAGCTCGAGGGCCTGCCGCGCGTCGCTAGTGACTGACGCATCAAGCGCGCGGTCCGGGCCGGAAGCCACCCGCCGCGCGATGAATAGAATCCCGCGCGATGCAGGGCGTCCCGCTATTCCGGCTCGTCGCGATCGTGCTCGTCCTCACCGTGGTCACCTCGGTGATCATGCTGATCCCGAATTGGAACGGCGAGGCCGCCTCGACGGCCGCCCCCGACATCGACCGCCTGCTCGACGTCGCGATCGTGCTCTCGTCGTTCGTGTTCGCGATCGTGATGACGATGCTGGGCTACTGCATCTACAAGTTTCGAGCCAAGCCCGGCGACGAGTCCGACGGCGAGCCGATCCACGGCAACACCCGCGTCGAGATCGCCTGGACAGTGATCCCCACCGTGATCGTCGCCTGCCTCGCCGCCTACTCGTGGATCGTGCTGGACGACATCGAGGCCGAGGCGGCGGACGCGATGCCGATCACGGTCACCGGCCAGCAGTTCGCGTGGAGCTTCGAGTACCCCGACCAGGGGGTGCAGTCCGACGAGCTGCATGTGGTCGTGGACAAGCAGATCGCGGTGGAGATGCGGGCGCTCGACGTGCTGCACTCGTTCTGGGTGCCCGAGTGGCGGATCAAGCGCGACGCCGTGCCCGGCGCCCCCGGCTCGGGGATCGACGACGACTTCGTGGTCACGCCCGACAAGGAGGGCACCTTCAGCCTCATCTGCACCGAGCTCTGCGGCCTCGGGCACGCGACCATGCGAGCGCCCGTGATCGTGGAGTCCCAGGCGGACTTCGACAAGTGGGTTGCGGGGCAGCCGCCGATCCCGCCCGAGCAGCCGGAGCCCGCGGGGTCTCCCGAATCGTGAGCGCGAGCCGCGTTGAGATACTGCGGGCGATGAACGGAGCGGGCAGATGAGCGCTGCGCTGACGCAGCCCGGCTGGTGGCGGGCCGGCCTGTGCTTCGTGATCGGCTCGGCCTTCGGGTTCGGCCTGGTGGTCGGCCTGCGCGCGATCTCGGGCCTGGACCTGTTCCAGACCGAGCCCACGGGCTACCCGCACATCGTCGTGCCGGCGATCACCGGACCGTTCGGCTTCCTGATCGGCCTCGGCGTCTTCACCTACTGGTTCCGCTGGGCCGCGGGGGCCCCGACGGTGCCCGACGACCACGCCGACCACGGGGCGACCAGCTGGAAGGACTACTTCAAGGTCAACACCGATCACAAGGTGATCGGCATCCAGTACATCGTCACCACCTTCTTTTTCTTCTTCTTCGGCGGCTTCCTGGCGATGCTGATGCGGGCCGAGCTGGCCCAGCCGGGGACGCAGATCGTCGACCCCGGCGTCTTCAACGGCCTCTTCTCGACGCACGCGGCGCTGATGATCTTCGTGTTCGTGATCCCGGTCTTCGCCGGGATCGCCAACTACGTGCTGCCGCTGATGATCGGCGCGCCGGACATGGCCTTCCCGCGGCTCAACGCCCTCTCGTTCTGGCTGCTGCCGATCGCGGGACTGCTGTTCATCGCCAGCTACTTCGTCCCCGGCGGCGCCTTCGACGCCGGCTGGACCGGCTACGCGCCGCTCTCGACGGGGGCGCCGTTAGGCCAGAGCTTCTTCAACTTAGGCGTGCAGTTCGCCGGTGCGTCCTCGATCGCGACGGCGCTCAACTTCCTGGTCACGATCATCACCATGCGTGCGCCGGGGATGACCTTCTGGCGCCTGCCGCTGCTTGTCTGGGCGAATCTCTCGACCTCGCTGCTGGTCGTCGCCGCGACGCCGTTCATCGCGGGCGTGCAGTTCATGGTCCTGTTCGACCGGGCCCTGCACACCAACTTCTTCCAGGCGGCCTTCGGCGGCGACGTGATCAGCTACCAGCACATCTTCTGGTTCTACTCCCACCCGGCCGTCTACATCATGATGCTGCCGGGCTTCGGGATCGTCAGCGAGGTGATCGCGACTCACGCCCGCAAGCCGATCTTCGGATACCGGCTGATGGCCCTGGCGCTGATCGGGATCGTGATCCTCAGCTACACGGTCTGGGCGCACCATATGTTCGTCGCCGGCATGTTCGAGTGGCTGCGGGTGCCGATGATGATCACGACCCTGCTGATCGCGGTTCCGACCGGGATCAAGATCTTCTCCTGGCTCGGAACCCTGTTCGGGTCCGTGCTGCATCTGAGATCGACCGCGATGCTGTTCGCGCTCGGTTTCATCGTCACCTTCACGATCGGCGGCATCTCCGGCGTGATGCTGGGGATGATCCCGATCGACATCCACGTCAGCGACACCTACTTCGTCGTCGCCCACATCCACTTCGTCCTCTTCGGCGGCTCGGTGTTCACCATCTTCGCCGGCATCTATCACTGGTTCCCGAAGATGACCGGGCGCATGTACGACGAGAAGCTCGGGCGGGTGCACTTCTACCTCACCCTCGTCGGCATGCTCGGCACCTTCGTGCCGATGCACTGGATCGGGATGGAGGGGATGCCGCGTCGCGTCGCCGACTACGCGGCCGAGTTCGGCGACTGGAACCTGATGATCTCTGTCTCCTCGTTCCTGCTCGGGGCCGCGCAGCTGGTGTTCCTCTACAACATGATCGTCAGCTGGCGCTACGGGCCCAAGGCCGGCCCGAACCCCTGGAGGGCGAAGACGATCGAGTGGCAGGTCAGCTCGCCGCCGCCGATCTTCAACTTCGACGAGATCCCACGGGTCGTCGGCGGCCCCTATGAATACGGCGTGCCCGGCGCGCGCCACGCGATCATGGCCGGCGAGCAGGCCGAGGTGAAGAAGCCCGAGCGCACCGAAGCCGGGATCGGAGCGCCGAGCTGATGGCCGACGAGCCCGTCGAGAAGGCGGAGGAGAAGGTCGAGGAGGCCATGGACCCGCCCGGGGAGGACCCGAAGTCCCCGGAGCCCGGTCCCTCCGGCGAGGAGTCGACCGACCTCGGCACGCCCGCCTCGCACGAGTCCGAGGTCATCGCCGCGCCCGAGCCCAGCGGTCTGGGTGACCCCGACCCGCCGCCCTCGCGCGAGGGCGTGCAGCGCGTGCTGCTGTTCATGAACGAGGTCGCCGGCGGCCGCAAGTCGGTCACCGCCGCCCGCGAGCTGGCCGACGCCGGCGCCGATTACTTCGCCGTGGTGGCGCCCCAGAACCAGCCCGCGGTCGGCCACCTGGTCGACACCGACGAGATCCGCGAGGCGGCGCAGAGCCGCGTCGACGTGACCCAGGCCGTGCTGGCCGAGTTCGGGATCGAGTCCGAGGGGGCCGTGATGGACCCCGATGCCTCGCTGGCGCTGGACGACGCCGTGCGCGCGACCAAGCCCGACTACGTCCTGCTCTCGGCTCTGTACGAGACCCGCTTCGGGTGGACGCGCAAGGACCTGGTCGAGTGGGCGAAGAAGACCCTCGGCGCCCGGGGCGTTCGCGTCGAGCACATCCCGGTGCGCGTCGACGACGACGCGGTGCGCTGGGACCTGACCCACGTGCTGGTGGTGGGGACGAAGACGGTCAACAGCCCCGACCTCGTGCAGCGGCTGAAGGAGCGCGCCAAGCAGAAGCCCCATCGGTACACGTTCATCTGCCCGAAGTCCGGGGACGTGCCGCGCGAGGAGGTCTCCAAGAACCTCGCCGCCACGCTCGCCGAGCTCTACCGGGACGAGATCGACGCCACCGGACAGCCGATGAGCCCGGAGCCGTTCGAGGCGGTCAAGAACGCCATCGAGCACTACCGGATCGACGAGATCCTGATCTCGACGCTGAAGGGCGAGCAGTCGAAGTGGCTCGAGGAGGGCCTGATCGACCGCGTCAAGGAGATCACCGACAAGCCGGTCGAGCATGTCGAGGCCAGCCCCCGTTCCGCCTCGCCCACGCCCGCGCCCGCCGCGGTGGGGGGTGCCTCCTGATGGAGTCGGCATCTGCTGCCGTCGGCCAAGAGCACCACGGCGACGCCCATGAACACCATCACGGCCCGCCCGAGGCACACCAGAGCTCCCGGATCGACCGCCAGACGCTCGGGATCCTGCTCTTCATCATCACCGAGGCGATGCTGTTCGGGGCGTTCTTCGCCTCCTACTTCTTCCTCCGGGTCGTCGCCAACGAGGGCCCGTGGCCGCCGCCCGAGTTCGAGCTCCCGGTCGCGGTCGCCTTCATCAACACGCTGATCCTGGTCAGCTCCAGCTTCACCATGCACTGGTCGCTGGAGTCGATCCGGGCCGGTAACCGCCGCGGCCTGCAGATGGGCCTGGTCACGACCTTCCTGCTGGGCGCGACCTTCCTCTTCATCCAGATGAACGAGTACATCCACATCGGCTTCAGCGCCCGCGACGGCGCCTTCGGCTCGATCTTCTACGGCCTCACCGGCCTGCACGGCGCCCACGTCTTCGTCGGCCTCACCCTGCTCGCGATCGCCGCCACCCGCGCCTTCCGCGGCCATTACGGCCCGGCGGCCAAGGACCACCTGGGCGTCGAGGTGCCCGGCATCTACTGGCACTTCGTCGACGTGATGTGGATCATCGTCTTCACGTCGGTCTACGTGCTCTAGCCACGGCCCCCGAGCGCCCACGCAACCCGTTCCGCAGCGAGGCAGACGCCTTCCGGGTGCTGATGATGTTCGTGGCCGGGGGCGTGCTCGTGGTCGCCGTCGCGGTGCTGATCAGCAGCCTCGCTGCGGTGCTGCTTGCCGCGGTCCTGCTGGCTAACGGCAGCTGGCGCGCCTGGGGCCTGTTCCAGACATGGCGCCGCGAGGGCTCAGACCCGCACGGCTGAGGTCGTGCTTGAAGTTCCGGCCTCGGTGATCCGAACGCGTCGTCTCGACGGATCTGGGAATGAGGAGGTTGCATGGACGTGTTTGGAGCTGTGTCGGTGTTGCTGTTGGCCGGGCCTGTGCTGTTGCTGGTGCTGGTCGTCCGGCGCGAGCGCGAGGTTTACGGGCGCCTGGCCGCGCTCCCCGAGACCGAGGTGATGCGGACCCCCTGCGCCGACTGCGGCGCTGCCCTCGCCGCCGCGGAGCTGCTGTACGTGGCCAGGGCCGGCTGCTCTGCGAGGCATGCCGGCGGGCGACTGGGGACCCGCGGCAGGGAACTCAGCGGGGCGCGAGCTGGAGAGGCTCGCGGACCGGGCTCGGACTACTGCGCGCCGCCCGCCGACTGCAGCAGGTAGTTGACCAGCTGCCGGAGCTGCTGGGGGGTGAGGGTCTCGCCGTAGTTCGCGGGCATCACGCCGGCCGGGAAGCCCTGCGCGATCTGCGCCTCGGGGTCGGTGATCGACTCGGAGACCTGTGCGTCGCTCTGGCCCGGGAGCACGTCGTCCAGGTTGGGGCCGACCGTGCCGGTCGTGCCGGCTGCGCTGAGGGTGTGGCAGCCGCCGCAGTTGGTGGCGAAGAACTCGGGTGCGATGAATTCGGGCGGCTCGATTCCCGGTACGCCGGCGACGCTGGCGACGTAGGCCGCCACGTCCTCGGCGTCCTGGCCCTCGACCAGGTTGGGCGGCATGTAGACCTCGACGTCCTCGGGGCTGGCCGGGCGGGGGTTCGCGATCTGGCTCTGCACGACGCCCTCGATCGTGTCCTGGTCCATGCCCGAGGCCCGCGCGGCCTCGAAGGCGAGGTCGAGGTTGGGTCCGACGTCGGCGTTGGTCCCGGCGGCCGTCAACGCGTGGCAGCTGCCGCAGTTCTGCGTGAACAGCTGCTCGCCGCGCTCGAGGTCGGCGTTCTCCTGCAGGTCGCAGCCCGTCACGGCGGTCAGCGCCCCGAGGGACGCGACCGCGCCCAGGATCAGCTTCACCTGCCGGTTGAAGGGGGGCCGCATCGGACGAGAATCCTATATGCCGCCTCCCCCTCCCAATCCGGTCGCGGCGCGCTCCTTCGCCCCGCCGCGGGCGTTGGATAAGCTTGCGCCGAAAGGCACTATCAGCCGCGAAATCGGGAGCGACGATGGAGGTTCGCGAGGGCATGTCGAGCGTGATCCTGGCCTTGGGGCCGGGGCACACCCTGCGCGACGCCGCCACCAAGATGACCGAGAAGGGGACCGGTGCCGCCCTGGTCTTCGACGAGCAGTCCCCGGCGCCGCGGATCATCACCGAGCGCGACGTGCTCAACGCGATCGGCACCGGCATCGATCCGGACAAGGCCACCGTCGCCGATCACATGAGCGACAGCACCATCTCCGCCCCGCCCGATTGGAGCCTCGAGCGCGCGGCCGAGGAGATGGTCAAGCTCGGCATCCGCCATCTCGTCGTCGTCGACCGCGGCGAGCTGGTCGGCGTGCTCTCGATGCGAGACATCGTCCGGGTCTGGACGCGCGTCGGCGCGACCAGCAGCATCAACCCGCCGTAGGTTACTACGCTCCCGCGGTACTCGCGGCCCATGAGAGGGATCGGCGCGGTGTCGGTGTGCTGGCGGTTCGGCAACGCCGCGATCTCGCGGCGGTTCTGTCGCAGCCAGCCGAGCAGGCAGATGAGGGCCACCACGCCGCCGATCACTGAGTAGGGCCACCAGGCGTAGAGCCCGATGATCACGCCCGCCAGGCCGGCCGCGAACAGCGCCGGCAGCGCCGAGGGGGCGCTCTGGTAGATCAGCTCGGTGGGCTCGGGGGGCTGGCTCACGCGAGGTAGAGGATCGTCACGTAGAAGGCGAACCCGAACACGAACAGGGCGATGGTCGCGGTCAGGAGGCCGGCTCCGATGTTGTCCCTGGCGCGCTCGCGGTCCACGGCCGGAACCCTATACGGCCTCGATCCACGGCCATCGCCACGAACAGGATCGCCAGGTAGGCGAGCGAGCTCAGGTAGACGCGGCGGGCGGCGGGGCGTGACGGGTGGCGGGCGAGGCTCGTCGCGAGCGCGATGAAGGCGGCGCCGAGGACCAGCGCGACGGCCAGGTAGAGCGCGCCGAACAGCCCCGTGACCACGGGGCCGACGGTGATCGCGACCAGCAGCAGCGAGTAGCCCAGGATCTGGCGGCGGGTGGCGCCCTCGCCGCGCACGACCGGAAGCATCGGCACTCCGGTGCGGGCGTAGTCGTCGGCGATCAGCAGCGACAAAGCCCAGAAGTGGGGCGGGGTCCAGAAGAAGACGATCGCGAACGGCCACAGGGCCTGGGCCGAGAGCGCGCCCGTCGCGGCGGCCCAGCCGACCAGCGGGGGCATGGCGCCGGCGGCACCGCCGAGCACGATGTTGAGCGGCGTCCGCGGCTTCAGCCACAGCGTGTAGAGGAAGACGTAGCCGAGCAGGCCCAGGGTGGCGAGCGCCGCCGCGAGCGCGTTGACGGTGAGCGCGAGCTGGACCGCCGCCGCCGCCCCGAGCGCGATCCCGAAGACCAGCCCGTGCCAGGGCTCGATCCTGCCGCTCGCCAGCGGCCGGCCGCTGGTGCGGGCCATGCGCGCGTCGGAGTCGCGCTCCAGGTAGTGGTTGATCGCCCCGGCGCCGCCGGCGGCCAGGTAGCCGCCCAGCATCGTCCAGAGGATGGTGGAGAGGGCCGGGCCGGAGGGATCGGCGACGAACATCGTCGCGACGGTGGTCAGCAGCAGCAGCGAGATGATCCGCGGCTTCGTCAGGCGTGATGTAGTCGCGCAGCGTCTCCAGCGCCGTGCGCGAGCGGCGCGCGCTCCTGGGAGCCGGCATCGCGCCGGCGCCGTTGCGCCGCTCGGGCGTTGCGATCCCGCCGCGATGGATGGTTCCGGTCTTCGCCTCCATCCTCAGGCTCCCGCCGCCGCGGTCGACCCCGCACCGCGCGCGGCCCTGTCGAAGCGGGCCGCCACGGGCGCCGGGGCCCAGGCGAGTGTGTAGGCGATCAGCAGCACGGTGCTCCACAACAGTGTGGCGATGATCAGGTGGGCGATGATGAGGGCTGCGTGCTCCTCGAGCAGCACGTTCAGGACGCCGAGCGCGACCTGGGTCACCAGCAGCAGGCCGGCCAGCAGGATCAGCCGCGAGCGCGAGCCGCGGTACAGCGCCACGCCCAGCAGCGCCAGGATCGCCAGCGTCGCGCCGTAGACGAACATGCGGTGGGTGAGGTGGATGTCGCTGAGGCGGCTTTCGCCGAAGGGTGCGACACCCTGGTTGAGGCATCCGGGGAACTGCTCGCCGCACGCCATGTGCGCGCCGGCGATGTTGACGCCGGAGCCGTTCACACCCTCCTCCTCGGTTCCGGCCACGTAGCCGCCTGCGACGATCGCGCACAGCAGCAGCACCGCGGCCGCGATGCTGAGCGACTTCAGGCCGCGCGGCGGCGTGGGGCGGGCAACGGCCTCAGCGCTCGGTTCGCCCGCGGCGAGTTCCGACCGGGCCCGGACGGAGATCCAGAGCACGAGACCGATCAGGATCATCGCCAGGCCCAGGTGGGCGGCGACGAGCTCCTCGGCCAGGCTCGTCTCGACGGTGAGCCCGCCGAGGCCGGCCTGGACCAGGACCAGCACGCCCGCGGCGATCGAGGTGCGCAGCGGCCAGCGCAGCTCGCGCAGGTGGCGGTAGGCCGTCCAGGCGAGGAGGACGATCAGGGCGGTGACGATCGCGGCGAGCACCCGGTGTGAGAACTCGACGATCACCTCCGTGTCGTGGAAGAACGGGACCGCCTCGCCGTTGCAGAGCGGCCAGCCCTCGGTGCCGCTGCCGCCGGGGCCGCAGCCCAGGCCCGACTCGCTGACGCGGACGATCCCGCCCAGCACGATCAGGGCGAAGGTGGCGAGAACGGTTAGGTCTGCGAGGCGGCGAAACCGGCGCAAGTATCGATCCACTCGCCGCCGGCCGCCGACCGGACACCGGCGAAGGTCAGCCGTTCAGACGGTGGCGGAATTGCCCGAGGGAGCACCAGGGCCGTCCATAGAGCCGTCAGGCTACCGGCTCGCCGCTCTCGGACCTGCCGGGCGGCGCCGGCGCCTGGCGGCGCTCGACGGCCTCGCGGACGTCGCGCATCGGCTCGTCGCTGCGCACGTCGGGGACCACGTCGAAGTTGTGCGGCGGGGGCGGCGAGAGCGCCAGCCACTCCAGGGTGTCGCCGCGCCAGGGGTCGGGCCCGGCCCTGTTCCCGTGCGAGGCGCTGATCGCGGCGTTGACCAGCGAGGCGACGATCCCGATCGCAAGCACGACGGCCCCGATCGTGATCAGCACGTTCAGCAGGTCCAGGTTCTGGTAGGTGTCGACGACCACGTTCGCGCCGGTGCTGGACTCGTAGACGCTGTCCTCGTAGAACTTGAAGGCGTCCACGGGCTGGCCGTTGACCCCCGCCAGGGCCATCGGGATGAAGGTCAGCTGGGCCCCGACGATGATCGTCCAGAACGAGAACCTCCCGAGCGACTCGCCCATCAGCCGTCCGGTCAGCTTGGGGAACCAGTAGTGGAGCGCGGCGAGTCCGCCCAGGACCGGGCCGCCGACGAGGACGTAGCCCGTGTTGGCCGAGGCGTCGAGGGTGTCGGCCAGCAGCCAGTTCACGGGGATCACCGCGTGGGTCAGCTCGCCGGCGAGGCCGATCGAAAGGGTCGAGATCGCGCCCAGCGCGAACAGCATCGGCGCCCGCAGCTCGATCGCGCCTCCCGCCAGCGTCCCCAGCCAGTTCACGAACAGCAGCCCGAACGGCACCAGCAGCAGCACCGCCGCGGCCATCGCGAAGTAGAGCCAGCCCGCCGGGATCGAGGCCGTGAACATGTTCTGCATCCAGGCCAGCATCCCGAGAGCGCCGATCGCGGCCATCGACAGGTTGACGGCGCGCCGGTTGATCAGCGGCTTGCGCGAGAAGGTGGCGACGATCTCCGAGATCGCGCCCGCGGCCGGCAGCAACATCAGCAGGTAGCAGCCCGTGAAGAAGATCCAGCTCAGGTGCTGCCAGTAGGTGGGGGCCCCGCCCTGGCCAGGATCGAAGAAGACGCCGTCGAAATGGCGGTCGATCTCCAGCATCGTCAGCCCGGCGATCATCGCCGGGCAGGCGACGATCAGGATCCAACTCGAGACGGCCGCCGAGAAGGTGAAGGGGGGAAGCCGGCGCCAGGCCAGCCCGGGCGCCCTCAGCTTGCGGATCGTGACGATCAGGTTCAGCGCCAGCAGCACGAAGCCGAGCGCGCTCATACCCACGGCCGTCACCCAGACATCCACCCCGTTGTTGGAGATGAACGCCGTGTCCGACAGCGGCGGCAGCGGGTTGATGCCCGCCTCCGGCGGCGTGTAGACGAAGCTCACGTAGAGGATCGCTCCCCCGATCACGTACAGCCAGAAGCTGAGGTTGGCGAGCCGGGGGAAGGCGAGCTGGCGAGCGCCGATCTGGAGCGGCACCAGGTAGGTGTAGAGGCCCAGCGCCAGGGGCAGCGCGAACAGCACCACCAGCGACGGGCCCATCACCGACAGCAGCCGGTTGAAGGTGACCGGTTCGATCAGGCCGTTCTCGGGGACGACCAGCTGGGCCCGGAGCAGCAGGAACTCCAGCAGGCCCAGTACCAGGAAGGCGAGGGCGGCGGCGATCATCATGCGCCCGACGTCCTTGTGGTCGGAACTGGTGGCCAGCTCCAGCCAGCGCGGGCGCGGGGAGGGGACGCCGTCGGTGACGAGCTCGGGACGGTGCGGGGAGATCGCGGGGCCGCTCACTGCTCGCCCTCCTGTGGCGGCGCCTGCACGTCGGCCGCCCCGGCCTCGGTGCCGGACGCTCCGCGGATCGCGATCTCCTCCTGGACGAAGGTCTGCGCGGCCTGGATGTCGTTGGCCTGCCGTTCGAGCCACGCCTGGTACTCCGGCACGCTCACGACCCGGACCTCGGTCCGCATCGCCGCGTAGGAGGCGCCGGAGAACTGGTAGGAGGCGCCGTGGTAGACGCCCTCCTCATCGGCCTTGAACCAGGTCCGGTTCGACTGGTCCGGCACCGCGTCGAACTTGCCCCCGAGCCCCGGCACGAACCAGCGGTGGACGACGTCGGTCGAGACCAGGTTGACGACCACGGCCGTGTCGACCGGGACCACGAGCTCGTAGTAGGAGAAGGTCCCGTCGGGGTACTCGTAGCGCCACAGCCACTGCTGGCCCGAGGCCTCGATCTGCAGCGGCCCCGGGTCGCCGGCCGGGAGCGAGATGTCGCGCTGCGCGGTCCGCTGGGCAGAGGCCTGCAGGCCGCGGTCGCCCGATGCCTCGACGTCACTCGCGTCCTCGGTGTAGATCACCCCGAGCACGAAGATCACAACGGCGAGGCCGGCCAGCCCCGCTGTGAGCAGGAACTGGACCGGGCGCCGGCTGCGGAGCCGTCGCGCCTCCCGCCCGCGCGCGGCGCGGTAGCGAACGGCGATGCCGATCAGCGCGACGTTGACGCCGATGATCAGCAGCGTGGCCAGGATGACCATCACCCAGTAGAGGGCGTTGAGGTCGTCCGCGTTCGGCGAGTGGGCGGTCTCGGGGCCAAGCAAGGCGGGCGCAGTCTATTAATTCGCCAGTCGGCCTCGCGTGGGCAGGGCGCCGCCGAAAAACTGGCTGGCTGGCCAATTCGCCTTCCGTTCTGGCATCATCGTCGCGGAGAGGCGTCAAGCGAGGAGGAGATTCGGATGGCCAGCAGCGGAGGCGTAGAGACCGAGGGGACCACGACCCAGGCGATGCGCCGAATGGCGGAGGCCGAGCCCGAGCTGGCGGCCCGCATGATGCTGCAGTCGATGCCCCTGGCCGCGGCCACTCTTCCCGAGGGCCTCAGCTACCGGCTCGAGCTCTCCGATCTCGGCGCCTGGCGCATAGCCCCCAACGGCGGACGCGCCGAGGTCAGCGAGGTCACTCCGGGAGGGGAGCTGAACGGCGACGCCTTCGCGATCGAGACCGACGCCCGCACACTGGCGCTGGTCGCCGCCGGCGCAAACCCGCTGCCGGCGATGTTCGGCCGCCGGCTGAAGCTGCGGGGCAAGCGCCGCAAGGCGCTCGCGCTCCGCCGCCTGAACCAGGACGCGGGCCCCCGCGAGCTCGCCAAGCTCGGCCTGCCCGTTGAAGCCGACCTGCTCTACCGCTCTCTCCCCTACGCGATCGACCCGGAGTGGACCCGAGGGGAGAGTTTCCGGATCGGCTACGAGCTTCTCGGCGACGGCGGCGGCCAGTGGACGATCGCGGTCGAGGACGGCAAGGTCAGCTGCGAGCGCGGCCTGGACGAGGAGCCACAGTCGCTGGTGCGGATCCGCTACTCGGATTGGCTCAAGCTGCTGAGCGGCGAGTCCAACCCGACCGACTCCGCTCGCGCCGGCTTCACCGAGCTGCACGGGGCGATTCCCCCGGTGACCCTGATGGGCCGCTGGATGGACCGCGCCGCGGGCTTCGACGGCCCCGAGCTCGAGCGCGAGGCGCGCCAGCGCCGCGGTCCAGGCGGAGCGCGCGGGCGCCTGGGGCTCCCGGGCCAGCTCGAGCAACGGCGCCAGCTCGGACGCGGGCGACCCGGGTGAGACCCAGCCGCGCCGGCCCAAGGGTGGGCTGATGGACTACGAGCAGCTCTACGCGCTGTGGGAGCGGCAGAACTGGCGCGCACACGAGCTCGACTTCTCGGTCGACAAGGAGCACTGGGTGCAGACGCCGACGGACTCGCAGCTGGAGACGGCGTTCAGCTTCGGAAGCTTCTACGTGGGTGAGGAGCGCGTCACCGCCGACCTGGCCCCGTTCCTGCTGGCCGCGCCCAACGGTGAGGTCGAGGCTTTCCTCGCCACCCAGCTCGTGGACGAGATGCGCCACGCGGTCTTCTTCGACCGCTGGATGGCCGAGGTGATGGCCCTCGAGGCCGACGACCTCCGCGCCCGCATCCGCCAGGTCGAGGAGGAGCTGCTGAACGATCGGCCCCTGGCACTTCCTCTTCGACGACTCGCTGCGCGACATCGCCAACCGGATCAAGGCGCAGCCCGACGACCTGAAGCTGTTCGTCGAGGGCATCGTCACCTACCACATGGTCACCGAGGGAGTTCTGGCGATGCCGGGACAGCGGCTGATCATCCAGTACACCGAGGACCACGGCCTCTATCCCGGCTTCCAGAAGGGCTTCAGCCTGGTCGAGCAGGACGAGCACCGCCACATCGCCTTCGGCGTCCGCTTCCTGCGCGACGTCTGCGAGGAGCGCCCGGAGATGAAGCAGGTGATCGTCGCCAAGCTCTGCGAGCTGCTCCCCGAGGCGGCCAAGGTGTTCGTGCCGCCGCAGGAGTCGGACCCGAGCGACTACTGGTCCTACGACCACCACTCCTCGCAGGTCTACGGCTTCGCCTACCAGGCGCTGAACCGCCGCATGAAGGCGATCGGAGTCGAGATCCCGGGACCGGAGGAGCTGATGCCCGGCCCCTGCGACTTCAGCGGCCTCGCACCGAGAAGCCGCATCGACGCCGAGGCTGCGGTCCCGGCCTAGCCCGCCTCCCGGGCAGCGTAGCCTGGGCTAATGGCGATCACCATCGAGCCGGGCGATGCCGGCGACGTTGGCTCCCTGCGCAAGCTGTGGCTCGAACTGCATCACCACCATCAGGAGATCGGCCCGCAGAGCGGAATCTTCACCGACGACGAGTCGTCGTGGGCGGTCCGCTCGGCCAACTACCGCGAGTGGCTTGCCGGGGAGGACTCGTTCGTGCTCCTCGCCCACGACGGCGAGGACCTGGTCGGCTACGCCATGGTCCAGGTCAGGCCGGGCTCGGCCGCCGAGCGCGACGCGTGGATCATCCCCGAAACCATCGCCGAGCTGATGACGCTCGTCGTCAGCGACGGGCGCCGGGGAGAGGGCATAGGCGGCCTGCTGCTCGACGAGATGGACGCCGAGCTCGAGCGCCAGGGGATCAACGAGGTCCTGGTCGGCCTCATCCCAGGCAACGACGGTGCCCAGCGCCTGTACGAGTCCCGCGGCTTCAGGAGCCGCTGGCTGACTCTGGTCCGCTCGCGCTAGGAGGCCAGTTCGCCGACCGGGCCCGGGCGGCCGATGTAGTAGCCCTGGGCGTAGGTGACTCCGAGGTGGCGGAGGATGTCGAGGGTCGCGTCGTCCTCGACGAACTCGCCGACGGTCTTCATGCCCATGCCCTCGGCGACCTCGACCAGGGCCTTGACGATCAGCTGGTCGTTCGGGGTGCGGGGGAGGTCCTTCACGAACTCGCCATCGATCTTCAGGATCGAGATCGGCAGGTGCTTGAGGTAGTAGAAGGAGGCGAAGCCCGAGCCGAAGTCGTCGAGGGCGAAGCGGCAGCCCATCTGCGTGAGGCTCTCGGCGAAGCGGCGCGCTTGCTCGATGTCGGCGACGGCGGCGGTCTCGGTGACCTCGAAGATCAGGTTGGAGGGCTCGATCCCTGCTCGCACCATCTCGCGGCCGATCGCGGTCGCGAAGTCCTGGTCGGCGAGGGTCTTGCCCGAGAGGTTGACCTCGAGCACGAGGTTCCTGCCCGCGCGCTTGTGGGACGCGACAAGGCGGATCGCCTGCTGGGCCATCCAGCGGTCCAGGCCCTGGATCAGATTGAAGCGCTCGGCGGTGTCGAGGAAGGCGGCGGGCGCCACCAGCTCGCCATCGTCGCCGCGCATCCTGATCAGCAGCTCGTACTGGCTCACCTGGTTGCTCGACATGTCCAGGATCGGCTGGGCGTGGATGACGAAGCGGCCCTGCTCGATCGCCTCGCGGACGCGGTCGGACCAGACGCGGGCGGCCCTCGCGTCGTGGTTGGGGTCGAAGTGTGCGACCCGGTTGCGGCCGGCCTCCTTGGCGCTGTACTTGGCGTGATCGGCCCGGGCGATCAGCTCCGAGGCGGTGATCCTGTCGTCGGCGATCGTGGCAGCGCCGACGCTGACCGTCGCGCGCAGGCTCTGGCGCTCGATCACGAAGGGGTTGTTGGCGATCAGCCTCAGGATGTCCTCGGCGACCTGCTGCGCCTTGTCGGCCTGGGCTCCGTGCAGCAGCATCCCGAACTCGTCGCCTCCCAGCCTCGCGAGCACGTCCGTCTTGCGCAGGCGCCCCCGCAGCAGCCCCGCGATGGCGACCAGCAGCTCGTCGCCGGCGCGGGAGCCGAGCGTTTCGTTCAGGTACCTGAAGTTGTCCAGGTCCACGATCAGCACCGAGCCGCCGGTCCCGAAGCGGGTCGAGTAGGCGATGTGCTTGTCGAGCTCCTGCTCGAACCGGCGACGGTTGAGGACGCCGGTGAGGGCGTCGAAGTCGGCCAGATGGCGCAGCTTCTCCTCCGCCCGCTTGCGCTCGGTGATATCGCGGGCCACTGCCACCAGGACGCGCTCACCCAGGTCGGCTTCGGTCAGCGTCAGCTCGACAGGGAAGCTGGAGCCGTCGCCGCGGCGGCCGTGCACCTCGCGGGCCGTCCCCAGGATCCGCACGGATGTCCCGTGGGCGAAATCACGCAGATGGGCGGCGTACTCATCGCGGTGCGGGTCGGCCAGCAGGGCGGCGAAGCTGCGTCCCTCGAGGTCGACGGCCGCATAGCCGAACAGCAGCTCGGCGGCGGGGTTCGCAGATTCGATCGCCCCCCGCTCGTCGACCGTGATCAGGGCGTCGGAGATGCTGCCCAGCAGGGCGTAGAGGCGTGCCTCGCCGTCGAGACCGAGAGTTGGGACCACTGGCCCTCCGAATGTCTGGGCTACCGCCACGAGCGTTCCTCGCGTGTGATTACGCGTGTCACGCGGTCCCATCGGCATTCCGGCGCCTGGCCCTTAGCCGAATGTCCCAGGAATCAAGCCAATAGTCTGGCCCGATGGCGAGTGTGCGCGAGGCCTCGTTCGAGCTTTTCCGCAGGCACGGGATGACGACGATCTTCGGCAACCCCGGATCGACGGAGCTGCCGATGCTGGCCGAGTTCCCCGACGATTTCCGCTACGTGCTGGGGCTCCAGGAGGCCGCCGTGGTGGGGATGGCCGACGGCTACGCCCAGGCGAGCGGCCGGGTCACGCACGTGAACCTGCACACGGCGCCGGGCGTCGGCAACGCGATGGGCGCCATCTTCAACGCGCAGGCGAACAAGTCCCCGCTGCTCGTGACCGCGGGCCAGCAGGTGCGCGCCCAGATCACGATGCAGGCGAACCTGACCAACCGCGACGCGGCGCGGGTGCCGCACCCGTTCGTGAAGTGGAGCTACGAGGCCGCCCGAGCCCAGGACGTTCCCCTGGCGCTGGCCCGCGGCATCCACCACGCGCAGGCGCCGCCCCGCGGTCCCGCCTTCGTCTCGGTGCCGATGGACGACTGGAAGGGGGAGATGGATGCCGCCGAGGCCGAGCTGGTGGCCTCGAGGACCGTCGACGCGCGCGCAGGCGCGGATGCCGACGCGGTCGCGGCGCTCGCCAAGCGCCTCGAGGCGGCGTCCAGCCCGGTGATGGTCGCAGGGCCGGAGATCGACGCATCGGGCGCCTGGGACGACGCCGTCGCGCTCGCCGAGCGCCAGAAGCTGCCCGTGTTCGCCTCGCCCGCGCCGGGCGGCGGCCGCCTCGGCTTCCCCGAGGGCCACCCGCTCTTTCAGGGCGTGCTGCCCCCCGCGATCGGCCCCGTCGCCGAGACGCTCAAGGGCAAGGACCTCGTCCTGGTCATCGGCTCCTCGGTCTTTCCCTACTACCCCTACATACCTGGCCCGCTGCTGCCGGACAGCGCCGAGCTGGTGCAGATCACGAGCGACCCCGATGAGGCGGCCAGGGCACCGATGGGCGACGCGATCGTCGCCGACGTCGCGCTGACGCTGCGGGCGCTGCTCGAGGCCGTCGGCGAGGCGAACCGTGCCGAGCCGACGCCGCTCCCCGATCCGGCCCCGGGGGAGGAGAGCGACCCGATGACGCCGACCATGGTCCACAACACCCTGGCCAGCGTCTTCCCGGAGGACGGGATCATCGTGCTCGAGTCCCCCTCCAGCACCCTGGCTCTGCGCAACCAGCTGCGGATCTCGCGGCCCAGCAGCTACTACTTCGGCGCCGGCGGGGGGCTCGGGTTCGGCCTCGCGGCCTCGATCGGCGTCCAGCTCGCGCAGCCCGACAGGCCGGTGATCTGCGTGCTCGGCGAGGGCTCGGCCCAGTACGCGATCACGGGGCTGTGGTCCGCCGTCGCCTACGAGGTCCCGGTGACCTTCCTGGTGCTGCGAAACGAGGAGTACGCGATCCTCAAGTGGTTCGCCGACGTCGAGGAGGTGAAGGGTGCGCCGGGGCTGGACCTGCCGGCCGTGAACACCGCCGAGATCGCGGCGGGCTACGGGGTCGCCTCGAAGCGGGTGAGCGCGCCCGAGGAGCTGCGCGAGAAGCTGGCCGCCTCGATCGGGTCGAGCGAGCCGGAGCTGATCGAGGTCCCGGTCGCACCCGGGATGCACCTGTTCTGACCATGCTCGACAGGGCGCCGGACGAGCTCGCCGCCGGAACCCCGGAGCCCATGCGCTCCGAGCTGACGGAGTTGCTGGGCGCCGACCGCCTGCTGGGCCGCGCCATCGACCTGGTCAGCTACGCCTCGGACGCCAGTCCCTACCGGGTGCTGCCGAAGGCCGTGATCCGGGCCCGGGACGCCGCTGACGTGGCAGCGGTCTTCGCCTACGGGCGCGGCTCGGGTGTCCCGGTCACCCTGCGCGGCGGCGGCACGAGCCTCAACGGACAGGCACAGAGCGAGGGAATCCTGGTCGACGTTCGCCACCACTTCGACGGCGTCGCCGTCGAGGACGGCGGCCTCCGCGCCCGCGTCAAGGCCGGGACGCTGCTGGGCCACGCCAACCGCGTGCTCGCTCCCCACGGGCGCAAGCTCGGCCCGGATCCGGCCAGCACCGACATCGCGACGGTTGGCGGGGTGATCGCCAACAACTCCGGCGGGATGCGCTGCGGCACCACCGCCGACTCCTACAGCACCGTCCGTTCGCTGACCTTCGTGTTGCCCTCGGGAACCGCTATCGACACCGCCGCCGCCGGCGCGGAGCGCGCGTTCGCCAACGCCGAGCCCGAGCTGGCCCAGGGCCTGGAACGGATCCGCGACGAGCTGCGCGCCGATGCCGATCTTTCCGAGCGAATCCGCCGCAAGTTCGCGATCAAGAACACGACCGGCTACCGGCTCTGCGCGTTCCTCGATGCCGACACGCCCCTCGAGATCTTTCGGCGCCTGCTCGTGGGCAGCGAGGGGACCCTGGCGTTCGTCGCCGAGGCCGTCTTCGAGACGGTGCCCCAGCCGCCGCACACCGCGGTGTCCTGGCTGCACTTCGACGGGATCGAGTCGGCCACCGAGCCCGTCCCGGAGTTCGTCGCCGCGGGCGCCACGGCGGTCGAGCTGATGGTCGCGCCGGCGCTGATGGTCGCGAGCCAGCACATCGCCGGAGCGCCGGCGGATTGGATGGAGCTGCCACCGGAGTCGGCCGCGCTGCTGGTCGAGTTCGGCGCGGACTCCGAGACGGAGCTGGACGAGCTGGTCGCGAGCGCCGGCGTCATCCTGGGCTCGCGCGCTCCGATCCGCCAGCCCGACTTCACCCGCGACCCCGAGCGGGTCGAGGTCGCTTGGACCGTGCGCGAGGGCCTGCATGGGCTGATCGGCCGCCTGCGCCCGCCCGGCACCTCGCTGATCATCGAGGACGTCTGCGTGCCGCCGGGGCGCATCGCCGAGTCCGCGCGGGACATCCAGGCGCTCTTGGGCGAGCACGGGTTCCTCACAGGGGTGGCGGGCCACACCTCGGCCGGGAACCTGCATTTCATGCTGACGCCGGACTTCTCCAAGCAGGAGGACCTGGACCGCTACGAGGGCTTCATCGAGCAGCTGGTCGAGCTGATCCTGGACAAGTACGACGGCTCGCTCAAGGCGGAGCACGGCACGGGGATCAACATGGCCCCCTACGTCGAGCGCGAGTGGGGCGCGAAGGCGACCGAGATGATGTGGCGGGTGAAGGCGCTGGCGGACCCCGACGGCGTCCTCGCGCCCGGCGTGCTGCTGAGCAAGGACGCCGGCGCGCACCTGCGCAACCTGAAGACGACCCCTCCGATCGAGGAGGTCGCGACCAACTGCGTCGAGTGCGGGTTCTGCGAGCCCGTCTGCCCCAGCCGCCACCTGACCCTGACCCCGCGCCAGCGGATCGTGGTCCGCCGCGAGATCGCCCGCCAGCCGGCGGGCTCGCCGGTGCAGCGGACGCTGGAGGAGCAGTACGAGTACGAGGGGATGGAGACCTGCGCCGCGGACGGCAGCTGTGCGGTCGCCTGCCCGCTTGCGATCGACACGGGCAAGCTCGTCAAGGGCCTGCGTGCCGGCCGGCACTCGGAGCGGGCCGAGCGCCGGGCGGCGGAAATGGCGCGCCGCTGGCGGCGCGTCGAGCACACGGCCCGCGCGGGGCTCCGCGCCGGCGGTCCGCTCGGCGGCCTGCCGGGCCGCGCCTGGTCGAGGGCGCTGCGGGCGCTGTTCGACGACGAGCTCGTCCCGGACT
Source organism: uncultured Solirubrobacterales bacterium (assembly GCA_963805075.1). Classification (GTDB taxonomy): domain Bacteria; phylum Actinomycetota; class Thermoleophilia; order Solirubrobacterales; family 70-9; genus VGBV01. Next base: position 634,276 of record CAWDSZ010000004.1, read on the forward strand.
TCCCTCCCGAGATGCCCCATGCCGCCTCGGCCCGGCTCCCGCGCACGAGCCGCGAGGGCGCCGCGGCCGTCTACATGCCGGCGTGCGTAAATCGCATCTTCGGCCGCCCGCGCGGCGCCCCCCGCGGCCCCTCGCTGCCCGAGGCGATGGTCGAGCTCTCGGCCCGCGCCGGCCAGCCCGTTTGGATTCCCGACGACGTCGCCGGCCACTGCTGCGGCGTCCCCTGGAGCTCAAAGGGCTTCCGCACCGGCCACGAGCTGATGGCCAACCGGACCGTCGAGGCGATGTGGCGCTGGAGCGGGGAGGGGGAACTGCCCGTGGTGATCGACGCCAGCTCCTGCTCGCTCGGCCTCGGCGCCGAGGCGGTCGACGCCCTAGATGAGACCAACAGGGAGCGCCACGCCAAGCTCGACGTGCGGGACTCCGTCGCCTGGGCGCACGACACCCTGCTGCCCGCGTTGCCGGCGGCGTCGAAGGTCGGTTCGGTTGCGATCCACCCGACCTGCTCGACCAGGCACCTGGGCCTTGCCTCCGAGCTACGGGCGCTGGGAGCCGTGCTCGCGGACGAGGTGACGGTCCCGATTCGCGCCACCTGCTGCGGCATGGCGGGCGACCGCGGCTTGCTGCACCCCGAGCTGACGCGCTCGGCGACCTCAGATGAGGCGGCCGAGCTGGCGGGCGCCCCCCACGACGCCTACCTGTGCAGCAACCGCACCTGCGAGATCGGCCTCCACCAGGGCACCGGCCATCGCTTCGAGTCGGTCGTCATCGCGCTGGAACGCGCGACCAGGCCCGCCGCCTAGCGGCAAATCAGACGATTCCCTCTGCCTTGATCCACTCGGCGCTGCGGCGGATCCCCTCGGGCAGCTCCACCGAGGGTGACCAGCCGAGCTCCTCGCGTGCCCGCTCGTTCGATGCCGTCCCGCGGCGGTCGAGGAAGGTGACCCCGTGGCGGCCGATCGGCGGCCGCCGGCCGAGCAGCTTGGAGCCTGCCTCGATCGCGCCGCCGACGGCGAACAGCAGCGGCTTCGGCAGCTTCGGCGGCTCGCGCAGGTCGAGCTCGCGCGCGAGCATCCCGTAGTAGTCGGCGAAGCTGACCCCGTGGCCGTCCCAGACGGTGTACGAGCGGCCCGGCGCGCCTCGCCTCAGTGCCAGCAAGACCGAGGCGACGAGGTCGTCGATGTAGGCGGGCAGCATCGTGCCGTCGCCCTTGTTCGGCAGGGCGATCTGTCGCGAGGCCATCAGCTGGACGGGCCGCACCAGCCAGGGGATGGAGCCCGGGCCGTAGACGTCGCCGGGCCGGATGATGACCGCGCCGCGACGGGTCGCGAGCGCGTCCGATGCGCTCTTGGTGTCGATGTAGGGGACGCCGACCGCGCGGCGGAAGGCGTGCTCCTCCTGGTGGCCCTCGTCCTCGTAGCCGTAGACGACGACCGAGCTGACGTGGACGACCCGCTCGGCGCCGGCCGCTTCGGCTGCGTCCAGCACGTTGGCGGTGCCCCCGACGTTGACGCGCATGAAGTCCTCCATCGAGCCCCACTCGCGCACGTAGGCGGCGGTGTGGACGACGAGCTCGGCGTCCTCGAGCGCGGGCACGATCGCGTCCCGGTCGGCGACGTCGGCGATCCGCGGCTCGACGCCGGCCGCGCGCAGCTCGGCCTCGTGCTCGGATGAGACCTCGATGCCGACGACCTCGGCGCCCTCGGCGGCCAGGGCGCGGCAGATCGCCGAGCCGATGAAGCCGTTGGCGCCGGTGACTGCGACCCGGCGGCCCTGGAGCTCGATCTGCTCGGCCACGGCCATCGGGGACAGAGGCTAGTCGGGCGCGCCGCAGCGGGCTCTTATACTCGCCGCGCCTTGCTGCAATCCCCTGCAAAGCGAGCGACGCAGGCGCGGTCTGGGTGGGGGCCAGTCGTCCGCGGCGTCGCCGCGGGCGCGCTGGCGGCGGCGATCGCGGTGCCGCTGGTACGCAGGAAGCTCAAGGTCCCTCCGGCGGTGACCGTCGCCGCGGTGGTCGGCGGCCCGCTGGCGCTGGCGGTCTTGCGCCCCCGGACCAGGACCCGGGACGCCGCGCTCTACGTACTGCAGATGTGGGCTTTCCTGCACTGCAAGGACCTCCCGCACGACGACCCCGAGGCCCTCCGCCGCCGGCTGCGGATCGAGTACCCGATCAACGCCGACCTCGCGATCGGCGCCGGCGAGCTGCCGAGCGTGCGCCTGCAGCAGGCGCTCGAGGGGCTCGGCAGAGGCAACCCGCTCGATCGCACGCTCTCCTGGGTCCACTGGATGTGGTTCTTCGAGCCCCACGGCTCGCTGCTCTGGATCCTCTCCAAGCATCCCGAGCGCTTCCCCAAGGCGGCGCGCCAGATGTCGGGCGTCTACGACCTCGGCTGCGTCGTCTACGCGACGGTGCCGACCGCCCCGCCCTGGTGGGCGGCCGAGAACGGGTACGCGGATCCCCGCCTGCGCCGGATCATGCAGGAGGTCGGCGAGGAGCAATGGGGCCGCTCATGGGACCACCTCTACGCCTTCCTCGGCGGCAATCCGTGGGCGGCGATGCCATCGCTGCACTTCGCCGCCTCGCTGATGGCGGCGATCCTGCTGTCCGAGGCGGGCCCCGTCGAGGGCGCCCTCGGCTGGGCCTACGCCGGTGCCCTCGGGTTCGCGCTCGTCTATCTGGGCGAGCACTACGTGATCGATCTGGTCGCCGGCGCCGCCCTGGTCCTGCTCGTGCGCAAGGGCGAGCAGCTCGCCGAGCCGGTCGCAGATGCCGTGAGCGGGACACTGCAGCGCCTCGAGGCGATCGCGAACGATCAGGGGAGTTTGCGACGATTGGCGACGTGAGGGAGGACCGCTCCCAGACGGGCGATGAAGAGAGGAAGAAGGGCAGGTTCGCCCGCGAGGCCGACGAGGCCGAGATGCGGTTCGGGAAGCGCGTCGACGAGGCCGAGCGGATCGAGGAGGACGAGCCCAGCCAGCTGCTGACGCCCAAGCGGCTGGTGCAGACCGGGGTGGCGGTTGTGCTGCTGACGGTCGCGATCTACGTCGTGTTCCCTCGCATCGTCGGCCTGGAGGGCGCCCTGGACCGGATGGACGATGGAGACCCGGTCTGGATCGGGATCGGCATCGCATTCAACGTCGTCGCGTTCGGTGCCTACGTGGCCCTCTTCCGGGGCGTGGTGGGCGAGAAGGTCATCCACCTGACGGTCAGTGAGAGCTACCAGATCACGATGGCCGGGCTGGCGGCGACTCGCCTGTTCTCGGCCGGCGGTGCGGGAGGGATCCTGCTCACCTACTGGGCGCTGCGCAAGGCGGGGATGGAACGGCGCCAGTCGGCCTGCCGCATGATCGCCTTCCTGGTCGTCCTCTACTCCGTCTACCTGGTCGCGCTGGTCGTCTTCGGAGTGCTGCTCCGAACGGGTGTGCTGAACGGCGACGACCCGCTCTCGGGCACCGTGGTGCCAGCGGCGCTGGCGGGGGCGGCGATCGTGATCGGGCTGCTGATCGCGCTGGTGCCCGAGGACTTCGAACGACGCATGGCGAGGCACACCTCAGGGCGCCTCGGGCGCATCGCCACCCGGCTGGCGACCGCACCGGCGACCTTCGCCCGGGGCATACGCACCGCGATCACCTTCGTCCGGCACCCCAGCAGCGGTGCGCTCGCCGTCGGCGGAGCCATCGGATTCTGGGCCGCCAACATCGGCATCCTCTGGGCCAGCTTCCACGCCTTCGACGTCGCGGTCCCGCTCGGCGTGGTCGTCCAGGGCTTCTTCCTCGGAATGGTGGCCAACCTGTTCCCGTTCGCGCCCGGCGGCGTCGGCGCCGTCGACGCCGGCTTGATCGGCGCATTCGTGCTCTTCGGGATCCCCGAGGGCGCCGTGTTCCCTGCGGTGCTGACATATCGCGTGATCGCCTTCTGGCTGCCGATCCCGCCGGGGATCATCGCCTTCTTCCAGCTGCGCAAGACGGTCCAGCGCTGGGAGGCCGAGGGGAGGGAGGCGCCGACGACGAGCGAGCAAACGGTGCCCCAGACGGCGGGTTCGACCGCTTAGCCGCCCTTTGACCGGTGAGCTACTATAAAAAGTAAAGTAAGGGTCCGGCCCGGCCCCTAGATAGCCTCCGAAAGGAGCGGCATGAGCGAAGACCGGATAGAGAACGTGATCATCGTCGGCGGCGGTCCCGCCGGCTACACGGCTGCTCTCTACGCCGCGCGCGCCGAGCTCGAGCCGCTCGTGATCGAGGGCTTCCAATGGGGCGGCCAGCTGCAGAACACCACCGACGTCGAGAACTACCCGGGCTACCCGCAGGGGATCATGGGCCCGGAGATGATGAGCGAGTTCCGCGAGCAGGCAGAGCGCTTCGGCACCCGCTTCATCACCGACGACGTCACCGAGCTGAAGCTGACCGACGGCGACGTGCACGAGGTGGTCGTCGGCAAGGACACCTACCGCGCCCGCGCGGTGATCCTGTCCATGGGCGCCGAGCCCAAGCGCCTCGGCATCCCCGGCGAGATGGAGCTGCAGGGCCTGGGCGTCTCGACCTGCGGCGTCTGCGACGGCGCCTTCTTCAAGGGCAAGGACGTCGCCGTGATCGGCGGCGGCGACTCGGCGATGGAGGACTCGATCTTCGTCAGCAAGTTCGCCGACAAGCTCACGATCGTCCACCGCCGCGACGACTTCCGCGCCTCGAAGATCATGGAGGACCGCGCCCGCTCCAAGGACAACATCGAGGTCCTGACCCCGTACAGGCCGGTCGCGTTCGTCGCCGGCGAGGACGGCAAGATCGGCTCGCTGAAGCTCGAGCACTCCGAGACCGGCGAGGAAAAGAGCCTCGAGATCGGCGGCGCCTTCGTCGCCATCGGCCACACGCCCCGCTCCGAGCTCGTTGTGGGCCAGGTCGAGACGGACGAGGAGGGCTACGTCAGCGTCGAGGAGCCCTCGACCAAGACCAAGCTCGCCGGCGTCTTCGCGGTCGGCGACCTCGTCGACAACACCTACCGACAGGCGGTCACCGCCGCCGGCACCGGCACCAAGGGCGCGCTGGACGCCGAGTGGTACCTGCGCGACACCCCGGGCCCCGACCCCGAGGCCCACTGGGGCACCCAGACCGGCGCCATCATCGCGGCCGTGGAGTCGGGTTAGGCAAGAGTTGGTGAGGTTGGGGCCCCTATGGGGCCCCTGGAATCACAATCGTTCGCGCTACCGGACTCGGCCGTAGACCAGGTCGAAGTCCCTGATCCAGGCGTCGGCCTCCTCGACGGGGACCACCTTGCCCTCGGCCGACCGCACCTCCTGGGATTCGCCCTCCTCCGCGGTCCGCTCCCAGGTGCCCTCGATGCGATTGCCGTCGTCGGTGAAGGTACCGGCGAAGCGCTGGCTGAAGCTGAGCGGCGAGAAGTCGGCCTCCTCGCGCCACAGCTTCCATTCGCCTGAATCCAGCGTCATCTTGTAGACGCGCGCCACGCCGCGCTGATCGAAGTAGTGCTGGAGGTAGCCATCGCTCTCCGGGTCGGCGCCGATCACGGCGACGCCGTCGGGGCCGGGGTCCGGCGCGGCCCAGCGCTGGATCACGAACTCCTTGCCCGCCATCCACTCGAAGCTCACGGTGGCGGCCCCACTCGCGAGCTGCTCCTCGATCGGCGGCGCGCCGTCGAACGACGCCGCCATGCTCCATTTGCCGATCAGCTGTTCGAGGTCAAGTGCCATCGTGTCGGGGCTAGAGTCTGTCGGACTGCGACGAGGAGGTCCTTCCCGATGGCGACGATCGAGAAACCCGAGACGCTCGGGTTGACCCCGTTCAACGAGTTCGACGAGGCAAACCGGACCTGGCCCCGGGGGGATCGGCCCGCGGCGATCCGCGCTGCCGCCGAGCAGTTCCGCGGTCGCTTCGCGGTCCCCGACAACCGTGTCCGCGGCATCCGCACCGTGGACATCGCCTCGGCCGCCTACCCGGTCAAGTTCGCCTTCGGCGGCGCCGTCACCGTCCCCACGCCCTACCTCAACATCCTCAACCGCCTGGTCGTCGTTCAGTTCGAGGACCCCGAGGGGGACCTGAAGACGCTGGTCTATGAGCCGACGGTGACCGAGGGCCCGGCCGAGGCGCCCTTCTACGAGCAGCTGCTCTCCAGGTACGGCGAGTTCCTCTCCTACAAGCTCTTCGCCACCTTCTACAACGACGTTCCCCAGGCGCTGGAGAAGGCCGGCGTCCGGCCCGAGGACGTCGACCTCATCAGCTTCGACCACCTGCACGTCCAGGATGTTCGCTTCGTACTGGGTTCGACCGAGCCGCCGCCGGGCCACGAGCGCCCGATGCCCGCCCTGTTCCCGAACGCGAAGCTGGTCGCCCAGCGCAAGGAATGGGACAGCTTCGCCTCGCTGCACCCGATGCAGTGGGCCTGGTACGTCAGGGACGGGATCAAGGGCGTGCCCGAGGAGAACGTCGTCCTTGTCGAGGGGGACGTCGAGCTCGGCAAGGGCTGCGCCCTGGTCTGGACCCCCGGCCACACCGACGGCAACCACTCGCTGGTCGTCAACACCGACGAGGGCGTCTGGGTCTCATCCGAGAACGGCGTCGCCGCGGACAACTGGCACCCCCACCTCTCGAAGATTCCCGGCGTCCGCAGGTTCGCCGAGTTCTTCAACCGCGAGGTCGTGCTCAACTCGAACACCCTCGAGGACTCGATCGACCAGTACGACTCGATGCTGAAGGAGAAGGCGCTGGCCGACCCCAACGCCCGCGACCCCCGCTACCGCAACGTCTTCCCCTCATCGGAGATGACCGACTGGAAGCGCCAATGGCCCGTGGTGCCGACCTTCAGCTACGGCGGCATCAACTTCGGTGAGATCACCTCGGGCGCCTCGTGATCGCCGGGCTGCGCCGGTCATTGGGGACGGGAGGGAGCCCGTGAGAGAGAGGAGCAGGCAAATGCGTAGGGGAGCCGTCGTCTTCACCGTGTTCGTGATCGCGGGGATCATCGGCGCGCAAGCGGCCCCGGCCGCGAAGAACAAGAAGGGTCCGGCTCCGGCGGACCCCGCCGGGCTCGCCCTCAACATCCTCCCCCACGGGCAGTACGGCCAGCCGGCTCTGCACGCCCCGGACCAGGCCGTGATGTACAACACGTTGACCCCGCTGTTCGACCGGGTCAGCCACGACCACCTGCTCCAGTACTTCAAGTCCGAGGCGCTCGGGACCGGCACCGACGGGCCCGTAACCATCGAGCCCATCCCCTACGCGGGGGTCCGGATCGAGCGCGACAGGTTCAACGTCCCGCACGTCTACTCCGACAGCTACGACGGCGGCGTCTTCGCGGCGGGCTGGATCGCGGCCGAAGATCGCGGGCTGCTGTTGCAGCAGGCCCGCTACAACGGCCGCGCGGCCGCCATCGACGTGCCCGGCGTCAGCGCGATCGGCCTCATCCTCAGCGGCGGGAACTTCCAGCCGAGCGCCGCGACAGAGGCCCAGCTCGCGACGCAGACGGACGCCCTGCTGCGCGCCGGCAAGGAGGGCCAGGCGGTCCTGCGCGACATCGACACCTTCGTCAAGGGCATCAACGCCTACCTCCAGCAGTCGGGCTCCTCCAACGCGCCCTGGACCCGCAACGACGTCTACGCGGTCAACGCCGTCAAGAACCAGTTCCTCGGCATCGGCGGCGGAGACGAGGCGAGGCGCTCGGAGTTCCTGGCGGGCCTGCAGCAGAGGCTGGGCGGCCGCAAGGGCAAGAAGGTCTTCAACGACCTCCGCCAGTTCAAGAACCCGCGCAGCATCACCTCGGTCGACGGCAAGTTCCCCTACGGGCGGATCCCGGCGAAGCCGAAGGGCAGCGTCGTGCTCGATCCCGACAGCTTCCAGGCGACCCCCGCGGTCCGCGGGGTGGATACGCCGAAGCGGTTCGACCAGTGGAACGCCTCCAACGTCCTGATGGTCGACCGCGCCCACTCCACCACCGGGCGGCCGATCATGGTGGGCGGCCCCCAGATCGGCTACAACTTCCCGGGCCTCACCTACGAGATCGACATGCACGCGCCGGGCCTGAACTGGCGCGGCGCCACCTCGGCTCCGTTCCCCGGCTACCTGCTGATCGGGCGCGGGAGGAACTTCGCGACCGCCCTCACCTCCGCCAGCGGGGACGTGATCGACCAATTCGCCGAGACGCTGTGCGGCGGCAGCGACACGAGCTATCTCTACAAGGGCCAGTGCATCCCGATGGGGAGCTACCAGGCCGGCACGCTGAACGGGAACCCGGTCGAGTTCCTGACGACCGTGCACGGCTCGGTCCAGGGCTACGCGACGGTCGGGGGCGTGAAGGTCGCGATCTCCGAGCAGGCGCTCGAGCGTCAACAAGGACGTGCTCGACCTGCTCTTCAACCGCAGGCTCTCCACGGGCCAGGTGAAGAGCGCCAAGAGCTTCTTCAAGGCGGCGGCGAAGACGCCGCAGACGTTCAACTCGTTCTACATCGACAGCAAGGTGATCGCCGCCTACACAAGCGGCCTACTTCCGATCAGGCATCCGGATGTGGATCCCGGGCTGCCCACGAAGGGAACGGGCAAGTACGAGTGGACCGGCTTCCTCAAGTCCGCCGACCACCCCCAGGGCATCGGCGCCAAGGACGGCACGATCGTCAACTGGAACCAGGGCCTGGCGAGAGGCTTCGGAGCCGCCGACAACGAGTGGGGCCGGAACGGCTCGGTGGCGCGCAACGACATGCTCACCTACAACATGAAGCGCCTGCGGAACGGCGCGGGCAAGTGGTCGCCGGCATCCCTGGCATCCGCGATGAACGCCGGAGCCACCCAGGACATCCGCGCGATCGACTTCGTGCCGCTGCTGGCGCGGGTGCTGAGGGGCTCGACCGCGCCGTCGGCCCAGGCGCAGCAGATGCTGAACCTGCTGGTCGCCTGGCGAGCCAACGGCGGCAGCCGCCTCGACCGCGACGGCGACGGCCTGATCGACGACCCCGGCGCCGCGGTCATGGACGTCGCCTTCCCCCTGATCGCCGACAGCGCGATGGCGCCGATCCTGGGGCCGCAGCTCGACGAGCTCGACTCCCTCTTCAATCGCTTCGACCAGCCGCCGGGCGGCCAGTACTCCGGCTGGTACCAGTACATGGACCGCGACCTGCGGGCGCTGCTGTCGAAGGAGCGCCTGCCGGACGAGCTCAATATCGCCTACTGCGGGCACGGCAAGCTGGGCGCCTGCCAGCAGTCGATCTGGGCGGCGATTCAGGCGGCCAGCCAGCAGCTGACCGCAGATCAGGGCACCGCCGACCCCGCGGCGTGGCGCTCGAGCGCCACCGCCGAGCGCATCGGCTTCTCGCCGCTGCCGCTGATCAACATGCACTACACGAACCGTCCCAGCGGGATCCAGCAGGTCATCTGGTTCAAGAAGTGATCTAGGCCCGCTCCCTCTCCGGGGGCAGTGGCTAAGTTGAATCGATGGACCGTGGCGCCTGGACGAAGCTGCTGTTGCTCGGCGCGATCTGGGGCGCCTCCTACATGTTCATCAAGATCGGCCTGCGGGACCTGACGCCGGAGATGATCGCCTTCGTCCGGATCGCGCTGGCCGCGCTGATCCTCGTGCCGCTGGCGGCCTCGCGGGGTGCGCTGCGCGGCCTGCGGCCGCTGGCGGGGTGGTTCCTGCTGATCGGGTCGGTGCAGGTCGCCGTGCCGTTCGTGCTGATCGGCCTGGGGGAGGAGGAGATCTCCTCGGGCCTGGCCGGGATCCTGGTCGCGACGACCCCGATGTTCACGGCGCTGCTGGCGATCTGGGTCGACCACGAGGAGCGCTCGCAGGGGCTGCGGCTGGTCGGGGTCGCGACGGGCTTCGCGGGCGTGGCCCTGCTGCTGGGTGTGGACCTGGGCGGATCGAGGGCGGAGCTGCTCGGCGGCCTGCTGGTGGTGCTGGCGGGGCTCGGCTACGCGATCGGGGCGCTGCTGGCCAAGCACAAGCTCGAGGGCGTGCAGCCGCTCGGGATGTCGGCCGGGGTGATGGCGTCGAGCACGCTGGTGCTGATCCCGGCGGCGATCGCGGGGGCGCCGAGCGAGGTTCCCGGGCTGGGCCCGATCGCCGCGGTCGTCACGCTCGGGGTGGTCGGCACCGGCCTCGCCTTCGTGATCCTCTACAGCCTGATCTCGAGCGTTGGCCCGGCCCGGACCTGGCTCGTCACCTACATCGCCCCGCTGTTCGCCGTCGCCTACGGCGCGACCCTGCTCGGCGAGGAGATCACGGTGGCGACGATCGGCGGCATGGCCCTGATCCTGGCCGGCTCCTGGCTCGCGGCCGAGGGCCGCGCGCCTGGCTTTCTTGGCGCTCGAGCCAGACCCGACACCACCTGATGCTTACCATCCTGGGGTGGCGACACTGCCGGAGTTGGATTCCGCGGCGGTTGCGGAGCTGGGCGAGAAGCTGAGGGACAACCTGCAGCGGGCGATCAAGGTCCGCGACGAGGTCGTCCAGGAACTGCTTGTCGCACTGCTCGCGGACGGCCACGTCCTGATCGAGGACTACCCGGGTGTCGGCAAGACGGCGCTGGCTCGCGCTCTCGCCCGGTCGATCGACGCCGAGTACGCCCGGCTGCAGTGCACGGCCGACCTGCTGCCGGCCGACCTGGTCGGCACCAACGTCTTCAACCAGCGCGACGCCGGCTTCGAGTTCCACCCCGGCCCGATCTTCGCCAACATCGTGCTCGTCGACGAGGTCAACCGGGCCTCGCCCAAGACGCAGTCCGGCCTGCTCGAGTGCATGCAGGAACGCCAGGTGACCGTCGACAACCAGGTGCATCAGCTCGCGGCGCCGTTCCTGGTGATCGCCACACAGAACCCGGTCGAGTACGAGGGGACCTATCCGCTGCCCGAGGCTCAGCTCGACCGCTTCATGATGCGGCTCGCGCTCGGGTACCCCGACAGCTCCGACGAGGCGAGCATGCTCGCCGAGCACGCCGGGGGAGACCGGGTGCTGGAGCTGGACTCGGTGACCGAGGTCGCGACCGTGCTCGCGGCCCAGGCCACCGCGATTGCGGTGCACGGCAGCGAGGCGCTGCGGGACTACGTGGTCGCCCTCTGCGCCGCCACCCGACAGGACTCCCGCGTCGATCTTGGGGCCAGCCCCCGCGCCGGGCTGCTGCTGTTCCGCGCCGCGAAGGCGAAGGCGGCCCTGGAGTCCCGCGACCACGCGCTGCCGGACGACGTAAAGGCGCTGGCGCCCGCCGTGCTCGCGCACCGGCTGCTGTTGGCGCCGGGGTCCGGCGAGGACGATCGGCGGGAGGTGGTGAGCGACGCGCTGGAACGGGTCAGCGCCATTTAGGCTCGGCGCCGCGCTGCTGCTGGCGGGCGCCCTGTTCGACTCGCCGTCGCTGTACGTGCCGGGGGCGGGACTCCTCGCGCTCGCCGCGGCCGCGCTGGTGTGGGTGTGGCTCGCCGCCCGCCAGGTCCGCGTGCGGCGCGCGCCGGGCCCCGCGACCGCAATCGAGGGGGAGCTGTACCCGCTCAGGGTCTCGATCGAGCGCGGCCGGATGCCGTTGCCGGGAGGCGAGCTCAGAGACCCCGCCCTGGAGGAGCCGCTGCGCCTGGGACCGAACCCGCCGCGGGTCGTCTCGGGCCGGGTTCGCCTCGGCCGCCGCGGACGCCGCAGCCTGGCGACGACCTCGCTGCTGGTCAGCGACCCCCTCCAGATCAGCAGCCGCGAGGTGCGCGGGGCCGGGAAGGCGGAGGTGCTGGTGCTGCCGCGAACCGAGCCCATCCTGCGGCCGGGCGAGGTCGGCGACGGTGGCGAGGGCGGGGCCGGGACCGGGAAGAGCCTCAGCCTCGGCGAGGGCGAGATCGGCGACCGCGGCCTCGGGCTGCGCTCGGCCCGTTCGGTCGCCTCCGAGCTCGACGGGGTCCGCCCACACGAGGACGGCGTGCCCGCGTCGCAGATTCATTGGCGCACGGTCGCCCGCACCGGCGAGCTGTTCGATCGCCGGCTCGTTCCCGGCTCGCAGTCGTCCCACGCGGTCGTTCTCGACGCCGGCTTCGGCGCGGACCCCGATGCGCTCGACGAGGCCGTGCGGGCGGCCGCCTCGCTGTGCCTGCACCTGGCCCCCGCGGGCGGGTGCGCGCTGCACCTGCCGGGCGCCTCGCGCCCGCTTGCGGTCGATCCGCGGCTGGGGGCCTGGCCCGCCGCCCACGCCGCCCTGGCGCTGGTGGACGCCGGCGACGGCCCGCCGCCCGGTTTCGGGCGAGCCCACCGCGGGCTCACCATCAGGGTCAGCCCGCTGACCGAGCCCCCCGGCGCGCGGGAGCTGGCGCGGCTCGCCGCCGGGTCATCGCACCTGGTGGCGCCGGTGGAGCTGCCCTCGCTCTCGCCGGCCTTCACGGTGGCGGGCTGCAACGGGTACGCGCTGGTGGCGACGATGCCGCGCGCCCGGGCGCGGAGGGCCGAGGCGGCATGAGCGAGCATCGGTCCGACCGCCTCGAGCTGCTGGCGTTCGGCGCCCTCGCAGCGTTCGCTGCCGCGCACTGGGTGGCGCTGGTCGCCGACCCGCCGTTGGGCCGGGCGCTGCTGGCGGCGCTGGCGGCCTCCGTAGGAGGGGCGGCGCTGCTGCGCCTGGGAACGGGCGAGATCCCGCGCGGCCGCAGCTGGGCGCTTGCGGCCGCGGTGGCGGCGGCGACGCTGGCGCTCGGGCTGCTCGCCCTCGGCGTGCGGGCCGGGCTGCTTGCCCCGGGCGGCTGGGGCGAGCTCGCCGAGGGGATCGGCCAGGGGCTGGACGGTCTCGCGGACGCCGACTACCCGTACACGGGCCAGAACCCCTGGGCCCGCCTCACGATCCTGCTGGCGCTGCCCCTGACGCTGGGGCTGGCCGCCCTGCTCGCCTTCTGGCCGGGCCGGCGGCGGCGCGGCGGCGCGGCGCTGGTGCTGCTGATTGCGCTCTACGCCGTCGCGGCGACTGTGAATCCGCCGGCGGCACCCGTGCTGTGGGGGGTCGTGCTCCTCGCTCTGATCGCCGCCTGGCTGTGGCTGCCGCGGCTCGATCGGCGCTCCGCCGCCGCGGCGGCCGCAGCTGTCGCGGCCACGGCGGCCGTGGGTATGGGCGCGGCCGTCGTTCTCGACGCCGACGATCCCTGGATCGACTGGACAGAGTGGCGATGGCCCGGCGACGAGCCGACCGTGAGCTTCCGCTGGAACCACAGCTACGGCCCGATCGACTGGCCTCGCGATGGGACGGCGCTGCTGCGGGCCGAAAGCGACGACCCCCACTATTGGCGGACGATCGCCCTCGACCGGTTCGACGGCTTCCGCTGGGAGGTGGAGACCGAGACGTCGAGCATCTACAGCCCGCTCGAGCTGCCCGCGCAAATCGAGGGCCCGGGCGCCGGGCCGCTCAACCCGGACTGGATCGAGCAGGTGACGTTCACCGTCGGCGCCCTCAACAGCGGGCTTCTGGTCGCCCCCGGGTCGGTTCAGTCGGTGGACGGCCTGGACGGCGTCAGCCCCGGAGCCGGGGCGACGAACCTGACCACCGAGTCGCTGGGCGAAGGCGACGAGTACACCGTCACGTCCTACGTTCCGGAGCCGACGGCGGGACAGCTTCGCGCGGCCCCCGGGGCGTATCAGGAGTCCCTGCGGCGCTACACCCAGCTGGCGCTGCCACGGCGCACCCCGGCGGCCGAGGCCGCCAGCGGCTCGGCCCTGCTCGACGTGCCGATCATCTCCACGCGGCTCTACGGCTCGCCTCCCCGGGGAAAGGCCGATGACCTGATCGGACGCTCGCTGTACGCCGACGTGCAGACGCTCGCGCGCCAGGTGACCTCGGGGGCGCCGACCACCTATGACGCGGTGACGGCGGTCGAGCGCCACCTGCGCCAGGGCTACGCCTACAACGAGTCCCCGCCCGACGACGACGTTCCCCTGCGCGCGTTCCTGTTCGAGGATCGCGCCGGGTACTGCCAGCAGTTCTCGGGGGCGATGGCGCTGATGCTGCGGACGATCGGAATCCCGAGCAGGGTCGCCTCGGGGTTCAGCCCGGGCGAGCGTGAGCAGGGTGGCGGCGCCTTCCAGGTGAGCGACCGCGACGCCCACTCATGGGTCGAGGTCTACTTCAACGGGATCGGCTGGGTGGCGTTCGAGCCGACCCCATCCGCGGCGCCGGCGGGCCCGCAGCTGAGCGAGCTCGCCGCGGTGCGCGGCGGAACCGCCGCGGGCGAAAACGTGATCCCGCGTCGCGGGCTCGTGATCCCCACCGTGGCTGCGCCGTTCACCGAACCCGACTCCGGCGGCGGCCCCTGGTCGTCGCTGCTGTCGATCGCCCTGATCGTGCTCGGCGCCGCGGCCCTCGCCGCGCTGGCGCTGACGGCCCTGACCGTGGCGCGAGCCCTTCGCTTCCGCTCGCTGCCACCGGCGGAGGCGGCCGAGGCGCAGGCGCGCGAGCTCGAACGGGCGCTGCCCAGGCTCGGCTTCCCGATCCCCGAGGGCGCCACCCTGCTCGAGCTTGAGCACCGCCTCGGCAACCGCCGGGGGATCGCCAATTACCTGGCGCGGCTGCGCGAGAGCCGCTACCTGCCCGGGAAACGGCCGCCTGGTCCAAGCGAGCGCCGCCGCCTGCGTCGCGAGCTCAGCGCCGATCGCGGCCCCGCCCGGCGACTGCGCGCTCTGTTCGAGGTGCCGCCCGGCGCCCCGCTGGACGTCAAGGGATGGCGCTGAGCGGAACGCCCGTCTCGGCCGCCCGGCTCAGCCACGGCGCCACGCGGTAGGCCTCGCCGCGGGTCTCACGGAGGCCCTCAAGGATCTCGACGGCCCGGGCCGGTCCCAGCAACGCGGCGAACTCGAGCGGCCCGGCCGGCCAGTTGAAGCCGAGCCTCATCGCGGTGTCGATGTCCTCGGGCGTGGCGACCCGCTCCTCGAGCGCGAAGGCGGCCTCGTTCGCGATCTGGGCGGTGATCCGGCCCAGCACCGCGGGCGCCTTGGGGCCGGCGAGCGCCTCCAATTCGACCGGATCCAATGCCGGCCGCTCGGCGTCGACCGGGGGGTCGGGCTCGCGGTGTTCTCCTTCCGCGTAGTCGTAGAACCCCCCGCCCGCCTTGCGGCCCAGGCGGCCCTCGGCGACCATCCGCTCCTGGATGGGGCTCGGCTGCCAGCGCGGCTCGCCGCCCGACTGCTCGTAGAACGAGCGCGCGACCGCATAGTTGACGTCCACCCCGATCAGGTCCATGAGCTCGAACGGCCCCATGCGGAAGCCAGCGGCCAGGCGGCAGACGCGGTCGATCTCCTCGTGGCCGGCAACCTGCTCGCCCAGCATCCGCAGCGACTCCAGCGTGAACGGGCGGGCGCAGCGGTTGGCCACGAACCCGACCGAGTCCCGGGCGCGGATCGGGGTGCGCCCCATCGCCACCGCCGTCTCGGTCGTCAGCGCCAGCGCGGGCTCGGCGCTGCGCTCGCCCGCGACCACCTCGACCAGCTTCATCGCCGCCGGGGGGTTGAAGAAGTGCATGCCGACGATCCGCTCGGAGCGTTCGGCGGCCTCCGCGATCGCGGTGACCGAGAGCGATGAAGTGTTTGTGGCAAGCACCGTCTGCGGCCCCGCTGCGGCCTCGAGGCGCCCGAACAGCTCGCGCTTCAGTCCCAGGTCCTCGGGCGCGGCCTCGACGATCAGCTCGCGGCCGGCCAGGTCCTCCAGCTCCGATGCCGCGGCGAGCCGGCCCAGAGCCGCGACGGCCTGATCCGGCGTCCAGCGCCCCTTCCTGACTCCCTTCTCGATCGCCGAGGTTGCCCTGTCGATCCCCCGATGCAGAGCGTTCGGGTCGGGGTCGTGCAGCAGGGTGTCCATCCCGCCGAGGACCGAGATCTGCGCGATCCCGGCTCCCATGGTCCCGGCGCCGACCACGCCGATCCTGGCGGGCTCGCCGGCGGCCATCGGTCAGCTCGACGGGGGCGGTTCCTCGCCCTCCCAGAAGGGGACCGAGTCCCGCTCGAAGTAGACGCCGTGCATGCCCTCGCCGTGGCCGCCCGGTGGCCGGCCGAAGGCGCTGATCTTCCCGGACTCGGGCCGGATGACGATGTCGGGGGCGACCATCTCGCTGATCATCAGGATCCGCACCGGCCCGTCGGTGCGGTTGACCACCTGGTGCGCGCCCTCGTCCCCGATCGGGAAGGACACGATCTCGCCCTCCGCCAGCTCCCGCTCGCCCTCGGCGGTCCGCAGCGTCGGCGTTCCCGCGACCACGATCATCATCTCCTCGTTTCCGAGGTGGTAGTGGAGCGGGAACGGCGCGTTTCCCGGCTCGAACTCGAACAGGCTCGCCCCCAGCCGCTTCGAGCCGATCTGCTTTCCCAGCAGCGCCCGGCGGGTCTTGAACCCCTCCTGCTCCTGGGTCTTGTCGAACTCGGGGTCGAACAGGTTCGCCATGTGGCGATTACATCAACTCAGCGCCCGTGGAAGTCGGGCTTGCGCTTCTCCAGGAACGCCTGCATCGCCTCGACGCGGTCCTCGGTCGCCATCGCCACGCCGAACAGGCGGCGCTCGGCCTCGACGCCGGCGGTGAGGCCGGTCTCCTCGGCGGTCAGGATCGCCTCCTTGGCGAGGCGGGCGGCGAGCGGCGGGCGGCGGGCGACCACCTCGGCCAGCTCCAGGGCCTCCTCCAGCCAGACGCCCTTCTTGGTCACGCGGTTGACCATTCCCATCTCCAGAGCCTCCTTGGCGCCGAAGCGGCGGCCGGTCAGGACCAGCTCCATCGCCCGCGCCTTGCCCACCGTCCGCGCCAGCCGCTGGGTGCCGCCCCCACCGGGGATGATCGCCAGCGTGATCTCCGGCTGGCCGAATTCGGCCGTCTCGGAGGCGACGATCATGTCGCACAGCAACGCCAGTTCGCAGCCGCCGCCGAGCGCCCAGCCCGAGACGGCGGCGACCATCGGCGTGCGGACCGAGGCGAGCCGGCGCCAGAACGTCTCGCTGGGGCTGAGCTCGTCGCCGAGGTCGTGCTCGGCCAGCGCCCGCACGTCCGCGCCGGCCGCGAACGCCTCGTCGTCGCCGGCGATCACGATGCAGCCGATCTCGTCGTCGGCGTCGAAGGCGGCGACCGCGTTCGCGAGCTCCTCGCGCAGGCCGGGGGAGAGGGCGTTCCGCGCCTCCGGGCGGTTCAGGCGGCAGAGGCCGACGCGTCCGCGGGTCTCGGTGAGGATCAGATCAGCCATAGACGCCGACGGGGGACAGCTCGGTCAGCTAGGTCGTCTTGACGACGAATACGGAGCAGCCTGACTGATGCGTGACGGTGTTCGGGACGCTGCCCAGCATGCGCCTCTTCATCCCCTTGTTGCCGATCACAAGTACGTCTGCGTCGCACTCAGAGGCGAGGCGCACGAGTACGTCTGCCGGATCGCCCTCATCGACCATCGTTCGGCAATCGATCCCCTCTGCCTGGACCGCCTCCTCGGCCCTTGCGAGGATCTCCCGCGTGCGCGCCGCCGGGTTGAAGGCCCATTGGATCTCCTCGGCACCGCCACGGTCGTCCTTTCCCGGGCTCGGGAAGGCGCTGATCAGCACCAGCTTCGCGTCGAAGCGACGCGCCATGTCGGTCGCCACCTTGACCGCCTCGGCGGCGGTTGCCGAGCCATCGGTACCCACGGCGATCGTGGAGAGCATCGGGGCCACAGTATCCCTATTCGACGTCCGCCGACGCTTGGCCGGGTCGCGGCTGATGGCGTTGCCGCCTTGCGGTAGTCCCGACGGGGCTCAGCCACCCGACGTTGGCGGGGTCAGCGCGTTGATCCCCGTCGCGTCGCGGCCGATGATCAGCTTCTGGATCTGGGAGGTTCCCTCGTACAGGGTGGTGACCCGCGCGTCGCGCAGGTAGCGCTCGACCGGGTAGTCGTCGACGTAGCCGGAGCCTCCGTGCACCTGGATCGCGGCGTTTGCGCACTCGACGGCGGACTCGGTGGCGTAGAGCTTCGCGATCGAGGTCTCGACAGTGCTCGGCTGCCCGCGGTCCTTGAGGTCGCCGGCCCGGAACACGAGCATGCGCGCTGCATCGCGCTTCACGACCATGTCGGCGATCATCGCCTGCACGAGCTGGAAGCTCGCGATCGGGACGTCGAACTGCTTGCGCTCCTTGGCGTATTCGACCGAGGCCTCGACGCAGCCGTCGCAGATTCCGACGCAGCCGGCGGCGACGCTGTAGCGGCCCTTGTCGAGCGCGCTCATCGCGACCTTGAAGCCGTCTCCAATCTGTCCCAGCATCGCCGAGTCGGGGACCTCGACGCCGTCGAGCGAGATCTCCGCGGTGTCCGAGGCGCGCAGCCCCAGCTTTCCGTGGATCTCCTGGGTGGTGAAGCCCTTTGAGGACGTCGGCACCAGGAAGCACGCCAGCCCCTTGTGCTTCTTGGCGGGGTCCGTCTGGGCGAAGATCATCGCCACCTCGGCGACGTTGCCGAGCGAGATCCACATCTTGTTGCCGTTGATCGTCCAGCCCCCGTCGGTCTTCTCGGCCCGCGTCCGCAGGTTGGCCGCGTCCGAGCCGGTGTCGGGTTCGGTCAGCCCGAAGCAGCCGAGCGCCTCGCCGGAGCACAGCCGCGGCAGCCACTCCCGCTTCTGCTCCTCGGTGCCCCACTGCTCGATCGAGCCGCAGACCAACGAGGTCTGGACCGACACCACGGTGCGGGCGGCCGAGTCGGCCCGGCCGATCTGCTCGACGATCAGCGCGTAGCCGATGTAGTCCAGGCCGCGGCCGCCGTATTCCTCTGCGACGGGAGCGCCCAGGTAGCCGACCTCGCCCAGCTTCGAGGCCAGCTCGCGGTCGAAGCGCTCGGCCCGGTCGTTCTCCCGCACGCGCGGGATGATCTCCCTGTCAGCGAACTCTCGCGCCGACTCGGAGATCAGCTTCTGCTCGTCGCTCAGCTCCAGGTCCAAGCTCAGCCTCTGGCCGAGACCGACATCTCACGCTCCAGCGCAGCGGCGAAGGCGTCCATCGCCTCGCGGGTCCGGGGGCCAAGAGCATCGCCCAGCTCGGTCCCGTCCACGGCGGAGATGGGCTGCACCTCGCGCACTGTCGAGGCGAGGAACGCCTCGCCGGCGCCGAGAACGTCCTCGAGCGGGTAGTCGCCCTCGGCCACGTCGAGCTCGGCGACGATCCGGTCGCGCGTGATCGACGCGAGGATGCCCGTATCGAGCGCCGGGGTTCGCAGCTCGCCGTCAGCGGTGGCCCAGAAGATCGTCGAGGTGGGCGCCTCGAGCACGATCCCGTCGGGGCGTACCAGGAGCGCTTCGTCGGCGCCCTTCTCCTGGGCCAGGCGGGTCGCCTGCATGTTGGCGCCGTAGGAGAGGGACTTGACGCCGGTGAGGATGATCGTCGGCGTGTAGGAGATGGAGGCCAGCGAGACGCTGGCGCTGTGCTCGACGAGCGGCTCGGTGAAGGCGAGCCGGCGTCCCCCGCGGGTGACGACCAGGCGCAGCTGGGCCTCGTGCTCGCCGAACTGCTCCAGCAGGGCCGCGATCTCGGACTCCAGCGCCTCGCGCTGAGCCGGCAGCGAGATCGCCGCCGCCGAGCGCTCCAGCCGGTCCAGGTGCTCATCGAAGGCGAAGGGGCGCCCGGCGTAGAGGCGGATCACCTCGAAGACGCCGTCGCCGCGCAGCAATCCATCGTCGCCGGGGGGGATCCGGGCATCCGGAGTGGGTGAGATTTGTCCATCGACTGAGGCCAGTGCCGCGAATGCCATCGCCTGCCGAGGCTATCGGAGGCCGGGTGCGCCCGCGCGCCTGGGCGGATGCAGCGTTCTTCGTGCGTGTGGGCGGGAGTACCCTCGTGTGAATGACGCTGATCCTGATCACGATCGCGTTGGTTCTAATGCTGTTTCTGCTGGCGTTCATCACGGCGCGGATGTTCCGCGACTATCCGGCCTCGGAGCTGCTCGACTGGAAGCCGACGCGCTCGCCCGAGGTCGAGGCTCAGAACGAGATCGACGACGTGCGCCAGATGCTGGACGCGCAGAACGAGTACCGCAGGAAGCGCGGCGCCGAGGAGATCACCGAGGGCGACGTCGAGCGCCAGGCGCGCGAGGACGAGGCGGTGCGGGCGCGAGGCAGGGGCCCATTCGCGCAGGGGGCGAGCGTCGAGGACGACGATCCGGCGCCTTCCCCGAAGCGCTCCGGAAAGCGCAAGAGGACGCGCTAGTTGGCGAGGGCGTTGATCGTCGGCTGCGGCCGGCGGGGTCGCGCGCTGGGCGCGGAGCTGTCGGCGCGCGACTGGCGGGTGCGCGGGACCAGCCGCTCCGACCCGGGGCTGGCGGCGATCGGTGAGGCTGGGTTGGAGCCGGCGCGGGCGGACCCCGATCGACCGGGGACGATCCTCGATCTGGTCGGGGACGTCGCCGTGGTGGTCTGGCTGCTTGGATCGGCCGCCGGAGAGAGGGAGGAGCTCGCGGCCATCCACGGCCCGCGGCTGGAGCGGCTGCTGGCGAAGCTGGTGGACACGCCGGTCCGGGGGTTCGCCTACGAGGACGAGGGCAGCGTGCCCTCCGACGTCCTCGACGGCGGTCGCGCGATCGTCGAGACGGCGTCGCGCACGTGGCGGATCCCGGCGACGACGCTGGGCGAGCGGGGTGGACGGGAGTTGGGCGAGCGGCGCAGCCGACGCGATCGAGGGGCTGCTGGAGCCATAGGGTGCCGGGATGAACTTCAGGGGTGAGGGAGGGGGAGAGATCTTCTGGCAGAGCTGGCCCGCTCCCGAGGGCGCCGCGGTCAAGGGGGCGGTCGTGATCGCCCACGGGGTCTCGGAGCACTCGGGCCGCTACGCCCACGTCGCCCGCCGGCTCAACGATGCCGGCTACGACGCCTTCGCGCTCGACCACCGCGGCCACGGGAGCTCCGAGGGCGGGCGAGCGAACATCGGCCGCATGTCGTACACCGTCGCCGACGTCGGCACGATGATCGGGATCGCGCGCGACGAGAGCGCGGGGGCGAAGCTGTTTCTGCTCGGGCACAGCATGGGTGGAGCGATCGCGCTGGAGTTCGCGCTGGAGCGACAGGACGAGCTGGACGGGCTGGTGTTGTCGGCGCCCGCCGCGGCGCTGGAGGCCGCCAGCCGCTTCGAGCTGACGGCGGGCCGCGCGCTCTCCGTCGTCGCACCCAACCTCGGCGTCTTCGACGTCGACGCCTCCACGGTCAGCCGCGACCCCGAGGTCGTGAGCGACTACGAGTCGGACCCCTCAACTACCACCGCAAGCTGCCGGCCCGGACGGTGGCCGAGCTGGCCCGCGCGATCGAGCGGTTCCCGGAGCGGCTGCCGGGCCTGACGCTGCCAGTCCTGGTGATGGTCGGCACGGCGGACCGCCTCGTTCCTCCCGACGCCTCGCGGATGGTGGCCGAGCGCGCGGGCTCGGCCGACAAGCGGCTGATCGAATACGACGGCCTCTACCACGAGATCCTGAACGAGCCCGAGCAGGACAGGGTCATGGACGACCTGGTCGGCTGGTTGGACGCGCACAGCGCCTGACGCCCCCGGCTTACTTGACGACCCGGAACTTGACGTGGGTCGCGTCGGGGCCCTCGATCACGCGGATTCGCTCGACCTGGAGGTCGCCGACGTTGTCCATCAGGCGCTCTCCGTCGCCCAGCAGGATCGGCGAGTAGTTCAGCTCGAACTCGTCCACCAGCCCGGCGGCCAGGTACTGCTGCAGCGTGTTCGCGCCGCCGGCGAGCAGTACGTCCCGGTCGCCGGCCGCCTCGCGCGCCTGCTCCAGCGCGGCCTCGATGCCGTCGGTGACGAAGTGGAAGGTGGTGCCGCCCTCCATCTCGGCGGGCTCGCGCTCGTGGTGGGTGATGACGAACGTGTCCGTGTGGTACGGCGGGTTGTCGCCCCACCAGCCCTTCCAGGACCCGTCGCCCCAGTCGCCGCCGCCGATCGGCCCGAACATGTTGCGGCCCATGATCACGGCGCCGTAGCCGCCCTCGAGCTCCTTGACGACCTCGTTGCTGGCGGTCTCCTCTCCGCCGGGCTTGCCGTGGGCCTCGAGCCAGGCCGAGGTCTTGAGCATCCACTCGTGCAGCTCCTCGCCGCCCTCGCCGAGCGGCTCGGACTCGCTCTGGTTGGGGCCGGCGCTGTAGCCGTCCACTGAGATCGTCTGCTGGAATCGGACCTTGCCCATCGCTGGTTACCTCGCTTTGGTTGTGGACGAAGACTGGGTTTACCCGCTTCTGCTGAATAGGACGCTCGGGCTCGACGAGACTCATCGCAGCGGGTAGCCGAGCCGCTCGAGCAGGTCGGTGAGGATGCGCGCCGTGGCCCCCCAGATCAGGCCTTCCGAGAGCTCGAAGGTCTCGGTGCGGAACGGGACGCCGCGGCGCACCAGGCGCCGGTGGCCGAAGGCGGCGGCCAGCTCGTCCAGCGATGCGACGATCACGCTCGCCACCTCCTCCGGGTTCGGGGTGAAGCTGAGCCCCGGCTCGATCAGGCCGACGAAGGGGTGGACCTTGTAGCTGGTTACGAAGGTGCCGATCGGCGGCAGCGCGCCCGCGGGCTCGACGTGCTCGCGCCGCAGGCCGATCTCCTCCTCGGCCTCCCGCAGCGCCGTCTCCAGCAGCTCCTCGCCCGGGTCGCGGCGGCCGCCGGGAAAGGAGATCTCGCCGGCGTGGCGGCGCAGGTCGTGGCGGCGCTCGGTGAAGACGAGGCCGGGGGCGTCGGGCCAGCCGTGCATCGGCACCAGCACGGCCGCCTCGGTGCGGCCGTGGGCGGCCATCGCGGCGGCCTCGTCGGGATCCAGCAGCAGGTCCCGGAGCTCGGGCATCAGGCGGGGTCGCTACCTGCAGGGATGTGAGGATCCGGCGCTGCGATGGTCGCGACCCCTAGATGATGACCTGAACGGTGCCGCCGTCCACGCTCCAGGCCGCTCCCGCGACGTACGAGGCCTGTTCGGAGCAGAGGAAGACGATCACCGATGCGATCTCCTCGACCTCGGCGAGGCGGCCGATCGGGCGCTTCGATCCGGCGGCGTCCAGGGCCTGGTCGCGGCTGTCGTGTCCACCGTGCTCCTTGGACTGGTCCAGGAGGCCTCCCTCGGCCATCCACATCTCGGACTTGGTCGGGCCGGGGCAGACGGCGTTGACCAGCACGCCGTCGCCGGCGTGGCGGTCGGCGTAGAGGCGCGAGAGCGAGAGCTCGGCGGCCTTCGCGACCGAGTACTCGGCCATGGCAGCGGAAGGCCGCTTGCCGGCGGTGCTGGCGACGTTCACGATCCGCCCCCAGCCACGCTCGCTCATGCCGGGTGCGAGCCGGCGCATCAGGCGCATCGGCGCCATCACGTTCACGTCCCAGGCGGCCTGCCAGTCCTCGTCCGGGACGTCGTCGAGGTCGCGCCACTTGGCGGAGCCCGCATTGTTGACCAGGACGTCGGCGGGCCCGAAGCGGTCCTCGGCGGCGACGGCGATCCGCTCGGCGGCGTCCGCGTCGGTGACGTCGCAGGCCAGTGACTCCGCGGCGCCGCCCGCGGCGGCGCCGGCCTCCATCACCTGGTCGGCCGCCTCGACGACGCGCTCATCGTTCCGAGCGACCAGCAGCACGCGGGCGCCCTCGGTGCAGAGCATCGACGCCGTGGTCAGCCCGATGCCGCGGCTGGCGCCGGTGACGACGCAGACCCTGTCCTTGAGCCCGAGCTCCACGCGGGCCGGCCTAGGCCTCGATCAACTCGAGGCTGTCGGTGACCTCGACCTTCTGCGCGTTGAGTGTTTTGTGCACCGGGCACTTGGCGGCGATCGCGAGGATCCGTTCGCGCTGCTCGTCGGTGAGCGGGGCCGGGATCCGGATGTTGACGTCGAAGCTCGGCCCGTCGTCTACCGAGGGCGTCCGGTAGTCGACGGCGACCTCGATCGCGCCCACCTCCCAGCCCTTGCGGTCGGCGTACATGACGATCGTGATCGTCGTGCACGTGGCGAGCGAGGCTGCCAGCAGCTCGGTGGGGCGGGGTCCAGCGTCACCGCCTCCATCGTCGACCGTCTCGTCCACGATCAGCCGGTGGCCGCGGATCTCGACCTCGGTTTCGAACCTCTCGCGGCGGCGGGCGACGGCGCTACGCATCCGACTCCCTCCTTCCTGCGAACAGCTGCGGGTTGGGCTCGTCCGCGAAGCGGGCCATCGCGAATGCCAGATCCGAGGCGCGGTTGACGTAGCGGAGGACCGCCTCGGAGGCGAGGCCGTCCGCGTCGCGGAGGGCGACGATGCGGCGCTCGGCGCGGCGGATGGCGCTGCGCGCGACGTCGAGGGCCGCGGAGAGCTCGGTGCCGCCCGGGATCACGAACTGGGGCGGCAGGTCCACCTGGCGCATGTAGCGGTCGATCGCGTCCTCGACCCCATCGACCATCCCGTCGGTGATGCGGCTGACTCCATCCTCGAGGCGGCCCGCCGCCTCGGGCGCCGTCGCCAGCTCGGCGCCCGCGACGAACAGCTCCTGCTGGAGCTGCAGCAGGTCCGAGCGAAGCTGGGCCTGGTTCTCGGGGCAGAGGGCGCGGGCGACGCCGAGCGCGGAGTTGGCCTCGTCGATCGACCCGTAGGCCTCGGTGCGAGCGTCGGTCTTGGGGACGCGGCCGCCGTACCAGAGGGAGGTGCTTCCGTCGTCCCCCTTCTTGGTGTAGATCTTGACCACGGGGCGACCTTAGCTCAGCGGGTTGAAGACGACGCCCGTCGCGACCTTGGGGAAGAAGTAGGTGGACTTGGGCGGCATGGTCTCGCCCGCGGCTGCCACCTCGCGCACCTGCTCGACCGGGGTGGGGCGGAGGAAGAAGGCGGCGTCGCACTCGCTGGCGCGGAGCTTCGCCAGGGCGTCCTCGGTGCTCGGTGTGTAGGCGAGCTGCTTCTTGGCCGCGATGTCCGCGGCGCTGAGTCCGACCGCGTCCACGAGGAACAGCTCTTCCAGGGCGGCGGCGTCGAGCCGTCGGTAGGCGTCCGAGTTGCCCGCGAGGGCGGTGTCGAGCAGCTGTGGGTCCTTCGGCGTCAGCCGCCATGGCTGCAGGTGGTGGGCGTCCATGTAGCCGAAGCTGCCCGGCGGGTCGCCGGCGTCGGGCACCAGCTCGTCCTCCGCCACCTCGCGCAGCTCGAACCCCGCCTTGGCCGCGTCGCGAATGCCCTCGCGCTGGGACTCGCTCAGGTCCTTCAGCAGGCGGTGGGTGGCGAACACCGTCAGGCCGGGGTCCTCGAGCGAGACCAGGGCCATCAGCACGTAGTCGGAAGGGCCGCCGGTGCCGAGCTCGCCGGTCTCGCGGGCATAGGCGAGGGAGGTCTCGTAGCGGTGGTGGCCGTCGGCGATCAGCAGCTCGCCCTCGGCCAGCTCCGATGCGATCGCCTCGTGCGCGTCCGGGTCGCCGACCCTCCAGACGCGGTGGGTCGTTCCCTCCTCGTCGTCGAATTCCCCCCACGCCTCGCCCGAGGTGGCGGGCTCGATCTTGGGCCAGGCGTCTCCGGGGTAGAGGGAGAAGATGGGGGAGAGGTTGTGCTTCGTCGCCCGCGTCAGCCGCAGGCGGTCCTCCTTCGGCCCCGGCTGGGTGCGCTCGTGCGGCCGCACCCCCTCGCCGTACTCGGCGAGCCGCACCCGCGCCAGGAACCCCCGGCGGGTCATCCCCCGCCCGTCCGGCGCCGTGTAGTCCTGGGTCAGCGCCCAGATCGCCGGCTCCCCGTCATCGACCAGCGCCCCCTCCTGCTTCCAGCGCTCGAGCACCCGTCCCGCATGCTCGTAGCGGTTCCCGCCGTCGGGATCCTCGGGCAGATCGAGGTTGACCACGTTGTATGGAGACCGCGCCGCCAGCTCGGCCCGCCGCGCCTCGTCGATGACGTCGTAGGGGGGAGAGACCACATCCCCGAGCGCCCCGACCTTTCCGAGGTCGTAGTGGAGCGCGCGAAGTGGTTCGACCCCGGCCACGGCGCAGAACCCTAGCTAGGCGCGCCGGAATTGAACCGTCAGGACCGAACCAGTGAGCGGGGTTTCCGGCTCTAGACTGGGCGAACGGGGCGTAGCGAAGCCTGGTATCGCGCACGGTCTGGGTCCGTGAGGTCCCCGGTTCGAATCCGGGCGCCCCGACTTTGGCGGGTTACTCGCGCCTAGCGCGGGAAAGCCGCCAAATGGCCTCAACCTTCGTGCTCGACCCGGGCGAGCGCCGCGTGCGCGTCGCCCGCCAGCTCAGGGTCGGCCAGCTCTACCCCCGGCGGCAGCTCCACGTGCAGGTCGCTGGAGGGATCGAGGTGAGCTGTGATCGCCAGCGCTTGCGAGTCCAACACGTGCCCGCCGCGAGTGCGATCGGCCGTGACGAAGTGCAGGTGGTATCCGCTCACCTCGATCCCCTCCACGTAGTCGGGGAAGCGGAAGCCCATCATCGTCCCCTCGACGCCGGCGAGATCGAACACGTGCTGCTCTGCCGCCACCTCGGTCAGCGGCCGGTACGGCGGCTCCTGGCGCGGCACCGACCGTGCCCGCACCGACTCGAAGCGCCCGTCCAGCCGGACAGCCGCCGAGGGCGCGTCGTCGGGCAGCTGCTCGTCCAGCGCCGCGAGCAGCTGCTCGTGGCTCACCTCGCCCTCCAGATCGAATCTGATGGTGGGCCGGAACCGCGTCACCACGGCGAACGGCGTCCGCTCCTCGGGTCCCACCTCGTTGACCTCGCCCTCGACGTTGGCGCGATAGAAGCGCCCGTCCACGGCGATCATCTCGCCGTCGAGGTGGTTGAGCGTCCCCAGTCCGAGGTCTCCCCGCTCGGCCAGCTCGGCGAAGGTGACGTCGCCCTCGTAATTCCCCTCCAGCAGCGCCCCGATCGTCGAAGCCTGGAAGAGGACGTGGGGCTCGCGCTCGGCATGCAGGTCCGCGTGGCGCATCGCCTCGACGTGAAGCGATCGGATCCAGCGCTCGTCGAGCACGGCAGCAGTCTGCCCATGGGCGCGGTCGGCAAGTTCGTACCATTCGGCCCCCGGAGGTACCCCGAATCAACCCGACGAGAGAGGACGATGCGAACGATGCCGAGCCGCTTGGCAAGGAGGGCGACGTCTGCGCGCAGTGCGGGACGGCTCTTGGCGTCGACCAGCGCTACTGCCTCAACTGCGGCACGTCACGGGGGAAGCCCAGGCTCGACGACTTCCAGCGCCATCTCGCCGCGCCCGCTCCCGCCGGACCTGAGGCTCCCGCGGCGCCCGCCAAGGCGGCGCGAGGAGGCGGCTGGCAATTCTCACCCCTGTTCGGCGTACTCGCGATCGCGATCCTCGGCGTGATGCTGTTGCTCGGCGTCCTGATAGGGAAGGAGAGCGACGAGGTGACCGTGACCGAGGTCCCGGCTTCCACCACGACGGCGACCCCCACGACCACGACCCCCACGACGACGACACCGACGACGCCGGCCACCCCCGCGACCCCCACCACGCCTGAGGGCACGACCCCGGCGCCACAGGGCGAGGGCGGAGCGTCCGGCGGCGCGGGCGCGCGCCGGGACGGGACCGGCACCGGCGGCCAGGCGCCGGGAGGAACGGACTGATGGCCGGCCGCGGAAATCGCCCCGAGCTTCATGGACACCTTCCGCGTCGGCTGGGCCCCCGCGGGCCGTCTCGCCGGCGGCCGCCGGGGGGCGCAGACCGCGGCATCGCGCCGAAGGGGAGCGGCCGCCCGTGGGCGCGGCGCTGCAGGGGCAAAGGGCGCCGTAGCCGGGCGCCCGGGCGCCCCGCAGGCCGATCCCGCGCTGGTGAAGCGCCAGGAGGAGCTCTCGAAGAGCTTCGCCGAGCTGCAGTGGGACCTCGGCGGCCTCACCTACGAGATGGCCCGCCGCGACCACTTCCGGCTCGACGTCCTCAATGTGCGGGCGGCCAAGCTGCAGGAGGTCGACGCCGAGCTGGGCCAGATCGAGCGGATCGTGAAGCTCGACGAGGAGGGCGCATCGGGCACCTGCCCGGCGTGCGGCGCCTTCCAGGCGCGCGGCGCGTCCTTCTGCTGGCGCTGCGGCCACGAGATCAAGGCCGCGACGAACGAGGAGCCGCCGAAGTCGGTGAAGCCCGCCGCAAAGATCAAGCCCTCCGCGAACCCGAAGCCGAAGCCT
Organism: uncultured Solirubrobacterales bacterium; assembly: GCA_963805075.1. Classification (GTDB taxonomy): domain Bacteria; phylum Actinomycetota; class Thermoleophilia; order Solirubrobacterales; family 70-9; genus VGBV01. The sequence continues at coordinate 662,292 of CAWDSZ010000004.1, forward strand.
CCCGACTCCCGCCGGCGAAGATAGCCGCGACTACGCTGCCCCCACGCCCCCGTAGCTCAGCTGGATAGAGCGTCGGTTTTCTAAACCGAGGGTCGCAGGTTCGAGTCCTGCCGGGGGCGCTAACTGGCGGCTTCGACTGCGAGGAGGGCCACGTTCCCTGACGGGTCGCGGACCATCGGCCCTGCGTCCCCATCCTCCTGCTGATAGCCCGCATCCGGCCATTCGCCCGAGCACGCGCTCGCGCTCAGCCTCGTCCGGGAGCTCGATCGTGAAATGGCGAAGCGCGGCCATCCCGGGTTCCGGCCAAGGGGCGCCCGCGCTCTCCCAGATGTTGGCGCCGAGGTGATGGTGGTAGCCGCCGGCTGCGAGAAACGCCGCCTGCGCGCCGAGCTGGCCCATCAGCCCGAACCCGATGACGTCGCGGTAGAAGTCGACCGTCGGCGCGATCTCCGCGACCCTGAGGTGGACGTGGCCCATCACGGTCCCACCGGGCAGCCCGTCGAACGGCTCGCTCGCGGGGTCGTCGAGCACGCCGAGCAGGTCGTCCACGTCGAGCGGCATCGTCGTGATCCGCTCGGCCACCTGGCCCTCCCAGACGTCTCGCGGCCGGTCCCAGTAGATCTCGATCCCGTGCTCGTCGGGATCTCTCAGGTACAGCGCCTCGCTGACGAAGTGATCCGAGAGCCCGGTCATCGGCACCTGGTCTCGGGCGGCGTGCGCGAGCCAGCTCGCGAGCTCCCTGCGCTCGGGCACAAGCAGCGCGAAGTGGTAGAGGCCGGTGTGGCCGACCGCCGGCCGCGCGCCGGGCTCCTCGGTCAGCACCAGCAGCATGCGCTCCCCTGACCCCAGCTCGACCCGCGACCCATTCCGCTCGCCGGGCACCAGGCCCACGGACTCCCGGTAGAAGGTGAGCGAGCGCTCCATGTCCGCCACGGTCAGGTGCACCGGGCCCATCCGGGTCAGCGGCGAGATCTCGACGTCGGCGCCCTTCGCGGTCGCGTCGAGCTCCTCCGGGTCCCGTGGGGCCTCCCCGTCCTGACGGATCTCGCCGGCGTCGGCCACTCAGGCGGGCCCGGGGTCGAGCGTGCGGGCGGTCTCGGACTTCGCGATCTCCCGCTGGTCGGGATTGGTGCCGAGCACGCGGTCGCTGACGTTGTTCGTGACCCCGTGCCAGAAGTGCTCGTTCTTGAAGTGGTGCAGCCGGTGGTTGCGGTGGATCGCGCGGTAGACGGGCGTTCGCGGGCGGTAGGCGGTGTGGATCAGGAAGTGCATCCACTCGTAGTTGAAGACCAGCAGGTAGCCGGTCAGGACCGCCGTCAGCACCGCGGGCGAGAGCGATCCGGTCACCGCCCAGCCGATCAGCGCCCCGATCCCCGCCACCAGCAGCACCGCCGCCAGCAGCCCGGCCACCTGCCACTCGAACAGCAGCAGCTGGTCGAGGTCGTTCGGCGTCCGGTGGTGCGCTCGGTGCGCCCGCGAAGAGATCAGCTCCACCTTGCGCCCCCGGAAGGTCGAACGGCTTCATGTGCAGCAGGTAGACGTGGATCGCCCACTCGCCGAACGGGTAGACGACCAGCATCCCGGCGACGGCGATCAGGTCCGCCGAGCCGAAGTCGCCAATCAGCACGCGCACGACGCCGACCGCGGCGACCGCGCCCAGGATCAGCCAGGGCGAGCGCCGGCGCAGGAAGTCAGCGGCCGCTCCCCCAGCGTCGTGACCTCCCGCCCCCAGCGGGCGGTGTCGCGGTCTTCGCTGGCGGGGCGTGCCGGTCACCGTGCCCGAAAGCCTAGCTCCGGCACGCTAGATTGACCCCAGTCCTGGTGGGCGTAGCTCAGTTGGTAGAGCACCTGGTTGTGGTCCAGGTGGTCGCCGGTTCGAGTCCGGTCGCTCACCTCTCAAGAAATCCCCGCAAATGTCCAGGTCGGTTTCGAAGTGGAGGTTCAGCCGTCTGAGCCCATGGTCCCAAACGGGTCCCATTTTCTGGTTTGCCCTGCAGTGCAAATAAGTGTTTGAGCGTGCCCCAACGTCATTTGTTTGAGCCAACCACGTCAGGCGATCAAGGGCAATAGCCAGCACTGCACACGGCCGCGAAGTGCTGCGGTTTCACATCGGCCATACGGGGTGTGGCGCAGTCTGGTAGCGCATCTCGCTGGGGGCCGAAAGGTCGCTGGTTCAAATCGAGTCGCCCCGACTTTTTCCTGGTAATCACGGTGTTTCGGCGAAGCGAGAGCCGGTGAGTGCGGCCCGAGCCGATCCAGGCTGGGGGTCCGCTCCAGGCACGAAACCCCCAGGTCGAATTCGGGCGACCTCCCATCCGAGGGACCTCACCGGCTCCTGCTTCCACGCAGCAGCATGCCTGCCGCTCCGCATTCTCCTCAGCGGCTCTGCGGGAATTCCAGGCGCGGCTGTATCCGAAGCCAACCGCTGCGGATCGATCCTGTTCTGCCGATGCGGTACCAGCACAAGCTGCGCCTCCAACCGAGTCGGCTACGCGAACCGGGCCTCGATGTTCGCGAACTCGCGCTTGAGCGATTCGTACTGCCCCTCGAATAGTTCGTCGGGCATCCCGGGACCCTGGAACATCGTGAACGAGTAGGCCGTGCGTCCGTCCGCCAGTTCGACCACCCGCGTTGGGAACACCGCCATCTCGTCGGCGGTCGGCCCGGCGAGCATGTCGATCACGCCCGTCTCCTCGTCGGCTCGGATCTCGAACCGGAACTCGCCCAGGTTGTTGACGACGGCGTAGCCATCCTCATCACGACGCAGTTCACGGGCGAACTCGGTCGCCCACTCGGGCAGGTTCTCAATCTCGGACATGTACCCGAAGACCTCTCGCTTCGGGGCGGGGAGGACGGTGGTCACGGTGTGGCTTCTCATAGGTCGCTTACCTCCTGGAGGTCGATTGCAAGTTGTCGGGCGCGCCGCACGCCCAACGATCTCGTCACCAGCTCGTCGAGCTCTCGCAGGACGCGCTCGGCGACAGGGCGAAAGCTAAGGGCACGCTCGGTGAGAAAGATCCGGGTCGCCCGGCCGTCGGCGGGGTCGGTTTCGCGTCGCACAAGCCCGTCGCGCTCGAGCAGCCTGACCATGGTCGTCATCGTCTGCTTCGCCAGCCGGGCGCGGCGGGCGAGCTCTCCCATACGCAAGCCGTCCTCCTCGAACAGGGGGAGGAGGAGCGAGCCGTATGCCGGCCGGACCTCGGCGTAGCCGCGCTCGCTGAAGTGCGCGTAGAGCACCTCGTTCCAGCGCTGCGAGGCCTTAGCGAGCAGAAACCCGAGGTTGGCTCGGGTTGCGTTCCCGCTCGCCGCCGGCGTCTGGGTGGTCGACTTCACATTTAGTCTTATACCAGACTATTTCGTGATCACGCGCGGTTGAGCCTCATCTGGAGCTACGTCCGGTCCGGTTCCCACTTCAGGGCCCGGCGACGGGACATCGGGAGCTTGCTCACGACCAGGTCGTAGGAGTCCTGGATCATGTCGCGGATGGCCTCGTCGGGAACCGAGCCATCGATGATCACGGTGTTCCAGTGACGCTTGTTGAGGTGGTATCCGGGAAGCACCGCCGCGTGCGATTCGCGCAGCGCCTCGGCGAGCTGGGGCTCGCACTTGAGGCTGACTCGAAGCGAGTCCGCGTCGAGCTGGGAAAGGGCGAACATCTTTCCGGCGACCTTGAACACCGAGGTCCCGGGGCCGAACGGAAACGTCTCTTCGGCTCCGGTGAACGAGAGGCAGTGATCGCGAAGCTCAGCGGGATTCATCGCCGCCACGGTCGCCGAAGATACGGAACAGCTGGCGCTCGTCGAGGCTCGCCCGGCTCAGCCGGACTCGGGCAGCACGACCGCGAACCTCGCCCCGCTGCCGACGTCCGTCGACTTGGATCTGGCCGCCCAGCGACTCCACGATTCGGTTGGCCAGCGTGAGGCCCAGCCCCGAGCCCTCGCTGGAGCGGGCGCGCGTCGCCGCGCCAGAAGGGCTCGAACACCTTCTCCACGGACTCCGGCGGAATGCCCTCGCCGCTGTCCTCGACGGTGAGGCGAAGCGAGCCGCGCTGGCGGTGTGCCTCGACCAGCACGGTGCCGTCGGCGGGCGTGTGGCGGATCGCGTTCTGGAGCAGGTTCTGCAGGACTCTCGTCAGCCGTGGGGAGCACGGCGACGCGGCCGCCTCGACGATCCGCGCCTCGATCTGGAGCCCCTTTTCGTGGGCCTGTCCATCGCACGCCCCCACCGCCGCCTGCACGACCTCGGCGACCGTCGCCCGTCGCGCCTCGACCTCGATCGCCCCGGCCTCGAGCTGGGCGAACTCGAACAGGTCGTCGACCAGCGCCACGAGCGCGTCGACCGCGCACCGCGTCTCGGCGATGTAGCAGGCGGATCGTCGGGCCGTCCGTGACGACGCCCTCGTCGATCGCCTCCGCCATTGCCCGCAAGCTGGCGAGTGGGGTCCGGAGATCGTGGGAGACAGCCGTGATCAGGTCGCGGCGCTGGCGGTCGATGGCGCGCTCCCGCGCGCTCGCCTCCCGCTTCCAGGCCAGGCCGCCGACCGCGACGGTCAGCGCGAGAGCCGGCAGGACGAAGAGGGCCAGGTGTACGAGCTCCTTCGCCGGGCATCCCGCCGAGCGCCGCCGATCCGAGAGCCGCGGCTCCAGCCAGGAGCCCGGCCCCCGCGGAGAGTACGAGCGGCCGCCAGCGACGCACAGTGTCGGGCTCCGGCGGGTCGCGGCTCGAACCGGTAGCCGGCGCCCCACACCGTCACCAGGCGGCGTGGGTCCGACGGATCCAGCTCGATCTGCTCGCGGATGCGGCGCACGTGGACCGTCACGGTCGCGGGATCACCGGCGAAGGCGACGTCCCAGAGCTCATCGAGCAGCTGCATGCGGCTGAAGACGGCGCGAGGATTCGAGACCAGGAAGTGGAGAAGGTCGAACTCCTTCGGAGTCAGCGGTACGCGCTCTCCGTCGATCGTCGCCTCGCGCGTGCGCGGGTCGACCTCGAGCCCGTCAAAGCGGATGCGTCGGCCGCGCCCCCTTCCTGGACGCCCCGGCTCCGCCTCAGCACGGCCCGCACCCGGGCGACCACCTCCCTGGGCGAGAAGGGCTTCGAGACGTAGTCGTCGGCGCCCGTTTCGAGGCCGACGATCCGGTCCGTCACCTCGCCGCGCGCGGTCAGCATGATCACCGGGCTCGTCGACCCGGATTCGCGCATCCGCCTGAAGACCTCGAAGCCGTCGATCCGCGGCAGCATCAGATCCAGCAGAACCAGATCGGGCCGGGCGGACTCGAAGGCCGCGAGGCCGGCCTCGCCGTCGGGCGCCGTCTCGACCTCGAATCCGTCCTGGGTGAGGTAGCGGGCGAGCACGTCGCGAACCATGGGCTCGTCGTCCACAACGAGAACGCGATCCGCGGGCATGACCACATGCTCGGGCGCAGAAATTAAGAACACCTTTCGAGATCGGTCGCCTCTACAAGGTTCTTGCAAGGCGCTGTTCCTAGCGTCGCCTCCGTCCTGCAAATACCCAAGGAGGTAAGGAGATGTCTCGTATTCGACGGTTCCCGCGGCGGTTGGTGCTGGCCGCCGCGCTGGCGCTGGGGCTCGCGGCTTTCGGCGCCGGAGCGACCGGCGCGTTCGCGAAGCACTCGGCCGGAGAGGTCTACTCGCTCACCAACAGCCCGGCCGGGAACGCGGTCAAGGCATTCGACCGCGGGGGCAACGGTTCGTTGAACCCAGACGGGACGTTCGCCACGGGCGGCACCGGCACGGGTGGCGGTCTCGGCAACCAGGATGCCCTGGTGCTCAAAGGAGACTGCTGTTCGCGGTGAACCCCGGCAGCGATTCGATCTCGGCATTCAAGGTCAAGCGGCACGGTCTGAAGCTCGTCGATACGGAGAGTTCCGGCGGCGACCAGCCGATCAGCCTGACCGTCCACGTCGCTTGCTCTACGTGCTGAACGCCGGCGGTGACGGCAACATCAGCGGCCTGACGGTGTCGCGACGGGGCGACCTGTCACCGCTCGCAGGCTCCACGCGCCCGCTGAGCGGCGACGCGACGGGCCCGGCCCAGGTGTCGTTCGACCCTGATGGCGAGGTACTGGTGGTGACCGAGAAGGACACGAACCTGATCGACACCTACCAGGTCGATCGAGGAAGCGGCCTCGCGAGCGGACCTAGCCCGCAGGCCTCCTCCGGGGCCACGCCGTTCGGCTTCGCCTTCGACAAGCGCGGTCACCTGATCGTGTCCGAGGCGTTCGGAGGGGCGCCGGGCCAGAGCGCCGTCTCGTCCTACGAGGTTGACGGCGGCATCATCGATCCGATTACGCCGTCGGCCGGCACCACCCAGACCGCGGCGTGCTGGATCGTGGTGACCAGGAACGGCCGCTTCACCTACACGAGCAACACGGGCAGCGGCTCCATTTCCGGCTATCGGATCAGCCGCAACGGCGAGCTCAGCCTGCTCGACGCCGACGGCCAGACCGGGCTGACCGGTCCGGGGCCGACCGACATGGCACTGACCCGGAACAGCCGTTTCCTGTACTCGCTCAACTCGGGCGACGGCACGATCAGCGGCTTCCGCGTGCGAGCGGACGGCAGCCTGACGCCGATCGGAGGGGCGAGCGGCCTCCCGAGCGGCGCGACCGGACTCGCCGCCAGCTAGCAGAGGTTCTCGGACGACGTGCAGCGGCGGGCCCGCACGGTGCGGGCCCGCCGCCGGCGCGCGAAACTGAAGCGGACGAAGCTCCCGAACCTCCCGAACCTGGGGACCTGCAAGCGTCCGGCCAACGGGCCAGGCGGGCGTAGATCAGGCATCGATCTAAATACTGCCCCGCGGAACCCAAACCAACTCAGCGCGCAACTCACCCACCGCCAATCCACCCACCGCCAATCGGACCCGTTGCGGAAGCAGTGCCTCCGAATCCCCACTTGTGCGTTTCCACCGATATCGCCCACGCGGTATGTCTCGACGAATGCTGCTTTCCATGCGAAGCGGCTATTCGCTCGGCGATCGCCAGCAGCCAACTTGACCAGCTCTCGAATCCACCTGGGGTGGTAGCGAGAAACGAATCGGGCCCCCGCTTCGCAACCCGCGACCTCACTGGTACCGCTTTGGTACCGAGTGCTACGTCCTTTCTGTCTAGACCGTCCACGGCCGGGGACGATGGAGACGATCTGGACGCCCGTGGACGGATCGACACCGATTGCTTGCCGGCTGGGGGCCGAAAGGTCGCTGGTTCAAATCCAGTCGCCCCGACAACTTCTCATCAGCTCCGCAAGCAGCGCGCGACCTCAGCGTCCCGGTCTATGACCAAGGTCAGGGCCGATCAGACTGGCGACTCCACACCGGACCGATGAGTTCCGACCCTGAGACCGGTCTAAATCGATAGACGCAGTTCCTCCGAACACTGAGAGAAGGAGCCGAAGCCATGGGCAAGATCGTGATAACTGAGTTCGTGGGGCAGGCCGCTTGTGGCCGCGATTCGATGGCGAAGCCGAGATGACCCTTGTCAGCTACTACTGCGCCGCCACGCTCGACGGCTACATAGCCGAGTCGGACGACACGCTCGACTGGCTGCTCAAGTACGAGGGTCACTACGAAGGGGCCGACTCGGACGCGGAGCAGGGCGGCTACGAGAGCTTCTACGAGGGGGTCGGCGCGCTGGTCTCAGGCTCGACCACCTACGAGTGGGTGCTTGAGCATGGCAGTCCGGCCAGGGGCTCGGCTGGCCCTATGCCGGCAAGCCCTGCTGGATACTCAGCTCGCGTGAGCTGCCGAAGCCCGATGGCGAGGGGGTGGACGTCCGCATCGTCTCGGGACAGATTCCGGATCTGATCGACGAGATGCTCGACTCCGCGGGAGAGCGGGACCTCTGGATCGTCGGCGGCGGAAACGTCGCCTCCCAATTCGCCGATCACGGTCTACTCGACCGGCTCGAGGTGACGATCGCTCCCGTGGTGCTCGGCGAGGGAAAGCCGCTCTTCGATCGGCGGCTGCCGGGCGGGCCGATGCAGCTGATCGCAGCCCGGACCACCTCCAGCGGAATGGTCGGCGTGACCTACGAGATCAGGCGACCGGCGGAGAGCGAACCCGCTCAGGGCTGAGCTCCTCGAGCGAGTCGAGCACGAGCGCCGCGAGGGGCGGTTTAAGCGGATCTGGCTAGCTCGCCGCCAACCTCCCGAGCGACCTCATGAGGTTCGTCCGCCGCCGGCGTCCTCGTACTCGTCGTGTCGCCGGAACGAGAGCAGTGACGCCGGCGCCCGCGAGTCCCCCTCGTCGCGCCCCTTCGGCGCCCGGTCGAGGATCGGGTAGTAGCCCATCAGGAACTCCACGCCTCGACCGTCGGTCGAATAGGTCTGATAGACGGCTCCGTCATCGAGCGCGAAGGCGGTGGCGGTCGGTTCCACCGCCTCCGCGACGTACGCCGCCGGGTCCGTTCCCGTGGAGGCGGCGATCTCAGGCAGGCCCGTCTGCGGGTCGTCCAGCGCAGGGCCAAACTGCTCGCGCACCTGCTCGGGGGTGGACGAGACGCCGAGATCGAAGTTGAAGTCGTTGCCGGCGGTCGAGGCCCAGGGAATGCTCCAGCCCATCCTCCGCTTGTACGCCAGGAGCCTCTCTAGCGGACCGTTCGAGACGAGGAGCATCGTCACGTCGCGCGCGTGGACGTGCGGAAGGACGCCGTCGATGGTGTCGGCCATCGACGAGCAGGCGGGGCAGGCGGTCTCGTAGCTCGGCCCGAACATGAAGTGGTAGACGAGGAGCTGGGAGCGGCCGTCGAAGAGCTCCGCCAGCGTCCGCGTGCCGTCGTCGGTGTCGAAGCGGTACTCCTTCTCGACCCGCACCCACGGCAGCTCGCGCCGCCGTTCCGCGAGCTCGTCGCTGCGGCGGGTGAGCTCCTTCTCCTCGGCGAGCAATTCGTCTCGGGCCGCCTGCCACTCCTCGCGGCTGCCGATCTTGTGATCCGTCATCGCGGTTGCCTCCTATTCTTGGGGTTTGGCCCGTTGATCACCCACGGCGCGGTAGCTACTCGGCTTCCGTACCGGTCATCTCCGGGACATGCCGCTCGCCCTGCCCGGAGTCTCGGATCGGCTCATAGGTGAGGATGGCGACGCCGTCTCCGACCGTCCTCGTGTCGACCAGCCGCACCGGCTTCTTGTCGCTCGTCTCGCCAAACAGGCGCTCACCAGAGCCGAGCACGACCGGATAGACCATCAGCCGCAACTCGTCGACGAGGTCGTGCTCGATCAGCGCCCGCGCGAGCCGGACGCTGCCGTAGACGACTATGTCCCCATCGAGTTCCCGCTTCAGCCGCGAGACCTCCTCGACCACGTCGCCCTCGAGGACGGTCGAGTTATTCCACTCGGGATCCTCGAGGGTCGAGGAGACGACGTACTTGGGCAGGTTGTTGAACTTGTCCGCCAATTCGTCGTCGCCGGCCGACCACGCGGCCGCGAACTCCTCGTAGGTGACCCGACCGAGCAGCAGCGCTTCCGTGCCGTGGGTCTCATCGGGCTTGAACAGCTCGGCCTCCTCGCCAGGGTCGAGGCTCCAGGTGAAGAACAGCGCGGCGGCGGCTTTCCCCCAGCCTGCGTGCTTGAAGTCCCTGAACCCGCCGGGATCCTCGACGACTCCGTCGAGGGAGAGGAACTCGGTTATCACGATCTTGCCCATGGCTTTCTTCTCCTCTCTTGGTGTTCTGGAACTGCCTCTATCGATTAAGAGCAGTCTCAGGGTCGGAACTCATCGGTCCGGCTTGGAGTTCCCGGCGGCGCGCTGCGAGCGAGTACCCCCGTGCCGATGAAAGCGGTGAGCGCCGCGACCAGCTCGCCCTCGAACGTGAGGACAACGAGCACGTCGAGCCGGTCGCGCCCGCTCTCGCGATCGCGCCTGTAGCCGGCCATCGCGGGCTGTCCGCCTGCGCTTGTCGTTTCAAACCGCCAGGTCGAGCGGAAGACCCACGTGGTGATGAAAGCCGCAATGTCGTCCTTGCCCCGAAACCAGGTCGGCAGCGGCGGCATCGAGAAGGTCGCCTCTTCCCTCAGCATCGCGACGATCGCCGCGACGTCGGCCCGGTTCCAGGCGTCGACGAAGCCGGCTACCAGCTCGCGAGAGCGCTCGTCTCCGAGCGCTCGCAGCGTCTCTTGCTGCGAGCGGGCGGGGAGCTCGCGCTCGAGCTTCGCGCGGGCCCGCTGCAGGGCGCTGTCAACCGCGCCGGCCGAGGTGTCAAGGATCTCGGCCGTTTCCTTCGCACTGAAGCCGAGTACTTCTCGCAAAATCAGCGCGGCGCGCTGGTTGGGAGGCAAGAGCTGGAGGGCGGCGACGTAGGCAAGCTCGACGCTCTCGCGGCTCTCGTAGCGCAGGAGCTCGTCCGGATAGGGCTCGATCCAGACCGACTCCGCCAGGGGCTGGGCGAGCGGCTCGCGCGGATCGTCCCCTTGGCCGGCGCCTCCGGGCAATTCGCGCCGCTTGCGCCTCTCGAGCATTCGCAGGCAGGCGTTCGTGGCGATCGCGTAGAGCCAGGAACGCAGCGAGCTGCGGCCCTCGAAGCCGGCCCGGCCCTTCCAGGCCCCCAGCAGCGTCTCCTGCAGCGCATCGTCGGCGTCGTGCACCGATCCCAGCATCCGGTAGCAGTGGGCGTGGAGCTCGCGACGGTACGGCTCGATCAGCTCGGCGAAGGAGTCCTCATCCGCGAGCCGAACCGCGTCTGTCATGCCCAAGAGCTTCGCAGTCGTGGGTCGAGAACTCGATCTCGCTCATTGCCTACGAGGAGCCTGTGGTTGGACTTCCGCTTTCCATGCAAACCAGGTCTCGTCGCGGCGCTGGGCGCAGTGTCGCTATCGCGTGAAGCAGCTTTCGTCGTGGAAGGCTCGCCGGACCGGCCTGCCCGATTGTGGGGACGCGCCGTGGTACCACTTTGGTACCGGATGCATCGTCCTATCTGTCCAGATCGTCCACGGCCCTGGACACATAGGAAACGACGGACGCTCCGAGACACATAGACGCCTGGATCCGCTCGGCTGGGGGCCGAAAGGTCGCTGGTTCAAATCCAGTCGCCCCGATCTCAGAAAACCGCCGCAAACGCGTCGGTTTTCGCATCTAGGATCGCGGGTCAACCTGTCCTCCCATAGTGGCGCTCGCGCTTCGCCTCGGGACTCTCTCGTACCTCCTCTACGTTGTCCTGCGACACCGCCCGCCCAGTCTCTCGCGTAGGTGACCGCGCGGTCGAACTGGCGCCGCCGGGGATCCACCTCTCCGCGTGGCGACACGGGGGTACTCTCATACCGTGTTCACCTTCTTCGCCGACGCGGTACTGATCCGACCCTTCATCGCCGAGCTCGCCCACGCTCACACAGCGCCTCTTTGATGCGGGCCGCCGGCATCAGCGAGTTCGGCGGTGCTGTCGGGCGGATCGACCTCCCAGATCCGCGGCCCCTCGCGGACGACGAGGTCCTGATCGAAATCCGGGCCGCCGGTGTCGGCAACTGGGAGGAGTTCGTCCGGACGGGCGATTGGGACGTCGGCCGCGCCCCTCCGATGGCGCTCGGCGTCGAGGCCGCCGGGATCATCACGACGATCGGAGATTCCGTCGAGGACTGGGAGCCGGGCGATGAGGTGCTCAGCCACCCCCTCCCGCTGCGGGATCAGGGAACTTGGGCGCCATTGCTGATCGCCTCGGCGACGGTGCTCGCGCGAAAGCCTGCCGCGCTCTCGTGGGAGGTCGCTGCAGCGTTCCCCGTTCCGGCCCTGACCGCCACACAGGTGATCGACGGAGCCCTGGCGGTGCGCCCTGACGACCTGGTCCTCGTCAATGGTGGGAGCGGGGTGACCGGCACGCTGCTCGTAGGCCTGGCCGCGGCGCGCGGCGCCGAGCTGATCGCGACCGCAGGACCGGCCAGCCATGAGCGCCTGCGCCGGCTGGGAGCGGCCCACGTGCTCGACTATCACGACCCCGACTGGCCGGAGCAGGCGCGCGCCATTGGAGGCGGCTTGGGCGTGACCGCCGTCGCGAACGCGGGGCCTAACGGCTCAGCCGACGCGATCGGCACCGTGCGCGACGGCGGTCGCCTTGCGACGATCACCCAGGATCCACCGGACGAGCAGCGGGGCATCGAGATCTCGGCGGTGATCGTGCAGCCCGACGGCCGCGCGCTCGGCGAGCTCGCCGAGCTCCTCGCGGCGGGGAAGCTCGAGGTCTCGACGGCGGCGACGTTCCCGCTCGAGGACGCCGCCGCGGCCCTCGCGGCAGCAACCGGGGGCGGCGCCGGCGGAGGGGTAGTGCTTCGCCCCTGACGGGGACGCCAGGGACTGAGTTGCGACCCCTACGTCCTCCAGCGCGGCCATCGCCGCGTTGCCCCCGTTCAGCGCGATCACCGAGCCCGCCGGGTCGGTAGCCACCCGCAGAGGCAGTTGGGCCTTGAAGCTCAAGGTGCTGTCGCCCCGTCCCGAGAGTCAGTCGACCTCCGCGGACGGCGACTCGCCGTCTGCCCTTTTGTTAGCTTTATGGGGACATCTGGCATCTGTACCCAATCCCGCAAAGGAGACAGCCGATGCCAGTCAAGGAACCGGTTCTTACTGGTCCTAAGGGTGGGCGCATAGTCAGCTACGGCGCCGGCTCGAGCGCCGAGCTGAAGATCGAGGGCGAGCAATCAGGCGGAGAGTGGGCGGTCGTCGAGCGGGAGGTCCATGCCGGAGACGAGCCGCCGCCGTAGAGCTCGAGCGCGGCACGCTAGGCACGGTGGAGTTCGTCGACTCGATGGGCACCGTCCACGTTCGTTGGGACAGCGGAGTGACCCTCGGGCTGGTCGCCGACGAGGACAGCTTCGAGCTCGTCGACAACGAGGAGGGGGACGACTAGAGCGACCTTGGCCGTGGGGTCAGTTGGGTGGAACGGTTTGAGGTGGGGGAACGTCTTGTGGTCATGAGTGGACGCCTTCTCACCGCCGGTCAGGTTGCCGCACTGCTGGGCGTGCCGAAGTCGTGGGTCTACGAGCAGTCGCGCCGGGGGCGGATTCCCACGGTGAACTTGGGTCGGTACCGACGCTACCGGGCGGAGGCGATTAGCGAGTGGCTTGAGGGGCTCGAGCGCAGTGGAGAGTCGGTAGGGCTGAGTCGGAGGCGGAACGGAGCGAGGCGGATTCGCCCGCATCGTGCGGGATCGGCAACCCAGGGCTAGACGCTGCCGCCGAGGCGTCGGGAAAAATGACCTCATGGACGCGCGAAGGCGACGGTGGGGGAGCAACCACGATCGGCGAAAAGGCCCAGCAACTCGGGGGGAAGACTGATGACGCGCCGCAGTTACGGGACCGGCTCGCTGTTTTCCCGACGGGACGCAGCCGGGCGCGACAGATGGTACGGCAAGTGGTACGTAGGCGCGCGGCGCGTTAAGCGAAGGATCGGCCCTAAGCGACAGCCTGGGAGTCGGGTGGGGCTGACCCGCGCGCAAGCCGAGGCTGAGCTGAGGCGCAGGATGGCGAGCGCCGAGGCGCCGGCGACGCCGATGTCAGGAATGAGCGTTAGCGAAGCGTGCGACCGACTGGTGGCGAGCCTAGAGGCGAGGGGGCGCAAGGCCTCGACGCTGGCGGCCCACGAGTCGGGCCTTCGTGCCCACTTGGTGCCCTTTTTTGGCAACCGTGCGCTCAGCCGGATCGAGACGTCCGATGTCGAGGCATTCGTCGCGTCGCGGCGGAGTACGTTGTCACCGAAGTCCATTCGCAACTACCTCGGCACTCTCCACTCCGTGTTCGAGTTCGCGCGGGTACGCCCCAACCCGGTAACCGACGCCACCAAGCCGGAAGCCGACGGGGCTGACCCCGACATTCGCTTCCTGACTGAAGAGGAGGTCGAAACGCTTCTGCGCGCGGTCGGGGATGATCAGCAGGGACAGACCGATCGCGTGCTCTTCATGACGGCTGCATTTACCGGCCTCCGCCAGGGCGAGCTATTCGCGTTGCGCTGGCGGGATGTCGATTGGCGGACGATGCGCATTCGGGTCCGACGCTCATATGCGCGCAAGCGAGCCGGTCGGGAAGCAGATTTCGGCAAGCCGAAGTCGAAGCGCTCGACCCGGTCGGTTCCCATGCACGATCGTGTGGGGACGGAGCTGGAGCTCCACTACCAGCGGTCGGAGTACCGCGGCGACGATGATCTCGTGTTCTGCCACCCGTATACCGGCGGGCCGCTCGACAGCTCCAACACGCTTGATCGGCTACGCGACGCGCTAGACGCGGCTGGCGTGCGACGAATCACCTTCCACGAGCTGCGCCAAACCTTTGGAACGCGGATGGCCGTGGCGGGTGTCCCGATGAGGACTTTGCAGGAGTGGATGGGTCACCGCGACATCAAGACGACGCTGGTGTATGCCGACTACGCGCCAAGCGATCACGAGCGCGCGTTCATCGAGCGGGCGTTCTCTCGTGGTCCCGTTCGTGGTCCCAATCTGAGCGAATCTGAGAGAACCCCAACGGCCTGAAGCCGCTCTAGCAAGCCAAGTCGAAGCGAGAGGCCCTGGGTCCGTCTGGTTGTGGTCCAGGAGGTTGCCGGTTCGAGACCGGTCGCTCACCCTCAAAGCCCCTGGAAACTTGAATTGGCGGGCTGCGGGCAATGAAACGGTCAGACGACCCAGCGCTCAATGTCCGTCAAACCGGGGGACGCTGCTACCCGAGCCGCGCAGACGGTGCGGCTACCCCCGCACCGGCACCGCGTCTCGGAGACACCAGGCGAGGAGGCTCGGCCACGGGCCGTAGCCGTTGTCTGCGCCGAGGTGACCGCCGTCGGCGATCCGGTCGGCCGGCAGCTGCAGGGGCTCGGCGTAGAGGTGGTCTGCGCCAGGCGGGCAGTAGGGGTCGTTTTCGCCGTAGACGATCCGCGTCGAGTCGCTGGCCGAGGTCAGCAAGTCGGGCGGGAGGTTGGCGGGAGGCTGAAAGTCGGTGACCTCGGGCCATAGGGAGTCCGGGCTGGGTGGACTGACGAGCATGACGCGGTCCACGCGCTCGCCTTTCTCCAGTCGGCTTGCCAGGTGAAGCCATGCGAGCGTTGCGAGCGAGTGGCAGACGACGATCCGCTCACCCCCGCCGAGCTGCGCGAGCTCGGCGCGGACGAGCTCGAGCCAGATCTCGAGGCTGGGGTTGTCTGGGTCCGGGAGCTGCGGGTAGAGAACGACCTCGCGGCGGCGGCGCAGCTGTTCGGCGAGCCAGTGCTGCCAATGCTCGGGAGGGCGGCGGTTCTCCGCTCCGTGCAGGACGAGGAAGCGGCGCTCGCGCTGGCTCATCGACGCTCGAAGTCGGCCTTCCGCGCGCGATGGGCGGCCACCCGGGAGCGGTTGCCGCAGTGCTCGGAAGAGCACCACCGGCGGGCGCGGCGACCAGGCGCGAGGTAGAGCATCCGGCAGTCCTCGGCCTCGCAGCTGCGGAGGGCGAAGCGCTCTTCCCCGGCGAGGATGCGGGTGGCGTCGGCGGCGATCAGCGCGCGAACCGGGTCGAGCTGGCGGCCGCCGGGCGGGGGCGACGCGAGCGCGAGGCCTCGGCCAGTCGCGCGCAGCCCGGGGACGGCGGCCGCGGCCGCGGCGTTAACTGCTTCGATCGCGCGCGCCGGTGGCTGTCTTCCGGCAAGCGCGCTACGAAAGACCTCGTCGAGCTGCTCGCGAAGCGAGTGGATTCGAGCGAGATCCCCCTCATCGAAGCTGGCACTCACAGCCAGCCCGACGCCGGTCAGCCACTCGCTGAGGCGGGGCAGAGAATCGAGCCGCTCGACGGGCTCGCCGAAGCGCCGTCCGACCGTGGCGACCAGATTCAGCGACAGGCTGCCGGCGTCGAATCGAAGCGCGCCCATCGGGCGGGAACTCGACCGGTCGGGAAGCATTTGTGTAATGTACTAAGCCATTACCCCTGATGCAAGGCAGGCCTGAATCAAGGTCTGCGCCTTCGATCTCTACGAAACCGTCGTCGACCTCGCCGGCCTGCGGCGGCCGCTGCCGGGGGGCTGCGATGACGAGGCGTTCGTCGAGCGCTGGCGGGCGTTCGGGAGCGCAGCAGCCTCGAGGTGCTTGGCGTAGGCGACCTCGTCGCGCGGGCCGCCGAGATTGCGCGCGCTTGTGCTTGGCACTCGCATCCGACGCGCCATGTACGTGGCGTAACAGCTTCTGGTGAGCCCGAGCTGGCGCATATCGTCGGCATACCGAAAACCGCATACGTGCTGGTAACACCACGCTGCCCAGACTGGCGGCGTGACCTACAGCGAACCAGCACGAACAACGACCCGTCGGACTCCCAGGGCACGAACAACGACCCGTCGGATTCGGATTCGCAGGAGACTTGCCGCCGGTCTGCTGGTCGTCATCGCGGCGAGCGCCCCAGCCCTCATCGACCAGTTGCCGGCGTCCTCGTCCTCGACGACCGCATCACCCGTCGACGTCCGTCCCAGTGAGCACCGTGGTCCTCCCGGTGAGCCCCCTGGTCTTCGCAGTGAGCAGCGTGGTGCGCTTGGCGAGGCTGACAGCGCCGTCCCCGACGGCGCGACGGTCTTTGACGACGAGATTGCGGGCGTAGCCAACCTCGACCCCGAACTGCTCGGTGCCTTGCGCCAAGCCGCAACCGATGCCGCCGACGACGGCGTCGAGTTCCTCGTCAATAGTGGCTGGCGTACCCCGGAATACCAGGATCAGCTTCTTCGTGAGGCGGTTTCCGAGTACGGATCCGAAGCGGAAGCCGCCCGGTGGGTAGCCACCGCGGAGACGTCTCCCCACGTGTCGGGGGACGCGGTCGACATCGGGCCGTCCGACGCCACGGCGTGGCTATCCGAGCACGGCGCCGCGTACGGGCTGTGCCAGATCTACGGCAACGAGCCCTGGCACTACGAGCTGCGCCCCGAGGCGATCGATGACAGCTGCCCGCCCATGTACGCCGACCCTACGCAGGACCCGAGGATGCAGCAGTGACCGGCGTGCTCGGCAGAGAACCGGTGTCAACGCAAATCACCACACGCGGAGGAAACATGAGTAGAAAAGTAGGCCCGCTGGCCGCCCTTGCCATGGTCGTCGTGATCGGCACGGGCTGTTCGAACGAACCTGCCGAGAACGGCGACGCCGGCAACACGGACGCCGCCAGTCAGGAGCAGGCGGTGAAGTTCGCCGAGTGCATACGCGGGAACGGTGTCAGCGACTTTCCGGACCCAAACGCGTCGGGCGAGTTCGTCTATGGGGTCAGTGTGAGCCCCGCGGTGTTCAAGAAGGCCGTCGACGCGTGCAAGGAGCTGCAGCCACCGGGCACTTTGAGCGCAAACCGGACCCCCGAGCAGCAGTCGGCGGGCCTCGAGTTCGCCCAGTGCATGCGCGAAAACGGCGTCGAGGACTTCCCGGACCCCGCCAATGGTGAGCCCCTCGTCGACACGACTCGAATCCCATCCTCCGCAACCGACGGTGGTATGACCATTCTCAACGCGGCGATGGAGAAGTGCGGCGATCTCGTGGCAGAGGCAGCGAGGGGCCAGTAGTGAGGCAAGCAGGCCTGCCAGGACCTGGCGCCCGCGGGTCTGGGTGGTGCGCCGTGAGCGTCGCCGCACCGATAGCCAAGGTCAAGGAGTTGGTCAAGGCCCGGCCAGGGCGTTCGCCCCGCCCCGGCCGGCCTCGGATCTGGCTCGTCGGAGCCGCCGTGCTCGTCGTCGTGGTCGCCGTGGTCGCGATCGGCGCGTTCGGCGGTTCGGATGGCGCACAGGACGAAGCGGACGAGGACGCCCCGGCGCTGGCCAGGGTCGAGCAGGGCCGCCTCGCGTCCCGGGTATCCGCCATCGGCACGCTCGGCTACGCCGCGCAGCCCGACGGGACTCCCTTCTCTGTGGTCAACCAGGCCAGCGGCCTCTACACACAGCTGCCGGGCGCAGGCGACGAAATCGGGTGCGGCGAGTCGCTCTATCGGGTCGACGACGATCCGGTCCCGCTGCTCTGTGGTGGAACACCCCTGTACCGGCCCCTCAAAGAGGGGGTCAGCGGCCCCGACGTTCGCGAGCTCAATCGCAACCTCGTGGACCTCGGCTACGCCGAGCGCTCCGACCTCGAGGGCACTCAAGACGAATTCGGCTCGACCACCGCCGGCGCGCTGGCCGAGCTTCAGGACGACCTCGGGCTGAACGAGAGCGGTTCGCTGGAGCCCGGCGACGCTGTGTTCCTGCCCGGGCCGCTGCGGATCACCCGCGTCTCGGCGACGCTCGGGACGACGTCTCAGACCGGCTCGCCCGTCGCCCGGGCGACCTCGACCAGGCGACTCGTCCTGGTCGACCTCGACCCGTCGGAGGCCGGGACGGTCGCGGTCGGAGACCGCGCCCGGGTGGTCCTGCCCGACAACTCGACCACGGCTGGGAGGGTGACCCGGATCGGAACGGTCGCGGGAGGGGGTTCGGACTCAGCATCCGGCGAGGAGTCGGAGTCGGCCAGCACAACGATCCCGGTGTACGTGAAGCTCGAGCGCGACAACGACGCCGGCGCGGTCGACGAGGCCCCGGTCCAGGTCGAGATCACGACCGACCGGGTCAAGGACGCGCTCAGCGTCCCGGTGACGGCGCTGCTCGCGCGCGCCGGCGGCGGCTACGCGGTGGAGACCGTCGGCGACGACGGGCAGCGCGAGCTGGTGTCCGTCGAGCTCGGCGCCTTCGACCACGCCAACGGGCTCGTGCAGGTGACCGGATCGGGGCTGGCCGCCGGCGATCAGGTCGTGGTCCCGGCGACATGAGCAAGGCGCGTCGGACCACCGGCGCCGATCGAGCGGTGCTCGAGCTCGACGCCGTCACCAAGGTTTACGGCTCCGAGCCACCGGTGCCGGCATTGCGCGGGGTCGGCCTGACGATCCGACGCGGCGAGTTCGTGGCGATCGTCGGTCCTTCGGGGTCGGGCAAGACGACCCTGCTGCAGATCATGGGCACCCTCGATCGCCCGACGTCCGGGATCGTGCGCGTCGACGGCGCCGACGTGGCTCGCCTCGACGACGGCGAGCTGGCCGCGCTGCGCTCCCGGAGCATCGGCTTCGTCTTTCAGCAGTTCTTTCTCGCCGAGCACCAGGCGTCGCTCGACAACGTCGCGGACGGGCTCTTATACGCGGGCGTGACGATCGACGAGCGACGGGCGCGTGCCTCGGCGGCGCTGGCCGCGGTCGGGCTCGCCGACCGTGAGAGCTTCCGGCCGAACAAGCTCTCGGGCGGCCAGCGCCAGCGCGTGGCGATCGCCCGGGCGCTCATCGGCGAGCCGGCGATCGTGCTCGCCGATGAGCCGACCGGAAACCTCGACAGCGCCTCCGGCGCGGCGCTCCTCGAGTTGCTGGAGCGACTCAACGACGCCGGCGCGACGATCGTTGTCATCACCCACGATCGCGACCTCGCCGCCCAGCTGCCGCGCCAGGTCGAGATGCTCGACGGCCGCGTCGTGCGCGATGCGGCGGCGAGGGAGGCGGTCGGGTGAACGTCGCGTCCCCGGCGGTGCGGCTGAGCACGCGCGACCTCGCACGCGTGGCGAGCGTCGGCCTGCGCACGCGCCGGCTGCGCGCTGGGCTCTCGGCGCTCGGGATCGCGATCGGGGTCGCGTCGATCGTCGCCGTGCTCGGCCTCTCCTCCTCGTCCCAGGCCGGGCTGCTGGCGGAGATCGACCGTCTCGGCACCAACCTGCTGACAGCAGCCAAGGGGCAGTCGTTCACAGCCGGGGAGGCGCAGCTGCCGCTGACCGCGGTGCCGATGGTCGACCGCGTGGACGCCGTCGAGCAGGTCGCCGACACCGGCGCGGTTGAGGACGCCGACGCCTATCGCAACCCGTTCATACCGATCGCCGCCACCAATGGCCTGGCGGTGCAGGCGACGAGCCTCAACCTGCCGGACGTGGTCGCGACCGACGTCGCCCAGGGTGAGTACCTGAACGCGGCCACCGCGCGCGAACCCGTGGCGGTCCTGGGCGCCGTGGCGGCGCACCGGCTGGGGATCGGCCGCGTCTATCCCGGCGAGCGGATCTGGGTCGGCGGGCAATGGTTCTACGTCGCCGGGATCCTCGAGCCAGCCGAGCTTGCGGACGAGATCGACGACAGCGTCCTGGTCGGCTACGTGGCCGCGAGGCGCTACCTCGGCTACGCCGGCGTCTTCGAGGGCAAGCCGACGATCGGGCCCCCGAGCACGATCTACGTGCGCGCGCAGACCGATGAGGTCGAAGAGGTGCAGTCGGTGTTGGCGCAGACCGCTAATCCGGAGGCGCCGAACGAGGTCGACGCGAGCCAACCGTCGGACGCGCTCACCGCGCGCGCCGCCGCCGAGAGCGCGCTCAACGGGCTCTTTCTCGGCCTCGGCGCGGTGGCGCTGCTGGTCGGGGCCGTCGGGGTGGCGAACATCATGATCATCTCGGTGCTCGAGCGCCGCTCGGAGATCGGACTGCGGAGGGCGCTGGGTGCGACCCGGGCGCAGATCCGGACCCAGTTCCTGGTCGAGGCCGTGATGCTCGCCGTTTTCGGGGGGGCCGCCGGCGTCGTCTCGGGCGTCGCCGCCACCGTCGTCTACGCCTCGACCAGGGGCTGGTCGGCGGTGATCCCGCTCGAGGCCTGGGTCGGGGGGATCGTTGCCGCGGTCACGATCGGGGCCCTCGCAGGGCTGGCCCCGGCGATCCGCGCGGCCAGCGTGTCGCCGACCGAGGCCCTGCGGACGGTCTGATTGCGAGCGATCGAGTGCGGCGGGCCGCTGGTGGTGCCGGTGCGCTGTGGGTCATGACGCCATTCAACGCAGCGTGGTGTTGCCAGCACGTATGTGGTTTTCGATATGCCAGCGATATGCGCCAGCCCTAGCATCGGAGCATGCGTGTGTTGATCGTCGAGGACGAGCCCTATATGGCAGAAGCCATCCGCGATGGCCTACGCCTGGAGGCGATCGCGGCGGACATCGCAGGTGACGGCGACACCGCTCTGGAGCTGCTGAGCGTCAACGCCTACGACATCGCCGTCCTCGACCGGGACGTTCCCGGACCTACCGGTGACGAGATCGCCAAACGCATCGTCGCCTCCGGCAGCGGCATGCCGATCCTCATGCTCACCGCTGCCGACCGTCTTGACGACAAGGCCACCGGGTTCGAGCTCGGCGCCGACGACTACCTCACGAAGCCGTTCGAACTCCAAGAACTCGTGCTCAGGCTCAGAGCGCTCGACCGCAGGCGGGCCCACAACCGGCCGCCTGTGCGAGAGATCGCAGGTCTGCGCCTGGATCCGTTCCGCCGCGAGGTCTACCGCGACGGCCGCTACGTCGCGCTGACCAGGAAGCAGTTCGCAGTGCTCGAAGTCCTCGTCGCCGCCGAAGGCGGTGTCGTCAGCGCCGAAGAGCTACTGGAACGGGCGTGGGATGAGAACGCAGACCCGTTCACCAACGCCGTGCGCATCTCGGTCTCGGGACTGCGCAAGCGCCTCGGCGAACCCTGGATCATCGCCACCGTGGCCGGCGTCGGGTACCGCATCGACACGCAACCGGATACCGGGCGTGAGGGAGGAGACCGTGGATAGAGCCCCTGGTTTGAGCGTTCGCCTCAAGCTCACCCTCAGCTACGCCGGGTTCCTCATGCTCGCAGGCGCCGTGCTGCTCGCGGCCGTGTGGGTGTTCCTGCTGCGTGATGTGCCCGAGGTGGCGGTGGGCCCCGGCGGGGGGGTGCAACGCTCCGTCCTCCTGCGTAACTTCGCGCCGGCCGCAGGCGCGGCACTGGTCTTCCTGCTGGTGTTCGGTCTCGCGGGAGGGTGGATTCTCGCCGGCCGCATGCTGGCCCCGCTGACCCGCATCACGGACGCCACACGCATGGCCGCGAACGGGTCGCTCTCCCACCGGATCCAGTTGGAAGGCCCCAAAGACGAGTTCCGCGAACTCGCCGACAGCTTCGATGCCATGCTCGCGCGGCTCGAAGCACAGGTCGCCGAACAGAAGAGATTCGCAGCCAACGCCTCCCACGAACTGCGCACCCCGCTGGCGGTCACGCAGACACTTCTCGACGTGGCCCGCAACGATCCGAACCGTCACACCGGCGAGCTCGTCGAACGCCTCCACGCCGTCAACGCTCGAGCGATCGACCTCACTGAAGCATTGCTCCTGCTCAGCCGCGCCGACCAGCGGTCCTTCACCCCGGAACACGTCGACCTGTCCCTCATAGCGGAAGAAGCCACCGAGACGCTCCTCCCCCTCGCAGAAAAACGCGGCCTCACCATCGAGACCTCCGGCGAGGTGACCCCCACCATCGGCTCACACGCGCTCCTGCTGCAGATGACTACGAACCTCGTGCACAACGCGATCGTCCACAACCTGCCTGAACAGGGCACCGTGTGGGTGACGACCAGCGTTCACCGCAAGAGTGTGGTGCTCACTGTCGAGAACACCGGCGAGAAACTCACCCCACACTTGGTTTCCACGCTTGGCGAGCCGTTTCTTCGCGGCCCCGGACGCATACGCACCGAGCACGCAGGTGTCGGCCTCGGCCTGGCAATCGTCAAGAGCATCACCCAAGCACACGACGGAACCCTAACCCTCACCTCCCCGGCCGCAGGCGGGCTCCGCGCCACGGTGCAACTGCCCGTAGCCGCCAGGGGTGGGACTTCGACTCAGGGTCCCGTTCGAGGGCCCAATCTGCACGAAACTCAGGCCAAATCGGATCACCTCAAACCGCATGCCCACGAGGCGATCCCACGCAGCAGGGCTCAGCGCCGTTGACCGCTGCTTTCTCTTTGAAGACCCCGCCCTGTTAAGTCGGCGGGCATCGAACCGGCATAGATCTGCATACAGCCGCGCACAGCTGAGAGCAACTCGACGCAACTCAAGCGGCCACGAAACAAGCAGTCGTCACTATTGCCGCGACTCCGGTGCTTGCCGGACGGCGTCGTTGGCGGACAACACCCGGCGCAGCAGCGAGATCAGCGTCCTCTGCTCCGCGGGGGTCAGCGCTTCGAGGAAGCCCTTCTGCGACTGCTTCGCGACGGGCCGAAGCCGATTGAGCAGGGTCCGACCCGCGGGAGTCAGCGCGACCCGGTGGCGGCGTCGATCGTCAGGGTCCTGGGTCCGGGTGACGAGGTCCCGCTCCTCGAGGATGTCTATCCGACCCACGAGATGGCTCTTGTCGAAGTCCAGCGAGTCGGCGAGCTGCTGCTGTGACATGGGGCCGAAGTCGTCCAGCGCGGTCAGGATGGCGAGGTGGCCGAGTAGTAGGCCGTGCTCGCGAAGGACTTCCTCCAGGCGCCGGCGCCCGTACTTGGACACCTGCGCGGCGATGTAGGAGGGCAGAGCAAGAAGCGACGGCGGTCGCGATTCAGTAGTTGTCATGATCGAATATGGTAGCGTGGCCAGATAGTTGTATTGCGCTACTGTTATCCAGCATAACCACCTGCAT
This sequence comes from uncultured Solirubrobacterales bacterium, assembly GCA_963805075.1. Classification (GTDB taxonomy): domain Bacteria; phylum Actinomycetota; class Thermoleophilia; order Solirubrobacterales; family 70-9; genus VGBV01. Next base: position 685,642 of record CAWDSZ010000004.1, read on the forward strand.
CACACGCTGAAAGGATTGATCGCATGAAACAGCGCAAGCTGGCCGACCTCGAGGTCTCCGCGCTCGGGCTCGGATGCATGGGTATGTCGGCCTTCTACGGCTCAAGCGACGAGGACGAGTCGGTCCGCACCATCCAGCGGGCGCTCGAGCTCGGGATCAACTTCCTCGACACCGCCCAGCTCTACGGGCCGCTCACCAACGAGCAGCTGGTCGGCCGGGCGATCAAGGGCCACCGCGACGAGTACGTGATCGCAACCAAATTTTCGCGCCGGATGGACAAAGCGACACCGGGGGACATGTCCACAGTCGGTCCGGCCGACGGCACGGCCGAGCACGTCCGCGTCTCGATCGAGGGATCGCTGCGGCGCTTGGGCACGGACCACATCGACCTCTATTTTCAGCATCGCGTTGATCCCAACACCCCTATCGAGGAGACCGTCGGCGCGGTGGCGGATCTGGTCGCGGAGGGCAAAGTGCTCCACATCGGGCTCAGCGAAGCTGCTCCGGAGACGATCCGCCGCGCCCACGCGGTGCATCCGATCACCGCAATCCAGACCGAGTACTCGCTCTGGACCCGCGATCCCGAGGCGGAGATCCTCCCTACCTGCCGCGAGCTCGGGATCGGCTTCGTCCCATACTCGCCGCTCGGGCGCGGCTTTCTCTCCGGCCGCTTCAAGTCGCCGGAGGAGCTCGACGACGGGGACTTCCGGCGCACTGGACCCCGCTTCACCGGCGAGAACCTGGCGGCGAACCTGAAGCTCGCCGCCAAGGTTGAGGAGGTCGCAGCCACAAAGGGCATCACCCCCGCCCAGCTGGCGATCGCCTGGGTGCTCGCCCAGGGCGAGGATCTGGTACCGATCCCCGGGACGAAACGGCGCCGATACCTGGAGCAGAACGCGGGCGCGGTAGATGTCGAGCTGTCGAAAGAGGACCTGGCCAGGATCGACGCCGAGCTGCCCGAGGCGGCGGGTGAGCGCTACGACGAGGCCGGGATGGCGACGGTCAACCGCTGATCTGTCGCAACTCGTCGATCGACCGGGGGCGCTGGAGGCGCCCTCTCTTCGCGACGGACCAGCAGCGGGAAACGGTACCGCGATCAAGACTCCCTATTGCGCGAGAACCGGCAGCGCGGGACGCAGCTCTCTAAACCCTGGCGCCGGCGGGCACAAAAAATGGGCATAGATCTGCGCACAGCCCCGCACGGCTCGACGCAACTCAAGACAACTCAAGCACGCACGACACAACCCAGACCACCAGAACCCCAGAGTTGTGGTCCGCGCGGATCCGGCCCAGCCCGCGAGCCTGGCGCTCGGTCCTAGATTCGTGCTCTCGAGGCGCGCGACCGGATCGGTCGGGCCGCCTCGCGGCAGCCTGGACCGTGTCGGTCTTTGCTTCAGCGTCCGCTGCGGCGGACGCGTTGGTAGTGGCGGGCTTGGCGCGCGCGGTTGCCGCAGGCGTTGGAGCACCAGGCGCGTCTTGGATGGTTCTTGAGGTAAAGCAGGACGCAGCCCGGTGCGCCGCAGGCGCGAAGGTCCTCGCGGCGCGGGCCGGTCAGCAGCTCGACGGCGTCGGCCGCGATCGTGCCGAGGGCGATGTCCGCTCTCGTTGCCGTGAGGAATGTCGTCCGCCGTTCGGGGGGCGCGTTCGGTCTCCAGCGGGCGCTTGGGGCGCTGGCCGCACGTGCACTGGCTGCGTTCAGGGCATCGAGGATCAGAGGATCTTGATCGTCGCCTCCGATCGCGGCTTGCAGCGCAGCTCGTACGGCGTCGCGTAACGCCACGATCTGCCTGACCGCGGGCCAAGCGCCCGAGGGAAGGTCCGTCTGCGGGAGGCGGTCGGCGAGGTCGTCGAACCAGACGTCCGCGGCGGACTGGTCGGCCAGGCCGTCGATGGCCTCTCCGGCCGCGGCGTAAAGAGTGTTGTGAAGCTCGACTGAGAGGGGCTCGTCCCGCAGGGGGCCCGGGTAGCGCTTGTCCATGCCCTAATGGTAGCTGGACTTGCCAAGCATTAGAAACTGCTACTCTAAATCGTGCTAACGCTAAAGGTACCGTCTGACCATTAGGCGCGCCGCGAAAGGAAGGTCTCGCATGTCACGCATTCTCCCGGTTGATCACGCCAGCGCTGAGGGGCGGCCAAAGGAGCTGCTCGATGCTGTCAAGGCGTCGCTTGGCGTCACGCCGAACATGACCACGACGATGGCCCGCTCGGCGGTCCTCGACGGCTGGCTGAGCCTCAGCGGCGCGCTGCGCAAGGGCTCGATCGATGCCGCCACCGGCGAGCGGATCGCCCTCGGCGTGGCCGAGGCGAACGAGTGTGGCTACTGCCTCTCGGCCCACTCGTACCTCGGCGCCAACGTCGCCAAGCTCGACGGCGACGAGCTCGAGCGGGCGCGGCGCTTCGACTCCGCCGACCCGAAGGCGGCGGCGATCCTCGCCTTCGCGAAGGCGGTCCTTACGAGCCGTGGCGGGGTCAGCGACGCCGATGTCGAGGCTGCTCGCTCCGCCGGCCTCAGCGACGCCGAGCTCGGCGACGTCGTCGGCCACGTGGCCGTGAACGTCCTGACCAACTATTTCAACAGGACGTTCGATGTCGAGATCGACTTCCCGGTCGTCGAGCCCCACCGCCACGCCGTGGTCGCGTAGCGGTGATCTGAACCGTCGTCAGGGAGCCCCGTGCGGGCTCCCTGACGGCCTCACCCCCGACCGAATCGACGGTCTTGCCCATGAGCACAGCCCCCCTGATCCTTCCCCCCTTCGACGAGCAGTCCGCCCAACGCAAGGTCCAGCTGGCCCAGGACGCGTGGAACACGCGCGACCCGGCCCGTGTCGCCCTCGCCTACACCGAGGACTCGCTGTGGCGCAACCGCGACGAGTTCTTTCAGGGCCGCGACGCCATCCGCGCGTTCCTGGAGCGCAAGTGGGCGCGAGAGCTGGACTACCGCCTGCACAAGGAGCTGTGGGCCTACACCGCCAACCGCATCTCGGTGCGCTTTGAGTACGAGTCGCGCGACCCCGCCGGCCAGTGGTGGCGCAGCCACGGCAACGAGCACTGGGAGTTCGACGAGACGAGCGGCCTCATGCGCCGCCGCGACGCCTCCATCAACGACTACCGAATCGCGGCCGATGAGCGACGCATCGCGATTGACCCCGACTGACTGGCGAGCGCATGTGGATCTCCGAACTGTGGCGCTACCCGGTCAAATCGATGGCCGGTGAACGCCTCCAACACGCACAAGCGATGGAGAAGGTCGCAAGGGAAATGACGCCTCGCGGGGCTCGGCGCCGACACCGCCATGCTGGCCTTGACGGGCAGAGCACGCGATCGCGAGGAGCACGATCCCTATGAGTACGGGTCAGCAGGAGTCCGACGGCGCGAGCCGCCTGGCCTACATCCTCGGGGTCCCGCTTGCCGAGGGCGTCGTGCGCCAGTGGCCTCAGATGCGCGAGGTCGTGCGCACCAGCCGGCTCGTCGCCGAAGTCGAGGGTAACTTCCCCGAGCTCACGCTCGCGGTTGGCCGACGCCTGCTTCTCGACAATGTCGTCGTAGTCGAGTGGACCTGTGACTACGGCGACGGACGCCTGTACCGGAACGTGACGATCGGCGAACTCGAAGGTGGGCGAGCGATCCGCGTCACCGACTACTGGGGTGAACCCACGTCGACACCGAAATGGCGCCGGTCGCTGACCGACCAGCTCGACATGCCGGGCGACGGCACATGGCCCGACGCAGACCATCTCGCTCACCACTAGGCAACCACCGATCTGCTCGCCCTCCAACAATGAGCAGCATGAGGTTGGGCGGCTTTGCGCCCGACTGGTCCGTCGCCGGCGATCACTATCCCGAGCTCCTCGTTTGCCCCGCGACCCGGCCACGCTCGACTTGCACGGCCATCGCGTTGGCAGCCTCCGAGTCGACCGGCGCGTCGTACTCGTCGTGGCGCCTGATCCACAGGTTGGCCGGGGTCTGCGGGTAGCCCTCCGGCGAGTCCTCCCAGTCCTCCTGGCGTCCGAGCGGCGTGATGTCGAGATAGGCCCAGAGGCCGCCCAACGCCTCGTCGCCGCGACCGTCGACAAAGTAGGTGCGGAAGATCCGATCGTCGTCGTCGCGGAAGAAGACGTTGGTGCCGTGCCACTCGCCGACGCCGAAGTCGGCGTCGAACTCGTCGGTCAGCGTGTACCAGGGGAGCACTCCCCACCCCATTCGCGCCTTCCAGCGCTCGATGTCGGCCTGCGGGGCGCGCGAGATCAGCGCGATCGTGGTGTCGCGAGCGTTCAGATGGGCAGGGTGGGTGATCTGATCGGTGACCCAGGAGCAACCGGGGCACCCGCTCTCGGGCCAGCCTTGGACGCCGGGCTCGAAGAAGAAGCGGTAGAGGATCAGTTGGCGGCGTCCCTCGAACAGGTCGAGCAGGCTCGCCGGCCCGTTCGGGCCCTCGAAGCGATAGTCCTTCTCCACGGCCAGCCACGGCATCCGGCGGCGCTTGGCGGCCAGCGCATCCCGGGCATGGGTCAGCTCCTTCTCCTCCACCAGTAGCTCTTCCCGCGCGGCCTTCCACTCCTGCGGGGAAACGATCGGGGGGGTGTTCATGTCTCCATCTCCTTTGTGGTCTTACGCTTGTTGCTATCTCGTTCCTCGGCCAGGCGCTTCAAGGCGGCCAGCCGCGTGTCCCAATCCGAGGCGAGGCCTGCCATCCAGCGCGCCGTGGCGGCCAGCGGCTCCGTGCGAACCGCGAAGACGACCTCGCGCCCGACCCGCCGTCGCTCCACCAGACCGGCTCGACCGAGCACCGCGAGGTGCTTGATCACGGCCGGGCGCGACACGGGCATCTCGGTCGCCAGCGTCGTCGCCGTCCCATGGCCGCGGCCCGCCAGCGCCTCTAGCAGGCGCCAGCGGGTCGGGTCGGCCAGGGCCGCGAAGACCTCGGTCCGGGGGTCGCTCACGCGGGCGCCTTGGTCGCGTAGTCCGCGAGCTCGCCGAGCTCGAACGACCAGCCCCTGGTGTTGCCCTCGTGGTTCTTGGCCTGCTGATCCGGCGAGGTGTCGAGGCTGGCGAAGCCGGTCTCGACCACGCGGAGGCGCGTGCCATCGCCCTCGGCGGCGAGCGTGAACTCGACCAGGGTCGAGTTCCCGTTCACTGGCTCCAGGCCGCCCGGGTCCTTGAAAGGGGCCCATCGGAACGCGAACGCATTGGGCTCGTCCACGCGCTCGACTCGGCCGCGGCTCGTGCCGTGCTCCTCCCAGCGCAGCTCGAGCTCGCCGCCCTCGCGCAGGTCGATGTCGGCGCCCGCGTCCCCGAACCACTTGCCGAGGTGCTCCGCCTGGGTGATCAGCGCCCAGACGCGCTGCACGGGCGCGTCGATCACGACGTCCCGCTCGATCTTGTCTTCGGCCATCGGTCCTCCTTTGAGTGGAACCATTGGGTTACACCTAAACTGTAACACATGGGTTACTCCTGCGTCTGGTGGCTCCAACAGAGGTCAAGCTGCAGAAGCTCGACGCGGACCGCGACTTCCTGGTGACGCTGAACCGGACCGATGCGATCGACCCCGAGCCGCCTCGGGCGTCGCATCCCCGTTGGGCAGGTGGAAGTTCCAGCTCGCCGACGCTCGGCGGCGCCGCGGCATCGGCGCCGGATCGGTGTGGAGCACGACCTCGTTTGGCTTGTAGGGAATCGAGCCCAGCACGTCGCGCTCGGCCTCGCTGGGGTCGGCCAGCATCGCCAGGGCCTGGTCGGAGTGGACGGCGAGCACCACCTGGTCGAACTCCTCCCTACTTACGCAGTAGGGGGCACGGCCGGATGAGTCTTGCCGCAGAGCCTCAGCCTCCAGGCGGCGTCAGCACCTCGCCGATCACGTGCACGACCCCGTTGCCGGCCTGGACGTCGGCCTGGTCGACCGGCACTCCGTTGACCAGCACACTGGAGCCGTCGACGGTGATCTCGAGGTCCTCACCCTGCAGGGTCGGGACGCTCTGCCCGTCCTCGAGGTCGGCCGCGAGGAACTCGCCGTCCACGACGTGATAGCTGAGGATGTCGGCGAGCTGCTGCTTGTTGGCCGGCTTCAGCAGGTCCTCGAGATGGCCGGGCGGCAGCGCATCGAACGCCGCATTCGTGGACGTGAACAGCGTGTAGGGACCGGGGCCGCTAAGGGTCTCGGCCAGGCCGGCGGCGGTGACCGCTTCGACCGGTCTGAGGTCGGGGGACGCCTGGGCCGCGGCGACGATGTTGGCCGGCTCCGCTGCCGCCTCCGTCGTCTCGGTCGCCGTCTCGGCCGATGTCGTCTCGTCATCATCGTCGTCGCCGCATCCGGCGGCGATGCCGGCTACTCCGATCAGGGCGACGCCGAGGACGAGCAGCCGCGTCAGTCTGGAGCTCATCTGCACACCTCCTGTTGGGTTCGAGGTGTGTACGCGGGCGGTCCCCCGCCCGGTTGGAGAAAGGCCGGCTCAGGTCTTGGCGCGCAGCACCGAGTTCCCCGAGTGCTCGGGCCCGCCGTCAACGGGCTCCACGGAGACGTCGATGAAGCGGAAGAGCTGGGGGTCGACCGGCATCGGCACGCGGATGCTGGCCTTGCCGGAGTCGGGCACCCGGAAGGAGCCGAGCGAGACCAGCTTCTGGGGGCCGTCGAGCAGCCAGAGCTCGTAGTACTCCGACGGCGGGCTGGGCGGCAGCCCGCTGAGCTCGAGCTTCGCCTCGCCGGCAGCGTCATCCAGCTGCGCGGTCCCCCCGGCGCCCGAGGCGTCCGCGCTCAGCGGCCGCAGGTCGATGTCCCCGGCCGCGACCTGCGCGTCATCGTCGCCGTCGAAGACGAGCGCGCCGATTCCCGCTCCGGCCACGAGCAGCGCGAGGCAGGCGGCGGCGGCCAGCGCTGGGCGCCGCCAGCGCCGGGCGGTCCGAGGCTGACGCGCGCCCGGCGTCGCGCGCTCCTCGGGGCCCTCGAGGTCCCAGGCCTCGGCGGGAAGCTACTCGAGCTGCTCGACCACGGGCCGCAGCCGCTCGACCTGGTCGCGGAAGGCGGCGTCCTCGCGCATCAGGCGCTCGGCCTCGCCGCGGTCATCGGCCGAGAGCTCGCCGAGCAGGTAGTCGGACGGATCGATTCTGCCGCTCACCGCTCCTCCTCGTCGATCAGATCGCGCAGGCGCGTCAGCGCGCGCGTCATCCGCATCTTCACCGTTCCCAGCGGGATCTCGGTGCGGCCGGCGATCTCGGTCTGGCTCAGGTCCTCGTAGAAGCGCATCCTCAGCAGCTCCGCCTCCTCGCGCGGGATCTGCTTCAGCAGGTGGGCGACGCGCCAGCGCTCAATCACCATGTCGGTGGGTGAGACGCGCGCCGTGCGCGCGTCGGCGAGGGAGGCGACGCGGGCCGGCTCGCGCGGCTCGGGGGTGCGCCGGCGCCGGCGCATGTGGTCGATCGCCCTGCTGCGGGCCATCATCAGCACCCACGTCAGCAGCCCCGCCCGCTCGGGGTCATAGGACCCGGCACGCTGCCAGATCTCGGCGAACACCTGCTGGCGCACGTCCTCGGCCGCGCTGCGATCGCCCAGTGCCTGGATCAGGTAGGCGAACACGGTTCCCGAGTACTCGGCGTAGAGCGCGTCATCGCGGCGGGATCCTCGCGCCCCATCGCGCCGACGATCCACTCCTCGCTGGGACGGCCATCGCGTGAGCGAAGGCGCATGCGGCCAGGGGTCTTGAAGCTCAACGCCATCAGGAGTCATACGTCCCCGGGCGCGCAATGGACGTGAAATGACATCGGCCAACCGCATCACCAACGACCGGCGTAGGGGTTGCACAACGACCCTCGATAGCCAGGAGGTTTGCCGATGTCCAACACGAAAGCAAGCGCGCGGCCCGCCGCCACGGGGCCCCCGGCCGCGTTGCTGGGGACCGCGATCGGGCTTGCGCTGCTGGCCCTGGTGGCCCTGGGCGCCCCGCGCGCCGACGCCGCGGCGTTGTCCGGCGGCGACACGACGCTCGCGCTGAAGAAGGGCGTCGCCAAGGCGCTCTCTGATGCGGGCGTAGCCGTGAAGCCCCTGAAGCCCGCAACGGCGGGCAAGAAGGGAATCGCCTTTCCGATCACCGGCGGCCAGCTCGACACCGCGACGCTGACGGGCAAGGTGCGCCACTCCGGCGGCTTGCGCCTCGAAGCCGGCGGCGACCGGCTGGACCTGGAGGACTTCACGATCAAGCTCGGCAAGAAGCCGTCCCTGAGCGCCAGGGTCGGAGGCGACCGGGTCAAGATCCTCAACCTCGACCTCTCGAAGGCCAAGCTCGGCCGCGAGGGGCTCGCCTTCAGGGCCGCACGCGTGAAGGCGGCGCTGGCGGGGACGGCCGCGAAGGCGATCAACGCCACCTTCGGCGCTCAGGTCGTCGCCGGCGGCCTCGTGATCGGCAACGCCACGGTGGTCGCGGAGACGGTCGAAGTCCGCGTGCTCGCCGAGGGGGACACCCAGCTGACCTGGAGCCGGGCGCGGCGGCGTTGCTCCTGGAGCCGGCATCAGCGCCGCACCGGTCGCCCGGCGACGGTAACCAGCGCCGGGGCGCTGGCGTCCCGATCACCGGTGGGACGTTGCAGACCGCCGGCCCGACCGGCACGATCGAGCACAGCGGTCGGATCAGGCCAGCGATAGCCACGGCCCCGGGATCGTGAACCTGCTCAGCTTCACGATCAGCATCGACGCGGCGCCGGACCTGACCGCTCTGGTCGGGTCGAGCCGGGTCTCGATCCTGACGCTCGACCTCTCGGGCGCGACCGTCGCGGTCGGGAAGAGCAACGGGCGCGTCACCGTCAGCGGAGTCAAGGCCAACCTGACCGCGGACGCGGCGGCGGCCCTGAACGCCGCCTTCGGCACGAGCGCATTCGCCGAGGGCCAGCTGCTCGGCACCACGGTGACCCACGCGGCGACGGGCTGAACGACTGAGGAGGGCCGGGCACCGTGCCCGGCCCTCCTCAACCTACGTTCACCAACGATCGGCAACCGGGCGCGGACCCGGGGTCGTAGTGGTCGAGCAGAAGAACGCAACCGACACGCTTCAAAGGAGGTCACGATGCTTCGCAGACTGCTCGTCATGGCGACCCTCGTCGCGGCGCTATCGGCCGCTGCGCCGGTGGCGGCGGGCGCCAAGGGCAAGCCGGCCAAGTCGTCCTACGGATCCACAACGCTCACCGTCGATTCGGGCACCCTGGAGGCGCTCGGCTCGCTCGGCGTCACGCCGGGGGCCGTCGCGCCAGCTTCCCTCGAGGGAGCGACCTATTCGTTCCCCATCACGAACCCGCTGCGAAACGCACTTCGCACGGGTGTGGTCAGGCACGCGGGCGGGATCAGCCTGAGCGCGGGAGCGACGACCGTCGCGCTGACGGATTTCGACATCAACCTCCGCCAGCGGACCCTGTTCGGAAAGGTCAACGGAGCGCGCCCGGTGCGCTTCTCGACCTCGACTTCTCCGAGTCGACGGGTCAAGATCCGCAACGGGCGCCTCGTCTTCGGACCGGTCGAAACTGACCTGACGCAGGGCGAGGCCGACGCGCTGAACGCGGCGTTCGGCGTCTCGGCGTTCACCGACGACACGGTGCTCGGCGATGCCAAGATCAGGTATCGCCAGTTCCCGTTCTGATTCGAGACCGGATACGGGCGGGACACCTTCAGTTCGACGTGTCACGCCCGCCGGTTGTCGGATGGGCGAGTTCGGGCGGATGAGCAGGGAGCACGTGCTCGAGCAGAGGACCTGGGTTCCCGCGTCCATGGACGAGACCTTCGGGCTGTTCTCCGACGCATTCCGCCTGGAGTCGATCACCCCTCCCTGGCTTCACTTCCGGGTGATCACACCGCCGCCGATCGAGATCGAGCGGGGGACGCTGATCGACTACGGGCTTCGCCTCCATCGGGTGCCGATTCGATGGCGGTCCGAGATCGAGACCTCGGGACCCGCCGAAGGGCTTCGTGGACGTGCAGCTCACGGGGCCCTTTCGGCATTGGCACCACACCCACCGGTTCGAGCCGCGCGACGGCGGGACCTCGATCGTCGATCGGGTTCGCTACTCGCTTCCGCTCGGTCGGCTTGGGCGACTCGCACACCTCGTCCTCGTCCGCCGCGACCTCGATCGCATTTTCGAGTTCCGCGAGCAGCAGATCGCGCGGCTGCTGGGAGCTGACCAGGCCGAGCTACAGAGAGCTCGCCTGTTCACCTTCGGCTAGAGCACGGGTTTCGTCATGCGGGCCAGGGCCCGCCCCGACAACGGCATGTCCGCTGACCGCCAGACCTGGCGCTCCTCGAAGGGCCACGCGTAGATCGGGTTGCCGTCTCGAACCAGTTCGAGCAGGGCGGGCTGGCCGAGCTCTTCGGCGGACCACTCGTACAGGCGCTGCAGCCGTGGCACGATCACCGCGTAGTCGAGCAGCCGGCCGAGGCGCTGTTCAGCCGCGAGGTAGCTATCGACATCCCGCTCGAGCGGGTAACGGTCGGGTAGCACGCGGCCGAGCGAGAGAAACGCACCCGCCATACCGAGCCGGGGATCGCCGAGCAGGCGGGCGAGCGGGGCGAATCGCCCGAGCGCAAGGCGCGGCGCGCCAACCAGCGCGTGGGCATAGAGCACACGGACGAGCGCGACGTTCATGAAGAACCGCTCCGGGCGGCTCTCCGCATCGGCGAGCTCCTGGTGCTCCAGATAGCCGCTCACGATGCTGGCGTTGTGGGCGCGGTACCAGTTGCGCCCGGTCGGCTTCTCGATGAACTTCATCCACAGCCGGACGGACCCTGACGACGGCTCGCCGGTCAGCCTCCCGGCGAGCGCGACCGATTCGCAGCCATCCCGCAGCAGTCGCTCGTTGACCGCCCGCCACCAGAGGCTGCCAGGAGGCGAGGCGTCGAGTGGATCGAGTAGCCCGCGTTCCGCCTGCCAGCGCATGAACGAGAGCGCGGCGCGACGGAACGGCAGGTGTCGCGGTGCCCGGCCCGTCGGCCCGCGGTACGTGCGTTCGACCAACGCCAGCCGCGCCTGCGGGTGCTCGCGCACGGCGACGACCTGCTCCTCCGCCCAGGCGAGTGCGCTTGCAGGCCGGCTCATCCCGCCTAGTCATATCCGTAGGAGCCCTTCGGCGACGATCGAGTTCTGTCGCCAAGCCTGAATCACCCGATCGGGCGGGCCGAGGTAACCAGGGCCGCGTAACCGGGTAGGCGCACGTATAACCCAAATTGCCACAAGCGGCCGGGATGGTGCCGTCGGTGTCCTCGTTGGGCTTCTCGCGGAGATCGAGGAGACGGGGGGATCACGCGAGTTCTTCGATCGCGTCTGCGAGGCGTTGTGCCGCCTGACGACGCTCGAGCGGGCGGGGCTGCTGCTGTATGACCCGGCGCGGCATTCGGCGCACGCCGTCGGCTCCCACGGGATCGAGCGGTCCCTGATCGACCAGGTCGAGGCCACCCTCGACGAGGCACCGATGGCGCAGCGCGCGCTTGCGGAGGACAGGGTCATCGCCGTCTCCGAGGACCTCGAGGAGCACGTGCCGCCGCGCTACGCGCGCTTCGCCGGTATCAACACCCTGGTCTGCGCGCCCGTCGCGGCCGGCGGGCACTGGTTCGGCGTCTTCTTCGCCGACCGGGGCGGTGGCGCCACCTTCGAGCTCGACGAGGGCGAGGAGCAGACGATGATGACCCTGGGGCGGCTGGCCGCGCTGTCCGCGACCGTCGAGCGCTCGACTCGCCAGCAGGAGCGAGCCCGGCGCCTGGACGAGCGGATCGCGCTGACCCGCGAGGTTCACGAGCAGATCATCCAGCGGCTCTTCGGGCTCTCCCTGGTGCTGGGAGCGGAGCGCCCGCTGACGGCCGAGGAGCGGGACCGCTGCGCGAACGAGCTGCAGGAGGTCCTGAGCCAGCTGCGGATCACTCTCGGCCGGCCGCTGGCGCCGCAGGAGCCGGAGACGAAGACCACGGTGGCGGAGCTGCTGGAGCGGCGAGCTTCCCGCTCGGACCTGAAGGTGGAGTGGGGGCCGGGCGTCACGGTGCCAGCGCGGATCGAGCCCCTGGCCCAGTCCGTGGTGATCGAGGCCCTGCGCAACGCCGACCGCCACTCCCAGGCCAGGGCGATGACCGTGCGGGTCGGCGGCACCCCGGACGCGTTCGAGCTGGAGGTGCTTAACGACGGGGTCAAGCCCGCGCCCGGCGGCGTCGGGCTGGGGCTCAGGATCCTGACGCTGGAGGCGCTCCAGCACAACGGGCTGCTGGAGTTCGGCCCCGTCGGCCAGAACGGCTGGCGGGTGAAGCTGCTGGTGCCGGTCGATGACGACTGAGCGCGACCCGATCGGCGTGCTGGTGGTGGACGACCACGACGTCGTCCACTGGGGATTCAGGCTCCTGCTGGGGCGCCAGCCGTGGGTGGCGCGCTGCGAGGTCGCGGGCGGGCGCGAGGACGCGGTCGAGTTGGCGCAGCGGATGCGCCCCCACGTCGCACTGGTGGACCTGCTGCTGGGCGGCGAGTCGGGAGCCGATGTCTGCGAGGAGATCCGCCGCGCCTCGCCCGAGACGAAGGTGCTGCTGATCTCGGGCGCGGGCCGCATCTCTCCCACGGTGGCGCGCGCGGCCGGTGCGTCGGGGTTCATCTTCAAGGACTGGAGCGCGCCGGACGTGGTCAAGGCCGTGCGCATGGTCTCGCTGGGGACCGAGGTGTTCGCCGATGCGCCGGAGGCCGGCGCCGGCGGCCTCAGCGACCGCGAGCAGGAGGTGCTGGAGCTGATCGCCGACGGAGCCACCAACCGCGAGACGGCCGCGAGCCTGCACCTGAGCCCCCACACGATCAAGGACCACACCCGCGCGATCTACCGCAAGCTCGGCGCCCGCAACCGCGCCGAGGCGGTCCGCAAGGCGCGGGACCTGCAGCTGCTCGCCTAGATCGGCCGACCCCCCATGCGGGGGTGCCGGACCCCCCAAGCGGGGGATCCTGCGCCGACTGCCCCTAACCCGGGGCCGGGTTGGGGGAAGTATCGGTACGCATGCACGCTCAAGGCGCGATCTCCCAGACCCCCGTGCCCGCCGGCCCTCTCCTTGCGGGGTCGGCGGCCACGGGCGTCGCCCTGCTCTTCCCCGGCCAGGGAAGCCAGACCCCGGGTATGCGGGAGCTCGTCGCCGAGCACCGGCCCGACCTGCTGGAGATCGCTACCGACGTCTGCGGCGACGACCCCTTCGAGCGGCTCGAGGACGGAACGGCCTTCGCCCAGCCCGCCATGTACGCGGCGGCGATCGCCGCCTGGGAGCGAGCCGGCCGCCCCGAGGCGATCGCGATGGCCGGCCACTCGCTCGGCGAGCTGCCGGCGCTGGCCGCGGCGGACGCCGTGGACGCCGTGGCGGGACTGCGGCTGGCCGCCGAGCGGGGGCGGATCATGCAGCGCGCCGCGGAGAACTCGGTCCCAGGCGGGATGCTCGCGGTCCTCGGCGACGAGGCCGAGGCGGAGATGCTGGCGCGGGAGCTCGAGCTCACGATCGCCAACCACAACGCCCCCGGCCAGCTCGTCCTCTCGGGCCCGGCCGCGAACCTCGACGCCGCCGCGGCCGCGGCGCGCGGGCGGCATCTCAAGACCATGAGGCTTCCGATCGCCGGCGCCTTCCATTCCCCCGCGATGCGCGAGGCTGTCCCCGAGTTCCGCGAGGAGCTGGCGCGCACCGAGTTCGAGCCTCCCTCGGTGCCGGTCTACTCCTGCACCACGGCGAAGCCCTTCGCCGACATCCGCGAGACCCTCGCCGAGGCGCTGGTGCGCCCCGTCCGCTGGACCGAGACGCTGAGGGCGCTCGAGGCCGCCGGCGCGGGGCGCTTCCTGGAGGTAGGCCCCGGCAAGGTCCTGACGGGCCTGGTGCGACGCACGCTCCCGGACGCCGAGGCAGTCGCCCTGGAGGCTCGCCGATGGATGAGCTGATCAGCGCCGAGCTCGCCGAGGAGATCCGCCCCCGCGCTGCTTCGCGGAGCGGGCATCGCCTCGGTCGCCGCCTCGCTGCCGGAGCGGGTCGTCGGCAACGAGGAGATCGCCGCCCGGGCCGGCGTCAGCCCGGACTGGATTCTGGAGCGGACCGGGGTTCGGGAGCGCCGCTTCGCGGAGCCCGGCGACCGGCTCACCGAGTTCGCGGCGAACGCCGGCGTCGATGCGCTCGCGGCGGCGGGCGTCGAGGCCGATGAGGTGGACCTGGTCCTGGTGGCGACCATGAGCCACGACTACCTGACGCCGGCCGCCGCCCCCCTGGTGGCGACCGCGATGGGCTGCGAGGGCGCGGGTGCGATGGACGTCAGCGCAGCCTGCACCGGCTTCGTCTCGGCCCTGGCCCTGGCCGCGGCCCAGATCGAGAGCGGCCGCTGTGAGTGCGCGGTCGTGGTCGGCGCGGACGTGCTCAGCAGGTTCACGGACCCCAGCGACCGCGGCACCGCGGCGCTGTTCGGCGACGGGGCCGGGGCCGTCGTCGTGCTCCCCTCGGGGCGGGGCGGGATCGGCCCCGCCGTGTTCGGCTCCGACGGCTCCCGGGCCGAGTTGATCGAGACGGCCCGCGAGGAGGGCGTGATCCGGATGAAGGGCCCCGACACCTACCGCCAGGCGGTCGATCGCCTCAGCGAGGCCAGCGCGCAGGCCGCGGAGCGCGCCGGGGTCCCGCTCGAAGAGATCGACGTGTTCGCCTTCCATCAGGCCAACGGCCGCATCCTGACGGCGGTGGGCGAGCGGCTCGGGCTGCCGCCTGAGCGGGTCATCGACTCCATTCACCGCTGCGGCAACACCTCCGCGGCCTCGATCCCGATCGCCCTGGCGCAGGCCGAGGAGGCGGGAATGCTTCAGCCCGGCACGAGAGTGATGCTGTCGGCGTTCGGCGGCGGCCTCACCTGGGGCGCCACCCTGGTCGAGTGGGGGGTCGCGGATGCCGCCTGAGGGCTGCGCACTCGTAACCGGCGCCAGCCGCGGCATCGGCGCGGCCACGGCCCGCTCGCTCGCCGACGCGGGCTGGCCGGTGGTCGTCAACTACCGCTCCGACGTCGAGGGCGCCGAGTCGGTCGCCGCCGAGATCGAGCGGGACGGCGGCCGCGCCGTCGTGCTGCAGGCCGACGTCAGCGACCCCGACGCCGTGAAGGCGCTCTTCGATGCCGCCGATGACGCCTTCGGTCCCGTCCTCTGCCTGGTCAACAACGCCGGTATGCGCTCGGACGGCCTCGCCCCGCAGCTCTCGGACGAGCAGTGGCGAAGCGTGATCGACGCCAACCTCGCCGGGCCCTTTATCACCGTGCGGAGCGCCCTCGGTCCCATGATCCGGGCGCGCTTCGGCCGCGTCGTCAACGTCGCCTCGGTCGTCGGGCCGCGGGCCAACCCCGGCCAGGCCAACTACGCGGCCTCGAAGGCGGGTCTGATCGGCTTCACCAAGACCGTCGCCGCCGAGGTCGCGCGCCGCGGCGTCACCGTGAACGCGGTCGCCCCGGGCCTGGTCGAGACGCGGCTGACGGAGGGGCTCAGCAACGGGCTCATGGACCGTGTCCCCGCGCGACGGGCCGGCACTCCGGAGGAGGTCGCCGCCTGCGTCCGCTTCCTCGTCTCCGACGAGGCCGCCTACGTCACCGGCACCACGCTCACCGTCGACGGCGGCATGAGCGCCTGACCAGCACCAGCAACAACAAACACAACACAACCAAGAGAGGAGTTCAGATGGCAACGGCAACAGCGGAATCGGTGGAGGAGAAGCTCTTCGCCGCGCTCAAGGAGATGGGCGCCGAGGGTGAGGTGACCCGCGACGCGACCTTCGAGCAGCTCGACGTCGACTCGCTCGACCTGGTCGAGCTCGCCCAGGTGGTCGAGGACGAGTTCGGGGTCGAGCTCGGCGGCGACGACGTCAAGGACCTGAAGACCGTCGGCGAGGCGATCGACCTGGTGGTGGCGAAGGCCGGATGACCCGCCGCGTCGTGATCACAGGCATGGGCGCCGTGACCCCGCTCGGGGTCGGCGCCGGCTCGCTCCACGGCCGCTGGGCCGCCGGCGAGTGCGGGATCACCGAAGGCCTGGCTCGCTGCGCGGACTTCGATGCGACGGACTTCATGTCGGTCAAGGAGGCCCGGCGCAGCGACCGCTTCGTGCAGCTGGCCGTCGCCGCCTCGGCCGAGGCACTCGATCGAGGCGGGCTGGGATCCGGACGTCCCCTATGACGGGGACAGGGTCGGCTGCGTGATCGGCACCGGGGTCGGGGGCCTCGACTCGCTCGAGCGCCAGCACGACGTCCTTCGCGACCGCGGCCCGAAGGCCGTCTCGCCGCTCTCGGTCCCGCTGCTGATGGGCAACGCGGCCGCGGCGCAGCTCGCGATGCGCCACGGGCTGCGCGGGCAGACCTATGGGGTCGTCTCGGCCTGCGCCGCGGGCGCCCACGCGATCGGCTCCGCCACCCGCATGATCGAGTCCGGCGAGGCGGACGCCGTCGTCACCGGCGGCGCCGAGTCCGCGGTGACCCCGCTGGCGATGGCCGCCTTCGCCTCGATGGGAGCCACCTCGGAGTCCGGCATCAGCCGACCGTTCGACCGGCGCCGCGACGGCTTCGTGATGGGGGAGGGAGCCGGCGTCCTCGTGCTCGAGGAAGCCGAGGCGGCGGATCGGCGCGGCGCGGAGCCGCTGGCCGAGATCCTCGGCTACGGCGCCACCTCCGACGCCTTCCACCTGACGGCCCCCGAGCCCGACGGAACCGGCGCCGCGCGCGCCATCACGCTGGCCCTCGCCGACGCCCAGCTCGGCCCAGCCGAGGTCGACTACGTCAACGCCCACGGCACCTCGACCCCTCTCAACGACCGCTCCGAGACCCAGGCCCTGAAGACCGCTCTCGGAGAGCACGCCAAGTCGGTTCCCGTCTCCTCGACGAAGTCGGCCATCGGGCACCTGCTCGGGGCCGCCGGCGCGGTCGAGGCGATCGCGAGCTGTCACGCCCTGCGCGAGCGGGTCGCCCCCCCGACCCTCGGCTACGCCGAGCCCGACGAGGACCTCGACCTCGACTACGTCCCCGACAGCGCCCGCCCGATGGCAACGGCAACGGCATGCGGACGCGCCCGGTCGCGATCTCCAACTCCTTCGGATTCGGCGGGCACAACGCCGTGCTCTGCCTGAGGGCCTCATGAGCGGCGTCGCTGTCAGAGAGCGGACGCAGGAGTCGGGCCCGCTCGAGCGCCTCGAGGCGTTGTTCGATCCGGGCTCGCTGGCGCTGGTCAGGACCGGCGTCCGCAGCGACGCGATCGGCGACCGGGCCGAGCCCGGCGACGGCGTGCTCGCGGGAGCGGGTCGGGTGGGGGGCCGGACGGTCTTCGCCTACTCGCAGGACGCGCGCTTCCTGGGCGGCAGCCTGGGCGAGGCCCACGCCGACTCGATCGTTCGGGTGCTGGAGCTCGCCGAGCGGTCGGGCTCGCCGGTCGTGGGCTTCGTCGAGTCCGGCGGCGCCCGGCTGCAGGAGGGCCACGCCGCGCTCGGGGGCTACGGCCGCATCTTCCGCCGCACCGTCGAACTGTCGGGCCGCGTCCCCCAGATCTCCGTGATCGCGGGCGTCTCCGCCGGCGGCGGCGCCTACTCCCCGGCGCTGACCGACTTCGTCGTCATGTCCGCCGAGGGCCGGATGTTCCTGACCGGCCCCAAGGTGGTGCGCGCCGCCCTGGGCGAGGAGGTGACGATGGAGGAGCTGGGTGGCCCCCGGGTGCAGGAGGCCAGCGGGGTCGCCCAGCTGACGACTGCCGGGATCGACGATGCGATCGGCGCGACGCGGGAGCTGCTGGCGTTCCTGCCGCAGCGTGTCGGGTGGCCCGCGCCGGTGGTCGCTCCCGCGCCGGCAATCGGCGATCCCGCCTCCGTGGTGCCGGCCGAGTCGCGTCGTGTCTACGACGTCCGCGACCTCGTCGGCCGCATCGCCGACGAGGACAGCCTGCTCGAGCTCTCGGCGCGGTGGGCCCCGAACATGGTCACCGGGCTTTGCCGGATCGAGGGCCGTCCCATCGGGCTGATCGCAAATCAGCCGCGCCGGCTGGGCGGCGTCATTGACGCAGCGGGGGCAGAGAAGGCGGCCTGCTTCATCGATCGCTGCGAGCGCTTCGGCCTTCCCCTACTCGTCGTGGTCGACACCCCCGGGTTCATGCCCGGCAGCCGGCAGGAGCGCATCGGCGTGATCCGCCACGGCGCGGGCCTGCTGCGCGCCTTCGCGTCGGCGAACGTGCCGAAGCTGACCCTCGTCGTCCGCAAGGCTTTCGGCGGCGCCGCGATCACGATGAACTCCCGCGACCTCGGCGCGGACTTGGTCTTCGCCTGGCCCCAGGCCGAGGTCGGGATCATGGCCGCGAGCGAGGCTGTCGCGATCACCGACCGTCGCCGGCTCGAGGACGCGGGCCCCGACGAGCGCGAGCTCGCCGCGCGCGAGTACGCCGAGCGCCACCTGAACGCTTCGGCGGCCGCGGCCGGCGGCTTCGTCGACGAGGTGATCGAGCCCGAGCAGACGCGGAGCCGCCTGATCTGGGCGCTTGCCGCGCTGGAGAGCCGATGAGGTCTGCGCAGGAAATGACGCTCCCGGCTTCGGCTCAGGGCATCCGCAACTTCGTCGCACTCGGCGACAGCTTCACGGCGGGCACCGGCACCGACTCCGGCGCATGCTGGGCCGATCGGCTGGCGGATTCCCTTCGCCGGCGCAGGCCCGACCTGCTTTACCGAAACCTGGCCTGGGAGGGGGCGACGAGCGCGCAGGCGCTGGAGCAGGTCGCGACCGCGATCGAGATCGAACCCGACCTGGTCAGCCTGATCGCCGGCGCCAACGACGTCTTCGAGACGACTCGCCCCGACCCCGACCGCGTCGCCGAGAACCTCGAGCACGGCCTCGACGAGCTGCGGCGCAGCGTGCCCGGCGCGCTCATCGTCACCGCCACGATCCCCGAGCGCTGGCGCTTCCTGCCGCTGGGACCGCGCACCCGGGCGCGGGTGGCCGGCGGCATCGAGGGCGTCAACGAACGGGTCCGGCGGATCGCCGCCCAGCGGGGCATCCCCTGCCTCGACGTCGCGGCCCATCCCGGCCTGTCCGAGCCCGAGAACTTCTGCGACGACGGCCTGCATCCATCCCCGGTGGGCCACGCCCGCGCCGCCTCGGCCTTCGAGCGGCTGCTCCAGGCCCACACCGGCTCCAACCTCTGGGTGGAGCCGTGAGCGCCCCGTTCTCGCTCTACTTCGATCAGCTCGAGGGCGGCGAGTCGTTCGAGACGCCCGGGCGCACCGTCACCGAGGCCGACCTGGTCTCGTTCTCGGCGCTGACGGGCGACTGGCATCCCCAGCACGCCGACGCCGACTGGGCCGCCGCCGGCCCCTTCGGCGCCCGCGTCGCGCACGGAATGCTGATCCTCTCCTACTCCCTCGGCCTGGCCCCGATCGACCCCGAGCGCGTCGTCGCCCTGCGCGGCCTGGACTCGGTCCGCTTCAAGCGCCCGGTCCAGATCGGCGAGACCATCCGCGTCCGCGGCGAGATCTCGGAGCTGCGCCCGCTCGACCCGGCCTCCGGGCTGGTCACGATCGACTGGAAGGTGCTGGGCGGCGCCGGCCGCACCGCGGTCCGCGCCGAGCTGCAGGCGATCTGGCGCCGCTCCGCGGACGCGAGCCCGAACGGTGCGGTTCGCGCCACGGGCGTGGAGGAGCTGTCGCCGATCCAGGACGGGAGGCTGCTCGTCTGATGCTCGCCGGCAAGCGGCTCCTCGTCACGGGGGTCCTCACCCACCGCAGCATCGCCTTCGCCGTCGCCGAGCGCGCGCAGTTCGCGGGCGCCGAGGTGCTGCTGAGCGGCTTCGGCCGCACCCGGCGGATGACCGAGCGCGCCGCCGCGCGCCTGCCCGATCCCCCGGACGTGCTGGAGCTGGACGTCAACTCCGAGGCCGACTGGGAGAGCCTCGTCGCAGAGCTCGACGGGCGCTGGGGCCGGCTGGACGGAGCCCTGCACGCGGTCGCCTTCGCCCCCCAGGACGCGATCGGCGGCGGCTTCCTCGCCACGCCCTACGAGAGCGCGGCCACGGCCTTCCAGACCAGCGCCTACTCCTACGCCGCCATGGCGCGCCACCTGACCCCGATGATGGAGGAGGGGGGAAGCCTGGTCGGGCTCGACTTCGACGCCAGCGTGGCCTGGCCGGCGTATGACTGGATGGGCGTCTCCAAGGCGGCGCTCGAGGCCGTCAACCGCTACCTGGCGCGCGACCTCGGCACGGTTCGCGTCCGCGCGAACCTGATCTCGGCCGGCCCGATCGGAACCCCGGCGGCGAGCGGCATCCCGGGCTTCGAGCAGCTCGCCGGCCAATGGGAGCGCATGGCCCCGCTCGGCTGGGATCCGGCCGACGCCACCCCGGTCGCCGACGCCGCCGCCTTCCTGCTCTCCGATTTCGCCCGCGGGATCAGCGGCGAGGTCCTCCACGTCGACGGCGGCCTGCACGCCCTGGGCGCCGAGCCCACGCGAGGACCTCACCGCCGGCGCAGCTGCGGACGGAGAACCCCTCGAAGCCCGCCGGCCTCGAGGGGCCCGAGTCAGCCTGTAACTAGGCGAGCCGGGATACTGCGCCGGCGATGTCGCGGGAGAACGTGGAGTGGATCAAGGAAGGGTTCGCGGCGCACAACCGCGGCGACGTCGACGCCCTTGTGGACGTCTACGACCCGGATGCAGTGTTCGAGACGCTGCTGCTCGGGACCCACCACGGCAACGAGTCCATCCGGATGATCTACGAGGAGAACCAGAAGACCCTGTCGGGCTACGACGTCGTCCCGGTGGAGCTGATCGATGCCGGGGACAAGGTTGTGGCGGTGGTCAGGATGGAGGGCCAGGGGCCCGTCAGCCAGATCGAGATGGATGAGGGGTTCGCGTTCGTGTTCACCTTCAAGGGCGAGCGGGTGGTGCGCGAGCAGGCGTTCCGGAACCGGGAGGAGGCGGTCGAGGCCGCCGGGCTGGGCGAGTAGACCGGCGGCTAGCGCGCCGGAGCGCGCGCCCGCCACTCCCGCTCGATCTGGCGCAGCATCGGCGGGTAGACGATCAGGTGCCGGAACGGCTTGATCGCGGCCATGTAGGCGTTCCCGAGGCGGCCGTTGGGCTTCACGAGGACGGCCATCTGGCCGCGGTAGCCGCCGTTCCCGTCGGGGACCCAGCCCATGTGCATCACGCCGTGGACCGTCTTGTTCGCGATCTCGGCGGCAAACTCATCGTCGAGCAGGTAGAGGGATTTGAAGGGAAGCGTCTCGAAGCGCGGGCCGGGAGACTCGCGCAGGTCGGCCGGCAGCTGATCGCGAAGCGAAGGCACCCTGGACCCGAGCCCGGAGCCCTCGTCGTCCCAGCCGAACAGCTCCCCGAGCTTCCACCGGATCGCCCACAGGGCCTGGGCCGCGCGTGAGGGGCTCCGCTGGGCGGGGTCGCCCGACGCGATCGCCTCGACGAAGAGCGGGAAGTCCTCGGGGCGGCCGCCCGGGGTGGGCAGGGCCCAGACGTCCTCGATCCGGAAGTCGCGGGTGAGCTCGTGGATCCGCCAGGGCCGGGAGCTGTGGGCGCTGTTCGGCAGCCTCTGGTCTGACATCGTTTCCATACGGTAGCGTATAGACGCGGAAGATGCCAGTGACCCGCACCCCACGCAGCGGCTGGATCGATGAGGGCCTGAAGGCACTCGCCGCCGGCGGCCCCGACGCCGTCCGCATCGAACCCCTGGCGCGGGCGCTCGGCGTCACCAAGGGTGGCTTCTACTGGCACTTCGAGGATCGGCGCGCGCTGCTCGACGAGATGCTCGAGGCTTGGGAGCGGCGGAGCGTCGACGAGGTGATCGAGCGCGTCGAGCGCGAGGGCGGCGACGCGAGGGCCCGGCGGCGGCGGCTGTCGGCGATCGCGTCCGCCAGCGACGAGGTGCTCCGGATCGACCTCGCGGTTCGCGACTGGGCCCGGCGCGATCGTGCGGTCGGCCGCCGCCTCCGCCGCATCGACAACCGCCGCATGGAGTACATGCGCTCGCTGTACGGCGACCTCGGCCTCGACGATGACGAGGTCGAGGCCCGGTGCATGCTCGCTTTTGCGCTCTGGATCGGCAACCACTTCATCGCCGCCGATCACGCCGGGCGTGGCCGCGCGGATGTGCTGGCGCAGGCCATGAGGGCCCTTGAGGCCTAGGCGGGCGGCTCCAGCACCCGGTCGCTCGCCACAATGCGGGCCCGTTGAGCCGAGCCGTCGAGGAGAGCAACCGCCACATGCTGCGCGCCCGCGACGCGATGGACCGCGACTACGCGAAGCCGCTCGACATCCCGACCCTCGCGAGGATCGCCTACGTCTCGGAGGCGCACTTCATCCGGACGTTCCGCGACACGTTCGGCGAGACCCCGCACCGCTATCTGCAGCGCCGCCGCGTGGAGCGCGCCATGTTCCTGCTGCGGGAGACCGACAGCAGCGTCACCGAGATCTGCTTCGACGTCGGCTTCCGCAGCCTCGGGTCCTTCAGCCGGACGTTCCGCGTGATCGTCGGTGCGTCACCGACGGAGTACCGCGACGCGGCCGCCGACCTGCGCGCCGTCCCCGCGTGCTTCTCCAAGGCATGGACGAGACCGAGCAGTTTCGGAGAAGCGCGCTCGGGTGCCCTCGGTTAGCTTGGCCGCATGATCAAACAACTCACTCATTCACAGGTTTACGTGCTGGATCAGGACGAGGCGCTCGAGTTCTACGTCGGCAAGCTCGGCCTCGAGGTCAACACGGACGCCGACCTCGGATTCATGCGCTGGCTGACCGTCAACGCCCTCGGAGAACCCGATCGCCAGATCCTGCTCGAGAAGCCCGGCCCGCCGAACCACGACGAGGACACGGCCGAGGTGATCCGCGAGCTGGTCGCCAAGGGCGCGATGGGCATGGCCGGGATCTTCACCGTCGACGACATCTACAAGACCTACGAGGACCTGGTGGCCAAGGGCGTCGAGTTCACGGAGGAGCCCACCGATCGCTTCTACGGCATCGACTGCGGAGCCCGCGATCCGTTCGGCAACCATCTGCGGATCGGCCAGCCGAAGAAGGGCCCGATCGAGGTGCCCGACCCCGCCAAGCTCGCGGACAGCGGCATCTCCAAGCCCGACTGATCCCGGAAACCAGCCGGCTCGGCGGGAGTACGCTCCCGCCGTGGCCGATCTGGGCAAGGCCCGCGAATTCATGGCAGCAACTTCGAGGCTGCTCGACCGCCGCCGCTTCGAGCTGCTCCTGGGCGACGGCGACGCCGAAGCGACCCTGGCGACGCTCGCCCCGTACGCGAACGGCGACGGCGGCTACGGCTGGGGACTCCATCCCGATCTGCGCAGCGAGACCAGCCAGCCGGTGGCCGCGATTCACGTGTTCGAGACCCTCGAGGAGGTCACCGCGGCGACCAGCCCGGTCGCCGGCGACCTCTGCGACTGGCTGGAGCGGGTCTCGCTGGATGGCGGGGCGCTGCCGTTCGCGCTTCCGTTCGACGACTCGACGGGCTCCACGCCCATGTGGGCCGCTTCCGACCCTGCAAGCCCGTCGCTGCTGATCACCTGCTCGATCTGCGCGCCGGCGCACCGGATCGCGGACCGCTACCCGGATGTCGAGGGGCACCCCTGGCTCGCCCGGGCAACCGAGTACTGCCTCGGGGAGATCGCGGCGATGGAGGAGCCCGGCATGGCGATCACGTTCAGGTTCGCCCTGCAGCTGCTCGACGCCATCCACGGCAGGGACGACCGCGCCCCCGGCGAGCTCGAGCGCCTCGGCGCGCTGATCCCGCCGTCGGCCACGATGGCCGTCGAGGGCGGGGCCGAGGGGGAGTCGATGAGGCCGCTCGACTTCTCGCCTGAGCCGGAACGGCCGCTGCGGGCTCACTTCGATGCGGGAACGATCGCCTCAGCCCTGGACGCCCTCGAGGCCGAGCAGGGCCCCGAGGGCAACTGGGACGTCGACTTCACCACCTACTCGCCCGCGGCCGCGCTGGAGTGGCGCGGCGACGCGACGGTCCGCGCGCTCAAGGTCCTGCGGGCGAACGGGCGCCTAGCGGTGTGACTAGGGCTCGCGGGCGCTGAACAGCAGCCGCCGCCGGGAGAGGGGGAGCGGCCGCCAGTCCTCGGCGTCGGGGTCCCAGAGGTAGATGTTGACGTCGACGATGCTGCGCACGGCGCCGAGCGCCGCGACGGTCTCCCGGACGCCGGCGTCCTCGGCCAGCACCCGCCGGCTGAGGACGTCGACGACCTTGAACCGCGCGGGTGGCCGCGCGGGCGCGGGCTCCTCGGGACGGGGCGACCGCTTCGTCTCGCGGACGACCTCGATCGCCTCGCCCTTAGGAGCCCGCTTGCGCTTCTGTTCCAGCGCCCGCTCGAGCGGGACCATCTCGGCGCCCGTGCCCTTGGTCTCGGTGTCGAGCACCCAGACCGTGCCCTTGTCCTGCTTGCGAGCCGTGGTTACGCCGCGTCGCGCCAGGCGTCGAGCGTGCCGTCCTGGGAGAGACGGGCCAGAGCCCGCTCCTCGAGACGACGCGCCTGCTCCTGGGTGACGCCGATCTCGCGCGCGGCCTCGCGCAGCGCCCGCTCGGGGCGTCCGCCGGTACCGAAGCGCGCCTTGATGATCCGGCGCTCCTTCTCAGGCAGCTTGGCGAGGGCCGCGTCGACGGCCTCCTCCTGCTCGCGCTCCAGGACCTCGTCCTCGAGCGGCGCCGTCTCCTCGGCGTGAAGCTCGCCGAAGGTGGTGTCGCCGTCGCCGACCGGGGTGTCGAGGCTGGTCGTGACCCGAGTCAGGTCACGCGTCGCCATCACCTCGTCGAGCGGCAGCTTCGCCTCCTTCGCGACCTCCTCGTCGGTCGGCTCGCGGTCCAGCCTGGTGGTCAGCTGGGCCGTGATCCGGTTGACGGTGCGCTCGCGCTGAGCGATGTGGGCCGGGATTCGAACCGCCCGGCCGCTGTTGTCCAGGCCGCGCTGGATCGACTGCTTGATCCACAGGACCGCGTAGGTGGAGAACTTGTATCCGCGGCGCCAATCGAACTTCTCGGCAGCGCGGATCAGCCCCAGCATCGCCTCCTGGACGATGTCGCCGAGGTCGAGCCCGTGGCCCTGGTAGCGCCGCGCGAACTTGATCACCAGGCGCAGGTTGGAGTTGATCAGCTTCTCCTTGGCGGCCAGGTCGCCCTTCTCGATCCGCTTCGCGAGCTCGATCTCCTCGGGCCCGGTGAGCAGGGGGTACTTCATCGCCTGGTTGATGAACAGCTGCAGGCTGTCCGTCGTCGCCTCGGCGGTCGCGTGCTCGCGCGCCCGACGCTCGTCGGCGCTTCGCTTCGTAGTCTTGTTGTCGTGCTCGCCGCGCTTGCGGCGAGGCTCGCTGCGGGTCGCCGCAGCGCCTCTGCTGCGAGGCATGTGGTGCCCCTTCCTTCTCGAATGTAAAAGCCCTGCCTTTTGGTCCCCCCGCTAGGGACCATCAAGCTTCAGAAAGTATAGCGCTGATTTTCGCATTTGCAAGCGGGAACTCACAAATACCCGATCCAGTGCATTCCTACCGGCAAACCCGCCCGATCGTGCCTGGCCGGGTCACCTGTGGACAGGGATTGCGGCAAGTGACACAATCGGCCCGATGCGTCGCATCATGGTGGGACTCGCGGTGGCGGGCTCGGTGGCCTTGGTCATCGCGCTGCCCGCGGGCGCGGGCGGCGGCGAGCATCCCTTGTTCCCCCCGGGCGAGAAGCCGACCCCGTTCAAGTCGAAGATCACGATCGAGACCACCGGGACGGGGTTCCGCGGGACCGTCAGCGGGGTCAACGCCGGCGGTCAGTGCATGAACTTCCGCCAGGTCCGCGTCGTCGATGCCGCCGACCGGTCGATCGTCTACGGAGAGGACAACACCGCACGTCGCAACGACGGCGCATGGAGCATCCGCGTGCCGGGCTTCGCCGGCGCCTCCGGGACGAAGTTCCGGGCCCTCGTGGCGCCGCTCCACTTCAGCGTCCAGATGTCGGGTGAGGATCCGGAGTACTACGTCTGCCGTCGGGACCGCTCGCCTCGCGCCGGCTGGCGGAACTAGCCGCTATCCGAGGCCGGGCGGGCTGAGCCTGCACGGGGCCTGGCAGGAAGCAGCCTGCCCGCCCTGAACAACCAAGGCGGAGCGATGCCGTGATCGTCGATTGCGCCTACTACAAGGACGGTGCCCGCCAGCACGAGGGCCCAATTCCGCTCGATGAGGCGGCCAAGCACGCGAAGGGGGGCGGCGAGTTCGCGTGGATCGGGCTGCACGACCCCGAGCGCGGCGACCTGGAGCAGCTGAGCGAGTTGTTTGGTTTGCACGAGCTGGCCGTCGAGGACGCGGAGCGCCCGCATCAGCGCCCCAAGATCGAGGACTACGACGAGTCCTGGTTCATCGTGCTCAGGACCGCGCACTACCACCAGAACACCGAGCAAGTTCACTTCGGTGAGATCCATGTCTTCGCCGGCCCGGGCTACGTGATCACCGTCCGCCATGGACCGGGCAGCGAGCTCAGCAGCGCGCGCAGCCGGCTCGAGGCACGGCCCGACCTGCTGAAGATGGGCCCGGCCGCCGCGGTATGGGCGATCCTCGACAAGGTCGTGGACGACTACGCGCCGGTGGCCGACGGCATCGACGACGACATCGAGGAGGTCGAGACCGACGTCTTCGATGACGACATACCGGCGCCGACTGCGCGGATCTATCACCTGAAGCGCGAGGTGATCGAGTTCCACCGCGCCGTGTACCCGCTCCTCGGGCCGCTTGACGCTCTCGAGCGCGGCGGCTACGAGCAGATTCCAGAGGAGCTCCGGCGCTTCTTCCGCGACGTCCATGACCACGCGCGCCGCGTGGACGAGCTGGTCAACTCCCAGCGCGAATTGCTGACCAGCATCCTCGAGGCCAACCTTGCGCTGGTCAGCGTGACCCAGAACGAGGTTGTTAAGAAGATCTCCGCATGGGCCGCGGTGATCGCGGTCCCGACCTTCATCGCCAGCAATTACGGCATGAACTTCGAGCACATGCCGGAGCTCGACCAGAGCTGGGGCTACCCGGCGGCGCTCGCCGTCATGGCTCTCTGCGTGGCAGTCCTGATCACGTTCTTCCGCCGCATCAGCTGGCTGTAGTCAGTAGCACCGCTCTAATCGCCGAGCGCGTCGGCGGCCACGGTCAGCTCCCGTCGCCATTCCGACCCCTCCGTCTCGATGCTTGCTTCCGCCCGGGCGCGAAGCCGGGCCCAACGGTGGGCGAGGTCGGGGTCGAGTCCCGGGGGAGCGCGGCACCGGCCGACGTTAGCCCGGCGGTAGCCTCAGCGCGATGACGCCGGTCGTGGGGCATGTCGGAGGCGGGACCTTCGAGCCGCTTCAGCTCGTCGCCGTGACGGTGGCGGCGACCGCCTACGCGTTTCGGGCGCAGGCCCTCTCGTCGGCAGGGCGCCCGGTTCCCACATGGCGCATCGCCTGCTTCGCCGCCGGCATCCTGCTGATCGTCGCCGGCCTGGTCAGCCCGCTCGCGCACCTGGGCGAGGAGCTGCTCCTGGCCCACATGGCACAGCACCTGGTTGTGGGCGACATCGCGGCGCTGCTGATCGTGCTCGGCCTGACTGGGCCGCTGCTGCAGCCGCTGCTGGCGATCAAGGCGATCGACCGGCTGCGGGTCCTGACCCATCCCCTGATCGCGCTGCCCCTGTGGGCGGCGAGCCTCTACATCTGGCACATCCCCGTCCTCTACCAGGAGGCGCTGTCGAACGAGGCCGTGCACGCCCTCCAGCACGCCTGCTTCATCGGCTTCGGGATCCTGATGTGGATGCCGCTGGTCGGGCCGCTGCCGGTGCCCTCCTGGTTCGGGATCGGGCCGAAGATCGGCTACGTCATTGCCGTCCGCTTCGCGGGGACGGCGCTGGGGAACGCCTTCATGTGGGCGAACAGCGTCTTCTATCCCGACTACGCCCCCGGCGAGGCCGAGTTCGACATCTCTCCGCTGGCTGACCAGAGCACGGCGGGCGTGATCATGACCATCGAGGGCGGCCTGGTCACCCTGGGCGTGCTCGCGTGGCTCTTCCTGCTCTGGGCCCAGCAGGACACCGAGCGCCAGAAGCTGGTTGAGCTCGCGGAGGAGAAGGGTGTGCCGCTGAGCAGCGAGCGCGCGGAGCGAGCGGTCCGCGCCGGCGAGGGCGACCGCCTGCGGGAGCGGATCGAGGCGCAGGCGAAATGAGCGGTAACCGGTTCCTCTACGTCCTGGTCTTCGTGGTCGGGACGGCCAGCCTCGGGGCCGAGATCGCGGCGGCGCGGCTGATGGCCCCGTTCTTCGGCGCCTCCACGATCGTCTGGGCGAACACGATCGGCGTCGTGTTGGTCTCGCTCTCGATCGGCTACTGGCTCGGGGGCAGGCTCGGCGACCGCTACCCGCGCCTGCGCGAGCTCTGCCTGGTCGTTGCGGCCGCAGCGGCGCTGCTGGCCGTGGTGCCGTTCGCGGCGCGGCCGTTCTTCGAGGTCTCCAGCGACGCGCTGGACGAGATCTCGGCGGGCGCCTTCGTCGGCTCGCTGGTGGGAGTCCTCTTCCTGATCGCGATCCCGGTGGTGCTGCTCGGCACCTGCTCTCCGTGGGCGATCCGGCTCGCCGTGCCCGACGTCGAGCACTCGGGCCGCACCGCCGGCCGGCTGTACGCGATCTCGACCGTCGGCTCGCTGCTGGGGACGATGCTCGCCGCCCTGGTGCTGATCCCGTTCATCGGCACTCAGCGCACCTTCCTCGCCTTTGCGGTCGCGCTGGGGCTGGTCGCCGCCGCGGGGCTGGGCTGGCGCTACCTGGCGGTGCCGGCGGCGCTTGCGGCCGTGTTCGCGGTCCCGATCGGGACGGTCAAGGCAACCGAGGGGGAGCGCGTCCTCTGGGAGGGTGAGAGCGAGGAGCAGTACATCCGCGTCGTCGAGGACGAGGACGACGGCGAGATCGCGCTGGAGCTTAACGAGGGCCAGGCCACCCACTCTCTGTACGTGCCCGGCAGCTACCTGACCGACGACGTCTGGGACGGCTACCTGGTGGCGCCGTTCGCGGTGCGCGACAGGCCTCCCGAGCGGATCGCGATCCTGGGCAACGCCGCGGGGACCACGGCGCGCGCCTACGGCCGCTACTTCCCCGCGACCGAGGTCGACGGGGTCGAGATCGACGCCCAGCTGACCGAGCTCGGCGAGCGCTACTTCGACCTCGACAACCCGAACCTGGAGGTCTACCACGAGGACGCCAGGCCCTGGCTCGAGGACTCGGAAGGCGACTACGACGTGATCATGGTCGACGCCTACCGCCAGCCCTACATACCCTTCTACCTCGCCACGCGCGAGTTCTTTGAGCTCGTCCGCGACCGGCTCGCGCCCGGCGGGGTGGTGGTGGTGAACGCCGGCCATCCCGAGGGCAACGACGACCTGGAGAAGGTGCTGGGGGCGACGATGGCCGAGGTCTTCCCGACGGTGCTCCGCGACCCGATCGAGGACACCAACACGCTGCTGATCGGCAGCGAGGCGCCCGGGTCCGCCCGGCAGCTCGCCGACGCGGTCAGCCTGCTGCCCGAGGACCTGCGCGTGATCGCCGCGCGCGAGTCGGCCAAGGTGGAGGAGAGGCTGCCCGGCGGCGACGTCTACACCGACGACGTCGCTCCGGTCGAGTGGCTGATCGACCGCTCGATCCTGGGCTACGCCGCCGACGACTAGGGGTCAGTTCTCCGGCGGATGCCCGCGGCCTAAGCGCCCGCGCCAGTAGCGGACCAGCATTGGGACCGCCGCGGCGGCGTCGGCGGCGAAGCTCCAGACGCGCCCGGGCGGGCCGGTGACGGCCCACGCCTCGAAGCGCTCGGCCGACGAGCGCCGCGGGGCGCGGGCTGGCAGCCCGGTGCCGTCCTCTAAGGTCCGACGCGCCATGGATACGACGGTAAAGGAGCTCGGGGACTCGCGGGTCCGCGTCGAGGTCGGGGTCGAGCCCGAGCAGGTCGAGAGCCGAATAAAGGAGGCTGCGGCCCGGCTGGGCAAGGACATGAAGGTTCAGGGGTTCCGCCAGGGCAAGGTGCCGCCGGAGATGGTGCTGCAGAGGGTCGGCCGTGAGGCGGTCCTCAGCGAGGCTCTCCAGACGTCGCTTGGCGACTGGTACGAGCGGGCGATGCTGGACGCCGGCGTCAGCCCGGTCGGCGATCCCAAGCTCGACCTGGATGAGCTCCCGGGCGAGGGCGAGCCGCTCAAGTTCGCGATCGAGGTCAACGTCCTGCCCGAGGCGAAGCTGGGCGAGTACAAGGGGATCGAGGTCGGCCGCGAACAGCCCGAAGTGCCGAAGGAGGCCGTCGACGCCGAGCTCGAGCGCCTGCGGGAGGGCTTCGCGAAGCTGAATCCGGTGGATCGCACGGCCCAGGACGGCGACGTGCTGCTGATCGACTACACCGGCACCGTCGACGGCGAGCCGTTCGAGGGCGGCGAGGCCAAGGACTACCTGCTGGAGCTGGGCGCCGGACGCGTTCTGCCCGAGTTCGAGCAGGAGCTGAAGGGAGCGGAGGGCGGCGACGAGAAGACCGCCACCGTCACCTTCCCCGACGACTACCAGGGCGAGGAGGTCGCCGGCAAGACCGCGGAGTTCAAGATCAGCGTCCGCGAGGTCCGCGAGAAGGAACTGCCGGAGCTGAGCGACGAGTTCGCCGCCGAGGCCTCGGAGTTCGACACCCTCGACGAGCTGCGCGAGCACATCTCCGAGCGGATCCGGGAGTACATGGACACCCAGATCGCCGAGCGCTTTCGCGCCGGGGCTCTGGACGCCGCGGTCGAGAACGCCACGGTGAACCTTCCCGATCCGGTCGTCCAGGCGCGGGCCGAGGAGATGTGGAACCGCGTCGAGCGCCAGCTGCAGGGTCGCGGCATGGACCCGAACGCCTATCTGCAGATGCAGGGCAAGAGCCGCGAGGAGCTGATCCAGGAGGCCAAGCCCGAGTCAGAGCAGGCGCTGCGCCGCGAGGCGGTGCTGCGCGCGGTCGCCGACGCAGAGGGGATCGAGGTCACCGAGGAGGACCTGCTGGAGGCGCTACAGATGCCGCCGGGCCACGAGGACCACGGCCACCCGGAGCCCAAGGAAGCGCTTGAGGAGCTGCGGAAGAGCGGTCGCGACCAGATGCTCGCCGAGGACCTGCGGATGCGCCGCGCGCTGGAGGCGATCGCCGAGAACGCGACGCCGATCCCGCTCGAGGCCGCCGAGGCCAAAGAGAAGATCTGGACTCCCGAGAAGGAGCGCGAGGAGAAGGGCGGGCTCTGGACCCCCGGGTCCGAGTAGCCGGACCCTCAGCGGACTTCACCCGGCAGGGTTGGCAGGGGGCACGCCGAACTTGCCTGCATGGAAGCCCGGCCTTCCGCTCAAAAGCCCGCCGAGAGATGGCTGTTGAGCAAGATCCAGGCCAAGGGCCTGCGCCCACGTTTCGCGGCCTACCTGCTCGGCGCGATCTGGGTGGTCGCCGTCGTCGTCTTCGGGGTGGTGCAGCACCTGGTCGACCCGGACAGCTTCGAGACCGTCTGGCTCGGCATGTGGTGGGCCCTGCAGACGGTGACGACGGTGGGCTACGGCGACACGGTGCCGGCCGATGCCGGCGGGAAGGTGGTGGCGTCCGTCCTGCTGCTCGCCGGCCTCTCGTTTCTGGCCGTGGTGACGGGGGTGATCACAAGCGCCTTCGTGACACAAGCGCAGGCCGACCGCCGGAAGGCAGGCGAGGATCCCGTTCTCCGGAAGCTCGACGAGCTGGCCCGGGAGCTCGCGTCGATCAAGGCCGAGGTCACGCGACGTGACGGGGGACCTGGTTAGTCGCCTTGGCTGACGCTCAGACGTCCAGCGAGGTCTGGATCGCCGGGTAGCTGATCGAGCCGCCGTCGATGACGGCCGCCTCGTTCAGCTCGTGCTCGGCCAGCGAGCCCTCGGGACCCACGTGCAGCACCCGGTCGCCCCCGGCGACCAGCGCGTCGGAGATGAGGCGGCGGTGGCACTGGGTCCAGTCGGCCTCGGCGCACATGACGGCGACCCGGCTGCCCGAAGCCAGCTCGCGCAGTCGCGCGAGCCCCGCGGCGAACTCCGGCCTCGCCATGTGGTCGGCGTAGCCTCGGAAGGCCTCGTCCTCCCAGGCCTTGTTGGGTGAGTCCTCGGACGGCGTGCGGCGCCCGCCCAGCTCCTCGCCGAGCTGCTCGTAGCCGATCCCGGCGGCCTTCAGGGAGCCTGCCAGCGGCGAGCGGTTGAAGTGCTCGTAGCGCGAGCGGGGGTTCTGGCGGACGTCGACGAGCAGCTCGACCCCGGCGCCCCGGAGCAGCTCGATGAAGTCCCGCTCCTCGTGGTTCGAGTGGCCGACGGTGAGGATCTCCAGCGGTGTGCGCCATGACGGCGCTCGCTATCCTCTCGCACCTGATGAGCCCGATGGTCCCGATGGTCGTTGAGCAGACGTCGCGCGGCGAGCGCGCGTTCGACATCTACTCGCGGCTGCTGAACGAGCGCATCGTCTTCCTCGGCACCCCGGTGAGCGAGGACATCGCAAACCTGATCGTCGCCCAGCTGATCCACCTCGAGTCCGAGGACCCCGACAAGGACATCAGCATCTACATCAACTCCCCGGGCGGCTCGGTCTACGCCGGGCTCGCGATCTACGACGCGATGCAGTTCATCAAGCCGGACATCCAGACGATCTGCGTCGGCGTCGCCATGAGCATGGGCGCGCTGCTGCTGGCCGGCGGCGCCAAGGAGAAGCGGATGGCGCTGCCCAACGCGAAGATCCTGATCCACCAGGTCTCGGGCGGCTTCTCCGGCCAGGCCTCGGACATCGAGATCCACGCCAAGGAGATCATCGACGTCCGCCAGCGCCTTGACGAGATCATCGCGAAGCACACGGGGCAGCCCCTGGAGAAGGTCGCCAAGGACACCGAGCGCGACTACTTCATGAGCGCGGAGGAGGCGAAGGAGTACAGCATCGTCGACCGCGTGATCGAGCACCGCTAGCTTCCCTCACCCCGGATCTACCCTCCTCCTCAGTGCCCGGCTGGTCGCCTCCGCGACGGCGACCCCGATCAGCCCGCCCGCGATCACGTCGCTCGGGTAATGGACTCCGGTGTGGACGCGCGAGTATGCGACCACGGCGGCGAGCAGCACCAGCGGACTCGTCGTCCATGACAGCTCCCGGCCCGCGCCGACCGCGAACGCGAAGGCCGCGGCCGAGTGCCCCGAGGGGAACGACGCGGAGGTGGGCATCCGCACGCTTCGCCCGGCCACGGGCTCCAGCCCGCGGATGGGCCGGCCCCTCCGTAGCAGCGGCTTGACGGCGAGGTTGACGATCGCCGAGGTGGCCGCCACCGACGCGAGGCCCATTCCCGCCGCCCGCCGGCCGGCGGGACCGGCGGTGACGGCCAACACCGCCGCGCAGGCGATCGAGATGCGCGAGTAGTTCGCGGCCCGGGTGATGACCCGCAGGGAGCGGTCCAGGGTGGGCGTCCGCGTCCGGCCGATCGCCGTGAGGATCGCCCGGTCCAGGGAGTCCACATCCGCCAGCCAACCGGGTCCGCGTCGGATCTCTGCCATCGCCTCAGTCCACCGGTTCGGCGCGCCCGGCGGCGATCCCGGCCAGCGCGCGAAAGTTCTCGCCTGGCCCATCCGGGTAGTGAGCCGACGGGGAGGCCCCGGGGTGGTCGGCCGAGATCAGCACCTGGAGCGCCGCCGGCCTCGATCGGAACGTGAGCGGCGCGTCGAGCTTCATCGCCTCGCCGTCGATGCCGGCGGCAATCGGGCCCTCCGAGTCCACGACGAACTCGGCGGCAGACCACTCGCGCATCGGCTGGCGCTGCGGCCCGCCGGGCGCGTCGGCGACGGCGATCCCCAGCAGCCCCTCGTCCAGGCTGGGTCTGGTCCCGGCACCGATCACGAGTCCGAGCCGGTAGGGGTTGTTGGAGACGAGGATGACCGCGGCGGATGAGCGCTTCTCGCCGTCAGGCTCTGCCCAGCGAAGGTCGAGCCCCTCACCGGCGGGCCCAACCGCGTCGGGAAGCGTGTCCAGGATGGTCTTCAGCTTCGACTCGCGGTAGCCCTCGTGCTGCACCGCCTCGGCGTAGACCCCCAGCGAGACGTTGTTGACGAAGACCTTCCCGTTGACCTCCGCGAGGTCCACCCGGCGGTGGCCGGCGCCGTCGCCGAGGGCGTCGAGCGCTCCGACGACGTCGTCGCGGTCAACGCCCAGGTCCAGGGCGAAGTGGTTGCGGGTGCCGGCGGGGATGCAGGAGTAGGGGAGGTCCAGCTCGGCCGCGACCGAGGCGACGACCGCCTGCGAGCCGTCGCCGCCCGCCATCGCCAGCGCGTCGGCGCCATCGGCCACGGCGCCGCGGACGAGCTGCTCGAGGTCGGTCCCCAGCGTCAACTCAATCGGCTCGATGCCGCGCTTGCGGGCTTCGTCGGCGAGGTGGAACTTCTCCGCCTTGCCGCCTCCCGACTTCGGGTTGTAGAAGAGCACCGGATGCTTGGGGGCGGCGGCGACCCGGGGCAGAGCGGTAGGGAAGGTGAAGGCCAACCTCGCGGCGGCCGCCGCGAGGAGCAGGCCCACACCGATCGCGATCGCTTCGGCGATGCGATCGTCGTTCACGATCAGCGCGAACACCGTCCCGGCCAAGGCGATGGCCGCGATCGTCATCCCGAGCCCCCGAGCCACGCCCCGGCGCAGCAGGCCGTAGCCGACGGCCGCGAGCGCGATCAGCGTCCCAGTCAGGGGGATCAGCCCCTCCGGAAGGCTTCGCACCGCAGCGACGCCGGCGAGGATCACGATCGCTGGAGGGAGCACGAGCGCCGCCACCGCGGCCACGCGGTTCGCCATCCTCACCAGGTCAGCTCGACTTCCAGCTCGCTCCCGTCGTCCCCGACCTCCAGCTCG
The DNA here is from genome assembly GCA_963805075.1 of uncultured Solirubrobacterales bacterium. Classification (GTDB taxonomy): domain Bacteria; phylum Actinomycetota; class Thermoleophilia; order Solirubrobacterales; family 70-9; genus VGBV01. The sequence goes on from CAWDSZ010000004.1 coordinate 720,499, forward strand.
AGCTTGAGATGCACCTCGTCGGGGACGTGGACCGTGAACTTGATCCCGCCTCGCTCGAACTCGACGTCGTTCTGCTTCGCGAGCATGTCGGCCAGGGCGTGCAGGCGCTTCGCCGCCTCCTCGCGGCCGACCGTTTCCTTCTGCTCGATCTCCAGGATGTCCATGCGATCAGCCTCCGTGCCGTTGGGAACCAGCGATCTGCCGCCGACCGTAACCGATTCCCTACCGCATGCGGAGTCGCTCGTCCCTGCCCTACAGTTCCGGCGCTCCTGGCTGATTCGAGCCCCAACCTGCGCCCGCTGGCGGCCGCCGTCGCCGCTCTCACGATCGCGCTTGGCGCGGCGTCGAGCAGCGCTGCAGCGGATTTCAGCCTGGGGCCGTCCTCGGTGACGCCGCGCGAGGCGTTCTTCGGCGCCAAGGGCGGGGTGAGGATCACGTTCCGCTTCGCCGCCTCTGGACCCACCGACGTCTCGGTCCGGATCGCGGGCGGAGGAGCGGGCGAGGTGCGCCGCTACGAGCTCAAGCAGCTCGATCCCGGTCAGCAGCACGAGCTCGGCTGGGACGGGCTCACCGAGTCGCGCCGGGCCGCCCCGGACGGCACCTACAGGGTCCTCGTCGGATCCGCCGGCTCCCAGCTCGCGCAAGCGGGGCAGGTGACGTTACGGGGGCACCGCTTCCCGATCCGCGGCCCGCACGGGACTCGCGGAGCGGTCGGCGAGTTCGGCGCCGCCCGCAACGGCGGCCGCATCCACCAGGGATTCGACGTCACCGCCCGCTGCGGCACCCCCCTCGTCGCGGTGCGCGGTGGCACCGTCGTGCGCCGCCGCTTCCACCCGAGCCTCGACGGCAACTTCGTCGTCATCTCCGGGCGCAAGGAGGGCCGCACCTACCGCTATTCGCACCTCACGCGCCCCGCCGAGGTCGCCCTGGGCGAGCGGGTCTTCAGCGGCCAGGTGGTCGGCTACGTGGGCAGGACCGGCAACGCCGCCTCGACCCCCTGCCACCTGCACTTCGAGGTCCGCACCCGCGGCGGCCGCTTCCTGGACCCCCGGCCCTTCCTGCAGGCCTGGGACCGCTTCAGCTAGCCGCCGGCCGCTCCGATGTAAAGCGGGAAGGACACCGGCACCGCTTGGCGTATCAACCAGGCGTCAGGCCGGTGTCGGTTGTTCCCTAAGCTTTCAACGCGGGGACCCCAGCCGGAGAACCGTCGATCTAGGGAGTGGATTCCGCTGGCACGTCCGACCGAATCGAACGAACAGCTTCTCTGCAGCTTCTGCGGGAAGTCCCAGCGCCAGGTGAAGAAGCTGATCGCCGGTCCGGGCGTCTACATCTGCGACGAGTGCATCGACCTCTGCAACGAGATCATCGATGAGGAGCTCACCGCCCCGCCCACCTTCGAGCTCGAGAACCTTCCGAAGCCCGTCGAGATCAACGACGTCCTGAACGAGTACGTGGTCGGTCAGGAGGGGGCGAAGCGTGCCCTCTCGGTCGCCGTCTACAACCACTACAAGCGGGTGCAGATGTCGGCCGGCGACGTGGACGGCGACGGCGCGATCGAGCTCCAGAAGTCGAACATCCTGCTGCTCGGGCCGACGGGCTGCGGCAAGACGCTGCTGGCCCAGACGCTGGCCCGCATCCTCAACGTTCCCTTCGCGATCGCCGACGCCACGGCGCTGACAGAGGCCGGCTACGTGGGCGAGGACGTCGAGAACATCCTCCTGAAGCTGATCCAGGCGGCCGACTTCGATGTGAAGAAGGCCGAGACGGGGATCATCTACATCGACGAGATCGACAAGATCGCCCGCAAGGCGGACAACCCGTCGATCACCCGCGACGTCTCCGGCGAGGGCGTGCAGCAGGCGCTGCTGAAGATCCTCGAGGGCACCACCGCCTCGGTGCCGCCGCAGGGCGGCCGCAAGCACCCCCACCAGGAGTTCCTGACGATCGACACCTCCAACATCCTCTTCGTCTGCGGCGGCTCCTTCGCCTACCTCGACCAGGTGATCGAGAAGCGCGTCGGAAACCACGGCGTCGGCTTCGGCGCCGAGGTCACATCGGCGATCGAGAAGGACACCGGCGAGGCGTTCGAGCAGGTGCTGCCCGAGGACTTCATGGAGTACGGCCTGATCCCCGAGTTCATCGGCCGCATGCCGGTCGTCGCGCCGATCCACCAGCTCACCCGCGAGGACCTGATCACGATCCTGACCGAGCCCCGGAACGCACTGACGAAGCAGTTCCGGCGCTTCTTCGAGTTCGACGAGATCGAGCTCGTGTTCGCGCCCGAGTCCCTCGGCGCGATCGCCGATCGCGCCCTGGAGCGCGAGACCGGAGCCCGCGGCCTGCGCTCGATCCTGGAGGAGACCCTGCTCGACGTTCAGTTCGAGTTGCCCTCCCGCGGCGACGTCAAGAAGTGCGTCGTCACCAGGGAGACGATCGAGAAGGGGATCAAGCCGATGCTCGTCACCGACGCCACCGGCGAGGGCGAGGCGGTCACGGACCAACCCCAGGAGCAGGCTTCGTAGCTCAGGTTGAATAATCGGCGTCCGATGGACGCCGCCAAGAAGGCCAAGCTCGAGGAGACGACCCGCTGGGACCCCGGCGAGGTCGAGCAGCGCGTGTTCCAGCGCTGGTTGGAGGGGGGCTGGTTCCACCCGCCGGCCGAGGGATCGCCCGAGGAGAACTTCTCGATCGCGATCCCGCCGCCGAACGTGACCGGGGCGCTGCACATGGGCCACGCGCTCAACGGCACGATCCAGGACGCGCTGGTGCGGATCAATCGCATGCGCGGGCGCAACACGATGTGGATCCTGGGAACGGACCACGCCGGCATCGGCACGCAGGCGGTGGTGGAGAAGGAGCTGGTGGCCGAGGGCAGCTCCCGCCACGAGCTCGGCCGCGAGGCCTTCGAGGAGCGCATCTGGGAATGGAAGGCGCAGTACGGCTCGACCATCGTCGAGCAGTTCAAACGCCTCGGCGCCAGCTGCGACTACGAGCGCGAGCGCTTCACGCTCGACGAGGGATACGTCCGGGCCGTCTACCGCGTCTTCACCGAGCTCTACGAAAAGGGCTGGATCTACCGCGACAACTACCTCGTCAACTGGGACCCGGGCATGCAGTCGGCGATCTCCGACCTGGAGATCGAGCAGCGCGAGGTCACCGACACGCTGTACGAGATCGCCTACCCACTGAAGGACGGAGAGGGAGAGCTGGTCGTGGCGACGGTGCGGCCCGAGACGATGCTGGCCGACACGGCGGTCGCGGTGAACCCGAACGACGACCGCTACAGGGACGCGGTGGGCAAGGTCGCCGTGCTGCCTCTGGTCGGCCGCGAGCTGCCGGTGATCGCCGACGAGCACGTCGACGTCGAGTTCGGCACCGGCGCGCTCAAGATCACCCCGGGCCACGACCCGGCCGACTTCGAGATCGGCCAGAAGCGGGGGCTGGAGGTGATCTCGGTGATCGGCGAGGACGGGCTGATCACCGACGCCGCGCCCGAGCGCTTCCGGGGCATGGCGGTGGAGGCGGCGCGTGAGGCCGTCGTCGCCGAGCTGCGCGAGCAGGGACTGATCAGGGGCGAGGAGCCCTACACCCACTCGGTCCCGTTCTCTCACCGTTCCGGGAAGCGGGTCGAGCCCCTGATCTCGCTGCAGTGGTTCTGCCGCATGGACGAGCTGGCCAAGCGGGCGATCGAGGTGGTCGAGGACGGGCGGGTGAGGTTCGTGCCGGCCGACCCCCACACCAAGGTCTACCTCGACTGGCTCCAGCGCATCCGCCCGTGGTGCATCTCGCGCCAGCTGTGGTGGGGGCACCGGCTCCCGGTCTGGTACCGCGGGACGATGATGCCGGGAGCGAGCCGGAGATCTACGTCGGCACACAGCCGCCCGAGGGCGACGGCTGGGAGCAGGAGTCGGACGTGCTCGACACTTGGTTCAGCTCGGCGCTGTGGCCATTCGCGACGCTCGGCTGGCCCGACACGGAGGCGCCAGAGTTCAAGGCGTTCTTCCCGACCGACGTGCTCTCGACGGCGCGGGACATCATCTTCCTCTGGGTCGCCCGCATGGTCATGACCTCGCTCGAGTTCACCGGCGAGGTGCCCTTCAGCACGGTCAACATCCACTCGGTGATCCAGGCGCCCGACGGGCGACGGATGTCGAAGAGCCTGGGCACCGGGATCGACCCGCTGGACGAGATCGAGGTCCACGGGGCCGACGCGCTGCGCTTCGGGCTGCTGGCGATGTCGTCGGCGCAGGACGTGCGCTACTCGGAGGCGCGGGTGAAGCAGGGGCGCGACCTGGCGAACAAGATGTGGAACGCCTCCCGACTGATCCTGATGAACGCGGCCGAGGGGGTCGATCCCGGCCCCGGTCGCGACAGGGTGGAGGACCGCTGGATCGCCTCGCGGATGCAGCGCGCGATCGCCTCGGTCTCGGAGTCGCTCGAAGCCTTCGACTTCTCCCACGCCGCCCTCGACCTCTACGAGTTCTTCTGGTCGAGCTCTGCGACTGGTACCTCGAGATCGTCAAGGAGCGGCTCTACGAGGGCGACCGCGACGCCTCGGCGACCCTGCTGTGGGCGCTGGAGCAGGTGCTCGCGCTGGCGCACCCTTCGATGCCGTTCGTGACCGAGGAGATCTACGGCTACCTGCCGGGCGACGAGTACGAGGCCCTTGCGATCCACCCGTTTCCGGACGCCGACGAGTCCCTGGTCGATCCCGAGGCCGAAGCCGAGATCGGCGCCGCGATCGAGCTCACCCGCGGCCTGCGGCGCTGGCGCGACCTCGCCGGCGTCCCGGCGGGGCAGGTGCTGGACGCGCGAGCGCCCAACGGGCAGCCGCACGACCTGGTCGCGCGCCTGGCGCGCGTCAGCTTCGCGGCGAGGGCGAGCCGATCGCGACGGTGGGCGGCGTCGAGCTGCTGGAGACCGCGGGTCTGGACGGCGAGGCCGTCGCCGCGCGAATCGAGGAGCGCCGCCGGAAGCTGCGCTCCGAGGTCGAGCGGGGAGAGAAGAAGCTCTCGAACGAGGGCTTCGTCGCCAAGGCCCCCGCCGACGTCGTGGACGAGGAGCGTCAGAAGCTCGACGCGTACAGGGCAGAACTGGAGGAGCTGGGCTGACCGTCCCTGAGGCGACTCGAGCGCCGGGAGTTCCTGGGCTGGAAGCTCGGGCTGGAGCGAATGCGGCGGCTCTGCTCGCTGCTCGGCATGCCCCAGAACCGGTTCGCCTCGATCCACGTGGTCGGGACCAACGGCAAGACCTCGGTCGTCGCATGACCGCGGCGCTGCTCGAGGCGCACGGGGTCTCGGGCGGGCGCCTATCTCTCTCCCCACATCGACTCGTGGAACGAGCGCATCGAGATAGGCGGCGAGCCGATCTCGGACGCCGCCTTCGCGGAGGCCATCGAGCGTGCCGAGCAGGCGGCCGAGGTCGCGGACCGCAGCGCGGGCGAGGAGGGGCCGGTGACCCAGTACGAGCTGCTGACCGCCGCGGCCTTCGTCGCCTTCGCCGCCGCGCGGGTGAAGTTCGCGGTCGTCGAGGCCGGCTTGGGCGGGCGGCTGGACGCCACCAACGTGATTCCGTCGAAGATCACCGTGCTGACCTCGGTCGGGCTGGACCACACCGAGTGGCTCGGCGACACGCTCGAGGAGATCGCCGGCGAGAAGCTGGCGGTGCTGCGTGACCACACGACGCTGATCACGGGCAGGCTTCCCGAGGAAGTCGAGCCGATCGCGGACGAGTTCGTCGAGGCTCGCCACGCGCGGCGCGAGCGCGGACATCCGGCAAGCGCGATGGTCGAGGGACGGCCCGCGCTCAAGCACCAGCCCGTGCATGGCTATCCGGAGCAGAACTTCGCCCTCGCCGCCACCGCCACGGCGGTCGCGCTGGGCCACGAGCTGGAGCCGGGGGCGGTCGAGCGGGCCGCCGAGGGGCTCTCGAACCCCGGGCGCGCTCAGGTGATCGAAGGCGATCCGCGCGTGATCCTCGACTCCGCGCACAATCCCCAGGGCGCCCTGGCTCTAGCCCGCGTGCTGCCCGCACTGGCGGGTGGGCGGAACGTCGTGGCCTGCATCGCTGTCCTCACTGACAAGGACGCCGAGGGCATCGTCCGCGCGCTGGCCCGCCCGTGCATCTACCTCGTCTGCACCGAGGTCCCGCCCGAGGCGATCGAGGGCGCGGGCCGCCCGGGCACTCGCTCCTGGGAGGCCGGGGAGCTCGCCGAATTCGCGCGTGAGGCCGGCGTCGAGGCGGAGGCGCTCGCCGATCCCCAGCGGGCGTGGGGGCGGGCACGAGAGCTTGCGCGGGAGCGCGGGGCGGTGGCGCTCGCGGCCGGTTCCCACTACCTTCTCAAGTCGCTATGGACAGAGAGGCACGCGGAGAACTCCTGACCATGATGGGCCTGGTGGCCCTGGTCGTGGCCGTGGTTATCCTCGTGTTCTTCGCTGTCGGCTACGTTTTCGGCCTGATGTTCCTCTGATCCGCGGGTTGCGGCCCTAGCAGGGCTTTGTGCGTACACTCGGCGGCTCCCACTACCCATGCTCGCGATATTCGGCATAGACGGCGGGGCGCTGAGCCTGATCACGCAGCTGCTCGTCCTGTTCCTGATCGTCACCTACGTGGCGCTCATCTACTGGACCTACATGGACGCGAAGCGGCGGATCGCGGACCCGGTGCTGATCGCCTGCGCGACGGCGGCGTCGGTGTTCCCCTTCATCGGCACGATCGTCTACACGATCCTGCGGCCGCCGGAGTTCCTTGAGGATCGCGAGGAGCGCGAGCTCGAGCTGCGCGCCGCCGAGCTGCGGCTGCGGCAGCTGGTCGAGCAGTCCTGTCCGCACTGCGAGTACCCGATCGAGCGCAACTACCTGCGCTGTCCCAACTGCGAGCGGCGTCTGCGCAACCCCTGCCGCAAGTGCGGCCAGCCCCTGGACCCGAAGTGGGGGAGGTGTCCCTACTGCGAGGCCGAGGTCCGCCGCACCCGCGGCGAGCGCGGCGAGCGCAGCGAAGGCTCCGATCGCGATGCCCGACGCAGGGCCCGCGCCGCGCGCAGCGAACGCGCCACCCGGCCGGCTCGTACCTCCGCCGAACAGCGTCCGTCGAACTCGGGGGATCGCAGCGAGCGCAGCGAGCGCGGAGACGGCTCCGGCCGTCGCCAGCAGACGCAGCGCTCGCCGGTCGGCGCCCAGAGCCGCCCGCAACAGCGCCCCAGCGGCGGCTCACAGCGCCCCAGCAGTTGAGCTCGGCGCCCACCCTGTAGCTTCTCCGCCCCGTGGAGCGCACTCTGATCCTCGTCAAGCCGGACGCCTTCGAGCGTCGCCTCACCGGCGAGGTGATCGGCCGCTTCGAGCGCAAGGGAATGACCCTGGTCGCGCTGAAGCTGATGCAGGCCGACGAGGAGATCGCGAACGTCCACTACGACGAGCACAAGGAGAAGCCCTTCTTCGGTGAGCTCGTTTCCTTCATCACGGGCGGCCCGCTGGTGGCGATGGTGATGGAGGGCCCGCACGCGGTCAAGGCAGCGCGCCAGCTGATCGGCGCCACCGACCCGGTTGAGGCCGACGCGGGCTCGATCCGCGGGGAGTTCGGCACCGAGGTCACGTTCAATCTGGTGCACGGCTCGGACTCGCCCGAGTCCGCCGAGCGCGAGATCGGCATCTGGTTCCCGGAGCTCTAGGGGCACCAGCGCCGCGTACCCTAGGGGGATGGTCGCCCCACGGGTCGTGCTCGCCTCGCGATCGCCGCAGCGACGCGCGCTGCTGGAAGCCCTGGGCGTCACCTTCGAGGTCGCGGACCCGAAGGTCGAGGAGTCGAAGGAGGGGGAGCCGCGCGAGCTCGTGCTCGACAACGCCCGCTGGAAGGCCGCGGCGGTCGCGGCGGGCGAGCCCATCCCCGGGACGCTGGTGATCGCCGGCGACACCGAGGTCGTGCTCGACGGCGCGGCGCTGGGACAGCCCGAGTCCGAGCCGGAGGCGCGCGCCTCTCTGGAGCGGCTCTCCGGGCGCGAGCACGAGGTGCTGGGCGCGGTGGCGATGCTGGGCCCGGAGATGGGCGAGGACGAGCGCCCGGTGACGCGAGAGGGGCTGGTCGCCTCCACCGTCCGGTTCAGGGAGCTGACGACGCCGCTGATCGAGGCCTACCTGTCGTCCGGAGAATGGCGCGAGCGGGCCGGCGCCTACGCGATCCAGGGGCTGGGATCGGCCCTGGTCGAGGAGGTGCGGGGGGACGTCTCGAACGTGATCGGACTGCCGATCGGGCTCCTGCTGGAGCTGGCTCCAGAGCTCGTTTCCGTGCGGGGAGCGCCCTTTCAGTCGGCTTGAGAGCGTCCGCTACATTCGGCGGCCGACCAGGATCTTGAGGACGACTAGGACATGTATCGAAAACAGGTGCGCCGCCGACGGGCGGTCCTGTTGCTGCTCGTCGTCGCGTCGCTGACCCTGCTCAGCCTCTATTTCCAGGAGGGGAACAGCGGGCCCATGCACCGCGTACAGCGCGGGGTGGCGGCCGTACTCGGACCATTCGAGGAGGCCGCGGACAGGGCGTTGAAGCCGGCGCGCGATTTCGTCAACTGGTTCGACGAGACCTTCGAGGCGCGGGGCGAGAACGAGAGGCTGAAGGACGAGCTCGCCGACGCCCGCGACCAGCTCGCCCAGGCCCAGACCGACGCCGGGCAGCGCGAGGAGCTGGCGAAGCTCGCCGAGCTGACCGGAGGAGGGCTGATTCCGCCGGGCTTCGAGGCCGTCACCGCGCGGATCATCGGCCGCTCTCCTACCGTCTGGTACTCGACGGTGACGATCGACAAGGGCAGCAGCGCGGGCATCCGCGTCGACGACGCGGTGATCGCCCCCGACGGTCTCGCCGGCCGCGTGACCGCCACGACCAGGGGGACTGCCCAGGTGACGCTGATCACCGACGCGGACAGCTCCGTCACCGCCCGCGTCCTGCCGGAGGGTGCGATCGGCGTGGTCGAGCCCGAGGTCGGCGACCCACGGGACCTGCAGCTCAACTACGTGCAGCGAGGCGAGGAGATCGCCGAGAACCAGACCGTCGTCACCGCCGGATTCTCCAGCGGCACCCTCGACTCGCTGTTCCCGCCCGGCATCCCGATCGGGCGCATCACGGACACCTCGCTCGAGGAGCAGCAGGCCTACCAGCGGGTCCACCTGCGCGCCTTCGCCGACCTCCGCGACATGCAATTCGTGCAAGCGCTGGTGGAGTCGGGGAACACCAAGTGAGCCGGCACCGGACGCGAAGCGGAGGAGCCCGCGAGTGATCATGACCAAGCAGATCTGGGTGCGGCTGGCGGCGCTGGTGCTGCTGACGGCGCTGCTGCAGGTCAGCTTCTTCGCAAAGATCTCCCTGTTCGGGGCCAGCCCCGACGGGGCCGTGCTGGTGGTGATGACGATCGGCCTGCTGGGGGGCAGCGTCGCGGGGGCCGTGGGCGGCTTCTCGATCGGCCTGCTGGTGGACTGCCTGCTGATGCAGACGCTGGGAGGGTTCGCCGCGGCCCTGATGTCGGTCGGCTACGTGGCCGGGCGCTACCGCGAGAGCGTCGGCCGCCCGGCGCGCCGGGCGATCCCGCTGCTGGGCGCGGGATTCACCCTGCTCGGGCTGCTGGCCTTCGTCGCGATCCAGGTCGGGACCGGGATCGACGCCGATGTCAGCGCCCTGGTCGTGCGTGACGCCCTCCTGAAGACGCTGCTGGGCGCATTGTTTGCGCTTCCGTTGTTCCTGCTCGTCAGACTTGTCCTGCGGCCGGCCCTGATCGAGGACCGTCCCGGCGGCCGCCGACCGGTGGCCCCGCGCGCCGCGGACTCTCGGAGCTAGACACATGTATCGACACAGAACCGGAGAGGAGACACCCGCGAGGAGCAAGCGCCTCGCGACCCGGGCGACCATCATCGCCGGGATCGCCGTGGCGATCTTCTCCGTCGTCTTCCTGAGGCTCTGGTACCTGCAGGTCCTCTCGGGTGACGACTACCGGGACCTGGCCAACGACAACCGCGTGCGCGAGGTCCGCGTGCAGGCCCCGCGCGGCGACATCCTGGACCGAGACGGCAAGGTGCTGGTGGCGAACCGCACCGAGCTCGCCCTGCAGGTCCTCCCCGAGGACCTGCCCAAGCCCGGGCCCGAGCGCAAGCAGGTGATGCAGGGCCTGGCCACCGTCACCGGCATGACCCCCGCCGAGATCGTGCAGGAGATCGAGGAGGTCCGCAAGGAGGCGCCGGCCAGCCCCGTGATCCTGCGGCGCGGCCTGGGCGCGGGCAAGGTCTTCTTCCTGCGCGAGAACCAGTCCCGCTTCCCGGGGGTGACGGTCGAGCGGGTCTTCGCGCGGGAGTACAGGCAGGGCGCGATCGGCGCGCACCTGTTCGGGAACGTCGGCGAGGTGACCGCCGAGCAGCTCGAGCTGCCCCGCTACTCGACGCTCGACCAGGGCGACGTCGTCGGGCAGTCCGGGATCGAGTACGAGTACGACCGCTTCCTGCGCGGCAAGCCCGGGTCGACCCGCACCACCGTGGACGCTCTGGGCCGGCCCAAGGGCCAGCTCGAGGGCGAGCCCGCGCGCGCGGGGGACAACGTCAGGCTGACGATCGACGCCGATCTGCAGGAGATCGGGGAGGGTGCGCTCGGCTCCTTCGGGTTGCCCGGCGCCTTCGTGGCCATGGACGTCCGCAATGGCGAGGTGCTGGCGATGGGCTCCAGCCCGACCTTCGACCCGTCGATCTTCACCCGCCCGATCACCCAGCAGCAGTACGAGGCGCTGGTCTCGCGCCAGAACGACGCCCCGCTCGCCAACCGCGCGATCCAGGGCGCCTATCCAACCGGGTCGGCCTACAAGCCGATCACGGCGATGGCCGCGCTCGAGGACGGCGTCATCACCCCCACCGAGATCTTCAACGACGACGGCCTGTTCACGATCGACGTCCTGAAGCTGCGCAACGCGGGCGACGCCGTCTTCGGGCCCATCAACATGAGCGACGCGCTCAAGGTCTCCTCCGACGTCTACTTCTATTCGCTCGGCGACAAGATGAACGTCAACAACGGCCGCGGCGGGGCCCTGCAGGACTGGTCCTCGCGGTTGGGCATCGGGGAGCAGACCGGCATCGACCTGCCCTCCGAGATGGAGGGGCTGGTCCCGACTCCGGCATGGCGCAACAGGCTCTACCGCCAGAAGCTGACCGACCGTCCGTGGTCGGCGGGCGACAACATCAACCTCGCCGTGGGTCAGGGCGACGTCCAGGCCAACCCGCTGCAGATGGCGGTCGCCTACGCGACGATCGCAAACGGCGGCACGATCGTGCGGCCGCACCTGGCGCAGGGAGTTGAGACCGTCACCGGGGAGGCGCTGCAGGAGATCGAGCCCCCGCCCAAGCGCCAGGTCGAGATTCCCGAGGATGCGCGCAGCACCGTGATGACCGGGCTCACACGCGCCTCGATGGAGCAGGGCGGCACCTCCTATCCGGTCTTCGGCAACTTCAAGATCGAGGTCGCGGGGAAGACCGGGACCGCCGAGCGCGGCTTCACCGAGGGCGGCTTCCCGCTGCCCGACCAGGCCTGGTTCGTGGCCCTCGCCCCGGCCAACGACCCGGAGATCGTGGTCGCGGTGACGGTCGAGCGCGGCGGCTTCGGCGTCGACTCGGCGGCCCCCGTCGCGGCGCGGATCATCGAGAGGCACTTCGATCTGGGGGCGACGCCGGCGGTGCCGGCGGCGTCCCGCCCGGAGACGACCGAATGAGCGCCGGGCCGGTGACCATGGAATCGCGCCGGTCCGGCGTCGCCGAGCGGCTCAACCTGCCCTACTTCGACGGCGTCATGCTCGTCGCTGCACTCGGGCTGATCGGCTTCAGCATCTTCACGCTGTTCGAGTCCACGGGCGAGGACATCCCGGGCGACCCGCTCTATTTCGTGCTGCGCCAGACGGTGTACGCGGTGATCGGGATCGCGCTCATGTTCGCCGTCGCGCGGGTGGACTACTCGCGCTTCCGCGAGCTGCGGGTGGGCATCTACTCGGCGATGATCGCCTCGATCTGCCTGGTGCTGGTGTTCGGGGCGGCCGCGCGGGGGTCGCGCCGGTGGATCGAGCTCCCCTACTTCCGCTTCCAGCCTTCGGAGCTGGCAAAGGTGCTGCTGATCGTGGCCCTGGCGGCGTTCGTTATCGAGCGCAACAGGCGCGGCTACGACTGGCGCTCGACCGCACGGATGCTGGCGCTTGGCCTGGCGCCCGCCCTGCTCGTCTTCCTGCAGCCCGATCTGGGCACGGGAATCGTGCTGGGCGTGATCACGCTCGTGATCCTGCTCCTGGCCGGGATCCCCTGGAGGCACTTCGCGGCCATCGGGGGCGTTGCAGCCGCACTGGGCATTTTGGTGCTTGTGATCGCGCCGGCCGTCGGTGCCCCTATCCTCCGTGAGTATCAGCAGGAACGACTTACAAGCTTCCTCAACCCCAGCGATGACCCGAGGGACTCGAGCTATCAGCTCACGCAGAGCCTTACCGCGATTGGAGCCGGTGGCAAGACCGGCCGCGGCGAGCAGGCTTCGCAGACTGAGCTCGGCTTCCTCCCCGAGCGGCATACCGACTTCATCTTCGCCGTCATCGGGGAGCGCTACGGATTCCTCGGCGCTGCATTCGTCTTATCCCTTTACGCCCTGCTCGTCTGGCGGGCGCTGCGCTTAATGACGCTTTCGAAGAATCTCTACGGGACCCTTATTGCCGGCGGCATCGCCGCCATGCTGATGTTCCAGGTCTTCGTCAACGTGGGCATGAACCTGGGGATCATGCCCGTCACCGGGATCACGCTACCTCTCATGAGCTACGGGGGATCCTCGGTGCTGGTCACCTTCATGGCGATCGGGCTCTTACAGAGCATCCACGTGCAGGCGCAGCTCGCCAGCCGCGACAGCAGGGAACCAACCCCACTGTTGCGCTGACTGACTCAGAGCCCACTCAACCCACAACCCACGCACACCTCCCCGCTCGGCTGAGCGGTGGAGCGTCGTACGCGTGCGGGCTCCGCTCAGCGCGGAAAGGAAGTACAAAAACATGAAGAAGGAAATCCTCGTCAGCGTCGACCGGGGCGAGACCCGGGTCGCCGTGCTCGAGGGCAAGGGAACCCCGGCCCGGGGCAAGGGCAATGGCCGGCGCAAGAAGCCGGCTCCCGGCGCGGACTGGAAGGTGGCGGAGCTCTACGTCGAGCGCCGCGGCCGCCGCTCCATCGTCGGCAACATCTACAAGGGCAAGGTCGACAACGTCCTCCCCGGCATGGAGGCGGCGTTCGTCGACTTCGGCCTGGAGCGCAACGGCTTCCTGCACGTCGATGAGATCGTCACGGCGGACGGCAAGGCGGCCCCAAAGCGGGGGCGCGGCCGCGGCCGCAGCATCGCCGAGCTGATCAAGCCCGGCCAGGAGATCATCGTCCAGGTCGTCAAGGACCCGCTGAAGACCAAGGGCGCGCGGCTGTCGATGCAGCTCTCGATCGCGGGCCGCTACCTGGTCTACATGCCGCAGGGCGGTGGGATCGGCGTCTCCAAGCGCCTGCCCGACAAGGAGCGCCAGCGGCTGCGCAAGCTGATCGATGGCGTGGACATCGGCGGGGGCGGCGTCATCGTCCGCACCGCCGCGCAGGGCGCGAAGAAGGAGGACTTCAAGCGCGAGATCGAGTACCTGCACCGCCTCGACGAGGTTGTCGCCGAGCGCTCGAAGAAGGCCGAGGTCGGCCAGATGGTCTTCCAGGAGGCCGACCTCTCGATCCGCGTCGTCCGCGACGTGCTGGTGGAGGAGTTCGAGGGCGCCGTGATCGACGACCCTAAGCAGCACGAACGCGTGACCAAGTTCCTGCAGCGGACGGCCCCGGAGCTGGCCGACTCGGTCGAGCTCTACAAGGACAAGGAGCCGCTGCTCGAGAAGTGGACCGTCGAGGAGGCCTTCAAGTCGGTGCTGTCACGCCGGGTCGACCTGCCCTCGGGCGGGTATCTCATGATCGACTACGCGGAAGCGCTGACGGTCATCGACATCAACACCGGCAGCTTCACCGGCCGCGGCAAGGGCCGGCTGGAGGACACGATCACCAAGGTGAACGTCGAGGCCGCCGAGGAGGTCGTGCGCCAGCTGCGGATGCGCGACATCGGCGGCATCATCGTCATCGACTTCATCGACATGGCGCGGGCCCGCAACCGCGACCAGGTCCTGAAGACGCTGACCAAGGCCCTGGAGGAGGACCGGACCAAGACCTACGTGGTCGAGGTCTCGCCGCTGGGGCTGGTGGAGATGACGCGCCAGAACGTCACGGACGGGGTGCGTGAGATCCTCACCAAGCGCTGCCCGACCTGCGACGGCGAGGGCGTCGTCCCGTCGGAGGAGACGGTGGCGATCGACATCGTGCGCAAGCTCGGCGACGTGGTCGCCGACCAGCCCGACCCCGACGCCTATCTGGTGCGGGTCAACCCGAGGGTGGCCGGCGAGCTGCTGCATCCCGAGTCCGGCCTGGTCGAGCTGGAGGAGGAAAGCGGCAAGCGGTTCCACTTCAAGGGCGGCGACGCGCTGCCCTTGGACACGTTCGCGCTCGAGGAGACAGGCAGCAACGAGGAGATCGAGGAGCTGGCGCTGCCCTTCAGCGTCGGCCAGGAGGTCCTGGTCACGATCGAGGAGCCCCACATGTACAACGTGGACGACGCGATCGCCCGGGTCGACTCCTACATCGTCAGCGTCGCCGGCGGCGGCGGCCATGTGGGCGAGCGCAGGCTGGTCCGGATCGACGGCGTCGGGCGCTCCTCGGCCGATGCATCGCTGCTTGACGGCAACGGCGCCGTAGGCGGGGAAGGCGACGGCGAGAAGCTAGAATCCGCCGCTTCCGGCGGGCGAAAGCGTGGCCGCGGTAGCCGAGGTGGCCGAGGCCGTTCGCGCGCGTCGGCCGGTAACAAGAAGGACTGACGAACCAGGAACCACCACACATGTACGCGGTAGTCGAGACAGGCGGAAAGCAGTACAAGGTCGAGAAGGGCACCACCCTGCTCGTCGATCGCCTGTCCGCGGACGAGGGCGCCAAGGTGGATCTGCGCGCCGTCGCCTTCAACGACAAGCAGCTGGTGGTCGGCAAGGACCTCGACAAGGTCAAGGTCGAGGCAAAGGTCGCCGGCCACGAGCGCGGCCCGAAGATAAGAGTCTTCAAGTACCGGGCCAAGAAGGGCTACCGCAAGCGCCAGGGCCACCGCTCCGAGCTGACCCGGCTCGAGGTGACCGAGATCAAGTACTCGGGGACCGCCAAGAAGGCGGCCGCGAAGCCCGCCGCGGCGAAGGCCGCCGCTACGAAGGAGGCGAAGGATGGCTCATAAGAAGGGACTCGGCTCGAGCCGGAACGGCCGAGACTCCAACCCCAAGTACCTGGGAGTCAAGGTCTTCAGCGGCCAGACGGTCTCCGGCGGCGAGATCATCGTGCGCCAGCGCGGCACCCGTTTCCGGCCCGGCGACGGCGTCGGCCTGGGGCGCGACCACACGATCTTCGCCAAGCGCGCCGGCGTCGTGAAGTTCGACAGCTGGCCGTCGCGGCCGCACGATCTCGGTCGTCGACGGGGACTGAATCGCCGGGACCGCTAGGGCGCCGGCCGCTGGGCGGCGTCCGGGGGCCGCCCATCGGCGATATCAGGAATGCCTTCTGAAAAAGCAACTGCGGACGCCTCTGGTTCGGCCCCCCGGACACCGCCTTCCCCAGCTCCCCCGAACCTCGGCTCGTCGGCACCCCGCCTTCCCCAGCCCGGTGTTCGTTGCCCGGCTAACGTCATTGCGTGCTCTACGACAAGGCCAAGATCTATGTCGAAGGTGGGCGTGGCGGCGACGGCGTCGTCTCGTTTCGCCGGGAGGCGCATGTGCCCAAGGGGGGGCCGGACGGCGGTGATGGCGGTCGCGGCGGTGACATCGTGTTCGTCTGCGATGAGGGCAGGCGCGACCTCTCCTCGCTCGGGCGCAGCAAGCACTTTCGGGCGGGGCACGGCGCGCACGGGCAGGGGAGCCGCAAGCACGGGGAGAGCGGGGAGGACCGGGTCGTGCGGGTGCCCCCAGGGACGGTGGTGGCGGGCCTCGACGGCTCGGTGACCGAGCTGCTGGCCGACGGGCAGCGCGTGGTCGTCGCCCGAGGCGGGGGCGGAGGACACGGCAACAAGCGCTTCGCCACCTCCACACGGCAGTCACCGCGGTTCGCCGAGCGCGGGCTCGGGGGCGAATCGGGCTGGATCGAGCTGCGGTTGAAGCTGCTTGCGGACGTGGGGCTGGTGGGGCTGCCGAACGCGGGCAAGTCATCGCTGCTGTCGCGGCTGACCCGGGCGGCGCCGAAGGTGGCCGACTACCCGTTCACGACGATCGAGCCCGTGCTCGGGACGATCGAGCTGGACGACCGCCAGGTCGTGGTCGCCGACATCCCGGGACTGATCGAGGGCGCCGCCGAGGGCGCTGGCCTCGGCCACGAGTTCCTGGCCCACGTCGAGCGCTGCCGGCTGCTGGTCCACCTGGTGGAGATCGAGCCCGCCGAAGGGGAGCCCGAGTCCAACTACGAGACGGTGCGGAGCGAGCTCGGCTCCTACGGGGCGCGGCTGAACCAGCTTCCCGAGATCGTCGCGCTCTCCAAGTCCGACCTGGTGCCCGAGGAACGCGCGGCCGAGCTGGTCGCCGAGTGGAAGGGTCGGCTGGGCGACGCGGTGGCCGGGGTGCTGGCGTTCTCGTCGGCTACCGGTGCGGGCCTGGACGAGCTGCGCCGCACGATCGTCGGGGCGCTTCCCGAGGCGCCCGAGCGGGCCGCCGATGGCGAGTTCGACGCCGAGCACCGGGTCTACCGCCCCGGCGAGGACGAGGGGTTCGAGGTCGAACCGGAAGGCGAGGGCCGCTGGCGCGTGACCGGGCGCGGGATCGAGCTGCTGGTCGCCCGCCACGACCTCGGCAACGCCGAGGCGCTGGACTACCTGGAGGGGCGGCTGCGCGAGATCGGGGTCGTCGCCGAGCTTCAGCGCGCGGGCTTCGAAGGCGGCGACGAGGTCGTCGTGGGCGAGGTCGAGTTCGAGCTCGACCCCTAGGGCGCGCCACCTTCCGACCCGTCGGATCCGTCGTCCCTGCGGGTAGCGCGCCCGCCAGATGAGGGTGCCGGAACATCCGCGCCGATCGGGATCTCCCCGAGCAGGACGTCTTCGCGGCTGTAATGGCCGACGGAGTCGAACCAGCGCTTGGCGTGGAGGCCTGTGCTGAGATCGCAGTCGGCCGTGACGATTCCCTCCTCGTCGTAGAGCGGGCCGGCGATCACGTTGCCGTCGGCCGGCTCGATGATCGCCGCGCCGCCGCGCCCGAAGACCTCTTCGTCCGGCAGCTCGGCGGGGAAGTCCTCCGGGAACGCCGAGCGGGGGATGTACTGAGGCACCGAGACGACGAAGGCGCCCGACTCGATCGCGACGTGGCGCATGCTCGCCAGCCAGCCGTCGGAGTCGTCGGCGGTGGGCGCCACCCAGATCTGGGGGCCGGAGCGGTAGGCGGCGTAGCGGGCGAGCGGCATCCGGTTCTCCCAGCAGATCAGCCCGCCGATCCTGCCCAGCGGCGTCTCGGCCGCCGCGAGGTCGTCGCCGGCGCCGATCCCGTGGAAGAGCCGCTCGTGGTGGGTCGGCATGAGCTTGCGGTGCTTCCAGACCAGGCCCTCGGGGCCGATCAGCAGCAGGGTGTTGTAGAGGCTGCCCGGCCGCTCGGCCTCGCGCTCGTTGACGCCGATGGCGACGTGGACGTCGTGCTCGGCGCAGGCGGCGGCGAGGCGGTCGGTGAGCGGGCCGGGCACGTCCACCGAGTTCGCCCACAGCCGCTCCCAGAGCTCGTCGAAGCCGTCGAAGGCCGCCGCGGCCTTCGCCCAGCTGCCGGACGGGTAGAGCGGGACGAAGGTCTCGGGCAGCACCGCGAGCTTGGCGCCGTCAGTGGCGGCCTCGCCGATCAGGCCGGCGGCCTTCTCGACGCTCGCCTCGGCATCCAGGATCACGGGTGTCGCCTGGATTGCCGCGACCCGAACGGTGCCGAACTCGCTCATGCGTCGATCCTAATAGCCGGACCTAGACTCGTGGCCGATGACCATCGTCGCCAAGCTCGGATCCTCGATCGTCTCCGCCGACGACGGCGCGCTGCGCGCCGACGTGCTGGACAGCGTCTGCGCGCAGGTCGGCGACCTGCACGACGGGGGCGAGGAGGTGGTTCTGGTCACCTCTGGGGCGATCTCGCGAGGGATGGAGGTGATGGGGATGAAGGCGCGCCCCAGGAGCATCGACGAGCTGCAGGCGGCTTCGGCCGTGGGCCAGGGACCCCTCTTCCGCGCCTACGAGGAGCGCCTGGCCGGGCGGGACGTCCACGCCGCCCAGGTGCTGCTGAGCGCGGCCGACCTGCAGCGCCGCACCCACTACCTGAACGCCCGCCAGACCCTGCGGCGGCTGCTCGCCTGGCACACGGTGCCCGTCATCAACGAGAACGACACCACGGCGACCGACGAGATCACCTTCGGCGACAACGACTTCCTCGCCGCCCAGGTGGCGATCATGATCGAGGCGCGGCTGCTGGTGCTGCTGACCAACACGGCGGGGCTGCACAGCGCCGATCCCAACAAGGACCCCGGCGCCGAGCTGATCGCGGAGGTCGCCGACCCGTCGGAGCTGAAGGGCTACGCGATCGGCGAACACACCTCGCCGTTCGGGTCCGGGGGAATGCGCAGCAAGGCAGCGGCCGCCGAGATGGCGGGAGCCGCCGGGATCCGCGCGGTGATCTGCGACGGCACGGCGCAGGGAACCCTGCTGGCCGCCGCCGCCGGCGAGGACGTCGGGACCCGATTTCTGCCGCACAAGGAGCGGGGCTCCAGCTTCAAGCTGTGGCTGCGGTACGCGAAGCCGATCCGGGGCACGGTCAGGATCGACGACGGCGCCGCGCGCGTGCTGCGCGAGCGCGGCAGCAGCCTGCTTCCCGTCGGAATCACGGAGGTCGAGGGCGAGTTCGAGGCCGGCGACGCCGTCGAGATCTCGGGCGACGGCGAGACGGCCGGCGCCGTGATCGGGCGGGGCATCGTCAACTACTCGGCCGAGGAGCTGCGGCGGATCAAGGGCATGCGCTCCGAGCAGGTCCGGGAGCTGATCCCGCAGGCCTCGGAGGAGGCCGTGCACCGGGACTATTTCGTGCTGACCTGAGCCGGCCGCGGTTCGACCACTAGAGTTCCGGCATCGGATCGGAGGAGGAGACGATGCAGGTGCTGGGCGACGCTGAGCGGAAGGTGCTGGCGGCGGTCTGCGACACGGTCGTGCCGTCGATCGAGCGCGAGCCCGATCCGGACGGGTTCTGGGCGCGGAGCGCGACCGAGATGGGGATCCACCTCGGCGTCGAGGAGCTGATCAACGGCATCCCCGACGAGCTCCTGCGCGCCGGCCTCGCGCAGCTGCTGGACGCGATCGGCGCCCAGGGGATCCTGCGCGCGCCCAGCCAGGAGTCGCGCGAGCAGATCCTCCGCAACATCTCGCTGTCGGGGCCCGAGGCGGCGGCCGGCGTGGCCGCGCTGACTGGGATGACGCTCTTCATCACCTATGGCGCGCCCGACGCGAGGACGGGCCAGAACGTGAACTGGCGGGTGCTGGGCTATCCGGGGCCGATCTCCGAACCCCCGGACGTGCCGAAGACGCTCGAGGTGCACACTCCCAGCGGCGAGGAGACGCTCGAGGCCGACGTCTGCGTCGTCGGCTCAGGAGCGGGCGGCTCGGTGATCGCGGCGGGGTTGGCCGACCGCGGCATGGACGTGGTCGTGCTCGACGCGGCCGGCTACTTCAACGAGTCCGACTTCGCCCAGCTCGAGTTCAAGGCCTACCAGGAGATGTACTGGCGCGGCGGGCCGACGCCGACCGCCGACGGCAACGTCAGCCTCGTCGCGGGGACCACCCTGGGCGGCGGCACGACGATCAACTGGACGAACTGCCTGCGGACGAAGCCGTGGGTGCGCGAGCAGTGGGCCCGCGAGCACGGCCTCGATGGCCTCGACGGCGACGACTTCGACCGCCACCTGGACGCGGTCTGGTCGCGGCTCGGCGTCACCGACGCGGTCAGCGACCTGAACGGGCCACAGCAGCGGATGGCCGAGGCCTGCGAGGCGCTCGGCTGGAGCTTCGCGAAGATCACCCGCAACGCCGACGTCGATGCGTACGACCCCGAGCAGGCCGCCTACATGGGCTTCGGCGACCAGTCCGGCAGCAAGCGGAGCGCCGACCGCACCTGGCTCGCCGACGCGCAGGCGAACGGCGCCAGGCTGGTGCCCAACACCCGCGCGATCAAGGTCCTGGTGGAGGAGGGGCGCGCCGCCGGCGTCGAGGCGGTCCACGGCTGGATGGATTCCGAAGGCCGCGCCGCGCGGGTGACCGTGCGGGCGCCGCGCGTCGTCGTCGCGTCGGGGTCGCTGGAGTCGCCGGCGCTGCTGCAGCGCTCGGGAATCGGCGGGCCGGCTGCGGGCGATTTCCTCCGCCTGCATCCCTGCACCGCGATCTTCGGCGTCTACGGCGAGGACCAGAGGGCCTGGTGGGGCCCGCCGCAGGCCGCGCTCGTGAACGAGTTCGCCGACACCGGCGATGGCTATGGCTTCCTGATCGAGACGGCGCAGTACGCGCCGGGGCTGATCGGCTCGGCGACCCCCTGGGTTTCGGGGGCCGACCACAAGGAGCGCATGACCCAGTTCCGCTTCGGTGCCGCCTACATCGCCCTGACCAGAGACCACGGGCACGGCCGCGTGGACATCGACGCGAACGGCGAGGGCGTCCCCGCCTACGCCGTCACGGACGAGCTCGACATCGCCAACCTGCGCAAGGGCGTGGAGGCTCAGATCCGCCTGCACGAGGCCGGCGGGTGCGCACGAGATCGTCTGCCTGGCCGGCGGAAAGCCCAGCTGGCGCCGGGGCGACGACCTCGACGCCTTCATCGACGGCGCGCAGCGGGTGCCATTCCGCATGGGCGGGTACCGCCTCTTCAGCGCCCATCAGATGGGCAGCTGCCGGATGGGCCAGGACCCGCAGACCTCGGTCGCCGACCCGCGCGGCGAGCTGCACGACACCAAGGGCGTCTGGATCGGTGACGCCAGCGCCTTCCCGACCCCGTCGGGGACCAACCCGATGATCACGATCATGGCCCTTGCCCGCCGCACCGCCGAGGCCATCGGCGAGGACGCCGGCGCGGCCGCGCCCGCCGAAAAGTCCGATCAGGAGGTGCCCGTTGGCAACTGAGGCTCCCGCGGCACCCGCGCCCGGCCGTCCCGTTGAGCCGGTCGACCGCGACAAGCTCTTCGTCGGCGGCGAGTGGGTGGACCCCGCCGCGGCCGGCTCGATCGAGGTGCTCGACTCGACCACCGAGCAGGTCATCGGCCGCGTGCCCGAGGGCACGCCCGAGGATGTCGACCGGGCGGTCAAGGCCGCGCGCGCCGGGTTCGAGGCCTGGTCCGCGGTTCCGTTCGAGGCCCGCCTCGACGCGCTGCAGGGGATCGCCGCCGCGCTGGCCGCCCGGGGCGACGAGCTGGCGGCGCTGATCGCGGCCGAGGTCGGGATGCCGCTGGCGCAGTCACGCACGATCCAGGCGGGGCTGCCCGCGATGGATTTCGGCGGCACCGCGCAGGTGGCGCGGGAGGTCGTCTGGGAGGAGCAGGTCGGCAACTCGCTGGTCGTGCGCGAGCCGATCGGCGTGGTCGGGGCGATCACGCCCTGGAACTACCCGCTGCACCAGCTCTGCGCCAAGGTCGCTCCGGCCCTCGCCGCGGGGTGCTCGGTTGTAGCCAAACCCAGCGAGGTGACCCCGCTGTCCGCTTTCGTGCTGGCCGAGATCGTCGACGAGCTTGGGCTGCCGGCTGGGGTCTTCAACCTGGTCACGGGGTTCGGCCCGGTCGTCGGCGCGGCGATCGCCGCCCACGACGACGTCGACATGGTCAGCTTCACCGGTTCCACCCGCGCGGGGCGTGCGGTCAGCGAGGAGGCGGCGAAGAACGTCAAGCGGGTCGCGCTCGAGCTCGGGGGCAAGTCGGCGAACGTGATCCTCGATGACGCCGACCTGAAGGCGGCCGTCAGCTACGGGGTGGCCAACTGCTTCCTCAACTCGGGCCAGACCTGCAGCGCCCACACCCGGATGCTCGTGCCGCGCTCGAAGCTGGCCGAAGCCGAGGGGATCGCGGCGGCCACTGCGGAGATGATGGCCCCCGGCGACCCGTTCGAGGAGGGCAGCCGGATGGGCCCGCTGGTCTCGGACGCGCAGCGGAAGCGCGTGCGGGAGTACATCGAGAAGGGCCAGGAGGAGGGCGCGAAGCTCGTCACGGGCGGCGCCGACCCACCGGATGGGCTCGACGGCGGCTACTTCGTCAGCCCCACCGTCTTCTCCGAGGTGAAGCCCGAGATGACGATCGCCCAGGAGGAGATCTTCGGCCCCGTGCTCTCGATCATCCCCTACGACGACGAGGATGAGGCCGCCGAGATCGCGAACGGGACGATCTACGGGCTCGACGGCGGGGTGTGGTCGGCCGATCCCGAGCGGGCGAAGGCGTTCGCGCGCCGCATGCGGACGGGCCAGGTGCAGATCAACGGCGCCACCTTCAATCCGCTGGCGCCGTTCGGCGGCTACAAGCAGTCCGGCCACGGGCGCGAGCTCGGGCGCTTCGGCCTCGAGGAGTTCCTCGAGGTCAAATCGATCCAGATCTAGGCCGAGGATGAGAGCTCGGGCCGCCACCCCGGACGACGCGGCGGCGGTTACCGAGACTCTGGCGCTCGCGTTCCTCGACGATCCGACCTGGTCGTGGGCATTCCCCGACCGAGAGCGCAGGCCGGAGCATTTGCGCCGTTACTGGGGCATCTACGTGGACGGCGCCATACCCCACGGCTGGCTCTGGATGACCGAGGGGTGTGGGGCCGCAGCGCTGTGGATTCCGCCGGGTAAGGCCGAGCTGAGCGAGGAGGCCGAGGCCGGCTTCGAGCCGCTGTTGCGCGAGCTGGTGGGCGATTGGGCGGACCAGGTGATACGGCTGGTCGAGGAATTCGAGGCCAATCGCCCCGGGGAGCCCCACTATTACCTCGGGCTGCTGGGCACGCATCCCGACCACAGGGGGCGGGGGGAGGGGATGTGGCTGCTGGCGGAGAACCTGGCCCGGGTCGACGAGCTCGGCATGCCCGCCTACCTGGAGTCGAGCAACCCAGCTAACGACCACCGCTACGAGCGCCTCGGGTTCGCCAAGGTGGGCCAGTTCTCAGCGCCGGGAGGCGAGCCGATCGTCGCCTGCATGTGGCGTCCTGCGCGCTGACGCGCGGCGCGGGCATTTGCAACCCTTCGGGCCGGGCTACCCCGTTTGCGGTAGCCGGCTGTACGGGTACCGGGTGGCAAAGCCGGGTAACCCGTGGGATGAGCGACGTGCGACGGATCGGAGGGCGCCTGAGCTTGATCACCACCGAGATCCGGGCGGGGACACCGCTCGCCGGGCGCTATCGCGTTCTGCGCCGGCTCGGGGCCGGGGGAATGGCGACGGTGTTCCTGGCGGAGGACCAGAAGCTGGGACGGGACGTCGCAATCAAGCGGCTCCACACCGACGCGCCCGAGGCGAGCCTGCGCCGCTTCAAGCAGGAGGCGCGACTCGGCGCCGCGCTCAACCACCCGAACCTGGTCGCGATCTACGACACCGTCGCCGCCGAGGAGGGCGCGCTGATCGTGATGGAGTACGTCGACGGCAAGCCGCTGTCCGAGCTGGCGGATGGTCGGCCGCTGAAGCGCTCGCGGGCGATCCCGATCCTGCGCAGCGTCGCCGACGCGCTCGACCACGCCCACGCCCAGGGGGTGGTCCACCGAGACGTCAAGCCGGGCAACGTGCTGGTGGGGAGGGACGGGACCGTAAAGCTCGCCGACCTCGGAATCGCCAGGGCGATCGGCGCCAGCCAGATCACCGGCGAGGGCAGCGTCGTGGGGACCCTGCCCTACATGTCCCCCGAGCGGCTGGCCGGCCCCGGAGCCGGCGGACCCGAGAGCGACGTCTACGCGCTCGCCGCCGTGGCATACGAGCTGCTCTCGGGCCGGCCGCCGAGCGTGGCCGCCTCGACCGGGGAGGCTGCGGCGCAGGAGCCGTTCGACCTGGGACGAGACTGGCCGCAGGGGCCCGCCGGCGCGGTGGCCGTCCTCGAGCGGGCCCTGGACGACGAACCGGGCGCTCGGCATCCTTCGGCGGGCGAGTTCGTCGATGACCTCGATCGATCCTTGGAGCTGGGAGGGCCGGCCGACGCCGTGGCCACCCCGGAGCCCGGGACGACGCGCGTGGCGACCCGTGGCCGCACCGCGACCCGGCCGCGCACCGCCGCCCGCGAAAGCGGTGGATCGCGCTCGGGCCGCGCGGTTGCGGTGGGGCTGCTCGCACTCGGGTTGCTTGCGGTGGCCGGCGTCGCGATCGGCGGTGGCGGCGACGACCCGGACTCAGGCGGGTCGGGCAACCAGGCGGCGGCGACCGGATCCGGTCAGGGCGGCGAGCAGCGCCAGCCCGAGCAGCAGGAACCAGTCGCCCCCGCTCCGGAGCCGGAGCAGCCGGCGGCGGCAAGCGAGGAGCCAACGTCTGGGGCGGAGCTGAACGACCTCGGCTTCGCGCTCATCAACGAGGGGCGCTACGAGGAGGCGATCCCGGTGCTGCAGCGCGCGGTCGACTCCTTCGAGGGCGGGACCGAGGACGTGACCTACGCCTACGCGCTCTACAACCTCGGGCACGCGCTGCGGCTGGCCGGCCGCCCCGATGAGGCGATCCCGATCCTGGAGCAGCGGCTGGAGATCCCGAACCAGCGCGGGACGGTGATGCGCGAGCTGCAGGCGGCGTACGCCGCCGCGGGGGGCGAGGGGCCGGGAGGCGAGGAGGAGGGTCCGCCGTTCGGCAAGGCGAAGGGCCATGACAAGCACGGGAGGAGACGAGGACTAGCGGGCGGGCCGGCCCGGGGCCGCTCAGCCCCGGTCGAGGAAGCGCCGGACCTTCTTGGACGCCCCACTGCGAGGGTGGTAGAGGGCCTGGATGTGACCGGCGTTCGGCACCACTACGAACCGTGAGTTGGGGAACTGGCGGGCGACGTTGCGGCCCTCCCTGGGAGTGGTGACGTCGTCCATCTCACCGCTGATCACGAGGGTCGGGACCCCTGGCCCGCGCCTGAGGCCTGGAGGGCGCGGAGGCTCGTACAGGAGGCCGGGCGGCGGCGCGCTTCAGGCAGTAGCGGTAGCCGGTGAAGGTGGAACTGCTGATCTCCGCGGGGGTGAACGGGAAGAAGCGGCGGCGCGGGTAGTCGCGGACCGCCCGCTTCAACTGGATGCGGCGGTCGGCCTGCGAGGCCTCCTTCTTCCACAGTAGCGGGTAGTCGTTGCAGCTGAAGACGACCTCCATCGCGCGGGAGAAGGCGCGCAGGCCGCCGGTTCCTCCCTTCTCGAAGCCGCCGGGGAAGGGGTTCGGGGCTCCGTCGAGGTAGCGGCGTATGGCGCGGTCGATCGAGACGTAGGTCTGGGGGGCGCCGTAGCTGCCGGCGCTCCAGATCTCGTTGACGAGGGGGGTCGGGTCGACGCCCGCCCGGCGCATCTTGGCCACCGCTCGGATCAGGCGGCTGCGGGATCCTGGGGGACATCCGGGGGAGCGGTTGCAGGCGAGTGTGAGGGCGCGCATGCCGGTGCGGGGTCCGCTCACGTACCAGGGGCTCTCGCCGGCGAGCTGGTAGGAGCCGTCGAGGACCAGCCGGCGGATGTGGTCGCCGTGACGGAACGCGTAGGCCTGCGCGAGGAAGCTGCCGTAGGAGTCCCCGTAGAGGAGGATGTCACCGAGGCCGAGCGCCTGGCGGACCGACTCGATGTCCTCGGCGGCGGCCTGGGTGCGGTAGGAGAAGAACCGGGGGCCGAGCTGTGCGGCGCAGCGGCTGACGACCGCCCGCTGGGGGATCTTCCGCTTCTGTGAGTCGCCGCAGCGGAGGGCGTCGGAGATGCCCGTGCCGCGGGTGTCGACGAGCACCAGCTCGTGGCGGCGCAGGAGGCCCCGGAGCATGCGGGTGTAGTACTTGCCGCTGCCTGTCGAGGAGTAGCCGGGGCCCCCCTCGACGGCGAAGATGGTGCCCCGCGAGGGAAGGGAGCGGTCGTCGCGGGGGCGGACGGCGAAGCCGATGCGGGTGGTGCCGAGGGAGGGATCGGTGCGCTCGAAGGGGACGCTGATGCGCCCGCAGTCGAAGCCGCGGAGGATCGAGCCGAATGGGCAGGCGCTGAGCTCGGGGCCGGCGGATTCGGCGAGCTGCGGGGGCTCGGCGCCGCGTCCGTGCAGCGCCCCGGCGGTGGGCGCTGCGGCGGCGGGCGCGGCCAAGATGAGGGCCAGGGCGCCCAGGAGGGCTGCTGCAAGGGCCGCGCGCACGGGAGGACCCTACAACCAGACCCTGCCGTGAGGGCGATTGCGGCGGGTAACCTTGGGCCGTGGCGACGATCGCTCAGAGCGTTCACGACGTGTGCGTCGCGGCGAAGGAGGCTTCGCACCGGCTGGCGCGCACCGACAGGGCCGCGAAGGACGCCTGCCTGCGCGACCTCGCCGAGCGGATCGAGTCGCGGGTCCCGGAGCTGCTCGAGGCAAACGCGGCGGATTTGGACGCCGGGCGCGAGGAGGGGCTGACCGAGGCGCTGATCGACCGCCTCACCATGACCGAGGAGCGCATCGCCGAGATGGCGAAGGGGGTGCGGGAGATCGCCGACCTGGAGGACCCGGTCGGTGAGATCGCCGAGAGCTGGACGCTGGAGAACGGGCTGCGGGTGCAGAAGCAGCGGGCGCCGCTTGGTGTGATCGGGATCGTCTACGAGGCGCGGCCGAACGTGACCATCGATGCCGCCGCGCTCTGCCTGAAGAGCGGCAACGCGGTGGTGCTGCGCGGGTCCAGCGCGGCCGAGACCTCGAACGGGGTGCTGGCCGGGCTGGTCGGAGAGTCGCTGGCGGCGTGCGGGTTGCCGCCCGCCGCGGTTTCGCTGCTGTCCGGCGGCGGGCGCGAGCAGCTCGGGGAGCTGGCGACCGAGGAGGGGCTGGTGGATTTGATCATTCCCCGGGGAGGCGAGGGGCTGAAGAACGCGCTCAAGGCCGTCGCCAGGGTGCCCGTCATGTACGCGGCGGCTGGGAACTGCCATGTGTACGTCCACGCGGACGCCGACGTCGAGATGGCCAGGCGGATCGCCTACAACGCGAAGGTGCAGCGGCCCGGGGTCTGCAACGCGGCCGAGACGCTGCTGGTGCATTCCGCCCTCGCCGCCGAGGTGCTGCCGCCGCTGCTGGCGGAGCTGGACGCAGCGGGGGTCGAGCTGGTCGGGGACGAGCGGACGCGAGAGGTCGCGGAGGGTGCGACGCCGGTCGGGACGGCGACCGAGGAGGATTGGGATACGGAGTACCACGGGCTGAAGATGGCGGTCGGGGTCGTGGACTCGCTCGAGGCGGCGATTCAGCATGTGAACGCGCATGGGACGGGACATTCCGACGCGATCGTGACCTCCTCGGAGGAGGCGGCCGGCGAGTTCACCGACAGCGTGGACTCGGCCGCGGTCTACGTGAACGCGTCGACGCGGTTCACGGACGGATACGAGTTCGGGATGGGGGCCGAGATCGGGAACTCGACGCAGAAGCTGCACGCGCGCGGGCCGATCGGGTTGCGCGAGCTGACCACGACCAAGTACGTCGTGCACGGCACGGGCCAGGTCAGGGAGTAGGACCGTCGGCGGACTCGGGGTCCTCGGCGGGGCCTTCAACCCGCCGCACATCGGTCACCTGCTGCTGGCGCAGGAGGCGCGGTACCGCCTGGGGCTGGACGAGGTGCTGCTGATGGTGACCGGGCGGGCGCCGCACAAGGAGATCGAGGACGACCCCGGGGCCGAGGTGCGCCTGGAGCTGGCGCGCGCGGCGGCGGATGGGGAGGAGGGGGTGGAGGCCTCCGACCTCGAGGTGAAGCGGGAGGGGCCGTCGTACAGCTATCTGACCCTGGAGCGGCTTGCCGACGAGGAGCCGGGGCGGGAGATCCACTGGCTGCTGGGGGCGGACATGGCGGCGGCGCTGGAGAGTTGGGAGCGGCCCGAGCGGGTCGTCGAGTTGGCGCGGCTGGGGGTGGTGCCGCGGCCGGGGACGGAGCTCGATCGGGTGAGAGAGGTGCTGGAACGGGTCGGTGCCGCCGATCGGGCCGAGATACTGCAGATGCCACTTTGCGGAGTGTCCTCGACATTGATCAGGGAACGGACGGCGGCCGGGCTGCCGCTCCGGCACCTGGTTCCGGATCCGGTGATCGAGCTGATCGGGGAGCGGGGGCTGTACCGGTGACTGCCGAGCGGGCGAGCGAGCGGCCTCGTGCGGATCAGGACTCGGAGCGGCTGGCGCGGACGATCGCGGAGATCGTGGACGACAAGGGCGGGACGGAGATGGTGGCGCTGGACGTGCGGGAGCTGGTGGGGTACACGGACTTCCTGGTGATCTGCACCGCTCGGAACGAGCGCCAGGCGAAGGCGATCCACGACGAGGTGCACCATCGCCTGAAGCGGGATGGCAGGTTGCCCGCGCGGGTGGAGGGGGAGCGGGAGGCGGAGTGGCTGCTCGCCGACTACCTCGATTGCATCCTGCACGTGTTCACGCCGGAGACCCGGGAGCGCTATCGCCTCGAGGTGCTCTGGGGCGAGGCCGAGCAGCTCGACCTCGTAGGCAGTCCGGGCGAGGGCGTCCGCGCCCGTTCCTAGGCTGCGCTCGATGGCCGAGGAACCGATGCGAGAGCTGGCCCAGCGGCTGGCGACGATCACCGGGCTGAGCCGGCGGCTGCAGGACCTGCAGGAGAGCGCGCGCCGCCGCGCCGACCGCATCAAGGTCAGCGCGCAGGACGCGGTGCAGATCGCCGAGCGGAGCAGGGAGCTGTCGAAGCTGCGAGGGGAGCTGGGGACGGTCGCCACCGAACTGGCCGCGGTGGCGCGGATCATCGTCAGCGGGGAGGACCCCGCCCCGGTCGGGAGCAAGCCGGGGCCCGCCCCGGCCGACGGGCGGTATTCGGGCCGGGTCCAGGTCGAGGTGGGTCCGCTCCGCGACTTCTCACAGCTGACGAGCTTCGAGGATGCCGCCTCGTCGATCGACGCCGCCTCCGACGTCCAGATCCGCAACTTCGCCGACGGCCGCGCCACCTTCTCAATGAACTTCGCCCAGCCGGTGGAGCTGGTCCGGGAGCTCGAGCGGCGGACCCCGTTCCCGTTCAGCGTCCGCAGCGCCGGCGCCGAGGGCATCGTGCTGGACGTGGGTCACGGCGAGACCGCGCCGCTAGTCGACCTCCGCGGTTTCGACACACAACCCTGCCTCTTCGCGTTCGACCTTCCGTGCGAATTCGGTGCGGAAGCCGCCGGTCCGCATCCGGCCCTGGGCGGATCATTGAGCCGTGAACTCCAACCAGAAAGGCGCGATCGTGAGGCGGCGGTCGCCTTCCACGCCATCAGGGCGGGCATCAAGGTCCTCAAGCCGGTTTCCGAGCATTCCCGGGCCGACCTGGCGTCTTGGCGTGGGAAACCGTCTCTACAAGGTCCAGTGCAAGTCGGCACGGAGGAAGGGAGACGTGATCGCCGTTGACTCAGGGCGTTGGCACACCGCCGCGGCTGCGTGCACGAGCACCTACGGAGAGCACGAGATAGATGTTGTCGCGGCTCACTGCATCGAGACCGACCACTGCTTCCTGCTCCCTGCGAATGTGGCGGGCCGAAGCGGGATCCAGCTTCGCTTGTACCGCCTCAGAATGGCCAGCGAGCGGGGGTAAACTGGGCGTCTGAATTTCAGCTTCCCTGGGGCTGTAGCTCAGTTGGGAGAGCGCTGCCGTGGCACGGCGGAGGTCACGGGTTCGAGTCCCGGCAGCTCCACTCCCCAGGCCGACGAGGCCCCCACCGTTGGCGCCCACCAGTTCCGCAACCACTTCGGCTACTACATGGAGCGAGCCGAGCGCGGCGAGGAGATCCTCGTCACCCGCCGCGGCCGCCCGACGGTTCGCCTGGTCCCACACCAGGGCCCGCTCAAGCTGTCCGCGGACTGACTCGCTCCAGGTAGCATCGGCACGGTGGCGGCGACCCCCGGAGAAACTCCTTCGCAAGAGATAGACGCGATGATCAAGGAGCTGGGCGACTGGCGGGGCGAGACCCTCGCTCGGGTCCGGGCTCTCATCAAGGAGGCCGACCCGGACGTGGTCGAGGAAGTCAAGTGGAAGAAGCCCGCGAGTTCGGCGGGCGTCCCCGTCTGGTCTCACGACGGGATCATCTGCACCGGCGAGACCTACAAGGACAAGGTGAAGCTGACCTTCGCCAAGGGCGCCTCGCTGGATGACCCATCGGGCATCTTCAACTCCAGTCTCGAGGGCAACACCAGGCGCGCCATCGACATCGGCGAGGGCGAGGCGATCGACGAGGACGCGTTGAAGTGTTGATCGCTGCGGCCGTAGCCTGAACGAGTCCAAGGACTGAAGCTAAGCGTCCTGAGTCCGCCGAACAACGGCACGCTGACGACACCGGTGAAGATCGGCACCGACCTCGGCAACGACGTGGGCTTTGACATCGCGGGCACGGCAAACACCGCCTACCTCACCAACGCGGGCGCCACGGCCACGACGCTCTATCGGCTCGACCTGGCCACGGGGCAGGCGACCAAAGTGGGCGACGTCGCCACCGTGACCAAGAAGGGGAAGGTCAAGCGGACCACCCTGACCGGCCTGGCGGCCGTTCAGGACTGATCTCCCGGGCCCCTTGGGGGTGCTCGGACGTGCGACGGGCCGGCAGGACGCCGGCCCGTCGCGGTTCGGGCGAGCGTTCCGGCGAGCCGCCAGTCAGAGCGAGCGCGCGATCTTCCTCGCGGTTCCAAGCGCCGGCCGCGAGCGCTCCGGGGTCCGGAGCCAGCACCCGCCGGTACGCGCCCGAGAAGTTGAAGTTGGCGACGGTCGCGAAGCCCTCCTCGTCCTCTCGCAGCGCCAGCAGCAGGTGCGCCACCCGGTCCGCGGCCGGCAGGTCGCCGGCCTCCGCCACCCGCACGCACCAGCAGTCCAC
Source organism: uncultured Solirubrobacterales bacterium (assembly GCA_963805075.1). Taxonomy (GTDB): domain Bacteria; phylum Actinomycetota; class Thermoleophilia; order Solirubrobacterales; family 70-9; genus VGBV01. The sequence goes on from CAWDSZ010000004.1 coordinate 751,547, forward strand.
GCGGCGGCCGCCCGGCCGCACCATCAGCGCGCCCTCCTCGCCGACCAGCCATGTGCCGAGCCGGCCGCGCTGCAACGCCAGGCCCGTCCGGGCCAGCAGCTCGCGCTCGGAGTGGCCGAGCAGGTCGCCGAGGAGGCCGATCGCGACGCGCTCTGCCCCCGCGTCGCTCCGGCCGCGCCGAGCCGCGCTGCGCTCGCCGCCGATCGGGACGACGGCCCGAGCGCCGCGGCCAGCCTGAAGATGGAGCACGGCCGCGCCGTGGGCAGCGAACACGGCGGCCAGCGGCGCCGTCAGGGGCTCCAGCGCCACCACCACCGCGGCGGGTGCTCCGAAGGTGAGCACCACGCCGGCCGTCCACAGCGTCCAACGCTGCCCGTCGCGCCGCAGCTTGCCTGGGTCGGCCCGCCGCCGCCATGGGATCGCGGCGGCCTCGGCGAGCCCGGGCGGCGCCGCCTCGATTGCCGGCTCGGCGGCCAGCGCTAGCCGCCCGAGATCGGCCGGCGCATCACCACCAGCTCCGCATCCAGCGGCAGCTCGCGCACCACCTCGGCCGAGCCGTCGGCGTGGCTGACGCTCGCCAGCATGCCGTCCTCGAGCTCGCGGCGGAAGGCCTCGATCGCGGCCTCCTGCGAGGCGAGGTCGCCCGCGCTCCAGCTCGCGACCTCGGTGTGGCCGCTGCGGTCAAGCCTGATCAAGCGCGACATCCGTCTCCTTTCCCTCTCCTCGGTCACCGAATATACGCCTGTCCCGCCCGCCGCCGGACCTACTCTGTGCCGGTGGAGCCCGCCGGCGTCCATCCGCCCGGCCCCGTCTTCGTCGGCGGCACGGGTCGCTGCGGCACCCACGCCGTCGCCGCGCTGGTCGCGTCCGGCGGCGACTACGCGCTGGTCCCAGCCGAGCTCCGTCTGCACACTGACCTGCTGGGCCTGGCCGCTTTCGCCCGCGGCGAGGTCAGTCGCGCCCGCATGGCCCGCGAGCTGCTGACTCGATGGTGGCGTCGACCCGCGCCCTGGGATCCGGGCACCGAGCAGGGCACCCACCGGCTCGCTCCCGCGACGCGCAACCGTCTGGCCGTGACGGCCTTGCTCGCATCGCCTCCGCGGGCCGATCGCCATCGCCTCGCCGCGCGCTACGTCAGCGCGCTGCTCGACCCCCTCGCGCCCCGCCCCGGCGCCTGGGTCGAGAAAACACCGGACAACTGCGCCGCGGCAGATTTCCTGGTGCGCCTCTTCCCCGGCATGCGCCTTGTCCACGTGATCCGCGACGGCCGCGACGTCGCCTGTTCGTTCATGCGGGTCCCGTGGGCCCCCGACGCCTTCGAGCCCGCCCTCGACCTGTGGGAGCGGGGCATGCTTCGCGCCCACCGCGGCTTGCGGGAGCTCGAGCCTGATCGAGTCCACAGGCTGCTGATCGAGGACCTGGTCGCCCGCGACCGGGAGCGTTCCTACGCTGGCCTGCTCGGGTTTCTCGGCCTGCCCAACTCGCGGTCCCGGCGCCGGCTCTTCGAGCATGAGCTGACGCCCGAGCGCGCGCGGATCGGGCGCTGGCGGCGGGACCTGCCGCAGGCGCAGCATGAGCGCGCCGACGCGCTCTACCTGGAGTCGCTGGCGCGGCTGCGGGCCGCAGGCGTCGCCCGGCTGCCTCCGGCCGTGGCCGAGGTGGAGCCCACGCCGACGGAACGCTCGGCCTCTTCCGTCGATCCCTGGGCCCTGGCGACGGCGTAGGGCGCGGGGGCGCGCTGACGGTCGCCATTAGTCGCGACCGTTGCGGCCGCTCACAATTGGTCGCTTCGGGCTTCGCCCTTCGGTCCCCAAAGAGGGCGGCCTGACGGTCGCTCGTAAACTGGCCGCGATGACACAGGACGAGACCACCGAGGCAGCGCCGGCGCGCTACGACCCGCACGAGATCGAGCGACGCTGGCAGCAGGTCTGGGAGGCCGAGAGCACCTGGGTGGTCCCGAACCCCGGCGCTCCCGAGTTCGACGTCTCCAAGCCGAAGAACTACGTGCTCGAGATGCTGCCCTACCCCTCCGGGGACCCTCACGTGGGCCACCTCAAGTGCTACTCGGTCGGTGACGCGATCGCCCATTTCCGGCGCCGCCGCGGCTTCAACGTGATCCACCCGATGGGCTACGACGCCTTCGGCCTGCCCGCCGAGAACAACGCGATCGCAACCGGCGAGCACCCCCGCGTGGCGACCGAGGCCTCGATCGCCTCCTTCCGCGAGCAGTTCAGGCGCTGGGGCATCTCGCTCGACTGGACCCGCGAGGTGAGCTCGCACGAGCCCTCCTACTACCGCTGGACGCAGTGGATCTTCCTGAAGCTCTACGAGCAGGGGCTCGCCTACCGGGAGGAGGCGCCGGTGCAGTGGTGCCCGCTGGACGCGACCGTGCTCGCCAACGAGCAGGTGATCGACGGCCACTGCGAACGCTGCGGATCCCTGGTCGAGCAGCGCCGCCTGGAGCAGTGGTTCTTCAAGATCACCGACTACGCCGACCGGCTGCTGAAGGACTTCGACCTGCTCGAGTCCTGGCCCGAGCACGTCGTGACGATGCAGCGCAACTGGATCGGCCGCTCCGAGGGCGCCGAGGTGATCTTCCGCCAGGAAGACCTGAAGATCGACTTCCCGGTCTTCACCACGCGACCCGACACTCTCTTCGGGGCCACCTTCTTCGTGCTCGCGCCCGAGCACCCCGACGTCGAGCGGCTCGCCGCCGGGACCCAGCACGACCAGGCCGTGCGCGACTACGTGAACGAGTCGGCGCGCACCTCGACGGAGGACCGCGCCGCCGAGGACCGCCAGAAGACGGGCGTGCCCCTCGGCCGCGAGATCACCAACCCCGTCAACGGGGAGCGGATCCCGATGTTCGTCGCCGACTACGTGCTGATGGAGTACGGCACGGGCGCGATCATGGCCGTGCCGGCGCACGACGAACGCGACTTCGCGTTCGCGAAGGCGTTCGACCTTCCGATCCGCCAGGTGGTGAAGCCACCAAAGGATGTGGACGTCGATCCGGATCAGCCCTACGTCGAGCACACCGAGGGCGAGGACGCTGGTCAACTCCGGCGAGTTCGACGGCCTCACCTCGCCCGAGGCGATCGAGAAGATCACGGCCTGGCTGAGGAGAAGGGGCTGGGCAAGCCGGCCATCAATTACCGGCTGCGGGACTGGCTGGTGAGCCGCCAGCGCTACTGGGGCGCGCCGATCCCCTTCATCCACTGCCCAAAGTGCGGCCTCGTCCCCGTGCCGGAGGACCAGCTCCCGGTCCTGCTCCCCGACATCGAGGACTACGCCCCCAAGGGCCAGAGCCCGCTGGCGACGGCCACCGACTGGGTCAACGTCGAGTGCCCGCAAGTGCGGCGGCCCCGCCAAGCGCGAGACAGACACGATGGACACCTTCGTCGACTCGTCCTGGTACTTCCTGCGGTACTTCGACCCCCGCGAATGAGGACCTGCCCTGGGGCCGGGACGCCTCGGACTACTGGATGCCGGTCGACCAGTACATCGGCGGTGTCGAGCACGCGATCCTGCACCTGATGTACGCGCGCTTCTTCTGCAAGGCGCTCAGCGACATGGGCTACCTCGACGCGCAGGAGCCCTTCATCAACCTCTTCACCCAGGGGATGATCACCCGCGACGGGGCGAAGATGTCGAAGTCGAAGGGCAATGCGGTGAGCCCCCGCGAATTCGTCGAGCGCTACGGTGCCGACACCACCCGCACGTACGTCTGCTTCATGGGGCCCCCCGTCAAGGGCGGGGACTGGAACGACCAGGGCGTCGAGGGCGTCTTCCACTTCCTCAGCCGGCTTTGGCGCCTCAGCCGCGAGGTCGACGAGCGGACCGAGGCGGGTGCGCCCCCCGACGACGTATCGGGCGACGCCCGGCAGCTGCTGGCCAAGGCGCACTGGGCGATCGACAAGGTTACGCGCGACATCGAGCCCCGCTTCCAGTTCAACACCGCCATCGCCGCCGTGATGGAGCTGGTGAACGAGATCTACAAGCTCAAGGACGACCTCTACGGCGACCCCGCCGGGGACACGGCCGTGCGGTTCGCCACCACGACCGCGGCCGAGCTGATCTTCCCGTTCGCGCCGCACCTCGGCAGCGACGTCTACGAGCTGCTGCAGGGCTCACGGGCTTGGGAGCAGCCGTGGCCCGAGGCCGACCAGAGGCTGCTCGAGCGCGACACCTTCCCGCTCGTCGTCCAGGTGAACGGCAAGCTCCGGGACCGGGTCGAGGCCAGCTCCGACGCATCCGAGGAGGAGTTGCTGGAGCTGGCCCGGGCCAGCGAGAAGGTTCAGGGCCACATCGACGGCAAGCAGGTCGTGAAGGAGGTCGTCGTCCCCGGCAAGCTGGTCAACCTGGTCGTTCGCTAGCCCCGCTCGTGGCCGTGGCCAATGCCATGGAGCCTGGTCACACGGATTCTCGGTAGGTCTGCTAGAAAGCGCGGCGTGCTGGTCAGGCGGCTCGCGGAGGCTCCCGTCGAGGAGTGGCACAAACTCCGCACCAACATTCTCATGGACGCCGGTGAGCTTGGCTCACGGCACATGTCCGTGACCTGGGTCGAGGTTCCGCCCGGCATCGACCAGGAGCTGCACTCCCACGAGGAGTCCGAGCAGATCTACGTCGTCACCAAGGGATCCGGCGCGATGACCGTCGCCGGCGACCGCCAGGAGGTCTCGCGAGGGCGACCTGGTGATGGTCCCGCCCGCGACGGATCACTCGATCGCGAACGACGGCGACAGCGACCTCTGCTGCGTCTCGGTGCAGTCGCCCGCCGTCACCGTCTCCGAGGTCTTCGCTCCCACGCCGGCTGGCGCCGCCGAGTACGACGAAGAGGAGTACTAGCGGTCAGGCGCCGGGTCGTCGCCCACGGCAGAGTCCAGGGCGTCTTCTTTCGCGACACGGTGAGGCGGCGCGCTGAGTCACTCGGCGTTGCCGGCTGGGTCACGAACCGCGGCGACGGGGCTGTCGAGGCCGTCTTCGAGGGCGACGAGGGAGCCGTCGAGGCGATGGTTGAGCTCTGCCGCCGCGGGCCGGGGCGGGCCGAGGTGACCGAGCTGGAGGTCGCTGAGGAAACGCCCGAGGGTCTGACGGGGTTCCGGATCCAGTAACTGGGCTACTCCGAAAGCCCAGCGGCCTCGATGGCTTCCGGCTTCGTCTTGAAGACGCGCACGAACGCTCCGCGGCCATCGCGGACAGTCCATAGCTGGACCAGGTCGCGCTCGAGGATCACATCGGTCTCACGCATGCGAGCGGTCTCGCGGATCACAGCGACAACCTGATCGCCCCCTACATCGAGGAGTTCCGCGAGCTCGGCCTGATAGTCGCTCCAGCCGCTCATATACGTCGCGAGCATCTCGACAAGGGCGTTAGCCCCATGACCTTCGTTCCGCACGTCCGGAAGGGGGTGAGCAGAGATGTCCCATCCCACCTCGGGGTCGATGGTGTCCAGCCAGCCGTCGAGGTCGCCTTCGAGCCACCGCTCGAACGAGCGGCGCACAGCGTCGACGTGTTCCTGCGACATCGCCCAAGCAGTATCCGCCCATCCGACCAAGAGGGGGAGCCCGTCCGCCACCTCAGGCGCGCCAAGGGCTTGTGTATTGCCGCGCCCTCTCGTCGCGTCTCGCGCGCCCCCGGTGAGCGCCGCCCGAGCGAGCCTCGCCCGGTGCCCGAGCTGAGCCGAGCGCAACTGCTTGTCTACGCCGCGATCGCGGTCGCCGTGCTGCTGGTGGGCGCGCGCTGGGTGCGATCGGGCGAGGAGCCCGCCGCCGCCGAGGGCGGCGGCTCGCTCAGCTTCGAGGCAGACGGCTTCGAGCCCGGCGCCGACTCCTCCCGTGACGTCGTCGTCCACGTCGCGGGGACGGTCGCCGAGCCGGGCGTCTACCGGCTGCCGCTCGGCGCCCGGGTCGCCGACGCGGTCGAGCGCGCCGGCGGTCTCGCCCGGGGCGCCGCCGAGGACGGCATCAACCTGGCGGCGCGGCTCAGCGACGGCCAGCAGGTGGTCGTGCCGGGCCGCGGGGCCGCGGTCGCCGGCACCGCGGCCGAGGGGCCGATCTCGCTCGGCAGCGCCACCGTCGACCAGCTCGACGAGATCGAGGGCATCGGCCCGGTCACCGCCGAGAAGATCATCGAGTTTCGCGACCAGAACGGGGGCCTCTCCTCGGTCGACCAGCTCGACGAGATCAGCGGCATCGGGCCCTCGACGATGGAGGCGCTCCGCTCAGGGCTGCAACCTTGAGGCTTAGTCGTCGCTCACCTCTACGACGCGGTCCTCCTCGACCTCGGGCATGTCCTCCGGCTCGACGGTGTCCTCGTCAGCCTGATCCGGATCCGCGTCGCCGGGCTCGGGATGTGGTTGCTCCTCCGTTTTCGTCATCACCTTCTCCTTCGGGTTCTTGCTGCGGTTAGCCGTGCGAACCCCTCATCTACCCGGTGATCCCCTCCCCAATCGCGGCCGGCTCGCGCTCATCACGGTCGCAGTCGCGGTGGTGCTGGTGGTGGGCTCGCTGCGACTCGCCGCGATCGACTCAGGCGCGCTCCGCGGCCCGGCCGGCGCCCGCGTCGCCATCGAGGGCGCGGTGACGACGGCGCCGCGCCCGGACGGCCCGGGCTTCTCATTCGAGCTCCACGCAGGCGCGGGCCGCGTCCTGGTGCGGTCGCGCCAGCCCGTCGCGGCCGACATCGGCTCGATCGTCCGCGTCGGCGGTCGGCTCGCCGAGCCCGAGCCGTGGCTGGCCGGCACCCTGCGGCGGCACGGCATCGGGATGGCGATCGAGGCCGAGCGGATCGAGCCGACCGGCGGGCGCCGGGGAGGGATCGCCGGCCGCGTCGACGCGATCCGCTCCCGGGCCGAGGCCGGCCTTGAGCGCGGTATGCGCGAGCGAGAGTCCGCTCTGGCGCGCGGGTTCGTGCTGGGACAGGACGACCGAATCGACGGCGCCACCCGCGAGGACTTCCGCCGCTCCGGGCTCGCGCACCTCCTGGCCGTGAGTGGTCAGAACGTGCTGCTGCTCTGCCTGCTCGCCTGGCCGTTCATGGCGCTGCTGGGGCTGACGTTGCGGGTGAGGCTGCTGGTCCTGCTGGCCCTGATCGCCGTCTACGTCCCGGTGACCGGGGCGGGGCCGTCGATTCAGCGTGCGGCGGTGATGGGCGGCGCGGGGCTGGTGGCGGCCCTCGCCGAGCGGCCGGCGTCCCGCTGGTCCGCGCTGCTGATCGCAGTGGCCGTGACCCTGGCGCTGAACCCGCGCGCCGCCGGCGACGTCGGCTGGCAGCTCAGCTTCGCCGCGGTGGCGGGAATCCTGCTGTGGACGGGACGTCTTGCGGAGCTGGTCGCCAGGGAGGCGGAGCGTGGCTCGCCCCGCCGCGCCGTGGCCGAGGGCGTCGCGGTCACGGCAGCCGCCACGGTGGCGACCGCGCCCCTGATGGCCCACCACTTCGACTCGCTGTCGCTGGCCGCGCTGCCCGCCAACCTGCTCGCCCTGCCGGCGGTCGCTCCGGCGATGTGGCTCGGGATGCTGAGTGCGGCAGCCGCCCAGGTTCCGGCGCTGCCGCTGGAGCCGCTCAACTGGCTCAACTCGGTCTGCCTCGGCTACATCGCCCAGGTCGCGCGCTGGCTCGGCTCGCCGGGGTGGTCGCAGGTGGAGCTCGGGCTCGGCGGCCCCCTGCAGGTCGCGGGCGCCTACGTGGCGCTGCTGGCGCTGGCCGAGGTGGGTCTGACTGCGGCGGGCAGGCGCCGGGGGCTCGGAGTGGGGCTGCGTGCACCGAGCTCACGGGCCCGGCGCGTGGCGCTCGGGGCCGCGGTGCTGGCCCTGGCGACGCTGCTGGCCGCGCCCGCATTGATCCGGCCGCAGGGCGGTGGTGGCCCGGCGGACGGCCTGGTGGTCCGTGTCCTCGACGTCGGCCAGGGCGACGCGATCCTGCTCGACCCGCCGGCCGGTGAGGCGGTGCTCGTCGACGCGGGGCCGCCCGGCTCTGGCGTCGGCGGGCGGCTGCGGGACCTCGGGATCGAGCGGCTCGCGGCGGTCGCCGTCACCCACCCGGACAGCGACCACGCCGGCGGCCTCGCCGACGTGCTGGACACGGCCGCCGCGGACCGCCTCCTGCTTGCTCGCCCCAGCCGCGAGCTGCTCGGCGCCGCCGCGGCCTCGGGAACGGAGCCCGCGCGGATGGTCGAGGGCTCCGAGGTCCGCTCCGGCGAACTACGCCTCAGCGCCCTCTGGCCGCCGCGCGAGCTGGCTGGCGCCGAGGACGGCCTCGACGACAACACTCTCTCGCTGGTGCTGCTGGCCGAGTGGCGCCATTTCTCGATGCTGCTCACCGGTGACGCAGAGGCCGTGGCGGCGCCGCTGGACCCGGGGCCAGTGGACGTGCTGAAGCTGGCGCACCACGGCAGCGCCGACGCCGGCCTCGAGGCGCTGCTCGAGCGTACTGCGCCGCGGGTCGCAGTCATATCGGTGGGTGACAACCCCTACGGCCACCCGGCCCCGGAGACGCTGGCCCAGCTCGAGGCCGGGCCGGCGCGGACGCTCCGCACCGACGAGGACGGAGAGATCGTGATCGAAGCCGGGCCCGGCGGCTGGGCGGTTACGGGCTAGCCGGGACTGGTTGGCCGGAACCCGGCATACACTGGAGCCCGTGGCCGAGATCAAGCCCGCATACCTGATCGCCGGCAGCGACGAAGCCAAGATCGCCGAGACCCGCCGCCGGCTCCGCGCGCGCGCGGAGAGCGAGGGAGGGCAGGGCGCGCTGGAGCTGTTCGAGGCCGGCGAGGGCCGCCGCTCGCCCGACGCCGAGGACCTGATCGGCTCGATGGCGGCGATCACGCTGATGGCCGGGCGCCGCTACCTGCTCGCGGACGGCGTCGACGCCTGGGGCAAGGGCGACACCGAGAAGGTCGCCGAGGCGCTGGGATCGATCCCCGAGGAGACCACGATCGTCCTGGTGGCGCACGGCAAGCCCCCGGCGAAGCTAGGCAAGGCGGTCGAAGCGGCCGGAGGCGAGCAGCTGGTCTACGACGCGCCCCGCGACCGCGACCTGCCGAAGCGGCTCGTTGCCGACGCCGAGGAGCTGGGATTCAGGCTCGAGCCCGACGCGGGGCGGCTGCTGGTGGAGCGGCTCGGGCCGCGCCCCCTGCGGCTGCGAAACGAGCTCGAGCGGCTGGCGCTGTGGGCGGGGGAGGGCGGGACGGTCGGCGTCCCCGAGCTGGAGGCGATCGTCTCCGACACCTCCGAGGAGGCGATCTGGACGCTCGCCGACGCGATCACCGAGGGCGACGAGGCGACCACGCTGAAGGTCTCCGAGCGGCTGGTCGCCCAGGGCGAGGCGCTGCCGCGGATCATCTACGCGCTGGCGCCGCGCCTACGGCAGGCCCTGAAGGCCTCGCGCGAGCTCGAGGCCGGCGTGCCGCCGAAACAGGTGGCCCAAGGCCTCTCCATGCACCCCTATGCGGCCAAGATGCTGGTCTCGCGGGTGAGGGGACGCTCACCGGCGGACCTGGACCGCTCGGTCCGAGCGCTCGCCGACCTCGAGCTGTGGTCGCGGGGCGGGTCGGACTACTCGGAGGGGGTGGCGCTGACGGTCGCGCTGCTGTCTGCTGTCGGCGCGCCCGCGGCGGAGCTGGCCGCTACGGCGTAGCCGGGCGTCAGCCCTGCTGCTCGTCGGCCTCGGCGGGCGCCTCGTCGGCCTGCTCGGGCGCCTCATCCGCCGGAGCCGGCTGGGCCGGGCTCGCCGCTGGCGCCGTCCCCGAGCGGATCCGGGCGGCGCGGGCCTTCTTGCGGGCGCCGGTGTTCTTGTGCATCGCGCCCTTCTGGATCGCCTTGTCCACGCGCGAGATCAGCCGCTTGTGCTCGGCCTCGGCGGTCGCGTCGTCGCCCGACGCGACGGCCTTCTCGAGCCGCCTCATGTGCGTCTTCACTGCACTGGCAAAGCGCACGTTCTCGTCATGCTCTCGCAGGGAACGGGCGTTGCGCTTCTTCTGTGAGGCGATATTGGCCATTGAAAGACCCGCGGTGCGGGCGGCGAATGAGAATAGGGCACCAAACCCTCTTTCGCGGCCCCGCGCGCGCCGCGAGGCCCACGCATGAGCGACGAGCGAGACGACAGACCAGACGACGATTCCCTCGGGGCGCCCCCGACGCCGCCCGAGCCGTTCGACCCTGCCACCAAAGAGTTCGAGGCCGTGCCGCCCCCCGAGCCCGAGGATGCGCCGGGGCACCTGAGCGAGGAGCAGGAGCGCCGCCTGGCGCCGCTGCACGAGAGCGTCTCGATGGACACCGACACGTTCATGGCGATTCCCGCGCCCGTCCCGCGGACCACCTTCGAGCCGCCCGACTTCGAGGAGCGCGAGGGCCGCCTCGGCCTCTCTACCGCGTTCTTCTCGGCCGCCACCGCGGCCTCCCGGGTGGCGGGGCTGGTCCGCGAGATCGTCGCTGCGAGCTACTTCGGCATCTCCGGGGCGATGTCCGCGTTCACCATCGCCTTCCAGATCCCGAACCTGGTCCGCAGCCTGTTCGCGGACGCCGCGATCCAGGCGGCCTTCGTCCCGGTGTTCCTCGAGAAGCTCGAGCAGGGGGACCGCCGCGAGGCGTTCCGGCTCGCCTCGCAGCTCATCTTCCTGGTGGCGATGGTGCTCGGGGCGCTCACCGCGGTGTTCGTGCTGGCGGCGCCGGTGCTGGTCCCCATCTTCGCCCCGGGCTTCGAGGGCGAGCTGCTGGACCTGACGGTGAAGCTGTCGCAGATCCTCTTTCCGATCCTGATCCTGCTCGGGGTCACGGGAATGATCGTCGGCATCCTCAACAGCGACGACCGCTTCGCGGCCTTCGCGATCTCGCCGTTCTTCTGGAACGTGGCGATCATCGCCGTGCTGGTGGCGCTGGCGCCGACCTTCTCCGAGGAGGACCAGATCTACGCCTACGCGATCGGGGTCCTGGTCGGCACGGTGATCCAGCTCGCGATCCCCGCCTGGGACCTGCGCCACACCAAGTTCGGCGGGCGCGGGCGCTTCCGGATGATCTGGCGGTGGCCGCGCCACATCAGCCCAGACGTGAGGCGGGTCCTGCTGCTGATGCTGCCGGTGACGATCAGCCTCGGGCTGATCAACTTCAACCTCGTCATCAACAGCTTCTTCGGCACCCTGGTCAGCGACGAGGCCCCTGCGGCGATCGACAAGGCGTTCCGCATCTACATGCTGCCCCAGGGGATCTTCTCGGTCGCGATCGCGACCGTCCTCTTCCCGACGCTGGCCCGGTTCGCCGCGCGGGCGGAGTACGGCGACCTCCGCCGCACGATGGCGAACGGAATGCGCCAGATCCTGCTGATGCTGATCCCGGCCGCGGCGGCGATCCTGGTGCTGTCAGAGCCGATGACCCGGCTCGTCTACGAGCGCGGTGAGTTCACCCCGGCACAGACCGAGGTGGTCGCGGAGGCGCTCTTCTGGTTCGCCTTCTCGCTGCCCCTGAACGGCCTCTTTCTGATCTTCACCCGGACCTTCTTCAGCCTGCAGCGGCCCTGGGTCCCGAGCGTCGTCTCGGGGATCAACCTCGCGATCACCGCGCTGGCCGCGCTGGCCCTCTACTCGCCCTTCGGGGTGGGGGGGATCGTGGCCTCGACGGTGATCGCGACCGGCGCCAGCGTCGTCGCCTACGCGATCGTGATGCGCGACGTCCTGCATGGGATCGAGTTCCGCCGCCTGATGTGGACTGCGATCAGGATCACCGCGGCGGCGGCCCTGCTGGCGGGGGTCAGCTACCTCGTCTGGCTGGGGCTCGACGACGCGCTGGGGACGAGCTTGCTCGCCCAGATCGTCTCGCTCGGCGTGGCCCTCACCGCCGGCGCGGCAGCCTACTTCGCAGCCGTGATCGCCCTGCGCGTGCCCGAGGCCGCCCAGGTGCTGCGCCTGCTGCGCCGCGCCGGTCGGGAAGTCTGAGCCCCATTTGCTGTCATTGGCCCATGGCCGAGGACATGGATAGGGCGAAGCGGATCGTCGCCGAGAGCTATGAGGCCTTCAATCGGGGCGACTTCGACGCCGCCGCCGAGCACCTTCACCCCGACGTCAAGTGGAACCGCGTCGCGGACGTCGAGCACCCGATCGAGGGCAAGGATGCCGTGCGGGCGAACATGGACCCGATGGTGTGGAGCGAGCAGCGGGTCGAGATCAACGGCATGGAGGCGATCGGCGACTCGCTCGTGGTCGACACCGTCTTCCACGCCACCGGCAGCTCCAGCGGCATCGCCCTGGACAACGAGACCTTCCACATTTGGACGATGAGGGACGGCAAGGGGATTCGGTTCGAGGCCTTCCTCGATCGCGACGAGGCCGTCCGCGCCGCGCAGAAGCTCGAGGGTCTCGAGTAGAGCTGACCGCGGCCCTCGCGTGGCCCTACCCTTACTCGCCCGATGGAGCGCATCAGGAACTTCTCGATCATCGCCCACATCGACCACGGCAAGTCGACGCTCGCGGATCGCATCCTCGAGCTGACCGGCACCGTCGACCCGCGCTCGCACGTGCCGCAGATGCTGGACTCGATGGAGCTCGAGCGCGAGCGCGGGATCACGATCAAGGCCCAGGCCGTGCGCGTCGCCTACGCGGCGCAGGACGGCGAGACCTACAGCCTGCACCTGATCGACACTCCCGGGCACGTCGACTTCTCCTACGAGGTCTCGCGCAGCCTGGCCGCCTGCGAGGGCGCCCTGCTGGTGGTGGACGCGGCCCAGGGCGTGGAGGCCCAGACCGTCGCCAACGCCTACGCCGCCGTCGAGGCGGGGCTGGAGGTGATCCCGGTGCTGAACAAGGTCGACCTCCCGAGCGCCCGTCCCGACGATGTCGCCGGGGAGATCGCCGATCTCTTGGGGGACGAGACGGAGCCGCTGCGCATCTCGGCCAAGACCGGGGAGGGGGTGATGGAGGTCCTCGAGGCGATCGTCGAGCGCGTCCCCTGGCCCCAGGGCGAGCCAGAGTCGCCGCCGCGGGCCCTGATCTTCGATTCCGAGTTCGACCAGTACCGCGGCGTCGTCGCCTTCGTGCGGATGATGGACGGCTCCTTCGCCAAGCGCGAGCCGATCAAGGCGATGCAGACCGGGACCCAGGCCGAGATCGACGACATCGGCTTCTTCACGCCCGCGATGGTGCCCGCCCCGGGGATGAGCGCCGGCGAGGTCGGCTACGTGATCACCGGCATCAAGGACGTGACCGAGTTGCGGGTCGGCGACACGCTGACCAGCCGCGAGAGCCCCGCGAGCGATGCCCTGCCCGGCTACCGCGAGGTGCGGCCGATGGTGTTCTGCGGCCTCTTCCCGATCGACACCGACCGCTACTCGGATCTGCGCGACGCCCTGGACCGCCTCGCCCTCAACGACGCCGCACTCTCCTTCGAGCCCGAGACCTCGGACGCGCTCGGCTTCGGCTTCCGCTGCGGCTTCCTCGGCCTGCTGCACATGGACATCGTCCGCGAGCGGCTCGAGCGCGAGTACGACCTGGAGCTGCTGGCGACCACCCCGAACGTCCGCTACGAGGTGAAGCTGACCAACGGGGAGCTGATCGAGGTCCACAGCCCCACCGACATGCCGGACCCGGGACTGATCGACGAGGTGCTGGAGCCCTACATCCGCGCCACCATCATCACCCCCAACGACCACGTCGGCGCGGTCATGGAGCTCTGTCAGGGCCGCCGCGGCGAGCACATCGGGCTGCACTACCTGTCGCCGACCAGGGTCCAGATCCAGTACGACCTGCCGCTGGCCGAGATCGTGCTCGACTTCTTCGACCAGCTGAAGTCGAAGAGCAAGGGCTACGCCTCGCTCGACTACGAGCCGATCGGCAACCGGCCCTCCAACCTGGTCAAGCTCGACGTGCTGCTGGCCGGCGACACAGTTGACGCGCTGTCGCTGATCGTCCACAAGGACGCCTCCTACGACCAGGGGAGGGTGCTCGTGGAGCGCCTGCGCAAGACGATCCCGCGCCAGCAGTTCGACGTCCCCGTGCAGGCTGCGATCGGTGCCAACGTGATCGCGCGCGAAACCGTGAAGGCGGTGCGCAAGGACGTGACCGCGAAGCTTTACGGCGGCGACGTGACGCGCAAGAAGAAGCTGCTCGAGAAGCAGAAGAAGGGGAAGAAGCGGATGAAGCAGGTCGGCGCGGTGGAGGTTCCCCAGGAAGCATTCCTGGCCGTGCTGCAGGTGGACGGTGAGTGACCCGACCCCGGAGCAGGAGCGTCACGTGACCTGGTTCGCGGTGGCCTCGGGAGCTGGATCGAGGGCGACCGCGAGGCGACGATGAAGACGTTCGCCGATGACGTGGAGGTCTTCGTCCCCGCGGAGCTCGGCAACGCCGGCACCTACCACGGGCTGGAGGGGTTCCAGTCCTGGATCAGTTCCTGGGACGACGCCTGGTCGGACTTCCGGATGGAGGTGAAGCAGATGGAGGCCGTCGGAGACCGGCACGTCGTCGCCGAGGTCTCCAACACCGGCGTCGGGGTCGGCAGCGGCGTCGAGGTTGGGAACACTCTGGGCTGGGTCTTCTCGGTCCGCGAGGACAACCGGCTCGACTACCTCTCGCTGCAGCGAGACCTCGAGGCCGCCCGAGAGCACGCCCGGGCTCGCGAGGCCGGCGAGGCCTAGACGGTGACGCGGTCGAGCGGCAGCTCGAGCCGCTCAGCCGCCTCCCCGAGCGGGCTCTGCTCGCTCGGCTCGGCCAGCACGATCACCTCGTCGGCCGGGTAGCCGCGCAGCTCGTCCTCCAGCGCCTGGCCGGGGTCGGAGTCCCCGACCGAGCCGCTGACGGGGAGTCCGGCCGCGACCAGGGCGCCGGCCGCGTGGGCCAGGCGGCGCTGGGCGTCGGCGCGCGCGTCGTCCTCCGCCGAGAGCCAGCGCTCGAGGCGGCGGCTGCGGACCGGGACGAGCAGGCGCACGTCCGTCGCCTCGCCCGCCAGCTCGGCGACGCGGGCGGCGGCCTCGGGGGTCGCCTCGGCCGTCGCCACGACGAGCACGCGGCGGTCGGCGTCGCGATGTCCCGCGACCTCGACGCTGCGGCGCGGCCGCGCGCGGATGGCGAGCACGATCAGGGTGGCAACCGCGATCGCCCCGGCGGCGAGCCCCAGCCCGGTTCCCTCGACCGTGAGCACGCTGACCAACATCGCCAGCACGACCGGCACGCAGATCAGGGCGATCACGAGCGGGATCCCGCCGGGGCGGAGCCTGGTGGTGCCGTCAGGGTCCGTGTAGGTCAGCTTGGGCCCCATCGCCTTCAGGGTATGCCCGCCGGCGGGGCGCCCGTCACCTGCGCGTCACTAGAATCGCCCGCCGTGCCTGTCGAGACCAAGGCCGTGGGCAAGGAGTGGGATCCCGTCACCTTCGAGGTGGAGGGTGAGCGGATCGCCCAATATGCCGACGCGGTCGGCGAGGAGGGCGAGGTCTATCGCGACGACGAGGCGGCGAAGGCGGCTGGCTTTCGCGGCCAGGTCGCGCCGCCGATGTTCGCCGTCGTCTACAGCGCCCCAGCCATGGGGCCGGCGATCCTCGACCCGGACGTGGGAATCAACTTCCCTGCGATGGTCCACGGCGGACAGGAGTTCGAGTGGGGCGAGCCGGTGGTCGCCGGCGACGTGATCACCACCAAGGCCCGCTGCGAGGAGATCTACGAGAAGGACGGCAAGGGCTTCTACGTGTTCGAGACCGTCTCGACCAACCAGGAGGGCGCCGAGACCGTGCGGGCCAAGTGGACGAACATCGTGAGGGGAGTTTGAGATGGCTGACTTGAACGAGGGCGACGCGATCCCGGAGCTGAAGGTCACCCCAGATGAGGGCCTGACGAAGCGCTACGCGGAGGCGTCGGGCGACCCGAACCCCATCCACACCGACCCGGAGTTCGCGAAGTCGGCCGGCCTGCCCGGCTGCATCCTGCACGGCCTCTGGACCATGGCCCAGGTCGCGCGCGCGAACAGCGCCGCTGCCGGCGGCGACCCCCGCGCGCTGAAGCGCCTCTCGGTCCAGTTCCGCGGGATGGGCTTCCCCGAGCAGGAGGTGGCCGTGACAGGGACCGTGAAGAAGGTCGACGGTGACACGGTGGTCGTGGACACCGTCGCGGAGCAGAACGGCAACCAGATCATCCGCAACGCCGAGGCCACGCTCGCCACCTAGGCGCCGCCTGCGGGAAGGGTCGCGGCACGACCCTAGAATCACCTTTGTGCTCAACGAACGCCAACGCCTGATCCTGGGAGCGGTCGTTTCCGGCTACGTGCGCGACGGCAAACCCGTCGGCTCCAAGCTGATCGCGTCGGGCCCCGGGTCGGAGTGGAGTGCCTCGACGATCCGCTCCGAGCTGGCGAGCCTGGAGGACCAGGGCTTCCTCTCGCATCCGCACACCTCGGCGGGCAGGGTTCCCACGGATGCGGGCTACCGCTTCTACGTCGAGCAGCTGCTGGCCTCCGGCCAGGGGCTGGCGCCCAAGTCGCAGGGCGAGCTGCGCCTGTCGCGGATCCGGCGCGAGGTCGAGGAGGCGATCAGGGAGACCTCGTCGGCGCTGTCGCGCGTCACCGACCTGGTCGCGCTGGTCAGCGCGCCACCCCTGAGCACGGCGACGATCCACCGCGTCGAGGTGCTGCTGCTGCAGCCCCGCCGCGTGATGGTGGTCGTGATCGCCTCCAACGGCGGTGTCTCCAAGCGCGTCTTCGACTTCCCCTCCGACGTCGACCGGGGACTGGTCGAGTGGGCCTCGAGCTATCTCAACGAGCGCCTGACCGGCCTCGGGCTCGGTGCTCGGATGGCCGCCGGCCGCATCGCCGACCCGGAGCTGAGCGAGGTCGAGAGCGCGTTCGTCGACGAGCTCGCGAGCGCCTTCACCAACCTCGAGGACTCCGCCGCCCAGGAAACGCTGTACGTGGACGGCGCCTCGCACCTTCTGTCCGAGCAGCGCTCGGGCGACGTCCCGCACGCCGAGGAGCTGATGGAGGCGCTGGAGCGCCGCGTCAACCTGCTCAACACGCTCCGCTCCGCGCTCGAGGAGCGCTCCGTCTTCGCCTGGATCGGGGACGAGAACCCGCAGCCCGAGCTGCGCTCGGTCAGCGTCGTCGGCGCCAACTACGGCCTCGGCTACCGCAACCTCGGCGCGGTCGGCGTCATGGGCCCCGTGCGGATGGACTACGCGACCGCGATCGCCTCGGTGCGCGAGGCCGCGGACGAGCTCTCCCGGTTCTTCGAGATCGTCTACGACGAGTAATCCAGGGCTCTGAGGATGGCGAAGCGCGACTACTACGAGGTGCTGGGCGTGTCCCGCGGGGCCTCCGACGGCGAGATCAAGAGGGCCTTTCGCTCATTGGCGCGTGAGCTGCACCCCGACGTCAACGCCCACGACCCCGAGGCCGAGGAGAAGTTCAAGGAGGCGGCCGAGGCGTATGAGGTGCTCTCGGACGCCGAGCGCCGCAACACCTACGACCAGCTGGGCCACGAGGGGCTGCGCGCGGGCGGCTGGCATTCGCAGGCGGCCGGCTTCTCCAGCATCCAGGACATCTTCTCCACCTTCTTCGGGGACGCCTTCGGCGGCGGCTTCGCGCGCGGACCATCGCCGGGCGGCGACGTGCTGGCGGTGGCCGAGGTCTCGCTGCTCGAGGTGTTGGAGGGAACCGAGACCGAGGTCAGCTTCGAGGCGGTCGGCATCTGCGAGCACTGCAGCGGCAACGGAGCGGAGCCGGGCACCCCGATCAACACCTGCGAGCGCTGCCAGGGCAGCGGCCAGATCCAGGAGCAGATGCGCAGCGTCTTCGGGCAGGTCGTCCGCGCGATGCCGTGCGACCGCTGCGGCGGCGACGGCCGCATCCCCGAGACGCCCTGCGGGGTCTGCGGCGGCGCCGGCCGCGTGGCCGACCAGCGCACCTGGGAGGTGGACGTGCCCGCGGGAATCGAGGACGGCCAGCGGATCCGGATCGGGGGCGCCGGCCATGCGGGCGACGCCGGCGCGCGGCCGGGCGACCTCTACGTCGAGGTGCGCGTCGAGGCCGACGAGCGCTTCGCGCGCCAGGGCACCGAGCTGGTCACGAGGCTGAAGGTGCCCGTGACGACCGCGATGCTGGGAGGCCGGATGACGGTGCCGACGATCGAGGGCGAGGACGATGTCAAGGTCCCCGCCGGGGTCCAGCACGGCGACATCGCCACGCTCAAGGGCGAGGGCCTGCCCCCGCTGCGGGGCAAGGGCCGCGGCGACCTGCACGTGGTCTTCGAGGTGGTGGTGCCGAGGAAGCTGAGCCGCTCCGAACAGGATCTCGTCAAGCGCCTCGACGAGAGCCTCGCGCCCGAGCAGGGGGCGCCGGCGCGCAAGCGCAAGTGATCCGGCTGGCGGTCCGCTGCCGGCCCGAATACGCCGAGCCCGTGCTCGCCAACCTGCTGGAGCTGGCCCCGAACGGGGTGGAGGAGGAACGGGGCCCGGATTGGATCGAGTTCGCGATCTACGGCCCGCCGGGCGAGGTCCCCGACGTCGGCGAGCTGCAGGCGGCGGCGGGCGGCGGGCTGGTCGAGGTGACCACGACCACCGTTCCCGACGACTGGGCCGACCGCTGGGCGGACTTCCACAAGCCGATCGTGGTCGGCGGGCGCATCGGGGTCCGGCCCTCATGGTGGGAGCCGACGGACGGGCTGCTCGACGTGGTCGTGGACCCGGGGCGCGCCTTCGGCACCGGTGGGCATCCGACGACGAGGCTCTCCCTGGCGCTGCTGCTGGTGCTGGAGCAGGCGGGCGAGGCATCGGGCCCGCTCGCGGACTGGGGAACGGGCTCGGGCGTGCTCGCCATCGCCGCGGGAAAGCTCGGGTGGGGACCGATCACCGCCTGCGACCGCGAGCCCGCCGCGTTGGAGGCCGCCGCCGCCAACGCCGAGGTCAACGGCGTCGAGCTGGAGCTGTCGAAGGTCGATGTCCGCGAGGACCCCCTGCCGATCGCGCCGACCGTGATATCGAACCTGACCGGAAACCTCGTGCGCGACTGCGCCCGGCAGCTGGCCGAGAGGGGCGAGAGCCCGCGAACCCTGGTCTGCTCCGGGATGCTGGTCGAGGAGACCGATGAGGTGTCCGCCGCACTGGCCGCCGCGGGGCTCGAGGTCGACGAGCGCCGAGTCGAAGGCGATTGGGCGGCCATGCTGCTTCGAGCGGAAGAGATTTCGCTGACTTGCTGGCCCTCAAGCGGCCGCAACCCGGGACGGCTTCCGCTTCGGCGTGGGCGCGGAGCCTTCCCGATCGCCGTCTTCGACTCCGGTGTCGGCGGGCTGACCGTGCTGCACGAGTGCCTGGTCTCGCTGCCCGAGGAGGACTTCGTCTACCTGGGCGACGACGCCCGCTTCCCATACGGAGCGCGCAGCGCCGAGGAGCTGAGCTCGCACGTCGAGCAGGTCTCCCGCTACCTGCTGGGCCGCGGGGCGAAGCTGCTGGTGATCGCCTGCAACTCGGCGACCTCGGCGGGCCTGGAGGCGGCGAGGGAGGTGGCGGCGGAGGCGGGCGTCGAGGTCGTGGCGGTGATCGAGCCCGAGGCCGAGATCGCCGCCGCGGTCACCGAGAGCGGGAACGTCGGCGTGCTGGCGACGCCCGCGACCGTGCGCAGCGGCGCCTACCGCAACGCGCTCGCCCGCCAGCACCGAGCGCTGACGATCACCGAGGTCGAGGCGCCCGCGCTGGCCGCTGTGATCCAGCGCGGCTTCCCCTTCTCCGACGACGTGGTCGAGATGGTCCGCAGCTACTGCGCGCCGCTGAAGCGCGCCGAGGTCGACACCGTCGTGCTCGGCTGCACCCACTACCCGCTGGTGAGGCCGATGCTGCAGCGCTCGCTGGGGCGCGACGTGCGCCTGATCAGCGCCGGCCACGCGATCGCGGCCACCGTCCAGCGCGCCCTGGCCGAGCGCGGGCTGGAGACCCCCGGCAGGGAGGAGGGCGCGTACCGCTTCCTCTGCACCGGGGACCCGAACGCCTTTCGCGAGCTCGGTACCCGCTTCCTCCAGATGCCGCTGGGTGAGGTGGAGCTGGTGGAGCTGCCCTGACGGCCGACGACCTCGAGCCGGGCGGCGACGGCAGCGGCGTCGCGATCGACCTCTGGCCCTGGGGGCTGCTGCTGATCTCGGTCGGCCTCTACGCGGTCACAGTCGCCGCCTTTCTCGCCGCGGGCCGCCGTGAGGATGCACGCGCTGTGGCGGGCTTCATCCCGGACTGCCTGGTCCTGGTCGGCAGGCTCGCGCGAGACCGCCGTATCGCGCTGCCCAGGCGCGCGGGACTGTGGCTCGTGCTCGCCTACCTCGCCCTTCCGATCGACCTCATCCCCGACTTCCTGCCCGTGATCGGGGTGGCCGATGACGCGGTGCTGCTGGCGCTCGCGCTGCGCCTGCTGGCCGGCGGAGCGGACGCCGAGATGCTGCGCCAGGCGTGGCCGGGGCCTGAGGCGCCGCTGCGGATGATCCTGCGCGCGGCGGGTGTGGAGCGGAATGGATCGGCCCACCCTCCCGGCTAGGCTTAGGCCATGACAATCCTTGAACGGGTGCAGGACGACGTCAAGACGGCGATGAAGGCCGGCGAGAAGGACAAGGTCGGCCAGCTGCGCATGATCGTCAACGCCCTCCAGCAGGAGGCGAAGGAGGGCAAGGACGACGAGGTCGCCGCGCTCCAGCGCGAGCGCAAGCGCCGCCTGGACGCGGCCGAGGCGCTGCGCGAGGGCGGGCGGGATGACGCTGCCGGCACCGAGGAGAACGAGGCGAAGCTGATCGAGGGCTACCTGCCCGCGCAGCTCTCCGACGAGGAGCTGGACGAGCTCGTCGCCTCGGCGGTGGAGGAGTCCGGCGCAACCGAGCCCAAGGACATGGGGCAACGTGATGAAGGCCCTGATGCCGAATGTCGGCGGCCGCGCCGACGGCAAGCGGGTCAGCGGGGCGGTAAAGCAGAAGCTTGGCTCGTAGGCAGCTGACCATCGACAACACCGTGGCCGCTGAGCTGGCCGGCTCCGAGGACGCGGTTCTGCGCACGCTCGAGGGCCACCTGGGCTGCGAGCTCTACCTGCGCGGCAACGTGCTCACCCTGGACGGCGAGGCCGGCGATGTGCGCACGGCCGAGACCGTCGTCGGCGAGATCGTGGACCTGATCGAGCAGGGCCATCAGATCGCCCCGGGGACGATCGAGGCGGTCACCGGGGCGCTGGACGCGAGGCAGAGCCCCGCCGAGATCCTCGAGGACGTCGTCTGGCAGCACCGCAACACGCGGGTGGCGCCGAAGACGGTCAACCAGAAGAGCTACGTGGACTCGATCCGCAACCACACGATCACCTTCGGCATCGGCCCCGCGGGCACCGGCAAGACCTTCCTGGCCGTGGCGATGGCCGCCGCGGCGCTCTCGCGCGGCGAGGTGCAGCGCGTGATCCTCACCCGCCCCGCGGTCGAGGCCGGCGAGCGGCTCGGCTTCCTGCCGGGCGACCTGCAGGCCAAGGTCGACCCCTACCTGCGGCCGCTGTTCGACGCTCTCTACGACATGCTCGACCCCGAGAAAGTCAACGCCTACTTCGAGCGCGGCACGATCGAGGTGGCGCCGCTGGCCTTCATGCGGGGCAGGAGCCTCAACGACTCGTTCATCATCCTCGACGAGGCCCAGAATACGAGCCCCGAGCAGATGAAGATGTTCCTTACCCGGCTCGGCTTCGGGTCGAGGATGGTCGTCACCGGCGACATCACGCAGATCGACCTCGAGAAGGGAGCGCGCTCGGGGCTGGTCGAGGTGGGCGAGATCCTCGACAAGGTGCAGGACATCAGCTTCATCCGCTTCGGCGGCGAGGACGTGGTCCGCCACAAGCTGGTCCAGCGCATCGTCGCCGCGTACGGCGAGCATTCCGAGCGCAGCCAGGACTGAGGTCGTTGGATCTCTCCGACGTCCCGGCCGAGTTGCGTTCGCCGGTGGGCGCCGCGCTCGACGCCGCCGGCGTCCGCAACGGGCACATCGCGATCGAGCTGGTCGGCGAGGGCAAGATGCGGACCCTGAACTACGCGCACCGCGGGGTGGACGAGGCCACCGACGTGCTCGCGTTCCCGATCGACGAGCAGCCCGGCGAGACGGGCCCGCGGGAGCTCGGGGACGTCTTCGTCTGCCCCGAGCAGGCCTCCGACGTGGTTGAGGCCGCCGTCCACGGCACCCTCCACCTCTGCGGCTACGACCACGAGAGCGATGACGGCGAGATGCTGAAGCTGCAGGAGCAAGTCATGCAGTCCCTGAAGTGACCCGGGCCGGGTTCGTCGGGCTCGCCGGCCGGCCCAACGCGGGCAAGTCGACCCTGGTCAACGCGATCGTCGGCGCCCACGTCGCGATCGTCTCCGAGCGGCCGCAGACAACCCGCCGCGCGATCCGCGGTGTCGCCACCGACACGGCCGCCGGCTGGCAGCTGGTGATGACCGACCTCCCCGGTGTGCAGCGCCCGCGCGACGCCCTCACCGAGCGCATGCAGCGCCGCGTCGAGCGCGAGATTGCGGACTCCGACGCTGTCCTGTTCGTGGTCAACGGCGCCGAGGGCGTCGGGCCCGGCGACCGCTTCATCTCCAAGGCGCTGCTGTCCGCGAACGCCGCCACCCCCGTCGTCTGCGTCGTCAACAAGGCCGACCGCATCAACAACGCGGAGATGGCCGCCGTGCTCTCGGCCGCCGCGGAGCTGGACGGCGTCGACGAGGTGTTTCCGCTCAGCGCCAAGACGGGGGAGGGGCTCGAGCCACTGGTCGAGCATCTGGCCGAGCTGATCCCCGAGGGCCCCTTCCAGTTCCCGCCCGAGCAGCGATCCGACCTGCCGAGCGAGGTCCAGCTCGCCGAGCTGATCCGCGAGCAGGTGCTGCACCGCGCGCGCGAGGAGCTGCCGCACGCGGTCGAGGTCGAGATCGACGAGGTCGCGGACGGCGAGGACGGGCTCACGGAGGTGCGCGCCCACATCTGGGCCGAGACCCGCTCGCAGAAGGCAATCCTGATCGGCTCCGGCGGCAGCCGCATCAAGGAGATCGGCACCGCGGCCCGCGCCGAGCTCGAGCGCGAGTTGGGCACGAAGGTCTTCCTCGACCTCCAGGTTCGCGTGCGCCGCCGCTGGCGCAAGGACGACGGCTTGCTGGACCGGCTGGGTATCGAGTAGGTTCAGGCCGTGAAGGGAAGGAGAGCGGCTGCAGCTTTGGCGGCCGGGGCGATGCTCGCGGCGGCCCACGCACCTTCGGCCGCTGCGGCGCCGGGCGACGTCTACACCCCGGACTTCGACCCACGGGTGGTCTGGAAGCTGCCGCCCACCGGGGGCAACTCCGCGCTCGCCATCACCGACCCGGGACTCGGCGAGACCGGGGGATTGACCATGGGGCCGGACGGTGGCCTCTACGTCGGCGCGCAGAGCGGGCGTATCTGGCGGATCGACACCGCGACCGCGACCATGGCGCTGTTCGCGGAGCTTGGTCCGGGACGCATCGCCGAGGACGTCGCGTTCGACGCCCAGGGGCGCCTACTCGCGCTCGACCGCGCGCAGAATGATGTGCTCGTCGTCGATCGGGTGACCAAGGCCGTGACGCCGCTCTTCGACGGTCCCGGTAGCGACTACGGATCGCTGGCCGTGATGCGCAACGGCGACATCTTCATCACCACGCAGGCGGGCGATGACCTGCTGAAGCTGTCCGGGGGCGTGCTCACCCCCGTCATCGAGAACACGGTGGACTTCCCCGACGCACTGACGCTGTCGGCCGACGAGCGCCACCTCTTCTTCGTCTCGCGCAACGCCAACCTCGTTTTCCGCCGTGACCTCACCAGTGGTGAGACCGCCCAGATCGATCCCGGGTTCGAGCCCCGGGGGCTGGCCCTGATGAGGTCGGGGCAGTTGATGCTGACGGCCAACGAGCGGATCCACACGACTCCGTTCGCCTCCAACTCCGCCACGCTCTTCTCGGAGGCGCCCGGGCTGGTCTTCCCTGGGGACCTCGTGATCGAGCCCGACCTATGCGCGGGCCTAACCCCGACGATCGTCGGCACCGACGCGCCCGAAGTGGTCACTGGCTCTAAGTTCCCCGACGTGATCTCGACGCTGGGTGGCAAGGACGTGGTCAAGGGCCTAGCCGGCAACGACATCGCCTGCGGCGGCGCTGGCAAGGACACCCTGAAGGGCGGGGCCGGCCGGGACAAACTGCTCGGCCAGGCCGGCAAGGACAAGCTGATCGGCGGCAAGGGCAAGGACAAGCTCAAGGGCGGCGCCGGCAAGGACGTCCAGAAGCAGTAGGACCTTCACGGCCCGTTCACCGGAGGGGCGGTCGCGCTAGCGATGATCGAGAGCGTCAGGCACATCCCCGTCCAAGGAGAAGATATGACCCCGGAGAACGAGTACGAGCGCGAGGGCGCAGGCCCGATGCCGGTGCAGTCCGCCGAGGCCGTGGGACTGGAGGGCGTCGACGAGCCGAATCAGGACGTTGACCCCGCGGTAGCCGCGGAGGTGCAGCTTCAGGAGGAGACCCGCGAGACCGAGGCCGAGCACGGGGCCGAGGAGGACGCGGTCGAGGATCCCAGCGCCGAGGCCGAAGAGGAGACCGACGCCGAGGCCGGCGACGAGGACGAGGGCGGCGACGAGGCCGAGGAGCCCGAAGCGGAGTAGCGCCGCCCAGGGCCTGAAGCTCCGCCTTCAGGCGGACCGGCGGGCGGTTCGTACAATCGCCCGATGGTCGGTCAAACGAAGGAGAACGCCGCGAGGGTGCGCTTTGACGAGCGCGGCCTCACACCCTGCGTGATCCAGGACTCGCGCAGCGGCGAGGTGCTGACGCTCGCCTACATGAACGAGGAGGCCCTGAGGCTGACCCTCGAGACCGGCGAGATGCACCTCTACAGCCGCAGCCGCGACGAGATCTGGCACAAGGGCGCGACCTCGGGCAACATCCAGCGGGTCACCCAGCTGCGCTACGACTGCGACGGCGACGCGGTGGTCGCCCTGGTCGAGCCCGCGGGACCGGCGTGCCACACCGGACAGCGATCCTGCTTCTACCGCGACCTCGAGGGCACCGCCTCCTCCGAGGTCGACGGGCCGCCCGCCGCCGGCGAGCCGGTCCCCGTTCCCTTCGAGGCCCTGGCCGAGCTCGAGCGCACCCTGCTCGCTCGCAAGCGCGAGCGCCCCGCGGGCAGCTACACCGTCGAGCTGCTCGAGGATCCCTCACTGGCCGGTTCCAAGGTCCGCGAGGAGGCTCGCGAGGTGGCCAAGGCCGTGTCCTCGGAGTCCGAGGAGCGGGTGGCCGAGGAGGGCGCCGACGTCGTCTATCACCTCGCGGTGCTGCTGCTCTCGCGCGGGGTCTCGATGGCCGAGGTCCTTCAGATCCTCAACGGGCGCCGCAAGTGAGCACGGCGACCGCCCCGCTGCCGGGGCTGGAGCCCGACCTCGACCGCGCCCGCGAGCTGGCGAAGGACGCGAACGTGATCCCGGTCCGCTTCACCTTCGTCGACGACACCGAGACGCCCGTGAGCGCGTTCCTGAAGCTGCGCGGGGAGGGTCCCTCCTTCCTGCTCGAGTCGGCCGAGCAGGGCCGCCTGGGCCGCTGGTCCTTCCTGGGCTTCCGGCCCCGCTCGATCCTGCGCTGGAGCGACGGCGTGCTCAGCGAGTGGGACGGGGGAGTCGGGCCCGAGGGCCCGCCCGACCGGACCAGCGATGTCTCCGATCCCTACGCGGCCGTCGCCGAGTACCTGGACCGCTACGTGATCGCCGAGCCCGAGCGGCTGCCGCCGTTCTCCGGCGGGGCCGTCGGCGTGTTCGGCTACGACCTCGTGCGGACAGTCGAGACCACCCTGGGCGAGCCCAATCCCGACACGATCGGCCTGCCCGACATGGCGCTGATGATCAGCGACGTACTGATCGCCTTCGATCACCAGCAGCACGAGGTCTCGCTGATCGTCAACGCCTTCGTCGAGGACGGCGGCATCGAGCAGGCCTACGAGAAGGCGGCCGAGACGATCGCCTGGATGCGCGAGCGGCTGCGCGAGCCGGTGCCGAGCACCGAAGCCTCAGCCGTGTCCGATGAGATCGACTGGGAGCCCAACATGAGCCGCGAGCAGTTCGAGGCGACTGTCGCCCGCATCGTCGAGTACGTGCACGCCGGCGACGCCTTCCAGGTGGTCCCCTCGCAGCGCTTCAGCGCCGACTCTCCGGTCGAGGGCTTCTCGATCTACCGCGGCCTGCGGGTGGTCAACCCCTCGCCCTACATGTACTTCCTGGACTTCGGCGACTTCGAGGTCGCGGGAGCGTCCCCGAGCCGCTCGTCAAGGTCACCGGCGATCGCGTCGAGGCGCGTCCGATCGCGGGCACCTACCCGCGGTCGGGCGACGACGAGGAGGACCGCCGCCGCGCCGAGCGCCTGCTCGCCGATCCCAAGGAGCGCGCCGAGCACGTGATGCTGGTCGACCTCGGCCGCAACGACCTCGGCCGCGTCAGCGAGTACGGCTCGGTCAAGGTCGACGAGCTGATGATCGTCGAGACCTACTCCCACGTGCTCCACATCGTCAGCCACGTCAGCGGCAAGCTGCGCCCCGAGTTCGGGCCGATGGACGTGCTGCGGGCGACCCTCCCCGCGGGCACCCTCTCGGGCGCCCCCAAGGTCCGGGCGATGGAGATCATCGACGAGCTCGAGCCCGTCAAGCGGGGCTCCTACGGCGGCGCGATCGGCTACCTCTCCTACACGGGCGACCTGGACACCGCGATCCACATCCGCACCGCGATCGTCAAGGACGGAGTCGCCCACGTCCAGGCCGGAGGAGGCACCGTCGCCGACGCCCAGCCGGCCTACGAGTACAACGAGTCCGTCAACAAGGCGAAGGCGGTCTTCCGCGCGATCGAGCTCGCCGCCGAGCAGCCGGAGTGGCCATGAGCGAGCGCAACGGCAACGGCAAGCGGGTCCTGGTCCTCGACAACTACGACTCCTTCACCTACAACCTCGTCCAGTACCTGGGGGAGCTCGGGGCCGAGGTCGAGGTGGTGCGGAACGACGTCGAGACCGTGGACGAGCTCCTCGCGCGCGAGCCGGACCGGCTCGTCGTCTCGCCGGGGCCCTGCACGCCGGCCGAGGCGGGCACCTCGGTCGAGGCGACCCGGCGCTTCCCTGAGGCGGGCATCCCGCTGCTCGGGGTCTGCCTCGGCCACCAGGCGATGGTCGAGGCGTTCGGCGGAAAGGTGTTCGTCGGCGACCCGATCCACGGCAAGGACGCCGAGGTCGAGCACGACGGCAAGACGATCTACGAGGGGCTGCCCAGCCCGTTCGTCGCCGGCCGCTACCACTCGCTGATCGCCGACCCGGACCTGCCCGACGAGCTCGAGGTGACCGCGACGCACGGCGACGTCGTGATGGGGGCCCGCCACCGCGAGCTGCCCGCCGAGGGTGTGCAGTTCCACCCCGAGTCGGTGCTGACCCCGCAGGGGAAGCACCTGCTGGAAAACTTCCTCGAGGACTGACCGGGCGCCCCGCGCCGCCGCGCCGATGCCGAACGACATTCTCACCCGCGCCATCGAGGAGCTCTGCGAGGGCTCCCACCTGACCGCCGATCACACCTCCGCGGTGCTGGCCGAGATCATGGAGGGACGCGGCGGCGAGGCCCAGACCGCCGCCTTCCTGATCGCCCTGCGCGCCAAGGGCGAGACGGTCCCGGAGCTCGTCGGCCTGGCGCGGACGATGCGCGACCTGGCGGCGGAGGTCGAGGTCGACCCGGAGGGCCTGGTCGACACGGCCGGCACCGGAGGCGGCCCGACGACCTACAACGTCTCGACCACCGCGGCGCTGATCGCCGCCGGGGCGGGCTGCCGGGTGGCCAAGCACGGCAACCGCTCGGCGACCAGCAGGTGCGGCTCGGCCGACCTGCTCGAGGCGCTCGGCGTCAAGATCGAGCTCACGCCCGAGCAGGTGGCGACGTGCATCGAAGAGATCGGCTTCGGCTTCATGTTCGCCCCCAAGCACCACGCCGCGACCAAGCACGTCGTCCCCGTTCGCAAGGAGCTGGCCGTGCGGACGATCTTCAACTTCCTCGGCCCGCTGACAAACCCGGCGGGTGCCCGCCGCCAGCTCCTCGGCGTCTCGGACCGCACCTACCAGGAGACGATCGCCGAGGCCCTGATCGGGCTCGGGTGCGAGCGGGCGCTGGTGGTCTCGGCGGACGACGGCATGGACGAGCTCAGCATCAACTCGCGCACGCGGGTGATCGAGGTCGCCGACGGCCGGACCGAGGAGTGGTTCGTCGAGGCCTCCGACGTCGGCCTGACGCCTGCCCCGATCGAGGCGGTCGCCGGAGGCGAACCGGCGGACAACGCGAAGGTGGTCGAGTCGCTGCTCGCGGGGGAGCCTGGGCCGCCGCTTGACCTGGCGCTGCTGAACGGCGGGGCCGCGATCCTGGTCGCGGGCGGCGCCGACGACCTCGCCGCAGGGGTGGAGAAGGCGCGCGAATCGGTCGACTCGGGCGCCGCGAAGGGCGTGCTCGACAAGCTGATTTCGCGCAGCGCCGAGCTGGCGGGCTAAGGTCAACTCCGCATGGGCCTGACGGAATGGGCATGATCGAACAACTTGTCGACGGCGCGCGCGAGGGCGTCCGCGCCCGCAGCGCCGAGGTCCCCCTGGAGCGGCTCGAGAGCCAGCTGGGTGAGCAGACGGACCAGCGGCCGTTCAAGGAGGCGCTGACCCGTCCGGGCCTGTCGCTGATCGCCGAGTTCAAGCGGCGCTCGCCCAGCGCGGGCGAGATCCGCGCGGGCGCCACGGTGGAGGAGATCGTGAGCGCGTACGAGGAGGGCGGCGCCGCGGCGCTGTCCGTGCTGACCGACGAGCCGCACTTCGGCGGCAGCCTGGCCGACCTCCGGGCCGCCCGCGGGGCCTGCGAGCTCCCGATCCTGCAGAAGGACTTCGTGGTCGACGAGTACCAGCTGTACGAGGCTGCGGTCAGCGGGGCTGACGCGGTCCTCCTGATCGTCGCCGCTCTCGAGGACGGGCCGCTCGCGTCGCTGTACGAGACCGCCCGCGGGCTGGACCTCGACTCCGTCGTCGAGGTCCACAGAGAGGAGGAGCTGGAGCGAGCGTTGACGGTCGATGCCGAGGTGATCGGGATCAACAACCGCAACCTCGACGACTTCACGGTGGACATCGGGACGACAAAGGAGCTGATGGCCGACATCCCCGCCGGCGCCACGGTCGTCGCCGAGAGCGGCATCTCCGAGCGCGCGACCCTGGAGGAGCTGGAGGAGATGGGTGTGGACGCCGTCCTCATCGGCGAGGCGCTGATGCGGGCCGACGACCCCGAGGCCAAGGTGCGGGAGCTGACCGCCGACGAGGAGTCGACCCGCGAGCACCTGCTGCCCTGAGCGATTTCGCAGCGCTAGATCCTTAGGCCCCTCTCAGCAACCGCTTACCGACGGTTGAGAGGCCTCGCCCAGACTCAGTGGCGTGAAGCGCAGGGCGAGATTCCTCACTTCCCCGTTCGCGTCGGCTGTCGCCGGCGGGCTCGTCGTCGCGATCGCGGGGCTGATCGCGATCGAGGCCGGCTGGATCGACGCCGGTGACGAGTCCGCCGCCGACAGCAGCGCGGTCGCGCTGCCCCGCCCGGCCAACGACCCCGACGGCAAGGGCCTGACCGTCAACGAGATCTACGAGCGCGACGCGGAGGGCGTGGTCTTCATCCAGGCCCAGCAGTCGGCCGGCGCCGCCACCGGCACCGGCTTCGTGATCGACGACGAGGGCCACATCCTCACCAACGCGCACGTCGTCGAGGGCGCCGACCAGATCGAGGTCGAGATCGGCGAGGGCGGCGAGAGCCGCAACGCCGAGCTCGTGGGCATGGACCCCTCATCCGACGTCGCGCTGCTGGACGTGGAGGAGGACAACGACCTGACCGCACTGGAGATGGGCGACTCGGGCGAGGTCGAGGTCGGCGATCCCGTGGTCGCCATCGGCAACCCCTTCGGCCTCGACCGGACCGTGACCAGCGGCATCGTCTCGGCCAAGGCGCGCCAGATACAGGCTCCGAACGGCTTCTCGATCAGCGACGTGCTTCAGACCGACGCGGCGGTCAACCCCGGCAACTCCGGCGGCCCGCTGCTGGACGGCTACGGCCGCGTGATCGGCATCAACTCCCAGATCGCCTCGCAGGGCGGCGGCAACGAGGGCGTCGCCTTCGCCGTCCCGATCGAGACGGCCCAGGAGGTCGCAGACCAGCTGCTGGCCGGCGGCTCCGTCGAGCGCGCGTATCTCGGCATCAGCGGCGGCGACCTGACCGCCGAGGCGGCCGAGGCTCTCGACCTGCAGACGGACACCGGCGTGCTGGTCGATCGCGCCTACGAGGGCGGCCCGGCCGACGAGGCCGGCATCCGCGGCGCCACCGGCCAGACCACGGTCGACGGCCAGCCGCTGCCCACCGGCGGCGACATCATCACCGAGCTCGACGGCGAGCCGATCGCCGGCATGGAGGAGATCATCTCGGCGGTCAACGCCGGCCAGCCCGGCGACGAGCTGCAGCTGACGGTCGTCCGCGATGGCGAGACCCGCGAGGTCACCGTCACACTCGGCGACCGCCCCGAGCAGATCGCCGACGCCCCCTCGCCGCAGTAGCCCTCAGTCGGCCAGCGTGTCCGCGAAGGAGCGGGATTCCTCCAGGGAGGGGGTCCGGCCCGGCTTCGAGAACAGCATCTGCACGTCGCGGATGCGGCGCTCGCGGAAGCCGGCCTCCGACATCGCCAGCCACAGGGTCCAGAGGCGGCGGAACGGCTCGTCGTAGCCGAGCTCGGCGGCGAGGTCGTAGTTGGCGACGAAGCGCTGGCGCCACATCTTCAGCGTCTCGGCGTAGTGGGCGCTGATGTCGTCGAGCCCGACGGTGCTGAGGTCGGTCTCGGCGGCGATGCATCGCTGGATGGTCTCCACCGAGGGCAGGCAGCCGCCGGGGAAGATGAGTGCGTTGGAGAAGCTGCGCGCCGCCTTCTCCTGCTCGTAGACGCGGTCGTCGATCACGATCGCCTGCAGGAAGAAGAGGCCGTCGTCGGTCAGCAGCTCCGAGCAGCGGTGGAAGAACTCATCGAAGTACTGCCAGCCGACCGCCTCGATCATCTCGATCGAGACGAGCTTGTCGTAGTGGCCGCGCAGGTCGCGGTAGTCCTCCAGCAGGACCGTGACCCGGTCCTCGACGCCCGCGTCGGCGATGCGGCGCAGCGCGCCCTCGCGCTGCTCGCGCGAGATCGTCGTCGTCGTCACGCGGCAGCCGAAGCGGGAGGCGGCGTAGGCGGCGAGGCCGCCCCAGCCGGTCCCGATCTCCAGCAGGTGGTCCTCGGGGCCCAGCTCGAGAGCCCGGCAGATGCGGTCCAGCCGCGCCTGCTGGGCCTCGCCGAGCGTCGCGTCGGGGCTGGGGAACCAGGCGCTCGAGTACATCATCGACTCGTCGAGGTAGAGCGCGAACAGGTCGTTGCCGAGGTCGTAGTGGGCCGAGATGTGGCTGCGCGAGTTGCCCCTGGTGTTGCGCGGCACACGCCAGAGCGTCTTCTGGAGAGGCATCAGCAGCGGCTGCAGGCGCCGGCGCCAGGCGTCCAGCGGCGGCAGGTTGCGGCAGGCGATCCGGTTCAGCGCCACTAGGTCGTCGGTGTCCCAGACGCCGTCGCGGTAGGACTCGCCCATGCCGACGCTGCCTCCCAGCATCGAACGGTAGAAAGCGGGGGAGTGGATCTCGACCGTCGCGCTCAGCTCCGAGCCCGGCTCGCCGAAGGTGAAGCGGCGGCCGTCTGGCTCGATCAGTTCCAGGTGGCCGCCCCGCATCCGCGAGAGGACGGAGAACGCGAGTCGCCTCGAAGCCCGCCACGATCCGGACTGGGTCGGCTTCACGCACCGGAGCCTATGCCCTTCTGCGACCCTTGTGAGCGATGACGCAAGTGAAGATCTGCGGAATGACCAACCTCGAGGACGCCGAGCACGCGGCCTCTGCCGGCGCCTGGGCGATAGGGCTGATCCACGACGCCCAGAGCCCGCGTTTCGTCGATCCCGCCACCGCGGAGCAGATCGGAGCGGCGCTGAAGCGCCGCTGCGAGGTGGCGGGCGTGTTCGTCAACGCGTCGATCGACGGGGTGGTCGAGGCGGCCGAGCGCGAGCAGCTCACCATCCTGCAGTTGCACGGCGAGGAGGGCCCCGCCTATTGCGCCGAGGCCGCCCGGCGCACGGGCGCCAGGGTGATGAAGGCGTTCCGGGTCCGCAGCGCCGCCGACGTCGCCGCCGCTGAGGCGTTCAGGACCGACTTCCACCTGTTCGACACCTACCGCAAAGGTCAGCACGGCGGCACCGGCGCCAGCTTCGACTGGGAGCTGGTCGCGAACCGCCGCTCGCAGGTGCCGATGGTGCTGGCGGGCGGGCTGACGCCCGAGAACGTCGCCGAGGCGATCGCCGTCGCCCATCCCTACGCGGTCGACGTCGTCACGGGCGTCGAGGCCGAGCCCGGCCGCAAGGACCACGCAAAGGTCGAGGCCTTCATCGAGGCCGCGCAGGCGCGGGAGCGGGTGGGATGAGCGCCCCCGCCACCCCGGTCGAGGAGCGCTTCGGGCCCTACGGCGGGCGCTTCGTGCCCGAGACCCTGATCGCGGCGCTGGACGAGCTCAGCGCCGCCTGGGCCCAGGCGCGCGTCGATGAGGACTTCCAATCCGAGCTCGGGGTGCTGCTGCGCGACTTCGTCGGCCGCCCGACGCCGCTGTACCTGGCCGAGCGCCTCTCGGAGCGGGCCGGGCGCCGCGTCTACCTGAAGCGCGAGGACCTGGCCCACACCGGCGCCCACAAGATCAACAACGCGGTCGGCCAGGCGCTGCTGGCCAAGAAGATGGGCAAGACCCGGATCATCGCCGAGACCGGCGCCGGCCAGCACGGCGTCGCCGCGGCCACCGCCTGCGCGCTGATGGGCCTGGAGTGCGTGGTCCACATGGGAACCGAGGACATCCGCCGCCAGGCCCCGAACGTCGCCCGTATGAACCTCCTCGGCGCGAAGGTCGAGCCCGTCGAGGCGGGTGCGGGGACCCTGAAGGAGGCCGTCAGCGCCGCGATCCGCGACTGGGTGGCGACGGTCGAGGACAGCCACTACATCATCGGCTCGGTGGTCGGCCCGGCGCCGTATCCCGCCCTGGTGCGCGACCTGCAACGGGTGATCGGCGAGGAGGCCCGCTCGCAGGCCCTCGAGGCCGAGGGAAACCTGCCCGAGCGCGTGATCGCCTGCGTCGGCGGCGGCTCCAACTCGCTCGGGACCTTCTACGCCTTCCTCGACGACCCCGTGGAGCTGATCGGCGTCGAGGCCGGGGGCGAGGGGATCGAGAGCGGCCGCCACGGGGCCGCGCTCAGCGCGGGATCGACCGGTGTCCTGCACGGAGCCCTGTCGGCGGTGCTCGCCGACGAACAGGGGCAGATCCTCGAGGCGCACTCGGTTTCGGCCGGGCTCGACTACCCGGGCGTCGGCCCCGAGCACGCCTTCCTGCGCGACAGCGGCCGCGCCACCTACGTCGCGGTCACCGACACGGACGCAGTCCTCGCCTTCCGCGAGCTCGCCCGCCTGGAGGGGATCATCCCGGCGCTGGAGCCGAGTCACGCGATCGCATGGCTGCTGCAGGACGAGGCGGGCGCTGACGGCTACGACGTCCTCTGCCTCTCGGGTCGAGGCGACAAGGACCTGGACGAGGCGACCGCGAAGCTCCATGAGATCGATGGCAGCTAGATCGACATCCGTGGCCGCCTCCTCCGGCACCCCTGGGTCTTCGCCG
This sequence comes from uncultured Solirubrobacterales bacterium, assembly GCA_963805075.1. Classification (GTDB taxonomy): domain Bacteria; phylum Actinomycetota; class Thermoleophilia; order Solirubrobacterales; family 70-9; genus VGBV01. The sequence goes on from CAWDSZ010000004.1 coordinate 785,272, forward strand.
CCCTCCGGGCGGCTCGCGCGACCGGGGGCGGCTACCGACCGGATCGGAGGCGCTTTTGCCGCAGCCCGGGAGGAGGGCCGCGCGGCCCTGATGCCGTACATGATGGGCGGCTTCCCCGATGCGGCCACGGCACGGCGGGTCGCGCGGGCATACGCCGACGGGGGCGCTGATCTGGTCGAGCTGGGGATTCCCTTCTCCGATCCGCTCGCCGACGGTCCGGTGATCCACGCCGCCGCGACGGCCGCGCTCGAGGCCGGGGCGACCCTGGAGACCGCGCTCGAGGCGTGCCAGGAGGTCGCGGCCGATGTCCCGGTGGTCGTAATGGGCTACACGAACATGATCCTGGCGACCGGCGAGGCCCAGTTCGCGGCCTGCCTGGCCGATGCCGGAGCCGCGGGCGCGATCGTCCCCGACCTGCCGCTGGGAGAGGGCGCGGGGATCCGTGAGGCGTTCGCCGGCGCGGGGCTGGCGCTGGTGCCGCTGATCGCTCCCACGACCCCCGCCGAGCGCCGGAAGGAGATCTGCGCCCGGGCGCAGGGGTTCGTCTACCTGGTCTCGACCGTCGGAGTGACCGGCGAGCGCGCGGGGCTGCCCCCGGAGCTGGCCGAGCTTGTGGCGGCCGCGAAGACGGAGTCGGAGGTCCCGGTCGCGGTCGGCTTCGGCATCTCGACTGCAGAGCAGGTTGCCGCCGTCGGCGCGGATGCCGACGGCGTCATCGTCGGCAGCCGCCTGGTCCGCGAGGTCCAGGACGCGCCCGACGCCGAGGCCGCGGCCGATGCCGTCACCGGGTTTCTAAGAGAAGCGCGAGAGGCGCTGGCGGGGAAATAGGCCTTGGCAGTGGGGAGCGAGATCAGTGGGGAGGAGATCGCCGCCGCGCACGCCGCCATCGCCGCCGACGTGATTCGCACCCCGACGCTCCGCCTGCCTGCGATCGACGAGATGCTGGGCGGGCGCATCGCGCTCAAGGCCGAGAACCTGCAGCGGACGGGCTCCTTCAAGGCGCGGGGGGTCAGCGTCAAGCTGGCCTCGCTCGGCCCGGAGTGCGCCCGCGGCGTGGTCGCCGGCACCGCGGGCAACCACGGCCGCGCGCTGGCCTGGGCTGCGAAGAGGCACGGGATCCCATGCGAGCTGTTCGTCCCCGAGGACGCCCCGATCTCGAAGACCGAGCCCGCGGCCCGGCTGGGGGCGGACCTGACTCGGTGCAAGGGCACCGTCGACGACTGCGTGTCGCTGGCCAAGGAGCGCGCGGAGGCCGACGGGCTGACGCTCGTTCACCCCTTCGACGACCCCAAGGTCGTCACGGGCCAGGCCGGGATCGGCCTGGAGCTGCTGGAGGATGTTCCCGACCTGGCCAAGGTGGTGGTGCCGCTGGGTGGGGGCGGCCTCGCGAGCGGGATCGCGATCGCCGTCAAGTCCGCGCGGCCCGAGGTCGAGGTCGTGGGGGTCCAGGCCGAGGCGTGCGCGCCCTACCCGGCGTCGCTTGAGCGGGGCGAGCCGACCACCGTGGCGCCCGCGGCCACGGTCGCCGACGGGATCGCCGTGAAGCGGCCGGGCGTGGTGACGATGCCGCTGATCGCGCGCTGGCTCGACCGGATCGTGGTCGTCTCCGATGACCAGGTTGGCGACGCCATGGCCGAGCTGCTGGGCGAGGCGAAGCTGGTGGTCGAGGGTGCCGGTGCCGTGGGTGTGGCCGCGCTCGCGGCCGGCCGCGAGCAACCCGCGTCCACGGGCTCCACGGCGGTCGTGCTCTCGGGCGGCAACGTCGACGAGAGCTTGCTGGCTGCGATCGCGCGTCGCAGCGGCTCCCGTCACGGCCGCGGCGCGGTCCTGTTCACGACGATCTCGGACCGGCCCGGCTCGCTGGCGCGGTTGCTCGAGGCCGTCGGGGCCACTGGGGCCAGCGTCGTGGACGTCAGGCACGTGCGCGAGGTCGTTGACCTCCATGTCGCCGAGACGGGGGTCGAGCTGATCCTCGACACCCGCGACCCCGAGCACACCGGACAGGTGATCGACGATCTCAACGACCGCGGCTACGCGGTCACCCGCCAACACACGAGCAAGGGGAGCGACGGATGAGCGACCGCAAGACGATTGATGCCGAGAGCGCCCCGGAGGCGATCGGTCCCTACAACCACGCGGTCGCCTCCGGTGGGCTGCTGTTCTGCTCGGGACAGGTCCCGCTGGACCCCGACTCGGGGGAGATCGTCGGCGAGAGCGCCGCCGAGCAGACGACCCAGTGCCTCACGAACCTCGAGGCCGTCTGCGTGGCGGCGGGGACGAAGCTCGGCGAGGCGGTCCGCCTGACCATCTACACAACCCAGCTCGACAAGTTCGCCGAGATCAACGAGGCCTACGCCGGGTTCTTCCCGAACGACCCGCCCGCCCGCGCCGCCGTCGGCGTGGCCGCGCTGCCCAAAGGGGCGCTGGTCGAAATCGATGCGATCGTCGCTCTATAGCGCCGTCCGGGAACCCCGGCGTTAGGATGCCCGGCGATGACGCTGCTGGTCTTCACCGTGCTCGGCGCCTGCGTGATGGTGATCGCGTACGCGTTCAACATCGCGGGCCCCGTCTGCGCCCTGCTCTTCCTGGGCGGCGTCTTCACGGGCGCGCTGCTGAAGTACTCGAAGCCGATCATCGACTGGGCAACCCGGCCCTAGCCCCGTCCGGCTCTCGGTAGCTTCTGAGGATGCGCATCGGCGTCCTCACCGGCGGGGGTGACTGCCCCGGCCTAAACGCGGTGATCCGGGCGATCGTGCGCAAGGGGGTGGGCCAATACGGGCACGAGTTCGTCGGCTACCGCGACGGCTGGCGCGGCCCGCTGGAGGAGGACAGTCGCCCCCTGGGGGTGCCCGAGGTACGGGGCATCCTCCCGCGCGGGGGCACGATTCTCGGCTCCTCGCGGACCAACCCCTTCAACGACGACGACGGCCCGGATCGCGTCGCGGCCACGCTGGAGGCCGACGGCGTGGACGGCCTGATCGCGATCGGCGGCGAGGACACCCTGGGCGTCGCGAAGAGGCTGGGCGACGAGGGCGTGAAGACGGTCGGCGTCCCGAAGACGATCGACAACGACCTGGGCGCGACCGACTACACCTTCGGGTTCGACACCGCGGTCAACATCGCGATGGAGGCGATCGACCGGCTGCACACCACCGCCGAGTCCCACAACCGGGCCCTGATCGTCGAGGTGATGGGCCGCCACGCGGGATGGATCGCCTTCCACGCGGGGGTCGCGGGCGGCGCCAACGTGATCCTGATCCCCGAGCTCGAGTTCGACATCGAGAAGGTGTGCGAGTACATCGAGCGGCGGTACGAGAGCCAGTACTCCCCGATCATCGTCGTCGCCGAGGGCGCGAAGCCGGTCGGGGGCGTCCCCGAACTGGACGGCGCCCCGACGGACGCCTTCGGCCACGTTCGCCTCGGCGGCATCGCGCAGTGGCTCGAGGGCGAGATCGAAAAGCGGACCGGCCATGAGGCTCGGGCGACGGTCCTCGGCCATGTCCAGCGCGGCGGCACGCCAACGGCCTTCGACCGGGTCCTCGCCACCCGCTTCGGCCTGCACGCGATCGATGCCGCCGACGCGGGGGAGTGGGGCAAGATGACCGCCCTGCGCGCCACCGACGTCATCCTGGTCGACCTGGCGGAGGCGGTCGCCGAGCTGAAGCTGGTGCCGGAGTCGCTCTACGGCGAGGCGGAGGTGTTCTTCGGTTAGGGGACGGCTAGGCAGGCGGCTGGCCGCGGGCCTACCCGTCGTTGTGCTCGCGCTTGGGGGCTGCTCGACCGACGAGTCGGCGGTGGAGGGACCCGTGACCGTGTACGTGAGCATGCCGCTGAGCGGCCCGGCGTCGCCCGACGGGCGGGATGCCGCCGACGGCGCGCGGCTGGCGCTGATGAAGGCCGACGGCCGCGCGGGCGACCTGGAGGTTCAGGCCAAATACCTCGATGACGCCAACCCCGTCCACCGCTGGGACCCGGCGGCCGTCGGCCGCAACGCGCGCCGCGCCGTCCAGGACTCAAGCACAGCCGCCTACATCGGCGAGCTCGACTCGCAGCCGACGCGGGCTTCCCTCCCCATCACCAACGATGCGGGCATCGTCCAGGTCTCGCCGGGCGCAAGCGCAGTGGATCTGACGCAACCTGCCGAGGGTTATCCCGACTCGCCTGCTCGCTACCGGCCCTCGGGCGAGGTCACCTTCGCCAGGGTCGTCCCGGACGATGCGGTTCAGGCAAGGGCCCTTGCTCAGTGGGCGAACGGGGTGGGGCCGGTGCTCGGCCGATCGGCCGGCGGGCCGTTCGGTGACTTGATGTTGGAGGAGTTCACGACGGATGCTGAGGAATCCGGCGTGGAGGTGATCGATCCGGATCAGGCGAAGGACGCGGAACTACTCGCGGAGTTCGTGGCCGGAGCAGGACCCGTCGGGCCGGGCCTCCTGACCATCGCCGACACTGGTCGAGTCGTCTCGGGCACCCGCGAGCCGAGTCGGCTGCCCTCCGGCTCCTTCCCGGCTGACTTCCGCAAGCGCATCGGTCGCCGGCCGGGTCCGTACGCCGTCTACGGCTTCGAGGCGATGCGGGTGATCCTGGAAGCGATCGCGGCGGCCGATCTCCAGGACGGCTTTCGGGCCTCCGTTGCCGACCAGGTGCTCGACTCGGACCACCCGGTGTCGATCCTGGGGAGTTACTCGATTACGCCCGACGGCGACACGACGCTGTGCACCGTGCAGCGCTACACGGTGCGAGGAACGCTGGTGCCGGACGGGGTTGTCTGCCCAAGCGGGTAGGCGGTTGTCAGATCTGGGACTTCGGCCCGTCGCGGACGGGGTCCGGGCCGCCGGTCTTTGCCAGGACCCAGGCGCGCATCTCGGGCAGCAGCTCGGGGTCGATCTGGTGCTGCACGCGGGTCTCGCGGTAGATCACCTCGAGCCCGCCCTCCACGAGCTCGTCGCGGACGCGGCGGCCGAAGCCGACCGGGATGATGTTGTCGTAGGTGCCGTGGCTCAGGTACGCGGGGGTCCCGCGCTTCGCGCGCACGTCGATGCGCCAGCCGCGCACCATCGGCAGGAAGCAGCTCATCGCGAGGATGCCCGCCGGCCGTGGCCGTCCGGTGCCCAGCGCGAGGGCGAGGGCGACGGCCCCTCCCTGGCTGAAGCCGCCGACGATCGTGTCCTCCCAGGCGATGCCTCGCTGCCGCAGGAGGTCCTCGACGAAGTCGGCAGTCTGGGACATGCTCTCCACGAAGGTCTCGACGTCGGGCCGGCCGACCTCCTCGATCACGTACCAGTGGCGTCCGCCGGGCGGGATTCCGACCAGGGGTGCGCCCGGCGTCAGGCCCAGCAGCCGGCGCTCTGGGTCGAGGGCGTCGAGCAGGGGGTGCAGGTCCGCCTCGCTGGTGGCGCGGCCGTGCAGCAGCACGATCGCGCCCTCGGGCTCGCCGGCGGGCTCGCGGACCAGATGGGGAAGGTCAACCTCCCGCCTGACGCCCAGCTCCATGCGGGCTAGCGCTGGCGGGCGGCGACGCGGGGGTTGGTGATCGGGGTCACCGTCGCCTCGATCCGCTCGCGCAGCGGCTCATAGTCGGGCGGCAGCGACAGCTTCTCGCCCAGCGTCTCCAGGGGCTCGTCCGCGGTGAAGCCCGGGCCCAGGGTGGCGATCTCGAACAGGACCCCGCTGGGCTCGCGGAAGTAGATCGAGCGAAAGTAGAAGCGGTCGATCACCGGGGTCGGCTGGGCGCCGCCCTCCATCACCCGCTCGCGCCACGCCTCGTGCTCGTCGATCTGCGACGCCCAGGCGATGTGGTGGACGGTGCCCGCGCCGGGGATGCCAGGCTCGGCCGGGGGCTCGTCGTAGGCCCAGAGCCCGCCGCGGCTGTCGCCGCGGGCCTCCCAGCCATCGTCCCTCGGCTCGAAGTCGAGCGCCTCCTCCAGCAGCTTGCGGCTGGCGTCGGGATTGACCGAGTAGGCGCGGGCGCCGTCGAATCCCTGCAGCGCGACCTCCTTCGGGACCTCGGGGTGGTCGGCGATCAGGGGCTGGTCGGGGACGGTCGAGACGCGCAGCTCGTGGGCCAGGCCCTCCGGGTCGGCGAAGCGGAGCGTTCCCTCGCCGCGCTCGGCCTCGAAGCCCGCGTCCTCGAGCCGCTGCTTCCAGAAGTCCAGCGCCTCCTCCGAGGCGACCCGCCAGCCGACGGTGTGGATCATTCCGGCGCCCGCACGCCCCGGGAGAGCGCCGGGGTACTCGAAGAAGGTGATGTCCGAGCCGGCGTCGCCCTGCTCGTCGGCGTAGAAGAGGTGGTAGACGGTGGGGTCGTCCTGGTTGACCGTCTTCTTCACCATCCGCAGGCCCAGGGTGCCTGCGTAGAAGTCGACGTTCTGCTGGGCCTTGCCGGTGATCGCGGTGATGTGGTGGACGCCTTCGAGCTTCATCCCAGCGCAGCCTCCATCGCGGGCTCTATGTCGGTATACCGGAACTCGTACCCCAGGTCGGTCGCGCGGCGCGGCAGCACCCGTACGCCGCCGAAGACCGTGTCCGCGAGCTCGTGCCCGCGCAGCGCGGCGACCGCGAACTTCGGCGTCGGGATCACCGTGGGGCGCCCGAGCACGCGGCCGAACGCCTTCGAAAACTCCTTGTTGGTGACCGGGTTGGGAGCGGTCGAGTTGACGACGCCGCTGACCTGCTCGTTTTCCAGGGCCCAGAGGATGATCCCGACCTCGTCGTCCAGGTGGATCCAGGACATGTACTGGTCGCCGCTTCCGAGTGGCCCGCCGAGCCCGAGCTTGAAGGGCAGCAGCAGCTGCTTGATCAGCCCGCCGTGCTTGGTCAGGACCAGGCCGGTACGCAGAATCACCGTGCGGATGCCGAGCCTCTCGGCCTCGCGTTCGGCCGCCTCCCACTCGGCGGGCAGCTCCGCGGCGAATCCCTCACCCGGCTGCGACTCCTCGTCGACGATCTGGGAGCCGCGATCGCCGTAGTAGCCGACGGCGGACTGTCCGATGAAGACGCTCGGCTTCCCGTCCATGACCTGCATTCCCTGGATCAGGTTGCGGGCGGCGGTTACGCGGCTTTCGCGGATCCGCCGCTTCGCCTCGTCGGTGAGGCGCTGGTTGATCTCCTCGCCGATCAGGTTGACGACGCCGTCGACCCCCTCCAGCGCCTCTGGCGGCGGCCGCTCGGTCGTCGGATGCCAGGCGTGCCAGTTGACGGTCGGGTTCTTCGGCCGCGCCTTCTCGACGTTGCGCGTCAAGCCCACCACCTCGTCGCCGCGCGCCAGGAGCGCATCGGCGACCGACGAGCCGATCAGGCCTGTCGCTCCTGTGATCAGGACCCGCATCCGAGGGTGGGATCCTAGCCCCGCGTAGGCTTCCGGCGTGTCCAGCGGCCGAGGATCTAGTTGAGCGCGGGATCCGCCGCCGTGCTTGCGGCGGGGGCGGCCAAGGGTGACGCACGGCGGATCGGCGTCCTCTTCATGATCGGCTCGGCCTGTTTCGCGGTCGCCTCGTTGCCGGGCGCCTCGGATCTCTCCGACCGCGTCGTCGCGGTCACGTACTTCGTCGGCTCGCTCTTCTTCACCACGGCCGCCTTCGAGCAGCTGCGCACCGCGCGAGGGAGGGGCACCGAGGTGGGGGCCGCGGCAATCCAATTCGCCGGCACGCTGGCGTTCAACGTCACCACCTTCACGGGGATGATCGAACGCCTCGACGCGCGCGAGGCCGACCTGCTGGTCTGGTCGCCGGACGCGGTCGGGTCGGCCTGTTTCCTGATCTCCAGCGTGCTCGCCGAGATCGCGGTCTGGGGACCGCTGGTCCCGGCGCGGCGCTCGGCCACGCTCAACCTGGTCGGCTCCGTCGCCTTCGGGATCTCTGCGGTCGCGGCCTACGTCGTTCCGGACACGAACGAGCTCCTGAACGCCTCGCTCGCCACCTCGACGACTCTCGTCGGGGCACTCTGCTTCTTCTGGGCGGCGCGGGTGTTGGTCAAGCCGCCGCCGTGGCTGCGCCCGAAGCCCGCCGCGGCACCTGCGTGAGGGCGCTCAGCCCGCCTGGACGTCGCTCGCCGCGGCCGCGTCGTCCTCGGCCGACGCCCCGTCGGCCGACGGGTCGACCATCTCGAATGTGCCCGTCTCGTCGCTGAAGCGAGCGAGCCCGGCGCTCTTCGCCTCCTCGACCACCGCGCGGGCGACCGCGGGCGCGACATCGCGGTTGAAGACCGACGGGATCACGTAGTCCTCGGAGAGGTCGTCCTCGGTCACGACCTCGGCGATGCCGCGGGCCGCCGCGAGCTTCATCTCCTCGGTGATCCGGGGGGCGCCGGCATCGAGGGCGCCGCGGAAGACGCCGGGGAAGCAGAGGACGTTGTTGATCTGGTTCGGGTAGTCCGAGCGGCCGGTGGCCATGATTCGCACGTAGGGCTCGGCCTCCTCGGGCATCACCTCGGGCGTGGGGTTCGCCATCGCGAACACGATCGGGTCCTTGGCCATCTTGCCCAGGGACTCCGCGTCGAGCAGTCCCGGGCCGGAGAGGCCGATGAAGAGGTCGCAGCCCTCGATCACCTCGTTGGGGCCGCCGCTGAGCCGCTCGGGGTTGGTGTTCTCGGCGAACCAGCGCTTGATCTCGCTCATCGAGCCGTCCTTGTAGTCCTCGCGGTCGACCGAGATGGCGCCCTTGCGGTCGCATCCGATGATTTCGGCGATGCCGCTCTCCTGCATCATCTTCGTGCAGGCGACGCCCGCCGCGCCGATCCCGAGCACCAGCACCTTCAGGCCCTCGATCGGCTTCTGAACGATCTTCAGCGAGTTGAACAGGGCCGCCATGACGACGACAGCGGTGCCGTGCTGGTCGTCGTGGAAGACGGGAATGTCGAGCTCCTCCTTCAGGCGCTCCTCGATCTCGAAGCAGCGGGGAGCCGAGATGTCCTCGAGGTTGATGCCCCCGAAGGTGGGGGCGATCAGCTTCACCGTCTGGATGATCTCCTCGGGATCGTTCGTGGAGAGGCAGACTGGAAAGGCGTCGACCTGCGCGAACTCCTTGAACAGCATCGCCTTGCCCTCCATCACGGGCATCGCCGCCTCGGGCCCGATGTCCCCCAGGCCGAGCACGGCCGAGCCGTCTGAGACCACGGCCACGGTGTTGGCCTTGATCGTGTAGTCGAACGCCTTGGTGCGGTCGGCGGCGATGTACTCGCAGACCCGCGCGACGCCTGGCGTGTAGGCCATCGAGAGGTCGTCGCGGGTCTTCAGCGGGTACTTGTTGTGCTGCTCGATCTTGCCGTTGCGGTGCATGGCGAAGGTGCGATCGGTGAACCCCAGCACCCGGGCCCCGCGCGTCGCCCCGATCGAGCGCAGGATCTTCTCCCAGTGCTCGGGGCTGTTGGCGTCGACGGTGAACTCCCGCACCCGCTTGCCCTCGCTGCCCGCCCCCGGCACCAGGTCCACGCTCTGCAGCGCGCCGCCGGCCTCGGCGATCGCAGCCGTCAGCTTGCCCAGGGGCTCCTGGCGAGCATCGAGCTCGACCCGCACGGTGACGCTGTATTGAGCGCTGGCGGCCATGGGCGCTGATCATAGGCACGCGGAACGCGGCCCTGGGCACGCAGCAAGGGGGACGGCGCTCGGCGGAAACCCGAATGAAGCGCGCGCGGCAGCCTGGAAAGCGGCACTGAAGCGGCGTGCCGAGTCAGGTGGCGGGCGCTGCCGCCTGCCGCGGCTCGGCCGGGGGAGTACTCGCTGGGATTGGCGCCTTAGCTTCGGCATGCGAAGCAAAGGCGCCAACCCGGATGCTGGAGTGGCTCTGCTGGCCGCTCGGCAGCACGGCGTGGTCACCACCCACCAACTCGCCGGGTTGGGGCTCGATCGTGCGGCCATCCGGCGCCGCGTGGTCGCAGGGCGGCTGCATGGCCTTCATCGCGGGGTTTACGCGGTCGGGCACGCCGCGCTCGCCTTTGAGGGTCGCTGCCTGGCGGCGGTCCTTGCCGTCGATCCGACGGCCGTGTCGGGCGACAGGGGAGCGAAGCACCCGGAGGGCGCCGTCCTCAGCCACCGCAGCGCCGCGGAGCTGTGGGGCTTCATGCAGCGGGCAATCGGGCCGATCCACGTCACCTCGATGGCCGATGGCGGGCGGAAGAAGCGTCAGGGTCTGATCGTCCACCGTTCCCGCACCCTCGGCCCTGGGAGCACTGCCTTCATTGCCGGTGTTCCGCTTACCACCCCGTCTCGAACCCTCGCCGACCTGCGCGGCGGACTACCCCAAGACCTGCACCAACGAGCAACTCGCCGTGCCCTCGACCTGCGCCTGGTCACGGCCGAGGATCTCGGCCCCACCCCCGACCTGACCCGCAGCGAGTTGGAAAGGGCCTTCCTCGCCCTCTGCCGCCGCCACCGCCTTCCCCAGCCGCTTGTAAACTCTCGAGTCGGTCCGTACGAGGTCGATTTCCTCTGGCCAGACGAATGCCTGATCGTGGAGACGGATGGCTTCACCTATCACCGAAGCCGGGCGGCCTTCGAGCGAGATCGGCTCGAGACGCAGAGCTACAGGCGCGTGGCTACCGGGTGGTCCGCGTTACCCATCGCCAGATGCGGGACTCGCCGCGAGCTGTTGCCAGGTCGCTCCGGAGGATGCTCGGCGGCGGCCTGTTGGCCCCGTAGGATCGTTGTATGGCCGTGACCAAGCCCAAGGCCAAGCCCGCGAGCAAGGCCAAGCAGGCCGGCAAGAAGCCAGAGGAGGCCGAGAAGAAGCAGCGCGAGCTGTTCCTGATCGATGGGAACTCGCTCGCCTACCGGGCCTTCTTCGCGCTGCCGGAGTCGATCGCCACCCACGACGGGCGGCCGACCAATGCGATCTACGGGCTCGCCTCGATGTTCGCCAAGATGCTGACCGACTTCAGCCCATCCGCCGTGGTCGTCGCCTGGGACGCGGGGTGGTCGGGGCGCGAGAAGACCTATGAGCCCTACAAGGCCGAGCGCAAGTCGCGCCCGGACCTGCTGAAGGAGCAGTGGCCGCACCTGATGCCGCTGGCCGAGGCGTTCGGGTTTTCCAACATCAAGGTGGACGGCTACGAGGCCGACGACGTCATCGCCAGCCTGACCAAGCGCGCACGGGAGCAGGGGATCGACGTGATGGTGGTCTCCGGCGACCGCGATGTCTACCAGCTGGTCGAGGACGGAGTGCGGGTGATGACCACCTCCCGTGGCGTCACCGACACCAAGATCTACGACGCCGAGGGCGTCAAGGAGCGCTACGGCGTCCCGCCCGAGCTGGTCACCGACCTGATCGGCCTCAAGGGCGACACGTCCGACAACATCCCGGGCGTCCCCGGCATCGGCGACAAGACGGCCGCACAGCTGCTGCAGGAATTCGGCTCGCTGGAGGAGGTGCTGGCGAACGTCGACAAGATCTCCGGCGCCAAGCGCAAGGAGAACCTGACCAACCACGCCGACGACGCGCGCATCTCCAAGCAGCTCGCGACGGCGATCCTCGATATCGACTTCGAGCTCGACCTCGACGAGCTGATGGGAGCCGAGATGGACCGCAGCCGCCTGCGCGATGTTGCGCGCGAGCACGAGCTGCGCGTGATCCTCGAGCGCCTGGAGGAGGACATGGGCGCCAACTTCGTCCCCGAGGCGACGGTCGACGAGACGATCGAGGTCGGCGCCGAGGAGGGGTCGATCTCAGACCTCGCCCAGGGCGAGGTCGCGGTCGCGGTCGCCGGCGCGTCCTGGGCCGCCGCCGACGCGAAGAAGGTCGTCACCGGCGAGGAGCCGGAGTTGGAGAAGGTGGCGAAGGAGCTCGCCGGCCGCCCCCTGATCGGCCACGACATCAAGTCGCTCGGCGGCGGCGGCCAGCACGGCCTGCTTGCCGCCTGCGCGACAGAAGACGACCTCGACCTCCACCACGACACGATGGTGGGCGCCTACCTCCTGGACCCGGCGCGCCGCACCTACGACCTGATCGAGATCGCCGCCCAGCGCGGCCTCGCCACGGCACCGGAGGAGAAGAGCGCCGACGACGGCCAGCTCGCCCTGGACGAGGAGCCGCCGCCGGATCCGGCCGCCGAGGCCCGCCTTGTGTTCGAGATCGCGAAGCTGCAGCGCAAGTCCATGAAGGAGCGGGGCCTGGAGACACTCATGGACGAGGTGGAGATGCCCCTCGTCGAGGTGCTCGCCGAGATGGAGCGGGTGGGAGTGAAGCTCGACGCCGAGCGCCTCGCCGAGATCGGCAAGGGCTTCGAGAAGCGGATCGACAAGCTCCAGAAGGACATCCACAAGCTCGCCGGCCGCGAGTTCACGATCGGCTCCCCGCAGCAGCTCTCCGAGGTCCTTTTCGACGAGCTCGGCCTGACCAAGAAGCGCCGCGGCAAGACCGGCTTCTCTACCGACGCCCGCGTCCTCGGCCAGATCCGCGACGAGCACGAGATCATCCCCAAGATCGAGCAGTGGCGTGAGCTGACGAAACTGAAGAGCACCTACCTCGACGCCCTCCCGGACCTGATCGACCCCGACACCGGACGCATCCACACGACCTTCAACCAGGCCGCGACCGCGACCGGCCGCCTCTCATCCACCAACCCCAACCTGCAGAACATCCCGATCCGGAGCGACGAGGGCCGCCCGATCCGCTCCTGCTTCGTGGCTCCGCGCGGCCATCGCCTGCTGTCGGCCGACTACAACCAGATCGAGCTGCGCATCCTCGCCCAGATCGCCGGCGAGGACGCCCTGCGGGAGATCTTCGCCCGCGGCGAGGACATCCACACCGCGACGGCCGCCGAGGTCCTTGGGGCCAACCCCGAGAAGGTCAGCCCGGCCGAGCGCTCCAAGGCGAAGATGGTCAACTACGGCATCGCCTACGGCCTCTCGGCCTACGGCCTCTCTGACCGCCTCAACATCGAGCAGGACGAGGCCGCGACCTACATCGAGCGCTATTTCGAGCGCTTCCCGGCCGTCAAGCGCTACATCGAGGAAACGATCGCATTCGCCCGGGAGAACGGCTACGTGACGACCCTGCTCGGCCGCCGCCGCCCGATCCCCGAGCTGCGCTCACCCCGCCCCCAGGTCCGCGGCCAGGGCGAGCGCAACGCGGTCAACATGCCGATCCAGGGCACCTCGGCCGACATCATCAAGATCGCGATGGTCAACGCCCACCGGGCGCTGGAAGAGTCCGACCTGAGCACGCGCCTGGTCCTGCAGATCCACGACGAGCTCCTGTTCGAGGGCCCGAGCGCCGAGATGGACACCGCCGCAGAGCTCGTCGAGCGCGAGATGACCGGCGCCTTCGAGCTCGACCCGCCCCTGGCGGTCGACGTCGGCGTCGGCAAGGATTGGCTCGCCGCGAAGTAGTCGTTTCGACCGCCCGCGAACGGGAAGACCTCCGCCATGCAGAAGATCGTCTTCACACCGTTCAGCATCCTCGCGGGCCTGGTCGCGGCCTTCATCGCGAAGCTCATCTTCGACCGCATCTGGGCATTGATCGACGAGGAGGAGCCGCCCCAGCCCGAAGACCGCGAAATCGACTGGGTGAAGCTGGTCGCCGCGATGGCGATCCAGGGAGCCATCTTCCGCGCCGTCCGCGGCATCGCCGAGCACGGCGCCCGCGTCGGCTTCCAGCGCTGGACCGGGGCCTGGCCGGGGGACGAGCGCCCCGAGCCCAGCTAGGTCTGGAAGCATCGCGCGATGGACAAGGGCGTCGCCGTACTGCTGATGGCCGCGGTCGGTGGGCTGCTCGCGCTGCAGGCGCCGATCAACGCCGGCCTTGGCAAGGAGCACCGGCGGATTCGCCGCGGCCCTGGTCTCGTTCGCCGTTGGCACCGTGGCGCTGGCGGCCGTCGTGATGCTGAGCGGCAAGGCGGGCGGCGTCGGCGAGCGCGACCAACGCGAGCTGGTACTACCTGATCGGCGGCCTGCTGGGAGCTGCATACGTCTTCACCGCGCTCGACGCTCGTCGAAGAGATCGGCGCCGGCGGCGTCGCGGCGGCCACCGTGACCGCCAGCTGACCACCGCGCGTGGTCATGGACCGCATCGGCGATTTCGGTCTCGAGCAGACCCCACTCACCTGGGAGCGGGTGCTGGGCGTGGCCCTGCTGTTCTCGGTACCTACCTGGTCGTGCGCTAGCTCGGCTGGGCCGGGCGCTCTACCACCAGCCGCGCCTCGGCGCCGAGGAAGCGGCCGACGTCCGCGGCCTCGGCCTCCAGCCCCGCCGGACGCCCTTCGGGAGCCTGGCGGCGAAGGGCTCGACCACGACCGCGATCGAGTCGTCTCCGGCGAACGATGCGCCAGTGGCCGAACGAGCGCCCGTCGGCGGTGGCCGCGCGGCTTGCCGGCGCCCGGCATGCGGTCGTGGGGCCTGGGCACGGCGGGCTCGCGGTCCTCGTAGCCGAGCAGGTAGTTCTCCCAGACGGGCAGCAGCCGCACCACGGGCTCCCCCGGGTCGGGAGGGTCGGCGGTCCCGGGCAGGGCCCACATCGGCCCCCGGGAAGTCGCCACCTCCTCCAGCCCGTCCTGGCCGGAGAAGGCGCGCTTGGCGTCGGTCACGGTGACCTTGCCCCAGTAGGCGAGGTCGCGGGGCGTCGCCGGCCCGTAGGCCTCGAGGAAGCGGCGCGCCAGCAGCGCGTAGCCCTCGTCGCGGTCCATGGGCTTGTCGGCAGGGGGGACGACGAAGGCCTGCTTCTGATCCAGCGCCGGGCTGACGGCGATGACGCCCCTGACCGCGGCCAGGTGGAAGAACCAGTAGATGCGTTCGTTGCTGTCGCCGGGGTCGAGGCCCTCGCCGATCACGAGCTCGCGCGCCTCGGCGCGGGGGAGGGGTCCCCGCCCGACCCGCTCGCGCAGCAGAACGAGCAGCCTCGTCCTGCTCCTCGCTGCTCACGCCGCAGCTGCTCGAAGCGCCGGTGCGCCTGCATCAGCGAGCGCTCGGCCAGCAGCGGGCCGCATCCAGCCCAGGTCGGCGGTCGCGAACATGTGGATCGTGTTGCGCATCAGCCAGGCGCGCACCGTGGTCCCGTCCGCCGCCTGTCCCCGCACGTCCTCCAGCGTCAGGCCATGCGTCCGCGCTCGGACCGCGAGCGCCGCGGCGGGCGGGTCCTGGGCCTGGATCGTGAAGGCCGCCTCGGCGGCGTCGGTCACGGACTCGGCCTCCGAGCCCGGGCAGCAGCCGCTGCGCGCGCAGCCGCAGCAGGCGCAGCTCGCGATCGGAGATCTCGGCCGCCAACGCTAGGCGGCGGCGGAGAGCTCGGGCTCGCGGCTCGGCTCGGGCGCCGGCCCGGCGAACTCGGGCGGCGCGATCTGCAGGTAGTGGCCGAAGGACCAGCGCACGAAGCGCCTGCGCCCGATCGCGGCGATCACCGCGCGCTGGACGCGAGCGGGCAGCCGGGGAACGAGCTTCTGCACCCGCAGCATCCAGCGGAACTTCCACTCGTGGGAGTCGTTGAACTCCGCGTAGTCGCGCAGCGCCGCCTCCTTCGTCTTGCGTCCGTCATATACGGCGCGCAGCTCGCGCCCACAGGCGATTCCGAAGTAGAAGGCCGTGCGGATGCCCTCGGCGGTGAGGGGAAGGCAGTGCCCCGCCGAGTCGCCGGCGAAGAAGATCCCGTCCTCGGTCGCCCCGCGCAGCTTGTGGGGGATCCAGTTGCCCTGGTAGCGGACGGGCGGGCCGCTCCAGGTCCTCGGCCAGCAGCACGGTCGTGTCCTTGACGTGGAAGCGGGGGTCGAAGGAGCCGACGCCGATGCGCTGCTCGTCGCGGGCGGGGAACGACCAGCCGTATCCGGCGGGCACGTAGCGGCGGTCGATCCAGATCTCGAGGTCGTCGCTGCCTCCTTCGGGGTGCACCTCGAGGCCGCGCGAGAGCGGGCGCGTCGGGGGGCTGATAGCCGTTCGTGGCCAGGATCCGCTTCCAGCCGAGCGCGTCGACGATCAGCGGCGCCGTCAGGTCGCCGCGGTCGGTGTGAACCACGTCGCCCGTCGCGGCCCTCGACCTTGGCCGTCTCGAAGCGCGCGTCCGACTGCTCCCAGAGGATCCGGCAGAGCTCGCGGTAGTCGAAGGTGGAGAAGGTGAACGGGAGCTGGTAGCGGCTGGTGCCGTGCGGGGTGTGGACGACGAGCTCGTCGAACTCCTGCCGCGCCGAGTCCTCCAGGCCCATCGCCTCGAGCCACATGGTCGGGATGCCGCAGGCGGATGTCTGGCGCTCGCCGATCTCGTAGCGGTCGATGACGAGCACGTCGGCGCCGCTGCCCGCGAGCTCGCGCGCTACCGCGAGCCCGGCGAAGCTGGCGCCGCAGATCAGGACGTCGTGCTCGCCCGTGAGCGGCGTGCGCTCGTCGCCTCGCTTGGTGGCACGCGTGGGCACGACGCGAGATTAGGGGATGAAGGCGACCGGGTTCGTCAGGAGATCTCAGCGACGGGATCGCCGACGGCGATCTCGCCGCCGCTGAGGATCGAGGCCCGCAGGCCGCCCCGGTGAACGAGGCCCTTGAGCACGCCCGGCTGGGTCAGTCCCTCCAGATGCGTGCAGGGCTCGCACAGCTCCATGCCCTCGCACTCCAGCTCGCCGACCCGGAACCGGCGCCCCACCAGCGCGTTGAGGTCGATCCCGCGCGTGGCCACCTGGCGCCGTGACTCGGCGGCGGTCACCTTGATCCCGGACTCGGACTCGAAGTCCTCCAGCCCCTCGACGGCGATCAGCGTGATCTCCTCGTCCGGTTTCTGGCCCGGTTCGCCGTCGGAGCGGAAATAGCGGTCGCCATCCAGCCCACGCCCGGCGACGGCCTTGACCCGCTCGACCGGCTGGGGGAGCCGCTCGTACTCGGGCGAGACATTGATCTCGACGATGGTGCCCTGTCCGGGGTCCGCGTCCGCGCTCATGCCTGGAAGGTATCGCGGCGGCGCCTGCGGCTGAAGTGACTGCCCGGCCCAACTTTTGCGGACCCTTCTGCCAAACTGCAGCGTTCATGTCCTCTCCCGAGGCGACAACCGACCCTGAGGCCGACGCGGCGGCAGCCGCGCCCGAGGCCCCGCCCGCCGAGCCGAGTGAGCCCGCGCAGGCGCCGCCCGCTCCCGCCGCGCCCGCAAACGGCGCCGGATCCGCCGAACTCATGATCGAGGTCGACGGCAAGCTCGTCCCCAACTACGCCGCGACGATCCACCCGTTTGAGGAGGGCGACGTTGTCAGCGGCAAGGTGGTCCGCATCGACAAGGACGAGGTGCTGGTCGACATCGGCTTCAAGTCCGAGGGCGTCATCCCCTCCAACGAGCTCTCGATCCGCAAGTCCGTGGATCCCTCGGATGAGGTCGAGCTCGGCGAGGAGGTCGACGCGCTCGTCCTCACCAAGGAGGACCAGGAAGGGCGCCTGATCCTCTCCAAGAAGCGCGCCCGCTTCGAGAAGGCCTGGCGCCGCATCGAGGCCGCCGCCGAGTCGGGCGAGCCCGTCGAGGGCACGGTGATCGAGGTCGTCAAGGGCGGTCTGATCCTGGACCTCGGCGTCCGCGGTTTCCTGCCGGCCTCCCTGGTGGACATCCGCCGCGTCCAGAACCTGGACGAGTTCATGGGGACCAAGCTCGAGTGCAAGGTGATCGAACTCAACCGCAGCCGCAACAACGTCGTCCTCTCGCGCCGCGCGGTCCTGGAGGAGGAGCGCAAGGAGGTCCGCGAGCAGATCCTGGGCCGCCTGCAGCCCGGCCAGGTGGTCGAGGGCAAGATCTCCAACATCGTCGACTTCGGCGCTTTCGTCGACCTCGAGGGCATCGACGGCCTGATTCACATCTCCGAGCTCTCCTGGAGCCACGTCAACCACCCCTCCGAGGTGATCTCGATCGGCGACACGGTGCGGGTCAAGGTGCTCGACATCGACCGCGACCGTCAGCGCATCTCGCTGGGCCTGAAGCAGACCCAGGAGGATCCGTGGCAGAAGGTCCTGAACGAGTTCAAGGAGGGCGACGTCGTAGACGGCAAGGTGACCAAGATCGTCGCCTTCGGCGCCTTCGTCCAGATCCTGCCGGGTGTCGAGGGCCTGGTTCACATCTCCGAGCTCGCGCAGCACCACGTCGAGAGCCCCGCCGAGGTCGTGCGGCCCGGCGACGAGCTCAAGGTCCAGATCCTCGAGGTGGACGACTCCCGCCGCCGCCTTTCCCTGAGCGTGAAGCGCGTCGAGGGCCAGGAATTGCCCCAGCGCGACATGAGCGACGCCCCGCCGCTGGACGGCGCCCCCGCCCCCGCGGCCGAGGCCCCGCCCGCCGAGGATGCGCCCGCCGAGGAGGCCCCCGCCGAGGAGCCCGCGGAGGCCCCGGCCGAGGACGCTCCGCCCCAGGAGGAGCCCGCCGCCGAGGTGCCCACCGAGCCACCGGCCGAGGAAGCGCCGCCGGCCGAGACGCCCGTCGAGGAGACTCCGCCGGCCGAGGCGCCGGCCGAGGACGCACCGCCCGAGGAGGCGCCGGCCGAGGATGGCCCACCCGAGGAGGCGCCGGCCGAGGACGCTCCTCCCGAGGAGGCCCCCGCCGAACGGGGATGACCGAGCCCCCGACCACAGGGGCTCTGTCATCCGCTAGGGCGTTTCGCCCTTGACTCGCTTCATCGGTCTCACGGGGGGAATAGGCGCGGGCAAGTCCGAGGCGCTCGCAGCCTTCGAGCGCGCCGGCGCCGCGACGCTCTCCACCGATCGCGTCGCACACGACCTGCTCGATCGCGACGATGTGCGCGGGCTGCTGGTCGAGCGGTGGGGGAAGGACGTCGCCCCCGACGGTGAGGTGGACCGAGGCCGGGTGGCCGAGATCGTGTTCGAGCAGCCCGACGAGCTGCGCTGGCTCGAATCCCAGACGCACCCGCGCGTCGGCGAGGCGGTGCTGGAGTGGCGCGGGCAGGTCGGCTGGGACGTGCCGGTCGCGGCGGTCGAGGTGCCGCTGTTGTTCGAGGCGGCGATGGAGGGAGCCTTCGACGCCACCGTCGCTGTGATCGCCCGCGACGAGGTGCGCGAGGCGCGCCTGGCCGAGCGCGGCCAGCCGGGCCTGGCCGGTCGTGAGCAGCGCCAGCTGGACCAGGACGAGAAGGCCCGCCGGGCCGACCACGTAATCCGTAACGACGGCACGCTCGAGGAGCTCGAGGCCGAGGTCAAGCGGGTGATCGCCGAGGTCTCGGAAGAGGGGTCCGGATGAGCCGGGGAGCCAGCCCGGGCCGTAACAGGAAGCGCAAGACCGTCCTCGTGGCCGCTGCCATGGCCGCCCTCGTGGCCGGGGGCGTCGTGCTAGCCACCAGCGAGAGCGTGCAGGACAGGCTGCGCGAGGTGACTTTGCCGCTGCGCCACGAGGACATCATCCGCCAGCAGGCCAAGCAGAAGGATGTCCCGCCGGACCTGATCGCGGGCATCATCTACGCCGAATCCCGCTTTCGCGACCAGGAGTCGCACGCGGGGGCGCGCGGGCTGATGCAGGTGACCCCGCAGACGGCCGAGCTGATCGAGGACCTCAGCGGCGGCTCGACCTTCGTGGCCGACGACCTCTCGGACCCCGACATCAACATCCGCTACGGCACCTTCTACCTCCGCCACCTGCTCGACAAGCTCGACGGCAACCTGATCGCCGCCCTGGCGGCCTACAACGCCGGCGAGACCAACGTCGCCGCCTGGGGAGGCGCCGACCTGCGGATCGACGACATCCGCTTCGAAGAGACCCGCGAATACGTGGAAACGGTGCGCGATAAGCGCGACGAGTACCGCGAGCACTACGCCGAAGAACTGGGCCTGAAATAGGGTCTAGCTGAGCTGCTGCTCGAGCGAGGTCTCGAGCGACTCCGGACCCTCGGCGGTCGCCCGCTCGAGCCTCACGCGGGCGTGGCGGCCGCTCAGGATGATCGTCCCGATCTGGTTGTCGAAGCTCGGCTCCTCCACCAGGCGCCAGCGCGCGCCGACGTCCTTGACCTTCGCGCCCCTCGCCATCAGGTTGCCGATCAGCTCCGCGGCGGGGGTCGATCCGAACTTGGCCATCATCCGCTCGCGCCCGTCCAGCGGGTTGCGATAAGGGGAACAGACTGCCTGCCAGACGGGCGAGCGCACCCCGCGGTCGCGATGAAAGGCGACCTCGGCGACGTAGGCGTGGTGGATGTCGCCGCCGAGCGTCAGGATCGTGGCCGGCGGGGCGCCATGCTCCCCGGCGCCCACCTCGGCCATCAATCCGGCTAGCTGGCGAAACGAATGCTGAAAGGCCCCCCAGTGCTCGAGATCCAGGCCCTGGCGGATCTTCTCGCCGAGCCGGGCGGCGGGCCCGCCCCAGACCCCGTCGCACACCTCGTGGTTCCACGCTTCGAGGTCGTGCAAAGCCCGCGGCATGAAGACGGGCAGCGTGTCCGCGACGATCAGGTGGTCGACGTTGCCGACGACGCGCTCCTTCAGCCATTCCCATTCGTCCTCGTCGAACATCTGGCGGGGGCGCTCGTCCAGCACCCTGCCCTCGCGCGAGTCCATGAACACCAGGCGGTTTCGTCCCAGCGTCCGCGAGTAGCTCCAGCGCCGGCCCTCGCTGCCGCGATCGGCCTCTTCGGCCCAGTCGTGCAACAGCGGCCAGGCGTCATCGCGGGCCTTGGTCTCGCGTAAGAGGTCCATCTCGGCGAGCACCTTGGGGGAGAGGTTTCCGAGGTGCTGGTAGACCCAGTAGGAGACGAGCGCACCCGTGATCCTGTCATGCCACCACGGTTTGGCTCGCATCTCCTCGAGCCAGTCGATGGAGATGTTCCAGTCGTCGTGGACGTCGTGGTCGTCGAAAAGCATCGTGCTGCCGACCGTGGAGAGCATCCAGCGCACGATCGGATCCGACCAGGCTTCGCGATAGAGGCGCGTGTACTCCTCGAAGTCGGCCACCTGCTCGCAGGGCTCCTCGGAGGTGTCGCGGCGAGACTTGATGAACTCGAGTGTCTCGGGCGAGACCTCGTCCGCGTAGACCTGGTCGCCGATCATGCACAGCAGCTGGGGCCACTCAGAGGGGTCCTGCTCGAGCATCCTCAGCCCGTAGCAGCGCAGCGCATCCCGCCCGCGCCCGCGGTCGTCGTCGTCCTTGCTGAGGTCGTACGGGGGTTCGTGCGGCACCGTGACGCGGCAGGAGCCGAACGCGATCCGCATCTCCTCCTCGGGGTGAATCGTTCGGACCACGCTGGGCGGCAGGTCGCTGTCCGGCTCGGGCCAGACGAGCTCGCCGTCCAGCCTCACCTCGTAGGGGTGGGAGCTGCCGGGCTCGAGGTCCTCGATCGGGACCAGGCCGTAATGGTGGCCCTGGACGCAGAATGTGCTCACCGCGCGTCCCAGCACTTCGACTTCGCAGGCGGCCTCGGTTTCGACCCAGACGGTCGCCTGCTCCTCGTCCACGTAGCGCAGCAGCGGTCCCAGCAGCAGTCCCGGCATGGCCGCAACCTAGCGCCTCGCGCGAGAGCGGGGCAGGCATCGTCGATTTTCGGGGTCGGCCTCGGCCGGGACCAATCGCGCTTACACTGGCGGCGTGATGGGACGCCGGTGCAGGGGCATTGGGGCTGCGGCGCTGTGCGGGATAACGCTCGCGGCGGGATTCGCCGCGGGCCCGGCGGCCGCCGCCCCCGCAGCGGGCAAGGCGATCATCGGCGGCAACGTCGCCGACCCAGCCGCCTGGCCGTTCGAGGCCGCGATCCTGCGCAAGGGCAGGCTGCATTGCGGCGGCTCGGTGATCGCCCCGACCAAGATCCTCACGGCGGCTCACTGCGCCCTCGGCTTCAGCGTCACGCAACTCTCGGTCGTGACCGGCCGCGCGACGCTGTCCGACTCCGCGACGGGCCAGTTGCACCCGGTCGCCTCGGCCGCGATCCATCCCGACTTCGCCAACACGCTGCGCCACGACGTCGCCGTTCTCACCCTCGGCTCGGCGACCTCGGCTCCGCCGATCGCCCTGCCGACCCCCGAGCAGGCCGCCGCGGTCACCGCCCCCGGGGCGCCGCTCCGCGTCGCCGGATGGGGCGCCCGCCATCCGCTCGGCGGGTCAATGGCCGGCACCCTCCGCAAGACGACCGAGCGGGTACGCGCCAACAAGCGCTGCCGGCGCGCCTATCGCTCGTTTTACTCGGGCGCCGCGATGATCTGCGCGATGGGCAAGCGCCTGCGGAAGTACGAGCGGGCACCGATTCACTCCAGCGCCTGCTCCGGGGACAGCGGCGGGCCGCTGGTGGCCGACGCCCCGTCAGGACCCATCGTCGTCGGGACCGTCTCCTTCGGTAGCTCGATCTGCGGCTTCGCCGCGTCCCCGACCGTCTACGCGCGCGTCTCGGACGCGCTGCCCTTCATCCAGGGCGCGCTCTGAAGTCGGGCTGACAATGCCCCCATGAGCGAGAGGAGCTGAGATGAGTCCCGAAGACTGGATTGCGGCATTCGCCGGGAAGCTCGGTGAAGACGTCCCGAGCGAGGACGAGTTCAACGCGATCCTCGACCTCGCGGCCGTGGCTGCGCACTCGTCCGAGCGCACCGCGGCGCCGGTTGCAGCCTGGCTCGCAGGCCGCAGCGGACGCCCGCTCGGGGAGGTACAGAAGCTCGCCGACGAGGTGGCCGGCGACTAGCCGAGCATCTCCTCCGCGGCCTTCACGTCCGGGGGCGTGTTGACGTTGAAGAGCAGGCGCGCGGGGTCCCCGAAGCGAGCCAGCTCGTCCCCGCTGATCTCCCTCGGGCCCAGCGAAGCCACGGTCACCTGGAGTGCGGCCTGGGCCTTCAATGCGCGCTTCAGGGGCTCGAGCAACGAAGGGCCGTAGCGCGCGAGCAACGGATGGAGCCGGCCCCCGAACGACGGCACCGCCAGCGGCTCATCCAGCCCCTCCATCCACGCCAGCAGTTCCCCGGTCAGGAACGGCATGTCGGCCGCAATGACGATCACCGGCCGGTCCTCCGCCCGGTTCAGCGCAGTGACGATGCCGCAGAGCGGGTGCACCGGCTCGGGCGGCTCGTGCAGGACCTGGACCTCCACCTCGGGCAGAACGGTGTTCGGCTTGGCGACGATCACGATCTCGGCGTTCGCGGCGTGCGCCGCCTCCAGCGGATAGGAGATCAGCGGCCGCCCTCCGAGTTCCGCCGACACCTTGTCGCCGCCGAGCCGGGTCGCACGGCCGCCGGCGAGGATCGCGAATAGAGGCTCCATCGGCTCAGTTTGAACTAGCCTCGCGCTGTGGCGCGCGAGCTGATGGATGTGGAGCAGGCGCGGTCTCTGGTCCTGGCCGGCATCGAGCCGCTGCCGGCCGAAGAGGTTCCGCTGGCCGAGGCCCTGGGACGCGTGCTGGCGGAGGACGTGACCAGCGCCGAAGCCGTCCCTGGCTTTGACAACTCGGCGATGGACGGCTTCGCGGTGCGAGCCGCGGACACGGCGGGCGCCGCCGAGGGCTCGCCGGTAAGCCTGCGGATCAGCGGCGAATCGCGCGCCGGCCACCCCACAGAGTCCGTCCTCGGCGAGGGCGAGGCGATTCGGATCTCGACTGGGGCCGTGCTCCCCGACGGCGCCGACTCGGTCGTTCGCATCGAGGAGGCACAGGTGGCCGTCGGGACCGTCAGCACCGAGACGGCCGTCGAGCCGGGCCGCGACATCCGCCGCGCGGGAGAGGACATCGAGCCGGGGGATACCGTGATCGCGGCGGGCGAGGCGATCGGGCCCGCCGAGCTGGGGGTGCTCGCGTCGGTGGGCCGCGGCAGGGTGGGCTGCGCGCGGCGGGCGACGCTGTCGCTGATATCGACCGGCGACGAGCTGCTCGCGCCCGACGAGCCGATGCGTCCGGGCGGCGTGCGCAACACCAACGCCTGGGCCGTGCCGGCACTGGCGCGGCTCTCGGGCGCCGAGCTGGCCGGGCTAGGCTCGGCAGGCGACGATCCCACGGCCACCCGCGATGCGGTCGCGAGGGCGCTCGAGGCCGACGTCGCGGTGATCTGCGGAGGGGTCTCGGTCGGCGAGCATGACCACGTGAGGCCGGCACTGGAGGAGCTCGGCGTCGAACAGCGCTTTTGGGGCGTCGCTCTGCGACCTGGGCGGCCGACCTACTTCGGCGTCGCCGCCGGAGGCCCGGGGGATGGCGGGTCTCTCGTCTTTGGGCTCCCCGGCAACCCGGTCAGCGCGGTCGTCACCTTCCTCCTCTTCGCGCGCCCGGCCGTGCGGGCGCTGGCCGGACAGGATCCCGAGCGCGACCGCACCACCGCGATCCTGGACTCCGGCTACGAGAAGGGGCCTGGCCGCACGCATGCCGCCCGCGTCTCGCTGGACCTGCGTGAGGACGGCTGGCACGCGGAGCTGACCCGCGACGCGCAGGGCTCCCACATCCTCACCTCGATGCTCGGCGCGGACGCGCTGGCCGTGATCCCCGCCGAGCTGGAGTCGGTGGCCCCGGGCGAGCGCGTGCAGGTGGAGCTGCTCCCCCGGTTCTAACCTCCCCGGCATGCAGATCCGTGGGTCGACCCTGATCGTGAGCTTTCCCGGCAGCCCCCGCAGTATCGCCCAGGCCGGATCGGCGATCGCCGGGGCGCTACCGCACGCCTTGGCGCTGCTGGCGGGCGAGAACCCGCACTGAGCCGGACGGCAGGCGACGGCGCGGCTAGCCGCCGATTGCGCTCATCGTGCGCTCGGGCTGGATGGAAGCCGGGCTCGTTCGACCCGGTGCTTCAGCTCCTTGCGCCAGACGGCGCCGCGGATCGAGCTCCGCGAGCTCAGGGTCGTCCGCGCCCTCGCGCGAACGGCCCCCGCAGGTCGGTCTCGTCAGCGAGAACAGGCAGGTACGGAGCTTGCCCTCGGCCGTGAGGCGGATGCGGTTGCAGTCCGCGCAGAACGGCTCGGAGACCGGGTTGACGAACCCGATCCTGCCGTGCCCGCCGTCGGCGAAGCGGAACACGCGGGCGGTCGCCGAGGGCTCGCGATCGCAGCTCCTCCAGCGGCGTGGTGGCGCTCGATCTCGGTCGCTGATCTCCTCGCCGCTGAGAACGCGCTCGGGCTCCCACTCGTGATCGGCGTCGAGCGGCATGAACTCGATGAAGCGGACCTCGATAGCCGGTCGTCGCGCGCGAACTCGGCGAACGGCAGGATCTCCTGCTCGGTGAAGCCGCGGATGCCGAGCGCGTTCACCTTGATCGGGTGCAGCGAGGGCGTGGGCGGCCATCGGCCTCGAGCCCGGCCAGCACCCGAGGCAGCGCGTCGCGGCGGGTGATCTGGAAGAAGCGGTCGCGCTGGAGTGAGTCGATCGAGACATTGACCCTGCTCGATCCCGGCGTCCGCGAGCGCGGCGGCGTCGCGCTCGAGCAGGTACCCGTTGGTGGTCAGCGACAGGTCCCGCACGCCCTCGATCCGGGCGAGCATCGAGGCCAGCACGGGGAAGTCGCGGCGGACGAGCGGCTCGCCCCCGGTCAGGCGCACGTCCTCGATCCCCAGTCGTCACCAGCAGCGCGACCAGGCGCTCGATCTCCTCGAAGCTGAGGATCTCGTCGCGCTGGAGCCACTCGAGCCCGTCGGCAGGCATGCAGTACTGGCAGCGGAAGTTGCAGCGGTCGGTGACCGAGACCCGCAGGTCGCTGACGCGCCTTCCGTGTGCGTCGTGGAGGAGCTCCGGGAGGACGGCCACGCGAACGATTGTGGCATGGCTTTGAGTCAATGCACAAATTCGTCTAGCTTGATTGGGGAGGAAGAATCGACCCAGCGTCATGGGGATCTTCGAGATCGAGGCGGGGCCTCACCGGATCAGCGCAGTCATCACACGCGACGCGATCGACTACTTGCCCTTCTTCTTTCGCTTCTCGACGACCACGCGCTGGCTCATCTGCACCGGGTGCAGGCCGCAGAAGAAGCGGTAGGTCCCGGTGCGCGTGAACTTCTGCGTGTACACCCGGTTCCCGTTCAGGTTCTCGGAGCCGATCCCGAGCGGGCCATTGGCGAGAGTCAGGTTGTGCAGCTCGTTGCCCGTGAAGTAGTACTTGAGCGAGTCGCCCTTCTCGAGCTTGACGTTCTTCTTCGCGAAGTAGCGGTCCTTGACCTCGACCAGTGACCCGGACTTGGCCCTCTTCAGCTTGCCCGGGGGAGCGTTGATCGTGATCGCCTGCTGCTGGGCGTTGAGCCCGGTGAGCGGGATCGTGTACGGGATCGGGCCGCTGCGGCCGGGCTGGTTCGTGGAGAAGGTCTGGATGTCCCCGGGCAGGGGGTCGCAGCTCCCGGGCTGCGGGCCCGGATTCGGCGGCGCCACGTAGACGAGGAAGATCCCCATCACTCGCGTGTGCGGCTTGGAGTTGTCGTAGAGCGAGTTCAGCCTGATGTTGCTCCCCGCCCCGACCGGGATCCCGGCCTGGCTCTGGAAGGCGCTCATGTTGATCGGCCCCGGCTCGTGCAGCACCGGCCGCACCGTGTAGAAGGGGTGATCGGGCAGGCCCCAGGTGGGATTGGACTCGGCGATCTGCCGGTTGCCGCAGTTGGGCTGCGTCACGGTCAGCTTGAAGGCGCCGCCGTGGACGTGGCCGGCACCGGCGACGATGCGCCCGGCCGGGAACGTGTAGTCCTTGCTGAAGGTGTGGGTGGGCGGTGACGCCGACTTCGACTTCTTGCCCTTGCCCTTCTTACCCTTGTTCTTCTTCTTTGCCTTCTTCTTGGCGCCGGGGACGTTGTAGATCGGGTCGGCACGGCAGTCCATCACGTCGAGCCACCAGGGGGTGACCGCGGTCATACCCTGGCCGACCGGGTCGTCCTCGTAGGTGACCGTGTACTGGATCACCGCGTTGTCCGTCTGGGCCCGGTGGTTCATGACCATGTAGGTCATGCCCCAGAACGGGCTGGCGCCGACGTCGTAGCCGTAGCCGCTCGGCATCGCCAGCTTGGCGCGCTCCTCGCCGGCCGCGTAGAAGCGCTGCACGGGGATGCCGGCGTAGGGCTCGGGCCGGGAGTCGAAGCCCGTGAAGCCCTGGCCATGGCAGGTGCTGTCGGGCCGGCCGATGCTCGCGAAGACGATGTGGTGCAGCATCAGGCGCGAGATCGGGACCGGATCGCCGGTGGTGGCGTCGACGATGTCGGTCTCCATCTTGGTGATGTAGCCGCCGCCGGGGGAGAGGGGACCGGGAACTTGATGTCCTGCTTGACCTCGTAGGGGCCGATGTTGCCCGTCGGCACCTCGCCGACGAACGTCTGCTCCGCGGCCGAGGCGGCGGGCGCACTCAACAGGGCCGCCGCGACGACGGCGAGCGGAATCAGCTTCCGTGCTGGCTTCAAGCCCTCTCCTCCTTGCGACCCGAGCATCTGACTCGGAGTCAACTGTGCACGCAAGATATCACAGGCCCAGCTGGCTAACTCGAAGTCAACACGCGGTTTAAGATGGTGCCATGGGCCAGCGACCCCTGACCACCGAGCGCGCCGCCGAGCGCCGCCAGCAGCTGCTCAAGGCCGCGCTGGAGGTGTTCGGCGAGAAGGACTTCGACGACGTCTCGGTCGACGAGGTCGCCGACGCCGCCGGCGTCTCGCACGGGCTCATCTTCCAGTACTTCGGCACCAAGAAGGACCTCTACATCGCGACGGTGGCGCCCCTGATCGAGGAGTTCCGGGCCCAGATCCAGCCCGACCCAGAGCTGCCGCCGCCGGAGCGCCTGCGCCAGTCGCTGCGCGCCTACGCGCAGGTGATCTCCGAGCACCCAGAGGGCTACCGGTTCCTGATGACCCGGGGAATCGGGTTCGCCGAGGTCCGGAAGAGCCTCGACGAGGCAAAGCTGGTCGCGGTCGGGCGCATCGCGCCGCAGATGGGCCTCGATCCCGAGCGACCCGAGGTCCGCGTCGGCATCCTCGGCTGGCTCGGCTACATGGAGAGCGCGATGCTGAGCTGGCTGGACTCCGGCGAGCCCGACGTGGACACCCTCGTCGAGCTGATCGCCGCCGCCCTGCGCGGGACCGGCGAGGCGATCGCGGCCGGCAAGAAGCCGGCGCGGGCTTCGGGGTAGCGCCGGCCAGGGCTGCCCGAACCCTGTTCCGCGCCGGCCAGGGCTGGCGCTAGGCTGGCTTCGTGCCGAAATTCAAGCTGAATCCCGCCTATACGCCCACCGCCGACCAGCCCAAGGCGGTCGAGGGGCTCGCCGAGGGGCTGGGCGCCGCCGAGCGCGTGCAGACGCTGCTGGGCGCGACCGGCACCGGCAAGACGTTCACGATGGCCGCGACGATCGAGCGGGTGCAGCGGCCGGCCCTGGTGATCGCCCACAACAAGACGCTGGCGGCGCAGCTCTGCAACGAGTTCCGCGAGTTCTTCCCGAACAACGCGGTCGAGTACTTCGTCAGCTACTACGACTACTACCAGCCCGAGGCCTACGTTCCGGCGCAGGACCTCTACATCGAGAAGGACTCCTCGATCAACGACGAGATCGACCGCCTCCGCCACGCAGCGACCGCTTCGCTGTTCGCGCGACAGGACGTGATCATCGTCGCCTCGGTCTCCTGCATCTACGGGATCGGCTCGCCGCAGCTCTATCGTGAGCAGATGCAGCTGTTCAAGGTCGGGGAGTGGATCGACCGCGAGGAGCTCTTCCGCAAGCTCGTCGGGATGCAGTACCGGCGCAACGACACCAGCCTCGCCCGCGGCACCTTCAGCGCCAGGGGCGAGGTGCTCGAGATCTACCCGGCCTACGCCGAGTCGGCCTATCGGATCCAGCTGTTCGGCGACGAGATCGAGGGCATCCAGCACTTCGACCCGCTGACGGGGGAGATCCTGGACACGATCGACCACGTCTCGGTCTGGCCGGCGAGCCACTACGCGGTCAAGGAGGAGACCATGGAGCGGGCGGTGGACCAGATCGGCTTCGAGCTGACGGAGCAGGTGAAGCTGTTCGAGTCCCAGGGGAAGCAGCTCGAGGCCCACAGGCTGATGCAGCGGACCAAGTACGACATGGAGATGATGCGCGAGCTGGGCTTCTGCCCGGGGATCGAGAACTACTCACGAATCCTCGACGGCCGCGCCGCGGGCGACCCGCCCTACACGCTGATCGACTACTTCCCGGACGATTTCGTCTGCTTCATCGACGAGTCCCACCAGACGATCCCGCAGATCGGCGGCATGTACGAGGGCGACTTCTCGCGCAAGTCGACGCTGGTGGACTTCGGCTTCAGGTTGCCGTCTGCGATCGACAACCGCCCGCTCAAGTTCGACGAGTTCCTGGACCGGGTCGGCCAGATGGTCCTGCTCTCGGCCACGCCCGGCCCGTGGGAGCGGGCCCAGGCCACCCGCACCGTCGAGCAGATCGTGCGGCCGACCGGAATCGTCGACCCCGAGGTCGAGGTGCGCGAGACCAAGAACCAGATCGACGACCTGATGAACGAGGTTCGCGAGCGGGCCGAGCGCGACGAGCGGGTGCTGGTCACGACGCTGACGAAGAAGATGGCCGAGGACCTGACCGAATATCTGCTCGAGCACGGATTCCGGGTGCGCTACCTGCACTCCGAGGTCGACACGCTGGAGCGGATCCAGATCATCCGCGAGCTGAGACTGGGCGAGTACGACGTGTTGGTCGGCGTCAACCTGCTGCGCGAGGGCCTCGACCTGCCGGAGGTCAGCCTGGTGGCGATCCTCGACGCCGACAAGGAGGGCTTCCTGCGGGGCGAGACATCGCTGATCCAGACGATCGGCCGGGCGGCCCGCAACGTCCGCGGCAGGGTGCTGATGTACGCGGACAAGGAGACCGACGCGATGCGGAAGGCGATCGCCGAGACCGACCGCCGCCGCGCGATCCAGGTCGCCTACAACGAGGAGCACGGGATCACGCCGGAGACGGTCAAGAAGGGCATCTCCGACATGGCCGAGTTCCTGGCGATGGAGTCACAGGCGCCGGCCCGCAGGCGCAGGCGGCGCTCCGAGACCGAGACCAAGACGCCGGAGGAGCTGGAGAGGCTCTGCGTCGAGCTCGAGGAGGAGATGCTGGCCGCGGCCGAGGACCTGCGCTTCGAGGAGGCGGCCCGCATCCGCGACGAGCTCAAGGAGCTGCGCGCGGACCTCGACGCGATCCGGGCCTAGGCGAAATCAGCGCGCCCAGGTAGGGATGATCGACCTTCTAACACCTGAGTTGAAGGTCGAGCGGCCGCCCCCCGGTGGGGAAGCCTCCCGATATGTGCGGTCGTTCTTGATCATGCGCATCTTCATAGGTGCCCTTGGCGTCGCACTCCCGTTCGTGCTCGTGCTGTGCGACGGCGCCGTCTTCGACCTCGACCCGTTTCCGCGCGATTCGCTCAGCGCCTACTACTACTCGGGTGTGCGCGAACTGTTCGTCGGAACGCTGTGTGCAACCGGCGTTTTCCTCATTACCTACAAGGTCGCCGATCGCACGTTGGACAACACGTTGAGCGTGCTCGCCGGAGTTGCCGCACTCGCCGTGGCGTTGTTTCCGACGGGGTTGCCGGAGCACGTAGGCCAGCTCACACCGCTTCAGGAAGAGCTCAGCGAAGGCGCCGTAGAGGCGATCCACTTCACAGCTGCCAGCATTTTCATCCTGTCGCTCGGAGTTATCTGTTACTTCTTCAGCGTCCGAGAAGGCGCGCGCCCCCCTCGGCCGAACAAGCGCTCACCGAAGTTCTGGCGCCGGTACCACTTGGCATGTGCGGGCGCCATCGCAGTCGCAGTGGTGTGGATCGTCATCACCCAGCCGTAGGGGGTCCCAGCGAGTCGTTGCTCATCGGTGAAACCGTGTCGGTCTGGGCGTTCGGCGCCTCGTGGTTCATGAAAGGCCTCGAGCTGGACATTCTTCGCGGTAACCCCTGATTCCTCGTCTCTTCGATCAGGCACCTAGGTCCGTGAGGGACCGGGCTACGTCTTGAGGAAGGTGAGGACCGCGAGCACGCGGCGGTGGTCCTCGGGGGCCGCCGGCAGGTCGAGCTTGGAGAAGATGCTGGTCACGTGCTTTTCGACCGCGCGGTCGGTGACGACCAACTCGCTGGCGATCGCTGAGTTGGAGCGGCCCTCGGCCATCAGGGCCAGGACCTCGCGCTCGCGGGGGGTGAGGGACTCGAGCGGATCGTCCTCGCGGGCGCGGCCGAGCATGCTCGAGACGACCTCGGGGTCGAGGGCGGAGCCGCCGTCGGCGACGCGCCTCAGCGCGTCGGTCAGTACCTCGACGTCAGAGACGCGGTCCTTGAGCAGGTAGCCGATCCCGGCGGCGTCGTCGGCGAGCAGCTCGCGGGCGTAGGTCTCCTCGACGTACTGCGAAAGGACCAGGACGCCCGTGTCCGGTAGCGCGGCGCGGATCTCCTGGGCGGCCTGGATGCCCTCGTCGGTGTGGGTTGGCGGCATGCGCACGTCCACCACCGCCGCGTCCGGCTTGTGGGCCTTGACCTTCCGCAACAGCTCCTCGGCGTCCCCGGCCTGGCCAACGACCTCGAAGCCGGCCTCCTCGAGCAGGCGCACGAGCCCCTCGCGCAGCAGGACCGAGTCGTCGGCGACGACCACCCTGATCGCGCCAACCTAACCGAGCGGGATGCTGGCGCGCACGACGGTGCCGCCGCTCTCGTGATCCGCGACGCTGAACTCCCCGTCGAGGGCGGCGACGCGGTCGGCCAGGCCCTGCAGACCGGAGCCGTCGGGGTCGGCGCCGCCGCGACCGTCGTCGAGGATCTCGACCGTGAGCGACCCATTGCTCTGGCCGACGATCACACGAACGCGCTCGGCGTGGGCGTGCTTCGCGACGTTGGCCAGTGCCTCCGAAACGAGGAAATAGGTCGCCGCCTCGATCCCGGCCGCGGGGCGCTGGTCGATCTCAGCCGTGAGCTCGACGGGACTGGCGCCCTGGCAGGCAAGGGCCTCGAGCGCAGGGCCGAGGCCGCGGTGGGTGAGCAGGCCCGGGTGGATGCCGCGTGCGAGTTCGCGCAGCTCGGCGGTCGCCTGCTCGAGCTCGGCCGTCGCCTCGTCGATCAGCTCGCCGGCCTCGGCGGGGTCGTCGTCCATCTTCGTGCGGGCTAGCTTGAGGTTCAGGGCCAGTGCCATCAGCCGCTGCTGGGCGCCGTCGTGGAGGTCCCGCTCCACCCGCTCCCGCTCACGGTAGCCGGCCTCGAGATCGGGCGCGCGAGGCGCGCAGCTCCTCCAGGCGGGCGCGCAACTCGGCGTCCAGTCGCTCGTTTCGATGCGCAGCCCGGCTGCCGCGGCGATCGTGGCCACCATCTCCTCCACGTCCTCGGGGCCGCCGTCGTAGACGATCGCGCCGACCCGCTTGCCGTCGTGGGTCACCTCGGCCCACCTCCTGACGGGGTGGGGGGCGGCAGCTGGACCTGGGCGCCGTCCGCGTTGACGTAGCTGGCGGCCTCGGGAACCCAGTAGACGAGCTCGAGGCTGGGATCCGAGATGGCGTCGGCGAGGGCGTCGCGCAGGCTGCCGCCCTCCGGGCTCGCGGCCAGGCCAGCGACCAGGTCGCCCACGGCCTCGGCGCGCGTGATGCGGCTGCGCAGGAGCCCCACCAGGAAGGCGAACGGGATCACAGCGAAGGGGATCAGAGCGGCGAAGAAGATGCCCTGGCGCACCGACTCGGGGACGCCGGCCACTTCGACCGCGAGCATCACGCAGAGCAGCGAGAGGCTGATCCCTCCGCCCAGAGCACGGGGGCGAACTGCTTCCTGCGTGCCGGCGGCCAGGCGCGCCAGCGCTGCACCAGCGCGACTACCAACCCCACCAGCACCGCGATGCCGACCAGTGACTGCACGGCGCTGAAGATCTCGTAGGGGGTGGTGCTGTCCGTGACCAGCAGCGGGTTGTCCGGGCACCCGTCGCAGCCGTTCCGCTCGGGGTCGATGAGGAAGGCGCTGATGAGCTGCATGACCGTGACCGCGAGGTAGCCCCACGCGGCTACCACCCGCTCGAATCGGGAGTGCAGTCTCCCGTCCGGGAAGACCAGCAGCAGGTTGATCAGGAAGCCGAAGCTGACCGACGAGAGCAGGAAGCCGACGACGAAGAGCGGGACCGCGTCCGACAGCGTGTAGAGGTTGAAGAACCAGAAGAACCCGGTCAGCCACATCAGCAGGCCGACGACGTTCCCGGGCCGGCGCCACCAGGCGAACAGCCCGGTGCCGGCGAACGACCAGCCGACGGCGAGCACGGCAACCAGGTCGACCGCGACCGAGTGATCCCGGTCGGTGGTGGCGGTGAGCCAGATCGTGAAGGCGCTCTGCACGAAGGTGAGCGCCACCAGTGCGATCAGCAGGCGGCGCAGCTCGTCCCTCGACAGGGCGGAGAGCCGGGCGGGTAGGCCGCTCACCGCAGCAGGGCCTCCAGCGCGGCGGCGGACAGGTCGGACTTGGACACGAACCCGCGCGCGCCGCTGTTCTCCACGAGGGAGCCGAAGTCCGCCCGCTCGTGGCTCGAGATCAGCACGATCTCGGGTGCCTCGCCCGACTCCCGCAGCCGCCTGGTGACCTCGAAGCCGTCGAAATCGGGCAGCTGGACGTCGACCAGGGCCAGATCGGCCGGGAGTCGGCAGCGGCGATCACGCCCGAGCTGCCGTCGGCCGCCTCGGCGATCACGGAGTAGCCACCGGCCTCGAGCAGGCGGCGCGCGCTGGCCCGGAAGCCCTCGTGGTCGTCGACGATGAGAACGGTGCGCGACATGCGCCGATTGTCCTCGATTGCAGGGGCGTTTCCCATACGGCTAGCCGTACCCCCACCGCGGTGAACCGCACCAGCAGACGCCTGCCAGCCCCATGGGAACGAGGTCGCCGCGAGACGAAGCTGCACGCATCGAATCCACTCGACTCACAGGAGGAGCTCAGATGCAAGGCAAGCCAAACAACCGACTCAAAACGTCACCTCTCGCGTCGCGCAGTGGAGCGCGACGAACCGCAAGAAGGCCATCTGGGGATGGCTCGGCCTCGTATTCGCGCTGGTCGCCCTGATCATGGGCGGCAAGGTCGTCGAGCAGAAGGACATCTCGGCGGTCGATTCGTTCTCGCGCGAGTCGCAGCAGGCGGAGCGCGCCCTCACCGATGCCGGCCTGCGGCCGAACGAGGAAGTTGCGTTCATCAGAAGCGACGAAGCGGTCTCAACCGATCCTGAGTTCGCAGTCGCATGGTCGGTAGGACCGCGGCCGAGCTCAAGGCGACGAAGTACGTCGAGAACGTGGTCACGCCCGCGGACGGCGGCGGCGCGGCTCCGAGGACGGCCACGCGGTGCTGATCGACTTCGAGATCAAGGGCACCGACCTCGAGGCGGCGGACAACGTCGTCCCGAGCGAGAAGACGATTGCGTCCCTGCAGAGAGGAGAATCCCGAGTTCAGCGTCGAGCAGGTCGGCTCGGCCTCGACGGACGAGGAGCTCAAGGAGATCTTCGGAGCCGATCTCGGCAAGGCCGGGATGCTCTCGCTGCCTGTGACGCTGCTGATCCTGGCGGTCGCCCTGGGCGGCATGTTCGCGGCCGGCGTGCCGCTGCTGCTGGCCCTGACGGGAGTGATGGCGACGATGGCGCTGGTGGCCATCCCGAGCCAGTTCTTCCCGCTGGACAGCAACGTCAGCGCGCTGATCCTGTTGATCGGGTTGGCCGTCGGCGTCGACTACTCGCTCTTCTACATGCGTCGTGAGCGCGAGGAGCGGGGGAAGGGCCGTAGCCCGCAGGAGGCCCTGCAGGTCGCGGCAAGACCTCGGGTCGCGCGGTCATGGTCTCGGGCCTGACCGTGATGGTCGCGATGGCCGGGATGTTCATCACCGGCGAGTCCACGTTCGAGTCGTTCGCGGTCGCCACGGTCACCGTGGTCGCCGTCGAGATGTTCGCCTCGCTCGTGGTGCTGCCGGCGGTGCTGGCCTGGCTCGGCGATCGCGTCGAGAGGGGCCGGATCCCGTTCACGCGTCCATGCGGGAGCGCGCCGGGTCCTCGCGGGTCTGGAGCGGCATCGTCCGCGGCGTCATGCGGCGCCCGGTCGTCTCGGCAGTCGCGGCCGCCGGCGTCCTGATCGCCCTGGCGATCCCGGCGCTCGGCATGACCACGACGCAGTCGGGTCCCGACGACCTGCCCCAGGACCTGCCGATCATGAAGAAGTACAACGCGCTTCACGGACGCCTTCCCTCAGAAGGAGAACGTGAACGAGGTGGTCGTCAAGGCGGGCGACGTTCGGAGCGGCGAGGTAGCCGCGTCGATTGACGCCCTGGCGGCGAAGGCCGCCGAGTCGGACACGTTCATCGGCCCGGCCGAGGTGACCTACAGCGACGACGGCACCGTCGCCTCGATCACCCTGCCGAGCAACGGCAACGGCACCGACGACGCATCGATCGCGGCGCTGGACGAGCTCCGCGACGAGATCGTCCCGGCGACGGTCGGAGCGGTCGACGGGGCCGAGGCCAACGTCACCGGTGGCGCCGCGCAGACCGAGGACTTCAACCAGGTCCTCGACGAGCGTCTGCCGCTGGTGTTCGCTTTCGTGCTCGGTCTGGCGTTCCTGCTGATGCTGTTCACGTTCCGGTCGCTGATCATCCCGATCAAGGCGATCGTGCTGAACCTGCTGTCGGTGGGCGCCGCCTACGGCGTGCTGGTGATCGTGTTCCAGAACGGAGCAGGTGAGTCGCTGCTGGACTTCGAGTCCAATGGCGGAGTCACCAATTGGCTCCCGATGTTCCTGTTCGTGATCCTGTTCGGGCTCTCGATGGACTACCACGTGTTCATCCTCACGCGGGTCCGCGAGCTCTACGACGGGGCATGAGCACCGACGACGCCGTTCGCGAGGGCATCTCGCGCACGGCCGGCACGGTCACCGCAGCGGCCGTCGTCATGGTCGCCGTGTTCAGCGTGTTCGCCACCCTCTCCTTCATCGACTTCAAGGAGATGGGAGTGGGCCTGGCGGCCGCGATCCTGATCGACGCGACCATCATCCGGGGCGTTCTGCTCCCCGCGACGATGAAGCTGCTCGGCGATTGGAACTGGTACCTGCCGCACTGGCTGGACCGGCTGCTGCCGGGCTCCGGTCGCCGCGGCGGCACCGAGCACCACAACCGGCCCGAGGCGCCCCGCGAGGCGCGCCCCGAGCCCGCCCGCGCCTAGCGCAGGCAGCAAGAAGCAAGCGAGAGCGCGGTGTCCTTCGGGGCGCCGCGCTCTTTCCTTGCGGGGCTCAAGCGAGGCGAAGGCCGATGCCTAGGCATGGCTCCCGGGACTAGAGGCCGGACTTCGAGCAGTTCTTCTTGATCTTCTTGCGCAGCTTCTTCTTCTGCTTCTTGCTCTTCGCCTTCTTCAGCTTCTTGCGCAGCTTCGCGCAGTTCACGGGCGGGGGCGACTCCTCCACCATGAAGCTGTAGCTCGCAGGCGTCGCGTCTTCGTTGCCGGCGGTGTCGGTCGCCCTGACGCGGAAGCTGTGCAGACCGATCGCCAGGTTCGCCAGAGAGTTGGGGTTAGGGCAGGAGCTGAACGCCGCGCCGTTGAGGCTGCAGCTGAAGGTGGATGGCTCGTCCGCCATGAAGGAGAACGTCGCCGTATTCGACTGTCGAGCTCATCGGCGGGGTGCTGACGATCGTGGTTTGCGGGCGCCGGATGTCGGCGCCGAGCGCGCCCGACAGCGAGCGGGCCAGGTTGAGGCGGCCGTTCACGGCGACCCTACCCTCGAGCGCGGGCTTGAGGTCGACGCCGTCGATCAGCCACTCGCGCAGCTCCGCGATGGTCGCCGTCGGGTCCTGAGAGAGCAGCAGCGCGGCCGCCCCTGAGACATGGGGCGCGGCCATCGAGGTCCCCTGCATGGGCCGGAAGCCGGTCGAGGAGGGGCAGCGGATGCGAACGTTGTCCACGTGGGCCCCGGTGCCCCCCGGACCGCCCCCATCGGTGACCAGCCTGAAGCGGACGTACGCGGTCGCCGAACCGGAGACGGTGGGGATGAACGGGGTCAGGGTGGCCTCCCCGACGCCGGTCAGGGCCATTCCGGCCGTGGTGTAGGTCACGTCGTCGGTGGAGACTTCGGCGAACAGCTTGTCGTCGAGATCGGGCAGGTCGAGTCCGAGGTCGTACCGCAGGTGGCACCCCGTCTCGCCGCTGAGGTCGACGGGCCCGTAGCGCGCGAAGTTGACCATGTTGTCGCCGTGGCCGGCGCCGGGGGAGTCGGTCAGGGTTCCGCCGGGCAGCTCGGAGGGCTCGTCGGTTTGAGCCCAGGTGTCGGAGACTGGGGGCATGCCCCCGGTCTCCCAGTCGGGGCCGAGCGGCTCGCCGAAGGTCTGGTTCATGCGCTCGACCAGGGAGGTGCTGTTGACCGCGGTGCCGGGCGCGCCGCCGCCGGGGGCCGCGAGGTCGACCGAGCTGGCGCCGCGGTTCGAGAACGAGGCGAAGGTGTCGTGTGAGGTGCTGGCGCCGACGCAGATCAGGTTCGCCCCTCCGTAGTTGCACGGGTAGCGCGGCACCGTGTCGTTGTCGGTCCCGTCGTTGCCCGCGGCGGCGACGAACAGGGTGTCCGAATGGATCGCGATCGCGGCCTGCTGCGTCTGCGAGAAGCCCGAGCCCGAGAGGCTGGCGTTGACGATGTCGGCCTCCATCTCGCCCGCATAGGCGAAGGCGTCGGCGACGCGCGAGCTGACGCAGAGGCCGACCATGTCGCACGCCCGCAGCGGCATCAGGGACACGTCCCAGGCGACTCCGGTGATGCCGAAGCCGTTGTTTCCCTCGGCGCCGATTATGCCCGCGACGTGTGTCCCGTGGTTCTCGCCGTCGGTGGGGTCGTTGTCGTCCTGGACGAAGTCCCAGCCGCGGTGGTCGTCGACCTTCGTGTTGCCGTCGTCATCGGACGCGTTGGCCTCGAGACCGCCGGACTCGCCGGGGTTGGCCCAGATGTTGTCGTCCAGGTCGTCGTGCTCCATGGCGACCCCGCCGTCGACGACCGCTACGACGACCGAGGGGTCACCGGTCACCGTGCTCCAGGCCTCGGGCGCGTCGATGTCCGCGTCCTCGATCCCGAGGATCCCCTGGTTGTCAAGCGGCCATTGAGAATCAAACTGGTCGTCGTCGGGGAGCAGAGCAAGCCTGTAGACGAAGTCCGGCTCGGCGAAGGCGACGTCGGGCTGGCGCTCCAGCGCCGCGACCGCGGCCTTGACGGAGTCGCCCTGCTTCAGGTCGAGCAGCTCGGTGCGGGGGATGAGCAGCCTGCGCTCCAGCTCGGCGTCGAGCTCGTCGCGGACAGCGGCGCGCTCTCCACCGGACGTGCCGGGCTCGTAGCGCACGACCACCTGGCCGGGGGCGTATCCGTTGCCGCCGGCTGCTCCGATGTCGCTGGGGGCCGCCGCCGCGGGTGATGCCAGCACGGCTGCGGGGACGGCTGCCAGCACAACACGGAGAGTGGTTGTGCCCACCGTCCGAATCATCCATTTAGGGTAATCGCCACACATGCAGAACGCTTGGAGCGGTGCGAAGTAGCGCGCGAAATTGCGCCCAGCGACTAACGTTCCATCCATGAGCAACGCGGAGGAACTGGCGCGCCAGGCGGGCGACCGGGTCCGCGAGGTGATCGCGGAGGCCGAGCGCCATGCGGCAGAGATCGTCGACAGGGCCGAGCAGGAGGCCGCGCACATCCGCGAGCGGGCCGAATCCGAGGCCCGCGACAAGCTCGAGCGGGCGCGCCGCGCCCTCAGCGAGCTGGCGGGCGAGACGCCCGACCCGCGGCCGCCCGAGCCGGCCCCGCAGCCGCCGACCGATCCGATCCCGCCGTCCGAGCCGGAGCCCGAGCCGCCCAGCGCCGCCGACGGCGCCGCCACGCTCCCCAGCTCTTCCAACGGGGGCGACGACTCCGCCGCCCGCCTGGTCGCGATGAAGATGGCCCTGGACGGAAGCGACCGCGAGCAGATCGTCGCCGAGCTCGACTCGAAGTTCGGCTCCGCGGACCGCAGCGCACTGCTGGACGACGTGCTCACCCGCGCCGGGCGCTGACTACCCGGCCTTGAAGGTTCCCGGCTGGCCTCCGGCCCGGGCGCCCGCCGCGTACTCGGCCATGTCCTGGCTCCAGAACTCGATCACGTTGCCGTCGGGATCGGTGACGTAGATGGCGCGCCCGGGCCCGAGCTGCACCGGCCCCTCGACCTCGGCACCGGCGTCCCGCAGGCGCTCGAGAAGGCGGTCGATCTCTGCGTCCGGGACGTGAAAGGCGAAGTGGACGTGGGCCCCGCCGCGGCCTCCCGCGAGCCCGACCTGTTCGGTCCAGAGCCCGAGCCGGGCGACGTCGCCGACGAGGTACCAGTAGCGGCCCTCGGCCCCCTCGCCGTAGAGGGTCTCCTCGAAGCCCAGCAGGTCGCGATAGAAGCGCCGCGCGTCGTCGAGGTCCGAGACCTCGAGCACGAGTTCGGAGATGCCCGCGACGGGCGGCGGATCGGGCATGTTGCGAGCCTAGACGGCCCCGCCGCGGTGCGGTGGACGGGGGAACGTCCGTTCGCCTCCTAAAATCGTCTTGATGGCGCCGTCCGAGCGGATAGTGATCAGCGGGGCGCGGGAGCACAACCTCAAGGACATCGACCTCGAGCTGCCGCGCAACGCGCTGATCGTCATGACCGGGCTCTCCGGGTCCGGCAAGTCGAGCCTTGCCTTCGACACGATCTACGCCGAGGGGCAGCGCCGCTACGTCGAGTCGCTGTCCTCATACGCGCGCCAGTTCCTGGGCCTGATGGAGAAGCCCGACGTGGACTCGATCGAGGGGCTTTCGCCCGCGATCTCGATCGACCAGAAGACCACCTCCAGGAACCCCCGGTCCACGGTGGGGACCGTGACCGAGATCTACGACTACCTGCGCCTGCTGTGGGCGCGGATCGGCCGCCCGCACTGCCCCGAGTGCGGCGAGCCGATCGAGGGCCAGTCCGTCGAGCAGATCGTCGACCGGGTGATGATGCTGCCCGAGGGGACCCGGTTCCTCGTCACCGCGCCGGTCGTCCGCGGCCGCAAGGGCGAGTACGGGAAGCAGCTCGAGCAATTCCGGCTCGAGGGCTACAGCCGGGTCCGCGTCGACGGCGAGATCAGGCGCCTGGACGAGGGCGAGATCAAGCTCGACAAGAAGTACAAGCACGACATCTCGGTGGTCGTCGACCGGCTGGTGATGAAGTCGGACCTGCGGCGCAGGCTGTCGGAGTCGATCGAGGCCGCCGCGGCGCTGGCCGGAGGCGTGGTCGAGGTGGACGTGGTCAAGGCCGGGGCCGCGGCGGCGGAGTCGGGCGAGGTCTCGACCGGGGCCAAGGCGGCCGGCAAGCTCCCCAGCGACGTCGAGGAGCGGCTCACGTTCAGCGAGCGCTTCGCGTGCCTCAATTGCGGCACCTCGATCCCCGAGCTCGAGCCCAGGATCTTCTCCTTCAACTCTCCGCACGGCGCCTGCGAGCGCTGCCACGGCCTCGGCTTCCAGCGCATCGTCGACCCCGAGCTCGTCGTCCCCGACCCGACGCTGTCGCTGTCAGAGGGGGCGCTGCAGCCCTGGCGGCTCGGCCACTCTCGCTATTGGAAGCGCCTGGTCGAGGCCGTCGCCGACACGAACGGCGTCGACACCGACGCGCCGTGGCAGGAGCTCGACCACTCCGAGCGCGAGATCTTCCTCTACGGCACCGGCTCCGAGCGCCACAAGGTCAGCTACACGAACAGGTTCGGGCGTCGGCGCTCCTATAGCGTCCGCTTCGAGGGGATCGTCAACAACCTCGAGCGCCGCTACGAGGAGACGGACTCGGACGGCGTGCGCGAGCGGGTCGAGGGCTACATGGCCGAGCAGCCCTGCCCCGACTGCAAGGGGGCGAGGCTGCGTCCCGAGAGCCTCGCGGTGAAGGTGGGCGGCATCTCGATCAGCGACTACACCGAGCTCTCGGCCCGCGCCGCGCTCGCCTGGATCGAGCAACTGGAGATGACCGCGACCGAGCAGGCGATCGCCCGGCTGCTGGTGCGCGAGATCACCGAGCGGCTCGCCTTCTTGGAGAACGTCGGCGTCGGCTACCTGAACCTGGCGCGCTCGGCGCGGACCCTGTCGGGCGGCGAGGCGCAGCGGATCCGGCTGGCGACCCAGATCGGCTCCAGCCTGGTCGGGGTCCTCTACATCCTCGACGAGCCCTCGATCGGCCTGCACCAGCGCGACAACATGAAGCTGATCCGCACGCTCGAGCGCCTGCGGGACCTGGGCAACACCGTGATCGTCGTCGAGCACGACGAGGGCACGATGCGCTCGGCCGACCACCTCGTGGACCTGGGTCCCGGCGCCGGCGAGCACGGGGGCCACGTCGTCTCCGAGGGGACGCCGAAGCAGATAGAGGCCGACCCGGCGTCGCTCACCGGCCAATACCTGGCGGGGCAGCGGACGATCCCGCTGCCCGACGAGCGCCGCGAGCCCAGGGGCGGGCTGCTGGTCAAGGGCGCGCGCCAGCACAACCTCAAGAAGATCGAGGTGGAGATCCCGTTGGGCGTGTTCTGCTGCGTCACCGGGGTCTCGGGATCGGGCAAGTCCACCCTCGTCAACGAGACCGTCTACCCGGCGATCGCCAACCGCCTGCACCAGGCGAAGCTGCGCCCGGGCGCGCACGACCGCATCGAGGGCACCGAGCAGGTGGACAAGATCATCAACATCGACCAGTCGCCGATCGGCCGCACGCCGCGCTCGAACCCGGCGACCTACACAAACCTGTTCGACCACATCCGCCAGCTCTACTCGCAGACGCGCGAGGCCCGGGCGCGCGGCTACAAGCCGGGCCGCTTCAGCTTCAACGTCAAGGGCGGGCGCTGCGAGGTCTGCCGCGGCGACGGGCAGATCAAGATCGAGATGCACTTCCTGCCCGACGTCTACGTCCCCTGCGAGCAGTGCCACGGCAAGCGCTACAACCGGGAGACCCTGGAGGTCCGCTTCAAGGGCAAGTCGATCGCCGACGTGCTGGAGATGTCGGTCGCCGAGGCGGTCGAGTTCTTCGCCGACATCCCCAAGATCGCGCGCCGGCTGCGGACCCTGCACGACGTCGGCCTGGACTACATCCGGCTCGGGCAGCCGGCCACCCAGCTCTCCGGCGGCGAGGCCCAGCGGGTGAAGCTGGCGACCGAGCTCTCGAAGGTCGCGACCGGCGACACGCTCTACATCCTCGACGAGCCCACGACCGGGCTCCACTTCGCCGACGTGCAGCGTCTGCTCGAGGTCCTGGACCGCCTGGTCCAGGCCGGCAACACCGTGGTCGTGATCGAGCACAACCTGGACGTGATCAAGACCGCCGACCACGTCATCGACCTCGGGCCCGAGGGCGGCGAGGAGGGGGGAGAGGTGATCGCCACCGGCACCCCGGAGCAGGTCGCGGCCGCACCGGCGTCCTACACCGGCCAGTACCTGGCGGACCTGGTCGAGCCCGCCGTCACCGTGCGCCGGGCGCGCAAGAAGCGCGACCCGGTCGCCGCTTAGCTCCGCCCGGTGATCCGATCCGATCCACCGCGCGAAGGAACGGGCGCATGTGCCGAACCGACCTCGACGTGATCGTCGCCCGGGCCCGTGAGCGTGCCCGGCGGATAGGGTCCCGCCCGTGGCGTTGGCGGAGATCTCGCTCGAGCTCGAGAGTGGCCAGTTCCTGGAGGGGGAAGCCCAGCGCGCCGGCCTGATCCTGCTCGGGTCGATGCTGCTGTCGTTCGGGTTCATCCGCTTCAGCACGCGGATGATCCGAGCCGAGGTCTCGTGGTGGCCGGGCAACGTCACCCCCGGCGGCCTCCACATCCACCACCTCGTGTTCGGGATCGTGGCGATGATGGTCGCCGGCTTCGCCGGCTTTGCGCTGCAGCCCGACAGCCCGTGGCTGGAGATCCTCGCGGCGCTGTTCGGGATCGGCGTCGGCCTGACCCTCGACGAGTTCGCGCTCTGGCTCTACCTCGAGGACGTCTACTGGTCCGAGGAGGGTCGTCGCTCCGTCGACGCGGTGATCCTGGCGGCCATCATCGGTGGGGCCCTGGTGCTGGGGTTCGTCCCGGTCAGCAGCGAGGACAGCGGCTCGATCCCGGCGATCCTCGCCTCGATCGCGACGACTCTGGCGATCTGCCTGCTGGCCGCGTTCAAGGGCAAGCTCTGGTCCGCGGTGGCCGGCATGTTCTTCGCGCCGATCGGGATCGTCGCGGCCATCCGGGTCGCGCGGCCCGGATCGCCCTGGGCGCGTCGCTTCTACAGGGCGGGAAGCCCGAAGCTGGAGAAGTCCGAGCACAGGGAGGAGCGGCACAACCGCCGGTGGAAGCGGATGCAGGACCTGATCGGCGGCGCGCCCTCGCGCCCGAGCCCGAGGGAGAAGTCCTCCTAGCCGGCCAGAGCCGCGCAGGCCGCGCGGCGGAAGATCTGTCGCAGCTGCGTGAACACTCCGGGCGGCCCGGTCGCCACATCGAGCTGGAGGTTGGCTGAGACCAGGGTCGATCGGGTGCCGTCGGGGCTACTGGCAGTCCACTGGGTGTAACCGGGGAAGTTGCCGCTGTGTCCGAACACGACCCCGCACGGAGTGCGGTAGCGGTACAGGGTCAGCCCGCCCCGGTTCTGGCCGGGACCGGGGGGCTCGCCGCCGGTGAACGGCGGCAGGAAGGCGGTCTGCGCGCGCCTGACCTTGGGGCTGTCGAACATCGAGCCCCCGCCAAAGGCGCGAATGAAGCGATTCAGGTCGAAGGGTGTCGAGACGACCGCGCCAGCGGCCCAGACGCTGGACACGCTCACCTCCTCGCTGACGTACTCGAGCGGGACCCCCGGCGCGCCGTAGAGGTACCCGCGGAAGAACGGCCGCGGCAGGTCGAAGCCGCTTGGCAGGCTGGTGCTCTTCATCCCCAGCGGCCGGAACACCAAGTCCTTGAGGAGCCTGA
Source organism: uncultured Solirubrobacterales bacterium (assembly GCA_963805075.1). Taxonomy (GTDB): domain Bacteria; phylum Actinomycetota; class Thermoleophilia; order Solirubrobacterales; family 70-9; genus VGBV01. The sequence goes on from CAWDSZ010000004.1 coordinate 828,955, forward strand.
CGATGCCCTTGCCCGTTGCGGCCTCGGTCATCAGGCCGACCACGATGTTGTCGGTGTTGGAGTAGTAGAAGCTCGTGCCGGGCGTGAACCTGAGATCGTCGTCGAAGACGTAGGAGATGGCCTGGAAGGGAGCTATGTAGGACTTCAGGTTGGAGGCGAAGAACGCCAGGAACGCGGGGTCGGCGGTGTAGTTGGGGAGCCCGCTCGTGTGGTAGAGCAGCTGCCGCAGCGTTATCGGTGCCCAGGCCGCCGGCAGGTCTGGGCGGATCTCACCGATGGTCGAGGCGAGGCTGAGCTTGCCCCGATCGACGAGCTCCAGGGCCAGCGCGCCGGTGACCGCCTTGGTCACGCTCGCAATCCGCATGTGCTGGTTGCCGCGGATCGCGCCAGGGCCGTCGAGGCTGGCCCGCCCCGCGGTGTGCAGCTCGCGATCCTTCCCGCGCTGAACCACTGCCGAGACGCCGGGGGGTCCCTGTGGGACCTTGACGATCGCATGCAGCGCCCGGTCGAGCCGGGCGTCGGCCTGCTCGGTGCCCGCGTGGGCGGCAGCCGGTAGCGCGGCAGCGGCCGCCAACGCCCACACCGCCGTGGCGGTGGCGATCGTTCGCCTCGGTCTCTCCCCCTGTGACTTCAGGGGTGCAACGTACCTCAGCCGGCGATCGACGTGGCCTCGCCAGGGGCGAGCACGCGCACCTCGACGTCCGGCGCCTGCATGGCCGCGGAGGCCACGAACTCCTCGGCCGGCCTGGTCAGCAGCCAGGGCCAGAGGCGCGGCGAGCCTGGGAGCGAGAACGTCCCGTGATGGATGGGGATCGCCAGGCGCGGGCGGATCATCGCGAGCGCCGCAGCGGCGCTCTCGGGATCGAGGTGCCCGGGCCCCATCTTCGGGCCCCAGCCCCAGATCGGCACCAGGGCTAGGTCGATGCCGGGGCCCAGCTCGCTCATGCCGTCGAACAGGTCGGTGTCGCCGGCGAAGTAGGTTCGGGTCCCGGCGCCCTCGATGACGTAGCCGAGCGCCTCCGCGTCGTCGGAGCCGCGGCCGTGGCGCCCGCCCGGGTGCTCGGCGTGGACGGCGCGCACCGAGGCATCGCCGACCGAGACCGAGTCGCCGCGGGTGATCTCGGTCACATCATCGAGGCGATGCCGCCGAAGGAACTCGGCTGCGGTCCGGGGCGCGATGATCGGGCGGCCAAGGCGGCGCAGCGAGCGCAGATCGAGGTGGTCCTGGTGCATGTGCGAGACCAGCACGGCGTCCACGCCGCGGAGGGTGTCGACGTCCGGGACCGGGGCGCGGCGCAGCAACGGTCCCAGGCGCCTGCCCAGCAGCGGGTCGGTCAGCAGCCGCGTGCCGTCGAGATCGAGCTCAACGGTCGCGTGACCGACGAACGTGACCGAGCTCAAGTCTTGCTGCGGTCCAACTTCGAGCGCATGCGCTCTGAGCCCTGTTCCCAGGTCTCGTCTGGGAACTCGCGGATCGCCTGTCTCCGCAGGAACTCGAACCCGACCACGAATAGCGCGATGATCAGGATCGAGATCGGGAGCCGCCTGAAGCCCTCGGTCGGGGCCCACCAGAACAGCACCAGCAGAATCGCAAACAGGACCGCGTAGCCGACCAGGCGGTTGTGCATCAGCGGCGTCAGTGTGCGGCGGGCGCTCGTCGCCCACGACCCAGGCCCGGCCAACCAGGCGCCCAGCAGGATCACGATCCCGTAGAAGATCATGGCGCCGGCGCCGTCGGAGAGCAGCGAGGTCCCGATGTCGTAGGTGTTCTGCACCGCCGGCTCCACGGCGGCCGTCGAGGCCAGGGCTTCCACGACAACGCCTCCGCCGAGACTGCGGGCCGCCGCGGTGGCGATCCCGACGACGATGAAGGCGAAGCCGACCGCCCGCAGGGCCTCGCGCCGCCAGCCGCGGGCGAGGTAGATCGCGACGCCGAACAGGATCAGCGCCAGCAGCGTCAGCCAGATGGCCACCTTCTCGAGCAGGTTGACGAGTGCGCGAACACTGGAGAGGTCATCGGCGGGGATCACCTCGATCTGACCGGCGTCGGGCGGCAGCTTATCGGCGATGTTGAGGCCGGCCTGCGCGCCGACCCCCTCCACGATCGTGCCGAGGTCGAGCGTGACGGGCTCGTCGGTGTCCTCCTCGACGATCGTGATCAGCTTCTCGTGGGCCGCCCGGTTGAGGTTTTCCCATGCGGTCTGCACGCGCGGCCGCTGCAGCGCCTCGTTGAAGAGCTGGTCAAGCAGCCCGCGGAGCGCGCCCGCGGCCGGGGCCGCGAGGGGCTGGAGCCTGGGCGGCAGGGTCTGCTGAAGCTCGCCCTGGACGTCGACGTTGGCGTAGATCGCGTCGACCATGAAGTTGGAGAGTTGACCCCGGATCTCCGGGTCCTCGAGCAGCTCGGAGCTGGTCTCGACCCAGCTGTCGGTCTCCAGCAGCTGCCGGTTGGCCCAGATCGAGAACACAGCGAGGAAGGTGAGGACGGACGCGATGACGATCACCGCAATGCCCAGCTTGCGATGCTGGCGGTCGCCCTTGGCGGGCGGCGGAGCCTTGGCGGGGCGAGCCGAGGCCTCCACCTAGATCAGCTTTCCGAGGGACCGCACCTGGAAGGCGCGGACGATGTTGAGCAGGCCCTCCATCAGGGCCCAGATGCCGGCGAAGACCAGCAGCCACAGCCACCACCGCCGCGAAACCGCTTCGACCGCTTCCCGCTCGGAAGCGCTGACAGCCGCCACTCCCCTCTCCTTCCCTAGGTACCGGAGTGCTGCGGCCGGACACTACTAGCCGCCTCCCGATCCCGGTCTCCAGTCGATTGTGCCCGGACTCTATGCGAGTCTTGCCGCGTGAGCCTCACCGACTGGCGGACGTGGCGGGCCAAGCGGCGCCACTACGAGCGCAACCAGCGGCTGCGGAACCGCTGGAGGATCAACCGCTACGCGGCCCAAGGCGGGTACTTCATCCGCCATCCGGTCGAGGGCGAGGTGCTCGAGGCCCTCGACTCGGGGCGCCTCGAGATCGGGCGCGACACGCTGCTCGAGCCCGGCTGTTGGCTGACGCTCGGGCCGAAGGCCAGGATCCGGATCGGGCAGGGCTGCTTCCTCAACCGCGAGACGATGCTGGCCGCGGTGGAGCTGATCGAGATCGGCGACCACGTCATGTTCGCCAACCACTGCTTCGTCGGCGACTCCGACCACCGCTACGACGACCGGACCAAGCCGGTCACCTGGCAGGGGTTCGAGCCCAAGGGCCCGGTGCGGATCGGGGACAACTGCTGGTTCGGGGTCAACTGCGTCATCACCGGCGGCGTAAAGATCGGCGAGCGCTGCGTGATCGGGTCCAACTCGGTCGTCACCCGTGACCTGCCTGCGGGTGTGATCGCGGCCGGGGCTCCGGCCAAGGTGGTCCGCGAGATCGAGTTCAGGAAGCCCGAGGACGGCTAGCGCTTCGCCTTCTTCGCCAGCAGCGCCGCGCCGATCGCTCCGCCGAGGTCTCCCAGCGAGGCGAGCAGGATCGGCGGCGGGTTCTCGGGTGCGAACAGGTAGGGCTTCATCGAGCTCTCGATCCGAGGCATGTACTCCTCGCCGAACCGGACGCCCATGCCGCCGCCTATCACCACCGCCTCGGGGTCGACCAGGTTGATCGCGGACGCGATTCCCTCGCCGAGCGCCTTGGTGGCACGCCGGATCAGGTGCTCGGCCATGCGGTCGTTGTGCTCGAGCGCCCGCTCCCAGACGCCGCTGGTGAGCCGGTCGCGCCCGCGCTCCTCCATGATCTTGAACAGCCCGGTCTTCTCGCCGCTCGCGACCAGGCGCCGCGCCTTCGCCTCCATCGATGCCCGGCCGGCGTACGCCTCCATGCAGCCGCTGTGCCCGGCGCTGCAGCGCGGACCGCCGCGGCGGACGATCATGTGGCCGACCTCGCCCGCGGCGCCGCGACCCAGCCAGGGCTTGCCGTTGAGGATCATTCCTCCGCCGACGCCGGTGCCCCAGAAGAAGCCGAGCAGGGTCTTGTAGAGCTTTGCAGCCCCGAGGTGGAACTCGGCCTCGACCGCCACCTGGACGTCGTTGCCGACCAGGACGGGGGTCCCCAGGTCGCTGGAGAGGGTCTTGGCGAGCGGGAAGGAACCCTCCCAATCGGGCAGGTTGCGGGCGTTGGAGACCACGCCGGTTTCTTCATCCGCGTCGCCCGGCGAGCCGACCCCGACGCCCTTCAGCGCCTTCGTCTCGACCCCGGCCTGCTCGGCCGCTTCGCGCAGGGCCTCCGCCATCGTGGCGGCCACGGCCTCGGGGCCGCCCGAGGTCGGGGTCTCGGCGCGCGCCTCGCCCAGCACCTTGTTGCGGGCGCTGACCACGACGGTCTGGATCTTGGTTCCGCCGAGGTCGATGCCGCCGCGGGCCGAGGCCGGTTGCGCGGGACTCACTGCGCGCACCTTAGCCTCCGATTCGGCGGCTTCCCGCTGCTAGGGAGTGATCTTGAACACCGCCCCGTCCGCGGGGGAGGCGACCCAGACCGCCCCCTCACCGATCGCGATCGTCTGCGCCTCCTTGCCGGCCTCGACGGGCACGCCGACCTCGGTACCGCTGTCGGGATCAATGCGCAGCACGGTTCCGTTGGCGCTGGCCACCCAGACATAGCCCAGGCCTGCCGCGGCGTCCAGCGGCTGCCCGGTCGGAACAGGCTCGCCCGCGGCCTCGCCGGTACCGGGGTCGATCCGCGTCAGGTTCCCGTCCGTGCCGAGCGCCCAGGCCGCGGACTCGCCGACCGTGACGCTGAACGCTTTGGGGACGGCGGCCGCCCCATCCGCGAGCTCTCCGTCGTCGGGGCTGATGCGGACGACCTCCCGGTTTCGGCGGACCACCCAGACCCAGCCCTCGCCGGCGGCGACCGCGGAGCCGCTGCCTCCGAGCGCGGTGGGCGAGCCGTCTGGCTCCCCGCTGGACGGGTCGACGCGCTCGACCGACTTCTGGGACATCGCCCAGACGCCGCCCTCGCCCGCGGCGATCTGGAACGGGAACCCGCTCACCTTCGCGGGCTCGGCGGGGCCGGCCATCGTCACGCGCTGGACCGCGCCTCGGTCGGGAAGCGCCAGCCAGGCAGCGCCTTCGCCGGCGGCCACGTCGGTCGGGAACCCGGCGGCCTCGACCGGCGTCGGCCGGTCGCTGCGCGGGTTGATCCGCTTCACGGTGCCGGCGAGCGAGTCGGCGACCCAGACGAAGCCCGCGCCCGCGGCGATCGTGTCGGGGCGCCCGCCGACGTCGATGCGCTTCACGATCGGCTGCTGGGGCGCCGCCTCCTGCTGCGGGGCGGTTGCCCCGCCGAAGTCCTCGGCCGCCGGCTCGGGGTCGTCGCCGCCGAAGACCCCGGCAATCGCGAGCACGGCGACCGCGACCAGGGCGCCGCCCACCGCCGCGGCGGCGATCCAGATGCGCTCGCCGCTCACGAGCTGACCGTGACGATCACGGTCCGCTCGCGCGGGCGGTCGTCGAAGTCGATCAGGACCAGCTGCTGCCATGTGCCGAGCGCGAGCCGGCCGGCGATCACCGGCACCTGCTCGGACGGCCCGACCAGGGTCGCGCGCTGGTGCGCGTGGGAGTTGGTGTCGTGGTTGAGTCGGTTGTGCTCGTAGTCGCCCTCGGCCGGAATCAGGCGGTCGAGCATGGCGCGCAGGTCGGCGACGCCGCCGGGCTCGAACTCCATCGTCGAGATCGCCGCGGTCGAGCCGCGTACGAACGCGGTCGCGACCCCCTCGGGCGAGGGGGCCGCGCCGACCACGCGCTGTACATCCGCGGTGATGTCGATCACGTCGCCATCGCCGCGGGTCGAAAGCCTCAATTCCCCGCTGTGCGTGGGCACGGCCGGGAAGCTAGCGAAGCTCCTCTCGATCCATTCCGGCCTTCTGCCTCGGCTGCTAGCCCGCGGACGCCAGCTGATCGCAGGCCGTCAGGATCGTCGGCTGTACAGCCTGAGAGAATTCGGCTGCCCGGGTGCGGCACTTGGCGCTCAACTCCTGGAGCGCTGTGTCCGAGTTCTGGCGGGCCGACTCGGACAGGCTCGCGACCTCCTGGTTCAGCTGCTGCCCTAACTGCTGGCACGCGGTCTCGGCCGTGGTCTTCGCCGCTTCGCCTTCGATTTCAGCTGCCGAGTCGCTACACGAGCTCACCGCACGATCAACAGCCTGTTGGACCGAATCCTCAGCGGGTGTCGTCGTCGTTGCCTCGGTGGTCGTTGTCGCCTCGGTGGTTGTCTCGTCGTCGTCGTCCCCGCATCCCGCAAGGGCCCCGAGGGCGGCGAGGGAGATCACGCCCACCAGCATCATTCGGCTAGTCCGGCTCTTCATCATGAATCAGCTCCTTCGTTGTCGACCACCGCTCATGCAGCATGACCGCCGACGGCGAGTCGAGGTCGGCGCGTGCGTTGACTCTAGCTCGGGCCGTCGCCTTATGTCTCTAAAGGGACGGCCTCCTACAGGGAGCCGGAAGCCGCTGCACCAGAGCGTGCCGCTAAGCCGATTCGGACCCCTCAGCCTTCTTGCGCCGTCGCCGCTCGCGGAGCGACCGCGCGATCCCCCCTCGCGCTTCTGCTCGATGTACTTCTCCGCGACCGAGGTCAGCAGGGCGACCAGCACCCCGAACCCGGTGAGGATGTAGACGATCGTGAAGATCTGCGTGCCGGGGGTGGTCGGGGCGAAGTCCCCGTATCCGACGGTCGTCAGCGTCACGATGCAGAAGTAGAGGGACTCAATGATGGTCCAGTCCTCGAAGCGCCAGTAGAAGAGCGTGCCCGTTAGGACCAGGGCGCCCGCGACGAAGGGCAGCGCCTTGGTCTCGGGATCGCGCCAGACGGCGTGGAGGGCACGCCCAAGCTCCCTGGCGGCAAGCAGGAGTGGGACCACAGGTTGCGGCTTCGCCGCATCCCTGCGATCTCCTCTCAGCCTCTGCGCATCAGGGTCGGGATGCTGACCACGGCCGCGATCCCGATGACCACGTAGATGATGTCGAGGACGTCCTTGTTGTCGACCAGATCCGCGATCCAGAACTTGTCGATCAGCGGCTCCAGCCCCAGGTTGAGCCCCCCGAGGATCAGCAGCAGCAGGGCGATTACGCCCAGCCCCCTCATCTCGAAGCCTCCTTTCTCGTCCTCTGTGACCGCCTCGATCTACCCGGCGGGCTCCCGCTCAAACCTGCGGTCAGGTGAGGATCGAGAAGATGAAGTAGACGATCACGATCAGGTTGACCAGCCAGGCGTTGCCGGTCAGCCAGTCCTTGATCCTCGGCATCGCATTCCGGGCGCGCTGGCCGAGGAGCACGTAGCAGAGGAAGGGCAGCGCCATCAGGAACACCGTTCCGGCCACCAGCGGCCAGCCGTCGATCGCGTCCAGGCCGGACTCGCGCATCAGGTTCGCGGTCGAGATCGTTGCCGCGATATCGGTGGGCATCAGCAGGATCAGCAGGAAGCCAAGCGTGAACGCCCGTCTCGGCTCGGCCTCTTGCAGCGCGCTCATCCACTTCGGCACGTCCGCCTCGCCTCGGGTCATCCACACGCGCAGAGCCAGCACCGCCAGCAGGCCGGCGACGATCCAGTCCATCGGTGCTCGGCCCGTCGCTCTCCTTGGGCTCGAGGCCGATCGCCTCGACGACGACGCTCCAGATCGCGAGTCCCGCCGACGCCGCCAGCGCTACCCCGACGATCATCGCCAGCGAGTTCTTCACAGCCTGCTTGCTGGTGACCAGGAAGATCGCGGTCAGGATCTGCGGCCCCATCACCATGATCAGGCAGAGGGGCAGGATCTGAAGCTGCTCCGAGCTCAAGGCGCCGCAGCCTATGGGAATAGGCTCGCCGGCCATGAGCCCGCGAATGATCCGGGCGCGGCTGCGTGGACTGGGCCGCGACAAGGACGTCGAGGCCGCGCACGGAGCCGGGGGCCGAGCCGGATCCGTGATGGAGATCGACCGGGCGAGCTCCGGGGTCTGTTCCGGGCGCCCGAGTGGCTCCGCGACCTGGGGATCGCCTCCTGGCTGCTGATCGGCTTCCTGCTCTTCCTGGCCGGGCTCGTCTGGCTGCTGGCGCTGACCAGCACGATCGTGATGCCGGTGCTGACCGCGTCGATCATCGCCGCGGTTGCGTCGCCGCTTGTCGACTGGCTGGCGCGGCCATCACATTCCGCGCGGCATCGGCGCGGCGATCGTCCTGCTCGGCGATCGTGGCGGCGGGGGCTGGCGATGGTGGTGCTGATCGTCGGCGGTCTCGCCGGCGAGGAGGAGGAGCTGAGCTCGGAGCTCACCGCGGGGCCGGCGAGATCCAGTCGTGGGCCGAGGACGCCGGCATCGACAAGGACAGCGCCGAGGCAGCAAACAAGGACGCCAGCAAGTCGCTCAGCGGCGGGGTCAGCGCGCTGCTGAAGGGCGTGAGACCGGTCTCGACGCCCTGGCGGGGATCGGGATCTTCCTCGCGTTCACGGTGCTCAGCCTCTTCTTCATGCTCAAGGACGGTCCCAAGCTCCGCGCCTGGGGCGAGACGCCACATGGGCATCCCCGCGGACGTCGCCCACACCATGACTGGCCGCACGCTCGGTTCGCTCCGCGGCTACTTCGAGGGCGTGACGATCGTCGCCGCCTTCAATGGCGTCGTCATCGGGATCGGCGCTCTGATCCTCGGCGTGCCGCTGGCCGGCTCGATCGCGGTCGTCAACTTCGCCGCGGCCTACATCCCGTACATCGGCGCCTGGAGTGCCGGCATCTTCACCGTCCTGCTCGCATTGGGCAGCGACGGCCCCGAGACCGCAGCCGAGATGGCCATCGTCGTTTTGCTGGCCAACAGCGTGCTGCAGCAATTGGTCCAGCCGATCGCCTACGGCGCCGCTCTCGGGATCCATCCGCTCGCTGTCCTGATCGTGACCATCGCAGGCGGCGCCCTGTTCGGGGCCATCGGCCTGATCCTCGCGGCGCCGCTGACCGCTGCGGCGATGAAGATCGCATGCGACCTGGCGCGGGTCAGAGCCGAGGAGGAGGAGCGAGCCGCCGCGAGGCAGAGCCGGCCGTCAAGCCCGGCGCCGCCTAGCTCCGGGCGGCGCGACGCTACCAGTCCCAGGGGGTGTTCGAGCCCGCCAGGCTCTCGTCGGAGAGGTAGCGCTTGAACTCCTCCAGCTCGGCGGGGTCGATCGAGTACGTGTGCTCCTCGGCCGGGAAGCTGCCCGTGCGGACGTCCTCGGCGTAGGCGCTGACACCCTTGACCATCTCCTCGCGCACCTCGGCGTAGCGGCGCACGAAGCGCGGGGTGTGCCCCGCGTAGATGCCGAGCAGGTCGTGGAAGACGAGCACCTGCCCGTCGCAGGCCGGACCGGCGCCGATCCCGATCACCGGTACCTCCAGATGCGGAATCAGCGCCTCCGTGACGGCGGCCGGCACGGCCTCGAAGACGACGGCGAAGCAGCCGACAGACTGCAGCGCCAGCGCCTCCTCCGCGACCTTGGCCGCGGCCTCGGCGGTGCGTCCCTGGGCCTTGAAGCCGCCGAGGCTGGACGCGGTCTGCGGCGTCAGCCCGACGTGCCCCATCACGGGGATCCCCGAGCGGATGATCGCGTTGGCCCGCTCGACCGAGATCCCGCCTCGCTCCAGCTTGACGGCGTCGCAGCCGGCCTCCTTGACGAACCGCTGCGCGCTCTCGACGGCCTGCTCGTTGGATCGCTCGTAGGACCCGAACGGCAGGTCCCCGACCAGCAGCGGCGTCTTCAGACCGCGGCGGACGGCGGAGGCGAGCATCAGCATCTCGTCCATGCTCACGGGCGGGGTGGAGTCGTGGCCCAGCACGACCATCGCCGCGGTGTCCCCGACGAGCACGATGTCCACCCCGGCCTCCTCGGCCACCTGCGCCGAGGGGAAGTCGTAGGCGGTCACCATCACGATCGGCTCACCCGACCCCTTCATCTCGGCGACTCGGGGAACCGTCATCGGGGCGCGCTCGGCGGGGGGATCGCCGGCCGGCTCCTGCTTCTCGATGTCCTTGGGGGGTCGGGTCACGGATTCATTCCTCCGAAGTCGGTTGGGTCAGTAGGACGTTGTCGATCAGGCGGGCCCTGCCCACCCGGGCCGCGACGGCCATCAGCACCGGCCGGCCGTTCAGGCGCGCGACCGGGGTCAGGTTCTCTGCGTCGCGCGCCTCCACGTACTCCGGGTCGATGCCCGCGTTGCGAAGCTCGTCCGTGACGGTGGCCACCAGCGCGTCGGTCGAGCGCTCGCCGCCGGCGACCGCCTGCTCGGCCGCAACGAGGGCGCGCGAGAGGGCCGCGGCACGATCGCGCTGCTCTGGATCGAGGTAGGCGTTGCGCGAGCTCATCGCGAGGCCGTCGCCCTCGCGCACGATCGGCTGCACCTTGATCTCGACGGGGAAGTCGAGGTCGCGCACCATGCGCTCGATCACGACCGCCTGCTGGGCGTCCTTCTGGCCGAAGTAGGCGACGTCCGGCTGGACGCAGTTGAAGAGCTTGGCCACGACCGTCGTGACGCCGCGGAAGTGGGATGGGCCGCGGCGGGAGGGGTCGCCGTCGAGCACCCCGGTGAGCGTCGCGTCCACCTCCACCGCTGTCGCGAAATCGTCCGGATACATCTCCGCGGTGGCCGGCGTCCACAGCAGGTCGACGCCCTCGAGCGCCGCCAGCTCGGCGTCGCGGTCCTCATCGCGGGGATAGGAGTCGAGGTCCTCGGTGGGGCCGAACTGGGTCGGGTTGACGAACAGGCTGACCACGACGACGTCGCACTCGCGGCGCGCCGCGCGCATCAGCGACAGGTGGCCTTCGTGGAAGAAGCCCATCGTCGGCACCAGGCCGATCCGCTTGCCCTCGCCGCGGGATCGCGGCCAGCGCCTCGCGCAGCTCGGACTTGGTCCTGACCGTCCTCACGCGGGCACCTCCTTCGAGCGCCCGGCGCCGATCGCCTCGGTCTGGGTCGCCAGCGCGTCGTAGGCCGCGAGCAGCTCGGGTGACAGCTCGGTCAGGGCCGCGCGGTGCCGCTCGACGGTTTCGGCGTCGCCACGCGCGATCGGCCCGGTCAGCGCCTCGGGGCCGCGCTCGGCCCAGTTGGCGGCGGTCCGCAGCACCAAAGGCGCGAGCAGCTCGCGCGCGTCCTGCACATCCAGACCGCCACCGCCCGCGCGCGTCAGCAGTTCGGCCGCGGCCTCCTGCAGCGCGACGAGGAAGTTGGACGCCATGCAGGCGGCGGCGTGGTAGGCGGCGCGCTGCTCCTCGGGCACGTCGAAGGGGCGCATCCCGAGCCGTTCGCCGAGAGCGCGCGCGAAGGCGGCGCCGGCGTCGTCGGAGCCGGCGACCGCGGCCGGGGTCCCCTCGATCGCGGTGGCTCCGTCGGGGAATGTCTGCAGGGGATGAAGCGAGAAGGTCGCCGCGCCGGCCGCGAAGGCGGGCTCCAGCGAGGCGAGGGTGCCGGCGCCGCTGACGTGGCCGACCAGCGACGGCAGCGGGTCGGCCTGGGCGACGAGCTCACAGAGCGGTTCGATCGCCCCGTCCGGGACGCAGAGCAGGACGGCCGTGGCGCCGGCCGAGGCGTCGGCGGCCTCGGCGCCGGCCGCGAGGCGCGCCGGGATGCCGGCCGCCTCGGCGGCGGCTGTGAGGCTGCGTCCCACGCGGCCGCGACCGACCAGGACGATCGGCGCGTCGGGGGTGGGCTGTGGGCTCAGTTCCCGTTCCAGTTCCCGCATCGGAGATACCAGACGGCTTTGCGGTGACGATCCTGTGATGAGACGAAGCGATTGCCGGAAAGTCCGGCCGGTCCGCGCCCCGTGTGGGGTCACGGCCAGGTGGAATTATAGATTGCGCGTATGCCCATCTTCGAGTTCCACTGTGCCAAGTGCGACGCTCGATTCGAGGAGCTGATCGGCTCGCACGTGGGCAAGGGCGAGAAGGACGTCCGCTGCCCCGAGTGCGGCGCCGCCGAGGTCGAGCGCAAGGCGTCGCTGGGATTCGCCTCCCTGCACCGCCAGATGACCCCGAAGCAGAAGCGCCGGCTCGAGGCCAAGCGCGGCATCGACCGCGGCGGCGCCAAGCAGCGCTTCAAGGCCCAGCGCGCGGCCGAGCGCCGCCACCACCAGAGGGGCCGCGGTGGCTGAGGCGCTGCCCGGCGTCGCTTCGCCCCCGAGCGCCGAGGAGCGGCGCGAGTCCCTCGTCGAGGTCTACAAGCAGGCCTCCGTGTGCGTCAAGTGCCCGCTGTCGGAGACGCGCAACAGCGTCGTCTTCGGATCGGGAAACTCCGACGCCGACCTGATGTTCGTCGGCGAGGCCCCCGGTGCCGAGGAGGACCGTCAGGGCCTGCCGTTCGTCGGCCGCGCCGGGAACTTCCTGACCGAGCTGCTGGAGGGGATAGGGATGAGGCGGGAGGACGTGTTCATCGCCAACGCCCTCAAATGCAGGCCCCCCGGCAACCGCGACCCGCAGCCCGAGGAGATCGACAGCTGCCGGCCCTGGCTCGAGGAGCAGGTCCGCCTGATCGAGCCTCGCGTTATCGGCACCCTGGGTAACTTCGCCACCAAGCTGCTGACCGGCAGTCCCACTGGGATCACCAAGGTGCGCGGAACAGCGCAGCACCACACCCTCGGCGGGCGCTCCGTTCTGCTCCTTCCCCTGTTCCATCCCGCCGCCGGCCTGCGCACGCCGCGGGTGGCGGAGCAGCTGCGCGAGGACTTCGCCCTGATCCCCGGCCTGCTCGCGGAGCCGCTGTTGGACCTCGAGCCCGAGCCCACGTACGGAAGGACGGACGACGGGGAGCCGGGACCGGTGCAGGTCGGGCCGGACCAGATGGGCCTGTTCGGCTAGCGCTATTCGCCGCTCGGCACGTGCATCAGCTCAAGCTTGATGCCGTCGGGGTCGTAGAAGAAGACCGCGTAGTAGCCGGGCCGGTAGTCGTGCTCCCTCGGCCCGCTCTCGATCTCGGCGCCACGCTCGCGCAGCCAGGCGGCGCGTTCGTCGACCGTCGTCCGTGAGTCGACGCGGATGGCGACGTGGTGCAGCCCAAGCGAATAGCGGTCGTAGGGGCCTTCGCCCGACTGCGCGTCGCGGAGGCCGATGCCGGCGACCTCACGCCCGGTCAGGTAGGTGATCGTCTCGCCCCGCTCCCCGGTGATGCGCCTGACGGCGGTCCAGCCGAGCGGCTCGAGCAGCCCGCGGTAGAAGGGCAGGCTGCGCTCGACCGAACTGACGACGAGGTCGAGATGGGTGAGTCCCGAGCCGGGAATGGGGAAACGCTATCGGCGTAGGATCGGGTCGTGCCCCACCCGTTTCGCCACCTCGGTGAGATCGCCCGCTCGGCCGCGACCAAGGGGCGCCAGCAGCGCGACGATGCCGCGGCGCTGAAGGAGCTGACCTCGGATTCGCTGGAGCTGCCGGCCGGGCTCGGAATCGAGTGGCTCGGGGTCTCCGGCTACCGGCTCTCCTACGCGGGCAAGGACCTCTACATAGATCCCTACGTGTCCCGGGTGCCACTGAGCAGCCTGCTGCTGCGGAGGCAGGCGGTGCCGGATCCGGCGGCGCTCGAGCGCTTCCTGCCGGAGCGGGGTGAGGCGGTCGGGGTGCTGGTCGGGCACACGCACTTCGACCACGCCGTTGACGCGCCCGCGGTCGCGCGCAGGTTCGGATGCATGGCGTATGGGTCCGGCTCGCTCCGGCATCTGATGTCCCTGCACGGGCTCCAGGATCAGGCGGTCGAGGTGGAGCCCTACGCGACCTACGAGCTGGGGCCCTTCGAGGTCGAGTTCGTGCCCAGCACCCACTCGAAGCTGCTGCTTGGGATGGCGGTGCCCTACTCGGGCGAGCTCACCTGCGAGCACCTGGACGGGCTGTCGCCGAACGCGTACAAGTGCGGCCAGGTCTGGGGGATCCACATCTCGGTCGCCGGGGCCAGGCTGTATCACCAGGGCAGCGCCGACCTGCTCGACGACGCGGTGCGGCACAAGGGCGTCGACGTCTTCCTCGCCGGCGTCGCCGGCCGCAACTTCACCGAGCGTTACTGGGAGCGGATCCTGCCGCGCCTGGACCCCCGGGTGGTCGTTCCGACCCACTACGACGACTTCTTCAAGCCGCTCGACGAGGGGATGGCGACGATCGGCAACTCGCGCCTGGGGGAGCTTCCCCGCGAGATCGCGGCCGTCAGCCGCGACGCGACCCTGGCCGCCCTTCCGCGCCTCGGCCGGCAGCACGGCTGAGGTGGCGGAGCGGACGGCCTCGGCGGCCGAGACCGAGGCGGTCGGGGAGCGACTGGCCGCCGACCTTGACCCCGGCGACGTCGTGCTCGTGATCGGCGAGCTGGGCACCGGGAAGACGACGCTGATCCGGGGGGCGTGCCGGGGGCTCGGCGTGAGCGAGCGGGTGACCTCGCCGACGTTCACGATCGGCCACCGCTACCGCGGCCGGGTGCCGGTCGCGCACCTCGACCTCTACCGGCTCGACGGCCTCGAGGGCGAGGACCCGGCGCTGCTGGACGACTACCTGGACCCGGACACGATCACCCTGATCGAGTGGCCGCAGGCCGCCGCGCCCGAACTCGACCGGGTCAGGGCCCGGGTCCAGATCCGCCATGCGGGCGGGGATGAGCGGGAGATCGGGGTCGAGAGCGGCTAGCGCTGAAGCTAGTTCCCGCCGCCGTACTGCTGCTCGAACTCCTTCTGGGCCTCCTCGGCCTGCTGCTGGAGCGCCTCGGTGTCGATGTCGTCCACCGCCGACTCGATCTGCTCCTGGGCCTCCTCGGCCTGCTGCTGCGCCTCCTCCGTGTCCACCTCGTCCAGCGCGGACTCGAGGTTCTCCTGGGCCTCGTCCACGGCCTGGTTGGCCTCGTCCTGCTCGTCGTCGCCGCAGGCGGCGAACCCGGCGCTGAGGCCGGCCACGGCGAGGCCGACCGCGATCGTGCGCGCCCGACGGGAAATTCCGGCGCTCCGACTGGTTCTGCTGGACTTCGGCTTCATCTCTCTCCCTCTTTCGACGACGGACTGGAAATCTATGCCAACCCTGGGCTTCGACACCGCGACCGAGGTGCTCACCCTAGCCGTAGCGCGGGACGGCGACCCGATCTGCGAGGCCGAGCACGGACCCGACGCCGACGGCCGCCCGCGCCACCAGGCCCTGCTGCTGGGGGAGGTCGAGCGCTGCGTCGCCGAGGGGGGAGGCTGGGAGTCGATCGAGCGGATCGCCGTCGGCCTCGGGCCGGGCTCGTACACGGGGCTGCGGATCGGCATCGCGACGGCCCGGGCGCTGGCCCAAGCCCGGGGGCTCGAGCTGCGGGGGGTCTCCAGCCTGGCGGCGCTCGCCCGGGGAATCGCGGAGCTGCCCGACGCCGCCGCGCGGCCGCGGTTGCCGGTCCTGGACGCCCGGCGCAAGCAGGCGTTCGCAGAGCTGCACGAGCCCGATGGCGGGCCCCCTCGGGGACCCCTTGTCCTCTCGCCCGGCGAGCTGGGCGAGCTCGCCCGCGGGCACGACCCAGGCGCGCTGGCGGCCGGGGACGGGGCGCTACGATTTCGAACTGAGCTCGAGGCCGTCGGCGCCACGGTCGCCCCTCCGGGGGATGCGGTCCACAGGATCGCCGCGCGGCACATCTGCGCGCTCTCGGAAACTGGAAGGACGTGGCCGGCGGAGGCGCTCGAGCCGATCTACTTGAGGGAACCGGACGCAAAGAGATGGCGTGAGCGAGACAGAGATGATGGAGCGGATGGGAACTGAAGTCGGGGACGGCCTGCGGATCCGCAAGCTCACCTACGGCGACCTGCCGTCGGTGATCTCGATCGAGCGCCGCTCGTTTCCGACGCCGTGGTCGCTGGCGATGTTCGTGCTCGAGCTCTCGAAGCCGTCCGGCATCTGCCTGGCCGCCGAGGACGAGAACGGGCTGGTGGGCTACCTGGTCTGCGCCCGCTACGACGAGGTCTGGCACCTGATGAACGTCGCGGTCGTGACCGAGCACCGCCGCCGCGGGATCGCCTCGGAGCTGATAGACGGCCTGTTCGAGGAGGCCGGGTCGGACGCCCGCTTCACGCTCGAGGTCCGCGTCTCCAACCTGCCCGCGATCGCGATGTACGAGGGCATCGGCTTCCGCTCCGCCGGCCGCCGCCGCAGCTACTACCACGACAACGGCGAGGACGCTCTCATTATGTGGCTCGCGCTCGAGCGCGAGCGAGCCGGCGTCGCCTGAGGACTAGCCCATGCGACTGCTTGCTCTGGAGACGAGCTGCGACGACACCTGCGCCGCCGTCACCGATGACGGTGTGGTCATCTCCAACGTCGTCTCCTCCCAGGCCGGCTTCCACGCCGAGTACGGCGGGGTCGTGCCCGAGGTGGCCTCGCGCCATCACCTGCAGCTCGTCAACGCCGTGGTCGACGCCGCGCTCGGCGAGGCGGAGACCGAGCTGCACCAGCTCGACGCCGTCGCCGTCACCCAGGGACCCGGGCTGATCGGCGCGCTCCTGGTCGGGCTCAGCAGCGCCAAGGCGATCGCCTCCGCACAGCGGCTGCCGCTGATTCCCGTCGACCACCTGCACGGGCACGTCGCCGCCAACTTCCTGGAGCCCGATCCGCTCGAGCCGCCGTTCCTCTGCCTGATCGCGAGCGGGGGACACACGCTGCTGGCCGGGGTCCGGGAGCGCGAGTCGTTCGAGGTCCTGGGACAGACGTTGGACGACGCCGCGGGCGAAGCCTTCGACAAGGGCGCGAGGCTCCTGGGCCTGGGCTACCCGGGCGGACCGGCGATCCAGCAGGCGGCCGCCGACGGCGACCCGGAGCGCTTCGGGTTCCCCGTGGCGATGAGCCGTGACCCCGGCCTGGATCTTTCCTTCAGCGGGCTCAAGACCGCGCTCGTCTACCGGGTGCGGGACCTGGGCGACGAGCGCACGGCCGCCTCGAGGGCCGAACTCGCGGCCTCCTACCAGCGGGCGATCGTCGGCCAGCTCGCCGCGAAGCTCGAGCGAGCGCTGGACGCCGGCGGGTGGGAGGCGGTCGCCCTGGGTGGCGGCGTCGCCGCCAACGCGGAGCTGCGGCGGCGGGCCGCTGAGATCTGCGGCCGCCGCGGGCTGAGGCTGAAGCTGGTCCCGATCGAGCTCTGCACCGACAACGCGGCGATGATCGCCTCCGCTGCCCGCTATACGAAACAGATCCCCTATCCCGATTACCTCGGATATGACGCCTTTGCCACTGGTGAAGCTGTACGAGCGGCCTGACTGCCACCTCTGCGATTTGGCGCTGGCCGAGCTGGAGGGCCTGCGCGCCGCGGGGCTCGAGTTCGAGATCGAGCGGGTGGACATCGACTCCGACGAGCGGCTGCTGCGCCGCTACCTGGAGCGCATCCCGGTGATCGAGCTGGACGGCGAGCGGGTCAGCGAGCTGGGCCTGGACGCTGACGGCCTTCGCGCCCGGCTCGCTACGGTGTCCCGATGATCGACGACGCCCCGGGCGGCGCCGCGGCCCAGGAGTCGACCGACTTCGGGGACGGTGACCGGCTTTCGCTCGGAGTGGCCGCGCGCCTCTCCCGCTACCTCCAGGTCCTGACCCAGGCGCGCAAGATGGGCAAGGACACGATCTCCTCGCAGGAGCTCTCGGACTACACCCACATCAACTCGACCCAGATCCGGCGTGACCTGTCCGGCTTCGGCAAGTTCGGCAAGCGCGGCGTCGGCTACAACGTCGACTCGCTGGTGCGCGAGATCCGCAAGATCCTGCGTACCGCCGGCCAGCACAACATCGCGCTCTTCGGCGCCGGCAACCTGGGCCAGGCGATCGCGTCCTCGGACATCTTCGCCGACCACGGCTTCCGGATCGTCGCCATGTTCGACGTCGATCCCGCGGTGATCGGGCGCAACGTCGGGGGCCTCGAGGTCCGCTCGTTCGATGAGCTGGAGCGAGTCGTCAGCGACGATGAGGTCGTGGTCGGCGTGCTCGCGGTTCCCGCCGAGAGCGCCCAGGAGGTCGCCGACCGCCTGGTGGGCGCTGGCGTCAAGATCATCTTCAACTACTCCGAGCAGCTGCTCCAGGTCCCGCCCGAGGTCACGGTCCACACTTCCAGCCCCGCCGTGGACCTGCTCTACGCCCTCTACTTCTATCTGACCTGATGCCCGCGACCGATCCCGAGCCGCCCGACTCCGGCCTCGATCTGGACCGCGTCCGCCAGACCTTCGAGGACTCGACCGACTTCACGATCGGGATCGAGGAGGAGTTCGCGATCGTCAACCCCGAGACGCTCGAGCTCGAGCACCGCTTCGAGGACCTGTTCGAGGCCTCCCACTCCGACGAGCTGCTCGCGCCCGCGGTCCGCGGCGAGCTGATCGACACCGAGATCGAGATCCGCTCCGGCCGCGGCGAGACCTTCGGCGAGGCGGTCGCCCGCCAGCGCGAGCGCCGCCAGGCGCTGTTCGCGCTGGCCGAGGCGCATGGGGTGGCCCTGGCGGCGATGGGGACCCACCCCTGGGCGAACTACCTCGACCAGCGGATCATCGACACGGAGCACTACCAACTGCTGCGCGAGGAGCTCGGCTGGGTCGCCCAGCGCAACAACACCTGGAGCCTGCACGTCCACGTCGGGGTGCGGGGCGCCGACCGAGCGATCGCCGTCACCGACGGGATGCGCGAGCTGCTGCCGCCGCTGCTCGCCGTCAGCGCCAACTCACCCTTTCTGGACCGCCAGGACACCGGGCTGCACAGCGTTCGCAGCGAGATCTTCACCCGCACCTTCCCGCGCTGCGGGGTGCACGAGCCCTTCCGCACCTGGACGGAGTACCAGGACTTCGTGAGCTTTCTGACCCAGACGAAGAGCGTGGTCGAGGCGACGCAGCTGTGGTGGTCGGTGCGGCCCCACCACGCGTTCGGCACGGTCGAGGTGCGGATCTGCGACGCCCAGACCCTGTGCGAGGAGTCGACCGCCCTCGCGGGCCTGATCGCCGCCTGCGTCGCCCAGATGGCGATGGACTACGACGAGTACGGATATGACGGTGCCGGCCCGCGGGCAAACCGTGCCAGCGGCCCTTCCGGGCCGCTGGGCCAGCGACAGATCGAGGAGAACCTCTGGCGGGCGATCCGCCACGGCATGGACGGCACCATGCTCGACTTCCGGGCGCGGGTGGAGGTGCCCACCCGCCATGTGATCGAGGCGCTCGTCCAGTGGACGGCCCCAGCGCGCGAGCGGCTGGGCATCGAGGTGGACATGCCCGAGCTGAACGGGGCGCAGCGCGCCCGCCAGGCGCTCGCCGACGGCGCAACGATCGAGGACATCTACCGCCAGGCCGTCGCGGATACGGCCCGCACATACGCACCCGAGCGCGTGATTGACTCCGCCCATGGCTGACGAGGAGCAGGCCGGCGAAGAGTCGCCCGCCGAGCAGCAGGGCCAGCCCCCGGAGGGAGGTCCGCGCGAGCAGAGCGAGGAGGAGCTGCGCGCGCAGCTCGAGGACCAGATCCGGAGCGTCAAGGTCGAGGACGTGATCCTGCAGAGCGCCGTCAGCATCCTCAACCTGTCGGCGAGGAGGGTCGCCAAGGAGGACGAGCGGGACCTGGAGCAGGCGCGGGTGGGCATCGAGGCGGCGCGGGTGTTGACCGAGCTGGTGCCGGAGGACGCGCGCCCGCAGCTGCGCCAGGCGGTCTCGGAGATGGAGCTCCTGTACGCGAAGCACGCTGGCGGGGACGCGGGTTAGACTGCCGCGCCGCCTTTTACAGGACTACCTGGGAGCTGAACCAACTTGACTGACTTTCTGACCGATTACGGAGTCGTCTTCGCGCTCGGCTGCGCGGGCGCCGCCGTCGTCTACGGACTGCTGATCACCCAGCGCCTGCTCGCCAAGCCGGCGGGCAACGAGAAAATGGTGGAGATTTCCGGCGCGATCCAGGAGGGCGCAAGCGCCTACCTGAAGCGCCAGTACACGATCATCGCCGGCGTCGGCGTCGTGATCGCGGTGCTGCTGATCCCGCTGCAGAACGTGGAGACGGCGCTCGGGTTCGTGATCGGGGGCATCCTCTCGGGCGCCGCCGGATTCATCGGAATGAACCTCTCGGTGCGAGCCAACTCGCGCGTTGCCGAGGCCGCGCGCGGCGGCATCCCGCCCGCGCTCGACGTCGCCTTCAAGGGCGGCTCGGTCACCGGCATGCTCGTGGTCGGCCTGGCGCTGCTCGGCGTCGCCGGCTACTACGGCGCGCTGATCCTGCTCGACTTCTCCGACAAGGAGGCCGTGGACGCGCTGATCGGCCTCGGCTTCGGCGGCTCCTTGATCTCGGTCTTCGCGCGTCTGGGCGGCGGCATCTTCACCAAGGCCGCCGACGTCGGCGCCGACCTGGTCGGCAAGATCGAGGCGGGCATTCCCGAGGACGACCCGCGCAACCCCGCGGTGATCGCCGACAACGTCGGCGACAACGTCGGGGACTGCGCCGGCATGGCCGCTGACCTGTTCGAGACCTACGCGGTCACCGCCGTCGCGGTGATGCTGCTGGGGGTCCTGACCTTCACCGGCGAGTACGCGCGCGAGGTCGCGATCTATCCGCTGGCGCTTGGCGGCGTGGCCATCATCGCCTCGATCATCGGCGCGCTCTCCGTGCGCACGCGCACGGGCAACGTCGAGCGGGCCCTCTACGTCGGGCTGGCCGTCTCGGCCGTGCTCTCGGCCGCGGCCTTCTATCCGATCACCGACTGGCTGATGAGCGACCCCCTGCGCCTCGGCTTCGCCGAGGCCGGGGCCGACACCGTCAGCGTCACCGATCTCTGGCTCTGCGCACTGATCGGGGTCGGCGTCACCGCGCTCCTGTTCGTGATCACCGACTTCTATACCTCGACCCGCTTCCGGCCCGTGCGCACGATCGCCGAGGCATCGGAGACCGGGCACGCGACCAACATCATCCAGGGCCTGGCCCAGGGCTTCCAGTCCACGGCCGCCCCGGTGCTCGTCATCATCCTCGCGATCCTCGGCGCCAACGAGCTGGCCGGCATCTACGGGATCGGCATCGCCGTGATGGCGCAGCTCTCGCTGACCGGCCTGATCGTCGCGCTCGACGCGTTCGGGCCGATCACCGACAACGCGGGAGGCATCGCCGAGATGGCGGACCTGCCGCAGGAGGTGCGCGACGTCACCGACCCGCTCGACGCGGTCGGGAACACGACCAAGGCGGTGACCAAGGGCTACGCGATCGGCTCCGCCGCGCTTGCGGCGCTGGTCCTGTTCAACGCGTTCCTGTTCGAGCTGCAGGAGGAGGACCCGGACAAGGCGCTCAACTTCGACATCGCCTCTCCGGACGTGCTGATCGGTTTGCTGATCGGCGGCGTCATGGTCTACCTGTTCTCGGCGCTCTCGATCGAGGCGGTCGGCCGCGCCGGCGGCCAGGTCGTGGAGGAGGTGCGGCGCCAGTTCCGCGAGAAGCCGGGGATCATGAAGGGCACGGAAAAGCCCGACTACGCAGGCTCGGTCGCGATCGTGACCGCCTCGGCGCAGCGGGAGATGATCCTGCCCTCGCTGATCCCGATCGCGGTTCCCGTCGTGGTGGGGCTGCTCAGCTACCAGGCGCTCGGCGGCCTGCTGATCGGCGTGATCGTCGTCGGCATCTTCGCCGCGATCTCGATGACGGCCGGCGGCGGCGCCTGGGACAACGCCAAGAAGCTGATCGAGGACGGCGCCTTCGGCGGCAAGGGCTCCCAGGCCCACGAGGCCTCGATCACCGGCGACACGGTCGGCGACCCCTACAAGGACACGGCCGGCCCGGCGATCAACCCGATGATCAAGGTCGCGAACATCGTGGCGATCCTGATCATCCCGATAGTGGCGTTGTAGCCCGGCTGAAGCCGGGCGTATCTTTGGGGCGCCTTGGCTAGGAGGATCCCCAGGGACGAATCGTTACAGCGCGTGCACGGCACCGGCGCGCTGTTCTCGGCCGCGTACGGCAACGTCGGGTCGTCGATCTACTACGCGCTCGGCGTCACTGCGGCATTCGCCCTCGGCCTCACTCCAGCTCGCGTTCATCATCACCGGGCTCATCTTCATGTGCACGGCGGCGACCTACGTAGAGGCCACCGTGATGTACCCCGAGGCAGGGGGCTCATCAAGCTTTGCGCGACACGCCTTCAACGAGCTCATCAGCTTCTTCGCAGCCTGGGGGCAGATGCTGAACTACATCATCACGGTTGCGATTTCGGCCTTCTTCGTGCCTCACTACCTGGCCGTGTTCTGGGAGCCGCTTGGGGAGGGACCCGGGGACGTCTTCGGCGGGATCGTGCTGATCGCGGCGCTCGCCGCTCTCAACATCAAGGGAACTGAGGAGTCGACGCGGCTCAACCTAGTGCTGGCGATCGCGGATCTGGCGACTCAGGTCGTGCTGGTGATCATCGGCTTCGCGCTTGTCTTCAACGCCGATGTCCTCGTCCAGAACGTGGAGTTCGGAGTCGCACCCACGTGGAGCGACTTCGCGCTCGGGGTCGCCGTCGGGATGATCGCCTACACCGGGATCGAGACGATCTCGAACATGGCGGGCGAGGCCAAGGACGCCTCGAAGACGGTGCCGCAAGGGACGGGCCTGACCGTGCTCGCGGTGTTCGGGCTCTATGCGCTGCTGCCGTTGGTGGCGCTGTCGGCGATGCCGGTGACCCAGGACGCCTCGGGCAGCTACACAACCGAGCTGGGCACGACCTTTGCGGATGACCCGGTGCTGGGGATCGTGGAGAACCTCGGCCTCGGGCAGGGACTGACCGAGGTGATGCGGGTCTATGTCGGCGTCCTCGCGGCGGTGATCCTCGTGATCGCGACGAACGCGGCGCTGATCGGCGTCTCGCGCTTGACCTACTCGATGGGCCAGTACCGGCAACTCCCCGAGGGACTGCGCCAGGTGCACCCGAGCGTTCCGGACCCCGTACATCGCGATCCTCGTCTTCTCGGCGTGGCGATGGTGACCCTGGTCCCGGGCGAGACGGCGTTCCTGGCGACGATGTACTCGTTCGGCGCGATGCTCTCTTTCACGATCGCGCACGTCTCCCTGATCCGGCTGCGCAGGACGAAGCCCGAGGCAGGAGCGGGACTGGGTGCCGCAGGGGCGTGCGTGAGCAGCGGCGGGTTCGCGGTGCCGCTCACCGCGATGCTGGGCGCGCTTCGGAACCGGCGCTGCGTTGGATCGTGGTGATGGCGCTGGACCCGGCGCACACTCGTGGTCGGGCGGCGGCTGGATGCTGCTCGGGACTGGCGCTCTACTTCGTCTACCGCCGCTACCAGGAGCTGCCGCTGACCGAGACGGTGAAGGTCGAGACGCTGGAGCCTCTGGGCGTCGAGGAGATCGAGTATCGGAGCGTGCTGGTCCCGTTCGAGGACGACGCCGAGTTCTCGCAGGTGCCGATCGCCACCGCCGTCAAGCTGGCCGCCAAGCGGCGCCGCGGAATCCACGTGATCTCGGTGTTGACCGTTCCGCAGAGCCTGCCGCTGGACGCGCCGCTGAAGGAGAAGGAGGCGGAGGCGCGGTCGAAGATCGACAAGGCGAAACGGATCGGGGGGCTGCGGGTGAGCGGGCACGTCCACAGGGTCCGGCCGGGCCAGTCCGGCCACTCGATTGCGGAGGAGGCGGAGGAGATGGAGGCGAGCGCGCTGGTGATCGGCCTGCGCTACCGCGACGGCCGGCCGCTCTACGGGAAGACGCTGCAGACGCTCCTGGCCGAGCGGCCATGCAGGGTGATCGTCGTCGGCGAGCCCGCCGGTGCCCGCGCGGACTCTCCGGACGAGCCGACGAAGGTGCCGGCGTGAGCGGCGGAGCCGGGCCGGGGCGCCGGGCGCCGCTCAGCGAGGGCTACCAGCTCGCGGTTCGGATCTTCTCGGTCACGATCATCGGCTTCGGCCTTGCGATCGTGATCGTGACGCTGGCGCGGGGAGGGGGGCCGACCGCGCTCGGGGTGCTGTTCGGCCTCATCTTCACGGGCATCGGCGCGGGCAGGCTCTACGTTTCGCTGCGCGGATGAGAACCCGGCGGCTACTTCAAAACCCCTTCCCGCCGCTGAGCAGGCAGAGGGTGGAGACCGAGTACTCGAACATTCTCGTGCCGGTGTTCGGGACCGAGCTGGACGACGACATCGTCGCCACCGCGGGACGCCTGGCCGACGCCGAGGTGGAGGAGGGGGAGGTAAATCCGCGCCTGGATGTCATCTTCGTCGCCGAGGTGCCCCTGACGCTTCCGATCGACGCCCCCCTGGCGAAGGAGGTCCGCGAGCGCGGGGACCGGGCGCTCGCTCGCGCGGACCAGGTGGGCGACGAATACGAGAACGTCGAGGTGGGCACGACGTTCGTGCGGGCGCGTTCGGCCGGCGCGGCGATCATCGCGGAGGCGCAACAGCGGGGGTCCGAGGTGATCGTGATGGGCGCCGAGCCGCCCACGCGCATCCGCGGCGGCGCCGTCCTGGGCGGGATCGGAGCCGCGCGGCCGGCCGAGATCGGGGAGGTGACCGAGTACGTGCTGAACAAGGCCCCGGTCCGCGTACTGCTGACTGCCCCACCTGAGTCGTAAGATCCCGCCGATGTTCGTGGTGATAGTCGGATGCGGAAGGGTCGGCTCCTCGGTGGCGCGAAGCATGCTGCGCGCCGGCAACGAGGTGTCGTGCCTGGACGAGGACCCCGAGGCGCACGCGCGCCTGGAGGTGGGGCTGGAGAACTCGTGGGAGGACTCGGGCGGCCAGTTCACGGTCGGGACGGGACTGGAGACCGACGCGCTGGTGGCGGCCGGGATCGAGAAGGCCGACGCGTTCGTCGCCTCGACCGACGGCGACAACACCAACATCGTGATCGCGCAGATCGCGCAGCGGGCCTACAACGTCCCCAACGTGGTGGCGCGCATCCTCGACCCGCTGCGGGCCGAGTGGTACGCGAAGCAGGGGATGAAGACCGTGTGCCCGACGCGGGTCGCGATCAACATGCTCGAGGACGAGCTCACCGGGAGCATGGATGCCTGAGCAGAAGTACATGATCATCGTCGGGGCGGGGAAGGTCGGCTGGAACCTGGCGCGCGAGCTGATCGAGAAGGGGAACGAGGTGACCCTGATCGAGAACGACCGCGACCGCTACCTGACCGTCGAACAGGAGCTGGAGCACAGCGTCCAGTACGGGGACGCCTCGGAGCTGTGGGTGCTGGAGCGGGCCGGCATCTCGCGGGCGGACATGGTGATCGCGGTCACCGGTGACGACGAGGACAACATCCTGATCTGCCAGGTCGCGAAGGAGAAGTACCTGGTGGACCGGATCGTGGCCCGCATCAACAACCCGCGCAACCGGCCCCACTTCGAGCTGCTCGGGATCAAGCCCTACGTGTCGGCGACGGACCTGATCCTGCGCGTGATCGAGCACGAGGTGCCCGAGTACGGGCTGGTGCACCTGCTCGACCTGCCCGAGGAGCGGCTGGAGATCATCGAGATGCTGCTCGAGGATGATGCGCGCGTGGCGGGGAAGAGGGTCGGCGACCTCAACATGCCCGAGGGGACGCTTCTGATCTCGGTTCTGCGCGAGGGGGAGGGCGGCTTCGTGCCGGGGCCGGACACGGTTCTGGAGGCGGGCGACGAGGTGCTCGCGGTGCTGGACCCGAACGTCGAGGAGGACCTGAAGGCCTTCTTCGGTAGCGACGGCGAGAAGTCGTGAAGGTCGACCATCTCCTGATCGGCGGGGGGATGGCGTCCGGGACCTGCGCCGCCGAGCTGCGAAAGAAGGGGGCCGACGGCGACATCCTGCTGGTCGGCCGCGAGCCCGAGCCGCCGTACGAGCGCCCGCCGCTGTCGAAGGAGTACCTGCGGGGCGAGGCGAAGCGCGAGGACGCCTACGTCAACCCAGCCGATTGGTACGAGCAGAACGGGGTCGAGCTGCGAACGAAGACGAACGTGATGTCCTGGACACCGAGAAGCGGGTCGCGAAGCTGCAGGGGGGCGACGAGGTGGAGTTCGAGAAGGCGCTGATCGCCACGGGCGCCAACGTCAACATCCTCAGGGTCGAGGGGGCCGAGCTGGAGGGGATCCACTACCTGCGCGCGTTCGGCAACTCCGACGCGATCCGGGCCGACGCCGAGAAGGCCGAGCGGGTGGTCCTGATCGGCGGCAGCTACATCGGCTGCGAGGTGGCGGCGTCGCTGACGGCGAAGGGAACCAAGTGCTCGATCGTGATGATGGAGGACGTGGCGCTGTCGCGGAAGTTCGGCGAGGACGCGGGGCGGTGGTTCCAGGAGGTGATGGAGTCGAAGGGGGTCGAGTTCCACGCCGGCGAGACGCTCGTCGGCGTTCGAGGGGGACGAGGGCGTGTCCGGCGGTGGTGACCGAGAGCGGCAACACCGTCGAGGGCGACTTCGTGGTGGTCGGTGCCGGAGTGAAGCCCGACGTGATGCTCGCGCAGAAGGCGGGACTGGAGGTGGCCGACGAGGCACCGGGCGGGATCGTGTGCGACCAGACGCTGCAGACCTCGGTCGAGGGGATCTACGCCGCGGGGGACGTGTGCAACTACGACAGCGTGGTCCACGGGCGGAGGCTGCGCGTGGAGCACTGGGACGTGGCGATGCAGCAGGGGATGCACGCAGGGCGATGCATGGCGGGTGACCCGGCGCCATACGAGGTGGTGCCGTACTTCTTCAGCGACCTCGCCGACTGGGCCTCGCTCGAGTACGTGGGCCCCGCGTACGAGTGGGACGAGGAGATCTGGCGCGGTGACCGCGACGCGGGGGAGTTCTGCGTCTTCTACCTCAAGGACGGCAAGGTGGCCGGGGCGTTCTCAGTCGAGCGCTCGGAGGACCTGGGCGTGGCCCGCGAGCTGCTGGCGAAGGGCGTGGACGTGTCGGAGAAGAAGGACGTCCTGGCCGATGCCAGCCGCGATCTCAGCGCCCTGGCCTAACCGAGCGACATTGGCAGTCGTTATCGTTTGCTGCTGCCGTCCGGGGTGGTCCAGCTGGGAAGACGCCGGCTTCTGGTGCCGGAAACCTAGGTTCGAGTCCTAGCCCCGGAGTTAGCCGGGTCGGCAAGCACCGTAGGCGCGGTTCCGCGGAGCCGCCGGGCGGTGAGGGCATTGTGAATAGCGGGGGGGCATCCTGCTACCTTGCGCCCGCTGATGAGGCACGTCCGGCTGATCCTGGCGCTGACGGCGGTTCTCGTCGCGGCCGTCGCCCTTGCGGCTTGCGGCGGCGACGACTCGCCCGAGCAGCCGATCGTGATCCCGACCGAGGCGGAGACGACGGGGTCCCTCGACAAGGCGGACTTCATCGACGAGGCCGACGCGATCTGTGCCGAGGCCAACGCCGCGATCCAGGAGTACGCGGATGCCGGGCAGGGCGTCACCGCGGCCGGCGAGATCGCCGACCTGCGGGCGAGCGTGGTCGCCGACATCGAGGAGCTCGGCCCGCCCGCCGAGGACCGCGAGACCCTGGACGAGTTCCTGGCCGCGATGGAGGCGCAGAGCGAGGCGGGCGAGAAGATCGCCCTCGCGCTCGACCGCGAGAGCGACACCCTCGCGTTCGAGGAAGAGCTGACCGCGGCCAAGAGCGAGGCCGCGACCGCGGCCTCCGCCTACGGCTTCGAGGAGTGCGGCGCCGAGACCACCGGCAGCAGCACGGGCACCGTCGCCCCCTCCGACGGCGGCACCGTCGCCCCGGCCGCCCCGGTCACGCCCGCACCCGTCGCCCCCGACACCTCGGGCGGCGGCGTACCCGATACGGGCGGCGACACCGGCGAGGACACCGGCGGCGGCGGGGTCAGCCCCGGCGGCGGCATCTCTCCGTAGCGCTCGCCGGCCGCGCAGCTACTTGATGACCTGAAGCTCCGGGTGGGTCGCCAGAAGCGTCTGCGTGAAGACGTAGTTGAACGCGAACACCCCCATGAAGGCGATCACGACCGCCTCGTTCACGGCTCTGCCCACGCCCTCAGCGCCTCCGGACGCAGTCATCCCCTTGTAAGAGCAGACGATCGCGATGATCGCGCCGAAGCACGTCGTCTTCAGCACCGACCCCCACAGGTCCGTGACCGAGGCGTTGCTGAACAGGGTGGCCCAGAACCCTCCCAGCGGCTCCCCGTACATCCGCTCCGCGATCACACCGCCAGAGATCCCGAACACGATCGCGTAGACGTCGAGCAAGCCGGTGATCAGCATCAGCGCCAGAAACCGGGGCACGACCAGGTTCTTTATCGGGTCGACGCCCAGCACTTGCAGCGCGTCGAGTTCCTCGCGGATCTTGCGCGCGCCCAGGTCCGCCGTGATGGCGGTCCCCGCGACCCCTGCCACCACCACTGAGGTGACCAACGGGGCAAATTCGCGGATCGAGGCAAGCACGAAAAATCCGCCCAGGCGGTCCAAGGCTCCGAACAGCGAGAGGAAGTTCGCAGCCTGCAGCCCGGGCGCGCCGAAGCAGATCGCGATCATCGAGACCGTCATCGGGAACCAGCAGAGCTGCAGCGCGAACAGGAACTGCCCGATGAACTCGCCGCCGTATGGGTAGGGGGGTCGCATTGCCGAGACCACGGTCTTGCTGCTGAGCAAGACCATGTCGCCGACCTCCTCGGACAGCGACTTGACCGGAAGAAACGCCCTGTCGGCCAGCGACTGAACCATCTAAGGGCAGCCGGAGGAGATCTTTACCCGCCACCAGTCCATCAGCGCACCGACGGGACCCCAAGCCGGCCGAACCTGCCAGCGCCCGCAGCCGGGCTCACCCAGGTCGTCCAGTTGCCCCGCCTCCCACCGGTGCGCCGCCGGATCCGCCACCGCTGCCTCGAAGCGCTGTCGCTCCACGCGCTCCCGCTCGCCGCTGCGATCGGCCTCTGCCCTGGCCTTGTCGAGGCGGGCGACCAGGTCGTCGCGGGTCACCTCCAGCTCGCCGAGTTCGGCCACGCGGGGTTGTGGTCCCAGTGGGCCGGCCGCTCGCTCGGAGGGACGTCCCTCGGGATACGGTGCCAAGCTCGCCTCCAGCCGCGCGATCTGCCCCCGTAGGGAGACACGCGCGCGGCGCATGTCCTCAGGTGTCGGCGCCTCGGCCTGATCGGGGTCCTGGGGCTCGGCGAACGGATCTGCCGGTGAGCTGCCGGAATACAAGGCCTTGGCCAGCTCGCGCGGGTCGATGCCCTGGGAGAGCGCCTCCGCCGCGACCTGCGAGGCGAGCTCCTCGAGCGTCGGCGAGACCGGCGCGTAGGACGCGACGAAGGTCCCGAGTCCCTGTCGCGAAACTGCGAGGCCATCCGTCTCGAGGCGTCGGTACACGCTCCGCGCCGTGTTGACGTTGACGCCCGCCCCGGCCGCGAACTCCCGGACGCCGGGAAGCTGCTCGCGCGAGGCCAGGCGCCCACTCTGGATCAGGGTCTGCAACCGCCAAGCGAGGTTGACTCCCACGGGGAGATCGTCGGCCCGAACGAGGTCGAGCAGGCCGGTAAATGACGGCGACGGCGTCCGCGAGTGTGCCATTGAACTGGCACACTAGTACAGAGCCAGGACGGCCGCAACGGGGTGCCTTAGGCCGCCGCCAACTCTGCCCAGCTGCCGTACAGCGCCGCGTAGCGGCCGCCCGCCGCGATCAGCTCGTCGTGGCTGCCGATCTCGGCGATCGACCCGTTCTCGAGCACCGCGATCCGGTCGGCCCCGCGGATGGTGGAGAGCCGGTGGGCGATCACGATCGCGGTCCGCCCCTTGAGCAGCCGCTCCAGCCCCGACTCGATCGCCCGCTCGGTGCGCACGTCGACGTTCGAGGTCGCCTCGTCGAGGATCAGGATCCGCGGCTCGGCCAGCAGCGCCCGCGCGAACGCGATCAGCTGCCGCTGGCCCGCCGAGAGCGCCACACCGCGCTCGCCGACCTCGGTCTCGAAGCCGTCGGGCATCCGCCTGATGAACTCGCCCGCGCCGATCGCGTCCGCGGACGCCTCCACCTCGGCGTCGGAGGCGGAGGGACGACCGAATGCGATGTTCTCGCGGACCGTGCCGCTGAACAGGAATCCCTCCTGCGGCACGATCCCGAGCTGGCTGCGCAGGCACTGCGCCTTGAGCTCGCGCAGGTCGTGCCCGTCAACCAGCACGCTGCCGCGCTGGGGGTCGTAGAACCGCGCCACCAGCTTGGCGAACGTGCTCTTGCCCGCGCCGGTCTCGCCCACCAGCGCCAGCGTCTCCCCGGCGGGTATGTGGACCGAGACGTCGCGCATCGCCCAGTCACTCAGGCGCGTCGTCGAGCCGTGCCATCGCCGCCGGAACCGCCGGGATCGCCCCGCTTGCCCGATGATCGCTTCACCCCGGCCGCGTTATCGCGGCCATACGAGAACCAGACGCCATCCAGCTCGATCTCGCCGCGGAGCGGCCGCGGATCGATCGCGTCGGGTGCGTCCACCAGGTCGGGGTCGGTGTCGAGCAGGTCGAAGATCTTGTCCAGGGCCGCCATCCCCTGCTGGTAGGTCGTGTAGAGGTTGGACAGCTGCTGGATCGGGTCGAAGAACGTCGCCAGGTAGCCGACGAACGCGACCACGACGCCGATCTGCTCGGCCCTGGCGTCGCCCGTCAGGTCGAGCGCCTGGTAGCCGCCGTAGATCAGGATCACCGTCGTCCCGACAGCCGACAGCAGCTCCACCGCCGGGAAGTAGGAGGCGTTCAGGTAGACCGTCTTCATGTTCGCCTCGCGGTTGAGCTCGTTGAGCTCGCCCATGCGACTGACGTGACGCTCCTCCTGGGCGAAGCTGCGCACCACCCGGATCCCGCTGAGGCTCTCCTGCAGGTAGGCGGTCACCTCGGCGATGCGCTCGCGCGTGATCCGGTAGGCGCTCGCGGCGACGATCCTGAAGACGATGCTGGCGATGGCGAGTAGGGGGAAGGTGAGGAAGACCACCAGCGCCAGCCCGACGTCGAGCAGCAGCAGGATGATCACCACGCCCGAGCAGCGTCAGCGTGCTCTGGAACAGGGTCACCACCCCGGTGCTGATCAGCTGGTCGAGCGCATCGACGTCATTGGTGATCCGCGAGATCAGGACCCCCGGCCTGTTCCGTGTGAAGAACCCGATCGACATCTTCTGCAGGTGCGCGAAGATCCGCGCCCGCAGGTCCTGCAGGGCGCGCTGGCCGACCCAGCCGACGAGATACGTCTGCAGGTAGCTCGCGCCCCAGTTGAGCAGCGCGACCACGATGAACGCGGCGACGATCATCTCGAGCTGCCCGAACGAGGGTTCTCCGAGCTGATCTCGGTCGTGGCCAGGCCGACCAGCGCAGGCGGGGCCAGAGCCGCGCCGGTCGCCACCAGCGAGCGCCAGGAACATGAGCAGGACCTGGCGGCGGTACGGCCGCAGCAGGCTCAGCAGCCAGCTTCACCTTCCGTCCGCGCTGGTCCTCGCCCCGGATCAGGCGCCAGAGCGAGGCGAACAGGAGCAGGACCGCGCGCAGCCGGTTGTCCTCGTGCTGGTAGGTGCCCTCCTCGCTGGCCGCCACCTCGACGGCGCGCTCCTCCTCCTGGCGCTCCTCCTCGGCGCCTTCCGATCCGTCGCTCGGCCGATGTCATAGTCGCGCCAGCTCCTCGCGCTCCTCGAGGTCGCGCTGCAGGTAGACCGAGTCCTCGAGCCCCTTCTCGGCGATCTCCTCGTAGAGCGGGCAGCGCTCGAGCAGCTCCTCGTGCGTGCCGCGGTCGACGATGCCGGCCGTGGTCGAGGACGACGATCTCGTCCGCCAGCGAGATCGTCGAGAGGCGATGGGCGACGACGAAGGTCGTGCGCCCGTCCATCGCCTCGACAGCCCCTTCTTGATCTCGGTCTCGGTGCTGGCGTCCACGGACGAGGTCGCGTCGTCGAGGATCAGGATCGCGCGGCTCGGCCAGCAGCGCGCGCGCGATCGCGACCCGCTGGCGCTGACCGCCCGACAGCGTCAGGCCGCGCTCGCCGACCACCGTCTCGTAGCCGTCGGGCAGCCGGGTGATGAAGTCGTGCGCTTGGGCCCGGCGCGCCGCCACCTCGATCTGCGCCCGCGTCGCGTCAGGGTTCGCGTAGGCGATGTTGCCGGCGACCGTGTCCGAGAAGAGGAAGCTGTCGTCGGCCACGAACGCGATCTCGTGGCGCAGCGAGGCGAGGTCCACCTCGCGGATGTCTGCGCCGTCGATCAGCACGCGGCCCTCGCTCGGGTCATAGAGCCGCGCCAGCAGGCCGACCAGGCTTGTCTTGCCCGAGGCGGTGGGCCCGACCAGCGCGACGGTTCGGCCCGGTTCGACCTCGAGGTCGATGTCCGGTCAGGGACGGCTCGCCGCCGTCGTACCGGAGGGTCACGCCCTGGACCTCGACTCGCCCGCCGCCTGGCGGCAGCGCCGGCGCGCCGGGCGGGCTGGCCATCGACGGCTCGCGGTCGAGGATCTCGAACAGTGCGGTTGCCCGAGGCGACGGCCCGCTGGGCCATGCTCAGCGACATCCCGAGCCAGCGCACCGGCCCGGAGAGGAGGACAGACGAAAGGAAGAAGGCGGTGAAGTCGCCGACGCTGAGGCTGCCGTTGATCACCTGGTTGCCGCCGACGAGCAGCACCACGGCCAGGCCGATGTTCGGCAGGAAGCCCATCAGCGGCGTGTAGAAAGCCTGCAGCTTCGTCGTGATCATGCTCTGGTCGAAGACGCGGTCGACCGTGCGGCGAAAGCGGTCCATCATGTGACGCTCGCGCGCGAACGCCTTCACGATCCGGATCCCCGAAACGCTCTCCTCGGCCCCCGCGGTCAGCTCGCCGACGCGCTGCTGCACCTCCTGTTCGGCGGGGCGGTTGCGCCGGCTGTACCGCGTCGCGGTCGCGATCAGGAAAGGAACCGGCGCCAGTGCCAGCAACGCCAGCAGCGGATCGATCACGATCATCGCCACGGCTGCGAACAGGATCGTGAGCGCGCTCTGGCTGACCCAGATCAGCCCGTAGCCGAGGAAAAAGCGGATCGACTGCAGGTCAACCGTGGCGCGCGACATCAGCTGGCCGGTCTGCTGGCCATCAAAGAAGGCGAGCTCGAGCTTCTGCAGGTGCTCGTAGAAGACCTGGCGCAGGTCGTACTCGACGTCGAGCGAGACCCTGCCGGCGATCAGGCGCCTGCCCACGGTCAGCGCCAGGCGCAGAACGCCTGCGCCGAGCAGGGCGAGCGCCAGCGGCATGATCTCGTCGCGATCCCCCTGCTTGATCGCGTCCACCGCATTTCCGACGAGCAGCGGAATCAGCACCGTCATCCCCATCGCCAGCCACGCCAGCAACAGGGAGAAGGTCAGCGAGCGCCGGTAAGGACGCAGGAAGCCGAGTAGCCGACGAAATGTCCGCACTCCCCGACTATACAAAGTGAAGTATTGACCGCCCGGGCGGGCGCGAGCGCGCGCCGCCCCCCGTCGGGTGAACTACGCTGGGTCCGTGCTGACCGAGCTGGTCACCCGTCCCGTGCAGGCGGTGGTGGCGCTGATCGAGCTGCCGATGACCGCGCGCAAGAGCCTCGAGGAGGTGAACCAGCTGATGGAGGTCTCGCGCCGCCAGCTGGAGGCGATGCAGCGCCAGACCGACAACGCCCTCGACCAGGCCGAGCGCATGAACGAGCTGCTGACGCGGGTCGTGAGGCTGACGGAGCCGATCGAGAAGGCCCAGCGCGGCGGCGAGTACTTCGCCGACGGCCTGCGACGGGTCATCTTCGGCGAGGAGCGCATCGAGCAGGCGGCCGCCGACGCCGAGCTCGCCGCCGCCGACGCGGAGCGCGCGGCCCTGGAGGCCGAGGACGCGGCCGGACAGGCGCAGGAGGTCGCGGAGGACGGCGAGGAGCGGTGAGCCGCCCGGACGCGGGGCTCTGCGACCGTTGCCGGCACCAGAGGCTGGTGCCGAACACTCGTGGTTCGGTCTTCTCGCTCTGTGAGCGCTCCCGCACCGACCCAGCCTTCCCGCGCTACCCCCGGCTGCCCGTCGAGCGCTGTTCCGGCTACGAGGAACGGGAACGCGCGGCCGCGGGTGACGCCTAGCAGCCCCTGACCTTCCCCTTCTTCGGCGGTGGCAGCCGCACCCGCCGCGAGTTCTCGTTGTTCGCCTCGTCGTTCTCGAACAGGTAGTTGTCGGGATCGGCGCGGTGCACGAAGTCGAAGCAGCCCGCGAGTCCCTTGACGCTGATCCAGTTCTCGTGGTAATCGGCCGGATACACGTCCGACCAGCCGACCGAGGTGCCGAGGGTGCGGGACTGCTGGCGTGGGTTCTGCGAGCAGGCGGGATAGACGGCCTTGCGGGGGCTCCGACCGGATGGCTTGGTGCGCTCCAGGTCGCGGAAGCAGTAGGTGAGCTTCGGCCCCACCCGGACCATCGCTGCGCGGTTTCCGGCATCGTCGACCCTCCACAGCTCGAACCGCGCCGCGTCCTCGAACTTCCAGTACGGGCCCTGTCCCGGGATGTCGTAGAAGACGACGAGCCCGTCGGTTTCGAACAGCTTGCGCTTGCCGGCGACGTTGTGGATCGCCTGCCGAGCCGACATCGTGCGCTTGCCCGTCCTGGTGCCGCGGATCTCGAGCGGACCCTCGCCGCGGCTGCGGATGTCGTTCTCGGCGTGCAGCAGGAGCGACCCCCGGTTCCTGGAGACGAACGGCTTCGACGGCGGGGCCATCCGCAGATCCGGGCAGAGCAGGTTGGCCGCGTTGGCGCCGATGCAGGGGTTGGGGCGATCCACTCGCGGCGGCTCCGGGTACTGGGCCACGGCGCTGCCGGCCGATGCCAGGCGAGCGCGGCGGCGCAAGCCGAAGCCAGCATCGCCGCTGCACCGCCGATCCGGCGCTTGTCCCACCCGCGCATCATCGCCGCAGCTTAGGGAGCGGGGGTTGTCCCGGTCCCGGTGCCGGCGCCGCCCTGGGGAGCGGGCGCCGGCGCCGTCGTCGTGGGAACGCTCGTCGTCGGTGTCGTCACGGTCTCGGTCGTGACGGGGACCGTCGAGAGGTCGGGCTCCTCCTTCTCACCGCAGGCCGCGAGCGCCAGGGCGGCGCACGCGGCTATCGAAGCGGCAATGCGAGGCAACGGCGGTCGGCGGTCCCCTGGGCGGCTCATCAGCTTTCAACGTAGCGGGGGGCCGGGCGCAATGCCCGGCCCCCGGCGCGTAAGGTCCGTGCGTGACCGAACGAGACCTCGACGTCGTCGTCTTCGGCGCCACCGGCGTCACCGGCCGACGCGTCGCCGCCTACCTCGCCGAGCAGGGCGCCGGCGGCGGCGCCCGCTGGGCGGCTGCCGGGCGGGATCCGGGCAAGCTCGAGCGCGTGCTCGCCGAGGACGGGGTGGAGGGCGCCGAGACGATCGTCGCGGAGCTGGGCGCCCCCGATTCCCTCGCCGCGATGGCCGCGCGAGCGAAGACGGTGCTGAATCTGTGTGGCCCGTACACGCTCCACGCGCGGCCCGTGATCGAGGCCTGCGTGTCGGCCGGCGCCCATTACATGGACCTGACCGGCGAGATCCCGTTCGTTCGCAAGGTGATCGACGAGTTCGATGGCCCCGCCGGGGACGCCGGCGTGAAGCTGGTCCAGGTCAGCGGGTTCGAGGCGCTGCCACCCGACCTCGCGGTCCTGCTGGCGGCGGAGACGGCGCGCGAGCGCTGGGACGAGGGCCTCGCGCATGCGGACCTGGCGGTGACGGCGCAGCCGCCGTCGGGAGTGCTGAAGCCGAGCGACGTGCTCTCGGGCGGGACGCTGCAGAGCATGGCGGCGATCACCGGCTCCGACAACGCCGAAGTCGCCACCGACCCCGCGGCGCTGATCGACGACCCCTCGATGGTCGAGCTGGTTCGATCGCGGAGCCCGATCTCCGTGGCTCCCCGCCGTGGCGAAGGCGGCGCCGTGATCGCGCCGATGACGCCCGGTGCGTTCATCAACCCGGCGGTGATCCACCGCACGGCTGCCCTGATCGCGGCCGACGAGGGCCGGCCGTTCCAGCCCTTCCGCTATCGCGAGGGCGTTGCGATCCGCGGCCCCGCGGCGACACTGCCGCTGCGCTACGCGGCAGCGGGGGCGATGTCGGGGACCCAGGCGGCGCTCGGCGCCGCGATGCGGGCGCCGACCGAGGTCCGCCGGCGCGTCGCCGGCGCCATGAGCTCGGTGCTGCCGGGCTCGGGGTATGGGCCGCAGGGCGACAGGGTGCGCAAATGGCGCTGGGGCATGACGGTGGACGCCCTCACCGTCGGCGGGCACGGGCTGCGCGTCGAGGTCGAGGGGGAGGGCCACCCCGGCTACTACACGACAGCGACGATGCTGGGCGAGGCCGGGCTGCTGCTGGCCGAGCCGGGCGCGACGCCCGAGCGCTCGGGCTGCCTCACCCCGGCGACGGCCCTCGGCATCGAGTGCCTGCCGCGGTTCGAGCGGGCCCGGCTGCGCTTCTCGGTCAGCGCCTGAGTGGGGCCGCCGTCGGCCGCGGCCGCCCGGTAGGGTCGCGCCGTGGCGCTGCCCGAGGTCGCATCCAAGCTCGACGAGGCCGTCGGGCTGACGCTGGAGAGCGCTGAGGACGGGTTGGTGACACTGCGCCTGGAGCCGGGCGAGCTGACCGTCGTCACCGAGGGCGAGCTGGTCTACCTGCACGGCGGCGCGCTCGCCACCTGCATCGACACCGCGGCCTGGTACGCCGCCGAGAGCGCGGCTCCATCGAAGGGGGATTGGGTCGTGGCCACTCTCCACATGGAGGGGCTGCGGCTCGCGGGCGACGAGCCCCATCGGGTCACGGCGCGCTGCCTGCGCGCCGGTCGTACCCGCGCGGTGGTGGACGTGGAGATCGCGCCTGCGGCCGACCCGGGCCGCGTGCTCACGGTCGGGCGCGTCAGCCTCGCGCGGGCACCGCAGCAAGCTGGCTAGCGAGGGCGCCGTCGAGCGCGCCCAGGACCCGGTCCGCGGTCTCCGTGTTCGCGTTGGGGCCCATCAGCCCGACGCGCCAGATCGCCGGCGCATCCGGCCCCAACCCGCCGCCGACCTCGATTCCGGCCTCGAGCATCGCCTTCTGCGCGGCCTTGCCGTCGACCCCCTCGGGGACCCGGATCGCTGTCAGCGGCGCGAGCCGGTGATCGGGCTCGGCCAGCAGCTCGAACCCCGCCTCCGCCGCGCGCTCCTGCAGATGGCCGCCGGCCTCGCGGTGACGCGCCCAGCGCTGCTCGAGCCCCTCCGCCAGGGTCTGGCGGAGGACCTCGTGGAGCGCGTAGATGTGGAGGATCGGCGCCGTGTGGTGGTAGGTCACGGGTCGCTCGACCCAGTAGGAGTCGAGCAGCTCGAAGTCCGTCGAGAACGGGACCGGGGTGGTGCGGGAGCGCACCCGGTCCATCGCCCGCTCGGAGACCGCGATCGGCGACATCCCCGGCGGCGCCGCCAGGCACTTCTGGGTGCACGAGTAGGCGTAGTCGATGCCCCAGGCGTCGAAGTCGAGCGGGACGCCTCCCAGGCTGGTGACGCAGTCCGCCATCAGCAGCGTCGCGCTGCCCTCCATCTCGGCCCCGAGCTCGGCGAGCGGATGCTCGACTCCAGTCGAGGTCTCGGCGTGGACGACAGCCAGCAGCCTTGCGTTGCGGTGCTCGTGCAGCGCGTTCAGCAGACATGCGTTCGGCACGTGCTCGCCCCAGTCCGCCTTCACCTCGACCACCTCCGCGCCGTAGCGGCGGGCGATCTCGGCGATGCGCGCCCCGAAGTAGCCGTTGACGCCGACGATCGCCACGTCCCCCGGTTCGATCAGGTTGGCGATCCCCGCCTCCATCCCGGCCGTGCCGGTGGAATGCAGCGGCAGCACCAACCCGGCGTCCTCGGCCCGGTAGACGCGCCGCAGCATCGCCACGACCTCGGCGAGGATCTCGTGCATGTGGGGATCGAGATGGCCCAGCATCGGCTCGCGCATCGCGGCCAGCGCCGCCGGGTCCACATTGGTCGGCCCGGGGCCGCAGAGCAGCCGCTCGGGCGGCGAAATCGGTGCGAAGTCCTCGTTCACGGGCGATCACCCTGCCACTCCCGGAGTGTGATTTCAAGCTAAGAAAACCCGTGAACCAATAATGGTTTGCCTATCTATATGCTGGGGCAATGGCGGTCACGGTGACCCAGCTCGCGGCCTTCCTCTCGGTGGTGCGCCACGGGTCGGTCACCGCCGCGGCCGAGGAGCTGGTCGTGACCCAGCCCTCGGTCTCGGCGGCCGTGGCTGCCTTGGAGCGCGAGCTCGGGGTGAAGCTGACCGAGCGCGTCGGTCGCAACGTAAGGCCGACCGCCGCGGGGGACGCCTACGCCCGCTACGCCGCCGACATCCTCGGCCTGCTTCGCCAAGGGGCCGAGGTGGCCGGCGAGGTCGCGC
This sequence comes from uncultured Solirubrobacterales bacterium, assembly GCA_963805075.1. GTDB lineage: Bacteria > Actinomycetota > Thermoleophilia > Solirubrobacterales > 70-9 > VGBV01. The sequence continues at coordinate 867,173 of CAWDSZ010000004.1, forward strand.
GGGGCGCCGGCCGGCACCTGCGGATCGCGGCCGTCACGACCGTCGGCGAGCACCTGCTGCCGCCGCTGATCCGCGACTTCGGCGAGGACCATCCCGAGCTCGACGTGAGCCTGCACGTCGGCAACCGCGAGGCCGTCTTCCGCCGGCTCGGCTCCCACCAGGCCGACGTCGCGGTCTCGGGCCGCCCGCCCGACGATCCGGCGTTCGAGGGGCAGCCGTTCGCCGACAACGAGTTCGTGCTCATCACCGCGCCCGACGATCCGCTCGCAAAGCGCCCCTGGGTGACTGTGGAGGAGCTCGCCGAGCGGCCCTGGCTGATGCGCGAGCAGGGCTCGGGCACCCGCCGCCTGTGCGAGACGTACTTCGCCTCGCACCAGCTCCAGCCCGAGCTGCTGACGCTGGGCTCGAACGGGGCGATCAAGAACGCCGCCCGCCAGGGACTCGGCATCGCGCTGCAGTCGGCGGCGGCGGTCGAGCCCGAGCTCGGGTTCGGGCTGCTGGCGACGATCCGGCCGCGGGGTGGGTTGCCGAAGCGGGCCTGGTACGTGGTGCGATCGACGGTGGGCCCGCCCTCGGAGCCCGTCAAGACCTTCTCCGACTACCTGCGGTCGCCAGCCGCCGGCAGGGCGATCGCGCGCGCGCACGGCGACGAGATCAAGCAGGCGCGCAAGCGCCTCGCCGGCCGGGGCTCGCGCGTGAGCGCCGGCAAAGCCGGCGCGAAGACAGGGGTGAAGTCAGGTGTGAAGCGCTGAGTCTGCGCCGGTGACGCCGGGCAGGTGCCGGTCGTGCGGGTCGATCCCCGCGCCCACCTCGGCCCTGGTGGACACCAGGTGGTAGAGCAGCAGCGTCTGGGCCAGCGCCAGGGATTCGGAGCGGTGCAGCTCGGTCCCGACCGTGAACTCGCCCAGCCGCTGCGCGCGCAGGTGGCTCGCGTACTGCATCCGCTGCCAGACGGCCTCCTCCAGCTCGGCCGCGAGCTCGGGATCGATGTCGCCCGGGATCCGAAGCAGCGACTCGCGCTCGCGCCGGATCAGCGCCGGGCCCTCGCCGTCGGGGCCGAGAAGGGGGGAGAGGTCGGGGTGGCGCAGGGTGTCGCGCAGGATCATGTGGGCGTCGAGGCGCTCGAAGTCCTGCCCCGCTGAGTCCTTGGTGCTGCTCGGCATGAAGGAGACGACGATGTCGGCGTGGGCGCGCTGCGGGTTGATGTAGGCCTCGACGTCGCGCTCGCGGAGGTCGAGCTCGGCCAGCACCTCGTGCGTCGTGTAGCCGCGACGGGTGCAGTCCCGGGTCACCTTCCAGGTCCTGCGCAGCTCCTCGGGTGGCGCCAGGAAGACGCGGATGTCGTGGGCGTCGCGTAGCTGCTCGGAGTGGTAGCCCAGCAGGCCCTCCACCACCACGTAGGGGTTCGGACGCACGTACTCGGGCGCCACCAATGCCCCGCTGCGGTGGTCGTAGACCGGTTTCAGGATCGGCTCGCTCCGGCGCAGGTGCTCGAGGTGCTGGCGCATGATGTCCAGGTGGCTCGCCGCCGGGTCCAGCGGCGTGATCTCGAGCTCGGCGCGCTGCCGGCGCCCGTAGCGGTGGTAGTCGTCGCCGCTGATGTGCGAGACGCCGTGGTTGCCGAGGATCCGGACGATGCCGCGAGTCAGCGTCGTCTTGCCGGCTGCTGAGTCGCCGACCACTCCCAGGAACACCGGCCGCGTCATGGCGGAAGGATGCCATGGCTCGGGGGAATTGATGCGAGACGTCAGCTCGCCGAGGCGATCGTCTCGACCGGCGCGGGGGCCGAGCCGTTGCGGCGCTCTTCGATCAGCTCGATCTTGGTCAGCAGGTGCTCGGCCATGCGCAGCGAGGCTGCGTCAATCAGGCGCCCGTCGAGGGAGACCGCGCCCTTGCCGTCACGTGAGGCCTCGTCCATCGCCTCCATGATCCGGCGCGTGCGCGAGATCAGCTTGTCGTCGGGCGAGAAGACCTCGTTGGCCAGCTCGATCTGGCTGGGATGGATGCACCACTTGCCCTCGAAGCCGAGGATCGTTGCGCGCCTGGCGGCGACCAGGTAGCCGTCGTTGTCGCTGAAGTCGCCGAACGGGCCGTCGATCGGCCGCAGGCCGTTGGCGCGGCAGGCCACCGCGATCCGCGAGAGCGCGTAGTGCCACTGGTCTCCCCAGTGCAGGTCCCGGTCGTCGGCGCCGCCGCCGTTGGCGTCCGTGATCACCGCGTAGTTGCGGTCCGAGCCGCCGATCGAGGCGGTCTGGCTCTGCATCGAGGCGGCGTAGTCGGCGACGCCGAATATGAGCGCCTCCATGCGCTCGGGGCAGGTCGCGGCGATTTCCTCCACGTGCAGCATCCCCGGGGCCGTCTCGATCAGAGCCGAGATCCCGAGCCGGTTCTCGATTCCCATCGCGTCCTCGATCTGCGTCAGCAGTGTCGCCACCAGGTGGATGTCGCCGGCGCAGCTCGCCTTCGGCACCAGGATCGTGTCGAGCTGCTCGCCGCAGGCCTCGACCACATCGATGATGTCGCGGTAGCAGTAGTGGGTGTCGAGCCCGTTGATGCGGAGCGTCACCGTGCAGTCGCTCCAATCGAGGTCGCGCAGCGCCTCGATCACGTTGGCACGTGCCTCGACCTTGTCGTCGGGCGCGACCGCGTCCTCGAGGTCGAGCATGACCACGTCGGCGCCCAGGCCCGGCGCCTTGTTCAGCATCGGCCGGCTGGTGCCGGGGACGCAAAGCTCGCTGCGGTGCAAACGCACGGGAATCGACATGTCAGCTCCCTAGGACGACGACGGGGCGCTAGTAGAGCCGCTCGGCGGCCGCCGATCAAGCACAATCCCGCGCGGTCCTATAGAGGATGCCTTTTGTGAATACCCACTGACTTAGGTAAACACTTACACAAATGCTTCGAGAGTCTTCTTCAGCTTCACCTTGACCGATTGGGTGCTCGCGTCGCCGCCGGTCGGGGTGAAGGTGATCTTCGGCTTGACCTGGACCTTGCCGGTCTCGTTGAGGGTCTTCTGCTTCTTTCCCTTGGCCCTGATCGTCAGCTTCACCTTGCCTGGGGCCGTGACGGTCTTGCTGATGACGCGCACCAGTTCCACCCTCATCCTCGCCCTGCTGGGAGTCTCTCGGTGCCCAGATCGTTCGTGGTGTACGGTCGCTTCGGAAAGAGGGGCAGTTGGCCGTAGAGATCCGCGTCCTCGGCCGCGTCGATGCGCTCGTCGACGGCCGGTCGTTACCACTCGGAGGAAGCAAGCCGCGAGGGGTGCTCGCGATGCTCGCGCTGCGCGCCAACCGCACGGTCGCCGCCGACGAGCTGATCGATGGCCTCTGGGCCGAGCACCCGCCGGCGAGCGCCGCCAAGAACCTCCAGTCCTACGTCTCGCAGTTGCGCAATGCATTGGCCTCCGACGGCGCAGGGGCCAGCATCGTCACCCGGGGTCGCGGCTACGAGCTCCGGGTGGCGGAGGAGGCGGTCGACGCGCTGCGCTTCGAGGACATGGTCGAGGAGGCCGCTCGCCAGCCGACAGGCGCCGGCGCGAACGGCCTAGCCGGCGCCGCGCTCGAGCTCTGGCGCGGCGCCCCGCTCGCCGACGTCGCCTCCGAGCCGTTCGCCGCCGCGGAGATCGGTCGCCTCGAGGAGCTTCACATGCGGGCCATCGAGCTAGCGATCGATGCCGAGCTCGCCGCCGGGCGCCACGCCGAGGTGGTCGCCCGGCTCGAGGCCCTGATCGCCGAGGAGCCGTTGCGAGAGCCTCTGCACGCGCAGCGCATGCTCGCCCTCTATCGCGACGGGCGCCAGTCGGAGGCGCTCGAGGCCTACCACGAGGCCCGCGCGGCGCTGATCGAGCAGATCGGGGTCGAGCCGGGCCCCGAGCTGAAGCGCCTGCAGGAGCAGATCCTGGCCCAGGACCCGGCCCTCGAGGCGCCGCCGCCGATCGTCGAGCTGCCGGTCCAGCTCGAGGGGGGCTCGCCGCTGCTCGCCGGACGCGAGCGCGAGCTCGACTGGCTGCGCAGGCGCTGGGCGCGGGCGCGCGAGGGCCGGATTGTCTGCGTGATGGTCTGGGGGCCGGCGGGGATCGGCAAGACACGGCTGCGTGGGCGAACTCGCGGCCGAGGTCCAGCAAGAGGGCGCCGCGGTCCTCTATGCCGGCGGTGGCGAGGTCGCCGAGGCGGCGCTGGCGACCGTAGCGGAGGCCGGCACGGGCCACCGACCGAGGCTTCTGGTGTTCGACTACGCCGACGACGCCCCCCCGAGCGTGCTCGAGGCCGCCGCGGCGCTCGCCCGCGCGCCCGAGGGTCGGCCGCTCATGGTCTGCGTCCTTCAGCACGACGAGCAGGGCCCGCCCGCCTTCGCCGGCTTGCTCGAGAGCGGTGTCGCCGAACGCCTGCGCCTCGACCCGCTTAACGAGGATGCGACGGCCGAGATCGCCGCCCTCTATGCGCCCGCCGAGGGGGTCGCGATGCCCCTCGAGACCCTGATCGTGGAGAGCGCCGGGGTCCCGCTTCGCATCCACCGCGCGGCCGACGAGTGGGCCCGGGCGGAGGCGGCTGAGCGGCTCGTGAACACGGCCGGCCGCGCGATGAGCGAGCGACCCGGCCTTCGCACGACCGAGACCGAGCTGGCTGGGAACGTCGTGGACTTGCAGCTGGTCCGAGAGCGGAGTGCGTTCTATGTGCCCGACGCGCCGCCGGGCCCCTCCGAGCGGCTGATCTGCCCCTACCGCGGCCTGGCCCCGTTCGATGCCGCTCATGCCGAGTACTTCTTCGGCCGCGAGCGCCTGGTCGCAGAGCTGGTCGCCCGCCTCGTCGGCTCGACCCTGCTCGCCGTCGTCGGTCCCTCGGGCAGCGGCAAGTCCTCGGCGGTGCGCGCCGGCCTCACGCCGGCGCTCGCCGACGGCGTCGTGCCGGGCTCGGAGGGCTGGCGCCAGGCGGTGATGCGCCCGGGAGAGCGCCCGCTCGCCGAGCTCTCGCGGGCCCTCGCGCGGGCGGTGCCCGAGGCGGGAGACGAGGGCGCGGCGCCGTGGATCGCCGACGCGCTCGAGCGGCTGCCCGACGGCGAGCGCCTGGTGCTCTTGATCGATCAGTTCGAGGAGGCCTTCGTCGCCTGCCGCGACCAGGCCGAGCGCGAGGCGTTCTTCGACGCATTGGTCGAGGGCGCCGGTGACCCCGACGAGCGGCTGGTCATCGTGCTCGCGATCCGCGGCGACTTCTACGCGCGCTGCGCCGAGCACGCCGAGCTCTCGACCCTGGTCAGCGCCAACCAGCTCCTGGTCGGGCCGATGCGCCGCGACGAGCTGCGCCGGGCGATCGAGCTTCCCGCCCGGCGGGCGGGGCTCCGGGTCGAGCCGCGGCTGGTCTCGGCGCTGGTCGGTGACGTCGCCTCAGAGCCCGGCGGCCTGCCGCTGCTCTCCGCGGCCCTCGTCGAGCTCTGGCAGCGGCGCGAGGGCCGCACCCTGCGCTACGAGGCCTATGAGCGAAGCGGCGGCGTCAGCGGCGCGGTCGCGCGCCTCGCCGAGCACGCCTACCAGCGCCTCAGTCCGGCCGAGCGGCTGCGGGCGCGCCCGATGCTGCTGCGCCTCGCCGGCGCTGAGGACGAGCAGGCGGAGGGGTTCGTCCGCCGCCGCGTTCCCCTCGAGGAGCTCGAGCTCGACCGCGACGAGGGCGCCGCCCGGGCCCTCGCCGTGCTGACCGAGAGCCGCCTGCTGACCGTCGACGAGGGGGCGGCCGAGGTCGCCCACGAGGCGCTGCTTCGCGAGTGGCCGCGCCTGCGCGACTGGCTTGCCGAGGACGCCGAGGGTCGCCACCTTCACCAGCACCTGATCGGTGCCGCCGGCGAGTGGCGCGAGTCCGGGCGCGACCCGGCCGAGCTCTACCGGGGCGCCAGACTCGCCTCGGCGCTCGACTGGGCGGCGAGCCACGACCCCGAGCTGAACCAGCTCGAGCGCTCCTTCCTCGAGGAGAGCCGGGCCGCCGGCGAGCGTCAGGCCGAGCGCCAGCGGCGCACCAACCGCCGCCTGCGGACGCTGCTCGCCGGGGTCGGCGTGCTGCTCGCCGCCGCCGTCGTCGCCGGGGTGATCGCGCTCTCCGAGCGCCAGGGCGCGCGCAGCGCCGCCACCGTCGCCGACGCCGAGCGCCTCGGCGCCCAGGCCCTCGCCGAGGAGCGCCTCGATCAAGCGCTGCGGCTCGCGAGCGCCGGGCTCGCCATCGACGACTCGGTCGCCACCCGCTCCAGCCTCCTATCGACGCTGCTTCGAAGCCCCGCGGCGATCGGCGTCCTCCGCACTGGCGGCGAGTCGATCCTCGCGCTCGCGCTGAGCCCCGACGGGGGGACCCTCGCGGTCAGCGACGCAGACGGTACCGTGACCCTGTTCGACACCGATACCTACGAGGTAGTCGGCGAGCATCAGGCGCCCGGAGAGGCCTATGCGATCGCCTTCGATCCGCAGGGCGACTCGCTCGCCCTCTCCCCCGCGCCGCCCAGGGGTTGGGGACGTCGGCAACGGCGGCAGCGGGGACGCTGGAGATTCTCGACGCGGCTACCGGGCGGGTGCGCAGCTCGACCCCGCTTGGCGGCAATCTCGCAGCCACCGGCCAAGGGTTCGCGAACTTCGGCATGGTCTTCTACGCTCCGGACGGACGAAGCTTGATCGTCCCCGTCTTCCGCGCGAGGCTGACGGGCGCCTCTATGGAGTCCGGTGACGCCTTCTTCCTGCGTCGGTACGACGCCCGCCGGGGCACGCCGCTCGGAAAGCCCGTCCGCGTTGCCCCTCAGGAGGTCGATATGCGCGCGCCGCTCATGACCCCGGACGGGCGCCTCGTGGTCCCCGCCGACAGCGGCGTCAAGGCGCTCGACGCGGATACGCTTCGCGTCATCCGCCGCTACCCCGTCAGCGGCGGGTCCGTCCTCAGCCCCGACGGGAGCACCCTCACGATCGGGACCCCCGACGGGGGCCTGGCCTGCTCGACCTCGCCTCTGGAAGGGTGCGGACGCTGACGAATCAGCCGCTCGAGCCCGAAGCCTTCAGCCCCGACGGGCGTACCCTCTCGATCTCCGAGGACGGTGGGAGCGTGATCCTGTGGGACGTCGAGAAGGGGGTCGCGACCGAAACCCTCGAGGGCCACTCGGCCGTCGCCGACAGGCACGCCTTCAGCCCTGACGGACGCACCCTGTATACGGCCGGCGACGACGGCCGCGTGATCGTCTGGGACGTCGCCGGGGACCGCCGGCTCGGGCGCCCGTTCCCGACCGGACGCGGCTACGAGGGCGGGGAGGAGAACTTTACGCCTGCGTTCGCGCTCAGCCCCGACGGACGCGCCCTGGCCGTCGCGAGGCTCGACGGCCGGGTGGAGCTGATCGACGCCGAGACGCTGCGCAGGACGGCGAGCTTCGAGGCCTTCCCCGGCAGGGCGGCGGTGGCGATCGATTACTCAGCCGATGGACGTCGGCTGGCGGTGGCGGGAGAAGGTGGCGGCGTCGGGGTCTGGGACGCCGAGTCGGGAGAGCAGCTCGGCGCGCTCCTTCGCGCTCCCCGGGGCCCCCGGGGCCCTGAGACGCTCAACTCGCGAACCGTCTCGGCGCTCGCCTTCGGCCAGGGCGATCTGCTCGCCGCGGCGGAGGCGGGGGGCGCGGTGCGGATCTGGGACCTCGGCCGGCGCGAGCTGCTTCGACCGCCGCTGCGCCTGCCTCCCTCCGTGCTCGGGCTGGCGTTCAGCCCGGACGGCTCGCAGCTGGCGATTCCGTTCGGTGCTTTCTCCGGCGAAGGTCCCAACGGAGTCGAGATACTCGACGTCGGAAGCGGCGAGCGGGTTGCCAGGCTTTCCTCCGACGGCGAGGTCGGCTCGGTTGCCTTCTCCCCCGACGGCAGCCTGCTCGCGGGTGGCGAGGTCGACGGCGGCGCGCTCCTCTGGGCGACCGACGGCTGGCGGCGGGTGGGAGGTCCGCTCGCTCTCCAGGAACGCGTCCACTCTCGAAGTGGAGTTCTCCCCGGACGGGCACACACTTGCGACCTCACACTCGGACCACTCGGCGGCGCTCTGGGACGTCGCCTCGCAGGAGCCGATCGGGCCCCGCCTGACCGCCACGACCGGCGAACCTGGGGGCGAGACCCCGGTGACGGCGCGATTCACCCCCGACGGCGCCCGCCTTTTCGTGGCATCCGAAGCCGGGCGCGCGATCCGCTGGGAGGTCGATCCCGCCGCCTGGAGGCGGCAGGCCTGCCGGCTGATGGGCGGCGACCTGACGCCCGAAGAGTGGGAGGAGATCGCTCCGGAGCACGACTACATCGCCGTCTGCCCCTCCGGCTGACGGCCGACCGCCTCGCGCCCCAAACCGCTCCAGCGCGCACTAGACCACGCCTGGCCCGGCCCAAATGTACCGAGAATGTACCGCCGTGTCGGAGCCTTCTGGCCGTCAAACAGGCACCGGAGCCTCGGCTCGTTGGGAGGTCCGACGCCACGACTCGAAGGAGGCCCGAAATGAGGGCTAACACGAAGAAGAAGCACGAGATGGGTAAGCGATTCGCGATTGTGATCGGCGTGGCTGCGGCCGGCGTGATGGCGCTCGGGGCGCAGACGGCGTCTTCAACTACGGGGGACCCGTCAGAAGACCGCAGACGGACCTCCAGCTCTCGGGGCCGAAAGAGGGCAGAAGCCGCCCAGAACGCAAGCATCTGTGATAAGGGGAGCGACTGGAGTCAGGGTGAGCGCTGGCGACGAGGCGTGCAACCTCGTGCCAGGGGGAAGCTGAGGGAATGTCAAGATGGACAAGCTCTGCTCAGCGTAGGCACCGACGAGCGTCGCCAAGGACAAACAAGATCCAAATCGGGCCGGAGCTGGACAGAAGGCGGCGACAGCGCCGAGAGGTGCGCAAGGCGCTCGACGAACGGCCGAGAACGTCCGGCGAAATACACCGTCAAGCGACGGATGAGAGGGGCTTCAAGTTCGTGCAGCACCGATCGATAGGCAATCCAACAAGTACCAGGGCAGCTCGCCAAATAGCGACGCGGCGCCGCGGGCGATACGGCGCCCGAAAAGCCCGATGTGTACCCCCTCGGTCGCCCTTGTCCGGCGGCTGACTGGGAGAAGACCTGCCGCCGGTGAAGCGATTTGCCGTAACGCAGCGAGCGAAGCGGGTGCCCGCCGGGCTGCGGGAGTAGGGCGTGGCGTCTGGGAAGGTCCCAGGCGCCACGTTTTTTGGGACCGCCGGTAGGCCGGGGCGTTCTGTCCTTTCGGGTCATCCCCCTCAGCTAGGTCACGGCCAGAGCGCGATACTGCGTGGGCGATGTCGGAGGAGAACGTCGAGAAGGTGAGGGCGGGATTCGCCGCGCACAACCGTGGCGACTTGGACGCCTGGCTGGAGTTGTATGACCCAGAGGTGGAGTTCGAGACGCTCCTCCTGGGCACCCACCAGGGCAAGGAGGCCATGCGCTCGCTCTACGACGAGAATCAGGCGAACCAGTCTGGCTACACCGCCACCCCCGTGGAGCTGATCGACGCTGGAGACAAGGTGATCACGGTGGTCCGAGTTGGCGGAGCCGGGGCCGCCAGCCAGATCGCCCTGGATGACCAGATCGCATTCATCCAAACCTTCAAGAACGGGTTGGTGGTGAGAGAGCAGACCTTCCGAAACCGAGAGGAGGCCCTCGAAGCCGCCGGGCTGTCGGAGTAGCGATCTCGCTATCCACTTCGTGGCCGCCTGCGTTGCCACTTTGTTGCCACCCGGGCCTCTGAGGAGGGCCGCCCAAAAGCGTAAATCCCGTCCTAGCGGGGCTTTCTCGGATGCCGGAGGCAGGATTCGAACCTGCGACACGCGGATTATGATTCCGCTGCTCTAACCACTGAGCTACTCCGGCGGGCGGGGTGAATCGTAGCCAGCGGTGTGGGGGGCACCCGGGTCCCCAATAGGGTTTCGGCCATGGCCGGCGATCTGGAGCGGGCGGTGGGCGCGGTGGTCAACGACTGCCTCGGCGTCGCCGAGGGCGAGGAGGTGCTGGTCGTCTGCAACCCGGCCACGCAGGCGCTGGGCGAGGCGATGCACGGCGAGGCCGCGAAGGCGGGCGCCGAGGCCGTGCTGGCGGTGATGACCGAGCGCGCGTCCCACGCCGGAGAGCCACCGGCGACGGTCGCCGAGGCGATGGCGGCGGCCGACGTCGTGCTGGCCCCGACGGTGCAGTCGCTCTCGCACACCGCCGCCCGCAAGCGCGCCAGCGAGGCCGGGGCGCGGATCGCGACGCTGCCGGGCGTGACCGAGGAGATGCTGGCGCGGGTGATGAGCGCCGACATGGCCGAGCTGCGCCGCCGGGGAGGAGCGGTGGCCGCGGCCCTCGACGCCGCCACCGAGGCCGTCGTCACTTGCCCCAACGGCAGCGACCTGCACCTGGACCTGAGCGGGCGGACGGCGATTCCCGACGCCGGCGAGCTGAGCGCGCCGGGCGCCTTCGGCAACCTGCCCTGCGGAGAGGGGTTCATCCCGCCCGCCGGCGGCTGGGGCACGCTGGTGATCGACGGCTCGATGGCGGGGGTTGGGCGCGTCAGCGACCCGGTCGAGTTGGTGGTCGAGGACGGGCACCTGACCTCGGCCCGCGGCGGACAGGGGATGGCGTTCCTGGAGCTGCTGACCGTGCACGGCGAGGACGGCACCAACCTCGCCGAGCTCGGGATCGGCACCAACGAGAAGGCGATCCTGACCGGCAACATCCTCGAGGACGAGAAGATCCTCGGCACCGCCCACGTCGCCTTCGGCGCCTCGGCCGCGATCGGAGGCAACGTGCAGGTGCCGGTTCACCTGGACTGCGTGGTGACGAAGCCGACGGTCGAGCTGGACGGCGAGCCGATCGTCCGCGAGGGGAAGTTGGTCATCTATGAGCCTGCTGTGATGGACGGCTCGCCGATGAGCCTGCTCGAGCGTCCCCAACTTCTCCGAGGGGCGGAGCGAGCGGGTCGTCCGCGCGCTCGAAGCGACCCTGAGCTCGCACGCGCGCCTGCTCAACACCCACTTCGACGGCGAGCACCACCGCTGCGTGTTCACACTGGCGGGGACGGGCGAGGAGCTGGTGGGCGCCGCTGTTGCGGGCGCCGAGCACGCGATCGAGCTGATCGACCTGCGCAAGCACCAGGGCCTGCACCCTCACGTCGGCGCCCTCGACGTCTGCCCCTTCGTCTGGATCCACGACGACTTCCACGAGCCGGCGGTGGAGGCGGCTCGCGCGGCGGCGGAGGGGATCGCGGACCTCGGCATCCCGGTCTTCCTCTACGGAGAGCTCGCCGCCGACGACGAGCGCCGCGAGCGCGCCTTCTTCCGGCGCGGCGGCCCCGCCGAGCTCGGCCAGGCGGATGGACTCGGGCGAGCTCGAGCCCGACCTCGGCCCGGCCGAGCCGCATCCGAGCGCGGGCGCGACGCTGGTCACGGCGCGCCGCCCGCTGGTCGCGTTCAACCTCGAGCTGGACACGCCCAACCCCGAGATCGCGCGGGAGGTCGCGGCCCAGCTCCGCGAGGCCGGGGGAGGCCTGCCCGGGGTGCGGGCGCTCGGTCTGCCGCGCGAGGGCGAGCGCGCCCAGGTGTCGGTGAACGTCCACGACGCCGACGCGGTCCCGCTCGCCCGCGTGGTGGAGGAGGTGCGGCGGCTGGCCGCCGAGCTCGGGGCGCGGCCGGTCGAGGCCGAGCTGGTGGGGCTGGCGCCGGCCTCGGCGATGGAGGGCTACCCCGACGACCTCCCGATCCGCGACTTCGACCCGTCCGAGCACGTGATCGAGCGGGTGCTCGGCGAGCCGAGCAGCTAGGCCGATCCACTAAATTCCGGGCGTGGCCCAGACCAAGAGAAAGCGCCGCCGCAAGCACCGCGGCACGCAGGGCGGCCGCGTCGACGACCGCCCGCGCAGCCGGCCCGCGAATCGCGCCGAGGCCCGCCAGCAAGCGAAGGCCCGCAGGGCGGGCGCGGGCGGCAAGCGGCGCCAGGCCGCCTCGGGCCCGGGCGGCAGGCCGCTGACCGCGCCCAGCTGGCGCAGCGCTGCCCAGAAGGCGGCGTTCGCCGGGGTCATCTTCTTCGTGCTGCTGGCCCTCGTGTTCCAGCGCCCGATGGGCGCGTCCGCGGCGCTCGCCGGCTTCATGCTGCTCTTCTACATCCCGATGGCCTTCTACACGGACCGCTTCTTCTACAGCCGCCGCCTCAGCAAGATGGCCGAGGAGCAGGCGGCGAGTAAGCGGGACGGCGGCTAGCGCCCCTCACTACCCTCTGCCGCATGGACGTGCAGATGCTGACCGTGGGGCAGGTGGCGGAGAACTGCTTCGTCGTCAACGCCGGGGGCTCTGACCGGGCGCTGGTCGTCGACCCGGGCGACGAGGCCGAGCGCATCCTCGCCGCGGTCGAGGCCAAGGGGCTGAGCGTCGAGGGGATCCTGCTCACCCACACTCACTTCGACCACATCGGCGCCGTCGCGCCCGTGGCGAAGGCGACCGGATCGCCGGTCTGGTGCCCTGAGATCGAGACCCCGGTTCTGGCCGACATCAACTCGTTCGTTCCCTGGCCGGGCTTCGGCCCCTTCGAGGACTACGAGGCCGATCACACCGTCACCGGTGGCGAGAAGCTCGAGCTGGCCGGGTTGGTCATCGACGTCATCTTCACCCCAGGGCACAGCCCGGGCCACGTCACCTATTCGATCCCCGACGCGAGCGCGATCTTCTCGGGCGACGTGCTCTTCCAGGGCTCGGTCGGACGCACCGACCTGCCCGGCGGGGACTGGCCGACCCTGCTGCAGTCGATCCGCACACTGGTGGACGGGCACCCGCCCGAGACAACCGTTTACCCGGGCCACATGGGAGTCACGACACTCGGCGCCGAGCGCCAGTCGAACCCCTTCCTCCAAGAGCTCGCGCGTTAGCCGGGCACACGGCTAAGGTCGCAGCGGTGACCGAGAAGATCAAGGCCCCTCGCGGGACGTTCGACGCGCTGCCGGCCCAGCAGCCCGTGCGCCAGCGGATCGAGGACACCGCCCGCCGGGTGCTCGAGGCGGGCGGCTACGGGCGAATCGACACGCCCGTTATCGAGGACACCGACCTGTTCGCCCGGGGAGTCGGCGAGTCCACCGAGGTCGTCCAGAAGCAGATGTTCACCTTCGAGGACCAGGGCGGGAGATCGCTGACCCTGAGGCCCGAGGCGACGGCGTCGATCTGCCGCGCCTACATCGAGCACGGCATGCACACGCTTCCCCAGCCGGTCAAGGTCTGGACCTCGGGGCCGTTCTTCCGGCACGAGCGCCCGCAGGCGGGGCGCTTCCGCCAGTTCCACCAGGTCGACGCCGAGTCGATCGGAACGGACTCGCCGCTCGCCGACGCCGAGCTGATCACCCTGGTCTGGGACCTGCTCGGCGCCCTGGGGGTCGAGGGGATCGAGCTGCGGCTCGGCAGCCTCGGCTCGCTGCGCGCTCGGGCCACCTACCTGGGCCAGCTCACCTCCTTCCTGAAGCAGCACGAGGACGAGATCGCGAAGGAGGTCCGCGAGCGGATGGAGCTGAACCCGCTGCGCGCCTTTGACTCGTCGGACGAGGGCACCCAGAAGGTGATGGCGGAGGCGCCCCGCCTGCTCGACGCGCTGGAGGGCGAGGACCTCGAGCACTTCGAGGCCGTACGCGGACTGCTCGACCAGGCCGGAGTTCCCTACAAGGTCGACCCGACGATGGTGCGCGGGCTCGACTACTACACGCGCACGGTCTTCGAGCTGCACTGCGCCCGCCTCGGCGCCCAGTCGCAGGTGGGCGGGGGAGGCCGCTACGACGGCCTGATCGAGCAGCTGGGCGGGCCACGTACCCCGGCGATCGGCTGGGCGATCGGGATCGAGCGCGTGGCGCTGGCGATGGACGAGCCCGAGCGCCCGCCGCAGGTGGAGGTCTTCATCGTCGCCGAAGACGGGCAGCGGGAGCGGGCCCTCGAGCTCGCGACCGAGCTGCGGAGGGCGGGCGTTCCGGCCGACCTGGATCTCGCCGGGCGCTCGCAGAAGGGCCAGATGAAGCAGGCCGACCGCTCCGGCGCCTCGCGGACCCTGATCCTCGACGGCGACGGCGCCACCCTGCGCGACATGGGCAGCGGGGAGCAGAGGCCGGTCGACCCCGCCCGCGTGGTGGAGGAGCTGGCCGCCCGGTAGCCACTTCTTGGCAGACTGCCGTCCCACGATGGCTGGTGGGTTCCCTGGTGAAATCCCTGCTCTGCGGGCGAATGAGTTCAGAGACGCCTGGTGCGGCCAGGTGTTGCCCGACCGGGTCGACTCCGAGGTGAGGGTCGCCGGGTGGGTGCACCGGCGCCGCGACCACGGCGGGCTGATCTTCATCGACCTGCGCGACCGCACCGGCCTGGTGCAGCTGGTCTTCAACCCCGACGAGGCGAGCGCCGAGGCCTTCGAGCTGGCGCACAAGCTGCGCGCGGAGGACGTGCTCAGCGCCTCGGGCAAGGTGGTGCGCCGCAGCCCCGAGACCGTGAACCCGAACATGCCGACCGGGGAGGTCGAGGTTCGGGTGGGCGACGCGACGCTGCTCTCCGACGCGGACACGCCGCCGTTCGAGATCGAGTCCTTCTCGGGCGAGGTCAGCGAAGAGACCAGGCTCAAGCACCGCTACCTGGACCTGCGCCGCGACCGCATGCGGGAGGCGATCGAGCTGCGCCACCGGGTGGCTCGCGCGATGCGGGAGTTCCTCTCGGGCGAGGGCTTCCTGGAGATCGAGACGCCCATCCTCACCCGCTCGACTCCCGAGGGCGCGCGCGACTTCCTCGTTCCCAGCCGGCTGCAGCCCGGCTCCTTCTACGCCATGCCGCAGTCCCCGCAGCTGTTCAAGCAGCTGCTAATGGTCGGCGGCTTCGAGCGCTACTTCCAGATCGCGCGCTGCTTCCGCGACGAGGACCAGCGCGCCGACCGCCAGCCCGACTTCACCCAGCTCGACATCGAGATGTCGTTCGTTGACGCCGAGGATGTGATCGACCTGAACGAGCGCATGCTGGCGGCCGTGCTGGCCGTCGGCGGGGTGGAGGTCGAGCTGCCGATGCACCGGCTCCCCTACGACGAGGCGATCTCCCGGTACGGGACCGACAAGCCCGACCTGCGGTTCGGGCTGGAGCTGGTCGAGCTGACCGACGTCTTCCGGGAGTCGGAGTTCAAGGCCTTCGCCGGCGCCATCGCCGACGGAGCGCTGGTTCGCGGCCTCAACGCCGGCAAGCAGGAGTTCTCCCGGGGGGACCTGGACGGCTTCGTCGACGACGCCCTGGAGCTGGGCGCCAAGGGCCTGGTCTGGGCCGTGGTCGAGGCCGACGGCTGGCGCTCGCCCGTCGCCAAGTTCCTCTCCGAGCGGGAGATCGGGCGCAGCCAACGAGGCCCTCGCGGCGTCCGAGGGCGACGTGCTCCTGCTGGTCGCCGACTCGCCGGACACCTCGGCGGCGGTGCTGGGGGAGCTGCGCCGCCGCCTCGGGCATCGCCTGGGTCTGGTCGACCCCGACGCGAACGCGCTCACCTGGATCGTCGACTGGCCGCTGCTTGGGTGGAACCCCGAGGAGGAGCGCTGGGACCCCTACAACCACCCCTTCACCTCGCCCGACGGCGAATTTGACCCGGACAAGCCGGGCGACGCCCGGGCCAGGGCATACGATGTCGTCTGGAACGGTTGGGAAATTGGCGGTGGATCGATCCGCATCAGCGACCCGGATGTTCAACGCCGCGTGTTCTCCGCGATCGGCATCAGCGACGCCCAAGCGGAGGAGCGGTTCGGTTTCCTGCTCGACGCGCTCCGCTACGGCGCTCCACCGCACGGCGGCATCGCCTATGGACTCGACCGCATCGTCGCCCTCATGCACGGAGCCGACTCGATCCGCGACGTGATCGCCTTCCCCAAGACAGCCTCGGGCTCGGACCCGCTGACCGGCGCCCCCGCTCCCGTGGACGAGCGCCAGCTCCGTGAGCTCGGCCTCCAGGCCCGAGGCAAGCCCGCAGGCGGGGCGAGGAAGGACTGATGGAGGGCACACCCCCCTTCGACCCCGACGACCTGGACTTCGACTTCGAGTCCAGCCGGCGTCGCAGGTTGGAGCGGGACACGGGCGAGCGGCGGATCGAGCCCGAAGCCGACGAGCCTCCCTCCGACGAGCACGCCGAACCGCCGTCCGAGGAGTCGCCCTACGACACCGGCGAGAGCCCATACGAGACGGGCGAGAGCGGGACCGGGACCGGCGAATACGGACCCAGGGAGGACCCGTTCGACACGGGCGAGCGCCGTCGTCGCCGCGAGCCTCGGCGGGGTGGCCTCCTGGGCAGCCTGCGGCTCGGCCGGAAGCGCTCGCAGCGCCGGGACCGCACGTCCGAGCGGCCGGCGGCCGCGACCGACACGGGCGAGCGCGAACGACTGCTCCGCGACGACCCCTACACACCAGCCGAGGTCCCCGTCCCGGGCAGCCGCCGAAGCCGCCATCGCGACCTGCCGGCCAAGGTGCGCCGGCGCCAGGCGGTGCTGCTGGGCGTCGGCGCGGTCGTCGTCCTCCTCCTCATCGTGGTGGCCGCCAACGCCATCTTCGGCGGCGGAGGGGACGATGAGGACGAGCCGCTGCCGCTGAAGAAGCTGGCCGGCCAGTCGATCATCGCCAAGCTCGGCAAGGGCGGACCGGACGCCGACCTGCTGAGGCGCGTCCGCAAGGGGCAGCTCGGCGGCGTCATCGTCACGGCGCCCACCGATCCCCAGACCCTCTCCGGGCAGGTCGACCAACTGCAGCAGGCGGCGTCGGACGGCGACAACCCTCAGCTCCTGGTCATGATCGACCAGGAGGGCGGCGAGGTGAAGCGCCTCGACGGACCGCCCAACGTGGATCCGCCCGACCTGGGCGAGGCCGGGGCCGACGCGGCGCGAAGCGAGGGCGAGGAGACCGGGAACTTCCTCAAGACCGCGAAGGTCAACGTGGACCTCGCGCCCGTGCTGGACGTGGAGCTTCCACAGACCGCCGATTCGATCGCCGAGCGCACCTTCAGCGATGACGCCGCCGTCGTCTCCGAGGTCGGGACGGCCTTCATCCAGGGGCTGCAGCCGACCGGCGTGGCGGCGACGGCCAAGCACTTCCCGGGACTGGGCCCGGCGACGCTCAACACCGACGATTCCGCGGTCACGATCGACGCCGTTCGCGAGGAGACGCTCCAGGAGGCGCTGCAGCCGTTCCAGGCGGCGGTGGACGCCGGCGTGGAGCTGGTGATGGTGTCCTCGGCGATCTATCCCGACTACGGGCCCGAGAACCCGAAGGATCCGAACCGGCCGGCGAGCACCGTCCCGGCGATCGTCGACGGGTGCTGCGCAATCAGCTCGGCTACCGGGGCGTGATCATCACCGACGACCTGCAGAGCGTCGCGATCGAGACGCTGACCACGCCGGAGGTCGCCGGGGTGGCGGCGCTCGGCGCCGGCTGCGACCTGCTGCTCTACGGGGGCAGCCTGGGCGGCTCCGAGGACGGCTTCAACGCGGTCGTGCGGGCCGCGAAGCAGGAGAAGCTGAGCCGCGAGCAGCTCCAGTCCTCCTACGACCGCATCACCAGCCTCAAGATCCTGCTGGCGTCGGTGGCATCCGACGAATAGGCCCTTCGTCGGGTTAGGGTGCGCGCGGGGAGAGCCCACGAACGCAAGGGAGACCATGAAAGACCTGCTGGCACCTGACGACACGCGCGACGCGCTGCGCAAGATGGGAGGGCTGCTCTTCGGGCTCGGCATGCTGATGGTGGCGTTCCGCAAGGACTCCGACTACAGCGATTTCGTCCTCTTCCTGATCTACCTGGTCCCGGCCGCCTTCCTATACGGGGAGGGTGTCTTCACCGACAGGTTCACCGGCGGCATCCGCCCGTGGCAGGCCGTCTACAGCGTCCTCGGCCTGATCCTGGTGCCGTTCGCGCTGGGCCAGCTCGTCGAGCTGCTGGACGGTGAGTTCAGCGGCTGGAACGTCGTCTGGATCTTTGCCGTGACGGCGGGGCTCGCCTTCTATGCCGGCGCCGTCAAGGGGATTCGCTTCCACCTGCTGGCGGGTTCGATCGCGACGATCATCGCCTGGTCGGCGTTCTGGGACGAGATCCTCGCCGACGGCATCGCGCGGGACTTCGGCATCTACCGTGGCCTGCTGGGCATCCTCTCGATCATCCTGCTGGCGGGCGCGCTGTACATGTGGCGCACGGCGCCCGACGCCCGCGTCACCGGGACCGTGGTCAACGACGGCGGCGATCGGAGGGCCTGGAAGGCGTCGGAGCTGCTGACCGGCGCCGGCATCTCGGCCGTGCTCGCATGCAGCCTCGGGATCAGCTCGGTCGCGACCTTCATCACTCCGTTCGGCGTCGACTTCACCGTCGTCGAGACCGCGGCCCACTGGGACATCCTCCTGCTTCTCATCTCGCTCGGACTGGTCGGACTCGGGACGCTGATCGGGACCCGGGGCCCGGTCTACATCGGCGCCATCGGGCTCATCCTCTTCCTGTTCATCGTCGGGCTCGACCTCGACGGCGACCCGCCCCAGCCGGACAAGTTGGGCGCCTGGCCGATCGTGCTGGTCGTACTCGGGCTGCTCGGGATCGGGCTGGGGGCGCTGAAGGAGGCAAGCCTCGGCGAAAGGCCCCGCACGTTCCTCAAGGGGCTCGGCAAGTAGCGCCCGAGCCGGAGCCCCAGGGCGCCGACGTCGCCCGCCGCTTCCTGGCCGCCCTCAGCTCGGGCGACAGGGAGGCGGTCGGCGCGGTCGTCCACCCGGAAGTCGAGATCCACACCGAGCGCACGGTCCATCGGGGGCGCGAGGCTGCTATCGAGTGGTCGGGCAAGGGCTTCGACCACATCTACCGGCGCTACGTGCCTGTGGAGGTCGAGCAGGTGCCGGGCGGGCTCCGGGTGGCCGCCGAGCTCCAGTACGTGTGGCGGGACTCAGACGAGGTCGGTGACACGACCGCGGTCACGATCGACCTCGGCCTGCGTGACGGGCTGATCTCCTCCTGGGAGCTGACCGAGGTCGAGGGGTTGCGGGGCATCTAACCGGTTCCCCCCGTTCCACGCCAGGGTGGCGGCGCCCTGCGCGGGATACTGCATGGGCGATGTCGGAGGAGAACGTCGAGGTCGTGCGGCGGATGTACGACGCCTTCCACGTTGGAGACGCTGAAGGCGCATTGGTCCACTTCGATCCAGACGTGGTCGTCGATGCTTCCAGGGCCCGACCGGACGGCGGCAAGGGCCAGGGACGCGAGCAGCTGAACGCGATCGTCACCGCTTGGATGGGCACCTGGGATGAATGGCGTGAGGAGATCGCAGAGATGCGTGACCTGGGTAGCCGGGTCCTCGTCCTCAGCGTTCAATACGGGCGGGGCAAGGGAAGCGGGATTGAAGTCGAGGCTCCCTACGCGCTTCTCTACGACGTTCAAGGGGGGAAGATCACACGCCTGACGATGTTCGCGACCCAGGAGCAGGCCCTCGAAGCCGCCGGGCTTAAGGAGTAGGCGATGTCGGAGGAGAACGTGGAGCTGACCTACGAAGCGAGCGACGCTGTCAACCGGCGGGACCTCAATGCCCTCCTCGCGCTTGCCGACCCCGACATCGAAGTCTTCCCGCTCATCGCGAGGCTGGAGGGCGGCGGCCCCTACCGCGGCCATCACGGTGTCCGACGCTGGTGGGAGAGCTGGCTCGCCGTCGCCCCCGACTTCAGCACGGAGGTCGAGGAGGTAAGGGACCTCGGAGCCGTCACCGTTGCGCGGTTCCGCGTTCGCGGACACGGCATCGGGAGCGGCGCGACCATCGAGCAGACTGTCTGGCAGTTCGCGGAGTGGCGCCAAAGGAAGTGCGTCCGGTTCCTCCATTTCGCGAGCGAGGCCGAAGCCCTCGAAGCCGCCGGGCTGTCGGAGTAGGGCGCCCAGCATCAGTCGTCCTCCAGCCGGGGAACCGGACCAACTTTCAGCCGGCGGGTCGCTGGCTAGACTTCGATCAGGGTTCGAGCCTGTACGCGAGCCGTCCCAAATAAAACCCAACACACATGTGCTTGGGGGTCGATCTCCGGGGGCGCCCACCGTGGTTCCTTCGGGTAGACACCCACCTGTTCTAACGGGTTTCCAAGCAGGGGCGGCAACGGCAGGCTGGTGCCCACCTACATCGGCCTACCCTTCCGGGCATGAACGCTGAGGCGATCGAGCACTACCTGGCTGACGCGTCCCGCCGCGGGCCCGCACCCGATGGTTCCGCCACGGGATCCGCCGGGGGCGCTCCGTGCGGCGACCTGATCCGCATCTCGCTGCGGGTGGACGAGGGCCTCATCGCCGACGTCACCCAGGACGCCGAGGGCTGCGCGGCCAGCCGGGCCGCGGCGGCCGCGGTCGCCGAGCTCGTCGACGGCGTCTCCGTGCTGGATGCAGCCTCGATCGGGCCCCGGCGCGTGGAGGAGGAGCTGGGCGGTCTCGCCGCGAGCCATCTTCACTCGGCCGAGCTCGCCGCCGACGCGCTTCACCGGGCGCTCTCGGCATGCGCCCGCGGCGGCGCTCGGCTATCGGCCCCGCCTGAGCACGGCGAGCGAGTGCTGGTCGCGCTCAGCGGCGGCGTCGACTCGGCCGTCGCCGCGCTGCTGGAGCGCGAGCGCGGCGCCGAGGTCGTGGCCGTGACGCTGAAGCTGTGGGCGGACCGGGCCACCGACGGCGAGCGAAGCTGCTGCTCGCCCGAGGCCGTGCTGCGGGCGAGGCGGGTGGCGCACGACTCGCTCGGCATCCCGCACCTGACGCTTGACCTCGAGCCGGAGTTCCGCGCCGGCGTCGTGCAGCCCTTCATCGACGGCTACGCGGCCGGCACCACGCCCAACCCCTGCGTGCTCTGCAACGGCGAGGTCCGCATAGACGCGATGATCGCGCTCGCCGACCGCCTCGGCGCCTCGACGCTGGTCACCGGCCACTACGCCCGCATCGCCGACGACGGCGAGGGGCCGCTGCTGAGCCGCGCCGACGACGAGGCCAAGGACCAGACCTACATGCTCTCGGGCCTGGCCCCCGACTCCCTCGCGCGCCTGCGCTTCCCGCTCGCCTCGCTGGCCAAGCCCCGCGTGCGGGAGCTGGCGGCGTCGGCGGAGCTCGAGGTAGCGGGCCGCGCCGAGAGCCAGGACCTCTGCTTCCTCGCCGGCCAGGGCAAGCGCGAGTTCCTGCGCCGCCACGCGGACCTGCGGGATCGGCCCGGTCAGATCGTCGATGCCGACGGCAACCGCCTCGGTACCCACCGCGGCCATCACAACTTCACGGTCGGCCAGCGCCGGGGCCTGGGCGTGTCCTCGCCCGAGCCGCTCTACGTGCTCGGAACCGACGCCGCCGGCAACCGGGTGACGGTCGGGCCCAGGCGCGAGCTGCACCGCACCTCCGTGCGGCTGCGCGACGCGCGGCTTCACCGCGATCCCTCGCGCGTGGACTCGGTCCACCTCCGCTACCACTCTCCCGCCCGCCGCTGCAGGGTGGAGTCGCTGGCCTCCGATGGAGCCGCGACCCTGGCCCTCGCCGATCCGGCCGACTCCGTGGCACCCGGGCAGGTCGCCTGCCTGATGGACGGCGACCTCGTCATCGGCCACGGGACGATCGCCTCCGAGGGGCGTCCCCGCCGCTCCTAGACTGGACCGCGTGAAGAGCGACGAGATTCGCCGCACCTATCTGAAGTTCTTCGAGGAGCGCGGGCACCGCATCGTGCCCTCGGCCTCGCTCGTGCCCGCCCAGCACGACCCCTCGGTGCTGCTGACGACGGCGGGAATGCAGCCGTTCAAGCGCGCCTTCCTAGGTCTCGAGGAGCCGATCGCGAAGCGGGTCGCCGATGTGCAGCGCTGCTTCCGCACGACCGACATCGAGGAGGTCGGCAACACGGCGCGGCACCTCACCTTCTTCGAGATGCTCGGCAACTGGAGCTTCGGCGACTACTTCAAGCAGGAGTCGATCGCGTGGGGCTGGGAGCTGACCACGGAGGGGTTCGGGTTCGACCCCGAGAGGGTCTGGGTGACGGTGTTCCAGGGCGATGAGGAGCTCGGCCTGGGCCCCGATGAGGAGTCGATCGAGATCTGGCGCACGGTGGGCGTGCCCGACGAGCGCATCGTGCCGTTGCCGCGCTCGGAGAACTTCTGGCAGGCGGGGCCGACCGGGCCCTGCGGCCCCTGCACCGAGCTCTATTTCGACCGCGGCGAGGAGCACGGCGAGGTCGACGACCGCCCCGGCGACGACACCGATCGCTTCATCGAGTTCTGGAACCACGTGTTCATGACCTACGACCTGGCCGAGGACGGCAGCCTCAGCCCGCTGCCCCAGAACAACGTCGACACCGGAATGGGCGTCGAGCGCATGGCGGCCCTGCTCGAGGACGTGCCCTCGGTCTTCGAGACAGACCGGATGTGGCCCCTGGTGGAGCTGGCCGAGGATCTCTCGGGCAGCTCGTATTCGGACGGCGGCAAGACGACGCGGGCGATGAGAATCCTGGCCGACCACTCGCGCGGCACCGCGGCCCTGATCGCCGACGGGGTCGTGCCCTCGAACGAGGACCGCGGGTACGTGCTGCGGCGGATCATGCGCCGCGCGATCCAGCAGGGGCGCTCTATCGGGATCGAATCGCCCTTCCTCCAGCGGTTCGCGGAGACCGCTCTCGACCTGCTCGAGGAGCCGTTCCCCGGGTTCGCCTCGGAGCGCGGGACGGTGATCCGGTGGGTCAACGACGAGGAGGAGAGCTTCGGCCGCACCCTGGATCGCGGCACCGAGCTGCTCGAGGACCTGATCGACCAGGCGCAGCAGGCGGGCACCTCCTGGGTCGAGGCCTCGGAGGCCTTCAAGCTGCACGACACCTACGGATTCCCGTACGACCTGACCAAGGAGCTGCTGGCCGAGCAGGGGCTGTCGGTCGACGATCAGGGCTTCGAGGAATTGATGGAGGAGCAGCGCGAGCGGGCTCGGGTCGGCACCGCCACCGCCCACGGCTCCGAGGACCGCCACGGCGCGGTGCTGACCTTCGCCTCGGGCGCGCCGCCCTCGCGCTTCGTCGGCTACGAGAAGCTGCGCGCCATGACCAGCCTCGCCGCGGTCGAGTCAGACCGGCATGACGGCGGTGGCCGCGTGCTGGCGAAGCTCGAGGAGAGCCCGTTCTATCCCGAGGGCGGCGGCCAGGTCGCCGACTCGGGCACCGTCCGCTGGGAGGGAGGCGAGGCGAGGGTCGCCGACGTCTACCGCGTGGGCGACGACCAGGCGGTGGCCCTGGAGGCCGGGAGCGCCGCTCCGGAAGCGGGCACGCAGGTCGAGGCGGAGGTGGACAGCTTCGCCCGCCACGCGACCATGCGAAACCACACCGCCACGCACCTGCTGCACGCGGCCCTGCGCGAGGCGCTCGGGACCCACGTGCGCCAGGCCGGCTCCGCCGTGCGTCCCGACAAGCTGCGGTTCGACTTCACGCACGGCGCCCCGCTGAGCCCGAAGGAGAGGCGCGAGGTCGAGGACCGCGTCAACGACTGGATCAAGCAGGGACTGCCCGTCCGCGCCATCCAGACCTCGCGCGAGGAGGCCGAGCGCATGGGGGCGATGGCCCTGTTCGGCGAGAAGTACGGCGACTGGGTGCGGGTCGTCGAGGTCGAGGGCGTCAGCCGCGAGCTCTGCGGTGGCACCCACGTTTCCAATACGGCCGAGATCGGCCCCTTCAAGATCTCCTCCGAGGGCTCCAGCGCGGCCAACGTGCGGCGCATCGAGGCGCTCTCCGGGCCGGCGGCGATCGACCACTTCCGCGAGCGGGAGCGAGAGCTGGAATCCGTCGCCGAGCTGCTCGGCTCGCCGTCGGACCCCGTCGGGGCAGCCGAGCGCGCCAAGGAGCGGCTCGCCGAGCTGGAGAAGCAGAGCCGCGAGTCCGGCTCCGAGGACCTCGGCAAGCACGCGGAGGAGATCGCGGCCGCCGGCCAGCGGATCGGCGAGATCACCGTCTTCATCGGCGGCGCGCCGGACGCCGACCAGCAGAAGCTCCTGGAGCTCGCCGACCGCATCAAGCAGCGGGCGGGCGACGCGGCCGTGGTGCTCGGGGGCAGCACCTCCGAGGGCAAGGTCGCGCTGGTCGCCAGCTTCAGCGAAGCCGCAATCGCCAAGGGGCTGTCGGCGGCCGAGGTGATCAAGTCGGCCGCGAAGCTGGTGGGCGGCGGAGGCGGCGGGCGCGACAACGTCGCCCAGGCCGGAGGCCGCGACCCGGACAAGCTCGACGACGCCCTGGCCGCCGCCCGGGACGCGATCGAGGCCAAGCTCGGCGCCTGAACCCCGGCCTGATGCGCGTGCTCGCGATCGACCATGGGACCGCCCGCTGTGGCTGCGCGATCAGCGACCCCTCGGGCACGATCGCCACGCCGCTCTCCGCGGTGCCACCCGAGCCGCCCCTGATCGCTAGGCTCGTGGCCGAGCACGACGCCGATCGTGTCGTGGTGGGTTTGCCGGTTTCCCTCTCCGGCGAAGAAACCAGCCAGGCCGACCTCAGCCGCGCCTTCGCGGCGGAGCTAGGGGATCTGCTCGACGTGCCGGTTGAGACCTATGACGAACGGTTGACCACGAAAATGGCCGCCCAAAGCGCACGCCAGGGAGCGCGGGCCGACGAGGATTCCCTCGCCGCCGCCCACCTGCTCGAGTCCTATCTCGCCGCGAGGGGCGGCAGCTGATGGCTCCGGATCGCGGAGAGTGGGATGTCGACGCCGAGGGCAACCTCACGCCTCCCTCCAGTGGCGAGCTGAAGCCCGACACCGACGAGTTCGGCCGCGACGACCCCGCCGTGCTCGAGCGCGAGCGCCGGCGCCGCGAGCGCGAGATGCGCCGCAAGAAGGGCAAGCCGAAGAAGGAGAAGTCCGGGATCACGGGCGGCTTCCGCAAGCAGCGAAAGCGCAAGCCCGAGTCCGCGCCCGAGCCCGACCCCGCGCCGCCGACCGCCGAGACGGGGAGGTACGGTCGCCGCCGCTTCGCGGCTCTGGCCATCGCCTTGCTGGGGATCCTGCTCGTCTGGTTCCTGGTCGCCTTCTTCCAGCCCTTCGCCGGCGACGGCGAGGGCGGCGAGCCCGTCTCGGTGGACATCCCCGAGGGGTCGAGCGCGGGCGACATCGCCAAGATCCTCGACGAGGCGGGAGTGGTCTCGAGCGCGCGCCTGTTCGAGTGGCGGCTCTCCCTGGCCGGCAAGTCCGACGAGATCCAGGCCGACAGCTACACGCTCGCCTCGGGGATGAGCTACGCCGCGGCGATCGACAGGCTCACCGGCGAGACCTCGAGCGGAGCGATCTCGGTGACGATCCCCGAGGGCCTCGACCGCCAGCAGATCGCGGCCGACGTGCTGCCCGAGGGAGTGAGCAGCGAGGAGTACCTGACGCTGACCGAGAAGGCCCCGAAGGGGTTCGACCCCGCCCGGTACGGCGCCAAGGGGAGCGTCAGCCTCGAGGGCTTCCTGTTCCCGGCCACATACGACCTGGGCCCGAACGGCGGCTCGCAGGAGCTGGTCAACCAGCAGCTGCAGGCTTTCCGGGACAACATCCAGCGAGTGGACATGAGCTACGCGAAGAAGAAGAACCTGACCCCCTACGACGTGCTCATCATCGCCTCGATGATCGACAAGGAGGTCCAGATCCCCGAGGAGCGCGACGACGTCGCCGCCGTGATCTACAACCGGCTCAGCCAGGGCATCCCGCTCGGGATCGACGCCACCACGCGCTACGAGACCCAGAACTACACCGAGCAGATCACCAACGACACCCTGCAGAAGGACACGCCGTACAACACCCGCCTCAACGCCGGCCTGACGCCGACGCCGATCGGCAACCCCGGTCTGGCCGCGATCAAGGCGGCGGCACGCCCCGCGAACGTCAACTACATCTACTTCGTGGTCAAGCCGGGCACGTGCGGCGAGCACAACTTCACGGCGAGCGAGGCGGAGTTCGAGAAATTCGCCGCCGAGTACCAGGAGGCCCTGCAGGCTGAGGGCGATTCGCCGACGGAGTGCTAGGGCCCGCGGACGCGAAGCGGAGCAGGCCCGTCTGATGGCGAAGCCGAATCGCCTTGCTGTTCTGGGCCACCCGGTGGCGCACTCGCGCTCTCCCGCGATGCAGAACGCCGCGCTCGAGGCGCTCGGACTGGGCGACGGGTGGTCCTACGAGGCGATCGACGTTCGCCCGGAGGACTTTGCGGCGGAGGTGCGCGCGCTCCCGGCCGAGGGCTTCGTCGGCGCCAACGTCACGATCCCGCACAAGGAGGCCGCGCTCGAGGTGGCCGACGAGGCGTCCCCCGCGGCGACCGAGATCGGGGCAGCCAACACCCTCAGCTTCAGCGAGGGGAAGATCCGGGCGGAGAACACCGACGCCCCGGGACTGCTCGCGGCGCTCCCGGAGCGAGCGGCCGGGAAGCGCGCGCTCGTGCTGGGGGCCGGAGGGTCGGCCCGCGCCGCCGCGTGGGCCCTCGCGCGCGAGCGTGCCAGCGTCGAGATCTGGAACCGCACCGGCACGCGCGCGGCCGAGCTGGCCGGCGCCCTGTCGGCTACGAGCGCCGGTGAGGCCGGCCACCTCGCGGCGGTCTCCGCAGAGCAGGCTCGCGACACCGGCTACCAGCTGATCGTCAACTGCACCGCCGTCGGCATGGACGGAGAGGGCGATCCGTTCGCCGAGCTGCCGCTGGACCCGGAGAGGCTGGGGGAGGGAACGGTCCTCGTGGACCTGGTCTACGGGGGCGAGGAGACCGCGCTGGTCGCCGAGGCCCGCGGGCGCGGCGCGCGCGTCGTCGAGGGGCTCGAGGTGCTGGTCAGCCAGGGCGCGGAGTCGCTTCGCATCTGGACCGGGCTCGAGCCGCCGCTGGCCGTGATGCGCGAGGCCGCGCGCTCGGACCGCGAGCCGGATGAGGACGAGGGTTCAGAAGTCGACCCGGACGAAGGCGAGGTGGAGGCCGAGGAGCTGCAGATCACGCCGACCGAGTCCGTCTACGTGATCCGCTCCGAGCCGGACGTGCTCGAGGTCGAGGCGGTCTACGCGGCCGAGGGGAAGGCGCCTCCGAAGCATCTCCATCCGGACCAGGACGAGCATTTCGAGGTGCTGGAGGGGTCCCTGCGCGTGCGGGTGGGCGGCGAGGAGAAGGACCTGGGGCAGGGGGAGACGCTCGATGTGCCCGCGCGGCACCGTGCACCAGATGTGGAATCCCGGCAACAGGGAGGCCGTCGTGAGCTGGGAGACCAGGCCGGCCGGCCGCACGCGGGAGTGGTTCGGGGCGATCGACCGGCTCTACCGCGAGGGCCGCGTGGGACGCAACGGGGAGCCCGGCCCCCTCGCCTTCGCGGCACTGCTGACCGAGTACCAGGACGTCTTCCGCCTCGCGGCCGGCCCGCCGTTCCTCGTGCAGGGAGTGCTGGGGCTGCTCGCCCCGCTGGGCCGCGCCCGCGGCTATCTGCCGGAGTAGGCGCCCGGCGCTGCTAATTTTTCGTTAGTGGCGAGACTGAGATTGATCGCGAACGGTGATGGGGCCGAGGCTGAGGCCGCCGCCGACGAGCGGCTGCCCGACGCAGAGGCGTTTGACGCCTACTCACGCACCGTGTCGGGAGTCGCGGAGAAGCTGGGGCCGTCGGTCGCGCACCTGGGCGTCGCGCGGCGGACCCGCCGCGGGCGGCGCGAGGGCGGCGGCAGCGCCCTGGCGATCACGCCGGACGGCTACATGCTGACCTCGGCCCACGTCGTCGCCGAGGGCAACGACGGGGTCAGGGCAACCTTCTCGGACGGCCGGGAGCTCGAGACCGAGGTCGTCGGCACCGACGCGCTGTCGGACCTGGCGCTGGTCCGCGCGCAGGCCAGCGACCTGACCCCGGCCAGGCTCGGCGACGCGGACGACCTCCGCGTCGGGCAGCTCGTCGTCGCGATCGGCAGCCCGATGGGGCTCGCGGGCACCGTCACGGCGGGAGTGGTCTCGGCGCTGGGCCGTTCGCTGCCCACGAGCTCGGGATCGGCCGGGCGCCTGGTGGAGAACGTGATCCAGACCGACGCGGCGCTCAACCCGGGCAACTCCGGCGGCGCGCTCGCCGACGGCCTCGCCCGGGTGGTGGGCGTCAACACCGCCGTCGCTGGGGTCGGCCTGGGGCTGGCCGTCCCGATCAACGAGGCGACCCGCAAGATCATCGCCTCGCTGATGAGCGACGGCCGCGTGCGGCGCGCCTACATCGGCATCGTCGGCGGCTCGCGCCCGCTGCCGCCCAAGGTCGCGTCCAGCGTCGGTCGCGAGCTGGGCATCGAGGTCGTGGAGGTCGTGGACGGCAGCCCGGCCGCTCACGCCGGCCTGCGGGCCGAGGACCTGATCGTCTCGGTGGACGGCCGGCCCGTCAGCGACGTCGGCGACCTGCAGCGCCTGATGGTCGCCGAGCGGATCGGCGCGGGGCTCTCGCTGGAGCTGGTGCGCGAGGGACGCGCGATGAAGCTGGACCTGGTTCCGCAGGAGCTCCCGACCTAACGGCGCGACGGGAACAGGGGCTCGGTCTGGGCAGCGCTGGCGTCGAGCAGACGATCCGCGTACCGAAGCCAGGCAACGACCGAGACGATCGCCGCCACGATGCCGACCCCGACGGCGACGCCAAGAGAGGCGTCGAGGAAGGCGCCGGCGGCGACGGCGACCGCGGACCCGCCGACCACACTGTTGATCACGAGGATCGCGCTCGAGAAAGCGAAGTAGGGCTTGCGGCCTTCGGCCGGCAGGCCCATGTTGGCGAACACGCCCTCGCCGTCGTCGTGCCCGGAGAGCAGGAACAGGTTGGCCCGATCACCCGCCACCTCCTCGTAGTAGTGCCGGATCCGGTTGATCGCGAGGCCGTAGCGGAAGTCCTCCGCCCCGCATTCGACCAGCCGGACGAAGGTCACGATGCCGAGCAGGTAGAGCGTCGGCAGCACGGTGAGCGCGAACGCGTTGAAGGCGTCGCCGACATCGGAGAGCTGACCGATGAAACCAAGCGCGACTAAGGCGCTGGAGACGGCGAAGACGTAGACCGAGGCGCGGGCTGCGCTTTCGCTCATCGTCTGGGACCTGGCGCCCTGGAGGGTGAAGTGTTCGGTGCTCAGGGCCGTGAGCAGCTGCGCAGGATCGGGCGCGCCTCGCGGGCCGTTCGGGTGCGGGCTCTCGTCGTGCCGGTCGTTCATGGCTGATCCATTTCCCAGGATTACCCTAGTTGGGCGACCACGGCCACGGCTACATTCCCCGGCGGTGAGCGAGGTCCAACGAGTGCTCGGGGCGGCGCTGATGTACGTCCCGCATCCGCACCCCAGCGCGCCGAGGGAGGGGGGAGGCGCGCTCAACCCGACCGCGGTCCTGGTCACCTCGTGCCTGGGCCTGTTCCTGATCGGCGTCAACACGACGGCGATCAACACGGCGCTGAACTCGATCGCCGATCAGCTCGAGATGGGCTCGAGCGCGCTCAGCTGGGCGGTCGGCATCTACATGCTGGCGGTCGCCGCCTTCGTTGTGCTCGGCGGGCGGCTGGGCGACCTGCTGGGCGAGCGGACGGCCTTCAGCATCGGCCTCCTCACGTTCGCGATCGGCGCGCTGCTGGTTGCGACCGCGAGCGGCGAGGTGATGGTGATCCTCGGGCGGCTGATCCAGGGCCTGGGCTCGGCGGCGCTGATGCCGGCGACGATGGCGATGCTGCGGATCGCCTTCCCGCCCGACCGCCAGGGCTACGCGCTCGGCATCTGGGGTGCCACCGGCGGCGTCGCCTTCGCGCTCGGCCCGCTGATCGGCGGCGTGCTCACCGACGAGGCGAGCTGGCGCTGGGTCTGGTGGGGATCGTTGATCTACGCGGGCGGGCTGGGGGTGTTTGCCCTCGGAGCGCTGCGGCAGATGCCGCGGCCCACCGAGCGCCCCCGCATCGACCTGATCGGCGTCGCGCTCCTGGCGCTCTCCCTGTTCAGCCTCATCCTCGCCCTTCAGGAGGGACCCGACTGGGGATGGGCGTCGGCGGAGAGCATCGCCTCGTTCGCGGTCGCGGTGGCGGCCGGGATCGGGCTGGTCGCGTTCGAGCTGCGGACCGACGAACCGCTGCTGCACCTGCGGCTGCTGCGACTGCCGCCATTGCTGGGAGCGCTCGTCGGGACATTCGCGAACACCCTCTTCCTGATCGGGCTGATCTTCTTCTTCAACATTTACGCGCAGGCGGTTGTGACGCTCGACTACTCCGCCGTCACCGCGAGCCTCGCGCTGCTCCCGTTCGGCATCCCGATGTTCGCCGCCTCGCTGCTGGTCGGCCGGGTCGCCGACCGCTTCGGGTTCCGCTGGCCGGTCGCCGCGGGGCTGGCGCTGATGGGTATCGGGGGAGTGCTGCTGAGCGGAGTCGACGCCGGCTCCGACTACGGCGACCTCTGGTGGGTCTTCACGATCATCGGGCTGGGGGTCGGGACCACGTTCTCGGCGCCCTCCGCGGCGGGGCTGAAGGCGCTGCCCCCGGAGAACGCCGGCGAGGCCTCGGGGATCATCAACGTCGTCCGCTACGTCAGCGCCGCGCTCGTGATCTCGCTCGGCACGATCCTGTTCGTCCAGGTCGGCTCGGACGACCTCAACCGGGCCCTGAGCGAGTCGGAGGTACGGACGCTCGAGGAGGAGCGGCTCGACGCGGTGCTGACCGGCGCGCCGACCGAGGTCAGCGAGACCGAGGCGCAACTCGGCCCAAACACGAAGGCGGCCTTCGAGCGCGGGGCCGCGGAGGGCATCTCGCGGGGATTCGCCGTCGTCTGCCTCGCCATCGGCATCGCCTGCCTGCTCTCGATGCTCGCCTGGCTGCTGCTGATGCGGCCCGCCCGGGGACCGTAGCCTCGGCCCCTTCGCCGCGTAGAGGTGTGATTTCCAAAACGGCTGCTTTGCATGGAAATCAGCTATTTCCGCTGCGACGCCTTCAGCTTGGCGCTACTGAATCTGCGACGTCGTGATTCCCCGCTCGGCTAACCCAGGTAACCCCGCGGGCCTGGCTGACGCTTGGGTGGGTATAGAAAGGGCGCGGCGAGCCGGGGAGACGAGCCGCCTCACAGACACAGATAGAGGAGTGATCGGAATATGAGAATGCGAGCCGCATCGCTCGCGGCGGTTTGTGCGCTGGTCGGCGTCGTTGCCGTATCCGGAGTGGCGACGGCGGGACCGGGCGGCGACAAGAAGCCGCACAAGGAGAAGAAGGCGAAGAAGAAGAAGAACAAGAAGGGCAAGGTGGCGATCTGCCATCGCACCGGCAACGGCAGCTTTCACCTGATCAAGGTCGGGTTCCCGGCCAAGAAGGCGCATCTCCAACACGGGGATGTCCTGCCTGACGCCCAGGGGAACTGCCCGACGACACCGCCGACTCCGCCGCAGCCGACGCGCTTCACGTCGCCTACGCTGGAGTTCGGTCCGAACGGATGGGGCGGTTGGTCCTGCCCGGCCGGGATGAAGGCGGTCGGCGGCGGGACGACGCTCACGGACTTCGCGGCCCAGGGGATCGCAGAGCCCGGAGCGACGATCGGCGGGGAGACCTATCCGGTGTTCCCGCACCATACGTTCGCCGTGGGTGAGACCGGGTTTGTCGTTCAGAACGACAACGACACCGAGAGCGGGACCGTGTTCGTCGACTGCGTGCCCGTCTGATCCGGGATCGTCACTGACGATGGCATGAACCTCGCCGGCCGGCACCAAGTGCCGGCCGGCCGCGGTTCAGGGGCGTAACGTGCTAGGGAGCCGCTTGGACGAGAAGCGCTGACGCCATTAGTCGCTCGCGAGATACTGCGCGTGCGATGTCACAGGAGAACGTCGAGGTCGTGCGTCGGGCATACGCCGCCTTCGCGGAGAAGGGGGCCGAAGGCGTGATCCCGTTCTTCACTGAGGACGCCGTCATCTATTCCATCCCCGAATGGCCCGACGACCCTGAGTACCACGGGCACGACGGCGTCCGCAAGCTCACCCGGCAGTGGACGGAGAACTTCGACGCCTTTGGGTTCGATATCAGCGAACTCCGCGACGGAGGAGACACGGTGATCGCCCTCTATGAGCTCACCGGGCGGACGAAAGGTTCGGCCACCCCGATGAGAATGCAGATCGGCGCCGTCTCCGAGCTCAGGGACGGACGAGTCGCGCGGCAGCGTCTCTTCTCCAGCTGGGAAGGCGCCCTCGAAGCCGCCGGGCTGCGGGACTAGCGGCTCGCTAGTCCTTTCGCTTCCGGGCCCTCACCTCGACCCGGCCAATGACCCGGTTGGCGTTCACCAGCCGGATGCCGTACGTGCCCGGGGCGTCGGCGAACAGGTCGAAGCGGGCGGGCGCGTTCGAGTCGACCGGCTCCAGCAGGCCCAGCGCGGGGATCTCGACCAGATCCGGCTTGCGCGACCGGACGATCAGCGGCAGCTGGTCCCCGAGCTTGACGGGTACGACCGTGACCTTCGCCCTGTCCACCTCGATGACCACCGGCTTCAGCTGCCTGCCCTCGGGAACGGTGTCCTGCGGCAGCGTCGGCTCGGTCTCGCTGGCCACCGTGCTGCCGGTGCCCTCGTCGCGGAAGGAGCGGGTGTCCACGAGCGCCGCCGCGAGCGTCGAGATCCCGAGCAGGACGAGCATGATGATCAACAGGCGGCGGGCGGCCACGCCGCAACGATATGCGCGGCGCAATCACGGCTGCGGTCGCCCCGGATGCCTCATCTAGCCTAGGCGCGTGGAACTTCGCTTTACGACAGCGGGCGAGTCGCACGGCCCTGGGCTGGTCGCGATCGTCGAGGGCCTGCCGGCCGGCCTCGAGCTGGATCGCGAGGCCCTGGACCGCGACATGGCCAGGCGCCAGCTCGGCCACGGCCGCGGCGGGCGCATGAAGATCGAGAGCGACACCGTCGAGATCCGCTCAGGCGTCCGCCACGGGCGCACGCTCGGCAGCCCGATCGCCGTGCTGGTCGCCAATCGCGACTACCCGAACTGGGACGTGCGCATGAACCCCTGGCCCGTGGACGAGGAGGTCGAGGAGTCGCACCTGCCGCGCCCGGGACACGCCGACCTGGCGGGTCTGCACAAGTACGGCTTCAGCGACGTCCGCAACGTGCTCGAGCGCGCCAGCGCGCGCGAGACCGCGGCACGGGTCGCGGCTGGCACCCTCGCCAAGGGGTTCCTGGCCGCGCTCGGGGTCAGCGTGCACAGCCACGTGGTCCAGATCGCGTCGGTCAGCGCGCCCGAACGCGACGACCTCGGGCCCGAGGACTTCGCGGGCGTGGACGAGTCGCCTGTGCGCTGCCTGGACGAGAAGACTTCGGCCGCGATGGTCGAGGAGATCGACCGCCTGCGAAAGGAGAACGAGAGCCTCGGCGGCAAGTTCGAGGTCCGCGCGTTCGGGCTCGTCCCCGGGCTCGGCTCCTACGTGAGCTGGGACCGCAAGCTGGACGGGCGCCTGGCTCAGGCAATCTGTTCGATCCATTCGGTCAAGGGCGTCTCGCTCGGCGAGGCGTGGGAGGTCGCATCCAAGCCCGGATCCGAGGCGCACGACGAGATCTTCTACGACGACGAGAGGGGCTGGCACCGGCAGACGAACCACGCCGGCGGGCTCGAAGGTGGCATGACCAACGGCGAGCCGCTGGTGGTGCAGGCCGCGATCAAGCCGATCTCGACCATGACACAGCCGCTGCGCTCGGTGGACACCGAGACCAAGGAGCCGGCCCAGGCGATGCGCGAGCGCACCGACTCGACGGTCGTGCCGGCGGCGGGTGTGGTCGCCGAGGCGATGGTCGCGCTGGTGCTGGCCGGCGCGTACCGCGAGAAGTTCGGGGGCGACCACATCGACGACGTGCTTGCCGCGCTCGGTGCCTATAGGGAGCGGATCGGGTGGCGGAGGTAACCCGAGACGGGATTCGGCCGGCGATCGTCTTCATCGGGTTCATGGCGGCCGGCAAGAGCGCGGCCGCCCGTGCGGCGGCCGCGACCCTGGGCAGCGCCGCCGAGGACGCCGACGAGCTGATCGAGCGGCAACCTCGGCGAGCCGATCGCCGCGTTCTTCGAGCGCGAGGGCGAGGCCGAGTTCCGCCGCCGCGAGGAGGAGCTGGTGCTGAAGCTCCTCGACAGCGCCCGCAACGACCCATCGCCCGTGGTCCTGGCCCTGGGCGGTGGGGCGGTGGAGAGCGAGCGCATCCGCGGGGCCTTCGCCGATCACATCTGCGTGTGGTGCCAGGTGGACGAGGAGCTGGCCTGGGAGCGCGCGTCTCGGGACGACGAGCGGCCGCTGGCCGCGGACCGCGAGGACTTCCGGCGGCGCTTCGCCGAGCGCCAGCCCCTGTACGAGTCCCTCGCCCGCGCGATCCTGCCCGGCAACGCGCGCGAAGCCGCGGCGGGCGCCGCCCCGTGGCTGGCGGCGATGCGGTCGGCTCCGGACGTGAGGATGATCTGGGCCGAGTCCGCCAGCGGCTCCTACCCGGCGCTGGTCGGCCCCGGCGTGCTCGAGCTGCTCGACGGGGCTCGCGCCGCGGCGCCGGGCACCCTTTCCGATCGGGTCTTCTGCGTCGCCGACCGGGTCGCGCTATCCCACCACGAGGGACTTTTGCCCGACCGCGCGCTGACGGTCGAGGTCGACGGCAGCGAGGCGTCCAAGACCCTGGCCGAGGCAGAGCGGGTGCTCGGCGAGCTGACGGAGGGAGGGGCCCGCCGCGACGATCTGGTGCTCGCGTTCGGCGGCGGCGTCGTCGGCGACCTGGCGGGCTTCTGCGCCGCCACCTACCAGCGTGGGGTGCCGCTGGTTCAGGCGCCGACCACACTGGTGGCGCAGGTGGATTCGGCCTACGGCGGCAAGACCGGGGTGGACCTGGCCGCGGCCAAGAACTACGTCGGCGCCTTCCATATGCCGATCGCCGTCCTGACCGATCCCGCGACGCTCGCCACTCTGCCTCCGGAGGAGCTGGCGGCGGGCTTCGTCGAGGTGCTGAAGACCGGGCTGCTCGCCGGCGGCGCGCTCTGGGAGCGGGTCCGGGCGATCACCTCGGTGGACCCGATGCACCTTGGGGATGTGGTGTTCGACTGCGCGCGGACGAAGATCGAGGTGGTCGCCGGTGACGAGCGCGACTCAGGGCGCCGCGCGATCCTGAACCTGGGCCACACCGTCGGCCACGCGATCGAGGCCGCGACCGGCTACGTGCGCTACCGCCACGGCGAGGCCGTCGGCCTGGGCCTGCTAGCGGCCCTGCGCCTATCGGACGCCGACGAGCTTCGGACCGAGGTCGCCGGCCTGCTCGAGGCCCACGGACTGCCGACCACCCTCGACCCCGCCGTCGAGGTCGACTCCGTGCTGGACGCGATCGGCCGCGACAAGAAGGCGACGGCCGAGGGAGTCGGCTTCGTGCTGCTCTCCGAGCCGGGCGTGCCCCGGTGGGGGCAGGCGGTCGATCCCGGTAGGGTGCGCGCCGCCGTGGAGGAGCTCTATTCATGAATCGCGTCGAGGTCATGCACGGGGTCAACCTCGACCAGCTCGGCGGCCGCGACCCCGACCAGTACGGGACCTTCACGCTGCCGGAGCTGGAGAAGATGGTTGCGGGCTTCGCCGAGGAGCTGGGGCTGGAGGCCTCGTTCTTCCAGTCCAACCACGAGGGCGAGTTCGTCGAGCACCTGCACGGGCTCTCCGAGCGCGCGGACGCGGTGATCGTCAATGCCGGCGCCTGGAGCCACTATTCGCGGGCGATCGCCGACGCGCTCGAGTTCTGCGGCCTGCCGGCTGTCGAAGTCCACATCTCCGACATCTCCAGCCGCGAGGCCTGGCGGCGCGAGACCGTGTTCGGCGGGCTGACGATCGGGCGCATCTACGGCAAGCGCGAGGACGGCTACCGCGAGGCGCTCGAGCTGATCGCCCAGCACCTGAAGAAGTGAGCGCGCCGACCGACGCCGGCGTCCGCGGTGCCCGCCTGGCGGAGCTGGTGGCCGCGCAGGACCTGACGGCTCTGTACGTCAGCGACCTGACGAACATCCGCTACCTCACGGGCTTCACCGGCACCAACGCCGCCTGCCTCGTCGGCCCCGACCTGCGTGTCTTCTTCACCGACTTTCGCTACACCGAGCGCGCCGAGCAGGAGGTGGGGCAGGGCTGGGAAAGGCCCCAGGCCGAGCGCGAGCTGCTGCCCAAGATCGCCGCGCGAATGAGCGGCCGCGTCGGCTACGAGGACAGCAAGCTCAGCGTGCGCCAGCTCCGCAAGCTCACCGATGCCGTCGCCGAGGGGGTCGAGCTGATCCCGGCCGGCGACCTGGTCGAGGAGCTGCGCGCGGTCAAGGACGAGGGCGAGGTGGAGCGGATCGCCGCCGCCGCCGAGCTCACCGACGAGGTCTACCGCTGGGCGATCGACCAGGGGCTCGCCGGGCGCCCCGAGCGCGACGTCGCCCGCGCCTGCGAGGCTCGGATCCGCGAGCTCGGGGCCGAGCCCTCGTTCCCGCCGATCGTCGCGGCGGGAACGAGCGGCGCGCTGCCTCACGCCGAGCCCGGCGAGCGCGAGATCGGAAAGGGCGAGCTGGTCGTCTTCGACATGGGCGCCGAGCTGGACGGCTACTGCTCGGACTGCACCCGCACCTTCGCCACCGGCGACCCCGGCCCCGAGGGGAGCGAGGTCTACGAGTTGGTCCGCGAGGCCCAGGTGGCCGCGCTGGACGCGCTCCGCCCCGGCCTGTCCGGCCGCGACGCCGACGCCGTCGCGCGCAAGCTGATCGAGGAGGCGGGCCACGGCGACCGATTCGGGCACGGGCTCGGCCACGGAGTGGGGATGGAGGTCCACGAGGCGCCCCGGCTGGCAGCGAGCTCCGACGACGAGCTGCGGGCCGGCAACGTAGTCACCGTCGAGCCGGGCGTCTATCTGCCCGGGAAGCTCGGCGTTCGGATCGAGGACCTGGTCGTCCTCGGCGAGGACGGGATCCGGAACCTCAGCGGCTCTCGACAAGGGCCTCACGCTGGTGCAGTAGCGGCCGCCGGCTCGGGCTCGCTGCCTCGCCGCAGCTTCAGCGCGATCAGCGGGAACACGAGGGTGGAGATGATCGCCGCGCCGACGAGGCCCGCCGCGGTCGAGGACTTCATGTGGTCCTGCGCTACGGCGATCGAGGTGATCGCCACCACGAGCGGCAACTCGGTGGAGCAGTAGAAGGCAAGGGCCGCGCGGTCGCGAAGGGCCGCGAACTCGCCCCGATAGAGCAGCAGCGCCGGGATCCCCCGGACGATCAGGAAGAGGCCGACGAACATCACCATCTTCAGCACGGCCTCGGCCGACCCGGTGAGCGCGTCGAGGTCGAACTCCATGCCGCTGGTGATGAAGAAGAACGGGATCAGGAGTCCGTAGCCGACCGCGGTCAGCTTCGACTCCAGCACCCCGACCTCGCGCTTGCGCAGCGCCTGCCGGGTGATCATCCCCGCGACGAAGCCGCCGAGGAGGATGTCGAGGCCCAGCTCGGCAGCCAGCGCCACCAGGCCGAAGACCAGGACGACGGCGAGCCGCACGGCGAGCTGGCTGCTCGTCTCCAGCGTCCGCTCGACCAGCGGCCAGCCCTTCCAGGCGGAGCTGACGGCGAGCAGCCCGGTCAGGACCGCGACCACGACGAAGCCGATCAGGATCACGGCCTCGTGGAGCGGGTTCGTGGTCGAGAGGATCAGCGTGATCAGCAGGATCGGGCCGAACTCGCCCACTCCCGCCCGCCGCCAGCAGGTGGGTGCCGAAGCGGGTCTTGAGCTCGCCGGCGTCCTTGAGGATCGGGATCAGCGTCCCGATCGCGGTCGTCGCCATCGCCGAGCCCGTGTAGAGGTAGGAGACGACGACCCCGGCGGCCGCGAGGATGCCCCCGATCCCGTAGGCGAGCACCAGCGACAGCGCCCAGCCGATCGCGCCCAGCCTCAGCGGCTTGCCCTTGATGCGGTCGAAGTCGATCTCGTAGCCGGCGAAGAAGAACAGCATCCCCAGGCCGAGGTCGCCGAGGAAGTCGGTGGTGGGGTCGATCTTCGCCCAGTCGAGGCCGTCGCGGGCCGATCAGGATGCCCAGCAGCAGCTCGACGACGACGACGGGGATCGCCAGCTTCGGCGAGATGAACATCACCACCAGTCCCGCGACCGCCGCGATCCCGACGATCACCAGCACGGAGGTCGCATCCACGGGGCTCACGTGGGCAGCCTTTCACGCCGCCCGGCGCCGGCGGCGGTCTGACCGGGACCGAAATTGGGTAGGGCCGCTAGCCTGGCGCGGGTGAGCAGGACCCAGTACTACTGCGCCGCCACCCTCGACGGCTACATCGCCGACGCCGACGACGGCCTCGACTGGCTGATGGGCTACGAGGGCAGCTACGACGGCGATGAGGCCGAGCCGTCCCCGATGAGCGAGGGCGGCTCCTACGACCGCTTCTACGAGGACGTCGGCGCGCTGATCAGCGGCTCGACCACCTACGAGTTCGTGCTCGACCACCTGGGCGAGGAAGGCCAGTGGCCCTACGCGGGCAAGCCCTACTGGGTGCTGAGCTCGCGGGACCTGCCGCGGCCGCCGGGCGACCACGACGTCCGCATCGTCAAGGCCGACGTCAAGGACCTGCACGAGGAGATGCTCGACGCCGCGGGCGACCGCAACCTCTGGGTCGTCGGCGGCGGCAACGTCGCCTCCCAGTTCGCCGACGAGGGCCTGCTGGACGATCTGCTGCTGACGGTCGTCCCGGTCGTGCTGGGCGACGGCAAGCCCCTCTTCGACCGCCCGGTCCCGGGCGACCCGATGCAGCTGGTGGGGACGACGACCCACCAGAGCGGCATGGTCTACCTGCGCTACGAGATCAAGCGCTGAGCGGGGCGAACCGGGGAGGTGTCCCGACCTAGGGCCGCTATGCGGCGCCTAGATGGGACACCTTTGGTGATGGATCAGGGCCCGGGGCTGCCGAGGTAGGTGAGCAGGCTCCCCCGATAGAAGGCCGGCAGCAGCAGCCCCGGCTCGGCGTTCGCAGGCCGGGTGAGCTCGACGCGGGTGATGGTCACGTCCTCGGGCCCCGAGCTGGTCTCCAGCTCGAAGCCGGAGATCAGTTCTCCCATCCGCTCCCCGGTGACAACATCCACGGCCTCCGGCGCAAGGGCCTTCCTGACGAGAGCGGCTCGGTCGGAGATAGCGGAGCTGGGCAGGTCGATTCCGCACAGGACCTCGGGCCGGGTTCCATCTTCCGCCGGGGGCTTCACGCCGAAAGCGATGGTCGCCGGGGCGGAGACCTGGTTGTGGGTGAGGGCGCCGGGAACGATCCGGGCCACGTCCACGTCGCCGAGGCAATCGGTCGCCAGCTCGACCCGCCCGCCCTCGAGGCCGCCGCCCTCGGCGGCGATCAGGCTCTCCCGCGCATACTCGATCCGCGCCAGCGCCACCCCGTCGGCGGCGAGCGCCGAGCGGGAGACCAGGGAGCTCAGCGGGGCCAGCGGTGTCGCCGGCGCACCCTCGAACTCCGACCCCAGGTCGAAGCGCGTCCAGCGACCCGCGGCGCCGGCTTCTCTCGCACCCGCGTCGTCCAGCAGGCGCGCGAGGCGGCCGGGGGAGACGTCGTCGAAGCGGACGCCGAAGGCGTACGACCCGCCCACCGAGAGCGCCTGGCTTGCCGCGGCGGGATCGAACCCGGTCGTGCGCGCCAATGACCGCGCTCGCCTGCGGCGTCAGGGCCCGTGCCGCCCAATCGAGGTCCGAGCGGTCCACGGCCTCGAGGTCGATCCAGCCGACTCCGATACCGGTCGGTGAGACTCCGTCGCCGACGCTCATCACCGCGTCCTCGAACCGAGTCGGCTCCTCGTCGCCGTTCCCGCAGCCGGCCAGCGCGAGCGCGAGGACGACCATCGCCGTCGCAATCCGCATGCCCGGGAGGCTAGGGCTACACGCCGGCTTCCCGGGGCGTCTAGACGTCCTTCCAGCAGACCGGGAGCGATGGCTTGATGTACGAGGGCCGGTTGAACGGCTGGCGACACTGGGTCGCCGAGTAGGGGACCTGACCGCCGCTCGTGCAGTTGAGGAAGGTCGGCGGAGTGCTGTGATCGAAGATCGACACCGAGCCCTCCACGCGCTTCATCTTGATCACCGTGCCCGTCGCGAGGCCGCTGGTGGTCGCGGGAGGGGTGCTGCTCGGGATCTCATACGTGTACGAGTAGTCGAGCATCCCCTTCCTGAGCTTGATCGGCTGAGCGGGCACATACGGGTTCGGGCCAAGGCTCTCGGCCGCCGCTCCGGCGGCCACCGGCGGATTGCAGCTGATCGGAACCGAGGCGTCATAGAAGACACCGCGCGGCGTGTAGCGACCGTGGCTCTGCTTGTTCTTGTATACGACGGTCAACTGGATCCGCATCTGCCCAGGGCCGGCGCCCTGGAAGTAGTAGGTGCGAGTGGCTGCTTGCGCCACCGGG
Organism: uncultured Solirubrobacterales bacterium; assembly: GCA_963805075.1. Taxonomy (GTDB): domain Bacteria; phylum Actinomycetota; class Thermoleophilia; order Solirubrobacterales; family 70-9; genus VGBV01. Next base: position 907,495 of record CAWDSZ010000004.1, read on the forward strand.
ACAGCCAGGGCGGCTGCGACGGACAGGGCAAGCGGGACGGCGAGTAGCCGCTTCATTGCTTCCTCCCGTGAGTCAGGTTCATGCGGACACGATCGCACCCCGTGCTCGCGTCGCCATCCGTGTTGCCGACTGTTCTTCCTACGTGGGCACTACCGAGTTACTGTTTCCGGCCGCTCAGCCGGCGAGCGGGATGGCGATCGCCAGGTAGACGGCGATCGATAGCAGGTCCTGGATGACGGTCGCGAGGGGGCCGGAGCCGAACGCCGGGTCGACCCCGAACCGCTGAAAGATCCAGGGAAGCGCCATCGCCACCGCTGTCGCGATCGAGCAGCTCGCGAACAGCGCCAGCGCCACGGCCAGGGCGACATCCTCGTCGCCCCACCCCACAAGAACGAACGGGGTGAACGCAGCTCCGACCACCGCCCCCGTCAAGGCGCCGGTGATGATCTCGCGACGCAGCACCTCTCGGATCGTGACCCCGACCGACAGGCCACGGATCAGGATCGCCTCGGTCTGCGTCCCGACGGCATCGGCCATGTAGACGACGGCCGGGACGAAGAAAGCGAGCAGCAGCTTCTTGTCCAGCTCCTCCTCGAAGGAGCCGATCAGAAGCGCCGAGGCCATCGCCCCGAGGAGTCCGACGAGCAACCAGGGGAGCCGGTGGCGAAGGCGCTGGGAGACGGACTCCTGGGCTGCTCGCCGCGCTTGACCGGAGCCTGCCCGGTAGCCGCCGATGCGGGCCAGGTCCTCCTCGTGCTCCTCGAGCAGCACGCCGAGCATGCGCTGCGGCGGAATCAGCCCGATGAAGCGATCCTGCTCGTCCACGACCGCGAGCGCCGCGATCTCCTGCTCGGCCATCCGCGATGCCGCGTGCTCGGCGCTGGCGCGCGGCGAGACCGTCGGCACCGGGAACGTTGCGAGTTCACCGACTCGGGCTTCATCGCGGGCCCCGAGCAGGCCCTCGACGGCAACGATGCCAACGAGGGCCGGGCCGTCGAGGACGACGACATGTGTCGCCAGCTCGTACCGCTCGCCGAGGATCGCCCGCCGAACCTCGTCCGCTGTGTCCTCGGGCCTCGCCACCGGCACGCTCGCCGTCGCGTAGTCCTCCGCCGGCGTTGGTGATCTGGGCTCGTCAGGAGTCATCGCCGAAGCTATACGCCCAGGAGGGCGCTGAGGGCCAGCATCAGCGCTGCGCCGAGCCCGGCGCCTACGAGGGTCTGGCGGACCGATTGCGTGACGGCCTGCGGGACCAGCTCGACGAAGACCAGGGCCAGCATCGCGCCGCCCGCGAAGCCGAACGAGATCGGCAGCAGCGAGCTGATCTCCTCGACCAGCAAGTAGGCGATCACGGCCCCGACGGGCTGCGGGGCGCTCGTCAGCACCGCCGCCCAGAACTGACGCCAGGCGCTGTAGCCGGCGGCGGCCATCGGGATCGCGACGCTCGTCCCCTCGGGGATGTTCTGGACCGCGATCGCGACGATCACGAACAGCGCCAAGCCGCCCGTGTCGGCGGCGTAGGCCGTCCCGATCGCGAATCCCTCCGGCAGGCTGTGGACGAGCAGAACCGTGAACACGAGTAGGGAGGTTTGGATCGAGCGCTGGCGCTGAGTCTCCCGCGCCGCGGCGCGGTGGCCGAAGACGGCGCGTGCCCCGAGCAGAAACCCGACGCCTGCCGCCACGCCGAGTGCCACCTCCGCAACCGAGCCCTCGTCCAGACCGGGAAGGATCAGCCCCGCGATCGAGGCCACGCCCATCGCCCCCGCGGCGAAGCCCAGCAGGGCCGGCCTGATCTCGGCCGCGCGCGTGCCCAGCAAGAAGACGGGAATCGCTCCCAGGCCGGTGGCCAGCGCCGTCCCGGTCGCCGCGAGGACGAGCTCGAGCATTAGGCAGCCCGCGAAACCGCGGGCGCCTGTAGTTCACGCCCGCGCTGATCGACCCGCCCGCGCAGCCCGGACCACTGGCGCGTCTGCATCACCCAGTGGGCGGGCTCCCAGAAGAGAGCGTCCGCGAGCAAGGCCGGGAGGCGGGGGCTTGCCGCCGCGTAGCCGCTGTTGATCATGCGAGTGCCACCGGAGGGAGTCTCCTTCAGCAGGAAGCACCAGAGCGAGTCGCTGAAGAATCGGGGACTGGGACCACTCGGGTCGAACGGGCGCCCGCCGAGGTCGAGGGATGCTCGGAGCGCGAGGAATCGCTCGGGCTCGAGGGCGGCCACCTCGAACCAGGATTCTCCGCCGGGACGAGAGAGGAGCCGATCCCCGAGCTCGACCCGCTGCCAGTCCGGATCGAGTTCCCATGAGCTCCGGCTGCCGCCGTTGTCGAGACGGTCCCAGCTGTACCAGCCGGCCCGATCGCATCCCATCTGGACCAGCCAGGGCCAGAGCTTCGAGGGCGGGGCGTCGAAGCTGGTGGCCATCGTGCCCGTTCGCGTTCCGCCGGGGATGATCTCGGCGCCGGGGTATGTGGCCCCGACCTCGGCGGCGGTGGCGCCGAAGTTCCTCATCCACGGGCGCACGACGGCTCCGTAGGTCAGCGCCGCCAGCGTGAACGCGGCAGCTCCGCCGGCTCGGATGGCCATTTCAGTTGGACTTCGATTGGCTCATTTGGGCATCCGTCCCTCGAGGATGGGGGAGTGGGGGGCCCATTGCCAGTCTTCGCCCACTGCCAGTTCGACGTCCAGGTGCTCGCGCGGCGGTGTCGGGTCGTATTCGATGCCCTCGTGCTCGAGAATGGCCGGCAGGTAGCGGCCCACCACCTTGCTGGGCGGCCACCAGAGCGCATCCCGGGAGACGACTCCCTCTCCGCGCCCACCCACCGCCTCGTGGCTCATGTGGAGCGAATCGCCCCCCGTCAGCAGCTGGCCTCGGAGGACTGGTTCGAAGGGCTTGGCCTGGATGGGGGCGCCGAACCGGCGGGCGATGTCCTCGGCGGCGGCGTCGGCCTGGGCGGCGGCGAGACCGCCCTGTTTGATCGGGAAGTTGGTTCCGTCCCCCGCCGCCCATACATCCCTGGCTCCCAACACCCTGGCCTGGCCGTCGATGGGGATGAAGCCGCTCCCGTCGTGGGGCAGCCCGCTCAAGCCCGGGCCGCTGAGGAGCGGTAGCGCCAGGATCGCGCCCGCTTCGTAGCGCTCTCCGCCTGGGTGACGGAGCAGCTCCCCGCCCGGAGCCTGCTCGAGGCGAGTGGAGGTCCGGAGTTGGATGCCCCGTCCGCGGAGCAGCTCCGCGACGGCCTCGCTCGCAACAGACCCGAACACGCCGAGCGGGCGCTCCTCGGGCGTGACGAGCTCGATCTCGAGGTCAAGGCCCTGCTCCTCCACGCGCCGGCAGGTCTGCAGGGCGAGCTCGTACGCTGGCAGCGGCCAGGCGGGGCCCGAGGGAATGACGACCGCGAGCTTGCCCGACGCGCTTTCGGCCGCCTCCCGGATGGCCTCGTCGACGGCGAGCGCCTGCCTGGGGTCCAGGACCCGCGCTCCCTCGAACGGAGCGGACATGCGGGCGCCGAGCGCGACAAGCAGGGCGTCGAAGTGACGATCGTCCGCCCGATCGAGCTCGACGATGTTCTCATCAGACCGCACCGCGGTCGCCCTTGCCTGGACGAAGGCGACGCCCAGCTCGGTCGTCAACGCTTCCAGGTCGTGCTGCTCAGGTGGTTTACCCGAGAATGGCTCCTCGACCGCCATGGGCTTGAAGAGGAACTCTCGATCGGCCGACACCAACGTGACCGAGAGCTGCTCGGGGGCGAAGTCGTTCAGGGCCAGGACCGCCTCGACTCCGGCGACGCCGCCGCCGAGGACGATGACCTGGGCCGGTTCCGTGCGTGAGCTCATGCGACGCAACGTACGCGCCGGAGTGGGGCCGCGCGTCGGGAGTCGGAACGGGACCTCCCTCCGTGGCGACTACCGATGCGAGGTGTAACAGAGGCGAGCTAAGTTGCCGGGCATGCAGGCAGGTGAGGAAAAGGGCGGGTCGGACGTGAGCGTCGTGCTCGCCGACGACCACGTGATCGTGCGCGACGGTATCCGTATGGTCCTCGAGGCCGAACCCGACATCTCGGTCGTGGCCGAAGCCGGCACGGCCGAGGACGCTGCCCGATACGTGCTGGGCCACAAGCCCTCGGTGCTCGTGCTCGACCTGAACATGCCCGGCGAGTCGAGCCTCGAGACGATCCCGAAGGTCGCCGAGACGTCATCGAATACCAAGGTGATCGTCCTCACCATGCAGAGCGAGCCCGCCTTCGCGCGCAGGGCGCTCCAGGCAGGTGCGAGCGGCTACGTGATCAAGCACTCGGCCGCCAAGGAGCTCGTCGATGCGATCAGGGTGGTGCTCGCCGGCGAGACCTACGTCAATCCCACGCTCGGCGCCAAGCTGGCTGCGGAGCCGCTTGACGAAGGCCCGCCCGACGAGCTGACGCCGCGAGAGGTCGAGGTGCTTGGTCTGCTCGCGCAGGGCTACATGAACCCGGAGATCGCCGAGCAGCTGGTCCTCAGCGTGCGGACGGTCGAGACCCACCGGGCCAACATCCAGCGCAAGACGAGCATCGGCTCCAGGGCGGAGCTGATCGCCTACGCGAAGGAGCACGGTCTGGACTAGTCGAGCCCCCGGGCAGGGGGTGGGTCTTGCCGCTCAACCGGAAGGCTCGCCACCACCCGCGCGCCCGAGCCGGGGGCGGAGTCGATCTTCAGGCTTCCATCGAGCAGCTCGATCCGCTCTCGCATGCCGTGGAGCCCGAAGCGGTCATTGCCGGCGGTCTCGGGGTCGAATCCCTTGCCATCGTCGGCGACCGTGACCTCCACAGTGTCCGGACCCTCGGTGATCCCCACCGTCACCCTGGAGGCCCCTGAGTGTTTGGTGGCGTTGTTCAACGCTTCCTGGACGATCCGGTAGATGGTCGATTCGAGGCGCGGGGTGTGGCGGGTCGGCTCATCTCCGCGTTCGTGGGCGAGGTCGACGGCGCACTCGATCTCGAGATCCGAGCGCGCCCCCACGCGCTCGACAAGGGTTTCGATGGCCGCGGCGGTTCCGAGCTCGTCCAGGCTTGCGGGGCGCAGCTCGTTGATCAGGGACTCGAGGCCGACGATCGTCTGCTCGAGCTGGGCGGTCGCGCTGGTAAGCGACGCCCGCATCTGCTCGGGGTCGGCTCTGCTCAAGGCGCTTTCCGCCAGGACTTTCAGCGCCCCCAGTTCCTGCAGGGTCTCGTCGTGAAGCTCCATCGCCCAGCGCCGGCGCTCCTGCTCGGTGGCCTCGACTGAGCGGCTTAGCCGGTCGCGCTCCACGTCCCGCGCCGTGGCCAGCGAGTTGGCTGCGCTGTTGGCGAAGGCGCTGAAGACCAGAGATGCGTCGGCGTCGAAGTCGGCGCGCTCGCCCGGTTCGACCGCGATCAAAAAGCCCTGACTGCGGCCGCGGTGATCCATGTGCGCGATAGCCAATGAACGGCTCGAGTCGATCCCGAGGGCGTCGTGAAGGCTGGTCCTGGTGCCTTGCAGGTGGCTTATCCCGGCGTTCTCGCGCGCGCGGCTGAGCTCGGGCTCGTCATTCTGGACCGTTGCTCCGATCGCCTCGGCCCTGAGGCTCCCAGCGACGCCGACGATCTCCTGCGACGGCCCCGCGTTGACCAGGACCAGCATCGAGTCGGCCTCGACCAAGGCCCTTCCCCTCTTGGCGATCAGCTCCAGCAGCGAATCGAGGTCGGTCTCGACGGCACCGACCCGGGCCAGGGAGACGGTCGCCTCGAGCGCCTGCACGGCTCGCTCCAATTCCCCGCGGCGGCTCTCGCTCTGCTCATAGACGCGCGCGTTGTCGATGGCTACGGCCGCCCAGTCGGCCAGGATGACCAGCAGCGCCTCGTCGCGGTCGTCGAACTCGTGGCCCGCGGCCTTCTCGGTCAGGTAGATGTTCCCGAACGCCTCCCCTCGGATCTGGATCGGTACCCCGACGAAGCTGTGCATGGGCGGGTGGCCCGGCGGGAAGCCGTAGGAGCGGGCGTGATCGCCGACCTCAGCCAGCCGCAACGGAGCTGGGTTTCGGATCAGCTCGCCCAGCACCCCGCGGCCCGTCGGCAGCGGCCCGATTCCCTTCCGCGTCTCCTCGTCGATGCCGAGGTGAAGAAAGCGTTCTAGGTTCGTCTTCGACGGGTCGAGAATGCCCAGGGCCGCGTAGCTCGCGTCCGTCAGGTCCCTGGCGGTTTCGAGAACCTGGCGCAGGAGAGACTCGAGATCGAGCTCTGACACCAAGGATTGGCCGACCTCCAAGAGTCGGCGTAGCTGTGCTTCGGTGAGCGCTACCTCGCTCAGGATCTCTCCCCATCAAGGGCGAAGGACGAGATGACGTGTGCTCGGCCCGTGTCGTGCGCAGCCTAGGAGATTCAGGGCCTCGGTAGCGGCTGCGGAGGTGCTTACGCAGCAGGCACCGATGTGAACGAGGGTCTGCGACGCGATCCTCGGTGGGTATGAAACGCAGAGTCATCATCGGCTATGACGGCAGCGCCGGCAGCGAGGACGCGCTTCGATTCGGGAAGCAGCTGTGCGAGGCGGTCGACGCGACGCCTCTGGTCGCCTCCTGCGTTCTCTGGCCTCGGTACCTATTCGATCCGCCCGGGCTCGGCGAAGCCGTCGAGGAGGACACGAGGCCGCTGCTTGAGCGGGCCGTCGAGCTCCTTGCCCCACTTGAAGCCGAGACCTGCAGCATCTTCGAGGACTCCGCCGCGATGGCGCTGGAGCAGCTCGCCGCCGATGTCAAGCCCTTCGCGGTCGTCGTCGGCTCCGCCCATCGCGGCCCGGTCGGCCAGGTGCTGCTTGGCAGCACGGGAGCCTCACTGCTCACCGGTTGCCCCTCGGCTGTGGTGGTCGTTCCGCATGGCTACGCGGATCGCCTGAGTGAGCACCTGCTGCGCGTCGGTGTCGCCATCGACGGAGGCGAGGAGTCGGACCTGGCTCTGGAGAGGGCGGTGGACCTGGCCCAGCGGCTCGATGCCACGCTGACGATCGTCGGCGTGATGACGCCGACGCCGACCGGGTATGGCACGGTCGCCGGTGCCGCGCTTGGTGACCTCATGCGCTCCCAGAGGGAGCACTTCGCCCAGGCCATGGAGGAAGCCGCCGACGGCGTGCCGCGGAATCTCCCCGTCACCGTGCGCCGGCTGGAGGGGCCTCCCGCGATGACGCTGGCCGAGGCCTCGGCCGACGTGGACATCCTCGTGGTGGGCTCGCGGGGCTACGGGCCGATTCGCAGCGCCCTGCTCGGGAGCGTTTCCCGGGCACTGACGAAGAGCGCACATTGCCCGCTGGTCGTCGTACCGCGCGGCGCTGGTCCCGTCAACGCCCCGGAGCATCCTGGGCGCGCCGGAGTCACGCCATGACCGTCCGGGAACAGCTCTCAATCGACGAGGTGTTCGACACCCAGCTTCCCGCCTTCGACGTCTCCGACGGGGTCGCGACGGTGGTCGCGGCCGACGTGCGTGCGACCTGGGACTCGCTGATGTCCATCGACCTGATCGCGCTCGGCCGCGACCGGCCCCTAGTCGGGGTTCTAAGCGGAGTGCGCGCCCTGCCGCAGCTCGTCCGCGATGCCGTATCCCCCACAAGGCGGGTGCAGAAGCCCCCGAGCCGCATGACCCTGCGCGAGACCGCCTCCGAGCCCGGGGCGGAGGGGAGCTGGGTCCTTCTCGACGAGCAGGACACCGGGATCGCACTCGGCCTGGTCGGCAAGTTCTGGCGCCCTGTCATAGCCTTTGCCTCGCCCACCACGGGTGAGGAGTTTCGTGATTTCGCCGAGCCCGGCTACGCCAAGACCGTCTACGCGCTGTCGGCGCGGGAGCTCGACCAGGGCCGCACCCTTCTGCGCGGGGAGATGCGGACGGCCACGACCGACGAGCACGCGCGCGAATGGTTCCGGCGCTACTGGACCCTCGGTGTCGGCTCCGGCGCCCACTTCCTGGTCAACGCCGTGATCGACGCGGCGCGCGAGCGCGCCGAGAGCCCGGAGCGCTCACCGAGTGGCTCTCGTCCCCGCTGGGGATCGGCCTGCAGCTGCTCGGGCTGGTAGGGCTCGCGGTGCTCGTGCGAGTTGACTGGGCGGACGTCCTTAGCCGTGGCCGCGGGAGCACAGGCTCAGCGGACGGCCTCCGCGACGCCGGTGGGGCGCCCGCGTCGAACCCAGGTCGCCCATAGCCAGGCGGCGATCGCCGCGGAGCACCCGAGCGCGATCACGGCGTCGAGCCTGCTCAGGTTGATCGCGAGGATCCCTGCCACGAGCACGGCGCCCACGAGATTGACCGCGAGATCACGTCGCCGCCCCTCCCTGAGCGAGAGGCGCGCGCAGGCGAGCGTCGCGGCGAGGAAGCTGGCGAAGACCGAGACGGCGTAGAAGGGGACGAGGTCCTGCTCCTTCGCGCCCGCGGCCACGATCAGCAAAGCCGAGACGGCGAGCACGAAGCCCACGCCCCACTCGGGCACCAGGAACCGGTTCACGCGCCCGAACCGCGCCGGAAGCAGGCCGACGCCACCGTCGTGCAGGAGCGCCAGCGCCTTCAGCACGCCTGACCCGGCAAGGTACGAGGAGGCGGCCGCGGCCAGCAGCAGCAGTGCGCTCGCGGCCTGGAAGACGCCGAACAGGGCGTTGTCGCCGACGGCTCGACGAGCGATGTCCGCGAGCATGGTCGAGTCCGAATCCGGCAGCCCCAGCCCCAGCTTCATCGCAAGCCCGGAGAAGGCTAGGGTGAGGCACCCGACGATCGCCACCATCAGCCACAGGGTCAGCCGGCCGAAGCGAGTCCGGCTGCGGTCGTCGAGCTGGGGGAGCTGCGCGACCGCGTTCGAGGGCGCCTCGACTCCGGTGGCGAGTGCCATGCCGAGCGGTAGTGCCAGCAGCATGGGGAGCAGGGCGAGGTCTCCGAACAGGGGCTGGCTGTCCTGGAGGCCCGCGCCGGTAGCCGATTCCGCGCGCAGCCCGGCGATGAAGACGACGACCGCAAAGAGCAGGAACGCCTGGGTGGCGATCGCGAATCCGACCCGGCCCCGATGGCCGGCCAGGACGCCGGCGGCCACGGCGACCGTCAGCGCCAAGGCGAGGTAGACCCGCCCCCCGGCCAGCTCGGGAACGAACGCGATCAAAGCGGCCGCCCCGGCCGCGCAGCTGACCGCGACCGTCAGAGTGAAGTCGACGAGCAGCGCGCCGAGAGGGAGGAAAGCCCAGCCCTCGCCGAAGGCCGAGGCGACGGCCTCGGGCCCCCCACCACCAGACGGAAACCGCCCGATCAGCTGGTGATAGGTGGCCGAGATGACGACGATGATCAGGACGACCACGGCCATGGTCACGAACAGGGTGGTGGCGTCGTCGCCGAGATGTCGCCGCGCCGCCTCGATCGCGTAGGCGACCGAGGAGACCGGATCGGCCATCACCGTGAAGGCGAAGGCCACGAACAGATGCACGCGCGACAGGGACGGCCGGCGGTTAGCCTTCTGGGACCTTGAGTCGGGAGGGCTCACCTCCGGCAATCATCGCGGAGGGCGCCGTCGCCGCCATCGGGCTTGCTCTGGTCGCGGTCCGTCGCGGTCCCGGGGCCGCTACCGGGCCGGATTGCGCTCAGCCCGATCCTTGATCCCGCGCAGCATCTTCCGCTCCATAACGAGGCTGCCCGGCTCCATGAACAGGAGGTTGAAGAGCTTTCGCCCGACCAATGCGCCGGGAGCCGAGATCCGGTTTCTGCTCACGAGCCGGGTGCCGCCGAGCTGCGGATAGAGGCCGAAGGCCCAGACCCAGTTCCCGTCCTCGAACCGGTAGACCATCGCCCGCTCGGGCTCAAGGACCTCGACCCGCATCCCGGGTCCCTTCGGCCCCATCGGCAGGACGTCGCCGACCTCGAGGTCCTGGTACTCGGGCAGGATCCGATTCGCGCTGTGCATGTCGAGGCCGAACAGGTTCTCGATCCAGTCGTAGGTGTAGGCGCCGCCCCTGCCGCTTCCCATCTGCACGAGCCAGGGCCAGATGTCGCGGGGAGGGGCGCTGATCGTGATTCCTCGCGTCGCGAGCATGTCGGGCTCGGACAGCAACTCGTCGCCGGGCATCTCGCGCGCCACCTCCTCGGGCGTGGCGCCCCAGGTGTTGCACCAGCTCCGGCCACCGAGGACGTATGCCACACCCGCCCCGGCGAGGGCCAGCGCGGCCGTGCCCAACGCCCGCTCACTCCTCATGAAGGGCTTCGAGCACGTCGACGCGCGAGGCCCGCCGGGCCGGGGCCACGGCGCCGATCACGCCCACGATGACGGCGAGCAGCATGAAGATCAGCAGCTGGCCGGCGGGGATGCTCAGTCTGAAACCGAACTCCGACAGCGACTCGATCACGAGCCAGGCGAAAACCACTCCGACCACGATGCCGAGCGCGCCGCCGATGGTCGAGGTGATGACGCTCTCGTAGCGGACCATCCGCCGCACCTGACTGACCGTCGTCCCAACGGCGCGCAGGACCCCGAACTCGCCCGTTCGCTCGTGGATCGAGAGGAAGAGGCTGTTGGCGATTCCGAACAGCGAGATGACGACGCTCATCGCCAGCAGCGCGTAGAGCAGGTAGACGATCTGGTTGAGCTGTCCTTCGACCGTGCGCTTGTAGCCGGCCTTGTCCTCGACCCTGGTTGAGGGAAAGGGCTCGAGCGAGCGCTCCACCTCGTGCCTGGACCGCCGCCGCGTCTGCCGAGTCATCGACCGCGACCAACACGCTGATCGGATCCCGAGCCGGGGAGATCGAGCGCAGGGTCGCCGCTGTCCCAACGGACCCCTGAATGATGGTCGGGTCGCGGTACTCGCCGATCGCCGTCAGGGACATGCGACCGCCGGTCGGAGTTACAACCCGATAGCTGTCGCCGACCGAGACGTCGTGGGCCTTGGCGAACTGCTCCTCGATTAGGGTCTCCCCGGTGTCGAGCTCGCCAAGCAGCGAGTCGTCCCCCTCGATCCAGTCAAAGGTGTAGACGCTGCGAATCTGGCGCGGATCGATCGCGATCAGGAGATCGGTTGCGACGTTGGAGCTCTGGCCGTTGACCTCGAGCTGGTCGTAGGGAAAGTCCTGAACCGCCTCGACGCCGGGGACCTCGGCGACGATGTCAGTGGTGCGGGCCGAGAACGGCCTGAAGCCCTCGCCGTAGACGAGCAGGTCGGCGCGAACCAGCTCGTCGACCTGCCGGCCGATGCTCGTGTTCAGCGCTGAGGCGAAGACCGCCACGAATACGACCAGAGCCAGCCCGACCATCAGGGCCGCCGAGGTGATGGCGGTGCGGCCCGGGTTGCGCTCGGCGTTCTCCCGCGCCAGGCGGCCCGGTCGTCTTGAACAGGCGCTCGATCGGCCAGCCGATCACCGAGGCGAGCGGCTTGACCAAGTACCGGGCCGAGAGGGCGACGCCGACGAAGATCAGGACGGCGCCCGAGGCGATCGCGCCGAGCTTCGTCGAGGCCGGACCCGTCCCCGAACAGGCCCTGGGCGGCGAGCAGCCGCCGAGAAGAATGGAGACGACGGTGAGCAACGGCGGCGACACGGCGGGCGCGGCTCGAGGGCCTGGGCGCGATTCCGGACATTGCGGTGACCGGGTCCACGCGGGTGGCGCGCAGGGCTGGGACCAGCGATGAGACGAGCGTGACGCCAATCCCGATCCCAGCGCGATCGCCACCGTGCGCGGGGCCAGCACCAGGTCGGAGCGGGGAATGCCGAACCCGACCGCGTCGAAGAGGGAGTTGAGGAGCTTCGAGAAGCCGATGCCGACGCCGATTCCGAGCACTGAGGCAAGGGTCCCGATCAGGAACGCCTCGCCCGTGACGGCCGCCAGGATCTGGCCCCGGGTGGTCCCCAGGGCCCTGAGGAGAGCGAACTCCTTCGATCGCTGCGCCACCGTGATGGAAAAGGTGTTGAAGATGATGAAGGCCCCGACCAGGACCGCCGCGCCGGCGAGGGCAAGCAGCGCCGGAGTCAGGAACGAGCCGATCTGGTCGTTGATCTCGGTCGGCCGTCTCCTCGGCGTTCTCGGAGGCCGTCTGGACCTTGACGCCGTCCGGGAGCGCCGCATCGATTCGCTCCGAGAGCTGCTCCGGTGCGATCCCGGGATCCGCGATGACGCTGATCGACGTGACCTTTCCCTCGAGGTCGAACCAACGCTGAACCTGATCCAGCGGGGCCTCGACGCCGGTGGCGCCTCCCAGCGATGAGCCGCCGTTGCCGAATTGGATCAAGCCCGATGACGGTCACCTGCCGTTCGCCGTGGCGGGTCACAACGCCGATCTGGTCTCCGATCTCGATCCCATGGTCATGTGCGTTGCCCTCGAAGACGGCGGCCTCGCCGCGGGCACCTGGCTCGCGTCCCGCGACGATCTCGCGTCGGGTCGAAACGGTTGTCGGAATCGGCCATGACGAGGCCCGGCGCGCCATACGTCTCGCACGACCTCGCCGTCGACCACGATGTTGCCCAGGGCTCCGAGCTCTCCTTCGGCGGCGTCAACGCCGGGGACCTGCCCGATTCGCTGGACCATGGCCTCGGGAAGCGTCGGCAGCTCGGACGCCATGGACGCCGTGAACTCCTCCTCGGGGCTGACCACGACATCGAGCTTCTCGACCGACTCCTCAGTGATGTCGTCGAATGCGTTTCGGATCTGATCGGTCTCGATGTAGGTGCCGGAGATCATCGCCACCCCGAGGAGGACGGCGATGCCGCTGAGGGCCGCCCGCAGCTTCCGCTCGGCGATACCCCGCAGGACGAGCTTCCTCATGCCAGGTCTTTCAGCTCGTCGAGGATCTGCCCGACCGAGGGATGCTCGAGCCGGTCCACGATCCGTCCATCGGCGAGGAAAAGGACGTGGTCGGCCACGGCGGCGGCGTTTGCATCGTGCGTGACCATCACGATCGTCTGCCCGAACTCGTCCACGGCGCGACGCAGCAGCGAGAGGATCTGCCGGCCCGGACGCGGAGTCGAGGTTGCCGGTTGGCTCGTCGGCGAACATGACCGCAGGCCGGCTGATCAGGGCCCTGGCGACCGCCACCCGCTGCTGCTCGCCGCCCGAGAGCTCGATCGGGCCGATGGTCGCGCCGCTCGTCCAGCCTGGTGGTCTGGATCAGAGTCTCGAGCCACTCCACGTCGGGCTCGCCGCCCCCGATCGTCACCGGCAGCGTGATGTTCTCCTCGGCGGTGAGGACCGGAAGCAGGTTGTAGCTCTGGAAGATGAAGCCGATCTGACGCCGGCGCATCAGGGTCAGATCGTGGTCCGAGAGCGAGTCCAGCCGGGTACCGGCGATCTCGGACCAACCGGATGTTGGCGCGCTCCAGCCCGGCGAGGTTGTTGAGCAGGGTCGACTTGCCCGATCCCGAGGGACCCATGATCGCCGTGAAGCTCCCGATCGGGAACTCCACGGAGACCCCGCGGAGGGCATCGACCGCGGTGGGCCCCTCGCCGTAGCGCTTGGTCAGCTCGTGGCCCGCGACCGCCGGGGCTTCGTGGTTTGGGTGAGCCCTTCGGCTCACCCGTGGGGGTGGTCGTTGCTTGGGATGTGGTCATGCGCTGCACCGTAAGCGCGCCTGGAACGGCCCACATCCGGTCTCACTACGTATGCGCTCCAGTAGTCACGGCCGAAGCGGCTCAGGCACGGTGAGGCGAACCTTCTGCGGCATGAAGATGAAAGTCATCGTCGGCTTCGACGGCAGCGCCCAGTCCCGCGACGCCCTCGCCCTCGCCGATGCGATCGTGCGTCAAACCGACGCGGAGCTGCACGTCGCGGCCGTCCTCTGGGTGGATGATCCGGACGACCATCGGGACCGCTGCGCGCGTCTGTTCTCGGAGGCGCGCGAAGAGCTTGGTTCCCAGCGGTTCGTGGAGCATCCGATCCGGGATGTGAGCGCCCCGAAGGCACTCCACGAGCTGGCAGTCGCCGAGAGCGCCGACCTGGTCGTGCTGGGCTCTACCCACTGGGGGGCGGCCGGGCGCGTCGTGCTCGGAAGCGTGGCCGAGCGGCTGCTGCAAGGCGGGCCCTGCGCGGTCGCCGTAGCCCCGATGGGATTCCACCGTCGCCCGCCCGCTGGCATTGGCCTGATCGGGGTCGGCTATGACGCCGGAGAGGAATCCCGGTGCGCAGTGAGCTTCGCCGAACGGCTGGCCCATCCGAGCGGGGCGAGCCTGAGATTGATCGGGGTCGTGCCCGAGCTTGCTCCCATGGGCCCGGACGCCCCTGACGAACTACGGGAGGCGCGCGAGCCGCTGATCGAGCGCTATCGCGATCAACTCGACAACGCGCGCGAAAGCCTCCACGGCCGGGTCGAGGCCGAGACCAAGCTGGTCGAGGGTGACCCCGCCGTGGTCCTCGCCTATCAGGGCGTTGAGCTTGATCTGCTGGTCCTCGGTTCGCGTGGCTACGGGCCGGTGCTGGCGACCCTGCTCGGAGCGGTTTCGGCCAAGGTCATGCGCACCGCGCCGTGCCCGGTCGTGGTCACCCCCCGGGACGCGAGCCCCTCCAGTGAGGACGATGAGGCCGCCGCTCGCGAAGGCAGCGGCAGGGTCCTGGTCGGCTTCGACGGCACCGACCAGGGCAAGGATGCGCTCCACCTCGCGAAGACGATCTCCGGCGCCGAGCACGCGAAGCTGATCGTGGCCAGCGTCTATGAGCCGGAATCGGCCTTCGACGGCACCGAGATCGGGCTGCCGCTGGACGTCGCCAAGGCTGGCGCCAGGAGGAAGGCGGAGATGCAGCGGATCTTCACGCAGGCCGATTTGGCGCTGGGCCCGGGTGAGTACGAGCGCCGGGAGCTGTGGGGGTCGCCGGCGCGCGAGCTCAACGCTGTCGCCGAGTCCGAGCGGGCCGACCTGATCGTGCTCGGCTCGACCCATCAGGGCCCCTTGGGACGGGTTCTCTCCGGCAGCGTCGGCGAGCGGATGCTGCACGGCGCCCCCTGCGCGGTCGCCGTCGCTCCGGTGGGCTTCACCGGCCGTGACCACGACGGGCCGGGGGTCATCGGCGTCGGCTACAACGGCGCGGAGGAGTCGAAGCTTGCCCTGAAGCGTGCCGAGACCCTAGCTCGCGACCTCGACTGCTCACTGCGCCTGATCGCGGTGGCACCAGAGCTGAGCCCGGTGCTGCCGAAGCCCGGGATGGTCGCGGCTCCGGACTATCATCAGCTTGTTCGGGATGACCTCGAGAGGAGCCTCTCGGCGGCGGTCGAGGGTCTCGCCGGTCTCGATGTCGCGCGGACGCTCGTCGACGGAGACCCCGCCGACGTTCTCGCGGCCCAGGGCGTCGACCTCGATCTGCTCGTAATCGGCTCGCGAGGATATGGGCCGCTGCGCCGCACCCTGCTGGGTGGGGTATCCGCCAAGCTCATGCGGTCGGCTCCGTGCCCCCTACTGGTTACCCCGCGCGGAACCGGACGGGCCAGTAAGTCGCTGACCGCCACCGACCGTGACGTCCTGTCGCCTCCGCAACCGCGATGACGCGACGCGTAGTGATCGGGTATGAGCCGACCCAGCGAGGGAAGGATGCCCTCGAGCTGGGCCGCCTGCTCAGCGAGCTCCTCGCGGCCAGGCCACTGGTGGTTACCGCGCTGCAGTACTCGCGGGCTGCGATGGGCGTGGAGAACCTCGAGAAGGCACTGAGGGTGGACACGGCGGAGTCATTCGAAATCGCCCGAGACCACCTCCGCTTCCTCGACCCGGAAACGCGCGCGATCGCGGCGCGATCCCCCGCGGACGGGCTGGCCGACCTGGCAGAGGAAATCGATGCATCCGTGATCGTGATCGGGTCCGCTCACAGAGGGCCGGTGGGCCGAGTCGTGTTCGGCAGCACCGCCGAGAAGCTCCTCCACAGCGCCCCGGCCCCGGTCGCGATCGCCCCGCTCGGGTTCGGAGCAGATCAGCCGCGGCACGTGCTCCGCCTCGGCATCTGCTTCGACGGCTCGGCCGAGTCGGCGCACGCGCTCGAGGCCGGGATCGAGTTGGCCGAGCGCGTCCATGGATCGCTGACCCTGCTCTCGGTCGGACCGAGGCGGATTGCCAGCGTGCTGGATGCAGGGCTGGCCAGGGTTCCGTCTGGCGTGCCAGCGGAGGGACACCGGCTGGCGGGCCCAGCCGCCCAAGCGATCGCCGAGGCGGCGGAGGACTTCGACCTGCTCCTGCTCGGCTCCCGCGGCCGCGGCCCGGTCCTCCGCACCGTTCTGGGCAGCGTCTCCGGTCCGATCGCTCGCAACGCGCCGTGCCCCGTGCTGGTGCTGCCACGAGGAGCCGGCGCGGAATCATTGGGTCTTGGGGCCGTCGGGTCGCGGGATGAAGCGCCATGACCGCCCGGCCGGCGCCGGGCATCCCAGGGTGGTCGGGATCCTCGCCGCCGAGGTGACGGTGCAACCGCTGCCGCGGATTGGGTGAGCGATGCCGTCTGAGGCCCAGCGCTGGTGGGAGGCGGCGAACTACCTGACGGTCGCCCAGATCTACCTTCGGGACAACCCGCTGCTTCGTCAGCCGCTCAGGCGCGAGCACATCAAGCCCCGGCTGCTCGGGCACTGGGGGACGTCACCTGGCCTGAACCTGATCTACGCCCAGCTCAACCGCCTGATCCGGCGCACCGGACAGGACGTGCTCTACATCGCGGGACCCGGGCACGGCGGACCCGCGCTCGTGGCAAACGTCTATATGGAGGGGAGCTACTCCGAGGTCTATCCGGAGGTCGCCCACGACATGGACGGCCTGCGTCGCCTGGTGCGGCAGTTCTCGACGCCGGGCGGTATCCCGAGCCACGTCGGCGTGCCGACCCCGGGCTCGATCCACGAGGGCGGCGAGCTCGGCTACGCCCTCGTCCACGCCTTCGGTGCCGCCTTTGACAATCCCGACCTTCTCGTCGCCTGCGTGATCGGCGACGGGGAGGCCGAGACGGGGCCGCTCGAGGGCTCCTGGAAGGGCGTGCGCTTCCTGAACCCGGCCCGGGACGGCGCCGTGCTGCCGATCCTGCAGCTGAACGAGGCGAAGATCTCCGGCCCCACCGTGCTGGGCCGGGCCAGCGAGGCGGAGATCGAGTCGCTGCTCACCGGTCACGGCTACGACCCCGTCTTCGTCGGCGGCGATCAGCCCGACCAGGTGCACCGGGATTTCGCGCATGCCCTGGACGGCGCCCACGCCCGGATCGGCGAGATCCAGCGGGCCGCCCGAGAGGAGGGGAATCGTGAGCGGCCGACCTGGCCCGCGATCGTCCTGAGGACGCCCAAGGGCTGGACCGGTCCGAAGCTCGTCGACGGAGTCAGGGTCGAGGGGACGTTCCGCTCGCACCAGGTGCCCCTGAAGGGGCGTCCGCGACAACCCGGAGCACCTTGCCCAGCTGGAGGAGTGGATGCGGAGCTACCACCCCGAGGACCACTTCGACGAGCAGGGCCGCCTGGTCCCGGAGCTGCGGGAGCTGGCTCCCGAGGGTGAGCGGCGGATGGGGGCGAGCGCTTACGCGAACGGCGGTCGCCTTCTGCAGCCGCTGGAGCTTCCCGACCTCGAGCGCTACGCGATCGAGATCGAGCGGCGAGGGGACACCGCCGCCGAGACGACGAGGCCGCTCGGGGAGATGACCCGGGACCTGATCGCGGAGCACCGCGACCGCTTCCGCCTCTTCTGTCCCGACGAGACCAACTCCAACCGGCTCGGCGCCGTCTTCGAGGTCGATGACCGCTGCCTGATGGACGCCCGGCCGGACGACGAACGACTGCTCCCCGGACGGGCGCGTGATGGAGGTGCTCTCGGAGCACCTCTGCCAGGGCTGGCTCGAGGGATACCTGCTGACGGGCCGGCACGGCCTCTTCGCGACCTACGAGGCGTTTGCGATGGTCTCCGCCTCGATGGCGATCCAGCACGCCAAGTGGCTGGAGGCGGCCGAGGAGCTGGATTGGCGCGTGCCCGTGGGCTCGCTCAACATCCTGCTCGACCTCGACCTGCTGGCGCAACGACCACAACGGGTTCAGCCACCAGGGCCCTGGCCTGATCGACTCGATGATCTCCCTGCGGGGGAGCGTGGTCAGGGTCTATCTGCCGCCCGACGCCAACTGCCTGCTGTCGGTGGCCGAGCACTGCTTCGCCAGCCGCGACTACGTCAACTTGATCGTCGTCGACAAGCAGCGCCACCTGCAGTACCTGGGACTCGAGGAGGCGCGCGCGCACTGCGAAGCCGGCGCCTCGACCTGGGACTGGGCGAGCACCGATGGGGGCGGCGACCCGGACGTGGTCCTCGCCTGCGCCGGCGACGTGCCGACGATGGAGACGCTCGCGGCCGCCGCCCTGCTCCGCGACCTCGTCCCGGACCTCGCCGTGCGGGTCGTGAACGTCGTCGATCTGATGTCCCTGCCGCCCGAGGAGTTCCATCCGCACGGCCTCTCCGAGCTGCGCTTCGAGGAGATGTTCGGGATCGACCTCGAGGTGGTGCTCGCGTTTCACGGCTACGCTCGAGCAGCCCATCAGCTCCTCCATGGGCGCCCCAGCCCGGATCGCTTCCACGTTCACGGCTACAACGAGGTGGGAACGACCACCACCCCTTCGACATGGTCGCGCTGAACAGGATGAGCCGCTACCACCTCGCCGCCGAGGCGATCCGGCGCAGCCACCGGAAGCCGGCGGGCGCGGCGGAGCTCGTGGAGCACTGCGACGCGAAGCTGTCCTGGCACCACGACTACATCCGCGAGCACCTCGAGGACCCCCCGGAGATCGCCGACTGGGTCTGGCCCGGCTGAGGTGGGCCCCATCCGGGTTCTGGTCCTCAACGCGGGCTCTTCCTCCCTGAAGCTGCGGCTGCTGGGAGAGGGCGAAGAGCCCTTGGCCTCCAGGGATCTCGACGCGGACGACGATTGGGGGCAGGGGCTCGAGGACTTCCTCACGGACGCCCCGGACCCCGATGCGGCGGGACATCGGATCGTCCACGGTGGGGAGGAGTTCACGGAAGCCGTTCGACTCGACGAAGGGGTCGAGGCCAAGCTCAAGGGCCTCGAGGACCTCGCGCCCCTGCACAATCCGCCGGCGATTGACGCCCTCCGCGCCCTTCGCGGACTGCGGCCCGAGCTGCCGGCTGTCGCCTGCTTCGACACCGCCTTCCACAGGACGATTCCCGCGGAGGCCTTCACCTACGCAATCCCGGGGTCCTGGACCGAGCGCTGGCCGCTTCGCCGCTTCGGCTTCCACGGCCTCTCCCACGCCTACTGCGCCCGGCGTGTTGCCGTGCTGCTCGACCGCCCCCTGGCCGAGCTCCGCGTGGTCAGTGCCCATCTCGGCGCGGGGGCGTCTTTGGCCGCAATCGCTGGCGGCCGGTCGGTTGACACGACGATGGGCTTTACCCCGCTGGACGGCCTGGTGATGGCGACGCGGTCTGGCTCGGTCGATCCGGGATTGCTGCTCTGGGCCCAGCGCCACGGCGAGATCGATCCCGAGGACGCGGAGCGTGCACTCGATACGGAGTCCGGCCTGCTCGGCATCTCGGG
Organism: uncultured Solirubrobacterales bacterium; assembly: GCA_963805075.1. Lineage (GTDB taxonomy): Bacteria > Actinomycetota > Thermoleophilia > Solirubrobacterales > 70-9 > VGBV01. The sequence continues at coordinate 926,948 of CAWDSZ010000004.1, forward strand.
TCGGTCGGGAGACATGCGGACGCTGCTGGCCGCCCGCGAGGCCGGCGATGCGGCCTCCACCCTGGCGATCGACGTCTACCTGCACCGCCTGCGGGCCTCCATCGCCGCGATGGCCGCGGCGATGGGAGGCCTCGACGCCCTGGCCTTCACCGGCGGCGTGGGGGAGAACTCGCCCGAGATTCGGGAGGGTGCGTGCGAGGGCATGGACTTCCTGGGGCTGTCAACGGACCCCGAGGCGGAACGCCCGCGGCGAATTGGGCGATCGCGTCCTCTCAGCTCCGACCGCCGAACGATTGGTCCTGCTCGTGCACGCGCGGGAGGACCTGGAGATCGCGGCGCAGGTCCGAGCCCTGCTCGGCTGAGGCCCCGCCCCCGCGAAGAGCCGGCCGCTACCCTGACGCGCCGTGATCTTCACCAACCAGTTCAGAAACTGATCAACCTGCACAACAGTTCCGTCGTGCCCGGCCAGCCCGTGAAAGATGGCCCATAGGGCGAGCAGAGCTTCGGATCCCGTCGCCGAGGGCGATGAAAGGACCGTCGCTGCCGTTCGCCGCGGCGACCAAGGTGCCTTCGCGGCGCTTGTCGACCGTCACAGCGCCGCGATGATCCGTGTGGCGATGGCCTACGTGCCGAGCCGAGCGGCAGCCGAGGAGGTGGTGCAGGAGACCTGGATCGCGGTGATCGGCGGGATCGAGAGTTTTGAGGGCCGCTCCTCGCTCAAGACGTGGATCTTTCGAATCCTCACGAACCAGGCAATGCGGGCGGGGCAGCGCGAGCGTCGCAGCATGCCTTTCTCGGCCTTCGCGGAGGCGGAGGTCGATGCAACCGGTGGTCCCTCCGTGGATCCCGATCGCTTCCTCCCCGCCGAACACGACCGCTGGCCGGGCCACTGGGCCGTGATGCCGACTGCCTGGCCCACGCCCGAGGAGGGACTGCTCGCCGGCGAGACGCGCGAGGTGATCGCCGGTGCGATCGCCGAGCTCCCTCACGCACAGCGGACCGTGATCTCGCTCCGCGACGTCGAGGGCTGGAGTTCGGAGGAGGTCTGCGAGGCGCTCGAGATCACCGCCGGCAACCAGCGAATCCTGCTGCACCGCGCACGCACGAAGGTCCGGGCCGCGATTGAGGAGTACTACGGCGCCGTCGTGGATCTCACCGCCGAGGGTGTAACGCCAGAGGCGCTCGGAGGCACACTGGAAAGGAGGACACGAACGCCCGATGAACGATCAGCCCAGCCACCACCGTCCCGGCGACCTCGCCTGCAATGAGGTGGTCGAGGTCGTCACCGACTACCTCGAGGGTGCGCTGCCCTCGGGCGAGGCGCTGCGGGTGGAGGAGCACCTCGAGACCTGCCCGGGCTGCACCGAATACGTCGCCCAGATGCGCACGCTGCCCGGTTCACTCGGCGGCCTCCGGGAGGAATCGATCCCCGCTCGGGTGCGCGAGCGGTTGCTCGCCTCCTTCCACGACTTTCGTCGCGACGCGTAACGCCAGGCCCTCCCGCGGTAACTGCGAGGTCAGAGACTTCGCGATCAGAGGAGGAACGGATGGCGCAGAGCGAGCAACAGATCACAGCCCCGGACACCCCCCGGCGCGCAACCAGGCGCGAGTGGATCGGCCTCGCCGTCATTGCTCTGCCGTGCCTGCTCTACGCGATGGACCTGACCGTCCTCACCCTCGCGATCCCCTCGCTCACCGCCGACCTTCACCCGACCAGCATCGAGCAGCTCTGGATCGTCGACATCTACGGCTTCCTCGTAGCCGGCTTTCTGATCACGATGGGGACGCTGGGCGACCGGATCGGCCGCCGCCGCCTGCTGATGATCGGCGCCGGCGCCTTCGGGGTCGCCTCGGTCCTGGCGGCACTTCTCGAGCTCACCGGAAATGCTGATCGCCTCTCGCGCCCTGCTCGGTGTCGCCGGGGCGACTCTGGCGCCCTCGACCCTGTCCCTGATCCGCAACATGTTCGAGGACGACAAGCAGCGCACCACGGCGATCAGCATCTGGATCGCCAGCTTCTCGACCGGCGCCGCGATCGGCCCGCTGGTCGGCGGCGTCATGCTCCAGAGCTTTCATTGGGGCTCGGTCTTCCTGCTGGCCGTGCCGGTGATGGCGATGCTGCTCGCGGTCGGCCCCCGGCTGCTGCCGGAGTACAAGGACCCGAACCCGGGCCGCTTCGACCCAGCCAGCGTGGCGCTCTCCCTTGCCGCCGTCCTCACGGTCATCTACGGGGTCAAGGCGATCGCGACGGAGGGGGTCGCGCCGCTGAGCCTCGCCATCGTCGTCACGGGGCTGGCGGTCGGCGCCGCCTTCGTCGATAGGCAGCGGCGGCTCGAGGATCCGATGATCGACCTCGGGCTCTTCCGCCGGCCGGCCTTCAGCCTGGCGCTGAGCGCCAACACCCTTGGCTTCGCGGTGCTCTTCGGACTCGAGGTCTTCGTCGCTCAGTACATCCAGCTCGTGCTCGGTTACTCGCCGCTGCAGGCGGGCCTGCTGGCGGCGCCCGCGGCGCTCGCCTTCGTGGTCGGCTCACAGCTGACGCCCCCGCTGGCGGCTCGGGTCCGCGCCCCCGTCGCGATGCTCGGCGGCATGGTCGTCGCTCTGGCCGGGATCGCCGTCGTCACTCAGGCGGGGGCGGCCGATGGCCCCGCGATGCTGATCGCCGGGCTGGTCGTCCTGTCATTGGGGCTGTCGCCTCTGTTCACGCTGGCTGCCGACCTCGCCGTCAGCAGCGCTCCGCCGGAGCGCGCCGGCGCCGCCTCTGGCATCTCCGAGACGAGCTCCGAGCTGGGCGGTGCGCTCGGCCTGGCGCTGCTGGGAACCATCGGGACGGCCGTCTATCGCGGTCAGGTCGCAGACGGGATCCCCGCCGAGGTGCCTGCCGACGCGACGGCGAGCGCCGGCGACACGCTCACTGGTGCGGTGGAGGCGGCGCACGGGCTCCCCGATGCGGTGGCCGCAGACCTGCTCGCCTCGGCGAACGGTGCCTTCGCCCAGGGCTTCGAGGTCGCGGCCACGTTGGGTGGTTTGATCCTGGTCGCGGCCACCGTGATGGTCGCGAGGCTGCTGCGCCTCGCCGGCGAGGAGGCCTCCGACGCCGAGGGCGCCGCTGACGTGGTCACCCCGGAGGGACAATGCGCGTAGGGACGCAGTCAATCAGCACATAGACCGGCAGGTCGTAGGTCGGCCCGTCGTCTCACCGCTTATCGCGAGCGGCGCTAGTCCGCCACCTTCGTAAAGGTGTTGGTCATCCAGGGCTGCCACTGACCGTCCTCGTCGCGCAACCACCAGGCGACCGAGATCGTGCCGTCGGCATTCGCCTTGATCGTCCCCGCGTCATCGAGCTGGTATTGAAAGCGCGCCGGCCCTTCACAGGTAAGCTTGCCGCCGGCCACCCCGCCTTGATAGCGATTGCCGTCTTCCCTGAACGGCCCGTTGTTGCTGAAGAAGATGATCCGGAAGGCGCTCGCTTCCGAGTGGTAGTACCAGTAGTTGAGTCCCTTTTGGGCTGGCTCGTCGCGGAACCTGGTTGTAGGGCTGGACCAGGAAGTACCCGCCCTCGAGCCAGTAGAACGACTCTTCGCTTTTCACTGAAACGCCGGGACCGAGCACGCTGTCCCGCGTCTGCTCCTCCGATCTCCACGTCCCCAAAAGTGGCTCTAGACGCTTGAGCTCAGAGTCCGGGGGCGGTACATGGAACGCCGAGTGGTCAGCTGCCATCGTGCCTCCTTGTCTGTCGGTTTGGTGCTGTCGTTGAACGAATAGATGATAAGCTATACACTCGTTCAATGCAAGCGCAAGCGACAGGAGCGCCCGGCGTGCCTTCGGTACCGCCACGAGCGAAGACCTCAGCGGCCGAGCACGCATCGCGAGGCCGCCCTGCGGCTCTTCGCCGCCAACGGCATCGCCGCCACCTCGATCCGCGCGGTCGCGGAGGAGGCCGGCGTCTCCCCCGGGCTGATCGTCCACCACTTCGAGTCGAAGGACGGGCTCTGCCGGGCCGTCGATGAGGCAGCGCTCGATCGGATCGAGCGCGCTGTCGCGTCCGTCCCTGCCTCAGAGCGCGTAGGCGATCGCGTTGAGCAGCAAACGCAGGAGATCGCGATTGTCATCCGCGACGCGCCGCTGCTGGCCGACTACATCGGCAGGGCGCTGGTGGAGCGGGGCACGGCCGGCGTGGCGCTGTTCGAGCGGATGGCCGAGCGGGCCCGCGGTGGGCTGCAGGCGGCGGCCCGGGCGGGCAACCTGCAGCCGGGTGTGGATCGCCGGTGGGCACCTCTGCAGCTGATCCTGCTGCTGTTCGGCCCGTTCCTGCTGCGTCCACTGCTGGAGCAGGACCTGGGCGAGTCGCTTCTCTCCGAGGGAGCGCTTGAGCGATGGATGCGCGCCAACGCCGACCTGCTGCGCAACGGGCTGTATCGCTGACGCCCAGCGCGGAGTTGGCACGGCTGCGGCTCGGCGAGGGGCCGCCGCTCGTGCTCCTCCACGGCGGGGCCGGCCCGGAGCTGACCTGGGCGGACCAGCACCAGCTCGCGGCGCGCTGGACGCTGGTGATCCCCTGGCGTCGCGGCTTTTGGCCGAGCCCGGCGGCCGACCACCAGGACTTCGAGGCCGACGCGGCTGACATCGCCACCCTGCTTGAGGCCGAGGGCGGCGCGCATCTCGTCGGCTTCTCGTACGGGGGCGTGGGCGCGGCGCTGGCGGCCGCTCGCCGTCCCGGCCTCGTCCGGTCCCTGACGCTGATCGAGCCCGCCCTGCTTGGGGTCCTGCCCGGCGATCGCCAGGTGCGCGCGCTCGTCACCCTGTCCGCCGCCGCACTCGCGGGCGAGGCCGTATCCCTCGTCCGGTTCCTCGACCTCGCCGGGCTGGACGATGCCGGCCCCGAGCGCGAGCGGACGCTCGCGCGGGCGCGCGGCCTGCGCGCGCCGTGGACGGCCCAACCGGACCTGGAGGTGCTGGCCCGGGCGCGAACGCCGTCGCTGGTCCTCTCGGGCGACGACTCGCCCGCGATCGAGAAGGTCTGCGACGCGGTGACGCGCCGGCTCGGTGGGCGACGGCTGCGCCTACCCGGCCACGGCCACGCCGTCCAGCGCTCGCCGCGGTTCGACCCAGCCTTGGAGGCGTTCTCGCTGCGGCCGAGCCACACCACCGCGCGCTGTCCGACCGCAGGCCGAGGGAACCCGATGAGGCCGTGCGGAAACTGGGCCGGCGGGGGGTGGCTAGCCTGCCGCGTCGTGATCTCCACCAACCAGTAGTAACGGATAACTGGCATATAGCCGCTGCTAATCGGCAGCGCAGCTGCTTCGAGGGCCTCGCCGTCGTGGGGAGAGTGCGGACGAATCGCCTTTCCATTCCTGAAATCAGCAGCCGCACCGAGGCGACTCGGTTTCGACGCCGCTTTCCTGCCTCTAATTCGAATGACGCCTGTTGCCACTTGGTGGCGGCCCAGGTCCCGGACATCCGAGTCTCGGTCTCGAGCTCGGCGAACGCTTCGCCGTGATCTCCACAGTGGACCCGCAGAACCCCTCGTGCCTCGTACGGTCGTCGCCCGTCCTTGAGCATCACCTGAAAGCGTGGTGCCGCTCGCGTGGGGTCCAGTGCCTCAGCAGCGCTTTGACGTCGCGGCGGTTGTAGGCCTCAACTCCAGGTAGAAACATGGCAGCCTTAACTGACATCGCCCGCGCGCTACTCCTGTAGCGCGGCGGCCTCAAGCCTGGGCCCTCGATCTGAAGGCACGATCCCGGACGATCTTGCCGTCGCGCGCGTGCGTGCACGAGGGCGGCGACGCCGATCCATCGGCGTGCTGCTGCCTTGCCGTGGCCGCGCAGCAGGACGACAACGACCACCTAGGTAAGCAGCGTGCAGAAACCCCACCGGTTGGAACTCCAAGTCATTGTCAAGACTCGATAAACTGTTGGTTTCTTCTCCGCAGCCCTTCCCATCCTTCGTAGGTTGCGTCGTCCGGCACTTGCGGGAAGCCTCCGGTAAGAGTGGCGCGGAGTAGTAGGGAAGGTTGCATCGACTCCTCCATCGAGGAAGGCCTTCCAACCCTCGCGGGCTCGACGTTTTCCGCCGACATCGTAGAGGCGGATCTCTCGTCTCGTCTCTCCGGCTAGCCTGCCAAGCCTTGATATGTACTAACCAATTCAAGAACGGCACCCACATCGAGGTCGACGGCAAGGTCTTCAAGGTCGTCGAGTTCCAGCACGTGAAGCCCGGCAAGGGCGGCGCCTTCGTGCGCTCGAAGCTGAAGCGGGTCGACGACGGGGCCGTGATCGACAAGACCTTCAAGGCCGGCGAGAAGTTCCGGCCGGTCCGCACCGAGACCAAGAAGATGCAGTACCTCTACGAGGACGGGACCAACATCGTGCTGATGGACAACACCAGTTACGACCAGGTCGAGATCCCGAGGGGCGTCGCCGAGGAGGCCCTGAAGTGGGTGCCGCCGAACTCCGACGTGGAGCTGCTGCTGGTGGACGAGCGCCCCAGCGACGTGCAGGTGCCGAGCGCGGTCGAGCTGGCCGTGACCCAGACCGACCCCGGCGTCAAGGGCGACACCGCCTCCGGCGGCGGCTACAAGCCCGCCACGCTCGAGACCGGCGTCGTCGTCCAGGTGCCGCTGTTCATCGACGAGGGCGAAAGGTCCGCGTCGACACGCGCAGCGGCGAGTACGTCTGCCGCGCCTAGCGCAGGGGAACGGGGCCGGGCACCAGCGTCTCAGGGTCATGCCCGGGGCGAATGACCGCGCCCTCGTCGCGCAGCTTCGCCAGGCGGTCCGCGGACGCCGCCTGCGCGTCGGGTCGTCGGCGAAGACCGGGAAGAGCCGGTCGTCCGGGTCGACGCGTAGTGAAGTGCGTCGCCGCCGATCACGAGCGCTTCGCCGACGCGGACGGACTGGTGGCCCGGCGTATGTCCAGGGGTTGACAGCAGCTCGACCGACCCGTCGCCAGCAGGTCGTGGTCGCCGTCGACGAGCTCGACGCGATCGCCGACGCCCTCGTAGTCCTTCGGCTGGAAGAAATTCCGGGCGATCGCGTCGGCGTCCTGGCCCGCCTCCCACTCGCGGCGCTGGATCACGATCGGGACGGGCTCCGGCAGCAGGGCGAGGCCTCCGGCGTGATCGAAGTGCAGGTGGGTGATCACGACCCTCGTGAGCGTTGACAGGTCGATCTGGCGGCGACGCTCGTCTCCTGCTCGAGCTCGAACATCCCGAGCGCGTCGGGCGTCCCGTAGTGGCTCGCCGCGTCCTCCGCCGCTCCGGGGTGCAGGCCGGTGTCGACGAGGATACGCTCCGAGTCGGCCTCGATCAGGTAGACGGGGACCGGGAACCGCGCCTTCACCTCGAGTGAGTCCCCGCGGCGCCAGATGCCGGCCGGCGAGGTGAAGAACCCGGCGTTGAGCATCTCGACCCTCATGGATCGGCCTAGCCGAGCGCCTCGCGGCGCAGCCGGGTGCGGGCCTCGCCGTACATGTGCGTCTCGTATCCGATCATCGCCCACAGCAGCGTCGTCACGATCCCCAGCGCCAGCAGCGAGGGCACCTCCGTCGCGAGCGGCACCGCAGCCAGCAGCGCCACCCCAAGGATCAGCCGCTGGCGGTTGATCGTCCTGACGTTTCGGTAGCGGAAGGCGACGTGTCCGAGCAGGTAGAGGGCGGTGCCGCCGAGCAGGGCGAACGCGGGCACGGTCTTGAGCGGCTCGTCGACGTCGCCCAGGGTCTTCTTCATCCCCAGGGCCACCAGCACGATGCCCGCGACCATCACGAAGTGCAGGTAGGAGTAGGAGTCGCGGGCCATCTCGTTCTGGACGCGCCCGACCTCCGCCTGCTCCAGACGCCGGGTGGCGACCAGGGCGACGACGTCGAAGTAGATCCACCACTGCGCCGCCGCCAGCCCGATCCCGAACGCGGCCGCCGCCGCGATCCCTGCGTCGATCCTGACCTCGGCGCCGACGCCGACGGCGACGATCGACTCACCGAGCGCGATCAGGATGATCAGCCCGTGGCGCTCGGCGAAGTGCCGGGGCTCGAGCTTCCAGCCCTCCGAACCGAAGAGGTAGGGCCCTGCGATGTCGAGCACGAGCGCCAGCGACCAGACCGCAGACCGTCCCCCCCCTCGAGGAAGGCGCCGGCGACCAGCAGGCCCACCCCGACCGCGGTGCCCACCGCCAGTCCAGTGATCGACCTGCGAAGGCGAGGGTCATCGCTGCTCGCGAGAGCGAACATCCCGATCTGCCCGAAGCGAACGGCGCCGTAGGCGATCGCGAACTCGAGCGCGAGGTCCCCGAATGCCGCTGGCACGCAGATCGAGACGATCAGCAGGGCGACCATCGCTCCGAAGATCACCATCCGCACCTCCACGTCCTCCGGGTCGACGACGCTGGTCAGCCAGGCGTAGCCGACCCACGCCCACCAAAGCAGCGCCAGGATCGAGCATCCTTGACCGATGCCCTCCCAGGTCGGGTTGTCGGCCATCGAGCTGCGTGCACTGCGTGATCGCAAGCACGAAGACGAGGTCGAAGAACAGTTCCAGCGGGCTGACACGCTCGCCTGGCGGCGGCTTGGGCTCATGCGGCGCCGTCGGGCGGTAGCGGCCTCCATTGACCGCGAACCTTACGGAGTGGCGCCCGGTTCGCCCTTGGAGTCGGCGCCCGCGAAGCCGAGCCCGTGGGCGGGACTGGGGGCGGGGAAGTTGGCGGGATGGCGCCTCAGGTCGCGCAGCAGCCAGCGCAGCGACGCGAGCGCCAGCACCGCGACTCCCACTAGCGCCGCGACCTCGGCCGGGCCGTGGTTGCGGACGAGCGCGACGACCGCAATCAGCAGGCCCAGCAGGACCAACACGGCGGAGAGGGTGCGGTGGAACCGGCCCGCCTCGGAGTGGGGCCAGGGGTCGAGGGGACGGACGATCTCCCGGCCATGGTCGGAGTCGGTGCAGTCCTCCTTACCGGGGGCAGGCGTTGCAGACCTGGGCCTTGGCCCGGTAGCGGACCAGCCGCCGCTCGCGGTCGAACTCCTGGGGCCAAAGCGGGTACTCGCCCTCGGGGCAGACCCAGTTGTCGTTCTGCGCGTCGTAGGAGAAGCCGGCGGTCGCGGTAGCGCAGGGAGCGGCGATGGGTATGTGCGGAGAGCCACTCGAGCAGGAACGCGCCGCCGATCAGCGCCAGGGCGTAGGAGGCGGCGAGCATGGCTTCGCCGCTCATAGGGTCCCCGCGGCCGCGCCTCGACCTGCGGGAGCGTCCGGGCCCCGGCTCGGTGATCTCGGTGAAGAGGATGTCCTCGGGCTCCTCGAGAGTGGCCGTTTGACGCTGTGACGGATGCCGAGGTAGGTGATGTAGAGAGCGGGGACGACGCCGCCGAGGATGAAGACGATGTCGCCCGGAAGCCGCAGCCACTCGATCAGCGTGTTCGTGTCGTTGGTCAGGAACTCCAGCTCGCGGGCCTCGAAGTAGCCGTCGCTGACGGACTTGTAGAGCTGGAGGAAGCCGAGCGGGAGCAGCGTCGCGAAGCACATCCAGGCGAGGCCGATGTTTGTGGCACCAGAAGCTCAGCTTGCCCAGCGTTCCGGCCACTTCTCGGCGGGGATGATGTAGCGCAGGCAGAACAAGGCCAGGCCCAGGGCGAGCATCCCGTAGACGCCCATCATCGCCGCGTGGCCATGGTTGGCGGTCAGCGCGGTCCCGATCTCGTAGTAAGAGACGATCGGCAAGGTTGATCAGGAAGCCGAAGATCCCGGCGCCGACGAAGTTCCAGAAGCCGACTGCGACGAGGAACATCACCGCCCAACGATGGGGGAAGGGGGTCTTCGACCGGGATTCCTGCGCGGCCGAGCCGAGCTGCAGGAACGACCAGGCTTCGACCGTGAGGAACGTAGCGGGATCACCTCCGCGGCGGAGAAGAAAGCGCCAAGGCCATGTGCTCGGCGGGCTCGCCGGAGAAGTAGAGGTGGTGCATCGTCCCGACGACGCCGCCGATCGAGTAGAGGATGATGTCCAGGAAGAC
>CAWDSZ010000005.1:0-711007 GCA_963805075.1 uncultured Solirubrobacterales bacterium
GGTCGACGGCAAGGTCTTCAAGGTCGTCGAGTTCCAGCACGTGAAGCCGGGCAAGGGCGGCGCCTTCGTGCGCTCGAAGCTGAAGCGGGTCGACGACGGGGCCGTGATCGACAAGACCTTCAAGGCCGGCGAGAAGTTCCGGCCGGTCCGCACCGAGACCAAGAAGATGCAGTACCTCTACGAGGACGGGACCAACATCGTGCTGATGGACAACACCAGTTACGACCAGGTCGAGATCCCGAGGGGCGTCGCCGAGGAGGCCCTGAAGTGGGTGCCGCCTAACTCCGACGTGGAGCTGCTGCTGGTGGACGAGCGCCCCAGCGACGTGCAGGTGCCGAGCGCGGTCGAGCTCGCCGTGACCCAGACCGACCCCGGCGTCAAGGGCGACACCGCCTCCGGTGGCGGCTACAAGCCGGCCACGCTGGAGACCGGCGTCGTGGTTCAGGTGCCGCTGTTCATCGACGAGGGCGAGAAGGTCCGCGTCGACACGCGCAGCGGCGAGTACGTCTAGCCGCGCCTAGCCCAGAGGCACGGGGCCGGGCACGAGCGTCGTCCGGGTCGTGTCCCGGGCGGACCGTGGCGCCCGCGTCACGCAGCGCGCCAACCGGTCGGCCGAAGCCGCCTGCGCGTCGGGATCGTCGGCGAAGACGGGGAAGAGCCGATCGTCCAAGGTCGACGCGTAATGGAGGACGTCCCCTCCGATCACGAGTCCTTCGCCGACGCGGACCGACTGGTGGCCCGGGGTGTGTCCGGGGGTGAACAGCAGCTCGATCGACCCGTCGCCGAGCAGGTCGTGGTCGCCGTCGACGAGCTCGACGCGATCGCCTACGCCCTCGTAGTCCTTCGGCTGGAGGAAGTTCCGCGCGATCGCGTCGGCGTCCTGGCCCGCCTCCCACTCGCGGCGCTGAATCACGATCGGGACGGACTCCGGCAGCAGGCGAGGCCTCCGGCGTGATCGAAGTGCAGGTGAGTGATCACGACCCTCGTGAGCGTTGACAGGTCGATCTGGTCGGCGACGCTCGTCTCCTGCTCGAGCTCGAACATCCCGAGCGCGTCGGGCTCCCGTAGTGGCTCGCCGCGTCCTCCGCCGCTCCGGGGTGCAGGCCGGTGTCGACGAGGATGCGCTCCGAGTCGGCCTCGATCAGGTAGACGGGGACCGGGAACCGCGCCTTCACCTCGAGTGAGTCGCCGCGGCGCCAGATGCCGGCCGGCGAGGTGAAGAACCCGGCGTTGAGCATCTCGACCCTGATGCGATCGACCTAGCCGAGCGCCTCGCGGCGCAGCCGGGTGCGGGCCTCGCCGTACGTGTGCGTCTCGTATCCGATCATGGCCCACAGCAGCGTCGTCACGATCCCCAGCGCCAGCAGCGAGGGCACCTCCGTCGCGAGCGGCACCGCAGCCAGCAGCGCCACCCCAAGGATCAGCCGCTGGCGGTTGATCGTCCTGACGTTTCGGTAGCGGAAGGCGACGTGTCCGAGCAGGTAGAGGGCGGTGCCGCCGAGCAGGGCGAACGCGGGCACGGTCTTGAGCGGCTCGTCGACGTCGCCCAGGGTCTTCTTCATCCCCAGGGCCACCAGCACGATGCCCGCGACCATCACGAAGTGCAGGTAGGAGTAGGAGTCGCGGGCCATCTCGTTCTGGACGCGCCCGACCTCCGCCTGCTCCAGACGCCGGGTGGCGACCAGGGCGACGACGTCGAAGTAGATCCACCACTGCGCCGCCGCCAGCCCGATCCCGAACGCGGCCGCCGCCGCGATCCCTGCGTCGATCCTGACCTCGGCGCCGACGCCGACGGCGACGATCGACTCACCGAGCGCGATCAGGATGATCAGCCCGTGGCGCTCGGCGAAGTGCCGGGGCTCGAGCTTCCAGCCCTCCGAACCGAAGAGGTAGGGCCCTGCGATGTCGAGCACGAGCGCCAGCGACCAGACCGCAGACCGTCCCCACCCCTCGAGGAAGGCGCCGGCGACCAGCAGGCCCACCCCGACCGCGGTGCCCACCGCCAGTCCAGCGATCGACCTGCGAAGGCGAGGGTCATCGCTGCTCGCGAGAGCGAACATCCCGATCTGCCCGAAGCGAACGGCGCCGTAGGCGATCGCGAACTCCAGGGCGAGGTCCTGGAAGGCCGCCGGCACGCAGATCGAGACGATCAGCAGGGCGACCATCGCGCCGAAGATCACCATCCGCACCTCCACGTCCTCCGGGTCGACGACGCTGGTCAGCCAGGCGTAGCCGACCCACGCCCACCAAAGCAGCGCCAGGATCAGCATCCCTTGACCGATGCCCTCCCAGGTCGGGTTGTCGGCCATCAGCTGCGTGCACTGCGTGATCGCAAGCACGAAGACGAGGTCGAAGAACAGCTCCAGCGGGCTGACACGCTCGTCCTGGCGGCGGCTTGGGCTCATGCGGCGCCGTCGGGCGGTAGCGGCCTCCATTGACCGCGAACCTTACGGAGTGGCGCCCGGTTCGCCCTTGGAGTCGGCGCCCGCGAAGCCGAGCCCGTGGGCGGGACTGGGGGCGGGGAAGTTGGCGGGATGGCGCCTCAGGTCGCGCAGCAGCCAGCGCAGCGACGCGAGCGCCAGCACCGCGACTCCCACGAGCGCCGCGACCTCGGCCGGGCCGTGGTTGCGGACGAGCGCGACGACCGCAATCAGCAGGCCCAGCAGGACCAACACGGCGGAGAGGGTGCGGTGGAAGCGGCCGGCCTCGGAGTGGGGCCAGGGGTCGAGCGCCCGAACCACCTCCCGGCCATGGTCGGAGTCCGTGCAGGCCTCCTTACGGGGGCAGGCGTTGCAGACCTGGGCCTTGGCCCGGTAACGGACCAGGCGCCGCTCGCGGTCGAACTCCTTCGGCCACAGGTATTCGCCCTCGGGGCAGACCCAGTTGTCGTTATCGGCGTCGTAGGAGAATCCGGCGGTCCGGTAGCGCAGAGAGCGGCGATGGGTGTGGGCGGAGAGCCACTCGAGCAGGAACGCCCCGCCGATCAGCGCCAGGGCGTAGGAGGCGGCGAGCGTGGCCTCGACGCTCATCGGGTCCTCGCCGCCGCGGCCTCAACCTCTGAGGGCGGCTCGACGCCCCTCGGCTCGGTGATCTCGGTGAAGAGGATGTCTTCTGGCTCCTCGAGCGTGACGCGTTTGACCCTGTGACGGATGCCGACGTAGGTGATGTAGAGCGCGGGGACGACCCCGCCGACGATGAAGACGATGTCGCCGGGCAGCCGCAGCCACTCGATCAGCGTGTTCGTGTCGTTCGTCAGGAACTCCAGCTCGCGCGCCTCGAAGTAGCCGTCGCTGACGGACTTGTAGAGCTGCAGGAATCCGAGCGGCAGCAGCGTCGCGAAGCACATCCAGGCGAGGCCGATGTTCGTGGCCCAGAAGCTCAGCTTCGCCCAGCGTTCCGGCCACTTCTCGGCGGGGATGATGTAGCGCAGGCAGAACATCGCGAGGCCCAGCGCGAGCATCCCGTAGACGCCCATCATCGCCGCGTGGCCGTGGTTGGCCGTGAGCGCGGTCCCGATCTCGTAGTAGGACACCACCGGAAGGTTGATCAGGAAGCCGAAGATCCCGGCTCCGACGAAGTTCCAGAAGCCGACGGCGACGAGGAACATCACCGCCCAGCGGTGGGGGAAGGGCGTCTTCGACCGGGACTCCTGGGCCGAGCCGAGCTGCAGGAACGACCAGGCCTCGACCGTGAGGAACGTCAGCGGGATCACCTCCGCGGCCGAGAAGAAAGCGCCAAGCGCCATGTGCTCGGCGGGCTCGCCGGAGAAGTAGAGGTGGTGCATCGTCCCGACGACGCCGCCGATCGAGTAGAGGATGATGTCCAGGAAGACGACCGCCAGCGCCACCTTCTCGCGCACCACCCCGAGCAGCACGAACATGTAGGCGACCATCACGGTCGTGAACAGCTCGAGGAAGTCCTCGACCCAGAGGTGGACGACCCAGAAGCGCCAGAACTCCGTCGTGGTGAAGTTGTCGCCGGTGCGGGCGATCAGGCCAACGGCGTAAAAGGCCGGGATCGCGCAGGCCGCCAGGAAGAACAACCACGGCATGTTGCCCACGGTCTCGCCTCTGAGCCGCTTGCGCAGAACCCTCCACAGCATGTAGATCCAGAAGACGAGGCCGATCACCAGCAGGACCTGCCACAGGCGCGCGAGGTCGAGGTACTCGAAGCCCTGCAGCCCGAACCAGTTCGACGCGGCGTCCTCGAGCACGCCGTGGACCCCGAGGTAGGAGCCGATCAGCGTCCCGAACACGACGATCGCCAGAGCGCCGAGCAGCGCGTAGGCCATCTTCCCCTGGTGCTTCGGCTCGCGCTTGGCGATCATCGGTGCCAGGAAGATCCCGGCCGCGACGAACGACGTGGCGACCCAGAAGATCGCGAGCTGCACGTGCCAGGTGCGCATCAGGTTGTATGGCAGGATCTGAGCCAGGTCGATGCCGAAGAAGTCGGCGAGGTCCGCGCGGTAGTGCTGGGAGGCGGCACCGACCATCGTCTGGATCAGGAAGAGCGCCGCCATGACGAAGAAGAACCAGGCGGTCGCCCGCTGCCCCGGCGTCAGCGCCACGTCGCCGGGCGCGCGGAACGAAAGCGTCGCCTGTTCGCGCCCTTGCCAGCCGAGCCGGCCGCCCCAGCGGCCGAACGCGGCAAACAGCAGGCCGATCCCGGCCAGCAGGGCGATCAGCGAGGCCGCCGACCAGACGAGCACGTTCGCCGTCGGCTCGTTCTCGACACGGGGCTCGGGCGGCCAGTTGTTCGTGTACGTGTAGTCGTGGCCGGGGCGCTCGGTGGAAGCCGCCCACGCGGTCCAGGCGAAGAACGCCGTCATCTGGCGCAGCTCGGTCGGGTCTGTGATCGCGTCGGGCCGCAGGCCGTTGCGCGTGGTCGGCTCGGAGAACAGGTCGCTGTAGTGGGCGACGAGCTCACGGAAGGCGTTCGACTCCGCCTGGCTCAGCGTCACGGTCTCCGTCTCCTCGTCGTAGGTGTTGGTGCGGAAGTCTTCGACCGTTCGCCGCCGGGCTGCCTCGGGGTCGCTGCCCGCGTACTCCTCGGTGACAAGATCGGTCGAGCGGCGCAGATAGTCGGCGGTAAAGTCCGGGCCGAGATAGGCGCCGTGCCCGAAGACGCTGCCGTACTCCATCAGCCCGTTGTGGAGGAAGACCTGCTGCCCCTCCGAGACGTCGTCGCCCGTGAACAGAACCTCGCCCGAGGGGTCGATGACCTTGACCGGGACCGGCGGCTTCGCTTGGTAGCTGCGGTAGGCGAGCAGGCCGAGGATGAAGAACCCGATCAGGAAGACGAGGGCAGCGCCCTGGACCCAGCCCTTCGAGACCAGTAGCTCTCGGCGCTCACCTTCGCTCTCCGGCACCTGGACGATCTCCCCTATTCGGCGAGGGACCTCGGCTGGACGAACCTCGCGAACCTATCGGCCGCATAAGGCGAAATCAAGGTTGAGTTGCGGTCGAACCTCCCGGTCCGCGCGTCCAGCCCGTGACAGACTCCGGTCGATGGAGTTCGAGGTGCAGGCTTGACGCGGGTCGTGGTCGTGGGGGGCGGCGTCGCCGGCATCGAGGCCCTGCTCGCGCTCCACGACATGGCGGGAGACCGGGCGAAGCTGACGCTCGTCAGCGACGGCCCCGACTTCCTCTACAAGCCGCTGATGGTCGAGGAGCCCTTCGGCCTCGACCCCGCCGAGCGGCGCGAGCTGGCGCCGCTCGCCGTGCAGCTCGGCGCCGAGCTGGTCCAAGGCAGGCTCGCGGAGGTCGACCCGGAGGGCTCCGAGATCAAGCTCGCCGACGGGTCGGAGGTCGCGTTCGACGAGCTGGTCGTCTGCATCGGGGGCTCGTTTCGACCACCCTTCCCCGGCGTCACCACCTTCCCGTCGGCCGAGACCCCCCTCAGGGTGGAGGAGCTCTTGACCAGCGCCCACGTTCGCGGGAACGATTGCGTCGCCTTCGTCGTGCCGCCAGGGGTGGTCTGGTCCCTGCCCCTCTACGAACTGGCCCTGATGACCAGCCGCCGCGCCGCCGAGCGGAACTATTCGGCGTTGAGGGTGCGGGTGCTGAGCGTCGAGGAGGCCCCGCTGGCGGTGTTCGGTCCCAAGGCCAGCGGCGAGATCGCCGAGCTCCTGGCAGCCCGGAAGATCGAGTTCGAGGGCAACGTCCTGCTCCACGAGGAGGGCGGCGCCCTTGTGGGCCATCCGGGCGGCGAGGCCCTGGAGGGCGTCGAGGTCGTGGCGCTGGCGCAGATGGCGGGCCCCGGGATCCCGGGGCTGCCGGAGGACGACGCCGGCTTCATCCGCGTCGACCCGCATGGCCGTGTCCAGGGCCTGGAGCACGTCTACGCGGCCGGTGACGGCACGAGCTTCCCGATCAAGCAGGGCGGCCTCGCGACCCAGCAGGCCGATGCCGCCGCCGCCCACATCGCCAAGGGGCTGGGCGCCGCGGTCGAGGCCGAGCCTTTCCGCCCGGTCCTGCGGGGAAAGCTGCTGACCGGAGACGAGTCCGTGCACATGCGCTTCGACGCCGCCGGAGGGGGCGGCGAGGGGGAGAGCTCGCCCGCCGCGCTCTGGTGGCCGCCGCACAAGATCAGCGGCCGATATCTCGCGCCGTGGCTGTACCACGCCGAGGCGGGGCTCGAGAAGCCGCCCGCCGGGGCCCGCGACGTGGAGGTGCTGCTGCCGAGCGAGTGGCACGAGCAGCCGCTCGACTGGGGCTAGCGGTTCGGCCCCTGTCAGGATTGGGCAATGCGACGATCGGATCAGCGCCGCGACGCGGTCTTCGCGCTCTACCAGCACGAGGTCACCGGGCGGCCCCTCGAGGAGCTGCTCGAGGACGCGAAGCCGTTCACCCGCGAGCTGGCCGAGCGCACCGAGGCGAACCGCGCCGAGCTCGACGAGCTGATCTCGCGCCATTCCAGGGGCTGGGCGCTGGAGCGGATCGCACCGCTGGAGCGCTCGATCCTGAGGGTGGCCCTGCAGGAGGCGCTCCACGACGACGAGGTGCCGGTCGAGGTCGCGATCGACGAGGCCGTCGAGCTCTCCAAGGAGTACTGCGGCGCCGACGCGCCGGGGTTCGTCAACGGGATCCTCGGGGCGGCGGTGGGCGAGCCGGCGGCTTGATCGACCGCACGATCGAGGGGCTGCTGCTGGATCTCGACGGCGTGCTCTACGTCGAGGACGAGGCCGTGCCCGGCGCCGCCGAGGCGGTGGCGAAGTTGCGCGAAGCGGGCCTGGGCCTGCGCTTCGTCACCAACACGACCTCGCGCTCGAAGCGCCAGACGCTCGAGCGGCTCGAGCGCCTCGGCTTCGAGGTCAAGGAGGAGGAACTGGTGACGCCCGCCGCGCTGGCGCGGTCGCGGTGCCTGGACGCGGGCCACGACCGCGTCGCGCTTGTGATGAACGAGCAGGTGAAGGAGGACTTCGAGGGGCTGACCGAGACCGAGGAGGATGTGGAGGCCGTGATCATGGGGGACCTGGGGGAGGCCTTCGGCTTCGAGATCCTGAACCACGCCTTCCGCCAGGTGATGGACGGCGCGGAGCTGATCGCGCTGCAGAAGAACCGCTTCTGGATGACGCCCGACGGCCTGGCGCTCGACGCCGGCCCGTTCGTGGCGGCGATCGAGTACGCGACCGGCCGCGAGGCGCTGGTCGTCGGCAAGCCGGCGAAGGCCTTCTTCGAGCTGGTGCTCGAGGACCTCGGGGTGGAGGCGTCGAAGGCGGCGATGGTGGGCGACGACGTCGAGACCGATGTCGGCGGCGCGATCGACGCCGGCCTCGCCGGGGTCCTGGTCCGCACCGGCAAGTTCCGCGAGGACTTCGTCGCCCAGTCGGGGATCGAGCCGACCGCGACTGCAGACTCGATCGCGGACGTGCCGGCGCTGCTGATCTAGCCTTGCCGGCCATGGAAGGCGCGTCCGAACTGGACCGGATCACCGAGCGGCTCGAGTCGCTCGCCCGCGAGCTGGACTCCGGGCCCGACGAGCAGCGCGCTGCCGAGCTGGTGCGCGAGGCCTCGGAGCTGGCCGCCGAGGCGGGCCAGGCGGTCGAGCGCGCCATCCGCGGCGCACCCGACGGCCCGTGAGCGACGAATACCCCGAGGACCTGCGCGAGCTGGTCGACGAATACCTGCAGGGGCTGCGCTTCTCGGCCGACCCCACGACGGCCGAGCTGGAGGAGGCGATGCGCTACTCGCTGCTCGCGGGCGGCAAGAGGATCAGGCCGGTCCTGGCGCTCGCCACGGCCCGCTCGATCGGGCTGGACCCGGAGGGGGTCCTGCCCGCGGCCGCCGCCATCGAGCTCATCCACACCTACTCCCTGATCCACGACGACCTGCCGGCGATGGACGACGACGAGCTGCGCCGCGGGATGCCGACATCGCACGTGAAGTTCGGCGAGAACGTCGCGATCCTGGCCGGTGACGGGCTGTTCGCCGAGGCGATGAGGCTCTACTGCGAGAAACAGGAGGGGGAGCCCGAGCGCGTCGTCGCGGGCCTGGGCGAACTGGTCAAGGCCACCGGGGTGGGCGGGATGGTCGGCGGCCAGTACGTGGACGTGACCACGTTCGACGTCAAGGACGGCAGCACGGCGGGCGCTGACGCCGAGGCGCTGCGCGAGATGCACAACCTCAAGACTGGGAGATTGATCGCAGCGAGCGTCGGCGTCGTACTTCTTTTGGGTGGCATCCGCGAAGCTGCCAGAATTCCCTACCGCACTTTTGCCGATGAGCTCGGGGTGCTGTTCCAGATCGTCGACGACATCCTCGATGTGACGGGCAGCGACGAAGAGCTCGGCAAGCCAAGCGGGAGCGACGAAAGGCACGGAAAGCTGACCTACGTGAGCGCTTTCGGACTTCAGCGAGCACGGGACCTGGCTTCGGAGTCGCACCGCAACGCCCGGGAGGCCCTCGCGAAGGCGGACACCAGAACCGACGACCTGGCAAGGATCACCGACTTCATCCACACGAGGCACACCTGATGACAGACGCAGAGGACCGACTCAACAAGCAGCGCGCACAGCAGCTTCTGAACACGGTCGAGGGCCCCAACGACCTCACGAACCTCGACGACGAGCAGCTCCAGGACCTGTCCCAGGAGGTGCGCGAGCTGATCATCGACACGATCGGGGAGATCGGCGGCCACTTCGGCGCCAACCTCGGCACCTGCGAGCTGGCGGTGGCCCTGCACAGCATGCTCGACTCGCCCAGGGACAAGATTCTCTGGGACGTCGGCCACCAGGCCTACCCGCACAAGGTCCTGACCGGCCGCCGGGACGACCTCCGCAGCATCCGCCAGTACGAGGGCCTGGCCCCGTTCTGCTCGGTGTTCGAGTCCGAGCACGACATCATGGGCGCGGGCCACGCCTCGACCTCGATCGGCTACGCCGTCGGCCTCAAGGAGGCGATGAAGAAGGGGATCGGCGAGGACGGCAAGGTCGTCGCCGTGATCGGCGACGGCGCCCTGACCGGCGGCGTCGCCTATGAGGCGCTGCACCACGCCGGCGGGCTGCAGACGCCGATCGTGATCGTGCTCAACGACAACGGCATGTCGATCTCGCCGAACGTCGGCGCGATCTCGCGCTACTTCAACCGCGTTCGCCTGAACCCGCGCTGGTACGAAGCCCGCTCCAAGACCGAGGATCGGCTGACCAACCTCCCATTGGGCCTCGGTCGCACCTTCGAGCGCCTGGGCCCCGAGGTCAAGGCCGCGATCAAGGCCTACTGGGCGCCCGGGCTGTTCTTCGAGGAGCTGGACCTGGCCTACGTCGGCGTCATCGACGGCCACGACGTCGGCTCCCTGCGCCGCGCGCTGACCGAGGCCTTCGAGGCCAACCGCCCGGTCGTCGTCCACATCCACACCGTCAAGGGCAAGGGCTTCGAGCCCGCCGAGGAGGGCGGCCTGGAGGGGATGGAGAAGTGGCACGCCGCCAAGCCCGGCTCCATCGTCAACGGCAAGGCCGCTCCAAAGAAGCCCGAACCGAAGCCGACCCCCGCCCCCGGACGCGAAGCGGAGGAGGCGGGAGTTGTGCCGGTTCAGGAGAGCGACTCGCCGGAGTTGATCGAGAAGCTCGAGAAGCCCCCGCCTCCGGCGCCGCCCCAGTACACGGCGGTGTTCGCCGACGCCCTGGTGGCCGAGGCGAAGGCCGACGAGCGCGTGATCGGGATCACCGCCGCGATGGCCGGCGGCACCGGACTCGACAAGCTGCAGAAGGCGCTGCCCGAGCAGTACTACGACGTCGGCATCGCCGAGCAGGATGCGGTCCTGTTCGCCTCGGGCCTGGCGCTGCAGGGGGCGAAGCCCGTCTGCGCGATCTACTCGACCTTCCTCCAACGTGCCTATGACCAGCTCGTCCACGACGTCTGCCTGCAGAAGCTGAACGTGGTCTTTGCGATGGATAGAGCGGGCCTGGTCGGCGACGACGGCCCCACGCACCACGGCGCCTTCGACATCTCCTACTTCCGTGCGCTGCCGAACGTGGTCGTGATGGCGCCGCGGGACGAGGCCGCCCTTGTCCACATGCTGCGCACGGCGCTGGCCCACGAGGACGGCCCGATCGCGTTCCGCTACCCGCGCGGCGCCGCCGAGGGCGCGCCGATGCCGGACGCTCCCAAGGAGATCGAGATCGGCAAGGGCGAGATGCTGCTGCCCGGAGACCGCGTCGCGCTGCTGGGCTACGGCTACGGCGTCCAGGTTGCGTTGCGCGCGGCCGAGATCCTGCGCGACAAGGGGCTGGAGCCGACGGTCGCCGACGCGCGCTTCGCCAAGCCGCTCGACGGCGACCTGATCGACCACCTCGCCGCCGAGCACGAGCTGCTGGTCACCATCGAGGAGGGCGTGCTGTCGGGCGGCTTCGGATCAGGGGTGCTCGAGCACGTCGAGGACTCCTTCGCCGAGCGCGACGAGGATCGAGCCCGCGTCATGCGGATCGGCCTGCCGGACCGCTACGTGACCCACGGCAAGCCGGCATTGCTCCGCGAGGAGGTCGGCTTCACCGGCGAGGGCGTCGCCGAGCGCGTGCTCACCTCGCTCGGCTCCCGAATCTTCTCCTAGGCAGCTTCCGGGATCGGCGTCCGCCGCAGACCCCGCACCGCGCCGAGCAAGCGCGGGGCCAGCGCGATCGCGGCGATGTCGAAGAGCACGTAGATGCTGGCGATGCCGCTCGGCGGGTTGCCCGCCGGGAGGCCGGTGACCGGCATCTGCGCGGCCCAGCTCCAGGCGCCGACCGCGGTGCCGTAGATCTCCAGGAAGGCGACGATCAGGAAGACGCCGCCGTACAGCGTCGGGACGCGGCCGCGAAGCAGGCAGTAGACGAGCAGGGCTCCCGCGAGCGCGCCGAGCAGGTCGGTGCGGCCGAGCGCGAGCAGGCCGACGGCCCCCCATACGGCAACGAAGGCGATGACGCCCGCGATGAACTCGCGCTGGCGGCCGCGCTCGATCACCCAGCCGCTGATCGCGAGCCCCCCGAGATAGACCAGTCCGTGGCCCGGCGGGACGAAGGCCGGCAGGTTCGAGAGCCGGTACTCGTAGACGCCGAGGATCACCGAGCCCAGGACCTCCGCGCAGGTGGCGACGAGCACCACCAGCGCGACCCGGGCGCGCTCGTCCGGCGCCAGCCCGACGCAGGCCCAGATCAGCACCGCCCAGGTCGCGGCCCCGAGCAGCAGCTGGCCCTGGACGTCGACGAAGCGGTCGATACCGAGGAACAGGGCGATGACGCCGATCACGATGCCGGCGAAGCTGGGGGAGCGCACGGGCACGCCCATCAGCCCGGTTTCGTCGTCATCGCCCAGATGGCGACGACGTTGATCACCAGCAGGAAGGAGACCAGCCCCGCCGCGAAGCGCGCGGTGACGCGGGGGCCGTCGCCCTCGGTGCGAGCCTTGCGCAGGGCGAGCCAGCCCAGCAGGCTCGAGATCAGGATCAGCAGGAAGCCGGTGTCGGTGATCATGTAGCCGATCTCGATCCAGTCCGGCGGCTCGTCGAGGTCGGCGTAGCCCTCCTTGTCGGCGATCCACTCAGAGCTGCCGCGCAGCACGATCCAGGATGGGAGGACCCCCAGTGTCAGCGAGCGAAGGGCAAGCCGGAGGTTCTCCGTCGATCCCGAGCGCCAGGCGGAGAACAGGTAGATGGCGGTCAGAGTGAGGGCGCCCGTCAGCGCGAGGGCGCCGAGGACGTGGACGAAGAGGGGGAGCTCCCATTCGTCCGGCCGGATGGCCGCGAGCGGGATGGCGATCGGGGTTGTCACGCCCACGGCTTCCAGACCATGTCGGCCAGCAGGAGCAGGACGAGGACGACCGTGAACCAGTGCGCCCCGACGGCAGCTCGCGGGAGGGCGGCGCCGCCGGCCTTCCTGTGGGCCGCCGGGAGCTGTTCGCCGGAGCCTCCGGAAACGAACCAGAGGACGAACGCGATCAGGACCCAGACGTCCCAGAGCTCGTGGCCGTCGATGTCGAGCGCCAGGGCGACGCCGAAGACGACGACCCCGACCAGGCCGGCGCGCCAGAGGCCGAGCGAGACCGCCACGCCGCCTGGGTCCATCCGCGCCCCGAGCGCAATCGCGCTGAAGACGAAGACCGCGGCGAACAGCGCCGCGGCCGAGAGCAGGTGAAGGAAGAGGAGCGTGTCCGTCATCGCGCGGCGGCGATCCTACCGGCGAGGACGGCAGGCTCAGGCCGGGACCCGGCGCCTGGCCTCGCCGTGACGGCGGCCGGTGGGGGCGGGGGCGGAGGGCTCGGTCAGAGGCGCGGAACAGAGCATCTGGTAGACGGCCGTCTGCCCGGTCTCGAACCCGTTGCGCGCGGCCCGCAGGTACAGGCGCCAGACGCGCACCCGCTCTTCGCCGGCGATCCGGGTCGCCTCGTCCAGGTTCTCGTCCAGGCGCGTCGACCAGTGGCGCAGCGTCTCGGCGTAGTCGTTGTGGAGGTTCTCGACGTGAAGGGTCTCGAGCCCGGCACGCTCCAGCGACAGCAGCATCCGCGAGAGGTTCTGGACCTCGCCGTCGGGGAAGACGTAGCGCTCGCTGAAGTCGCCGCCGATGTGGAATCCCTGATCGGTCGGGGGGACCCATGCGATGCCGTGGTTCAGCACCCGGCCGCCGGGACGGAGCACGCGCGCGACCTGGCGCCCGTACTCGTCGGCCTGGGAGCCGCCGACGTGCTCGACCATGCCGATGCTGGCGACCGCGTCGAAGTCGTCGTCGGCGAGGTCGCGGTAGTCGCGGACCACGAAGTCGCAGAGCTCGCCGACGCCGGCCTCGCGGGCCCGTTGGTTCGCCAGTTCGGCCTGGGGAGGGGAGAGGGTGATCCCCAGCACCGAGGCGCCGTACTCGCTCGCGGCGTGGATCCCGAGGCTGCCCCAGCCGCAGCCGATGTCGAGCACCCGCTGGCCCTCGGCCAGCTCGAGCTTGCGGCAGATCAGGTCGAGCTTGGCGCGCTGCGCGTCCTCCAGCGTCTCCGCGTCCTCGTCGAAGAGGGCGCAGCTGTAGGTCATCGTCTCGTCCAGGAAGAGCATGAAGAAGTCGTTGGAGACGTCGTAGTGGTGGCGGACGACCTCGGCGTCGCGCTGACGCGTGTGCCGGGTACGGCTGGGCTGGAGCTCGGCGGCGGGCGGCTTCGGCGGACGGCGCAGCCCGGCGGCGCGCACGGCGGCCGCCCCGATCCGCGCCTTGGTGGCGAGCGAGAGCCGTGGCGCGTGCCAGCGCCCCAGCAGCGCGATCACGCCGTCGAGGTCGTCGACGTCGATCTCGCCGGTGACGTAGGCGCGGCCCAGGCCCAGTTCGCCGGGCGAGCGCAGGACGTGGCCGAGAGCCCGAGGCGATTTGAAGGTCAGCGTCGGCCCGGGACGGGTCGACTCGACGACGTTCCCGTCCCAGAAGCGCAGCGAGAAGGGGCGGTCGGGGAAGGCGCCCTCGACCGCCTTGCAGAGGGGTGTGGCCGAATCCGCCACCCGGCCAGATTAACGAGGCCGAACCGGTAATAGGGTGCGAGCGGGATGGCGGAAAAGCAGGAAATCGACCGGGGTACCTGGCTGGCGCTGGTCGCGATGGCGATCGCGGTCTTCGTCGTAGCGAACGACTTCTCGGCGATCAACGTGGTCATCCCCTCGATCGAGGAGGACTTCGACATCAACGTCGACTCCGCCCAGTGGGTGGTGAACGCGTACGCGCTGACCTTCGGGGTGCTGATCGTGACCGGCGGGCGGCTCGCCGACCTGTTCGGCCGTCGTCGGATCTTCTTCGTCGGCGCCGGGATCTTCGCGACGATGTCGCTCGCCGGCGGCGTGGCGCCGAGCGAGCAGACACTGATCGCCGCCAGGGTGCTGATGGGGGTCGGGGGCGCCCTGATGTGGCCCGCGATCCTGGGCATGACCTTTGCCGCCCTGCCCGCCGAGAAGGCTGGGCTGGCCGGCGGGCTGATCCTGGGGGCGGCGGGGGTCGGCAACGCCGCCGGCCCCCTGATCGGCGGCGTCCTGGACGACATCGCCAGCTGGCGCTGGATCTTCTTCCTGAACCTGCCCGTGACGGCGTTCGCCGTGGCGGTGACGGCGAAGTTCATCCACCAGCCGAAGGCCGAGGCCGAGGACGCGCGGCTCGACTACTGGGGGGTCATCACCGTGACCGTCGGGCTCGTCGCCCTCCTGCTCGCCCTCGACCAGGTGCCGGAGTGGGGTGGGTGGGGCGACCCGCGGATCATCGGCCTGGTGGTGCTCTTCGTGATCGGGATCGGCGCCTTCGTCTTGGTCGAGCGCTCGGCCGGCGGGCACGCGCTGATTCCGCGGGATGTGATCCGCGACCGCGGCTTCGTCTATTCCTGCGCCGCCGTCCTGTTCATCTCGGCGGTCTTCTTCGCGATGATGCTCTACCTGCCTCAGTACATGCTGAAGGTGCTCGACTTCTCTCCGATCGAGACCGGGGCCGGGATGCTGCCGATGATGGCCGTCTTCGCCGCGGTCTCATTCATCGCAGGCCCGCTCTACAACCGACTCGGGCCGAAGCTCTTGGCCTCGGCCGGAACGGCGTGTCTCGCCGCCGGTCCGCTGCTGATCGCGCTCGTCGCCTCGGACGAGAGCTACTCGGCGATCGTCCCGGGCCTGGTCGTCACCGGCCTCGGGGTAGGGATCTTCTATCCGACGATCACCACGGCCGGCGTCACCGCGGTCGACGAGTCGCGCAGCAGCCTGGCCGGCGCGATCATCTACATGTTCCAGATCGCCGGCGGCTCCGTCGGCCTCGGCCTGACGACCACGGTCTTCCTGGAGGCCGGGGAGGACGCGTCCGGAACCGCCGCCTTCGTCGACGGCATCGAGGCCGCCTTCAAGCTCGATGCGGCCCTGGCGGGGGTCGGCTTCGTGATCTGCGTGCTGCTGGTCGGCGGCCGCGCCCGTGTCCCCCGCATCCCGTTCCATCGCCACCACGCCGGCCACACCCCCCGCGGCCACGGGCCCTAGGGCGTCAGATCGGCGCGGCTAGTCTCCGAGTCATGAGCAGGCGCCTCGTCGGAGAGCACTTCAACGCAGACGGCAAGCCCAAGCGGGGCTACTCGAGTGAGCGCGTCGCCAAGCAGGAGGCGGCCCGCTTCGGCAAGACCTACTACCGCTGCGGCGTCTGCGAGAAGTTCCACCTCGCCAGCCCTCCGAAATAGAAGCCGGCAAGGGATCACGGCACCCCACGAGAACCTCGACGAATGGCCAGAAGGAGTTGGGCAACGGCGGCCCAGCGAGCGTTCAGTTCGGCCGCTTGGTCACCGCCCGCCGATCGGTTTCGGGGCTGAGCCAGAAGGCGCTGGCCGTCCGAATGCGGACCAGTCGCGCTGCAGTTGTGCGCATCGAGGCGGGTCAACCGCCGAGCACCGAGGCGCTACAGCGGCTTTGCGCTGCGCTCTCCGGCGAACCCGAGACCGGCGCCCTACTGACGGGCCGCCCGGCGGCCGGGCCGACTCGCCGGACGGCGGCCAGGGTGTCGCGCACGCGGAGGGCGTCCGGAGGCGGCCAGGGCGTCGCGCCGGGCGGCGGCCAGGGCGTCGCGCCAGGAGGCGGCGGCCAAGGTGTCGCGCCAGGAGGGAGCGGCCAAGAGACCCGGCCGGCCGGCGGTAACGCCCTCGCCAATACGGTCAATGGAGTCGCCGACACGGTCAAGACCTCCCAAGTCTCTCTGAAGTGCTCTGTCCTCTCCCGCAGCCCTTCCCTCCCTCGATAGGTCGCGTGGTCGGGGAGGTCCGGAACGTCCTCACAGACACAGTCGTCCGCGTAACACTCCGCCGCGGCATCCAGATCCTCGCGGCTGAAAGCCCGCCACGCTCTACGCACTCTCTCCACGTTCTCCTCCGACATCGCCTACTCCTCAAGCCCGGCGGCTTCGAGAGCCTGGCTCCGGGCGGGAGGAACCCGCCCTAGCTCTTCAGTTGGGTGAGGTGAGTTCTATTGCGTGCCCCACCACACGTAAGCCAGCACGATTCCCATCACGTCGGCATACGGCTTTGAGTTGTCGTAGCGAGCGGTTACGCGATAGGAGTGGCCGGCGATCACCTTCTCGTGCATCAGCATGCAGGGGTCGATGCTCGCGAGGTGGTGGGGGTTCTCGTGGTAGGCGGCGGTCATGGTGCAGGTCGGCGAGTTAGGGGCTGTGTCCCTGAGCGTGATGTCGATGCCGCCATCGTGCAGGTGTCCGCCTGCGAACACTGCCATCCCTGCGCGCGGCGCCTGCCACGAGCGTGACGTCAGATGGACGCTGCCAGGCCCACCGTTGCCGGGGACGTCGTAGGTGGAGTTGCCGCAACCGGTCACGTCCATAAACCACGGCTGCACCGGCCGCGAGTTGGTGGCATTGGCGCCGGGCTGGTACCTGAGCGTGTATTGGATGTAGACGGTCCGGGTGGTCTGGGTCTCGTTCATCAGGTGATAGATCGAGCCCCAGTTATCGCCGGCGCCGACCAGATAGACGTAGGGCCCCCAGAGGTTGATCGGGGTCCGCTCCATCCCCGACCCGATGAAGCGTTCGCGCCGCTGCGGACAAAGCGCGTCCTGATGTGCTGAGGTCGTCATCACGATGTGGTGCAGATGAACATCGTGCGCGCTGACGGGCGTGCCGTTCTGGTCGACCAAGTCGAAGGTCGCGCCCTGCAGCCCGAAGGAACCGGCGGGCCGCGGCATCCCGGAAGATGGCGTGCCCATCGTCTCGCCGCCGGGTCCGAGGGTGAAGGGCCCGTAGCGAAAGGTCTGCGTCACCGTCTCGCCGCCACCAGGGGGCGCGTTGAGGAGCGGTTCGCAGCCCGTCGCTGACGCGACGAGCAGAGCCCCGATGGCAAAGAGAGCGATTCGACGAGACACGCCAACGCGCGACACAACGTCCTCCTTTGACATAGCGCTCCGTCTCTTTCTATCGGCTCGCAGGGGCGTAGTCAAGGCGACCCACTTGGCGACGGTCCTGGTGCTCACCCCGGCGGCCTCGGCGGCGCGGGCGTGGCCCCATCCTTGGTCGATCACCCGCCTTGCCAGCAGCTCGCGGGAGTTCGGGCAGGTCTTGGCGTTAGCGTGGAGGTTCATCCGGTGCTCTCCTTGGTCTGGGTGGCTTGCACCCCCAGCCTCCAAGGAGGCCCGGATGAACAACGTTCTTAGGAATTACACCTAGCTCAGTCGGGTGGTCTTCTAGACGTCCCGGAAGGCCAAGGCGACCGCCGCCACCACTCAAGCCCGTCTGCTGTCGAAATGGGCCCCTTCAATTCGTCGTAAAGGTGAAGCGGCGAACGGCGCCGCTCGGATCCCAGAGGAGGACCAGCGTGGAGCAGCGAACGAACGTGACCACCGGCACCCTGAGCGGAATCCCCACCGGTACCTGGAAGGTCGACAGGGTCGTCACCCAGGTCGGGTTCGCGGTCAGGTTGGGCGTCGCCACCGTGCGCGGCGAATTCCGCGAGTTCGACGGCGCCCTCGAGATCGGCGAGGATCTCGCCGACACCTGCGCCTACGGCCAGGCCGACGCCGCCTCTGTCGACACCAACGAGCCCCGACGGGACGAAGACCTGCGCTCCAAGGAGTTCCTCTCCGCCGAGAGCCATCCCGAGCTGACCTTCCGTTCGAAGGCGATCGAGCCGGTCGACGAGGACACCTTCCGCATCATCGGCGACCTCTCGATCAACGGCGTCACCAAGGAAGTCGAGCTCACCGCCGTGCTCTGCGGGTTCGACACCGGTCCCGAGGGCGAGGAGCGGATCGCCCTCGAGGTTACCGGCCAGGTCTCTCGCACCGCGTTCGCAATGACGTTCTCTACGGCGTTTGGAAGCGCAGTCATCGCCGACGAGGTGCAGATCGTCATCGACTTCGGGGCCGTCAAGGAGGTATGAGATGCCACCGGCTACCACGGACTACTCTCCGGGGTGCTCCGACGACGCTCGAAGAAGACGGACCTGGGGCTGCTTGGTTGCTGCCTGCGCTGACGCCGTTGGATCATCGGCGGGACCCGGTTCGGGCCGACATTGACGACTGCGCCGGGCCGTCCGTCAATCACCTTTCGCCGTCGCCGCCCGCTCGCCGCTCTCGCAATGGAGCCTGAGACCCTCTAGGGTCGCGCCCCAAGCCGCGTTGCAGAACGCGAACCACCTGGCATCGCTCTTCCAGCCGGCGTGGCTGAACCTAAGCACCGAATAGGGCTCGTCGTCAATCCCCAAACGCTCTCGCAGCCACTCGGAGTTGGAGTCATCGTGCCCGGTGTGGAGTTCGAAGCGAAGCTCGTGTCCTTGCCACTCGGCGGCTGGGTTCCCGGGCTCACTGAACTCGGAGAGACACTTCCAGGCCACGCTCTCGCCTGGTGCAACGTCGATGATCTTCATCCGAAGCGGCTCGCCGAGACCATGGTCGAACTCGACGACGTAGTCCAACTTCGGTTCGGCGTTCAGAGCCTTGCCCCACCAGGCGTCGAGACCTTCCCTAGTGGCGATGGCGTCGAAGACCCTTTCCTTCTTAGCTTTGATCCAGACCTCGTGACGAATCGTCTGCACGGGTGTCCTCCTGCCCTCTGGTCGAAAATGCTCCGGCTCAGGGCTCCCTCTCGCCATTCCATTAGTCGTTCTGCAGGAGCGGACTCGGGTGCCTTGGCTCGTAAAGCGCCAGCTCGCTGCCGTCGGGAAGTCGCAGCGCGGTCATCAGGCCGAACCCCTCGTCGCTGATCTCCGTCGTGATCTCGACCCCCTTGGCTCGCAGCTCCTCGGTGGTGGCCCTTATGTCGTCGCACATCAGGTAGAGCTCGTGACGACTCTCCCCATCGACCGGATGCGCGGCGAGCTCTGCCGGCGGCAGGGCGAAGATCATCCAGCCACCTCCGGCATCGACCGATGGAAGTCCGAGGACGTCGCCAAAGAATGTGCGGACGCCCTCCGCATCCTCGGAGAAGATGATGGCGTGAACACCGTTGATCATGGCGCGGGCACCATGTTCGCCGACACAAGATGACATCGCCCGCCGGCATGAGCCCGATCGAGCGCGTGCGAGCCCTGTGCCTCGCCCTGCCGGAAACATTCGAGCGCGAGACCTGGGACCACCCGACCTTCAGGGTCGGCTCCGGGCGCGGCAAGATCTTCTGCACGGCAGCACCGGACGGCTCGACGATGACCGTGAAGGCCGATCCGGACGAGCTGGATGTGCTGCTCGCCCAGGGCGACCCCTTCTACGTGCCCCCCTACGTCGGGGGCAAGGGCTGGGTGGGCGTCCGCCTCGATCCCCGGCTTACCGACTGGGAGCAGATCGCGGAGCTGGTCGCAACCAGTTACTGCCTGGTCGCGCCGAGGCGGCTCGCCGCGATGGTGACGAGCCCACCGCGCCTCGACGCCTGATATCCAGCGATTCGAGCTACCGCCCACTTCGGCCTCGGCTCGGGCCGGCGGCGCCGACCAGCCCTCACCCTTCATCTGAAGCCTCCGGCTGTGCCCGGTAGGGGCGGAAGGGCTCGACCAGTTGTTCGAGGTAAGCCGCTGGGAAATACGGCTGCTTGGCGATCCCTAGGTCCTCACTGGTGAACACCTTGTCGGGGTCATATGAGAAGGAGCGCAGGAGCAGGTGGTCGTAGATCAGCGTGAAGAGGCCGAAGTTGACGTCGCCGGCGCCGGCCCACTTGAGATGGTGAAAGCGATGGCCCTCGTTGAGCGAGAGGACGTATCGCAGCGGGCCGACGCGATAGTCGGCATTCGAGTGCTGCATGAGGAGCTGGATCGCGACCGTGAACGCAAGCGCCCAGGCGACTTGCTCGGGGATCCCGATCACGAGCAGCGGCGCGAT
The DNA here is from genome assembly GCA_963805075.1 of uncultured Solirubrobacterales bacterium. Lineage (GTDB taxonomy): Bacteria > Actinomycetota > Thermoleophilia > Solirubrobacterales > 70-9 > VGBV01. Next base: position 20,260 of record CAWDSZ010000005.1, read on the forward strand.
CCCGAAGCTGAGCTCCACTCCTTGGTGGAGCGGATGCTTCATCAGCCCGTTGAGACCGTAGGAGCGCTTCACCGAGTGGTGCACGGCGTGAAGGCGCCAAAGCGGTCCCCAGCGGTGGCTGAGCCAGTGCGCGATCGTGATCCCGAAGTCGAAGACGAGAATCGCCCCCAGCACCTGGACCACGAACGGCAGGTCGTGGGGCCACGCGTCGGTGATCGTGAGCACGCCGGCTAGAGCCGGCAGCGCGAGGACGGAGAGCAGGGCGAAGCTCTCGTTGACGAGCGCGTGAGCGACGTCGCGCTCGGCGTCGTCGTGAGACTCGTTCCACTCGCCCTCGTAAGGGATCAGCCGCTCGACCGCGAACGAGAGCCCGATCGCAAGCAGGAGGAGGGGGATCAGCAGCAGGTGGGAGGCATCGGCGGCGATCAGGGCGATCGCGACGCCGTTCAAGCCGATCAGCATCAGCGGGGGGTAGAGCCAGCGCAGGAGCGACGCGGTCATTGGGTCTCCGATCTCTGGTACGGCAGGGATGCACTATAGCAACAGTAGTGTTGCGCAGCAGCTACACCCCCGCTACACTTCCAGGCGATGCCGAACCCCGCCTCCGATCCGAAACTCCTCGAAGCCGCGCGGAGTGCGTTCGAGCGCCACGGCTACGTCGGGGCGACGCTGGAGCGGATCGCCGCGGCTGCCGGCGTCTCCCGCGTGACCCTGCACCGTCGCGGGGTCACCAAGGACGGCCTGCTCGCGGAGCTGGTCGCGCGCGCGACCGAGGACTACCGCCGGCTCATGTGGCCCGCGTTGACCGGCGAGGGAACGGGTGCGGAGCGCCTCACCCAGGCGCTCGAGGCCCTCTGCGATGCGGCCGAGAGGCACATGTCCCTGCTGGTAGCGCTTCGGGCGCAGAGCGACGGCGTCTTTCACCGGTCGGACCAGCAGGAGGCGATGACCCGGAGCGTCTTCACCGACCCGCTTGAGCGGCTGTTGCGGGACGGGTTGGCGGACGGATCGCTCCGCGAGGTCGAGCCGCTCGAGGCGGCGACGGTCCTCTTCAACCTGGTCGGCTGGACCTACGTCCACATGCGCACCGGCCACGGCTGGAGCCCCGAGCACGCCCGCGCAGCGGTTCTCGACCCGGTGCTGAAGGGCCTGCTCGCATTGGATCGGGAACGAGTCGCATGAGCGACACCGGTCCACCGACCATCGAAGCGCAGCATCACATGAGTGCTGGCAGCGCAAGAGGCAGGCGATGAGCGCTGAGGCATCTCTCGGAGGACCGCGGTGATCGAGCGGGTGCTGCTGGATGACGACTATGGTCGACCTGCCGAACCCGGCTGGCGTGGCACCGACTGGGCAGACCACGAGCGCGACTTGCTCATCCGTCGCCGCCGGCTCCACTTCCTCGACGCCGGCGGGTACGACTCGCGGGCGTTCGTCCTGGTGCACGGGATGGGTGGCCGCTGGCAACACTGGCTGGAGACGATCCCCGCGCTGGCTGAGCACGGCCGGGTGCTGGCGCTGGACCTGCCCGGCTTCGGTCGCAGTGAGTCTCCCCTTGCCGGGCCCTCGCTCGATGGCTTCGCCGACGTTGTCGCCATGCTGGCCGACTCCGTTGGCGTCGAGCGGGTGGTACTCGTAGGTCATTCAATGGGCGGTCCGATCGCACTGCGCTTTGCCGCCCGCTACCCGCAGCTGGCCGAGGCAATCGTGCTCGTGGGGGGTGCGGTCTACCAATTCAGCGATCTCCTTGGAATTCGGAGAGTCCTGCGCTACGCCGCCCGGCGACCCCGCGAAACGGTCGCAATCGCTGGCGAGATCGCAACGGCCGGGCTGCCCGCGCCATCCTGGTTGCGCCGTCTCGTGGTGCGAACGCCGGCACTTCGCCGCTTGCTTCTTGCGCCCTACGTGCTCGATCCGATGGCCATACCGGACGACGCAGCCTCCCTTATCGTCGACGGCGCCGGTGCCCGCGGCGTCTTTCCCACCGCCCGGGCGATCGGCCGCTCCGACCCACGCGAGGGGATCGAAGCGGTCCGCTGTCCGATCTTGTCGCTTGCGGCCGACGGCGACCGCATCGCTCCCTTGGCTGACACCGAGGCGTTCGACCGCGACGTACCGCGAGCCCGGACCGTTGTCGTTCAGGGCTCGGGGCACATGGTGATGCTCGAACGTGCTCGGGCCTTCAATGCCCAGCTGCTCGAGTTTGCCGGAGGGCTGCCGTGAGCCTGCTGGTTGCCCGTATTGAGCGTTCGCGACATCGACGCGGCGACACTTTCGGCGAAGGTGTCAACGAGGCACTCGTTCTATCCGGCCTCGTCGAGCTCGCCGCTGGCGCTCTCACCGGGTGGCCCTTTGCGCTCGCCAAGTCAGATCCCGACAGGGTCCGAAAGCTCGGTATCCGCTCGACTCCGCGCCTGCGCCAGTGGCATCTTGACCTGATTGCTCTCGGCGGCCTTTCCGTTCTCGTCGGCACCGCGGTACCCGAGTTGCCCCGGCGGGTGAGCTTGCCGCTGGCGGTGGGTTGTTGGACCAACGCGAGCTCCTTCGGCCTCCTCGCCTTCAAACCCGACGCCGAACGCCATCCTGCCTATCGAGCTGCGGTCGGTGCCTCATTCGCCACCGTCAGTTGGGGTTTCACCTCCCTTGCAGTAGTGGCCCTCAGGCGACGCCTCCGACGGGGCTGAAGTCGTAGGCCACGGACGAAGAGCAGCAGCGTGGGTGCACGTCGACGGCGCGCGAACTCGGTCGAGTCTCGATGCGAAGCGGAGGGCGGTCGCAGGCAACGCCGGTCGAGACTTCTGGCTGACCGCGTGCCCTCCAACGGCCTGCCGTGCTGCTGCGGCTGAGTTTCGGATGATGGCCACAAGTGGAGGCCGGCGCCGACCGTTGAAAGGCCATGGAATGCCAGCACGACGGGTACCACGCGATAGAGACGAGCTACGACCGGCGCCGTGGCGTGCTGATCTTCGTCTGGACCTGCGAGCAGTGCGGCAGCCGGCTGGGCGAGGCGGGGCGCCAGAAGTATCGCCCCGCGTTTGAGAAAAACTCAACGGCAACCAACGCCAAGCTCGCCACCCCGCGCAGCTGACGCGGTAGCCGGCTCCCGCTTTGCATGTGGAAAGCGGAAGCGCCTCAGAGCGCGATACTGCGCGGGCGATGTCGCAGGAGAACGTGGAGATCGTGCGAGCGCAGTACGCCTCGTTTGGTCAGATCACCGAGGGCGGCGAGGTCCACTCGTGGGTTCTCGGATACTTCGACCCGAACTGCGAGTACCGGCCGGTCGAGGAGGTCGACGCGATTCGCGGTCACGAGGCGCTGATCGAATGGACCGAGCGCTGGCTCGAGGCGTGGAGCACCTATAGCGACCAGGTCGAGGAGATCATCGACGGGGGCGAGATTGTTGTCGCTGCAGTCAGCATCAGCGGTCGTGGGCGCACCAGCGGCGTCGAGATACGCCAGCGGTTCTTTCACGTCTTCGAGATGCGCGAGGGCAGGATCCTTCGACTGCGCGAGTACCTGGAGCGGGACTCGGCCCTCGAAGCCGCCGGGCTTGGGGAGTAGGCCAGCTACCGCGTCCCCTGGCCTTGCCCTGGCCTTGCCCCGTGCCTAGGCGCGGAGTAGGGTCGGGGAGACCCACACAGGCCGATCAAAGGAGTGACCAAATGGCTGATGCCGCACTGTTCATCGGGTGGGGTCAGGTGGTGCGTGGACGCGAGAAGCGTGCCGTCCAGGTGTTCAACGAGAGTGTCGAGTACTGGGGAGGTCTCCAGGGCGACGGCAAGATCGAGGACTTCGAGGTCGCCCTCCTGACGCCCCACGGCGGCGACCTGCAGGGTTTCGCCTTGCTGCGGGGCAGCGAGGAGCAGATCGCCGCGCTACAGACCGACGAGGAGTTCCAACGCCGCGTCACACGGGCCGACCAGATCATCGAGTCCCAGGGTGTCGTCACCGCCGCGATCGGCGAGGGCATCGCCCGTGGCATGGCCCAGTACCAGGGCGAGGTCGACGACCTGGACTAGCCCCGATCGTCATGCGCCGCGGGGGGACTGCTCGGCGATCCGCTTGCGAGCGGCCCTTTCCAAGCGCTTGATCCGCTGACGCGCAACCTCGACCTCCTCACGCGCCCTCATCGCGTCTACTTCATCTTGAGGCCGACCGCGTCTAGCTAGTTCCTGCGGCACGCTGTTAACTGGCGAACGGACTGGCGAACCTGGAGCAAATGGGAGCATCCCCCGACAGATGATCACCCCAGAAACCCCTGCTATTGGTTCAAAAAGAAACGACCCGCCTGAGCGGGCCGTTCCTGGGGTACTACAGGGAGGAGAGATCTCCCCCATGCGCATGGATGGATGCTCTCAGGCACGAATTCGGCCGGTTAGGCCCGGCTGTTTCCGGTCTGACTCGGGCACGACTCTGGCACCACTCTGGCACCGGAGCCACCGGATTCGTCAGCGCCCCGCTCGAATTCCTGGAGTACTGCTTTGCATGGAAAGGAGCGGTTTTCGATCGAGTGCTCGCTTCTCGTCCAGTGCGGTCACCTAATCGTGCTCCTGGCGGCCCACACCGCCCCTGCGGGGTCTCCCGACCGGGAAGCGCTCCGCCTCCGCCTGGATTCCAGCATGACGACCCCGCAACGACGAGCAAGCGACATAACGGCTGCGCCGCGCCCAGCGGGGGGCGCGGCGCAGCCTCGGGGGCGCTCAGGCGCTTTGCAGCGCCTCGCGCAGGATGGAGGTGGCCTGCGCGACGGCGGCACGGCTGGCATGCGTGCCGCTGAGCGGGTTGAGCATCATGAAATCGTGCGTGATGCCGTCGTAGCGGACGGTTGTGACCGCGACTCCGGCCGCACGCAGCCGGGCTGCATATGCCTCGCCCTCGTCGCGCAGCACATCGGCCTCGTCGACGATCAGGAAGGCCGGGGGAAGACCGGCCAGCTGCTCGTCGTCCGCGCGAAGCGGCGAGGCGAATGGCTCCGAGCGCCGGTCGACGTCCGGGGCATAGGCGTCCCAGAACCACTCCATCGCCTTCGCGGTGAGGAAGTAGCCCTCGGCGAACTGCTCGTATGAGTCAGTGTCCATCGCTGCGTCGGTGACCGGGTAGTACATCGACTGGTGCACAAAGTGCACGTCGCCTCGCTCAGCTGCCATCAGGGTCAGCGCGGCGGTCATGTTGCCGCCGACCGAGTCGCCGGCAATGGCGACGCGATCGGGATCGAGGTCGTTCGCTGCACCCTCGCGGACGATCCACTGCGCTGTGGCGTACCCCTGCTCGATGGCAACGGGGTAACGCGCCTCTGGCGAGGCGGTCGTACTCGACGAACGCGACGGCCGCACCGGCGCCAACGGCCAGCTCGACGGACGAGCCGGTCGTGCGTGGCGGCGTTTCCGAGCACCCAGCCACCGCCGTGCATGTAGAGGATCACCGGCAACTTCCCGACGACATCGGGAGGCCGGACGATCCGCACAGGCACGTCGCCGACATCGGCCGGCACCGTGACCCAGCGCTCGTCGACCGGCAGCTTGTCGATTGGCGCGGCTTGCACCTCGTCGAGCACAGCTCGTGCTTCGTCGGGGGTCATTTCGTTCAGGAACGGGGGCTTGGCGGTCGCCTCGGCGAACTCCTCGGAGGCCTGCTCGAGGACGATGGGGGATTGGGTCTTGATGACGGACATGGGGAATCTCCTTCTCGTTTGGGTAATTGACGCGCCGTTGGATGACTCTGGCGTGCGCGCTAGGCCGTGGTGTGTTGGACCTCACTGGGTTGCTCGATGTCGTCGCGCAGCAGCTCGAGTACGCGCTCCTCGTGCTCGGGGCGAACCCAGATGTCGGCGACGATGACGATCTCAGCGGGCATTCAGGACAGGCTCCAGCCGCCGTCGACCAGGTACGGCGAGCCGTAGACGAAGCTGGCGTCGTCGCTGGCGAGGAAGACCGCCACCTTGGCGACCTCCTCGGGCTTGGCCCAGCGCCCCGCGGGCGTCGCGGCAAGCGCATCGTCGGAGCCCTCGATGACCGCGTCCGCGGACGAGGTCATGCCCGTGAGGGTCGCGCCGGGCAGCACGGCGTTGACGCGGACCCCTTGCGATCCGTAGTCCTTGGCGAGCGAGCGGGTCAGGCCGAGGAGCCCGTGCTTGCTGACGCTGTAGGCGACGCCGCCGGCGCCGCCCAGGATCGAGGCGACCGAGCAGGTGTTCACGATCGCGCCGCCGCCGTTCTCGAGCAGCGCGGGAAGCAGGCGCCGTGACAGTCGGAACGGTCCCACGAGGTTGATCCCGACGACGCGGTCCCAGAGCTCGTCGGACGTCTCCAGCGCCGGTGTGAACTCGTCGCTGATGCCGGCGTTGTTGAAGAGGGCGTCGACGCGCCCGAACCGGCGGGTCACCTCGTCGCCGAACGCGTCGATGGCGTCGCCGTCGGACACGTCGAGCTCGACGGTGGCGATCCGCTCGGATCCGAGCTCGGCGGCGAGCTCGGGCAGTCCGGCGCCGTTGATGTCCACCGCGACCACTTGGGCGCCCTCGGCGTGCAACTGGCCGGCGATGGCTCGCCCGATGCCCGAGCCCGCCCCGGTGACGACGGCGACCTTGTCTGTGAACCTCACTGCATGAGCTGCGGATTCGAGCACGACTGTGGTGGTGTTGGACGTCACTGGGTTCTCCTTTTCGCTTTGCATGTTTCGTGGCGTGCGGGTTCGGTCAGCCGCCTAGGTGGCGAGACCTGCCTTCGGTGGCCGGCACCGGCGACGAGCGCGACCTTGTCCTTTAGTCCTCGCATGACTGGCTACCTCGTTTCTGATTGGGAGGGGAGCGGGCTGACGTACGCGGCAACCCTCTCCTGGTCGGTGACCCGCTCGGCGCGGTCCTCCCGGCCGCCCTCGAGCGACACGTTCGGTATCGCGCGGTCGAGCCAGGCGGGCATCCACCAGGCGCGGTCGCCGAGCAGCGCCATCAGCGCCGGCGAGATGACCATGCGCACGACGACCGCGTCGATGAGGATCGCGGCGCCGAGGCCGAGGCCGAACATCTTGATCACGACGTCGCCGCCAGGAATGAACGCCAGGAAGACCGAGGACATGATCAGGCCCGCGACGAGGACGACCTTCGCGATCCGCGAGAGGCCGCGGACGACGCTCTCCTTCGGCGAAGCGCCCTCGAAGTACGCCTCGCGGATGCGGCTGAGCAGGAAGACGTTGTAGTCCATGCTCAGGCCGAACAGGATTGCGAACATCATCAGGGGGACGAAGGAGATGATCGGCACGTCCTCGCCGACGCCGAGGAGCGACGCGCCCCAGCCCCACTGGAAGACCGCGACGATAACGCCGTAGGCCGCGCCGATCGACAGCAGGTTGAAGACCGCGGACGCGAGCGGCACCCAGATCGAGCGGAACACCGCGATCAGGAGCAGGATCGAGAGGCCGATGACGATGGCAATGAAGAGCGGCAGCCGGCTCGCGATCTTGTCCGAGAAGTCCTCGAATCCCGCGGTCTGGCCGCCGACGTAGACGTTGAGGTCCGAGCTCTCGGTGGCGGCGGGGATGACGTCGTCGCGCAGGTGCTGGACGAGCTCCGACGTGCTGGCGTCCTGCGGGGAGGTCGTCGGCGTCGCCTGGATGATCGCCGCGTCGCCGGCGCGATTCGGGCTCGCCGGAGCGACGAACGCGACCCCGTCGGTGTCCTCGAGCGCCGTCCGGAAGCCTTCGAGCTGGGCGTCGTCGAGGCGCCGGCCGTCTCGCTGCCGACCGCGAGCAGCAGCGGGCCGTTGAAGCCCGGGCCGAACCCCTCGCTGAGCTGGTCATATGCCACCCGCTGGGTCTTGTCCTGGGCCAGGTTGCCGTCGTCCGGCTGGCCGAGGCGCAGGTCGGTGAGCGGCAGGGCGAGCACGACGAGCAAGAGGCCGCCGGCGACGACGGGGATCCACGGGCGACGGACGAGGATCCGGCCCCACCGCTCGAAGCCGGCGGACCGGCCGACGCGCGAGGGGTCTTTCGGCTGGAGCCGGCGGGCCAGCGCGCCGGCGAAGATCGGCAGCACTGCGATCGACGAGACGACGACGAAGGCGACAGCGATCGCCGAGCCGACGCCCATCTTGCCGACCAGCGGGATGCCGACGGCGAGCAGGCCGGCGATCGCCACCATGACGATGAGCCCTGCCGCCACCACCGATACGCCGGCAGTGGCGTTCGCGCGCGCGGCCGCCTCCGGCGGGGAGTCGCCTGCGGCGAGCTGCTCGCGGAACCGGCTGAAGACGAGCAGCGCGTAGTCGATGCCGGCGCCGAGGCCGAGCATGATCGCGATCGTCGTCGCGAACTCGGGGATGCCAAGCGGCTGGGAGACCGCGGCCAGGACTAGCTGGCTGATGATCACGCCGGTCAGCGCGCCCAAGAGCGTGACGGCCATGGCCGCGAGGGAGCGGAACAGGGCCGTGAGCAGCACGATCGCGATCGCGATGCCGACGAGCTCGCCGACCGGCAGCCGCCGACTCGGCGGCGACGTCGATCGGCTGGCCGCGCAGCTCGACCCGGGCGCCGCCGTCCTCGGCCCCGCGCGCGGCCTCCTCGAGCGCCTCGCCGTGCTCCTTCTCGAGTTCTGTCGGCGGGATGTCGTATTGGACGGTCGCGAACGCGGTACGCCCGTCCTCTGACAGCGATCCGCCACCGGCGGCGAGCGGGTCGGTGACCGACGTGACGTGGTCGAGCCTGCCGACCTCGTCGAGCGCGGCGTCGATTGCCTGGCGCGGCTCGGGGTCGGTGAGCGTGCCGGACCTGACGGTGAAGACGGCCTGCGCCGTGACGCCGGACGCGGCTGGGAACTTGTCCTCGAGTAGATCCTGCGCCCTCTGGGACTCGGTCCCGGGAACCGCGAAGTCCTCGGCCGCGCTCCCGGTCTGCGAGCCGACGGCGACGCCGATCAGGACGATGGAAGCCAGGAGCCCGACGAGGCCGCGCTTCCAGCGGCGGGAGAGGGTTCGGGCGAGAGAGGCGAGGAGCGTTGACACGGTTAGGCCTTTCGTTTGTGCGAGCCCGTTGGACTCTGGTCGGACATGCCGACGAGCTTGGCTTAGCTGCTCCGGGGTCGCGCCCGTGGAAACCCCTGGTTTCGTCCACTGGTCTAGAGGGGAGGCGCCGGCCTTCGCCTCCTGCTCTGTGTCGAACGTCGGCGCGGACCGCCGGCGACCTCGTAAGCCTCCGTATGCTCGAGCGTCTCCCGTTCCAATAGGACGCTGGCAGGGGCGTCGAGGGGCGCGCTCAGCGGGCCAAGTGGGGTTATCGTTGGCCCATGCCCAACGACCGGGGGTTTCGCGACCGGCTGAGCGAGCGCGAGACGCTCGAGGGGCTTCTGCGGGACGCGCGCGATGGGCGGAGCTCCGTCCTGGTCGTCAGGGGCGAGGCGGGGATCGGCAAGTCGGCGTTGTTGCAGGAGGTCGCCACACAGGCTTCTGGTTTCCATGTCGCTCAGATCGCCGGGGTCGAATCGGAGATGGAGTTGCCCTTTGCGGGACTCCATCAGCTCCTCGCACCGATGCTCGGCCGGCTCGACGGCCTGCCGCCACCGCAGGAGCGGGCCCTGCGTGTCGCCCTCGGGCTCGCGTCCGGGGATCCACCCGACCGTTTCCTCGTGGCGCTCGGGACCCTGACCATCCTCGCCGGGGTCGCCGACGAAGAGCCGTTTCTCTGCATCGTCGAGGACGCCCAGTGGCTGGACGAAGCCTCTCGCCAGGTACTCGGGTTCGTGGCCCGGCGCCTCCTTGCGGAACCCGTCGCGCTCATGTTCGCCGTGCGCGAGCCCGGCTCGGCGGCGGAGCTGAGCGGCCTGCCGGAGCTCCTCCTCGACGGGCTGGACGACAAAGATGCGCGCGCCCTGCTTGCGACCGTCATCCCCGGCCGCCTCGACGACCGCGTTCGCGACCGGATCGTCGCCGAGACCCGGGGGAACCCGCTCGCGCTGCTGGAGCTCCCGCGAGGGCTTTCGACCGCCGAGTTGGCCGGGGGGTTCGGGATGCCGGATCTCGTCCCCCTGTCGGGCAGGATCGAGGAGAGTTTCGAGCGCCGGCTCGACGAGCTGCCCGAGCAGACGCGGCTCCTGCTCCTGGTCGCGGCGGCGGAACCGGCTGGAGATCCTGCCGTCATGTGGCGCGCCGCCAGGCGGCTCGGGATCCCGAACGCGACGATCGCGCCCGCGACCCAGGACGGCCTGCTCGACGTCCGGGCGAAGGTTCGCTTCCGGCATCCGCTGGTGCGGTCGGCCGTCTATCGGTCGGCGTCGGAGGGCGAGCGCCGGAGCGCGCACGCAGCGTTGGCGGAGGTGACCGACGCCGGTCTCGAACCGGATCGCCGTGCCTGGCACCGCGCGCACGCCGCTCAGGGGCCGGACGAGGAGGTCGCCGACGAGCTCGAGCGGTCCGCCGGCCGCGCGCAGGGCCGCGGCGGCTTCGCCGCGGCGGCGGCGTTCCTGGGCCGCGCAGCCGACCTGACCGTCGATCCGGCCCGCCGCGCCGAACGCCTGCTCGCCGCAGCACAGGCCAGCCTGCAAGCCGGCGCGTTCGACGCCGCGCTCGCGCTGATCGAGGCCGCGGAGTCCGGGCCGCTGGATGAGCTCGGACGGGCACGCCTGGGTCTGCTGCAGGCTCAGCTGGCTTTCGCCCACGATCGTGGCAGCGAGGGTCCCGCGCTTCTGCTCGAGGCTGCGAGGAAGTTCGAGCCGCTTGACGCGTCTCTCTCGCGCGACACGTATCTCGACGCGTGGAGCGCGGCGCTGTTCACAGGGCAACTCGCAACCGCCGGCAGTCTGCTCGACGTATCTCGCGCCGTGAGAGCCGGGCCCCATCCGGCTGGCGTCCCCCGGCCTTGCGATCTGCTGCTCGACGGCTTCGCGATGGTGTTCACGGAAGGGCCCGCCGCCGCGGAACCGGTCTTACAGGACGCGGTCACCGCGTTCGCCAGCCCCGACGTCTCCGCGGAGGAGATGCTCCGGTGGGGCTGGCTGGCGACCATCGCCGCCGTATACGTCTGGGACTACGACGCCTGTCGCACAATCTCCACGCGCGAGGTCGAGGTCGCCCGGCAGGCGGGAGCGCTCGAGGTCCTCGCGGTCGGCGACAACATCATGAGCGAGGTCCTCTCCATCGGCGGGGACTACGCGGGGGCAGCGCTTCTCATCGCGGAGGCCGAGGCTGTCAGCACGGCAACCGGGGCGCTCGTCGACCCGTACGCGGCGCTCGTGCTCGCCGGTCATCGCGGCGACGCCGCGCAGGCGACTGGCCTGATCGAAGCCACGATCAGGGAGGCAACGCCGCGCCATAACGGGACGGCCGTGCAGCTTGCGCACTACGCGAAAGCCATGGTGATGAACGGGCTCGGCCGCTACGAGGAGGCAGTCGTGGCCGCGGTTGCGGCGAGCGAGGAGACACCCGAGATGGTGTTGTCCAGGTGGGCGCTGAGCGAGCTGGTCGAGGCGGCCAGCCGGACGCAGAACGCCGAGCTCGCCGAGCGTGCCGCCGCCGGACTCGCCGAGCACGCGAGCGGGACCGACAGCGATTGGGCGCTCGGGATCCTCGCGCGCGGGCACGCGCTGCTGAACGACGGCAAGGAGGCCGAGCGCCTGTATCGAGAGGCCATCGATCGCCTTAGCCGGACCGAACTTCGGCCTGACCTCGCCCGCGGGCGGCTCCTGTACGGAGAATGGCTGCGGCGCCAGGGCCGGCGTGTGGATGCGCGCGAGCAGCTGCGAGCGGCGCACGATGCGCTCGCCTCGATCGGCGCCGACGCGTTCGCCGAGCGTGCCCGTCGCGAACTCCTAGCGACCGGCGAGAAGGCGCGCAGCCGGCGCGATGACACCCGCGACGAGCTCACCCCGCAGGAGGAACAGATCGCGCGGCTGGCCCGCGACCGCTTGACGAACCCCGAGATCGCGTCCCAGTTGTTCCTCAGTCCGCGAACGGTGGAATGGCACCTGCGAAAGGTGTACGCGAAGCTCGAGATCAGCTCCCGCCGCGACCTTGGGTCGGCGCTGCCCGAACCCACCCGGCAAGCAATGCCCGTCTAGTCGCGGCGTCCACGTGGGCCTTGGTGCGCGCCGGGGAGCTGGTGGTGAAGGGCGGCACCCATCCGGTCAAGGGCGAACCTTGGTAGTGCCACAAGTGAGTGCCGGCAACCCAGGTCGGCTGTTCAACGTGGTGTTTCTCTCCGCCGACTTTAGGTACACCGCCGTGTGAGGCGAGTCCCGAGCACACTCCCGCTTTGCGCGAGAAGGAGCGCCCGAACCAGGAGCGCTGCTTTCCATGCAAAGCAGAAGCTTTCGGACCGCTGATGCGGGGGATCTATCCCTGTAGTTCTGACTCCGGCACGACTCTGGCGCCTCGGGCTCTTGGGGCATCCACAGGGTCACCCCGGTTAGGGGCGAATCCGCTGCAAACCGTGAAAAAGAAACGCCCCGCCGTAGCGGGGCGTTTCTGGGGTACTACAGGGAGGAGAGATATGTGTACTGCTTGTTGTCTATGGGAGGTAAGTCGAGACTCAGGCTCCGAGCGGGCGGCTGTACCGCGTTGAAGCGGACAGCGCCATGTGCGCGGCGCCGAACCCGACCATGAAGATCGCGGCGGCCGGACTGCCCGTGACCAGCAGGGCGACTCCGACCAGGATCGTGACCGCGGCGAGCACCTGGTCGAGACCGGCGTGGGCGGTGAGGGGCACGGTGGCCCGGTCGCCCTCGCCGTAGATCGACACGGCAAGCCCGATCAGCAGGACGCCCAGGGCGATGCTGAGGGCGCCGGCTGCGGTGCCGAAGCCGAGCACGAAGGGCGCGACTATCAGCAGCGGAGCGGCAAGCACCTCGAGTGCGCCGTGGACTCCGATCGGTATGGACGTGAAGGGTTTCATTACGAATAACAGCCTACGAACGTATGTGCGATCCGTCTGTGACCCGGGTCACGCAGCCGGATCGGATCTGAGCCGGTCATACAATCCGCTATAGTGAACCGTATGGTTCAGTATCAGCAGACGGTCGATCGGACTTTTGCGGCGCTGGCCGATCCCACGCGCAGGGGCGTGCTCGAGCGCCTCGGCAGCGGGAGCGCCACGATCACGCAGCTGGCAGAGCCGTTCGGGATGTCGCTGACCGGAATGAAGAAGCACGTGCGCGTCCTCGAGGACGCCGAGCTCGTCACGACCGAGAAGGTGGGGAGGGCTCGCGAATGCAGCCTCGGGCCTCGGCGGCTGGAGGACGCGCAGTCGTGGATTGAGACCTACCGAGAGATGCTCGAGGGCCGGCTCGACCGGCTGGGCGAGCTCCTCGAACGCCAGAAAGGACAGGAGAAATGAGCGAGAAGGCAGCGGCCGAGGCCGCAAGGACGAAGGTCACGAAGGGCCACGATCGCGAGATCGTCAGCGAGCGGATCTTCGACGCACCACGCGAGAAGGTGTTCGCGGCGATGACGGACCCCGAGCTGATCCCGCAGTGGTGGGGTGGCGAGGACCGGGTCACGATCGTGGACGAGATGGACGTGCGCCCGGGAGGCGACTGGCGCTTCCGCACCGGCGACTGCGAGGAGCCGGACCCGCGCGAGGCCTTCCGCGGCACCTTCAGGGAGATCGTTCCTCCCGAGCGCGTCGTGCAGACCTTCGAGTGGGAGGGCATGCCCGGCCACGTCGCCGTCGACACCGCGACCCTCGAGGACCTGGGCGACGGCCGCACCCGGTTCGTCATCAGCACCGTCTTCCACACGACCGAGGAGCGCGACGGCATGCTCGGCTCGGGCATGGAGAAGGGCATCAACGAGTCCCACGACAAGCTGCAGGAGCTGCTCGCCGAGTAGCTACGGTTCGCCGGCGATGGCCGCCGGCAAGAGCAAGACGCGCCGCGCCGATGCGCTCCTCGCCGAGCGGGGGCTGGCCGCGTCCCGGACGGCCGCCGCCGCCTCGGTGCGGGCGGGCAGGGTCCGCGTCGGCCGCGACGGCCCCTCCGTGGAGAAGCCGGGACAGCTGCTGCCCGAGGACGCCGATCTGATCGTCGACGCCGGCGCCGAGTTCGTGTCGCGCGGCGGGGTCAAGCTCGCGAACGCGCTCGACGCGCTGGCGATCGCGGTCGCCCGCCGCGACTGCCTCGACGTCGGCGCCTCGACGGGCGGCTTCAGCGACTGCCTGCTGAAGCGCGGCGCCGAACGCGTGATCGCGCTCGACGTCGGCTACGGGCAGCTCGACTGGCGCCTTCGCAACGATCCCAGGGTGACGGCCATGGAGCGAGCCAACGCGCGCGATCTGACCGCAGCCGACCTTCCGTTCGAGCCGAGCCTGGTCACGGTCGACGTCTCCTTCATCTCGCTCGCCAAGCTCCTTGGACCCGTCGCCGCGGCGGCGCCGGGGGCGGACCTGGACCTGCTCGCGATGGTGAAGCCCCAGTTCGAGCTCGGGCCCGAGCGGGTGGGGAAGGGCGGGGTGGTCAGGGACGCCGAGGATCGGCGCGATGCGCTGCGCTCCGTCGCCGATGCGGCGGCCGCCGGGGGGCTCGTGGTCCGCGGCTTCGCCTCCTCGGGCCTGCCAGGCCCGAAGGGGAACCGGGAGACCTTCATCTGGTGCCGCCGGGACGGCGAGTCCGTCGACGTCGAGACCGCGATCGCGGAGGTCGACGCGTGAGCGCGGTCCTCGTCACCCACACCCACCCCGAGACGTCGGCCGACGGCGTCGCCGCGGCGATCGCCGCTGCGCGGGAGGCGGGCGTCGAGCTGGTCGCGGACGCCAAGGAGCACGAGAAGCACGGCAAGATCGCCGAGGGCCTGGGCCGCGTCGAGGAGCTGGCCGGGAAGCCGGACGTCTGCATCGTGCTCGGCGGCGACGGCAGCATCCTCTACGCCCTCCGCCGCTACGCCAACAGCGGGGTGCCGGTCTTCGGGATCAACTTCGGGACGATCGGCTTCCTGGCCGCGGCCGAGCGCGAGGACCTGGAAGACGGGCTGCGCCGCGGGCTGCGCGGAGACTTCGAGGTCATGCAGATGCCGGCGCTGGAGCTGAACATGCCCAGCGAGCGGCCGCTCGCCTTCAACGACGTGACCTTCGTCCGGGTGCCCCACGGGCGGGTCGCCGAGCTCTCCTACAGCGTCAACGGCCAGGAGATCGGCCACGTGCGCTGCGACGGGCTCGTCGCCGCGACGCCGGCGGGCTCCACCGGCTACAACCTCGCCAACGCGGGGCCGATCCTGGCCTGGGGCGTTGAGGGTTACGTCGTCAGCTTCATCGCGCCGCACACCCTGACCGCCCGGGCTCTCGTGGTCGCGCCCGGGGATGTGCTCTGCGTGCAGAACGCGGCCGGCCGCGATCCGGTCGAGGTCGAGATCGACGGCGAGCACATCGGCGAGCTGGCACCCGGCGAGGACGTTGACGTCAGCTTCCGCGACGGCGCCGGCAGCCTCGCCCAGCTCCCGGGCTCGAGCTTCTACGCGCGCATCCGCGAGAAGTTCGGCCGCCTCGCCAAGTAGATCCGTCGGGGCGAATCCGTCGGCCCGACGTTAGAAACGGGGGCGATGCTCCTCGAGCTGCGGATCGAGAACCTGCTCCTGATCGAGCGCGCCGAGCTTCGGCTCGGAAACGGTCTCAACGCGATCACCGGCGAGACGGGCGCGGGCAAGACGATCCTCGCCCACTCGCTGGACCTGATCCTGGGCGGCAGGGCGCGACCGCAGATCGTGCGGCCCGGAGCCGCGGAGGCCTACGTGGAAGGCGTATTCGAGGTGACCGAGGGTCTGTTCGACGATCCCGAGCTGGCCGAGATCGCCGAGCGGCTGCCCGAGGGCGCGACCGAGATCGCGCTCGGCCGCCGCGTCGGCACCTCGGGGAGGACGAGCGCCTTCATCCAGGGCCGGGTCGCGTCCGCCGATGACCTGAGGGCGCTGGGCTCACGGTTGCTCGCCTTCTACGGCCAGCACGAGCACCGCAAGCTGACCCTGGCGTCGGCGCAGCTCGAGACGCTCGACGGCTTCGCCGGCGAGAAGCACCTCGAGCGCCTGCGCCGCTACCGCGAGGCGCACGGCCAGGTGGTCGCGATCGAGCGCGAGCTGGTCGAGATCCACGAGCGGCAGGGGGCCCGCGAGCGCGACCTCGACCTGCTGCGCTACGAGCTGTCCGAGATCGAGGCCGCCAAGCCGGACACCTCCGAGGAGGCGGAGCTTGCGCCGGAGCGCGAGCGCCTGCGCCACGCGGAGTCGCTGCGGGGGGCAGCCGCGCAGGCGCTGGCGGCCGTGGCGGGGGGCGGGGACGACGGCGGCGGGGCATCGGAGGCCGTGGCTGTCGCGGACGCGGCGCTCGTCGCCCAGGAGGGGGTCGACGCCGAGCTCGACAAGCTGGCCGAGCGCGCCCGGGGCCTCACGGTCGAGCTGCAGGAGCTGGCGGCCGAGCTGCGCGCCTACGCCGATGGGATCGAGTCGGAGCCCGGCCGCCTGCAGCAGGTCGAGGAGCGCCTGGACGTGCTCGACCGCCTGAAGCGCAAGCACGGCGGCTCGATCGAGTCGGTGCTGTCACACGCCGACCGCTGCCGCGACGAGGTCGCCCAGATCGAAGGCGCCGGCGAGCGCACCGACGAGCTCGAGCAGCGCCGCGCCGCCGCGACCAGGGAGCGCGGGGAGCTGGCCTCGGAGCTGAGCGAGAAGCGGGTCAAGGCGGCCAGGAAGCTGGAGAAGCGGGTGGCCGAGGAGCTCGACCAGCTGGCGATGAGCGGGGCGAAGCTCGAGGTCCGGCTGGAGCCGCACCCCGACGGCTTCGGCGCCAATGGCCAGGAGCGGGTGGAGTTCCGGGTGGCGACCAACCCCGGCCTGCCCGTCTCACCGCTGCGCGATGCGGCTTCGGGGGGCGAGCTCTCGCGGGTGATGCTGGCGCTGGCGGGGCAGGGGTCGCGGGGCGGCGCCGGCACCTTCGTCTTCGACGAGATCGACGCCGGCGTCGGCGGAAACACCGCTCGCGCGGTCGGCGAGCGGCTGCGGGCGCTGGGCAAGGAGCGCCAGGTCCTCTGCATCACCCACCTGCCTCAGGTTGCGACGCTGGCCGAGACCCACTTCACGATCGAGAAGCGGGTCGAGGGGGGCCAGGCGACCGCGGAGGTCGAGAGGGTGGGCGGCGACGACCTCGTCGCCGAGATCGTCCGCATGATGGGCGCCGAGCGCGGCGACAAGACGGCCAGCAGGCACGCCCAGGAGCTGCTGAAGGCGGCGTAGCCGAAGCGCCGTTGAATGTGCCGTAAATTGGCGGCGATGGCGACGACCCGGCGCCGCACCCTTGCGCGCGCTTTTCGCACGAATCGCAACGGCCGCCAAACCGAGCCCGGGCAGGTGCACGGGACGGCGCGGCTCGGCAAGCGAACGAAGGACCTGGTGAAGCGCCTCGACTCGGGGGACGTCGCCGTGATCGACCACCGCAACCTCGACCGCATCGCCGCCGAGGAGCTGATCGCCAGCGGCGTGCGCGCTGTCATCAACGTGTCGCCGTCCTCGGACGGCAGCTATCCGAACGCGGGGCCGCTGACCCTGGTGCGCGCGGGCGTCCCCCTGGTCGACGTCCAGGACCGGGTCCTGTTCGACCGCCTCAAGGACGGCGACCCGCTGGTACTGGACGGAGGGCGCGTGCGGGTGGCCGGCCAGGTGGTCGCCGAGGGCCGGCTGCTCGAGGCCGACCAGCTCGCCAGCGAGCTTGACGAGCAGCGCCGCCGCATCGACAGGGCCCTGCACGCCTTCACCGAGAACACGATGGCCCACATCCGCGAGGAGGGCGAGCTGCTCTCGGGCACGATCGATTTCCCCGAGACGCGCACGGTGTTCCGCGACCGCCACGCGCTGATCGTGGTGCGGGGGACCGACCACATGAAGGACCTGCGGGCCCTGCGCGCGTACATCCGCGACGTCCGTCCGGTGCTGGTGGGAGTGGACGGCGGCGGCGACGCCATCGTCAAGGAGGGCCTGCGGCCCGACCTCATCCTGGGAGACATGGATTCGGCCCGGGAGGCGACGCTGCGGACCGGGGCCGAGCTGATCGTCCACGCCTATCCCGACGGCACGGCGCCGGGCGCCGAGCGGTTGCGGGAGCTGGGCCTGGAGCACACGGTCGTCCCGGCGGCCGGCACCAGCCAGGACGTGGCGATGCTGATGGCCTCCGAGAAGGGCGCCTCCCTGATCGTCAGCGTCGGCGCCCACTTCAACCTCACCGAGTTCCTGGACAAGCAGCGCAGCGGGATGTCCTCGACCTTCCTCACCAGGCTGCGGGTGGGCGAGACGCTGGTGGACGCCAAGGGCGTGAGCCGGCTCTACAACCCGGGCCTTGGTCTGACCCAGATGGCCCTGTTCTTCGGGGTCGCGGCGCTGCTGTTGATCGTCGTCGTGCTGACGACCCCGGCGCTGCAGGACCTGTTCGACCTGCTCTGGCTGAAGATCAAGGTCCTCCTTGGGCTATAGCGCGCGCTACCACGCGGCCTCGCTGGTGGCCGTGTTCCTCGCGCTCGCCGTCGGCATCCTGATCGGCGCCGGGCTGGGCGACAACCTCGTCAGCGACACCGAGGCGAACTTGCGGGAGAGCCTCGAGGGCGACATCGAGGATGCCCGCGGCGAGGCCGACGACCTGCAGCAGGCCCTGGACCGCGAGCGCGCGTTCTCGAGCAGGGCGTATCCCGCGCTGGTCGGCGAGCGCCTGGAGGGGGAGAGGATCGGACTGATGGCCCTGGGAGGCCTCTCGCCCGAGCTGGCGGGCAGCATCGAGGCGGCGCTCGACCCGACCGGGGCGGACCTGGTGGAGGTCGCCGTCGTGCGGCGGCCGCCGGACACCGCGGCGCTCGCGTCCGAGCTTCCCCCGCGCCAGGCCGACGCGATCCAGGAGGACCCCGGAGAGCTGGAGGCGCTCGGCGAGGTGCTCGGTGCGCAGTTCGCCCTCGGCGGCCAGCGGCCGCTGCTCACCAGGATCCGCGACAACCTCTTCAGCCGCTCGAGCGGAGAGGGGGGTCGCCTGGACGGCGTCATCCTCACGCGCGAGCCCGTCGGCGACATGGACCCCGAGGACCTCGCGAACACGAACGCGCTCGAGACCGGGCTGGCCCGCGGCGTCGCCGACTCGGGTGTGACGGCGGTCGGCGTCGAGCGCAGCGACGCCTCGGAATCCGCGATCTCGTTCTTCGCCCCGCTCCAGATCGCGACCGTTGACAGCGTCGACCTGGCCTCGGGCCAGGTGGCGCTTGTGTTCGCGCTGCTGGGCGCCGAGGGCAGCTTCGGGATCAAGGAGAGCGCAGACAGCCTGCTCCCCGAGCTGCTCACGCCCTCGGGCACCACCGCCCCCTAGATGGAGTGGCTCGCCCTCCCCGTCTCCTTCGCGGTCGCGCTGGTCGTGGTCCCGGCGGGCGTCCGGGCTCTGGAGCAGGCCGGTTTGGTCCGCGAGAACTACGCCGGGCGGGAGCTCGCCTTCCCCCTCGGCGCGGTGCTGGTGGCGGCGTCGCTGGTGGCGCTCGCGCCCGCTGGCGCCGCTCGACGACCGCGCGGACGTCAATCTGCTTGACGCCGAGCTGCGGCGCTGGTTCGCCTACGTGGTCGGGGTCGCGTTCCTGGGGCTGCTGGACGACTCGATCGGGCGGGGGGGCGAGCCCGGTACGGCGCGGGGCTGGCGTGGCCACGCACGGGCGGTCCTCTCGGGGGATCTCTCCACCGGCGCGATCAAGGCGGTCGGCGCCTTCGCGCTCGCGGCGTACGCCACCTCGGGCCTGGGCCGCGAATCGCTCGACTACGTAGTCGACCTGGCGCTGCTGCTGCTGGCCACCAACATGGCGAACCTGCTGGACATGCGGCCGGGCAGGGCCGAGAAGGCGCTGGTGCTGGTCGCGGCGGGGCTCTGCATCGGCTACTGGACGCTCGCCCCCGTCGAGCTGCTCGGCCTCTTCATCGGCCCGGTCATCGTCGGCGCGTGGTTCACCCTGCGCGAGCGGGCGATGCTGGGCGACACGGGGTCCAACGTGATCGGCGCGCTGATCGGCATCTGGCTGGTCACCACGCTGTCCGACCCCGGGCGGCTGATCGCCCTCGGGCTGCTGGCCGCCCTGACGGTCTATGGGGAGTTTCGGTCCATCTCTTCGGCCATCGAGCGGCTTCCGCTTCTGAAGCAACTAGACTCGCTCGGCAGAGGCAATTGAGCCAACCGAAGCCAGGCGACACGCGTTTTCTGTTCATCACCGGCGGCGTCGTCTCCTCCCTCGGCAAGGGCATCGCCTCCTCCTCGATCGGGCGCCTGCTGGTCAGCCGCGGTTACCGGGTTCAGCTGCAGAAGCTCGATCCCTACATCAACGTCGACCCGGGGACGATGAGCCCGTTCCAGCATGGCGAGGTGTTCGTGACCGAGGACGGGGCCGAGGCCGACCTCGACCTCGGCCACTACGAGCGCTTCACCGACGAGAACACCTCCCGGGCTTCCAACTTCACCGCCGGCGGCGTCTACAACTCGGTCATCCGGCGCGAGCGCCGCGGCGACTACCTCGGCGCCACCGTCCAGGTGATTCCCCACATCACCGACGAGATCAAGAACCGGATCCTGATCGTCGCCGAGTCCCAGGCCGTCGACTTCGTGATCACCGAGATCGGGGGGACCGTCGGCGACATCGAGTCGCTGCCGTTCCTGGAGGCGATCCGCCAGCTCTACACCGACCTCGGGCCCGAGCGCTGCATGTTCATCCACCTGACCCTGGTCCCTTACATCGGCCACGCGGGCGAGATGAAGACGAAGCCGACCCAGCACTCGGTCAACGAGCTGCGCCGGATCGGGATCCAGCCGCATGCCCTGGTCTGCCGCTCCGAGCAGGGCCTGGACCGCGAGATCCGGCGCAAGATCGCGCTCTTCGCCAGTCTCCCCGAGGACGCGGTGGTCTCAGCCCGCGACGTCGACAACACCTACAAGGTCCCGCTCGTCTTCCGGGCCGAGGGCATGGACGACCTCATCCTCGACCACTTCAAGTTGGAGGCCGATGCGCCCGACCTGGCCGAGTGGGAGGAGCTGATCAAGCGCGCCGACGCGTCGAGGGAGCGCAAGGTCAAGATCGCGCTGGTCGGCAAGTACGTCCGGCTCGAGGACGCCTACAAGTCGGTGATCGAGGCGCTCACCCACGGCGGCTGGGCCCACGGCGTGGACGTCGAGACCGAGCTGGTCTCATCCGAGGACCTGAGCGAGGAGAGCCTGGAGTCCGCCGACGGGGTCCTGATCCCGGGCGGGTTCGGTGAGCGCGGGATCGAGGGCAAGATCGAGGCCGCCCGGATCGCGCGCGAGAAGGGCATCCCCTACCTGGGGATCTGTCTGGGGATGCAGATCGCGGTGGTCGAGTTCGCCCGCCACGTCTGCGGTATGGAGGGGGCCAACTCCGCCGAGTTCGATCCCGAGACCCCGTTCCCGGTCGTCGACCTGCTTCCCGAGCAGAAGGAGGTCTCCGACCTCGGCGGGACGATGAGGCTGGGCGCCGACCCGGTCAAGCTCCACGAGGGAACCCGCGCGCGCGAGATCTTCGGCGAGGCGGTCATCTACAAGCGCCACCGCCACCGCTACGAGGTCAACAACCAGCTTCGCCGCCGGCTCGAGGACGAGGGCCTGGTCGCCGCGGGCACCTCGCCCGACGAGCGGCTGGTCGAGGTGGTCGAGCTGCCCGACCATCCCTTCTTCGTCGCCTCGCAATTCCACCCTGAGTTCAACTCGCGGCCGACCAGGCCCGAGCCCCTGTTCCGCGAGTTCGTCGGCGCCGCGGCAGAGCGCGCCGCGGCCCGCCCCGAGTCGGAGCGCGCCTCGGAAGGGGAGCCCGAGGCCGCGACGGACGACGTCAGTGTCCGCCGCGGCTAGCTCGAGTCCGGCTTCCTAGAACCTCGTCTGCGCAGAACCTCTCCTCCTAGAACTTGACCTTGAACGTCTGGCTGACGTTGTTGATCGTGTTCGTGACCTTGACCTTGGCCTTGAGCTTGCCCTTGGCCTTGGCGAGTTGCTTGCCGGCCTTGGTCAGTTTGGCCTTCGCCTTTCCGGTCGTGCCCGGCGCCACCGAGTAGCTGCCCTTAGCGACGTTGACCTTCTTGGCCGCAGCCGCGGAGCTGCCGGTGGCGTTCGTCGTCACGGCGACGTTCCCGACGCACGGGTCGCTGGCGCCCTCGGGCAGGGTGCACTGGATCGGAACCAACAGGTTCTTGCCCTTGATCCCGAACTTGCCCTTGACCTTGACGCCGACCTTGCCCTCGAAGATGTCCGGGGGCTTGCACGCCGTCGGCGGCTCCTGGGTGAACCGGAGGTTGTCGACGAACACGGCCGAGTCGTAGATGTGGTCGCCCGCATCGAATATCGACAGGTAGATCGAGTGGGCGCCGGCCGTGACCACGGTCTTCGTGGTCAGCGTCTTCGTGGCGGCGTCGTATGTCGTGCCGGCCGAGTTCGAGGGATCGACGATCGTCGGCCCCACGGTGTCGACCGCGACCTGATCGCCGTAGCCCGCCGCGAAGTCGAGCGGCGCGCTGATCTTGTCGTTGCTCACGGTCCAGCTCGTGGCGTCCAGCTCGGCGACGAAGCCGTCGTTGAACCCCTTGTTCACGAACTCGGGAAACTCCTCTGAGAAGAACTTGTAGTCGAGGTTCATGCACGTCTGCCCCGGCGGGGTCGTGAAGTTGAGCCGCAGGGTCTGCGAGTCGTTGGCCGCCAGCCGCGCCGGGTCCTCGATGCCGAGATTCGCGCCCTCGCCAGTCCCGTCGTTGGCCGTGTCCGCGATTTCGGCGTTGCCCGAGGTGAGGATGCCGTAGGTGGCGCCGGCCGTCGGGAACCCGGACAACGCCGGAGCGTTGTCTCCCGTCCCTGCCTGGTTGGCCCCAACCGTGAAGGTGAAGGCCGATCCGGTGTTGGTGCCGATCGCGTTGGCGACCGTGGACGCGACGTTCGTGCCGGTCACCGCGGCGCTCGCGACCTGTGCCACTGCCATCAGTGCGGTGCCCGAGAGCACCAGGCCGAAGCCGACCCGGAGCTTTCGATGATGGATGTGCATCGAGAACCTCCCTTGAGTGATTTCTCAACGCGAGTATGGCTGCAGATCTCTCCATGTATGTAGACGGCCTGGACGTCTGTCCTGAATAGCCTTGGCGGCGTGCCCGACGCCGATCAGCGGATGTTCGAGCGGTTCGTCCGCCTCTGCGAGATCCCGAGCCCGACGGGCTCCGAGCGCGCGGTCGCCGACGCGCTGCTGAAAGAGCTCAGTGGCCTGGGGGTCGATGTGCGCGAGGACGGCGCCGCGGCGGCCGCTCGCGCCGCGGCGGGCAACCTGATCGCGCGAGTGCCGGGTCGGGGAGAGGGGTGGGTCTCGTTCTTCGCCCACATGGACACCGTCCCCCACGACGGCCCGGTCGAGGTCGTCGAGGACGAGGGCGTCTACCGCAGCGCCGGCGACACGATCCTCGGCGCCGACAACAAGGCCGCGGTCACGGTGCTGATGGAGCTCGCCGCCCGCCACGCCGCCGAGCCCGCGGCGGCGGGGTTGGAGCTGGTCTTCACTCCGGCCGAGGAGGACGGGCTGCGCGGCGCCAAGGAGGTCGACACCGAAGGGCTCCGCGCCCCTTCGGCTTCGTGCTCGATCACGCGACCCCGATCGGGGAGGTGATCGTCGCCGCTCCCACCCACAAGCACGTCGAGGCGACGTTCACGGGCCAGGAGGCGCACGCGGGGATCCGGCCGGAGGACGGCAAGAGCGCGATCGAGGCGGCGGCCGCGGCGGTCGCCGCCATGAAGCTCGGCCGCCTCGACGAGGAGACGACCGCGAACCTGGGCGTGATCGACGGCGGCACCGCCTCGAACGTCGTCGCCGGCACCTGCAGGCTCGTGGGGGAGGCGCGCAGCATCGAGGGCGAGCGGGCGGCCGAGGTGATCGGGGACATGGTCGACGCGTGTACATGGGCCGCAGGAGAGCGCGACTGCGACCTCGACTTCGAGGTGACCGAGAAGTTCCGCGGCTATCGCCTGGACCCGGACTCTGATCAGGTCCGCGTCGCGCAGGACGCCCTGCGCCGCCGAGGGCACGAGCCCAGCCTGGTCGCGACGGGCGGCGGCAGCGACGCCAACGCGCTGCTCGAGCGCGGCTACCAGGCTGTGCTGCTCGCCAACGGGACCGAGGCCAACCACACCCCCGATGAGACCGTGACCGCCGCCGCGATGGTGGACATGCTGGCCGTCTGCGAGGCTGCTATCGAGCTTGCCGCCGAGAGCCGGCAGGGGTAGGCCGGCCGTGCTGAGGCTGTGCCGCGGGACCGTCACCTCGGTGGACCCCCTGATCGTCACGGTCGGGGACGAGGACCGCCCGGCCTGGGCGGACGAGGGGATGGTCGGTGAGATCAGGGAAGGCGACGAGGTGCTCGTCAACGTCGAGGCGCTGGACCTGGACCTGGGGTCCGGCGGGTTCGACGTCGTCCACGCCAACCTCACCCGGGGGCTCGACGCGCCGCCGCATGCCGACGACCGCCACGTGATCAAGCTGAACTACACGTCGATCCAGCATCCGGTCGAGCCCGTGGAAGTCCGGCACGACGACGCGCCGGCCCCGTGGGCAGGCACGGCGCGAATGCCGGTGCTCGTGGTCTCGCTGCACGGCCAGCTCCCGCCGGCGGCCTGGGCGGCGTCGCGCGTCGCCCCCGGCCTGCGGGTCGGCTACGTGCAGACCCAGGGCGGGGCTCTTCCGGGCCGGCTCTCGCGCGACGTGGCCGACCTGCGCCAGCGGGACCTTCTCTGCGGCCACATCACGGCCGGCTCGGCCCACGGCGGCGAGGCCGAGGCGATCAGCGTCGCGGGCGCCCTGCACGCGGCGGCGGAGCGGCTGGGCTGGGACGCCGCGATCGCCGGCCCGGGCCCCGGGATCCTGGGATCGGCCAGCGCCCTCGGCCACGGCGGCATGGCCGCGCTCGACAGCGCCCACGCCGCGCTGGCCCTGGGATTGCCCACGCTGCTGGCTCCCCGCCTGTCCGCGGCAGACCCGCGGCCGCGCCACCGCGGGCTCAGCCACCACTCCGAGGCCGTGCTGCGGATGCTGCTGGGGCCGGTGCGCGTCCCGGTGCCGGAGGTCGACGAGAGGGACTGGCCCACCGGAGACCCCGAGGGTGGGGACGGCGACACGGTCCTCGATCGTCTGCGCAAGGCGTGCGGAGACCGTCATGACATCTGGGTGCGCGAGGTCGCGCTCGAGGACTACGAGGCGAGCGGGCTGCCGGTGACGACGATGGGCCGCGCGTTGGCCGAGGATCGGCTGTTCTTCGCCGCGGCGCTCGCGGCCGGCGACGCGCTCGGAGCGCTGGCCCGGCAAGATTCGGCTTCATGAGCGGCGACGCGAGCGACGAGATCCGGATCGAGCGCGTGGGAGGCAAGCTCGTCCACAAGGGTCCGATCGTCTCGGTCCGGATGGACACATTCGAGTACCCGGACGGCACCACCGACACCCGCCAGGTCGTGGTGCACCCGGGATCCGTCGCGATCATCCCCCACGACGGCGACTCCCTCTACATGGTGCGCCAGCCGCGCGAGCCCGTCGGCGAGGCGTCCCTGCTGGAGCTGCCCGCCGGCAAGCTCGACAAGGAGGGCGAGACCCCGCTGGAGTGCGCGCAGCGCGAGCTCGCGGAGGAGATCGGCAAGGCGGCGGGCGACTGGCGAGAGCTGCGCTGGTTCTACACCAGCCCCGGATTCGCAACCGAGCGCTGCCACCTGTTCCTCGCGACCGAGCTCTACGACGTGCCCGGCGAGCCCGAGCCCCACGAGCGGATCGAGGTCGTGCGGATGCCGCTCGAGGAGCTCGACTCCGCGATCGAGCAGTGCCACGACTCGGCCTCGCTGGTCGGCATGCTGATGCTGCGCCAGATGCTCTAGCCGCAAGGGGTAGGAGCGCCCGCCACGGCGTCGAATGGTGGAGGGTGGCAACAGCGACGCTGAACACAGGCGAGGACGCGCCCGCGCTCTCGCCCCGCTTCGAGGCGCTCGTGCTCGACTTCCTCGCGCACCTGGAGTTCGAGCGCGGCCTCTCGCGCAACACGCTCTCCGCCTACCGCACCGACCTGTTGCAGTTCGGGGCGTTCCTGGCGGCCCGCGAGCGTGAGGCGACCGAGGCCACCGCGCGTGACCTCTCCGACTTCCTCGCCGGCCTCGCCGAAGGTGACGGAAACGGGGCCAAGCCCTGCTCGACGGCGACGATCAACCGCAAGGCCGCCTGCCTGCGCTCGTTCTACCGCCACCTGCGCCGCGAGGAGCTGATCTCCGACGACCCGGCCGCGCAGCTCGCCACCCCGCGTCGCGGGCGCAAGCTGCCCGAGGTCCTGAGCTACGCCGAGGTCCAGAAGCTTCTTGCCCAGCCGCGCGGTAGCGAGCCCACCGACCTCCGCGACCGGGCCCTGCTGGAGTTGATGTACGCGTCCGGCCTGCGCGCGTCCGAGACGATCTCGCTCGAGCTCGGGGACGTCGACCTCGAGGCCGGCGTGCTCCGCGCCCGGGGTAAGGGCTCCAAGGAGCGCCTGGTCCCCGTCGGCCGCAAGGCGGTGGCGGCGGCGAGCGTATACCTGCGCTCGGGACGCCCGGCGCTGGTGCGCGAGCACGACGAGCGCAAGCTTTTCCTCAACTTCCGCGGCGGCCCGCTCTCCCGCCAGGGGCTCTACAAGATCGTGCTCGGGTACGCCGAAAGCGCCGGCCTTGCCGGGCGGATGAGCCCGCACACCCTGCGCCACTCGTTCGCCACGCACCTGCTGACCGGCGGCTGCGACCTGCGCTCGGTCCAGGAGATGCTGGGCCACGCGGACCTCTCGACCACCCAGCTCTACACCCACCTCTCGGGCGAGGAGCTGAAGGAGGTCTACTTCTCGGCGCATCCGAGGGCTCGGGACTAGCTCGGAGATAGCCTTGGGGCATGCCCGAGCTGCCCGAGGTCGAGACGATTCGGCGCCAGCTCGCGCCCGAGGTGACCGGGCGGCGGATCGACTCGGCCGAGATCCTCGACGAGCGGCTCACACGGCCGCATCCGCCCGAGCCCGTCGCTCGCCGCATCGCGGGGCGGCGGATCGAGTCCGTGGCCCGCCGCGGCAAGTACCTGCTGCTGAGCCTGGAGGGCGACGTCACGATTGCGCTTCACCTGCGGATGACCGGCAACCTGCTGCTGCGCCCTGCCGACGCCGGGGAGCAGGTCGCGGACCTGATGGAGACGGACCCGCGCCTGGGCGGGCCGCGCCTGTATGAGTCCTCGACCGCGCTGCGCCACCTGCGACTGCGCATGGAGCTTGACGACGGCTCGGAGCTGCTGTTCACCGACGTGCGCCGCTTCGGCACGCTGGTCGCGCTGCAGGGCGACGAGCTCGAGCAGTACCTGACCATGCGCGTCG
Source organism: uncultured Solirubrobacterales bacterium (assembly GCA_963805075.1). GTDB lineage: Bacteria > Actinomycetota > Thermoleophilia > Solirubrobacterales > 70-9 > VGBV01. The sequence goes on from CAWDSZ010000005.1 coordinate 47,610, forward strand.
GGATCGAGCCGCTCTCGGACGAGCTCACGCCGGAGGCGCTGTGCCGGATGGCCGCGGGCCGCAAGGCCCCGCTCAAGTCCTTCCTGCTGACGCAGACCGGGGTTGCCGGGATCGGCAACATCTACGCCGACGAGGCGCTCCACCGAGCCGAGCTCCACCCGCTCTCGCCCGCGGGGTCGATGAAGCCGGAGCATTGCGAGGCTCTGGTGGAAGGGATCACCGAGGCGCTGGAGGCCGGGCTTGCCGAGGGAGGCGCCAGCATCGACGACTACCGCGACGCGCGCGGCGAGCGCGGGAGCATGCAGGACGAATTCCTGGTCCACACCCGCGAGGGGCAGCCGTGCCCGCGCGGCGACGGCACGATCGAGCGGATCGTGGTTGGCGGGCGCTCGACGTACTTCTGCCCGTCCTGCCAGGTGAGGCTGCGCAAGCGGCCGCGCCGCCGCAAGCGGGCGAAGCGCACGGCGGCCGCGTGAGCGAGCCACCACCGCCGCCTGACGGCTTCGCGGTCGGCCACTGGTCCGATCCGGTCGGGATGACCGGCTGCACGGTCGTGCTGCCGCCCGAGGGGGCGCGGGGAGGTATCTGGGTGATGGGCGGCGGCCCCGGAACCCGCGAGACCGACGGCATGAACCCGCTCAGCCGCTCCGACGGACCGACCGCCGTCCTCATGACCGGCGGCAGCGCCTTCGGGATCGCCGCGGCGGACGGGGTCTCGCGCTGGCTCGAGGAGCGCGAGCGCGGCACCTGGACGCCGGCTGGGCCGGTTCCGCTCGTCCCCACCGCGGTCGTCTTCGACGTCGCCAGCGGCGACCCGAAGGCCCGCCCCGGACCCGATCACGGCTATGCCGCCTGCGACGCGGCCGCCCCCGGCGTCCCGGGGCGCGGCGCCGTCGGGGTGGGGACCGGCGCCACCGTCGCCAAGGTCCTGGGCCGGGGGGGCGCATCGCAGGGAGGCTTCGGCTACGCGGCGCTCCGCACGGGCGCCGGCGAAACGGTCGCCGCCCTGGCGGCCGTCAATGCCGCCGGCGACATCCTTGCCGAGGACGGCTCGATCCTGGTCGGCGCCCGCGACGCCGAGGGCGAGGTCGTCAACGGCGCCGAGGTCCTGATTGCCCAGGAGGAGGTCCCGCTTCCCCAGGCATCCGACCTGAGGGCGCCCGAGGGCAACACCACCCTCGTCTGCATCTGCACCGACGCCAACCTCGACAAGCGCGAGTGCGGCATGGTCGCCCGCGCGGCCACCGCCGGCATCGCCCGCGCCGTCGACCCGACCTTCACCCCCGTGGACGGGGACGTCGTCTTCTGCCTTGCCTCGGGCTCAGGCGAGAGCCGTCCCTTCGCCGCGATGCAGATCGGCGCCGCCGCGGCGACGGCCGCCGCCGCCGCGATCCGCGACGCGGTCCGCCAGGCGGGTTCGGCCTAGTCCCGTCCGAGCGGTGGGTGACCCTGTCCGTTCGTGCCCGGATCGTTCAAGACCCAGGCGGTGGTGCTGCGCAGCATCCGCTACGGCGAGGCGGATCGGATCCTGCATCTCTACTCCGCGACGCGGGGGAGGATCGGGGCGATCGCCAAGGGGTCGCGGCGGCCGAAGTCGCGGTTCGGGGGCAGGCTGGAGCCGTTCTTCCGGCTCGACCTGGTCCTGTACGAGGGGCGGGGGGAGCTCGTGACGGTGACCGGCGCCTCGACGGTGGACGGCTACGGGCGGCTGCGGTCGGACGGAGGGGCGCTGATGGCCGCCGGGCGGGGGTGCGACGCGGTCCTGCGCCTGTTCGGCGAGGGTGAGCCGAACGAGCCCGCCTACAACCTGCTCTGCAACTACCTGGCGCTGCTCGACGCTGACCCGGCGTCGGCCAGCGAGCCCGGCCCGGCCCTCGCCTTCCGGCTGAAGCTGGCGCTGGCCGCCGGCTTCACCCCCGAGCTGGCGAGCTGCGCGCGCTGCGGCGAGACCGACCACCTGAGCGCCTTCTCGGGCGCGGCGGGCGGCGTCGTCTGCTCGAGCTGCGAGGGCGACGGCTTCCCCTTCACCGAGCAGGCCCACCGCTTCATGGTCGAGGCCCTGGCGCGCCCCCTCTCCGAGGCGCCGCCGGCCGAGCGCCAGGTCGCCACGCTCTCGGACCGCGCCGTGACCGAGACGCTCGAGCACCACGCCCACGTGCAGCTGCGCGCCGCGGCATAGTTCCGCATTGCGACCCACCGGGCATCGGGCGCGGGATACTGCGCCCGATGTCCGAGGGAAACGTCGAGGTCGTCCGAGCGCTCTATCAGGCGATGAACGAGCGCGACTTCGAGCGAGGCGAAGCATTGACGCATCCCGACGCCGAGTGGATCTCCGATCCCCGCTTGGGAATGGCGCCGCGCCGCGGGCGCGAGGCCGTGCTGAGCTTCTTCCGGGACCAGGCGGAGATGTTCGACGACGTTCGTATTGAGGTGGAGCGCCTCTCGGAGGCCGGCGACAGGGTCGTTGCCTTCATCAGAGTCACCGCGCGGGGTCGGGCGAGCGGGGCGGGAGTCGACATCAGCATCGGCCACGTGTGGACGGTCCGCGACGGGCTCGTGGTCCGGGGCGAGGGATACGGCGATCGCGACGAGGCGGTGCGCGCCGCGGGTCTGTCCGAATAGGTGCTACTCGGCGGCGTAGGCGTCCGCGCCCAGGAAGTGGAGCGAGACGTAGGGCTCGTCGCCGACGACCCATGAGTCGTGGCCGGGCGGGACGTGGAAGAGGTCGCCGGGCTTCATCACCAGCTCGGTGCCGTCGTCCATCTTCACCATCGCCTGGCCGGAGACCACCAATCCAATGTGTTCAACCTCGCAGCTGTCGGTGCCGGCCGAGGGGCCGATGTGCTCCGACCACTTCCAGCCAGGCTCATAGGTGGCGCGGCCGACGGTCATGCCGCCGATGCGGACCAGCTCGAACGTGCCCTTCTCGAACTCGCGCTTCTCGGCGGGCGAGTCGAAGCGCTCGATGGAGACCGGGTCGCTCACTTCGGCCGGTACATCCGCTCCGAGACGGCGATCTTGATCGCGCGTGGGGCGGGGGCGTTGATTCGCATGAAGTTGCGGAAGAAGCGGCCGGGGACCATCGAGCGCTTGCCGCGGTCATAGGCGTCGAGCGCCTCGCGCACGACCTGGTCGGCCTCGATCGCCCCGGGCATCATCTCGCCGCCGACGGCGTCGTAGCCGGCCACCTGCTGCCACTCGGTCGGGACCGGCCCGGGGTTGACCGCGAGCGCCTTCACGCCCGTGCCCTTGAGCTCGGCGTGGAGGGCCTCGGTGAAGTTGAGCGCGAACGCCTTCGAGGCGCCGTAGACCGCCTCGTAGGGGAGGGGCTGCATCCCGGCGGTGGAGGCGACGGTGATGACGCCGCCGCGGCGGCGCTCGAGCTGGCCGGGGAGGAAGGCGCCGGTCAGGGTCACCACCGCCTCGCAGTTGACCCGCACCATCTCGGCCTGGCGCTCGACCGGCAGCTCGCTGAAGCGCCCGCGCAGCCCGAAGCCGGCGTTGTTGACCAGCAGGTCCACCTGGACGCCGAGCTGCTCGACTCTCCCGAACAGCTCGGGGGCCTCGCTGGCCAGGTCGCAGGCGACGACGTGGGCCGTCGTCGGGAGCTCCTCGGCGAGCCTCCGCAGCCGCTCCTCGCGGCGGGCGACGAGGACGAGCTCGTAGCCGCGGGCGGCGAGCTGCCTCGCGAACTGCTCGCCGATGCCCGAGGACGCGCCCGTTATCAGTGCCGTCTCAGCCACCGGAGGGAGCCTATAGTCAGCGCGAGAGCGTGGCCGCCGAACCCAAGTACGTGTACGAGTTCGCAGAGGGCTCGCGCGAGATGCGCGACCTGCTCGGCGGCAAGGGCGCGAACCTGGCCGAGATGACGCGGGTGCTGGGCCCCGAGCGGGTCCCCGCCGGCTTCACGATCTCGACCGAGGCCTGCGTCGCCTATATGAGGGGTCAAGAAGGCGGCGGGGAGGGGGAGATGCCGCCCGGTCTCGACGCTCAGGTGGACGAGGCCCTGGCGCGGCTCGAGCAACAGGCCGGCAAGCGCCTCGGCGACGCCGCGGACCCCCTGCTGGTCTCGGTGAGGTCGGGGGCCAGGGTCTCGATGCCCGGGATGCTCGACACCGTCCTCAACCTCGGCCTCAATGACTCCTCGGTGGAGGGGCTCGCGGAGCGCACAGGGAACGAGCGCTTCGCCCGCGACTCTCACCGGCGGCTGGTGCAGATGTTCGGCAACGTGGTCCGCGAGGTCCCCGGCGACGTCTACGAGGACGCGATCGCCGAGGCCAAGCGCGAGGCCGGCGTCGAGCTGGACACCGAGCTCGGGGCCGAGGACCTGCGTGCGTTGACGGACCGGTTCCGCGAGATCTACCGCGAGCGGACCGGGGAGGAGTTCCCGGAGGATCCCCGCGCGCAGCTCGACCTGGCCATCCGGGCGGTCTTCGACTCCTGGAAGGGAAAGCGGGCGGTCGAGTACCGGCGGCTGAACGGGATCCCCGAGAGCTGGGGGACCGCGGTGAACGTGCAGCAGATGGTGTTCGGCAACAAGGGCGAGGACTCGGGCTCGGGGGTCGCCTTCAGCCGCGACGAGATCACAGGCGCGCCCGAGCCCTCCGGCGACTTCCTGCTCAACGCCCAGGGCGAGGACGTGGTCTCGGGCGTGCGAAACACCCAGGGCCTCGACGAGATGTCGCGCGCGCTGCCGGATGCCCACCGCGAGCTGCTCGAGGCGCTGGGGACCCTCGAGCGCCACTACCGCGACATGCAGGACACGGAGTTCACGGTGGAGGAAGGGCGGCTGTACCTGCTTCAGACGCGGGCCGCGAAGCGGCCCGCGCAGGCCGCGGTGCGGTTCGCGGTTGACGCGGCCGGCGAGGGGCTGCTGGACAAGGGCGGCGCGCTGCTGACGATCGACGCCGGGTCGCTCGACGCGCTGCTGCATCCGACCTTCGATCCCTCGCGCGAGTACGAGGTGCTGACGCGCGGGGTGGCGGCATCGCCCGGGGCGGCCCGCGGCGCGATCGTCTTCAGCGCCGACGAGGCGGTCGAGCGGGGAGGCGCCGGGGAGGAGGTGATCCTGGTGCGGCCCTTCACCGAGGCGGAGGACGTCGCCGGTTTCGCTGCGGCGCGCGGGATCCTGACCTCGGAGGGAGGCAAGGCCTCGCACGCGGCGCTGGTGGCGAGGGGGATGGGCCGGCCCTGCGTCTGCGGAGCCTCGGAGCTGGACATCGACCTGGACCAGGGCATCGTCCACGTGAACGGGCATGACCTGAAGGCGGGGCAGACGATCGCGATCGACGGATCCACGGGCGCGATCACGCTGGACGACGTGCCGCTGATCGAGCCCGAGATCTCCCACGAGTTCCAGACGGTGCTGGGGTGGGCCGACGAGCTGCGGCGCCTCAGGGTGCGCGCCAACGCCGACAACCCCAAGGACGCGGCGAAGGCGCGCGCGTTCGGGGCCGAGGGGATCGGGCTCTGCCGCACCGAGCACATGTTCTTCGGCGCAGACCGCGACCGTCTGGTCAAGGAGATGTTCCTGGCCGCCGAGGAGTGGCGCCGCGCGCACCTGGGCGATGACGGCGAGGAGGGAAGCGTCCAGGAGGTGGACCAGCGGTTCCGCTCGGCGCTGGCGGCTCTCAAGGACCTACAGCGGGCCGACTTCGAGGGGATCTTCGCCGAGATGACCGGGCTGCCGGTGACGATCCGGTTGCTCGACCCGCCGCTGCACGAGTTCCTCCCGGTCGAGCACTTCGAACAGGAGCAACCGGAGTCGGCGCAGCTCGTGCGCGAGCTGCAGGAGTCGAACCCGATGCTTGGCACACGGGGGGTTCGGCTGGCCGTCCTGTACCCGCCGATCTACGAGATGCAGGTGAGGGCGATCGTCGAGGCGGCGGCGGCCGTCGCGGCTGGCGGCGGCGAGCAGCCCGAGGTCGAGATCATGGTCCCGCTGATCGCCTACGAGACCGAGCTCGAGCGGGTGCGCGAGCGGATCGTGCGGGTCGCCGCCGAGGCGCTCGAGGCGGGCGGCGCCGAGGTGCCGTACTCGATCGGGACGATGCTGGAGCTGCCGCGGGCGTGCCTGGTCGCCGACCGCATCGCGCGGCACGCGGACTTCCTCAGCTTCGGCACCAACGACCTGACGCAGACCGCGATCGGGCTGTCGCGGGACGACGTCGAGGCCAAGTTCCTCGGCCGCTACGTCGAGGAGGGGATCATCGACCGCAGCCCCTTCGAGACGATCGACGAGCCCGGGGTGGGGGAGCTGGTGGCGGTGGGGACAAAGCGCGGGCGCGAGGCGAAGCCGGACCTGAAGGTGGGGGTGTGCGGCGAGCACGGCGGCGACCCCGACTCGGTCGCCTTCTTCGACCGCGTGGGGCTGGACTATGTGAGCTGCTCGCCCTACCGCGTGCCGATCGCGCGGGTGGCGGCGGCCCAGGCCGCCGCTGCGTCTGATTCCGACGGCTAGGTTTGGAGGGATGGCGACTCCGGCGACAGAGACCTTCGAGGACCGGGTCCGCTCCTGGGAGGCCGAGTACCTGTGGGAGCCGGCGACGCGCTCCTATCCGGCGCTGCGCGTCGTGCCCGAGCCGGACAGCCCGGTGCGGACGCCTTTCCAGCGGGACCGCGACCGGATCGTGCACTCGAAGGCGTTCCGGCGCCTGAAGCACAAGACGCAGGTGTTCGTGGCGCCCGAAGGCGACCACTACCGGACCCGCCTCACGCACACGCTGGAGGCCTGCATCATCTCGCGCACCGTCGCCCGGGCTCTGGGGCTGAACGAGGACCTGACCGAGGCGGTGGGGCTGGGCCACGACCTCGGCCATCCGCCCTTCGGGCACATCGGCGAGGAGGTGCTGGACGAGGCCCTGCGCGAGCACGGCGGCGGGTTCCGCCACAACGAGCACTCCCTGCGGGTCGTCGAGGTGGTGGAGGAGGGCCGCGACGGGCCCGGCCTCAACCTGACCGAGCAGGTCCGGGACGGGATCCTGCGCCACACGGGTCCCGAGAAGCCGGGGACGCTGGAGGGGCGGCTGGTGCGGATCGTGGACCGGGTGGCCTACATAAACCACGACATCGACGACGCGGTGCGGGCGGGGATCATCTCCGAGTCCGACCTGCCCGCCCCCGAGATCGAGTTGCTGGGGGCGACCGGGCCGGAGAGGGTCGACGCGCTGGTGCAGGACATGGTCGAGCGCTCGCGCGCGGCCGGCGACATCACCCAAAGCGAGGAGGTGGGCGGCGCGATGCTGCGGTTGCGGAAGTTCATGTTCGACCGCGTGTATCTGGGGGCGGAGGCGCGGGGCGAGCAGGAGCGGGCGCGGGAGGCGCTGAGCGCGCTCTTCGCCCACTACGTGGCCCACCCCGAGGAGCTTCCGGCGCCGGACCCGGGCGCCGACCCGGTCCAGCGGGTGACCGACTACGTGGCGGGGATGACCGATCGCTACTGCCTGACGACCTACGAGAACCTCGCAGCCTCCGGGGAGTTGGGCGCGTGAGCGGGCCGGGACGCCGCGCCCCGTGAGAGATTGAGGGGGATGGCCCGGTTCAGCAAGGACTCGGTGGATCGCGTCAAGGACGCGGCCGACATGGTCGAGGTGGTCTCGGCCTTCACCGACCTGCGCCAGCGCGGCAAGGACTGGTGGGGGCTGTGCCCGTTCCACGACGAGAGCACGCCCTCGTTCAAGGTGAATCCGCTGGACAAGCTCTACTACTGCTTCGGCTGCGAGGCCAGCGGCGACCTCTTCAGCTTCGTCGAGGAGAAGGAGGGGCTGAGCTTCCCCGAGGCGGTCGAGTCGGTTGCCGAGCGCTACGGGGTCGAGTTGGAGCGGGAGGCCGAGGACCCGCGAGCCGAGGCGGCCCGCCGCAAGCGCGCCCGTCTCTACGAGCTGCTGGAGCGGACCTCGCAGTTCTACGTCAAGTACCTGTGGGAGGGTGAAAAGCGGGAGGCGGTGCGGGCGCGCGCCTACCTGGCCGAACGCGGGCTCGAGGAAGAGGCGCTGCGTCGCTTCGGCGTCGGCTTCGCGCCCAACCGCTGGGACGCGGTGCTGCTGGGGGGACAGAGCGCGGGATTCAAGCTCGAGGAGCTGTTCGACGCGGGCCTGCTGCGGCGCAACAAGCGCGGGCCCTATGACTACTTCCGCCAGCGGATCATGTTCCCGATCCGCGACCAGCGCGGACGCGTGCTGGGCTTCGGGGCGCGGGCGCAGCGGCCCGAGGAGAAGGCGAAGTACGTGAACTCGCCCGAGGGCGACCTGTACCGCAAGGGGCACCTGCTGTACGGCATCGACCTCGCCCGCTCGGAGATCGCGAAGGCGAAGCGGGCGATCGTCGTCGAGGGCTACACGGACGTGATCGCGCTGCACCAGGCGGGGATCACCGAGGCGGTCGCGATCATGGGCACGGCTATCACGCCGGAACAGCTGAAGACGCTCGGCGGTCTGACCGAGACGGTCGTGCTGGCGCTCGACGCTGACCGCGCGGGGGCGGACGCGATGATCCGGGCGCAGAGGGTGGCCGGCGACCGCGGGATGGACCTGCGGGTCGCGGCGATGCCCGAGGACGCCGACCCGGCCGACATGCTCGCGGCCGGACATATGGAGCGATTTGTTGAGCTCGTCGACGGCGCGGTTGACGTGGTCAGCTTTCAGGTGACCGTCGTACTCGGGCGCGCTGACACCGCCACTCCCGCGGGCAGAGACCGGGCAATGGATGAGGTCGGCCAGATCCTCAAGCCCGCGGAGGGTTCCGTCAGGTTTGACGAGTCAATCCGAAAGGTTTCGGATCGGCTCAGCATCGACCCAAGCTTGGTCAGAGAACGGGTCCGGACCGCAAGACCGGTCCAGGAGGTCGCAAGCAGGGTCAATGAGCCTGAGCGGGAGTCCCCGGTCGAGAGGGCGCCACTGACTCCACGCGAGGCCCGCGAGCGGGCGCTGCTGGCGATGTGCATCTCGGACCCGAAACGGGGGAGAGAGTTCATCGAGCGGCTCCGCGAGGAGCACATGACCCCCGGCGGCGCGACCGCGCTGGCCTGGCTTCGCGACCACCTCGACGACCCCGCCGGCGGCCTGCCGCGCGACGACCAGCAGCTGACCTCGCTGATCACCGAGCTCGTGATGACCGCGTCCCGCGAACCCGCGTCCGAGGGAGCGATGGAGCTGAACTTCATGCTGCTTGAGCAGGAGCGCTTGGAGAAGGGGATCACCGCGGCCCAGCAGGCCGGCGCCGACGACGAGCGAGCCCGCCTGATCCGCGAACGAGCCGAGCTCCGAGACCGCATCTCCCACGCCGAGTCCATCGGCGCGTAGCCCCACCCGCGCACCTTTAGTCACTCTCAGCGCGCTTTCCGGCACACCGCCCTAGGTAGAAAATGCCTGGAAATGACGAAAGAGTTCTTGGAGCAATGCTTGGCGGAGCGCCTCTCCTTGGAGCAGATCGGCGCGCGGGTCGGTCGCGCGCCCTCGACCGTCAGCTACCACCTAAAGAAACATGGTCTGACTCCGACCAACCAGGGGAAGCACGCAAACCGCGGCGGGATCCCACGGGACACGCTCACGGAACTTGTCTCCGCAGGGCTGTCGTTGAGGCAGATCGCGGATCGCGTTGATCGCAGTTGTCCGACGGTCCGCTACTGGGTGCAGAAATATCGGCTGAACACCAGAGGAATGGGCCTCCGCCGCCGCCGAGCTCGAGTCGGCACGGGAACGCGAGGGACGAGTTCATCGAATCCCGCTGCGCACATCACGGGGACACCACCTTTGTCCTTGAGGGGAGGGGCTGCTACCGGTGCATGAAATGCAGGCAGGACAGCGGTGTCGGAGTGGCGACGAAGGGCAAAGCGACGGTTGGTCGAAGCTGCGGGCGGCGCATGCTCGCTATGCGGCTACGACGCCTATCCCGGAGCACTTCAGTTCCACCATCACCGAACCGGCCGACAAGGAGTTCACGATCAGTCGCGAGGGAGTGACGCGGTCGTTTGCTGAGGTTCAGAGCGAGGCCGCGAAGTGCGTGCTCCTATGCGCGAATTGCCATGCCGAGGTGGAGGGTGGATGCGCGAGTCGTTCCCACCGAACCGGCGAGCTAATGTTGCTTCGAAACTCCGCCGCCTGGACTCGAACCAGGACTCCTTGATTAACGCGAGTTCCGGGGTAGCAACACGGGGGACCGCTGCTCGCGACTCGTGAGCCGCTAGGTGTGGCGTTGTAGAAGCGCACTCGGAGCTCGGTGCGAGCTGCGGCCTCGTGCCGGGGCGAGTCGGCTCGACGCATTTCTGGCGGCTTCCTCAGCCAAATCCGCCGCTCTGCGCCGCGCCGTCGTTGGCGCTGCGACCAGTCTTGGATGGCTCTGCCTGCGCGCTCCCGGTAGGACGGGTCGCCGAGAATTCGACGCAGCCGCCAGCCGGATCCCTCGTGGCGAGAGCAGACGGCGGGGGAGGGAGAGGCCGGCGCCGGACCATTCGACCCGCGCCCCGTTCTCCGCCATGTCCCCCACGGCGGGGCAGACGAGTACCGGCGCTCCCAGCGACAGCGCCCGCACCACGGTGCCGTGCCCTCCGTGGGAGATGACCAGGTCGGCCGCCGACATCGCCTCCGAGTAGGGCAGCCAATCCACCAGCACCGCGTTGTCCGGCACCTCGATCGGCTGCTCGGGCACGCGCCTGTTGGTCGTCGCCAGCACCCGCACCGACTCCTCGGCCAGTCCCTCCAGCGCGGCGCGCAGCATCTCGCACTCGGGGTCCTGCGCTGTCGAGGGCGCGACCACCACGAGCGGCCCATCCCCCTCGGGGATGGCGACCCCCTCGGCGGGCAGCTCGAAGAAGAGCGGCCCCGTCACGTGGGCGTATGACGGCCACCGGCGCGGGTACTCGAGCTGGGGGAACGTCGCGACGATCGCCAGCAGCTCGCTGATCCCCCCGTGGAAGCGGTCCTGGGGCGGGAGGCCGAGGCGCTCGCGCGTTTCGTTGAGCTCGTTCCGTCCCTGTCGCAGGCCCACGTTCAGCAGCGGCATCGTCGCGCGCCACCCGGCGCGGCCCAGCGGCGTCCGGGCGGGCTGGAACCCCATCGAGTACATCGGCTGCCCGGGCTGCTGCACCGGATGGACGTGGGGGATGAGCGTTGCGCCCGGCACACCCGCCACCTCGGCCGCCAGCGCCGGCGCGCGGGTGAGGATGTCGCCGACCACCAGGTCGGGCGCGAACTCACCCATCAGGTCCGCCAGCGCCCGCGCGGCCCGCGCCACGATCTGCCCCTGCGGCGTGTCGGGGCCGGGAGGAGGGAAGACCATGTACTGCTGCGCGGCCTCGAACCGCAGCCCCTCACCCTCGACCGCGTGCTGCCACTTCTCCCAGCTCTCCACCAGCACGTCGTGCCCGCGCCCCTGCAATTCGCGCGCGAGCGCGATTGCGGGGAAGGCGTGCCCGGCGTCGCCGAAGGCGGCGACGACGAAGCGCAGCTGTTCTCGGCTCCTGCCCACGCCGCAAGCGTCCCAGATGACCGCAAAATCCCGCCGCCGCGCCACCCACCCGGTATCCCCTGTCCCGATGGCTCTGACCACAATGAGGAACCGACGCGGCAACGCCCACCGCCTGCGCCGCGCGGTCGAGGCGCTGCCCGCGCACACGAAGCGGGCCATGCTCGAGGGCATCCGCGCGAACCGCGTCATCGTCGGCGCCTACACCGACAAGCGCGGCGGCGTCTGCCCGATGCTGGCGGCCCACCGGAACGGCGGCCGCACCGACTTCGGCACCTTCGCCAAGGCCTGGGACGCCTTCACGGGCGCCAAGCGCCCTCGCCGCGCATCCGCACGCGAGGTCCGCACCCTGCGCGGCTACCTCGAGGTCGCCCTGATCCGCGAGGGCTTCGCGCCGCCCGAGCACGGCGGCACGTCCCCCTGGGCCGCCCGGCCACTGGCCGACGAGGTCCGAGACGTGCAGGCGTCCCGACGCGCCGCCGCCGAGGCGGAGGCCGGCGAGCAGACGGACATCACCATCGAGGAACTCCTCCAGCGCGCCAGCAACGAGTTCGCGGCTAACGTCAGCGCCGATGACCCCGGCGCCGTCGAGGCCCACGCCAAATCAGCATCCGCCCGACCGGCGTCGGTCTGAGCTCCCATTCATCTCCGTCGTAGTCCCCGTCCGCAACGGCGCGGGCTTGATCGATGACTGCATCGCCTCGATCCTCGCCTGCGACTACCCGCCCGACCGTCACGAGGTCCTGGTCATCGACAACGGATCCACCGACGCCACCGCCGAGGTCGTCGCCCGCCACCCGGTCCGCCTCCTGAGCGAGCCGCGGCGCGGCGTCTCCTTCGCCCGCAACCGCGGCATCGCCGAGGGAAGGGGGGACGTCTTCGCCTTCATCGACGGCGATTGCCTCGCCGACCCCGCCTGGCTCGCCGAGCTGGCCCGACCCTTCCAGGATCCCGAGGTCGGATGCGTCGCCGGCGAGCTCCGCCACCTGCCGGGGACCACGCTCGCCGAGCGCCAGGCCGTCCGCATGCTGGGCGAGTGGCAGCGCTACGCCGTCAACTCCAACCCGCCCTATGCGATCACCGCCAACGCCGCCTACCGCCGCGAGGTCTTCGAGTCCATCGGACCCTTCGACACCCGCATGCCCCGCGCCCAGGACGTCGAGCTGGGCCTCCGCTTCAGCGAGCGCAGCCCCCTGCGCCTGGCCTACTCCGAGCACGCCGTCGCCCGCCATCGCCATCGCTCCACCCAGCGCGGCTTCTTCCGCCAGCAACTCGGCTGGTCCTACGGCGCCGGCCTGGTCGCGGCCAAGTACCAGGCGCTCGACGGCCGCCCCAGCCCGCCGCCCCGCCTGCGCGACGTCGGTACCCAGGTCCGCGGGGTGGCGATCACCCTCCGCCTCCTGGCCCGGCGCCGCGGTCGCCGCGAGTGGGTCGAGGACGCCTGGTTCGGGCTCATGCGCCAGATCGCCTGGTACGTGGGCGCCCGCGCCGGCATGCGCCGCGGCGCGCGCATCTTCCGCGGCGAGGCCCAGGCCCGCAGCGCCGCCGGCGGCCCGGCCTATCCGGAGCCGCCGCGCGGCTAGGGCGAACCGCCCTGGGTCGTCTCCTCGGGCCGCAGGAAGACGATTTCCGGGACGACGCAGTACCTCGACGTCTTCAGCAGGAACCGCACCGCCTCCGCGATGTCGGTGGTCTTGATCATCTCCTCGGCGGGGACCTGCCCCTTCACAAACTCGGTCATCGGCGTGTCCACGAACCCGGGCGCCAGCGCCGTCACCCCGATTCCCTGTCCGGCGACCTCCTTCTGGGTCGACTGGCTCCAGGCGAGCACGGCCGCCTTCGTCGCCGAATAGACCGACAGCCAGGGCTGCGGCGACTTCCCCGCCACAGAGGCGGTGTTGACGATCAGCGCCTTGCCGTGCTCTGCACCCGCCTCGCGCAGCATCGGCAGGCACTCGCGCGTCACCAGGATGATCGCCCGCAGGTTGACGTCGAGCTGGATGTCCACCTTCTTGGTGCTCAGCTCGTGCATCGCCTCGCCGATCCCGACCCCGGCGTTGTTGATCAGCACGTCCATCCGCCCGTACTTCTCGCGATGTGTATCGACGACCTTGGTCAGGTCCTCCTCGCTGGCCATGTTCGCGGCCACGTCCACCACCTCGTGCCCGGCCGCCCGCAGCTCCTCGGCCGTCGCGGTCAGCTTCTCGGGCCGCCGGCGAGGAGATGGTCAGCGCGTACCCGTCCTCGGCCAGGGCCTTCGCGATCCCAAGCCCGATGCCGCTCGATCCGCCAGTCACCAGTGCCGCTCTCTCAGCCAACCCGTCTCCTTTAGCTCGCCTTCGCGCCGCACCCTATCCTGCCGCGGGTGCGCTTCCTGACGGGACTGATGGCGGTCGCGCTCGCGGCCACGCTGCTCGTCGCCTGCGGCGGCGACGGAGACGGCGACGGCGACTCGCCCGAGTCGGCATCCCGTCCGGCGCCGCCCGCGTCCGACTTCCCGGCCGCCGACGGCCGCCCGCTGGAGCAGGTCCTCTCCGCCGCGACGGAGGATGGGCCCGTGCTCACGCCGGCGGCCCGCGTCCTGCGCCGTGGCGAGAACCGCTTCTCCTTCGGCGTCTTCACCCTCTCCAATGAATCGATCCCCGACGCCGAGGTCGCGATCTACGCCGCCCCCAAGAATCTCCAGGGCCCCGCCATCGGCCCCTTCCCGGCCCGCATCGAGTCGCTGGAGACCGAGGCCGCCTTCCGGGCGAAGACGACGGCCGATGACCCCGATGCGGCGACGGTCGTCTACATCGCCGACATCCCGCTCGAGCGGCCCGGCGAGTGGATCTTCGGCGCCCTCACCGTCCAGGGCGACGGCTACGGCGGCAGCCTCGTCCCGGCGGGCAGCCTGGTCGGCGAGTTCGACCCGCCCGACGTGGGCGACGAGGCGCCGGTCACCGACACCGACACCGCGTCCGAAAACCCGAATCTCGAGGAGATCGACACCCGCGTGCCGCCGTCGAGCATGCACGACGACAACCTCGCCGACGTGCTCGGCAAGCAGCCCGTCGTGCTCCTGTTCGCGACGCCGCAGCTCTGCCAGAGCCGCATCTGCGGCCCGGTCGTGGACGTGGCCGAGCAGGTGAAGCGCGACAGCCCCGACGACGTCGCCTTCATCCACCAGGAGATCTACAACGACAACGACATCAACAAGGGCTCCCGTCCGCCGGTTCAGGATTACGACCTGCCGAGCGAGCCCTGGCTGTTCGTGATCGACCGCGACGGCACGATCACCACCGCGATCGAGGGCGCCTTCAGCGTCGAGGAGCTGCAGGCGGCTGTCGACGCAGGTCGCAAGCTCCTAGCGGCGAATCCCAGGGCCACCCGTTCGGGTAGAACTTGCGCTGTGGCTGATGATGAGCTCCTCGAGATGCTCGCGGCGGAGGCCGACCGCCGGGTGCCGCCGCTGCAGAAGTCGCTGAAGAAGCTGGCCAAGGGATCGAATCCCGACGCCGAGGCGATCGAGGAGCTCAGGGTCGAAGTCCACGGGCTCAAGGGCGCCGCGCTCGTGATCGGGGAGGAGCGCCTGGGGCGCCTCGCCGAGCGCGCCGAGCAGCTGCTCTCCGCCAGCGAAAAGGAAGGCACGCTCGACGCCGGGCTCGCCGGAAAGCTGTCGGACTCCATGGACGCGTTCCAGGTCGGCGCCCGCGCCGCGGCCAAGGGCGACCCGGAGCCGCCGTCGGTCGCGGATGCGCTCGTCGCGCTCCCCTGACCACAGCGGTGCAGGGGTGACCGCTTCCGCGACCGCCCCGTATCTGGACCTCTCGGACCCGGCATTCGCGATCGACTCCGCGCAGGTCGCCGAGGCGAGGGAGCGATCCTGGTACGCCCGCACCAACTACGGCCTCGCGGTGCTGCGCTACGAGGAGGTCGGCCAGCTCCTGAAGGACCGGCGCCTGCGCCAGGGAAGCTGGGCCTGGCCGGCGCTGAACGGCGTCGAAGCGGGACCGCTGGTGGACTGGTGGAACCGCTCGCTCCTGAACCTCGAGGGCGACGACCACCGCCGTCTGCGCAAGCTGCTGAACCCGGCGTTCACGCCGGGGCTCGTCAACGGGCTGGCACCGCGCTTCCGCGAGCTCGCAACCGAGCTGATCGACGCCTTCGCTCCGCGCGGGCGCTGCGAGTTCGTCTCGGAGTTCGCCGAGCCATACGCCGCGCGGGTGATCGCGACCATGCTCGGTATCCCGGAGGAGGAGTGGAAGCGGCTCGCCGAGCTCTCCAGCGACCTCGGCCTCTTCCTAGGGGTCACGATCGCCCAGGACCTCGACCGAATCGAGGCCGGGCTGGAGGGCCTGTATGGCTACGCGGACGAGCTGATCGCCGAGCGCCTCGACGCGCCCCGCGACGACTTCGTCACCACCCTGATCCAGGCCCAGGCCGACGAGGACCGCCTGACGCAGGACGAGCTGCGCGTCTCGATCGTGCTGCTGATCTTCGGCGGCATGGACACGACCCGGAACCAGCTCGGGCTGGCGATGCAGACCTTCATGGCCCACCCCGACCAGTGGCGGCTGCTCGGCGAGCGCCCGGAGCTGGGAGCCGCCGCGGTCGAGGAGGTCATGCGCGTCAACCCGACGGTCACCTGGATCACCCGCGAGGCGCTCGAGGACATCGAGTTCGAGGGCCTCGGGATCGCGAAGGGCACCACCATCCATCTGCTCTCGGGCGCCGCCGGCTCAGACCCCCGCGCCTTCCCCGAGCCGGCCTTCGACATCACCGCCGAGGAGCGCCCCCGCCATTACGGCTTCGGCGGTGGGGTCCACCACTGCATCGGCCACTTCGTGGCCCGCGGCGACATGAGCGAGGCGCTGCCCGCTGCTGGCGGCCCGCCTGCGCGACCCGCGCCCGGACGGCGAGGTGCGATCCCTCCCCCGGAGCGGCAACACGGGCCCCGTCGAGCTCCCGATCGCCTTCGACTCGCCCTGAGCTAGGCTCGCCTGGCTCCACCCGGGCCGGTAGCTCAGCTGGTCAGAGCAGCGGACTCATAATCCGTAGGTCGGTGGTTCGAGTCCACCCCGGCCCATCAGAAGGCGATCAGGCAGACCTAGAGGAGATTCCAGAGCTATTGCATTGCATAGAAAGCGGGTCTTGCCACCGGGGCGCTGACAAATCAGGTCGGGGGCTGCAGCCAGGTGGGCACCGTAGGATTGCGGCTGTGCCGTTCACGCTCAGGAACCTCAAGGAGGACCTGCCGGACGTCGGGTCCAACTTCGACGGGGCGCCGGACCTGGAGTTCCGCTTGGCGACCGAGGCGCTCGAGCTCGAGCAATCCGGCCTGGGCTACCAGCGCGTGCCACCCGGCTATCGCTTTCCGTACGGCCACACGCACAAGAAGCAGGAGGAGGTGTACGTGGTCGTGCGCGGGAGCGGGCGCATGAAGCTCGACGACGAGATCGTCGAGCTCAACGAGTGGGACGCCGTGCGCGTCCCGCCCGGTACGTGGCGAGGCTACGAGGCCGGGCCGGATGGCCTCGAGATCATCGTCATCGGCGCGCCCAGCCTCGGCGATGCTCGGCGCGAAGACGTCGAGGGCCAGCGCGACTGGTGGGCTGACTAGAGCGCCCTCCGACCGCCGCTTAGGACGGAAGCGGCTATCGCTCTCCATCCGAAACGTGACAGGCCCCGGGATTGGCGGCTTACTCGCGCATATGACGGGTAACCCGCCAAATCCCAGGGCCAGCATGCCATCCATAAAACGCTCGCTTTCATGCAAAGCAGGCCCAGTCGTCGCCTAGCTCATCGTGTCAGCGCTGTCAGCAACGTGGCAACGTCGTAGGCGCCGCGGTGGACCACGCCGTTGATGAACAGCGTTGGCGTGCCGTGTACCTCCCCGGAGGCGATCCCGCTTTGGACATCGCGATCGACGCGCTCGAGAACGCCGGCGCTTTCCCGATCGCCGTCGAACACCTCTGCGTCAAGTCCGAGCCGGTCCGCGTACCTGCGCAAGTCGTCATCTTCAAGCGCCTTCTGGCGTTGGAAGAGCAGCTTGTGCATCTCCCAGAACCGACCTTGAAGCGCAGCGGCCTCCGCCGCCCTGGAGGCCGCAAGAGCATGCGGATGAATCTCGGTCAAGGGGTAGTGGCGGAAGGCAAATCGCAGGTCGTCGCCCAGGCGCTCCTCCAGCCGCTCGATCGCCTGAAAGGCCTGTCGCGAGTAGGGGCATTCATAGTCGCCGTACTCGACGATGAGACGACCCGCCGGCGAGCCGCGAACGTGATCGACGGCCTCGTCGAGCGGCTCCATAGCTAGGACGAGTCGTGCTCGCTACTGCTCATATCCCTCGACGGTCTCCGGGTCGCGGATTGACGCCTGGTCGGGGTCGCGTCCAAACTCCTCCTCTCCGCGACGCTGTCGGAGCAGATCCCAGCAGCGGTCCAGGGCGACCTTCAGCTCTTGGAGCCGCTCGTCCCGAGCGGGATCGGGCCCCTTTCCCTGCCCAGAGTCCAGCAGCTCCCGCTCCTCCTTCACCAGCTGTTCGATGCTGTCGAGTAGCGAGCTGTCGTCCATTCGATCCTCTCGTCGCGTCTTGTCGCCAGATTAGCTAGGCCGGCAACCTGGGCTTGCGAGAGCGAGCCGGGGAGTAGGGGGCGGAAGAGCTTCAGCCCTTCACCTGCACGATCGCGAGGGCGTTCCCGTGCGGGTCGATGATCCACGCCACCAGGGCGGCGCCGAGATCCGCAATCCCGTCAGCTGTTTTCAGCTCGGGGGTGTCGTACTCCTGGATCTCCACGCCCCGGGATCGCAGCTCAGCCAGCTCCGCTGCCAGATCGTCGACCCGCCACTGGGCCTGTGTCTGTTCGTCGGAGGTGCCGGTGGTGCTCTTGGTCACCGCCAGGAGGCTGTCCCCGCCGCACTTGTAGATGATCTCGGCGTCGGTCTCGATGGCGACCTCGAGGCCGAGCTTGCCGGCATAGAAATCCTTTGAGGTCTCGAGGTCTTTGGCAAGCAGGACGACGTCGATCGGATGCTCTCCGAGCATGCGTTCCCTTTCCTCTGATCGGCGGCTACGTCATCAATTGCAGTATGTCCGCTAGCGCCGCACGGACCCGAGCCCGTTTGACCGCTGAGGCGACGGGTACCCGTCCCCAAGCCCGAAGTGGACGAAAGGAGCAGGGAATGGCGACGACGAAGCAGCGACGCACGGCGAAGCGCAATGTCAAGAAAGCTCAGGCGGGCGCCCGCAGGAAGAAGACGATCACCAAGCTTCCCAAGCGGACGCGGACGGCCCTGGGCCGTGAGGGCGCCAAGGCGGCGGCGCGCAAGCGCGGGGCGACCAAGGGGACCGGCAGCGGCGCCGGCGCGATGACGGTTCCCGAGCTGCGGCGCGAGGCCGCGCGGCTGGGGGTCGACGGCCGCTCGAAGATGGGCAAGGCGCAGCTGGTCCGGGCGGTCGGGCAGAAGCGCCGGCGGAGGCCCTGATCTCGGTCAGCCGGCTTCGCCCAGAGCTTCCGGCAGCTCGGCGCGGGAGCTGATGTCGAGCTTGCGGTATGCGTTGGTCAGGTGCATCTCGACGGTGCGTCTGGTGAGGAAGAGGGACTGGGCGATCTGCGGGTTGCTCTGAGCCCTCGGCGGCCATCGCGGCGATCCGGCGCTCGCTGGGGGTGAGGGACTCGACGCCCGGTCAGCTCGAGCCGCCGCGGCCTCGCGCCGGCCGCGGCGAGCTCCTCCTGTGCCCGGGCGGCGACGGCCACGGCGCCGCAGCGGTGGGCCAGATCGAGGCCCTCGCGCAGCGGCTCGCGGGAATCGCGGCGGTGGGCTGCGCGGCGCAGCGCGGCCCCGAGCTCGACAAGGGTCCTCGCGTGCTCGGGGCGGGCGGGTGAGGGCTCGAGCACCTCGATGGCCCCGCGAAGCTGCTCGATACCCTCGTCGCCCCCGGTCACGAGCCCCAGGGTTCGCCGCGCGATTCCGATCGCGCGCGGGGTTCCGAAGTCCTCCGCCCAGGCGAGCTCGGTCTCGGCGAGCTCGCCCGCTCGGTCGTCCTCGCCAAGGCGGCTTGCCGCCAGCGCGGCGCCCGAGCGCCAGGCGAGGACGGACGGATTGGTGATCAGGGAGCGCTCACACCGCTCGCCGCACTCGATGAAGGTCTTGAGGGCGCTCTCGGCGTCGCCCTGCTCGAGCTCCACCCGGCCGCGGGTGTCGAGAATCCACATGTAGCCGATCATGCCGGTCCATCGGTCGTCGCCGTCCGGCAGCCGGCAGGCGTCGGCGGCGCGATCGAGCTCGCCGCGCTCCAGCAGGGCCTCGCCGAGGACGGACAACCCCGACGGGATTCCCGCCTCCCAGCCCTGTTTCGCCCCCCGGACGCAGGTCTCGGCGTCCACCATGGCCGCCTCGATCCGGCCTCTGCGCAAGTTGAGGAACGAGCGAGGGTGGCAGGCAGCCGCCGCCAGGACGCTCGAGCCGCGGGATCGAGCCAGATCCAGGGCGTTCGCCGCGGCCGTGTCGGCGCGCTCGAAGTCGTCGCTGTCCTGATAGGCGTAGGCGCTGAAGACGTAAGCCCAGAACGCCATCGGGTCGTCCTCGTTCAATCCGGGGGCGGTCGCCCGGGCCGCCAGGACCCTGAGCTCGTCGACCGAGCCCCCCTGGTAGGCCCGCTCCGATGCGGCATGGGCGAGCAGCGCTCGCCCCGTGGCGGTTTCGTCGATCTTGTCGTTGGCGATCAGCTCCTCGAGGCGCGGCAGCGCGGCGGCTCGGACCTCGGCGTCGTGATCGAGCCCGATCGAGAACATGGATTCGAGATCGCGCGCAACGGCGCCCCCGGTGCCGGCGATCTCGTCAAGGCCGCGCTGGTAGGCGGCGGTGGCGTCAGTGGTCCGTGCCTGCATGGTCAGGATCGTCCCGAGCGCGAGCAGGGCGCCGGCCCTGCCCATCGGCTCCGGCAGGTGGTCGATGGCGGCGGTCAATCGCTCCGCGCCCTTCGGGTCGCCGACCTCGGTCTCGGCGAGGCCCAGAACGGTCAACAGCCCGCCCAGCCTCTCCCTGGGTGGATCCTCCTCCAGCGCCCGCCGTAGGAAGCGGGAGGCGCCATCGGGCGATCCCTGAGACAGCTCCTCGCCGGCCGCCTGCTCCAGGACGTCCACCACCCAGGCCCCGCCTCCGCGCTCGGCGCTCAGCAGGTGCACCGCGATCGCCTTCGGCGGAGCCGCGCTCGAGCGAAGCAGCTCTGCGACCCGGAGGTGCAGCCCCGCCCGCTCGGCGTCGGGGACCGAGGCGTAGACGGCGCCCTGGACGAGCGGGTGCGCGAAGCGCAGGGGCTCGCCGCCATCGAGGATCACGGCGCCCACCAGCGCGTCGGCCGCGCGACGAGCGGTCTCGACGTCGATGCCGGCGAGCTCGGCGGTGTCGCGCAGCGGCAGGCGGCCGCCGCCAACGGCCGTCACCTCGGCCAGCCTCTTGGCCTCGTCGCCCAGCCCGGCGAGGCGCCCCAGCACCGAGTCGGTGATGCCCTCGGGGCGCAGGTCCGCGAGCGCCTCGCCGTCCCCGCCCGCCAGCCCGAGCCCGCTCCGCACTCCTCAGCAGCTCCTCCAGATACAGCGGGTTGCCCCCGCTCAGGCGGTGGCAGGCCTCGACGAAGCCGGCCTCTGCCTCTCCCAGCTCCCCCGTGACCAGAACCGACACCCCCGTCGCGCTGAGGCTGCTCGGCTCGAGGTTGACGCATCCCTCCTCGGCCGACAGGGCGGCGAGCATGTCACCCGCCTGGGTCCCCCTTTCGAACGGCCGAGTGGCTACGAGGAGCGTCGCCCTGAGGCCGTCCAGGCGCCGCGCCAGGTAGTGCATGAAGCGCAGAGAGGGGAGGTCCGCCCAGTGCGCGTCGTCCACGCAGATCAGGAGCGGGTCATCGTCGGCCAGGTTCGCGCTGACCCAGTAGAGGCCGTGGATCAACGAGAGGATCCGGTCCTCGCTGATGGCCGCGGGGATCCCCGCGGCCCCGCCCAGAATCGGCCGCGCGTGCTCGGCCGCCCCGGCGAAGAGGTCCGGGCTGTCGCCGCCGGGCGGCGGCTCGAGTAAGCCCCCCGAACAGCTGCGCGCAGACCCCGAAGGAAAGCTCCCGCTCGAGCGCGTCCGCACGCACGCTGAGCACCCTGAACCCCCCGTCGCCCGCCCTCTCGGCGGCCGCCATCAGCAGGGACGTCTTGCCGATGCCCGGGTCGCCCTTCACGACCACGGCGCGGCCGTCGCCGGCCAGCGCGGCCTCGAGTCCGTCGCTCCAGCGCACTCATTTCGCGCTCGCGCTCGAGCAGCTGAACGCGTGCGGACGGTCGAGGCCACGGACCGATTATCCCCCACGAATCGTGCCCGATTTGTGCCTGAGAAGAGAAAGTCTTCGGAGGGTCCACGTAGCGAAAAGGTGCCTCTCGCTCGTACAACGGTCGCAGCGTCACTGAGACCAATCGAAATCAGAGAAATCAGAGAGGTGTGACATGGACCGGACACGAAGGACCACACGAAGGAACCCCCTGTACGCGCTGCTGGCTGGTGCCATCCTGGCGCTGCTGGTGATGCCCCTGGCTTTCGCCGGAGCCGCCGATGGCCCCCAGGCCTCGACGAGCGCGAGCACAAAGCAGCAGATCAAGAAGCTCAAGAGCCGCATCACCCTGCTCGAGGGCAAGGTCGGCGAGGCGAGGCCCAGCCGGCCCCGCCGGCGGCGACCTCGACGGGAACTACCCGAACCCGACGATCGGCCAGAACGCCGTGCTCGACCACTGAGGTCACCGGCGAACACGCTGACCGGACCTCGACATCGGCCCGATAACGGCCATCAATGCCGGCGAGCTTGCGAACAGCGCAAGTCTGTGCACGGATGCCATTCTGGCCGGCGACGTCCGTCGGCGACTCGGCTAGCTGAAGGGCTGTCGTCGCTACGCGTCAGCCTCGGTGCGGGCGTCGCCGTCGAGCGACACATTCGTCGAGACCACTGTCGACCTGCGGCGCCGGCGGCACGATCGCTGATCGGCGGCGGCCATGCGTGGCACCAGAACGGATTCGGCCGTTCAGATCGTCGGCCTCGGCTCCCGTCAGCGAGGGCGGTCCGAGACACGACAGCTGGGTCGTGCACGGGAAGTCGCCGAGGACTCGGCGAACACCCTGTTCGCCTGGGCGAACTGCCTGGCGGTCTAGACACGAGGATCCCCCCGGCTCGAGTCGCGGGACGGGGACGGGAAGGGCGGCGCCGTCCGCGCCGCCCTTTTCGTCTTCCTTGGCTAGCCCTAGAGCCCGGGGATGTGCCGGGCCACGTACCCGCTCGGGTAGGCGTCGGCCGGGTGCCAGCGGGGGCCCTCGCCGCTGCCGCAGCCCGACCGTGTCCCAGCGCAGGCCGGCGATCACCGCGTAGGTGTGGCTCGGGTTGGCGTAGATCGTGAGCCAGCGGCCCCTCCCCGGAGAGCCCCAGTGCATCAGCTCCCCCGAGGTGGCGGGCCGGTTGATGCAGCCCGCCGCCCGCGAGCGCGTAGCTGACCGCGCCGGAGCAGTCATAGCCGCGTCGAGCGCCAGGAGCCGTGGCCGCCGCCCCAGCGGTAGGGCTGATCGGTGATCTGGTTGGCGGCGCTGATCGCCCCCTGGATCTCGGCCGGGGCGTTGAAGGGGGCGATCGCGGCGTCGCCCACCAGCAGCGCCGCGTCCTCAGCGGAGCCGACCGGGTGCCTGACGGCTTGGAGCTCCTCGCGCAGGTGGGGCGGCGGCGGCTCGTAGGCGCCGTTGTTGCCGGCCGACGCCGGGGGCATGGACTCCGGTCCGCCGACCGCGACGCCGTTCTTCTCGGGCGGCCTCAGCGGCTTCGTCGGAGCGTAGTGGTCTGCGCCGGCTCGGCCTCCCAGGGGAGGCCCGGCAGCTCCGCCTTGTCCGCCGAGGCGGTCTCGATTCCCTCCGACTCGGAACCGCCGAAGATCAGCCAGCCCGCCCCCAGCGCGATCGCCGCCAGGGCGGCGGCGATCGGGTGCCAGCGCTTGATCGCAAGACCCTCCCGACGCATGGGCCGAGTCTAAGCGGCACGCGAGAGGGACGAGCCGTATGAGAGAGTGGGGCCCCACGACTCTGGAGGAGATCACGGGTCAGGACGCGCCCCTTGAGGTAGAGGTCGAGGCGAACGGGTTGGAGTACAGGGTGAGGCTCCGCGGAGAACTCGACCTGGACACCGCAGCGTTCGTCCGCGAGGCGCTGGCCGATGCCGAGCTCACGGGGCCCGAGTGGATCGTCGTCGATCTGTCTGGGCTCGAGTTCATCGACTCGACCGGCGTCCAGGCTCTGCTGGTGGCCCATCGAAACGCCGGCCACAACGCGCATCGGCTCTCGTTCACCAAGGGCGGGCCGCAGGTCGGTGCGGGTCCTGACCCTGTGCGGCCTGGACTCCGAGCTCGAGTTCGTCTAGCCCTCGAGCCCGGTGGTCTCGTGCGGCGCGCCGACCGGCTTCGACTCGGGCGAGCCGCGCTGGCGCAGGAAGACGGCGAGCACCGCGAACGACCCGACGGCGAGGAACTCGGACTGCCAGTTCTGCAGCGTGCTCTCCCAGAAGGCGGACGAGCCGACGTAGGTCCACCAGCCGACGCGGCTCTCGCCGTGGTCGACCTGCTCGGCGTTGAAGTCGGTCCAGCCCGTCACCGACTGCGCGAACCAGGAGCCGACGAAGATGATCGCCATCGCGATCAGGAGAGAGTTCGAGTAGATGGCGGTGCGCAAGCCGCCGACCCTCGCCCACTTCGGCGCGTCCCTGCCCGCGTGCCTTCCCACTCGCTGCTCCTTGGGGCTTTCGCGCCCAACCTTGTGAAGCTCCTTCGATTCCGGCGAGCCCCGTTGCAGCAGCCAGACAGTCGCGAGCATGAACAGAAGGAACTGGAGGTACTCGGACTGCCAGTTCTCCATCACCGCGTTGCCGAACTCCGAGCTGGTCACGTACTCGGTCAGGGAGATCGGCGAGCCGCCGTGGAGGGCCTCCTCCTCGTTGTGCAGGTCCCGGCCGGCGAACGCCTGCCCGACGAGCGCGGCGAGGAAGATCGCCAGGAAGAAGAGGGAGAGGCTCTGTTCGCGGATGAACTTGCGCATCTCAACCGTGTGTGAGCCCGACGATCGTGAAAAAGACGACGCCGCTGGCGATCACGCCGACCCAGATCCCGAGCATGAGGCGCATCGGGACAAAGGTTCCCCGGCCGGTCGTGCCCAAACTTGCCGGCGGTTTGTTTCGGAAAACCGCGGGTACACCGTGGGTCAGCAACGAACCAGTCGAACCGCCAAACGCAAGGAGGACCGATGGCTGAATTGACGACACTTGAGGAAAAGCTCGCCGAGGTGACCGGGCTGGCGCAGGCCGCCCAGCAGGCGACGCAGAAGGTCGAGGGGCTCGTGGAGGATCAGGAGCTGCGCGACAACCTGCGCCAGATGCGCGAGGAGGCCGCGGAAACAGAGCGCCGCTGCACGGAGCTTGCGGACGGTCGCGACGGCAAGAAGACCGCGATCCTCGACAAGGCCCAGGAGACGAAGAATGAGGCCGTCGAGATGATGCGGACCTACCTCGCCGAGGACTCGGACGATCTGGACGGATTTGAGTTCCTGACGATGGCCGAGGCTGGAGAGGTCGGCCACTGGGAGATCCTCGGCAGGCTCAACGACCGGGCGGGCGAGGAAGAGCTGCGCGAGCTGGCTGCCTGGGCCCTCCCCATCCAGGAGCGGCATTTCAAGGATGTTCGGGAAGGCTCCCTGAAACTGGCCGCCTCCGAAGACCCCTACGCCACCTCGTAGGGTCGGAATCGAACGAGAGGAGAGCGAGATGCCACCGCGCGGGTCTAAAAAGGGAACCAAGCGCGCTCGCCAGTACGAGCACGTGAAGAGGAGCGAGAAGCGGGCGGGGCGCTCGGAGCGGGCCGCTGAGCGCATCGCCGCCGCTACCGTCAACAAGGAGCGCGCGCGCTCCGGCGAATCCCACCGGACCTCACGGACCTCGAAGAGCGACATCTCCTCTTCGCGGCGGGGCGGCCTGCGCTCGGGCAGCGGCCCCGGCGGTCGCACCCGTGACCAGCTCTACGCCGAGGCCAAGCGCAGGGGAGTCGAGGGCCGCTCGAAGATGAGCAAGGCGCAGCTCGCCCGCGCTGTGGGAGGCAAGAGCTGACCATGTACGGCTCCTGGTCCGCCACCACCTGGCTGGGCGTCATCGTCGTCGGGCTGCTGCTCTTGGCCCTCGGCCTCTTCGCCTCGCCGCTGATAGCCGTTCTCCTGGCTTTGATGGTCGCGGCCGGTGCCGTGGCGCTGGTCGTGATCCGCCGATCCCGGTCGGTCGTGCAGGCACCGGGTGAGAGCGACCGTGATGCGGTCACCCCCGAGGGCAAGCCGGTGCCCCCGACGGGGCGCGGGTCGGGCGCACCCGCGTCGGGAGAGGGCTAGCTGGGGCTGGTCAAGGCGGTTGACCGTTTTGACCCGAGCCGCGGCACGGCGTTCTCGACGTTCGCCGTCCCGACGATACTGGGCGAGCTCAAGCGCCATTTCCGGGAGCGCGGCTGGTCGATCCGCGTGCCCAGGGGCACAAAGGAGTTGAGCCTCAAGGTCGAGAGTGCGAAGGGCGAGCTGCCGGTTCGCCTTGGCAGAGAGCCGAGCGTCCATGACAACGCCCGCTGGCTGGAGGTGAGCGACGAAGGGGTCCTCGAGGCGATGGACGCCTCACGGGGCTACCAAGCCACTTCACTCGACCGCCCGGCTTCCGCCGATGCAGACGACGGGATGACGCTCGTCGAGCGGCTCGGCGACGAGGACCACATGTTCGAGACCGTCGAGTATGCGGCGGCGATCGGGCCCGTCCTCGCGCAGATCTCCGAGCGCGACCGCACGATCCTCCACCTGCGGTTCGTCGAGGACCTGACCCAGAGCGAGATCGCACGGAGGGTGGGTATCTCTCAGATGCACGTCTCGCGCGTGTTGCGAGGGATCCTCGACCGGCTGCGCGCGGCGGCCGGGGAAGAGCCCTCGGGCGAACGCTAGCCCGGGGGCATCCCGCGCCGTGCTCCCGTACGTCTGACAGGCTTGCGCGGTGCCGAGCGAACGACCCGACCTCCGTGAGCTGCGCGAGCGGCGCGCGCTGACGGAGGACGACGCGCGCCCCGAGGCGGTCGAGCGCCGACGCGATCGCGGTCAGCGGACCGCGCGCGAGAACGTCGCAGATCTGGTCGACCCGGGCAGCTTCGTCGAGTACGGCCGGTTCGCGATCGCCGCGCAGCGGGGCCGCCGCGAGCTCCGTGAGCTGCTCGAGCGCACCCCGGCGGATGGGTTGATCGCCGGCACCGGCACGGTCAACGCCGACCTGTTCGGCGCCGAGGCGGCGTCGTGCGCCGTGCTCTCCTACGACTACACGGTCCTCGCCGGGACCCAGGGCGTGATGGGGCACAAGAAGAAGGACCGGCTGTTCGAGCTGATCGAGCGCATGAGGCTGCCGACCGTTTTCTTCGCAGAGGGCGGGGGAGGGCGGCCCGGGGATACCGACCACGCGGTCGTCTCGGCACTCGAGACGCGCGCCTTCGCGCTCTGGGCGCGGCTCTCGGGGGTCGTGCCCAGGATCGCGATCGTCGCGGGGCGCTGCTTCGCGGGGAACGCGGTGATCGCCGGCGCCTCCGATCTGATCGTCGCGACCCGGGACATCTCGCTGGGGATGGGCGGCCCGGCCATGATCGAGGGAGGCGGGCTCGGCACCGTGGACCCAGATGACGTCGGCCCGTATGAGACCCAGGCCCGGAACGGCGCGGTGGACGTAGGAGTCGCCGACGAGGCCGAGGCGGTGGCGGTGACCAAGCGGCTGCTCTCCTACTTCCAGGGTCCGCTCGACGAGTTCGCGGTCCCCGACCAGGCGCTGCTGCGCGACCTCGTGCCCGAGCGCCGGCGCCGCGCCTACGACGTCCACGAGGTGGTCGACGTCCTGGCCGACGAGGGCTCAGTCACCTTCCTGCGCGAGGAGTTCGGAAGGGCGATGGTGACCGCGCTCGCCCGCGTTGACGGCCGGCCGCTCGGGGTGATCGCCAACAACCCGATGCACCTGGCCGGGGCGATCGACAGCGAGGCCGCCGACAAGGCCGCGCGCTTCATGCAGTTATGCGACGCCTTCGGGCTGCCGATCCTCTCGCTGATCGACACACCGGGGATGATGGTGGGGCCGGAGGCCGAGGCCACGGCCCTCGTCCGCCACTGCTCGCGTCTCTTCGTCACCGCCGCGGGCCTGCGGGTCCCCTTCGTTGCCGTGATCCTCCGCAAGGCCTACGGCCTCGGCGCCCAGGCGATGGCCGCCGGCAGCATGCACGAGCCCCTGCTGACCGTGGGCTGGCCGACCGCCGAGCTCGGGCCGATGGGCCTGGAGGGGGCGGTGCGACTGGGCCTGCGGCGCGAGCTGGAGGAGATCGAGGACCCCGACGAGCGCGAGCGCCGCGTCCAGGAGCTGACCGAGCAGGCCCACGAGAACGCCAGGGGCCTCAACGCCGCCACGCTGTTCGAGCTGGACGACGTGATCGACCCGGCCGAGACCCGGACCCTGATCAGCGCGACGCTGGCCGCGGCCGAGGGCATGGCCGCCGACGGACCGCGGTCCCGCTTCGTGGACACCTGGTAGCGAAAGGCGCTGCGGGGACCGTTCAGCCGCCGCGCTCCGCGGCACCAAGAGACTCACGCCAGCGCCGCTCGAAGGGGAGCCGCCAGCGGCGCGGCGCGATCACGTCGTGCACCTCCTTGGGGCCCCAGCTGCCCGGCTCGTAGTCGTGGACCGGCAGGTCCGCCTTCAGCAGGGGCTCCGAAACCTCCCACAGCCGCTCGATCCCGTCGGCGGTCGTGAACAGGGTCCGGTCACCGAGCATCGCGTCGCGGATGAGCCGCTGGTAGGCCTCCAGCCCGTCCCCGTGCTCCACCTCCTGGAGCGAGAACTGCATGCTCCGCTTGTCGAGCAGGAGGCCGGGGCCCGGCCGCTTCCCATAGAAGGACAGGGAGAGCCTGGCCGAGTCGTCGAGGTCGAAGGTGAGGTGGTCCGGGCCGTACCGGCCCAGGCCCGCGTCCTGGGGGAACATGCTCTGCGGGGGCTCGCGGAACGTGATCGAGATGATCCGCCAGCCCTCGGCCATCTCCTTGCCGGTCCGCATGAAGAAGGGAACACCGGCCCAGCGCCAGCTATCGACTTCGCAGCACAGCGCGATCATCGTCTCGGCCTCGCCCGGATAGCCGGCGTAGCGTCCCTTCACCGCTCTGGCCGGGTCAAGAGGGCGGAGGCTGCGGAACACCTTGTTCTTCTCCAGCGTGATCGACTCGGGGTCCAGCGCGGTCGGGGGCTCCATGGCGACGAACGCCAGGATCTGCATCAGGTGGGTCACGACCATGTCGCGGAACGCCCCGGCCTGCTCGTAGAAGCCGGCGCGGTCGCTCACCGAGAGGGTCTCGGGCACGTCGATCTGCACGTGGTCGATGTTGTCGCGGCTCCAGATCGGCTCGAACAACCCGTTGGCGAAGCGAAGCGCGAGGATGTTCAGGGCCGCTTCCTTGCCCAGGTAGTGGTCGATGCGGAAGACGTGCTCCTCGTCGAACACGCGGTGAATCGCGTCGTTCAGGGCCCGGGCGGAGACGAGGTCGGTGCCGAAGGGCTTCTCCAGCACGACGCGCGCGCGCTCGGTGCAGCCGGACTCCGCCAGCAGCTCGATCAGGGGAACCACCGCCGAGGGCGGCACGCTCAGGTAGTGCAGGAGCCTCGGGTTGCCGTCCAGCTCCGTGCGAGCCGCCTCCACAGCCGCGCCGAGCACCTCGGGGCCCTTCGTGATGTCGACGTGGGTCAGCCGCGCGATGAAGCGCTCGACCGCATCCGGGTCCGCGCCCACGGGCGCGAACTCGGCGATCGCGGCTCGCGCCAGCTCGCGAACAGCCTCGTCGCCGATGTCCCTGCGCGAGCCGCAGATCAGCCTGAAGTCGGGCATCAGCTCCGTCTCGCACAGGTGAAACAGCCCAGGGATCAGCTTGCGCTTGGCCAGGTCCCCCGTCGCCCCGAAGAGGACGATCACATGGGGGTCTATGTCGTTGCCCGACGCGCTCGGTGGAACGGGTTCGGTGGGCGCGCCCGGCAACTAGCCGCGCTTGACCTGGGAGCCGCCGACCACGGCGTCCTCGCCCGTCGTCGTCGAAGCGGACCCAGGCCTTGTTGCCGCCGTCGTAGTCCGGCGCCCAGAGGACGAGCGTCGCCTCGCGGCGTTCCTCCGCGTCGGGCGGGCCGACCGTGCAGGTGTCGGTGCCCTCCTCGTCGAGCCCGCGCCAGATGCGGATGAAGGGGTTCTGATCCCACTCGGCGCCGACCGTGGAGGGCTCCTTATGGCCGGGGTGGATGCGCGTCTCGGGCGGCAGCTTCATCAGCTTGTCCATGATCGAGCTCTTCAGGTCCGCGAAGCCCGTGGCGCCGGGCGCCATCGTGCCCCCGACCGTCCCCTTGAAGATGACGTCGGCGGTGAGGCAGTCCGTGTCGTCGATCGTCAGAGCCGTGTGGTCGGCGCAGTGGCCCGGGGTGTGGATGGCCTCGATCCGCAGCTCGCCCGACTCGATCACGTCGCCCTCGGTGAACGTCTCGGTGACGACTCCGTCGCCCAGCGCCTTCGCGGTCAGCTCGTGCGCGGCGATCGGAACGCCGTAGCGCTCGGCCAGCTTCTCGGCTCCCACCACGTGGTCCCAGTGGTGGTGGGTGAGCAGCACGTGGGTGATCTCGGTGCCCTCGCGGTCAACCCGTTCCGTCAGCGGCTCGGTCACCTCGTTTGAGTCGACCAGCACGCCCTTGCCGCCGGGGCCGTCGACGATCAGGTATGCGTTCGACAGCCATTCGGGGTGCTCGACGCGCTGCAGGATCAAGGTGCCGGTCCTCTCGCTCGGATTGCGGGCCACTAGTCGTAGCGGATCACGCTGCGGATGCCGTCCTGGGCCTCCATCAGCTCGAAGCCCCTGTTGACCTCGTCGAGCGTCAGATGGTGTGAGATGAATGGCTCCACGTCGATCTCGCCGGCCATGTATCGGTCGATCAGGGCGGGGACCTCGTCGCGGCCCTTGACGCCACCGAAGGACGAGCCGGCGACCCGGCGGCCGGTTATCAGCCAACGTGGGATGACGTCCAGGGTCTCGCCCTGTCCGGCGACGCCGGCCACGGTGCAGAGGCCCCACGCCATCCGCGCCGCCTCCACGGCCTGCGCCATCACGCCGACGTTGCCGGTCGCCTCGAACGTGAAGTCGGCGCCGAACCCGTCGGTCATCTCCAGGATCTCCGCGACCGCGCCATCGCCGCCCTTCAGCACGTCGGTCGCGCCCTGCCCCTTGGCGAGCTCCAGCCGGTCGTCGGAGAGGTCGACGCAGACGATCCGCTCGGCCCCCTGGAGCCGGCAGCCGGCCACGGCGCCGAGGCCGACCATGCCGGCGCCGAAGATCGCGCAGGTGCTGCCCTCGGTCACCTTGGCGGTGTTCATCGCCGCCCCGAGCCCGGTCGAGAGCCCGCACGCGAACAGGCAGGTTGCGTCGGCCGGCGCCTCGGGATTGACCTTGGCCAGCGAGTACTCCGACATGACCGTGTACTCCGCGAAGGTCGAGCAGCCCATGAAGTGGCGCATCTCCTCGCCGTCGCGCAGGAGCCTGGCGCTGCCGTCGGGCAGGAAGCCCTTGTTCTGCTCGTCGCGGATCGCGAGGCACAGGTTGGTGCGCTCGTCGAGGCAGTGGACGCATTCGCGACAGCGCGCCGAGAACAGCGTCACCACGTGGTCGCCCTCGGCCAGCTCGGTGACCCCCGGCCCGACCTTCTCGACGACGCCCGCGCCCTCGTGGCCCAGCACCGTGGGGGAGTATCCCGACGGGTCGGCGCCCGAGGCGGTGTAGAGGTCGGTGTGGCAGACCCCGCACGCCTGCAGCCGCACCAGGACCTCGCCCGCCCTGGGCTCCGCGAGCTCGACCTCCTGCACCTCCAGGGGCTCGCCGAACTCCTCCAGCACGGCTGCGCGCATCTTCATCTCTGACTCCTCCTGGTCGTCCTCGGTCCTACCCGGGATCCTAATTGTCGCGCAGCAGCGCCAAATACGAGCAACCGCTAACAGTTTCCTGATTGTTTGCTAGCCTGCCGCGCAGTCAAACGCCGAGTCCCATCCCGAACGAGGGATGGGAGCGGGGGAACCGAAGCAGTTGGGGCGAACCCACCCCTTTGAGTGGGGGCGCAGGCTCCTTGAGCGCCAGCCCGTCAGCTAACCCCGTAGGCCGACGAAGGAGATGGTTTTGCGGTTTACGTCTACGTTGTTCAAGTGCAGGCATTTCGCTGTGGCGGGTCTGGTTTCGGCGTTCTTGCTGACGGGGGCATCCTCAGCGTTCGCGCAGTCAGGGGGCACGGTCGCGCCCGGCGGCTCGACGGCCGCGACGGGCCCCGTGGGCAAGGCGAAGCTGAAGCCGAACGGCAAGGCCATCGCGCCGGCCAACGCGCCGCAGGCGGTCATCAACGCGATCGCCGCCGGCAACGCGATCCGGAAGAAGCCCTACATCTACGGGGGCGGGCACCAGAGCTTCGAGGCCAAGGGCTACGACTGCTCAGGCGCTGTCAGCTATGTGCTCAACGGCGCCGGGCTGCTGGATAGCCCGATGCCCTCCGGCCCGATGATGAAGTGGGGATCCCCCGGCAAGGGCCGCTGGATCACGGTCTTCTCGAATCCCGGCCACGCCTACATGGTGGTCGCCGGGCTGCGCTTCGACACCTCGTCGATGGGCAGCGGCGGCAACGGTCCTCGCTGGCGCCTGGCCAAGCGGTCGCCCAGCGGCTTCACGGTCCGGCACGCCGACGGCCTCTAACTGAAGGCCCGCCGAGGCTCAGAAGTCGGCCAAGGCCAGCAAGGGCGTGCAAGCCGAGGTCACGGCCCTCGATGCCTCGGTGAAGAAGCTGCAGACCCAGGTCTCGACTCTCTCGAAGACCGAGCAGCAGCAGTCGGGCGACATCAGCACCCTGACCGAGGAGCTGAACAAGCTCAGTGGCCGGGTGACGAAGCTCGAGGCCCAGCAGTAGCCGCAGCGACATTCGTATGGCAAGCGAAGGGGCCGCCCGTCTGGGCGGCCCCTCGCTTTACAACGCGGTCTGAACGGGATCGGGATTGACGGTGGGAAGGGACGGCTCCCACCTCCCGTACCCGCCGGTGCCCGGGTTGGATTCCGCTTGGCGCCCGCGCAGCACGCCCCACGGACCCTGGACACTTCAGCGGAAGGCCGGGTGGCCCTCCAGCGCCCGGGCCTAGCGGCCCTGCACCTCCGGCGTCCCGTTAAGCATGTGACTCAAAATTGGACCACCTCCTTTCTCCGGTACCAACATTCAATCAGGCCGCCCCGTCGCCGTCGCCGTCTCCCGCCGCCCGGCGGTGAACTAGCCTGGCCCAACATGAGCCGAGGGCCGCGACTCAGCGTTCGACTGGCGGCCCTGGTGATCGCGCTGGCCGCTGTCGCCGCGGTCGCGGGCGGCTGTGGCAGCGACACCGAGCAGGTCGACGCGGAGGAGCTGATCAAGCGCGGCGACGAGATCTGCGCCGAGGGACGCAAGCGCTTCGACGAGGTCCAGGCCCAGGCGCCCGCCAACGCCGCCGGCGCCGCCGAGCAGACTGACGAGCTGGTCACGATCGCCACCGACGAGCTCAACGAGCTGCGGAACATCCGGCCGCCCGACGAGCTCCGCGAGCGCTACGACCGCTACCTGGAGGCGAGGGGCAGGGCGCTGGAGCTGCTGGAGCAGGGACGGGACGCCGCCGAGGACAAGGACGCCGACGCCTACGGCCAGGCCCAGGCGAAGGCAGCCGCCGAGCAGCCCGAACGGCTGAAGCTGGCGCGCGCGGTGGGCTTCAAGCAGTGCTCGAAGGGCTAGCGGCGCCCCTAGCGCTCGGTGCCGCCGGTCCGCGCCAGGTGCGCGAAGCCGAGCGTCATCGCCAGGTTCCCGACTCCCGCGAGCACCATCCCGGCCTTCGCGCCGGGCCTGGAGAAGGCGTCGGAGCGCGCCCAGACGATGTCGGTGGCGAGCTCGGTGGCGCGCAGCCACGACAGCGCCCACCAGTCGCGCGGGCGGCCGCGGCGGTGGGCGAGCAGGTGAGCGGCGGCGAAGGTGAGCCAGATCGGTCCGCAGCGGCGGAACAGATGCTCGGCGTCCTCGGAGGGCTCCTCGTGACCCAGCACCCTCAGGGTGGCGGTCGGAGCGAGCAGCGCGCCGGTCCCCAGCGCCAGGTCGAAGGCGATCATGTTGCGATTCAGGTTCTTCAGCTCTCGCTCCACGCTCAACCGCGATACAACCACATGCGATGCCCGTGGTGAAGCGAGACGACGGAGTCGAATTGCAATGGCACACCGTCGGCAAGGGCCCCGCGGTGGTCATCTGCGACAACCTCTTCTCGATTCCTGAGGCGCTTGACGGGCTGGAGGCCGATCTCGCCCGCGACCACACGGTCGTGCGCTATGACCCGCGCGGCGCCGGGCTCTCGACGCGCGCCGGCCCGTTCGACCTCGACACCGACGTCGCGGATCTCGGCTCGATCATCGAGGCGGCCGCGGCCGGCGGCGCTGTCGCCGTCGGCCCGTCAAACGGCGCCGCGGTAGCAACCCTCTGCGCATCGAGAAGGCCCGACCTGGTCAAGGCCGTGATCGCGCCGACCGGAGTGCCGATCGCCGCCCCGCTGCTCGAGCAGGGCATGGCGGCGTCGCGGGAGGTGCTCGCCGCGATAGGAACCCAGCTCGCGGCCGACTACCGCACGCTTGTGCGCACCATCACCGTGACGGGCAACCCTCAGGCCACCGAGGAAGAGCACCGGCAGCGGGTCGAGATTCAGGTCGAGTACTGCCCTGAGGAGACTGCCCAGGGGAGGTGGGAGGCGTACTACCGCTCGGACACCACCGATGAGGCGCGTGAACTCGGGGATCGGCTCTGGATCCTGCTGCACCCCCACATGCCCTGGTGGCCGGTCGAGCTCGCTGAGCCGCTGCGCGAGGTGCTTCCCGAGGCGCACGTTGAGGTCGTTGAGGACGGGCCGGTGTCGCGCCCGGACCTCGTCGCGGGAATCGCGCGGGGGATAACCGGCGGAAACCCGTGATTCGTTGAAGGGAAACCGCGCACGGGGGCGAAATCAGCCGCCGTGCCCCGCACCGCGACCAAGTCCCCGTCCGCGCGCAAGAGCCTCTCCGACTACATAACCGAACGCTTCGACGACTTCTCCCGTTCTCAGAAGGACGTGGCGCGCTACATCGTGGACCACCTCGACGAGGCCGCATTCCAGACGGCCGAGGAGCTGGCCCGCCGGGCCAACACCTCGTCCTCGACGGTCGTCCGCTTCAGCCAGGCCCTCGGCTTCGACGGCTATCCGGAGCTTCAGCAGTCCGCGATCGAGGAGTACCGGCACAAGGTCGCCGAGAGCGCGGGCAGCGGCAACGGCGGGGGCGCAGCGGCTCTCTTCAACTTCGACCACTCCGAGTTCGAGGCCAGCCTGGGCGCCGACTACTCCAACATCGAGGAGACCGCGCGCAGCCTGACCCGCGAGCAGGTCGAGGCCTCGGTCTCGGCGCTCGCGACCTCGCGCCAGGTGCTGATCGTCGGCGTCGAGCAGATGGCTTTCTTCGCCAGCTACCTGCGCCACCTGCTCGGCTTGCTCGACGTCCGGGCGGACATCGTCGCCTCGCCCAGCCAGGACAACATCCAGAAGCTCTCGCGCATGGATCAGGACACCCTCCTGGTCGTGCTTACCGCCGGCCGCGCGCATCCGCTGATCCTGCGGGCCTTGAAGTTGGGCCGGCACCGCGGCGCGCGCACGCTCTCGATCACCGACGCGACCCTCTCGGACGTCACCGAGCACTCGGAGCTGATCCTCTATTACTCGTCGAACGGCCCCTCCTACATCCGCTCGAACGCGGCGCTGATGGGGCTGGTCCAGGCCCTCGCACACGGGGTCTACTCGCGCGACGAGGCGGCGCACCGCGACCGCATCCGCGCCTTCAAGCTGAAGTAGCGCTCGGGGCCGCAATGTGCAAAGCGGCGCACGCGCAGAGGCAGGTTCAGCGTTGGCGCGAAGATGCGGCCGCTTCGGGGCTTCTACTATGCGTGTGAATGCCTGAGCGAGCGACATTCAGGGTCAAGACCGGCCTCGCCGAGATGCTCAAGGGCGGGGTGATCATGGACGTGACCGACGCCTCCCAGGCGAAGATCGCCGAGGACGCGGGCGCCTGCGCGGTGATGGCGCTGGAGCGCGTCCCCGCCGACATTCGCGCCCAGGGCGGGGTCGCCCGCATGTCGAACCCGGCCGTGATCAAGGAGATCCAGGAGGCGGTCACGATCCCGGTCATGGCCAAGGCACGGATCGGCCACTTCGCCGAGGCGCAGGTGCTGGAGTCCCTGGAGGTCGACTACATCGACGAGTCCGAGGTTCTGACCCCGGCCGATGAGTCCAACCACATCGACAAGCTCGTCTTCGAGATCCCGTTCGTGTGCGGGGCGACGAACCTTGGCGAGGCCCTGCGGCGGATCGGCGAGGGCGCGGCGATGATCCGCTCCAAGGGCGAGGCCGGGACCGGCAACATCGTCGAGGCCGTCCGCCACATGCGCTCGATCACCGACGGCATCAGGCAGCTGTCCACGCTTCGCCCCGAGCAGCTCGCCGGCGCCGCCAAGGAGCTCGCCTCCCCGCTGGACGTCGTCCAGGAGGTCGCCGCGCGGGGATGGCTGCCCGTGCCGTTGTTCTGCGCCGGGGGCATCGCCACTCCCGCCGACGCGGCGCTGATGATGCAGCTGGGAGCCGAGGGGAATTTCGTCGGCTCCGGGATCTTCAAGTCAGAGGACCCCGAGCGCCGCGCCAAGGCGATCGTCGAGGCGACGACCCACTTCGAGGACCCCGAGCGCGTGGCGCAGGCCTCGATGGCGCTGGGCGACGCGATGCCGGGCC
The DNA here is from genome assembly GCA_963805075.1 of uncultured Solirubrobacterales bacterium. Classification (GTDB taxonomy): domain Bacteria; phylum Actinomycetota; class Thermoleophilia; order Solirubrobacterales; family 70-9; genus VGBV01. The sequence continues at coordinate 84,011 of CAWDSZ010000005.1, forward strand.
TGGAGATCGAGGCCCTCGCCGCCGACGGCGGCCTGCTTCAAACCCGTGGCTCCTGACGCCCTGCGCGTCGGGGTGCTGGCGGTCCAGGGCGACTTCGCGGCCCACCGCCGGATGCTGTCCTCGCTGGGCGCGGAGGCGACCGAGGTCCGCACGCCCGAGCAGCTGCGGAGATTAGATGGCCTCGTGATCCCCGGCGGGGAGTCGACCACGATCAGCAAGGGGATGGCCCGCGACGGCGTCGACGACGCGGTGCGTGCTCACGCCGCCGCCGGCAAGCCGATCCTGGGCAGCTGCGCCGGGCTGATCGTTTGCGACCGTGAGCACCTGGGCATCGGCGACTACCGCAGCCGCCGCAACGCCTTCGGGCGCCAGCGCCAGAGCTTCGAGCAGGACCTCCGCGTCGACGGCCTCGGGGAGGAGCCGCTCCGCGCCGTCTTCATCAGGGCTCCCTGGGTCGAGGAACTTGGGAGCGGGGTGGAGGTCCTGGCCGAGATCGACGGCCATCCGGTGGCGGTGCGCGACGGCAACCTGCTCGCGGTCGCCTTCCACGCCGAGCTCACCGACGACTCGCGCCTGCACGCCTATTTCATGGCGAAGGTCACATCCACGCGCACGTCCTCCGCTTCGCGTCCGGGCGTGCGCGGTGAGGGCGACAACGACGTGGCAACCCTGGACGGTGAGTGAGTGAGAGACCCACGAGTCGAGAACCTCGCCCGGATCCTCGTCGAGCACTCGGCCCAGGTGAGGGAGGGCGACGTCTGCACGATCGAGGGCGGCTCGGCCTCGGAGCCGCTGCTGCAGGCGGTCTACGAGCGGGTGCTGGGGGCCGGCGGCAACCCGATCGTGCAGATGGCCCTCGAAGAGCAGGCGCCTGCCTTCTTCGAGTACGCCTCCGACGCCCAGCTCGAGTGGGTCAGCCCGACCTCGGAGTGGGTCGTGGAGAACGCCGACGTCCGCATCGCAGTGATGGCGAGCATGAACACCCGGGCGCTGTCCCAGGTCCCGCCCGAGCGCCAGACGAGGATGCAGGCCGCGCGCCAGCACCTGATGGCCCGGATGATGGCGCGCAGCGCCGAGGGGTCATACCGCTGGGCCCTGACCCTGTTCCCGACGCACGCCTATGCCTCCGAGGCGGGGATGAGCCTGACCGACTACGAGGCCTTCTACTACGGCGCCTGCCTCGCAACCGAGGACGACCCCGTCGGGGCCTGGAAGCGGCAATCGGAGGAGACCGAGCGGCTGGCGAAGTGGATCGAGGGGCGCTCCGAGGTCCACGTCGTCGGCGAGGGCACGGACCTGCGCATGGGCATCGAGGGACGGACGTTCATCGCCGCCGGCGGCCGGCACAACATGCCGGACGGCGAGTTCTTCACGGGACCCGCCGAGGACTCGGCCGAGGGCGAGATCAGCTTCCACCTGCCCGCCACCTACGCCGGGCGCGAGGTCGCCGGCGTTCGCTTCCGCTTCGAGGGCGGCAAGGTCGTGGACGCGTCGGCGCAGAAGGGCGAAGAGTTCCTGATCGAGATGCTCGACACCGACGAGGGCGCCCGCCGCCTGGGCGAGCTGGGCATCGGCACCAACTACGGAATCACCGAGGGCACCGGCGAGATCCTGCTGGACGAGAAGATCGGAGGGACGGTGCACCTGGCCGTAGGGCGCTCCTACCCCGAGACCGGCGGGGCCAATGAGTCAGCGATCCACTGGGACATGATCTGCGACCTGCGCCGCGGCGGCCGCATCGAGGTGGACGGCGAGGCACTGCAGGAGGACGGCCGCTTCGTCGTATAGGCCGGGCACGGTGTTGGCGGACGGGGCGCCTCCACACCCCGTACCGCAACCCTGGCCGAGCGCGCGGGTTCTCATTACCGATAACCAGGTAGGTCCCCGCGGGGAGAGCGGGCCTGCCGCGCTCAAGGAGGAACGATGAACGCAGGCAAGCTCGGCCGTCTCGGCGCCGTCCTGGTGGCCGCGGCCCTCGTGGGGTGCCTGGCGGTGGCGCCGGCAGCCCAGGCGGGCAAGAAGGCCAAGAAGAGCAAGGTCGTGTCCAAGACCTACACGAAAGGCGTCGGCGGTTCCCTCGGCGGAGTGCCGACGACGATCCCGGATGGCGGCGGAACGGCGACGCAGGTCGTGCGCTCGGCGATCCCGGTCAAGGGCCTGAACCCCCGGGGCAAGATCGTCGACGTCAACATCGGCGTCCGCGCGACCCATGCCCAGGCCACCGACCTGGAGTTCTACCTCGCGACCCCGAGGGGCGTGATCAACCTGAGCTCGGACAACGGCGGAGCCGGCAACAATTACGGCTCGGGGCCGGCGAGCTGCGTCGGCCAGTTCACCCTGTTCGACAGCGACAACCCGACGCTGATCAGCACTCAGGGCCTGAACGCCCCGTTCGCGGGCAGCTTCGCTCCGGAGGAGAGCCTGGACCAGCTCGCGGGACTGGGCAACAAGAAGGCGACCAACGCCACCTGGACGCTGTTGGCCGAGGACGACAGCAACGCGAATCCGGCGGGGACGCTGGACTGCTTCAAGCTGACGATCGCCTCGACCAGCCCGAAGAAGAACAAGAAGTAGGACGGGCCCGGATGGGACGGGGCGCCCGCGTCCCGTCCCTCCGGGCACTGTTCCCAGCCGGCATTCCTAGAATCACGAGGCGATGTCCGGTCATTCCAAGTGGTCCTCGATCAAGCACAAGAAGGGCGCCGCCGACGCCAAGCGCGGCAAGCTCTTCACCAAGCTTGCGCGCGCGATCACGGTCGCGGCGCGGGACGGCGGGGGCAACGTCGACGCCAACCCGGCGCTGGGCCTGGCGGTGCAGAAGGCACGCGACGCCTCGATGCCCAAGGACAACATCCAGCGGGCGATCGACCGCGGCACGGGCGAGGGCGACGATGCGGCGGCGATCGAGGCAGTGACCTACGAGGGCTACGGTCCCGGCGGGGCCGCGATCCTGGTCGAGACGCTGACCGACAACCGCAACCGCACGGGCTCGGAGGTCCGCCACGCCTTCGAGAAGCACGGGGGCAGCCTGGGCGAGCCCAACTCAGTCGCCTGGCAGTTCGCCAAGCGCGGGGTGGTCCTGGTGGACGGCGAGCGCTACGGCGAGGACGACCTGATGGCGGCGATCGACGCCGGCGCCGAGGACGTGGCGGCTGACGGCGACGTGCTCAAGGTGATCACCGCCGCCAGCGACCTCTCGGCCGTCCGCTCGGCGCTCGAGGGCGCCGGGGTCGAGATCGAGTCAGCCGAGCTCTCGATGGAGCCGAGCAGCACCGTCGATGTGGGGGAGTCCGAGGCGCCCGCCCTGCTGCGGCTGATGGACACGCTCGAGGAGCACGACGACGTGGACTCTGTCCACGCCAACTTCGACGTCCCCGAGGAGATCCTCGAGCGAGCCGCGAGCTAGCCCTTCTTGCAGTAGGCGGTCGCCTGCAGGGAGCTGCCGGGAGGCAGGGTGAACGCGGGGAACTCGTGTAGGCCGACGTGCCAGCCGCGCTTGCCGGTCGGCTGGAACTCGTCCACGCCGATGAAGGGGACGGTCCCCGGGAAACTCGCCGGCGACACCAGGAACCCGCCCGAGACGACGTGCTTCTTCTTCGAGCAGGCCGCGTCGGCGACCGTACGGCCATTGTCGACCACGGGGGCGAAGGCGCTGGCCTCCGAGACTGACTGCCCCTTGCCGTTTCGCTCGCAAGCCGCGTAGCCGGTCAGCGTGGCGGAGGCCGGCGCGTTGGAGTTGTTGTAGGCGGAGATCGTCCACTGGCCCGCGCCCGTGCGGCGGGAGCCCAGCACCACGATCCGCGCGCTCGCGGCAGCGAAGTTGAACGACCCCAGCGACTGGGCCGAATAGCCGCCGGAGATGATGTGGGTGCCGGGCGGGCAGTTGAAGGTCATGTTCTGGCCGGCGCCGGGGGAGATCGAGGCCGTGCTGTTGGCGATCACGGCAAGCTTGCCGGCCGAGTCCTTCTCGCAGCGGGCGAAGCCGGTGAAGTTGCCCGAGGCGGACGGCGTCGCGTAGGTGCTGCCGCCCGAGGTCCAGGTCTTGTTGCCGGACGGGTACGAGGTCGAGTTCATCGAGCGCAGCCCGGTGGTCGTGCCCGGGTTGAAGTTCGGCGCCACCACGAACCCGCCGCCCGTGACGTGGGTGCCCTTGGGGCACGCGGTCGTCGCGGTGGCGTTGCTCGCCTGAGCGAACTGGACGGTGGTTGAGCGCGTGACCGCGGGCGCGCCCTTCTTCTTTTTCTTCTTCGCGTCCGCGACCGGCGCCAGGGCCGTCAGCGACAGGAGCGCGGCGAGCGAAAGCGCGACCGCCGCCCTGCGGCGTCTCCCCATACCGTCGTGGTCCCTGCCACGCATGAGCGCATCCTATTCCCTGGAACCGTGTTCCTGAGTGCGGAGCCCCGATCGGGGGTACGCTTCGGCCCGCAGGGCTGGAACGAAGGCAAACAGGAAGGGAACAACGTGAATCGCAAGGAGTCGCGTCTGGCGCTGATCGGGGTGCTCGCGCTGGCTGCGAGCGTCACCGTCGGCCTCGGGGCCGGTGGCGCCGCGCAGGCGGCGAAGACGGCCAAGAAGAAGGGCGGGAACAAGGCCAAGACCTTCCAGAACGCCACCCAGCGGTTGATTCCCGACGACCCACCCGGCGCGACCTTCCCGGGCCAGCTCGACGCCACGATCAAGGTCGGCAAGGCGATGAAGGGGAAGAAGGTGGGCGATCTGGACGCGAGCCTGCGGATCACGCATCCCGCCACCGCCGATCTCGACATCTTCCTGATCGCGCCCAACGGGGCCACGGTCGCCCTGGCGAACGACAACCCCGGGCAGGTCGGGAATACGGGCTACGGCGCGGGAAACGCCGATTGCTCGGGGGCGATGACGATCTTCGACGACGAGACCTTCAACTTCCTCTCTCCCACGGGAACCGTGGTCAATGAGCCCGGCGAGATCATCTCGCCCTGGGCGGGGAAGGTCGAGCCGCAGGGCTTCCCGGCGCCGCTCAACATCGTCGACGGCGGCAGGGCGAAGGGGACCTGGACCCTCCGGATCCTGGACGACACGAACGGGGAAGTCGGCACGCTCAACTGCTTCAAGATCCGGATCAAGCCCGAGAGTTAGCCCAGCTTCCGGGATCGACTCCGGGACTCCCTGAAGGACATCCGGGGTGGGGGCGAGAATCAGGGGGCATGATCGTGATCGGGATCGATCCGGGGGCTGCGAACACCGGATTCGGCGTCGTCCGCACGATCAACGACCGCATGGTCGCCCTTGACGGGGGGGTGATCGAGACCTCCCCCGAGCTGCCGACCGAGGACCGCCTGGCGACGATCCACGAGTCGCTGGGCCAGCTGATCGCCTGGCACGAGCCGAAGGCCCTCGCGCTCGAGGACCTCTTCTTCGGCAAGAACGTGGGCTCGGCGCTGGCCGTCGGACAGGCTCGCGGCGTGGTCATGCTTGCGGCCGTGCAGCGCGGGGTTCCCTGCTTCGACTACACGCCGCAGGCGGTCAAGAAGGCGGTGTGCGGCTCCGGCTCCGCCGGCAAGGGCCAGGTGCAGCGCATGGTGGCGACGTTGCTCGGCCTGCCCGAGCCGCCCTCGCCCGACCACGCCGCCGACGCCTTCGCGGTCGCGATCTGCCACGCGGGCGGCGCCGCCTCGCGTGCGGCTGAGCCGAGCCTGGGCCGCCCGGCGGTGGGGACCACCGCCGTTGCGCCCGGTGGCCAGCGCCTCGCGGGCTGAAGGCATCCGGGCGGCGGCCCAGAATCAGGTCACATGATCGCCTCCGTCTCAGGAGAGGTGCTGATTCGGCGCGCCGATTACGTCGTCATCGATGCGGCGGGCGTCGGCTACCGGCTCGCGGTCTCCGCGGAGACGCTGAAATCCGTACCCGCCCGCGGCAAGCGCACGACCCTTCACGCGCACCTCGTCGCCCGCGACGACGCGCTCAACCTCTACGGCTTCGCCAGCGAGGAGGAGCGCGATCTGTTTCTCCATCTGACTTCGGTGAGTGGAGTGGGGCCCAAGGTCGCGCTGGCGGCCCTCTCGGGCGGGCCGGTGCGCGAGTTGCTGCGGGCGATCGCAGCCGGCGACGCCAAGCGCTTCCAGGCGGTGCCGGGGATCGGCAAGCGCACCTCGGAGCGGATCATCGTCGAGCTGCGGGAGAAGGTGGCCGGGGAGATCGAGGGGGATGCCTCCGGCGTAGATGCTTCCGGCGAGGAGGACCCCCGCGCGATGGCGCGCGAGGGCCTGCTCAACCTCGGATACACGCCGCCCGAGGCCGAGCGCCTGCTCGACGAGGCCCAAGGCGAGAGCGCCGAGGAGATCGTGCAGTCCGCTCTGCGCAGCGCCGCCGGGGCTAGAGCCGCGTGAGGCGGGTTCCCTGATGGTGGAGCCCGGCAAGGGGATCCGGACGCCCGACGCGGACGAGATCCAGGTCCACGACGCGCGGGCCGTCGGCGCCGACGACGACTTCGACCGGTCCCTGCGTCCCCCGAAGCTCGCGGACTTCGTCAACCAGGTCCAGGTGACCGAGCAGCTCGGAGTCTTCATCGAGGCGGCGCGCCGCCGCGACGAGGCGCTCGACCACGTGCTGCTCGCAGGGCCGCCGGGGCTTGGCAAGACCTCGCTGGCCCACATCATCGCCGCCGAGCTCGGCGCGCCGCTCGTGCAGACGGCCGGGCCCGCGCTGGAGCGCAAGGGCGACATCGCGGCCTTCCTGACCGGGCTCGAGCCGGGCAGCGTCTTCTTCATCGACGAGGTCCACCGCCTGGGCCGCGCCGTGGAGGAGACGCTCTATCCGGCGATGGAGGATCGCCGGCTTCCGGTGGTCCTGGGGCAGGGGGCTGGGGCGCGGACGGTGACGCTCGACCTGCCGCCGTTCACCCTGATCGGAGCGACGACGCGGACCGGGTTGCTGACGACGCCGCTGCGCGACCGCTTCGGCGTCAGCCACCGACTCGAGCACTACGCCGCGGATGACCTGAAGCAGATCGTGTTGCGCTCGGCGGGCATCCTGGGCACCAAGGTGACCGAGGAGGGGGCGGGGGAGATCGCCTCTCGCGCGCGCGGGACGCCGCGGGTCGCCAACCGGCTGCTGCGCCGGGTGCGTGACTTCGCCGAGGTCCGCGGTAGCGGCGCGGTCGACGACCGCGTGGCGGCCGAGGCTCTGGAGATGCTGGAGGTGGACGGCTCCGGGCTGGACCGCCACGACCGCAGGCTGCTGGCGACGATCGCCGAGAAGTTCGGCGGCGGGCCCGTCGGCCTCTCGACGCTGGCGGTGGCGATCGGGGAGGAGCCGGACTCGGTCGAAGACGTCTTCGAGCCCTACCTGCTGCAGCAGGGACTGATCAAGCGGACCCCGCGCGGGCGGGTGTTGACCGAGCGCGGATACGAGCACCTGGGCCTGGAGGCCCCCGAGGGCGCCGCGAGCCTGTTTTAAGCGGCGGTTGACGGCTTTTCGCCTTAGCCCTCGCTGAAGCCGTCGGCTAGCCTTTCGCCGGTGCCATTTTTCATCTGTCCCAATTGCGGCAACAGGGAGCTGAGCGGCGAGCGGACGGTCGGCTTCTCTAACCGGCCCAAGGGCTGCTCCAAGTGCGGCTTCGGCTTCCTCTTCGAGCTGCTCGACGACTACTACCCGGCGCCGGGCGCGGCCTTCTTCACCTGCGACAAGGACGGTCGCCTGCTGGACCTCGGCAAGAACGCCTTCGAGCTCACCGGCCTGAAGGACGAGGACGCGATCGGCCGCTCGGTCAAGGACGTGCTGGGGCTGCAGTGGATCGACAAGGGTGACGGCGGCGCGACCGCCGACACCGACGCCAACGGCGAGACCGACCCGATCGAGACGACCCTGGAGTGGGGGGTGCGCTCCCTCGGCAAGAAGGTCGCCGTCAACGCCGAGGGTGACCTGCCCACCGAGGCCGTCGCCGACGTCTTCCCCGCCTACGACGACGACGGCGGGCTGCTGCTCGTCCTCACCCCCGAGTAGGGAGCCGCCCGCGAATGGGCAGCCGCCGCCGCAACCTCTTCATCCTCGCCTTCGTCCTGGGGCTGACGCTCGCGTCGCTGGCGGTCATCAACGCCAAGGACACGAAGCTCGGCCTCGACCTCAGCGGCGGCACGGAGCTCATCTACCAGGGCCGCCCGACCCCGCAGAACCCCGAGATCGAGGGCGAGGACATGGACCGCTCGATCGAGATCATCCGCGAGCGCACCGACACCCTCGGCGTGTCCGAGCCCGAGATCTCGCGCCTGGGCACGGACTCCGTGCGGGTCGGCCTGCCCGACGTCCAGAACGCCGAGCGCGCGATCGCCCAGGTCGGCGACACCGCCCAGCTCTTCTTCTATGACTGGGAGCCGAACGTCATCTCCACCCCCGAGGACGCATCGCCGTCGTCGGATCCCGAAACACCGTTCCAGCGCATCTACGACGCGGTGCAATTCGCCTCGACGCAGAAGCCCGAGTGCTTCGAGGACACCTGCACGACCACCGGTCCCACCTTCTACCTCTTTGACTCGCAGACCCTGGAGCTGATCTCCGGCCCGGGGACGACCAAGAGCGACCTGTTCGTCGATCAGCCCGACGAGAAGCAGCCGCCGCGCAGCGAGATCATCACCGTGCCCCAGGGCACGATCGTCGTCAGGGAGGAGGCGCCACCCGGACAATCCCGACACGTCCGAGAACGAGAGCGACGACGAGGAGAGCCGCGGCTGGTACGTGCTGCGGGACCGGCCCGCGCTCTCGGGCGACGAGATCCGCAACCCCGAGCAGCAGCAGGACCCGAACACCAACCAGCCCAACGTCGCGTTCGAGTTCAACGACGAGGGTCGCGAGGCGTTCTCGAACGTCACGCAGGGAGATCGCCGAGCGAGGGCTGAACGAGGCGCCGCCCGGCACCTCGCCCGCCGACGCCGCCAACTTCTCGGACCACTTCGCGGTCGTCCTCGACGACGAGGTCGTCAGCCGGCCGATCATCAACTTCGCCGAGAACCCCCAGGGGATCGACGGCCGCACCGGCGCCCAGATCGAGGGCAGCTTCTCGATCCAGGAGGCCCAGGACCTGGCCGAGTTCCTGAAGATCGGCGCACTGCCGATCGAGCTGAAGCTGATCTCGCAGTCAACCGTTTCGGCCACGCTGGGAGAGGAGGCGCTGGACCAGGGGCTGAAGGCCGGCCTCGCGGGGCTGGCTCTGGTGATCCTGTTCCTGATCGCCTACTACCGCTTCCTCGGCGTGGTGGCGGCGCTGGGGCTGCTGCTCTACGGCATCTTCTTCTACGCGCTGGTCGAGCTGATCCCGATCACGCTGACGCTGCCGGGCATCGCGGGGTTGATCCTGACCATCGGAGTCGCGGCCGACTCCAACGTCGTCATCTTCGAGCGAATAAAGGAGGAGGCGAGAGCGGGCAAATCCATGCCCTCTGCGATCGCCACCGGCTATCGCAAGGGCATCGCGACGATCATCGACGCGAACGTGATCGTGCTGATCACGGCCTTCATCCTGTTCGTGCTCTCGACGGCCGGGGTCAAGGGCTTCGCCTTCACGCTGGGCGTCGGAACGATCGCCTCCCTGTTCACGGCGGTCGTCTTCACACAGGCGTTCCTGGGCCTGTTCGGCCGCGCTGGCTTCATGCGCTCGCCGGCCTTCCTGGGCGCGACCGAGGAGCGGGTGCGCTGGCACTTCGACTTCACCGGCATGAGCAAGTACTTCTTCTCGTTCTCCGGAATCATCCTGCTGGTCGGCGCGCTCTCCTTCGCCGTCGCTCGGCCTCAACCTCGGGCTCGACTTCGACTCCGGCAGCCGCATCACGGCGGGGCTCGAGCAGGACGCCAGCGTCGAGCGACGTGCGCTCCACGCTGGACGAGCGCCGGGATCCCGGACGCCGAGATCACCGAGGCGACCAGCGAGGAGCTGGGCTCGAACGTGATCCAGATCGAGGCCGACATCGAGCCCGAGCAGGTGCAGCAGATCCAGCCCGCGCTCGAACAGGAGTACGGGATCGTCCCCGACGGCTTCGACAGCACCAGCATCGGGCCGACCTTCGGCGAGCAGGTGGCCCGCAGCGCGGTCTACGCGATCATCTTCTCGCTGCTGGTCATCTGCGCGTACGTCGCCTTCAGGTTCGAGCCCAAGTACGCGGTGCCGGTGATCATCGCCGTCATCCACGACATCCTCATCACCGGCGGCGTCTACTCCCTGGCGGAGCGGGAGGTGACCTCGGGCACCGTCGCGGCCTTCCTCACGATCCTCGGCTACTCGCTCTACGACACGGTGATCGTCTTCGACCGAATACGCGAGAACGTGCCGCGCCTGCCGCGCGCGACCTTCAGCCAGATCGTCAACCGATCGATGAGCGAGGTCCTGACCCGGTCCCTGATCACCGGTCTCTCCAGCGTCTTCCTGATCAGCGTGCTCTACATCTTCGGCGGCGCCACACTGCAGGACTTCGCCTTCGCGATGGGCGTCGGGATCGCATCCGGTACCTACTCGTCGATCTTCATCGCCGCACCGGTCCTGACCGCCTGGAAGGAGCGCGAGCCCGCCTACCGCCGCCGCCGCGAGCGGATCGAGGAGCAGATGGGCACGGTGCCGCCGTTCCCCGAGGAGAACGTGATCTCGCGCCTGGAGGGCGGCCCGCCCGAGGATCGAGCCGCCCGAGGACGAGCCGCGGGAGCCGCGCCCAAGGCGCCCGAGCCCGCGGCGCCCGCCCACACCTCGGCCGTCCCCGGCGTGCTGCCCGACCAGCCCGCCCCGGTCGCCCCGCCTCCCCCCGCACCCGAGCCGGCCGAGCCGCCGGCGCGCGCCGAGGCTCCCGAGCAGGAGCCGGAGCCGGTCGCCCAGGGCGAGGAGGACGGGGAGCGCCAGGAGGACGGCGACGGCCTCGCCGATCGCCCCGAGCTGAGCGAGGCGAGCGCCGCGGCGCTGCGCCGCATCCAGGGCGACAGCGCCGGGCGCAAGGGCAAGCGCCGCGGCAAGCGCAAGCACGGGAGGAACCGCTGATGGCCGCGCTCGTCTGGTTCACGATGGGCGTCGCCCTCTGGCACTTCACCGTGTTCGTCCCGGATCGCTTCTGGGGCGGCATCGTCGGCGCCTTCCTCGGCGCGACGACCGGCGCCATGGTCACCGGCGCGATCGCCCAGATCGCCCTCGGCCGGGGCATCGGCGAGACCGATATCGCCACGGCCCTGTTCGCCGTTCCGGGCACGATGATCGGGCTGGCGATCGTCTACTACGCCGGCCTGCGCGGCGAGCGCGAGCTCGCCCGGTCCGTCTAGGGGGCGCAAGGCCGCCGGCTTTGGAGCGGCTGCTCGCAGCCGCGACTGATGCTGCGGCCGTCGGCGTCCCCGCCTGACCCCCAGCGCGCGCGGTTCCGTCAGGGGCCGAACCTAGTGTGGCCGGGTGGCCTCGACCGAGCCCACGAGAGCGTTCGTCGCCGATCCCTACGACTACGGGGAGGCGCGGCGGATCGCGGCGGCGCTGGAGCTGGCCGAGCCGATCGCGGTGACGCTCGTCCGCCGCGGCTATCGCACCGTCGAGGCGGCCCGAGAGTTCCTGGAGGCGGGCGACGAGCACGACCCGGTCGAGTTCGAGGGGATGGAGGCCGTGGTCGAGTTGGTGCTGGGCCATGCCCGGCGCGGCGCGAGGGTGACCGTCCACGGCGACTACGACGTCGACGGCGTCAGCTCGACCGCGATCCTCGTCCGGACGCTGCGCGAGCTGGGTGCGGAGTGCGATTGGCTGATCCCCGATCGGATGGGTGACGGCTACGGGCTCAGCGCGGGCTCGGTCGATGAGCTGAAGCGGCGGGGCACCGAGCTGGCGATCACCGTGGACTGCGGGATCGGCTCGGCCGATCAGGTGGACGCGCTGGTGGCGGCCGGCATCGATGTCGTCGTCACGGATCACCACGAGCCACCCGAGCGCCTCCCCGCCTGCCCGATCCTGCACCCGGTCGTGAGCGGCTACCCGTTCAGCGCCCTGTGCGCCGCCGGGGTCGCGCACAAGCTGTCGCTGGCACTGCGCCGGGCCGCGGCCCTGGGCGGAGACGAGCGGCACGACCTCGACCTCGTTGCGCTGGCCACGGTCGCCGACATGGTCCCGCTGATCGGCGAGAACCGCCGGCTGGTCCGCCAGGGGCTGCGGGTGATCCGCACCGCCCCGCGCGCCGGGCTGCGTGCGCTGATGACGGTCGCGAGGGTCCAGGCCGAGACGGCCGCCGAGGACTCGCTCGGCTTTCGACTTGCGCCGCGCATCAACGCCGCCGGGCGCCTTTACCGGGCAGACGCCGGCGTCGAGCTGATGCTGACGGAGGATCCTGCGCGCGCGGCGGCGATTGCGGAGGAGCTCGACAAGGCCAACTCCGAGCGCCGGGCCACCGAGCGCGAGGTCGCGCAGGGCGCCGAGGCGGCGCTGTCGGCGCTGCCCCCCGAGCAGGCCGACGCACCGGCGCTGGTGCTGGCCGGAGAGGGCTGGCACCCCGGCGTCGTCGGCATCGCCGCCTCGCGACTGGCCGACAGCCAGTGGAAGCCGGTCGTCCTGCTCTCGATCGACGGCGACGTCGCGCGTGGTTCCGCCCGCAGCATCCCCGGCTTCGACCTGATCGCGGCGCTCGACGCGTGCTCGGAGCACCTGACCCGCCACGGCGGGCACAGGGCGGCGGCCGGCCTGGAGCTGCCCCGCGGCGCCATCGATGCCTTCCGGGAGGACTTCGTCGCTCACGCGACCGAGGCGATCGACCTCGAGCAGCTGATCCGCACCGAGCACGTCGACGCGCTGGTCGGAGTGGGGAGGGAGGGGATCGGCATGGACCTGGCGGAGCAGCTCGAGCTGCTGGGCCCCTTCGGGCAGGGAAACCCCGACCCAACCCTGATCGTCCCCTCGGCGCGGCTGCGGACCGTGCGCCCGCTCGGGGACGGCGGCAAGCACTCCCGCTTCGACCTCGTCAGCGGCGTGGGCCGGGCCCAAGGCGTCGCCTTCGGGATCGACGGCGCGCTCGAATCGCGCCAGGAGCAGTCCCTCGACCTCTCGGTCACTGTCGAGGTGGATCGCTGGAATGGGGCGGTGCAGCCCCGGGTCGTGCTGCGCGAGCTCTACCCGCTCGCGGAGCCGACCGACGGCGAGAGGGGAATCGGCTGCGCCGAGGGCGGCTGCCCGTCCCCGGCGCCGGAATGGTGGGCGAGGCTGGAGGCGGAGATGGCCCGGGCCCCGGAGGCGTTTCCGCCCGCGCTCGGGCGTAGGGCCGGTACCGGGCCCGCGCGCGAGGTAGTCGACCGCCGCGGGGGGGCCGCGGTCGCGGCGATCGCCGAGCTTGTCTCGAGCGGTGAGCCGGTGCTGGCGCTGTGCGTGGACGCTCAGCGCCGCCGCGCCCTGGCCGACTCGGCCGCGGACCCGCGCCGCTTCGGCGCCGGCCGGCCGCTGCTCGCCTGCTGCCGCTGCGGCGACGAGGCGCTCGAGCGCGCCTTCGCAACGGAGGGCGCCGGCCTGGTCCTCTCGGACTGGGACGCCCTGGCTCGGCGGCCCGAGGCGGTCGCACGATTCGCCCACGTGGTCCTGGTGGACCCGCCTCCCTTCGAGCCGGTCGAGGAGCTCGCCAGGATCGGTCCCGGGTACCTGCACCTCGCCTGGGGTCCGCCCGAGGCCGAGCTGGCCGAGCGGTGTCTGGCGCTGGCGTGGGAGCCGCGCGGCGCCGTCGAGCAGATTTGGCGGCTGCTGCAGAAGGCAGGGGGCGAGGCACAGGGCGACGAGCTGCGCTCGATGCTCGCCGGGGCCTCCGAGTTTCCGCGGGCGCCCGAGGTGGCGGGGCGCGCCGTGAGCGTCCTCGCCGAGCTGGGCCTGTGCGAGTGGAGGCCGGATTCCGCCGCTTCGGCGCTGCGGGTCTTATCCTCGGAGCAGACCCAGCTTGAGCGGTCGCGGTCCTACGGGGCGTGCGTCGCCAGGCACGAGGAGGCCAAGCGATTACTGCGAAGCAGAGCACAGAGGAGCTGAGGGACGGCGATCGTCGCGGGCACCTGCGCGTAGGCGAGGCTCCGGAGCACAGCGACACTCCGCGCGCCGACGCGATCACCCGCGAGCTGACGGACGACCAGCGCGCCCTGCTGGGCGACCTGTTCGCGGTGGTCGAGGAGCACAAGGCGGAGCTGGCCGAGCCGATCGAGCGCGAGGAGATCGAGCGCGCGTTCGCCTTCGCCTGCGAGAGCCATGCCGGCCAGGAGCGCAAGTCGGGCGAGGACTTCATCACCCACCCGCTGGGCGTCGCCCGGATCTGCGCCGGGCTGCGGCTGGACACCGCGACGCTCTGCGCGGCGCTGCTGCACGACACCGTCGAGGACACCAGCGCCAGCCTCGAGCAGGTCCGGGAGCGCTTCGGCGACGAGATCGCCCAGCTCGTCGACGGCGTCACGAAGCTGACCGAGATCACCTTCCAGAGCCGCGACGAGCGCCAGGCCGAGAACTACCGCAAGATGATGGTGGCGATGGCCACCGACGTCAGGGTGATCCTGATCAAGCTGGCCGACCGCCTCCACAACATGCGCACCCTCGGGGCGCTGGACAAGAAGAAGCAGCAGGAGAAGGCCCGCGAGACGCTGGAGATCTTCGCGCCGCTCGCACACAGGCTCGGAATCCACGCGATCAAGTGGGAGCTCGAGGACCTCGCCTTCGCCACCCTGCACCCGCGCAAGTACGAGGAGATCAAGGAGCTGGTGGCCCAGCAGCGCGCCGAGCGCGAGAGCTACGTGACCGAGGCGGGCAAGTTCCTGAGCAAGGAGCTGAAGGAGGTCGGGATCGAGGCCGAGATCTCAGGCCGGGCCAAGCACTTCTACTCGATCTACACGAAGATGACCCGCAAGGGCCGGGAGTTCAACGAGATCTTCGACCTGACCGCGATGCGCGTCCTGGTCGGGTCGGTCAAGGACTGCTACGGCGCCATCGGGATCATCCACTCGCTCTGGAAGCCGCTGCCGGGGCGCTTCAAGGACTTCATCGCGATGCCCAAGGCCAACATGTACCAGGCCCTCCACACCACGGTGATCGGGCCCGAGGGACGGCCGCTCGAGATCCAGATCAGGACCCCGGAGATGCACGACCTGGCCGAGTACGGGATCGCCGCCCACGTGATCTACAAGGAGCAGGGGGAGGGCGGCGCGGAGGTGGTCGGCAAGGAGAAGATGACCTGGCTGCGCCAGCTGCTGGAGAACGAGCGGGAGGCCGACCCGAAGCAGTTCCTCGAGGCGCTCAAGGTCGACCTGTTCGAGGACGAGGTGTTCGTGTTCACGCCGAAGGGCGAGGTCAAGAACCTCTCGGCGGGCTCGACCCCGCTCGACTTCGCCTACTCGATCCACACCGACGTCGGCCACCGCTGCGTCGGCGCCAAGGCCAACGGCAAGATCGTGCCGCTCCACTACCAGCTGCGCAGCGGCGACATCGTCGAGGTGATGACGACCAAGCAGGGCCGCGGCCCGTCGCGTGACTGGTTGAAGCTGGTCCGGACCTCGCGCGCCCGCAACAAGATCCGCGCCTGGTTCCAGAAGGAGGGGCGCGAGGACGCCGAGCGCCGCGGCCGCAGGGCCCTGGCCGAGGCGTTGAAGAAGCGCGGGCTGCCGCACTCCAAGGTCGCCGGCTCGCCGTTGCTGGTCGACGTCATCCGCGAGATGGGCTTCCGCAAGGCCGACGACTTCTACATCGCCCTGGGCCAGTCGAAGATCTCGACCAAGGTCGTCGCCAACAAGGTCATGCAGCGGCTGAAGCGCGGCGAGGCCGTCGAGGAGGAGCCGGCCGAGGGGCTGATCAAGGGCGGCGACGACTCGCGCCGCAGGGTCAAGGAGGCCACCAGCTTCGGGATCAAGGTGAAGGGGGTCGACGAGGTTGCCGTGCGTCTGGCCAAGTGCTGCCGGCCGGTCCCGGGGGACGAGATCGTCGGCTACGTCTCGCTCGGCCGCGGGATCACCGTGCACCGCGAGGACTGCCGCAACGTCGCGGCACTGCGCAAGGCGCCCGAGCGCTTCACCGAGGTGAGCTGGGACGGCGACAACGAGGCCGGTTACCGGGTGGAGCTGCAGGTCGACGCGTGGGACCGCCACCGGCTGCTCGAGGACCTCTCCCGGACCTTCGCCGAGGCCGGCATCAACATCCTCGAGGCCAGCTGCACGACCAAGCACCCGATGGTGAAGAATCGCTTCGTCGTCGAGGTCGGAGACACCGAGCAGCTCAAGGGCGCGATCTCGCGGCTGCGGAACCTGGACTCGGTCTTCGACGCGTATCGCGTCACGCCCGGCGCCTGAGCTGACGCGAAGCGGCAGCGAAGACAGGATTAAGGGATTCCTCAGCGGAGCTTGACCCCGGGTCAGCCGCCGCTATCGTTGCGGGGGATGTTGGCTCCAGGGAGAGGGCGCAGGGCCTTCGTCGCGGCGTTCCTGGCCGCGACCGTTGCCTCTGCCATCGGCGCCGTCAGCGCCTTCGGCGTGGCCCAGCAGATCGTCGCCTCCGATGACTTCTACTCGGCCGCGACGTACACCATGGATCAGGGCGACCGCCCGACCCTGCAGAACAACGGGCTAAACCAGCACAACGTCACCGCTCGCACAAATGGGCCCGACGGCAGCTCCCTCTTCATCAGCCCGACCATCGGCACGGGATCGACCACGGTGGAGGGCACCCAGTACCTGACGACGGGCGCCTACGCCTTTTTCTGCACGATCCACCCGCTGTCGATGACGGGGAACCTCCAGGTTTCGGGCGCCGGGCACTCCGGTGGCACGTCCCAAGGTCGACGTCATCCTTGGCGCCGGCAAGCTGTCGAAGATCGCCAAGAAGGGCAAGGTGCCCGTCACCGTCAAGGCAGTGACCCAAAGCGACGGCGTCGAGGTCGAACTGAAGCTCGGCAAGAGCGTCGTCGGCTCCCAGAAGGGCATCAACCTCGCGGCCGGGCAGAGCCGGAAGCTGACGCTGAAGCTGAACAAGTCCGGCAGGTCGAAGCTGGCCGACCGCAAGAGCGCCAAGCTGACGGCCATCGGCGAGGTCCCCTTCGGCTCGCCGGACACGGCCAAGCGCACCTACAAGTAGCTCTCGACCGCCTTCCGGACTCTCGCGGCGACCCTCTTCATCTCCGCCTCCGAGCCGTACTTGGTGCGCGGCCAGAAGAAGCCGCGCAGCCCGTCCTTTGGCTTCCGCGGGACGACGTGCACGTGGAGGTGCGGAACGCTCTGGCTGACGACGTTGTTGAGGGCGACGAACGAGCCCGGCTTGCCCATCGCCTCGGGGACCGCGCGGCTGAGCAGGCGGGCGTTGCCGAAAATCGTCCCGACCAGCTCGTCAGGCAGGTCCGCGAGCGTCTCGTGGTGGGCGCGCGGGATCAGCAGGCTGTGGCCGGGGAAGAGGGGCCTGTTGTCGAGGAAGGCAATCGAGTCCTCGTCCTCGAACACGACGTGCCCGGGCTCGGCGCCGTTCGCGACCCGGCAGAAGGCGCAATCCTCGCTACCCGCCATGTGCGCAGCCTAGACTCCAACCGGCAGAGGACCGGAGGAGGAGGGACAGGGTGAGGCGAGCAGCGATCCTGGCCGTAGCAAGCGTCGCCGCGCTGGCTCTGCCGGCCGCGCCGGCGGCGGGGGCCAAGAAGGGCGGCGCCAAGCTGAGGACGGCGACGCGACGGTAGCGCTTCCGGTGCCTTCGATCTCGCCACTGCCGTCGCCGTCTGTCCGAAGGGAACGAAGGTGCTGGGGGGCGGTTACACGACGTCGCTTCCCGCCGTGGGGAGTCACTGGTTGAACGTGCATGAGTCCCAGCGTTCCGGGGACGGGGGTGGCGCGTCTCGGGCGCGGAGTACTTCGCCGGCAGCGACACCCTCACCGCGTACGCCTACTGCGCCCCGCTCAACGTCAAGATCAAGGCCCGGACGGGCAGGTGGCGATCCCGGCCACCGAGGACTCCGGCACGGTGGTTCAGGCGCTTTGTCCGAACCGCACGACTGCGCTCTCCGGCGGCTTCTCGACCGAGCCGGCGAACGCGAGCGACTCGAGCCTCATCTCGCGCTCGGTCGGCGTCAGCGCGTCGCGCTGGGTCGTGGACGCGACCCGGCTGGCCGGCGCAGGAGGCCGCACCCTGTCGGCACATGTCTACTGCGCGCCGAAGGCGAAGCTGAGCACTCGCTTCGAGGACGCCGCGGTCACCGGGCCGCTCGGCAGCACCCACACCGCGACCAGCCCCGGCTGCCCGAAGGGGACCGGGCTGACCGGCGGCGGCTTCGCGACAAGCAGCCCCGTCGGCGGTCTCCTCAACGCAGCGCTCGTCTACGAGACGAAGCGGGCCGGTTCGGGCTGGACCTCCTCTGCCACCCCGAGCAGCGGTACGACCTCGATCACGCTGGTCACAAACGCCTACTGCCGCTAGCTGCTGTCAGGCCGCACTCTTGGGAGCGGAGGGCGAAGCCGGGTTGACAGTTGCCCGGGTCCGTGCTTAGATACTCGACTAAGTCAGATGACTAAGACGGCGCAGATCGCAGAAGGGAAGGCCGAGAACGCGCGCTCGGTCAGGGAGGCAAACGTGCAGGCCTTCCTCGACGCCGCGGAGCGGCTGCTGATCCGGGAGGGCGCGGCGGGAATCTCGACCAGGCGGCTGGCGATGGAGGCCGGCCAGAACCACGGCCTGGTCCACTATTACTTCGGATCGGTCGACGAGTTGCTGCTGCAGGCGCTGGAGCGGTTCACCGACCGCGTGCTCGAGCGCCAGCGTGCGATGTATGAGACGAGCGAGCCCTTCATCCAGAAGTGGCGCACGGCGGTCGACTACATCGAGGAGGACCTCGAGGCCGGCTATCCCAAGGTCTGGGCGGAGCTCGAGGCGCTCGCCTGGGACAGGCCCGAGCTGCGCGAGAGGCTGCGCAACGTCAGCGACCGGTGGCGCTCGCTCCTGCGTGACGCGGTGGCGGAGGCGATGGAGGAGTACGGGCTTGACGAGGACGGTTTTTCGGCCGAGGCCCTGGCGGCGCTGGTCATGCAGTTCAACAAGGGCCTGCTGAACGAGCGCCTGCTCGGCTTCGACCGCGGTCACGCCGAGCTGCTCGGCGCCATCGACCGCTGGCTGGCGTCGATGGAGAAGGGGAAGGCGTGACGGCGATCATCGAGATGCCCGTCGCGCCCGAAGTCGCCGCCGAGGGCACCGGTCGCGAGGGTGAACAGAGCCGCGCGGTCTACCCGCATACCGAGGGCTTCGCCGAGCGCGACGGAAAGCGGCTGTTCTACGAGGTCTACGGAGACGGCGAGGAAACCCTGTTCCTGCTGCCCACCTGGTCGCTGGTTCACTCGCGCCACTGGAAGATGCAGATTCCATACTTCGCGCGGCACTTCCGGGTTCTGGTGATGGACGGGCTCGGCAACGGCCGCTCCGACCGCTCCAGCGACCCGGAGCGCTACGGCGGTGCCGAGTTCGCCCTCGACTGTCTTGCGGTCATGGACGCCGCCGGGACCGAGCGGGCGGTGATGGCGACCCTCTCGCGCGGGGCCCAGTGGCTGCTGGAGCTGGGGAGGCTGGCCCCCGAGCGGGTCGCCGGCGCGGCCTTCATCGGTCCGCTGTTCACCTACACGCCGTCCCATTGGTCGGTCCTGCTGAACGAGCGCGCCCCCGACGTCGCTCGCCGGCTCATGCCGTTTCGCTGGTGGGGGCACCTGAACTTCGATCGCTGGCCGGAGCGGTACCCCGAGTTCGTGGAATGGTTCATCTCCCGATGCTTCTCGGAGCCCCACTCGACCAAGGGCATCGAGGACGGGATCGGATGGGGACTCGAGACCGACCCGCAGACGATGATGGCCACCGCGGGGGGGCAGATTCACACCGGCCGCGGCGCCCTGCGCGAGCTGGCTGAGGGGCTGGACTGCCCCGTGCTGGTCGTCCAGGGCGATCGCGACAAGATCACGCCGCCGCGTGACGGCCGCGCGCTCGCACGCCTCGCCGACGGCGAGCTCGAGATTGTCCCCGGCGCGGGTCACTTCCCGCACTGCCGCAAGATGGTCCAGGTGAACCTGGCGCTGCGCGATTTCGCCGAGGACTCCTTCGGAAGGCCGCGGACACCGAGAGACCCCACGGTCCATCGCCCCGACGGCCGCCCGCGTGCCCTCTTCATCTCCTCGCCGATCGGGCTTGGCCATGCGCAGCGAGACGTGGCGATCGCCCGCGAGCTGCGCCGGGTCGAGCCCGACCTCCAGATCGACTGGCTCGCCCAGGATCCGGTCACGCGGGTCCTGGAGGGGGAGGGCGAGCGGATCCACCCGGCCAGCCCGCATCTGGCCAACGAGTCCCGGCACATCGAGTCCGAGTCAGCCGAGCACGACCTCCATTGCTTCCAGGCCCTGCGCCGCATGGACGAGATCCTCGCCGCCAACTTCATGCTCTTCCACGACATCGTGCGCGACCAGCGCTACGACCTCTGGATCGGGGACGAGGCGTGGGAGCTGGACTACTACCTGCACGAGAACCCGCGCGAGAAGAAGGTCCCGTTCGCCTGGCTCACCGACTTCGTCGGCTTCCTGCCGATGGACGACGGGGGTGAGCGCGAGGCCTACGTGACCGCCGACTACAACTCCGACATGGTCGACCACATCGCTCATCACCCCGAGGTTCGCGACATGGCCCTGTTCGTGGGCAACCCCGACGACATCGTCGGCGAGCGGCTCGGGCCGCAGCTGCCGATGATTCGCGACTGGACCGAGCGTCATTTCGACTTCACGGGCTACGTGACCGGTTTCGACCCCGACGAGCTCGGCGATCGCGGAAAGCTCCGCGATGAGCTGGGCTACGGCGACGACGAGCAGGTCTGCATCGTCACGGTCGGCGGATCGGGCGTCGGCGGCGACCTGCTGCAGAAGGTGATCGCCTCATTCCCGGAGGCCAAGCAGCGGGTGCCCGACCTGCGCATGATCGTGGTCGCCGGTCCCCGCATCGACCCCGACTCGCTGCCCTCGCGTGCAGGGCTGGAGGTTGTGCCCTACGTCCACAACCTCTACCGCCACCTCGCCGCCTGCGACCTGGCCGTGGTCCAGGGCGGTCTCACGACATCGATGGAGTTGACCGCCAACAAGCGGCCGTTCCTGTACTTCCCGCTGCGCCATCACTTCGAGCAGAACTTCCACGTCCGCCACCGGCTCGAGCAGTACGGCGCGGGCCGCAGGATGGACTTCGACAGCTCCACGCCGGAGGTGATCGCGGCCGCGATCGCCGACGAGATCGGCCGTCCCGTCTCCTACCGCGACGTCGAAGTCGACGGCGCCGGCAGGGCGGCCCGGCGGCTTGCCGAGCTCATCTAACAGGTCGCGGACACGAGCGGCCGCCCGCATTAGTCGCTACGGGCTTCGCCCCCCGCTCCGAAGTGCTGCGGCCTGGTGGCCGCTAGGCGACGATCGTGAGGGCCCGCGGCGCGACGCTCGCGTTGAGCTCGGCGAAGTCGCCGATGTAGTCCCCGTCCACCTGGACGGGGAAGCGGCGCCTGGTGCCGCCGCCGTCCTCGGAGATCGATCGGACCAGCGCCTCGGTGACGCCCTCGGCGTGATCGATCTGGCGGTGTGAGGTGGGACGGGAGCGCTCGCCCTCCCCGAGTACACGGCCCGCGATCGTGGGCATGTCCCTCTGTGCGGCGCGACGCAGGACAGCCAGCGAGAGCGTCCCGTTGTCGAGCGCCGCGCCCTCGCAGACCCGCACCGGACGGTTGCCGAAGTAGGTGAAGGGGTCGGAGTTTTGGATGATCGCGGTGACGCCCTCGAAGCGGTTGTCGGGGAGCTCGACCGACATGCGCACGGGGTTGCGCAGGTACTGCTTGTAGAACCCCGAGACCGCCGCCCACGTGAAGTACCACTGGCCGGCGCGGGCCTTCATGTTGGGGTGGGCGTCCACCCGCTTGACCACCGACGCGTCGAGGCCCATGCCGCATGCGAAGACGAAGTGGCGGCCGTTGATCCGCCCCAGGTCGATCTTGCGCGGCCTGAAGTCGTCGGCGATCGCGATCAGGTGCTCGGTCGCGTCGACGACGTCGTTGGGGATCCCGAGGGTCCGGGCGACGACGTTGGTCGAGCCGCCGGGCAGCACCGAGACCGGGACGTCCGTCCCGGCGAGCCCGTTGGCGACCTCGTTCAGGGTGCCGTCGCCGCCGAACGCGACGACGATGTCGTACTCGCCGTGGCCGGCGTCACGGCCGAGCTCGGTCGCATGCTCCGAGGCCTCGGTGTCGATGGCCTCGACGTCGTAGCGGGCCTGGAGGGCATAGACCACCAGGTTCTTGAGCCGATCCGAGACGGTGGTCGCGTACGGGTTGACGATGATCAGCATCCGCTTCTTCGTCGCCCCGGGGGTGAGCGGTTGAGCGGGAGTGGGGTCCGGTTCGCGGGAGGGCGAGAGGATCGGCACGATCGCCCTAACCCTAGAGCGCGGAGGGCCTATCGCCGGGAATCAGGTTCCCGAGCGCCGGGTCCGGTCCCCGGTCCTCGACCGCCGCATAGCGGAGCACCCCGTCCTCCTCGACCTCGCGGACGTGCCCGGCGTTGATCAGCAGGTCGACGTGGCCGATCACCTCGGACAGCGTCAGGAAAGCCTGGGTGACGGCGACGTCGCCCCAGATCGCTTGGGCGAGGTCGTGGCCGGTGCGGGCGCGCTCCGCGATCAGCCCATAGAGCTTCTCGGCGCGGCGCTGGTGCATCGCGAGCCGCTGGTCGATCAGGGCGGCGTGGTCGGTGATCGGCTCGCCATGGCCCGAGAGCACGATCTCGGCGGGCAGCTCGCGGGTGCGTTGCAGCGACTCGAGGTAGCGGACCAAGGCCTGCCAGCGCTCGGTCGACCCGTCGAGCGGGCGCGAGATCAGCGGATTCGAGGAGATGTGCTTGATCAGATGGTCGGCCGCGATCAGGATGCCGCGGTCGGCGTCCCAGAAGACGGTGTCGGACGGGCTGTGCCCCGGGCGATACTGGACCTCGAGCGCGCGGTCGCGAAGCTGCACCACCTCTCCGTCGCGCAGCGGCCTGGTCACCTTCACCTTCGCCCCCCAGTCACGGAAGCTCCCGGTCACCTTGCGCAGCGCGTCGACGACATCCTCGGCGATCCCGTGCCGCAGCATCAGCTCGGCCGCCTCGCGGTCGTCCCGCTCGGCGTCCTCGCCGAAGTTCTCGACGAACGGAATGGCCACGTCGATCGCGGCCACGTCGGCGCCGGACCGATCCGCGACCACCTGGACCAGCCCCAGGTGATCGATGTGCTGGTGGGTGAGCACGACGAGCTCGATGTCCTCGACCCGGTGCCCGAGGGAGTCGAGCTGGCGCTCGAGCTCGTGCAACGCCTTGGCAGAGTTGGGCCCCGCGTCGATCAGCGTCAGCGGGTCGTCCTCGAGCAGGTAGCAGTTGACGCGACCCACCTGGAAGGGGGTGGGGACGCGGAGCATGCGGATCCCGGCGTCGGAGATCCGCTGCCAGGTATCCGACGGCACCTCCTCCGCTTTCCGTCCGGGGGCGCCTGGGTCGCTCACGAGCGGATCAGGGCGAGCAACTCGTCCCGCTTCTGGGCCATGTGCTCGGGTGATACCAGCGACTCGAGGTTGAGGCGGAGCAGCGGCTCGGTGTTGGATGGGCGCACGTTGAAGTGCCAGTCCGGGTAGTCGACCGAGACGCCGTCGAGATGCCCGATCTCGCCGTCCGAGTAGCGCTCCTCGATCTCGGCCGTCTTCGCCGCCTGGTCCGCGACCTCGGAGTTGATCTCGCCGGAGATGAAGTAGCGCGAGCGAAAGCCGGCCATCAGCTCGGCCAGGGAGGCGCCCTCGCCCGAGACCAGCTCGAGCATCAGCAGCGCTGGGATCGAGCCCGAGTCGGCGCAGTAGAAGTCGCGGAAGTAGTAGTGGCCGGAGACCTCGCCGCCGAAGATCGCCGACGTGTCGCGCATCCGCCGCTTGAAGAAGGCGTGGCCGACGCGGCTCAGGTCGCTGCGCCCGCCCTCGGCGGCGACGGTGTCGGGGACCGCGCGGCTCGAGCGCGGGTCGTACAGGATCATCGCCCCCCGCTCCCTGGCGAGCATGGCCTTCGCCAGCAGGGCGCAGACGAAATCGCCGTCGCAGAAGGTGGCCTCGGAGTCGAAGAAGAAACAGCGGTCGGCGTCGCCGTCCCAGGCGATCGCCAGGTCGACCTCGTCCTCGCGGATTCGCTCGACGATCTCGGCTCGGCTCTCCTCCAGCATCGGGTTCGGGCCGCGCTCGGGAAAGCTCCCATCCGGCTCGAACGACGCCGTGCGGAGCTCGAGGTTGAGCCGCTCCAGGACGGGGCCGACCATAGGGCCGGCCATGCCGTCGCTGCCGTAGGCCAGGACGCGCAGCGGACCGATCCGGTCGGAGTCGACGAGCCCGAGCAGGTGAGAGTGAAAGTCGGGGGCGATGTCGACGCTCTCGACGGTGCCGCCCCCCGGCGGCCCCGGCAGGCCCGCCTCGATCTCCTTGCGCACGTCCTGGATGCCCGCGTCGCCCGACAGCGCCAGCGCCTGCTCGCGCAGCAGCTTGATCCCCGTGTAGGCGCGGGGGTTGTGGGAGGCGGTGACCATGGCGCCGCCGTCGAGCTCGCGCGAGCCGACCAGGAAGTAGAGCTGCTCGGTCGCCACCTGCCCGGCGTCGAGCACCCGCACGCCCTCGGCGACCATGCCGTCACGCGCCCGCTCGGCCATCTCCGGCGAGCTCAGCCTCATGTCGTGTCCGAGCCCGACCTGGAGCTCCGGCGCCGGTTTCTCGCGCAGCCGCGCCAGCACACGCGCGAACGCCCGCCCGATCAGGAACGCAGTCTCTCCGTCCATCTCCTCGCCGTAGAGGCCGCGAACGTCGTATGCCTTGAAGATCGAGGCGGGGGGAGCGGTGATCGCCATCGGCGGCGGAGCCTAGATGGTCGGGGTCAATCGAACGCGCCCGCGAGAGCGTCGTAGCTCTGCTCGAGCGTCTGCGGCATCACGCGTGTGTCGGCCAGCACCGGCATGAAGTTGGTGTCGCCGCCCCAGCGGGGCACCACGTGCATGTGGATGTGGTGCTCGACCCCGGCGCCCGCCACGCGCCCCTGGTTAAAGCCGACGTTGTATCCGTGCGGCGAGTAGGTCTCTTCCAGCGCCGTCATCGCGCGCTGGGCCAAGCGCATCATCTCGGCGACCGTGTCCGCGTCCAGCTCCGGCAGCGCGCCGATGTGCTCATACGGGGCCACCATCAGGTGCCCGTTCGTGTACGGGAACTTGTTCAGGATCACGAAGCAGCGCTCGCCGCGATGGACGATCAGGTTCTCGCGGTCCTTCTCGTCGCCCTCACCGGCTCGGGCGCAGAAGATGCACGCGTCCTCGGAGTCC
This sequence comes from uncultured Solirubrobacterales bacterium, assembly GCA_963805075.1. Classification (GTDB taxonomy): domain Bacteria; phylum Actinomycetota; class Thermoleophilia; order Solirubrobacterales; family 70-9; genus VGBV01. The sequence goes on from CAWDSZ010000005.1 coordinate 109,332, forward strand.
TTGCCCGCGTCCTTCACGTAGGCGAGGCGCCAGGGCGCCCAGATCCGATCCTTGGCCACACCCCCGACGCTACAGCCAACCGCGACTGCGGAAGTAGCCCACCATGCTGACCAGCAGCACGAACATGCCCCCGACGATCACGTAGAAGGCGGTGTCGTCGCCCTCGCCGGGGACGCCGACGTTCATTCCCCAGAGGCTCGCGAGCAGGGTGAGCGGCAGGACGATGACGCTGATCGAGGTGAGCACCCGCAGGATGTCGTTGACGCGGTGGGAGATCACCGACTCGTTCGTGTCCTCGTAGGCCTCGACGACCTCCTTGTAGTTCTCGAGCATGTCCCAGATGCGCTCGTGGGCGTCGACGATGTCGTCGAAGTAGATCTCCAGGTCGATCTGCTCGGCCAGATAGCGATCCTTGACGCGCTCGAGGTCGCGCAGCACCGGGCGCTGCGGGCGGATCACCTTGCGGAAGTTGATGATCTCCTGCTTGACGTTGGAGATGTCGCGAACAATCTCCTCGGAGCGGCCCTCGAAGATCTCCTGCTCGAGCGCGTCGAGCTTGTTGCCGATCTTGCGCAGCATCGGGAAGCAGTAGTCGAAGCCGTCGTCGACGATCCGGTAGAGCAGGTAGCCGGAGCCGCGCGAGAAGAGCTGGTCGCGGAACTCCTCCTTTTGGCGGCAGCGCTCGAACAGATAGGAGACCGGTCGCAGCGGCTGGTTCGGGAGCGTGATCAGGAAGCCGGGGCCGACGAAGATGTCGAGCTCGCCGGTCCCCAGTCGGCCGGCGGCGCTGTCGAAGACCGGGAAGTGGAGGACGATGAATAGGTAGTCGTCGTACTTGTCGATCTTCGGGCGCTGGTTGCGCGAGAGCACATCCTCGAAGTCCAGCGGGTGGAAGTCGAAGTGCTCCTCGAGCCAGGCCTGCTCCACGGCCGTCGGGTCCTCGATGTGAAGCCAGCGCAGCCCCTCGGCCGCGATCTCCTCGACGTGCGGGGTGCGGGGCTCAGGCTCGGCGGGCGCGTCGAGACGACCGCGGCCGGTCCGGCGCAGCCTGGGGCGAGGGAGGTTCGGCATCTGCCGGCTCCTTCGTTGTGGTCGTCTCGTCCATTCCGCGAAGCACTTTACGCAACGCGCCGTCCACCGAGCGCAAAGCGACTCCCGCGGGGACGCGGATTGGCGCTGTTATAGTCCCCGGCCACATAGCTGCACCACATCAAGAGGGGTGGAGGGACTGGCCCGATGAAGCCCCGGCAACCACCTCGGACGCTAGTCCGAGGGGAGGTGCCAAATCCAGCAGGCATGTGAGAAGTCTTCACGTTGGGCCTGGAAGATGTGGGAAGAGTTTCCTCGGAACCTCCGCCCACAGACCAGGCGGAGGTTTTTTCGTAAGGGAGCTCGAATGGCCGTTCAATCGCTGAAATGCAAGGAGTGCGGGTCCGAGTACGAGCTCGGCGCCGCGTTCTTCTGCGAGAGCTGCTTCGGGCCGCTCGAGGTCCGATACGACCACAGCGGCCTCGACCCCGAGGAGGCGCGCCGCAAGATCTCGGCGGGCTCGCGCGGGATCTGGCGCTACTCGGATTTCCTGCCCTTCGAGGGCCGGCCGGGCGACCCGCTGGAACCGGGGCTGACGCCGCTGGTTCGGGCGGACAGGCTCGCGGAGCGTCTCGGCCTCGGCGAGGTCTGGATCAAGAACGACGCAGCCAACCCGACCCATTCCTTCAAGGACCGGGTGGTCGCCGTCGCCATCGCCAAGGCCAAGGAACTGGGCTTCGAGACCGTCGCCTGCGCCTCCACCGGCAACCTCGCCAACGCCGTGGCGGCCCATTCTGCGGCGGCGGGCCTTGACTCCTACGTCTTCGTTCCCTCCGACCTGGAGGAGCAGAAGCTGCTGGCCACCAGCATCTACGGCACCAAGCTGGTCGGCATCCGCGGCAACTACGACGACGTCAACCGGTTCTGCACGCAGCTTTCGCAGGAGCGGCCGTGGGCCTTCGTGAACGTCAACCTGCGTCCCTACTACGCGGAGGGATCGAAGACCCTCGCCTACGAGACGATCGAGCAGCTGGGCTGGGAGCTGCCCGACCGCATCGTCGGCCCGATCGCCTCGGGCTCGATGTTCACCAAGCTTGGCCGGGGTATCAGCGAGTGGCTCGAGCTGGGCCTGGTGGAGGGCGAGTTGCCGACCTTCAGCGGCGCGCAGGCCGAGGGCTGCTCCCCCGTCGCCACTGCGTTCGCGGCAGGCGTCGATGTCTGCAAGCCCCAGAAGCCCGACACGATCGCCAAGAGCCTCGCGATCGGCGATCCCGCGGACGGGCCCTACGCGCTCGATCTGGCGCGCAACACCGGCGGCACCATCGACTCGGTCAATGACGATCAGATCCGCGCCGGAATCCGGTTGCTGGCCGAGACGACGGGCATCTTCACGGAGACCGCCGGCGGGGTCACGGTCGGCGTGCTCGCGAAGCTCGCCGAGCGGGGCGAAATCGGCAGGGACGAGCGCGTGGTGGCCTACATCACGGGCGAGGGGCTGAAGACCCTCGACGCCGCCCGCGAGTCCTTCCACATGCACGAGATAGCCCCGACGCTGGAGGACTTCGAGCGCGAGTTCGCGGCGCAGGCGGTCGTCTAGGATCCGAGTCGAAATGAGCGTCACGGTCAAGATCCCGGCCCAGCTGCGCGCCGCGACCGGAGGCGAGGGGGAGCTCGAGGTCGAGGGCGGAACCGTGGGCGAAGCGCTCGATGCTGTCTTCGACCAGCACGACGGTCTGCGGGAGAGAATCACCCAGGACGGTGACCTGAGGCGTTTCGTCAACGTCTACGTGAGCGGGGAGGACATCCGCTTCCAGGACGGGCTTGAGACCGCCGTCACCGCCGGTGACGAGGTGACGATCCTTCCCGCGGTCGCCGGCGGGGGGTGAAACACGGACGCGCCCGGCTGCTGACGCTGGCTGCCGGGACACTGCTGGCCCTCGCGCTGGCGCCCCTTGCCTCGGCGCAGGTCTCCTCCGGCCCCCTGCAGGCGACGGTCGCTCCCGACCCCTGGAGGGTGACCCTCACCGACGCGGCCGGCGCCACGGTGCTGCGCGAGCACCCGGGCCTGGGCGTCGGCCCAAGCGGCACCCTCGGCTTCAGGGTGGGAAGCGGCTGGTTCCACGCCACGCGAGTGGCCTCCGGCGGACAGGTGGGAGGCGCCTTCGAGGCAGACCTGGAGACGACCGATCCCACCCGGGGGATCCACGTGCGGCTGGTCCCATCCGGGGAGGGTCTGATCAACCTGAAGGCGTCGGTGACCGGGAACACCGCGGGCGTGACCGCGATCGGGATGGGCTTCGAGACCCGCGCCGGGGAGCGCTACCTGGGCTTCGGCGAGCGCTCGAACGACGTCGACCAGCGCGGGAACGAGGTCGAGAACTACGTCTCGGACGGTCCGTACGAGCCCGAGGACAGGGCGTTCATCCAGGGCTTCATCCCCCCGCCGGGCTGGAGCCCGCGCGACGACGCCACCTACTTCCCGATGCCCTGGCTGCTCTCGACCGCGGGCTACGGCGTGCTGATGCACAACACCGAGCGCAGCTACTTCCGGCTGGGCAGCTCCGACGCGGGCGCCTGGAGCCTCGAGGCCGAAGCGACCTCGCTGGACATGACGTTCGTCGCGGGCCCGAAGCCGGCGGACGTGCTCAGGCGCCTGACCTCGATGACGGGGCGCCAGCCGCCGCCCGGTGGGGCCATGGGTGTTCGGCCCCTGGCATCAGCCCACCGGATCGGATCGGATCGGCCAGGCCCGCTCGCTGCGCGCCGGCGACGTCCCCGGCTCGGCGGTCAACACCTACCTGCACTACCTCCCCTGCGGCGACCAGCAGGGAATCGAGGCGCAGCAGCCGCCGATGACCGCGGCCTACCACGACGAGGGCTACATGATCACGACCTACTTCAACCCGATGATCTGCGTGGACTACTCGCCGGCCTACGGGGACGCGGTCGCCGCCGACGTGCTGACCGAGAACTCCCTCGGCCAGCCCTACGTCTACCCCTACAACTCCGGCGTCAGCAGCTTCAACGTCGCGCAGTTCGACTATTCCGCGCCGGGAGCGACCGCCTTCTACGGGAATCTGCTCGCCGAGGCCGTCGGCCACGGCTACGACGGCTGGATGGAGGACTTCGGCGAGTACACCCCGCTCGACTCCGAGTCCGCCAACGGCATGGACGGCACCCGGATGCACAACCTCTATCCCAAGCTCTACCACTGCGCGAGCTGGGAGTTCGCCGACTCGCGGAGCATGAAGCCCGCGGCCTTCATCCGCTCGGGTTGGACCGGCGTCCACCCGTGCGCCCAGATCGTCTGGGGCGGGGACCCCAGCGTCGCCTGGGGCTATGACGGCCTCGACGGAGCGATCAAGCAGGCGCTCAGCCTCGGCACCTCGGGAATCTCCAGATGGGGCTCTGACATCGGCGGCTTCTTCAGGCTCGGCGGAGAGCAGCTCAGCCCCGAGCTGCTCAAGCGCTGGATCCAGCTCGGCGCGGTCTCGGGCGTGATGCGCACCGAGGCCAACGGCGTCAACCTCGGCACCGGCACCAGGCCCCAGATCTTCGACTCCGACATCCTGCCTACGTGGCGGCGGTATTCGAAGCTCCGGACCCAGCTCTACCCCTATGTGCAGGCGGCCGACACCGAGTATCTGCGGACCGCGATGCCCATCATGCGCCACCTGGCGCTGACCAACCCCGATGACGCGACCGCGGTGGCACGCGAGGACGAGTTCATGTTCGGCGAGGAGCTGCTGGCGGCGCCGGTGCGAGCGCCGGGTGCGACGAGCCGCGAGCTCTACCTGCCGGAGGGCCGCTGGGTCGACTTTTGGCGGGCGGTCGACTTCAAAGCGGGCCCCGGTTCCCTTGACCTCGGCAAGGCGAAGCTGATCAAGGGCGGTCGTTCGGCCACACTTCCCGGCACCCCTCGAGGAGCTGCCGATGGCCGTCAAGGCCGGGGCCGTGCTGGCGCTGCTACCGGCCAACGTCGACACCCTCGCCCCACACGGCGGAGGCGACACGGTCCGCCTGGATGAGATCGGCAGGAAGCTGCACCTGCTCGCCTTCCCGCGCGGGAAGTCCGGCTCGGGCTTCGGCGAGAGCGGCTACCTCGGATCGCGCGAGAAGAAGGGCCGCTGGCGGCTGACGATCCACGGCGCGAAGAAGCACCGGATCGCGCTCGAGGCCTCGCTGACCACCCTCAAGGGCGACCTCGACCCCTGCCGGGTGCTGGTCAACGGCAAGGTGCTGAAGAAGAAGAAGTGGGAGGCGAAGAAGGGCGTCCTCGAGGCCTCATTCAAGGCCAAGAAGGACGTCTCGCGATTGACCGTCCACGACGTCAGCCGCTGCTAGCGGCCCGAGCCGGCTCCTCGCTCTAGGGTTCCGATGCCGTGAACGCGAGCGACCTCCAAGTCGTGATCCTCTGCGGCGGGCGCGGGACGCGCCTGCGGGAGCGGACCGAGTCCATCCCGAAGGCTCTGGTCGAGATCGGCGGGCGCCCGATCCTCTGGCACATCGTCTCGATCTACGCCGCGCAGGGGTTTCGCCGCTTCCTGCTCTGCACCGGCCACAAGGGCGAGCAGATCGAGGATTGGGGGGGCAGGGCCGAATGGGCCGAGGAGATCAGCCTGGAGTGCGCCGACACGGGCGAGGAGACGCCGACTGGCGGGCGCATCAAGCTGATCCAGGATCGCCTGGGCGGCGAGCCGTTCTGCGCGACCTACGCCGATGGCGTCGCCGACATCGACCTCGGCCGCTTGCTGGACGCCCACCGCGACTCCGGCGCCCTGGCGACGGTGACGGTGGTGAAGCCGACGCTCCAGTTCGGCGTCGCCGAGCTGGGCGAGGACGGCCGGGTGCTGGCCTTCGAGGAGAAGCCCAGCCTGAATCGCTGGATCAACGGAGGCTTCTTCTGCTTCGAGCCCGGCGTCTTCGACTACCTGGCAACGGACAGCGTGCTCGAGCGCGAGCCCCTGGAGCGCCTCACCGCCGACGGCGAGCTGAACGCGTTCCGGCACGATGGCTTCTGGGACTGCATGGACACCTACAAGGACGCCGTCCTGCTGAACGATCTCTGGGCGTCGGGCGAGCCGCCGTGGCGGGTGTGGGCCGAGGAGCCGGTCCCGTAACGCCCGCGGCTTGAAGGCGCTGGTCACAGGCGCGCGCGGGTTCGCGGGCTCGTGGCTCGCGAGGCTGCTGCTCGAGCGGGGCGACGAGGTCGTCGGCTTCGACCGCCGGAGTGACCGGCCGTCCGGCCTGGCCCTGATGGAGATCGAGGGCGAGGTCGCCGACGAGACCGGAGAGCTGGGCGACGGCGAGCGCGTCGGCGAGGTTCTCGACCGGCACCGGCCGGACGCGGTCTTCCACCTGGCCGCCCAGGCGATCGTGGGCACCGCGCTGCAGTCGCCCCTGCCCACCTTCCGGGCCAACATCGAGGGCACCTGGAACCTGCTCGAGGCGGCCCGCGAGTCGGGGGTCGGCCGGGTGGTGGTCGCGTCCTCGGACAAGGCGTATGGACCCCACGACACGCTGCCCTACACCGAGCGCATGGCGCTGCAGCCGATCTACCCTTACGACGTCTCCAAGGCGGCGGCCGACATGATCGCCCGCAGCTACTGGCACACCTACCGTCTGCCGGTGGCCGTGACACGGTTCGCGAACTTCTACGGCGGCGGCGATCTCAACTTCTCGCGCCTGATCCCCGAGGCGGTGAGCGCCGTGCTCGACGGCCGCAGGCCCGTGATCCGCTCAGACGGCAGGCTCGAGCGGGACTTCCTCTACGTCGAGGACGTCGCCCGCGCCTACGCGGCGATCGCCGACGCGCTCGGCGACGGGCGCGGGGCGGGCGAGGCCTTCAACGCCGGCTGGGGCAGCCCGAACCCGGTTGGCGAGGTGGTCCAGCTGATCTGCGAGCTCGCCGGCGCCGAGCTCGAGCCCGACATCCGCGGCGAGGGCAACCCCGGCGGCGAGATCGACCGCCAGTTCCTGGACTCGGCCAAGATCCGCGAGGTCACCGGCTGGCGGCCCGAGGTCGATCTGCGCGAGGGGCTCGCCCGCACCATCGATTGGTACCGGGCGCATCCCGACGCGCGCGCCCCGGCGCCCGACTGACCGGACCAGGCGAGCGCCCCCGCCCGAGCGCGGTGGGATACTCAACTCCAGTGGCTGACCACGTCAAGCTCGCGAAAGGGTCCTTCGACGCCTTCAAGCGGGGCGACGTCGAGAAGTACATCTCCTACTTCTCCGAGGACGTGGAGTGGCGGGTGTCCGCGTTCGTGACGGGCAGGGAAGCCTATAGCGGGCACGACGAGATCCGTGAGTTTTTCGCGGAGATCGCAAGCCTCGAGGAGGAGCAGGGCGAGCAGGTCGTCGCCGACTACGACGAGTTCCGCGAGGCCGGGGAGGGCCGCGTCGTCGCACTGGGCCAGGGCGAGATCAAGCGCGAGCGCGATCCGCTCGAGTTCGAGGTGGGCCTCGTCTACACCTTCGCCGACGGCAAGATCACCCTGCTGCAGGCCTTCACGAGCCACGACGAGGCGCTGAAGGCGGCCGGCCTCTCCCAGTAGCCCGCAAGGGAACGCGCCCGACAGGATTCGAACCTGTGGCCTTCCGCTCCGGAGGCGGACGCTCTATCCAGCTGAGCTACGGGCGCGAGCCAAGCCAGTCTAGAACGGCCCGCAGGCTGGATAATGAGCGTGTGGCCGACGACGGAACCAGCCTCGGGAGTTTGACCTCAGCCTCGCCGAGGCGGCAGCCTGGGTCGGCTCGGGGCCGGAGGGGATCGGGGAGACCGCGGTCGGCGAGGACCGGGCGCATGAGCTGGAGATCGAGGGGGACGATCCAGCCACCGCCCTGCGCCAGACGCTCGGGATGTTCGCCACCGGCGTCACGGTGATCACCACCCGGGCCGGCGACCAGGTCCACGGCATGACGGCGAACGCCTTCATGTCGGTTTCCCTGGAGCCACCGCTGGTGCTGATTTCGGTGGACCGCCGGACCAAGCTGTGCAACATGCTCCACGAGGGCCAGCGCTTCGGCGTCAGCGTCCTGGCATCCGGCCAGCGCGATCTCTCAGATCGCTTCGCCGGCAGGGCGGGCGAGGGGGCCGAGGAGCCGTCCTTCGACATCGTCCACGAGACGCCGGTGGTCGACGGCTCGGCCGCACAGTTCGTCTCCAAGGTCGAGAAGTCCTACTGGGGCGGAGACCACTCCCTCTTCCTGGGCAGAGTCGAGTTCGCCTGCTACGACGAGAGCGCCCAACCCCTCCTCTTCCACGGAGGCCAATACGGAGGCCTCAGCTCCGGCGCGGAGCTGGCCTAGGCGGAAACCGCGGCTGAGGAAGTGGTGCCCGCCGGCGTGGACGGTCTTTGTCACTTATGCGCGGGTCGAGACGGCCCCCGGCGGCGCCCCGTCCCTAGCTGCGCGGCCGTTCCTTCTTCGGGTCGTAGAAGGGGATCGGCACGACCGTCGCCGGGATTCGCTTCTGCTCGCCGTCCAGCTTGCCCACCTCGATCGCGGTACCGGGCTCGGAGTGCTGGACCGAGATGCGGCAGAGGGCGATGTTCTTGCGCAGCACCGGGCTGCGGGTGCCGCTCGTGACGACGCCCACCGAGGCGCGCTCCCCGGGCACGTGCACGCAGTCGCCGTGGCCGGCGGTCTCCTGGCCCTCCAGCTCAAGGCCAACGAGCTTCCGCTGCGGGTGCTCGGAACGCTGGATCAGGGCCTGCTTGCCGACGAAGTCGTCCTCGGAGTCGAGGACGACGGCGAAGCCGATCCCGGCCTCGAAGGGGTCGACCTGGTCATCGAACTCGTACCCGGCGAAGATCAGGCCAGCCTCGATCCGCAGCATGTCGAGCGCCGAGAGCCCAAGCGGTTCAGGCCGTGTCGGACTCGCCCGCCTCCCAGACGCGTCCCAGAGCGCGGCCCGTCATCGGGATGGCACCAGAGCTCGTAGCCCAGCTCGCCCGTGTAGCCGGTGCGCGAGACCACGATCGGGATCCCGTCGTAGTCGCCGATGCGGCCGATCAGCAGCCGGAACCACTTCAGCTCCCCATGGAGGGCTGGTTCGGCGGAGTCCAGACGATGCCGCTTCAGGATGTCGCGGCTGGCGGGGCCCTGGACGGCGACGTTGTGGAGCTGGTCGGTCGAGGGCTTGATGAAGACGCTGCATCCCATCCGCGTCGGCGAGCTTGTTCAGGTGGACGCCGGTGTACTCGTCGCCGGCGACGAAGCGGAAATTGTCGTCGGCGAGCCGGTAGACCGTCGCGTCGTCCAGCATGCCGCCGGTCTCGTTGCAGACCGCGGTGTAGGTGACCTGCCCGATCGAGAGCTTGCGGGCGTCGCGGGTGATGGCGCGCTGGATCAGCATCTCGGCGTCGGGGCCCAGCACCTCCCACTTGCGCAGCGGCGAGAGGTCCATGATCACCGCCTTCTCGCGGCATGCCCAGTACTCGGAGATCGTGCCGCCGCCCGAGCCAGTAAGCGGTCGGGCAGCCAGTAGCCGCGGTACTCGACCATGTCGCCCGTCAGCGCCGAGGTGCGGGGGTGGAACGCGGTCTCTTTGGTCATGACTGGGTCGGCCTCCGGTGTGACGCGATGGGCAATCGCCTGCGAGAAGGTGTTCTCGGGCCGAGTAGACGCGAACGTGGATGTCGGTGATCTCCCAGCCGTTGGCCGGGTCGATGTCGTCGGGGCACGCGGACGACGCGCAGAGCAGGTCGTTGGAGGCGCTTCAGCAGCACGTAGTCGCCGGGCCGTGACCAGGGCTCGTCCATGATGAAGTTGTTGTCGTCGTCGAAGTCGGTGTTGTAGAAGAAGTTCAGCGCCTCCCAGCCCTTGCGCTCGCCTCGACGCCATAGGGCACGACCTCGCCGTTGAAGTTGGTCGAGCAGTTGACGTGCCCGGAGTAGCCCATGTCCTCGTAGTACTTGGCGGTGCAGGCGAGCGCGAAGCTGTCGTGGCGCCCGACGGTGTCCTGGACCAGCTCGGTGAGCGGGTCCATGTCCTTGTCGAAAGTCTTCTTGTGCAGGCCGGGGGCGGGGTACTTCGTCCCCATCAGGGTCCGAGTGGTGGTCGCGTCCAGGCCACGCTCGACGGCCCGTCTTGGAGCTTGTTCCAGTTGAAGGCGAGGAAATCCGAGCACTGCTTGCCGCGCACGTCGATGATCTGGATGTACTCGCCCTTCTTCACCTCGTAGCCCGACGCGGTCGCGGCGTCCACCCGGAAGTCGAGCCTGGGCTCGGCCAGGAGCGGCGGCAGCTCGACCTCATCGAACGGCCGCGGGGTCGCTCGCTTCACCTCGACCAGCAGAGGCGACGCGGGCCAGTCGCCGTCGACGACCCGGCCGCCCGGGGTGGCCACGATCGCCGTAGCCTCGCGGGCGACGTCGAACGACTCGCTCGCTGCCTCGCGGGGTGTCGGTGTCGAACAGGCGCAGCGCCCGCGCGTCCTGGGGGACCAGCCCCTCGACGCCCAGCATCGCAAGGAAGCCGGAGGCCGAGCCGTTCGCCATCAGACCGCGCAGCACGAGGCCTCTGAGTCGGCCATGGCGCCCGATCGCCGCAGCGTCCTCGCCGCCCTCGGAGTCGAGCACCGTCAGCTCGGCGACCTGGCCGCCGTCCCTGTTGACGACGGTGAGCACGTCGTCGGGGCGCAGGCGCACGGCGGTCGCCGCCCCGGGCCGCACCCAGTGCGACTCGAAGGAGCGGTCGACCGGCTTCAGGCCGGCGTCCAGGGGGCGTGCGCTCGGCGGTGGCCAAGCTCAGCGCCTCACGCCTTCGCCGGCTCGGTGCCCTCGGCCTTCTCGGCCTGCTCCACCAGGGTCGCGGCGAGCTCCCGCTTGCCGGCGGCGTCGAGCTTCTTGACCTCGTTCTCGACGACCCGGCGGTTGTAGTTCTGGTTCCAGTAGTCCAGCGAGTCGAATCCGTTGAGGACGGCCCTGCCGACGAACTGCCGCAGCACCTCGTTCGTCGGGCCCATCACCCAGCCGGCCTTGGCGTCGCGCACGTAGCGCTCGAGCTCCATGTCCTTCTTGTACCCGGAGCCGCCGCAGGCATGCAGCATCTTGTCGACGTGGTGGGCGGTGTTCTTCGCCGCCTCGAACTTGATCTGCCAGGCCCAGTGCAGGAAGTCGGCGCGGGCGGTCTCGCCTGGCTTCAGCACCCTGGTGTTGTCGTCGGTGGCGCGGTCCATCGCCTGCGCGACGGAGTAGACGAACAGGCGACAGGCGTTGGTGTCCATCACGGCCTCGCCGACGTAGTCCTGGATCGTCGGGTAGTCGGCGACGCGCATGCCGACGTCGACGTGCTTCTTGCGGGTGGTGTGGCGCTTGGCGATGTCGATCGCGCCCGAGCGTGATCCCGTTCCAGACCGACGAGGAGCCGATCAGGAACCACGGGTCGACCGCCTCGTCGTTGGAGTTGGCGCCGTCGCCGAGCGGGCCGACGATCTGCTCGTCTGGGATCTCGATCGCCGTCGACCTGGATCGGGCCGGACTGGTTGCCGCGCAGCCCGAGGGCGTCCCACAGAGAGGGCTGGGCCTCGACGTGCGTCGCCGTCGATCACGAACACCGAGAGGTCGTCGTAGCCCGTGAAGTCCGGGCTGGTCGTCTGCACGACGTAGAAGTCGGCGAAGCCGCCGGAGGTCGTCCAGGACGCCTTCTTGTTGACCTTGTAGCCGCCGTTCGACTTCTCGGCGCTGGAGGAGAAGGGGTACCAGAAGTGCGAGCCGGTCTCGGGATCCGAGTAGGAGAGCGTCCCGATCCGCACGTCCTTGTCCAGGGTGCGGATGTACTTCTCGATCAGCGCGTCGGTCGGGCGCAGCATGATCGTCGCGACCGCGCCGATGTGCATCACGTAGCACATGGCCGTCGAGGCGCAGCCGTAGCGCGCCAGGGTCTCGCAGACCATCGAGAAGGCGACGTGGTTCTCGCCCAGCCCGCCGTACTCCTCGGGCACGATCAGGCTGAGGAAGCCGTTCTCGGCCAGGATCTCGAAGTTGCGCCGCGGGTAGAGCAGTTCATCGTCGGAGCGCTTCGCGTTCGCGCGCATCTCCTTCTCGCAGAGCCCGATCAGCGTCTCGCGGAGCTCCTTCTGGCGCTCGGTCAGGACCCAGTCGGGATCCCAGTCGTAGTCCAGACCCCAGAAAGGCTCGTCGCCCCACATCTTGTCCGCCATGGCTCTCCTCTCGCGGCCGCCGGCTCATCCGGCGGCCCTTCGAACAAATACGTCCAGAGGGGATTCTGTCGCACCCTCAGGGTGAAGTAAAGCGCGGCGACCCCGGCGAGTGAACGACTCGGGGGGCATCTACGCTTGGCCCGTGGACCTTTCGGTCGTCTTCTATGGCACCGGCGGCTCCGTGCCCACCGCGCGGCGCGCGACGGCCTGCGTCCTGATCCGGGCCGGCGGCACCCGCGTGCTGGTCGACTGCGGGGAGGGCGCCCAGCGCCAGATGATGCTCTCGACTGGCCTCGTCCAGGTTGACGAGATCCTGATCACGCACTTCCACGCCGACCACTACCTCGGCCTGCCCGGCCTGCTCAAGACCTACGATCTGCAGGAGCGCCAGGCCCCTCTTCGGATCGCGGGACCGCGCGGGCTGAAGGGCCTCTACGACGGTCTGCGGCGCATCTTCGGCAAGGTCCGCTACGAGATCGAGCTCGTAGAGCTGCCCAGGGGCGAGGCACTGGCCCACGACGAGGACGGCTTCGAGATGCGCGCGTTCGAGGTCGAGCACCGGATGCCGGCCAACGGCTACGCGTTCGTCGAGGCCGAGCGGCCCGGCCGCTTCGACGTCGAGCAGGCCCGCCGGCTGGGGGTGGCCGACGAGCGGGACTTCGGCCGGCTGCAGCGCGGCGAGACCGTGAGTGGCAAGGACGGGGAGGTGACCCCCGAGCAGGTGATGGGCGAGCCGCGGGCCGGGCGGAAGATCGTGATCACGGGCGACACCGTTCCCTGTGAGATGACCCGGATCGCCGCCCACGGCGCCGAGCTGCTGGTCCACGACGGCACCTTCTCCGACGAGGAGCAGGCGCGCGCCGCCGAAACCGGCCACTCGACCGCGCGCCAGGCCGGGGAGCTGGCACGCGATGCCGAGGCCAGGCTGCTGGCGCTCGTGCACGTGTCGTCCCGCTACCACGTGGGCGAGGTTCTGAAGGAGGCGCGGGATGCGTTCCCCAACGCCCACGCGGTGCGCGACTTCGACCTGGTCGAGATCCCGTTTCCCGAGCGCGGCGAGCCCGAGCTGGTCGAGGGCGGGGCGGAGCGGCTGCGCGAGGCGCCGGAGCAGGAACCGGCCCCCTCCACTTCTTCCTAGCCGCAACCTGCGGATTCACGCTCCGAACCTCGCAGGTCGCCGCCACCGTCGCTGCTAGGCTGGCGGAGCACCTTTAACCACGGTCCCGTGAGGCCTGGAAGGAGCGGAAGATGGACGACAGGGTCGTGCTCAGCCACGACGATCTGCGCAAGGCGCTCGTGCGCATTGCCAACGAGATCGTCGAGAAGAACCCCGATGGCGAGGCGATCGCGCTGGTCGGCGTCCACACTCGGGGGGCCATCCTCTCAGCCCGCCTCCACGCACTGGTCGGCGAGCTGACCGGCTCCGAGGTGCCGCTCGGCGACCTCGACATCTCCTTCTACCGCGACGACATCGAGCGCCGCGAGCCGCTGCAGGCGCCCGTCGTCCACGCCTCCCATCTCGACTTCGAGCTCGACGGCCGCACCGTCGTCCTGGTCGACGACGTGCTCTACACCGGCCGCACCGTGCGGGCGGGCATCGAGGCGCTGTTCGACTACGGCCGGCCCGACCGCGTGCAGCTGGCGGTGCTGGTGGACCGCGGGCACCGCGAGCTCCCGATCCGCCCCGACTACGTCGGCAAGAACCTGCCGACGGCGCCCGAGGAGCGGGTCAACGTGCGCCTGGAGGAAGCCGACGGCCGCGATGAGGTGGCGATCGTCCCCGCCGCCGCGCCGGTCGCCTCGAACGGGAAGGAGAAGCGATGAAGCACCTGCTCGGAGTGGAGGAACTCTCGCGGCAGGAGGCCGACCGCATCCTCGACCGCGCGGAGAGCTTCGCCGAGGTCGGCAAGCGCGACATCAAGAAGGTGCCGACCCTGCGGGGCCGCACCATCGTCAGCCTCTTCTACGAGTCCAGCACGCGCACCAGCTCGTCCTTCGAGCTGGCTGCGAAGCGGCTCTCGGCCGACGTCGTCTCGATCAAGTCCGCCGGCTCGGCGGTGGACAAGGGCGAGAGCCTCAAGGACACGATCGCGACGCTCTCGGCCTACGACCCCGCCGCCATCGTGATCCGCTCGCCGCAGGCAGGCGCCGCGAACCTGGTCGCCGGCTGGACCGACGCGTCGGTCATCAACGCCGGCGACGGCAAGCACGAGCACCCGAGCCAGGCGCTGCTCGACGTGTTCACGCTGCGGCAGCGCCTCGGCTCCCTGGAGGGGACCAAGATCTGGATCGTCGGGGACGTCACCCACTCGCGGGTCGCCCGCTCGTGCCTGCTCGCCTTCGGGCTGATGGGCGCCGAGGTGACCCTGGCGGGGCCGCCGACGCTGATCCCGCGCGGGATCGAGGAGGCCACCGGCGTCTCGGTCGCATACGACCTCGACGGGTTGGGCGAGGCCGACGTCGTCTACGCCCTGCGGATGCAGAACGAGCGCATGAGCGAGAGCTTCGTGCCCTCGCTGCGCGAGTACGCGGCCCGCTACCAGATCGACTCGCGGCGGCTGGGGCCGAGGCAGCTGCTCATGCACCCCGGCCCCGTCAACCGCGGGGTCGAGCTGGCGCCCGAGGTGATCGACTCGCAGCAGTCGCTGATCACCGCCCAGGTCGAGAGCGGCCTGGTGGTGCGCATGGCGATCCTCTACGAGCTGCTGACCGGCACCGAGCGCGTCCGGCCCGATCAGGGGCCGGCGCCCGCCGACCCGCCCCGGATCGGACAGCCGGCGTGAGCGAGGCGCTCGTCCAGCGCGACGGCCAGCCGGCGGACCTCGTGATCCGCGGGGCCCGCGTGCTCGATCCCCGCGAGGGGATCGACGCCACCCGCGACGTGATCGTGCGCGGCGGCGCGATCGCGGAGCTGGCCGAGCCGGGAAGCGCCTCGCAGCCCGAGGGAACCGAGGTGATCGAGGGCGAGAAGCTGCTGGCCCTGCCCGCCTTCGTCGACCCTCACGTGCACTTCCGCGTTCCCGGGCAGGAGCACAAGGAGGATCTCGAGACGGGTACCAGGGCTGCCGCGGCGGGCGGCTACTGCGCGGTGATCGCGATGGCCAACACCGAACCGCCGATCGACTCGGCGGCGGTGCTGGGGTCGGTGCGAGATCTCGCCGAGCGCGAGGCCTCGGTGCCGGTCGGATTCGTAGCCAACGTCACCCGCGGGATGCAGGGCCAGGAGCTGACCGAGATGGCCGAGCTGCGCGACGCGGGCGCGATCGGCTTCTCCGACGACGGCCTCCCGATCCGCAGCGCCAGGGTGCTGCGGCGCGCGCTCCAGTACCAGCGCCTGGCGGGCGGCGTCATCGCGCTGCACGAGGAGGACCCCGAGCTCAGCGGCGACGGCGTCATGAACGAGGGCGAGGTCTCGGCGGTCCTGGGACTCGCGGGCGTCCCGTCGGTCTCGGAGTCGACGATGATCGCCCGGGACTGCTCGCTCGCCCTCTTCGAAGGTGCGCGGATTCACGTCCAGCACCTGTCGGCGCGGGCCTCGGTCGAGGAGATCGCCCGCGCCAAGGCCGCGGGCGTCCAGGTCACCTGCGAGGCGAGCCCTCATCACCTGACCCTGACGGAGGAGCAGGTGCGCAGCCTCGACAGCCGCTTCAAGATGAATCCGCCGCTGCGCACCGAGGACGACCGCGAGGCGCTGATCGACGGCCTGCGCGACGGAACAATCG
Source organism: uncultured Solirubrobacterales bacterium (assembly GCA_963805075.1). Lineage (GTDB taxonomy): Bacteria > Actinomycetota > Thermoleophilia > Solirubrobacterales > 70-9 > VGBV01. The sequence goes on from CAWDSZ010000005.1 coordinate 125,249, forward strand.
ACTGCGTCGCCACCGACCACGCCCCGCACGCCCCCGAGGAGAAGGAGGTCCCCTTCGAGCAGGCGGCGATGGGAGTGACGGGGCTCGAGAAGGCGTTCTCGGTCCTGCATCACGACCTCGTGCTGCCTGGGGTCATCTCCCTCGAGACCCTGGTCGAGCGCATGACCTGCGGAGGGGAGCCCTTCGGCATCGAGGCTCCCAGGGTGCAGGCCGGGGAGGAGGCGAACCTGGTGCTGATCGACCCGGCCCAGGAGTGGGTGGTCGGCGAGGACGGCTACGAGAGCCGCTCGCACAACACCTGCTTCGCCGGCCGCACGCTGACCGGCCGGGTGCTGATGACGGTGGCGGCTGGCAAGGTGGCCTTCCGGCAGCGCAGCTTCGCGATCGGAGCGGCAGCGTGAGCTGCCGCGAAACAGGTTCGGTGGCGGCGTGAGACTCGACCGCGAGCGCACGGTCCTGGTGGTTGTCGACGTGCAGGAAGGGTTCCGCAAGGCGCTTCCCGAGTTCGAGCGCGTCGCGAAGGCCACGGCGACGCTCGTTCGGGGGGCCGGGGCGATGGACGTGCCGGTTCTGATCACCGAGCAGTACCCGAAGGGCCTGGGGAAGACGGCGCCCGAGATAGCCGAGGCGCTTCCCGAGGGCGCCAAGCCGCTGGAGAAGACGATCTTCTCGGCCGCCGAGGCCGAGGGCTTCGACCTGGGCGGCCGCGACCAGGCCCTGGTGTGCGGCATCGAGACCCACGTCTGCGTGAACCAGACGGCGCTGGACCTGCTGGCGGGCGGGACCGAGGTCCACGTCGCCGAGGACGCGGTCGGATCGCGCTTCCCGGACTCGAAGCGGATCGGCCTGGCCAAGATGGAACAGGCGGGCGCCGTGCTCACGAGCGTCGAGACCGCCCTGTTCGAGCTGCTCGGGCGCGCCGGCACCGACGAGTTCAAACAGGTCCAGAAGCTGATCCTCGAGTACGCCCCCAACCCGGAGGTGGTCGCGTGAGCGGGGGATATGTCCTGCTGGAGGACGGGACCCGCCTCGACGGGGAGCTCCGCGGCGATCCTTCGCGCGTCACCGGCGAGGTCGTCTTCAACACCTCGATGACCGGCTACCAGGAGGCGGTCACCGACCCCTCCTATGCGGGCCAGATCATCACCTTCACCTACCCGCTGATCGGCAACTACGGCGTCTCGGCCCAGGCGATGGAGTCCGACCGCGTCCACGCCCGCGGGGTGATCATGCGCGACGCCAAGAACTCCGAGGATGCCGCCAGCGCCGAGGGGGGCTGGCTCGACTGGCTCGCGGACTGCGGCGTGCCGGCGATCACCGGGGTGGACACGCGCTCGCTGGTGCGCCACATCCGCGATCGCGGCGCGATGCGCGGCGGCATCTTCCCCGCCGAGCTGGCCGAGGCCGAGGCGCGCGAGCTGGTCGCGGCCGAGCCCGCGATGGATGGCGCCGACCTGGCGCGAGAGGTGACCCCGCCGGAGCCGGTCGAGTTCGACGGCGATGGCCCGCACGTGGTCGGGATCGACACCGGGATCAAGCTCAGCATCATCAGGCAGCTCCGCGAGCGCGGCTGCCGTCTGACGCTCTTGCCCTGCGACTCCACCTCCGAGCAGATCCTGGAGCGCAGGCCCGACCTGGTCTTTCTCGCCAACGGACCCGGCGACCCGGGCGCCCTCGACTACGTGGTCGAAAACGTTCGGGGCGTGGTCGGGAAGAAGCCGGTGGTCGGCATCTGCCTCGGCCACCAGCTTCTCTGCCGCGCCGTCGGGCTCGACACCTTCAAGCTCCCGTTCGGCCACCGGGGCGCCAACCACCCGGTCAAGGACCTCGAGACAGGCCGGATCGACATCACCGCCCAGAACCACGGCTTCGCGGTCAGCGGACCCGGGGGGCAGGGCACGATCGAGGGCGACGAGCCGGTCCGCTGGAGGACCGACTTCGGCGACGCCGAGCTCTCCCACCTCAACCTCTACGACCGGACCGTCGAGGGCCTGGTGCTGAAGGACGTCCCCGGCTGCACGGTCCAGTACCACCCCGAGGCCGGGCCGGGCCCCCACGACGCCCGCTACCTCTTCGACCGCTTCCTGGAGCTGGCTGATGCCTAGGCGCGACGACATCCGCAAGATCCTGCTGATCGGGTCGGGCCCGATCGTGATCGGGCAGGCGGCCGAATTCGACTATTCCGGTGTGCAGGCCTGCAAGGTGCTGCTGGCCGACGGCTACGAGGTCGTGCTCGTCAACTCCAACCCGGCGACCATCATGACCGATCCCGAGTTCGCCGATCGCACCTACGTCGAGCCGTTGCTGCCGGGCCCCGTGGCCGCCGTGATCGAGCGCGAGCGACCCGACGCGCTGCTGCCGACCCTGGGCGGCCAGACCGCGCTCAACCTCGCGAAGGCGCTGCACGACGACGGCACCCTCGAGAGGTTCGGGGTGGAGCTGATCGGTGCCGACTACGAGGCGATCCACCGCGCCGAGGATCGCGAGGCCTTCCGGGAGACGATGGAACGGGCCGGCCTGCGCGTTCCGTTTTCGAAGATCGTCGAGTCGGTGACGGAGGGCGAGCAGGCGCTTGGCTCCGGTGAGCTGAAGCTCCCGATCATCGTCCGGCCGGCCTTCACCCTCGGCGGCCACGGCGGCGGCGTCGCCAACACCGAGACCGAGTTCGCGCAGGTCGTTTCCGAGGGTCTGGCGGCGAGCCCGATCAACCAGGTCCTGGTGGAGGAGTCGGTGATCGGGTGGTGCGAGTTCGAGCTCGAGGTGATGCGGGACCGCAACGACAACGTCGTCATCATCTGCTCGATCGAGAACGTGGACCCGATGGGCGTCCACACCGGCGACTCGGTCACGATCGCGCCCGCCCAGACCCTGACCGACGCCCTCTACCAGGAGCTGCGCGACCAGGCGATCCGGGTGATCCGCGCCGTCGGCGTCGAGACCGGCGGCTCCAACATCCAGTTCGCGGTCAACCCCAAGACGAGCGAGATCGTCGTGATCGAGATGAACCCCCGCGTCTCGCGCTCCTCGGCGCTGGCCTCGAAGGCGACCGGGTTCCCGATCGCGAAGATGGCGGCGAAGCTGGCCGTCGGCTACGCCTTGGAGGAGATCCCCAACGACATCACACGAGCGACACCCGCTTCTTTCGAACCTACGATCGACTACGTCGTCACCAAGGTGCCGCGCTTCGCTTTTGAGAAATTTCCAGGGGCGGAAGGGGAGCTGACGACGCACATGAAATCCGTCGGCGAGGCGATGGCGATCGGGCGCACCTTCCGCGAGTCCTTCGCCAAGGCGATGCGCTCGCGTGAGCTGGACGACGTGCCCGAGATTCCCGACTCGACGGGCGAGCTGCTGGAGCGGCTGGCGACGCCGTCGCACGACCGCTTCGACCTGCTGCTGGCGGCCTTCGAGCGCGGCGTCGAGCTCGAGCGGGTCCGGGAGGCGACCATGATCGACCCCTGGTTCCTGAACGAGCTCCGAGACCTCGCCATCGAGGGGGACGGAACCGAGGACCTCGAGCGGGGATTCCGCGCGGTCGACACCTGCGCGGCCGAGTTCGAAGCTCGCACGCCCTACTTCTACAGCGGCCACGAGCGCCCTGCCGCCCCCGGACGCGAAGCGGAGGAGGCGGGGAATGCCTACTCCGAGGTCGAACGGGGGGAGAAGCCGTCGGTGATGATTCTCGGCTCGGGCCCGAACCGCATCGGCCAGGGGATCGAGTTCGACTACTGCTGCGTCCATGCCGCGATGACCGTGCGCGACTCGGGCCGGGACGCGGTGATGGTCAACTGCAACCCCGAGACGGTCTCGACCGACTACGACACCTCCGACCGCCTCTACTTCGAGCCGCTCACCATCGAGGACGTCCTGGCGGTCGCCGGAGTGGAGAACCCGGAGGGAGTGATCGTCCAGTTCGGCGGCCAGACGCCGCTGCGGCTGGCGAAGGCCCTGGAGGAGGCGGGGCTGCCCCTGCTGGGGACGCCGGTGGACGCGATCGACCTGGCCGAGGATCGCGGCCGCTTCGGAGCGCTGCTGCGCCGCCTCGAGATCAAGCACCCGCCATACGGGACCGCGTTCTCGGCCGATGAGGCGGTTGCGATCGCCGAGGATGTCGGCTTCCCGCTGCTGGTGCGGCCCTCCTACGTGCTGGGCGGCCGCGCGATGGAGATCTGCTACTCGGGCGAGGCCCTCGGCAAGTATCTGGAGGCCAACGTGAAGGCCGACCAGGCCCACCCGCTGCTCCTGGACCGGTTTCTCGAGAACGCGATCGAGGTGGACGTTGACGCGCTCGCGGACGGGTCGGAGTGCTTCGTCGCCGCCGTCATGCAACACGTCGAGGAGGCCGGGATCCACTCAGGCGATTCGGCCTGCGTGATCCCGCCGATGAGCCTGGGCGAGGAGATGCTGGATGAGATTCGCGAGACGACGCGCCGCATCGCCCTGGAACTGGGGGTGATCGGCCTGATCAACATCCAGTACGCCGTCGCCGACGGCGAGCTGTTCGTGATCGAGGCGAATCCCCGCGCGTCGCGGACAGTCCCCTTCGTCAGCAAGGCGATCGGCGCCCCCCTCGCGAAGATCGCCTGTCGGCTGATGCTGGGCGAGCCCCTCGCCGACCAGGAGCTGCCGCGCCAGAATCCCACGCACGTCAGCGTCAAGGAGGCGGTGCTCCCGTTCGCCCGCTTCGCCGGAGCCGACGCCGTGCTGGGGCCCGAGATGCGGAGCACCGGGGAGGTGATGGGGATCGCCTCCGACTTTCCGACCGCCTTCGGCAAGGCGCAGGCCGCGGCCGGGATCTCGCTGCCCGAGCAGGGCACGATCTTCATCAGCGTCACCGACTCCGACAAGCCGGCCGCGACCCAGCTCGCCACGCGATTCCACGACCTCGGCTTCGAGGTGATCGCGACCTCCGGCACGGCGCAGGCGATCTCGCGGATGGGTGTCCCCGTCCGCATGATCAAGAAGATCGGTGAGGGCTCGCCGAACGTGGTCGACTGCATCCGCTCGGGCGAGGTGGACCTGGTGATCAATACCCCGACCGGGTCGGGCGCCCGCGCGGACGGATACGAGATCCGTTCGGAGGCCGTCCGCCACGGCATCCCCTGCGTGACCACGATGACCGGGGCGTCCGCCGCCTCGCGCGCGATCTTCGCCCAGGCGCGGGGCGAAGCGCAGGTCCAGTCGCTGCAAGAGCTCCATGCCGACGCCGGGGCCCGCGAGGAAACTCGGAAGTGAGCCAGGCAGTGGAGCTGGGGACCCGGGTGGAGGCCCCATTCGGGCGGCGTGCCTGTGAGGTCAGCCGCAACGTGGCGTCGGGCGGCTACCGGATCTTCTCGGCCATCGACCCCGACGGGCCCGAGCCGGCGGCCGGGCAGTTCTACATGCTGGCCACCGAGTCGCGCTGGGCGCTGGAGGATGGCCGCCCCTACCTGGCGCGCGCCTTCTCCGTGGCTGACTGCGAGCCCGAGGGCGGCGGGCTGCGGCTCGACTTCCTGGTTCACGGGGTCGGCCCGGGGACCGAGCGCCTGTGCGCGCTGGAGCCAGGGGAGCGCCTCTGGATCCACGGTCCGCTCGGCCGGCCCTTCTCGCCGCCTGCGGAGCTGGCCGAGGCGGCGCCCGGCGCGATCCTTGTCGGCGGGGGAATCGGCGTCGCCCCCCTCGCGCTCTGGCGCCGCCGCCTGGTGGCCGCCGGAATCCCCTCGCGAGTCTTGCTGGGCTTCCGTGACAGCGATCGATCAGGCGGGCTGGACCTGTTCGACTGCAGCGAGATCAGGCTCGCCAGTGAGGACGGGCACCGCGGCCACCGCGGATACGTCACGGACCTGCTCGCGGTGATGCTGGAGGGCGACGACGCGGAGGGCGCGGCCGTCTACGCCTGCGGGCCACCGGCGATGCTGGAGGCGGTGCGGGGGCTCTGCGCCGAGCGGGGGGTGGCCTGCGAGCTGGCGATGGAGGCGCCGATGGCCTGCGGCTTCGGAGCCTGCTTCGGCTGCGCGGTCCCCCTGGCTTCCGGCGGCTACATGCGCCTGTGCGTCGACGGGCCGGTGGTCCGCGGCGAGGCGATCGAAACGGCGTTGGTCCCAGGGTCCGGTCACTGATGGGCTCGAACGGCAAGGCATCACATTCCGGGCTCGGGCCCGAGGTCGAGCTCTGCGGGATGCGGCTCGCCCACCCGGTGCTCAACGGATCCGGCACCTTCGACGCGATCGCGGCGCGACGAGCCTTCGGCGACGTCGTCCTGCGGGACTTCCCCTTCTCGGCCTTCGTCTCGAAGACGATCACCCCGGAGCCGCGGGCAGGCAACCCGCCGCCGCGGCTGTTCGAGACGCCGTCGGGGCTGATCAACTCGATCGGGCTTCCCAACAAGGGGCTCGACGGCTTCCTGGCCGAGGACCTGCCGCAGCTGGCCGAGCTGCCGGTGCCGCTGATCGTCTCGGTGATGGGGACGAGTCACGATGAGTTCGCGCGGCTGGTCGGCGCCGTCGCCGATCGCGACGAGGTCGCGGCGCTGGAGCTCAACATCTCCTGCCCGAACGTCAAGTCGGGGTTGATCGTCGGCGAGTCCCCCGACGAGACCGCATCCCTGCTGGAGGCGCTGCGGCCACTGACCCCGAAGCCGCTGGTCGTGAAGCTGACCCCGAACAGACATCCGACCGCGATCGCGGAGGCGGCCGAGCGGGAGGGCGCCGACGCCGTCTCGCTGATCAACACCCTGAGGGCGACGGGCGCCGACCCGAGCGGTGAGGGGGCGTGGCTGGGCGCGGGCAGCGGCGGGCTCTCCGGGCCGGCCGTGCGGCCGGTCGCGCTGCTCCAGGTTCGTGAGGTCGCCGCCGCACTCTCGATCCCGGTCGTGGGCATGGGCGGGATCTCGCGCGGCCGCCAGGCAGCGGACATGATCCGGGCAGGTGCCACAGCGGTGGCGGTGGGCACCGAGAGCTTCAGGGACCCCCAGGCCGGCCTCCGGGTAGCGTCGGAGCTGGGGGCCGAGTTACGGCCCCTATCAGCCGGCTGAATCTTTTTCTCGGAAATGGCGGGTTCCTCTTTTCACACCGTGGGGGCCGCCTTATACTCCCGGCCGATGCAGGCCCCGGTCCAGTCCTCCAACGCCGCCCCAGAGAGGTCACCGGACCAGAGAATGGAAGCCCTGAAAAGGGCGAACGACATCCGCTCGAAACGGGCCCAGCTGAAGCGGGATCTGAAGGCGGAGAAGGTCAAGATCCAGACGCTCCTCCTCGACCCGCCCGAGTACGTCCTCACCGCCAAGGTGATCGACATGCTCATGGCCGTCCCCAAGTACGGCCGGGTCAAGACCAACCGGATCCTGAACCAGTGCCGGATCAGCCCGAGCAAGACGATCGGCGGGCTGTCCGAGCGCCAACGCTCCGAGCTAGTCACTCAGCTGCGCAAGTAGCGTCACTCAGTCCGCGCCTTTCGCCGCCGTTCGCGGCTTCATGATCCGCGCATGTCCGATCGGGGGAAGGTGTTCGTCATCACCGGGCCGTCGGGGGTGGGGAAGGGGACCCTGATCGCGAAGCTGCTCGAGGCGGTGCCCGACCTGGAGCTCTCGATCTCGGCGACGACCCGCGCGCCGCGGTCCGGGGAGGAGGATGGGCGCGACTACCACTTCCTCACCCCGGAGGAGTTCGAGGGGCGGGTGGCAGCCGGCGACTTCCTGGAGCACGCGACCTACGCCGGCAACCGCTACGGCACCCTCCGCGAGGCCGTCGATGACCAGCTGGAGGCCGGGCGCTCTGTGGTGCTGGAGATCGAGGTGCAGGGGGCGCGCCAGGTCCGAGCCGCGATGCCGGAGGCGGTGCTGATCTTCATCGCTCCGCCCAGCCCCGAGGCGCTGCGCGAGCGGCTGCAGGAGCGCGGGACCGACTCTGCCGAGGAGATCGAGCGGCGCCTGCGGACCGCCGAGATCGAGCTCGAGGCGCAGGTCGACTTTCCCCACGTGGTGGTGAACGACGACGTGCAGAAGGCCGCCCCAGAACTGGAGAAGCTCGTCCGGGACGAGCTATCCCTACACTGATGCGCTCATGAGCATGATCAAGCCAAGAGTCGACAAGCTTCTGGACCGGACGGACTCGCATTACGCCGCGGTGATCGTCGCCGCCAAGCGGGCCCGCCAGATCAACGCCTACTACCACTCCCTCTCCGAGGGCGCCTACGGCGAGTACACCCCGCCGATGGTGGAGACCGACAGCGGCAGCAACTACCTGACGATCTCCCTCGAGGAAGTGGCGGCGGGCAAGATCAAGTACGAGTACAAGTCCTAGCGACCCTGCTCCAAAGGAGGGCTGGTGGCGCGGATCCTGCTCGGAGTCAGCGGCGGTATCGCGGCCTACAAGGCGCTCGAGATGGCACGCCTCGCGACCCGCGAGGGCCACGCCGTCAGGGTGCTGATGACGCCGACGGCCGAGCGGTTCGTCGGCGCCGCCTCGTTCGAGGGCATCGTCGGCGCGCCGGTGCTGAGCGACGAGTTCGAGCGCGACCCGACCCGCGGCGCTTTCCCCGGTGACCCCGCGCCGGCCCACGACCCGATCGGGCACCTCGAGGTGGTCGCCAACGCCGACGCCTACCTGATCGCCCCGGCCTCGGCGAACACCGTCGCGAAGCTGGCCGCGGGGATCGCCGACTCGATGGTGACCACGTCCTTCCTCGCCTGCTCGGCGCCCCGGCTCGTGGCGCCGGCGATGAACGACCGCATGTACCGCGACGCCGCGACCCAGGCCAACCTGAGGACGCTGGCCGAGCGGGGAATCACCGTGATCGATCCGGAGGAGGGCTCGCTCGCCTCCCGCGGCGAGCACGGCGTCGGGCGGCTCCCCGATCCGCGCCGGCTGCTGGACGCGGTCACCGCCGCCCTGCCCGGCCCGAGCGGGCCCTGGGACGGGCTGCGGGTGCTGGTCTCGGCGGGGGGCACCCGCGAGCCGATCGACCCGGTCCGCTTCATCGGCAATCGATCAAGCGGACGGATGGGCCTCGCCCTGGCCGAGCGCGCAGCCGCCCGCGGCGCCGAGGTGACTCTGGTCGCCGCCAACGTCGCGCTCCCGGCGCCGCCCGGCGTCCGCCGCGTCGACGTCGAGACCGCGGCCGAACTTGCGACGGCGGTGGAGGCCGAGTTCGCCACCACCGACGTGCTGCTGATGGCGGCGGCGCCGGCCGACTTTCGTCCCAGCGAATCGGCCCCGAGCAAGATCGCCCGCGAGGGCACGATCGAGCTCGACCTGGAGGCGACCGAGGACATCCTCGCCGGCCTCGGGGCGGCCCGCCGCCCTGGCCAGACCATCGTCGGCTTCGCCGCCGAGACGGGTGCCGGTCACGAGCGGGCCCGCCAAAAGCTGGAGCGAAAGGGGGCCGACGCGATCGTCTTCAACGACGTCTCGCGCGGCGAGATCGGATTCGAGAGCGAGCAGAACGAGGTCGTGATCGTCGAGGCCGGCGGTGAGCACCCTGTCCCGCTCGCGTCCAAGGGACAGGTCGCCGACGCCATCCTCGACCGGGTCGAGGCGATTCGCGCGGCCGCCGGGTCGCAGCACGAGAAAAGCGCCGAGTAACCGTCTCATGACCCGAAGGTCGCGGGTTCGAATCCCGCCCCCGCTACCTCACGAAAGCCCTCCGACTGGAGGGCTTTCGCATTTCACGGCCTGTGTCTCCGAAATCCACCTCGGCTGGATAGTCTGAACGGGCACTCAGAAAAGCACGCCAAGGATGGCGTCCCAACGAGGAGTGGAGAGATGAGCAGCTACGCGGTCGTGAACCCTGCGACGGGAGACAAGGTGAGGGAGTATCCCGAGGCATCCGACGCGGATCTCTCCGCCGCGATCGCGGCGGCCGAGAAGGCGCACGCCGAGTGGTCACAGACGAGCTCGGTCGCCGACCGTGCGGGCCTGATCCAGAAGGTCGCGGACTTCCACGGCGAGAGGCGGGAGGAGCTGGCCGCCATCGCCGTCAAGGAGATGGGCAAGCCGATGGAGCAGGCACTGGGCGAGGTCGACTTCTGCGTCGACATCTTCGGGTATTACGCCGAGAGGGCTGAGGAGTTCATGAAGGACGAGCCGATCGACCTGCTGGCGGGCGACGGCTCGGCCCTGATCCGCAGGACCTCCATCGGGCCGCTCATCGGGATCATGCCCTGGAACTTCCCCTACTACCAGGTGGCCCGCTTCGCCGGCCCCAACCTGATCGTGGGCAACACGATCCTGCTGAAGCCGGCGCCCCAGTGCCCCGAGTCTGCCGAGGCGATGCAGAAGATGTACGACGACGCCGGCTTCCCCGAGGGCGCCTACCAGACGATCCTCGCGTCGAACGACCAGATCGCGGAGATCATCGCCGACCCCCGGATCCGGGGCGTCTCGCTCACGGGCTCCGAGCGCGCCGGGGCGGCCGTCGCCGAGACCGCGGGCCGCAACCTCAAGAAGGTCGTGCTCGAGCTCGGCGGCTCGGACCCGTTCATCCTGCTGAAGACCGGCGACCTGGACGAGGCCGTCCAGGCCGCCGTCGACGCCCGCCTCGACAACACGGGCCAGTCGTGCAACGCCGCCAAGCGGTTCATCGTGGCCGATGACCTGTACGACGACTTCCTGGAGAAGTTCAGCGCGAAGATGAAGGAGGCCGAGCCGGGCGACCCGACGGCCGACGACACCGAAATCGGCCCCCTGTCGTCTACGACCGCCGCCGAGCGCCTGCAGGACCAGCTCGACCGCGCGGTCAAGCAGGGAGCCGAGGTCGTGGTCGGGGGCGAGCGGAAGGACAACTTCTTCCCGACCACCGTGCTGGCCGGGATCACCGAGGAGAACGACGCGTACCGCGAGGAGTTCTTCGGGCCCGTGGCGAGCGTCTACAAGGTCGGCTCCGAGGAGGAGGCGATCGAGCTGGCGAACGACACGCCGTTCGGGCTGGGCTCATTCGTCTTCACCGACGACTCCGAGCAGGCGATGCGCGTCGCGAACAGCCTCGACACGGGGATGGTGTTCGTGAACGGCGTCGGCCTGGACGGGGCGGAGCTGCCATTCGGCGGCGTCAGGCGCTCGGGCTTCGGCCGGGAGCTGGGCCCCTACGGCATGGACGAGTTCGTCAACAAGAAGCTGATCCGGGTCGCTAAGTAAGCGCCTCCGCTCCCGGATACGCATGGCGCGCGGCGAGGAACGAATCGGGGCGCCGATTCGATCTTTCGGGGACGCACAGATCAGGCGTCCGGAGCTGGCGGGGTGTCTCTTTTGTGTGCAAGCGAGCGCAGCACTAGTGGGCAACAGGTGGGCAACACAACACCCGGCGACAACCACGAAGCGAGCGGAACACGAGGGAGGGAATCCCCGTAAACGGCCGGCTTCCGCAAACGGCCGCACGCTAAAGCCCCCTCTCGTAAACTGGGCCCATGGCTCAGAACCAGGCGATCGACTCCGGCGAGTCCCTCTACAGCCTCTACAGGAGGGGCATGGAGCTGCTCGAGGACGGCTCCTTTGCCGAGGCCGCGGTGCCGCTGAAGGAGGCGGCCCGCCAGGCGCCCGAGAAGAGCTCGGTGCGCGAGGCCCTCGGCCGTGCGCTGTTCCGCAGCCGGCACTACGCCGAGGCCGCGACCGAGTTCGAGGCGGTGGTCGAGACCCATCCGGTCAACGACTACGCCCACTTCTGCCTCGGCCGGGCGCTCTCGAAGACGGGCGAGACGAAGCGGGCCCGCCACCATCTGGCCCTCGCCTCCAACCTGCGCCCCGAGCGCCGCGACTACCGCAAGTATCGAGAGCAGCTGGCCTAGCGGCTGTCAGGCGGCACGTGATTGGAGCGGAGGCGAAGCCGGAGCGACCAATGCTCGGCCGCCGCAACAGCCGCGACCTGATGGCGCCTCCGTGAGGGCGCTGGTCCAGCGGGTCAGCCAGGCCGCCGTCGACGTCGAGGGCGAGCGGGTCGCGCAGATCGGCCCGGGCATGCTGGTGCTGCTCGGGGTCTCGGTCGACGACACGGAGGCCGACGCCGACAGGCTCGCCGACAAGGTCGCGAAGCTGCGGATATTCGACGACGCGGAGGGGCGGATGAACGAGCCGCTGGGGGAGGAGAGGGAGGTGCTGTGCGTGAGCCAGTTCACCCTCTACGGCGACACCCGCAAGGGCAACCGCCCCAGCTACGTCCAGGCCGCGCCGGGCGAGCGGGCCGAGCCGCTGTACGAGCGCTTCTGCGAGCGGCTGGAAGCGAAGAAGGGCGTGTTCGGGGCGTGCATGGGGGTGGCCCTGGTGAACGACGGCCCGGTCACGGTGATGCTGGAGGTCTGAGCTCGTGCCACTTGGCGCGTGCCTGGGCCGAGGCTATACTCGCTTTCGAACTTTTTTCGCACCGATTTCGTGTCGAAAGGTGGGCGAGCGCCCGCCTTTTTTTGGGCCCTCGATGGGCCTCGGGAAGGAAGCGATGAGCGACAAGGAGCTGGAGAGGATCCAGAACACGATCGAGGAGCGGCTTCGCGTGGCGAAGCCCGAGGTCGAGCTGCTCGCGCTCGAGCAGCCCGCCTCCGAGCGTCTGCGCCTGGTCATCGACCGCGACGGCGGCGTCGACCTCGATCTCTGCGAGGACGTCACCAAGCTGCTCCGCGACCTGAACGAGGACTGGGCGCTGGAGGTTTCCTCGCCCGGCCCCGAGCGCCCGCTGACCAAGCCCGAGCACTTCGAGCGCTACGTCGGCCACCGCGTCCGGGTCAAGACCCATGAGGCGATCGACGGCCAGCGCAGCTTCACCGGCCTGCTCGAGAGCGCCGGGGACGACCGGCTCGGCCTCGATGTGGACGGACAGACCGTGACCATCCCCCTCGAAGCGGTTCGCCGCTCCACCATTGGAGGTGAGCGCATGAGGTGTGCAGGAGACCGAGAGACAACACGCGAACGGAGGTGAGTGGCGTGACCCAGGAGATCGTTGACGCCGTCAAGGCGCTCGAGACCGAGAAGGGCATCGACGCCGACACGCTGATGGACGCGCTCGCCGACGCGCTGCTCTCGGCCTACAAGAAGACGCCCGGCGCCGCCAAGTACGCCAAGGTCGAGCTCGACCACGGCACCGCCGACTTCCGGGTGTTCGAGATCAAGGTGCCCGACGACCTCGAGCAGCGCCTGCTCGACGAGCAGTTCGAGGAACAGCTTCAGGCCGCCGAGGCGGCCGAGGCCGCCGGGGAGCCCGTCCCCGAGATCCAGCAGGCCGGCCCGACGATCGATCCCGAGACCGGCGAGAGGCGCGAGAGCGAGGAGCCCGAGGTCGAGCCCGAGCGGCTCGAGCCCTACGCCGGCGACCTCAAGACCCAGGACGTGACCCCCGACGACTTCGGGCGCATCGCCGCCCAGACCGCCAAGCAGGTGATCCTGCAGCGGATCCGCGAGGCGGAGCGCGGGATGATGTACGACGAGTACAAGGACCGCGTCGGCGAGCTGGTCACCGGGATCATCCAGCAGTCGGACAACCGCTACACGCTGGTCCAGCTGCGCGAGCGCGTCGAGGCGCTGCTGCCCCGGTCCGAGCAGGTCTACAACGAGCGCTACGACCACGGCATGCGCGTCAAGGCCGTGATCACGGACGTCTCGGCCGAGAACAAGGGGCCGAGCATCGTCGTCTCGCGCCGCAACCCGGAGCTGATCAAGAAGCTGTTCGAGCTCGAGGTGCCCGAGATCGCGGACAAGCTGGTGGAGATCACCGGCGTCGCTCGCGAGCCGGGCTGGCGCTCGAAGATCGCGGTCATCTCCCACGCCGACGGCGTGGACCCGGTCGGCGCCTGCGTCGGCCCGCGCGGCTCGCGGGTGCGGATGGTCGTCTCCGAGCTGCGCGGCGAGAAGATCGACATCATCCCTTACAACGAGGAGCCCGCCCGCTTCGTCGCCAAGGCGCTCTCGCCGGCCCGCGTCCGCGAGGTCCTGGTCGACGACGAGACCAAGGAGGCGACGGTGATCGTCCCCGACGACCAGCTCTCGCTGGCGATCGGCCGCGACGGCCAGAACGCCCGCCTGGCGGCTCGGCTCACCGGCTGGAAGGTGGACATCACCTCCGAGACCGAGTTCTCGCAGCAGGAGGACGAGATCGAGTACGAGGGCGAGGAGGCGGCCGACGGCCGCTGCGGCGCGATGCTCGACCACAGGCCGCCGCTGCCCCAACGCGGCGCTGGACGGCTCCCGCTACTGCGGGCTGCCCCAGCATCAGGCGCTGGCGCGGTTCTCCACCAGCCAGGCCGCCGTGCTCGCCCCGCTCAGCGAGGAGGAGGTCGCGACCCTGGCCGAACCCGGAAGCCGACGACTCCGAGGTCGCCGCGATCGTCGAGCGCGCCGAGGCCGAGTTCGTCGAGGCCGAGGCGGTCGAGGAGGTCGCCGAGGAAGAGGAGGAGGCCGCCGAGGACGCTGAGGGCGAAGCCGCTGAGGCGGCCGAGGAAGAGCCCGCCGCGGAAGCGGAGGCCGCCGCCGAGGAGCCCGAGGCCGCGGAGCAGATCGAGGAGGCCGTGGAGGCCGTCGAAGAGGCTGAGGCCTCGACCGTCGACGCCGTCGAGGAGGGGATCGCCGAGGAGGACGCGGCGGAGGAGGTGGACGCCGAGGCGGAGGCCGTCGAGGAGCCTGAGGAGGAAGAGGCAGCCGCGGAAGCCGATGAGGCGGAGGCCCGAGGAGGCGGCCGGCGCCGACGGAGCTGACGGAGCCGCGGCGGAGATCGCCGAGGAGGCGGCCGAGGCCGAGAAGCAGGAGACCGAGGGGTAGGCAGCCGCGTGGCGAAGAAGCGAGTTCACGAAATAGCGAAGGCGCAGGGCACGACCAGCAAGGAGCTGCTCGCCGCCCTCAAGGCGGCCGGCGTCGAGGCGAAGGCCGCCCAGTCGAACGTCGAGGAGTCGGACGCCCTGGCGGCGCTGAAGGCCGCCGGCTCGGGCTCCGCCGCGGCGACCGCGACCAAGGAGAAGCCGAAGGCGAAGGCCAAGCCCAAGCCCGCGGCGAAGTCGCAGGCCAAGCCGAAGCCGATCCCAAGGCGAAGGCCGCCCCCAAGTCCGCGGGGGACGGCGACGGGGCCGAGGCCTGCGGCTGTCCAGCCGAAGTCCGCCGACGGTGCTCCAAGGCGCAGGGCAAGAAGCGCCGCCGCGTCGTCATCGACTCGCAGGCCGCGCGCCGCGATCACATTGCGAAGAACCAGCCGCCGCCCAGGCCGCCTCGCCGCCGCGGCGGCCGCCGCCGCAGGCCGCTGCTGGAGGAGCCGGAGGTCAAGCAGCCCCTCACGCCCGAGGAGACGCCGGCGATCAAGCTGAACTCGGGCGCCAGCGTCCGGGAGGTCGCGGAGAGCCTGGGGCTCGGCAGCGCCGAGGTGATCAAGGCACTGATGGAGGGCGGCGAGATGGCCACCCTGACGCAGACGCTCACCGACGAGTCCGTCGAGGCGATCGCGAAGAAGTTCGAGCGCAAGATCGAGATCGTGACCGCGGCCGAGGAGGAGATCGAGGCCCCCGAGGTCGAGGACGATGACGCGGACCTGAAGGACCGGCCGCCCGGTCGTGACGATCATGGGCCACGTCGACCACGGCAAGACCTCGCTGCTGGACGCGATCCGCGAGACCGAGGTCGCCGCGGGCGAGGCCGGCGGGATCACCCAGCACATCGGCGCGTACCAGGTCAGCCACGACGGCAAGACGATCACCTTCCTCGACACCCCGGGCCACCAGGCCTTCACCGCCATGCGCGCCCGCGGCGCCAAGGTCACCGACATCGCGGTGATCGTGGTCGCGGCGGACGACGGCGTGATGCCGCAGACCGTCGAGGCGATCGACCACGCCCGCGCCGCCGACGTCCCGATGCTGGTCGCCGTCAACAAGGTGGACAAGGAGGGCGCCGATCCCGACCGGGTCCGCAGCGAGCTCGCCGGCCACGACCTGAACCCCGAGGAGTGGGGCGGCGAGACCGTCTACGCGGACGTCTCGGCCAAGACCAAGGAGGGCCTCGACAACCTGCTGGAGATGATCGTCCTGGTCACCGACCTCGAGGAGCTCGGCGCCAACCCCGACGCGCCGGCCACCGGAACCGTGATCGAGTCCGAGCTCGACCCCGGGCGCGGGCCCGTCACCGGCGTGCTCGTCCAGCGCGGCACGCTGCACGTCGGCGACGCGGTCGTCGCCGGAGCTGTCTGGGGCAAGGTCCGGGCGATGCTCGACCACACGCGGCGAGCGCGTCGAGGCCGCCACGCCCGGGGATGCCCGTCGAGGTGCTCGGCTTCGACGGAGTCTGCGAGGCAGGCGAGCACGTGCAGGTGGTGGAGAACGAGCGCCGCGCCCGCCAGATGGCCCAGGAGCGCGAGACCCGCCTCAAGACCGAGCAGCTCGCCCGCCGCCAGGCCCGCAAGGTCACGCTCGAGGAGGTCTTCGCAGAAGGCCCGCGAGGGCGAGCTCAAGGAGCTCAACATCGTGCTCAAGGCCGACGTCGCCGGCTCGCTGGAGGCGCTCGAGGACGAGATCGCGAAGCTGCCGCAGGAGCAGGTGCCCGTCAACGTGATCCACGCGCAGACCGGCGGCATCAACGAGTCCGACGTGATGCTCGCCACCGCGTCCGACGCGGTCGTCATCGGCTTCAACGTCCGCCCGCTGGCCGAGGCCCGCCGCGCCGCCGAGCGCGAGGGGGTCGACATCCGCACCTACACCGTCATCTACAAGGTGACCGAGGAGCTGCGCGCGGCGATGGAGGGCCTGCTCGAGCCCGAGGAGGTCGAGGAGACCCTCGGCACCGCCGAGGTCCTGCAGACCTTCAAGGCCTCGCGCGTCGGGACGATCGCCGGCTGCCAGGTCAACGAAGGCAAGGTCACCCGGAACGCTCAGGTCAGGCTGGTCCGCGACGGCACCATCATCTGGACCGGCAGGATCGGATCCCTGCGCCGCTTCAAGGACGACGTCGCCGAGGTCGAGGCCGGGATGGAGTGCGGCATCGTGCTCGACGGCTACGCGGACGTCAAGGAGGGCGACGTGCTGGAGCTGTTCGAGGTGAAGCAGGTCGAGAAGACCCTCGAGTAGTGACCACGCTTCGTTTGCGTGGTGGAGGCCAAGCTGCACTTCGGCGAGTCGCAGGACCTGAAGGGCAAGCGCAAGCACGTCAAGTCGCTGAAGGAGCAGCTGCGCCGCCGCTTCGGCGCCTCGGTCGCCGAGACCGAGGGCCACGACACCTGGCAGAGGACGACGCTGGTCTGCGCACTCGTCGGCGACTCCGCGGTGGGCGATCGCGCGGACGCAATGGAGCGCCTGATCGAGAGCCGCTGCCCCGACGGCTGCTCGTTCGAACGGGACCTGCTCAGCCTCAACGACATCCGCGGATAGGTTCACTCGCCCGGGCGGGCGCGCCATGTCGCCGCTAGACGCCTGTTAACGTCAGGCGGCGGATGCCAACCGCACGAATGCGGCGCGTCAACGAGGTGATTCGCGAGGTCCTCGCTGCCGCGATTGCCACCGAACTGAAGGACCCGCGAATCGGCTTCGTGACCGTCACGGATGTAGACACATCACCGGACCTGCGCGCCGCGCGCGTGTTCGTCAGCGTGCTCGGGAACGAGTCGGAGCGCGATGCGGCCCTGGAGGGGCTCCGCTCCGCACACGGCTTCCTTCAAGGCAAGCTCGCCTCGGAGGTGCGGTTGAAGCGAACCCCGACGACTGACCTTCCAGTACGACGAGAGCGTGGAACGCGGTATCAGGCTTTCGGAACTGCTCGACGAATGACGAATGCGGTGCAGATGGTCAAGTCCGATCTAGATCGGGTCGTTGAAGAGATCCGGGAGGGTCAGCGCTTCCTGCTGACCACGCACGAGAACCCGGACGGTGACGCGCTGGGCTCGCTGCTGGCGATGCACCAGGTGCTGGAGGCGATGGGCAAGGACTCGATCATGTTCCTCGCCGCCAAGGAGTTCCCGCTGCCCGTCGAGTACCGGTTCATGCCCCTCGAGGAGGTGTTTCACGAGCCCCCGGCCGACATGGCGGACCGCGTCGTGATCTTCCTGGACTGCGGGAACATCGACCGCATGCCCGTGGACTTCCTGAAGAACGACGGGGAGAAGGTCCTCAACATCGACCATCACCACGACAACACGCGCTTCGGGACCGTGAACCTGGTTGACGTGGACGCGTCGAGCACCGCCGAGATCGTCTTCGACCTGATCGGGTTGCTGGGCGTGGACCTCACTCCCGAGGTCGCGATGGCCCTGTACGTCGGGCTCGTCACGGACACAGGCAAGTTCATGTACGAGAACACGGACGCCCGCTCCCATCGGATGGCCGCGGCGCTGGTGGATGCCGGCGTCAACGTGAACGAGATCTACCGCCGCCTCTACGAGCACGTCCCGGTGGAGAAGCTGCGGCTGGTCGCGCGGGCGCTGGAGAAGATCGAGCTGCACGACAACGGGCGCATCGCGGTCACCTACATCTCCAAGCACGATTACGAGGTCACCGGCGCCAGCGAGGTCCTGACCGAGGGGATCATCGACCACCTTCGCACGCTCGACGGCACCGTCGTGGCTGCTGTGGTCCGCGATCAGCCGGAGCGTGGTCGAGCCGGCCGCAAGGTCAGCCTGCGCTCGACCGATGGCCGGGTCGACGTCTCGGCGATCGCGCGCGAGCAGGGCGGTGGCGGCCACCAGCGCGCCGCCGGCTTCGGAACCGACCTCTCCTATGACGAGGTCGTCGAGTTCCTGCGCGCCCAGGTCGGCGCGCAGCTCTAGCCCGCCGGACCGTGACGGGCGCCCTGCTGGTGGACAAGCCGGCCGGGCCGACCTCCCACGACGTCGTCGCCCGCGTCCGCCGCGAGCGGGGGGAGTCAAGGTGGGGCACGCCGGGACCCTGGACCCGTTCGCGACCGGTTTGCTGATCGTGCTGCTGGGGAAGGCCACGAGGCTCCAGCGCTTCCTGCTCGACCTGCCGAAGACCTACCTCGCCACGGCCCGCCTCGGCTGGCGCTCGAGCACCGGCGACCCGGACGGCGAGCTGACCGAGACGGGAATAGTCCCCGCCGAGCTGGAGTTGCCCACGGGAGAGATCGACCAGCCGGTCCCGATGACCTCGGCTGTCAAGGTCGGCGGCGAGCGGCTCTACAAGAAGGCGCACCGTGGCGAGGAGGTCGAAACGCCCACCCGGACAGTGACGGTCCACCGGGCCGAGTTGATCGACAGCGACGCCGAGCGGGCCACCTTCGAGATCGAGTGCTCGTCGGGCACCTACGTCCGAACCCTGATCGAGACGCTGGAGGACGCCTATTGCGAGTCCCTGCGCCGCACCGCGATCGGCTCGCATCGCGTGCCTGAGACCGATGACGAGGAGATTTCCGTGGAGACCCTCATGGCCTTTCTGCCGGAGGTGCAGCTGGATGACGCTGAGGCCGTGGCGGTGGGCCATGGACGCCCGGTGCCGGGACGCCGCGCCGCCGACGACCACGTTCGAATCACCCATGACGGGCGCCTGATCGCAATCGGCCGCACCGATGGTGAGAATCTGCGACCCGAAGTGGTTCTCGTATGAGCATCAAGGTCACTCAGCTGCCGGACGCCGAGCCCAGTCGCGACCGCCACGTCGCGATCGGGACGTTCGACGGCGTCCACCTCGGCCACCAGGCCGTGATCGACGACGCCGACACCGTGTTGACCTTTGATCCCCACCCGCTGACGGTGATCCACCCGGAAGCTGCTCCGAAGCTGATCATGCCGTTCAACGTCAAGCGGGACGTGATCGACGGGCTCGGGGTCGACGAGCTGGTGGTGATTCCGTTCGACAGGGAGTTCTCCAAGCGCAGCGCAGAGGACTTCATCGAGCACGTGCTGATCGAGAAGCTCAACGCCAAGACGGTGTCGGTGGGGGAGAACTTTCGGTTCGGTGCCAAGGCCAAGGGCGACGTGGAGATGCTGAGATCCGATGACCGCTTCGAGACCCGCGTCGTGCCCCTCGTCGAGGTCGATGGGGAGACCGTCTCCTCGACACGGATCCGGGGGCTGGTCGCCGCCGGCGACATCGAGCAGGCGATGCACTGCCTGGGCGCTCCGTTCATGCTGGAGGGAGAGGTCGTGACGGGGGACCAGCGGGGCCGGGAGCTGGGCTTCCCGACCGCGAACATCGTCCCCGACGACTCGCTTGTCGTCCCCGGGCATGGCGTCTACGCCGCCTTTGCGAACGGGCACCCGGCCGCGGTCAACGTCGGCATCCGGCCGACGTTCGAGACCGGGAGAGGCCTGCTGATCGAGTCGTTTCTGATCGACTTCGACGGCGACCTCTACGGGCAGAACCTGCGCGTCGCGTTCATGCGGCGCCTGCGGGGCGAGAAGCGGTTCGAGAGCGTCGAAGCCCTGATCGAGGCGATGAAGCGCGACGTCGAGGAGGCCAGGGAGGCCTGCGCCGCCTACGGGGGCGACGCTCCGGCCTGAGCCGCCGCTCGCTACCCTGTCGCGAGCAAATGCCGCTTACGAAGGACAGAAAGGCCGAGCTGATCGGCAAGTACGGGCGGGACGAGGGCGACACCGGCTCGGCCGAGGTTCAGGTCGCCCTGCTCACAGAGCAGATCAACGAGCTGACCGAGCACCTGCGCACCCACACCAAGGACCACCACTCCCGCGTGGGCCTGCTGAAGATGGTCGGGCGCCGCCGGCGCCTGCTCCGCTACCTCGAGAGCAGCGACCTCGAGCGCTACCGCTCGCTGGTCGCCGAGCTCGGCCTGCGCCGCTGAGCCGGCGCCCGAGCTGGGGGAGGCCGTGATCGAGCCCGGCTCCAAGGCTCCCGATTTCACCCTCCGAAACCAAGAGGGCGAGAAGGTCAGCCTGGGCGACTTCGCCGGGCGCAAGCTCGTGCTGGCCTTCTACCCGCTCGATTTCAGCCCCGTCTGCACCGACCAGCTCAGCCTCTATCAGGAGGTGCTCGGGGAGCTCGAGCAGGAGGGCGCAAGCCTGGTCGGAGTCAGCGTCGACTCCGCCTTCTGCCACGCGGCCTTCGCCAAGCAGCTGAACCTGACGATGCCGCTGCTGGCTGACTTCCACCCGAAGGGCGAGATGTCGAGCGCCTACGGCGCCTACCGCGATGACCGGGGCTCCACCAACCGCTCGCTCGTCCTGGTCGGCGAGGACGGGATCGTGCGCTGGTCCTACGCCTCGCCGAGCAGCGCCGAGATCCCGGGCGCCAACCTGATCTTCGACGCGCTGGCAGCGTGACCGGTGCCGACCGAATCGTTCAGGACCCTCGAGGCGGGCATCGAGGCTTGGAACAGCCGCGACATCGACCGGGTGATCCAGAACCTGTCCGAGGACATCGTCTGGGTAACCGGCGGTCAGATACCGGACATCGACCCGATCTATGAGGGCCACGACGGCGTCAGGCGCTTCTTCAGGGAGTTCGTCGATCCGTGGGATGAGATCTCGATCAAGATCGAGGACGTGATCGAGGACCGGGAGGACCAGGTGGTCGTGCGGGTCAGCTTCCACGCACGCGGGCGCGAGGGGATCGAGGTCGACGGGCGCTTCGTCCAGATCTACCGCTACGACCAGCGGCACCTGTGCCGTGAGTTCCGGGCGTTCGCCGAAGAAGACGAGCAGGCGGCGCGTCGCGAGGCCGGACTCTGATGTCAGAGAACGCTGACACGATGAGGCGTGGCTTCGCAGCCTTCAGCGCCGGCGACTGGGACGGCCTCCTCGCCGACGTCGACCCCGAGATCGAGTGGCACCTGACCTTTCAGCTCCCTGACCTGCCTCCCGACAAGAAGGTCTTCCACGGCCACGACGAGCTGAGGACGCTGTTCGGGGCCTTCCGGTCGGTCTGGGACGAGCTCACTCTCGAGCTCGAGGAGGTCCTCCACGACGCCGACGACGTGCTGATCCTCAAGGTCCGCTTTCAGGGACGCGGCGGCGCCAGCGGAGTCGAGGTCGATCGCCACCTCTTCTACGTGGAGGAGCTGCGCGATGGAAAGCTGCTGCGCCAGCGCCCCTTCGAGACCGAGGAGGAGGCCTTCGCGGCCGCCGGCGTCGAACGTGGCTGAGCTGACCAGCGCCTCGGTGCCACCGGTCGGTCCAGGCGACCACGTCACGGGAGAGGGCCAGCAGGCGATCGTCTACATGGACCTCGCCTGCCCAGCCTGCGCCGCCGCCTGGCCGCGGATCCGTGAGCTCCCGCTGGGGCTCTGTTTCCGCCACTTCCCGATGCCCTCCAAGCACCCCCGCTCGCCGGCGCTCCATGCGGCGGCCGAAGCAGCTGGCGCCCAGGGAGCGTTCTGGGAGATGGTGGATTCGCTCTACGCGGAGCGGGGGAGGGTGGACGACCCGCACCTGTGGGAGCGCGCGGAGCGCTTTGGCCTCGACCTCGAGCGCTTCCAGGCGGACCGCCGCTCGGAGACCTTCGCCGAGCGCGTTCACCGCGACTTCCAGAGCGGCGTGCGGGCCGGCGTCGCGGGCACGCCCACCGCGTTCGCCGAAGGCGGCCGCCTGGGCGGCGAGGTCGAGACCGCGCTGGCGGAGCTGGCTGCTCGTTCCGCATGAGTCCAGCCGCTTCCCCGCGGCTGCCGCTAACATCGCCCCCGTTAGAGAACGACAGTTCTTAAGCGATGAAACCGCCATCCGGGCGGCTGAAGGGATACATACGAGATGAGCATGTTCGAAGTCACCCGCGTCTCGGCGGAGGTTGGAGGCAAGGAGATCTCCTTCGAGACCGGGAAGCTCGCTAAGCAGGCGAGCGGAGCCGTCGTCGTCCGCGCCGGCGACACGATGGTCCTCTGCACCGCCACAGCCGGCAACGACCGCGACGTGGATTTCCTGCCCCTGACGGTTGACGTCGAGGAGCGCCACTACGCCGCGGGCAAGATCCCCGGAAGCTTCTTCCGCCGCGAGGCGCGAGCGGGCGAGAAGGCGACGCTCACCGCGCGCATGATCGACCGCCCGCTGCGGCCGCTGTTCCCGAAGGGCTGGAGCCGCGAGACGCAGCTGGTGTCCACGCCGATGTCGGTGGACCACATCCACCCCTACGACATCCTCGCCATGAACGGCGCCTCCGCCGCCCTGGCGATCTCCGAGATCCCGGTCGACACCCACGTGGGTGCCGTCAGGGTCGGGAAGCTCGACGGCGACTTCGTCGTCAACCCCGACGAGGAGACCCACGAGGAGCTCGAGCTCGACCTGATCGTCTCGGGGTCCGACGAGGCCATCCTCATGGTCGAGGCCGGAGCCTCCGGCGTCTCCGAGCAGGAGATCCTGGATGCGCTCGACATTGCCCACACCGAGATCAAGAAGCTGGTCGCCACCTTCCAGGAGCTTCAGGACAAGGTCGGCAAGGAGAAGGTCGAGGTCGAGGTCCCGACGGTCGACGGGGAGCTGATCGAGTCCATCAAGGGCTCGCACGGCGCCAAGCTCGACGAGGCCACCCAGATTCAGGCCAAGCTCGAGCGGCAGGACGCGATCGACGCCGTGGAGGACGAGGTGCTGGAGCAGTACGCGCCCGCCGGCGACGATGAGGAGGCCGACCGCGAGCGCAAGAGCGAGGTAAAGGCCGCGTTCGCGAAGATCGAGAAGGACATGATCCGCAAGCGCATCGCCGTCGACAAGAAGCGCCCCGACGGTCGCGCCACGGACGAGATCCGGCCGATCGAGACCGAGGTGGACATCGCGCCGAGGACCCACGGGTCCGCGCTGTTCACGCGAGGGGAGACTCAGATCTTCTCCGTGGTCGCGCTCGGTACCACCCGCATGGACATGAAGGTCGACAACCTGGGCCTCCAGGAGACCAAGACCTTCTGGCACCACTACAACTTCCCGCCGTACTCGGTGGGAGAGGCCGGCTTCATGCGCGGCCCCAAGCGCCGCGACATCGGCCACGGAGCGCTCGCCGAGCGTGCCCTGCAGCCGACGATCCCGGACCTCGAGGAGTTCCCCTACGTGACGCGGGTGGTCTCGGAGACGCTGGAGTCGAACGGCTCCTCGTCGATGGGCTCGGTCTGCGCCTCGTCGATGGCCCTGCAGGCCGCCGGCGTCCCCGTCAGCACCCCGGTCGCCGGCGTGGCGATGGGGCTGATCAAGGAGGGCGACGACTACGTCGTGCTCACCGACATCGCGGGCGTCGAGGACCACCTGGGCGACATGGACTTCAAGGTCGCCGGTTCCTCTGACGGCATCACCGCGCTGCAGATGGACATCAAGATCACGGGCGTGACGATGGAGATCCTCACCGACGCCCTCGAGCAGGCTCGCAAGGGCCGGCTCTTCATCCTCGACAAGATGGCCGCGACGATCGACGGCCCGCGCGAGGACCTCTCCGAGTTCGCGCCGCGGATCACCACGATTCACATCGACCCCGAGAAGATCGGCGCCCTGATCGGAAAGGGCGGCGAGACGATCCGCTCGATCTCCGAGGAGTTCGAGGCCCAGATCGACGTCGAGGACGACGGCTCGGTCCGCGTCTATGCGCCGACCGGTGCGCTGGTGGAGGCCTGCGTCAAGAAGATCGAGTCGATCACGAAGGAGGCCGAGATCGGGGATCGCTACACGACCGGCAAGGTCGTGAAGACGACCAACTTCGGCGCCTTCGTCGAGCTGACGAAGGGCACCGACGGTCTCCTGCACATCTCCAACGTGAAGCCCGGCGAGCGTGTCGGAGCCGTTGAGGACGTGCTCAACTCGGGCGATGAGATCGACGTCACCGTGGTCGAGATCGACAAGGAGCGTGGCCGCATCGGCCTGCGCCTGACCGAGGACCCCGACGTGGAGGGCAAGAGCGCCGAGGAGCTGGCCAAGGTCGGTACCGGCGACCCGGGCCCGCCGCGCCGCGACGGCAACCGCGGTGGTCGCGGCGGCGGGCGTGACGGTGGCCGAGGCGGGCGCGGAGGCGACCGGGGCCGGCGCGAGCGCCGGTAGCGCCTTGACCGACGCCGCACAGGTAAGCCAGCTCGACTCCGGCGTCCGCGTCGTCACCGAGGCCGTCCCCGCGGTGCGCTCGGTCGCCCTCGGGCTCTGGGTGAGGACAGGTTCCCGTGACGAGACCCCGGCGCAGGCCGGGGTCTCGCACTTCCTCGAGCACCTGCTGTTCAAGGGCACGAAGCGCCACTCGGCGATCGAGATCGCCGAGATCTTCGACGGCATGGGAGCGTCGATGAACGCGGCCACGGGTAAGGAGTCGACGCAGCTGCACGCGCGCTTCCTCGATACCCACACGGATCGCGCCTTCGACCTGCTGGCCGAGATGCTGCTGGCGCCGACCTACCCCGAGATCGACTCCGAGCGCGAGGTCGTGCTGGAGGAGATCGCGATGTACGAGGACGAGCCCCAGGACCGGGTTCACGACGTGCTCGACGAGGCGATCTTCGGCGAGCACCCGCTGGGGCGCCGCGTGCTGGGCGCCGCCGAGGTCATCAGCTCGATCCCGGTCCCCGACATCGACGCCTACCACCAGGCCCGCTACACCGCCGACAACATCGTCGTCGCCGCCGCCGGCAACGTCGATCACGATGCGATCGCAGAGCTGGCGCGCACGCACGTCGAGCCCCGGATCGGTGAGGGGACCGAGAAGCCCAACGGGTCCGCCCCCGAGACCACGGCCCGTGTGGGCTTCCACTGCAAGGAGACCGAGCAGTACCACGTCACCCTGGGCGGCCCGGGTTTGGCGCGCGGCGACGATCGCCGCTACGCCCTGGCGATCCTCGACACGGTCTTCGGCGGCTCCACCTCGTCGCGGCTGTTCCGCGAAGTGCGCGAGAAGAAGGGGCTGGCCTACGCGGTCGGCTCCTACACGCAGCAGTTCGTCGACGGGGGCCTGATCGGGCTCTACGTGGGCACCCGCGAGGACAACATCGAGGAGGCCTGCGAGATCATCGGCCGCGAGCTCGCCTCCATCCACACCGAGGGGATCACCGAAGACGAGCTGGTCCGCGCCAAGGAGCACGTCAAGGGCCGCATGGTTCTCTCCTCGGAGTCCACGGCCGCGCGCATGTCGCGCATCGGCAAGTCGGTCCTGTTCGACACCGATCTGCTGACGCTGGACGAGATGATCGCCCGCGTGGACGGCGTCAGCCTCGACGACGTCTCCGAGCTGGCCGACGAGTTCTACGCGCCCGAGAAGCTCGCCGCCGCCGCAATCGCGCCTTCCGAGGAGCGGTTCCGGAAGGCGCTGGCGCCGATCAACGAGTCGCTCGCGGCCGCCGCGGCCTAGCCGCCGTCGTCGATCCCAGCGTCGGCGAGAGCGTCCGCGAGGTTTGTGTGGCCGCTGATTCGGACGACCTTGCCGTCGCGGAGGGTGAAGACGATGGCTCCGACGAGCTGGTCTACGGGGATTCCGCTGGAGCGGCCCTCGCCATGGAAGGCCTGCTCGACGACAACCTTGTCACCCTCATGGTGAAAGCTCTTCGCGCTGATCCTGAAGTCCCTGTAGGCCTGGAGCCATCCCGACCACGAGCGGTTCATCCCCTCGATTCCCCGCTCCGGCGGGTCCGGTCCGGGCACCGCATAGGCGATGTCAGGATCCGCCCAATCGATCGAGGAGAAGTCGCCTTTCTCCCAGTCGCGAAAGATCCCCTTGACGATCTCGAGGTCTTCCTCGGCCACGGGCGCAGTATCGCTCAGCGCGCCACCGAATCCCGCCCCTAAGATCAGCCGATGCCCGATCCGATCCGAGTCGCCGTCTCCGGCGCCGCCGGGCGCATGGGAGCGACCGTCGTCGAGGCGGTCGA
Organism: uncultured Solirubrobacterales bacterium; assembly: GCA_963805075.1. GTDB lineage: Bacteria > Actinomycetota > Thermoleophilia > Solirubrobacterales > 70-9 > VGBV01. The sequence goes on from CAWDSZ010000005.1 coordinate 151,888, forward strand.
GGCCGCAGACGGGATGGAGGTCGCAGCGAAGGCCGACCCCGCGCTGGACGTCCCGCTCGCCGACGCGCTGCAGGGCGCCGACGTCATGGTCGAGTTCTCCACGCCGGACACGGTGCTGGAGAACGCCGCCACGGCAGTCGAGGCCGGCGTGCACGCCGTCGTCGGCGCGACCGGGTTCGACCTCGATGAGCTGCGGAGCAGGGTGGAGGCGGCCGATGGCGAGGCCAAGTGCTTCGTCGCTCCCAACTTCGCGATCGGGGCCGTGCTGATGATGCAGGCGGCTCAGCTGATCGCGCCGCACATGCCGGAGTGCGAGATCGTCGAGCTGCACCACGACCGCAAGGTCGACGCTCCTTCAGGCACCGCCAAGCGCACCGCGGAGTTGATCGGCGAGGCCGGCGGCAACGTGCACGAGCCGATCCACTCCGTGCGGCTGCCCGGCCTGGTCGCCCACCAGGAGGTGATCTTCGGCGGCGAGGGCCAGACGCTCTCGCTCCGCCACGACTCGATCGACCGCCACAGCTTCATGCCCGGGGTGGTCCTGGCCGTGCGCCGGGTCGCCGAGATGCCCGAGCGCTTCCTCGTCGGGCTGGAGAACCTGCTCTAGGCGAGGGCCGGGCGGGGAGAGGAGTGGGATGAGCGAGCACGAGCTGACCGAGATGGACGCGACCGCGCAGGCGGAGCTGGTCCGCGGCGGCGAGGCGTCGCCCGCGGAATTGGTCGAGGCCGCGATCGAGCGCGCCGAGCGCATCAACCCGGAGATCAACGCGATCATCCACAGCTTCTACGACGAGGCTCGGGAGCAGGCTGCGGGCGAACTCCCCGATGGTCCCTTCCGCGGCGTGCCCTTCCTGCTCAAGGACCTCGGCGCGGGCCTCGCAGGTCAGCCAACGCACCTCGGCATGCGCGCGCTGAAGGAGGCCGACTTCCGGCTGCCCGTGGACACCACCCTCGGCGCCCGCTTCCGGGACGCCGGCTTCGTCACGATCGGCAAGACCAACGTGCCCGAGCTGGGCATTCTGCCGACAACCGAGCCGGTCGCCTACGGCGCCACGCGCAATCCCTGGAACCTCGAGCACACGCCCGGGGGCTCCAGCGGCGGGTCGGGCGCGGCCGTCGCCGCGGGGATCGTGCCGGTCGCCCACGCCAACGACGGCGGCGGCTCGATCCGGATCCCGGCGAGCCACAACGGCCTCGTCGGCCTGAAGCCGACCCGCCAGCGCACCACCCAGGGCCCGCTGGTCGGCGACTCGCTCTCGGGCCTGACCGAGGAGCTGGTCGTCTCGCGCACGGTGCGGGACACGGCGGCGATCCTCGAGGCGGTCCACGGAGCGGTTCCCGGAGACCCGTACTTCGCACCTCCGCCCGAGCGTCCCTACACCGAGGAGGTCGGCGCCGACCCGGGCAAGCTGCGGATCGGCCTCACCGTCGAGGCCTTCGTGGAGCAGGAGGTCGACCCGCGCGTCCAGGAGTCGGCGCGCTCGGCGGCCGCGCTGTTGCAGGAGCTGGGCCACGCGGTCGACGAGGACACGCCCCAGGTGCCGCCGGCCGAGCCCGGCAGCCCGCTCGACGTGATCGAGTCCTTCATGACCCGCTGGCAGGCGGGCCAGGCGGCGTCGCTGGACCAGTTCGGCATGCTGCTGGGCCGCGAGCTCGGGCCCGACGACGTCGAGCCGCTGACGTGGGCACTGGCCGAGGAGGGGCGGCGCAAGAACGCCGGCCAGTACCTCGGCGCGGTCGCCGTTCACCAAAGCCTCGGCCGGCTCGTCAGCGACTGGTTCGAGCGCGGCCACGACCTGCTGCTGACGCCCGGCGACCGGAGAGCCGGCGCCGCCTCTCGGAACCTTCGACGACAGCGGCCCCGATCCGCTGGCGGCGATCGAGCGGGCGCGCAGGACGGCGATCTTCAACGCGCTCTTCAACGCCACCGGCCACCCGGCGATCTCGCTGCCGCTCTACGTGACCGACGACGGGCTCCCGACCGGGGTCCAGCTGGTGGCGCCGCAGGGGCGCGAGGACGTGCTGCTGCGCGTCGCGGCTCAGCTGGAGGAGGCGCTGCCCTGGGTGGACCGTCGCCCGCCGCTTTGGGCCGGGGCGGAGCAGGCTGTATAGCGTTTAAGCGATAATCGCCCAAACGCTATAATCGCCGTGTGGCGACGAAACCCAGAATCCCTCCCAGCCCAGGCCGGCTGATCCGCGAAGCTCGCGAGGGCCGCGGGCCTGACCCAGGCCGAGCTCGCGGCGCGAATGGGGACGACCCAGTCCGCGGTCGCGCGCCTCGAGGCGCCGGGCTCGAATCCGCGGATCGAGAACCTGGAGCGGGCGCTACTCGCCGCCGGGCATCGGCTCGAGCTCGGGGCCGAGCCCGCGCCGCAGCCGCTCGATGAGACGCATATCGCGTCGAACCTCGAGCGCACCCCGGCCGAGCGGCTCAGGGCGATGGAGGAGTTCCAGCGAGGGGTGGACCAGCTCGTGAAGGCGGCACGCAAGAACCGATGGCTGAGCGGCCGCCGCTTCACGCGACGCAGCTGCTCGAAGGAACTGCTGGCGGCCGAAATCGATTTCGTCGTCATCGGAGGAATCGCCCTGAGCCTCCACGGCGTCGATCGGAACACCAAGGACCTCGACATCAGTTTCGCTCGTGACAAGGGCAACCTCGACCGGCTCGGGAGCCTCCTGGTTGAGCTGAACGCAAGGCTGTGGGGGATCGACGAAGACGTGCCGTTCGTGGCCGACGCCAGGACGTTGGATGGGATCCAGGTGCTGACGCTTCGGACCTCGCTGGGGCTGCTCGACCTACTGTCGCTCCCCGGCTGGGGCCCCCGCTATGCCACGCTGGCTCGCAGAGCGGAGCATGCTGACTTCGACCAGGGCCAGATCGCCTATGCCTCGCTCGATCACCTGATCGCGATGAAGGAGGCCTCAGGCCGCCCGCAGGACCTGGCCGACATCGAGGCCCTGAAGGCCGTCAAGCGGCTACGTCGCGGTGATCCCGCCCGGGATTCGTTTGGCCGCACCGCCAAAGAGGTGCTCCGCGAAATCGACCATACTCAGGGCGATGGCTGACCTAGGAGGAGTGCTGACGGCGATGCTGACCCCGTTCGCCGAGGACGGCTCGGTGGACGAGGCCGCCGCGCGCAAGCTCGCGCGTCATCTGATCGAGAACGGGTCCCACGGCGTGGTCGTGGCCGGGACGACCGGCGAATCGCCCACTCTCCAGGACGACGAGCAGATCTCGCTGCTGCGTGCGGTCAAGGACGAGATCGGCGGTGAGGCGACCGTGATCTGCGGCACCGGCTCCAACGACACCCGCCACGGCGTCCACCTCACAGAGGCCGCGGCCGAGGCGGGCGCCGACGCGGTCCTGTCGGTGACGCCGTACTACAACAAGCCCAACCGAGCCGGGATCCTCGCTCACTACGAGGCCGTGGCGGAGGCCGCGGGCGACGTTCCGGTGATCCTCTACAACATCCCCTCGCGGGTCGTGCTCAACGTCCCGCCCGACCTGCTGGCCGAGCTCGCGCAGATCGACAACGTCGTCGCCGTGAAGCAGGCCAACAACGACGAGATCGACAAGGTCGAGGGGCTCGACGTGCTGGCCGGCAACGACGACGTCTTCCTGCGGTGCCTCCAAACCGGCGGCACGGGCGGCATCCTTGTTGCCTCGCACGTGGTCGGCCCCGAGCTGCGGGAGATCTACGACGCGGTCAAGGCCGGCGACGGCGATCGCGCAGCCGAGATCGAGGGCCGGATCCGGCCGATCTTCGAGGCGATGACGCGTCACGGCCGGACCGATCCCGGCCAAGGCCGCGACCGAGATGCTGGGTCTGATCCCGTCGGCCCGGATGAGGCTGCCGATGATCGAAGCCGACACCGAGCAGCGGGCCCAGGTCCGTCAGGCCCTCGAGGCGCACGGGCTGCTTTCCGCGAGCGCGGCCTAGGTTTGAGCGCCCCGTTACGCATCATCCCCCTGGGCGGACTGGGGGAGATCGGCAAGAACATGACCGTGGTCGAGCACCAGGGCCGGATCGTGATCGTGGACACCGGGCTGATGTTCCCCACGGCCGAGATGCTGGGGATCGACCTCGTGCTGCCGGACTTCTCGATGCTGCGCGACCGCGCCGACGACATCGAGGCGATCGTGCTCACCCACGGGCACGAGGACCACGTCGGAGCCCTCCCGTACGTCCTGCGCGAGATCGGCATGCCGCCGAAGATCTACGGCGGGCTGCTGACCATCGGAATGGTCCGCTCGAAGCTCGACGAGCACAAGCTGCGTGATGCGCCGCTGGAGGAGCTGCCTGCTGGCAAGAGGATCGAGGTGGGGCCCTTCGGGCTCGAGCTGGTGCACATGTCGCACTCGATCCCCGACGCGTGCGCGGTCGCGCTCACCACCGAGGTCGGCACCGTCCTGATCACCGGCGACTACAAGTTCGACCAGACCCCGGTGGACGGGATCCCGGCCGACGTCTCGCGCCTGGCCGAGCTGGGCCGCGACGGCATCCTCTGCCTCTGCGGGGACTCCACCAACGCCGATCGGCCCGGGCGTCGCGCCCTCGGAGTCGAGCGTGGGCCCGGCGCTGCTGGAGGTGTTCGGCCGCTGCGAGGGCCGCATCATCGTCACCTCGTTCGCGTCGAACATCCACCGCGTTCAGCAGGCCATCGACGCCGCGGCGCAGCTCGACCGCAAGGTCGCGCTGGTGGGCCGCTCGATGCGCAAGAACTACAACATCGCCTCCAACCTGGGGATCGCCCACGCCCCGGACGGCCTCTTCATCCAGCCGAAGGAGATCGAGGACCACCCGGACCACAAGGTGGTCGTGATCTCGACCGGCAGCCAGGGCGAGCCGCTCTCGGCCCTGCGGCGGATGGCCAACAACGACCACCGCGACGTCGAGCTGCACTCGGGGGACACCGTGATCTTCTCGGCCACGCCGATCCCAGGCAACGAGCGCTCGGTGAACGAGACGATCGACCGCATCTTCCAGATCGGCGCCTCGGTCGTGACCGCGGCCGACGCGCCCATCCACGCCTCGGGCCACGGCTGGCAGGAGGAGCTGAAGCTGATGCTGAACCTGACCAAGCCGCGCCACGTCTTCCCCTTCCACGGCGACCACAAGCGGATGCGCCTGCACGCCGACCTCGCCGAGGCGGTCGGCATCGACCGCGACGACATCTTCATCGGGCGCAACGGCCTCGCGTTGGACATCGACGAGGACGGCGCCCGCTTCGGCGAGGACTTCCACGCCAGCATGATCTTCGTGGACGGCGTCTCGGTCGGCGAGCCCGACGAGTTCGCGCTGCGCGACCGCCGCAAGCTCTCCGACGACGGCGTCTTCATCGTCGTGACGACGATCTCGGCCGATGACGGCTCTCAGGCCGCCGACCCCGAGATCATCTTCCGCGGCCTTCCGTTCGGCGACGAGGGCGAGCCCGACGGACTGCGCGAGGAGCTGGCCGAGGTCGTCGCCGACACCCTCGCCGATCTGGCCCAGGACAAGGTCCGCGAGGTCGCCTTGATCCAGGAAGACCTGCACGACGACATCGCCGAGTTCGTCTACGAGAAGCTCCGCCGCCGGCCGCTGGTCCTGCCGGTCGTGGTCGAGGTCTAGGACCCTGGGATCTCTTCCAGCCCGGCCCCGCTCAGCCGGTAGGAGCCAGCGACGGTGGCAGCATCTGCCTGAACCAGCTCGACGAGAGCCGTGCCGGCGATCTCCGGCGTGACCAGGGAGCCCTGCTGCTCGAGGAACTGCTCCACGGGCAGGCCGGCGCGAGCCGCGTAGGCCCGGACCGCCGGTCGGCCGACGTCAGTCTCGGGTGCGAAATAGGGGAACACCCCGGTGAACGTGATGCCCAGACCGGCGCGCTCGGCCTCGTCCCGGGCGTACCCGGTGATGAAGCGCTGGGTGGCCTTGGCGCCGGCGTACCCGCCGCTGAGCGGCGACCCGTTGGGGTTCAGCGCGGCGCCGCTGCTGAACACGACCACCCTGCTGCCGGGCCGTAGCGGCTTGAGCAGAGCCTCGCGCAGCCAGTGGAACGCGATCCGGACATCCGCCTGCCAGTTGACCGAGAAGGTCTCCCAAGTCTGCTCCTGCAGCGGGCGCATGTGCGGGCTGGCGCCGGCCACCAAGATGACGACCTCCGGCTCATATCGGTCGATGAGGCTGGCGGCCACGGTGCCTTCGCCGGCATCGGCGACCACCGGCTCGATCGTGCCGGCGCCGTCGGCGGGCTCAGGAAATGCCGCCGCGGTGCGGGCGACGGCGACCACTGGGGCGCCTGCCTCGGCGAAGGCCGTGGCGATCCCACGCCCCAGGCCCCGGCTAGCACCGACGACGATCGTGGTTCCCGGGGTCATTTCGATCCCTCGGTCTCGAGGGCCGGGACCGCGCCGAAGGGGGCGGTCTCTTGCACGCCGCCCGCGGCCGGGCAGGGCGGTGGCGACGAGCGCGCCGATCAGCGAGAGCCCCGCGACGACGGCGATCGCGGGCGCGAACCCGTCCAGGAACGCCTCGGGGGAGGCGTAGCTGCCGGCGCCGGCGAAGACCGCGACCGTCGACCGCGATCCCGAAGACGCCGCCGAGCTCGCGCATCATGCTGTTGGCGCCCGGCCGCCTTGCCGACATCCTCCAGCGAGACGGAGCCGACCACGGAGTTCTGCGCCGAGGGGATCGCCATCGAGACCCCGACGCCGGCGATGACCGCCGGAATCACGAACTCGCCGTACGTGAGCCCGGAGTCCGCGATCAGCGCGATCCAGCCCATCCCGACGCGCCTGCACCGCCAATCCGCCGACCATGAACGGGCGCTCGCCGAAGCGGTCAACCAGGGCGCCGACGACCGGGGCGACCGTGATGAACGTGATCGTCCAGGGCATCAGCCGGAGGCCGGCCTCGAAGGGCCCGTAGCCGAGCGCGTTCTGCAACATCTGGGCGAAGAAGAAGACCGCGCCGAACAGGGAGGCGAGGGTGAAGAAGATCGCCGCGTTTCCGGCCGAGAAGGCGCGGGAGCGGAACAACCGCATCGGCAGCATCGGCTCGGGCGCGCGCAGCTCCCGGGCGATGAACGCCCCGACCAAGAACAGACCCGCGGCGAGCGCGCCGACGACCTCGAGGCTCCCCCAGCCGGCGGGGTTGCCCCGCACCAGCCCCCAAACGATCCCGAAGGCCGCGGCGCTGATCAGCGCGAGGCCGGGGAGGTCGAGACCGGTGTCGCCGCCGAAGCTCTCCTCGATCCGGCTGAGCACGAGCGGCACCGCGAGCAACCCGATCGGGACGTTGATCCAGAAGATCCACTCCCAGCTGATCCCCTCGACGACCGCGCCGCCGACGAGCGGCCCCATCGCGACCGAGATCCCCGTGACGGCGCTGAAGAGCCCGATCGCCGCCCCCCTCCGCTCCGGCGGGAAGGCGGCGCTGAGGAGGGCCAGACCGAGCGTGAGCACGGCCGCCGCGCCGGCGCCCTGGACCGTCCGCGCAGCGATCAGCCAGCCGACGTCCGGCGCGAGCGCGCAGGCCGCGGACGCGGCGGCGAACAGGGCCAGGCCACCGGCGTAGAGCTTCCGGCGCCCGTAGCGATCGCCGAGCGCGGCGGCGGGGATCAGGAGCACGGCGAAGCTCAGGTTGTAGGAGTTGACCGTCCACTCGAGCTCCTCGACGGAGGCGCCGAGGTCGAGCCGGATCGTGCTCAGGGCGGTCGAAACCACCAGGGTGTCGAGGGCCGCCATCATCGAGCCGATGGCGGTCAGGGCGACCACCCATGCTGTTGATCGTCCGGTAGTGGTCTTCTGCGGTCATCGGTCTCCCTTCCGCCTCGCGGGGTTGGCGTCGTTTCGAATAGGGACCGCGCGGAGGCCCCGGAATCCATCGCCGCGGCCGGATCCGGGCCGAGGAGCCCTATGCGCGGATCTGGGCGGGGAGGCCGAAGTACGGCATGACGTCCGGGAGCAGGAAGGCGGTCATCTCGCCGATCCGCGAGCCCTCGAGCGTGAGGACGACGACGTGGTGCGCGACGTGCGCGCCCGCCTCCTCGTCGAGGTGGTAGTGGCCGAAGGCAAGCTGTCCGTTCGCGCGAGTGGGGACGATGCGCCAACTCCGACCCGCCAGAGAGCGGCCGGCGGGCGAGGAAGGCCGAGACGCCTCGCGGCCCCGGAACCAGGTCGCAGTCGGCGGCATCGCAAGCGTGGCGTCCTCGGCCAGCATCGCGGCGACCGCCTCGACGTCGTGGCGCTCCCAGGCGTCGACGTAGCCGTCGACGATCTCGCGGAGACCCTCGTCGCCGAGCGAGCGCAGCGCCTCCTGCTGGCTCTGGTCGGGGAGGCGCTCGTCGATCGCCTTGTGGGCGCGCTGGAGGGCGCTGTAGACGGCCGCGGGCGTGGTCTCGAGCGCCTCGGCGACCTCGCCGGCGGAGAACCCGAGCACCTCCCGCAGGATCAGCACCGCTCGCTGACGCGCCGGCAGATGCTGGAGGGCGGCGATGAAAGCGAGCTCGACGCTCTCCCGCACCTCGTACCGGGCCTCCGGCGAGGCCAGGGCGTCCTCGCTGCCGAGCGCCTCGTCGGGGAACGGCTCCACCCAGACGGACTCGACCAGGGGCTCGCCCGGGTCGTCGTGGGGATCGGCCGCCGGCCCGTAGTCGATCGGACAGCACCCGCTTCGGCCTGCGCTCGATCAGGTTGAGGCAGGTGTTGGTCGCGATTCGATAGAGCCAGCTGCGAAGCGAGCTTCTCTCCTCGAATCCGGCCAGCCCGCGCCAGGCGCGGAGGAGGGTCTCCTGCAGCGCGTCCTCCGCGTCGTGGACGGAGCCCAGCATCCGGTAGCAGTGGGCGTTGAGCTCCCGGCGATGGGGCTCGACCAGCCTCCGGAACGCGTCCTCATCGCCGCCGCGGGCGGCCTCGAGCAGGCCTCGCTGGTCCGTCGTCCGGGTTGTGGAGGCGGGAGTTCATCCTCTACCGAGAGTAGACCGGTGAGCCGGGCGGAATCCATCGCTCAGGCGATTGATTTCGAGCGGCGGGCGGGTCTATAGGTTCAGGTGAACCCACAACGCCCCAGCCCACTGGTCCACCTCGAGCTCCACACCGACGATCAAGCCCGGGCCAGCCGCTTCTACTCGAGTCTTTCGGCCTGGAGGACGGAGCGGGTCGAGGCCCGCGGTCGCACCTACCTCGCGCTCGGCCTGGGGGGCGGGATCGGCGGCGGGATCGTCGAGTGCGGCACCAGGCGGGCGCTGTGGCTGCCCTACATCGAGGTCGACGAGATCGCGGAGGTGACCGACCGGGCCCGCCGGCTCGGCGCATCCGTGCTGCTGGAGCCCCGCGAGGGACCCGCGGGCTGGCGCAGCGTCGTCGCCGCGCCCGGCAGTGCCGAGGTGGCCCTCTGGCAGCCTAAGGCCCGCTAGAAGCGACCCTCGCTGAGGTGACTCCGCGCCGTCGCTGCGCTGTCACTGAAAACAATTAGGCCCGCGGGGGCCGAGGGAGGGCGGCCCCCGCGGGCCGGCTGCGGCTCCTACTGCGGCTGTTGCCGTTCGTGGGCCGGCAGCTGGACGCCCGCCTGGCGAGTGGATGCTGCGCTGGCGGGCTTGTCCTCGTCCGTATCTGAAGCTACGTCGGGGTCGTCAACTTGGATTAAAGGAAGCCGGACCAGGAAGCGGGCGCCGCCGTGGGGCGATTCGTCCGTCTCGACCGTGCCGCCATGGGAGTCCGCGACGGCGCGAACGATCGCCAGGCCCAGGCCGCTGCCGCCCCTGGCGGCTGTGTCGGCGGGACCGTCGCCGCGCACGAACCGGTCGAAGACCTGGTCGCGGATCTCGGCCGGGATTCCGGGACCGTCGTCGGCGACCTCGAGCACGGCTGAGCCGCCCTCCCGCCGGGTGCTGAGGTTGATGTTCGAGCCCTCCGGGGTGTGCCGGAGGGCGTTCTCGACGAGGTTGAGCACGAGCCGGTGCAACTCGTCGCGGTTGCCCTGGACGGGAAGCCCTTCCTCGAACGCGGTGTGGATGGTCCGGCCCTCGCTCAGGGGCTCGAGCTCGTCGACGACGGCCCGCGCGATCGCGCTCAGGTCCGTCTCGCTGCGGGCCGAGCTCCTGCCGGCGTCGGCACGGGCCAGCAGCAGCAGGTCGGAGACCAGGCGCGACATGCGCCGGGTCGAGCCGAGGGCCGAGTCGACGGCGTGCCGGTCCTCGGGGTCGCGGCCGTCCAGCGAGGCCTGCAGCAGCTCCAGGTTGGCCTGCACGCTCGTCAGCGGCGTTCGCAGCTCGTGCGAGGCGTCGGCGACGAACTCCCGCTGGCGCTCGAACGCCCGCTCTCGCTCGGTCCGGGCCTCGTCCAGGGATTCGAGCATCCCGTCCATCGTCTCGGCGAGCTCGCCGATCTCGTCGTCGGCCGCCGGGATGGGCATTCGCCGCGAGGGGTCGCGCGTGGTCGTGATCTCGCGCGCGAGCGAGGTCAGCGCCGAGATCGGGCGCATGGCGCGGTCGGCGACCGCGAGGCCGGCCAGCAGCGCCAGCGCGGTGCCGCCCAGGACCCCGGCGGCGAGGAAGAGCCAGAGTCGGTTGATCGTCGCCTCTACGTCGTCGTTGGGCTTCGCGTACTGCACGAAGGAGGGCAGCGAGCCGGAGTCCGGGATCGGCTCGCTGGCGACGCTGAAGCGTCCCATGTCGGTGACTCCGGCGGCCGGTGGACCCAGGTCGATCTCTCGGTCGGTGGACGCGAGCGGGCGCCCGAACTCGTCGACGACCCGGATCACCGATTCGCCCATCGCGGAATCCCCGGGATTGGGGCCGTTGATCACCGGGCCCAGGGTCGAATCCAGACCGACGTGGAACTCGCTCGCCAGCGCTCTAGCGCCACCGCGGAGCTCGTCGTCGAAGTCGTCGCGGACGCGGTCACCCACCAGGTTGCCGAGAACGCCGGCGAAGATCACGAGGATCACGAAGGTGAGCCCGGCGCAGGTGATCGCGATCCGCCAGCGGACCGGGATTCGCTCGGGCCATGCCAGGCGCGGCCGGGGCATCAGCTGCCCTTGAGCACGTAGCCCGCGCCGCGCTTGGTGTGCAGCATGCGGGGCTCGCCGCCCTCCTCGAGCTTCCGGCGCAGGTTGGAGATGAAGACGTCGATCGTGTTCGTCTGCTCGAAGGGGTCGTAGCCCCAGACGTCCTCCAGCAGGCGCTCGCGGCTGACGACCAGCTTCTGGTTCTCGGCCAGGTACTGGAGCAGCTCGAACTCGCGGTTGGTGAGCTCGATCTCGCGGTCGCCGCGCTTGACCTCGCGCGAGTCGGGGTTGAGAAGCAGGTCGCCGACGGCGATCGAGGCGCTGCCCCGCGGGGGGCGGCGGCGCAGCAGGGCGCGCGTCCGCGCCAGCAGCTCCTCGCGCTCGAAGGGCTTCGGCAGGTAATCGTCGGCGCCGCTGTCGAGGCCCTCGACTCGGTCCTCGGTCTCGGTACGGGCGGTCAGGATCAGGATCGGCACGTCGCCCTCGGCGCGGAGGCGCTTCAGCACCTCGGTGCCGTCGAGGCGGGGGAGGCCGAGATCCAGGATGACCAGGTCGGGCACGAATTGCTCCGCCGCAGAAAGCGCCTGGACCCCGTCGCCGGCGCTCTGCACCTCGTGGCCTTCGGCCCGCAGAGAGCGGCGCAGCACGTCGGCGATCGCCTCATCGTCCTCGACCACGAGGACGCGCGCGCTGGGCGTGGCGGCATCCATGCCTGAAGAGTAAGGGCGGTTTCGCCCCTCGGAGCATCCCTTGAAGCAACCTTTACCGCTGTGCGTGGCCACGCAGGGGACCGGGGAGGCGCGTCGAAGGGTGGGCGGATGCTTGCAGACCGGATCTTCGGCGCGCCTGAGCGGGGCCCCCCGCGCAGGCGCAAGAAGACGCCTGCGCGCTCCAAGGCGCGCGGAAAGCAGGCGCGCGGGCGTGCGCCCGCGCGCGGCCGCTCTCCGCGTGGCCGCCGCGTCTCGGCCGAGGAGGCGCGCCAGCGCCGCATGGACCTGCTGGGGCTGAGCTGCCTGGCGCTCGCGGTCTACCTCGGCTACGTCATCTACCTCGGCTGGAACGGCGGCGCGGTCGGCAACGGCACCGAGACCGCGCTCGCGCACGCCGTGGGCGGAGGCGCCATCGTCTTCCCGGTCGCCCTGGGCATCGGCGGCCTGCTGCTGATCCTGCGCCCGCTGCTGCCCTCGCCGCGGGCGCTGGCCGCCGGCGCGTTCGCGATCTGCGCCGGCCTGCTGCTGGCCCTGGCGGCGCAGACGGCCGGCCTCGGGCCGGACGGGACCCGCGAGGAGCTGTTCGATCCTGCCTTCTTCAGCGAGCACGGCGGCGGGCTGGGCGAGGTCCTCTACTGGGCCAGCGCGACGCTGTTCCAGCGGATCGGCGCCCACATCATCGCCGTGCTCCTGGTCGCCGCCGGCGTGCTGCTGGTGATGGGCCGCTCGGTCTCCGACCTGATCTCAGCCGGCCACCGCGGCTTCTCCAAGGCTCGCGACGGCGCCGCCGACTTCGTCACGCTGATGCGCGAGTCGAAGCTCAACCCGACCGACGATCCCGACGTGGTGGGCACCGACCCGATCGACACCGACCCGGTCTTCGGCCCCCCCGAGCCGCTCGACATCGTCCCGGTGGTGAGCCGGGCGGATCCGCCCCCGGTCGAGCCCCAGTCCCCCGGAGTAGCCAACTTTGACGAGGCCGTTCGCGTCGATGAGGACGAGCCGGACACCGCCACGATCAGGATCGCACGGACGGAAACGGGTGAGACCGATGCGGTCGCGGATGAGCCAGACGCCGAGACCGGAGAGACCGGCGAGGCCGAGGTCATCGCCCTCACGCCTCAGGGCGAGCGGCGCTCGCGCGACGGCGTCACCGAATCCGAGCAGATCGACTACGAGGTCCCCGACGCCGAGGCCGTGCTCGAGCAGGGCGGTCCCGACAAGGCGCCCGACAAACGCGACCACGAGGCGGTCGGCAAGACGCTCCTGGAGGCGCTCGGGCACTTCGGCGTCGAGGCGCAGATCGTAGGCACTGTCGTCGGGCCGCACGTGAGCCGCTACGAGCTGCGGCTGGCGCCCGGGACCAAGGTCTCGAAGATCACCCAGCTCCGCGACGACCTCGCCTACGCGCTCGCCTCCACGGACATCCGGATCCTGGCGCCCATCCCCGGCAAGCAGGCCGTCGGCGTCGAGGTCCCCAATCAGCGCCGCCGCCTGGTCCGCCTGGGCGACATCTACGGCGGCCGGCCGGCGGGTTCCTCTCCGCTCGTCGCCTGGCTCGGCAAGGACATCAGCGGCGCGGCGATCTGGACCGACCTGCAGAAGATGCCGCACGCGCTGATCGCGGGCACCACCGGCTCGGGCAAGTCGGGGAGCGTCAACGCGATCCTGAGCTCGATCCTGCTCCACGCCTCGCCCAACGAGGTGCGCCTGGTGCTGGTCGACCCCAAGCGGGTCGAGCTGAACCACTACGAGCGGATCCCGCACCTGCTGACCCCGGTCGTGACTTCCCCGCGCCTGGCGGCGAACGTGCTCGCCAACCTGATCGCGGAGATGGAGAGCCGCTACGGCGTCATGGAGGCGGCCCGCTCACGCAACCTCGCCGAGCTGAATCGCGTCCGCGCCCAGGAGGGCGAGCCGCCCCTTCCGCACATCCTCTGCGTGATCGACGAGCTCGCCGACCTGATGATGGTCGCCCCCGCCGAGGTCGAGGACGCGATCATCCGCCTCGCGCAGAAGTCGCGCGCGGTCGGCATCCACCTGTTGCTGGCGACCCAGCGCCCGTCGACCGACATCATCACCGGCACCATCAAGGTCAACATCCCGGCGCGGATCGCCTTCGCGGTCTCCTCGCAGGTCGACTCCCGCGTCATCCTCGACCAGGGCGGAGCCGAGACGCTGCTGGGCCAGGGCGACATGCTGTTCCGCCCGGCGGGCACCTCGAAGCTGCAGCGAATCCAGGGCGCGTTCGTGACCGAGGCGGAGATCGCACAGATCACCGACCACTGGGCCGAGCAGGGCGAACCGGAGTTCGCCGAGGAGCTGCTGGAGGCGGTCGAGCCCGCGGGCGCGTCGTCCGAGGGTGATGACGACTTCGATCCCGACCAGGACGAGCTCCTGGAGCAGGCCGCTCAGGTCGTGGTCGAGAGCGGCACGGCGTCGGTCTCGATGATCCAGCGCCGCCTCCGCGTCGGCTATACGCGGGCCGGCCGCCTCATCGACATGCTCGAGCGCCGCGGCATCATCTCCGGCTACGAGGGCTCCAAGCCCCGCCAGGTTCTGGTCAGCATGGCGGATCTGCCACGCGTCCTCGGAGGCGGTCCATCGGCTTCCGGTTCAGCGGATGAGGAGACGGGCGATCAGCCGGAGCTGGCGGGCAAGCCCGAGTGAGCCACAGTCGCTCCGGCCCCGTGACGGTGAGTACCCCGCGGCGTAGCCCATACGGGGCCCCGGACGATGCGGGACACGCGCACCGATCGCCATCCTGGCCGCTCTGGGCGTCACGAGCGCCCTCGCAGCCTACGGCGGGGATGGGGACGACTCGGAGCGAGAGGTCGTGACCGCGCCAGAGAGCTCCTACGAGAGAACGCGCAGCGAGCCGGCGGCCCAGGGCATCACCTTCGAGGCCGGCGAGCTGATCGACGCCTACAGTCGATTCGGGATCTCCTTGCAGGCCGCTGAGGGCGGTCCCGGCTACCAGACCTCGCACCGCCCCGCCGACGGGGCATGAATCGGCCCGGCAGCCCGAACCGGGAGAATGGCCGCCGTGAGCGAGCGCGATGAAGTCCGTGCGGCGATCCTGGTCACGGGCACAGAGGTCCTGAGCGGCTTCATCACGGACCGCAACGGGCCCTGGGTCTCGGAGCGGCTGGGAGAGCTGGGCGTCGAGGTGAGCCAGATCGCGCTGGTCGGGGACCGCCCCGAGGACCTGGAGGCGGCGCTGGGCGCGATGCGGGACCAGGGGGTGGACCTGATCGTCACCACGGGGGGCCTCGGTCCCACGGCCGACGACCTCACCGCGGAGGTCGTGGCCAGATTCGCCGGGCGCGAGCTGGTGCTGGACGAGGAGATGGAGGCCAAGATCCACGCGATCCTGCAGCAGTTCGCCAGGCGCTTCAGCTTCGACGCCGACGCGCTGCGCGAGGCGAACCGCAAGCAGGCGATGGTCCCCGAGGGCGCGACGGCGATCGACCCGGCGGGCACGGCGCCCGGATTGGTGGTCCCGGCGGGGGACGTGGTCGTGGTCGTGCTCCCGGGCCCGCCTACGGAGCTGCACAGGATGTGGCCCAACGCCCTCGAGGTGCCGGCGGTGCGCGAGGTGCTGGAGCGGACCGAGCCCTACGAGAGCTTCTCGATCCGCATGTTCGGGGTGCCCGAGTCCGAGCTGGCGAAGGCGCTGCGGGAGATCGAGGACGAGACCGACCTGGGCCCGCTGGAGATCACGACGTGCCTTCGCGGGGGCGAGCTGATCACCGACGTGCGCCACCGCAAGGGCGCCGAGGAAACGGCCCAAGCGCTGCGGGCCGGCATCGAGGACAAGCTCGGCCGCTGGACCTACAGCGAGGCGGGGGAGACGATCGAGGAGGTGGTGGCGAAGCGCCTCGACGGGCGCACGGTCGCCGTGGCCGAGTCCTGCACCGCCGGGCTCCTGGCGGCACGCCTGACCGCGCGCCCGGGATCCTCGGCCTACTTCCAGGGCGGCGTGGTGGCCTACTCGAACGAGGCGAAGGTCGACCTGCTGGGGGTGGACGCGGAGCTGATCGAGCGCCACGGCGCGGTCTCGCCCGAGGTCGCCGAGGCGATGGCCGACGGCGCCCTGGAGCGCTTCGGCGCCGACGTCGCCTGCTCGGTGACCGGGATCGCGGGTCCGGACGGCGGCACCGAGGAGAAGCCCGTCGGCTACGTCTGCTTCTGCGTCAAGAGCGCCAAGGGCGAGCTGCTGCCGCGCGACATCGTGCTGCCCGGCGACCGCACCGACATCCGCGAGCGCTCGGTGGTCGTTGCGATGCACCTGCTGCGCTACCTGCTGGAGGGCCGCGAGCCTCCGAGATGATCAGGTCCATCGAAGCCTTCGACCCGAAGCTCGACGACCTGAGAACGGAGAAGCTGTTTCAACGGCTCGGCACCATGGACTGGCCGCAGCAGCCGGACGGAGGCTGGGCGTTCGGGACGGACTTCGGCGAGGCCCGCCGGGTCTGCGATCACTGGCTCCGTGCCTCCCGACGGTTCACCCGGCGGGGCTACGACCTGGACCGGCTGCGGCGCCTGAACGAGCTCGGCAGCTCCCGCTGGGAGGGAATTCACTTCCTGAGCTTCGGCCTCCGAGGCGGGGATCCGGTGGTGCTGCTGCACGGGTGGCCCAGCGGCCCGATCGAGTACGAGGGCGGCGGCGCGGCCTGCTCGGGCGGCCGGCCGCGAGGTGATCGTCCCCTCGCTTCCCGGCTTCGCCTGGTCGGAGCCGCCCGGGGAGCCACTCAACGTCGCGGGCATGTCCGCGCGGCTGCGGGAGGTGCTCGCCGTGGGCCTCGGGCTCGATCGCTACGCGCTGGCCGGGGGCGACTGGGGCGGGATCATCGCCGCGCGGATCGCCTTCGATGCTCCCGCGCGCGTGAGCTCGCTCTACGTCAGCACCCCGGGCGTGCTGCCGACGCCGCGCAATCTGGAGGACCCACCGATGAGCGAGGACGAGATCGCCTATGCCCAGCGCGCGCAGCAGTGGCTGCGGCGGGAGGGCCACCACATCCTGATCCAGTCGGTCGCTCCCGACGCGATCTCGCCGGCGCTCAGCGACTCCCCTGCCGGCGCTGGCGGCCTATCTGATCGAGAAGTACCGGCGGTGGTCGGACTGGGGCGGGGAGCTGGAGCGCCGCTTCTCACTCGACGAGGTCTGCGACTTCCTGACGATGTTCTGGGCCAACGACGCGATCGGACCCTCGATGCGGCTGTACTGGGCCGAGCGGCGCGATCGCTGGCGACTGCAGCCCGGAGAGACGATCGATGTCCCGGCCGCCATCTCCGTCTTTCCCGGGCGTAGCGAGGGCGAGCTGTCTGAGGCCAACACGCTGGCGACCCTCAACCCGCCGAGAGAGTGGTCGGAGCGCGTGCTGTCGGACCTGCGCCGCTGGAACGAGATGCCCTCAGGAGGCCACTTCGGCGCCTTCGAGGAGCCCGAGCTCTACGCCCGGGACCTGCTCGGTTTCCTCGACGAGCTCAGAGGCCTGAGCGAGTGGGTGGCGATACTATGGCGCGGGCAGAAACTCCCGGGCGCGCTCGAGCACCAGCCCGGGCCGCTCGTCGACGATGAAGTGGCCCGTGTCCGGGACGAGCTCCAGGGACATGTTCGGGGCGCTGCGCTCGAAGCCCGGCAGCGTCTGGTGGCGCTGGGGACGGTCCGCCGTCCCGAACAGCAGCAGCGTCGGCGTTTCCATCCTCATCCGGCGGTACTCGCCGCGGAGCGTCTTCGGCGCGAGCTCCAGCACCGCGTGGCGGTAGAGCAGGCTTCCGGCGCGGCCGCGCTCGGGCTCCAGGAACTGGTCGGTGTAGATCGCGCGCTCGCGCGCGTCCCAGCCCGCCTGGTCCGCGCCGACCCAACGCAGCACCGGGTCGAAGCGGCCGGCCCGGGGCCCGATCCCGGGCGTGGCCAGCACCCACTGGTACCAGAACCTCCAGAGGCCGATCAGGCCGCCGAGGTTGGGCCCGATGAACGGGTGGTAGATGCTGAGCGCCAGAAAGCGGCGCACCCGCTCGGGGTGGCGCAGGCAGAGCATGAAGCCGGTCCAGCCGCCCCAGTCGTGGCCGATCAGGTCCACGGGCCCCTCGACCTCGAGCGCATCCAGGAGGGCGCTGAGGTCGCGGGCGAAGACCTCGGGGTCGTATCCGCCCGGCGGCGCGTCGGTCCACCCGAAGCCGCGCAGGTCCGGCGCGATCACCCGGCGCTCGCGAGCCAGCGGCCCGATCAGCTCGCGCCACATCCACCAGTGCTGGGGCCAGCCGTGGAGCAGCAGGATGGGAGGGCCCGAGCCCGCCAGGGCGACGTGGGTCCGCAGCCCGCCCGCGCTCACGAAGCGGTGCTCGACCCCCTCGACCTCCGGCAGCTCGCGGGCGCTCACATCCCGCAGCCTAGGTCTTGGTCCGCGCCGCCAGCTCGTCCTCGGTGTCAGGCGTGGCGAGTGTGGGGGAGGGCTCGCCGAGCTCCGGCCCCTCGGTGATTCCCTCGGCGACGTCGGCGGGGTTGTTCTCGGCCCGCGAGCGCCCGATGAAGGGCAGCGCGAGCGCGGTGATCCCGGCCGACATCACGTAGGTGGTGGGATAGCCGTAGACGTCGGCCGCCTTGCCCAGCGCCGGCTGCGAGACGACTCCGCCGGCAGAGGCCATGAGAGAGTCGAACGAGAGGATGCTGGCGCGCTGCTTCGACGGGATCATCCCGTTGATGTAGGTCATCCGGATCGGCTCGGTGGCCGCGAACAGCAGGCCCCAGACGACGACCAGGCCGATCACGACCCAGAAGTTCTGGATCAGCCCCATCCCCAGCAGTGCGAGCGCGCTGACGATCGTGGCGGCGATCAGCCCCGAGGTACGGCGACGGAACAGGTTCCGCAGGCGGGGCGCCGAGAACCCGCCGACGATCTGGGCGGCGGCGACGATCGCGGCGGTGAGCCCTGCGATGCCGTAGGCCTCCGGGTCGCCTTTCAGCTCGAGAAGGTAGGGCTGGAGGGCGTAGAACGCGTAGATGCCGACCGCGCCCAGGGGGACCGAGGAGATCATCAGCCACTTGACAGCGGGCACGCGCCAGCCGTAGTCGATCGAGGCCGAGGCGATGCTGCGCATCTCGGTGGCGATGCCCCTTCCGCGCTCGGGGGTGAAGCCGATGTCGCGCATGACCGCGAAAGCGACGACGAACATGATCGCCAGCACGATCCCGCGGAGCACGAACGGCACGCCCAGGCTGGTGACCTGGGCGATGTAGCCGCCGGCGACCGACCCGGTCAGCATCGCCACCCCGCTGACCATCTGGCCGCGGCCGAACACCTGCTCCAGCTGTCCGGTGAACCCGGTCGCCTGCAGCGCGTCCACGAGCCAGGCCTCGACCGCCCCGGAGAAGAAGGTGAAGCCGAGCCCGAGCAGCAGCGAGACGATCGCCCAGGCCCAGAACGGCCCCTCGATCTGCCACAGCATCACGTAGAGGATGGTGGTGATCGCGAGCGTGACCGTGCCGAGCAGGTAGGAGACCCGGCGCCCGATCGTGTCGGCGACGATCCCGGTCGGGACCTCGAAGATCAGCATGCCGGCGGTGAAGAAGGCATTCGCGGCGAAGGCCTCGAGGTTGTTGAGTCCCGCGTCGAGCAGGAAGATCGTGTTGATCCCCCAGATGAGCGAGGCCGCGAGCGTGTTGCCGAGCAGCAGCACGTAGTAGACGCGTTGGACCGAGCGGGGCGTGTCCACCACCTATCAACCTAGCGGGGCGAGTCCGGCTTCCCGTGCGCTTACCGTGCAGTGGATGGCGAAGGAGCGACTGGGGAGCCCGCGCGGGCGCCTGTTCGTGGCGCTCGACCTGCCCTCGGAGGTGCGCGCGGGGCTGGCGGAGTGGCAGCGGGGGCTGAGCGATCCCGCGCTGCGGGTGGTCCCCGCCGAGAACCTGCACATCACGCTGGTGTTCCTCGGCTGGCAGGCCGAGAAGGACTTCGCCCGCATCGCCGAGGTCGCGCTCGACAGCGGCGGCCCCGCGCCC
The DNA here is from genome assembly GCA_963805075.1 of uncultured Solirubrobacterales bacterium. Classification (GTDB taxonomy): domain Bacteria; phylum Actinomycetota; class Thermoleophilia; order Solirubrobacterales; family 70-9; genus VGBV01. Next base: position 171,594 of record CAWDSZ010000005.1, read on the forward strand.
GAGGCTCCAGAGGTCGAGCTGCTTCCCGACCCGGTCGGGCGCCCGCCCGGCAAGCGCCCCCGCCTGTTCGCGATCGAGGCGCGCGCGCCGGCGGTCGAGGAGCTGCAGGCCCAGGTGGAGGGACGCCTGCAGCGGGCGCGCTTTTACAAGCCCGAGAAGCGCCCCTTCTGGACCCACCTGACCGTGGCGCGGGTGAAGCCGGAGAGGAAGGGGGGCCGGAAGCCCGCGCTGGTGGAGACCCCGCCGGGTCCGCTGCCCGAACAGGTGTTCGCGTCATTCCGTCCGACCCGTTTGGTGGTCTTCAGATCCCACTTGCACCCCAGCGGTGCCCGTTACGAACCGATGGCTGAGTTGGAGCTTCCGACCGGCGAGACAGAGAGGTGATTCAGAGATGGCAGACACGAAGCCCAGCGCAAGGGAAGCCAACATGAGGGAAGTCAGCCTGAGGGAGGCCGGCAGCGAGAAGGACGCGAAGGCGCGGGACCAGGCGCTGCAGGCGGCCGTCGACCACATCGAGAAGGAGTTCGGCGCCGGGGCGCTGATGCGACTCGACGGCGACAGCGCCGTCAACGTCGAGGCGATCTCCACCGGCGCACTGCCATTGGACATCGCTCTCGGGGTGGGAGGCGTCCCGCGCGGCAGGATCGTCGAGATCTTCGGGCCGGAGTCGTCGGGAAAGACGACGCTCGTCTACCACATCATCGCCGAGGCTCAGGCCCGCGGTGGCGTCTGCGCGTTCGTGGACACCGAGCACGCGCTCGACCCCACCTACGCGCGGCGAATCGGCATCAACACCGAGGAGCTGCTGATCTCCCAGCCCGACTACGGCGAGCAGGCGCTCGAGATCGTCGACGTCCTGGTTCGCTCGGGAGCGGTCGACGTGGTCGCGGTCGACTCGGTCGCGGCGCTGACCCCCAGGGTCGAGCTCGAGGGCCAGATGGGCGAGCAGACCGTCGGCCTGCAGGCCCGCCTGATGTCTCAGGCGCTGCGCAAGCTGGCCGGCAACCTCAACCGCGCTAACACCCTCTGCGTGTTCACCAACCAGATCCGGGAGAAGATCGGGGTTATGTTCGGGAGCCCCGAGACCCAGCCCGGCGGGCGCGCCCTGAAGTTCTATTCCTCCCAGCGGCTCGACATCCGCCGGATCGAGACCCTGAAGGAGGGGACCGAGGCGGTCGGCAACCGCGTGCGGGTCAAGGTGGTCAAGAACAAGGTCGCGCCGCCCTTCCGCCAGGCCGAGTTCGACATCACGTACGGAGAGGGGATCTCGAAGGAGGGCGGGGTGCTGGATCTGGCTCTGGAGCACGATTTGATCCAGAAGTCGGGATCGTTCTTCTCCCACGGCGAGACCCGCCTCGGCCAGGGCCGCAACAACACCAAGGAGTTCCTGCGCGACAACCCCGAGCTGCGCGACGAGCTGGAGCGCCAGATCACCGCCAAGCTCGGGGCCGGCGCGGAGGAGGAGCCGCCGAAGCCGCACGCGGTCCCCGATCCGAAGCCCGAGGCCGAGGCCGATGGCGATGGCGAGGCGGGTTCCGCGGAACCGCCCGCCGACGCCAAGAAGAAGAAGCAGAAGAAGGCTGCCTAGCGGCCCTGCCTGAATCGCCCTGCCCGAACAGGATCCATACGAGCTGGCGCTGCGCGCGCTCGGTCACAAGGAGCGGACCGAGGCCGAGCTCGCGGAGTGGCTGGCGGCGCGCGGGGTCGAGCAGGGCGAGGTCGAGGCCGTGCTGGAGCGCCTGCTGGAGGCGGGCGCCGTGGACGACGAGCGCTTCGCCCGCCGCTTCGCCGAGGACAAGCGCGAGCTGCGCGGCTGGGGCCCTGACCGCATCACCGAGGCGCTGCGGGCCCGGGGCGTTGACGAGACGCTGATCGAGGTGGCGGTCGAGGCGGAGGGCGCCGAGGCCCTGCTCGGGAGGGCGCTGGAGCTCGTGGAGCTGAGCGGGATCAGGCCCTGCGACGAGCCATCGCGGGCGCGGGCGCTCTCGCTGCTTGCGCGGCGCGGCTTTCCCCTCGAGGTCGCCTACGACGCGGTGCGGGCGCTGGAGCGGCGCTCGCAGGCCGCTTGACGGGTCGTCAGGCCCTGCCCTGCGGGTAGGATCAGCGCCGCATGGAGGTCCAGACCATCTTCTACATCGGCGGCGGCCTGCTGGTCGCGGCGGCACTGCTGATCTCGTTCATCGGCATTCGGGGCAAGGACTCCTTCCCGCCGAGCCGCGGGGCGATGTCCGCGGGCATCGCCGTCTTCCTCCTGCTGGTCGCGGGCACGGCCGCCTATGCGGTCGCCAGCGCACGCGATGAGCAGGAGCACCGCGAGGAAGAGCAGGCCCACGAAGAGGCCGAGGCGGCCGAAGGGGTCGCCTCCGAGGGCGAGGGCGGCGAGAAGCCGGAAGGAGGAGCCCCGCCGGCCGGTGGAGCTCCCGCGGGCGGGCCGGCGATCAGCCTCGACGTGACCTCACCCGAAGATGGCTCGCTCGAGTTCGAGCCGCCGCGCCTTGCGGCGGATGCCGGCACCATCACCCTCGCCTACGACAATCCCTCGCCGGTCACCCACAACATCTTCCTCCAGGACACCGAGGAGACCGTCGTCGCCCAGAGCGATGACATCGCGGGCGGGACGGTCGAGATCTCGGCGGAGCTGACTCCGGGGGAGTACTTCTACTACTGCGCGATCCCGGGCCACCGCGATGGCGGCATGGAGGGAACCCTCACCGTCCAGTGAGGCGGTTGGTGATCAGGGCCACGGCGACGGCCACGCGGCTGCGCCGCTGAGTCCTGGTCTGGACGATCGCGTTCTCCTCGGTCTCGCTGCGGCGGCGCGGCGTGGGCCGGCTCGCCTGCTGGTGGACCTGGCGCTTCTGGGTCTGCATCAGGGTGTGGAGCGGGTGCATGTGGTTCCTCCTGTGGGTGGGGCTTCCGGTTCCGTCACCAAGGACGCGCGAAGCGCGGATCCATTCCCGATGGCCCTCTGCAGGCTCCGGTGAGGGAGCCCCTCGCGGTAGCCTCACCCCGATGTCCAAGCGCTACCACGTGACGACGTTCGGATGCCAGATGAACGAGCACGACTCCGAGCGCATGAAGGGCATGCTCGACTCGCTCGGCTACGTCGAGGCTCCGAAGCGAGACGGTGCCGACCTGATCCTCTTCAATACCTGCTCGATCCGCGAGTCGGCCGACAGCCGGTTCATCGCCCACCTCGGGGAGGCGAAACGCCTCAAGTCCGAGGACCCGGCGCGGGTGGTGGGAGTGGGCGGATGCTGGGCCCAGTCGGTCAAGGACGAGGTCTTCCGCCGCTTCCCCTTCGTCGACGTCGCCTTCGGCCCCGGGCAGATCCACCGCCTGGCCGAGTTCCTGACCTCGGACTCGCTCACGGCGCAGGGCTACTTCGAGTTCGAGGACTTCGCCGGCCACCTGCCGATGAAGCGCGCGCGCGAGTTCCAGGGGTGGATCCAGATCTCACAGGGATGCAACTGCGTCTGCGCCTACTGCATCGTGCCCTCCACGCGCGGGCGGGAGGAGAGCCGCGACCCCGGCGAGGTGGTTGCCGAGGTCGAGCGCCTCGCCGCCGACGGGGTCCGCGAGGTGACGCTGCTGGGCCAGAATGTGAACAGCTACGGCCGCGACCTGGGGGAGCGGCGGATCAGCTTCGCCGAGCTGCTGGCGCGGGTGGACGCGGTCGATGGCATCGAGCGCCTGCGCTACACGAGCCCGCATCCCAAGGACATGAAGGAGGACGTGATCCGGGCCCACGCCGAATTGCCGTCACTGTGCGAGCACATCCACCTGCCGCTGCAGTCGGGCTCGAGCACCGTGCTGAAGCGCATGCGCAGGACCTACAACCGGCAGCGCTACATGGACCGTGTGGCGCTGATCCGCGAGCACGTCCCCGACTGCGCCTTGACGACCGACATCATCGTCGGCTTCCCCGGCGAGACCGAGGAGGATTTCACCGAGACGCTGGAGGTGGTCGACGAGGTCGGCTACGACGGCGCCTTCACCTTCATCTTCTCGCCGCGGAGCGGCACCGAGGCGGCCGAGATGGAGGGGATGGTTCCTCACGCGGTCAAGCGAGAGCGGATGGAGCGCCTGGTCGAGCTGGTCCAGTCTCGGGCGCACGAGCGCGCGCAGCGCTTCGTTGGACGCTCGATGGAGGTCCTGGTCGAGGGCCCGAGCCGCAACGACCCCGCCCGCCTGCGCGGACGCACCCGACACAACAAGGTCGTGAACTTCGACGGCACCGCCGATGTCGGCGAGCTGGTCGACGTGGAGGTCGCCTCGGCGACCTCGCAGACGCTGAGCGGCTCCGAGCGGCTCCTGAGCCGCGTCTAGCTCGCCTGCCGCGATGCGGGTGCTGGCGATCTTCGGGCCGACGGCGGTCGGCAAGACCGGCGTGGCGCTCGCGGTCGCAGAGCGGCTGCGGGAGCGCGGGGAGGACCCCGTCGCGGTCAACTGCGACTCGATTCAGGTCTACCGCGGGCTCGAGGTCCTGAGCGGGGCCGCCACGCCCGAGGAGCGCGACTCGCTCGAGCACCGGCTGCTCTCGTTCGTGTCGCCGTCCCAGGAGTTCAGCGCGGGCGCCTACGCCGAGCTGGCCCACCGCGAGATCGACGGGCTCCTCGGCGAGGGGCGGCGGCCGATCGTCGTCGGTGGAACCGGCCTCTACCTGCGAGCCGCGCTGTCGGACCTGGACCTGCGCCCTGCCGTGCCGGCGCGGATTCGCTCCGAGGTCGAGGGCGAGGTGGAGCGGCGCGGGGCGGCGGCGTTGCACGCCGAGCTCCCTGAGGGGCTGGCCGAGGGGGTCGAGGCGAACGATCGCAAGCGCGTCGCCCGGCTGACCGAGCTGCTGCGCGCCGGCATCGATCCCCACGTCGGCGCGGCGGGCATGTGGACCGCCCGCCTCCGGCGCCCCTCGCTGCTGGTTGGCCTGACGATGGACCGCACGGAGCTCGCGGAGCGCATCGACGCGAGGGTGGACGCGATGATCGAGGCCGGTGCCGACGACGAGGTCAGCGTTGCGGCTGAGGGGGGCGCCTCGCGCACCGCGCGGGCCGCGCTGGGGTTCGAGGCTCTCACCGACGCCCACGATGCCGCTCCCGGCGACGAGACCGTAGAGGCCATCAAGGCCGCGCACCGCTCCTACGCCCGCCGCCAGCTGACTTGGATGCGGAGGATGGAGGGGGTCACCCTGATCGATCGCGCGGATCGCGTTGACGAGGAGATAGGGCGGGAAATAGCATCGCTTCTGTGAGCGCCGCAGAGGGACCCGAGGCGTCTCCCACCGAGGTGGTGCGCGAGATCTATGACTGGTTCAACTCCATCCCGTTCGAGGTAGCCAGGGAGATCCTGCTCTCCGAGGACGGCTACGAGGCCGTCCGCGAGGCCGCCGGGGCGCGAGGTTTCGGCCTCCCCGACGTGATCGATCCCGCGGTGGAGATCCCGGTCGAGGGGATCGGCGGGCTGCGCGACCAGGCGGGCTTCAGCGGCCGCGACGGATGGATCCGGTTCTGGCGCGCCTGGTTCGAGCCATGGGCGGACTACGAGTGGACGATCTCGAGCATGGAGCGGGTCGGAGATCGCGTGGTCATTGATGTCGGCAATGTCGCCCACGGCAGGGGCAGCGGTGCTCCCGTGCGCTGGGACAACACGCAGGTCTGGACCGTTCGATCCGGGAAGGTCGTTCACGTCGTCGGCTACGAGACGCACGACGAGGCGATGGCCGCCCTCGAAGCCGGCTGACCGCGATACTGCGCCGTCATGAAGTTCGAGAAGTGGCAGGCGCTCGGCAACGATTACCTGATCTTCGAGGCGGACCGGCTTCCCTGGGAGCTGAGCGAGGCGCGCATCAGGCTGATCTGTGACGTGCACTTCGGTGTTGGCTCGGACGGAGTTCTTCTGCTCTCGAAGCCATCCGACCCGGACCACGTCGCTGACCTGCGCATCTTCAACCCGGACGGCGTCCGAGGCCGAGCTGTCGGGCAACGGTGCGCGCGAGGCGGTGCTGTACCTGCGCCGCTCGGGCTGGACGGATGCCGACGAGTTCACGATCGGGACGGCCGCCGGACCGATCACGCCGACGATCGCCGACGAACGCACCTGCACCCTCGCGATGGGGCGGGCGAGCACGACTTCGAAGGACTACCCGGGCGGTCCGGAGGACGGCCGGGGGGAGCTGGAGGCCGCCGGTCGCACCTGGCGCTTCCAGCACGTCTCGATCGGGAACCCGCAGTGCGCGATCGAGGTCCCGGAAGGCCTCGAGGAGCTCGACCTGGCGGCGATCGGACCCGAGATCGAGAGCCACGAGCTGTTCCCGAACCGCACCAACGTCTCCTTCTACCGGGTCGTGGAGAGCGCGGGGGAGGGGAGCCGGGTGCGAGCCCGGATCTTCGAGCGCGGCGTCGGCGAGACGCTTTCGTCGGGCACCGGCGCGAGCGGCGCCGCCGTGGCGGCCGTGCTGGGCGGGGCGGCGAGCCCCGTGACCGTGGTCCTCGACGGCGGCGAGCTCACGGTGGAGGTGGGCTCCGACCTGGACGTGCGCCTGACGGGTTGGGCCGAGCCGATCTATTCGGGGGAGCTGTCGCCGGAGCTGCTGGACGCGCTGGCCGCTTCCTAGCCCCGCTACCCCTAGTCTTCCGCCGCCATGGCCCTGACCGACCCATCGAAGCGGCTCGACGCGATCCCCCCGTACATGTTCGCCGAGCTCGAGCGCAAGGATCGAGCAGAAGGCGGAGGAGGGGATCGACGTGATCAGCCTCGGGATCGGCGATCCAGACACCCCGACCTTCCGCTACGTCGTGGAGGCGATGCGGGAGGCGGTCGGCGACCCGAGCACGCACAAGTACCCCTCCAACCGTGGGCGCCCCGAGTTCCGGGAGGCCTTCGCGGACTTCTATCTGCAGCGCTTCGGCGTCGAGATCGATCCGGTCAACGAGGTGATCCCCGCGATCGGCGCCAAGGAGTGCATCTACAACCTCTGCTTCGCCTTCCTCGATCCCGGGGACGTGGCGCTGGCGTCCGACCCCGGCTACCCGGTCTACACAGCCGGCCCGGTCCTGGCCGGCGCCGAGGCGGCCCTGCTGCCGCTGCTGCCGCGCCTGGACTTCACGCCCGACCTGGACTCGATCCCCGAGGAGAAGCTCGCGGCGGCCCGGCTGATGTTCATCAACTACCCCAACAACCCGACCGGGGCCGTGGTCCCGGACAGCTTCTTCGAGCGCGTGGTGGAGCTGGCGAAGGAGCACGAGTTCCTGGTCGTGCACGACAACGCCTACTCGGAGACGACCTTCGACGGCTACGTGGCTCCGAGCTTCCTGGCCACGCCGGGGGCGAAGGAGATCGGCGTCGAGGTCTTCTCGCTGTCCAAGGGCTACAACATGACCGGCTGGCGCTGCGCGGCGATCCTGGGCAACGCCGAAGCCGTCAAGACCTACTGGCGGCTGAAGACGAACGTCGACTCCGGGCTGTTCGAGGCGGTTCAGCTCGCCGGAGCGGCCGCCCTGCGGGGACCGCGGAAGCACGTCGAGGAGATGTGCTCGATCTACCAGCGCCGCCGCGACCTGGTGGTAGACGCGCTCGCGGCGATCGGGGTGGAGGTCGCGCCCCCGAAGGGAACGATCTACGTGTGGGCGCCGGTGCCAGAGGGCCACACCTCAACCTCGTTCGCCGAGATGGTGCTGGAGGAGGCGGCGGTCGTGATTTCGCCCGGGTCGATGTACGGGCCCAGCGGCGAGGGCTTCTTCCGCATCTCCCTGACCACGCCGGACGAGCTGCTCGCCGAGGCCGTCGAGCGCCTGCGCGCCCACCTGACCGGGTAGGCGCCGGCATGAGCGAGCGCCGCCGGATCAAGGGACCCTCGCCGTTCGAGGACCGAATCGGCTTCAGCCGGGCGGTTCGCGTCGGCGACCGGGTCCTCGTTGCCGGCACCGCTCCCGTCTGGGAGGACGGCGGCGTGGATGACGATCCCGAGGTGCAGGCGCGGCGCTGCATCGAGATCATCGAGGCCGCCCTCAATCAGGCGGGGGCGAGCCTCGCGGACGTCGTCCGCACGCGCCAGTTCATCGTCAATCCCGATGACGCCGAGGCCGTGGGAAGGGCCCACGCCGCCGCGTTCGGCGAGGCGCGACCGGCCTCGACGATGGTCGTGGTCGCGGCGCTGCTCGACCCGCGCTGGCGGGTCGAGATCGAGGCCGAGGCGGTCGTCGCGGCTGACCGTCGACGAGACGGCCGTGGAGAACCGGCGCCTATCCCCTCATAACCGGGTAGAAAACGCCGCCCCCCCGCTTGTCGCGCCTGCTATCCGGCCAGGCGCCTCAAGGCGGGGCGGGGAAGGTCGAAAGCCAACTGATGATCGAGATCGGATTACTGCTCGCGCTCGGATGCGCCCTGCTCTCCAACGTGGCGCTCCTGTGCAAGTACCGCGGCGCCAACAGCGCTCCCGACGTGCGCTTCGGCCAGCCGCTGCGCAGCGCGGCGGCGCTGTTCGGTTCGAAGTGGTGGACGATCGGATTCGTGGTCGCCTTCGTGGCATGGGGGCTGCACGTCGCGGCGCTGACGCTGGCGCCGCTCTCACTGGTCCAGGCCGTGATCGCGGGAGGCATCGCGCTGCTGGCGATCCCCGCGCGCCACATGTTCGGCATCACGCTGGGCTGGCGCGAGCTGCTCGGCCTCACGCTCAGCGCCGTGGGGCTCGCTTTTCTTGCCCTCACCGCCGTCGAGCAGCCCAGTGGCGGCTCGGAGTACTCCCAGTCGACCATGGCCTTCTTCCAGGGCGGCGCCATCGTGATCGGCTTGACACTGCTGCTTTCCGGATCCCGCGGCGAGGGCCGGCGGCGCGGCGGCCTGATGCTCGCCGGCTCGGCCGGCCTGCTGATCGGCGTCTCCGACGTCGCCATCAAGGCCTTGGCCGAGGTCGTACCCGGTTCGCCGGCCGCGATCCTCAGCCCCTGGACGCTGGTCGCCGCACTGGCCGCGATCGCCGCGTTCTACGGGCTCGCTCGCTCGCTGCAACTCGGCGACCCGGTCGAGGTGATCGTGGTCTCGTCCGTGGCGGCCAACTGCGCCGCGATCGTCGGCGGAGTCCTCGTTTTCGGCGATCCGGTCGGCTCGGACGCGCTCGGGGTGATCGCCCGGAGCGCCGCCTTCGCCGCGGTGATCGGCGCCGCGGCGCTCATCCCCACCCCTCAGCGCCAGACGCGACTGCAGACCTCCTAGCCGGCGTGATCTCCCGCTACCGTCGGTCGCGATGCGCGTTCCGCTGCTCCTCACCCTGGCAGTACTGGCCATCGTGCTCTGGGCCTCGGAGGCCGACGGGGCTCCCCGCGACCCACGCCTGGCGGGCGTCGAGGACTTCGCCTTCGCTCTCGGCATGGACGTCGACTCGGATGCGGAGGTCGCGAGCCTGGCGCCATACGACCTGGTCGTCGTCGACGGCGAGCTCACCCCGCCGGGACGCATCTCGCAGCTGCGAGCGGGCGGCTCCATCGTGCTGGGCTACCTCAGCGTCGGCACGATCGAGCCCTACCGCTCCTGGTACCGGATGCTGAAGCCCTTCCGGCTTCCCGACCGCTTCGAGGAGTTCGACGAGGACTACGCCCGGGTCTCGGCGCCAGGCTTCCGCCGGGCGATCGCCAACCGGATCGCGCCGAAGCTGCTAGGGAAGGGGTTCGACGGGCTCTTCCTGGATAACGTCGACATGGTCGAGGGCCATCCCAAGCAGCGCAGGGGCATGCGCAGGCTCGTGCGCCGGCTGGCGGCACTCGCGCACGGACGCGGCGGCCTGCTCTTCGCACAGAACGGCGAGCGCTCGATCGGGCCGCTGCTGGGGGTGCTCGACGGCTGGAACCGCGAGGACGTGACCTGGACCTACAGCTTCAAGCGCCGTGCCTACGTCCACCGCCCGGCGGCCGAGGTCGAGGCGGCGAAGGCGGCCCTGACGCGCATCTCCTCGGCGGGCCTGCTGGTGACCGCGTCCGACTACACGGCCGGGGACCCCGCCGCCGAGCAGGAGTCGGTGGCCAACGCCTGCGCTGCGGGAGCGATCCCGTTCGTGAGCAACATCGCGCTCACGCGCCTGCCTGCCGCACCGCTGAGCTGCCCGCCGTGAGGGCGGTCCTAAGATTGAACGCGTGACCGGAAGCAAGGACGGAAACAGCAGGCAGACCGGGAACGGCACGCAGCGGGCGGGGGTAGTCAACCCGCGGGCGGCCCAACGCGCCATCGCCATCTGCGTGGTCGACGGCGATGACGGCGTTCGCGACCAGCTGGCCGAGCTGAAGGAGCTGCTGCGCACCGCCGGTGTCGCGACCGCGGGCGACATGGTCCAGCGCCGCAACGAGCCCGACCCCGACCGCTACCTGGGCAAGGGCAAGATCGCCGAGCTGAAGGGCGAGATCAAGGCCGCGGACGCCAACCTGGTCGCCTGCGATGACGAGCTGGCGCCGCGCCAGGAGCGCAACCTCGAGAAGGAGCTTGGGGTGCCGGTGATCGACCGCACCGCTGTGATCCTGGACATCTTCGCCGACCACGCCGGGTCGGCCGAGGGCAAGCTGCAGGTCGAGCTGGCGCAGCTGCAGTACAACATGGCCCGGCTGCGCGGCCTGTGGACCCACCTGGAGCGCCTCGGCGGCGGGCTGGGAAGCGGCGGCGCCGCGGTCACCAGGGGCCCGGGCGAGAGACAGATCGAGATTGACCGCCGGCTGGCCCGCGACCGGATCTCGGCGCTGCGGCGACAGCTCGAGCGAACGGAGCGCAACCGCGCGGTGATGCGGCAGCGGCGCGAAGAGGCGGCACTGCCCACGGTTGCGCTCGCCGGATACACCAACGCCGGCAAGTCGACGCTGCTGAACGCGCTCACCGGCGCCGGCGTCGGAGTCGGGGAGCGCCTCTTCCACACGCTGGATCCGACCACCCGGGCGTTCAGCCACGATGGCAAGCGCTACCTGCTGACGGACACCGTCGGCTTCATCCGCAAGCTCCCGCACGAGCTGGTCGAAGCCTTCAAGGCGACGCTGGAGGAGACGGTGCTGGCGGATGTGATCGTCCACGTCGTCGACGGGTCCCAGCCCGAGGAAGAGCTGCTGGGCTCGATTGCGGCCGCGGACGCCGTGCTCGAGGAGATCGGGGCCGGAGAGAAACCGCGCCTGCTGGCGATGAACAAGGTCGACCTGCTCGACGACGAGGAGCGCTCGGAGCTGCGCCTGCGCCATCCCGACGCGACCCAGGTATCGGCGCAGACGGGGGAGGGCCTCGACGATCTGCGCGCTCGCATCGCGAGCACGATCAGGGAAGGACTCACGGAAGTCGAGTTGCTCGTACCCTTCAGGAGTGGTGAGAGACTTGCTCAGCTCCACGAGGTCGCTGGCGACCTCGAGCGTGAAGATAGGGCGGACGGCGTTTTCGTCCGCGCTCGGCTTCCTGCCGCTCTCGTCGAGCGCTTCCAGGACCTCGCCGTCAACGGCGGACCCGCTGGACGAGGCGTGGACGGTCTCGACCGAGGCTGACCCCGGACCGGACGGCAACGGCTCCTGGGACCCGCTGGAGGCGCTGCGCTCGGACGCGGCGGAGGACGGCGACGAACCCGACGAGGCCCCGGAAACGGCTCCAGAAGGCGCTTCCGAGGCTCTCGGTCGCGGGTTTTCGGGGACCTCCAGGGTTGCCCCTACATTTGGCGCCGTGGAGGAGCTCCGCTTCATACGCCTCAGCGAGAGGGCGACCCTGCCGACCCGCGGCCACGACTCGGACGCGGGACTGGACCTTTACGCCGCCGAGGGCGCGCGAATCTCGCCCGGCGGGCGGGTCAGCGTCGGTACGGGCCTCGCGGTCGCGATCCCCGAGGGCCTGGCGGGCCTGGTGCTGCCGCGCTCGGGGCTGGCGCTGAAAAACGGGATCGCCCTCGTCAACTCCCCGGGGTTGATCGACCCCGGCTACCGCGGCGAGGTCAGGGTGCTGCTGCACAACACCGACCGCACCTCGGAGTTCAAGCTCGCCGCGGGCGACCGGGTTGCCCAGCTGATCCTCGTCCCGATCGCCCACGCCAGCCCGCTGGAGTCCGATTCGCTCGACAACACGGTGCGCGGCTCCAGCGGCTTCGGCTCCACCGGCGCCTAGCTCGGCGCCGCGCCCTCATCAGTCGCGGCTCCGGTCGTCGCAGCCATCGGTCGCGGCCGCAAGCGGCCGCTCCAAACTGAGCTCCTAGGAGCCGCTCGGGGCGTAGCGGTGGTGAATCGCCAGCGAGTTGCCGTCCGGGTCCCTGAAGAACGCCTGGAGGCAGACGCCGCTGTCGATCGGCTCCCCCTGGAACTCGATGCCGCGCGACTCGAGCTCGGCCTTGGCCGCCTCGAAGTCGTCGACGTGGAACTCGATCGGGAGGCTGTGCGGAGCGAACTCCATACCGAAGGCGTCGACCTGCATCACCGCCACCGTCAGGCTGCCTGTCTCGAACTCTCCGGCGGGCATGCTGCCCCACTGCTTGCCGAATGGCAGGCCGAGGGTCTCTCCGTAGAACTTGCGGGCCGCCTCCCAGTCCTTGGTGGGGACGGCCACGAAGTCGACTCCGTTGACGATCTGCGTCTTGGTGGGCATCAATTCTCCTTGTGTGGTCTTGGCCGGGGCTCGGGGCGCGGCTCTAGGCGGCGCCCGCGTATCTAAGCGATCCGGGGGTGTCCATCGTCTCCCCGGTCTCGATCAGCGTCTTCAGGCCCGAGAGGATCTGCGGCCAGCCGCCGTAGAGCTCGGGGTTGGCGTCGATCGGGAGCTGGTCGTGGATCACGGTCAGCTGGCATGAGTCGCCGACCTTGCGGATCTCCCAGGTGACCCGCGAGGTGCCGGCGGCCTTCACCTCGTCGCTCCACAGGGCCGTGAAGCTCTGCACCAGGCGGTTGGGCGGGTCGACTTCGAGGTTCTCGCCTTCGGCGATCTCGAACACGCCCGGGACCTCGCCCTTGTAGGACGAGCCCTCGGTCCAGTCGGAGTGGGTCTCGACCCCGAAGCTGTACTTGGCGCGCATCTTCGGGTCGGTGATCGCCTCCCAGAGTCGCTCGGGCGTGGTCTTGATGTAGATCTCGAACACGGCGACTCCGCCGGTCCCGTTGCTGTCGGGCACGAGCCCGATCCGGTGGGGCACCTCGTATTCGGGGGTGCTGTTCTCAGCCATCGTCAGTCCTCCTCTAGATCTCGTTTCAGCGCCGTCAGGCCTGCGGCCACGGGCTGCGCGTACTTGCTGACCCAGCGCTCGTACACCTGCTGGATCGGGACCGGGTTCAGGTAGTGCAGCTTCTCGCGGCCACGGCGCCTGGTTGCGACCAGGTTCGCCTGCTCCAGCAGCTTCAGGTGCTTCATCACCCCGAAGCGGCTCATCGGCAGCCGCTGCTCGAGCTCCGTCAGCGTCTGCCCGTCCGAGCGGTGGAGCTCGTCGAGCAGTCCGCGCCGAGTCGGGTCAGCCAGCGCCTTGAACACCAGTTCCATGGCCGGGAGTATAGGTGACCAAATAGTCACATGTCAAGGGAAAAAAAGGGGAGCCTCGCTACGAGGCGGATTCGGCGGGCCGCTCGAACGAGACCTGCGGTGCCTCGCGCTCCGCGGCGTCGCCGATCTCGAAGAACTCGCGGTCGGTGTAGTCGCCCTGGCCGGCGACGATCGAAGCCGGGAACTGCTGGATCTTCGTGTTGTAGCTCTGCACGTTCGAGTTGTAGATCCGGCGCGAGGCCTGGATCTCGTCCTCGAGCTCCGAGAGCTGCTGCTGGAGCTGCTGGAAGTTCTCGGTCGCTCGCAGCTCGGGGTATTGCTCGGCCACGACCCGGAGGCCGCCCAGGGCCGCCGAGAGGGCGGATTCGGCCTTCCCGGTCTCCTGCACGCCCTGCGCGTCCATCGCCTGCGAGCGGGCCTTCGTGACCTTCTCGAAGGTCTCGCGCTCGTGGGTGGCGTAGCCCTTGACCGACTCGACCAGGTTCGGAACCAGGTCGTGGCGGCGTTTGAGCTGGACGTCGATGCCGCTCCAGGCTTCGTCGACGCGGTTCCGCGAGGCGATGATGCTGTTGCGGATCAGGATCCAGGCCAGGACGCCGATCACGACCAGGCCCACCACGATCAAGATGACGATCACGCCGCTGATCCTATAGCCCGGCCGAGGTGGGCGCCGGCTTTCGGGCGCCGACTAGCCGCGCTCGGCCGCCCGCTCCGCGCCGGCGTGCGAGGCGCGCTCGAGCTCGTCGTCGAGCGGCACCAGCTCCACGGACGAGCCGGAGCGCCGTTCCAGGGACAGCCCGATCAGGCGGTCGGCGAGCCCGGCGTTCTTGGGGAGCAGGGGACCGTGCAGGTAGGTGCCGAACATGTTCAGCCTGCGCACGCCCTCGAGGCCGTCGGCGCCGTTGTTGCCATGGCCGTGCAGGACACGGCCGAGGGGCTGCGCGTCGGAGCCCAGGTGAGTCCGTCCGCCGTGGTTCTCGAAGCCGGCCAGCAGCTCGGGGCCGGACCCCAGATCCGCCTCGATGGAGACGTTCCCGATCAGCCGCGGCCCCGCAGCGCGCACGGTCTCCAGGTCGGCGATGCTGAGGCCGGGCAGCGACTCGTCGGCGAGCTGGTAGCTGTGGCCGAGCAGCTGGTAGCCGCCGCAGACGGCCAGCAATACGGCGCCGTCCTCCACCGCCGAGGCGATGGCGTCCCGCTTCGTGCGCAGCATGTCCTCGGCGACCAGCACCTGGTCGCGGTCCTGCCCGCCGCCGATGTAGAGCAGGTCATGGTCGGCGGGGTCAAATCCCTCGCCGGGGCCCGAGCCCGCGTAGGAGAAGCCGATTCCACGCCACTCGCAGCGACGCTGGAGGAAGATGATGTTGCCGCGGTCGGCGTAGATGTTCATCTGCTCGGGATACAGCGCCAGCACCCGCAGCTCGGGCGTGGGGGAGGGGGCCGCGCTCACGGCGCCTCCAGCACGACCGACGACCGAGCCCGCCTCGTAGGTACTGGGGTCGATCGTCCTTCGCTCCGCCGGGCGCAGGCCTTCCTGCTCCGCCTCGGACTCGAGGCCGTCGGGCGAGAGGCGGTAGAGGACGTCGTCGTGAACCTTGCGCACGAGGTCGCCGCCGGGGGAGACCCGCTCGCGCAGGCGGCGCATGCGCAGGGCCTCGTCGGAGACCTGGACCCAGAGCGGCTCGCTCGAGTAGACCCAGCCATCGACCTCGCGGATGTCCGGTCGCACCGGCGCGGGTGCCGCGGTGCCGTGCTCGACGAGGGTGTCCTCGTCGACCAGGGCCAGCGCGCAGCGGCCGCCGCCGGCGAGCGCCGCGGCCAGGGCCCGCAAGGCCCGGGCCCGCTCGTCGCGCGGCAGGAGCTGGATCACCTGCAGCGGTCCGATCGCCAGCTGCGCCGCGGACGGCTCGATCTCGGCGAGGTCGGCGGCGACGACGCGGACCGGAAGCCCTTCCGCCCTCGCCTCGAGCTCCGCGGCCAGCCGGGCATCTCGCTCGACCGCGATCACCTCGTGTCCCGACCGCGCCAGATGCAGCGTGACGCGCCCGGAGCCGGCCCCGAGCTCCAGGACCGGGCCACCGGCCGCCCCCGCCAGCTCATCCCACAGCGGCAGGTCGGCCGCGTAAGAGCCGAACTCGACGTCCTGCCAGATCGCCGCCTCGTTCAGGTGCGTCGGGGACTTCGGCAGCAGCGTCATTCCCAGTACTCCGCGGCCAGGCCGCGATCGGAGAGCAGCGTGCGCAGCTCCAGCAGGGCCGTGTAGGTGGGCAGGGCGAAGAGGCGCTCGGGCGCCGCCCTCACCGCCGCATCCAACGACGGCGCGATGCCGTCCGCGACCTCGATCCGCTCGGTGGGCCAGCCGGCGTACTTGAGCCGCAGCGCCATCTCCGGCGCGCGGGTGCCGGAGCAGACGACGCGGCGCACGCTGTCGGTGAGCAGCTCGAAGTCGGCGTCCCAGATCCAGGAGACATCCCGCCCGTCGGCGATGCGGTCGTTGAGGGCGATCCAGACGTCGAGCCCATCGGTCGCGCCGCCCTCGCCGGCCTCCAGGCTGAGGGTGCGCAGCACCTCGTTCGCGCCCGCCGGGTTCTTGATCAGCAGGATCGAGACGGGCTTGCCGGCGACCTCGATCGTCTCGACGCGGCCGAAGACCGCCTTCATCGCCTCCAGGCCGGCGCCGATCACCTCAAGGGAGACGCCCGAACGCAGCCCCGCCGCGACGGCGCCGAGCGCGTTGTAGACGTTGTAGAGGCCGGGAAGCGGCAGCTCCAGGCGCAGCTCGCCTTCGGGCGTCGTCACGGTCACCCGGGAGCCGGACATCCCGCGCAGCTCGACCTCGGTGGCGGCCACGTCCGGGGTGGGCCGGTCGGCGTCGCAGTTGGGACAGGTGTAGTGGCCGAGATGGCCGACGAAGGCCCGCTCGTATGAATAGGGGGCGCCGCAGCGGCGGCAGTGCTTGGCGTCGTGGGCGTGCTGCAGCTCCGGCAGCGCCTGGCTTTCGTCCTCGATCCCGAAGTAGGTGACGCCGGGGCGGCGCTTCAGCTCCCGGTCGCGGCCCAGGTCGGCGATCAGGGGGTCGTCGGCGCAGAGCGCGAACTCGCACTGCGCCGGCTCGAGCGACTCGACCAGCTCGGCCCACTCCTCCGCCAGGCGCTCGAGCTCGCCGTAGCGGTCGAGCTGGTCGCGGAACAGGTTCCCCAGCACCAGCAACCGCGGGCGGAGCTGTGGCGCCACCCGCGGCAGCCAGGCCTCGTCGAGCTCGAACAGCCCCTCGTCGCCGCGCTGCTCGAGCAGCGCTGTCGCCACGCCCCAGTGCATGTTTGACCCGGCGCGGTTGTGCACGGGGTCACGGCCGGCCTGTCGCAGGATCCCCGCGATCATCCCCGCGGTGGTGGTCTTGCCGTTCGTGGAGCTGACCACGATCGAGCCGCGCTGGAGCCCGCGCGCGAGCCGCTCGATCGCGTCGGGCGCCATGCGCACCAGCACCCGCCCGGGAAGCGTGGTGCCGCCGCCGCGGCCGCTGATCCGGCTGAGGCCGCCCGTGGCCCTCGCGAGCCCCCGCTTGAGCGTGAACAGCGCGCTCATCGACCGTTCACCCGGAGTCGGGCCCGACCAGCGCGCCCGGTGGCGCGATCACCGTCAGGGCGCCGGGCAAGCACGCGCAGGCGCGCCGGCAGCTCGGCCAGCGGCTCGCCGTCGGCGTAGACGTCGAACGGGCGATCTGCGTCGACCTCGACCTCCGCCGCGCGCAGGACCTGCGACCTCCTCACGCTCGATGTGCGTGCCCTTGACCGCCTTCGGCATGCCGGTCAGGAAACGGAGCTTGCTGCCGTCGCCCACCGCAACCACGTCGAAGAGGCCGTCGTCGAGCTCGGCGCCCGGCGCGACGAAGAAGCCGCCGCCGAAGGCGCGGTTGTTGGCGACCTGCAGCGAGTAGCCGTCGTAGGCGAGGCCCGGCTCACCGTCGAGCGAGACCGAGAACCTGGCCGCTTTCCAGGAGGCCAGCGTCCTCAGCCCCGCGTAGATGTAGACGAGGCCGCCGGGCACCCGGCGTGGCCTCGTTGGCAACCCTGTTGGCGATCGACTCGAAGCCGATCGAGGCGATGCCCAGGAAGCGACGGCCGTTGACCTCGCCGACGTCGATCTGCTTGATCGGCCGCTGCGCCAGCAGCGCGACCGCCTCGGCCGGCGCGGTCGGGATCCCGAGCACCCGGGCGAGGTCGTTGCCGCGGCCGCCGGGCACGATCCCCATCGTCGAGCCCGACTCGGCCAGCGCGCCTCCGATCTGACCCACCAGCCCGTCCCCGCTCATCACCACGGGGGTCTCGCCGCGGCCGGACGCGGCCCTGGCCTCGTCGATGCCGTGCTCGAGGCTGGTGGTGATCACGGTCCCGAAGTCGAGGCGGCGGGCCCTCATCTGGCGCTCGACCTCGGGCAGCAGCTCGGTTCCGCGCCCGGATCCCGAGGTGGGGTTGACGATCAGCAGGTGGCGTCCCTCCGCACTCACCCCGCAACCCTAGCCACGAAGTAGGTCCCCTCGCCCGCCTCGCCGCTGTGGACGGGCTCCAGCCCGCGTCGCCTGAATCCGCGCCTGAGCACGGACTCGGGTGTGTAGAAGGGCGTCGCCGAGCCCCAGCTCGTCGCAATCACGGCGTGGCCTCCGGGTCGCAGCACGCGCGCGATCTCGGCGAAGAACGGCGGCGTGTTCAGCACCGTGACCAGGTCGAAGGAGTCCTCGGGCCAGGGAAGCGCGGCGGCGTCGGCGACCTTGAAGGCGACGCGGCCCTCGGGGTCCAGCCCGACGCGCTTCTTGGCCTGCTCGATCATGCCCTCGGCCAGGTCGACGCCGCGCACCCGCGCATGCGGGAACTCCCGCGCGACCAACAGCGCCGCCGCGCCTGTTCCGGTCCCGATGTCGAGTGCCCTCTCCGGCTCCGGGCTGACGTGCAGCAAGGCGGCGGCGAGGGGCGTCAGGTACTCGGCGGTGTCGCGCTCGCGCCGGCCCCAGTCCGGAGCGATGCCCTCGAAGTAGGAGCGCATCGGTCCCCTGAGCAATGGCCACAGCGCAGGCGCCCGGGCGACGGTTGCGTTCATCGCGCGCCCGATCCACCTGATCCGGGCCCGGGGGCCCGGCTGACCGCCTTCGTTCGCGTTCACGGGGCGATGATTCCAATGATCCCGCGCGGCCGGCCGCGCGGACGGCTGTACTAGCCTTGCCGCCGTGCTCGGAACGGCCTCTCGGCGGGTCACGTGGACCCTCGCGCTCGCGCTCAGCGCGGCCGCGCTGCTCGCGGCCTGCGGAGACGATGATGACGGCGAGCAGGAGGCCTCCGCCACGGAGGCGTGCGAGGAGGTCTCCGAGCCGGCCCCGAAGGAGGGGACTTCCAGAGGCCCAGCGAGCGCCTCGAGGGCCCGGCCTCGGCGGTGGTGCAGACCAACTGCGGCAGCTTCACGATCGAGCTCGACACCGCGCGGGCGCCGAAGACGACCTCCTCGTTCGCCGGGCTGGTCGAGCAGGGCCTCTACGACGACACCCTGATCCACCGGATCGAGCCGGGCTTCGTGGTCCAGGGCGGCGACCCCAACGGCGACGGCACGGGCGGGCCGGGCTACTTCGTCGACGAGCCTCCCCCGCAGGACCTCACCTACGCGAACGCGACGGTCGCGATGGCGAAGACAGAGGCCGAGCCCCCGGGGCGCTCGGGCAGCCAGTTCTTCGTGGTCACCGCGCCGGCGGACGCCGGGCTGCCGCCGGACTACGCGCTGCTGGGACGCGTCACCGAGGGCTACGAGACGATCGAGGCGATCGAGGGACTGGTTGGCCCGGACGGGCAGCAGTCGGTCCCGGCCGTGATCGAGACGATCACCGTTCAGGGCGGCTGATGGCGAAGGTCTCGGTTGGCCAGGAGGCGCCCCCGTTCGAGCTCCCGGGGACGGGTGGGCGGACCTACAGGCTCGCGGACTACGCCGACACCGGCGTGATCCTGGCCTTCTACCCGGGCGACTTCACCCCGGTCTGCACCAAGCAGTTCTGCTCCTACCGCGACGACGGCGACCGGATCGAGGCGCTGGGCATGCCGATGCTGGGCATCTCGCCGCAGTCGGTCGAGTCACACGAGCGCTTCGCCGAGCAGCACGGGCTGCGGGTGCCGCTGCTCTACGACGAGGGCAAGCGGCGTGGCGCGGGCGTACGGGGCCCTGGGCCCGGGCGGCTTCATCAGGCGCTCGATATTCCTGGTCGGCCCCGACGGCAAGGTCAGATACCGCCACGTGGCCCTGTTCGGCCTGCGCTACCAGGAGGTCAGCGACCTCGAGCGCGCCGTCGCGGCCGTCCGTTGAGTTGGCGGCGCCCGAGCCCACTCCCTTCCTGATCGACTCCGGCGACCCGGCGCTCGCCGGCGAGACCCTGGGGGAGGGGCCGCCCGTGCGTGCTCGCCCACGGGGTCACCGCGACCCGGCGATACGTCGTCCACGGCTCGAAGGCGCTGGCCCGGGCGGGCTACACGCAGATCGCCTACGACGCGAGGGCCCACGGCGAGTCGGCGCCGGCACCGGGAGGGCGGCGGATACACCTACGCCGAGATGGCGGGCGACCTCGGCCGCGTGCTCGCCGCACACGCCGAGGGCGCGCCGGTGCTGTGCGGCGATTCGATGGGCTGTCACACGGTCGCCGCCTACGCGCTGGAGCACGGAGACGCGCTCGCCGGCGTCGTCCTCATCAGGCCCGCCTCGCTGGCCCTGCCGCCGTCCGAGGAGTCGCTGGCCCACTGGGACCGCCTCGCCGACGGGCTCGAGAGCGGCGGGGTGGAGGGCTTCATGCGCGTGTACGAGGGCGAGCTCGACGCGGCACCCGAGTTTCGCGAGACGATCCTGCGCTTCACGCGGGAGCGCTTGTCGCTGCACCGCGATCCGGCGGCGCTGGCGCGGGCCGTGCGCGAGGTGCCGCGCTCGCTCCCGTTCGAGGGCATGGCCGAGTTGGAGTCCCTCGACGTCCCCGCGCTGGTGATTGCGAGCCGCGACGAGGCCGATCCCGGGCACCCCTATGCGGTCGGCGAGGCGTGGAGCGAGGCGATTCCGGGGGCGGGGCTGATCAGCGAAGAACCCGGCGAGTCGCCGCTCGCCTGGCAGGGAGGGAAGCTCTCGCGTGCGATCGCGGACTTCTGCGAGCAGCCCGAGGTGCTCAGCCGCCGAGCTCCTGCCTGAGCATGCTCGCGTTGCGGAACGCGTGCCCCCGCTGGTCGTTGTTGAAGTAGGCGTAGACGTCGAGCTCGCGCTGCCACTGTCGGATGCGGCGCGCCCAGCTCTCGATCTCGGTTGGCGCGTAGTTGCCGTCGCGGCCGCGGCTGCCGCGGTGGAAGCGGATGTAGCACCAGTCAGCCGTCAGCTCGCCGTGGTCCTGGAACGGCATCTCGGGGTCGTCGGCCATCACGAGCGCGATGCTGCGGCTCCTGAGCTGCTCATAGACCTCGTCGCAGAACCAGCTCGGGTGTCGGAACTCGAACGCGTGGCGGCAGCCGTCCTCGAGCGCGCCGAGCGCGCTCTCGAGGCGCTCGTCGTTGCGGTGGAAGTTGGGGGGCAGCTGCCAGAGGATGACGGCGAGCTTGCCCGAGTCGAGCATCGGCGCCAGGGCGTTGAAGAGCCGGGTTTTTCCGTACTTGGCGAGGTCCTTGAGCTTCTTCACGTGCGTCAGATACCGGCTCGCCTTGACGGCGTAGGCGAAATCCTCCGGTGTCTGCTCGACCCAGCCCTTGACCGCCGCCTCGCTGGGCAGGCGGTAGAAGGTGTTGTTGATCTCGACAGTGTCGAAGCTGTCCGCGTAGTGGGCGAGCCACTCGCGCTGGGGCATCTTCTCGGGGTAGAAGGAGCCGCGCCAGTCCTTGTAGACCCAGCCACTGCAGCCGATCCGCAGCTCGCCAGCCATCACCCGGGAACCTCGTCGCGGTCCCGCAGGCGGATCACGAGCCGCAGCCCCGACCAGGTGTCGTCGATGGCGCAGACCTTGTTGTCGACCAGGGTGTTGGCGTACCCGAGGTCACGCGCGATGTCCTCGGTCATGTCGGTCTGCACGCCGGACGCGCGCTTGGGCCAGGCGATGCCCCTCCTTGATCCCCAGCTTCTGCGCGAGCGGGGTGCCTCGCAATTTGTTTGGGCGCATTCCCATCCCAGCCTCTCCGGGTGTTGCGGCGTGAGAGCGTACGACTTCCGCCGGGCCTTCGCCTGAGGAGCGCATCGACGCTGCGAAGCGAGGGCATCGAGGCCGCTGGGAGTTCGGTGCTGGATGCTCGAGCACGTCCCGGAGAAGAAGAAGCTGCCGATCGGATTTCTCGACGGCCTGGTCAAGCAACCGGGAAGAGCGGCGTTACCCCTGGTGGTCGCTCGCCACTTCGCGCTCTGCATCGTCGTCAGGGTCTCGTGTCGGCGAGGATGAGCAGGCGCCGCCGAGGCACCGGAGTTTGAGCTAGAGGTCGCGGGAGCCGTCGCGCGGCGGGCTCGCACGTCTGTCGACCGCATGGTCGTCGTGACCGGTGGTCAGGGGCGCGGCCCGAGGTCCTTGATCGCCTGTTGCAACTTCTTGATGGCCTGTGTGAGGCTGGTTCGCAGCTGATCGACGCTGCCGCGCAGATCAGCGATCGCCTGTGCTTGCGCGGGCAGCACGGAGAACACCAGGGTCTCAACGCTCGCCTGACGGCGCTGGGCATTGGCGAGGGCCTCGTTGGCCACGGCCTGGCGGGCATTTGCGTTGCTCTCAGACTGATCAGCGAAGGCGGAGAGCTCCTGGGCCTTGAACAGCTGAGACTGTTCTTGCAAGCCTTCAATGGTGGCTCGTCGTTCCGCCTGGCTCTCCGGGAGCCGCGCGAGGGCGGCCTCCCGCGCCTCCTGGCCAGCCTCCCGCGCCTCCTGGCCGGATTCGAACAGAGAGATCAGCTCCGCGGTGCGGTCGCCGCTCCGGCTGAGCAGGATCGTGGAGAGGGTGAGTGCCCATCCCACCCCGACGATCAACGAGATGACCGCGACCCAGGCGACTCGACGCCACCTGTCCTGGTCTGTGTGCTGCTTTTCCTCGTCTTCTGGCTTGGCCGCCTGTTCCTCGTTGTCGCTGTCTTCGAAGTCGTCCGGGCCCAGCTCGTCGCCGTCGGGCTCATCCTCCGGATACGGCTCATCGAATCCTTCGTCGTCAGCGACATCGCCCGACTCGGGGCGATCAGCGCGGTGGGCCTCGGAGTCGGCGTCGCTCGCAGGCCGCCTCGGCCGTTCGCTTCCGTCGCTCACTTGCTGCTCGCGTTCAGGCTTCGGTGGGGGTGACTCATCATCTGGCCTCCGGACCGTGACAATAGTCCTCGCTGACTTGGCGCGACGCTCGATCTTGTTCTCTGCCCACTCGCGCAGATCAAGCACCATCCATCCCCACGCGACGACGCGATAGTCACCGGGGCCCCTTGCGACGGCGACGCTCGGCCCGCTCGCGGGCGACCTGCCAGCGCGCCCGCGCCTCGCGGACCACGTTGTTCCACTCACTGCGGACCTCGTGATCGGGTGGGCGCTCGCCCCGGCGGATACGACTCGAGCTCGTCGCCGACCTCACGCCCAAGCACCGCCGAGCCGACAACGACGAGCATCACGCAAAACAGCGTCGAGATGACCGCCAGGACCGCGCCAAGGACGCCATAGTCTGTGGCATAGGAGCTGAACAGGTGGGGCACATAGACGGTCGCACCCACCGAGTACGCCGCAATCAGCGCCGATCCGATCACGCCGAACGGCAGCAAGTCCCGCCAGCCGATCCGCTTCGCGCTGAGGATCCAACCTCCCCAGACGAGGAAGGCCGCGGTTAGAGGGAGCACCAGCAGGGACGCGCCCAGCTCGAGGGTCCCCCGGCCCACGAGAGCGTGGATC
This sequence comes from uncultured Solirubrobacterales bacterium, assembly GCA_963805075.1. GTDB lineage: Bacteria > Actinomycetota > Thermoleophilia > Solirubrobacterales > 70-9 > VGBV01. Next base: position 194,946 of record CAWDSZ010000005.1, read on the forward strand.
CAACCTGTGGCCACGAGATACGCGATGAAGCCGCCCGCCCACAAGAGACCGTAGCTCGTATTGCGCACGCCGAGTGCATCCAGCTCCCAGGTCCCCTCGACCAGCCGCTGCACTGCTCGCGTGAAGCTAAGCATCGCGAGCACCACGAACAGCGCACTGAAGACGTCAACGCTCGTGCTCGAGCTAGCCGGTGAGAGCAGATCCTCAACCGCCTCGGCCCCGCCGCCCGTGAGCTTGTAGCGATCAATGACTCGGTCTGCGGCATCCTCCGCTCCGATCTGGGCCAAAACGGCGCCGCTGACGATTACGAGCGGGACCAGTGCGCTGAGCGAGATGGAGGCCAGCGCGAGAGCGCGATCGAATCCCGCGATCCTCTGGAATCGCTGGACGGAACGGAGTACGAAGGCAGGCCGCAGCCAGAACGTCAGGGATCGGATCACCCCATCGCGGTCCAAACCGCGCCGACCCATGCTCCTTCGGCCTCGCGGAACTCGCAACTACGCGAGCCTACCTTGGGGCCGGAGACGATCTGCTGCCGCATGGACTGATCTCATCCTCATCGAGGATGCGCCATGCCGGGTGGGGCCTAGTTCAAATAGGCTCAACTCGATCACAAGCGGAGGAGCGCCGCATGGACCCGATCGCACCGTCCTGCCGATGCCCGACCCGGAGGTCAGATGATGAGTCAGCCCGATCGAAGCAAGCTCCCGATCCGCATGCCGACCTTCAGCGGTGTTGTGCAGCGCACGCTCGACGGTTCACAGCCCGATTGGGACTTGATCGGTCACGTCGAGGCGCCCGATGGCGCCCCGAACGTCCTGGTGGTGCTGATCGACGACGCGGGTTTCGGCAATCCCGCGACCTTCGGCGGTCCGATCGACACACCGAACTACACGCGGATGGCGGACGAGGGGGTCCGCTACAACCGCTTCCACGTCACCGCGCTCTGCTCGCCGACCCGGGCGGCCCTCCTCACCGGCCGCAACAACCACGCGGTCGGGTTCGGCTCGATCGGCGAGTTCTCGACCGGATTCCCCGGATACACGGCTTTCGTGCCGGACGACTGCGCTCCGTTCCCGAGGATCCTCCGGGACAACGGCTACAGCACCGCCGCGTTCGGCAAGTGGCACCTGACGCCCGACGAACAGCAGGGCCCGGCCGGGCCCTTCAACCGCTGGCCGGTCGGCTGGGGGTTCGACTACTTCTACGGCTTTCTCGGCGGGGGATCTGGCCAGTGGGACCCGTGCCTGGCGGAGAACCAGAAGATCATCGGCACCCCCGAGGCCTATTACGACGACGACGGGGAGGACCCGTACTACCTGCCGGACGACATGGCCGACAAGACGATCGAGTGGCTGCACGCGGTGCGCGCCCAGGACGCGCACGAAGCCCTTCTTCACCTACTTCTCCACCGGCTGCAGCCACGCGCCGCATCACGTCGCCGAGCAATGGGCGGCGAAGTACAAGGGCAAGTTCGACCAGGGCTGGGACAAGCTGCGCGAGGAGACCTTCGCCAGGCAGAAGGAGCTCGGGGTCATCCCGCCCGACGCGGAGCTGACCGAACGCGACGAGGCGTTCCCCGCCTGGGAGGACGTGCCGGACAAGCTCAAGGCGTTCTACGCGCGGCAGATGGAGGTCTACGCCGGCTATTCGGAGAATGCCGACTACAACGTCGGCCGGGTGATCGACGCGATCGACGAGCTGGGCGAGCTCGACAACACGCTCGTGTTCTGGATCTGGGGCGACAACGGCGCCAGCATGGAGGGCACGATCACCGGCTCATTCAACGAGCTGACGATGCAGAACGGAATCCCGCTGACCGACGAGATGCAGCTGCAGCTCTCGCGAGCGCTACGGCGGGGTCGAGGCGTGGGGGGACCAGATGATGGCCCCCCACTACTCGGCCGCCTGGGCGTGGGCCGGCAACGCGCCGTTCAAGTGGGGAAAGCAGGTCGCCTCGCACCTCGGCGGCACCCGCAACCCGATGGTCGTCCACTGGCCCGAGCAGGTCAAGGAGGGCGGCGCCCTCCGCAGCCATTTCACCCACGTGATCGACATCGGCCCGACGATCCTCGACATCGCCGGGGATCCCGATGCCGACCCACGTCGACGGCATCGAGCAGCAGCCCATGCACGGCGAGACGTTCGCCGACTCGCTGACGGACGCTGACGCGCCCGAGCGCCACACCCAGCAGTACTTCGAGACGGTCGGCAACCGGGCGATGTACAAGGACGGCTGGTGGCTCGCGATGAGGACCGAGCGCATCCCTGGGTGCTCACGCCCGGAGGCGCTGGAGCCGTACAGGCCGGGCGACTGGGACCCCGATCAGGACCCCGTCGAGCTCTACTACCTGCCCGACGACTTCTCGCAGGCCCATGACCTCGCTGCGGAGCATCCCGAGAAGGTCAAGGAGCTCAGGGAGCTCTTCTGGCAGGAGGCCGAGAGGTACAACGTGACGCCGCTGCTGTGCCGCCCTGACGTCGTTCTTCGGCATCGTGCCGCCGCTGCCGGAGGTCGCCAAGTACGAGTTCCGCGGCGACGTCGCAGAACGTGCTCTCGGGGATGATCCCGCGGATCTACAACCACTCCTACTCGATCAGCGCCGACCTGGTGATCCCGAAGGGCGGCGCCGAGGGAGTGATCGTCGCCGAGGCGGACCACCTGGGCGGGTTCTCGTTGTTCGTCGACGGCGGCAAGCTCACGCACACCTACTCGATGATGGGCGTCTTCGTCTACCGCCAGGTGGCCGAGGAGGAGCTGCCCGAGGGCGAGGTCTCGGTCGCGGATGGAGTTCGCCGCCGACGAGCCGAAGCCGGCGACCGGCGGCGAGGTGACGCTGTTCGTCGGACGACCGGGCCGTCGGCGCGGGCCGCATGGACCACACCGTGCCGATCCGCTTCTCTGGCTACGCGGGGATGGACATCGGACGGGACAACGGCGGCGTGGTCGACCGCGTCTATGAGGACCGCAAGCCGTTCGAGTTCACCGGGACGATCAAGAAGGTCGTGTTCGAGATCAAGCCGCAGCCCTCGAAGGAGGAGGCGCACGAGCTGCACACGGCCCACCACCACGGGCACACCGCGCACGCGCTGTCGGCCTGACGCGGATGCGCGATGAGGAGGTCTCCAGATGGACGCCATGACGCGATCAACGTCCTGATCGGCGGCTACATGTCGAAGGACGCCGCCGAGGAGGACTACGAGGCGGTCCTAGTCGAGCGGCGGCGAGCTGCAGGGGAATGGCGCTCGTCGCCAAGGAGCCTGGAGGGGAAGCTGTCGGTGAGTCAGACCGACCACATGGCACGCGAGGGCGCGACGGGTCTCGGCGGCGCCGGCTTTGCGATCGGCTTGGCAGCGCCGCCGCTGCTGGCGACCACCGCGATCGGGGCAGCGCTGGGCGCGGGCGTGGGCAAGCTGGTTCATCACAAGACCGCCGACAAGATCGCCGAGCAGGCCGGCGAGACGATCCCGCTCGGCGGCGCCGGTCTGATCGTCGCCTATTCGCACTCCGAAGCCGAGAGGGTCGAGCCGGCTGTCACCCGTGCCGTGCAGAAGGCCGTCGGTGAGGCCGAGGGGAGCCGCGTTAAGGCCCTGAAGGGTGCCTTGGAGGATGCGCAGCAGAAGATGTCCGAAGAGGCCGGCTGAACCTCAGGCGTCGAGCGCGCAGCGAAAGCCGACGTTGCCGGCAGAGCTGTCAGGTGTGTTGCCCTGCCGGGCGGCGACCCTGTAGCGGCGGCAGTAGGAGTCGTGGCAGAGGTACGAGCCGCCCTTCTGGATCCTGAGCGACACCTTCGGCGGGACCGCGCGGATCGTGTTCACGGTCCTGGCGACGGAACCCCGGATCGAACCAGTCGGCGGCCCATTCCCAGACGTTGCCGGTGATGTTGTGCAGTCCGTAGCCGTTGGGCGGCGAAGGCGTCGACGGGGCAGGTCCCGTAGTAGCCGTCCGCCTCGGTGTTCCTCGTTGGAAGGCGCCCTGCCAGACGTTCATCCGGTGCTCGCCGCCCGGTTCGCGCTCGTCGCCCCAGGGGAAGACCTTGCTCTCGAGCCCCCCGCGGGCCGCGAACTCCCACTCGGCCTCGGTTGGCAGGCGCCGGCCGGCCCAGGTGCAATAGGCCTGGGCGTCGTTCCAGGTGACATGCAGGACCGGGTGATCGAGGCGGCCGTCGAGCGATGACTGGGGGCCTTCCGGGTGCTGCCAGTCGGCTCCCTCCACCTTGCGCCACCAGGGCGCCTCGACGACCGCCTGAGTGGGCGGGAAGTCGTCCGGCAGGAGCCCCGCGAAGACGAACGACCAGCCGAATCGCTCCGCCTCGGTGGCGTACCCCGTCTCCTCGATGAAGGACGCGAAGGTCTCGTTGGAGACGGCCACCGGGTCGATCCGGAAGGAATCGAGCGAGATCTCGCGCACCGGTCCCTCGCCGTCGGCCGGATAGGCCCAGCGGTCGTCGCTGCCTATCAGGAACGAGCCGCCCGCGATCAGAACCATGTCATCGGCTGGTCGGGGCTCGGAGGCGCGCGACGATCTCACGGTCGGGCCCGCCTGCGCCTCGTGCTGGGCGTCGGGCGCACAGCACGGTGACCTCCTCGAGGCCGCCTCGTCTACTTGCGACCCGTCCTTCAAGGGCTGACCCTAGCCGAGCAGCTTCGCCTTCTCGCGCTCGAACTCCTCGTCCGAGAGCACGTTCTGCTCGTGGAGCTCGCCGAGCTGCTTGAGCTGATCCATCGCCTCGGGCGTCAGTCCGCCTGCCGCGGCTGGCTCGGCCGCCGGGCCCGGCCGCCTGGCTGTGGAGCTGCCGCCTCCTCCTGCTGCTGCGCTTCCTTTGCGTCATGGTGCTTCTTGGCGGCTACGGCGGCCCCGCCGATCGCGGCGGCGCGTCGCCTGCGCTGGCGTCTGTCTCGTCCCATCGTCACATCCTCCTTGACTGCATACGGTTGGTCCCATTTCGCGTCATCTGCGGCCTAGTCTGCTACGCCCGCGGCGGCGGCGCCGGTTCGTCCGCAGGAGCGGCGAAGGCGCCGAAGATCCAGAGGATCGGGAAGAAAATCCCAAAGAAGAACAGCCACCCATGTCCGTTGCGGAGCGTGCTCAGGCCAAGCCAGAAGAAGAGCCCGATGTAAACCACCGCAAGGAGAATCCAGAGCCAGGTGTCCATTCGAAATCCCTTTCGTTGGTGGTCCAAGCCAGCCTACGCCAAATGGCCGTTTGGACGAAGCAGGAGTCGAGCTGAGCAGCGTCTAGCGGCCCGAGTCCCGGCAACCCGCACTTCAAGTGGCCGTTCTACCTTGAGCCGGTGGTGCGCGGGGACATGACCGCGGAGATCGAGGCGGTCGCGCTGTCCCTCCCCGTGCCCAAGAAGAAGTCGTCCGGCAGCGGCGTCCCCGAATAGCCGGCCATGCGGGCAATCTATGCTTTCGCACCTGATGGAAGACGAAGGCCAGCCGATCCACTACAACGCGGTCGGGCGGGGGACGCCCGTGATCGCCTCCGACGGGACAGAGGTCGGGACCGTTCAGCAGGTGGTGGACAACTACCGCGAGCACATCCTCGACGGCTTCGTGATCAAGGCGGGCGACGGGGCGGTCCGCTTCGTCGACGCGCCCGAGGTCGCCCGCACGACCGACCGCGCCGTGACGCTGAACATCGACGCGGCCGCGGTTGCCGAACTGCCCCCTCCCGAGAAGGGCACGCCCAACTACCGGCCCAACCGCGGCGGCAGGCTGTCGCGAATGCTGGGCGGCGGCTGGCGCAAGCACTAGGGGCCAGTGTTGCGCCGCCTGATGTAGTCGGCTGATCCAGTCAGCCGCTGCGCTGCAGCACCAGGATTGCGATGTCGTCGCGGGGCTCGCCGTCCTGACGCCGGATCGCCAGCCTCACGAGCTGATCGGCGAGCTCCTCGGCGCTGACGCCGTTGGCGCCGCTGATCTGGGCCGCCAGCCAGCCGGGGTCGTCGGCCTTGCGGCGATCGCGGCTTTCCAGCAGCCCGTCCGTGTAGAGGACGATCGATTCGCCGGGGGCGAGGCTCGCGTCCACGTCCGCCACCTCGGGGAGGGGAGAGCCCCGAGCAGCGTGCCGGGCTTGCCCACCACGTCGACGTGGCCGTCGCGCCTCAGCACCAGCGGGGGCGGGTGCCCGCCCAGGGCGACGGTGAGGGCGGCCGAGTCGCGGCCGTTCGAGACCGCCCGCACCCGGGCCAGCGCCGCTGTGCAGAAGCGCAGCTCGGGGCGGTCGTCCGCAATGGAGCGGTCCAGAGCCAGCAGCACGTCGCTCGGGGCCGTCTCGGGCTTGGAGGCAGTTCGGATCGTGTAGCGGGCGAGTGCTGTCAGGGCGGCCGCCTCGGGCCCCTTCCCGCACACGTCTCCGATCACGACCGACCAGGTCCCCGCGCCGGTCCTGAAGGCGTCGTAGAAGTCTCCGCCGACCTCGTAGGCGTCCGCGCCGGCCGCGAGGAAGCGGGAGGCGGACTCGAACCCGCTGATCTCGGGGAGGACCTGAGGGCGCAGGGCGCCCTGGAGCACCTGGGCGATGTGAGCCTGCTGCTCGTGCAGGCGGGCGTTGTCCAGGGCGAGGCCGGCGCGGTGGGCGAGGCGCAGGGCGACGTTCTGGGCCAGGGCATCGTGCTTGCGCCGGGGGTCGAGGATCCACATCGAGAGGGCGCCGAGAACCTCGCCCCGCGCCTTCAGGGGCACCACCATCACCGAGGAGGGCCGCGTTCGCTTGATCAGGTCGAGCTCGGTGCGCTCGTGACCGAACGTCTCGACCATGTCCGCGGGCAGGGAGGTGTGCAGGACCGTCTCGCCCGTCCTGATCGCCACCGCGGCGGGATGCTCGCTTTCGGGGTCGACCGGGTGGCGGTTGCGCATCCCGCGAAAGGTCGTCTCGAGCTCGGGGTCGCGGGCGACGGTCGCGCTGCGCAGAATCGTCCCGTTGCGGCCAGCTGAGGTCGACCGTGGCCGCGTCGGCCAGGTCGGGCACGGCGAGCCGCGCCACGTGCTCGACGCGGTCGTTGGCGTTCATGCTCTCCTCCAGCAGCAGCCCGGTCTCGGCCAGCAGGTCGGCACCGTCGCGCTCGCGGGCCACGCTCACCCTCAGGCTCGCGATCCACGCGCCGGCACCGGCGCCTGCAAGCACCACCAGCAGCCGGACGAAGTAGTCGCCGGTTCCGATGTTGTCGTTCCAGAGACCCGAAAGTGCCGCGAGGAAGACGCAAAAGACGCCAACCGCCGCCGTCTCGGCGACGGACGCCCTGGTGGCCGCGATCACCGGTGGGAAGGCGAGCAGGCTGACCACGATGACGCTGTGACTGAAGAGCACGTCCAGCGCCGCCAGCCCTCCCGCGAGCGCCGCCAGCACCAGTGCCAGCGGCGTCAGCGAGTCGAGGCTTCCGAAGCTGGGCGCGGGATGAATCAGTTCGCGGTCGCGTGCAATGGTCAAGTGATGGTAGTTCGTGGTTGGATTCGGAACCCATGAGCGAAGGACCGACGCCAGAGATCGACCTCGACCAGTTCCTCGCCGTCGACATGCGCGTCGGGCGCGTGACGGAAGTCGAGGATTTCCCGGAGGCGCGCAAGCCCGCCTGGAAGCTGACGATCGACTTCGGGCCGAAGTTGGGCACGAGGCGCTCCTCGGCCCAGATCAAGAACTACACCCAGGAGGAGCTCGAGGGGCGGCTGGTGGTCGCGGTCGTCAACTTCCCGCCGCGCCAGATCGGCCCGTTCAGCTCGGAGGTTCTGGTGCTGGGCGCGATGGACGACCAGCTCGGGGTGATCCTGCTGGCGCCCGACCGCGAGGTCGAGCTGGGGGACCGGATCGGCTAGCCGCTCGTCCCCGCCGGCCGCTCCGACCTGGCCAGGACCCTCCTCTGGATCGCGAGCGTCGTTGTTCCCGCGACGGTGAGCAGGGTGACGTTGATCCCGAGCACGAGCAGCGCGCCGAGTCCCTCGGATGTCTCGCCGCTGCCCAAGGCGACCCCCAGGTACGCCGAGGCGGGGATCGTCGTGACCGAGATCGCGACCCCGACCGCCGCGCTCGCGCGCGTCTCGAAGGAGATCATCGCGGCCACCCCCGCCGCCAGTGCGACCAGCAGCGTCGAGTAGTCGGTGTGGGCGGCCAGCTGGCTGATGCTGCTGTTTCCCACGTCGAAACTCGAGTCGAGCAGGCCAGTCAAATTGAGCAGCAGGGTGAGCAAGGCGGCGACGCACGCCACCAGCACCAGGCCGATCGCCAGTGTGCCTGCCGAGGTGCGGACCAGGGTCCAGCGCCGGCCGACCAGCCCCACCGCGAGGGAGCAGACGGGCAGGATGTCGGGGCTGACCGCCATCGCGCCCACGATCAGGACGGAGTTCGACTCGATCACGCCGAGCGCCGCGATCACGCCGGCGACCGCCATCATCACCAGGTAGCGGGCGAGCGGGCGGGAATTGGCGCGCGCCTCGCCCAGGACCTCGAGCCAGGCGAAGCCTCCCCGGGTCGCCAGCCGCAGGCGGTTGGCGTTGATCGGGGCGACCACGTCGAGCCGGGTCAGCAGGAAATCGTCGGAAGCAAACTCGAGCTCGGTCAGCATCGCGAGCAACTCGTCGGCCGAACCCGGATCGACGTCCGCGGTCAGGACGACCACGCGCTCGGCCGGGGCGTGGGCGCCGAGCACGCGGCTGACGCCGGTCATTCCCTCCAGCCGGCGGCCGATCGACTCCGCCTCGTTCTCCTTCGCTGATAGCCGCAGGTGCAGCACGGCGGCTCAGGGCTCGATTTCGCGCCAGTCGTGTGGCAGGAACTTTCCGCTCATTGTTATGACAACCCGGTCGCCGCCGGGGTCCGGCTCGCGCTCGACCGTGAAGCCGAAGTTGATCGCGCTCATGATCCCGTCGCCGAACTCCTCGTGGATCAGCTCCTTCAGGGTCGTGCCGTAGACCTGGACGATCTCGTGGAAGCGGTAGATGGTGGGATCGACGGGAACGAGGTCGTCGAGCGAGCCGCGCATGGGGGAGGCGGTGAGCTCGGGCACGGCGTCCTGGGGGAGGCCCAGCGCCGCGACTGCGGCCTTCGCCTGGTCCTCGCTGAGCGGGAACTGGCCCAGCAGCGCCGCCGTGGACCACTCGACGGGGGCGCCGAGCTGCTCAGCGAGGCCCTTCCAGGTCAGGCCCTTGGCCCGCTTCGCGGCCAGGATCTGCTCCGTCAGCTCCTCCCGGGAGGCCATCGCGCCGAGCATATCCGTCGGGGCAGGAAGGCACGAATCGGGCACGTCCGGGATCGTCGAGAGTCACCTCGAAAGCCCCTCCAGCCGCCGCATCGCCGGACCCGCACTGGCCTCCTCGTAGTCCAGGTGCTCCAAGAGGTGGCCGTGAAGGTCCTCGAGGCCCTCGACAACCCGCCTTCGCGCCTCGGCCGCGTCGGTGCCCGTCAGGGCCTGGGCGGCGTCCTCGACGGCGTCCAGGAGGTCCGAGACCTCCGCGTGGTCCGCCTCGAGGCGATCCACGATCGGCTCCATCGACGCGTCCACGGCGCGCAGCGCGGGGAAGAGGAGGGCGTCCTCGGCGCCGTGGTGAGAGTGGACGAACCCGCAGTAGCGCAGGCAGTTGACCTTCAGCTGCCACAGCGGCCCCGTGCTCTTCAGCTCTCCAAGCGTCTCCTGGATCGCCTCGCCTGGCAGCCCGTCGGCAGCGTCGGCGGCGAGCTTCTCGACGATCTCGAGATCGCGACGGATGACCGAGTGAACCCAGAGCAGCTCCTCGAACATGGCCTTGCCCCGGTCGGTCTCGGGTGTCTGCGAGAGCTTCGTCATGACCGCTCCCGGGTGCCACCCGCCCGCGCCGCTGCAACCCGCTCGCGTACCTCTGGGGCGACGTCCTCGATGAACGTCCGCAGCGTCTCGGGCTCGGGCGGCGCGATCAGCGCGAAGGTGCCAAACCCGAAATCAAGAGCGAGGTGCGTGAGAACGTCGGCCCAGTGGTCGGGCGGACCGACGATCGACTCGTCGGTGTCGGTCGCCGGGGCGGGTGCCGTCGCCGCGAACTCGCCCGGCACGTTGTAGAGACGGCGTATCTCGCTGGGATCGCGTCCCGCGTCGCGCGCGGCCTTGTCGATGATCGCGTTTCCCTCAGCCGCGGCGGCCGGTGGCAGTAGTTCATCAGCGGGGCGGCCCAGCCGTCCGCCACGCGGCCGGTCAGCGCCAGGGCCCGGGGCTTGGCGGCGCCCAGCCAGATCTCGATCGGATGCGCCGGCTTGGGACCGGGGTGCATTCCCTGGAGGCGGTAGTGGCGACCGTCGAAGCTCAGCGAGCGCTCGTCGCCCCAGCTCGCGCGCAGGATCGCGACCGCCTCCTCGAGGGCCTCGAGGCTCTCGCCTGGGGTGAGCTCCGGGGCGCCCATCGCCCTGGCGGCGTCGAGGAAGCCGCCGCCGCCGAGCCCGGCCTCGAAGCGCCCGCCGCTGAGCTGGTCGAGCGTGGCGGCCGCTTTCGCGAACACGGCCGGCGGGCGGAGCGGCACGTTGGCGACGTCCTGGACGACGCGGATCCGCTCGGTCTGGCCGAGGATGACGCCGAGGAGTGAGAGGGTGTCCAGGTGCCTGCGCTGGTACGGGTGGTCCTGGACGGCGAGCAGGTCATAGCCGAGCCGGTCGGCGAGGCGCGCCGTCTCGATCACTCCCGGCGGGTCGCCGGCGTCGGGGATGAGGAAGTAGCCGAATTCGATGTCGTGCAGGTAGTCCATCGCTCGCTCCATCTACTTGTAATTGCCTAGTGACTCTTATCAGCATAGTGAACTAGTGAATACCGAGGGACGACGAACTCGCTAGTCTTCCCGTGTGGCGGCCCGGACTGATCAGCGCCAGCGCCTCGACCCCGAGACCTGCGAGCGGGGGGACGCCGCGCTCGCGCGCGCGTTCGACCTGCTCGGACAGCGCTGGACGGGGGTCGTGCTCGGAAACCTGAGTAGCGGCCCGGCCGGGTTTCGCGAGCTTTCGCGCGCGATCGACGGCATCAGCGATTCGATGCTCTCGACGCGCCTGACCGCGCTGGGGGAGGCCGGCCTCGTCACCCGAGTCGTCGACGAGGGGCCGCCGGTCGCGGTCGCCTACGGCCTCACCGACGCCGGGCGCGCCCTGATCCCGGCGCTCGCGCAGATCAGCAGCTGGGCCGAGGAGCACCTGCCGGTCGAATGACCGCCGGCTGGCCACCGCTCTCCTACGGCTCGTGGAGCGCGAGCTGCGACACGCTTCACGCGCACACGCAGGTCCTCGGGAAGCTCGCGGTGGAGCTCGCTCCGCCCGAGCCCCAGCTCCAGCACGCCGCGCTGCGGCTGAGCGCGCGGGGGTGGGAGACGCAGGCGCTTCCGGCGCCCGACGGCTCCGGGTCGATCGTCGCCGCGCTTGACCTGCGAACTCACGAGGCAGTCGTGGAGCACAGCGGCGGCCGGGAGACGCGCATTGCGCTGACGCCGAACCGATCCGTCGCCGAGGTGACCCGCGAGGTGCTCGAGGCGGCGTCCCGGCTGGGGGGTCCCGTCGAGATCAATCCCACGCCCCAGGAGACGCCGTGGAGGACTCCGCTCGACCAGGACGAAGAGCATGCGACCTACGATCCCGACAGGGTCGCCGCCTATTTCGAGGCCGCGACCCAGGCGGCGCTCGCCCTTGCGGAGTTCCGCGCGCCCTTCCGCGGCCGCTCGACGCCCGTCAACGCCTGGTGGGGCACCTTCGACCTCGCGGTCAGCTTCTACTCGGGTCAGCCCGTCGATCCGCCGTCCGACGACTTCTTGATGCGCAACGGGGGAGACGCCCAGCAGGTCGGAATCGGTTGGTGGCCGGGCGATCCGAAGCGGGACCAAGCTGCATTCTTCGCGCTCGCCTATCCGGCACCTGACGGTTTCGCCGAGGCCGACCTGAGCCCGACGGAGGCGCGCTGGGAGCCGGAGCTCGGCGAGTACGTGCTCGACTGGGAGGATGTCCGTAACAGCCCCGACCCGCGCGGGCTCGTGCTCGAGTTCGCCCGCTCCGCCTTCCGCCATGCCTGCGAGGTATGCGACTGGGATCCCGCACTCGCGGCCACGGCGGAGGGCGTTCCGCCGCCGCTGCGGTGACGCCGCTCCCTCCGATCGGGGAGGGCGATCATGTATTGGGTCGACCGGACGCGAAGCTCACGGTGGTCGAGTACGGGGACTTCGGCTGCCCGCACTGCTTTGCGGCGAAGCTGCCGATCGAGTCCCTGCTGCAGCGTTATGACGACCTCAGGCTCGTCTGGCGGCATCTGCCGGACCCGGAGCTTCATCCAGGAGCCGACCTGGCGGCCGAGCTCTCAGAGCTGGCCGCCTCACACGGCAGGTTCTGGGAGGCGCACTCGCTGCTTCTGGCCGGCCGCAGTGCGTTCTCCATCGAGGAGCTGCTCGCGGCTGCCGACACCCTGGAGCTCGAGGAGGAGGCCGAGGCGGCCCTGAGGGACCGCACCTTTCGGGACCGCGTGGAGGCCGACCGCGCAGGGGGCGAGGCCGCCGGGGCGGTCGGGACGCCCACGTTCTTCATCGACGGCGAGCGAATGACCGGACACTGGCGCCGGCTCGCGGAGATCGTTCCCTCCGCGCTCAGCTATCCATAATCCTCGTTCTCGGGCGTTGCCTCCGCGTTGCCTCGCATCTAGGCCCGAGCTGCTTTCCACACCCGGTACTCCTCCCTCATGCAGTTGGCGCACGGCCGGTACCCGGCTGCGACCGCCGCCGCCTCGAACCCGCGAACCCGCGACTGGTACGTCTCCCCGTCCGGCCCGATCAGCGTGTACGGAGCTCCCACGCCGATCGAATGGGGTTTACCGCGCTTATGTGAGAAGGGTCCGCGAGCCTAAGGCCGAGATCAGGAGTACACGTCCCAGGCCAGCAGGGAGTTCATCGGATCGAGCGCCCGGCCGCCCCGGTACCACTTGCCCCTCCAGATCTCGAAGTGAAGGTGGCAGCCGCTGGCGTTGCCCGTGTCGCCGACCCCGCCGACCCACTGGCCGCCGGTCACCTTGGTGCCCTTGGGAAGGCCGGGCTTGCGCAGATGCATGTAGACGTAGTCGCGGCGGATCTTCTTGTTGCGGACGACGACGTAGTTGCCGGCGGAAGCCTGGTAGCTGCTGTGGACGACGCGGCCGTTCATGACCGAGACCGCGCTCTCCCCGCAGCCGGCGAAGATGTCCACGCCCTGGTGGGAGTGGCCGCTGCGCGCCGTGCCGAAGCCGTCGCCGAAGGTGTGAGGGCCGGGCAGCGGGAAGAACTGCTTGGCGCCCGAGGAGGGCGGCGGCGCGGGCTCACCCGGCGGGGGAGGCGGCGGCGTGCCTCCACCGGGACCCCCCACCCCACCCGACTGCGCCCCGGCGACGCCGGATCCCAGCGCGAGCAGGCCGGCGCAGGCCAGCAGCGGGGCCAGCGTCGCGCGGCGAAGGAACTGCTTGCTTGTCGGCTCGGTCGAACGCACTCTCTCTGTGGCCGACGGGGTTAGCTGACGGGCTCGCGCCGAAAGAGCGGCGCTACGGATTCGGTGATGCTGTTCGCATACGCATCCGATTCGCCCCGGGCGCCGATCTGCTCGTGCGCCCACCTGGGTCCCCCGCTCCCGTCGCTCGTGGCTCCGGGATTGGGCCGTTGCGGGGCGGCACGTTAGCAAACGCAAATGATGATGTGAGCCGCTTCCCGCGGCATTGTGCGGGGCGCTACGTGGTCCCGAAGAAACGCGCCAGCTCGTTCCCGATCTCCTGCGGGCGCTCCTCCTGGCAGAAGTGGCCGGCCTCGGGCAGCGTGCTGAGCTCGCTCTGGGGCACCCGCTCGGCGACCTTGCGCATCGTCTTCGCGACATCGGGCAGGATGCGGTCGCGCTCGCCGTAGAGCAGCCGCACCGGCACCTCGATCCGGGGCAGCCAGGCCTCGACCTCCTTGAGGCCGTTCGGGTGCAGCCCCGACCCCGACTTGCGCAGGGCCTTGCGGGCGTCTTCCGAGGCGAACGGCTCCTGGTAGGCGCGGATCGCCTCGTCGCTGAGGCGGCTCTTGTCGTGGACGCCGTGGCGCATCGAGAACCGGATCCCAGCCGGGCTGGTGATCCAACTGCGGACCCCGGGCGTCCTCAGGAGCGCCAGGAAGAGGACGACTGCGTAGGAGGGGCGCGCGAACACGAGCGTGTTCAGGAGGGCCAGCCGGCTGACGCGCTCCGGATTCTTCGAGGCCCAGTAGAGCCCGACGGGGCCGCCCAGGTCGTGGACCGCGAGGCCGGTGCGCTCGATTCCGACGGCGTCCGCGAACCCGCTCAGGACCCGCTCGAAGAAGCGGAAGCTGTAGGAGGCGTCCAGCGGCTTGGCGGAGCGCCCGAACCCGGGCAGATCCAGCGCGATCGCGCGGTTGCCCTCGCTCACCGGCTCCATCACGTTCCGCCACAGGTACGAGGAGGTCGGCCAGCCGTGCAGCATCAGCACCGGCTCCCCCGAGCCTCGCTCCTGGTAGTGAAGCCGCATCCCCTCGACCTCGACGAACTTCCCCTCTACCGCCGCTGACGACACAGAGGCCACGCTATCTCTTCAGGCTGGTGTCAGCCGATCAGCTCGGCGATCAGGACCGCCGCGCCGAATACGAAGGCGACGACGGCGATCGCCCCGATCAGCTTCGGGTCCGGGCCGCCGTGGATCCCCGTCTCGTGCACGGCCACGTGGCCCTTGCCGCGCGAGATGAGCCAGCGGTTGGCGGGGTAGGCGAAGGCGCCGGCGATCACCAACGCCACCGACAGGCTCCCCCAGAAGAGCGTGTTGGTCAGACCCGCCTCCATCGCGCCCGGGATCGAGAGCATGATCGCGTTGTCGACCACCTCCATGATCGCGATGCTGATCGTGTCGGAGGCCAGCGCGATCGGGATCACCGCGCCCGAGCGCCAGGCCGGCGCGGAGCAGCGGCAGGCTGGTCAGCGCGTAGCCGAACAGGAAGGCGAGCGCGACCGCCAGCGCCACGGTCCCCCACTCCGAGAATCCGAGGGCGGTGCCGACCACCATCCCCGTGACCTCGCCGATCGCGCAGCCCGTCAGGCAATGCAGCGTGGCGCTGAGCGCGACGACGTCGAGCGCCCGTCCCTCGGTGGGCATCGCGTGATGCTCGTGCTCCGAGTGGGCGACCGACTCCATGAAGATCAGGCTAGCCGCAGGAGCCGTGGGTCAAGCCGCTAGCCGACGCAGGTCTCGACCTGGCTGCGGAACTCGCCGGGCGGCTCGTCCTCGAACACGACGATGGCGTTCCTGTCCTTCACGACCACCGTCTGGCCCGCCCCGAAGCTCGCCTTTGCGGCCTGCACGTCGGCGGCGGTGCGATCGGCCTTCTGGGCGCTTCCCTCGACGATCACGTCGGCGAGTTCGCCGGTGCCGGCCATCACCCGGAAGTCCGGCGAGGCGTTGCCCAGGCTCGCGCTCGAGCTCAGGTCCGCGGCCTCGACCGTCAGCCCCTCCTCGGTCAGGCAGTCGCGCAGCGCGTCCTCGGAGGTGAGGTCCTCGCCGTCGTCGCCCCCGCAGCCCGCCGCCAGAATGGCCGCCGCCGCGACCGCGACGGCCGTGACCCTCACCCTCACCGCGGCACCCTCACGAGGCAAACCCTATGGCAAGGAATGCATCAGAGATGAGGCGTGGAACGGCGGAAAGAGCCAGCGCGGCGACCCCAGGGGGATGAAGGCCGCCGCGCTGGTTTGCCAACGCATCCAAAACGTCGGCCTGGAACGGATCAAGGCTATGGCCGGGTCGTTCACATCGCATCCGTGCCTTCCACCCCTAGGCATCCGTAGAAACCACGGATGCGCGTTTAGCGCCGCCAAGGCCGCGTCCGCCAAAATCCTTGTGATGGAGCCCGATCCCGCCGCCGGCGTCACGGTCTTCGCGGCGCTCGGCGCCGGGCTGGTGTCGTTCCTGTCGCCGTGCGTGCTGCCGCTGGTACCCGGCTACCTCTCGGCGGTCACCGGCGTCTCGGCCGGCGAGATCGAGGAGGCCGGCTGGAGGAAGGTCCTCCCCCCCAGCCTGATCTTCGTCGCCAGCTTCTCGGCGATCTTCATCATCCTCGGGCTGACGGCGACCGGGCTCGGCAGCGCGCTCCAGGACAACAGGGACCTGCTCAACAAGATCGCCGCCGGCGTGATCATCGCGATGGGCGTCTTCTTCATCGCGGCCCTGTTCGTGCCCAAGCTGAACCGCGAGTGGCACGTGGACGGCCTCATGGAGCGCGCCGGAACCGGAGGGCCGATCGTCGCCGGAGCCGCCTTCGCGCTCGCCTGGACTCCCTGCATCGGCCCGACCCTCGCCGCGATCCTCTCGGCGGCCGCCCTGTCGGGCTCCGAGGGCCGCGGGGCGCTGCTGCTGGCCTTCTACTCTGCGGGGCTGGCGATTCCGTTCCTGCTCACCGCCCTCGCCTTCACGCGGATGACGACGGCGTTCGCCGTGGTCAAGCGCCACTACGCGGCCATCATGGCGGTGGGCGGGGCGATCCTGATCGCCATGGGCGTGCTGCTCTGGACGGGCGAGCTGACCCGCCTCAACTCCGAGGCACAGCAGTTCCTCGATAGCGTGGGGCTCAACTTCTTCGCCGATGTCTGAGCAACCCACAACAGCGGTCATAGGGGCCGGGATCAGCGGGCTCACGGCCGGCAAGGCGCTGAGCGATCGAGGCCTGCCGTACGCATGCTTCGAGGCGAGCGACGACGTCGGCGGGAACTGGTACTTCGGCAACCCCAACGGCCGCTCCTCGGCGTACCAGTCCCTGCACATCGACACCGCGCGAGACAGCGTCAGCTTCCGCGACATGCCGATGGGGCCCGACTACTCGGACTACCCCCACCACGCCGAGATCAAGGAGTACCTCGGCCGCTACGCCGACGCCTTCGCGCTGCGCGACCGGATCCGCTTCAAGTCCCGGGTCGAGCGCGCCGAGCGCAAGGCAGAGGGCGGCTGGCGGATCACGCTCTCGGACGGCTCCACTGAGGAGTTCGACTTCCTCGCCGTCGGCAACGGCCACCACTGGGACCCGCGCTTCCCCGACTTCCCCGGCAGCTTCGACGGCGAGGTGATCCACTCACACCACTACCTCGGCCCCACCGACCCGATGGACATGAACGGCAAGCGCGTGCTGGTGGTCGGGATCGGCAACAGCGCCGTGGACATCACCTCCGAGCTCTCGCGCAAGGGCGTCGCCGAGAAGGTCTTCATCTCCACTCGCAGCGGCGCCTGGGTGATGCCCAAGTACCTGTTCGGCAAGCCCGTCGGCGACCTCGTCAAGACCTCGCCGCACCTCCCCGTCGGCCTGCAGCGCTGGCTCGCGAGGCCGATCCCCTACATCGCCTCGGGCCGAATGGAGGACTTCGGCCTCCCCACCCCCAACCACAACTTCCTCGAGGCGCACCCGACCGTCTCCAGCGAGCTGCTGCTGCGCCTGGGCCACGGCGACGCGGTGGCGAAGCCGAACGTGGCCGAGCTGCTCGGGGACTCGGTCCGGTTCGATGACGGCAGCGAGGAGCAGATCGACGTGATCGTCTACGCCACGGGCTACAAGATCACGTTCCCATTCTTCGACCAGGACTTCCTCTCGGCGCCCGGGAACCGGCTGCCGTTGTACAAGAGGATCTTCAGGCCCGGGATCGACGACCTCGCCCTGATCGGCTTCGCGCAGGTGATCCCGACGCTGTTCCCGTTCGTCGAGCTGCAGAGCAAGCTGGTCGCCGCCTACGTCGACGGCGACTACGCGCTCCCCTCAGAGGCCGAGATGGAGGAGACGATTCGCGCCGACGAAGCCTTCTACATGGGCCACTACGCGGACCGCCCCAGGCACACGATGCAGGTCGACTGGTACCTCTACGAGCACGGGATTCGCACCAAGGAACTGCCTGCCGGACGCGAGCGCGCGACCCGGGGGATGGCGCCCCAGCTGGCCGGCCGGGCCGAGCACGGGGAGCCCGTAACTGCCTGAGCGCCGCGACGTGAGCTTTGTGAGTGGCGGGGAGACCCTCGCCGCCTGGCACCTGGTGGGCGAGGGCGACGCGTTCGCGGGCGAAGGCGGGCGGCCGTGCGTGGTCATGGCTCACGGGATCGGCGGGACTCGCGACTCCGGCCTGCTGCCCTTCGCGGAGGCATTCGCAGAGGCCGGGCTGGACGCGCTGCTGTTCGACTATCGCTCTTTCGGCGACTCGACCGGCGAGCCGCGCCAGTACGGAAACCCGGCCTCGCACCGCGACGACTATCGCGCCGCCGTCGGTTTCGCACGTGAACTCGACGGGGTCGATTCCGAGCGAATCGTCCTCTGGGGCACGTCGTGGTCGGGCGGCCACATCGTCTACGTCGCGGCCGACGACGGGCACATCGCGGCGGTCATCTCGCAGACGCCGGACCTGGACGGTCTGCGCACGTTGTTGCAGATCGCCCGCTACGGCGGCATCGGGCAGCTGGCGCGGCTCATCGTCCACGGTATCCGCGACGCCGCCGGCGCGCTCAGCGGCCGCGAGCCGCACCTGATCCCGATCGCGGCGCAACCGGGAACGGCGGCCGCGATGAGCAGCGAGGAGGCCGAGCCCGGTTACACGGCGATCGGTGGCCCGACCTGGCGCAACGAGATCACCGCGCGCGCGGTGCTCGACGAGGGGCGAAACCGGGCGATCACCCGCATCGGCGAGCTCAATTGCCCGATCCTGATCCAGATCGCCGAGCACGACTCAGTCGCCCCCCCGGCTCAGGCGAAGGCGGCTGCCTGGCGCGCGAAGGGCCGCTCGGAGGTCCGCGAGTACCCCTGCGCCCACTTCGACATCTACGTCGGCAGGTGGCGCGAGCGCGCGATCGCCGACCAGCTCCACTTCCTGCGCCGGCACCTCTCCCCCGCGCCGAGCTAGAGCTAGTGGTGCGGGCCCGTCGGGACCTTTGACGGCACCGCGACCTCGATCGGGATGCCGAGCGCCTCGGCCTCCTCGATGCCCTCGCCGTCCATGTCGCGCGAGCAGATGATCTTGAAGCGCCCCGTGCCGATCTCCGGGTCTCCGACGACCGGGAGTCCGCGGATCTGCTCCCAGCCCAGGCGGTCGGCCTCGAACGGGTTCATCCGCACCTCGGCCGCCGGAAAGGGGCAGTTCGAGTTGTGCTGGTCGATCGCCTTCGAGATCGCCTCGAGGTTCTTGGCCTCCGCCTCGGTCACCTGGCTCAACATAGCGAGCGCCGTCGGGCCTCGTGCTTAGCATCGTGCAAAGCGGTGATCGCGCACGTCGACATGGATGCCTTCTACGTCTCGATCGAGATGCTGCGGCACCCCGAGCTTCGGGGTAAGCCGGTCGTGGTGGCGCACGACGGGCCGCGCGGCGTCGTTACCACCGCCTCCTACGCGGCGCGCGAGCACGGCATCCACTCGGCGTTGCCGATGGTCACCGCGCGGCGGCGCTGCCCAGAGCTGACGGTGCTCCCGGTCGACATGCAGCTCTACCGCCGTGGCTCGGTGAAGGTGATGGAGACGCTGCGCGCGTTCAGCGACGCGGTCGAGGTCGTCGGTCTGGACGAGGCCTACGTGGACCTGACCGCATCGCCGGTGCCGCAGTCACGTGCGAAGGAGATAAAGCACCGGATCAAGGAGGCGACGCGGCTGGTCTGCTCGATCGGGCTGGCGCCGAACAAGCTGATGGCCAAGATCGCCTCCGACCTCGACAAGCCCGACGGCCTCTTTGTGCTGAGCGAGGAGAACTGGCTGGCGACCGTCGGCGAGAAGCCCGCATCGCTGCTGCCCGGCATCGGTCCCAAGACCTTCGAGCGCCTCCGCGGGGCGGGCATCGAGACCGTCGCCGACCTCGCCCGCGCCGAGCCCGGCTCCCTGGAGCGCTCCTTCGGCCCGCGGCAGGGCCCGGCCCTGCGCGACTGGGGCAACGGGATCGGTGAGAGCTCGCTGACGACCGAGCGCGCGCGGAAGTCCGAGAGCCGCGAGACCACGTTCCCTAATGACGTCAGCGATCGCGGCGAGATGACGGAGACGGTCGCCCGCCTGGCCGAGTCGGTATGCGCGAGTCTCGACGAGCATGCGCTCCGCGGGCGCACGGTGACGCTGAAGATCAGGACGGTTCCCTGGAAGACCCACACCCGCTCGAAGACCCTCCCGTCCCCCACGCGCGACGCCACTCAGGTGGTCGCCGTGGCGCGAGAGCTCCTGGAGCGCTTCGACCCCCAGACGCCGGTGCGCCTGCTCGGGGTCGGCGTGGCGGGGCTGGCCTCCGACGGCGGGGCCTCCACCAGCCCCGGAACGAGCGGCGGCCCGGCGCAGGGCGCCGGGCCGCTCGAGCTCGATCTGGGCCTCAGCGCCTGACTAGCGGGTGCTGAGCACCGTGCCGGTGCTGCCGAACCCGAGCTTCGCCTTGAGGGCGGAGGTCAGGTCCCACTCGTGGTTGCCGGCGAACGGCCCCCGGTCGATGACGCGCGCGCGCACGGTCCGGCCGCGATAGCGGAACGTGACCTTGGTGCCGCACGGCAGCGACTTGTTGGCCACGCCGACCGTCGAGGGCGTGAGCGTCTTGCCGCACGCCGTGCTGTTCCCGAACAGGCCGGGTCCGTAATAGGACGCCTGCGCGGCGCGATAGGCGTTGATCTGCCGGGAGCGCGACCGGGCCGGCTTGGCCCGGTCCGTTCCCCGCACGATCGCCTGCGCCGTGTAGATGCCCGCGCCAGGAGCCTTCCAGCGAACGTGGAAGCTCCCGTTCTTGCGGGTGCGGACGGTCCTCACCTTGTTGCCGCCGACCCGGACGGTGATCCAGCGCTTGCCGCCGGGCCGTGCCACGCCGCGGAACTTGACCGCGTTGCCGGCCATCACGTGCCGGTTGACCCGCAGCTTCACCGCGGAATCGGCGCGCCCGCCGCTGACGACCGCGCCTGGTTCCGCCGGTGGAGCCGCGGTCGCGTCGGTCTGGCCTGCCGCGAGGCCGGTCACGAACAGACTGCTGATGAACAGCATCGCTGTCGCGGGCAGCAGCGCAAGCGCGGCCCGCTTCCGCCTCCAGTGGAAGCGACGCAAGTGAAACACCTTGCCTTCCTGTGCGCCTACGGGGTTAGCTGACGGGCTCGCGGTTGCTCGTTCGGAGCTTTCCCGCTAAGGGCGGAACACCGCCCCATTCGCCCCACCTGCTCGGTTCCCCCGATCGCCTGATTTCCGTCAAGGCGACTCGGCGATTCGTTTTCCCTACAACGTCGCGGCAGGTTAGGAGTCGCTCACAAAGACTGTGTGACCGGGCGCACAGATCGTGTGCGAATCATGGTGTGTCAAGATCGTCACTTGCATGGCTGATCGCCTCTCAGGACTGGACGCCTCGTTCCTGCACCTCGAGCAGGACGAGGACACCCACATGCACGTCGCCTCGACGACGATCTTCGAGGGCCCGGCCCCCGGGTACGTGGAGCTGCGCGACCACATCGACTCGCGCCTGCCCCTGGTTCCTCGCTTCCGCCAGAAGGTCCGCTCGGTGCCGCTCGGCCAGGGCCGCCCGGTCTGGGTCGACGACCCCCACTTCAACATCACCTACCACGTCCGCCACACCTCCCTGCCCCCGCCCGGCAGCGAGGAGCAGCTGAAGAACCTCGCCGCGCGCGTCTTCTCCCAGCAGCTGGATCGTTCGAAGCCCCTCTGGGAGGTGTGGCTGGTCGAGGGCCTCGAGGGCGGCCGCTTCGCGCTCGTCTCCAAGACCCACCACTGCATGGTCGACGGCGTCTCGGGCGTCGATCTGACGACGGTGCTGTTCGACCTCGAGCAGGATCCGCCGGCAGCCGACCCACCCCGCGACCCGTGGATCCCCGAGCCCGAGCCGGGCCGCGCCGAGATCCTCAGCGAGGCGCTGGTCGAGCGGCTCATCAGCCCGCGCGAGATCGTCCGCGGCGCACGCCGCATCGTGCGCGGCCCGCGGCGCATCATCTCCAAGCTGACCGAGGCCGCCGCGGCCACCGGTTCCCTGGCCCGGGCGGGGATCGGCGCCCCGCCCACGCCGCTCAACGTCGACATCGGCGGGCACCGCCGCTTCGCCATCGTCCGCGCCTCGCTCGCCGACCTCAAGCACGTCAAGAACGAGCTCGGCGGCACCGTCAACGACGTCATCCTCGCGGCCGTCGCCGGCGCCCTCGGGCGCCACCTGCGGGCCCGCGGCCATGCGACCCAGGGCCTGGAGATGATCGCGATGGTTCCGATCAGCATCCGCACACAGGACCAGCGCGGCGCCCTCGGCAACAGGGTCTCCAGCATGATGGCCAAGCTCCCCGTCTCGATCGAGGACCCGGTGGAGCGCATGAACCTCGTCATCGAGACGATGGGAGACCTGAAGCAGTCCAAGCAGGCGATGGGCGCGAGCCTGATGACCCAGCTGACCGACTTCGCCCCGCCCACGATCGCGGGCCAGGCCGCCCGGCTTCAGTCGCGCCAGCGCTTCTTCAATCTCGTCGTGACCAACGTCCCCGGCCCCCAGTTCCCGCTCTTCATCCTCGGCCGGCGCCTGGAGGCCGTGTTCCCGATGGTGCCGCTGGCGAAGCGCCAGGCCCTGTGCGTCGGGATCATGAGCTACGACGGCCAGGTCAACTTCGGCCTGATCGGCGACTACGACGCGATGGCGGAGTTGGAGGACTTCGCCGAAGACCTCGAGGCCTCCCTGAACGAGCTGATAGAGGCCGCGGGAGGCCGCCCCGGGTTCCTGCGCCGCTTCTTGCCGGAATCCGATCGCGAGCAGGCCGGAGCGCGCGTCAACGGGCACTCCGAGGACGCGACCCTCGAGGACGCCGGCGGCGCCCCCGACACCGACTAGGCCTTCGCCTCCTCCAGCGGCCCCCCCGGATAGGCGAACGCCTCCTGGTGGGTGCAGCGAACCACGTCCTCGCCCCAGATCGGCTTGTCGAAGCGCTCGCGGACGCGATGGCGCATCAGCTCGTCGAGGTCCTCCCGCCGGGCGAGGTCGTACTCCGACCCCGACTCGGGGTCGGGATAGCCCGGGTGGGTCATCCACTCGGTCACCCCAGGCGGCAGCTCGCGCAGCTCGGCGGGCTCGGCCGGCTCCGAGCTCCGCGTGCGCCCGATCAGCAGATCCGGGGTGGCGATGCCGCGCTCGGTCAGCCACTGCCGGTGGTCGGCGCTGGCCGACCGCACCGGCACCTTGATCTGCTCGGCGACCTGCAGCACCGGCGTCGCCAGCTCCGGGCGGGCGTGGCAGTGCTTGTGCCCGTCGAGGTAGGACGGCCAGCGGTGGAACAGGTCCACGAAGCGATCCATCTGCACCCGCAGGTTGGTCCGTGCCGGAGCGCCGCTCCGGGGACCCCACCGGCCCTCGAACTCCAGGTGCAGGCCGATCTCCACCCCGCTCTCCAGCAGCGGCGCCGGGTCGCAGAACTCGCGCTCGACCATCGCGCTGACGGCGTTGACCGCGCCGGCCTCGATGGCGGCGAGAATGCCCTCGTTGTAGGAGGGCCAGTAGCCGTAGTCGTCGGCCGTGATGATCAGGCGGCGCTCGCCGCTTCCGCTCTCCATCGGCTGGGCGAGAATAGCCGTCCCCGATCACGTCCTCGCAGGTGGCGATGATGGGCCGGTGCAGGCCGTACACCACCGTTACTTCGTCCTCCTCAGTCTGATCCTGGTGCTGATCGTGTTCGAGCTCGCCGCTCCCGAGGGGGACGGCGCTCGCCTCGTCGCCGTCGTCCTGCAGGCGGCGACGTTGGTTGCCGCGGTCGTAACCTCAGCCGTCCATCGCTGGGTCGTGCGGGTCACCGCCGCCGCCTGCGGGCTGCTGGTGGTGGCGGCCTTCGGCGCGGTCCTGGGCACCGAGGACCTGGGCGGCGACTCGGCGCGGGTGATCTCGGTCCTGCTGGTCGCCCTCGCCCCCACGGCGATCGTGCTGGGCCTGCGCCGGCACTTCCGCGAGCAGGGCGGGGTCACCCTGCAGACGATGTTCGGGGTGCTCTGCATCTACCTGCTGCTCGGGCTCTTCTTCGGGACGCTGTACGGGGCGGTGCAGTCGCTGTCGAACGAGCACTTCTTCACGACCGGGGCGGTCCACGGAAGCTCGGACTTCCTTTACTTCAGCTATTCGACGCTGACGACGGTCGGATACGGCGACCTGATCGCGGCCACGAACCTGGGCCGTTCGCTGGCCATCTCCGAGGCGCTGATCGGGCAGATCTACCTCGTCACGGTCGTGGGCCTGATCGTCGCCGGGCTCAGCCCCACGCGGCTCGGCCGCCGCGCCTAGCGGCCTCCGGCCGCACCGCATCAAACCGGCGCAGGCCGTGTTCCTAGCGGTTAGTGGGTAGCCAGACCAGGAGGACTCCACCAGTGAAGCCCGTCGTGAAGCGGATCGCCCCCGCCCTCGCCGCCGCCGCCATCGGCTGCGTGCTCGCGCCCAACGCGGTGGCGTCGACCGCATCGATCCAGAACACCAACCGCGTCAACGTCAGCGCCGGCGGCAACGAGAAGAACCAGATCCAGGCCAGCTTCGACTCGGCGCTCGACCGCTACACGATCACGGACGCCGCCGGGGTGACGGCGTCGGGGATGGCCTGCACCGAGGTCGACCCCAACACGGTCACCTGCCCGGGTGCCGCGATCACGAACGTGCGGGTCACCGCCTCCGGCGGCAACGACCTGATCACGATCGCACGCTCCGGCTGGCCCGCCACGATCGAGACCGACCTCGAGGGAGGCTCCGGCGACGACCGCATCTCGGGCGCCGGCGCGATGGACGACGTCAACGGCGGCTCGGGCAGGGACACGCTCGACGGCGGGCCCGGCGCCGACGAGGTTCGCGGCGGCAGCGGGGTCGACGTCGGCGCATACGGCGACCGCACCACGCCCCTGATCATCACCGTCGGCGCGGGCAACGAAAACGACGGCAACGAGGTCGACCAGACGGGAGCCAATCGCGACACGGTCCGCGGGGACATCGAGACCGTGGTCGCCGGCAGCGCCGCCGACATCGTGATCGGCGACAGC
This sequence comes from uncultured Solirubrobacterales bacterium, assembly GCA_963805075.1. Classification (GTDB taxonomy): domain Bacteria; phylum Actinomycetota; class Thermoleophilia; order Solirubrobacterales; family 70-9; genus VGBV01. The sequence goes on from CAWDSZ010000005.1 coordinate 219,891, forward strand.
AGCTCGGGCGAGACACTGTTCGGCGGCGACGGCAACGACTCGATCTTCGGTGGCCGCGGCCGCGACACCCTGCTCGGCTTCCTCGGCAGCGACTTCCTCTCGGGCGACGCCGGGGACGACACGATCCGCGGCTCAGCCGGAGCGGATCGGCTGCTGGGCGGCTCCGAGGACGACCGCCTCGCGGGCGGTCCCGACGGCGACCTCCTGCGCGGCGGCGCGGACAACGACGCGATGAAGGGCAAGGGCGGCGTCGACGTGATCCAGGCCAAGGACGGGTCCAGGGACATCAAGATCAGCTGCGGCCCGGGCCCCAACCGCCAGGAGTTCGCGAAGCGCGACAAGCGCCTGGACCCGCGGCCGAAGGGCTGCTAGGCGGCTCTCTCGTCCTCCATCTCCAGCAGGGCCCAGAAGACGTGGTCCGGCCCGGGGATGCGCGGCGGGACTCTGCGGTACTGGCGGTTCTGGGCCCAGGCCAGGTAGCCCTCGAGCCTGCGGACGATGGAGCGCCGGGTCGCCGTGGTCGGCTCGACGGCGCTGTGCTGGAGAGCCCAGATCCAGGCGTTGGCTTCGGCCTCGAGGCGGGGCGCCGAGCGGCCCTTGCCCACGAGGTGCCCGATCTCGTGCAGGGCGATGAAGTAGGAGACCTGACCGCGGATCGGCGGAATCGAGATCGCTATGCGCCCGCCGCGCCAGCGGATCGCGCGCCCGCGCGCCGAGGAGCCGACCAGCTCGATTCCGTGCTCGGCGCAGAGCTGCTCGACGTGGTCCTCCATCTGCTGCACCCCGCGTCGCATTGGCGAGGCAGGGTAGCCCGCGCCCCGGCCATACTTGGGTCATGGCCGAGTCGACCCCCATACGCCTGGCGATGGCGCAGATCGACCCCACGGTGGGCGATCTGGAGGGCAACGAGCGCCTGATCGCCGGCCAGATCGAGCGCGCCCGCGACGGCGGCGCCGACCTGGTGCTGCTGCCCGAGCTCTGCCTCTCGGGCTACCCGCCCGAGGACCTGCTGTTCCGGGACGACTTCCTGGACGCGTGCAGGGAGGCGCTCGAGTCCCTGGCAGGCGAGGTCGAGGGGGTGGTCGCACTGGTCGGCTTCCCCGAGCGCGCCGAGACGGGGGACGAGGTGCCCGTGGATCCGATCAACGACCCGCGCGTCCCGGGCGCCCACAACTCGCTCGCGGTGCTCGCGGGCAAGGAGGTCGCGGGGGTCTACCGCAAGGTCCACCTGCCGAACTACGGGGTCTTCGACGAGAGCCGCTACTTCCGCCCGGGCACCGAGGCGGCGAACATCGAGCTCGACGGCGCCCTGATCGGCCTCACCGTCTGCGAGGACATCTGGGTCCCCGGCTTTCCCGAGAGCGACGAGGCGGCCGCCGGGGCGCGCCTGGTCGTGAACTCGACCGCGTCCCCCTACGCCAGGGGCAAGGGCGCGGCCCGCGAGCGCATGGTCGCCGACCGCGCGCGCTCCAACAACGCCGTCTTCGCTCTCTGCAACACGGTCGGCGGCCAGGACGAGCTGATCTTCGACGGCCGCAGCGTCATCTTCGCCCCGGACGCCGAGCTGGTCGCCCGCGCCGCCCAGTTCGAGCCGGAGCTGCTGCTGTGCGACCTGCTGCTCCCCGCCGAGGACGGTGGGTCCGGGGAGGGCGTGAGGCTGCTCTCCAGCCACAGCCGCGACGGCGGCGCGCCTCAGGGCCACACCGAGGAGCGGATCGCCGAGCCCCACTCCGAGGAGCGCGAGGTCTACGAGGCGCTGGTGCAGGGCGTGCGCGACTACGTGCGCAAGAACGGCTTCGAGGCGGTCACGCTCGGTCTCTCGGGGGGCATCGACTCGGCGCTGGTGGCGATGGTCGCGGCCGACGCCCTCGGGCCCGAGCAGGTCAGCTGCGTGGTCATGCCCTCCCCCCACTCCAGCGACGAGACCCAGGCCGACGCGCGCGCGATCGCGGCCAACCTGGGCGCCAATCTGATCGAGATCCCGATCGCCGATCCCATGGAGGCCTACGAGCGGGCCCTGGCCGAGCGCTTCGCCGGCACAGAGCCGGACATCGCCGAGGAGAACCTGCAGGCGCGGATCCGGGGCACCCTGCTGATGGCGCTCTCGAACAAGTTCGGCTGGCTGGTCCTGACGACCGGCAACAAGTCCGAGATGGCGGTCGGCTACGCGACGCTCTACGGCGACATGGCGGGTGGCCTGGCGGTGATCAAGGACGTGCTCAAGACCTGGGTCTACCGGCTCGTGCGCGACCGCAACGAGCGCGCGGGCCGCGAGCTGGTCCCCGCCTCGGTGATCGAGCGGGCGCCCACGGCCGAGCTGCGGCCCGGCCAGCGCGACGAGGACTCGCTGCCCCCGTACGACCTCCTCGACCGGGTCCTCGAGGCCTACGTCGAGGGCGACCAGGGCCGCGAGCAGATGGTCGCCGAGGGCCTGCCCGAGGAGGTGATCGCCGAGGTGATCCGCCTCGTCGACCGCGCCGAGTACAAGCGCCGCCAGGCGCCACCGGGCATCCGGGTCAGCAGCAAGGCCTTCGGCCGCGACCGGCGCCTGCCGATCACCAACCGCTTCACCGCGCGGGCACGGCTTCCCCGCTAGCTGCGGCTCGTTCACCGGGCAACGCTTCAGCTTCCGGCGCAGTCACAAAGGCCGGTTCGCCGCCGCGGTTCCGGGGGCCGCTTCTCGTCTCAAGCGATAGCGAGCCGCTACTCCCGCAGTCCGGCGGCTTTGAGGGCTTCCCTCCGGTCGGGGAACACCTGGCCACGGATGAGACGGCCCCCGCGAAAAGTCCAGAGGTGCGCCGCTCGGATATCAATCTCGACGCCGCTTCGCGCGACCCCGGCCGCTCACCCGGATCAACGCAAGGACCTGGTCGCCGTGGTCCTTCAACTCCTCGGCCTCGACTCGAAGAGTCCTCGAAGGCCTCGTTCTGGTCCTCCAGGAAGCGCCGAAGGCTGTTCCAGCCCTTGAACCGGTCCTTGGACGTCTTGCTCGGGGGGAATCCACTCGACGAATCGGGCTCCCCCTCCTCAAGCGCTCGCGCGAAGTCACCCTCGCCAAAGGCGTCGTAGACGCGGCGAACCGTCTCGCTGACGTTCTCCTCCGACATCGCCTACTCCCGGCAGCCCGGCGGCTTCGAGGCCTGCGGCTCGATCCTCGCCGAAATACGTGAACTCGACCGGCTTCCCGTCCCGGAACGTCCACACGTTCGCGACATGCGCGTCGACCTCGACCCCGCTCGCCCTCCCCCGAGCACGCGTCCGTATGAATGCAAACACCTTGTCACCTGCGTCGACCAACTCCTGCGGCTCCCAAGTCGGCGGCGCCTCCCACGTCTCAAGCAATCCAGGCCGAAGGGCGTCGAGCGCCTCCTGGTCGAGAGTCACGACGAAGGGGTCGACGCGCCGTCGCGAGAAGTCGACCACGAAATCAGGCCCGACATGATCCATCAAGCCATCGCCGCCACGTGTGAGCGACGCATAGATGAGCCGCACCATCTCGACGTTCTCCTGCGACATCGCCCGCGCAGTATCGCGCTCGACTGAATGCGTGACTAGGCCCAAGGTCCCTCTGGGTACGGGACTGCGCGGTCGCATAACCATCCCGCAATGCGACTGGCCCCGCAGTCGATCCTGTGCATCTAAGAGTGGGTTGCCTCGTCGCGTAGATCGCGTATCGGCGTACAGCCGCTCTTCGCCAGAATTGTTGGCCGCAGGGCCAGTTAGAAGGAGGGTACTCCCCTCGATCGGCTAGCGCACGATCTCCACGTTCTCCTCCGACATCGCCCGAGCAGTATCTCGCGGCGGGCAGGGTGTCGCAGACCACGCCCAGCGGCGACCTTCCCTTCACGTATAGAGGCGTGATTCTCAGAAGTGCCGCTTTTCGTCCAAAGCGGCTATTCCGGGAATCCTCCTCCCAGCAACCGAGACTTCCGCTTTCACGCGAAGGGCGGCGCGAGCCGGCACCCGATTCGTCTCCCGCTCCTACAGAGCGAGAACCTGCCAGCCCTAGCCGACGCTTAGACCGGCAGCAGATTCGCCTTCTTCTTGCACTTCTTTCGCTTCTTCTTGTTCTTCTTCTTCTTGCACTTCTTCAGCGCTGCGGCGCGCTGGCCGGTGGGCGCCGTTGTGGGGGGCTGCACGACCGGCGGTGTTGGCGGCACGACGTAGGTCTTGAACTCGAAGTCGGCCTGGGGGTTGCCTTCGGCCCAGGGGCCTGTCCCGCGTGCCGTTCATGACGCCATAGAGCTTCCCGCCGACATAGGCCGAATCGGGTGCAGCCTGTCCCGAGTACCAGAACCAGCCGGAGATGGGAACACTGCCGTTGAGCGCCACGATCGAGTACTGGGTGCCCGCGGTGACCGAGGCGGGAGAGGTGAAGGTGATCGGGACGAACGACTCGCTGCTCGTCACCGCTGTTGTCGGGACCGACGCGCTTGCGAGGACCGTATCGCCGGGAGCCGTGGCGGATCCGTCGCGGATCTGGACCGTGAGCGGGGTGGTCACGCCCATGCCACTGAGGGCCAGATCGACCTGATCCAGCTGCCCGGTGATGCCGGCGGTGAAGGTCTGCGCCTTGGAGTTGCCGCTGTCGACCTGGAGGCCGCCGAAGTTGCTGATCGTCTGCTGCTGGTCCAGAGTCCCGGCAGATGCGCCGGCCGCCGGTATCAGAGCCGCGGCCGCCGCCACCGCCGTGATCAGGAACGTCCTAGTTCGCCTGGCCATCCGGTCCTCCTGGATCGAGTTGTCGTGGTCGCCCTTTCAAGACAACCCCCAAGTTAAAGCCCCGGAGTGGTTCCGAGCCCGCGCTCTCCGCACCGCCTCCAGGTCGGAGTGATGCGTCCCCGCCGAAGCCGCCGCTTTCCATGCGAAGCGGCGCTTTCAATTTCACCTCCAGTCGAAGGGAGCGGCCATTCGCGGCCGCGTCCTTCACCTAGCGGGACGAACCGCGATCGTCATCCGCGACAGGGCGCAGACGCGGCCCTCGTCGTCGCTCAGCTCGACGTCCCAGATCCAGGTGGTGGAGCCGCGGTGGCGGGCGACGGCGAGGGCGTTGAGGTTGCCCTCGCCGATCGGGCGCAGGAAGACCGTGTCGTTGGCCTGGCCCATCGCGACCTTGCCCTCGTCCTTGACCGCGTCGTAGGTGGCGGCGGACGTGAGGCTCTCGGCCAGCGAGGCGTGGACGCCGCCGTGGACGATGCCGTACGGCTGCAGGTGCCGGGGCTCGATCGCGATCCGCGCCTTGGCCCCGTCGGGGTCCAGATTGAGCCACTCGACGCCGATCTCGTCGGCGAAGCCGCTGGGAACTGCGTCGTTCATCGGAGCGAAACACTAAACATCTAGGCTTCCCCGGCTTCACATGGCCCTTACGGACGAACAACGCGCGATGTTGCAGCTCCTGCTCGAGGGCGGGCAGGGCTACGACGACATCGGCTCCCTGCTCGGGATTCCGCCCGACCAGGTGCGCTCGCGCGCCCGCGACGCGCTGCGCGAGATGGGCGGGGCCGACCCGGACGCCCAGGTGCAGCTGAGCGACTTCCTGCTGGGCCAGGCGGACCCGATCGGCCGCGCCGACGCCGTTCGGCACCTGCAGAACGACCCGGAGGCCAACGCGCTCGCCGCGCGGCTGCTGACCCAGCTGCGGCTGATCGCGCCGAAGGCGAACCTGCCCGAGATCCCTGCGCCCAAGGGCGGCCGCACGGCCGCAACTCCGGCTTCGGCCCTGGGCGCGGGCTCCTCCCCCGGCACGCCGCCCGAGCGCGAGTCGGCCGCGGGCAGGCTCACGGGCGCGGTTCGCGGCGCTGGCGGCTCGAAGCGTGGCAACCAGATGATCGCGATCGGCGTCGCCGTGGGGGCGCTGCTGCTGGTGGGCATCCTCGCGATCGCGGGCGTCTTCGGCGGCGACGAGGGCGATGGGGGCGGAGGCTCCGAGACCGAGACCACCGCGACGGGCGGCGACACCGCCGACCTCACGATCGTGCGCCTCTCGCCACTGGAGGGCGGCTCGGGGGCAAGCGGCCAGGCGGTGTTCGCGCAGACCCAGGACCAGCCCGTGCTGCAGATCAACCTCACCGGCCTGGTGCCCACCAACGACGACGACATCTACATCGTCTGGCTCTACAACTCCGACCGCGCGGCCTTCCCGCTCGCCCGTGACAAGGTGACCGAGAACGGAAACCTGACCGGCGCCGCCGCGATCCCCAACGAGATCATCCCGTTGCTCCCCCAGTTCGGCTGCATCGACGTCTCGCTGGCCTCGACGGCCGAGACCCAGCAGGCCCTGCAGCAGGCGGTCGACGGCCAGGGCCTGCCTCGCCACACCGGCCAGACGGTCCTGCGCGGCCAGATCCCGGCCCAGACCGGCGGCGAGGCGCCGACGGGCGCCGAATCGCAGTGCGACCTCGCCGCGCCACAGCAGCAGGGCTAGCGCCCTAGGGGGCGGAATCAGGGAACAGCATCCGGGAACAGCTTGCCCGGGTTCATGATCCCGGCGGGGTCGAGGCGCTCCTTGACGGCCCGGAGCGCGTCGAGCCCCAGCTCGCCGTCCTCGGCGGCCATGTACGGCGCGTGGTCGCGGCCGACGGCGTGGTGGTGGGTGATGGTCCCCTCGCTCGCGACGATCGCCTCGCAGGCGGCGGTCTTGGCCGCCCGCCACTGCTCCAGCTCGGAGCCCCGCTGGGCGCGGGCGAAGAAGGTGAAGTAGAGCGAGGCGCCGTCCTCGTACACGTGCGAGATGTGGCACATGACGATCGACCTGGGCCCGAGCGCGCCGCGGAGCGCGTCGCCGACGGCGCGGTAGAGCTCGTCCAGCCGGCTCCAGGTGTGCGCGGTCTCCAGCGTCTCGACGAAGACCCCCAGCCCCAGCAGCTCGTCGCGCAGGTAGGGCCCGCCGAAGCGCGCCTTCCGCCACGAGTCTCCGGCCCGCTTCCCGAGCGAGACGGCGCCGCCCGAGCGAAGCCGCCGCGAGGCGACCGCGCGGCGCCTGCGCACCGCCTCGGGCTCCCCCTCGTAGCCGCAGATCATCAGGCAGCCCCCGCGCCTGCGGCGCAGCGAGAGGTAGCCGTCGAGGGCGCGCTTCTGCATGCCCTCCGCCCCGGACAGCTCCAGCGAGACCCTGCTCTCCTCCTCGTCGGAGAGGCGCAGCACGTCGGGCGCCTCGTGGTTCTGTCCCAGGGCGCGCAGGATCTCCACGCCCGAGGCGTAGTCGGGCGCGATCCAACCCTCGTAGACCTTGGCCTCCGGCGCGGGACGCACGCGGCAGGTGACGTCGGTGATCACGCCGAGGGTGCCCTCCGAGCCGAGCACGAGCTGGCGCAGCGATGGCCCGGCGGCGCTGTGTGGGATCTGCAGGGTGCGCAGCGCGCCCGTCGGGGCCGTCAGCTCGATCGCCGTGACCAGGTCGTCGAAGCGGCCGTAGCCGGTGGAGGCCTGACCGGCCGAGCGGGTGGCCGCGTAGCCGCCGATGGTCGCCTGCTCGTAGGACTGGGGGAAGTGCCCGAGCGTGGCGCCGAGCTCGCCCAGCGCGGCCTCGGCCTCGGGCCCGCGCAGCCCGGGGCCCAGGCGGGCGGTCAGCGAGGTGCGGTCGATCTCGACCGAGCGCATCTCAGCGAGGTCGAGCGAGAGCACCGCCGCGTGGGAGCCGGCGACGGCGTCGAGGCCGCCGACGACGCTGGAGCCGCCCCCGAAGGGCACCACGGCGACACCGGCCTCGGCGCATGCCCCGAGGATCGCGGCGACCTGCTCGGAGGAGGCCGGCAGCGCGACCGCGTCCGGTGCCAGCTCGAGCTTGCCGGTTCGGAGCCTGATCAGGTCCGGGTAGCTGCGCCCCGCGGCGCGCCTGATGCGGTCCTCGTCCCCGCTCAGCAGCTCGCCGCCCGCCGCCGCCCGCACGCCCTCCGGAATCGGGCGCGCCGCCGGCAGGTCCACCTGCTCGATCGGGACGGGCTCGCTGGCGTCGGCGGGCTCCACGCCCAGCTCGGCGCGCAGCGCCGCCTGCGTCCGCTCGGGCACAGACTCGCGCCGGTCGGTGGGCCCCCACCCCCACCACTTGAACTCAGTTGGCAACCGCTCGCTCCAGCCCCCGCAGCGCCTCGGCCAGGGTGCGGCCGGTCGCCCTCCGCATCATGAACCCGCCAAGGCGGGAGAGCCCCTTGAGGCGCTGGCGGCTCTGCAGCGTCACCTCGGTGCCGACGCCCTCCGGCTCCAGGCGGATGTCCGTGGTCGCGCTGACGAGGAAGCCCTCGAACGGCGTCCCCTCCACCAGCTGCTCGTAGGTGTAGTGCTTCGCGGTGGAGGCCCCCACGCAGCGATAGTCGGCCCGGATCGCACGGCCGTCGCGCGTCTCCAGCACCTGGGTCCACTTGCGGCCCCGGTCGCCGCCGCCCTCGGTCACGTTCTCGACGCGCTGGGTACGCGGCCACCAGCGGGGCAGGTGGTAGGGATCCGAGACGACGTGCCAGATCTTCCCGGGCGGCGCATCCAGGCGGCGCCTGCGCGTCACGTTGGGCAAGTCACATGCCCCCGGCTCACGGCCGCCTCACTCCCCCGTCAGCTTGCGCAGGTCGCGCACCAGCAACAGGTGGGCGAGGTTGCTGCAGGTGGAGGCCAGCGCCTCGAGGTTCTCGATCGCCTCCTTGCGGCGCGTCTGGTTGCTCGAGCGCAGCGCGGGACCGACGACCGCCTCCAGCAGCGCCGCCTCGCGGTCGGCCGAGGTGCGCAGCACCCGCAGGTTGCGGCCGGCCACCCCGAAGCGGAATAGCTCGCCGCAGGCCTTGACGATCTCGCGGTCGGTCTCGTCGTAGATCCGCTGACCCTCCACCTGCTCGGGCTGCACGATCCGCCATTCCTCGAGCTCCCTGATCACGTCGGGGCCGACCCCCGTCTGGTCCACCAGCGTCTCCAGGTCCAGGCGCGAGCCGCCCGCGCCGTCGACGCTGGAGGCGCGCCGCATCGAGGCGGAGCCGCCGCCGCGCGAGTCCTTGCGCTCTCCGCCCGTCGCCAGCTCCTGGCGGATCACGCGCAGGGGCAGGAACTCGTCGCGCTGCATGCGCAGGATCTCGCGCAGCCGCTCGACGTCCGCCTGGCTGTAGAGGCGGTAGCCGCCGGGGGTCCGCCTGGGCGAGAGCAGCTTCTGGTCCTCGAGGTAGCGGATCTTGGAGATCGAGATGTCGTCGAACTCGCGGCCGAGGATCTTGGCGACCGCGCCGATCGTCAGCGCATTGCGGGCCGCGGAGCCGCCCCCGCCGTTCGACTGGCGATCAGGACGCGTGGAGGCCTCCATGCTTCCTCACCACCTCATTTCTCCAGATAGCTGAGCTTGTACTTGCCGATCTGGATCTCGTCCCCATCGGCGAGCTCGTGGGACTCGATGCGGCGCCGGTTCACGTAGGTGCCGTTGAGCGAGCCCAGGTCGTCGATGTAGAGGCCGTCGCGGCGGCGCACCAGCAGCGCGTGGTTCCGCGAGACCGTGACGTCGTCCAGGAAGACCCCGGCGTCGGGTGTGCGGCCGATCGAGACCTTGTCGTCGTCGAGCGTGAAGCTCTCCCCCGCGCGGCCGCCGCCCGCGCGGATCACCAGCGCGGCTCCCGCCCTCTCGACCATCTCGTCGATGTCGACCTGGTGCATCTCGCCGGCCTCGTCGACCGTGTAGGTCATCGTGGTCGGCTCGTCCGCCCCGTCGGGGCGAGACAGGTACGCGCCGCACTTCTGGCAGTAGTTGGCGCCCTCGGCGTTGACGAAGCCGCACTCGGGGCAGTGGATCGCCACGGGTGGCCTTAGCTCGGTGGCTTGGTCGGAGCCTCGTGCTTCCCTGCGAGGATCTCGCTGAGCCGCTCGACGTCGTCTCCCTTGATCAGCGATTCGCCGTCGGGCGTGTGGTCGCGGAGCCTGTTGACGAGCTCGGCGCGGAGGATGTCGATCTGCCCGTGCAGGATGCGCCTGCGGTACGAGACCTCCTGCTCCTCGGACGTGAGCTTGTCGATCAGCTCCTTGAGCTCCTCATCGCTCATGGAGCCGATGTTCGGTGTGGTGTCCTCCGTCACAGGCCCTCCTCTCTTTGGGTAGTCGTGGCTCGTTCCTGTCGCTGAGCGCGATTATAGGTCGCGCCGACCGCTTGTCTCAACCAGGGGTTGAAGGTTCTGTTGCAGCCAGCGCCCGCAGCCCCGTGCGCGCATAGGCGATCGTTGCGATGACGGCGAGCGCGACGCCGGTGATCAGCATCACGTCCCAGACCACGCTCTCCACCACCATCGCCCAGAAGATCGCTCCCATGATCGGGAACACGGCGATGCGCCCATACCAGTTGATCTCCAGATCCTGGCCGTGGCGGACCGCGTACTGAGCCATCAGCAGCATCACCAGCTCGCGGACGACGAGCACCGCCAGCGCCCAGCGCGGCAGCAGCTCGAAGTGCCAGCAGACGGCGGCGCCCGAGAGGATCGTGAGCCGGTCGACGACCGGGTCCAGCAGCGCCCCCATGCGGCTGTACTGGCCCGTGGCGCGAGCCAGGAAGCCGTCCAGGTAGTCCCCCGCAGCGATCAGCCAGAACAGGCCCCAGGCCCACGGATCGTGGCCGTCGCTGGACTCGAAGGCGAGGTAGAGGAAAACCGGGATTCCCGCCAGCCGCAGGTAGCCGACCAGGTTCGGGATCGTCCACGGCCGCAGCGGCTGGCCCTTCTGTGTCTCGCGGGGCGGCGGCCCCGAGCGGTCCAGCCCGAACCGCCGCCGGAAGCTCGTCGCCATCAGATGCGAAAGGATGGGCTGCCCATGGCACAGGGAAAGAAAGCAGGGATCAGCCCCACACGCGCGGAGGACTTCCCGCAGTGGTTCCAGAGCGTGGTCCGCGACGCCGAGGTCGCGGAGCTCGACCACGTGCGCGGCTGCATGGTGATCCGCCCCTGGGGCTACGGCATCTGGGAGCTGATGCAGCGGGCGATGGACGACGCCATCAAGGCCACCGGGGCCAGCAACGCCTACTTCCCGGTCTTCATCCCGCTCAATTACTTCGAGGACGAGGCCAAGCACGTCGAAGGCTTCGCGAAGGAGATGGCGGTGGTCACCCACCACCGCCTCGAGAAGGACCCCGCGACCGGGGCACTGACCCCGGCCGCCGAGCTCTCCGAGCCGCTGGTGGTCCGCCCCACCTCCGAGACGATCATCGGGCGCTCGTTCGCCAAGTGGATCAACTCCTACCGCGATCTGCCGCTGCTGATCAACCAGTGGGCGAACGTCGTGCGCTGGGAGCTGCGGCCCCGCGTGCTTCTGCGCACGACCGAGTTCCTCTGGCAGGAGGGCCACACCGCGCACACGACCGAGGCCGAGGCGCGGGAGGAGACCTCGCAGATGCTCGAGGTCTACCGCGAGTTCGCCGAGTCAGTGATCGCCGTGCCCGTGATCCCCGGGGAGAAATCCGAGAGCGAGCGCTTTCCCGGCGCAGAGACCAGCCTCAGCATCGAGGCGATGATGCAGGACGGCAAGGCGCTCCAGGCCGGCACCTCGCACTACCTGGGGACGAACTTCTCCCAGGCGATGGGGATCGAGTTCACCGACGAGCAGGGGCAGAGCCAATTCGCCCACACGACCTCGTGGGGCAGCTCGACCCGGCTGATGGGAGCCCTGGTGATGACTCACGCCGACGACGACGGCCTGCGGCTGCCTCCGCGCGTCGCGCCCCAGCAGGTCGTGATCGTGCCGATCACGCGCGATGACCCCGAGCCCGTGCTGGCGGCGGCGCGCGAGCTGGCCGCCGAGCTGGGGAAGAAGAAGTGGCAGAAGGCGCCGCTGCGCGTCCACGTCGACGAGCGGGAGCGCAAGCCCGCGGACAAGCGCTGGGAGTGGATCCGCAAGGGCGCGCCCGTGGTGGTCGAGCTGGGCGAGCGCGACATCGAGCAGGGGGTCGTCACGCTCACCAGGCGCGATGACCCGGAGCTGGAGCGCGCGGCGCTGCCGCGCGATGAGGCCGCCAAGGAGATCCCGCGGGCACTGGGCCAGATCCAGCGCGGGCTGTTCGGCGAGGCCCGCAAGCGCATGCGCGCGCGAACGACGACGAAGATCCGGAACGTCGAGCAGTTCCGCGAGTTCTTCAGCGGCGACGACGTCGACAGCGGCGGCTTCGTGCGCGCGCCGTGGAGCGAGGACCCGGCCACCGAGAAGGTGATGGGCGAGCTCGGCGTCAGCGTCCGCTGCATCCCCTTCGACCAGAAGCTGAAGCCGAACGCCAAGTGCGTGATCTCGGGTGCCCCGGCCAAGGTCGAGGCAGTGTTCGCGAAGGCCTACTGAGGTCTAGGTGCGGCTGAAGCGGCGCCCCGCCGTCGGCGAGGCCTCCTCGTCCAGCTCGACGCGCTTGCCGCCGTTCGGCTTGCCGGCCTTGACCGGCTTCAGGTAGGGCTCCCCGTCCTCGAGCTCGGGCCCGGTGATGTCGGTCTCGCCGCTTTCGGCCGCGGCGGCCTCCATCGCGGCGATTCGCTCGGGTGTGAGCTCGCCCGCGTTCTCCTCCTCGATCTTCGCCAGCCAGTCGGCGCCCTCGGCCGCCTCTGACTGGTCCACCTCGACCTTGCCGCGGTCGAGCGACTTGTCGATCTCGGCGAAGAGCGCGTCGACGAGCTCCTCCTGCTTCACCTTCCGCAGCGGCTCGCCGTGGGCGAAGATCAGGCCCTCGTCCTTGGCGCCGGTGATGCCGAAGTCCGCGTGCGATGCCTCGCCGATGCCGTTCACCGCGCAGCCCAGCACGGCGACCTCGATCGGCTCCTCGTATGACTCCAGCCGCTGCTCGATCTCGGCGACGACGGTGTCCATGTCGAACTGCAGGCGGCCGCAGGTGGGGCAGGCGATCAGCACGGGGCCGCGCTCGCGCAGGTGCAGCGCCTTCAGGATCTCCCAGCCGACCTTGACCTCCTCCTCGGCGTGGAAGGTCGAGAGGCTGATCCGGATCGTGTCCCCCACCCCATCGGCGAGCAGCGTGCCCAGGCCGACGCTCGACTTGAGCGAGCCCGACCACTTGGTCCCGGCCTCGGTGATCCCGAGGTGGATCGGGTAGGGGATCTTCTCGGCGAGCAGGCGGTTCGAGGCGATCGTGTTGGGGACGTTGGTGGACTTGATCGAGACCTTGAAGTCCTCGTAGTCGAGCCGCTCCATCATCTCCACGAACTCGACCGCGGCCTGGACGAGCGCCTCGACCGAGTTCTTCCGCTCCAGCTCGTGCAGGTGCTTGGGCAGCGAGCCCGAGTTGACCCCGATCCGCATCGGCACGCCGGCCTTGGTCGCCTTCTCGGCCACCTCGGCGACCTTCTCGGGGCCGCCGATGTTGCCGGGGTTGAGGCGGATGCAGTGGGCGCCCGCGTCGATCGCCTTCAGGGCCAGGGTGTGGTTGAAGTGGATGTCGGCTATGACCGGGATCGGCGAGTCCACGACGATCGTCTTCAGGGCCTCGACGTCCTTGTCGCGTGGCACGGCGACGCGCACCAGGTCGGCACCCGCGTCGGCGACGGTGCGGATCTGCTCCATCGTCGCCTCGAGGTTCGCCGTCTCGGTCTTGCACATCGTCTGCACCGCGACCGGGGCACCTCCCCCGATCGGAACGCCGCCGACGAAGATCTGGCGCTTCGATGCCATGATCAGAGGATAGGTTCTCGGTTCAGGCGGAGGGATGAAGGCAAGGACCGCACGCAACTGTGCACGCACGAGGGCATTGATGATGGTGCTGACGCTGGCCGCGGCCGGATCAATCGCCGCGCCCGCGGCGCCCGTGCTCTCGGGGCACGACAAGACCCCGCCCCAGACCTCGATCACCTCCGGGCCGGGCAAGCGGACCACCGACACCACGCCGCGCTTCACCTTCGCCTCCAATGAGAAGAAGTCGCGCTTCGTGTGCAAGCGCGACGGCAAGGGCTTCTCGCCGTGCGACTCGCCGAAGACGCTGAAGGCGCTGTCCTACGGCCGGCACGGTTTCTACGTGCGCGCAATCGACCCCTTCGCCAACAAGGACCCCACCGCCGCCGCCTACACGTTCAAGGTCGTCCGGCCTTGAGGGGGCGTAGGGCCGCCCTGCTCGCCTTGGTGGGTGCGTGCTGGCTTCCGGGCATCGCCGACGCCCACCACAGCATCTTCGTCCGCGAGGTCCGCGCGTCCGCGATCACTCCCGACGCCGCGTTCGTGGAGCTCCAGACCTACCGCCAAGGGCAGAACACCATCGGCGGCAGCCAGCTCGTCGTCTACGACCAGACGGGGGGCGCCCAGACTCCATTCACGCTGACCGCAGGCGTCCCCAACGCCGAGAGCCAGCGGACGATGCTGATCGGCGCCGCGGGCGTCGCCGGGGCCGACTACACGTTCGCGGGCCTCGGAGCCGCGCTCTCGCCTGCCGGAGGTGCGGTCTGCCTGAACGAGGCGGCGCCGCCGGACTGCGTCTCCTGGGGCGCGTTCAGCGGTGGTTCGATGCTCCCGTTCCCGGGAGCCGGCGCGCCTGCGCCTGCGATCGGCGAGGGCCTGTCGCTGACACGGACCATCGCGCGGGGCTGCGCCCTCGGCCTGGACCCCGAGGACGACAGCGATTCCTCCGCCGCCGACCTGGCTCTGGGTGCCCCCACCCCCAGCCCCAACGCCGCCAAGCCCACGGAACGCGACTGCGTGCCCTGCGGGGGCACCGACGCGACGATCATCGGCACCGACGGCAAGGAGACGATCCGGGGCACGAAGGGCCCCGACGTGATCGCCGCCCAGGCCGGCGCCGACAAGGTCAAGGGGCTCGGCGGCAAGGACGTCCTCTGCGGGGGCATCGGCAAGGACGTGCTGGTCGGGGGTGCCGGGCGCGACAGGCTGATCGGCGCCCGCGGGCGCGACACCTGCAAGGGGGGCAAGGGCCGCGACTCGCTCAAGTCGTGCGAGGAGGGCGGCTAGGCGTTCCGGCCAGATCGGGTTGACATCAGACCGTCCGGCCCCCGATAATCGCCTCAACCAGGGAAAACGAACCGGGGAGAAGTGATGAGTAGAAGCAGGATCGCCGCGCTGACCGCCGCGCTCGCGCTGCTTGCGAGCGGAGCCTTGGCCGCCAACGCGGGAGCCGCATTCCACCTCATGCAGGTGTCGGAGGTCCACCAGGGCACGGGCGACACCGGTGACTTCGTGGAGCTCCAGATGTACGAAGCGGGACAGAACTTCGTAGGCGGGCACTACGTCCGGACCTATGACGGCGGTGGCAACGAGTTCAGCACCTTCGTCCTCCCCTCGAACGTGGCGAACGGCCAGAGCCAGCGCACCGTCCTGATTGCGAACGACGCGACGGTCGCGGGCGCCGACTTCAACGCCGCCGGGGCCCTCAAGATCGTGAACGCGAACGGCGGGTTCTGCTTCCTCGAGGGGCCGCTCAACACCACGGCCATCGACTGCGTCGCCTGGGGCGCCCAGATGGGCACGCAACCCTGGGGCACGCCGCTCACCCTGCCGGGCGGGGCGATCCCGGACAACTCCTCGATCGTCCGCACCCAGGCCAGGGGTTGCGCGACCGCGCTCGACCCGGCCGACGACACGAACAACAGCAGCGCCGACTTCGCGCTGGGAGCGTCGACCCCGCGCAACAACGCGGCGACCCCAACCGAGACGCTCTGCGCCACCAAGAAGAAAAAGAAGAAGTGCAAGAAGAAGAAAAAGAAGAAGTGGTGGCTCGCTCGTACGCGGCCAAGAAGAAGAAGAAGTGCAAGAAGAAGAAGAAGAAGTAGCAAGCGAGGGTTGAAATGCGGAGCACCACGATTCGCACCTCAGGAGAACGAACCGGGGAGATGTGATGAGACGAAGCAGGATTGCCGCTCTGACCGCTGCGACCACGCTGCTCGTGAGCGGGGCGTTCGCCACCAATGCGGGCGCCGCTTTCCACGAGACGAAGGTGAGCGAGGTCGATCCCGGGGCCGGGAGCATGGACAGCGCCTTCATCGAACTCCAGTTCTTCTCCGCGGGTCAGAACTTCTTGACCGGGCACGACGTGGACTACTACACCGCGGTGGGCTCGCTTCTGGGAAGCACGAACCTCACCATGGTCCCGAATGGGGAGAGCCAGCGCACGGTCCTGATCGGCGACAGCGGCGTGGCGGGCGCGGACATCACGAACAACACCCTCGGTGACGCTATCTCCACCGTGGCCGCGGGCGGAGCGGTGTGCTTCGCGGACGCGGTGCCACCCGACTGCGTCTCCTGGGGCAACTTCACTGGCGCCGGCCTGCCCGGCGCCACTGGCGCTCCGGTCGCCCCCGGCGGCATACCGGCAGGCCAGTCGATCAGCCGCAAGATCACCCCCGGCTGCGCCACCCTGCTCGAAGCGGGCGACGACACGAACAACAGCGCCGCCGACTTCGTGGTCGGTCCACCGACGCCGCGCAACAACAGCGTCGCCCCGACCGAGAAGAGCTGTCCCTCGGCTGGGACCCCCGGGAAGAAGAAGCGCGTCCGGAAGTGCAAGAAGAAGCCGAGTAAGAACACGGCCGGCGCCGCGAAGAAGAAGAAGAAGAAGTGCAAGAAGAAGAAAAAGAAGAAGTGAGCGAAGAAGTCAGTTAGTCGGGTTGGGCGGGACGCGAGCGTCCGGGGATCTCCGGCGGGCGCCAGCTGTACGGGCGCGAGCCCAGGATGTGCAGGGTGAGGTCCATGTCCAGGCGTTCGCCGTCGCCGGGCTGCAGCGTTTCGGCTGAGGCTCCACGAGCGTCGGCTGCGCGCGCGAGGGCGCCTGGGTCGCCGGTGGGCAACCGGGGCGTGCAGTGCTCGGGTGGCCAAAGCGGTCAGTGAAGCGGATGCGGCCGTCGCTCGATCGCTCGACGCGGTAGCCGCCCTCGTGTACGGCGCGGTGGTGGCGGCGGCAGAGGAGGACGAGGTTATCGGCGCTCGTCTCCCCTCCCTGCGCCCAGTGGCGGATGTGGTGGGCGTCCAGGAAGCGGCGGTTCTCGCATCCCGGGAAGGCGCAGGTGCCGTCGCGCACGCGCAGGGCGCGCGCGATCGCCGGCGGGATGCTGCGGGTTCGCCGACCGACGCTCAAAGCTGACCCATCGGCGTCCTCGACCAGGGGAACGATCGAGCAGTCGCATGCCAGGCGGCGGATCGTCTCGGGCGCCAGCGCGGAGCCATCCTCGACGCGGGCGGTGCCGGGCGCGTCGGAGGTCAGCGTCGCGGCGTCGACGTGGACCACGAGTTCGTAGCGGTCGCCACCCGAGCGCTCGTGAACGTTTGCTGGGCCCGGAGGTGTGTGTGCCGCCCGCGCGTGCGTGCCCGAGCCGTGGCCCGCCACCGCCGCCTCCGCCAGGGCGACGAGAGCGTCGGCGTTGGTGGCGGCCCTGGGCTCGGGCGGTTCCGCGGAACCGCATGTATCAGCCTCCGAGGCCGGTTCCGCGGGACCGTCTTCATCGCGCGGCCGCGTCGCGCGGATCAAGTCGTGCATCGCGTCGAGGGCCTGCAGGAAGGCGGCGCCGTCCTCCGCGGCGAGGTTGCCGTGGACGGTGAGCGACCCGTCGGGCTCCCACCATGTGGACAGGTGCCGGCGCTCGTGGGCATCGTTGGCGTCGCGGGTGCTCATCCGCCGCAGTCCACGCACTATGCGCTCGAGCTGCGCGGCGGTCGCGTGCTCGGCCAGTTCCAGCAGCTCGGCCTCGGAGTCGGAGTCCGCCACCCGTGTCAGGGCGCGCACCTTGGAGTAGGAGAGCTCGCCGCGGGCGAAGGCGGCATGGATGCGGGGCACCTCCTCGAGCCTGCGCGCTACGCGCACGTGCTCGCGCGCCGAACGAGTGTCCAGGGCGCAGCGCCAGGCGATCCACTCCGCGCAGGAGCGGCACCGCCAGCTCCCCCACCCCTCTCGCCGGTCGAACTCGGCCACAAGCTCCAGCCAGCGGCAGGTGCCGGCGTTGATGTGCGCCGCCAGCTGGACGATCTCGTGCTCGAGGCGCTCGATGGGCATCTCGGCCTCTGATGGCGCCTCCGTCGAGGGTGATGCCGGCTCCCTCCTGCGCGGTTCCGCGGAACCTGCTGGAGCTGAGACCCTTGCTCGCGTATCGAACATATGTTCGATAATACGCTCGCTCCCGGACGGAGTTCGCGGCGCCCGGGCTGTTCCCGATACCCAGCCCCGGGTTGTCGGAGCGGGGTCCATCTGGGATGATCGGGATCCGGAGGAACGGAAGGCACAGGCCGACGGTGGAGATTTCTGTGGCGAGGCCGAACGCCCTCATCCGGTTGCTGCTGGGGGCGGTTCTGGCCGTGATGGGTGTGTTGGCATTGGCGCCGTCGGCGGACGCCGCCCACCACCTCGTCCGGATCAAGCAGGTCTATGCGGGGGCCGGGACCGCCACTGAGTTCGTGGTCCTCCAGCTGACGGCTCCGGGCGAGAACCAATTCACGGCGTTCGGCGGCAGTGAGCTGCGCTTCTATGACACCCCGGGCGAGTCGGGCTCGGAGCCATTGGACGCGAACCCCGCGAACGATGAGAGCCAGCGCACAGTCTTGGTCGCGACGCCGGACGCCGAGACGGAGTTCGACGTCCAGGCCGACTTCGAGATGGATGACTCAAACTTCCTCGAGGACGACGGCGGGGCGGTCTGCTTCCAGTCCTTGTACGTCGTGTTCGGGACCGTCGATTGCGTCGGCTGGGGCACCGGGACCGCCTTGTCGAACCCCCCGAGCGGCATGGGCACGCTCGAAGCCGCGATTCCCGCCGGCAGCATGCTCGAGCGCTCGATCGCCGCCAATTGCTCGACGTTCTTCGAGAGCGGCGACGACACCAACCAGAGCGCTGTGGACTTCGCGCCTGTTCCGATCACCGCCGGGGCGTTCATACCGCGCAACAACCTGGCGGCGATCACCGAGACGACGTGCTCGGCGCCGCCCCCGGGTGGTGGCGCCACCACTCCTACCAGTCCGCCGGCCACCAAGAAGAAGAAGTGCAAGAAGGGTCGGAAGCTGAAGAAGGGCAAGTGCGTGAAGAAGAAGCGCAAGAAGTAACGCGTACCAGCCGCGACCGACCGCGCTTCCGCAGCCGCCCTACTTCTCGTACAGCGCCTCGATCTCCTCCTCGTACTTCTCGGCGATCGGCTTGCGCTTCAGCTTCATCGTCGGCGTCAGCTCGTCGCCGCCGGGCTCCCACTCGGTCGGCAGGATCTTGAACTTCTTGATCTGCTCGACGCGGGCCATCTTCGCGTTCGCCTCGTCGATCGCGGCCTGGATGGCATCCCGTGCCGCGTCCTCCGAGGCCAGCTCCTCGACCGACTTGCCCTCGAGCCCGTTCTGCTTGGCCCAGACGGGCGCGTAGTCGGGGTCGAGCACGATCAGCGCCACGTTGTAGGGGCGCTGGTCGCCGATCGCGGTGACCTGTCCGATCAGCGGGCTCGCGGTCTTCAGGTGCGACTCGATGTTCGCGGGCGACATGTTCTTGCCGGCCGCGTTGATGATCAGCTCCTTCTTGCGGTCGACGATCCTCAGGTAGCCGTCCTCGTCGAGCTCGCCGATGTCGCCCGTCAGCAGCCAGCCCTCGTCGGTCGAACGTCTCGGCGTTCTTCTCGGGCATGTCCCGATAGCCGGGCATCACCGAGGGAGCCTTGACGATGACCTCCCCGTCCTCGGCGAGCTTCACCTCGGCACCGGGCACGGGCGGGCCGACGGTGCCGATCTTCACGGAGTCGGGCGGGTTGCATGTGATCACACCGCAGGTCTCGGACATCCCCCACAGTTCGCCGACCGGAACCCCGATCGCGTGGAAGAACTCCAGGACCTCGACGGGACAGGGCGCCGCGCCAGAGTTGACGGCGACCGCCTCGTCCAGCCCAATCGCCGCCCGGAACGGCGCGAACATCGCCTCGTCCGCCTGCGCCACCGCCTGGGCCAGCTCCTTGGGCACCTCCTCCCCGGCCTGCTCGAGCCGGACCTTCTTGATCGCGGCGTCGAGCGCGCCCTGCGCCTGAGTCTTCTGCTCGTCGGGCAGTGCGGCGATCTTGGCCTCGATCCCGGCCTTCATCTTCTCCCAGACTCGGGGGACGGCGAAGAACCAGGTCGGCTTTACCGCCGCGAGGGACTCGCCGATCTTGCGCGGGTCGGGGCAGATCGTCACGGAGACGCCTCGCACCACCGGGAGGTAGTAGTGGGCGCCCCGCTCAGCGATGTGGGCCGCGGGCAGCCACGAGATCACCTTTGCGCCGCGCTCGGGCAGGTCGATCATCTCGTGGACGCCCCCCGTCAGCGCCATCAGGTTCATGTGGGTGAGCTGCACGCCCTTGGGCGGTCCGGTTGTTCCCGAGGTGTAGATCAGCGTCAACAGGTCGTCCGGCGAGAGCTCATCGACGATCGGCGCCGGGTCGAAGTCGGGGTCCAACGCCTCGAGCTCGGCGAGGGTGTGCTCCCCCCCGTCCCCGTCCACGACGATCACGTGCTCCATGGCCGGCATGTCCTTGCGGGCCTTGTTGAACTGGTCGAGGAACATCGTCTCGACGATCGCGACCTTCGCCTTGGCGTGGTCGCAGACGTACTGGATCTGCTCGGGGGAGGAGGTCTGGTAGACGGAGAACGGCACGCCGCCCAGCGAGACCACGGCGAGGTCGCAGGGCATGAACTCGGGCCGGTTGTTGAGCATCAGGGCGACCGTGTCGCCCTTCTTCACGCCCAGCTTCGCGAGGCCGCCGGCGATCCGATGCACGCGGTCGCGCAGGTCGTTCCAGCTGATCGAGTACGAGTCGTCCTGCGTGCGGATCGCGACGTCGTCGCCCAGCTTGTCGACGGTCGCGTAGAACGCCTTCACCAGGTTCGGCGCCGTGGGATCTGGCAGCTCCCCGCCGCTCGCGTAGCGCTCAGCAGTAGTGACTTCCACCGGGTCTCCTCCTCCTCGTGGTAGCGGGGAGAAAGCTACCGGAGCGGCGACCTCTCTGGCTAGCGCTCGCGGATGCCCAGGCCCTCGTCGCTGGTCAGGCGATCGATGTCGTTCGTGAGCCCGATGAACGCAAGCAACAGGATCAGCACGAAACCGATCGCGCCGCTCTTCTCCATCACGCTGAACGCGACCCTCCGCCCCCGGATTTTCTCGACCACGCTCCAGAAGATGTGCCCGCCGTCCGAGCGGCAAGGAACGGGAACAGGTTGATGATCGCGAGCGACAGGCTGATGACGGCGAGGAGGCCGATCGCGAGCTGGGCGTCGAGGTTGATCGCCTGGCGGGTCGCCTCGTAGCTGCCGACGACGCCGGAGATCTGCTCGCGCTGCTCGGGGTCGAGGATTCGGGCCAGGATCGTGACCGTCTGGCTGGTCACGTACCACATGCGATCCACCGCGAATTCAGCCGCCCCGGCGGGTGAGGGGTCCAGAGAGGTGATGTCGGTCGGCTCGAAGCGGACGCCCATCAGGGCCTGCTCGGCGCCCGGGTCGTAGCGGGGGGTCACCGTGACCGGAACCCGCTGCCCGTCGCGCTCGACCACGACCTGCACCGGCGTGCTCGCCTCGCAGCCCTCGGTCGGCGCGCCGGCGCACGTGTGGGTGCCGATCTGGTTGCGGAAGGTGTCGGCGCGCTCGTCGCCGTTCTGGTTGGTCACGGCCATGCCGTCGATGGAGACGACCGAGTCGCCCTCCTGCAAAAGGCCCTTCGCCGGGGAGTTGGTGGTCAGTTCCGCGATCTCCAGGCCGGGCCCCGAGATCTCCTCGGCCGTGTACGCGAGGCCGAACAGCAGCACGAACGCGACCAGGATGTTCATCGCCGGGCCGGCCGCGATCACGACGATCCGCTTCCAGACCGGCTGGTTGTAGTAGGCGCGCTCGCGCAGCTCGGGCGACAGGGGCTGCCCCGGGACGCTCACGTCGGGATCCGGCGACTGGTCGACGGACTCGACCTTCTCCAGGAACCCGACCTCCTTCACACGGTCCTCCTGGCCGGGAGGAGGGTCCACCTCGTCCGGGTTCATGCCGGTGATCTTCACGAAGCCTCCCAGGGGCAGCCAGCCGATCCCGTACTCGGTCTCTCCGCGCTTGAAGCTCCACAGCTTCGGCGGGAAGAAGAGGAAGAAGCGCTCGACCCGCATGCCGGTCCACTTCGCGGCGATGAAGTGCCCGAACTCGTGCAGGATGATCAGCAGGGCGAACCCCGCGAAGGCCAGGAGCCAGCTCATGATGCTGTTCCGATCACGTGACGGCCAGGCCTTCGATCAGGCCCTTCGCGTGTTCGCGGGCGGCGGCGTCGGTCACGAACAGCTGCTCGAAATGGCCCGCCGAGCCCGTGGGCACCTCGTCCAGGCAGCGGTCGATCACCTCGGCGATGCCGGTGAAGGGGATGCGGCCTTCCAGGAACGCCCCCACCGCCACCTCGTCGGACGCGTTGAGCACGCAGGGAGCCGTTCCCCCCACCTCGCCCGCCTCGCGGGCCAGGCGCAGGCAGGGGAAGGTCGTCGCGTCGGGCGGCTCGAACTCGAGGCTTCCGACGTCGGCCAGGTCGAGCGTCGGCACGTCGACGTCGGCCCGCTCGGGCAGGTGCATCGCGTAGGAGATCGGCACCCTCATGTCGGGATAGCCGAGGTGGGCGAGCGAGGCGCCGTCGTTGAGGTGGACCAGCGAGTGGACGATCGACTGCGGATGGACGACCACGTCGATGCGCTCGTAGGGGACGTCGAAGAGGTGGTGGGCCTCGATCATCTCGAAGCCCTTGTTGATCAGGGTCGCGGAGTCGATCGTGATGCGGCCCCCCATGTCCCAGGTCGGGTGGGCGAGCGCGTCGTCGGGGGTGACCCCGGACAGGTCGGTTCGTCCGCGGAACGGCCCGCCTGAGGCGGTCAGGACCAGGCGCGTCACCGTCCCCGGCGCCGGCTCGGAGCGGATCAGCTGATAGAGCGCCGAGTGCTCGGAGTCCACGGGGATCAGGCGGGCGTCGGTGGCCTCGGCGAGCGCGGTGACCAGCTCGCCGCCGATCACCAGCGATTCCTTGTTGGCCAGCGCCACGTCGATCCCCGCGGTCAGCGCCACGATCGTCGGACCCAGCCCCGCCGCGCCGACGATCGCATTGACGACGAGGTCGGGGTCCGACTCGGCGATCAGTTCGCGCACGCCCTCGTCGCCGGCGAGCACCCTTCCACCCCACTCCTTCGCGGCCCGTTCCGCCGCCTCGGGGTCGGCCAGCGCCACGGCGGGAGCGCCGTGCTGCTTGGCCTGCTCCAGCACCTGCTCCCAGCTCGAGCCCGCGGAGAGCCCGGCAACCTGGAATTGCCCGTCCGCGGCCGCAACGACCTCCAGCGCCTGCGTTCCGATCGACCCGGTGGAGCCGAGTATCAGGACCCTCTTCATCTCTCGATCACCATCATGGCGGCCGCCCAGTGTAGGGACGGGTCTCAGCGCCCCCTAATAGCGGCTGCCGACGCGTCAGTCGAAGGTCTTCGAGTCGAACGACTTCGACACCACCACACCGTTGCGGAAGCAGAACTGGAAATCGTCGATTCCGAACAGGCCCTCGTCCTCCTGCGCGTAGTAGACGCATTCCAGTTGGCGGCGCCTGAACGACTCCTCGCTCAGCGGCTCGCCCAGCCGCGCCCTGACGACGGATTCGGGCGTGCCGGGCTCGATCAGGTCGTACTCCGCCTTGGTGATCGCGCGCTCGTCGATCTCGTCCTCCACCTCGTTGACGCCGACGACGATCAGCGCCGCGCAGCCTCCGAGCAGGAGCAGCACGGCCAGGCAGGCCGCGGCGATCGCCCCCGCTACCGCCCACGGATTCGTGGGCTTGCTCTCGGGGGCCGGTACCGGCTTGCCCTTGGGTGCTCCCTCCGGCGTCCGCGGGCCGACGCGCATCGTCCACGCGTCGCCGTCCCACCAGCGCGCGCGGGGCGTGCCGAGCGGGTCGGGATAGAAGCCCGGCTTCGCCCCCCTCGCCGGAGCCTTCTGTTCGCTCAGGTCGGTCAGCGGGGTGAGGCTAACGCAGCCTCACCCCGCGTCCCGATTCCCCTGCCTAGCTAGCGGACCTGGAAGGCCGACAGCTGGTACTGATGGACCCGCAGGTCGCCCGCGTTCTCGTTGCAGGCGACGGAGAGGGTGTGCTTCCCGCCGAGCGGCGCGGTGATCACGTTGATTCCGTAGCCCTCGCCGTGCTCACCGGCGTGCGTCGGCGTCTCGATCCTGATCGTCGTGCCGGCGATCGGGGCGTTGTCGGCCTCGAGGCGACAGTCGCCGCGCGAGATCCCGCCGATGCCGTCGAACGTGCCGTTGAACGCGATGTAGTACTTGCGCGGGAATCCGGTCGAGCCGTCGACGCTCAGCGTCAGACAGTCGACGTAGGTCCCGGCCGCGGTCGGGTTGCACGTGCTGGCGCCCGTCTGCGACTTGCTGAACGGCAGCACCTTCAGACGCGCGTCCTTGTCCAGCCCCTTGTAGGTGATCTTCTTCGCGGCGTAAGCCGTTCCCCCGAGGGCCGCGATCAGAGCCACCATCCCGACGATCATCGCCGGCGAGGGGCGCCTCAGCTTCAACTTCCGCATTCGATTCCACTCCCTTTCATGCGTTGGTTGCCAGTCCCTCCCAAAACCGGGTACCGACGCCGGAGTTGCGCCCTGCGCCCCGAATTTCGCGGTTCGTGCGCTAGTACACGAACGCGATCGACAGGTAGTAGCCGACCACGACGGTGAACAGGACCGCGTCGAGGCGGTCGATCAGGCCCCCATGGGGGCCGAACAGCGTGCCGGTGTCCTTGATCGCAAGGTCGCGCTTGACCATCGAGGCGAACAGGTCCCCGATCGGCGCAACCGCCGCCACGCACATGCCCATCAGCAGGGCATCGATGCCGGACAGCCAGTCCTGGTAGAGCCCCGCGAGCCAGAAGCCCATGGTGCCGCCGATGAAGCCCCCGATCAGGCCCTCCAGCGTCTTGTTGGGGGAGATCCGGGGCGAGATCTTCCGAGAGCCGAACAGGCGCCCGGCGCCATAGGCGGCCGTGTCGCCGAGGAAGGTGGCGACCAGCACGTCGACCAGCAGCGCCGCTCCGTGGTCGGGGAGGTCGCGCAGGAGCACCGCGTGCGAGAGGCCGATCCCCAGCCAGAGGATTCCCATCATCGTCACCGCCATCGAGGTGGTGACCCGGTCGTGGGACTCCCTGGCGGCGGCGAAGATGAAGATCAGGGGAAAGCTCGCGGCCAGGGCCAGGAGGATCTGGAAGGCCGACCCGTAATGGGCCGCCACGATCATTCCCGCCACGACCAGGTACGCCGGCAGCATCACCGGGCGCGCCCGTTCGGTCATGCGGAAGTACTCGCGCAGGCCCAGCACGCCCAGGCCGATCATCGAAAGCATGAACAGCTCGCCTCCGACGACGACGATGACGATCGCGAAGATGACCCAGGGGACGGCGACGAGCACGCGGGCCGAGGTCTCCGAGCGGGCGAAGGGCAGGCGCCGCCATCGCGGCAGCCGTTCGGCCCGAGCCTCCCTCTTCTCTCGGGTGTGCCGCCGTTCGATCCTGATCTGAGGCGGCTCGGCCTCCTCGGCCTGCGAGGCGTCGGGATCGGGCTCCTGGCCCGGCGCGTCCTCCTCCGTCGCCTTCCCGCCCCTGCGGCGGAAGCGGAACGTCGGCGGATCGAGGTCGTCCATGGGCGGTGGGCTCATGCGTCCATCACCTCGCCCCGAAACGCCGCTGGCGCTCCTCGTAGATGCGCAGCGAGTCCTCGAACGCCTCCCGCCCGAAGTCCGGCCAGAGCTCTTCGCGGAAGACGAACTCCGAGTACGCGCACTGCCACAGCAGGTAATTGGAGATCCGCTGCTCCCCGCTGGTGCGAATCAGCAGGTCGGGGTCGTGCATCTCGGGCGCGTACAGGCCCCGCCGGAACTCCTCCTCGTCGCCGCCCTCGAACGCGCGGGCCGCGTCGATGATCTCCGCCCTGCCCCCGTAATTGAACGCGACGAACAGCGTGATGCGGTCGTTGCCCTTGGTCTCGGCCTCGGCCCAATCCATCCGCTCCTGGAGCTCGTCGGAGACGCCGTCGCGGCGCCCGATGAAGCGCATGCGCACGCCCTCCTGGTTCAGCTCGGGCGTCTCGCCGTCGATCCGATCCGCGAACATCGCCATCAGTCCGTCGACCTCCTCGCGCGGGCGCGACCAGTTCTCGGTCGAGAAGGAATACACCGTCAGCTCCCGGATCCCCAGCTCGACGGCGTCCCTGAGACGCGCCTTGACCGTGTCGGCGCCGGCGCTGTGGCCCTCGACGACGGGCAGGTCGCGCTGCTGCGCCCAGCGGCCGTTCCCGTCGGTGATGATCGCGACGTACTGGGCGCTCACGGGCGAGCGAGACGCCTCATACCTCGAGGATCTCTTCCTCTTTTCCCTTCAGGAGTGAGTCGATCTCGGCGATCGAGTCGTCGGTCTGCTTCTGCAGCTCGCTCTCGGCGCGGTGCTCCTCGTCGGAGCCGGCCTCGCCCTCCTTCTTCAGCTCGCGCAGGTCGTGCATGACGTCGCGGCGGATGTTCCGGACGGCCACCCGGCCGTCCTCGGCGACGTTGTGGACGATCTTGACCAGCTCCCTGCGTCGCTCCTCGGTCAGCTCGGGGATGCCGAGCCGGATGACGTTGCCGTCGTTCGACGGTGTCAGGCCGAGGTCCGACTCCATCACGGCCTTTTCGATCGAGCCGATCGAGGACTTGTCGTAGGGCGTCAGCGTCAGCATGCGGGCATCGGTGGCGGCCACCTGGGCCAGCTGCTTGATCGGGGTCTGCGCGCCGTAGTAGTCGACCATCAGGCGGTCCAGCAGGTGCGGCGAGGCGCGACCGGTGCGGACCGTGGCGAGCTCGTTGCGCGTCGACTCGACGGACTTGCCCATGCGGCCCGTGGCGTCCTCGAGCAGCTCGTCGATCAGCTCCATCATCAAGTCCCAACCGGTTTCTTCACGGAGTCGGCGGCCTTGGACGGCTTCGCCGAGACGAGGGTGCCCACGCGCTCGCCGCAGACGATCCTGTCTATGTTCGTCTCGTCGGCCATGTTGAAGACGTAGATCGGCAGGTCGTTGTCCATGCACAGGGACAGCGCTGTCGAGTCCATCACGCGCAGGCCCCGCTCGATCGCCTCGCGGTGGCTGATCTCGGGCAGGAACTCCGCATCGGGGTTCTCCTGCGGGTCAGAGTCGTAGACCCCCTCCACCCCGTTCTTGGCCATCAGGATCGCCTCGGCGTGGATCTCCAGCGCCCGCAACGCCGCCGCGGTGTCTGTGGTGAAGAACGGGTTGCCGGTGCCGGCGGCGAAGATCACGCAGCGCCCCTTCTCCAGGTGGCGGATGGCGCGACGGCGGATGTAGGGCTCGGCCACCTCGGTCACGCCCATCGCCGACATCACCCGGGTGTCTTCGCCGAGCTTCTCGAAGGCGTCCTGCAGGGTGAGCGCGTTCAGCACGGTTGCCAGCATCCCCATGTAGTCGGCGGTGGCGCGGTCCATGCCCTCGGCGGCGCCCTCGAGGCCGCGGTAGATGTTGCCGGCGCCCACCACGACGGCCACGTCCACCCCCTGCGAGCGGACCTTGTGGACCTGCGCGGCGATGCGCTCGATCTGGTCGGGGTCGGTCCCGTACTCCAGCGATCCCATCAGCGCCTCGCCCGACAGCTTCAGGATGATGCGCTTGAAGCGGGGCTCGGCTGCCACGGCGCTACTCCGCCCCGACCTCGAAGCGCGCGAAGCGCGCGATGCGGACGTTCTCGCCGGTCTTCGCGGAGATGTCGGTGACGAGCTCGGCGATGGTCTTGGACTCGTGCTTCTCGGTATTGAAGTGCTCCTGCTCGAGCAGCGCTCGCTCGCCGGCCCACTTCTTCAGCTGCCCCTCGACGATCTTGTCCACGACGTCGTCTGGCTTGCCGTCGGCCTTCGCCTTCTCGGTCAGGATCTCGCGCTCGCGCTCGCGCTCCTCCTCCGGGATGTCCTCGGGCGAGACGTGCGTGGGGCCGATCGCCGTGATGTGGATGGCGACCTCGCGCGCGAATGCCTGGAACTCCTCGGTGCGGGCGACGAAGTCGGTCTCGCACTGAACCTCGACCAGCGTGCCCTTCGTCGGTGGGTTGTGAATGTAGGAGGAGATGATGCCCTCGGAGGTGCCGCGGCCGCTGCGCTTCGCCGCCGAGGCCGCGCCCTTCTTGCGCAGGATCTTGACGGCCTCGTCGATGTCGCCACCCGACTCCTCGAGCGCGGCCTTGCAGTCCATCATCCCCGCGCCGGTCTGGTCGCGGAGCGCCTTCACGTCGGCGGCGCTTGGTCCCTTCTTCTGCTTCTTCTTCGTTTCCGCCATCAGCTCTTCTCGGCCTCGGCAGCGGGAGCGGGTTCCGCCTCGGGCGCAGGCTCGGGCTCAGGGGCAGGCTCCGGTTCGGCCGGCTTTTCTTCCGCGGGCTTGGCCTCAGCCGCCGGCTTCGACTTAGGGGCGGGCTTTGCGGCCTGCTTGGGGGGCGCGGCCTGCTTCGGCTCCTCCGCGGGCTTCGACTCCTTGGCGGCGGCCTCGGCCTTCGCGGCCGCTTCGGCCTTTGCCTTCGCCTCGGCCTCGGCCTTGGCCTTCTCCTCGGCCTCCTGCTTCGCCTTCTCCTCGGCCTCGCGGCGCTGGCGCTCCTCTTCCTCCTTGCGCTTGCGCTCCTCCTCCTCGGCCTTGCGCCGCGCCTCCTCGGCGCGCCACTTGCCGGCGGCGCCCTCGATCGCCTCGCCAAGGGTGCTGATCACCAGGTTGCAAGAGCGGATCGCGTCGTCGTTGCCGGGGATCACGTAGCTCAGCGGCCCTGGATCGCAGTTGGTGTCGACCAGGCCGATGATCGGGATCTCCAGGCGCGATGCCTCGCGTAGGGCGATCTCCTCGGTCTTCAGGTCGATGATCACGACCGCGTCCGGCAGGCGCTGCATGTCGGCCACGCCGCCGAGGTTGAACTCGAGTTTCTCGAGCTCGCGCTCCATCGACATGCGCTCCTTGGTCGGGAGCAGGTCGAGGCGACCATCCTGCCTCAGCTCGCGCAGCTCGTGCAGCCGCTTGATGCGCTGCTTGATCGTGTGGAAGTTCGTCAGCAGCCCGCCCAGCCAGCGGCGGTTGACGAACGGCATGCCGCAGCGCTCGGCCCACTCCTGGACCGAGTCGCGGGCCTGCTTCTTGGTGCCGACGAACAGGATCACGCCGCCCTTGCCGGCGATCTCGGTGACGAACTCAGTCGCCTGCTTCAGCAGGTCGTCGGTCTGCAGGAGGTCGATCACGTGTATCCCCTCCAGCTCGCCGTAGATGTAGCGGCGCATGCGGGGGTTCCATCGCCGCGTCTGGTGGCCGAAGTGGACTCCGGCTTGCAGCAGCTCTTTGACGCCAACTTCGGCCATCTGGACTCTCGATTCGCTTGTGGGTGTACACGGCCTCGCCGCCGCGGTGGGGACCCGGACATGCGCCCGGGCAGCGTCCCGCGCCATGCGACGAGGGTTGGTTACGGTCGGCGGGAGATTCTAGAGGCCCCGCGCCCGTTGCAGGGCGTCGATGAGGTCGGGCGGCAGCTCGGAGCCGAAGCTCAGCTCCTCGCCCGTGCCCGGATGCCGGAAGCCCAGGCGCGCCGCGTGCAGGAACTGGCGCTGGAGGCCGTGCCGTCCGCCGCTCCCGTACTCGGTGTCTCCGGCGACCGGATGGCCGATCGCGGCGAAATGGACGCGGATCTGGTGCGTGCGGCCGGTCTCGAGCCGCGCGCGCACGTAGGTGTCGGATGGCAGGCGCTCGATCACCTCGAAGTGGGTGCGTGCCTCGCGCTCGCCCGCGCCGCGCACGGCGCGGCGGGTGCGCCGGCGCCGGTCCCGCCCGAGGGGGGCGTCGATCGTGCCAGTGCGGGAGCCCAGCTCGCCCTCGACCAGGGCGAGATACTCCCGGCTCACCTCGCGGGCCTTGATCTGGTCGCTGAGCGCCCTGCGGGTCGCCTCGTCGCGGGCGATGACCATCAGGCCCGAGGTGTCCTTGTCGAGGCGCTGGACGATGCCCGGCCGGTGGGACTCTCCCCCGCCCGCCCGCGCGCCGAGCCAGTCGACGAGGGTGGGTTGCTTCACCGAGGGGGCCGGGTGCACGACGAGGCCGGCGGGCTTGTCCACGACCAGGAAAGCCTCGTCCTCGTGGACGACGCGGGGCTCTCCGGCGTCAGCGGCCATGGTCGGACTCCGTGCGCGCCCGGTACTCGGGCAGCAGCACGAGGAACAGCACGCCGATCACGATCGCGACGTCGGCGAGGTTGAAGGTCGGCCAGGCGGGAAAGTCGATCCAGTCGGTGACGGCCTCGTCGCGGACGCGATCCGCGAGATTGCCCAGCGCGCCGCCCACCAGCAGTCCGGCGGGTAGCCACACGAGCGGGTCCGCTCCGCGCCGCAGGGAGAGGAACGCCAGCAGGGCGACCAGGAAGAGCAGCGCGATCCCGATCGCCAGCGGAGAGACTTCCCCGGCCAGGCCGAAGGCGACCCCGCGGTTGCGGGTGTTGGCCAGGTCCAGAAAAGGCAGCACCTCGACGGTGTCCCCGCGGACGACCGTCTCCCGCACGACCCCCTTCGTGAGCTGGTCCAGCGCCACCACCGCCCCGCAGACGAGCAGGGCCTTCAGCAGGACGCCCAGCCGCTCCTGGCTCAACCGGGATCGATCAGGCCGACGACGACGCCCTGCAGGATCAGCAGCACGAAGATCGCGATGATCGGGCTGATGTCGATCGCCATGCGGCCGCCGCCCAGGGGAGGCAGGAAGCGCCTGAAGAGGTTCAGGTAGGGGTCGGTGACCTGGTGGACGAAGTCCACGACGGCGCGCAGCGCGGGGTTGTAGGGCATCCGCGGGATCCACGAGAGCAACACCCGGATGAAGATCAGGATGATGTAGACAAGGAAGAGCGCGTTCACGTACTCCGCGATCTCGGCTCGGCCGAGCGCCGCGATCATCCGCGCACCCTCTCCAGCGACGCATCCACGGCGGCGGCCAGCGCCGGGCGGATCGCCCGCTCCTCGAGCGCGTTCAGGCCCGCCTCGGTCATGCCTCCGGGCGAGGCCACCGCCTTCTGCAGCGAGGCCGGGTCATGCAGCTCCAGCAGGCCGCCGGTCGCCGCCATCGATCGCGCCACCATCCGCAGCGCCTGGTCCTCGCTCAGCCCCTCCTTGACGCCCTCCTCGACCAACACCTCTGCCATCAGCGCCAGGTAGCCGGGCGAGCAGCCCATCAGCGCGGTCGCGGCGTCGATCAGCCCCTCGTCCAGCTCGATCACCTCGCCGACCAGGCCGAGCAGCTCGAGCGCCTGCCTGCGCGGCTCCTCCCCCAGGTCGGCGGGATGGGCGACACAGAGCACGGCCTGGCGGAGCTGTGCTCCCAGGTTGGGCATCACCCGAACCAGGTCGACGCCCGGGAGCGCCTGCTGCAGGCGTTCCAGCGAGGTCCCGGCGAGGATGGAGATCACGGGCTTGCCGGCCTCGACCAGGTCCGGGGCTACCTCGTCGAGCACGTTCGGCTTCACGGCCAGCAGCACCACGTCGGCGGCGTCGGCCACCGCACGGTTCGAGTCCAGCGCCTCGCCGTCGACCTCGGCGGCGAGCTCGCTTGCGCGCTTGGGGTCGGCGTCGGCGAACAGCATCGACTCGGGCGCCCCGGGCTCGCCCTTCGCCTGCGCCAGTCCGCGAGCCATCCCGGTCGCCATGTTCCCGGCCCCGATGAATCCGAGCTTCATCGCCCGCACTCTAGTGGCGGGCCGAATCTAGGACTGGTTGAAGAACCCGCCCTCGAGGATGCGGGCCTTCTCCTCGGCCGAGACCTCGACGTTGGCGGGTGTGAGCAGGAAGATTCCCTGGCTGACGCGCTGCATGCCGCCGCCGAGC
The DNA here is from genome assembly GCA_963805075.1 of uncultured Solirubrobacterales bacterium. Lineage (GTDB taxonomy): Bacteria > Actinomycetota > Thermoleophilia > Solirubrobacterales > 70-9 > VGBV01. The sequence continues at coordinate 251,668 of CAWDSZ010000005.1, forward strand.
GCGTAGGTCATGCCCGAGGCGAAGTCGATCAGGCGCTTGGAGAGCTCGCGGTCGGTCGACTGCAGGTTGATGATGACCGGCTTCGAGCGCTTGAACTCGTCGGCGATCGACTGGGCGTCGTTGAAGCTGCGTGGAGTGACGACGTGCATCGAGAAGTCCGAGCCGCCGTTGCGCGTACGCCGCGGAGGCGGCTCCTCGTCCACCGCGCGGAGGCGGCCGCCTCGACGGGCGCGCGGCTCGTCGTCGGCGAAGATGTCGTCCACGTCGGCCTCGCGGCTCCGGCGCCCGCCTCGCAGCGTGCGCGCGGGCGCCTCCTCGCGCGTGGCCACCGCCGTCGAATCGAGGGCCATCTCCTGGCCGGTGTCCCCCTCGTCGGCGTACTCGCCCTCCTCGATGTAGTCGCCCTCGACGAGGCCGAAGTACTCGAGGGAGCGTCTCCATGTGTCTCTGATCGCCATGCTCTGCTCAGTTTCGGCTTTCCCGCGCCTATTCCTCCACGGATTATGAATACTCGCGCGCGATTCAGGTGTACAGGACCGAGCCCAGGCGCACGGTCGTGGCGCCCTCTTCGACGGCCACCTCCCAGTCCTGGCTGGTGCCCATCGAGAGCCGCTCCAGGTCGTGCTCGCCCGCGAGCTCGGCCAGGCGCGCGAAGTAGGGGCGCGAGGCCTCCGCCTCCTCGCTGAACGGAGGCATCGTCATCAGCCCCTGCACCCGCGCCGGGCAGCGCTCGATGAATCCCGCGAGGTCCTCCGGCGTGACGCCCCCCTTGCTCTCCTCGCCCGCGAGGTTCACCTCCACGAGGACCGCCGCCTCGCCGGGATCGTCGAGCTTGGCGAGCTGCTCGATGGCAGAGTCGGTCGCGAGCGAGTGGATCAGGCGCACGAGCGGCACGATCTTCCTCACCTTGCGGCTCTGCAGGTTGCCGATGAAGTCCCATTCGAACGAATCGCTCCAGCGCTCGCGCTTGGCCTCCAGGTCCTGCAGGCGGTTCTCGCCGACCAGGGTGATCCCCGCCTCGGCCAGCACCCCCATGTCGTCGGGCAGGACGTACTTGGTCGCGGCCAGGACCTCGACGTCGGGCCCCGCCTTCTCCCGGACCCGCTCCAGGTTGGCCCGTATGCGGGTCGCGTCCAGCCCGGTGAACGGCTCGACCGGCATTAGTCGCCACCTCCTCCGCCGTGCGTCCGGGGGTGCTCGCCGCCCTCCAGCCAGGCGATCCCGGCCTGGCGGCCGGTGCGCTCGCCGTCGCGGCGGTGCGAATAGAAGAGGTCGGGGTTGCAGCTGGTGCAGAGATCCGCGGTGTCCACCTCGGTGACGCCCTCGCGCTCCAGCAGCGCCCGGGCGACCGCGGTCAGGTCGAGCCGGCGCCCCTCGGCCACCCCGTCCAGCCCGGCGAACTCCGACAGCACCTCCTCCCCCACCTCGTAGCAGCAGGGGCCGATTCCAGGCCCCACGGCGGCGACCTTCGCATGCACTGCCTGGGCGGCCCGAGCGAGCACGCCGCCGGCGAGCCCGCGCCAGCCGCAGTGGGCCATCGCCACGCCCTTCGGCCCGCTGAGCGCGACGGGCAGGCAGTCCGCGGTCACCACCAGCGGGGCCAGGCCAGGCTGGTCGGTGGCCTGGGCGTCGACGTCGTCGGGGCTCCGCACCCCCTCTGCGAACACCAGTGGCTGCTGGGGCCCATCGTGCCAGCGGAGCTCGGCGCCGTGGACCTGGTGGCCCATGAGCACGTTCTCGGGCGCGAGCCCGAGGGCGGCCGCGATCAGGCGGCGGTTGTCGACCACGCGGCCGGGCTCGTCGCCGGTCTTTATCGCGACGTTGAGCTCCTCGTAGGGCGCCTCGCTGAAGCCGCCGACCCGCGTCGTGAAGGCGGCGCGTGCGCCCGGCAACTCGGCTTCCAGCCAGCGCACGCCGTCCTGCTTCTGCCACCGCATCGAGTTGAGGCTAGTGGGGAGGTGGTTCCAGGATGAGGAATTGCTCAGCCGGCCTCGGCGGCGTCCAGGGCTATCCGCAGCTCCTGCTCGTGCCCCGAGGCCTCGCCGTCGAGCTTCGCGGCCAGGGCCGCGTTGAGGCCGCGCCCGATCGCCGGTCCCTCCGGGACCCCGGCCTCGACCAGGTCGTAGCCGTCGATCTCGAGCTCGACGTGGCGCAGGCGCGCGGCGTAGTCGTCGAGCCAGTCCGCCCCCGCGGCGCGGGCGATCGCCAACACCTCGGGGATGTGGTCGTGGGCGAGGACCTGGACCTCGGCGGGTGAGTCCGGCCGGGCGTGGCGGGCGAGCTTCGCGGAGCGCTGGCGAAGGCGCTGCGGGTGCTCGCCCGGCGCGACGGCGAGCAGGATGGCGGTGTCGCGGTTGGCGAATTCGCGCCACTCGGCGCTCGAGGAGAAGAGGCGCTCCAGGGCGGCCGCCAGGCGGGGGCCGGTGCCGAGGTCGAGCACCCCCCACTCCACGATCAGGCTCAGCGCCTCGCTCGGGCGCTCCTCGGCGGCGATCCGGGCCAGCTCGGCCAGCACCCGGTCGTCGGAGACCGTCCCCAGGTCGGCGAGGCGCAGGAGCATTTCGGTGGCCGGGTCCAACTCCATCCCCAGGCGCGCCGCGTAGCGCGCCGCCCTCAGCGCCCGCGTGGGATCGTCCACGAGGGAGAGGTCGTGCAGCACCCGCAGCACGCCCGCCTCCAGGTCGCGGGCTCCGCCGTGCGGGTCGATCAGCTCGGGATCGCCGGCGAGCGGCACCGCCATCGCGTTGACGGTGAAGTCGCGGCGCGCCAGGTCCTCCGCGATGCTCGCCGGGCTGACCGTCGGCAGCGCGCCCGGGCGCTCGTAGGTCTCGGCGCGAGCACGCGCGATGTCGATCTCGTGGCTGTCGACCGTGACGGCCGCCGTCTCGAAGCGCTCGTGCACGATGATCTCGCCGCCCAGCGCGTCGGCGAGTGCGCGCACGTCACCCTCCACGGCGATGTCCAGGTCGGCCCGGGGCCGGCCCAGCAGCAGGTCGCGCACGGCGCCGCCCACGAGGTAGGCGGGGACGCCCTCGCAGGCCTCGCGCAGCATCTCGATTCCGGGCAGGCGGTCGAGCCGCTCGGGCAGTTTGGAGGCGTCGATTTGTGGGGAGGCGGCCATCTGTTCGGGTTCTCCTACCATGCCCGCTGGCCCCCAGGGGCCCTGCGGGGCAGGGATCAGCACGCACGCATGAAGAAGATTCAAAGCACAGCCAAGAATCTGTGGGCGAACCATCGCATCGCGGCCCTGGTGGGCGTGGGCGTCGCTGCCATCGCGATCGCCGGCGTCGTCGGCTATCTGGTCCTGAAGCGCCCCGGGGATGTCTCGAACGAGGACGCCGCCTTCGACGTGGCCGACCAGGAGGGGAAGGGCGTCGTCGGCCTCGCCAATTGGCCCTTCTACGGGCTCAACCGGGAGCGCACCCGCTACCTCCCCGCCGAGGACCTGAAGCCGCCCTTCAAGGTCACATGGCGGATCAACGCCCGCAAGCTGCTGGAGTACTCGCCCGTACTGTTCGCGGGCTCCATCTACACGATCAACAACAACGGCGAGGCGCTGTCGGCGAAGACGCGCAACGGCAAGATCCGCTGGCGGCATGAGTTCGCGACCCGGAACGCGTCCTCCCCCGCCTACAGCGACGGCATGCTCTACCTGGCCAACCTCGAGCCGGGCCAGGTCATCGGCATCAACGCCAAGAACGGCGTCCAGCGCTGGAAGCGGCGGCTGCCGGGCCGCACCGAGTCATCGCCGGTGGTGGTCGGCAAGAAGGTCATCGTCGGCTGCGAGTGCGGGACGCTCTACGCCTTCGACAAGCGCAACGGAAAGACCCTCTGGGAGGCCGACCTGCCTGGCCAGATCAAGGCGGCCCCGGCCGTCAGCGAGGGTGTCGCCTACGTCGGCGACTACAGCGGCACGATGAGCGCCGTCACGATCGAGGACGGCTCGATCAAGTGGCAGTCCGGCTCGCAGGGCTCCAGCTTCGGGCGTGCCGGAGCGATCTACAGCACGGCCGCGGTCGCCTTCGGGCGCGTCTACGCGGGCAGCAAGGACGGGCGCATGTACAGCTTCGAGAAGGAGACGGGCGAGCTGGCCTGGAGCCAGACAACCGGCGGCGAGATCTACGCCGGCGTCCTCGCCGCGGATACGCCCGACACCGAGCCCAGCGTCTACTTCGGCTCCTTCGGCGACGGCCAGTTCTACGCGTTGGACGCGCGCTCGGGCGACGAGCGCTGGTCGATCGACGCCGGCGGCTCGGTGATCGGTGCGGCCAGCCTGATCGGCGAGACGGTCTACTTCGCCAACCTCGACAACACCGAGACCATCGCGGTGAACGCCTCCAACGGCGCCAGGGTCTGGAGCTTCCGCGACGGCGCCTACAACCCGATCATCAGCGACGGCAAGCGCCTCTACCTGACCGGCTACAAGTTCATCTACTCGCTGAAGCCGGGCAGCAAGAAGAAGCCGAAGAAGAAGCGGAAGCAGAAGCCCAACGGCTAGCTGGGCGGCTTCACGCCCTTGATCTCGAGCCTCCACCTGTTGAAGGTGCTGGTGCCGCTGTTGACGCTGTCGAACACCGTGATCGTCCAGTCGCCCTTGATGGGGACGCCGTTGAAGACGTTCATCGGACGCGTCTCGTCACCCGTGCCGATCGTGTTCGCCCTTCCGTTGAACGGCTGCAGCAGGGTCGCGTCGGGATCGCGGCACGTCGCCGTCGCCGAGTTGCAGATCGACGTCCTCGTGTCGTCGTCGAGCGTCAGCGGCCCGATGGACTGATCCCCCCGGCTCTCGAGCAGGACGTTGGTCCGGCCGTTCGGCGCGCTGAGCTTGAAGGTGAGGTCGTCGGCCGCGCCCGCGACCGCCCCGGTGCTCTGGAACATCACGTTTACGTCGGTGGCGACCCTGCCCCTGAACTTGCGGCCCAGCGTGATGCTGGAGCGAACGGGGGCGGACGGGCCTGCCGCGACTGGCGCGTCGGGGATCGCGGCGCCCACCTGCTTGGTGCTGCTGAAGCTGACGGCCGTCTTCTTGGGCTTCGTCTTCGCCCCGGCGCTGACGCCGATCCCGACGGTGACGCTGAGCGCGAGCGCCAGGATGGCGGCCAGGGCGAGGCGGTTGCGAATGCTCTTCATCGTTCTCCCTGTCTCGGGGGGCGACGCGGCATCGCCCCATGTCCGCTGTAAACGCGGCCCGAGCCTATGAGTTTCGGCCCGCAACGAGCCTGACCGGGATCCCCGCCCGGCTCATCCGGTCCTTGGCCTCGGCGACCGTGTGCTGCCCATAATGGAAGATCGAGGCGCAGAGGACAGCGTCGGCGTGGCCGTCCTCGACAGCAGCGACCAGGTGGTCGAGCTCGCCCGCGCCCCCCGAGGCGATCACCGGGACGCCGACGGCGTCGGCGACGGCGCGGGTCAGCTCCAGCTCGTAGCCGTCGCTGGTGCCGTCGCGGTCCATGCTCGTCAGCAGCACCTCTCCCGCTCCCCGCTCGGTCGCCTCCACGGCCCAGTCGACCGCCTCGCGCCCCTCCACAACCGTGCGGCCCCCGTGCGTGTAGACGTCCCACTCCGGCCGCTCGCAGGTCGGGGATGAGACGCCGGGATCGCGCCGCTTGGCGTCGATCGCGATCACCACGCACTGCGCCCCGAACACGTCGGCCAGCTCCTCCAGCAGCTCGGGCCGCTGCAGCGCGGCCGAGTTGACCGAGACCTTGTCGGCCCCGGCGTCCAGGACGGCCTGCGCGTCCTCGACCGAGCGGATGCCGCCGCCGATCGTGAACGGGATGAAGACGTTGTCCGCGGTCCGGCGCGCCAGCTCGACGATCGTGTCGCGGCTCTCGTGCGACGCGGTGATGTCCAGGAAGATGAGCTCGTCGGCCCCCTCGGCGTCGTAGCGCTCGGCCAGCTCCACCGGGTCGCCGGCGTCGCGAATGTCGACGAAGTTCGTGCCCTTGACGACGCGCCCGTCATCCACGTCCAGGCAGGGGATGACTCTCTTCAGGACCATCGATCCAGGGTAGTGGCGCCTAGCGCACGAACACGAGGTTGAAGGGGACGCCGTCGGCCACCCACTTCTCCGCCGCGGTCGTCCAGGACCGGACGAGCCTTCCGGCGAGGTCTGCGTCGGCGCGCCAGAAGGCCTCCCCCTTCTCCATCACGATCGCGTAGCCCTTCGCGTCCAGCCACGACCCCATGTCGCGCAGGCATTCCTCGAGCGCGTCCCAGTTTGCCCCGAAGTAGTCGGGAAACTCGAAGCCCTGCGAGATTGCGGCCATCAGCTCCACCTCCCCCTCCAGCTTCTCGCCGTTGAGCTCGATCAGGCGGATGGTGTTCTCGGCAGCGATCTCGGGGTTCGGGGCCCGCTCCGTGAAGTGCACGCTGCGGAGCGAGGTCGGCGCGGCGGCCGTCAGGTCGGGTGCCTCAGGGTTGACGGGGGTTCCGCTGGTGCTCATGGCACGCCGGCGCCGATCGTCGACGTCCGACTCGATGGGGACGAAGGACTCGTAGTGGTCTCTCGTGTAGAAGATCTCGCCCTCCTCGCCGATCACCAGCCGCCGGGCGCCGCGGTCGTCGGAGCCGGGGGTCTCGACCGTGTACTCACGGTAGTACCCGCTCGGTTGCTGCGGCAACAGGCCCTCGCGGTTCTGGAAGGTCGACCCGTCCTGCTCGTAGGGCAGTGGCCCACCCGACTCGATCAGCTCGAGGGTCGCGGTGACGCCGGCGAGCTCTTCCTGTGAGAGCTGATTGCTCTCGATGGTCTGGGTCTCGGCGACCGGCGCCTCCTCGTTACCGTCCAGCAGCGCGACCAGGACCAGACCGAGGACGACGGCGATGGCGCCGCCGCCCGCTAGCCCTCGACGTCCCATTCCCCCGCCGCGTAGGCCCAGGCGATGAACAGGAGCTGCACCGGGAGGCGTGCCCAGAGAGCGGGCTCGCCGCCGGGGACGTGGTCCTCGTAGTCCTCCGCGTTCAGGGCCATGTGAAGGTTCGCCGGGAAGATCGCGATCAATGTGGCGATGCTCCAGGCACTGCCGGCGCGCCGCGTGGCCGGGTGCAGCGTGGCCAGGCCGCCGGCGATCTCGGCGACGCCGCTCGCGACCACCATCTCGCGGTGGTACGGGATGTATGGCGGCATGATCCGCTGATACCAGCGGGGCTTGACGAAGTGCATAGTCCCGGTGAAGACGAAGAAGAGCCCGAACATCCTGGCGATCAGCCTGCGCACGGGCGCCAATCTACCCGGGCGTCGCCCTAGTCGCCGAGCGCGGCCTGGGCCTCGGCGATCCCGAAGCGCCCCTCGTACAGCGCCCGGCCCACGATCACGCCCTCCAGGTTCTCCAGGTCCAGCGCTGCCAGCGCCCGCAGGTCATCCAGCGAACCGACCCCGCCCGAGTAGATCAGCTCGGCGCTGCTCGCCTCGGCCACCTCGCGCAGCGACTCGACATCGGGTCCCTCCATGGTCCCGTCGACCTCGACGGGCGTGTAGATCAAGCGCTCGATCCCCCGCTCGGCGAGCTGCGCCGCGAGCTCGGCGGGCCCGACGCCCTCCGGCGCGGTCCAGCCCTCGGCGGCCACCCTGCCGCCACGCGCGTCGACGGCGGCAACCACGCGATCGCCGTGGGCGGCGGCGATCGCGGCCGTCACGTCCGGGTCTCGGACGGCGGCGGTGCCGAGCACGACGCGCTCGACCCCGGCCGAGATCGCCGCCTCGACCTTCTTGGAGTCCCGCAGGCCGCCGCCGAACTGCACCGGGATGTCGACCGCGGCGACGATCTTCGCCAGGGTGTCGAGGTTGACCGGCTCGCCGGCGCGCGCTCCGTCCAGGTCCACCACGTGCAGCCAGGTGGCGCCGGCCTCGGTCCACCGCTGGGCGGCGACCAGGGGGTCGTCCTCATAGGAGGTCTCGCGCTCGTAGTCCCCCTGCATCAGGCGGACGGCGCGGCCGTCGAGGATGTCGATCGCCGGGTAGAGGATCAATTGGCGCAGATGCGCGCGAAGTTCTCGAGCAGCCGCAGGCCGGCCGCGCTCGACTTCTCGGGGTGGAACTGGGCCCCGTATAGCGGTGGGCGCTCGACCGCGCAAGCGAAGCGCTCGCCGTACTCGGCGGTTCCCAGCACATCCGAGCCCTCGGCCGGCCGCGGGACGAAGGAGTGGACGAAGTAGAACGGGGTCTCCTCCCCCAGCCCCTCGGTCAGCCGCGAGGGCCGCGCCCAGCGCACCGGCGACCAGCCGATGTGGGGGACCTTGTAGCCGTTGGCGGAGATCTCTCCGACCGGCCCGGGCAGCAGACCGAGGCCCTGGGCGCCGTCGAGCTCGGTCGAAGAGTCGAACAGCAGCTGCATGCCGAGGCAGACCCCCATCACCGGCCGGCCCTCCTGCACGCGCCGCGCGACCAGCTCGTCGAGGCCCTGCTTGCGCACCCGCTCCATCGCCTTCGCGTAGGCCCCGACGCCCGGGAGGATGAGGCCGTCCGCTCGCTCGGCGACCTCGGGATCGGGGGTGCGCACGGCATTCGCCCCCACTCGCTGCACGGCCTTCTCGACCGACCGCAGGTTGCCCATGCCGTAGTCGAGGATCGCGATGCTATTCATGAGGTCAGCGTTCCCTTCGTGGAAGGGACTCCGGGCTCGTCGGGGTCGATCGAGACGGCCTGGCGCAGCGCGCGGGCGAAGGCCTTGAACGCGGCCTCGACCATGTGGTGGGCGTTGGAGCCGTAGCGGACGCGAACGTGCAGGGTCAGCTTCGAGTTGTTGGCGACCGCGCGGAAGAACTCCTCCGTCAGCTCGGTGTCGAAGTCCGCGATGGCGACGTCGGGCAGTGCCGCCTCGTAGACGGTCATCGGGCGGCCGGAGACGTCGATCGCGCATTCGGCCAGCGCCTCGTCCATGGGCACCGTGGCGAAGCCATAGCGACGGATGCCCGCCCGGTCGCCCAGCGCCTGGTCGATCGCCTGCCCCAGCACGATGCCGACGTCCTCGGTGGTGTGGTGGGCGCCCGTCTCCAGGTCGCCCTTCGCCTCGACCTGCAGCCCCAGGCGGCCGTGGCGGGCGAGCAGGTCGAGCATGTGGTCGAGGAAGCCGATGCCGGTGGCGATGTTCGACTCGCCTCCGTCCAGCGACAGCCGCAAGGAGATCTGGGTCTCCTTGGTGCTGCGTTCGATCTCGGCGGTGCGGTCGGCGTTGGCGCTGTCTGCGGTCATGTGTTGTTCTCGGATTCGTGGCCCTCGGATTCGCTCGCACGGCTGGTCGCGGACTCCCCGTGGACGGGAAATCCCTCGGCCTCGGCCAGCGTAGCGACCACGGGAGCGAGCTCCGCAGCGCCGCGTTGCGTCAGCCGGACCGTCGCGAGCCGGCGCCTGAACGTGCCCGGGCCGAGCGGTCCCTGGAAGCGCCCGGCGCCACCTGTGGGCAGCACGTGATTCGAGCCCGCCGCGTAGTCGCCGAACGCGGTGGCCGCATCTCGGCCGACGAAGACGCATCCCGCGAATTGCACCTCCTCGGCGAGGTCGTCGGCGTCGGCGCAGGCGAGCTGGAGGTGCTCGGGGGCCAGCGCGTTGGCCAACTCCACCGCCGCCCCGGTCGACGGGACGCCGACCAGCGCCAGCGGCGAATCGCCGACGCTGGGCCGCTCGCTCGCGAGCTCGGTCACGAGCCTCTCGAGCTCGTCGAGCAGGGACCCCTCGGGGGCGCAGGCGACCAGCAGGCCGTCATCGCCGTGCTCGGCCTGGGCGCACAGGTCAAGCGCCACCAGGCGGGCTTCGACGGATCCGTCGGCGACAACCATCAGCTCGCTCGGCCCCGCGATGCCGTCGATGCGCACGCGGCCGGCCAGCTGGCGCTTGGCCTCCTGTACGTAGCGGTTCCCGGGGCCCACGACCGCGTCCACCCTGGGGACGCTCTCCGTGCCGAGCGCCAGCGCGGCGATCGCCTGCGCTCCGCCGACGGCGTAGACCTCCTCGGCGCCGATCAGGTCGGCGGCGGCGAGCACGAGCGGGTTGACGCCGCCATCGGGGCCCGGCGGCGAGGTGAACGCGACGCGGCCGACACCCGCCACCCGCGCCGGGACCCCGCACATCAGGGCCGTCGACGGGTAGGCCGCGCGGCCACCCGGCACGTACGCGCCGGCCGACGCGAGCGGGACGTCGCTGATCGTGACCGACTCCAGTTCGTTGCTGAGGCCGGTTCGGACGCCCTGATCGAGGGTCGCGACGGCCTCGATGTTCTCGGCCGCGGCCGCGAGGGCCTCCAGCACCGCCGGGCTCGTCTTCGTGCGCCCGGCGGCCCGCTCCGGGGCACCGACCCGGATCGAGGTGGGTTCGACGCCCCCCAGGCGCTGCTCCAGCCGCAGCAGGGCGGCGTCGCCGTCGCTCTCGACCTCGGCGATGATCGCCGCCACGTCCTCGGTCACCTCGTCGAGGGCCGGCTGCAGGGCGCGCAGCTCGGCGGCCACGGCCCCAGCCCGGTCTCCGTCCCACTCGATTCGCGTTGCCTTCATCGCCAGGTCCTCATCCGCTCGGGCGCAGTCGCTCGACCATGTCGTCGACCTCCTCCGCACGCAGCTTGTGCGAGACCCGGTTGACGACCAGGCGGGCGGTGCAGTCGACGATCTCCTCCAGAACCTCCAGGCCGTTCTCCTCCAACGTGCGGCCGGTGGCGACGAGGTCGACGATGCCGTCGGCCAGGCCGACGAGCGGAGCCAGCTCGACCGAGCCCTTGACGTCGATCACCTCTGCCTGACGGCCCGTCTCCTCGAAGTGGCGCTCGGCGATCCGCGGGTACTTGGTCGCGATGCGCATCGCCCCCAGGCGCCGTTCGGATTCCCCCAGGCTGGCGTCGCCGCGGCGCCCGGCGAGCACCATGCGACAGGCCCCGTAGCGCAGGTCGAGGATCTCGTAGACGACCCGGTCGCGCTGCTCGAGCAGCACATCCTTGCCGGTGATGCCGAGGTCGGCGGCGCCGGCCTCGACGTAGGTGGGGACGTCGGAGGGCCGCATCGTCACCAGCGTCAGCCCGTCGGACTGGAAGACGAGCGCGCGCGAGTCGCCGCGCATCTCGGCGGTGTCCACCCCGATCCCGTCGAGCGCGTCCATCGTCGGCTCCCAGAGCGCGCCGCGCGGGATCGCGAGCTTCAGCGGCCCGTCTCCGCGGGTGCGGACAGCCCCCTCGATGGTCGGGCTCATGCCAGCCCCTTCTCGATCCGCTCCTCCTCGGCCTGAGCCAGGTGCACGCGCTCCAGGTACAACGTGAACCCGGCTGCCGGCATCGGCCGGCCGAAGTAACCGAGCAGGTCGTCGTAGCGGCCGCCGCCGCCGAGGATGTGGCCGAGCGCCGGGTCGTAGACCTCGACGATCGCCCCCGTGTAGTAGCCGAGGTCGCGCAGCAGGCTGAGGTCGAGCTGGACGCGGTCGGCGACCCCGCGCTTGACCAGCTCCTCGTAGGTCGCCTGCAGACGCCCGATCGCGCGCTCGACCGCGCCACCGCCCAGCTCGTGAGCGCGCGCCAGCACAGTCTCGGCCTCCCCGCGCAGCCCGGGCAGCCTCAGCAGGGTCTCGCGACCGGCCGGGTCGAGGCCCCCCACGTCGTCCACCTCCATCTCCAGGCCCACGAGATTGTGCGTCGCGAGCTGGTCGAGGATGCGCTCGCGCGGCTCTCCCTCGACGCCCAGCTCGGTCAGCAGCTGGCGGTACAGGTCGGCGTCGCCGAGCCCGACCACGGCGCGGTTCAGCCCGACCGCGTCCAGCGAAGCACTCAGCACCTCGATGACCTCGGCGGTGCCCTCGGGCGCCGACGCCCCCAGGAGCTCGACGCCCGCGTGCATGAACTGGCGCATCTGGGCCCTCTGCGGGCGCACCGCCCGGTAGGCGTTGCCGATGTAGGAGAAGCGCAGTGGCAGCTGCGCATCCGCGTAGCGGCTGGAGGCGAGGCGGGCGATCGGCACGGTCATGTCCGAGCGCAGCGCCAGCAGCTCACCGCGCTCGTCGAAGAAGCGGTAGGCGCCGATGCCGCCGCGGCCCCCGGCGCGCTGCAGGACCTCGTCGTACTCCAGAGCCGGCGTCGCCACCTGGCCGTAGCCGCGCTCCTCGAAGACGTCGGCGAGCGTCGCCTGAAGGGCGCGGAGCTCGCGCATCTCGTCGGGGAGGATGTCCCGGGTGCCCGGGGGTATGGGATGGATCATCGGGGGGTGCATTATCGGAGGCGCCGCGTTCGGAGCCCGGGCGCATTCCACCGGGCGGGCTTGGCGAATAGGGTTCCCCACGCAAACGAGCTGATCGGAGACCGAGATGGCGGTACGAATAACGATCGAGCTTCCGGCGAGCATCGAGGACTACGACAAGGTGCGAGCGGCAGATGACGACGAACTGCCCGAGGGCATGATCGTGCACAGCGCTGCCGATCAGGGCGGCAGCGTGAAGGTGGTTGACATCTGGGAGTCCGCGGAGGCGTTCGCGAAATTCGCCGAGGAGCGCCTCGGCCCTGCCGTGGCGAAGGCGCTGGGCGAGGGCGGGCCGCAGCCCGGCGAGCCCCAGATCGAGAAGCTACACAACCTGGAGCTCGTCGACTCCTGAGCGGGTAGGCGGGCTCAGGCGGGGACCCGCTCGGCGGCGACCCGCTCGATGCGGGCGCCCAGCTCGCGCAGGCGGACGTCGATCCGCTCGTAGCCGCGGTCGATCTGGATGATGTTGCCGATCTCCGAGGTTCCCTCGGCCGCGAGGGCCGCGATGAGCATTGCCATTCCCGCGCGGATGTCCGGGCTCTCCAGTCGCTCGCCGTGAAGCCGGCTCGGACCGCTGACGATCGCCCTGTGGGGATCGCACAGCGTGATCCGAGCGCCCATCGTCACCAGCTTGTCGACGAAGAAGAGGCGGTTCTCGAACATCTTCTCGAAGATCAGGATCGTCCCGTCCGCCTGGGTGGCGAGCGCGAGCGCTATCGAGGTGAGGTCGGCCGGGAAGGCGGGCCAGGGGCCGTCGTCGATCTTGGGGATCGCGTCGCCCTGGTCGTCGCGGACCGTCAGCTTCTGCTCCGGGGGCACCAGCAGGTCACGGTCCTCGACCATCGTCTGCAGGCCCAGTCGGCGGAAGTGACGGCGGATCCCCTCGACGTCGTCGGGGACGACCTCGCGGATGCGCAGTTCTCCCCCGGTCGCCGCGGCCAGCGCCATGAAGCTGGCGATCTCGATGTGATCGGGGCAGACGTCGTGCTCGGCGCCGCCGAGCTTGTCCCGCCCGTTCACCGTCATCACGTTGGAGCCGATCCCGTCGACCTGCGCCCCCATCCTGGTCAGCAGGCGGGCGAGGTCCTGGACGTGCGGCTCGGAGGCGGCGTTGGCGATCGTCGTCGGGCCCTCCGTCAGGGCCGCGGCCATCAGAGCGTTCTCGGTTCCCATCACCGAGGGCTCGTCCATGAAGATACGCGTGGCCTTGAGGCCGTCGTCGGGGGCCGAGAGCTCGATCGCGGGGTCACCGCCGACCATCGCGCCGAGGTCGCGGAAGGCATCGAGGTGGGCATCCAGGCGGCGGCGCCCGATCGTGTCGCCCCCGGGCGGAGGCATGGTTGCGCGCCCGAAGCGGGCCAGCAGGGGGCCGGCCGCCAGGAACGAGGCGCGGATGCGCGCGGCCGGGCCCTCGTCCACCTGCGTGTCGTTGACCGCGTCGGCCTGCAGGCGGACGGTGTTGTCGGCGCTCCACTCGACGTGGACGCCCAGCCCCTCCAGCAGCAGCAGCATCGAGTCCACGTCGCGAATCCGCGGCACGTTGTTGACGACGAGCTCCTCCTCGGTGAGCAGGCAGGCGGCGAGGATCGGCAGCGCCGCGTTCTTGTTTCCCGCGGGGACGATCTCGCCCGAGAGCGGGGCCCCGCCCTGAATGACGAACTTCTCCACGGCGACTAGGGTAAACGGCGCGATGGCAGAGGTCTCACGAGACGATGCATGGGAGCTGGTCACCGAGTGGGTGGAGTCGGATTCCCTCCGTAAGCACCTGCTGGGCGTGGAGGCGGCGATGGTCGCCTGCGCGCGCAAGAACGGCGCCGATGAGGAGCTCTACGCGGTCACGGGGCTCGTCCATGACCTCGACTACGAGCGCTACCCCGACCTCGAGACCGGCCATCCGCGCTACGCGCTGAAGGAGCTCGAGGAGAAGGGCTATCCGCAGGAGGTGATCGACGCCGTCGCCGGGCACGCCGACTTCCTGGAGGTGCCGCGCGAGACCGATCTGGCCAAGACCCTGTACGCGGTGGACGAGCTCTCGGGCTTCGTCGCCGCCTGCGCCCTTGTCCGCCCGACCGGAATTGAGGGGATGAAGCCGAAGTCCGTGAAGAAGAAGCTGAAGCAGCCGTCGTTCGCGGCGGCCGTCGATCGCGACCAGGTGCAGCGCGGCATGGACGAGCTGGCAGTGGACCCCGACGAGCACATCGCACTGGTCATCGAGGCCCTGTCCGAGCGAGCCGACGAGCTCGGCATCGGTCCCCGCGAGGACCCCGCAGCCACTTGACGAAGGAGTTCCCGTGAGGCGCTGGGTGAAGGTGCTGCTCGTTCTGCTGGTGGCGTTCATCGCGCTGCTGGTGCTGAACGCGATCGCGGTCACGAACAAGACCGAGGACGCCGAGCGCAATGTCGAGGGCGCCGAGCTGATCGAGACCTCGAGCGGGACGCTGCAGGTGCTCGAGGAGGGGGATCCCGAGGGCTCGCCGGTGGTGCTTCTCCACGGCGCCACGGAGTCGATGCACTGGTTCGAGGAGCTGGGGCCGCTGCTGGGCGCCAACCACCGCGTGCTCCGCGTCGACCTGCTCGGCCACGGGGGCTCGGACAAGCCCGGGGCCGGGTACGCGATCGCCGACCAGGCGAGTGCGGTCGCCGAGGCACTGGCGAAGCTGGACGTCGCCGGCGCCACGGTTGTCGGCAACTCGCTCGGGGGATCGGTCGCCACGGGGCTCGCCGAGCAGAGCCCAGACCTGGTCGCGGGGATCGTGATCCTCGACCAGGCGCCAAACGACAGCTACAGCGAGCTGCCCTGGGCCGTGGAGCTGAGCGACTGGCCGATCCTGGGCCCCGCGCTGTCGCGCGCCAGCGACGTCGCGCCGGACTCGGTCGTGCTCGACGGCTACCAGGACGCGTTTGCCCCGGACTTCAACATCGCCAGCGGCTTCGAGAACCCCGACCAGCCCGTCGACGACCTGCGCGAGATGACCTACACGGCCTTCGTCGACATCGACGAGGCGGACACCGACTACACCGACGCGCGCGCCCTCGATGACCGGCTCAGCGCGATCGAGGTGCCGCTGCTGGTCGTCTTCGGAGCTGAGGACCAGATCTACGACGCCGAGGAGGCGATCCGGCCCTACGAGGACATCGCCGGCGTCCGGACCGAGCTGCTCGAGGGCGTCGGCCACTCCCCCAACGTCGAGGCCCCCGAGGAGACCGCGGCGTTGATCGAGGCATTCATCGCCAGGACCGTGGCGGCGCAGCGGGCGGAGCGGCGGGCGGAGGCGCGCCGGGAGGCGCGCAGGCGTGCGGCTCGGAAGGCGGCGCGGGCCGAGGCTCGGGCGAAGGCCAAGGCGAAGGCTCGGGAACAAGAATCGGGCAAGGAAGGCGGGCAGGGTCAGCCGCAGGGCCAGAAGCAGCAGCCGCCCGGCCAATAGCCCCGGGCCCCGAAGTTGGCGGGAAACCCGCGCTATGCGCGAGTAAGCCGCCAAATCTCAGCGCGCGCACGGGGAAAACCGTCTCTAGAAAACGAGAGGGCCCGGTTGCCCGGGCCCTTCGTTATGAACTCCGCTTCCGCCTTGCGGCTTCGGCTTCGTTCAATGGAGCCACCCTATGCACGGCCGTGGGGCGTGTCAAGGGGCGGTGAACTCGTGATTCCGGAAACTGCGGCAACTAGGCTGATGGCATGACCGACCCCGCGAAGCCCTCAGGCGAGGAGCGGTCCAGGAAGAAGCGCCTGGGCCCGATCGGCTACATCCGGGCGATGATCATCGCCAGGACCGCGGCGGTGTCCTGGCCCGAGGCGAAGGAGATGGCGAGAAGGAACGAGCCTGATCCGAGCGGGCCGGTCGACGTCGTCAAGGACACCGATCGGCCGCCTGAGCAGCGAAACCGTCCCTAGAAACCCGTCCCAAGAAAACGAGAGGGCCCGGTCGCCCGGGCCCTTCGTTATGAACTCCGCTTCCGCCTTGCGGCTTCCGCCTCGTTCAATGGCGCCACCCTACCGGCGGTGAAACGGCTGTCAAGGTCAGGTGAAGGCGCGAAGCCGCAAACTGGGGGATCTGAAGGTCACCGCGGCGGCGGAACGGGGCGGCTGCGCTGGGGGCCAAATCTCGATGGGCGGTCGAATCCGTCCCTAGTCCCTAGAAAACGAGAGGGCCCGGTTTCCCGGGCCCTTCGTTATGAACTCCGCTTCGGCCTTGCGGCTTCCGCTTCGTCCAATAGAGCCACCTTACCGCTCGTGAACCCGCTGTCAAGAGCGTGTGAAGCGTCGTTTTCGCAAATTGCGCTTCTTGCCGGGACGGATCGCTACTGGAAACGGCCCCCGGCCTTCGCCCACTCGGCCAGGTGGTCGACGGAGCAGAACGCGTCGGTGATCCTGGCCTCGCCTCGGTGGCGGACCAGCTGCACCTTGGTGTCCCCCAGCTCGGCGCCGCAGTGGGAGCAGGTGGACTCTTGGCCGGCGCCGTCGGGCGGCTCGTCGGTGGGCGGACCCGCCTCCCAGTGAGCGTCGGCTGAACGCCCAGGGGACGACGTGCTCGAGCCGGCAGAACACCGCGCGGCGCTCCCCCGCCGGCTCGTAGGCCCGGAAGCCGTCGTCCGGTTCGACCTCGGTTCCGCACCAGGTACAGGTCTCAGCCACTAGGCTCGCGCTCCATGTCGGGGCTGACGATAGTCGTGCTACAGGGCGACCAGACCGGCCAGGAGCTGCTGGAGCAGTCCCTGCGGCTGCTCGACCCCAGCGTGATCGGGCTGGAGGTCGAACAGCAGGCCTTCGACCTCTCGCTCGAGAACCGCCGCGGGACCGGGAACGCCGTCTGCGAGGAGGCGGCGGCCGCGATGGTCCGGGCAGGGCTCGGGATCAAGGCCGCCACGATCACCCCCGAGGGCGCCGAAGACGTCGGCAGCCCCAACCGCCTGATCAGGGAGGGAATCGACGGCAAGGTCATCGTCCGCACGGGGCGCCGCATCCCCGGCGTCACCCCGCTCGGGGGCATCCACCACCCGATCTCGGTGGTGCGGATGGCGGTCGAGGACGCGTATGGCGCCGAGCAGTGGAGGGAGGCCGAGGGCGATGACGAGGCAGCCTGGCGCAAGGAGGTGATCCATCGCTCGATCTGCAAGGCGGTGGCCGAGTACGCCTTCCGCTCGGCCGAGCGGATCGAGGGCAGGGTGTACGGCGGCCCCAAGTGGACGGTGAGCCCGGTGTACGAGGGGATGCTGAAGGAGGAGATGGACGCGGCGGCCGCGCGCCATCCCGACGTCGCCTACGAGCCGCTGCTGATCGACGCCACCTACGCCGGCCTGATCACGGGCCGCGCCGACGCCCCGTTGGTGATCCCCGCCCTGAACAGGGACGGGGACCTGCTCAGCGACCTGGTGCTGCCGCTGTTCGGCTCGATCGCGGGAGCCGAGTCGATCCTGCTGGCGCTGGACGATGGGCTCTCCCCCTCCGTGGCGATGGCCGAGGCCCCGCACGGGACCGCACCCGCCCTGGAAGGAAAGGACGTCGCCAACCCGATGGCGATGATCCTCGCCACCGGAGCCCTGCTCGGCATCGCGGGAGAGCGCGGCGAAGACGCCGCCGCTCGCGCCTCCGCGGCGATCTACGACGCAGTGATGGAGACGACCCGCGCCGGGATCCGCACGCCTGACCTCAAGGGGCACGCCTCGACGACCGAGTTCACCGACGCCGTCATCGAGCGGGTGCGGGCGAGGCTCGGCTAGCGACTTCCGCAGGCCCGATGCTCTTCGGGAGGCTCACCTAGATCACCGGTTCATCGGCCGGGGCATCGAGCTGGGGCTCGTCGGCAGCCCGGATCCACTCGGCGATCAACCCGTCCTCGATCACGAACGCGGTGTTCACCAGGGTGCCGACTCCGTCGCCGCACTCTCCCCGCCCGGGCCGCTCCGTCAGCTCAAAGGTGGCGACGGTGAAGCGGCCCTCCTCCTCCGCGCGGACCAGCTCGGCGCCGCAGGGAAGCGCACGGTTGAAGAGGACGACGTCCTCGCGGCTGTCGAGCTCCAGCGGCGGCGTCCCGTTCTGGGCGACGCTCGGCAGCTCGAAGTACTCGGCGGCAGCTTCGACGTCGCCCTCGCGCAGCGCCGTCGACCACTCGTCGATCACCTGCGCCGCCTCGGGGTCGGCGCCGCCGGGGAACTCCGCCCCCTCAGGCTCGTCGTCCCCGCCGCAGCCGGCCGCGACCAGGGCCGCGCCGGCGAGGATCGCGAGGATGGTGGGAAGCGCCCTCATACGCGCGGCAGGGCGTCGATGCGCTCAATCCACGTCTTCAGGCGCGGGTGATCGTCACCCAGCTGCTGGTGATCGTCGAGGACCTTGTGGAAGGGCTCGGGGTCGTCGGGCAGCATCGGGATCAGGGCGTACTTGAGGAAGGGGAAGGCGACGAAGTCGGCGGCCGAGACCTCGTCGCCCATCAGGTAGTCGCGGCCGTCGAGCATGCGCTCGAACAGGTCCAGGTGCTCGGCCATGCGCTTCGACATGGCGGCGATCGCGGCCGGGTAGGAGTTGCCCTCCATCTCCTCCTCGATCCCGTTCGGGTCACGCTTCCAGACCTCGTTGAACCAGTCGATGAAGATGTCCGTCTCGGCCCGGCGGGCGGGGTCGGTGGGGAACAGCGGCGGCTCGGGGTAGCGCTCCTCCAGGTGGCGCAGGATCGTCGCCGAGTCGTAGACCACCTCGCCGTCATCGACGATCACCGGGACCAGGCTCTGGCCGCTGACCTCCTCCACCGGGCTGCGGTCGTCCCAGTCGATCTCGATCGACTCGGCCTCCAGGCCCTTGTGCGCTAGGGCGAGGGCTACCCGCTCGACGTTGGTCGAGAGGGGACCGCGGTAGAGCTTGATCAATCGCCGTCCTCGCCGCGGGCCCTGCGCTCGGAGCGCTCGCGCTCGGCCAGCTTGCGCTCCAGGTAGGCGGCCTTGTCGGCGCGGCGCTCGTGCTGGTGCGCCTCGTCCTCGGTCACGGACTCGCCGACCGCGCGGTGCTCGTCGGTGGTGCGCTCGTGCTGGACGCGCTTCAGCTCCTCGGTCGTCTGCTCCCTCTGGTCCCGTTTGGGCATGCGGGAAGCTTAAAGCCGGATCGTCGGCCTGACGTCCCTAGAACGGCGCCTTGGCGCGGCCCTCGCGGCCCTTCTGGCCGCTCTTGCTGACGGCCTTGCGTGACTTGCCGAACGGCTTCGCGAACCATTCGCCGAGTTTGCCGGGAGCCTTGCCGCCCGCGCGCTGGCCGATCTCGAGCGGCTTGTCGCCGCCCTTCTGGAAGTACCGCGAAAGACGCGGCGCCAGGAAGGCCAGCACCAGCAACACGATGCAGAACGCGATTACTGCGGCGATCGTCATACCGAGTGTGTTCCCGCCCGGATCATTTCCTAACCACTTTCTCGAGCGCATCACTTGACGGATCCGCGTCTCTGTACGAACATACGTTCGATGCCCGTTGCATGCGCACTCGCTCCCCGCTTTCGCCTTCTGACTGCGCTCGACGGGCGGACCGAGCAGCTGCGGGGGCCGGCGGCGCTGGCCCCCGAGCCAGGTGCCGCGCAGCTGATCGGGGAGGTCAGCGAGCACGCCGAGCGGTTCGGCGTGCGGCCGGGGATGAGGGTGGGCGAGGCACTCGCGCGCTGCCCCGAGCTGGCGCTGGTGCCGCCCGACACCGAGCGCGCCGAGCGGGCGTGGGAGGACGCGCTGCAGCGGTTCGAGGGGATCGGCGCCGAGGTGGAGTCCGAGCGCGCGGGCGAGGCCTTCTTCGAGCTGGACGGCCTGCGCGGGCTCTGGGGCGGGACGGAGGGGGTGCTGGAGAAGGCGCGCGCCGGGGCGGGGATGCCGCTGCGGCTGGCGGCGGCCCCGGCGCGCTTCTGCGCATACGCGGCGGCCGTGACCCGCCCGCGGGTGGTCTCGGGCTCCGAGGCCCCTGTGTTCCTCTCCCCCCTCCCGGTGACGCTGCTGAGCGGACGGCTGGCGGACGGCGATGACCTGCCCAACGAGCTGGAGCGGCTCGGTATCGGCACCCTCGGCCGGCTCGCCGAGCTGCCCCGCGAGGCGGTGGCGGACCGCTTCGGCGAGTTGGGACTGCGGGCGCTGAAGCTGGCCAGGGGCGGGGACGATCCGCTGCGCCCGCGCGCTCCCCACCAATCGCTGGCGGTCGAGCTCGACCTTCCCGACGCCGGCTCGGGCCAGCAGCTCGAGCGGGCGCTGGAGCTGCTGGTGGCCCGGTTGCTGGCCCATCCCGCGCGACGCGGCAGGACCGTGCGCGCGCTGCGCCTCTCGGCGCGGCTGGCCGGCCGGCGGCGGCTGGCGCCAGCGGCTGGCGCTGCGCACGGCGGCCAACGATCGCGAGCGGCTCCTGCTGGCGCTGACGCCCCTGCTGGAGCAGCTGCCGGGGCCGGTGGCGGTGCTGCGCCTGGGGGCGGTGGCGCTGGGACCTGCGGCGGGCGAGCAGCTGTCTCTGGCCGGCCCCGAGCAGCAACGGCGGCGGCGCATCGGCGAAGCGGTGCGCCAGGCCCGCGCCGCTGGGGGCAGCGAGGCGGTGATGCGGGTGCTCGAGGTGGACCCCAGCTCGCGCGTGCCGGAGCGCCGGGAGGCTTTGATGCCCTTCCCCGAGGAATCACAATGACGCCGCCTCCTCCGCGACACAGGACTTCGCCGGGGACAAGCCCCGGCTCGCGCGTCCGGGGGCGGCGATGAGGGGCGGGGTGAACAAGCCCTGGCCGATTCCCGTCCAGGTGGGCGCCGATGGGCGGCCGCGGATGGTCGGCCTGCTCGCGGTCGACGCGGTGCGCGAGGAATGGCTGGTCGAGGACGGCTGGTGGACCAGCCGGCCGCTGCGGCGGCGCTACTTCGAGCTGGTGCTTGAGGACGGCAGCAACGTCGTCGTCTTCAGCGAGCCCGAGGACGGCCGCTGGTTCCGCCAGCGCACATGAGCCGGCCCCACGGAGCCCATGTCGAGTTGCACTGCCACTCGGCCTACTCCTTCCTGGACGGCGCCTCCGATCCGGCCGAGCTGGCCGCGGCCGCCGCCGACCTGGGGCTGGAGGCGCTCGCCCTGACGGACCACGACAACGTCTGCGGCGCGATGGAGTTCGCCCACTCCTGCGCGGGGATCGGGATCCGCCCCATCCACGGCGCCGAGCTGACCGTCGGGACGGATCACATCACGCTGCTGGTCGAGGACGCGCGGGGCTGGAGGAACCTCTGCCGGCTGCTGACGCTGGCCCACGAAGGGACGCGTGAGGGCGGGATGAGGGGTGAGGGTGCTGGGCGGGAGGCGCTGCCGCCCTCGGTGTCCGTGGACGTGCTGGCGACGCACGCTGAGGGACTGGTCTGCCTCTCGGGCTGCGCGGGCTCCGGAGCGGTGGCCGGGCGCTGGGAGGGCGGGGATCCCCGCGGGGCCGAGGCGATGGCGCGCCGGCTGCTGGACTCCTTCGGGCCCGAGCGCTTCCGGGTGGAGCTGCAGCGGCCGCTGTGGCGGCGGGACCGCGCGCGCAACCGCTGGCTGGTGGAGCTGGGCGAGCGGCTCGGGGTGCCGTGCGCGGCGACGGGGAACGCGCACGCCCATGACCGCTCCCGCCTCGCCCTCCAGGACGCGCTGGTGGCCGTGCGGCTGGGAGCGACGCTGGACGAGACCGAGGGCATGCGGCGCGGCAACTCCAGCTCGGCGCTGTTCTCGGCGCCCGAGGCGGCTGAGCGCTTTCGCGACCACCCCGAGGCGGTGGCCGAGTCGGTGCGGCTGGCGCGGGAGCGGCTGCGCTTCGACCTCACCCGTGACCTCGGCTACAGCTATCCCGGCGCCGAGGATCCCACGGCGGACCGCCGGCTCGCCGAGCTCTGCGACGCGCGGATGGAGGACCGCTATCCCCCCTCCTCCCCGCGGCGGGCCGAAGCCGAGCGCCGGCTGGCCGAGGAGCTGGGCCTGATCCGGCGCCTCCGCCTGTCTGGCTTCTTCCTGCTCCACCACGACATGCTGGAGCTGGCGCGCGAGGTCGCGCTGGAGGTGCGCGATGCCTCCTCGGCGCGACGGCTGCTGCCGCCCGGCCGGGGCCGCGGCTCCAGCGTCAGCTCGATCGTCTGCTACCTGACCGGGCTCTCGCACATCGACCCCGTGGCCAACGACCTCTTCCTCGGCCGCTTCCTGAACGAGGAGCTGACCGAGGCGCCCGACATCGACCTCGACTTCCCCCGCGACATCCGCGAGAAGCTGATCCCCCGCGTGCACGAGCGCTACGGACGGGATCGCTCGGCGCTGGTGGCGGCCTTCTCCACCTACCGGGCGCGCGGGTCGGTGCGCGACCTGGGCAAGGCGCTGGGACTGCCGCCGGGCGAGGTCGAGCGACTGGCACGCTCGGTCGACGTCTACGAGAAGGGGGATGACGCCGGAGAGCGGATCGCACAGGCGCTGGGCGCCCGCCGCGCCGCCTCCCCCCGCTGGCGGGCGCTGGCGATCCTGATGCCCGAGATCGCCGGGCTGCCGCGGCACCTCTCCCAGCATCCGGGTGGGATGGTGATCTCGACGCGGCCGCTGGTGGAGCTGTGCCCGGTGCAGCCGGCGGCGATGGAGGGGCGCCAGATGGTGCAGTGGGACAAGGACTCCTGCGCGGACGCGGGGTTCCTGAAGATCGACCTGCTGGGGCTGGGAATGCTGTCGGCGGTGGAGCGCTGCGTGGACGAGGTCGCGCGCTCGCGCGGCGAGCGGATCGACCTCTCGCGGGTGCCGCTGGACGATCCCGAGGTCTGGGGGGCGATCCAGCGTGCCGAGACGACCGGCGTCTTCCAGATCGAGAGCCGCGCGCAGATGCAGATGCTGCCGCGGACGCTGCCGCAGGACCTCGACGACCTCACGGTCCAGGTGGCGATCGTGCGGCCCGGGCCGATCCAGGGCGGGGCCGTCCACCCCTACATCGACCGGCGCAGGAAGCTGCGGGAGGATTCCTCGTACGAAGTTCCTTATGAGCATCCGTCGCTGGAGCCGGTGCTTAAGGAAACGCTCGGGGCGATCGTCTTCCAGGACCAGGTGCTGGAGGTGGCGATGGCGCTGGCGGGGTTCTCGGTCGGCGAGGCGGAGGGACTGAGGCGGGCGATGAGCCGCAAGCGCTCGGAGGCGGCGATCCTGCGCTACCGCCGGCGCTTCATCTCCGGTGCTGTGGAGCGCGGCGTCAGCCAGGAGGTGGCCGAGCGCGTGTACGCGCAGATCGAGGGGTTCTCCGGCTTCGGCTTCCCGAAGTCGCATTCGGCGGCGTTCGGCCTGCTGGCCTACCAGTCGACCTGGCTGCGGGTGCACTACGGGCCGGAGCTGCTGTGCGCGCTCCTGAACGAGCAGCCGATGGGCTTCTATCCGCCGGACGCGTTGGTGCACGAGGCGCAGCGGCGGGGAGTCGAGGTGCTGGGGCCGGACGTGAACGTCAGCGAGCTCGACTGCTGCGTGGAGACCAGTGGGGCCGCGTCGGGGTCGGCGGGGCAGCCTCCGGTCAGGGTTGGGCTCGGGTATGTGGCGGAGGTTGCCGAGGTCGACGCCGAGGCGGTGATCGCCGAAAGACGACGCGGCGGGGCCTACCGCGACATCGCGGACCTGGCGGGGCGCTCGGGGGCCTCACGCGCGGCGCTGCTGCGGCTGGCGTGGGCCGGCGCCTGCGACCGCCTGGAACGCCTGGGCGCTCCGGCGGCCGCGGGGAACGGGCAGGCCGCGGAGGACTGGCTGAAGATGGCCACTGATGCTCTGGCCTCGGAGGCGCTGGCCGCCGAGGCGATGGCGGTCGCCGATGGCGCCAGCCGCCGCCCGGCGCTGTGGGAGGCGGGGGCCGCCTCGCGCGCCTCGCGTGGTGAGGACGGGACGCAGCTGGCCATGCCGCTTGACGGGTCCCCCTCCCCCGCGCTGCCGCCGCTGGGGCCGTGGGAGCGGGCGGTGGCCGACTACCGGATGACCGGGATGACCCTGGGCGAGCACCCGATGGAGCTGCTGCGCCCGCAGTTGGAGCCCGAGATGGTGACCAGCGCGGAGGTCGCCCGCACCCGAGACGGCGCGGCGATCCGCGTGGCGGGGATGGTGACCGCCCGCCAGCGGCCGGCGACGGCCAAGGGCGTCGTCTTCATGCTGCTCGAGGACGAGTTCGGGGTGATCAACCTGATCGTGCCGCCGCCGGTGGCCGAGCGCTGCCGGACGGCGGTGCGGACGGCCGGGTTCGTGACCGCGCGGGGGCGGTTGGAGCACCGCGAGGGGACCACCAACGTGGTGGTGGAGTGGATCGAGCGCCTGGAGCGCGACGGCGGGAGCCTTCCCCAGACCTCCCCGCGGGTGTTCGCTCCCCCGGTCCCGCGCGAAACCGACCGCACCGACGAGGTGGAGCCGGCGCTGGCCGACGCGCGCCGTCGCGGGCGCAAGGTCCGGGTCGGAGCGCAGACGGGATGGGAGGTCGTGGGCGAGCTGGATCGCCCCGGCCGCGAGCAGATCGTGGCCGAGCTGGCGGCGGCGCTACCGGCGGGGCACGCGTTCGGGCGGCGCGGCCGCTAGGTCGGACTACAACCCCGGCTTGGTCGTCATCAGGAAGATGGCGACGACGAGGAGAATGCCGGTGACCGTGCCGGCGATTCCCTCATTCCGGGCGCCGCGCTGATAGTCCTCGGAGAGCTTCACCTCGCCGGCGCCGGAGTCGGCGATCTCCTTCTCCACCATCGGCAGCAGCCGCCGGTCGGCGGGTATGAAGTAGGCGAGCAGGAGGACGCCGATGACGACGACGATCGCGAGGGTGGCGCTGACCCAGAAGTCGCCGTATGCCCAGTTGCCCTCGGCCATCTGGTAGAGCCCGGTGGCGATCACGATCACCAGCGCCGGTGCGGCGAAGAACTGGTTGATCGTCAGCTGGAGGCGATGCACGTAGGGAAGGTTCCGGGGCCCCATCTTGAGCGCTACGGGGAACATCACCGACTCGGCGAAGGTCGCGCCGAAGCCGACCACCACGGCGGTGATGTGAATGAAGACCGAGACCTCGTAGCTGCTGACGGCCAGGGGCATGGCGGGCTCCTCTCGAGGGGCTGTGCGCGCAAGCTACCCAGCGCCTCGGCTGGCCTGCAAGCTCGCCTGCATTTTTACCCGCTAAACCGCCTATTTCCGTCCGAGGCCGGGCCTAGCTTGCCGGTCATGACAGCAAAGCTCATAGACATCCGCGAGCGGCTCCTGGACGCCGCCGACCTGGTCGTCGACTTCGCAACCCTGGGCGAGTACGGGATCGAGCCCGAGTCCGTCCGCGAGTGCGAGCGCCGGACCCCATCACCGGCCTCCTCCGCTGCGCGTCTGGGGGCCGTGGGCCTCGCCTCCGGGGCTCCGCACCCTCAGCACGACCGCGCCGGTTCGCCCGAGCGGTTGGCCGCCTAGCGGCCGCCAGCCCTCTCCGCGTTAACGGCTGACGCGGTCGTAGATGAACAGCACGATGATCACGCCGATCACGGCGCCGGGGAGGCCGCCGAGGTCGAACGCCTCGGTGTCGCCGATGCCGAGGATCTCGGTGAAGATCAGGAAGCCCGCGAGGGCGCCAACGATGCCGAGGATCGCGGTCTTGAAGAAGCCGAAGTCCTGCTTGCCGGGCATGATCGCCCGCCCGATGTAGCCGGCGAGGATGCCGAGGATGATTGCTCCGATCATGAGGTCAGACCCCCTTTGCGGTTGGGTTGGCGGCTGTTCCGTGCCCGCGCGCGACGATCCTAGCCGCGATGAGCGCTTGATGAGCGGGTGCTTCTAGGGTGGTGCCATGAGATCCATCCACCCATCGTTGCCGCGGCGGTCCTCGTGATAGCCGCGGCGCCTGTGTCCGCCTCGAGCGCCGATCCCGTAGCCGTCGTCGCGAAGAAGAAGAAGTGCAAGAAGGCGCTGTGGAAGTGCGCGCCGAAGAACTACCACCTTTCGGCCAGCGGGCATCGCGGACCGCAGGTCTACAGCGCCGAGGTGGACCTGGAGATGAACCGCAGCAACTTCGCCAACGTTCAGTACAGCCAGAAGGGCGGAACGCTGACGGTGAGCACCACCTACGAGGGCCAGCCGATCGAAATCGACATGTGCGCGAACGCCCGATACGTCGTGAGCAACGCGACGATCCAAGTGCCGAAGGCAGGTCTCTTCGGCCCCGTTCACCTACTACTTCCACGGCCCGCTCGGAGTGGGCAACCCACGCTTCGGAAAACCTGGGGCCAATGGTCTCACCGGGAACGACACGTACGGAAGCAACAACTCTCTGCGGTGGAGACTGACCACGAAATAGATAGACGCCCCCGAGGGCGGGCTTCGCCAACGAAAAACGCCGCCCCCCGAGGGGCGGCGTTTGGAAGAACCGGCGGCGACCTACTCTCCCAGGCGGTTGCCCACCAAGTACCATCGGCGCTGAGAGGCTTAACGACTCTGTTCGGAATGGGAAGAGGTGTTTCCCTCTCGCTATCTCGCCACCGAAAGTTTCGAGACGCTCGGTGGACCTTGAAAACCGCACTAGGCGTGACGCGGGCGGAAACGTAAATATCCGTCAAGCCCTCGGCCCATTAGTACCGGTCTGCTGACTGCATTGCTGCAGTTGCACAGCCGGCCTATCAACCTGGTGGTCTACCAGGGGCCTTACTCCCTCAAGGGGATGGGAGAGCTCATCTCGGGGCAGGCTTCCCGCTTAGATGCTTTCAGCGGTTATCCATGCCGCGCGTAGCTAACCAGCGGTGCCCTTGGCAGGACAACTGGTACACCAGTGGCGCGTTCATCCCGGTCCTCTCGTACTAGGGACGACTCCCCTCAACTCTCCAACGCCCACAGAAGATAGGGACCGAACTGTCTCACGACGTTCTGAACCCAGCTCGCGTGCCGCTTTAATGGGCGAACAGCCCAACCCTTGGGACCTGCTCCAGCCCCAGGATGCGACGAGCCGACATCGAGGTGCCAAACCGCGCCGTCGATATGGACTCTTGGGCGCGATAAGCCTGTTATCCCCGGAGTACCTTTTATCCGTTGAGCGACGGCAATTCCACTTTCTACCGCCGGATCACTAAGCCCAACTTTCGTTCCTGCTCGACCTGTCGGTCTCGCAGTCAAGCTCCCTTGCTGCCTTTACACTCTGCGCACGATTTCCAACCGTGCTGAGGGAACCTTTGGGCGCCTCCGTTACATTTTAGGAGGCGACCGCCCCAGTCAAACTGCCCACCTGGCACTGTCCAGGCCCCGGTTAACGGAAGCCTGTTAGAAGCCCCAAACACCAAGGGTGGTATCTCAAGGTTGGCTCCCCTGCGGCCAAAGCCGCAGGTTCAAAGCCTCCCACCTATCCTGAGCGAGGTATTCCGAACTCCAATATCAAGTTGCAGTAAAGGTTCACGGGGTCTTTCCGTCTTTCTGCGGGTACTCGGTATCTTCACCGAGACTCTAATTTCACCGAGCCCATCGTTGAGACAGCGTCCAACTCGTTGCGCCATTCGTGCAGGTCGGAACTTACCCGACAAGGAATTTCGCTACCTTAGGACCGTTATAGTTACGGCCGCCGTTTACCGGGGCTTAGCTTCACTGCTTCGCAGCCGAAGCCGCTAACAATTCCGCGTAACCTTCCGGCACCGGGCAGGCGTCAGCCCCTATACGTCGTCTTGCGACTTAGCAGAGGCCTGTGTTTTTGGTAAACAGTCGGTTGGACCTTTTCACTGCGGCCCCCTCGGGCTCCATCCGTATGGACTTCACCCTACCGGGGCGCCCCTTCTCGCGAACTTACGGGGCGAATTTGCCGAGTTCCTTAACGATGGTTAGCTCGCTCACCTCAGTATTCTCTACCTGTCCACCTGTGTCGGTTGTAGGTACGGGCACGTCGCACCCTGCCTAGAGGTTTTTCTCGGAGGCATGGCTTCAGGGACTGGCCGGCATTCCTGCCAGCTGGCATCGCACCTCGCGTCAAAACGCCGCGGCGGATTTGCCTGCCGCGACTGGCTACGTGCTTGCCCCAGGACGACCATCGCCTGGGTTCCCTTAGCCGTCCCCGTCACCCCATCGGTCATAGCGGGTGAAACGTGGTACGGGAATATCAACCCGTTGGCCATCGGCTACGCCTTTCGGCCTCGCCTTAGGTCCCGACTAACCCTGAGCAGACGAACTTTACTCAGGAAACCTTGGACAATCGGTGGTGAGGATTCTCACCTCACTCTCGTTACTCATGCCGGCATTCTCACTTCCGACCCGTCCACGGCGGCTTCCGCCACCGCTTCACCCAAGTCGGAACGCTCTCCTACCACTCAACAGAGTTGAGTTCACAGCTTCGGAGGGTGGCTTGAGCCCCGTTGAATTCTCCGCGCCCGAACACTTGACCAGTGAGCTGTTACGCACTCTTTCAAGGAATGGCTGCTTCTAAGCCAACCTCTTGGTTGTCTCGGCATTCGGACATCGTTCTCCACTTAGCCACCACTTAGGGTCCTTAGCTGGTGATCTGGGTTGTTCCCCTCTCGCGTACGAAGTTTATCCCCCGCACACTGACTCCCGGGTTTAACGTAACGGTCTTCGGAGTTTGCCTGAAGTCGGTAACCTGGTAGGGCCCCTAGTCCAAGCAGTGCTCTACGGCCGTAACGCATATAGCCCGAGGCTATACCTAAATATATTTCGGAGAGAACCAGATATCTCCTGGCTTGATTAGCCTTTCACTCCGATCCACAGGTCATCCGCCCAGTTTTTAACCTAGGTCGGTTCGGTCCTCCACGAAGTCTTACCTCCGCTTCAACCTGCCCATGGATAGCTCGCCAGGTTTCGGGTCTACCGTACGCGACTGATTCGCCCTATTCAGACTCGCTTTCGCTGCGGCTCCGCTCATCGCTTAACCTTGCCACGCACGCGTAACTCGCCGGCCCGTTATGCAAAAAGTACGCCGTCACCCCGAGGGGCTCCGACCACTTGTAGGCACGCGGTTTCAGGTACTATTTCACTCCCCTTCAGGGGTGCTTTTCACCTTTCCCTCACGGTACTAGTTCACTATCGGTCACCAGGGAGTACTTAGCCTTGGAGGGTGGTCCCCCCAGATTCAGACCGCGTTTCACGGGTGCGGTCCTACTCAGGAACTTGATCGGCAGGTCAGTGCGCTTTCGTCTACGGGACGATTGCCCTCTGTGGTGCGAGGTTCCACTCGCTTCGACTAGCACCTGACTTGGTAACTGCCGCCGGGTCGAGCACGACCCGGACACAAGTCCTACAACCCCGTGCAGGCAACGCGTGCTCGCTTGCACCTGCTCGGTTTGGGCTGATCCCCTTTCGCTCGCCACTACTCGGGGAGTCTCGGTTGATTTCCTTTCATCGGGCTACTGAGATGTTTCAATTCGCCCGCTTACCTTCCAGGGCCTATGTATTCAGCCCTGGATGACGCCGCATTACCGGCGCCGGGTTTTCCCATTCGGAGATCCGCGGGTCAAGGGCCGTTCAGCGCCTCACCGCGGCTTATCGCAGCCGTCCACGTCCTTCTTCGACTCCTGGTGCCAAGGCATCCACCGTGTGCCCTTATTATCTTGACGGTGAGCTGAACCCGAGCGGTTAAGGACCCGCTCGAGCTCGGTTTCTACCTTTGCATCACGAACGCCCCTCCGGCTCATCAATGGAGGGAACGCTCAAAAGAACGCCCCCCAGGGTTGAAGCGGGGAACGTTCTTGCCTAGTGCAGTTTTCAAGGTCCACCGAGGCGGCCAACGGGGGTCTCCCGCCAGCGTCTCTGAGAACTGAGCAGCGCCGGCACGCTGAATGCGTGCCGCAAGCCCGGTCGACGTATCTAGGTCTCCCTAGAAAGGAGGTGATCCAGCCGCAGCTTCCGCTACGGCTACCTTGTTACGACTTCACCCCAATCACGAGTCCCACCTTCGACGGCTCCCTCCCGTAAGGGTTAGGCGACCGGCTTCGGGTGTTACCCGCTTTCGTGGTGTGACGGGCGGTGTGTACAAGGCCCGGGAACGTATTCACCGCGGCGTTGCTGATCCGCGATTACTAGCAACTCCAACTTCATGGAGGCGAATTTCAGCCTCCAATCCGAACCAAGACCAGCTTTTTGGGATTCGCTCCACCTCGCGGTATCGCAACCCTCTGTACTGGCCAATGTAGCACGTGTGTAGCCCTGGACATAAGGGGCATGATGACTTGACGTCATCCCCACCTTCCTCCGGTTTGTCACCGGCAGTCTCCTATGAGTCCCCAACTTAATGCTGGCAACATAGGACGGGGGTTGCGCTCGTTGCGGGACTTAACCCAACATCTCACGACACGAGCTGACGACAGCCATGCACCACCTGTGTAAGTGTCCCGAAGGAAGACCGTGTTTCCACGGCTGTCACAAACATGTCAAGCCCAGGTAAGGTTCTTCGCGTTGCATCGAATTAAACCACATGCTCCGCTGCTTGTGCGGGCCCCCGTCAATTCCTTTGAGTTTTAGCCTTGCGGCCGTACTCCCCAGGCGGGGCATTTAATGCGTTAGCGCCGGCACGGGAGGAGTCGACACCTCCCACACCTAATGCCCATCGTTTACGGCGTGGACTACCAGGGTATCTAATCCTGTTTGCTCCCCACGCTTTCGCGCCTCAGCGTCAGTACCGTCCCAGCGAGCTGCCTTCGCCGTTGGTGTTCCTCCTGATATCTGCGCATTCCACCGCTACACCAGGAATTCCACTCGCCTCTTCCGGACTCTAGCCCTGCAGTATCCACCCGCTTTCAAAGGTTGAGCCTTTGACTTTCAGAGCGGACTTACAGGGCCGCCTACGCGCTCTTTACGCCCAATGATTCCGGACAACGCTTGCTCCCTACGTATTACCGCGGCTGCTGGCACGTAGTTAGCCGGAGCTTCTTCTGGAGGTACCGTCAGTCCAGGACGCTATTCGCGCCTGAACCTTCGTCCCTCCTGAAAGAGGTTTACAACCCGAAGGCCTTCTTCCCTCACGCGGCGTTGCTGCGTCACGCTTTCGCGCATTGCGCAAGATTCCCCACTGCTGCCTCCCGTAGGAGTCTGGGCCGTGTCTCAGTCCCAGTGTGGCTGATCGTCCTCTCAGACCAGCTACCCATCGTGGCCTTGGTGAGCCGTTACCTCACCAACAAGCTAATGGGCCGCGGGCCGCTCCCAATGCGGAGGCCGAAGCTTCCTTTACTGAGTGGCCTTGAAGCCACACAGCACATCCGGTATTAGCCCGAG
Source organism: uncultured Solirubrobacterales bacterium (assembly GCA_963805075.1). Taxonomy (GTDB): domain Bacteria; phylum Actinomycetota; class Thermoleophilia; order Solirubrobacterales; family 70-9; genus VGBV01. The sequence goes on from CAWDSZ010000005.1 coordinate 283,022, forward strand.
TTTCCTCGGGTTGTCCCGGTCATCGGGGCACGTTACCCACGTGATACTCACCCGTTCGCGGCTTTGCCCCAGGCCGAAGCCTGGTTCGTCGCTCCACTTGCATGTGTTAAGCACGCCGCCAGCGTTCGTCCTGAGCCAGGATCAAACTCTCCGTAAAAAGTGTGACGTGACCTGACTTAGTCAGTCACAAGAGAGTTGTCATGTAGCTGACGACCACCGCGTACACATAGCGGTGGCCAAACATGACGGAGTTATTCGGCCCCGCCCGGTGCATATGGGCGGGGTCGGGCTCGAGTAAAGCGAAGGGCCGAAGCCCTCCGATTACGCGCTGCTCAGTTTTCAAAGACCGCTGTGCCGAGTACGACGGGCCTCGCCGCCTCGAATTCACTGCGTTCCTGCTCTGAGCACGAAAAAGGCCCCTCGCAGGGGGCCCGGTATGGGAGCGGCCGGATTGCGGCCGATCGGGGGGCCCGTCTTACGAAGCGGCTCTTTTCGTGATCCGAAGCAAGAGCGACCGCCCAGTATAGCCAGGCACAGGCGTCCATTTCAAGGGCGCGACGCCAAGTTGTTCGTAAGTGTCGGCTTCCTAAGGGCCGGCCGGTCAGGGGACCAGCCGCGCAAAGCGCCGCTTGCCGACCTGGAGCACCCTGCCCTCGAGCTCGGAGCGCGGCAGGTCAAGGCTCTCGCCCTCCACCGCCTCGCCGTCTATCCGCACTCCCCCCTGCCCCAGCAGGCGCCGCGCCTCGCTGCTGGAGAGGTCGAAGGCGCCCGCGATCAGCGCGGGCAGGTGAACGGCGCCGTCAGGTGCGCCGTTCTGCCCCTCGAGCTCGCCCAGGTGGGCCTCGGGGATCTCGTCGGGGACCTCCCGGGCGACGTGCACGCGATCGAAGGCCTGCTCCGCGGCGGCGGCCGCGTCGGGGTCGTGGAAGCGCTCTGCGATCCGCCGCGCGAGCGCCCTCTTCGCCTCTACCGGGCTGGCGTCCGCCGGCTCCTCCTCCCCGAGCACCAGCTCGTAGTAGAGAGGCATCACCGAATCGGGGATGCTCATCACCTTTCCGAAGATCTCATCGGCCGGCTCCGTGACGCCCACGTAGTTGCCCAGCGACTTGCTCATGCGGCGCTCCCCGTCCAGCCCCGGCAGGATCGGCATGGTCATCACCGACTGCTCGGGCACGCCGTAGGCGCGCTGTATGTCCCTGGCGAACAGCAGGTTGAACTTCTGGTCGGTGCCGCCGAGCTCGATGTCGGAGCGGATCGCCACCGAGTCGTAGCCCTGCATGATCGGATAGAGCAACTCCAGCGCCGAGATCGGCTCGTCCGCGGCCATCCTCTTGCTGAAGTCGTCCCGCTCGAGCAGCCGCGCCACCGTCACCTTGCCCACCAGGTCGAACAGCTCCTGGACCGGCATGTCCAGCCACTCGCTGTTGAAGCGGACCTCGGTCCTGTCCCGGTCGAGAACCTTGAACGCCTGCTCCTGGAAGGTCTTCGCGTTGGCGTCGATCTCGGCGGGGCTCAGCACGGGCCGGCGGCTGTCGCGGCCGCTGGGGTCACCGACCCGCGCCGTGTAGTCCCCGATGATCAGCACCACCGTGTGACCCGCCTGCTGGAACTGAGCGAGCTTGTTCAGCACCACCACGTGCCCGAGGTGAATGTCGGGAGCAGTCGGGTCGATGCCCAGCTTCACGCTCAGCGGGCTGCCGTCGGCCAGCTGCTCGGCCAGCCTTCCCTCGGGCAGGACGTCCTCGGTTCCGTGCGTGAGCACGCTCATGGTTCCCTTTATTTCCGTCATATGGCCAATGCTAGACTGCCCCTTCCGCCTGGCCGGGCGCGGCTGCGTGCGCGTGCCCTGCGGCTCATGGCGCCGAGGCGACCTCAACGCGGTTGCGCTGATTTGGGGCCTTGGCCGGGCAGCACCGCCCGGCCCAGCGCCGCGCACCAACCTATGACCGACACAGACTTCGATTTTGACTTCGACGTAAGCGGCCGGAAACCCTCGCGGGACGATGACGACCGCGCCGAGGGTGGCAACGGCCGGTCCTCCCGATCGCGGTTCCAGCCCGAGGAAAACGGGTCCTCGGCCGACCGCGAGAGCGGGGCCAGCGGCGCGCCCGAGCGCGACCCATTCGACGCCCTCTCCGCCCTCGACGAGCCGGGCAGCGACGAGTTCGTCGATCAGGAGCGGGGCGATCCGCCCACTGACGGCGGCGTCCTCGGCCTCAGGCGCTTCCTGCCGCGCCTGAACGGCGGTAACGGCGGATCCAGCCGCCAGTCGCCGCCCGCAGAGCGCAACGGCGCCGACCCCAACGGAAGGCCCCCGCTGGTGTTCGAGGACGACGAGCTCGAGCCGCCCCCACCGGCCGAGCCCCGGCGGCCGATGGCTCCGAGGCCCTCCAGGCCGAAGCGCCAGCCCGAGCCGACGCGCGAGCCGCAGGGACCCGAGGACGAAGACTGGCTCAGCCTGGCCGACGACCGCTTCACGCGAGACGACCTGGATTCGATCGCGGCTCCCGACGACGGGCCGGCCGGGCCCCGCACCCCGCGCGAGGGCAGGAACCTGGCCCGCGAGGCGCGCCGCCGGGCCACCGGCAAGTCCACCAGCTTCGACGCCGTCTCACCGCCGCCCCGGCCTCGCCGCGAGCGTCGCCTCACCCCCGTGCCCGACGAGGAGGACTTCGAGTCGGTGCTCGAGAGCCAGCCGCAGAAGAGCGGCATCGCCCGGCGCGGCTCAGCTGTGGTCTACGGCCTGCGCGGCCTGCTCGACCATGGCCGCGAGCGCGTGCGCGGCGCCGGCGAGCGGATCGGCGAGCTGCGGGAGCGCGTCCCCAGCCGCCGCGCGGAGACGGCGACCGGCGGCGACGGCAACCGTCCCCCGCGGCTGCCCAAGCGAATGGGCTCACGCCGCCCCCGCAAGGCGAAGCCCGGGCAGCTGAAGAAGCTGCGGCTCGCCGTCGTTTTCGTCGGCCTGGGGCTGCTGGCGGTGGTCTCGACCGTGTTCGGCATGATGGTCTCGCTCTCCAACGACATCCCCGAGCTCGAGAACAAGGAGCAGTACGCAAAGGCGCAGAACTCCGAGGTATTCGATGCCGAGGGACGCAGGTTGGGCACCCTGCTGTCCAACAGCCAACGCATCCTGGTCGAGTCCGGGGACATCTCGCCCTACATCAAGAGCGCCGTGGTCGCGATCGAGGACCAGCGCTTCTACGAGCACCGCGGCGTCGACTACGAGGGCATCGGGCGCGCCCTGTTCGGGAACGCGCTGCCCGGCGGCTCTACCCAGGGCGCCTCGACGATCACGCAGCAGTTCGTCAAGAACGCGCTCGAGGCACAGGGCAGCCGAACGATCTTCCAGAAGTTCCGGGAGGCGGCCTTCGCCTACCACCTCGAGCGCCAGTGGGACAAGGACAAGATCCTGACCCAGTACCTGAACACCATCTACTTCGGCGAGGGCGCCTACGGCATCGAGGCGGCCGCCCGCACCTACTTCGGGCACCGCTACCCCGGCTGCGGCGAGGCCGGCGCCGACCCCTGCTCGGCCGAGCTGGCGCCCGAGGAGGCCGCGCTGCTGGCGGGGATCATCTCGTCGCCCTCCGCCTTCTCGCCCCGTATAAATCCCACCGCCGCCGGCGAGCGCCGCAACCTGGTCCTGCAGAAGATGAACGAGCAGGACGTCCTCTCCGACGAGGAGTACGAGGAGGCCGCGCGCCAGGCGCTTCCCGCCGCCTCGGACATCGAGAAGCCCGAGATCGATTCGCTCGCGCCGTACTTCAGCGAGTGGCTGCGCCAGCAGCTCGTGGACAAGTACGGGCCCGGGCGCGCCTTCGGCGGCGGGCTGGACGTGCACACCACCCTCGACCTCGACATGCAGGAGGCCGTCGAGTCGGCCGCCTACAACACGCTCGCGGGCATCGAGCCGACCTCCTCGGTCGTGGTCATCGACAACGAGACCGGCGGCGTCAAGGCAATGGTGGGCGGCAACGACTTCCAGAAGGAGCCCTTCAACCTTGCGACCAACGGCCACCGCCAGCCCGGCTCGTCCTTCAAGCCCTTCACGCTGATCACGGCCTTCCAGAACGGCTTCGGGCCGGGCAGCACCTTCGGCTCGTATCCGCGCGAGTTCCCCGTGCCGAACTCCGGGGGCGAGGTGTTCAAGGTCGAGAACTACGACGACACCTACTACGGCACCTCGGACCTGGCCACGGCGACGGTCCACTCCGACAACTCGATCTTCGCCGAGCTCGGCTTCGGCCCGCAGGGCATGGGCCGCAAGGGGCCCCAGAAGGTCGGCGAGACCGCCGAGCGGATGGGGATCGACGGCGCAAGCTTCGATACGAACCCGGCCATGATCCTGGGTGGTATCGACCCCGGCGTGACGCCCCTCGAGATGGCCTACGCCTTCAGCACGATCGCGCGCGACGGCCTCCGCGTCGGAGGCGAACTCGACTCCAGCGCCGGCCCCAATGATTCGCTCCAGGACCTGGCCCCGACCGGGATCAGCGAGATCAAGCTCCCGGACGGCGAGCTCCTCGACGGCGGCAAGGACTACAAGCAGAAGGAGATGCGCGCGATCCCCGAGAGCGTCGCCAGCACCACCAGGACGATCCTGCGCCAGAACGTGCTCGGCGGCACGGGCGAGCTGGCCCAGACCGGCGACGACGACGCCTGGGGCAAGACCGGCACCACCGACAACAACGGCGACGCCTGGTTCTGCGGCGGCACCGCTCACTTCACGGCCTGCGTCTGGGTCGGCCACGCGCAGACGAACACCCCGATGGAGACTGAGTACGCCGGCGGCCCCGTTGACGGCGGAACTTTCCCGGCCATCATCTGGAGCCAGGTGATGCAGGCCATCGAGGCTATTTACGAGTCGAATCAGGACGACGAGGAGAGCGACGACGACGAGGAGAGCGACGACGACGAGTCGGACGAGAGCGGCTACGTCGCGCCGAGCTACGACAGCGGCGGCGGCTCCTCGTCGGGCTCGAGCGGCGGAGGCGGGTCCAGCGGCTCCGCACCCGCCCCGGCTCCGGCAGCGCCCGCCCCATCCGGCGGCGGCGGTGGCGGTGCCCCATCCGGCACCGGCGGCACCGGTCTCTAAGGGGTCGTCAGGCCGCTGATCTTGGAGCGACCGCTTGCGGTCGCGACTGGTGTCAGCGGCCGCTACGACCCCGACTGATGCCGGCGGAGATCCACGGGCGCGAGGCGAAGCGGCTGCCCGCCGCGCAGTAGCGCCACGGCAGATCCACGCCCTTGGTGATCCCGACGCGCGGTCCCGAGACCACCGCCGGGCGGCCGTCGGTCGGAGCGAGGATCGAGAAGGGCGGCTGGGTGATCGCTGCGCCGTTCAGCCCCAGGTCCACGCCCAGCGCCTGGGTCAGCTTGCCCGGTCCAGAGCAGAGCTCGTCGCGCCGCCCCCGGCGCTCGCGCATCAGCTCGATCCCCTCGGTCGGCTCGAGCGAGCGGATCAGCACGGCGGCGGCACTGCCCTCGGGCTCCGCCACGGCGTTCAGCAGGCTGTGGATGCCGTAGGAGAGGTAGACGTAGGCAACGCCCGGCGGCCCGAACAGGACCTCGTTTCGGGGGGTGAGCCCGCCGAAGGCGTGACACGCGGGGTCCCCCGCGTCGTAGGCCTCGGTTTCGACGATCACGCCGGCGGTCGCGCCGACGGCAAGCGTGCAGCCGATCAGCTCGGGCGCGACCTCGTGGACCGAGCGGTCGAAGAAGTCGCGGCCGAGCGCCGCGCCGCGGGTGACGGCGGCGTCCCTCACGCGTTCAGGTCGGCGAGGCTGCGTCGCGCCTCGTCCAGCTGCTCACCCAGGCGGGCAGACGAGGTGCCGCCGGCCGAGACCTTGGCCTCGAGGCTGCCGCCCTCGCGCAGCGCCTCGCGCAGGCGCTCTCGCGCTCCCTCGGGGACGCCGTCCATCTCGGCGTCGTCAAGCTCGGAGAGCCGCTTGTCGGAGTCGATCGCTGTCCGCACCAAGCCGGCGACCACGCCGTGGGCCTCGCGGAACGGGATCCCCTCCCCCACCAGCACGTCCGCCAGGTCGGTGGCGGCCAGCAGCTCGTCGCTGGAGGCCGCGGCGAGGCGCTCGCGGTTGAAGCTCAGCCCGGCCATCATCGCCGTGGCGGCCTCGAGGCAGACCTCGAGGTTGTCGATCGCGTCGAACAGCGGCTCCTTGTCCTCCTGCATGTCCTTGCTGTATGCAAGCGGCAGCGCGTGCATCGTGCCCAGCAGGCTCGCCAGCGAGGCGGCGACCCGCGGCGCCTTCCCGCGCAGCAGCTCGGCGGCGTCGGGATTCTTCTTCTGGGGCATGATGCTCGAGCCCGAGGCGAAGGAGTCGGCGGGCTCGCAGAACCCGAACTCCTGGCTCGACCAGAGCACGATCTCGGCGCCCAGGCGCGAGAGGTGCATGGCGCAGACCGACGCGGCATACAGGTAGTCGAGGGCGAAGTCGCGGTTGGAGACGGCGTCAAGGGAATTCGGGAGCGGGCGCTCGAAGCCGAGCTCGGAGGCAAGTCCCTCGCGGTCGAGGTCCCAATTGAGGCCGACCAGGGCCCCCGAGCCGGCGGGCATGTCGCTGGTGGACTCGGCGACCAGGAAGAAGCGCCTCGTGTCCCGGAGGAACATCCAGAAGTAGGCCAGCAGGTGGTGTCCCAGGTAGACCGGCTGCGCGCGCTGGAGGTGCGTGTAGGCCGGGGCGGCCCAGTCGCGGTGGGAGTCGGCGAGATCCACCAGGGTGACCATCAGCCCCTCGAGCAGGGCGATCGCCCGCGCAGAGTGCGAGCGCACCAGCAGGGCGAGGTCGGTCGCCACCTGGTCGTTGCGGGAGCGCGCCGTGTGGAGCTTGCCGCCGACGGGGCCGACCAGCTCGGTCAGCCGCCGCTCGATCGCCATGTGGATGTCCTCGTCGTCGTCGCGGAACTCGAAGCGCTCGGACTCGAGCTCGTCCGCCACCTCGTCGAGGCCGCCCAGCAGGGTGTCGCGCTCGGCGTCGTCAAGCACGCCGAGCCGGCCCAGCGCCCGCACGTGCGCGCGCGACTGCACGACGTCGAACGGCGCCAGGCGACGGTCGAAGGAGATCGAGGAGTTGATCCGCCTGAACAGCGGATCCTGGTCTTCAGCGAAGCGGGACATGCTGCGGCCAGTCTAGGAGGGGTCGCCGAGGGCGCCGGAGAGCGCCGTGCAGACCCGCTCGAGCTGCTGCTCCGTCATCCCCGTGAAGAAGGGCAGCGCCAGCGAGCGGGCGGCGACTGCCTCGGCGACGGGAAACTCGCCTCCCTTGAAACCGAAGCGTTCGCGGTAGGGCGGCATAGTGTGAATGCAGGGCAGATAGGCCTTGGACTGGATGCCCTCGTTGGCGAGGGTGGCGATGACCGCGTGGCGGTCCGCGCCGGCGGGAAGCTGAACCGGATAGACGAACCAGCTGCGCTGCTCGTCACCGCGGTCGGTGCACGGCAGGACCAGGCCGTCGGGGTCGCCCTCGCCCGCCGGGGCGCCTCCATGCTCGGAAAGCTGCTCGGCGTATCTCGCCGCCACCTCGGCCCGGTCGGCCAGCATCTCGTCGAGACGCTCGACCTGGGCGACCCCGATCGCGGCCTGCACGTCGGTCATCCGGTAGTTGAATCCGATTCGGGGGTGCTGGATCTCGGACATGTCGGGCGAGCGGCCCTGGTTGCGCTCACTGCGCACGACTTCCGCCATCTCCTCTCCGGCGGGGACGAGCACCCCGCCCTCGCCTGTCGTCATCTGTTTGTTCGCGTAGAACGCGAAGGCGGCGGGGTGGCCCGCGGTGCCGATCGCGCGCCCCTCCGCGTCGACGGCGCCGAGGGCCTGGCATGAGTCCTCGAGGATCGGGATCTCCCGGGCGTCCGCGATGCGCTCGAGGGCGAGAAGGTCGGCGGGGTAGCCGAAGATATGCACGGGCAGGATGCCCGCCGTGCGCTCGCCGGCGGCCTCCTCGGCCGCGACGGCGTCGATGTTGAGGGTGACCGGGTCGATGTCGCAGAAGACCGGCGTCGCTCCCTCGTAGAGCAGGCAGTTGGACGAGGCGACGAAGCTGAACGGGGTCGTCAGGACCTCGTCGCCCTCGCCCCACCCGAGGCTGCGGACGCCCAGATGAAGCGCCGCGGTCCCGCTGGATACCGCGATCGCGTCGTCGCTGCCCAGCCAGCTCGCGAAATCGCGCTCGAACTGACCCAACCTGGGCCCAAGCGAGAGCTCGCCCGAGCGCAGCGCCTCGAGCACGAGCTCCTCCTCGCGCCCGCCGAGGTCAGGTCGTGCGAGCGGTATCTGCTCTGCCACCGGATGCCTTCTGCGCGTGGGGCTGGAAGGCGTACTCGAGCGAGTCCACCAGCGCCTCCCAGGAGGCCTCGATGATGTTCTCGGACACGCCGATCGAGCCCCACTCGCGCTCGCCGTCGGAGGAGTCCAGCAGGACCCGGGTGACAGCGCCGGTACCGTGGTGCTCGTCGAGGATCCGCACCTTGTAGTTGGTCAGCTCGATGTCGGCGAGGTGCGGGTGGCGGTCGGTGATCGCGTCGCGCAGAGCCGCGTCGAGCGCGTTCACCGGGCCGTTGCCCTCGGCGGTCTTGACGTAGCGCTCGCCCTCGACCCAGACCTTGATCGTGGCCTCGGTCTGGACCTTGCCGTCCTCGCGCTTCTCGGTGATCACGCGGAAGCCCTCGAGTTTGAACAGCGACTCGTAGCGTCCGGTCTCGCGCCGCAGGAGCAGCTCGAAGGACGCGTCCGCCGCCTCGTACTGGTATCCGCGGTGCTCACGCTCCTTCAGCGTGCGAAGAGCCCGCGCGGCCTGCTCGTCGTCGAGCTCGATCCCCGACCGCTCGGCCCGGCCGTGCACGGTGCCCTTGCCGGACAGCTCCGAGACGACCAGCTCCCTCTCGTTGCCGACCAGCTCCGGGTCCATGTGCTCGAAGGTGCGCGCGTCGGCCTTGACCCCGGCCACATGCATCCCGCCCTTGTGGGCGAATGCGTTGCGCCCCACGAATGGCTGTTCGGGGTGCGGCGTCAGGTTCAGCAGCTCATCCATGAAATGCGCGATCCCGGTCAGCCGCGCGAGCTGGTCCGCCGTCACGCACTCGTAGCCGAGCTTCAGCTGCAGCGCCGGCAGGATCGACGTCAGGTTCGCGTTGCCCGTGCGCTCGCCGATGCCGTTGATCGTGCCCTGGACCAGGGAGGCGCCCGCCTCCACTCCCGCCAGCGAATTGGCGACCCCGCATTCGAGGTCGTTGTGGCAATGGACGCCGACATTCACCTTCAGGTCGGCCACCACGGCGGCCGTGGCCTCGGCGACCTGATGCGGGAGGCTCGAGCCATTGGTGTCGCAGACCGTCACGTTCTCGGCGCCCGCCTCGGCCGCCGCGCGCAGACACTCCAGCGCGTATTCCGCGTCCTCGCGGTACCCGTCGAAGAAGTGCTCGGCGTCGTAGATCACGCGCTTGCCCGCGGCGCGCAGGAACGCGACGGAGTCGGCGATCATCGCCAGGTTCTCCTCGGGGCTGACCTTCGTCACCTTCTCGAGGTGGAGCTTCCACGTCTTGCCGACCAGCGTGCAGACCGGCGCGAAGCCGTCGGCGAGGACGCGGAGCGCTTCGTCGTCCTCGGGCGCCACGTCGCGGCGGCGGGTCATGCCGAACGCGCAGACGGCCGCCTGCCGCAGCTCCACCTCGGCGAGCATCTCGAACAGCTCCAGCTCCTTGGGGTTGGAGCCCGGGAAGCCGGCCTCGATGAAGTGCACGCCGAGCTCGTCGAGCTTGCGGACGACGCGCACCTTCTCCTGGGCGGACAGCGACATGCCCTGCCCCTGCATGCCGTCGCGGAGCGTCGTGTCGTAGAGGAGTACCTGTCGCTTTTCCATGGTCAAGAAACCTCGTGCCTTCCTAGATTCGGGGGTCAGAGCCCCGCCCCTGAGAGATGGCTCTCATGCCGGGCCCGTCGCGTGGCGGGCGTGCCCGCCTGCCGCGTGCACCGCCTACGCGGCCGCGGCCCCCGTAATTCGAAGGATGGACGTGCGAGTGACGATCATGACGGCTCCCCGACCTCCTCGGCCTCGACCTCACCGGGCTTCGGCGCGGGCGGGGCCTTCCCGGTCGGCTCCCCGACCGGGTCGAGCCACTCGAGGTACTCCTCCGCGCGGCCGTGCAGCGCGTCCTCGTACTTGGCCTGGATCGCCCGGGTGATCTCGCCCGGGCCGCCGAGATCGTGATCGTCGATCTCACGCAGTGGGCATAGCTCGGCCGCCGTTCCCGTGAGGAAGATCTCGTCGGCCATGTAGAGCTCGGCGCGCGCGATGTCGCGCTCGACCACCGGATAGCCGAGGTCCTCGGCGATCTGCATGACCGACTTGCGGCTGATCCCGTCGAGGATCGAGGCCACGGGGGGCGGCGTCACGATCCTGCCGTCGCTGATCACGAAGATGTTCTCGCCCGAGCCCTCGCAGACGAAGCCGCGCTCGTCGAGCAGGATCGCTTCGTCGTAGCCGGCGTTGGCGGACTCCGTCTTGGCCAGGACCGAGTTCAGATACTGGCCCGAGGCCTTCGCGTGCGGGATCAGGCCCGCGGGCGAGATGCGGCGCCACGAGCTGACCTTGGCGCGAACGCCCTGCCGCTTGCCCTCCTCGCCGAGGTAGGCCCCCCAGGGCCAGACGGCGACGATCACATCGACCGGCGCGCTCTTCGCGTACAGGCCCATCTCGCCATAGCCGCGGAAGGCGAGCGGGCGGATGTAGCACGAGCGCAGCCCATTGCGGCGGATCAGCTCCTTGGTCGCCTCGCCGATCTCCTCCAGCGAGTGATCCAGGGGCAGGTAGTAGAGCTCGGCGGACTTGGCGAGCCGCTCGAGGTGGTCTCGGTGGCGGAAGATCGCCGGCCCCTTGGCCTCGGTGTCGTAGCAGCGGACCCCCTCGAACACGCCGGTGCCGTAGTGAAGGCCATGGGTGAGCACGTGGACGTTGGCGTCATCCCACGCCACGAACTCGCCGTTCTTCCAGATCAACTCGACCTTTTCCATGGCTCCGAGAGTATGCCCGATCAGGTGACTGCGTCGAGAACGGCGGCAGTCATCTCCTCGGTACCCACCTCGCGCGTGTCCTTCCCCGCACCGAGGTCGGGTGTGCGCAGGCCGTCGTCGAGCGTCCGCTCCACGGCCGCCTCGACCCGGGAGGCGTCGTCGGGACGCTCCAGGCCGTGGCGCAGCATCATCGCCACCGACAGGAACGTGGCCAGCGGGTTGGCCTTGCCGGTTCCGGCGATGTCGGGCGCGGAGCCGTGGACCGGTTCGAACAGGCCGGGCCCGTCGCCGGCGCCGAGGCTGGCGGACGGGAGCATGCCGAGTGAGCCCGTGAGCATCGCGGACTCGTCGCTGAGGATGTCGCCGAACAGGTTCTCGGTCACGATCACGTCGAAGTCGGCGGGGCGGGAGACGAGCTGCATCGAGGCGTTGTCCACGTACATGTGTTCGAGCTCGATGCCCGAGTAGTCGCCCGCGACCCGCTCGACGGTCTCCCGCCACAGGCGGGAGGTCTCGAGCACGTTCGCCTTGTCGACCGAGGTGACCTTGCCGCGCCTGCCGCCCGCGGCGTCGAAGGCGACGCGGGTGATCCGCTGGATCTCGTCGGCCGTGTAGGCGCAGTCGTCGTGCGCGCGGTCGCCGTCGCGACCGGATTCGCCGAAGTAGATACCGCCGGTGAGCTCGCGCACGACCAGCAGGTCGGTGCCCTCGATGCGCTCGCGCTTCAGCGGGCTCGCGTCGAGCAGCGCCGGCAGCGGCTTCACGGGGCGCAGGTTGGCGTACAGCCCGAGGCCCTTCCGCAGTCCCAGCAGCCCCTGCTCGGGGCGGGGCGCGTCGGGGTCGGTCGTCTCCCACTTGGGCCCGCCGACCGCGCACAGGAGCACGGCGTCCGAGGAGCGGCACTCCTCCAGGACCTCGTCGGTGAGCGCGGTCCCGTGGGCATCGATCGAGGCCCCCCCGATCGAGTGCTCGTCGATCTCGACGCCGCCCAGCCGCTCGAGCAGCACAGTCGCCGCTGCGCCGATCTCGGGTCCGATGCCGTCACCGGCAAGCAGCACGACTCGCGCCATCAGGAGTCCTCCGCGGGCCGCGTGGCCTCGATGTTGAGGCGCACATAGTCGAGGGTCGGCGGATCGTCCATCTCGGCGATCACGGCATCGATGAAGTCACCGTGCAGGCTCTCCGGGAGGCGCGCCAGATGCGGTCCCAGCGTCACCGTCCTCATGAACTCGCGAGGCTCGGGCGGCGTCAGCGGCTTGTGCTCGAGCCACACCTTGGTCCCCTCGAAGCCTGCGTCGCGGAGGCGCCGCTCGGTGTCGCCGGGCTCGGCGAAGTTCCACAGCATCGGCATGCCCTCGTAGTGCTCCGCGAACGGCTCCCGCGTCGCGACAGCCACGATCGCCTGTGCATGCCGGGCCACGTTGCCGGCGCCGCCGCACTGCGCGTGCAGGCGCCCGCCGGGCCGGAGCACCCCGTGGATGCGCCTGAAGAGATTCTCGTGGTCGGTGACCCAATGGAACGTCGCCGTGGAGAAGACGACGTCCACGGGCTCGGGCAGAGCGAGCTCGGCGAGGTCCATGACGACGTATCTCGGATACGGCGTCGCCGAGGTTCTCTCGGGCCTTCGCGATCATCTGCTCGGATCCGTCGAGCGCGATCACGCGCCCCTTCGGCAGCCTCTTGACCAACTCGGCAGTCACTCGTCCCGAGCCGGCGCCGGCGTCGAGAACGGTTTCGTTTCCGCCAAGCTCGAGCCGTTCCAGGACCTCCATCCCCCAGTTGAACTGTGGGTCGGAGACGCGGTCGTAGGTGTCGGCGTCCCACTCGCGGGCGCCGGTGTTCATCGCGGGGGCGGAGTCGCTCACAGCGAGGTCGTCACCGGGCCGTGCTCCGCCTTGCCGGCGCCCTCGAACTCGTCGATCCTCTCGGCGCGCTGCAGCGTCATCGCCACGTCGTCGAGACCGTTCATCAGCCGGTGCTTGATCTGCTCGTCGATCTCGAACATGAACACGCCCTCGGCGCAGTTGACGGTCTGATCGTCGAGGTCCACGCGCGCCTCGCCGGAGCCGGCGACCTTGCGGCACTCCTCCTCGTCGAGGATCACGGGCAGCAGCCCGTTCTTGGTGCAGTTGGAATAGAAGATGTCCGAGAAGCTCGGCGCGATCACGACCCGGAAGCCGTAGTCCTCGAGCGCCCAGACGGCGTGCTCGCGCGAGGAGCCCGAGCCGAAGTTGCGGCCCGCGACCAGGATCGGGTGCGGCTCCAGCTCGATCTCGCCCGAGCGGAACCAGTCGTAGAAGAGGAACTCGCCGAAGCCGGTGCGCTCGATCCGCTTCAGGAACTGCTTGGGGATGATCTGATCGGTGTCGACGTCGGCGCGGTCCAGCACCGCGACCTCACCCTCGACGACCTCGAAGGCCTGCCGACTAGTTCCACTCCCTGATGTCGACGAAGTGCCCCTCGACGGCGGCCGCGGCGGCCATCTTCGGGCTGACCAGGTGGGTGCGTCCGCCGGCGCCCTGGCGGCCCTCGAAGTTGCGGTTGGAAGTCGAGGCGCAGCGCTCGCCCGGCTGCAGGATGTCGGGGTTCATCCCCAGGCACATCGAGCAACCGGCGCCACGCCATTCGAAGCCGGCGGACTCGAAGGCCTCGTGGAGCCCCTCCTGCTCGGCCTGGGCCTTGACCTGGGCGGAGCCGGGCACGACCATCGCCCGGATGCCCTCGGAGACCTTGCGCCCCTCGACCATCGACGCCGCCTCGCGCAGGTCGGAGATCCGGGAGTTGGTGCAGGAGCCGATGAAGACACGCTCGGGGCGGATTTCCCGCATCGGCGTGCCGGGCTTCAGGTCCATGTAGGCAAGCGCACGCTCGGCAGCCTCGCGGTCGACAGGTGACTCGATCGCGGCGGGATCGGGCACCTCGGAGGTCACTTCGACCACCATTCCCGGGTTGGTCCCCCAGGTGACCATCGGCGACAGGTCGGCCGCGTCGATCTCGACCTCGCGATCGAAGCTCGCGCCCTCCTCCGTGGGCAGCTTCCGCCATTCCTCCACCGCCGCGTCGAAGTCCTCCGGGATCCCGGGGCGACCGCGCATGTACTCGAAGGTGGTCTCGTCGGGGGCGATCATGCCGGTGCGTCCGCCGCCCTCGATGGTCATGTTGCAGACGGTCAGGCGGTTTTCGATCGTCAGCGCCTCGATCGCAGGGCCGGCGTACTCGACCGCGTGGCCCTGCATGCCGCCGACGCCGAGGCGGCCGATCGTGGCCAGAATCAGGTCCTTGGCGGTGACGCCTTCGCCCAGCTCGCCCGAGTAGCGGATCCGCATCGTCTTGGGGCGACTCTGGACCAGGCACTGGGTCGCAAGCACGTGCTCGACCTCGGAGGTGCCGATACCCATCGCGAACGCTCCGAAGGCGCCGTGCGTGCCGGTATGGGAGTCACCGCAGACGATCGTCATCCCGGGCTGTGTCACCCCCAGCTCGGGGCCGATCACGTGCACGATGCCCTGGCGCTCCGAGCCCAGCGAGTAGATCGGGATCCCGAACTCCTCGCAGTTGGCCTCCAGCGCCTCGACCTGCTTGCGGGATAGCTCGTCGGCGATCAGCTTCGCCGCGGCAGTGCCGTCGGTGGGCACGTTGTGGTCGGCTGTGGCCAGCGTCTTGTCGGGGCGGCGGACCTTGCGGTCGGCGAGGCGGAGGCCGTCGAACGCCTGCGGAGAGGTCACCTCGTGCACCAGGTGCAGGTCGATGTAGATCAGGTCGTCGTCGACCTCGTGGGCCTCCCAGATCTTGTCGAACAGGCTCTTGGCCATCGCGCTCCTCCTAGCCTCTGCGCAGTCCCGCGGCGACCACGGCGAGCAGCCGCGCGTCGGACTTCCCATTGTTCTCGAAGTGATGGGGCAGGTCGGCGTCGAAGGTGACGCTGTCCCCCTCCCCCAGCTCGTGCCGCTCGCCGTCGATGAAGAGATCCACCGAGCCCTCCAGCAGCACCGCGGTCTCGCGGCTGCCGGGCTCGTGCATCGGCGGATCGTCAGGCGCGCCCGTCGCGGCGCCGGCCGCGAGCGTGTGCACCGAGACGTCGGCGCGCTGGCCCGGGAGCGGCGGGGTCAGCTCCTCGACCTCGTGCCCCCGCCTGCGCCGCGTCCTGCCCTGGCCCGAGCGCGTGATCGCGACATGCCGCCCTTCGTCGAGCCGCAGCAGCTGCGACAGCGACAGGTCCAATCCGGTGGCGATACGGGCGGCGACCGCAAGCGTCGGGCTGGTCTCGCCCCGCTCGACCTGGGAGAGCATCGGCGCGCTCACGCCCGAGCGCTCGGCCAGGTCGCGCAGTGACAGGTCCATCGCCTCGCGCAGCGCCTTCACCCGAGCGCCGACGTCGGGAGCCGCGGTTTCCGCCTGCGTGCTGGTCTCTGCCGTCCTCACTCAGCGTACGTTATCACGTACGCTCGTATGCGCTACCGCTTCTGGCCCGTCGGGCGGATCAGGATCTCGTTGACGTTGACGTGCTCGGCCTGGGCGACGGCGTAGAGGATGCCGCGGGCGATGTCGTCCGCCTCGAGCACCTTGCCGATGTCATCGCGCATCTTCTCGGTCGCATCGACGATCATCGGGTGCTCGTTGTGGCCCTGCAGCTCGGTGTCGACGAAGCCCGGCTCGACGCAGGTGACGCGGATCCCGGAGTTCATCGCCTCCTGGCGCAGCGCCTCGGAGAAGCCGGTCACCCCCCACTTGGTCATGTTGTAGACGGCCGAGCCGAAGTTGGCGGTGCGTCCCGCGACCGAGGAGACGTTGACGATGTGGCCGCCCCCGGACTCGCGGATCAGGGGCAGGGCCTCGCGGGTGCAGTAGAGGAGGCCCATCAGGTTGACGTCGATCATCTGGCGCCACTGGGAGATGTCCCAGCCATCGACGGCGCCGAGCAGCATCACGCCGGCGTTGTTGACCAGGTTGTGGAGGCCGCCGAACTGGCCCGTGATCTCGGCCATCGCCGCCTCGACCTTGCCGTGGTCGGTGATGTCGATCTCGATCGGCAGGGCCTCGCCCCCGGCGTCCTCGATCCGCTTCCCGATCTCGGTGAGGCGGTCGGCGCGGCGCGCCAGCAGCGCGACCTTCGAGCCCTCGGCGGCGAACAGCTCGGCGGTCGCCTCGCCGATGCCCGAGGAGGCGCCGGTGATCGCGGTGACCTTGCCGTCGAGCGAGCCCACGGCCGCAGCCTATCCGCTCGGTTCGAGCACGACGACCGGGATCTGGCGTTCGGTTCGGGCCTGGTAGGCGGCGTAGGGCGGGTAGACGTCGACGACCATGGTCCAGAGCCGCTCGCGCTCGCTGCCCTCGGCCTCGCGCGCGCGGACCCGGCGCTTGCGCCCCGCCACCAGGCATTGTCTCCGGGTCGGCTTTCAGGTTCAGGTACCAGGCCGGGTTCTGCTCGATCCCGCCCTTGGAGGCGACGACGACCAGGTTGTCGCCGTCCTGGGTGAGACCAGCGGGTGGGTGCGCTGCTTGCCGCTCTTACGCCCGACGCTTTCCACCAGCACCACCGGGGCGCCCATGTAGCTGTTGCCGACCGTCCGCGGCTCAGCTTGTAGGCGCCCGCGTGCAGGCGGTGACCGCTCCCACAGCCACCAGAAGCTCCCGATCCGCCTGGGGTGCGTCCGGGACCCGCGCCACTACGGACCGGGGTGCGTTCGGCTGCGGCGTCCGCCGTCGCCTCCTCGGCCTCGCGGATCGCCGCCCCCTCGAGGGCGTTGGAGAGCGCGCGCACGTAGGCGCGCGCCGAGGCCTCGAGGATGTCGGTGGCGACACCCGTGCCGCTTGCCAGGCGGTCGTTGGCGCGCAGCACCACGGTCACCTGGCCGAGAGCGTCGGTGCCCTCGGTGACGGCCTCGACCTCGTAGCGACGTAGCTCGGCCTCGGTGCCGACCGCCTCGCGGATCGCGCTGAAGATCGCGTCCACGGGCCCGTCGCCCGACGCCTGCGCCGTCGACTCCTCGCCCGACGGGAGCGTCACGCCCACCGTCGCCAGGGGCTCTCGGCGCGAGCCCGCCTCGACCTCGAACCAGGCGAGGTCATAGGACTCCGAGCTCTGGCGCATCTCGTCGGAGACGATCGCCTCCAGGTCGAGGGCGGTCACCTGCTTCTTCTTGTCCGCGATCTCCTTGAAGCGCTTGAACGCCTGGTTCAGCGCCTGCCCGTCGACCACGTAGCCCAGCTCCTGCAGGGCGTCCCGCAGCGCGTGGCGGCCCGAGTGCTTGCCCAGCACGATCGAGTTCGAGTCCAGCCCGACCTCGGTCGCGTCCATGATCTCGTAGGTGGAGCGCTCCTTGAGCACGCCGTCCTGGTGGATCCCGGACTCGTGGGCGAAGGCGTTGCGGCCGACCACCGCCTTGTTCGGCGGCACCGAGTAGCCGGTCAGGCGCGAGACAAGGCGGCTGGTGCGGGCCAGCTCGCGCGCGTCGATTCCTGTGTCGAGGCCGTGCTCGTCCTTGCGGGTCCGCAGCAGCATCACGACTTCCTCGAGCGAGCAGTTGCCGGCCCGCTCGCCCAGGCCGTTGATCGCGCACTCGATCTGCCGGGCGCCGGCCAGCGTGCCCACGTAGGAGTTGGCGACCGCGAGGCCCAGGTCGTCGTGGCAGTGGACGGAGAGCCTCACCTCGTCGAGACCGGGCACCAGCTCGTAGAGCCTTGCCAGGTAGCGCGTGTACTCCTCGGGGGTCGTGTAGCCGACCGTGTCGGGGATGTTGATCGTCGTCGCGCCCTCCGCAACCGCGATCGCGCAGACCTCGGCCGTGAACTCGACGTCGGCGCGAGTGGCGTCCATGGGCGAGAACTCGACGTTGTCGGTGTAGGAGCGCGCCAGCGCCACAGCGGCCTTGGCCTGACCCTTGACGTCCTCGCGCGTGGTCTGGAGCTGATGCTCGATGTGGATGTCGGAGGTGGAGATGAAGGTGTGGATCCGCGGCCGCTGGGAGTCCTTGATCGCGTTCCAGGCGGCGTCGATGTCGGCCTTGTGGGTGCGCGAGAGCCCGCAGATCACCGGACCCTCGACCTGCCGGGCGATCGTCTCGACCGCCTGGAAGTCCCCGGGCGAGGTGATCGGGAAGCCCGCCTCGATCACGTCCACGCCCAGGCGTGCGAGCTGCTGGGCGATCTCCACCTTCTCCTGGGTGTTGAGCGAGATCCCGGGCGACTGCTCGCCGTCGCGCAGCGTCGTATCGAAGATCTCGACGCGATTTGGGTCCACGGCCGGCTTACTCATGCTGTCCCTCCTTCTCTGGAGACTTCGGATGACCTGTTACTCGGTATGCGGCTGTCGCGCCGCCCAGCGATTACTCCCCCCGGAGGGGGAGGAGAAGGAGAAGCGCCAGGCTGTCGAGCCGCTTGGTCACGAAGTGCAGTCAGAGTAGCGCACGATGCCGTCCCGGCCGGGGACTAAGTTGGCCTCCGATGCGGGCGAGCGACATCGAGGCCCGGGCGGTCGCCAAGATCGTGCTGGTGGCGCTGTTTTGGGCCGCGCTGGCGGTGCTGGTGGCGATCGCGATCCTCCACACCCGCACCACGCTGCGCTGGGTGGTGACCGCGATCTTCCTGGCGCTGGCGCTCGACCCGGCCGTCGGCCTGATCGAGAAGATCAAGATCGGCGAAGCGCTCCGCTGCCGCGGGTGGCGGCGGTGCTCGGCGCGCTGGCGATCTTCCTCGCCGGTCTCACCTTCCTGGTCGCTGCACGTGATCCCGCCGATCGTCAAGGACGTCGAGGGCCTGGCCAAGAAGATCCCGACCTACGTCCAGGACTTCGAGACCTGGGCCGAGGACAACAAGGAGTTCGCCGAGCTGAACGAGAAGTACGACCTGACCTCGAAGCTGTCCGAGCAGGCGAGCAGCCTGCCCTCGAAGCTGGGTGACGGCGCGAGCGAGCTCGGCAACGCGACCGTGAGCGTGCTGGAGCACCTGCTGGCGGCGATCACGATCCTGACGCTGACGGTCTTCCTGTTACTCGAGGGAAAGGGGATGTTCGAGCGCGGCACCGGGCGCTTAGACAGGTCGCACCGGGACCGAGCCCGGCGGATCGGTACGCGCATCGCCGCAGTCGTCCGCAGCTACGTCAGCGTCAACGTGGTGCTGGCGATCGCGTCCGGCCTCTTCACCTGGATCTTCCTGGAGATCCTCGGCTTCCACCTGGCGATCCCGATGGCGCTGCTGGTCGCCTTCCTGGACCTGGTGCCGCTGATCGGGCTCACGATCGGCGGCTTCTTTGTCGCGGCGGTGCTGGCGATCGATGGACAGCCCTACGACGCGCTGCTCTGGCTCGCGATCTTCCTCGCCTACCAGCAGCTGCAGGACCGCGTGATCCAGCCGCTGATGTACCGCGGCGGGGCGCTGAAGGTGAACCCGGTCGTCGCGATCGTCGCGGTGCTGGTCGGCGCCAACCTGGCCGGGGTGCTGGGAGCGCTGATCGCGATTCCCGTCGCGGCCTCGCTCGGCGTCATCATCGACGAGCTGGTGCTGTCAGGACCCCCGCGCCCCGCTCGCCGGCCGAGAGCCGCGAAGGCGAAGCCTGCCAAGTAGCTCGGGGCCTCGCTTCCAGAACGGCTTCCCGCGTTCACCGGCGTAGCGCTCCTTCGAGCGCTCGAGCTTTCCATGGCGGTAGAACAGCTTCGCCCACAGCGAATGGGGCTTGCCGAGGCGGATGGCGCCGATCATGCTCACCAGGGGCACGAAGAACCCGATCAGAGCCATTCCGAACTTCTCCTTGGCCATGTTGATGAGGAAGAAGATGAGGTGCAGGAAGCCGAACGCTCCCACCCCCGCGACCACCATCGCCTCGACCGAGTCCGCAGCCTCGACCCAGCCTCGGAAGCCGACCAGCACCAGCAGCGACAGCGCCGTGGCGACGATCACCGCGTCGATCGAGCGACGTCCCTGCTTCTCCCAGTAGACGTCCTTGAGGTTGAGCCAGAGCGCGAACTCGTCGAGGGTCAGCCCGGCGCCGACGCCGAACCCGATCGCCGAGACCTCACGCCAGGGGCTGTCCGGGTTCACCGCCACTCCCAGGTAGCCAAAGACCAGCAGCGCGATGATCCCCCAGACCATGTGGTGGATATGAAGCCCGCCCTTGGTCTCGACGTTACCCGGCCACCAGCTCACCTGGGCGCGGATCATGTGGGCGCTGGTGCGGATGAACCCGAACGAGAGCAGGAATGCGCAGATGCACAGGAACTCCGACTCGCGTCCGGTCTCGACGATCCCCTCCTGGTACAAGGAGCCGACGCTGGCGAGCAGCACTAGGGCACCTTCCGGGTCACGTTGCAGCTTTTCGCCGTGTCGACGCCTCCCCCTCCATGGCAGAGGTCGCGCGCCGCGCCGCCCTGGAGCCTGTCGTCACCGGCGCCACCCATCAGGTGGTCGGAGGAGCCGCCGCCGCTGAGGCTGTCGCGCCCGCTCTCGCCCCTGATCAGGTCGCCGCCGCCGAAGCCGAGCAGCGCGTCCCGGCCGGCGCCGCCGGTGATCAGGTCGCCGCCCAGCCCGCCGACGATGCGGTCGTTGCCGGGCCCGCCGATCAGCGGCCGCTCCTCGCTGACCAGGGAGATGCCGATCAGCGTCGGCAACGTCGCCTGCACCGTGAAGGTGTCGCTGCCGCTGCTCAGGTCCCCCGCGATCGCCCCGATGTAGCTGGGCACGCAGCTGACCTGGGTGGGGCTGTCCTGCACGCACTCGGGCGCTTGCCCGTCGGGCTCGACGATCCCCTCTGGGGAGGTCACCACCAGGCGCCCCGCTGCGTCGGCGAAAACGTTGATCGTGTTGGCGGTCGTGGTCCCGCGCAGGACGAAGATCGTGGTGTCGGCCGAGGCGCCGGCGAGGCCCGCCGGCCGCGCGCTCTGCAGCGAGCTGGTCACAGGTGCGCGCTCCGCTCCGACCGGAGCGGCGGACGCGGCGCCCGCCACGAGGGCGGTCGCAACGGCGGCCGCGAGCAGCGCGAGCATGCGCCTGTGTGCTCCCATGCCGATCCCTGGCGTCACGCCGCGGATGCTAGAGGGAGACCGCGCGGCCGAGCGCGAAGCCATCGAGCTCGAGGATGCGGTCGATCGTGGACTGGTTGACCGGGTTGTCGGTCGTCAATGCCATCACCGCGGTCTCTCCCCCGGTCTCGGCGCCGACCGCCGCCGAGACGATGTTGACGCCCTCCTCCCCGAACACCGTTCCGACCCGGCCGATCATCCCCGGCTGGTCGGCGTAGCGGAAGATCGCGAGGTGCTCGGCGAACGGCAGGTAGAAGTCGTCGCCCCAGACACGAACCAGGTGCGGGATGCTGCGCGGGCCGACCGCCGTGCCGGCGACCTCGACGGCCTCCTCCCCCGCCCGGATCCGCACCACGACCAGCTCGGTGAAGTCCTCCGAGGCGGCCTCGCGCGTCTCGGTCAGCTCGATGCCGCGTTGCTCCGCGAGGTGCGGGGCGTTGACGAGGTTGACCGACTCCTCGGTGTGGTCCTTGAGGATCCCGGCGAGCACCGCGATCCCTAGGATGCGGGTGTCCTCGTCGGCCAGGCGCCCGCGGAACTCGACCTCGACGCGGTCCAGGGTCCCATCGGACAGCCCCTGTGCCAACCGGCCGAGCTTCTCGCACAGCGGCACGAAGGGGGCAAGCGCCTCCATCACCTCGGGTCGGACCGCGGCGATGTTGACCGCGGTGGTGACGACGCCGCCGTCCAGCGCGGCGGTCACCTGCTCGGCGGTCACCACGCCGGCGCGGTCCTGGGCCTCCTCGGTGGAAGCACCCAGGTGCGGCGTGACCACGACGTCATCGCGCTTTAGGATCGGATGGGCGGTGAAGGGCTCCTCCGGGAACACGTCCAGGGCGGCGCCCGCGACGCGGCCGCTCTCGAGACCCGCCAGCAGCGCGTCCAGGTCCACCAGCTCCCCCCGGGCGCAGTTGACGATCCGAACCCCCTCGCGCATCGCCCCGATCGCGTCCGCGTCGATGAAGCCGGCGGTCTCGGGGGTCTTGGGCAGGTGGAGGGTGATGAAGTCGGCCCGCTGGTAGAGCTCCTCGGGGGTCTCCGCGCCGTCCACCCCGAGCTCGCGGAAGCGCTCGGCGGTGACGAACTTGTCGTACCCGACGACTTGCATGTCGAAGGCCTTGGCGCGCTGCGCCACGAGCTGGCCGATGCGCCCGAAGCCCAGGACGCCCAGCGTCTTGCCGTACAGCTCCGCCCCCTTGAAGCGCGAGCGCTCCCAGGCGCCGCCGGCGAGCGAGCCGTGGGCCTGCGGGATGTTGCGGCACAGGGCCAGCATCACCGCGACGGTGTGCTCGGCCGCCGCGATCGAGTTCGCCTCCGGCGCGTTGGCGACGACGATTCCGCGCCTGGTGGCCGCCTCGATGTCGACGTTGTCCACACCGGTGCCGGCCCGCCCGATCACGCGCAGCCTCTCGCCCTTCTCGATCAGGGACGCGTCGAGCTGGGTCGCTGAGCGGATCAGGATCCCGTCGAACTCGGGGATGCGCCGCTCGAGCTCGGCCTCGTCCCAGTCGAGCCCCAGCTCGACGTCGAAGCGCTCGCGCAGCAGCTCGACGCCGGCGTCGGCGATTCGCTCCTTGACCAGGACCTTTGACCGCTCAGCCATCTGAGGGGGTTAGCCGACCGGCTCCGGCGCGCGTCCGGCCTGGGAGAAGACCCGCTGGGCGGCGCCCGCGGCGGAGCCGGGCTCGACGTCCGCGCCCTGGTCCGCGAGGGCGGCCTCCAGCGCCGTCAGGGCGATCACGATGTCGAAGGCGCCGAAGTAGCCGCAGTGGGCGATCCGGACGATCTTGCCCTTGAGCCTGCCCTGTCCGCCCGCCGCCGTGACCCCGTAGCGGTCGCGCATCGTCTTGGGAACGGCGGCGCCGTCGACGGAGTCCGGCATCACCGCGGCGGTGACGACGTTCGCGCCATCGTCGTCGGGCCCGAATCGCTCCAGGCCGAGGGCCTCGATCCCGGCTCGGGCCGCCCGGGCGAGCAGCGAGTGGCGCTCGAACACCTGCGGCAGGCCCTCCCCCAGGATCAGTCCCAGCGCGACGTCGAGCGCGCGCCACAGGGTGACCGCGGGCGTGAATGCGCTGTTGGGCGGGTCCTGCCCCTGGCCGTCCGCCGTCCTGGCCCAGTCGAAGTAATAGCGCCGCCCGGGCTTCTGGGCCGCCAGCTCCAGCGCGCGCGCGTTGGCCGAGGCGAAGCCGAGGCCGGGCGGGCACATCAGCGACTTCTGCGAGCCCGCCACCACCACGTCCACCCCCCACTCGTCCTGCGGCAGGTCGACGGCGCCGAGGCCCGAGACCGCGTCCACGACGATGACGGCATCGTGGGCGTGGGCAACCGCGGTCAGGGCGCGAACGTCGTGGACCACCCCGGTCGAGGTCTCGGACTGGGTCACGAAGACGGCCTTCGGGGGCTGCGCCATGCCGGCGATCGTGGCCTCGAGCCGGTCGGGTGCGATCGCCTCGCCCCACTCGACGTCCAGGTGGGCCACCTCGCCGCCGTAGGCCTGGCAGAGCTCCAGCCACCGCTCGCCGAACTTGCCGGCCGAGGCGACGGCGACGGGATCCCCGGGCGCGACCAGATTGGCGACCGCCGACTCCATCGCCCCGGTCCCCGAGGATGCGAAGGAGAGGACCTGGTTACGCGTCTGGAAGACGTCCCGCAGCCGCTCGAGCGCCGATGCGTAGACGTCGACGAATGCGGGCGCGCGGTGGTAGGTGATCGGCTCGGCCATCACCTGGCTCACAGCCGGCGGCAACGGCGTCGGGCCGGCGGTCATCAGGTACTGCTTGATGTAGGGGTTGGGCGCCACCGGCGTCAAGGGTAGTCATCCGTTCCATGGACTAGTTTCCCGGTCGTATCGGGCGTCGTTCCGACGCTCGACGAACCAGAGGAGGGCGTGGATGAGCTTTTCGGAAGCCATCAAGGATGGTTTCGATCACTATGCGAAGTTCGACGGCAGGGCTTCAAGGCCGTCGTTCTGGTGGTGGGTGCTGTTCGTGATCATCGTCTCGATCGTGGCCAACATCATCGATTCGGCGATCGACGCGCCGGTCATCAGCACCATCGTCGGGCTGGGGTTGTTGCTGCCAGGCCTCTCCAAGGCCATCAGGCGGCTCCACGACACCGGCCGCACCGGATGGTGGGTCCTGATCGGGTTGATCCCGCTGATCGGGTTCATCGTGCTGCTGATCTTCTACCTGGAGAAGAGCGAGCCCGCCGAGAACCAGTACGGGCCGCCGCCGGCGGACGCCGCTCCAGCGGTCGCCTAGGCGCTCTCGCGTGACTCCGAGTCGGCCCGGGGCCAGATCCCGGGCCGACTCGCCGCGCCCGCTTCTATAGGGTGCGGCACGTGCACTGGTCCGGGCGGCCGGCGCCGTCAAAGGACTTCGACCGCCTGGAGAGAACATGTACCCAGTCAGCTACGCAGCCGACTATGCAGCCGAGGGGCGCAACCGGCTGACCGCCTTCTTCCGATCGATCGTCGCCATACCCTGGCTGGTCGTCGCTTACCTGTATGGAATCGGGGCATCGATCGTCGTCTTCATCGCCTGGTTCGCGATGGTGTTCACGGGCCGCTACCCGCAGCAGATGTACGACTTCAACGCCGGCTATCTGCGCATGGTCAACCGGGTGAACGGCTTCCACTACCTGCTCACGGACGAGTACCCGCCGTTCGGCGGAGCCGACGAGCGACGGGCTACCCGATCCGGATCGGCGTCCCGCCGCCGCTCGACTCCTACAGCCGCATGAAGGCGCTGTTCCGCCTCATCATCGGCATCCCCGTGATCATCCTCGCGTGGGTCCAGGCGCTGATCCTGCTCGTCGTCACGGTCATCGCCTGGTTCGCGATCCTGTTCACCGGCAAGCACCCCGAGGGCCTGTTCAGGCCGGCCCGCTCGGCCAACGCGTACCTGACCCGCGCCTCGGCCTACTTCCTGCTGATCACCGAGGACTATCCGCCGTTCACCCTCGAGGTGGACGCGGCCGATCCGGCCGGGCAGATCCAGACCGAGTCGACCAGCCGCACCGGCACCGGCTGAGCGAAAGGAGAAGCGGATGTACCCGGTCAGATACGAGGCCGACTACGTCGAGCCGCAGAACCGCGCCAAGGCGTTCTTCCGCTGGCTCCTGATCATCCCCTGGTTCATCCTGGGGAGCGTCTACGCGCTGGTCGCGGCGGTCGTCGCCTTCCTCGCATGGTTCGCCCTGCTGTTCACGGGGCGCTACCCACAGGGCCTCTACAACTTCAACGTCGGCTTCCTGCGGTTCACGGGGCGCGCCTACGCCTTCGCGCTGCTGCAGACGGAGGAGTGGCCGCCCTTCGGCTTCGAGGAGGACCGCCGATACCCGGTCCGGGTGGACGCCGAGTCCGCCGCTCGAGCACTACAACCGCTGGAAGACCGGGTTCCGGCTGATCCTGGGCATCCCGGTGCTGTTCATGATCACCCTGTTCCAGTACCTCTATGGGGCGGCCGCGGTGATCGCCTGGTTCCACATCGTGTTCATGGGCAGGACCTCGGGTGGCATCCACAACGCCCTCACGGTGGGCCTCGCCTACCAGCTGCGCTCGATCGCCTACTTCCTGCTGGTGACCGAGACCCTGCCGCCGATCTCCGACCAGGAGCCGGCGGGCAACGTCAGGGCCCCCAAGCCGAAGGCGCTGGCGCAGGCGGCCGCCGCCAAGCCCAGGACGACGACGACCAGGACGACCGGTGGTGCGACGGCATCCAAGAAGCCGGCCGCGAAGCAGCCCGCCGCGAAGAAGTCGGCGGCGAGCAAGCGGGCGGCCAAGAAACCGGCGGCGCGGCGCAAGCCCACCGGCGGCAAGTCCTAGGGCGATGGCGGCCGACGAGGTGGTGAAGGGCGACGGGTACGCCGTCGCCCCCAGCCTCGACGCGATCGGCGAGGGCTACGGCTTCCGCAAGGTCCGCCGGGCGCTGGACGTAACCGCGTTCGGCGTCAACGTGATCGCCATCCCACCAGGATTCGAGAGCGGGCAGCACTTCCACGAGGAACAGGAGGAGCTGTACTTCGTGCACCGCGGGACCCTGGTGATGAAGTTCGGCGACGGCAGCTCGCACGAGCTGTCCGAGGGCGGCGTCGCGCGGGTCGACGCCTCCACCGTCCGCAGCACGGCGAATCCGAGCGAGTCGGATGACACCGTTTATCTCGTCGTCGGCGGGAAGGACGGCTACGTCGGCCGCGACGGCAAAGCCCCCGAGGGCGAGACGAACCCCCGCGGGGACCTGGGCTAGGCGGTCAGGACTTCGCCTTGATCCAGGGCATCATCGAGCGCAGCCTGCCCCCGACCTTCTCGATCGGGTGGTTGGCCGCCTCGGTGCGCATGCGATCGAAGTTCTCGCCGCCCGCCTGATTCTCGGCGATCCACTCCTTGGCGAACTCTCCCGACTGGATGTCGGCGAGGATCTTCCGCATCGCCTCGCGGGTGTCCTCGGTGATCACCTTGGAGCCGCGGGTCATGTCGCCGTACTCGGCGGTGTTGGAGATCGAGTGCCGCATGCCCTGGATGCCCTGCTCGTACATCAGGTCGACGATCAGCTTGAGCTCGTGCAGGCACTCGAAGTACGCAAGCCGGGGGTCGTAGCCGGCCTCGACCAGCGTCTCGTAGCCGGCGCGGACCAGCTCGGTGGCCCCGCCGCAGAGGACGGCCTGCTCGCCGAACAGGTCCGTCTCGGCCTCGTCCTTGAAGGTCGTCTCGATGATCCCGGCCCGGCCGCCGCCGATCCCGGACGCGTAGGCCAGGACCAGGTCGCGGGCCTTGCCGCTGGCGTCCTGGTGGACCGCCATCAGGCAGGGCACGCCGCGGCCATCCTCGAACTGGCGGCGGACCAGGTGGCCCGGTCCCTTGGGCGCGACCATGCCGACGTCGGCGCCCGCGGGCGGTTGGATCTGGTCGAAGTTGATCGAGAAGCCGTGGGCGAACATGAGCAGGTTGCCGTCGGCGATCCCGTCGGCGATCTCGGCGCTCCAGACCTCGGCCTGCCTCTCGTCGGGGATCAGGATCATCACCACGTCGCCCCGGCTTGCGGCGTCCGCGACGTCCAGCACCTCCAGGCCCGCGGCCTCGGCGTCCGCCCGGCTGGAGGAGTCCGGCCGCAGTCCCACAACCACGTCCACGCCGGAGTCCTTCAGGTTGAGCGCGTGGGCGTGCCCCTGGGAGCCGTAGCCGAGGATCGCGACGGTCTTCCCCTCGAGCAGCGAGAGGTCCGCGTCGGCGTCGTAGAAGATCCCCTCGTCTTTCGCGGCTCCGGCCATGGCGGGGGAAGCTAGCGCAGCGCCGCTCTCCGCAGCTTGCCCGAGCCCGTCCGGGGCAGCTCGTCCGTGATCTCGAAGCTCTTCGGGACCTTGAACGGGGCGAGCCGCGACGCGCACCAGCTGCGCAGCTCCTCGGGCTCGGGTATGCCGCCGTCCCGCGCCACGACGACCGCGACGACGGCGTTCTGCCAGTCGGGGTCGGGACGGCCGACGACCGCCGCCTCGACCACGTCGGGGTGGGCCGCCAGCACCTCCTCCACCTCCTCCGGAGCGACGTTCTCGCCGCCGGTGACGATCACGTCGTCGCGACGGCCCTCCACCCAGAGGAAGCCCTCGGCGTCGATGCGCCCGCTGTCGCCGGTGTGCAGCCAGCCGTCCTGGTCGGCGGCCCCGGGGGCGACGGTGGGGCCCTGGACCAGGATCTCGTCGCCCTCGATGCGGACGTGGGTAGTCAGCAGCGGGCGGCCGGCCGAGCCGCGCTTGCGCTCGGCGTCCGAGGGTGACAGCGTCGTCACCTGCGAGCAGGCCTCTGTCAGGCCGTAGGTCTGGACCACGGTGGCGCCCAGGCCCAGCGCCTCGGCCAGGACCTCGTCGGGGACAGGGCCGCCGCCGACCAGGATCGCGCGCGGCCGCTCGATCGCGGCGCCCGCGTCGAGCAGCCGGGTCAGCATCGTGGTAACCAGCGACACGATCGTGACCCCGTCGCGCTGCAGCGACTCGGCCACGCGGTCGACGTCGAAGCCGTCGTGGACGACGGCCGTTGTGCCGTAGATCGCCGCGCGGAGGAGGATCGTCAGGCCCGAGACGTGGGAGACGGGCGCGCAGCAGAGCCAGCGGTCGGCGGGATCGACGCCCAGGTTGAAGGCCGAGCCGACCGCGCTCCAGAGGTGGTTGCCGTAGGTGAGCGGCACGGGTCGCGGCGTTCCGGCCGTGCCGCTGGTCAGTACCCGCGTGCACGTCTCGGCCAGGTCGATCTCGCCCAGCAGCGGAAGGTCGGCCTCGGGCCCGTCCAGGTCCTGGGGCGATTCCAGCATCAGCGCGGGCTGGGCCTCGCCCAGCGCCCGCCGGCGCTCCTCGCCGCCCAGTCGCGGGTCCAGCGGCACCGCCACCGCCCCCAGCTTCATCAGGGCGTGGAGCGCCACGGCGAACTCGATCCCAGCTGGCATCGTGATCCCGACGACCGAGCCCCGGCGCACGCCCTTGCCGGCCAGGCGCCTCGCGGCCGATACCGCCTCCGCCTCGAGCGTCTCGTAGTCCATCTCGCGGCCGCCGGCGATCAGCGCGGCGCGGTCGGGGCAGGTCTCGGCCCGCTGTGCAAGCCAGTTGTCGAGCAGCATCTGGGAAGTCCTCCGGGCTATCGTCCGAATTGTGCCCATTCGACACAAGGACGCCCCGCCCGAGGAGACGCTCTACGCCCCGATCGAGTGGACGGGCGGCGGCGGCGACTACGAGGACATCCTGTACGAGCGCGCCGAGGGCTTGGCGAAGATCACGATCAACCGGCCCGACAAGCGCAACGCGTTCCGCCCCCCGACGCTGGCCGAGCTTCGCGACGCTTTCACCCGGGCCAGGGACGACATCGAGGTCGCGACGATCATCTTCACCGGCGCCGGCGACGAGGCCTTCTGCTCTGGCGGGGACCAGAGCATCCGGGGAGATGACGGCTACATCGGCGACGACGAGGTCGCCGAGGCGGGCGTGGGCCGGCTCGATGTGGGAGACCTGCACGTCCAGATCCGCCGGCTGCCGAAGCCGGTGGTCGCGATGGTGGCCGGATACGCGGTCGGTGGCGGGCACATCCTGCACCTGGTCTGCGACATGACGATCGCGGCCGACAACGCGCGGTTCGGGCAGACCGGCCCCCGGGTGGGCAGCTTCGACGGCGGCTTCGGCGCCAGCCTGCTGGCGCGGAACATCGGCGTCAAGAAGGCGAAGGAGTTCTGGTTCCTGAGCCGCCTGTACGAGGCCGACGAGGCGCTGGAAATGGGGCTCGTCAACGCCGTCGTGCCGCTCGCCGAGCTCGAGCGCGAGACGGTCGCCTGGTGCCGCGAGATGGGCGCCCTCTCCCCCATGGCCCTGCGGCTGCTCAAATCGAGCTTCAACGCCGAGGAGGATGGCCTCACCGGACTGCAGCAGCTCTCACACGACGCGACGCTGCTCTTCTACATGACCGAGGAGGGGCAGGAGGGTCGCAACGCATACCAACAGGGCCGCAAGCCGGACTTCTCCAAGTACCCCAAGCGTCCTTGAGCCCGCTCCGGATCTGGCTGATGGCCTCCCGGCCGCGGACGCTGCCCGCGGCGATCGCGCCGGTGCTGGTGGGCAGCGCCGCGGCCTACTACGCCGTCGAGGACCTGCGGGTGCTCGCGTTCTTCGCGGCGCTGGTCGGAAGCATCTTCATCCAGATCGGGACCAACCTCGCCAACGACTACTCGGACGCGAAGCGCGGGGCGGACACCGCCGACCGGCTGGGGCCCGTGCGCGTCACGGCCTCGGGCCTGGCCGCGCCGCGCCGCGTCCTGGTCGCGACCTGGATCGCGTTCGGGGTGGCCGTCGCCTGCGGCATCTACCTGGCGACCGTCGCCGGGCCGGTGATCATCGTCGTCGGCATCGTCTCGATCCTCGCCGGCGTCCTCTACACGGGCGGGCCGCGGCCGTACGGCTACGCGGGGCTGGGCGAGCTGTTCGTGTTCCTCTTCTTCGGCCTCGTCGCGGTCAACGGCTCCTACTACGTGCAGCTGGAGGAGCTCGACTGGCTGCCGTTCGGACTCTCGATCTCGATCGGCGCGATGGCGACGGCGATCCTCGTGGTCAACAACGTCCGCGACATCGAGACCGACCGCCGCGCGGGCAAGCACACTCTCGCGGTGCGCCTGGGGCGCGATCGCGCGCGCAACCTGTTCATGACCCTGCTCGGCCTGGCCTACCTCGCCCTGCCGATGACGCTGGCGATCGAGGACGGGCCCTGGGCGGCGATGCTGGGCGCGCTCTCGGCGCCCCTTGTCCTGCCCGCGGCGCGCCCGGTGCTGACCCGCACCGACGGCCCGGCCCTGAACGGAGCCCTGGCCGCGACCGGAAGGCTTCTGGGGGTCTTCAGCCTCCTGGTCGCGGCCGGGCTCGTGCTAGCGGCCTAGCGGTCGCCAGGCAGGGGCGGTTAGCGGGCGGTCGGATTCCGCATAAGCTCGATGCGATGCGGATCGAGGCTCTGGAGGCGATCCCCTACTCGCTCCCCTTTCGTGAGCTGTACGCCACGGCGAGCGGCCAGTTGCGCGAGCGGGAGCTGGTCCTGGTGCGGGCCCGGGGCGAGGGGCTGGTTGGCCTCGGGGAGACCGCGTCGCTGTCGCTGCGAGGCGGCCCGGGCGTGCGCGAGATCGCGCGCGAGATCGAGTCCGTGTGCTGGCCGGCGATCTCCGACGCCGGTTTCGATCCCGGCCGGATCTGGTCGGCCCTGGCGCGCTGCCGCAACCGCGGGGCCTCGCCGCAGGCGATCGCCGGCGTGGACGTCGCCCTGCACGACCTGGCCGGGAAGGCGAGCGGGCAGCCGGTCTGGCGGCTGCTCGGCGCCGCCGTGGGCGAGCCGGTCAAGTGCAACGCGACCCTGACGGCGGCGAACCCCGCGCCCCTGCGGGCGATGGCCGAGCGCTGGCAGGCGGATGGCTTCGACACCTTCAAGCTCAAGGTCGGCCTGGCGGGGGACGTGACTCAGGTCGCGACCGTTCGCGACACCGTCGGACCGGACGCCCAAATCCGGGTCGACGCCAACGCCGCCTGGTCGGTGGACGTCGCGGTCGAGCGCCTGAACGCGATGGCGAAGCACGGGCTGGAGCTGGCCGAGCAGCCCGTCGGGGGCCTGGAGCAGATGGCCGAGGTCCGCCGCCGCACGCGCCTGCGTCTCGCCGCCGACGAGGACGTGGTGACGACGCGGGACGCCCGGGCCGCGTTTGAGCTGCGCGCCTGCGAGCTCGCCAATGCCAAGCTGTCCAAGGTGGGCGGGATCGCCGCCACGCTCGAGATCGCGGCCGTGATCCCGACCTACCTCTCGAGTGCGCTCGAGGGGCCGGTCGGCATCGCGGCCGCCGCGCACGCGGCGCAGGCCCTGCCCCTGCGGGGGACCGCGTCGGAGCCCGCCCACGGCCTGGCCACTGAGCGGCTTTTCGCTGAGACGGTCGGGCGGGGTCCCCGGAGGGATGGCGACCTGCTCCTGGTCACCGACGAGCCCGGTCTGGGTGCCGAGATCGACGAAGAGGCGCTTGCGGCCCGCGCGCTCCGCTGATCTACCGTTTCGGAGGTGGACCCGACCAACCGCAACACGGCCCTGGCCTCGGCCATGGTCGAGGAGCTCGCACGCTGCGGCGTCCGCCGCGCCGTCGTCTCGCCGGGCTCGCGCTCCACGCCGCTGGCGCTGGCGCTGTGGCGGCAGCCCGTCGATCGACGTCGAGGTCGTGCTGGACGAGCGCAGCGCCGGCTTCTTCGCGCTCGGGACCGCGCTCGCGACCGGGACCCCCGCCGTCGCGCTCTGCACCTCGGGCTCGGCGGCCGCTCACCTGCACCCCGCCGTGGTGGAGGCCGACGAGGCCTCGGTGCCCCTGATCGTGCTGACCGCGGACCGCCCGCCCGAGCTGCGCGGGATCGGCGCCGGCCAGACCATCGACCAGCTGAAGCTGTACGGCGACGCGGTGCGCTGGTTCTGCGAGGTCGGCACCCACGACGCCGACGACGAGGGCCTGCTCCACTTTCGCTCGGTCGCCTGCCGCGCCTACGCGGCGGCGCTCGGCGACCCGCGGCCCGGCCCGGTGCATCTGAACGTGCCCTGGCGCGAGCCGCTGGCGCCGATCCCGTCGGAGGGAGACGTGACCGCCTCGGATCCGCTGGCCCTCGAGGGCCGCGGCGAGCGCCCCCTGAACGCGGTCGCGTCCGCGCCGGTGATCCCCCCGCCGGCGCTGCTGGACGAGCTCGCCGAGCGGATCGCGGAGGCGCCGCGTGGCCTGATCGTCGCCGGGCGCCAACTCGACCAGGAACTGGGAGGCCCGGTCGGCGCCCTGGCCGAGGCCGCCGGCTATCCCGTTCTGGCCGAGCCGACATCGCAACTGCGCTGGGGGCCCGAGCGGCCGGGCTCGCTCGTCCCCGCCTACGACCTGATCGCGCGGGAGCGCCCCGCCGCCCTGGAACCCGAGCTGATCGTCCGCTTCGGGGAGATGCCGACCAGCAAGGCGCTGCGGCAGTGGCTCAGCGCGATCCCGGGACTGCGCCAGATCGTCGTCGACCCGGGCGGCGACTGGAAGGAGCCGACGAGGCGCGCCGAGACCGTGCTGCGTGCCAACCCCGCCGCTCTGGCCGAGGGCCTCAGCGAGCGCCTCAAGGCGAGCGCAGGCGCTCGCCGCGCCGCCTCGGGCGAGCCCGGCGCCGAGCCCTGGTCGGCGACCTGGACCGCCGCCGGAGAGCGAGTCGAGGAGGCCATACGGCGCGAGATCGAGAACTCACCCGAGCTCAGTGACAACAACGAGCCAGGGGTCTGGCCCGCCCTGGCCGCGAACCTGCGCGAAGGCGATCAGGTCATGGCTGCCTCGAGCATGCCCGTGCGCGACCAGGAGGCCTTCCTGCCGTCCGGGCGCGCGCGGGTGCGCTTCCTTGCGAACCGCGGAGCGAACGGCATCGACGGGCTCATCTCCACCGCTGCGGGCGCCGCCGCCGCCTCGGGCGCTCGGACCTGGGCGGTGCTTGGTGACCTCGCCTTCGCCCACGACCTCGGCGGCCTCGCCCTCGCGCGGAGGGTCCCCGAACTGCGGCTGCTCGTGCTCGACAACGGCGGCGGCGGGATCTTCCACTTCCTGCCCCAGGCCGATGCGGTCTCCGAGCAGGAGTTCGAGGCGCTGCTGGGCACGCCGTCAGGGCTCGACCTCCGCGGGGCCGCCGAGCTCTTCGGCCTGGACGTCGCTGTCGCCCGGAACCCGCATGAGGTCGAGCAGGCTCTGGCGGGGAACGCCCGCGTGGTGATCGTCGAGCTCGACCGCCGCCGCAACGTCGAGGTCCACCGGTGGCTGGCCGCCGCGGCCGCCGCCGCGCTCGCCCCGGCCGGCTAGCGCCGGGCCCTTACTTCTTCCTCCGCCTCTTCTTGCAGCCCTTCCCGGCTACCGCAGCGCCGACGATTCGAAGCGCTTGGCCCTTCTCCCTCACCCTCGGCGCCAGGCGCACCGCTCGGCAGGGCCCTCAGCCCGCGAGAAGCGGCAGCAGCGCCTCGAGCTTGATCTCGGTCTCGGCCAGCTCGTCGGCGGGGTCCGAGCCGGCGACGATGCCGCAGCCCGCGTAGAGGTGCGCGGTGCGGTCGCGCAGCAGTCCCGAGCGCAGCGCGACGCAGAACTCTCCGTCCTCGGCGGCATCCATCCAACCGACGGGCCCCGCGTACCAGCCGCGGTCCAGACCCTCCAGCTCGTCGATCAGCTCGATCGCCGCTTCGCGCGGCTCACCCCCGACCGCCGGGGTGGGATGAAGCAGCCCAGCCAGTTCGATGGCCGAGCGCGAGTCGGCGAGCTGGGCTTGGATCGGCGTCGCGAGGTGCTGGATGTTCGCGACGCGCACGACGGCGGGGTCGTCCTCGTCGTGGACCCAGACCGCGTGCGGGCGCAGGGCGCGCGCGATCCGCCTGGCGACGATCCCATGCTCCTCGCGGACCTTGGGGCTGTGCAGCATCTGCTCGCCGAGGTGGTCGTCCACCGCGGGGTCGGCGCTGCGCCGCGTCGAGCCGGCCAGCGCGACCGTGGCGGCGACCGCGCCCCGGCGGCGGATCAGGAGCTCGGGGCTGGCGCCTATGAACGCGGCCTCGGGGGTTCCGGCGCAGAAGCAGAAGCAGGACGGGAAGAGATCGCGCAGGGCTCCCAGGATCGGGCCCGGCTCGTGGGCGGCGGGCGCGGTGACGGTCACCTCGCGCGCCAGCACCAGCTTCTCCAGCTCGCCGGCGGCGATGTGGCCCACCCCGGCCGCGACGGCCTGCTCGTAGTGGCCCGGGGGCCGCGGCGCGTCGATGCGGGTGGTGCCGGTGGGGGCCGGATCGAGCGGGCCGAGGTCGGCCTCGCGCAGGCCCGCGAGCCGCCGCCGGGCGCGCTCCAGGGCCGCGGCCGCGTCCGCGGCGCCTTCCACAACCAGGTTCAGGGTGAGCCAGCACCCATCGCCGTCGCGCAGCAGCGAGAGCTCGGGAAGGACCATCAGCGCTGGCGGCAGCGAGGACCAGTGGGGCGAGCGCCCGCCCTCGGGCGCGAACGCGAATCCACCGGTCCACACGGGTCCCGCACCCGCCGGGAGGCCGTGCGGCGCCTCGGTCACCGCGTCGCGCAGCAGCTCCGAGCAGTCGCGGGCGGCGTCTCCGAAGCGGCCGGGCCCGCGCGAGATCACCTCGTGCGCGCTCCCGAGCGCGCCCAGCGCGAAGCCGTCGCGGTCGGGCTGCTCCCAGCAGAACCAGCGATCCGATGCCAGCCTCGAGGCGAGCACGGCGCCGCTCACGTCGGTGGGCTCGACCGCGATCGTGGAGCTGGCGAGCGCACGGCGGCCGAGCGAGGAGGCATCCTCGACAGCGGACGCAACGGCGCCGAGCAGCTCCTCGGTCGCTGGCTGCATCAGGTGGTCAGGAGTCGGGCTTGGCGCGCTGGATCGCGACCTCGCCGGTGCGCACCATCTCGATCAGGCCGTGCGGGCGGATCATCCTCTCAAAGGCCTCGATCTTGTCGGCGCTGCCGGTGACCTCGATCGTCAGCGAGCGGCGCGAGACGTCGACGATCTTGCCCCTGAAGATCTCGGCGAACTGCATGATCTCGGCGCGGCTCTCGATCGGCGCCGAGACCTTGAACAGCGCCATCTCCCGGGCGATCGTCTCGGCCGGGGTCATATCCCGGATCTTGATCACGTTGACCAGCTTGTGGAGCTGCTTGGTGACCTGGTCGATCGGGTGGACCGCGCCGTCCACGGTCAGCGTGAAGCGGGCGATGTCGGGGTCCTCGGTGGGGCCGACCGCGAGCGTGTCGATGTTGAACCCGCGGCGGCTGAACAGGCCGGCGATCCGGGCCAGCACGCCGGGCTTGTTCTCGGTGGTGATCGAGAGCACGTGCTTGCGGCCGGTCAGGCGCCCGGCGGCGGCGTCCAGGTCCTCGAGCTTGATCAGATCGGGTGTGCCGGCTTCCATCTAGCCGCGCTCCTTCGCGCCCTCAGGCTCCGGGCCGCCGACCATGTCACGGGCGGCGGATCCGGCCGGGATCATCGGATAGCAGTTCTCCTCCTTGGCGACCTGCACGTCCAGCAGCACCGGGCCCTCGGCCGCGAGGGCGTCGCGCATCGCGCCCTCGACCTCGCCCGCGTCGCTGACGGTCATGCCCTTGGCGCCGAACGCCTCGGCCAGCTTCGGCCAGTCGGGGCTCGGGCCCATCTCGACCGAGGAGTAGCGGCCCTCCCAGAACAGCTCCTGCCACTGGCGGACCATGCCGAAGTAGCCGTTGTTCATGAGGAAGACCTTGACCGGGATCTCGTGGCGGACGGCGGTGGCCAGCTCCTGGCAGGTCATGATCAGGCTGCCGTCGCCGGCGAGGCAGACGACGGTGTCGTCGGGGTTGGCAACCTTGGCGCCGATCGCGCTCGGCAGCCCGAAGCCCATCGTTCCCAGGCCCCCCGAGTTGATCCACCGGCGGGGCTGGTCGAAGTGGTAGTACTGCGCCGCCCACATCTGGTGCTGGCCGACGTCCGAGGTGATGATCGCGTCGCCCTCGGTGGCCTTGTACATCGCCTCGACCATCGCCTGGGGCTTGATCTCGCCCTGCTCAGAGCGCTCGTAGCCCAGCGGGTAGTCCCGCTGCCACTCGCGCAGCTGCTTCCACCAGGCGTCGATGCGCGAGGAGTCGGCCTTGATCGCCCGGTACTCCTTTGTCAGCTTAGGCAGCACCTGCTTGGCGTCGCCCACGATCGGGATGTGGGCCGGCACGTTCTTGGAGATCTCTGCCGGGTCGATGTCGATGTGGACGAACTTGGCGCGGGGCGCGAACTCGCTGAGCTTGCCCGTAATCCGGTCGTCGAAGCGGGCGCCGACGGCCACGATCAGGTCGGCGTTGTCCATCGCGTAGTTGGCTGTGCGGGTGCCGTGCATGCCCAGCATCCCCAGCCACTGTTCGTGCGGCGCCGGAAACCCACCCAGGCCCATCACGGTGCAGGTGACCGGGAAGTTGTCGGAGAGGCAGAACTCGCGCAGCTCCTCGGACGCGTTGGCGTTGATGACTCCGCCGCCGGCGTAGATCACCGGCCGCGAGGAGTTGGCGATCGCCTTGGCGGCGATCCGGATCTGCTTGATGTTGCCCTCGGTCGAGGGCTTGTAGCCGGGCAGGTCGACGGGCTCGGTGCTGGGCTCGTACTCGATGTCGGCGCGCGAGAGGTCCTGAGGGATGTCGACCAGCACGGGGCCGGGGCGGCCGGTCGAGGCGATGTGGAAGGCGGCGTGGATGTACTCCGGGATGTGGCGCGGGTCCTTGACCATCATCGAGTGCTTGACGATCGGCAGCGTGATGCCGCTGACGTCGGCCTCCTGGAAGCCGTCGGTTCCGATCAGGTCGGTCCGCACCTGGCCCGTGATGAACACGGTCGGGACCGAGTCCATGATCGCGTCGGCGATTGCGGTCACCAGGTTGGTGGCTCCGGGGCCCGAGGTCGCCATCGCCACCCCGACCTTCCCCGAGGCCTTGGCGTAGCCCTCGGCCATGTGGCCCGCGCCCTGCTCGTGGCGGGCCTGGATGTGGGTCAGGTCCGCGTCGTAGATCGCGTCGTAGGTGGGCAGGTTGGCCCCGCCCGGAATCCCGAAGACGTGCTCGACGCCCTCAGCCTTGAGAGCCTCCATCAGTGCGTCCGCAGCGCGCATGGGGCGATGGTAGCGAGCGGTTGTCAAGCCGCTGGTCGCGGATTGGCAGGAGTGGCCTAGGAGACGCCGGCTTCGGTCTCGCGCCCGGACTTCCAGGTGGTGTGGGGCTCGATCACCGAGGGGTCGATGCGGTCGCGCTGGGCCTCGATCGCCTTCAGCATCGAGCGCACCAGCTCGTCGCCGAGCAGCGCCGGCTCCAGGCCGAGCGCCTGGAGCTTGTCGTGGACGGCGTTGTAGTAGTGCTCCTCGGCCTCGACGCGGGGGTTCGGGAGGTGCTCGATCTCGACGTCGATCTCGACCTCGGCCGCGGCGGTCTTGACCAGCTCGGCGAGCTGTCCGACCGAGAACTGCTCGGTGAACTGGTTGAAGACCCGGAAGTCGCCGGCGTCGGCTGGGTTGGCGACGGCCAGCTCGACGCACTGGAGCGTGTCTCGGATGTTGAGGAAGCCGCGGGTCTGGCCGCCCTCGCCGTAGATGGTAAGCGGGCGGCCGATCACGGCCTGGACGCAGAAGCGGTTCAGCACGGTGCCGAAGGTCTCGTCGTAGTCGAAGCGGGTGCAGAGGCGCTCGTCCATCGCCGTCTCGTCGGTCTCGATCCCGTAGACGACCCCCTGGTTCAGGTCGGTGGCGCGCAGGCCCCAGATGCGGCAGGCGAAGTGGATGTTGTGGGAGTCGTGGACCTTGGAGAGGTGGTAGAGCGAGCCCGGGACCTTCGGGAAGGGCAGCGTGTCCTTCCGCCCCTTGTGCTCGATCTCGATGTAGCCCTCCTCGATGTCGATGTTGGGGGTGCCGTACTCTCCCATCGTCCCCAGCTTGACCAGGTGGGCCTCCGGGACGTGGTCGCGCATCGCGAACAGCAGGTTGAGCGTGCCGATCACGTTCGTGAACTGGGTCTCGACCGCGTTCTCGCGGCTGGCCATCGAATAGGGCGCCGAGGGCTGCTCGCCGTAGTGGACGATCGCCTCGGGCTTGGTCTCGATCACGACCGACTCCAGGAACTCGCCGTCCTCGATCGCGCCCTCGTGAACGGCGATCTCGTTGCCCGAGACCTCCTTCCAGGCGGCGATCCGCTCCGCGAGGGTGCGAATCGGCAGCAGCGAGTCGGTGCCCTGCTGGGCGTGCCAGCGGCGGCGCGAGAAGTTGTCGACGACGGCTACGTCGTGGCCACGGGCCGAAAAGCGCATCGCTGTCGGCCAGCCGAGGTACCCGTCGCCCCCGAGGATGAGGACGCGCATAAGGGCGGCAGGGTAGCAGTGGTCTCAGGCGCATAGGTCGGCCCGGCTTGGGGGTCCCGCACGGCCTATTCTGGCCGCCGCCCGTGCCTCTGACCCTTGCCTCGATCTTCCCTTCCGAGCTGACCGCCCTGCGCGCCGCGGGGCTGATCTTCGCCGTTCTGCTGATCGCGTTCGTGGTCTGGCGCCGGCGCGAGCTCTCCAACGGTGCTGTGCTGCTGGGGATCCTCGGCGGGCTGGCGCTGCTGATCGTCTCGGGCACAGAGCTGGTTGACGCACTGCTCGAGGTGTTCGCGTTCGAGCAGGGCAACGGCGAGCGCATCCTGGGCTTGGCGGTCTTCGCGATCGCCATCCTGTTCCTGCTGGTGATGCGGGCGCTGACGGAGGGCGCGCGCATGAACCAGCAGCTCTCGGCGCTGCTGGAGGGGCTCGCCTGGGAGGAGTTCAAGGGGGCGAAGCTCCCCGAGCGCTTCCGCGACAAGGTCGCGGTCGTGGTCCCCGCCTACAACGAGTCCGACAACGTCGCCTCGGTGATCGAGCGCGTGCCGCCCGAGGTAAGCGGGATCGAGACGCAGGTTCTGGTGGTGGACGACGGCTCCCGCGACGAGACCGCCGACGCCGCCGCCCGCGCGGGCGCGGTGGTGGCCCGCCACGTGATCAACCGCGGCGGCGGCGCGGCGCTGCGCACGGGCTACCGGCTGATGTCGGAGTCCGGGTCGAAGCTCGTGGTCACGCTCGACGCGGATGGGCAGCACCGCCCCGAGGAGATGGAGCGGCTGGTGAAGCCGATCCTCGACGGCGAGGTCGACATGGCCCACGGCTCGCGGGTGCTGGGCGAGGCCGACGCCAACACGCGGTCGCGCGAGCTCGGGATCGTCTTCTTCAATCGCGTCGTCAGCTTCATCACGCGAACCAAGGTCTCCGACTGCTCCAACGGCTACCGGGCGGTCCGCACGACCGTCCTGCCGCAGCTCGTGCTGCGCCAGGAGCAGTTCCACACCTCCGAGTTCATGATCGAGGCGATCAAGCGCGGCATCCCGGCCAGGGAGGTGCCGGTGACCGTCGACAAGCGGCTCTCGGGCCACTCGAAGAAGCCGGCCGTCGTCCGCTACGGCCTCGGCTTCACGAACGCAATCGTCCGCACCTGGCTCAGGTAAGCGACCGTCAGGCCGCACTCCTTGGGAGCGGCTGCTTGCAGCCGCGACTAACGCAGGCGGCCGCTACGGTCGCGACCCAGGGTCGGGCGCCTCACTGGCTCGTCCTCTGCCGGCAGGTAGAGGTCGGTGCCGCAGCGCGGGCAGACCTGGACGTAGAGCTTCAGCACCTTGCCGCACTCGGGGCACTGGCGCTCGGGCTCGGCGCCCTCGTTGCGGTAGAGGAACGCCGCGATCAGCCCCAGCAGGGGGATCACGGCCCCGACCGCGAACCAGATCAGGAACGAGCTGCCCTTCGAGCGACCGACCAGGCCCGCCGCCAGCCCGAAGCTGATCGCGATCACCACGTAGGCGGCGCCGTCCATGCCCACGAGGGTACGCGCCGGCGAGTGCGCCCACCTGACGTGCGCTAGTCGCCTGATGCGGCGCCCGGCTGGCGGCCCGACTCGAGCTCGGTCGGACGCCCGTCGGCGGCCAAGGGCCGATGGCTGCCACCCGACTCGTAGACCTCCCGCCGCAGCGGCCGCGGGTGGCCGATCGAGCCGACCTCGGAGATGTCCCGCGGGAACGGCAGGCTCACGGTCCAATCGATCACGGCTCGCACCTTGCGGAACAGGCCCGGGATCTGGCTCAGGTGGTAGGTCCGGGCCATCCACCAGGCGAGGAAGCCCGAGAAGGTACGACCGCCGACCCGGCCCACGGCTTTGTAGCGGCCGAGGTTGACGAACGCCGTGCGGCTCGAGTAGCGGTATCGCTGAGGGGCCTCGCCCCGCAGCGCGGCGGCGACGTTCTCG
The DNA here is from genome assembly GCA_963805075.1 of uncultured Solirubrobacterales bacterium. Taxonomy (GTDB): domain Bacteria; phylum Actinomycetota; class Thermoleophilia; order Solirubrobacterales; family 70-9; genus VGBV01. The sequence goes on from CAWDSZ010000005.1 coordinate 323,391, forward strand.
GCGACGACCTTGGCCTGCCGGAGTCCGTGCTGGGCGGTGCCGGGCGCGAGTCTGCCGCCCGGCTCGGGGACGGCGGCGCAGTCGCCCAGGGCCCAGACGCCGTCCTGGCCCTCGACGTGCAGGTGCTCGTCCACGCGCACCCGCCCGCTCTCGTCAAGCGGCAGCGACAGCCGCGCCAGGCTCGGGTGCGGGGTGACTCCGGCGGTCCAGACCACGGTCCGGGTGGGTACGGCCTCGCCGGTCGAGAGCCCGGCGCTGGTCGCCGTCACCTCCTCGAGCGTTGTACCGAGTCGCACCTCGATTCCGCGACCCCGCAGCTCGGTCAGGGCGTAGTCGGCCAGCTTGACGTCGATCTCGGGCAGCACCCGGTCGGTGGCCTCGACCAGGATCCACCGCATCCCGTGCAGGCGGGCGCGGGGATAGCGGTCCATCGCGTCGGCGGCGAAGTCCTGCAGCTCGGCGAGCGCCTCGAGCCCGGCGTAGCCGCCGCCGACGAAGACGTAGGTGAGCAGCCGCTCGGCGTGCTCCGGGTCCTCGGTGCTGTTGGCCAACTCCAGCGTCTCGACCACGTGGTTGCGCAGCCAGATCGCGTCGGCCAGGCTCTTGAACCCGATCGCGTGGCGGTCGAGCCCGGGGATGGGCAGCGTCCGCGACACCGAGCCCGTCGCGATCACCAGCTGGTCGTAGCGGAGCTCCTCGCTCTCGCCCTCGTGGGTACGCAGGGTCACCGTCCTCGCGACGGGGTCGTGGTCGCAGACCGCGCCCAGCCGCAGGTAGGTGCGCCCGAGCACGTCGCGCAGAGGCGTGACCACGTGCCGCGGCTCCAGCAGGCCTGCCGCCGCCTCGGGCAGGAACGGCGTATAGAGCATGAAGTTGACGTCGTTGACCAGCTGCAGCCGAGCGGACTGCTTCGGCAGCAGCTTCTCGAGCCGCCGCGCGCAGGTCATCCCAGCGAACCCGCCTCCTGCGATCACGACGTTCGGTGCCATGACCTAAGTATGACCGCCCCTGCGAGCTTGTAACAGTCTGTTACAAGCAGCTCATGGCGTTACGCGACGCGCCGCTCCGTCGCCGCCGCGCGCTCCTCCCGCCTACGGGCGATCGCATCGCTGTATATCCGCTCGTAGTATGCGGCGACTCGCTCGGGCGTGAAGCGGAGCGCGTAGGCGCGCGCCGCCTCGAGATCGGGGCGCTCGCCACCGAGCACACGCGCGATCGCGTCCGCCAGGGCCGCCGGGTCCTGCGGCGGGACCAGGATCCCCCGCCCCTCGCCGAGAGTCTGCGGGAGACCCTCGACCGAGGCTCCGATCACGGGGACGCCCGCGGCCATCGCCGTGACCGCGGCCTGCGACCAGGCCTCGTGCCGGGAGGCCACAACCGCTGCCTTCGCCCCGAGGAGCCAGGGCGCCACCTGGCGGTGCCAGCCCGGCATCAACACGTGGCGTTCGATTCCGAGGGCCCTGGCCTGCCCCTCGAGATTGGCCCGTTCGGGGCCCGAGCCGAGCATCACGCAGAGAGGGGGATCGGCGAGCCGCGCCATCGCCTCGAGAAGCAGATCGGGCCCCTTCTCCCGGTGCAGCCGTCCGGCGAAGACGATTCGTGAGCCGGGCAGGTCGATCGCCGGTCCGGCCAGCGGCCACTCGATCGAGGAGCGGCCGGGCACCAGCCGGCTCGGGGGCAGACCCAGGCGCAGCACGGTCTCGGTGACCGCCGGCCCGTGCGCCGAGAAGGCGTCTACACGGAGAAGCGCGGCCGCCAGCTCCGGCTCACGACTCGGCCCCGGCCACTGCAGTGCGTTGTGCTCGCTCGCGACGAGCGCCACCTCGTCGGCGACGGAGTGGGCTGCGGCCCACCAGGCACCGAGCATCTGCGCGTGGACGAGGTCCGCGGCGCTGAGGCGAGGGGCGAGCCACTCGGCGAAGGCGGGCTCGAGCGCATACTGCATGCCCCGCTTGCGGCCCCAGGTCTCGACGTCCACCCCCTGGTCGGCGAACAGGCGCTGGGCCTCCTCCGAAGCCTCCCCCGCCAGCACCCGGGTCTGGATCCCCTGCCGGGCAAGCGCTCGGGTAAGACGCAGGGCGCCCAGCTGGGTCCCGCCAAGCTCGAGGCGGGCTATGACTCGAGTGACCCGCATCAACCGGATCGAAGCAGTCGCGTGTGACAGGCGTGTAACGGAGTCGTGAACCCGCCGGGCTCAGCCGCCGAGGCGCTCCCGGATCAGCTCTTGGACCGCGCCGCCATCGGCCCGGCCCTGGGTCTGCTTCATGACGGCGCCCATGATGCGGCCGATCGCCTTCTGGTTGCCGTCGCGAACCTCCTGTGCGGCTTCGGGCTCAGACTCGATTGCCGCGTCGACGACCTTCTCGAGCTCGCCGGAGTCCGAGATCTGGCCGAGTCCTTCGGCCTCGACGATCGCCGCCGGGTCGCCGCCCTCGGCGACCAGCTTCGCGAGCACCTGCTTGCCCGAGCCGTGCGAGATCGCCTTCGACTCGACCAGGCCGGCCAGCGTCGCAACGGCCTCGGGGGTCGCCTTCGAGGCGAGCGGGTCGTCCTCGCCGCCGGCCTCGCGCAGGGTTGCCACAAGCTCGCCGGTGATCCAGTTGGCGATCCCCTTCGCCGACGCGCCGTCGGCGGCGCCCATCGCCCGCTCGAAGAACTCCGCGTAGGCGGTCTGGAAGGCGAGCGTCGTCGCCGCCTCCTCGGAGATTCCGACCTCGCTCACGTAGCGGTCGCGACGCGCGGCGGGGAGCTCGGGCAGGGCCTCGCGGGCCTCCTTCAGCATCTCCTCCGTCGGGGCCACCGGGACCAGGTCGGGCTCGGGGAAGTAGCGGTAGTCGTGGGCGTATTCCTTGGAGCGCAGCGGTGTCAGGGACCCGTCCTCGGGGTGGAAGTGCAGCGTCTCCTGCTCCACCGCCTCCCCGGCCTCGAGCAGCGAACGCTGGCGCGCCAGCTCCGCCTCGATGCCGCGCTCGAGGAAGCGGAAGCTGTTCATGTTCTTGAGCTCGCACTTGACGCCGAGCTCGCTCGAGCCCTCGGGCCGGATCGAGATGTTGCCGTCGACGCGCAGGCTCCCCTCCTCCATGTTCACGTCGCTGACGCCGAGCTGGCGGATCGTCTCGCGCAGCAGCTGCGCCCACTCGCGCGCCTCGGCGGCGCTGCGGATGTCGGGCTCGGTGACGATCTCGACCAGCGGCGTACCGCCGCGGTTGAAGTCCACCAACGAGGCGCCCGAGCCGTGGATGCGACCCGTGTCGCCGGTGTGGATCAGCTTCGCGGCGTCCTCCTCCAGGTGGGCGCGGGTGATGCCGACCCCGGCGAAGCTGCCGCCGACGGCAATGGGCTGGTCGAATTGGCTGATCTGGTAGCCCTTCGGCAGGTCGGGGTAGAAGTAGTTCTTGCGGGCGAACTCGTTGCGCGGAGGCACGTCGCACTCCAGCGCCGCGGCGATCATGAGCGCGTAGCGGATCGCCTGCTCGTTGATCGTCGGGAGCGTCCCGGGATGGCCGAGGCAGACGGGGCAGGTGTGGACGTTGGGCTCGTCGCCGAAGCTGAGCTCGCAGCCGCAGAACATCTTCGTCCGGGTGGAGAGCTGGACGTGGATCTCCAGCCCGATCACGGCCTCGTACGACGTCTTCGACTCCGCCATCAGAGACCGAACCCCTCGACCTGGCGCTCGTCCATCCCGAAGTAGTGGCCCACCTCGTGGAGCACCGTCTTGATCACCTCGTCGCGCGAGGGATGCGTCTCGCGGAAGATCACGATCCGCTGCAGGCCCCCGGTGGGGTCGTAGATCCCCATGAGGTCGTCGGTCGGGTGCCGGTCCTCGACGATCACCGCGACACCCGCCAGCTCCCTGGCGAACTGGGGCGGCAGCATGTCGAGTGCCTCGCGGACGGCCTCCACGGTCTCCTCGTCGCTGAGCTGGACGCTGCTCATATGGGGCTCCCCTCGAAGCCGATGGCGCGCTCCATCGCGAAGGCGGCGTCGAGCATGCCCGTCTCGCTGAACGCCGGCCCCGCGATCTGGAACCCCACGGGGAGCTCGGGTCCCCCTCCATCCGGCTGGGCGAGGCCTGCCGGGATCGAGATCGCCGGGATGCCGGCGAGCGGCATCGGCACCGTGCAGTAGTCGCTCAGGTACATCGCCAGCGGGTCGTCGGTGCGCGCCCCCAGCTCGAAGGCGACCGTCGGCGAGGTGGGCGTGACGACGAAGTCGAAGCTCTCGAACGCCGCGGCGAAATCCTGGGCGATCTTCGTGCGCACCTTCTGGGCGCGCCCGTAGTAGGCCTCGTAGTAGCCGGACGAGAGCGCGTAGGTCCCGAGCATGATCCGCCGCTTGACCTCGTCGCCGAAGCCGTCGTGCCGCGTGCGCTCGTACATCTCGGTCAGGTCCCCGGCTTCGCTGCGGGGGCCGAAGCGGACGCCGTCGTAGCGGGCCAGGTTCGACGAGGCCTCCGCCGGCGCAAGCACGTAGTAGGCCGAGATCCCGTGGGGCGCGTGGGGCAGCTCGGTCTCCGAGACCTCGCCGCCCAACTCCTCGATCAGGGCGACCGTGCGCTCGAACAGCTCGCGCACCCCGGCTTCGATCCCCTCGGCGTCGCCGGCCAGCTCGCGCGGCACGCCGAAGCTGAGGCCCTTGAGGTCCTCGCGGGAGGGCATCCCGACGCCCCCCTCGATCCCGACCGAGGTCGAGTCGCAGGGGTCTCGTCCCTCGAGCGCCCGCAGAAGCAACGCCGCGTCGGTGACGTCGCGGGTCAGTGGCCCGCACTGGTCCAGCGAGGAGGCGAAGGCGATCTCGCCGTAGCGCGAGACCGCCCCGTAGGTGGGCTTCATCCCGACGATCCCGCACAGCGAAGCCGGCTGGCGGATGGAGCCGCCCGTGTCGGTGCCGATCGCGCACGGAGCCAGGCGGCCGGCCACGGCGGCTGCAGAGCCGCCCGACGAGCCGCCAGGGACGCGCGTGGTGTCCCACGGGTTGTGGACGGCGCCGTAGCCGGAGTTCTCGTTCGACGAGCCCATCGCGAACTCGTCCATGTTGGTCTTCCCGAGCACGGTCGCGCCGGCATCGGTCAGGTTGCGGACGGCCGTGGCCGTGTAGGGCGGCACGTAGCCCTCGAGGATGCGCGACCCGGCGGTCGTCGGGACGCCCTCGGTGCAAAAGATGTCCTTGACGGCCACTGGAATGTCGCCGAGCTCCCCCTCCTCGCTCTCTCCGGGTCCCTCGGACACGGTCAGGTAGGCGTTCAGGGACTCGGCCTCGGCCGCGCCGCGGTAGGCCTCGAAGTACTCGCCGGGCGCGAGCTCCTTGGAGCGGATGCGCTCGGCCGCCTGCGCGACCGTGAGCTCGAGCAACTCGTTCGACATCAGGCCTGCGGCGAGGGGACCCGGAAGGCTCCGTCGGCCGCGTCGGGTGCCGGCTCCAGCACCTTCTCGCGGGGCCAGCTCGGGCGCGGCTCGTCCGGCCGCAGCACGTTCTCCAGCTCGATCACGTGCGAGGTCGGCTCGACGTCGTCGAGGTCGAGGGTGGAGATCCGCTCGACATGCTCGAGGATGCCGCTGAGCTCAGAGGACATGCGCTCCACCTCCTCGTCATTAAGGCGCAGGCGCGCCAGGCGCGCGACGTGGAGGACCTGCTCGCGGTCGATCATCGTCGTGATTCTAGGTCGCCTTCGCCCGCGTCCACGCTCCGGGGCACCCTGGCCAGGCAGCCAGTTAGGATGCGCCCGCTGATGATGGGTAAGGGATGAGCGGCGAGAAGGCCGAGCGCTTCGTCCGCTTCAACCTGCTGCTGATGGCCGGCGGCTTCGCGCTCGTCGGGTTCTTCTTCATCGCCTGGCCGGACGGGACGCTCGCTCGCCTGACCGAGTTCGGGGACAACTTCGGCGACTTCGCCCCGGCGCCCGAGACCGACGAGCGGCTGTGGCTGTCGCTCGGGTTCGCCTACATGGTCGTGATCACGTTCCTCGCGCTGATCGCGGCCTCGGACGTGGTCCGCTACCGGCCGATGCTGCTTGCGCTGGCAGCGGGCAAGGCGGCCTCGTCGGTCACCAGCTTGGTCTTCTACGCGCAAGATGATGTGTTTGCGTACCTGCTGAACGGGATCGTCGACGGCTCGCTCGTCGGCGCCTCGCTGCTGCTCTGGCACCTGGCCGGCAAGGTCGGGGAGCCCGCGGCGCCCGGCTGAAGGCGCGCGCCGGGGCTCGGGGCCGCCGAGGTGCGCACGCTGCGCGCGATCGCCGAGGCCGTCGCCCCCGGCAACCGTGCCCTGCCCGCGGCGGAGTCGGACGTGCCCGCAGCCGAGCTCGTCGCCGGGTTCCTGACCCGGCTGCCTGCGCGGACCGTCTCCTTCGTGAAGCTCGCCCTGCGGCTGTTCGAGTGGCTCCCGTTCCCGCGCCGATTCAGCCGCTTGAGCGTCGAGCGGCGCACCGCCTTCCTGGCGAAGCTCGAGGGCTCGCGGTTCGGCCCGCGCCGCGACCTCCTGCTGCTCGCGAAGACCCTCTCGATGGTCGGGTGGGCCCGCGACGAGGCCGTACGCGAGGCCGTCGGCTACGAGTCACGGTGCGCGGTCCGCGAGGGGACCCCCGAGCCGCAGGTCGGCCCGCTCGGCGACCTGGTCCCTCAGGGCGAGGGCGAGGAGTGCGACGTGGCGATCGTCGGGTCGGGCGCCGGAGGCGCCGTCGCCGCTTACGTGCTCGCTCGGGCCGGCCTCGACGTGATGGCGCTGGAGTCCGGCCCCCACGTCGACCGCGACAGCTACCCGACGGACCCGATCGAGGGACTGCCGCTGATGTACCGCGACGGCGGGCTCACGATCGCCACCGGCAAGCCGGCGATCCCGATCCCCGTCGGTCGGACCGTGGGTGGGACCACGGTGATCAACTCCGGGACCTGCTTCCGCGCCCCCGACGAGGTCCTGGCCGAGTGGGTCGAGCGAGACGGGATCGATTGGGCCGGCGAGCTGGATGCGCGATACGCGGCCGCCGAGGAGATGCTTGCGGTGACCCCGCTCGACCCCGAGCTGATGGGGCGCAATGGCCAGCTCTGCATGGAGGGGGCGGCCGTGCTGGGCGCCAGCGGCGGGCCGATCGCCCGCAACGCCGGCGCCTGCGTGCAGTGCAGCTCCTGTCCGCTCGGCTGCCGTATCGACGCCAAGCGCTCGGCGCACGTCTCCTACCTGCCGGCCGCGGTGGCCGCGGGGGCGCGCCTCCGCGCCGGCGTCCGCGCCGAGCGCGTCGTGGTCGAGGACGGCCGGGCGCGCGGACTCGACTGCCTGGCCGGATATCCCACCACGGCGGCGGAGGATGCCGCCCGCCGGGGGAAGCCGGCCGACCCGCGCCCCTGGCAGGTCCGCGCCAAGGCGGTGATCAGCGCGGGCGGGGCGTTCGGCACGCCCGAGCTGCTGTTGCGCTCGGGCCTGGGCCACCCGGCGCTCGGCCGCAACCTGCACGTCCATCCCGCCGCCTGGATCGGGGCGCGCTACGAGGAGGACGTGCGCGGCTGGGAGGGCGTGATGCAGAGCTATTACGTGGACGAGTGGCAGGAGCAGGGAATCCTGCTCGAGGCCACTTTCACCCCGCTCTCCTTCGGCGCTCAGTGGCTGCCCGGCGTCGGCGCCGAGCTCATGGAGCGGGTGCAGCGCTTCGATCGCATCGCCTCGATCGGGGTGCACTTGCACGACCGCTCATCCGGCCGCGTGGGCCTGCGCTCCGGCGGCTCGCTGCGTCTCTCCTACTCGCTCAGCTCCGACGAGGCCCGGACGATCCAGTTCGGAATCGCGCGCGCCGCCGAGGTCCACTTCGCCGCCGGCGCGACCGAGGTCTATCCGAACACCGGCCCCGTTTCGGTGATCAAGCGCGGGCAGCTGGCCGATTTCGAGGCGACGCGGTTCAGGCCAGGCGACCTGCGCCTGGAGGCCTTCCACCCGATGAGCACGGCCCGCATGGGCTCCGACCCCGGAACGAGCGTCACCGACCCCGACGGGGCGGTGCGCGGCGCAGAAGGCCTGTTCGTGGCCGACGGCAGCCTGCTTCCGAGCTCGGTCGGGGTCAACCCGATGATGACCATCATCGCCTGCGCGATGAGGGTCGCCGAGGGGGTGGGTCAGTACGCGGCGGCGACCTCTCTGCGCATCTGGAGGAAGGAGCCGATCGCGACCCCCAACACGGCGGCGATGGCGACGAACAGGCCGATCTCCGGATCCGCGCCCTCCGGAAGGTCCAAGAGCACGTAGACGGTCAGGATCGTCCCGATCGCGCCCAGCAGGAAGGTCGCCGCGGCCGGGGCGAAGGGCAGGCCCTCGGGATTGCCGCTGATGGTCATGAAGGCGTTGCCGAGGACCAGGGCGGCCACGATCGCGAGGTAGATGTCGAGCGTGTTCTGGCTCTCCCAGCCGTTGACCTCGGCTGCATCCTGCGCTTCCTGGGCGATGTCGGCGGCGCCCGGTGGGAGCTCGACGCCCTCGGGCACAGCGGCGATGTCCCCGCTGGCCGCGCCCCAGGCGAGGAACAGCGACACGACCAGCGCGACGGCTGAGACCAAAGCCACGATCTGACCCTGCGACATGCTTCCTCCTTAGATCGGCTGACGCGACGGAACAGCCGGGAACCTACACGCCCCGGCCGCGGAGGGATGAGAACGCGATGTGAACTAGCTTCTCAGCCGGTCCCCCTGCTCGGCGAAGGAGGTTCCTTCCTCCTGCATGCCGAGATAACCCCCAACGGCGATGCCCGCGGTGGCGAGCAGTCCAAGCCAGAGCCCGATCTCGCGGTCCAGCCCATCGGCCGGCGGATCGATAGTGCGGTAGAGGACGAACAGGAAGGCCAGCGCTCCGATGCCGCAGGTGAGAGCGCTGCCGGCGACCGGCAAGCTCGCCGAGGCGCCCACCAGGGTCATGATGGCCAGGCCCACGGAGACGATCACGGCCAAGAACAGGATCAGGTCCGTGAAGTCGAAGGACTCCCAGGCGTTGACGGTGGTGTCGGCCTCCTCGATGCCCGGCGCGTCCACGCCCAGCGCCTCCGCGGCCTGCTGCGCCTGCTCGACCGCCTCGTCGACGACATCCGGGGCGCCGTACCACCCGAAGAACATGAAGATGAAGAGGAGCACGCCGCTGATCCCGGCGATCAACGCTCCTCTCCCAAGGTTTCCAGTGTCCATAGCTCTCCTTCCCCGGTTGCGCCCCGGTTCGATGCGGTGGCGACGCGAACCCTATAGCCGTCCGCGGTCGCCTCTACCCGGATCTGCCGGCCTGCATGGCCACGAAACTGCCGTAGACGATGCCCCCTGCCGCGAAGGTCCCGACCCAGAGGCCGAGCTCGCGGTCGAGACCGATTCCCGGCGGGTTCACCACCCGGTAGAGGATGAACGCCAGGGTCACGGCGCCCAGCGCCAGCGTCAGGATGCTGCCCGGGATCGAGGGGTTGTTGTCCTCGCCCAGCAGCGCGACGCCGGCTCGCACGACCGCGACGAGGCCGGCGACCACGCAGAGCACGTCGAGCGCCTCGAATGCCTCCCAGCCGCTCCGGGTCAGCGCCTCCTCCACGTCGAGGCCCAACACGTCGCCGACCTCGCCTCCGATGCCGGCGCCGGGGAACTGGTACCAGGTCATGAATAGCGAGATCACGAGCAGGATCCCGCTCGCACCGGCGACCGCCGCGCCGATCAGCGCCGAGCGATTTGGGTCATGCACGGGCGGCCTCAACCGTGTTGGAGAGGAGCATCGCGATCGTCATCGGCCCGACGCCGCCGGGCACCGGGGTGATCGCGCCGGCGACCTCCTTGGCGGCCTCGAAGTCGACGTCGCCGACGAGGCCATCGTCGGTGCGGTTGGTGCCCACGTCGATCACGGTCGCGCCGGGCCGCACCATCTCGCCGGTGACGAGCTTCGGCTTGCCCGCGGCGGCGACGAGGATCTCGGCGCGGCGGCAGACCTCGCCCAGGTCGGCGGTGCGGCTGTGGCAGGTGGTGACCGTCGCGTTGGCCCCCAGCAGCAGGCTGTAGAGCGGCTTGCCCACCAGGTTGGAGCGGCCCACGATCACGGCCTCCTTGCCCGATGGGTCCACCCCGGCGCTCGCGAGCAGCTCCATCACCCCCAGCGGAGTGCACGGCACCAGCCCCGGCTCGTTGCGGGCCAGGCGGCCGGCGCTGATCGGCGTCAGCCCGTCCACGTCCTTGCCGGGGTCGAGCGCGTTGACGATCGCGTCGGCGTCGAGGTGATCGGGCAGCGGGAGCTGGCAGAGGATGCCGTCAACCTCTTCGTTCGCGTTCAGCTCGGTGATCAATCCCAGCAGGTCCTCCTGGCTGATCGAGCCCGGCGGCTCGTGGTGATGGGACGCGATCCCGACCTCTTCGCTGGCCTCGCGCTTCCGCCGCACGTAGATCGCCGAGGCCGGATCCTCGCCGACCAAGACCGTCGCCAGCCCCGGCGGGCGCCCCAAATCGCCGCTCAGCTTTTTCACCTCATCGGCCACGCGGGCGCGCACCTCCGCGGCCACCGCCTTGCCGTCGATCACGGTCGCCGCCACCGGCGCCCTCCTCTCCCTCTCATCAGGCGCGGCACGCTAACCTCAGCCCGCCTTGCGTAGCGGTGCGTAGTCGGCCATCAGCTTCCGCTCGGCGCCGTCGCCGGCGAAGCGCACGATGATCACGCCGCCCGGCTCGACGCCGGTGACGACCCCCTCGCCGAAGCTGGCGTGGACGACGTCGTCGCCGGTGCCGAACGCGCCGACCGCCCCCGACGGCTCCCGGCGCTGCCCCAGGGCCGCGCCCCCGCCGCCCGAGGCCCAGCCGGTCATCGCCTGCCGGTCGGTGCCCTCGCGCTCGACCAGCTCGTCGGGCAGTTCGGCCAGGAAGCGCGACGGGTAGCCCCCGGCGCGGTCGCCGAACAGGCGGCGGCTGCGGGCGTGGGTGATCCAGAGGCGCTTGCGCGCGCGCGTGATCCCGACGTAGGCGAGGCGCCGCTCCTCCTCCTCGTTGCCCTCTTCGAGCGAGCGCGAGTGCGGGAACACCCCCTCCTCGGCCCCGATGATGAAGACCGCCTCGTACTCCAGCCCCTTGGCGTTGTGCAGAGTCATCAACGTCACCTTGGACTCGCCGCGCTCCAGGTCGTCCTGGTCGGTGTAGAGCGAGATCGCCTGCAGGAACTCCTCCAGCGGCGTCAGATCAGATTCGCCCTCCAGGGCCCGGTTGGCGTCGAACTCGGCGGCGACCGCGACCAGCTCCTCCAGGTTCTCGACCCTCCCCTCGGCCTCGATCGTGCGCTCGGCGCGCAGCGCGTCCAGGTAGCCGCTCCGCTCCAGCAGCGCCCGCATCAGCTCGGCCACGAGGGAGTTCTCGAACTCGCCGCGCAGCTCCTCGATCAGCTCGGTGAAGCGGCTCACGGACTTGATCGCGGCGGCGCCGAGCCCCGGGACGGCCTCGGGCTCGCTGGCGACCTCCCAGATCGAGCGCCCGGTCGTGTTCGCGTGCGAGCGCAGGCGGCCCTGGCTCGTGTCGCCGATGCCGCGCCGCGGCGAGTTGACGACGCGCGAGAAGCTGACCTCGTCGGCGGGGTTGACCAGCAGGTTCAGGTAGGCGACCGCGTCCTTGATCTCGGCCCGCTCGTAGAACTTGGTCCCGCCGATCACCTGGTACGGGAGCTCGTAGCGGACCAGGATGTCCTCCAGTACCCGGCTGTGGGCGTTGGTCCGGTAGAAGACCGCGATCTCGTCGCGCTCGATCTCCCCGCCATCGACCAGCTCCTCGATCTCGCCGGCCACATAGCGCGCCTCGCCGTGCTCGTCGTCGAGCTCGGCGATCACGATCTTCTCGCCCTCCCCCGCGTCGGTCCAGAGGTTCTTCTCGCGATTGGTCCGGTTGTGCGAGATCAGCCCGTTCGCGGCCGAGAGGATGGTCTGCGTCGAGCGGTAGTTCTGCTCGAGCTTCACCACCGCCGCCTCGGGGAAGTGCTCCTCGAAGTCGAGGATGTTGCGGTAGTCCGCCCCCCGGAAGCCGAAGATCGCCTGGCTGTCATCGCCGACCACCGTCAGGTTCCCGTCCGGCCCGGCCAGCAGCTCCAGCAGCCGGAACTGCGCGTGGTTGGTGTCCTGGTACTCGTCCACCAGAACCCAGCGGAAGCGGTCGCGGTAGCGCGCGCGGACGTCGTCGAACAGCTCCAGCACGTTGACTGTCCGCATCAGCAGGTCGTCGAAGTCCATCGCGTTGGCGTCGAGCATCCGCCGCTCGTAGAGGCGGTAGGCCTGGGCGACCAGCTCCTCGAACGGTCCCCCGCCGGCCTGCTCCTGGTAGCCCTCGGCGTCGACCAGCGCGTTCTTGGCGTCTGAGATGCGGGCGCGGACCGCCCGCGGCGGGTAGCGCTTCGTGTCCACCTCGAGCTCGACCAGGCAGCGCTTCAGCATCCGCAGGCTGTCGGCCTCGTCGTAGATCGTGAAGCTCTTGGTGTAGCCCAGGCGCTCGGCCTCAATCCGCAGCAGCCGGGCGCAGGCGGAGTGGAAGGTCATCACCCACATCCGGCGCTCGACCCCGCCGACGAGCGAGCCGACCCGCTCGCGCATCTCCTGCGCCGCCTTGTTGGTGAATGTGATCGCGAGGATCTGATTGGGCCGCGCCCGGCCGGTGGCCAGCAGCCAGGCGACGCGGTGGGTCAGCACCCGCGTCTTGCCCGAGCCCGCGCCGGCCAGCACCAGCAGCGGCCCCTCCCCGTGCGTGACGGCCTCGCGCTGGGGCGGGTTCAGGTCGGCGAGCAGCCGCTCCTCGGCGTCGCGTCCGGTCTCGACCGGTGCACCCCGCACCGCCTCCTCCTCGATGCCCAGCTGATCGGGCTCGAAGCCCTCAGGGGACGGCGCTTCCTCCTCGATCCGGGGCACGCCGCGAGCATAGCCCGCGGCCCGGCGCGCGCCGGGCCGCGGACGGCTTGCTCAGCGCGCGCTCAGGCGCCCTGGAAGCACTCGCCGAACAGCCCCAGCAGCTGCTGCTCGTCCCCGCTCAGGTAGATCGTCTGGATCTCCTCGTCGGGGGTCGAGTTGACCTGCTCCTCGATGCAGTCGAGGACCCCCTGTGGGGTCTCGCCGTCAGAGCCGGCTCCCTCGAGCAGGCCCTGGGCGAACTTCTCCTTGTCAAAGCTGACGAACTCGTCGAGAGAATCGAGCTTCCACTGCTCCCCCTCCTTGACCAGCGAGATGAGCAGCGTTTGGCCGTCCAAGCCGCCGCCGGTAAACGTGGCCTCGGCGGTCGCGGTGTCGCCGTCTACCTCGATGTTCTCGACCGCGACGCTGTCCCCCGCAACGTCACCGTCCCCGGCGCTCTCCTCGCAGGTCGTGATCGCGTCCACGCCGGTGGTGAACTCGGTCTGCTCGGTAAAGGCCGCCGTCTGCAGTTCGGTGCAGTTGGCGGCGTCGTCTGTGGTTCCGGCTTGCTCGATCGCCGCGGTGATGTCGTCCTCGTCCTGCGAGGCCTCATCGTCATCGTCGCCGCCGCAGGCGCCCAGCAGGAACGGCGCCGCCGCGAGGATCACGAGCGGAGCCAGAAGTCTTGACTTGGGCACGGGTGGGGCCTCCCTACGGATCTGGAACACGGACGGCGCCAGTCTATGCGCGCCACCTGCAGCTGCCCGTGGCCTCAGCCGCCCGCGGAGGAGGGGCCCCGCTTGGGCCGCAGCTCCGTCACGTCGGCGCTCGGCCCGTCCTCTCCCTTGGCCTCGGCGAGCTGGCGCTCGAGCGCTGCGATGCGGCCCGACAGCTCCTTGATCGCCTCGGCGATCGGGTCGGGCAGGTGGATCCAGTCGACGTCGGGCCCCTCGGGGCGCTTGCCCTCGACGCGGACCGGGTGGCCGGGGTTGCCGACCACCGTGGTCTCGGGCGGAACGTCCTCGATCACGACGGTGTTGGCGCCGACCTTCGCGTTGCGGCCGATCGTGACGGGGCCCAGCAGCTTCGCGCCCGAGCCGACCGTGACGTCGTCCTCCAGGGTCGGGTGGCGCTTGCCGACCTCGAACCCGGTCCCGCCCAGGGTGACGCCCTGGAACAGGGTGACGCGGTCGCCGATCTCGGCCGTCTCGCCGATGACGACGCCCGACCCGTGGTCGATGAAGAAGTCCGAGCCGATCCTGGCGGCCGGGTGGATCTCGATCCCCGTCACGGCGCGCGTCCCGTAGGCGATCAGGCGCGGGCCCAGCGGTAGTTCGGCGGCCCACATCGCGTGCGCGACGCGGTGTGCGAGCAGCGCCTGCACGCCGGCCCAGCCGGTGAGGATCTCCAGCGTCCCGACCCCGCGCGCGGCGGGGTCGCGGTCGCGCGCGGCACCGACGTCAGACGAGATCTCCCCCGCCACGCGGCGCAGAGTTCCGAGCCCCAACATGTCCAGAAGCTTAGGCGGGTGAGAAGAAGGGGAGCGACATGTATCGCTCACCCGAGTCGGGCACGACCACCACGACCCGCTTGCCCGCCATGCCCTCGCGCCCGGCCACCTCCAGCGCGGCGTGGACGGCGGCGCCCGCCGAGATCCCCGCGAGCACGCCCTCGCTCTTCGCCAGGCGGCGCGCGGTCTCCAGCGCGTCCTCGTCGTCGACCGTGAGGATTTCGTCGATCACCGAGCGGTCCAGCACCTCGGGCACGAAGCCCGGGCCGATCCCCTGGATCTTGTGCGGGCCGGGATCGCCTCCGGAGAGGACGGGAGAGCCGGCCGGCTCGACGGCGATCACCTGGACGTCCGGGCGGCGCTCCTTCAGCACCTGCCCGACGCCGGTGATGGTGCCGCCGGTGCCGACGCCGGCGACGAAGGCGTCCACCTGGCCGTCGAGGTCGCCCCAGATCTCCTCGGCGGTCGTGCGCCGGTGGATCTCGGGGTTGGCCGGGTTGGCGAACTGCATCGGCATGTAGCCATCGTGCTCGGCCACGAGCTTGCGCGCCAGCTCCACCGCCTCGTCCATGCCGCCCATCGAGGGCGTCTCGTGGACCTCGGCGCCGTAGGTGCGGAGCAGCGCCGCGCGCTCGCGGCTCATGCCCTCGGGCAGGGTCAGGATCAGCGGGTAGCCGCGCGCCGCGCAGACCACCGCGAGGCCGATCCCGGTGTTGCCGCTGGTGGGCTCGACGATCACGGAGTCCGCTCCGATCAGCCCGTCGCGCTCGGCGGCGTCGATCAGGGCGACCCCGAGCCGGTCCTTGACCGAGCCGCCCGGATTGAAGTACTCGAGCTTCGCCACGACCTCGCCGGCCACGTCCTCGCCGAGCCGCCCGAGCCTGACCAGGGGCGTGCCCCCGACGAGCGCCGAGGCCTCGCCTCCGATCCGCACCTCCATGCTCTGTCCTGGGGCTCCCGCCATCGCCCCCTCAAACTACCAATTCTTGACCAGGTTTAACGGGATTCCTCCGTGCCCCTCGCGGGATCCGGTCAGCCGCCCGCAGCGCGATCGAGGGCGTCACGCGCTAACGCCCCTCCATGCCGAAAGGCGGACGCCCCGGTCATTCCGGCCGGGGCGCCCGCCTTTTCGTGAGCGGTCCGCCTACAGGGAGGTAGGCGCGACCGTTGTGACTAGATCTGGCAATTATCCGCAGGCGCCTCCTCGGGGGGAATGGGGATCGTCAACGCCCCCGTCTCGGGCGCCTTGAAGAACGTGGCCAGCACAACCGTCGGCCCGTTCGTGGGGTTGAAGGCGGAGTGGACGTGGTCCCCACCAGCGTCGACAAACGCGGTGCCCGCCGGGTAGTCACGCTTCGCGCAGTCGTGGGCGTCGACGTACGTCAGTTTGCCCTGGGCGACGTTCGCGACCACGGGGCCGGGATGGGTGTGCCACGGAAACTGTGCTCCGGGCTGCACGGTGATCCTCGCCACCACGGTGCGCGAGGCGTCCTTGGCCCTCGCGATCTCGGTCTTCTCGCCATCCACCTTCATCTTGAGCTTGAGGCTTACGTCGTCGGTGAACGTGGCGCGGGGTGTCAACACCTCGGTTCCAATGGGCGGTGGTGACACCTGCGCCGCCGACGGCAGCGCGTTTGCGCCGATCACGACGACAGCGCTCAGCGCCGCAGCTGCCAACGCAGCTCCTCGCTTGCTCTTCCCTTTCGTGTGTGCCCTCATTTCGGGCCTCCTTCGTATCGTGGCCTCGGGCCTTGCCTCCCGATGAGGCGAGGCTCCGGCGCCTGTTTGACGGCCAGAAGCCTCCGACACGGCGGTACATTCTCGGTACATTTGGGCCGGGCTAGGCGTGGTCTACGCCTGCACGCGCAGATTCCCTCGGACCTTCTGGCTTAGACGGGCACCCTCCCGGCCTCGCCGACCCTCGCCGCCTCCTCGGCGGCGCGCTGAAGGTAGCCGTCGAGCAGATCGGCGGCCTGCTCCAGCGGCGAAGATGCGGCGCTCGCGCGAGAGCGCGATCACAGCCGCTTCTGCGTCCCCGAAGCCTCCTCGAGCGGCAGCTCGACCCCTCGGACTGCGCTCCTTGAGGCAGGAAACAAGCAAAAAGAATCGCTAGTCGAGCGCGACTAAGTACCCAAAAATCTGGTTTAGTGTTAGCGGTGCCGAGGTTGGACAGGACGCGAAGGAACGCGCTGGTGGCGGTGGCCATGGCTGCGGCGCTGGTCGCGCTGATCCCGGCGCTGGCCGCCGAGCGTGCGGACGGCGCGGGGGCGACGCGGATCGTCGGGCACACCGTCACCCTCAAGCACGCGAACGAGACCCCGCGCCTGACGGTGATCTGCCCGAAAAGCAAGCGCTTCAGGTTCCCCTATGGCGGGGGGATGTACAGCTCCGGCTACGACGCGGACGGCGAGGGTGTCTACCCGCACTCCTACGAGCGGCTCGGCGTCCAGCATGGCTACCACGTCACTCCGGTGCTCTACGACCCCTCTCCAGGCAGCACCCAGGCACATCGGGTCACCCTGCAGGTGATCTGCGGGCCCGAGCCCGGCAAGCTCAACCCCCCGCACGAGACCGCCTACGTCAACCCGGGTGAGTCCAAGACCCACAACGTCCGCTGCACCGGCAAGCGGACGCTGATCGGCGGCGGCTTCCAGCGCACCGACTTCACCTCCAGGGGCGGTGACTTCGCCACCGAGTCGTACGCGGTGGCCCGCAACGTCTGGCGGGTCAGCGGCACCGCCTTCGGCGGCTTCGGCGGGGAGCTCACCGGGATCGCCTACTGCCGCAAGAAGGGCGGTCTGTCCACGGTGAGCGCCAGGACCACCCTCCAGCCCGGCCAGTTCGGCTCGGCAAAGACGCCGCCCTGCCCGGGCAAGAAGAGCATCACCTGGACCGGCTTCACCACGGACCCGCTGGGCTCGATCTTCTACGCCGGCGGCCGCTACAAGGGCGACCGCGTCACCGGCTCGGGCTACAACCGCTCGGCTGCGCCCGCGAACCTCACGGTTTTCGGCTACTGCAACCGGGTCCGCGCGATCCTCTAGCCACGTCTCGCCGCCCGCCCTGACCGGGGCGCAGGGCGACCGCTAGATTCGGCTCATAACGGAACAGACGACGGCCGTCGCCGCGCCTTCTCCTGCTCACGGCGGTGGGCGTCGAGACTTTCGTCGACCCGAAAGAAGCCCTCGATTCCGCCGGGCTGCGGGAGTAGGCCACTTACTCGGCTTCCCGCCAGCCTGCCTTATCGCTTCAAAGCCGCTTGGACCGCATCGGCGCGGGCGGCGCGCAACTTGTCCCCGCCATAGTCGGGCGACTGCGCAGCCTTCTGTTCCCAGCCGGTGCCGATCCGCTCCTTGGCCTCGCGGCCCTTGGCGGCAATCTTCTCGATCTCGGCGTCCGTCAGGTGGCCGCCCTCGGCTAGGAAGGTGAACTTCTCTATCTCGTACTCGTGATCAATGCGGGTGGACTTCGCGTAGCTGCCTGAGAAACCCGGAAGGCGTGTCAGGAAATAGGCCGTTCGCCCTCGGCGGCTTCCGGGGGCGCGTCTAGGTTCTCCAGGCGCACCAGGCGAATCACGCTGTTTCGGTAGCCAGCACGACTGGGCGACCTCGAAAGCTTCTGGTGCTGATTACCGCGTCGGGATACATGCTCGCGGCGTGAGCCTGCGCCCGCTCAATGGGGTCGGTCTTAGTCATTTTCTCCGGTTGTTTGTCCCCTGTGGTGTCCCACGGGGAGGCTGAATCCGCTTATAGAGCCAAGAATCGCTGCCAGAGCTAGATGTAGTACATGCCCGCGCCGGACTCCTGGGACTCGCGGCGGGCGATGTCGGCGATCGTGTTGGAGCTGAAGGTCTCGCGCAGGGCCTCGACCCCCTCGGCCCAGATCCCCCCGGCCTCCTTGCCCTCCTCCCCCACGACACCGTCCAGGGCCTGGACCACCTCGAGCACGGTGATGGCCTCGGGCGGGCGCGCGAGGGTGTATCCGCCCTTGGCGCCGCGGTGGCTGACGAGGATCCCGGCGCGGCGCAGGGTCGAGAACAGCTGCTCCAGGAACTGCACGGGCATGCCGCGCCGCTCGGCGATCTGGCCGATCGGGACCGGATCGGTGCCCGAGCGCGCGAGCTCCGCCAGAGCCACCACCGCGTAACGTGACTTGGAGGTGACCGAGATCACGTCATTCCTTCTAACAGGTCGGGCGGCGGGTCCGTGAGATCCGTCCGGCCCGGCCTCGGCGTCCGCGTGCTGGCCCCACTGGCGATGATGGGCGCGATCTTCTACTTCTCGGCACAGCCCTTCGACGGACCCGACCTCGCCTGGTGGGAGGTCGCGATCCGCAAGCTCGGGCATCTCGCGGGCTATGCCGTGCTCACCTACCTCTGGTGGTGGGCGCTGGTCGGCGTAGCGCGTCGGCCGCTGGTGCTGGCGGCGGCGATCTCTCTGCTCTACGCGGCAACCGACGAGTACCACCAGACCTTCGTGGACAACCGCAGCGGCTCGCCGCTGGACGTCGCCATCGACGCGGCGGGCGTCGGGTTCGCCTGCCTTGCGATCAGCCGGCGCTGGCCCCGTCCCGCGTCACGGGAGCGCGCGCGAGCGGAGGGAACGGCGGGCTAGATCCAGCCCTGCTCGGTCGCCATCAGCACAGCCTGGGCGCGGTCGAGCGCTCCGAGCTTGCCGTAGACGTTATGCAGATGGCTGCGCACGGTGCTGGCGGACAGCTCCAGCTCCTGGGCGATCTGCTTGTAAACCTTGCCCTCGGCGAGTCGGCGCAGCACGTCGAGCTCGCGCGAGGAAAGGGGGCACGGGCCGCTCGCGCGCCGGCGCGAACCCACACCCTGGGGAAGCTCGTAGAGGACCCGGCGCAGGCCGTCTTCGCCGAGGCCGCACGCTTGGGCGGACTCGCCCATGGAGGTGAGGCTGACGGGCGAGTCCTCCATGTAGGCGACGATCATGTCCGCGTTGCGGATGATCCCCGCCGCGCCGTCCGCCTGGGGGGAGTGGTGCCGCTCGACCGCCTCGGCGATGCGGACATGCACGCCCCAGCGCCTGGTCAGGACCCCGCCCACAAGGGCGTGGTCGATCCCCAGCTCGCGCCGCTCGGCCTCGATGCGGTCGTCGGGGGTGCCGCCGTGGCGATCGAAGCGCTCGGCATAGCCGGGGTGCAGGCGGGCAAGGACCGGGCGCCCGATGTCGTGGAGGACGGCGGCCAGCGCAAGCTCGTCGCGGTCGTCGAAGCCGACCACCTCGGCGACGCGATCAGCCGTTCGCTGCACGGCCAGCGCGTGGATCCGGAAGCGGTCGGGCCGCAGGGCGAGCAGCGAGTCGCCGTTGCCGTTGAACATGTCATAGGTGGGTGCTGAGCGGAGCAGCGCCTCGACCGCGCCGGGGCCGAGCCGCTCGACCGCGTCGGGGGCGCTGCGGATGCGCCCCCCGCCCTGGAGCTGACCGGCCGCGCGGACGATCACGGAGGTCAGGCCGATGTCGGTCTCGACGGTGGCCGCGACCTCGTGCGGAGGCGCGCCGCGGGCGACAAGGTCGAGTGCCTGGTCGCGCGATTCTGTCAGCGCGGGCTGGCGCTCGGCCTCCTCGAAGGCAGCCGCCAGGACGCGGCCTCGGCCCTCTCCCCGCGGGGGTGGCTGCGCGGTGCGTGTCGACGCAGTGGTCGCCATTACGAACCTCATCGGCACCCCACTATTGATTGTTTAGCCCTTACGTTGAGGCGCTCCAACACTCGTCCAGGGCCCGCTCAATCCGTGCAATAGAGCGGTCTTTGCCCAGTACGGAGAGCGATTCGAAGATGCCGGGTGAGACGGTTCCACCGGAGATCGCCACGCGGATCGGCTGGTAGAGCTTGCCCGGCTTCAGGTCGCGTTCGGACAGGATCGGCGCCAGGGCAGCCTCGATCTCGTCGGGCTCGAAGGGGTCGGTGTCCCGCAGGGCTTCAAGGGCGTCCTCCAGCGCCGGCTTGGCGCCATCCACCATCACCTTCTTCGTCGCCTTGGGGTCGTAGGTGGGGTCCTCGAACAGGAAGGAGATCAGCGGCCAGACCTCGTTCAGCGTCTGCGCCTTGTCCTGGACGATGGCGCACGCGGCGCGCAGCGCCTCGTCGGGCTCGCGGCCGAGGTGCGTGGCGACAGCCTGGGTGTACTCGTCGAGCGGCAGCTCGCGCATGAAGCGCCCGTTCAGCCAGCGCAGCTTCTGCTCGTCGAAAATCGCCGACGCCCTCCCCACGTCCTTGACGTCGAAGCGCTCGACCAGCTCCTCCGTGCTCATGATCGTGGTGTCGTCGTCGGTCCCCCAGCCCAGCAGGGACAGGTAGTTGCGGACGGCCGCCGGCAGGTAGCCACCCTCGCGCAGCTCCTGCACGCTGGCGGCGCCGTGGCGCTTGGAGAGCTTCTTGCCGTCGGGACCGTGCAGGAGCGGCAGGTGGGCGTAGCGGGGCGGCGTCACACCCAGCGCTTCCATCACCAGCAGCTGCTTGGGGGTGTTGGAGAGGTGGTCGTCGCCGCGGATCACGTCGGTGATCCCCATATTGGCGTCGTCGGCCGCGACCGCGAAGTTGTAGAGGACCGATCCGTCACCCCGGGCGATCACGAAGTCGTCGGCGGCCGCGTTCGGGAACCCGACCTCGCCCCGGATCAGGTCCGACACGACCGTGTCGCCCTCGTCGGGGACGTGCAGGCGCACCGCCGCGGCCGGGTCCTCGCTGGGCAGGCCCCGGTACCCCTTCTCCTTGCCGTGCTGCTCCTTCCAGGCCTTGACGTCGTCGGCCGTGGCCGGGTCGCGGTACGCGGCGCCGCTCTCCAGCAGCCGCTCCAGCGCCTGCCGGTGGCTGTCGGCGCGCTCGTACTGGCTCACCGGGCCCTCGTCCCAGTCGAGCTCGAGCCAGCGCAGCGCGTCCAGGATCTGCTCGACGTTCTCCGGCGTCGAGCGCTCGCGGTCGGTGTCCTCGATCCGCAGCACCAGCTCGCCGCCCTCGTGGCGGGCCTGGAGCCAGTTGTACAGTGCCGTCCGCGCTCCACCGATGTGCAGCGCGCCCGTCGGCGACGGGGCGAACCTCACCCTGACTGGCGATTTCTCTGTTGAGTCATTACTCATGCTGATCGGTGCCCATGTTTCCACCAGCGGCGGCCTGCTCAACGTATTGGAGCGGGCCGGGGAGACGCGCTCGGACGCGATACAGATCTTCAACCAGAGCCCCCGGATGTGGCGGCCTACGAAGTACAGCGAGGAGGACTTTGCGGCCTTCCGGGAGGGTATGGAGGGATCACGGCTGCAGGCCGTGATGGTCCACATGATCTACCTGATCAACCCGGCGACGAACGACAAGGAGATGCGGAAGAAGAGCCTCGAGTCGCTCGCCCATGCTCTCCGCGTCGGCGAGAGCATTGGGGCGATCGGGGTCGTCGTCCACCCCGGCGCGCTCAAGGACGACACTCGCGACAACGCCAAGAAGCGCGCGATCAACCTGCTCAAAGAGGCGCTGGCGCGGACCGAGTCCTGCCCGATCCTCTACGAGAACACCGCAGGCTCCCCCCAGCTCCTTGGGCGCGACTTCGATGAGACCGCGGAGCTGATCGAGAAGACGGGCGGCCCGAAGCGCCTGGGCCTCTGCATCGACACGTGCCACATGCACGCGACCGGCTACGACGTGCGCACCCCCGAGGGTGTCGCCGAGATCGCCGATGAGATCGACGCCAAGATCGGTCTGAAGCAACTGAAGGCGATCCACCTGAACGACTCGCGCGACGACCGCGGCTCCAACCGCGACCGTCACGCCCCGCTCGGAAAGGGCGAAATCGGGAGGAAGGGGCTCCGCGCCTTCCTCGGTGAGCCCCGGCTGGACGGCGTGCCGACCGTACTCGAGGGCCCGGGGATCGACGGCCACGACGTCGCTCGCAAGGACGTGCAGCTCGCCCGCCAGCTGCGCCGCGAGGGGCTGAAGGCCCGCTCGTGACCGACGAGCACGCAGCGGTCGAGGGCCACTGGCTGCAGCGGATCGCCCTGCTCGCCGGCTCCGCCCTGGCCTCGATCAACATCTGGACCGGGGCCCCGCTGCTCGCCGTCTGGGTCGGCTCCCAGATCCAGGCCGCCCAGGACCGCCTCAGCATGACCGCGCTGTTCGCGGTCGTCGCGACCCTGGCGGTGACCGTCTTCGCCCTCGCCTGGCTGCTCGCCTACTTCAACGGCCGCTACGACGAGCTGATCGGCCGCTCGCCGAAGGCCCGATACACCTCGCCCTGGCTCCGATCCATGCGCGGCGAGCGAGAGGAGGACCTCCGCAGAGAGGTGGGAATCAGCGGAGTCGAACGAATCGTGATCATCGCCGTAGTCGCCGCGTTCTTAGCCTTCGAGATCTGGTTCTTCTTCTTCGCCGGCAGCAGCCTGCCGAACCAATAGCCGCCCGACCCCCGCGGGCGAGCGGAGGTGTCCCGACTAAACCCCGCATAGCGACACCAACCCGGGACACCTTGCTAGCCGGGAACGCGAACGGCCCGCCGGGGCGGGCCGTTCTGGGTTGAAACGGGCCTAGGCCCGTGCACCACCGAGAGTTCCAAAGTTTAAGCGCGGAGGGCGCCGGACTCGAACCGGATCCAGCCCTCCCGGGCCGGACGCATCCATTCTCGGTGGCGCGTGTCGCCTTGACACACCTGCGGACCGCGGGTCGGGATTCCGGGGAGCTAAGGCGGGGTCGTGGGCCGGCCGTGCGAGCGTATGCAGCCGCTTGGCGGCTCTCGGACGACCCCAACCGCCTGGCGGCGAATCAGCGAGGTAGGCCGGTCCCCGGCCCCGCCCTCCCTAACCCGGAGCCGCTACCGAATCGCGTTGCGCAGGTCGAAGGCGCGGATCGCCTCGGCGCTGGTGTCCGCGCAGTCGAAGAACTTGCGGTTGACGCACTCGTAGGCCGGGCCCTCGCCCTCGTAGGCGCGCTCGACCGTGAACTGGCAGTGGGGCAGGGGCTCGCCGGTCATCTTGATGCCGCCGAAGCCGCGGCCGTTGTCGGCCAGCAGGAAGAGGTCGAGGTTGATCTCGCCGCCGAAGACCTTGTTGACACAGCCGAAGAAGCGGCCGCCCGTGGCGACGTCCTCGTAGGAGTAGAGGTAGCGGCAGCCCATCTCGATGCAGCCGGCCGGGTCGACGAGCTTGTCGCAGAACGACTGGCACTTACGGCACTCGCCGGCGGTGTGGGTCTTCTGTGGCTGCCCAACGGGCACGAACTGAGTCTATGCCTCGTGCGGACGGTGTCCAGCGGGCTTTCGGCCCGCCACTTGAACCCGAAGCCGCCGTGTGGTAGCCGCGGCTCAGGCCGCCCGGGCGCCCGAGCCGAGCAGCGCGTCGAGCTCGGCGCGCAGCGCGGCCGAGGGCCGCACCCGATAGCCGTCCCCGAAGCGGAGCCGGCGGGTCCCCTCGCGCGTCTCCATCTCCAGGGTCACCTCGCAGTCGCCGGGGAAGTGCTCGAAGACCGCCTTCAGCTCGTCGACGAGCGACGGGCCGAACTCGCCGGCGTGGACGCTGAGGATGATCGGCTGCGGGGCGCGCGCCTGGCGGGCCCGGGCGACCTCGTCCTCGGTCGGCTCGAAGCGCTCGACCTCTTGGGCGACCAGCTTGGTCTGGCCGCGCTCCTGGTGGTCCAGGCGGCCCCTGACCAGGACGATGCTGTCGACCCCGAGCCACTCGACCGACTCGGTGTAGGACTTGCCCAGCACCAGCGTGTCGACCTGCCCCTCGACGTCGTCGAGCGTCAGGAAAGCCATCGGGTCGCCGCGCTTGGTCTTGTGGCGCTTGAACTCGGTGACGATGCCGCCGACGGTGACGATCGAGCCGTCCTGCTTGCTCGACAGCTCCGACAGGCTCCCGTCCACACGGGTCCGCAGCGCGTCGCGGACCTCGGCCAGCGGGTGCGAGGAGAGGAACGTGCCGAGCGTCTCCTTTTCCAGCCGCAGCAGCTCGCGCTGGTCGTACTCGTCGAGGCCGATCGGGGGGTGCTGGACGCGGCCGGCCCCGCCGCCGTCCCCGCCGCCGCCGAGGTCGAAGATCGACCCCTGGCCCAGGCGGGAGTCCTCCTGCGCCTTCTGGCCCGCGGCGGTCGCCATCGGCAGCGCGTCGAGCATGCCCCTGCGGCTGGCGCCCGTGCAGTCGAGTGCGCCGCACTTGATCAGGCACTCCACGGCGCGCTTGTTGACGGCGCGGGTGTCCACGCGCTCGCAGAAGTCGTAGAGCGAGGTGAACTCCCCGTCCGCGGAGCGGGCGTCGAGGATCGCCTGCACGGCGGCGTGGCCGACGTTCTTTACCGCGTCGAGGCCGAAGCGGATGCTGTTGCCGGAGACGACGAAGCCGTGGTCGGAGGAGTTGACGTCCGGCGGCAGCACCTTGATCCCCATCTCGTCGCAGCGGTTGACGAAGAACGGGACCTTGTCCTTGGTCCTCATCACGGTTGAGATCAGCGCCGCCATGTACTCGGCCGGGTAGTTCGCGCGCAGCCACGCCGTCC
Source organism: uncultured Solirubrobacterales bacterium (assembly GCA_963805075.1). Classification (GTDB taxonomy): domain Bacteria; phylum Actinomycetota; class Thermoleophilia; order Solirubrobacterales; family 70-9; genus VGBV01. The sequence goes on from CAWDSZ010000005.1 coordinate 348,233, forward strand.
GGTACGAGATCAGCCCGTAGCAGGCGGCGTGCGAGCGGTTGAAGGAGTAATCGGCCGCGGCCTCCATCAGCGACCACAGGTCCGCGGCCACGCGTCGGTCGGTCTTTGACGCCTCCAGCCCGGCCAGGAACTTGTCCTTCATGGTCGCCATCAAATCCCGCTTCTTCTTGCCGACCGCCTTGCGCAGGTCGTCGGCTTCGGCCGGGCTGAAGCCGGCCATCTGCTTGGCGATCTCCATCAGCTGCTCCTGGTAGATGACGCAGCCGTAGGTCGACTCGGTGATCGGGCGCAGCCTCGGGTCCGGGTAGGTGACGCTCGCCGGGTTGCGCTTGCCCTTCGCGTACTGCGGGATGTAGGCCATCGCACCCGGGCGGTAGAGCGAAACGAGCGCGACGAGGTCCTGGAACTCGGTCGGCTTCACCTGGCGCAGGGCGTCGCGCATGCCGTCGGACTCGAACTGGAAGACACCAATCGACTCGCCGCGCGAAAGCATCTCGTAGGTGGCCCGGTCGTCGAGCGGAATGTCCTTGATGGCGATCCGCTCGCCGCGAGAGCGCTCGACGATGTCGACCGCGTCCTCGATCACGTCGAGGTTCCGCAGCCCGAGGAAGTCCATCTTCAACAACCCGATCTCCTCGATCGGGCCCATCGAGTACTGGGTCACCATCTTGTAGGCGCGCTCGGGCCGACCGCCGCTGCCGTTGCCGCCGTTCCCCGGTGCCTCTCCCGCGCCGCGGTCCTCGGCGAGCTGCAGGGGGACGATCTCGGTCAGCGGGCGGTCGGAGATGACGACGGCCGCCGCGTGGATCGAGTTGTTGCGGACGATCCCCTCCAGGCCCTTGGCCACGTCGATGATCTTCTTGGCGTCGGGCTCGGAGTCGTAGGTGCGCCGCAGTTCCTGGCCGCTCCGCAGGCACTCGGCGAAGCTCGGGCTGCGGCCCATGATCGGCTCCGGGATCTGCTTGGCCAGCCGGTCGCCCGCCGCGTAGTCGTAGCCCAGCACCCGCGCCGCGTCGCGCGTGGCGGCGCGCGGGGCCATCTTGCCGAAGGTGATGATCTGGGCGACGCACTCGCGCCCGTACTTGTCCTGGACGTAGCGGATCACCTGCTCCCGGCCGCGCACCGAGAAATCGATGTCGATGTCCGGCATCGACTTGCGGCCCGGGTTGAGGAAGCGCTCGAACAGCAGGTCGTTGCCGATCGGATCGAGGTCGGTGATGTTGAGCGCGTAGGCGACGATCGAGCCGGCCGCCGAGCCGCGGCCGGGGCCGACGGCGATCCCGTTCTCCTTCGCGTAGCGGACGAAGTCCCAGACGATCAGGAAGTAGGACTCGAAGCCCATCTCCTCGATCACGCCGAGCTCGAACTCGAGTCGCTCGCGGGCGTCCGCCGGGACGGGGTCGCCGTAGCCGGGCGACCAGGCCCTTGCTGGCGAGCTCGCGGAGCATCTGCCCGGGCTCGATCCCCTCCGGAGTCTCGTAGCGCGGCAGCAGCAGCTTCCCGAGCTCCATCTCCACCTCGCAGCGCTCGGCGATCTCGAGCGTGGTCGGCATCGCCTCGGGCCACTCGGCGAAGTCCTTCTCCATCTCCTCGGGGCTCTTGAGGAAGAACTCGTTGGTGTCGAAACTCAGCTTCGGCTCGGCGACGGTGGACTTCGTCTGCACGCAGAGCAGCGCCGCGTGGTTGTCGTAGTCGTCGCGCGTCAGGTAGTGGACGTCCGCGGTCCCGACCAGCGGGCGGCCGACCTCCCTGGCCACCTTCACGATCCCCTCGTTGGCCTTGTCCTGCTCGGCGATGCCGTTGCGCTGCAGCTCGAAGTAGACCTGCTCGGCTCCGAAGACCTGGATCAGCTCGTCGACGTGAGCGCGGGCGTCGTCGGGGCGGTCCTCGACGATGCGGCGGCAGAAGCGGGACTGCAGGCAGCCGGTCAGCGCCAGCACGCCCTGCGAGTGCCGCGAGATCAGCTCCATGTCCAGGTTCGCCTTGCCCCGCGAGAAGCCCTCGAGAAAGCCGGCCGAGCTCAGCTTCGCCATATTGCGGAACCCCTCGGCGCTGTGCGCGAGCAGGGTCAGGTGGTTGCGCTCGTAGCGGGGCTGGTTCGCGATCGCGTTGCGGTCGTCGACCAGGTAGGCCTCCATGCCGATGATCGGCTTGATGCCGTGCTCGCGGCAGGCCTTGTAGTGCTCGACCGCCCCGTTCATGACGCCGTGATCGGTCAAGCCGAGCGCCGGCATCCCCAGCTCGGCGGCGCGCTCGGCCAGCGACATCCGGCCCTCCAGCTCGCCCTTCTTGTTCTTCTTCCGGGAGCTCAGCTTGCAGGCGCCGTCGAGCAGCGAGTACTCGCTGTGGACGTGGAGATGTACGGCTCCCGGGCTCACCTGTCCATCCTGCCAACCGCACTGGACAGCTTCGGGACTGTGACGGAAGGCGATCGCGCTATTTGCGCGGCCAAGCAACCCCTAGCCTGATCGCATGGTCTGGCTACTGCGACACGGCGACGCCGAGGACGGTGCCGGCAAGCCCGACGCCGAGCGCGAACTGACCTCCAAGGGCGAGCGCCAGTCCCGCGACGCCGGGCGGGCGATGAAGGCGATCGGCGTCAAGCTCGACGTCTGCCTCTCGAGTCCCAAGGTGCGTGCCCGGCAGACGGCCGAGCTGGCCTGCGCCGAGCTGGGCGTATCCGTCGAGCTCGACGAGCGCCTGGCCGGAGGCGAGTTCGATCCCTACGAGCTCGCCGCCGGGCGCGGCGAGGTGCTGCTGGTGGGCCACGAGCCTGACTTCTCGCGCGCCGTCGCGATGGCGACGGGCTCACGCGTCAAGTTCAGGAAGGGCGGAGTCGCCGCCTTCGACGACCACCTGCTGCACGTGCTGCTGCCGGCCAAGGACCTGCGCCGGATCGCCGGCGGCTAGGCCCCGGATCTCGAGCTAGGCCAGGCCCTCGGCCTCGTACTCGCGCAGGAAGCCCTCGAACAGGCGGCGGTGGCCCTGTTCGTCGTGGAGGATCCCGATCACCATGTCCTGGGTCACCGGGTCGACCTGATCGGTGACCTCGACGATGCGCGTGTAGTGCTCGATCGCCCCCGCCTCGGCCTCGATCACCCCGCGGATCACGTGGACGATGTCCGTCTGGTGGTCGGGCGGCTGCAGGTAGCTCTGCTCGGCGTTGAACTCCTCGGAGCCGGGGACGACGCCGTAGAGCTCCTTGATCCGGTCGGCGAACTGCTGGGCGTGGCCGAGCTCCTCGGTGATGTCCTCCTTCAGCGACTCGATGATCTCCTGGGCCCGGACGCCGTCCGGGTTGACCGAGTTGGCGATGTAGCTCATCACCGTCTCGATCTCCATCCAGTACGCCTTCGTCAGCAGCTGGATGATCTCCTCGCGCTTCGCGGTCTGGTCGTCTCCCAGAATCCCCTCAGAAGCCTTGGCAGCGGTCGCCATGAGTTCCCCTTTCAGCTTTGTGGCTTGCGTTTCAGGTGCTACCCAACGTGGCTACCCGCGTAAACCCGCCTCCCGATCCGGGCGGGCACGAGATCGTCAGGCGCAGGACCAGGCGCCCGGGCCATCCTCGCGCCAGATGATGGCGGCGATGCGGTCCTGCTCTGCCTTCGAGGCCAGGTGCGGGACGCCCTCGCCGCCGTAGGCGCGCCAGGTCGAGGGAATGATCTGGTACGCGCCCCCCGCCCCGCTCGAGGGGTTGAGGGCGCGGTAGTTGCCGCCCGACTCGCACATGACGATGTAGGTGGGGATCGAGTACGGGCCTCCGAGGTAGGCGCCCTCGGCGAGCTGCTCGGCCGCCTCCCGGCGGATCTCGAGCTCCCAGCCGGAGATGCTCTCCTGGAGCTCCCCGAGGGCGGCCTGCTCCTCGGCGCGAGCGTCGGTGGCCTCAACGGCCCGGGCCTCGGCGGCGGCGCGGGCCGACTCGATCTCGCTGCGGGCCTGCTCGAGCCTGCGGGCCTCCTCGTCGATGGACGCCTTCAGCTCCGCGATCTCCTCATACGCGGCCGAGACCTCGTCGTTCAGGCCGAGACGCGGCCGGCGATGCGCTCGTCGGCCTCGGTCAGCGCCTCGAGGTACTCGGCGCGGGTCTCGAAGTCGTCGTAGCCATCTGACTCCAAAACCACCGAGAGGTAGTCCACGTCCGAGCCCTTGTAGATCTCGACCAGGCGGTCGGCCAGCACCCCGACCGAGCGCTTGTAGCGCGCCCGGACCGCCTCGAGCTCGCGCTCGGCGGCCAGCAGGTCGTCGTTGAGGGCGGTGGAGCGGGCCGTGCTCTCGCGCAGCTGGGCGAGCAGCTCCTGCTCGCGCGCCGCGGCGTCAGCGGCGCGCTGCTCGAGCTCGGCGATCTCGGCCGACTTGGAGTTGATCCGGTCGGTGATCAGCTGGGCCTCGTCACGAGCGGACTCGAGCTTCTGCTCGGTCTCGGTGGGGGCGGCGCCAGCCAGAGAGCCGGCGGTCAGGGCGCCGGCGGCGGCCATCGCGGCGGCGATGCCGATCTTCAGTTGGGTGCTGCGCACAAGAACCCGCTCCTTCCGGCGCCTGCGGGGTTAGCTGTCGGGCTCGCGCCGAAGGAGTGGCGCTACGCGTGATTCACGATTCGCCCCTGGGCTCTCGCCCGTTTGGGTTCCCCGCTCCAGCTCGTGCTGGACTCGGCTCGCTTTCGAGCCGGAAAGTTAGCTGACGCTCACACCGTCTCACCGGCGGCGTCGGGGCGCTGTCCGGCAGCGCTCCTGATGCAACGAATCGTGCACAGCGGCCCTAGGCCGCGATCGCCTCGGAGACCTCGGTCTCGTAGCTCTTGCCGGCCTCCACCAGCACCGCCACCATCGCCTCCGTCGCGGGCGAGCGAGACGCGGCCTCGCGGGTGATGGCCCAGACGCGGCGGGTGGTGTGCTTGTCGCTGACCGGCCGCAGCTCGAGCCCGGGCGCCCTGTCGGCGAGCGCCAGCTCGGGCAGCAGCGTCACGCCGAGCCCGGCCGAGACCAGGCCCTTCAGCACCTGGTAGTCGTCGCTGTCGAAGGAGACGCTGGGCTCGAAGCCCGCCTCCTGGCAGAGGCGGATCACGTGCTCGCGGCAGGAGCCGCTGCGCCCGCAGAGCCAGTCCTCGTCGGCGAGGTCTGAGAGCTTGACGCCGTCAGAGGCCGCGAGCGGGTGCCCCGGCGGCAGGGCCACCCACATCTTCTCCTCGAGCAGCAGCTCGCGCTCGAGGTCGCGGCCGACGTCGTGGGGGTGCTGGCTGAAGTCGAATCCGAGCGCGATGTCGAACTCGCCGGCGCGCAGCAGCGGGATCGACACCTCGGGCTCCCCCTCCCCCAGCTCCAGGTCGATCGCGGGGAAGCGCGGCCGGAACAGCCCGATGGCTCGGGTCAGCACGGTGGCGCTGGCGCTGGGGAAGCTGATCACCCGGACGCGGCCGCTCTCCAGGCCGGCGATCTCGGTCAGGTCGCGCTCGGCCTCCTCGAGCCGGCAGATGACCGCGTCGGCGTGGCCGATCAGGGTCTCGCCCGCCCTGGTCAGCTTGGGCCCCTCGCTGGTGCGCTCCAGCAGCTGCATGCCGACCTCCTTCTCGAGCACGGCGACCTGCTGGCTGACCGCCGACTGCGAGAGGTGCAGCGAGTCGGCGGCGGCCGAGAACGAGCCCCTGGCGATGACCTCGCGCAGCACCCGCATCCGCTTCACGTCGAGCATTAGGACAACTTATCAGGTGGAGAAGCAATCCATGTTGCGCTGATACCTCACGCGCGGGACCATTGCCTCGTTCTATGTGCAGCCAACGAGACAAGGGGAACGAGATGTCGGAGATCACACTGGGAATGCTGAGGGTCGAGGACGCGGAGGAGCTTCGCCGGGTCGCCGAGCGCGATTCCAGCGACGCCCCCACCGGGATGGTGTTGGGAGCGCGCGTGGATGGCCGCCTGGTCGCCGCACGCTCCGTCAGCAACGGGCACGCCGTCGCGGACCCGTTCGTCCACACCGCCGAGTTGCAGAAGCTGCTCGACGAGCGCGCCGCTCAGCTGCGTGGCGGGGGCTTCGGCCGCAACGGCCGGCTCTTCCGGGGTTACTCCTCGTCGTCCTCGCGGCTGGCCGCGTAGACGCCGATCGCGCCGACCACGGCGGCTCCGAGGCCCACGGCCGCGGCGATCCGCAGCTGCTGCCCGTAGCGGTAGCGCACGAACGCCACCACCGCTCGCCCGATCAATTCGTAGACGTTGCTCATGGCTTCTCCTCTTCCCGTTTGGCCGCCTCGCGAACCCTATGCGCGAGCCGGCTCTGCAGTGTGAACAACTCGATGAACCCGGGGCTGGCGTGCTGGGAGAAGTCCCCGCCCGACTCGCCGAACGAGGCCAGGTTGCGGTCATAGAGCGCATGGGGTGAGCTGCGCGCGACCGGAGTCGCCGAGCCGCGGTACAGCTTGATCGTGACCTCGCCCGTGACCACCTCGTTGACCGAGTTCATGTACGCGTCGAGGTCCGCGCGCAGCGGCTCCAGCCAGAGGCCGGCGTAGCAGAGGTAGGCCCAGTGGCTCTCGAGTGTGCCCTTGAGGTTGTTCTGGTGGATCGTGCAGACGAGCTTCTCGAGCTCGCGGTGGGCGGGCATGATGATCGCGGCGGCCGGCACCTCGTAGAGGTCGCGGACCTTGAGCCCGACGATGCGGTCCTCGATGTGGTCGACGATGCCGACGCCGTGCTTGGCCCCGAGCTCCGCGGCCCGCTCGATCAGCTCGACCAGGCCCAGCCGCTCGCCGTCGAGCGAGACCGGCACTCCCCGCTCGAACCCGACCGGGACCAGCTCCGCCTCGTCGGGCGCGTCCTCGGGACGGGTGACGAGCCGGAAGACGTCGTCCGGGGGCGGCGCCTCCAGGTCCTCGATCGCACGGCCCTCCGATGAGCGCCCCCAGAGGTTGTCGTCGATCGAGTACGGCGAGACCTCCGTGCCGCCCTTGACCGGGATGCCGTGCTCGCGGGCGTAAGCGATCTCCTCCTCGCGGCCCATCTGCCACTCGCGCACGGGGGCGATCACCTTGAGCTCCGGGTCGAGCGTCGCGATCGTGCCCTCGATCCGCACCTGGTCGTTGCCCTTCCCGGTACAGCCGTGGGCGATCGTGTCGCATCCGTGCTCGCGCGCGGCCTCGACGGCGAGCGCGGCGATCAGCGGCCTCCCGAGCGCAGTGAAGAGCGGATAGCCGCCGCCGTACAGCGCGTTGGCCTTGATCGCCGGCAGCACGTAATCGGACGCGAACTGCTCGCGGGCGTCGACGATCACCGTCTCGACGGCGCCCAGCTGCTCGGCCTTGCCGGTCACAACCTCCCAGTCCTCCCCGGGCTGGCCGAGGTTGACGGTCAGGGTCACGATCTCGGCGCCGTAGCGCTCCTGGATCCACTTCAGCATCACGCTGGTGTCGAGCCCGCCCGAGTAGAGCAGCAGGACGCGGCCGACCTGCTCGGGGTCGGCCTCGTAGGAGGCGATGCGCGGGGCGTTGGACGTGGGTTCGGTCATGTCGGGCTCGGTCGTGCGGGAGGAGTTTGGCAGCCGCCCGCCGGCTAGTCCTTCGCCCTGAAGCTGGCCAGCGCGGCGTCTGCCGCCGCCGCTACGAGCGGCGGGGCTCCGCTGTCGACGCGCCGCAGGATCAGGAACGTGTAGCCGCCCCAGGAGAGGACCGCCGCGATCTCCTCTCCGCCGCCATAGACGGCGGTGACTGCGGCTCGCCGGGGCTCCCGCATGAGCCGCTCCTTAAGCCGCGCTGGCATCATTGTCGGGTGACGAACCCGCGCGCGCACCGGCCCCTGCGAATCCTCTCCACCGCCCTCTTCACCGCTGGCGCGCTCGTGCTCGCGGACGTCGGCGCGACCCTGCTTTGGGAGGAGCCGGTCTCGGCCGCCTACAACGCCTATCAGCAGAACCGGGCCGCCGACCAGCTGGCCGAGATCGAGTCCGAGTTCGACGCCTCGGAAGACCCCGGCTCGACCAACCCCGCCGAGGTGCGCAGGCTCGCCAAGCGCTTCGAGGGCAAGATCGAGAACGGGGACCCGATCGGCCGGCTCAAGGTCCCCAGCATCGGCCTCAACGTCGTGCTCATGAACGGCACCGACACCGGGACCCTGCAGAAGGGTCCCGGCCGCTATCCCCAGACCGCGCTGCCCGGCTTCGGGGAAACCACGGGCATCGCCGGTCACCGCACCACCTACGCGGCGCCGCTACGGAAGATCAACGAGATCGAGGATGGGGACGAGGTCCGGGTCGAGCTTCCGTACGCCACCTTCGTCTATGAGGTGCAGAAGCACGAGATCGTCGACCCTCTCGACGTCGAGATCGTCTACCCGGTGGGCTACGAGCGCGTTGTGCTCACGGCTTGTCATCCCCTCTACAGCGCTGCCCAGCGCTGGGCTGTGTTCGCGAAGATGACCCGGATCGAGCCGCCGAGGTCGGCCTGATCCCGGCGAACGCGCGTCGCCGCCCCTCGGGCCATACGGTACCGACCGCGACTGGCTAGACGGTCTCGAGCTCCGCCGGCAACTCGGCGCTCGCATCCGCTCCGACGATGAAGCGCTCGTCCGGGTGGTCTACCGCTTCCGGCAGCACGAGCGCGCTGGCCGTCTCCAGCATGATCAGCAAATCGAACACGAGCGAGCGATGCTTGAGGTAGTAGAGGTCGTGGCACAGCTTCCAGGCGCTGCCGATGTGGCTGCCGCCGTAGCCGCATCGGACCTGGGCCCAGCCTGTGATTCCCGGCTTCACCAGGTGACGCCGGTCGTAGTACGAGAATCGCGACTCCAGATCAGTAACGATCTGCGGTTGCTCCGGGCGGGGGCCCACGAGGCTCATCCCTCCCTTCAGCACCAGCCAGAGCTGAGGCAGCTCATCGATATGCGTCCGGCGTAGAAACCGCCCGACCAGCGTCACCCTGCCGTCGTCCTTTTCAGTCCAGGAGGGGCCGTCGACGTCGATGCGCATCGTTCGCAGCTTCACCATCTCGATCTCGCTTCCACCGGCGCCGATCCGCTTCTGGCGGTGTAGGACCGGCCCCCGATCGGTGAGCTTGATCAGAAGCGCGCCCAGGGCGAGCAGCGGCAGCGAGATGACCGTCGCCACCAGACCGAGTCCGACGTCCAGCACGCGCTTCGAGTTGGACCCCGCCGCCCGGTAGCGTGGGTGCAGCAGGTACTGGAACCACGCGGAGGTCGTGGTTCCCAGCGGCACGTGGCCGAATAGCTCCTCGTAGAACTGCCCGGCATCGATCATCGAGACCGGCAGGTCGAGGCAGGCGTCCGCCACCCGCTCGAAGACCTCCAGCCGCGAGACGCCGCCACTCACAGGGAACTCGCCGCGATCGGGGTCGTTCACAACGGGTGCCAGCGGGCCGAGCACCAGCAGCTCGATGTTGTTCTTCAGAATCGCCGAGCGCACCCAGGTCAGCGATCCAAGGCAGGGAACCCCGGCCACAGCTGATGTCGAGCATGCGTTTTCGGGATCGATGCAGCCGACGACCCGGTAGCCGCGGACCTTCACCGCATGCAACTCGGCGATCAGCCCCGCGGCGAACTCGTGCGAGCCGATGACGCCGACCCGCACCTCGCGCTCCCGCCGGAAGCGCCGGTTGACGATGGCGCCGGCCGCCGTCAGCAGCCAGGCCGCGAGCACGGGCGCAACCGTCTGCGCAGCGGTGATGTCGCTGCCGCCGTAGCCGTCCAGCCTGCTGACCGCGATCGCGGTCAGAGCGCCCAGCGGCGCCGCGAGCAGGTAAAGCACCCCTGACGAAAAGGGCACGAGGTGCAGGGGTATGCGCGAATGCCGCAGCAGCCCACCCATTCCCAGGATGCCGGCGAACAGCAGCAGGGCCTCCCAATCGGAGTCCACCCGGCTGCGCGCCACGGCCCCGGCCGCGACGGCCGGAGCAATCTGCAGGGCAACCAGCTCGACCACCCGCTGCGCGGTGAGTCCGCGCAGGTAGGGGAAGGGACGGATCTCGGTTGGCGCTGCTGTTTGTTGAAGAGGGCGTCTGCTCATCAGCGGCCCTCGATTAGGTGCTGCTTCAGGCCTCCGGGTCGCGCGGCATCGAGAGCTTGCGCAGTCCGTAGCCCGTGCCGACCAGAAGGGCGGCGACGACAAACAGGATCAGCAGATCCTGCCCGGTGAACGGAAGCGTCCCGATTGGGCTGTCAAGCCCACTCTCGGAGCCTGACCCTGATCCGGAACCTGATCCGGAACCTGATCCGGAACCGCTACTGGTCTGCGGGATCGGCGGGTCGTACTGCGCCGAGGACGGGTCGTCCTGCGCCAGGCTCGCGGTGGCCGGCACCGCGGCGAAAGCGGCGATTAGAGCCGCGACGAACAGAAGTGCGAGGCGGCTATTCCTAGTCTTGGGCATGTCTTTTTTTGTCCTTGCCTCTAGTGGTGCTTAGGCAGCCAATGCTCAGGCTGCTGATCGGCTGGTTTGCATCTCAACTTTAGAACCGAGCGCACCAACGCGGACTACCCCTCACCCCGCCTTTGGCCCTCGCTCCTGTGGCGTAGTTTACCCCGGTCGTCGTGGAGAAAACAAGTGCGGTAGTGGGTAATTCAATTGTCTGCGTCAGGTTCCCTGCTCTCTACCTGATTCTCCTGAAGCTCGAGCTCGAGCAGGTCGATTTCGCTGCCGCGCGGGTTGAGTTCCCGCGCACGCGCCAGCGCGGCGGCTGCTCGACTGGGGTCGGTGCCCTGCAGCACCCGCGCCTCCAGCAGGAAGAGGGTCCACTCCTCGGGCTGGCGGTCCTGCGCTCGCTCCAGCGCGCTCAGTGCCCGCTCGGTGTCGCCCGCGGCCTCGGCGATCACGGCCTCGCTGGCCAGGGGACGCGAGCTGAACGGGTTCAGGTCCGCGGCCCGTTCGAGATCGTCGTAGGCGGCCTCGGGGTCATCCGCGCCGACGCGCAGGGCATCGTTGGTGTAGCGCTCGCTCAGGTAGAGGGGGAGGATGGCGACCGCAACGGCTCCGAGCACAACCACGGCCGCGACGCGCGGGGCCCTGCGCGGCTCGCGCGCCGGCCGAAGGGCGGCGGGGGCCGCGGCGGCGCCCATTGCGAAGGCCATCGGCAGCGTCACCGCGGGATAAGACCAGAACCACTCGACCGAGGCGTGCACCAGCCAGTAGCCGCCGACCGCCAGCGCCCCCGCCACCAGGGCGGTGGCCGAAGGCCCTAGCCGCCGCGAGCGCAGGGCAGCCAACGTGGCCGCGACCAGAAAGGCACCAAAGAGCAGCAGCCCCGGAATGCCGAGCTCCGAAGCCATCAGCAGGACGACGCTATGCGGATCCTCGGGCTGCAGCGTCTCCTCGCGGTCGCGCAGGTAGCTGAACCGGAATCCGCCACCCCCCTCCCCCGCCAGCGGCCGGTCGGCGAAGTCATCCAGGGCGACACGCCAGAGGTCGCCGCGCTCGGTGCGCAGGTCCAGCCCGAAGCGGCTGCCCTGCTTGCTCAGGTCGGGGCTGCCGGCGCTCAGCTCCTCTTTCTGGCGGTCCAGGAAGCCGCCGAGGCCGCCCTCGGAGCTCTGCACCGCGACCGCGCCTCCGAGCGCGATGGCCGCGGCGGCGACGGCGAGGCCCCAGCCGATGCCGCGTGCGGCATTGCGGGAGAGGCGCACCCGTGGGTCGAGCTTCGCCGCGGCGCAGCCCAGCAGGACGCCGAGCACCGCCGAGACGGCCATTGCGCGGCAAGCGCCGCGCAGGGGATCGAGCGAAGCCTCGGTGTTCCCGCCGCCGGCCTGGTAGACGTCGAGCAGCCAGGGCAGGGCCAGCGCCGATGGGACCACCGCCAGTCCCAGGAAGCCCAGCATCCGCAGCCGCTCGGAGTGAGCGGCGAGCAGCACCACCGCGCCCGCGGCGATCGCGAACACGGCGCTGCGGCTCTGCGCCAGCACGGCGAGCTCGATGCAGAGCGCCGCGGCGGCGATCAGGAGGCCGCGCAACCGCCAGTCGACTTCACGCGATCCCGCCAGCATCACCATCGGCCAGATCGAGATCAGGAAGAACGCCGCGACGGCATTGCGGTACCCGAGCGGATAGCGAAGCGTCGCATCCTCCTCGAGGTACTCGATGGCGTTGTCGCCGGTCCAGAGCACGATCAGGGTGGCGAGCGCCACCAGCGCGCCCGCGGCCGCGATCGGGGCAAGCGCCAGCTTCATCCGCTCTCCCAGCAACAGGCAGATCCAGAGGCCCAGCGCGAAGGCGACCGCGTAGGTGAAGACGCGAAGCGCGTCCTCGATCGCCACGCCGGGCGCGGGCGACCACGCCGCGGAGATCGCGGTCAAGGCGGCGATCCCCAGCAGGGCCACGAGCGCCACGGCGTGGGCGCCCCGGAGCGTTGCCGGCCAGGGAGCGAACAGGAGCAGGGCGGCCAGCATCCCGAAGAGGACGAGGGCCCCCGGGAAGAAGACGACGCCGAAGTAGGCGCCGCTCTCCCATCCCCACCAGGTGAGGACCCCGGCGACCACCAGAAGGGGTAGGACGACCGCCTCGGGCCGGATCCGCAGCATCGAGCCGTCGGCCTCGGCCATGCATGCACGGTAACGGGCGACCCCGACGGCGGTGGACCCTGGCACAATGCTGCGCTCAGGATGACGGCGGAGCTCCAAAGCGGGGAGGAGAAGGGGAAGGTCGAATGGCTGGAGCCGCCGGCCGAGGAGGGGCTGAGCCGCTACGTCGAGACGATCCGCGAGCGCTGGCGGTTGGTTGTGATCGCCTTCGTCGCCACCACCCTGGTCGCGATCCTCTACGTGGTCACCGCCAACAAGACCTACGAGGCGCGCGCCGACCTGCTCGTCACCCCGATCGCCGGCGAGGTCGGGATCCTAGGAGCCTGCCGCTGATCTTCGAATCGGTAGATCCCACCCGGGACGTCGAGACCGCCTCCCAGTTCGTCACTAGCCTCGACGTCGCCACGCAGGTCAAAGAGGAAACGGGCTCAGACCTCAGCGCCCGCGACCTGCTGAGCAAGGTGGAAGCCGCCCCCGTGGCGCAGAGCAACATCGTCGCCGTCACCGCCACTGGCGACAGCCCAGAGCAGGCGCAGGAGATCGCGAACGGCTTCGCGGAGGCCACGATCGAGGATCGCACCGACCAGGTCCAGATCGCCGCCGAGCGCCTCCTGCCCGGGGTGGAGGCGAATCTGGAGTCGCCCAGCGAGGATCTTCGGGCCCAGGCCGCGACCGATCTTGCGCGGCTCGAGGCGGTGCTCCAAGCCCCGGACCCATCCCTGCGGCTGGAGACGGCGGCGGATCTTCCAACCGTTCAGGCCTCCCCACGGCCGGTGCTGACGATCTTGGCGGGAATGCTCGCGGGGGCGATCCTGGGCGTCGCTGGAGCCTTCGCGGCACACACACTCGATCCACGCCTCCGCCGCGAGGAGCAGCTTCGCCGCCTCTACCGGCTGCCGATCATCGCCAGGATCCCGATCGAGAAGCGAAGCCCGCGCGAGGCCCCGCTCGGCCCTGCCAGGATCTCCCCCGCCGGCGCGGAGGCCTACAGGACCCTGCGGGCCACCCTCGAGGCGCGCCGCGAGGAAGGGGATACGAACGTGGTCCTGGTCACGGGCACGGCTCCCTCGGAGGGCAAGAGCACCACCGCTGTCAACCTCGCAGCCTCGCTCGCGCTCGCCGGGCGGGAGGTGATCCTGATCGAGGCGGATCTGCGGCGGCCGGCGCTCGCCGGGGCGCTTGACGTGAAGCCCGGCAAGGGCGGGGTCGTGAGCGTCCTGCTGGGGGAGCAGAAGCTCGAGGACGCGCTTACCACAGCCACCGGCTTCGGGCCGTCGATGAGGGTGCTGCTCGCCGATTACTCAGAGGGCTGGATCGCCGAGCTGTTCTCGATCCCGGCGGCGCGGGAGCTGATCGCCGAGGCGCGCAAGCTCGCCGAGTACGTGATCATCGACAGCCCACCCCTGAACCTCGTCGCGGACGCGGTTCCGCTCGCCCGCGGCGCCGACGACGTCCTGATCGTGGTCCGGATCGGCGAAACCAGGATCAAGCGGATCTCTGAGCTGGGCGAGCTCCTGGCCGAGAACCGGGTGCGCCCGGTCGGCTTCGCAGTCGTCGGCGTCCCCAGGCCCCTGCGAGGTGAGTCCCGTTACTACATGAACGAGGCAGTTGACACCCCTGAACCTCGTCGCGGACGCAGTTCCGCTCGCCCGCGGCACCGACGACGTCCTGATCGTGGTCCGGATCGGCGAAACCAGAATCAAGCGGATCTCTGAGCTGGGCGAGCTCCTGGCCGAGAACCGGGTGCGCCCGGTCGGCTTCGTGGTCGTCGGCGTCCCCAGGCCCCTGCGAGGTGAGTCCCGTTACTACCTGAGGCGAGGCAGTTGACCGCTAGCCCCCTCCCCGGCCGCCTGCGGGGAGCGGCGAACATGGGCCTGGATCGCGCCACCTGGCCCTTCGCCGTGGGACTGGGACTGATCGGGGCAGTGCTCGGGCTGCTGGCCGGCTACGACCCACGCGTTGCGATCGCCGGCGCGCTGGGCCTGGCCTTCGTGCTCGTCGCCTTCGCCGACCTCGCCATCGGCCTCGCGGTCTTCGCATTCATCGGCTTCGTCGAGGTCGTGCCGCTGTTCGGCCCGGTGCTCAACCTGACCAAGCTCGCGGGCTTGTTGCTCACCCTGTCCTGGTTCGCGATCCTGACGACCCGGCGAAGCTCCAAGATCGACTTCGTCAGCGTGCACCCGATCGTGGCCACTGCGCTGGGGTTGTTCCTCGGGTGGGCGGCCTTGAGCGCGGCATGGGCGGAGGATCCTGGGGCCGCGATCGGCTCGGCGTCCCGTTACGCCCTCAACATGGTCCTGTTCTTGATCGTGTTCACGGCGGTGCGAAACGAGCGGAACCTGGGCCACATCCTGATCGGCTTTGTGCTGGGCTCGTTGTTCGCTGTGGGATACGCGCTGGTGGCGCCCAGCGCCGAGGACCCCGGCCGCCTGGCCACCGCCGCGCACGATCCGAACGAGCTCGCGGCGGCGCTGATATCGGGCTCCATCCTGGCCGTCGGGGCGGTCGCGCACTTCCGGGAGAGCCCCCCGCTGAGGCTCCTGGCCGGGTTCACCGCGGTCGCATGCGTCGCCGGCATCCTGCTCACCGCGTCACGCGGCGGGCTGATCGCGCTCACGGTCGCCCTCCTGTTCGCGATCGTCGTCGCGGGCCGCTGGCGCGCGCCGTTGGCGATCGGAACCGCCTGCCTGGCGGCCGCCAGCGTCTTCTACTTCGCGGGATTCGCCTCGCCCGAGGTCCAGGAGCGCATCACGGAGCCGACCAGAGGACAGTCGCGCCTGCAGGAGGGCCGTACCACTATCTGGCAGGTGGCGTGGCGCTCGGTCGAGGCCAACCCCGTGCAGGGCCTCGGCTCCGCGAACTTCGCGGTGTCCTCCAAGCACTACCTGTTCGAGCCGGGGACCCTGGCCCGAACCGATGAGATCATCGACCAGCCGAAGGTGGCGCACAACAGCTACCTGGAGGTCCTGGCCGAGCTGGGAATCGTCGGCGCCTTCCTGTTCGGCGTGTTGATCCTCTTCTCCGTGGCCTCGGCGTTGGCCGCGGCGCGAGAATACGACGCCCGCGGCGACCCCCGCATGCAGGCGGTCTGCCTGTGCGTGTCCGTGGCCATGGTCGGCCTCCTCGCGGCCGGCTTTTTCAGCTCCTATCAGTACAGCAAGGAGCTGTGGCTGCTGATGGGGCTCGGTCCGGCGCTGCTGGCGATGTCCGCTCGGGCCACCGGCGCGAGCGGCGGTCGGCAGGAAACCCACACACAGGGCTGAAGGGCTCAACTAAACTCGCGCCCTGGCCGATTGTTATCGGGCGCGATGTCGAGGCAAGGAACCGAGGGTGAGATGAAGACCGAAACAGCGACTGCGGTGGAGCTCAGGGGCAGGCCTTTCGAGGTTGACCCAGAGCTGATGTACGAGAAGTACGGGCGCGAGTCGTTCGCGCTCAAGCACGACCTGATGGCCCATCCGCTGCTCTCGCTCGAGCGGCTCGCCCAGCTCGCCGATTCGCTCCCCCCCGACCAGGCGGAGTTCACCGACTACGACATGCCGGACATCCTGCCCGGGGGTGGGAAGCAGGACGCGACCATGACGGCCGGTGAGGTCGTCCGCGGGATCGAGACGAACGGCAAGTGGATGGTGCTGAAGCGCTGCCATACCGATCCCGAGTACCAGGCGCTGGCGGACTGGATCCTCGACGGCGTCCACTCCGAACGGATGGACAGCGAGGGCGGCCGCGTCAGCAGCGAGGTCTTCATCATCATCTCCTCCCCCGACTCGAGCGTCCCCTCGCACTTCGACCCCGAGTACAACCTCCTGTTCCAGATCCGGGGGACCAAGGACGTCACCGTCGGCACGTTCCCCGACGCCGCGACCGAGAACAGGGAGGCCCTGCGCTACTACGGCGGCGGCCATCGCAACATCTCCGACCTTCCGGCGAACGCGAAGGTCTATCCGATGGCCCCCGGGGACGGGGTCCACATCCCGCCCCACGCTCCGCACATGGTCAAGAACGGGCCCACGTTCTCGATCTCGCTCTCGATCGCCTGCTACACACGCGGCACCGCAAAGATGGTTGACACCTATTCGCTGAACGCCCGCCTCAACAAGATGCGCGTGACGCCGGCGCCGCTCGGCGAGCACCCCGGCCGGGACACGGTCAAGGCCGGCCTCTGGAGGACCATGCGCGGGGCGCGCGACACGGTCAAGAAACTGATCCCGGGGCGCTAGCCGCCGGGAAGCCTGCGGGCGACCGCATGAAGCACCCTGCCGATGCCCGCGCGGCGGGCGAGCTGGCGGCCGCGCCTGCGGGCGCCGGCCTCGGCTGAGATCAGTGCCCGCGTCGGGCTGGCGGCGCCGACCAAACTGACCGTGTGGACGCTGCGAGCGTCCGACACGAACCGCTCCTTGTAGGACTCGCCCCCGAGCAGCATGTCGAACTCCTCCGCGTCCTCCCCGATCGCGGCGCGGACGGCGTCGTTCATCACCGTCATCCCCGGCTCGCGCTCGGCCCAGGCGGGATCGAAGCCGCTCTGGTAGACGCAGTAGCGGGCCCCGATGCGCCAGCAAAGGAGGGCGGCGGCCTGCTCCCCGTCGAGCTCGAGGATGCGCAGCCTGAGCCAGCCCCGCCCGAGCGCCGCGCGCGCGAACTGGGCGAGTCGCGCCCGAACCTCGGCCTCCGCGACCGAGGAGGCCCCCGGGTCGGGCCTGCGCAGGTCGTGCAACCGCCAGAAGCGGCCGAGGTCGCGATCCAGCTCCGATGGCTCGGCGGTCTGCTTCACCTCGTGGGTGATTCCGTCGCGGTCGAGCGCGCGCTCGAGGCCGCGGGCGATGCGTTGGCCGAACTTCTTGCTGCGGGTGCCGACGTACCCGTCCCAGTCCAGCCCGGCGATGCGGGTGTAGCGGAGCTCGGCCGGGCTCTGCTCGATCAGAGCCATGCGGCGGCCCGCCGCGGCCCCTGCCGCCGCCGGCCAGCCCGCGTCCTCATCGACCCGGTGCAGGATCAGGGTCGGACGATCGATTTCTTCCTCCAGCGCGCCCATGGCGGCGGCGGCCACGGCTTCCTCGTCCTCGGGGGCCGCGGCGACGCCGTACTGGTCGCCATAGAGCCAGCCGGCGAAGCGGACGGCTCTGGGCCGCCGGGCGAGATCAAGGCCGAGTGGGAGCACTCCGACGAGCTCGCCGCCCTCCGAGCTCACCGCGACGACCAGCGGGTCCTGCTCCAAGCCCACCCCCGCGCCGCCCAGCCAGGCTCGCGCCCATTCGGGCGTCAGGAAGGCGTTCCCCCGCGTGACCGCGAGCTCGCGCCAGGCGTCCTCGACGGGGGCGAACGCGTCGAGGTCGCGCAGCATCTCGGCACGCAGGCCCGAGGGCTCAGCCACCCCGCCCCGCCTCGTGCCGCACCCAGAGCTCCTCGTAGAGCTGCTCGACCAGGGAGATCATGTGCTCCATCGTGAACTCGCGCCGCCGCAGCTCCTGACCGGCCCGGCCCATCGCGGCGGCCCGTTCGGGGTCCCGCAGCAGTGTGGCCACGCCCTCCGCCAGTCCATCGGCGTAGCCGGGTTCGACCAGGATCCCCGTCTCGCCGTCGATGACCATGTCGGTCATGCCCCCCACCCGGGTCGCGACAACCGGCTTGGCCGCCTCCATCATCTCCAGCACCGACTGGGGGCTGCCCTCGAAGTCCGATGACTGGGCGCCGAGGTCGATCTGGCCGATCATGTCGAAGGCGTCGGTGCGGAAGCCGAGCAGCGTGATCGTGTCGCTCAGGCCGAGCTCGTCGATCAGGTGCTGGAGATCCTTGCCGTGCGTGTGCTCCGCGCTCTCCTCGGCGCCGGCGATCGCGACGCGAAGTCCCGGGAACTCGCGCCTCAGGGCCAGGGTCGCTCGGAACATCAGCTCGTAGTTCTTCTGCGGCCGCAGGGTGCCGACCATGCCGATCAGGGGCTGGTCGGCGCTCATCCCCAACTCGGCCCGCAGATCCGCCGGGTTCGCAGAGCGCTTGGGCGGAGGAATCCCGACCGGAATGAAGTGAGTCTTCTCGGGCGGGATGCCCTCGACCTCGGTCAGGCGCCGCTGGTCCGCCCTCGAGACCGCGACCACGGCTGCGGCCCGGCGTGCGATCAGGTGGCGGTCGATCAGGCGCCGCGGCAGTTGTCCCTCCCAGGACCAGGTGTGCTCATGAGTGACCAGGATCGGTGCCGGGATGTGCGGCGTCAGCAGCGCGCCCCACAGGTTGGAGCCGATCTTGTGCGTGTGCAGGATGTCGACCCCCTGTTCGCGCAGCTCGCGCACGAGCCGCCGCCACGGCCGCAGGTCGAGGCGGGAGCCGCGCGTCATGCCGATGAAGCGGGTCCCGGACTCCTCCAGCTCCTCCAGCACGGGCTCGGCTCGCGGATCGGGCGACCAGCGCGTCGCCACCAGGGTCGACTCGAAGCGGTCGCGGTCGATGCGCTGGGCGACCTGGCGCGCGAGGTCCTCGGCGCCGCCGAGAATCGTGTCGGACAGCGTCACCACTCGCAGCTTCGATTTGGTCGCCTCGCCGCTCACTAGCCTCTACTTTCGCCCAGCCCGCCGTCTCCCTTCGATCGAGTCGAGCCTAAATGAGATCCACAGACAATCAGAGGAGCAGGCCGGGCTCGGAGACCGGGGCCCCACCGGGGGTCGCCAACCGGCTCAGTACGGTGGAGTCGTTCGCGCCGCACGTCGGTGCCAACTGGGAGGGGAGAGGCAGCCGGGGCGGCTACTACATCGACTTCGCGCACAAGGCGCCCGATGACACCTGGCCCCCTAGGTGGCTCAACGGCGCTTCAGGCCTGCTCGAGGTGGCGACGATTCAGTGGGCCCTGGGCGCCTGGGAACGCTACGTGCGAGGAGACGGCGAGCGCTGGCTGGATGCGGCGCTCAAGGCCGGATCACATGTGCTGGAGCGGCAGTGCAAGGAAGGCGTCCACGACGGCGCCTGGCTCTACTGGCGGCCGATGCCGCACACCTATCGGATCGATCCGCCGTGGGCATCCGCCATCGCGCAGGGAGAGGCCGCCAGCCTGTTCGTCCGCCTGCACGGCGAAACGGCGGAGGAGCGCTTCGCCGAAGGCGCCCTGCGGGCCCTGCGGCCGATGCAGGTACCGACGACGCGCGGGGGCCTGTTGGCCGACCTCGATCGAGATCTGACCTTCTTCGAGGAGTACCCAACCCGTCCGGCGTCACTGGTGCTGAACGGCGGCATCTTCGCGCTCTGGGGGTTCATGGACGTGGCGTCGGCGCTGGACGATGAGTCGGCCGGCGAGTGGTGCCGCCGCGGCGTGGAGAGCCTGGTGACCCTGATCGACCGCTACGACACGGGCCACTGGTCCCGCTATGACCTGTACCCGCATCCGATCGCGAACGTGGCCAGCGGGGCCTACCACCTGCTGCACCAGAACCAGCTCTCGGTGCTCGCCCGGCAGACCGGCGAAGCGGCCTTCCAGCGCGCCGGCACCCGCTTCGCCGCCTACGGCGCCTCGGCCTTGAAGCGCCGTCGGGCCTTCCTCGCGAAGGCGGCCTTCCGGACGCTGGTCCCACGCAACGAGACGTTCGCGAAGCGATCCCCGTTCTTCCGCCGAGCCGCCCGCAAGGGAAACGAGGACCTGGTGGTCCTCTGCTATCACGGCATCTCGGAGGACTGGCGCAGCGAGCTGACGGTGACGCCTCAGCAGCTGGAGGCTCAGGTCGAGCGGATGCTGAGACGCGGGTACTCAGCCGTCACCTTCAGCGAGGCGATACTCGCGCCCAGGTGGCGAAAGACGTTTGCCGTCACGTTCGACGACGCCTATGCGTCGGTGGGGCTCCTCGCCCGGCCCGTCCTCGATCGGCTCGGCGTCCCGGCGACGGTGTTCGTGCCGACCGCCTTTCAGGAGAGCCATGAGCCGATGAGCTGGGCCGGAATCGATCACTGGGCCGGGGGCGTGAACAAGGCCGAGCTGCGGCCGCTCGGGTGGGAGCAGCTGCGCGGGATGCAGGCGGCGGGATGGGAGATCGGATCGCACACCCTGACCCACCCTCGCCTGACCCGACTGGGCGATGAGGAGCTGCTCGGCGAGCTGCAGGCTTCGCGAGAGGAGTGCGAGGACCGGCTGGGTGTCGACTGCACCTCGCTCGCCTACCCCTATGGCGACTACGACGAACGCGTCGCCCGGGCCGCCACTCGCGCCGGCTTCGGCGCCGGCGCCTGCCTGCCCCCCGGCCCCGCCGATTCGACGGCCCTCGGCTGGCCTCGGGTCGGCATCTATGGACCGGACGGCGGGCTGCGCTTCGACCTCAAGGTCTCGCGCGTCATACGGTGGGCGCGCCGCTCGCCGTTCAAAGGCATCATCACCTTCCTCGCCGGTCTGCTCGAGAGGCGCCGGGCTCGGCTCTCGAGCTGAATGGCTCAACTAAGCAATGGCGAGACGCCGCGGCGATCAGACTGACCCCGATCCTGAGGTCATCTCGGACGACCTCACCGGGACGGTGCTGCGCGGCGCCGGCCTCTCCGGCATCGGCCACCTGCTCGCCCAGCTTCTCACGCTCGGCTTCTACCTGGCGCTCGCCCGCCTGCTGACCCCGGAGGACTTCGGCGAGTTCGCCGCAGCGGCGATCGTGATCAACGCCGGCCTGCTGTTCATCGAGTCCGGCATGCTCGCCGCGCTGATCGCGCGGCGCGACCGGATCGAAGAGGCCGCCAGCACCGCGGCCTTCTCCACCGCGCTCGGCGGCGTCGCCTTCTCGCTGGTCGCGCTGGCGGTGTCGCCGCTGATCGGGATGTTCTTCGACAGCGACCGGGTCGGCTCCCTGGCTGCCGCGGTTGCCGGGTTGCTGCTGCTACGCAGCCTGCAGGTGGTGCCCGAGGCCCTGTTGCAGCGCCGCTTCTCCTTCCTGCGCCGGATGGTGATCGAGCCCCTGCAGGTGATCGCCTTCGGCATCGCCGCGGTAATCGCGGCCTCGGACGACCTCGGGCCCTGGGCGCTGGTGATCGGCTACTACGCATCGGCCGTGACGGACGTCCTCCTCTCCTGGGTGCTGGTCCGCTGGCGGCCGAAGCCGAGGCTGGCGTCGTTCGCGATGTGGAGGGAGCTGATCGCGTACGCCAGGCACGTGCTGGCCGGCAACGTCGTCCTTCGGCTCGGCGAGCAGGTGCCGACGCTGCTGATCGGGCGCTACATCGGCACCGGCTCGCTGGGGCAGTTCAAGTACGCGGAGCGGATCGCGTCGACCCCGTTCACGCTGATCCTGTCGGCGGCCTCCTACGTGATCCTGCCGGCGTTCGCCCGCATCTCACACGACCGCGCTCGGTTCGCCGGCGCCTTCACCCAATCGTTGCGATGGGTTTCCGTGCTGACGTTTCCGCTCGCTCTCATCCTGGTGCCTTTGGGGACGCCGCTGGCTGTCGTGTTCTTCGGCGAGGTCTGGCGGGAGGCGGGGCAGGCGACCATCGCGCTCGCTCCGTTCGTGGCAGGGGCCGCCCTCAGCAACCTCGCGGTCGAGGCCCTCAAGGCCGAAAGCCGCCCCGACCTCATCCCGAGAATCCATGTCGTCGCCGGCTTGGTCGGAGTCGCGGCCATGATCGCGCTGCTTCCGCCGTTCGGTCTCTTCGGCGTCGCGGCCGGGTTCTCGCTTGGGACGTGCGTCGGGGCGGCATACGCGCTGGCCAGAATCGGCGCCGTGCTCGATATTCGGCGGACGACCGTCCTGCGTGAGCTGGCGCCGGCGGCAGCCGCCGCCGCCTACATGGCCGCGGTGATGCTCCCCATCGACCGGCTGATCGTGGACCCGACCGCTCACGGCACGGCCGCCGGCGTCGTCCTCTTGGCGGCGGAGGGCCTGCTCGCGATGGCGATCTACTCGGCGGTGCTGCTGCTGATCTCTCCCCAGCTCCTGGGGCAGGGCCGGGCGCTGCTGGCCACGGCGCGGAGCCGCCAATCACGGACAAGCCAGACCAGCGGCTGAGCCACCACACTACCGAAGCACCCACGTGAGACCCCAGATCGACACCGAGCCGAGCGTCGGAGGGAAACGGGCCCTCGTACCCACCTCCATGGCGGCGATCCTTTTTGCGCGGCCGGAATGACCAAGCCGGCCTTCTCGGTGGTGGTGGCCGCCTTCAACGAGGAGGAGATGGTCGGCGACGCGATCCGTTCGGTGCAAGCTCAGACGCGCGAGGACTGGGAGCTGATCGTGATCGACGACGGCTCCAAGGACGGGACGGCGCGCGTCGCGAACGAGCTGGCCGGCGGCGATCGGCGGATCCGGGTGATCAGCCAGCCGAACGCCGGGCTCTCGGCCGCCCGCAACGCCGGCACGGCGGTCGGCGGCGCCGACCTCGTCGCCTTTCTCGATGCCGACGATCTCTGGCTCCCCCACTACCTCGAGGTGGCGGCGACCGTGCTCGAAGCCGAGCCGGGTGCGGGCTGGGCCTACACGGACGCCTGGGCGCTCGACACCGAACGGGGCCGCTTCCGGCGCGCGACGGCGATGTCCACCTGCCAGCCGCCGGACCTGCTGCCCGGCGACCCGTTCGAGGTGATGAAGCTGCTGATCCGCCAGAACTTCATGTGGGTCTCGGCGACAGTCCGGCGCCAGGCCCTGGAGCAGGTCGGCGGCTTCAGCGAGGACATGAAGTCCGCCGAGGACATCGAGCTCTGGTTCCGGATCCTGGCCAAGGGCTGGAAGGTGGTCCGCATGCCGGGCGTGCTGGGCGTCAAGCGCGAGCGGCCGGGCGCGATGTCGCGGGCGGACCTGAAGAACATCCGTAACCTGAACCGGGTGCTGCAGGCGCTCTCCGAGAACGACGAGGTCCCCCCTGACGTGCGGGTGCTGGCCGAGCAGCGGGTCCGACAGCACGAGCGCCTGATTGGTGCGCTCAGCGGGGAGAGCAGGCCCTTTGCGCTTGCGCTCGCGGCGAGGCGGGGGGCCGGGACTATAGGAAAGGCGCTGCTCGGCCGATATGTGTGGCGCAAGCGGCCCCCGGCCGAGGTGCAGCAGGCCTTTCCGGAGCTGGTCGAGGGCTAACTACGTTTGAAGCTCCGATGGCCATGGTGATCTCAAAGACCCCGCTGCGCATGAGCTTCGTGGGAGGCGGCACCGACCTCCCCGCCTTCTATGAGCAGCACGGCGGCGCCGTGCTATCGACCGCGATCGACAAGTGGGTGCGGGTCGGCGTCGCCGCGCGCTTCGAGGGCGACGTTCGCGTCAGCTACTCGACCACCGAGATCGTGGACACCGCGGATGACCTCGAGCACGAGCTGATCCGCGAGTCGATGCGCCGCGCCGGCCTCTCGCGCGGCGTCGAGGTGATCACGCTCGCCGACCTGCCCTCGCGCGGCACCGGCCTGGGCTCCTCGAGCTCGGTGACGGTCGGCGCGCTGATGGCGCTCTACGGGCACCAGGGGATCCAGAAGCCGCCCGAGGAGCTGGCGCTGGAGGCGTGCCGGATCGAGATCGACGTCCTGGGCAAGCCGATCGGCAAGCAGGACGCCTACGCGGCTGCGGTCGGCGGCATCAATCTGATCGAGTTCAAGCGGGACGGAACGGTCACCTGCCAGCCGGTCGTCGCCCCGCCCGAGAACCTCGCCGTCTTCCACCGCAGCCTGCTGCTCTTCTACACCGGCAGCGCCCGCCACAGCACCGACACCGTGCTGGCAGGACAGAGCAAGGCGGCCAGCGACGGCGGCAACGTCGAGCAGATGAAGAAGATGCGCGACCTCGCCTACGAGATGCGCGACCTTGTCGGAAGCGGTGACGCCGAGGCGATCGGGGCGCTGCTGCACCGCAATTATGAGCTCAAGCTTCAGGCGGCTCCTGGGACGTCGAACGAGAAGATCGACGCGATCTACGACAGCGCGCGGGAGGCCGGCGCCTGGGGCGGCAAGCTGCTCGGGGCCGGCGGCGGCGGCTTCTTCCTGATCTCGGCGGCGCCCGACTCGCACGCGGCGGTGCGCAAGGCGCTCTCGGACTACCGGGAGATTCCCTTCCGCTTCGCCGCTCGCGGCACCCACCTGCTGCTGCTGGAGCAGGAGTGACGATCCAGACCGACATCCGGTCCTACCTCGACCGGCTGCTGAAGACACTCGACGGGATGCCGGTGGACGACATCGCCCGGCTCAGCGAGATGCTGTACCGCGCCTACAGCGACGGAAAGCAGGTGTTCATCCTCGGCAACGGCGGCTCGGCCTCGACCGCCAGCCACATGGCGGCCGACCTGGGCAAGAACACGATCGGGCCGAACATGCGCCGCTTCCGGATCATGAGCCTGAACGACAACATTCCGCTGCTGACCGCGCTCTCCAACGACCTCGGCTACGACAATATGTTCGCGGAGCAGCTGCAGAATCTGATCCAGCCGGGGGACGTGCTGATCGTGATCTCGGGGTCGGGCAACTCCCCGAACGTGCTGCGGGCGATGGATTACGCGCAGAGCCGCAGCGCCCAGGTGGCCGCGCTGCTCGGCTTCGGTGGCGGCAAGGCCTCGGAGCTGGCCGACCTCAACGTGCTGATCGACTCCGACGACTACGGCGTGGTCGAGGACGCGCACCTGATCGTCAACCACATCCTTGTCGAGCACTTCCGCCAGCGGCTCGCCACCGAGCGGCCCTGGAGCGTGTGAGCCGGGCCGCGGCCTTCATCGACCGGGACGGCACGATCAACGTGCAGCCGCCGGAGCACAGCTACGTGACGCGGGTCGAGGACCTGAGGATCCTGCCCGGGGCGATTGAGGGAATGCGGGCGCTGGCCGCCTGCGGCTTCGCGCTGGTGATCGCTTCCAACCAGCGCGGCGTCGGGCGAGGACTGCTCTCGATCAATGACCTGGACGGGATCGACGCCGAGATCCGACGCCTGCTGGCGCCGAGCGGCGCCGAGATCGCCGGCTCCTACTACTGCCCCCACCTGATCGACGACGAGTGCGAATGCCGCAAACCCAAGCCCGGCCTGCTGCTGCGGGCCGCACGCGACCTCGACCTCGACCTCGGAGCCTCGTGGATGATCGGAGATTCGGCGACCGACATCGAGACGGGCGCTGCGGCCGGCTGCCGCACGGCGTACCTGGGGCCCGAGCCCCCGGGGGAGGCGACGATCAGCGCAGCCTCGCTGCGGGATGCCGCCGAGGCGATCTGCGCGGACCGCTGAACCTCGCGGCCGCTAGGGCGCCAGCACCTGGACGTTATCGACGTCGATCTGGCAGCCCGACGGCGGCGGGCACTCGATCGCGGGGTTGTGGTAGATCCCGGCCCGCAGGTGCGAGGGGACCGAGCCGCGATGGTACGCGCGTCGCTTCAGCGTGAAGGTCTTGCGCTTGCGTGGGGCTTCGGTGGGGTCGAGGTAGTCCCCGTCCCCGTTGACGTCGGCGATCACCTTGATCTTGCCCTTGCGGGCGCTGCGCGAATACTTGATGTCGAACCGGAAGCGGGTCCAGACCCCGCCTCGCGCGGGCCACGTCCAGAGCTTGTCGGAGTCAACGGTCAATCCGGTCCCGCCGCTGCGGTTGAGGCGCCACTGGCCCTGCAGTACCTGCAGTTCCAGGGCGGGGGAGCCGCCCCCGTTCGGCGATGGCTGCGTCTGCTTCATCTGCATCACGACCTGCCAGTCCTGTGTGTTCACAAGCTCCGGCGGCGCGCGCAGCGAGAGCGCCGTGATCCGCCGGCGACCCTCGCGATAGAAAGCCGTCGGCCCCGTTACCCAGTTCAGGCCCAGCTCACAGCGCTCGCCGTAGAAGTCGTCGCCATCCAGCACCCGCACCCGCCGGAAGGACGTGTTGCCCTGGGGAGCGCCCGTCGCGGTCGGGTGGAGGTCGCCCCCGGTCGGGATCACCTCGTGGCGCGAGGGGTCCTCGCACTCGATCCGGCCCCAGAACGGGACCGGGTTGGCGTTCGCGCCGACGTCGGAGGCGAGCAACTGCGGCGGGCCACCCTTTCCGGCGGATCCGGCGTTCTCCGCGAGGGCCGGCACGGCGGCCGCTATCAGGAGCCCGAGCACGGCCAGCGCCGTCGACACGAGCCTTCCGTTGGCTGGTTCGATCGTGATCCCCTTGTGCGTCCCGCTGCGAACTTCGAGTCCGCTTACTCACCTAGTTCTAGCAGCGTCATCGGCATCGCGGGAATTCGAGCCCAGAAGCGGGGCCCCGGAGGCGCTACGAAGCTTCGAACTCGGCGACCAGCGACCGGTAGGTCTCCGGAACGCCGTGGTCGAGTGGAATCTCCGCCCGCCAGCCGAGCCGCTCGGCGGCGCGGCTCGGGTCCATGCACGAGCGCTCGAGCTCCCCCTCGCGCAGCGGGGCAAGCTCCGGCTCCTGGTCGCTTCCCGCGGCGCCCGCGATCAGCTCGTAGATCTCGGAGACGGGGACCTCGCGGCCGGCGGAGACGTTGAAGACCCCGCCCGCCCCCACCGCGCGGATCAAGGCCTCGACGACGTCGCTGACGTGGACGTAGTCGCGGGTTGCGTCGCCGTGCCCGAAGAGGACGGGACGCTCGCCCGACCAGAGCTTGTGGCTGATGATCGCCACCACGCCCGCCTCCCCGAACGGGCTCTGGCCCGGTCCATAGACGTTGCCGAGCCGGCAGACCGAATGCGGGGTTCCACTCGCGGCCGCAAGGGTGAGCATGTAGGCCTCCCCCGCCCACTTCGAAGCGCCGTAGGGGGCGAGCGGGGCCGGCAGCGCCGTCTCCGGCGTCGGCATCGCCGCCTCGTTGCCGTACAGGGCCCCGCCGGTCGAGCTGAAGACCACGGGAACGCCGCGCTCCCGGGCCGCCTGCAGCACGTTCAGCGTCCCCTTGACGTTGACGTCGCAGTCGCGCCAGGGGTCGGTGACGGAGACGGTCACCATCGACTGCGCCCCGAGGTGGAAGATCGCCTCGGGCTCGGCCGCGGCCACGACCTTCTCCAGCTTCCCGTAGTCGACGATGTCGAGCTGCTCGAACTCGGCGCCGGCGGGGACCCTCTCCTCGCGGCCGGTCGAGAGGTCGTCGACCACGATCGTCCGATAGGAGTCGGCGAGCAGGCGGCTTGCCACGTGCGAGCCGATGAACCCGGCGCCCCCGGTGACGATCGCTGTCGGCATGCAGGGGAAGGTATCGGCCGCCACGGCGAATACCCTGAGTCCCGTGCCGGCTCCGAAGCAGGCGATGATTCTCGCCGCGGGGCGCGGCACCCGGCTCGGCGCGCTCGGCCGGCGGGTGGCAAAGGCGCTGGTGGAGGTCGGAGGCGAGGCCCTGCTCGCCCGCCAGCTCCGTTACCTGCGGGCCTCCGGGGTCGAGCACGTGGTCGTCAACGCCTCGCACCTCGCAGATCAGATCGAGTCCTTCGCCGCGGGCCGGCGCGGCGGCCCGCGGCTCGAGGTTTCGATCGAGGCCGAGCCACTGGGGACCGCGGGCGGTGTCCGCACCGCCCTCGACCGCTTCTCGGACGAGCCGATCCTGGTGCTCTATGGAGACGTGATCGCGCGCGAGGCCCTCGGCCCCCTCAGCGACCTGCACGAGCGCGAGCGGCCGTTGGCGACGATCGCCGTCTACCACTCGGACGGCGCCCAGGAGAAGGGTGTGGTCGACCTCGACGGCACGCTGGTCACGGCCTTCCACGAGAAGGATCCGGGGCGGACCTCGGGCTGGGTCAACGCCGGGATCTACGTGGTCGAGCCATCGTGGCTGCGCGGCTATCCGGCGGGCGAGTTCCTCGACTTCGGCTTTGACCTGTTCCCGGCGGCGCTGTCGGGGGACGGCGAGATCCGGGCCCACCGCCTCGCCGAGCCGGTGCTGGACGTCGGCACGCCCGCCGACCTCGCCAGGGCCCAGGGCGCCGACTGGGCTCAGGACATCTAGCTCCGCGTCCGGGAGCTGCGGAGCTCAGCAACCTCAGCCAGCAGCCGCTCGAGATGCGTGACGCCGGCCTCGCGTAGGTGGGCGGAGGCGAAGGAACGCCCCCGATCGGCAAGCTCGGCGGCGAGGGCGGGCTCGTCGCGAAGGCGGCGGACCGCGTCGGCCAGCGCGCCGGCGTCGCCCGGGGGCACCGGCAGCCCCGCCCCGGCCTCGGAGGCAAGCCGCTGGGGCTCGCCTGCTGCCGCGACGATCACCGGCACCCCGAGCGCCGTGTAATCGAACAGCTTCGATGGTACGAACTTGGCCAGCTCCGGGCTGTCGGCCAGCGGCACGAGCAGCGCGTCGCAAGCGCGCAGGGTCGCGGCCGCACGCTCGGGCTCCATCAGCTCGCGGAACTCGACGCGTCCTGCAGGCAGCGCCGCCGCCATTCCGCGGAGGGCGTCGAGCCGAGGGCCTTCGCCGACGACGAGCAGCCGGAACCCCTCCCCCAGCCTGCCCGTGGCCTCGACGGCCGCCTCCAGGCCCTGCGCGATGCCGACGTTCCCCCCATACCCGAGCACGAGCTCGCCCTCGGGCAGCCCCGCCGCCGCGCGATCGGGCCGAGCGGCTCCAGCGTCCATCCAGAGCCGGGTGGTCCCGTTGGGGATCACCTCGATCCGTCCCTGCGCCGGCTCCCCCACCTCCTCGAGGGTCCGCGCGATCGCCTCCCTGAAGGGCTCGGTCACGGTCACGATCCGGGCCGCGCTGCGGTAGAGGGCGCGCTCGAGTCGCTCGGCCGCCGCGATCGCGGGCCGGCCCCGCAGCTCGCCGAGCGCCACGGCCGCCTCGGGCCAGAGGTCGCGCACGTCGAACACCCAGGGCACCCGGTGAAGGCGGGCCACCGCCCGCGCCGCGGCCCCCACCGGCAGCGGCGGCGAGGAGGCGAGCACGACGTCGGGGCGCCTTGTTGCGATGCCTCCAGCGGTCGCAGCGGCGGCGAAGCTCGCGTAGTGCAGCAGCCGGTTCCGCGTGGTGCGCTCGGGGCGGGCGCGGACCCATACGTAGCGGACGTCGACTCCGTTCAGCCGGCGGCGCTCCCCGCGCGGGCGGTAGCCGGGGGCGATCACGCCCGAGGGGTGGTTCGGAACCTCGCAGACGACCTCCACATCGTGCCCGCGCGCTGCGAGACCCTCGGCGAAGGCCTGGACGCGGACGCGCGCCGCGGTCACCTCGGGAGCGTAGAACTGGCTGATCAGCAGGACGCGCATCTACGGGCGGGCGGGAACGGGGGCGCTCAGCACCTGCAGATTGTCGACGTCGATCGAGCACCCCGGGCCCTCGAGGGGGCAGGCGTAGCCCGCGTCCTGGTAGATGCCCGCGCGCAGGTGCGACGGGATCGAGTCGCCCTCGGGCGGCCCCAGGACCCCGGCAACCTCGGTGCGCAAGGTCGCGAGGCTCCGCAGCTCGCTCCGCTCCTCGAAGCTGCCGTCGCCGTCGAGGTCGGCCTCCACCCGGACCGAGCCCACCGCCGGATCCCGCGAGTAGACGACGTCGAAGGCGAATCGCGCCCAGACCCCCGCCTGCGCCGGTGCCTTCCAGACGTTGCGGTAGTCGACGTCGAGGCGCCAGAGGCCGTCCCGTACCTGCAGCTCCACCATCGAGGCCTGCTCGGGGCTGTCGTAGGGCTGCACCTGCTTGTTCTGGTACACGACCCGAAACAGCTCGCCGATGGGAGTGGACTTCGGGATGCGGATCGAGACGAAGGTGATCCGGCGCGTCCCCTCCCGGTAGAAGACGGTCGGCCCGAGGCGGTCGTTGAGGCCGAGCTCGCAGCGCTCGCCCGAGACGTCGTCGCTGTCGTAGACCGTCAGTCGCCGGAAGCTCGCGTTGCCCTGTGGCTGTCCAGTGGCGCTCGGAGCAGGGTCTCCCCCGCGCGGGATGACCTGATGCGCCGGGGTCAGGCCAGGCGCATGCTGCACGCAGTCGACCCGTCCCCAGAACGGCAGCGGGTCGGCGAAAGCAACGGTCTCCTGGCCGACCACGGCCGGGACCTCGCCCGAGCCGCCCGACGCCAGCAGCAGCACGAGCAGCAGGTCCAGGATCCTTCCGAATGGGTTCACGGGAGCCTCACGCTCCGTTCCGCTCCAGCCACAGCGACAGCGTCACCAGCCCCCAGAGATTGCGGCTGAGGTCCTCGCGGCCCGAGACGTGCTCGTCGATCACCGCCGTCACGGCGTCGGGATCGAGATACCCCTGCGCGCGGACTCGCTCCGGCGAGAGCACGTCCCGCGCCAGCGGCTCCAGCGGTCCACGGAACCAGGATGCGACGGGGAGCGCGAAGCCCCGCTTGCGCCCCTTGACGATCTCCGGCGGCAGCAGCGGAGCGAGCGCGCGCCTCAGCAGACGCTTCTTGGACAGCCCGCGGACCTTGTGCTTCGCGGGCAGCGCCAGGGCCAGCTCGGCGATCACCGGGTCCAGGTAGGGCACCCGCGACTCCAGCGAGTGGGCCATGCTGGCCCGGTCGATCTTGACGAGGATGTCGTCCACCAGGTAGGTGCCCATGTCGATGTCCTGCATGCGGCTCAGGTTCTCGGCTCCCGCCGTCTGCTCGTAGCGGCTGCGGTGGACCGCGAGCGGGTCGGCGCCCCCGGCCCTGCGCTCGAGCAGCTCCTCGCGCGCTTCGGGCGAGAACACCTGGCTCCAGGCGGCGTGGCGGTCCACGGGCCCGAGGTGCGAGCCGCGCGCGAAGCGCTTCAGGCGGTCGTCCAGGCGGCGGGACCCGGCGCCCGTCGGCAGGCGGTCCAGGACCGGCCGGAGGCGGCTGGCGATCGGGCCGAGGCGCGGCGCCATCGTGTCGCCGACGTACCAGTAGTAGCCGCCGAACAGCTCATCGCCGCCCTCGCCGGAGAGCACGACCTTGACGTGCTCGGAGGCGAGCTCGGAGATCAGGTAGGTGGGCAGGGCCGAGTTGTCGGCGAAGGGCTCGTCGAAGACCTCGGCCATCCGGGGCAGCAGGTCGGTGGCGCTGGGACTGACGACGAGCTCGTGGTGGTTGGTGCCGAAGCGCTCGGCGACCAGCTTCGCCTCGGGGAGCTCCGAGAAGCCGCCCTCCTCGAACCCGATCGTGAAGGTGTTGACCGGCTCGCCGGCAACCTGCGATGCGAGGGCGGTCAGCGCTCCCGAGTCGAGCCCTCCCGAGAGCAGCACTCCCACGGGGACGTCGGCGACCATGTGCGCCCTGACCGAGTCGGCCAGCCGCTCGCGCAGCTCGGCCTCGAGGTCGCGCGCGTCCTCCCGGCGCACCTCCTCGGAGGGCACCGGCTGCGGCCGCGCGTACTCGCTGACGCTGGTGCGGCCGCCCTCGGCCACCAGCAGGTGGCCCGCCGGCAGCTTTCGCGCCTGGCGGAAGATGGAGAGCGGGGTCGGGACGAAGTTGAACGCCAGGAAGGCCTCGAGCGCCTCGAGGTCGACCTCGCGGTCGAACTCGGGCATGCGCGTCAGCGCCTTCAGCTCGGAGGCGAAGGCGAGCGAGTCACGCGTCTCGCGCACGTACAGCGGCTTGATCCCGAACCGGTCCCGCGCCAGCACCAGGCGGCGGCGCTGCCGGTCCCAGACGGCGATCGCGAACATGCCACGCAGGCGCTCGACGAAGCCGAGGCCCTCATCCTCGTACAGGTGGGCGATCACCTCCGTGTCGGAATCGGTGGCGAACGTATGCCCGCGGCCGCGCAGCTCCGCCGCGAGCTCGCGGTAGTTGTAGATCTCGCCGTTCTGGATCACCTGCACGCTGCCGTCCTCGTTGGCGATCGGCTGATCGCCGCCGGCGAGGTCGATGATCGAGAGCCGCCGCATCGCCAGGCCGACCGGCCCCTCGACGAGGCTGCCCTCGCTGTCGGGGCCGCGGTGGACCAGCGTGCCGTTCATCGCTGCCAGCACCGCTGGATCGGCCGGGCGGCCATCGAGCCCCAGAGTTCCGCAGATCCCGCACATGACGAGGCAGAGACTAGGCGGCGGCCTCACCCGCGATGAAAGCCGCGACCCTCTCGCTCTCGCTCTCGATCGTCGCCCGCCCTGCGAGCTCAAGCCCTCGCTCGGCCAGCGCCCGCTGCAGCCCGGCGTCCCCGGCGAGCCGCTGGACCGCGTCGGCCAGCTCGGCCGCGTCGCCGGGGGGCACCAGCAGGCCGGCTTCTCCCGAGGCGATGCCGTCCGCGACCCCGCCGACGTCGGTGGCGATCACCGGCAGCCCCGAGCCCATCGCCTCGAAGAGCACGCCGGGCACCCCTTCGGTCAGGGCCGTGTGCACGAGCAGGTCCGCGTCGCCGTAGGCCTGCAGCAGCTCGGGCCCGAACGGCACGAAGCCCCGTAGCCGCAGCCGGTCGCCCACCCCCGCCGCCTGGGCGGCCTCGCGCATCTCGTCCGCCAGCGGGCCCTCTCCCACCCAGGTGAGGCGGTAGCGGCCCGGCTCGCGGCCCTCGAGCAGGGCCAGCGCCTTCACCGCCGTGAGGGGCGCCTTCTCGGCCGCGATCCGGCCGACGGCCAGCAGCTCCACGACGCCCGCCGGCTCGGGGTCGCGCGGGCCGCCGGCGAGCTGGTCTGCCTCCATCAGGCTGACGCGGATCTCGAGCACGTTGGACCGCGGGGCTCCGTAGCGCCGGGCGATCTGGGGGCCGACGGCCGTCGTGCGGGTCAGCCGCCCGACGAGGCGGAAGGCAAGGTCAAGGGCCCAGATCGGGGCCAGCAACGGAGCCCAGCTCCGGCTGGGGAGCCGGCTGCGGAAATAGCTCAGCGAGTCCTGCCGGATCAGCAGCACCACGCGCTTGCGGCGCAACGCCGCCAGGACGACGAACAGCAGGCCGAGCGGATGGACGCCCGACACCCAGGCCGCATCGACGTCCGCCAGCGCCCGCCACATGGCGCCGATCGTGGCCGGAAGCGCTGCCAGCACCCTGCCCAGCTCGCGCAGGCTCGGGTAGAAGGGCAGCCTCGCGAGCCGGACGCCCGCGGGCAGCTCGTACGGCGTCGTCTCGCGGTCGCCGGTACCGCGGGCGATCAGCACGAAGTCCTCGAAGCGCGCCCCGACGGCGCAGGCGAAGCGCATGAAGCCGAACAGCTCGTCGCCGCAGTGGACGAGCTCGCCCTCGCGCCCGCCGCTGCGGAACGCCCCGTCTATGTAGAGCCCGAGCCGGATCGGGACGACGCTCAGGGGGCCGGGACGCCGCCGGAGCCTTCGGTGGTGGTCGGCGGCACGGTCGGCGTCGTCGGCTCCACCGTCGTCGTCGGCGCGACGGTGGTCTCGCCGATGATCGTCTCCGTCGTGGACTCGTCCTCGCCGTTGTCCCCGGCGACGATCACGAGGCCGACGCCCAGCCCGATCACGAGCGCGAGCAGCAGGCCGATGATCCAGCGGGCGTTGGTGCTCATCGCGGCGACTCTACCCCAGCGCCCGGCGCATCAGCTCGAGCCCGTCGTCCACCTCGGCATCGCTCACGTTCAGCGGCGGGAGCAGGCGGATCGTGCTCGGATCGGGCGCGTTCACGATCAGGCCCTCCGACAGCAGCTGGTCGCGGAGCTCGGCCGCGTTCTCGCCGGGCAGGCCGACGCCCAGCATCAGCCCGCGGCCCCGCACCTCGGTCACCCCGCCCATCGCCTCGAGCCCGTCGCGCGAGCCTGCCCCCGCGCTCGCGCACGCCGCGCAGCAGGGCCGGGTCGTCGATCACGTCGAAGGCGGCCAGCGCAGCCGCCGCGACCAGCGGGCCGCCCGCGAAGGTGGATCCGTGGTCCCCGGCCTGCAGCGTGTCGGCATGGTCCGGCACGGCGACGCAGGCGCCGACCGGCATCCCTCCTCCGAGCGCCTTCGCGGTGGTCAGCACGTCGGGCCGGGCGGGCAGCTGCTCGTAGGCCCACAGCGATCCCGTCCTCCCCATCCCGGCCTGGATCTCGTCGAACACCAGCAGCGCCCCGGCGGCGTCGCAGGCCTCGCGGGCGGCGGCGATCACCTCCTCGCCGATCACGTGGATGCCCGCTCTCGCCCTGGATCGGCTCCAGCATCACCGCGGCGGTGCGCTCGCCGACGGCCGCGCGCAGCGCGTCGGGGTCTCGCCGCGGAACGGCGACGAAGCCCGGCAGGTAGGGCGCGAAGCTCTCGTTCGCCGCCATCCCCGGCGTCGCCGAGACCGGCGCCCATCGTGCGGCCGTGGAAGGCGCCCTCGAGCACCACGATCTCCGGCTCGGCGATGCCCCGGCCGTGGGCGTGCTTGCGGGCCAGCTTGATCGCGCACTCATTCGCCTCGGTGCCGGAGTTGCAGAGGAACGCCTTGCCGTCCGAGGCTCGACGAGCAGATGCCGCTCGGCGAGCCGCACGCCGCCCTCGGTCAGGTACAGGTTCGAGGCGTGGATCAGGGTCCCGGCCTGCTCGCGGATCGCCTCGACCACCGCCGGGTGGCAGTGGCCGACCGAGCAGACGGAGATGCCGGTGAGGAAGTCCAGGTACTCCTTGCCCTCGGAGTCCCACAGCCGCGACCCCTCCCCGCGCACGAACTCGACGTCGGCGCCGCTTGTAGGTCGGCATCAGCCAGCGCGCCTCGAGCTCCTGCAGCTCCGCCAGCGTCAGGGAGCCCGCCGCGCTCACGCCGACACCATGGTCCCGATGCCCGCGTCGGTGAACAGCTCCAGCAGCAGCGAGTGCGGCTTGCGGCCGTCGATGATGTGGGCCGACTCGACTCCCCCGCGGATCGCCTCGACGCAGGCGCCGAGCTTCGGGCGCATGCCCCCCTCGACCGAGTCCAGCGCCGCGGTCACCTCGTCGACGCTGGCGCGCGAGATCCGCGAGGCCTCGTCGGAGGGGTCGCCGAGCCAGCCGACCACGTCGGTGAGGAAGATCGCCTTGTGGGCGCGCAGCGCCGCCGCCACCTTGCCCGCCGCCTCGTCGGCGTTGACGTTGTAGGAGTGGCCGTCCCGGTCGGTCCCGACGCCGGCGATCACGGGCACGTAGTCCTCGGCGATGTGGTTGATCACGTCGACGTTGACGCGCTCGATCTCGCCGACGAAGCCGACCTCCTCGGCGTTGGGCGCCGGCCTCACCTCGAACAGGCGGCCGTCCTCGCCGCCGAGGCCGACCGCCGGCTGGCCGTGGCGGCTGAGCCGGCTGAGGATGTCGGAGTTGATCTTGCCGAGCAGCACCATCTTCGCCACCTCGACCGTCTCCTCGTCAGAAACCCGCAGGCCCTCGACGAACTTCACCTCCATCCCCAGCCGCTCCATGTAGTCGGTGATCTCCGGGCCGCCGCCGTGGACGATCACCGGGTTCATGCCCACGTACTTGAGCAGCACCACGTCGGTGGCGAAGGCCTCGCGCAGCTCCTCGTCGCGCATCGCCGAGCCGCCGTACTTGATCACGATCGTGCGGCCGTGGAACTGCCTGATGTAGGGCAGCGCCTCGAGGAGCGTCTCGACCGACGTGGTGAGGTTGTTCTCGGGCTCGCCTCATGTCGTGTACTCGGCGTTGATGCGGACGTAGTCGTAGGTGAGGTCGCTGAAGTAGAGGTGGGCGGAGGCGTCGCCGCGGCCGAGGGTGACGCTGAGCTCGGGCTCGGCGGTCTCCTCGCCCATCTCCGCGGCGTCGATGCGGTCGGGGCCGAGCTCGGGCAGCTCCTCCCCGGCCAGCGCCTGGCCGGCGGCCTGGGCGATCCGGCCCCAGTTGGGGTCGCGCCCGAACAGGGCCGTCTTCACCAGCGGCGAGTTGCCGATCGCGCGGGCGACGCGCTCCGCCTCGTCCGCGTCGCGCGCCTCCCGCACCTCGATCCGGCCGACCCGGGTCGCGCCCTCGCCGTCCGCCGCGATCGTCGAGCGCGAGCTGCAGCAGGACCGCGTCCAGCAGGCCGTCGGGCAGCGGCTTGCCCGCGGCGCCGCTCGCCTGCAGCAGCACGGTGTCGTTGGTGCTGAGCTGGCCGTCGACGGTGATCCGCTCCATCGAGCCGGCCAGCGCGGCGCTGAGCGCGGCGTCCGCGTCGCGGACCTCGGCGTCGGTCTGAACGAAGCAGAGCATCGTCGCGAAGCCCGGCTCGATCATCCCCGCCCCCTTGGCCTGGGCCGAGAGCGTCACACCGCCCGCCCTGACCGTGCAGTGCTTCGGGCCCGCTGTCGGTGGTCATGATCGATCGGGCGAAGTCCTCGCCGCCGCGCTCCGAGAGCAGCCGCCGCGGCCTCGCGCACGCCGGAGACCACGGCACTCGACGTCCAGCGGAACCCCGATCGTCCCGGTCTCCGCGATCGCGACCGCTGCCGACTCCAGGCCGAGCGCCTCGGCCGCCGCGTCGCGCATCTGCACCGCGTCGCGGTAGCCCTGCTCGCCCGTCGCGGCGTTGGCGTTGCCGGAGTTGACGGCGACCGCGCGGATCGCGGCGGAGTCGCACTCAGCACGGCAGAGCCGGACCGGCGCGGCGGCGGACGCGTTGGCGGTCAGCGCCAGGGCCGAGCTGACCCGGTCCGCGTCGCAGACGAGCACGCCGACGTCGGTCTGCCCCCCGCCCTTGAGCCCGCAGGCGACACCGGCCGCCCGGAAGCCGGGCGCCAGCTCGGCCGGATCGACCTCCTCGACGCCCTCGGGAGCGTCGACCCAGCGGCTCTTGAAGAACGCTCCGTTCCGGTCCCGGAGGAGGCGGCGTTCGGCGTCGTCACGAGATCCCCTCCCCCTCGGGGAGGCCCAGCATCAGGTTCAGGTTCTGGATCGCCTGCGAGGCAGCGCCCTTCCAGAGGTTGTCGATCGCCGCGAAGGCGAAGACGCCGGCCGTTCTCGGCGGCGAGGACATGGATGCGGCAGAGGTTGGTGTCCCGGACCTCGCTGACGCCGGGCGGAGCGTCCACGAGCTCGACGAAGCGCTCGCCGCCATAGCGAGACTCGTACAGCTCGCGCAGCTCGTCCCCTCCAGCTCCCGGCCCGCGCTGACGTAGCAGCTGACCAGCTCTCCCTGGTCGAACGGCATCAGGTGCGGGACGAACGTGACCGGGAGCGATCCGTTCGCCGACCCACCGCGGGCCGCGAGCGCGTTCAGCTCCTGCTCGATCTCCGGCGTGTGACGGTGTACGCCGACCTTGTATGCCTTGGCGTCGTCGCTCGACTTCACGACCTCCATCTCCTCGGCGGCGCCGCGGCCGGCCCCCGAGACGCCGGACTTGGCGTCCACGACGACGTCCTCGACGAGGCCCGCCTCGGCCAGAGGGGCCAATGCCAGCAGGGTCGCGGTCGGGTAGCAGCCGGGGTTGGCGACCAGCTCGGCCTCGGCGACCGCCTCGCGGTTGAGCTCGGTGAGCCCGTAGACCGCGCCGTCGAGCAGGTCGGGCTCGCCGTGCTGCGCCGTACCAGCGCTCATAGGTGGGCAGATCGCGCAGGCGGAAGTCCGCCGACAGGTCCACGACCTTGATCCCGAGGCCCCGCATCTCGGCCACGACGGGGGCCGAGGCGCCGTGCGGGTAGGCCACGATCGCGGCGTCGATCTCGTCGAGGGCGCCGAGGTCCAGCTCCTCGAGCTTCGCGTTCGACGTGTATTGCGGGTAGAGCTCGTTCAGCCCCGTGCCGACGTCGCTGCGCGCGGTGGCGCCCGCAAGCTCCAGGCCCGGGTGAATGGTGACGAGCTCGGCCGCCAGCGCGCCGGCGTATCCCGACGCGCCCGCGACGAGGATCCGCGGCTCAGCCACGGAGGGTCCCTCCGATCTTCTCCAGCTCCGCGGTGATCGCGCCGCGGCGCTCGGCGACCTCCTCGTCGGTCAGGGTGCGGTCGGGGGCGCTGAAGGCGAGCCGCAGCGCGAGGCTCTTGCGCCCCTCGCCGACCTGCTCGCCGCGGTAGAGATCGAAGATCTCGGCCGACGCCAGCAGCTCGCCGCCTCCGGCCAGCACCGCCTCGCGGACCCTCTGCGCCGGGACCTCCTCGCCGATCACGACGGCGATGTCCTCGTGGACGGCCGGGAACGCGGTCACGTCCTCGTACTCCTCCACGCCGGACCGGGAGGCATTCACCAGCGCGCCGAGGTCCAGCTCGAACCCGGCCGCGCCCTCGAGGTCCCACGAGCGCGCGACGAGCGGATGGATCTCGCCGATCCAACCCGCTGGGCTCCCGCCCAGCGAGATGGCGGCGCTGCGCCCGGGGTGCAGGAAGGGCTCCTCCGCCCGCTCGACCGTGGCCTCCGCCCCGAGCTGAGCGCAGAGGGTCTCGACGATGCCCTTGACGGTGAAGAAGTCCGCGGGGGCCGCCTCGCCGCGCCAACCGCGCGCCGGCTCGCCGCTCACGATCAGTCCGATGCGGTGGGGCTCGTCCACCGGGGCGGGGTGATGGCCGCTGGCCCCGGCCTCCCCCTGCGCTCTCAGGTGGACCCGCCGGACTCGAACAGCGCCACCCGCTCGGCACCGCGGGCGAGGTTGAGGCGGGCCGCGTCCAGCAGGCTTCCGAGCAGCGTGGTCCGCATCCCGGACTGTTCGGCCGAGAGCGGGTTGTCGAGCTCGATCAGGTCCCGCCTGGGATCGTCGGCGGGAAGCCGCAGGCGATCGCCGACCCCGGGGTCCGCAAAGCTCCAGCCGACGATCTCGTCGCGCGCCCAGGTCGCGCATCACGTCCTCGGCCCGCCGCTGCAGCGTCTGCTCTCGGGTGAGGCCGCCCACCGTTGCGACGTCGGGGAGGGTGTTCGGAAGGTTCTTGTCGAGGTCGGCGAGCCGCGCCACCTCCTCGATCAGGTCGGCCTCGCGCTGCACATCGGCGTCGCGCTCGGGCGGGACGGTCGCGACGATCTCCTCGCCGCGCGCCTTTGTCTGCTTGCGCTTGACGCCGAAGCCCAGGGCGTCGAGGCGGTCGGCGCAGGTGTCGCCGTCGATCGGCATCCCGATCAGCGCCTCGACCCGCGGCACCCGGAGCGTCGACCTTCCGGGGCTCGGGCTCGCCGACCGACTCGTCGATCGTCCCCGGCACCAGCTTGGCGCCGGCCAGCTCGACCAGCAGCCGCGAGGCGACGTGCTGGGCGCGCATCGTCAGGGCGGGGTGCAGCTGCTTCTCGAACCGCGCCGAGGCCTCCGAGCGCAGCGCCAGCTTGCGCGAGGTGCGCAGGATGTTGACCCCGTTCCAGGTCGCGACCTCGAGCAGCACCCTGGTCGTCTTCTCGGAGACCTCCGAGGTCTGGCCGCCCATCACGCCCGCGATGCCCGAGGGCTTCTCGCGATCGCAGACCAGCACCACCTCGGGGTCGAGCTCGCGCTCGACGCCGTCGAGCGTGGTCATCCTCTCGCCCGGCTTCGCGGTGCGGATGATCAGCTCCCCGCCGGGTACCTCGTCCAGGTCGAAGGCGTGCAGCGGCTGTCCCGTCATCAGCATCACGTAGTTGGTGATGTCGACGACGTTGTTGATGGGCCGCTGGCCCGCCGCCATCAGGCGCGCCTTCAGCCACAGCGGCGAAGGCCCGATCGTGACGTCGGTGAAGACCCGGGCCGTGAACCGAGGGCAGAGGTCGGGAACCTCGACCTTCACCGAGGCGTAGTCCTCCGCCTTCCCCTCGCCCTCCGTCTCGGCGTCCTGCTCCCACGGCGGGTCTGACAGATCCGCGCCCGTCACGGCGTGGACCTCGCGCGCGACGCCGTAGACCGCGAGGCAATCCGAGCGGTTGGTGGTGACCTCCAGCTCCAGGACCGCCTGCGAGAGCGGCACCACCTCCTCCAGCGCGGCGCCCGGCTTCGCGCCGTTCAGCTCGTCCCCCTCGGCGAGCACGATGATCCCGTCGGAGTCGTCGCCGAGCTCCAGCTCGGTCTCGGACAGGATCATCCCGTCGGACTCGACGCCGCGCAGCTTCGCCTTCTTCAGCTTGGTGCCGTCGGGAAGCACCGCGCCGGGCAGGGCCACCGGGACGAGCTGGCCGGCGGCGACGTTGGGCGCGCCGCAGACGATCGTCCGCTCGCCGTCGCCGGTGTCGACCTCGCAGACGCTGAGGCGGTCAGCGTCCGGGTGCTTGCTCACGTCCTTGACCAGGCCCAGGACGAAGCCCTCGGCCGAGGGCGCGCCGACGGTGCTGACCCGCTCGACCTCGGTGCCCGTAAGCGCCAGCCGCTCGCCGAGCTCCTCCGGGTCCCAGCCGGGGTCGCAGTACTCGCTCAGCCACTCCAGGGGGACTCTCATGCCGAATCCCTCATGCGAATTGCTCCAGCATCCGCACGTCGTTGTCGAAGAACCGGCGCAGGTCGGGGACGCCGTGGCGCAGCATCGCGATCCGCTCCACGCCGACGCCGAACGCGAACCCCTGCACTCTCTCGGGGTCGTAGCCGTCGTCCCGCACGAAGCCGAACACGTTGGGGTCGACCATGCCGGCGCCGCCGACCTCGATCCAGCCGACTCCCTTGCAAAGCCCGCAGCGCGAGCCGTCCGGCAGCGAGCCCGAGCCGTCGCAGGCGAAGCAGGAGACGTCGAACTCGACGCTGGGCTCGGTGAACGGGAAGTAGTGGGGGCGCAAGCGGGCCTCGCGCTGACCCCCGAAGACGCCGCGCAGCATCTCCACCAGCGTCCCCGCGAGGTCGGCGAGGGTGATGTCCTCGGCCACCGCCAGTCCCTCGACCTGGTGGAACATCGGCGAGTGGGTCGCGTCCGAGTCGCGGCGGTAGACCTTGCCGGGGACGATCACGAAGATCGGCGGCTCCTGGGCCTCCAT
This sequence comes from uncultured Solirubrobacterales bacterium, assembly GCA_963805075.1. Classification (GTDB taxonomy): domain Bacteria; phylum Actinomycetota; class Thermoleophilia; order Solirubrobacterales; family 70-9; genus VGBV01. Next base: position 389,202 of record CAWDSZ010000005.1, read on the forward strand.
CGCGCGGACCTGCATCGGCGAGGTGTGGGTGCGCAGCACCACAAGCTCCTCATCCGGCGTGGCGGCGCCGTTCGGCGCCGCACCCTCCGCGGCCGTCCGGGCCTCGCCCAGCGCCGCTTTGCTGATCGAGCCGGGCGCCACGTAGAAGGTGTCCTGCGTCATCCGCGCTGGATGCCCCGGCGGATGATTGAGCGCAGTGAAGTTGTAGTAGTCGAGCTCGACCTCCGGCCCCTCCAGCACCCGGTAGCCGAGGCCGACCATGATGTCCTCGATCCGGCGCCGCGTCCTGGTGATCAGGTGCAGGTGGCCGACGGGCGGCGCCGGGGCGCCCGGCAGGGTGACGTCGACGGCGTCCTCGACCAGCCTCGAGGAGATCTCCTCGGAGTCGAGCTCGGTGGCCCGGGACTCGAGCAGCTGCTCCAGCTTGCCACGGACCTCGTTGCCGCTCTTGCCCACCTGTCCGCGCTCCTCGGCGGGCAGCTCGGCGATCCCGCGCAGGATCGTGGTCAGCTCGGCCTTGCGGCCCAGGAAGCGGACCCGCAGCTCCTCCAGCTCGGCCGTGCCGGACGCCGACGCGATCGAGTCAGCCGCCTCCTTCTCTATCCGCTCGATCCGCTCGATTGCGTCAGGCATCGCCGTTCCCCTCGTCGCGGGCCTCGTCCTGGCCCATCATCCCGGGCGCGGGCGACGATATCCGCTGCATCGCGATCGCCGCCGCCGCGGCGACGTTGAGCGACTCCGCTCCCTCGCGCAGCGGGATCGTCACGCGCGTCTCGCACGCGTCCAGGACCTCGTCGGGCAATCCGTCGCGCTCGGAGCCGAGGCACAGGGTCGCCGGCGAGCCCAGCGCCTCCAGCGGCTCGCCGCCGTGCGCCACCAGCGCCGCGCGCGGCGCGGGGGTCTCGGTCAGCGCGGCCTTGACCAGCGGCTGGGAGAAGACCGCACCCATGCTCGCCCGCACCGCTCGCGGGCCGAACGGGTCGGCGCAGTCCGGCCCCAGGGCGACCGTGCCGCCGACGAGCGAGTTCGCGGTCCGGATGATGGCGCCGACGTTCCCCGGGTCCGAGACGCCGTGGAGATAGACGACGGGAGCCTCCAGCCCCTCGGCCCAGCGCTCGCGCCAGACGCCGATCACACGGGTGCCCGAGCCGAGCGCCGAGACGCCGTCCAGCAGCTCCGGCTCGACCTCGTCGCCGCCCAGGTTCGAGCCGGCGGCGCTCAGCAGCTCGACCGGCTCGGCGCCCGCCGCCCGCGCGGCCTCGAGCAGGTCCTCGCCCTCCGTCACGAACAGGCCCTCGGACTCGCGCGTTCGCCGCCGCGCCAGCTTGCGGACCAGCTTCAGCTTCTCGTTCTGTGGGCTTGTGATCGTCATGGGCTCAGAAATAGAAAGGGCGGCCGCTGTGCGGACCGCCCGGGAAGAATCGCGTCAGCGCCTTGGCTCAGGCCGCGGCACCCTCCCGGGCTAGCTCGACAAATCGGCGGAAGCCGTCGGGATCGCTGACGGCGATCTCGGCGAGCATCTTGCGGTTGACCTCCACCCCGGCCTGGTCGAGGCCGTGGATGAACTCGGAGTAGCTCATGCCCTCCTTGCGGGCGGCGGCGTTGATGCGCGTGATCCAGAGGCGGCGGAAGTCGCGCTTGCGGGTGCGCCGGTCGCGGTAGGCGTAGGCGTCCGAGCGCATCACCTGCTCGTTGGCGAAGCGGTAGCTCGAGTGCTTGCGTCCGTAGTAGCCCTTGGCGCGATCCAGGACCTTCTTGCGGCGCTTGCGACGCGCGACTGCGTTCGTTGCGCGCGGCATCAGCGACCCGCCTTGCCGGGCAGCAGGCCCTCGACGCGGCGTCTGTCCGGCTTGGAGATCTCGGCCGGGCGCTTCAGCTGCCGTTTTCGCTTCGGCGTCTTCTTCTCCAGGATGTGGCTGCGGTTCGAGTGCCGGCCGCGCAGCTTGCCGCCGGCGGTCTTGTGGAACCGCTTCTTCGAGCCCGAGTGCGTCTTCATCTTCGGCATCGCGGCGACTATTGAAGCAGAGAGCACGCGCGACATAGGCTGGCCACCTGGCGACCGTCGCCGGTTGAACGCCCGTCCACCCCCGCCGGTCAAATGTCCAAACGGCGGGGCTCTGCTCATCGGCGAGGCGTCCACGCTGGCTACCCGCAATTGCGTAGCGGCCCGCAGCGCTCGATGTCAAGGGGAATGGCGGGCACGGCCTCGAACGCACCACTGGCGGGACTCGCCGCCCTGGCGGGCGCGGTGGCTCTCCTGCTCGCGGCCGGGCCCTCGCACGCCCACGCCCAGGTCGCGGCCGCGAGCGGCTGCGACGTCACGATCCGCCCGGCCGAGCGCACCGTCCGCCGCGGTGGCACGGTGCTGCTGTCGGGCGAGGCCTGTGGCGCGGGAACCTCGAGCGCCGGTGGCGGCAGCGTCCAGGTGAAGATGCGTAGAAACAAGCGCTGGGCGACGGTAGCCAGGGTCGAGACGGACTCGAGCGGCCGGTTCTCGGCCTGCGTCAAGGTCAGCGTCCCACGCAGGGTCAGGCTGGCCCGCCTGCGCGCGACCACCAGCGGCGGCACCGGGACGACCACCGTGAAGGTGACCAGGAACGGCCCCAGCGGCTGCGCCGGAAGCTCCGCTTCGGACGACACCTACGCGCCGCCGCCGCCCGAGCAGGGGAACCCGAACTGCCCGATCTCGCATACCGGCTCGAAGATCGGGCAGACGCTGCCAGCCGCGTGCACCCAGTTGGTCTCGGACACGGCTTCGAACCCCGATCCGCTTCCCTCCTGGGGCAGGCTCGACTGCGCCACCGCCTCGCGACATCAGCGGATCGCCTCCGGCGGCGATCTGGCCGAGACCGCGGCGGGCACCAGTCAGGGGGGCGGGTCATTCCGCCGCCTGACCGCGATCGACGGAGACAACGTCTGGGGCGAGCGCTGCGAGATGGGCTTCAACTGGCACGAGGCGAGCGACCCGGGCTACGGAGTCAACGGCCCCGGGCCGACCGTCCTCTACCACGAGGGCCAGCGCCGCGTCACCTATGCCTCGGTGCGCATGCCCAGCAGCTCACCGGTGGACAACCCGAACTGGCGCGTGGTCCTGCAGATGAAGCAGGCACAGCCCCACTACAACCCGAACGCCGGCTCGATGTTCGAGCTCCAGGTCCGTGGCGGGCAGTGGCTGATCGTGAACGACTGGAACGAGCTCTGGACCGCGCCGGCACAGCAGAACGCCTGGACCCGGTTCGCATTCGACATCGTCTACTCGCGGAATCCCGCGCTGGGCTCGATCAAGGTCTACGTCGATCTCAACGCCGATGGCGATTTCGGCGACGGTGGCGAGGAGAGCCCCAGGTTCCAGCGTCAGACCCTGCGGCCCGAGATCGCCGGCGGCCCCAGCCCGGTCCCGGTCGGCCAGTCGATTCCCTCGCACCTTCGAGCGGGCATCTACCAGAACCAGGACTACAGCTGTCCCTCGGGATGCTCCGCCGACATCGACAACGTTCAGGTGTTCAAGGGCTAGTCCCCGGCCGGCCCTGAGCTAGGAAAATCCGCCTGAGTTGGTTTTAACCGGCTCTCCCCAATTCTGCGTATCCAAGTGGCTACCATGCCGCGCCCGTGCCAGAGCCCAGGGGGACCTACAAAGTCAGAGCATCCATGCTTCTCGCCGCCGGCGTGCTGGCCCTCGCACTCCTGATCGGCACCCACGCGGGCGGGGCCGGCGCCGCCGGGGGCCTCGAGGCGAGCAAATCAAAGCGCGGCGGCAAGGGTTCCTCGCCCTGCACGATCGGTCACCGTCTGGCCAAGCGAATGTCGCTGACCAGGCGCTGCAAGGTGATCCACGCCGATACGGGGGTGCGGGGCCCAAAAGGACTCTGGGGCCCACTGTCCTGCGAAAGTCCGAAGCGGGTCCGCAGCATCGGTCACGGCGGCGATCCGCGGCCCCAGGCCAACGGTCGCCCGCAGCGCAACCGCTCGTTCCGCAGGATCAGGGTGATCGACGGCGACAACTTCTTTGGCGAGCGCTGCGAGCTGGGCTTCAATTCGCAGTCGGGCCCCACCGCCCTCTACCACGAGGGACAGCGCCGGATCACGTTCGCCTCGCTACGACTTCCCCCCGAGCCTTCGGTGAATTCTCCCAATTGGCGCGTGCTTTTACAGATGAAGCAGGCCGCGCCGTACTCCAATCCCACCTCCGCCTCCATGTTTGAGCTGCAGCTTCGAAACGGCCTCTGGTACGTCGAGAGCGAGTGGAACGCGGTCTGGACCGCGCCCGCCGCGGCCGCGCGCTGGACGCGCTTCGCCTTCGACGTCGTCTATTCCCAGAACCCCGCAGTGGGCTCGATCAAGGCCTACGTCGATCTCAACGGGGACGGGGACGCCAGCGACACGTCGGAGCAAAGTCCCGTGATACACAAGCGGACGCTGCTCACCGAGATCGCGGGAGGCCCCAGCGCGATCGCCCCCGGGGGGTCCGTTCCCTCCCACCTCAGGGCCGGCCTCTACCAGGACGACGTCTACATGTGCCCGCCGCCGGCCGGCTGCTGGATGGACCTGGACAACGTCCAGGTCGTCAAGGGCTAGGGCCGCCCCCTCCTCCCTGCCTCGCCAGGACACCGTCCATGTGGCGCCTGGCGTCCTCGTCGGCCTGCTCGGGGGATCGTCCCTGCTCCCGAGCGACGATGTAGGCGGCATAGAACCCCGACCAGTGGTGCTTCGGGGCGCTCGCCTCGTAGGCGCCGTGGTGCTCCTCGGCCTCGCGCAGGAACTCGCCCAGGGTCTCGACTTCCATGTCGGTCCTTTCGGTCGCTCGCGCTCTTACCGTCCGGGCAAGCGCTCCTTGATCTCCTGGAGCAGATAGCCGTTGCCGTCCGGATCGTTGAACGTCGCGTACGAGAGGTAGGAGCGACGTTCCGGGTCCAGCCCCGGCTCTATCCCCTCCTCACCTCGGTGAAACACCTCGCCGACCTCGACGCCGCGGCCGATCAGGTCCTCACGCGTCGCCTCGATGTCGTACACAGCCATCTCCAGGCGCTGGACGGATCCGGGCTCGAGCGTGGTCAGGCCGTTCCCGAAGGAGATCGAGCAGCCGGAACCCGGCGGCGTGAACTGGACGACCCTGATGTCCTCGCCGAACTCGAGGTCCGCGTCCAGCCGCCATCCGAGGCCCTCGTAGAACTGCTTCGCCCGCTCGATATCTGCGACGGGTAGAACGACGACCTCGAGCCTCAGCTCTCCGGGCTTCGGCGCTGCGCTTGCCGTTGCGGCTTCGCTGCTTACGTCAGTGGTGCTCATCCTGACCTCCGTTCCTCAGGCGGGGATCCGTGACCCCATCTGTCCAGACCGCTCCGGGGACCACCCTACTCCTCGGACGTTGGTCTGCCGCTGGAGCGCCATTCCTCGACCGAGTCACCAGGCCGAGTAACCCGCCGGCCAATGTCAGGCCTCCGAGCACCCAGTGGTCGGTCACCCACGGCCTCTAGCTCGCGGCGGCTTCCTCGGTCTCCTTGCCCGCGGCTCGGGAGGGCGCGAGCAGCATGTGCATGTTGCGGCCCTCCTGCTCGGGCTCCTGCTCGATGGTGGCGAGCTCGGACACGTCCTGGAAGAGGCGGTCGAGCAGCATCCGTCCACGCTCGGGGTGGGACTGCTCACGGCCGCGGAACATGATCGTCACCTTGACCTTGTCGTTCTGCTTCAGGAAGCGCTCGACGTGGCCCTTCTTGGTCTCGTAGTCGTGGGTGGCGATCTTCGGCCGCAGCTTGATCTCCCGCACGTTCACCTGCTGCTGGTGCTTGCGCGCGGCCTTGGCCTTCTGCTCCTGCTCGTACTTGTACTTCGAGTAGTCGAGGACGCGGCAGACGGGCGGCTTCGAGTTCGGCGCCACCTCGACCAGGTCGAGGTCGCGCTCGCGCGCGTACTCGAGCGCCTCGGGGGTGGGCTTCACACCCATCTGTTCGCCGTTCTCGTCGATCAGGCGGACCTCCGGGACCCGGATGCGCTCGTTGATCCGAGTCGGGTCGCGCTCGGGGGGGCGGCGATCGAAGCGCGAAACCGCCACTAGCTAGGCAACCTGCAGCGCGTCAAATGGAGGAAGAGACCGGGAAAGAGAGCATCGGTTAGGCGGGCACGGGGCGCCCGAAGGCGCGTCGTGGTGTGGTGCCCGGCATCGCGGCCAGTATAGCCGGGAGAGTTGGACCCGACAGATGTTGCGCCCTAGGCGGCGGAGTCGGCAGAGATGCGCTCGGCCAGCTCGGCCGGCTTCATCTCGCCGAGGTCCCCGGCGTCGTGGGAGCGGACGGCGACCGACCCCGACTCCTGCTCCTTGTCGCCCAGCACGAGCATGTAGGGCGCCTTGGAGAGCTCCGCGTCGCGGATCTTCTTGCCGACCGACTCGGAGCGCTCGTCGACGGCGGCGCGGACGCCGGCCGAGGTCAGCTCGGCCACGACCTCGTTCGCTGCCTCGTTGTGGCGGTCGGCGACCGGCAGCACCAGAGCCTGGACCGGCGCCAGCCACAGCGGCAGCCTCCCCCCGTGGTGCTCGACGAGGATGCCGGCGAAGCGCTCCATCGACCCCAGCAGGGCGCGGTGGATCATCACCGGGCGGTGCTCGGTGTTGTCGGCGCCGGTGTAGGAGAGGTCAAAGCGCTCGGGCATGAAGAAGTCGAGCTGGCAGGTGCCGAGCTGCCAGGAGCGGCCGAGGGCGTCGGTGACGTGGAAGTCGATCTTGGGGCCGTAGAAGGCGCCGTCGCCGGGGTTGAGCTGGTACTCGCGGCCCGTGCTGTCGAGCGCCTCCTGCAGGGCCGCCTCGGCCTTGTCCCACTGTGCCTGCGTCCCGATCGACTTCTCAGGCCGGGTCGAGAGCTCGAGCTGGACGTCCTCGAAACCGAAGCGCGCGTAGAGCTCGTCGATCGCCTCGACGATGTCGACCACCTCGGCGGTGATCTGTTCCTCGGTGCAGTACACGTGGGCGTCGTCCTGGGTGAAGGCCCGCACCCGGAGCAGCCCGTGCAGCACTCCCTCGCGTTCGTTCCGGAAGACCTTGCCGAACTCGGCCAGGCGCAGGGGGAGCTCGCGGTAGGAGTGGCGCCGCGCCCCGAAGACGACGCAGGCGCCGGGGCAGTTCATCGGCTTCAGGGCGAAGCGCCGGTCCTCGGACTCGACGAAGAACATGTTCTCCTTGTAGTTCTCCCAGTGCCCTGAGCGGTGCCAGAGCTCCTCGTCGAGCACCTCGGGGGTCTTGATCTCCTCATAGCCGCGCTTGCGCAGCTGCTTTCGGACCTCGGCCTCCATCAGCTCCAGCAGCACGCTGCCATTGGGGAGCCAGAACGGCATCCCGGGCGCCTCGGGGCGCAGCATGAACAGGTCCAGCTCGGGGCCGAGACGGCGGTGGTCGCGCTCCCGCGCCAGCTCGAGCTGCTCTAGGTGCGCGTCCAGCGCCTTCTGGTCGCCGAACGCGGTGCCGTAGATGCGGGTCAGCATCTGGCGGGTCTCGTCCCCGCGCCAGTAGGCGCCGGCGATCGAGGTCAGCTTGAAGGCGCCGATGCGCCCGGTCGAGGGACCATGCGGGCCGCGGCAGAGGTCCTCGAAGGGCCCGTTCCGGTACAGCGTCACGCTCTCGGCGCCCTCGTCGCGGACCAGGTCCTCGATCAGCTCGACCTTGTAGTCCTGGCCCTGGGCGCGGAAGTGCTCGATCGCCTCGGCCGCCGGCAGCTCGCGCAGCTCGAAGGGCTCTTCGGCCGCGATGTGCTCGCGCATCCGCTCCTCGATCCTGGCCAGGTCGTCGGGCCCCGGGCTCTCGCCTTCGGGGAACTCGATGTCGTAATAGAAGCCGTCCGCGATCGGCGGCCCGATCGAGATCTTCGCCTGCGGCCACAGGTCAAGGACAGCCTCGGCGAGCACGTGGGCGGCGTCGTGGCGGAGCAGCTCCAGAGCCTCGGGGCTCTTGTCGGTGACGATCTCGATCTTCTCACCGCCCGCCAGCGGAGCGCCGAGGTCCCGCAGCTCGCCGTCGGCCTTGATCGCCAGGGCCGCCTTCGCCAGTCCGGGGCCGATCGCGGCGGCCGCGTCCGCGCCCGTGGCGCCGTTGTCGAGCTCGAGCTCGGCGCCGTCGGGTAGCTCGACCTTCACCTTCGTTTCGGGCATGGCCTGATGCTAGTCAGCGGCGCAGCGGCGGCCGTGAGAGGCGATTTCGAGCGGAGCGCAACTTCGCGCCCAAGTGTTAGTTTTCCTTAGCGATAGACCTAGCTGAACCGATGTCTCCCTCAGGGGCACCGGCCGGGGGACCCAGTCCCGGGGCGAATCGCAGCCGACTGGCTGCGTAACGCGACTCTCTTACGCGTGAGCCCGACAGCTAACCCCGGAAGCGCGAACAAGAGAGAGGTCAGCGGATGCGAAACAGCCGGATTGTCGGCGCTTGCGTGGGCGTGCTCGCCCTCAGGCGCAAGTGGGACCTGACCCAGCGGCTCGCCAAGCGGCTGGGAACGATCCCCGCCGGCACGCGGTCGTGAAGGCGGTCGTCGCGCCGTGAGCGCCCGGCGGCGCCTCGTTGCGGCCGTGGCCTTGGCGCTCGTCTGCGCCGTCGCGGTTCCAAGCGCCGCCGGCGCCGCCTTCAGCTACGGCGCGCGGACGATGAAGGTCGGGTCGACGGGCAAGGACGTGCGCAAGCTCCAGCGCAACCTGACGACGCTCGGCTACCCGACGACCGCCGACGGCGTCTTCGGCGTCACCACCAAGCGCATGGTGAAGAAGCTCGAGCGCAAGCGGGGCTGGAGGCTCGACGGGAAGGTCTCGCGCAAGGACGCCGCCCGAATCGCGAAGATGGTCGCGAAGCGCAAGGCCCGCCCGACGTCGGTCTACTACCTGAACGGGCTCACGGGCCCGGCTCTGCAGCTCACGGCCAGCGGACCCGGTGCGGCCACCGTGGACGTCAAGAACGCCGCCACGGGCGAAAGCGTGGCCTCGCTGGGCGTTGAGTTCAGCGCCGGAGGCGCGCAGGACGTGAGCTGGAACGCGCTCACCTCCAGCGGCGCCGGGGCGCCCGAGGGCAGCTACCGGATGGGAATCTCGGATCCCGGCACCGCGGGCGCCGTGGTCAGCGGCGGCCAGAAGGGGACATTCGAGCTGCGCTGGCACGCGTTCCCGGTTCCCGGGCCCCACGACTACGGCGGCGCCGCCTCGCGTTTCGGCGCCCAGCGCCCGGGCCACATCCACCAGGGCCAGGACATGGGGGCGGCCTGCGGCGAGCGCCTCTACGTCAGCGCCGGCGGCACCGTCACCACGAAGGCCTACCAGGCCGGGGGCGCCGGGTACTACCTGGTGATCACCGATTGGGTCACCGGTGGCAGCCACGTCTACATGCACATGCAGAAGCCCTCGTGGGCCGTCGAGGGACAGGCGGTGTACACCGGCCAGCAGATCGGCAAGGTCGGCAACACCGGCTCCTCATCCGGCTGTCACCTCCACTTCGAGCGCTGGACCCCGCCCGGCTGGTACGCCGGGGGCAAGGCCTATGACCCGCTGCCAGAGCTGCGGTACTGGGACACCTATTCCTAGCCGCGGCTCACTCGTTCAAGCTGACTTGCGGCTCATCGCACCGAGCTGAACGCTGCCCGGAGCTCCTCCGAGAACAGCTCGGGCTCCTCCCAGGCGGCGAAGTGGCCGCCTTTGTCCACCTCGTTGAAGTAGGCGAGAGCCGGGATAGACCGTCTCAACCCAGCTGCGCGGAGACGCGAAGATCTCGCCGGGGAACGTGGTGAAGGCGACCGGGATCGAGATTTCCGGAGGAGGCTGGCCGGACGCAGCCGCTTCGGCTTGCGCTCGTCCGTCCTCCCAGTACGACCGCGCCGCCGTGGCGCCGGTGCCCGTCAGCCAGTACGTCGTGATGTTGTCGACGATGTGTTCCCGGGTGAGATTGCCCGCGGGCTCCCCGTCGACAAAGGCGCGGGAGAACTTGTAGTAGCTGTCCGTGTCGTGGTCGAGCATCCAGGCGGCCATGGCGACGGGTGAATCCAGCAGGGCGTAGCCGATCGTCTGCGGCCGCGTGGCCATCTCCAGGAAGTAGCCGAAGCCGTCCGCTTTGAATGCGGCGTACGCATCGCGCGCTGCGCGTTCCTCCTCTGATTCCGCCGGCAGTTGGTCGGCGATGGCCAGCACCGCCACGAGTATGTTCGTGTGAATGCCGACGAGCCCCTCCGGCGCCTGGCGGCCCATCAGGTCCGTGACGGCGGCGCCCACGTCGCCGCCCTGGGCGACGTAGCGGGTGTAGCCGAGGCGGCGCATCAGCTCCGCCCAGGCACTGCGATGCGGCCGGCGTTCCAGCCGAGCTCGGTCGGCTCGCTCGAGAAGCCGTAGCCGGGCATGGACGGCAGCACCAGGTGGAATGCGTCCTCGGGGGTGCCGCCGTGAGCGGTCGGGTCGGTCAGCGGGCCGACGGTCTCGAGCAGCTCGACGACCGAGCCGGGCCAGCCGTGCGTCATGATCAGCGGCATCGCGTCCTCGTGCTGCGACCGCACGTGGATGAAGTGGATCTCGACCCCGTCGATCTCGGTCGTGAACTGCGGCAGCGCGTTCAGCTTCGCCTCGCACTTGCGCCAGTCGTAGTCGCTCGTCCAGTAACGGGCGAGCTCCTGGAGGGTCGCCAGCTGCACGCCCTGCGACCGGTCGTCGACGAGTTCCTTGCTGGGCCAGCGCGTCGCGGCGATGCGCCGGCCGAGCTCGTCCAGGTCCTCTTGCGGGATATCTAGCTCAAAGGGGCGGATTGCACCGTTTCCGGCCTCCGCCTGATCGGCGGCGGCCCCTGAGGTCGAGGCTGAGGCATCCATGCGCGGCTCCTTGCTCGCGATTTCCGGGGCCGGAGACCCTATTTGCCTGTGGGGAACAGGTCAAGGGCCGCAGGGGGCGCACCTCGGCGGCGAAGGGGGCCGCGGCTAGGTCGCCGGGTCGACCCTGAACTTCTTGCGCTTCGCGTTGCCCGGCTTGTAGAAGAGGGCGATCGTCGGCTTCAGCCGCCAGTTCTTCGGCAGCACGCCCGTCGGGTGGTTCAGGAACTGCCGGAACAGCTTGAACGCCTGGCCGCATTTGAGGACCACGCCCCGCGGCAGTACGACGCGGTAGCTGCCCTTGGGGAAGCTGAGCGGGCCGATCGTGTCGTCGTGCAGCACCTGGAAGGCACCGGGGCAGGCGGTCCCGAATTTCGAGGGTGTGTTGCCGCCGCCGGAGCGCGCGACCCGGAACCCGGCCTGCCCGCTCTGGTTGAACTGTGCGCGCCCGCTTCCCTGGGCGACCACCTGCCAGCCGTCCGGCAGCCTGCCGTCGAAGTCCTGGAGGAATTGCGTGAACAGCTTTGACGCCGTCCCGCACTGCAGCCCGGGCTGGATCACGGTGATCATGTAGGAGCCCTGGGGCAGCACGGCGGGGCCGATGCTGTCGTTGTGGAGCACCGTGAACGGCGCCGGGCACTGCGTCGCGGCATTGCTCGCGACCGGGCTTGCCGCCGCGCCGGGCGCGCTGATAGCCAGCACCGCCACGACGCCTCCAAACGTGATCGAGATCCGTCTCCTCATCTTCTCCCTCTTCTCCCCAATGATTGACGCCGCTCTCCGGAACTCGTCGAGCCTGAGGCCGGAAATGTAGCTTGACAGCACCCCCGCCGCGATCAAGACTTAGGCGTCCACGAGGGCCAGGTCGTCCGAGCCCTCCACACAGAGGGTAGGTGCTAGATGAACCGCTTCAGCCGAACAGGCCTGTCCAGTGGTCGGGTCGCTGTGATCATCTCCGTCGCGGCGCTGGTGCTGGCGCTCGCCGGAACCGCCTTCTCGGGCGGCTCCGCGGTGCCGGGCAAGAATGGCGTCAAGGCATCGGACATCGCCAAGGGCGCGGTCAAGGAAGGGAAGCTCGCGGGTGGCGCCGTCACCACGCCGAAGATCGCCGGCCAGGCGGTAACCGCCGGGAAGTTCTTCTTCAGCAGCAAGGGCACGGTGAACTTCGGCAACATCAACGGCGAGGCCTGCGCCAGCCTGACCGTTCCGGTGGCTGGCATCACGGCGACCGACCACGTCTTGGTCACCCCGCCGCCGGGATTCCCGGATACGTTCACGCTGACCGGGCGTCCGGAACCGGGGACCAGCGTGGTCACCCTGGCGGCATGCAACACCTTCCCGGGGGGAGGGTTCGTCGACCCCGATGGAGGGGGCGGCCCCTACAAGGGTGCTGGTGGTGCGCTGAGCCGTTCAGGCATCGGCTAGGGAATCAGTCTGCGTGCTGATGGGAACACCTGGGGCGCTCCGCCCCGGGTGTTCCCCTCCTGCCCTTCTGCCACAAGGCCGCGATGGGCGCTGCTGGGGCAATTTAGCCGCAACAGTCACTTTGCGGCCACCTTGCTACCAGTTTCGCTACCAGTCTCAGGCGTGGCGATCTCGAAGGCGCCTAGTAGCCGCTGCTTCGCCTCGTCGACGGATGGGTGCCCGTAACGCTCCATCACCAGGGCGCCGCCGTCTGTGTGGCCGAGCTGGACGCTGACGTCGAAATGTGAGAGGCCCAGTTCGAGGAGCTGAGTCGCGCAGAAGTGGCGCAGGTCGTGCCAGCGGAACCCGACCCTCGCTGCGGCCTTCACCTTCTGCCAGCTCCAGCCGTGGGTGCCTTTGAGCAACGGGCGACCACGGGGAGAGTGGAAGACGAACGCATCATCCGGGCGCCGGGGTAGATCGTCCAGCACCCGAGCGGGAGGCAGCAGCGGGACGATGCGAGTCTCGCCGTTCTTCGGTTTGCCGATTGCGCCATCGAGCTTCCGCGAGCGCGAGATCGTGATCTCGTCGTCGACGATGTCGGCCCAATTCCAGACGCACGGTTTCTCAACTCGAACCCTCCCCCTGGGTCGTGGCTGAGGTAGGTTGCCCAGGCGAGGCAGCAGGTAGGAGTCAATGGGCAACAAAGGATGGTGATCGAGGATGGAAGCAGGACCACCACAGAACCGTGAGCGCGTAGCAGCTGTCGGGTGCGGGAGTAGCACCAGAGACCCGTGGGCTAATCATGTTTCTGCATGTAGTCATGGTGATTGCGCTCGTGGGGCTCATAGTCGCTTTCGCCATCATCGACGTGTAGTGGGTTACGCCGTCATCGACTGAAGACCCGGCTGAGGAGGGATGGGGACACCTATGCCCTCAATCGGCGGTTTCCAGAGCGAGCAGTTCTCGCCTCGCACCCTCCCCTACGGCGGGGGATACTGCGTGGGCGATGTCGGAGGAGAACGTCGAGGGGCGTCCGCCGCTTGTCTTTTGGTGGCGGTCAGGAGTAGGTTCGCCAAGGAGCCATGACGTCCAGAACGATCGGTCGCCGAGAGCGGCGATCGGAGACGGTATTCGTCGTGGCGGCGGACGCTGTGGTCGCTGTGGTCCTGGCTGTAACGGGAGGTGAGGCCAGCGCGAGCCACGTCGGCTGCGGCGACACCATCACCGCCGATACGACCCTCGACAGCGACCTGCTCAACTGCCCCAACAACGGCATCCTGATCGGCGCGGACGGGATCACTCTCGATCTCAACGGTCACGTGATCGACGGCGACGGGACCCCGACCGCCGGCTGTGACCCCGAGGTCGAGTTCTGCGATACCGGGGTAGGCAACGACTTGATGAGCGCGTCATGATCAAGGGGGGGCGCGTCAGGGACTTCAGCCTGGGCGTGTTCATATTCAAAGCGAGACACAACCGCTTGCGCGGCCTCTCCATCTTCAGGAACACCTTCACCGGCATCCTCATGGTCCGGTCCGCCCGTAGCGTCGTGAAGAGGAGTTCGGCCTCTCGAAACGGTCTTACCACCGACTCTCCGGGGATGGCGCTGTTTGAGTCCCACCACAACCGGATCGCACACAACAGGATGGTCGGCAACGCCGACGTCGGCCTGGACGTGGTCGGGTCGGACCACAACCAGATCCTTCACAACAGGTTGCGCCGTCACCCGTTGGACGGGATCGTCATCGACGGCAGGTTCAACGAGATCGCCCGCAACCGCGTGATCCGAAACGGCGGCGGCATCCTGATCAGCAAGGTTGGGAACTTCGGACCGATCGTGGGCAACGTCGTGCGTCGCAACTTTGTGCGCGGTTCCCGCACTGGCGGGATAGGGGTCGACCCGGTGGCCAGACGCACCCGGATCAAGCGCAACCTTGTCGTTGGCGCCGCACGCGACGGCATCTTCGTCTTGAACCGCAGAGCGAAGCTCACCGGCAACCGCGCATTCCGAAACGGCGGCCTCGGCATCCAAGCCGTGCCCGGCGTAATCGACGGCGGCGGGAACGTCGCCCGGCACAACGGCGACCCGCGCCAGTGCGTGAACATAATCTGCGCCTAGCCTGATCCCTCGATCTTCTTCGGGCGGGATACTGCGTGGGCGATGTCGGAGGAGAACGTGGAGATCGTCCGCTCCTCCATCGATGCTTGGAACAGGGGCGACTTGGACGCCGTGCTGAAGCACGTGGCCCCTGACTTCGAGTTCGACATGTCGCGCGCCGTCGGCCCCGACCATGGCGTGTACGGGCTGGAGGAGGTGCGAGGGTTGTCGGACGAGCTCGCCGACATCTGGGAGTCCGTTCGGGTGGAGCCGCACGAGTTCATCGAGGCGGGCGACCATGTGGTGGTGCCGGTGACGTGGCACACAGCGGGACGGGACGGCATCGAGACCCGCGCTCGGATCGCCTGGGCATACACGATCAGCCACGGCGCGATCGAGCGCATCTGCATGTATCAGGAGCTCGAGGAAGCCCTCGAAGCCGCCGGGCTGGAGGAGTAGGCGATGCCGGAGGAGAACGTGGAGTTCGTGCGCGCGCTTCTACGCCGCCTGGAACAAGCGCGGCCCGGAGTCCATTGAGCAGTTCTGGGCGGAGGACGCCGAGTTCCACGATCCCCCAAACTTTCCCGATTTGCGGGTGGTGCGGGGTAGGGATGCGATTGCTGCCTATCAGACGGATAGGGTCAGGGTTCTCGGCGACATGAAGATTCGCGCTCATCGAGAGTGAGGGACGGGGGAGACAGTGGTGACCCGGATAAGGGCTGACCATTCACGGCTCCGAAAGCGGGATTGACGTCCCCGGCGAGATCTCACAGGTAATCGAGGTCGTGGACGGGAGGGTCCAGCGTATGCGGGTGTTCATGACGTGGGAGGAAGCCCTCAAAGCCGCCGGGCTTAAGGAGTAGGCGATGTCGGAGGAGAACGTCGAGATCGTGCGCCTCGCGTTCGAGCGAGTGAAACGCTGGCGATGTCGATGGTTTCCTGGAGTTCTGCGCCGCGGACATGGAGTTTCGTGACCTGCCCGAGTTTCCGGGCTCAGGAGTGTTCATCGGCCACGACGCCTTGCGCAACTGGTACGCGACGCAGGTCGATGCGTTTGAAGACCTGCGTTTCGAGGTGGAGGAGTTCATTGACACAACGGGTGATTGCGTCGTCTTGATGTACCGCGCTGTTGGTCGTGGCAGAGGCAGCGGCGCGACGGTCGAGCTGACTTTCTCCGGCGTCGTGACGCTCAAAGACGGAAAGCTGACCAAGAGCATCGTCTACAGCGATCACGCAGACGCTCTCGAAGCCGCCGGGCTGCGGGAGTAGCGGCTCGCTATCGCTTTGGACGAGAAGCGGCATTCGCCCCGCTTTGCATGGAAAGCGGCACTCCGTCGAGAGATACTGCGTGGGCGATGTCGGAGGAGAACGTGGAGCGGGTGCCCGTCGATGCAGTTCACGGGGAAGCCGAGCGCATCGACCTCGAGGATCTGCGGCGGGTTTATGAAGCCTTCGGGCGACGGGACTGGGACGAAGCCTCCTCGCTGATGGATCCGGAGATCGAATGGTTCGATCCAGATCAGATGGCAGGTGGTGGCACCCATCAAGGGAAGGAAGCCGTGCAGCGGAACTGGCATGTGACTTTCGAGGAGAATTTCTCCGAGTTCGGGCTCGAACCGACCGAGTGCCTTCCCTCAGGCGACAAGCTCTTCGTGCATGCGGTCCTAAGCGGGCGCTCCTTTCATCAGGGTCTCGATGTCTCAATGGATCTGTTCCAGGTCCTGACGATTCGGAATGGACTGATAATCCGGCTGGAGAGCTTCCTCGGACGCGATGAGGCTTTACGGGCCGCCGGGCTGTCGGGGTAGGCGATGTCGGAGGAGAACGTCGAGGTGTTCTTGGAATGGCTCGAGGCGATCAACCGCATGGACATACCCGGCGCCCTGCGACTCATGGATCCCGAGGTCCAGTTCGAACACCGGCTCACAGATTTGCAAGGGAACTACACCGGACTGGAGCGGGTTAAGGGGGCCTTCGAGGACGTCGTTGAGCACTTCGATGCCTTGAGGGTTGACTGCCCCGACATTCGTGGACTGGGTGACCGGGTGCTGGCGCTGGGCACCACCCACGCCACCGGCAAGGGAAGCGGCGTTGAGACCGAGCTTCCATTCACCGTCGTGGCGAGGTTCCGGAACGGGCGAATGACCCACTTCACCGACTTCGGCGACCAGGACCAAGCCCTCGAAGCGCCGCCGGGCTTAAGGAGTAGGCGATGTCGGAGGAAGATGCCGCCAAGGTCCGTCGCGCCTATGAGGTCTGGAACGAGTCGGGTCCAGCGGCGGTGACGGAGCAATTCTGGGCCGAGGATGCCGTCTACCGTGAAGCATGGCTCGGGTCTCCCAACGCGGGCGTGCACAGAGGACGTGCCGCCGCGCTCGCACGGATGCAAGCCCTGATCGAATTCATCGGTCCGATCGAGGTGCGCCTCGACGAGTTGATCGACCTGGGGGACGGCCGCTTCGTCGCCTGCACCCGCATGGTCGGGGAGGGGGCAAGGGACGCCCCGTACACCCAGTCCTTCGCCGTCGTACACCGCTTGCGGGACGGCCTCATCGTCGAGGCGGAGTACTACCTCAATCGCACCGACGCGCTGCAGGCCGTCGGGCTGGAGGAATAGGCGATGTCGGAGGAGAACGTGGAGATCGTGCGCCGCGTGACGACCGAGTTCACCGAGACGCAGCAGCTTTCCAAGCTGATCGCGTCTGACTTCGTCTGGGACCTGAGTTCGTGGCCCGCATGGAGCGGGCAGCAGGAGTTTCACGGCCGCGATGCCTTCGTGGCGTTCTTCGCCGAGTGGACCGGCGCCTATGAAGAGTGGGATCAGGAGGTCGAGGACATCATCGACGCGGGCGGCAATCAAGTCGTGGAGACGACGCGCCAGCGAGGGCGCCCGTTGGGCACTGACTCGTGGGTCGAGTGGCGCTACGGCATCGTCTACACGGTCGAGGAGGGGTTGGTCAGGCGAGCCAAGGTGTACGCAACTGTCGACGACGCCCTCGAAGCAGCTGGGCTGTCGTAGTAGGTTCAGCCAGGGGTTATCCCCGGCAAGTCGGCGCCGGTTGTCCTTGCCATCGATTGGGTTCGAGGACAACGGCTGGTTCGGGGCGTACTGCCCCCGGCAAAGGGAGCAGCACGACCATCGACCGGGACTGAGGTATCCGTATGGACGAGGCCCGAGTCTCGAACGCGCCCAGGTGCAGCTTTACCGCGCAAGGTCTTGCGACCCTTCGACTCGTCTGCCCTGCTCTTTGGGAGCACTGCGACGGGGCCAATAGGAATCTGGGAAGTTCTCCGCTCGCGATCGCTTTCACGTCCTCGTCTATGCAGCCGTCACCGGGGCGGAGGATCACGGTCGTCTCCGACCAGCGCCGGGAGGCGTTGGAGGACTCAGCCGATGGCGCCTCCTCCTCGCGCAGCCCTCGCCTTGGCGACGATCGTCGCCTCGTCGTCCTCGGGGAGCACGTAGACGCGCACCCCGCGGCCATCCCGGGAAGGCCGTCGGTGAGCAGCTCCGCTGCCGTTTCGGGAAGGGGTCTGAGGCACCGTAGAAGCCGTTGAAAGCCGTTGGGGATGCTTCCCCGCCCAGGACTCGTACCGGCAGCGATCCGAGCAGTGCCTGGCGTCCCTGCGTCTGCCCTCGAGCGAGGCGCCGCAGAACTCGCAGGCGGCAGTGTTGCCGGCTCGGTCCATCAGGCGTCTACCACCGGGAAGACGGGTCGGGGTGGTAGCAACGGCCCTGCTACCGGGTGCCGTGCTACCAGCCTGCTACCAGTTCGGTTCGGGAGGGAAGCTTCTAGGCGGACTCGCGGACGCTCAGCGAGGAGCCTCCGATAGCTCTGGATCGCCGTTGTGTCGCAGTTTGTCGCGACCCGGCGGAGAGTCCGGGACGATGGGCGCTACTGGGCTCGAACCAGTGACCTCCAGCTTGTCGAGCTGGCGCTCTCCCAACTGAGCTAAGCGCCCGGGGGTGTCGAAAGGTACCAGCGGCTCGGCGTCCGCCGAGGCCGTCAGGCGACGGGCTGCTTGGGCTGCGCGACCGACGGCTCGGCCGGCAGCTTGCCCTTGGCGCGCATGGTGATCTTGAAGGTCTCGAGCGTGTCGTACTTCGGCTGCCAATCGGTCTCGGCCTTGAGCTTCTCGGTGGAGACGACCCAGGGGTAGCGCAGGAAGTTGAGGTTGCCGGCCGGCGCGTCGGTGTTGGGGACGTGCAGCCGCCACATCGCGTTGTTGAGCCGCTTCATGTTCTTGAGCGAGATCTCGCGGATCTTCTGGCCGATCAGCTCGCCGGACTGCCGCCAGGTCATGGTGCCGTCGCCGGCGAGATTGAAGGGGCCGGGAGCCTTGGCGTCGAGCAGGGCGATCAGGGCCGAGACGACGTCGTCCTCGTGCACGAGCTGGAACTCCTCGTCCTGGCCATCCAGGACGGGCAGGAAGGGGCCGTTGATCCAGGCCTTGACGATGTAGTTGTCGACGTTGGGCCCCATCACGATGCAGGGCCGGACCCAGGTGATCGTGCTGTCGGGATGCCCGTGCTGCCAGATCTGGCAGACGCGGTCTGCCTCGGCCTTGTCCCTGGCATAGGAGAAGTCGGGGGCGCCGCGCACCGGCCAATCCTCGGCGATCGGCTTCGGGTTGTCGGGCCAGGCGCCGTAGGCGGAGGCGGACGAGGTGACCAGCACCTGCTTGATCCCGGCCTCCGAGGCGGCCCACAGGGTCGCGTGGGTGCCGTTGACGTCGACGTCGTACATGCGCGCCTCGTCGTGGATCGGGTCGAGGATGAAGGCGAGGTGGATGAGGCAGTCGATGTCGTGGCGCTGCAGCAGCTCGCGGGTGGCGTTGCGGTCGCGGACATCGCCCTTCACGTACTGGGTCTTGGGCCAGGTGCGCGAGGGCGCGGCGACGTCGACGTTGACGATCAGCTCCGTCTCCTCGCGGCCCGAAAGCTCTTCGGTCAGCCGCCCGCCGATGTAGCCGGAGCCCCCTGTGATCAGGTAGCGCACGCCGTGATCCTATCCTGGCCGCGCGGCCAATGATTGCCAGCGCTTGCTCACTCTTGAGGACGCAAGATTTACGCCGCAAACTACGGACAACCGCAACATGCCGCCGGAAGTCGTGTTAGTGTCTCCTGACAAGGCTCAAGTCCCGCTGACAAAGCGCCGATGTGAGTCGACAAGACTTGAAGGACCGACGGGCCAGGGAGCAATCTTCTGGCGGCACGTCCTTTCGGAAATCAAAGGGCCCCCTCGCAGGGGCCCTTTTCCGTGGTTTGATTGCGGCGTGCCCCGCCCGCGACTGCTGCTGATGCCGACCGTGACCGAGGTCGAGTGGCGGATCCGGCCGCGGCTGGAGGAGTGGGCGGAGGTCGCGAGCTTCGACGCGCCGGGCGTCGGCGACGAGCCCGGGACGGAGTTCACCGTGGACGCGATCGTGGACCGGGGCCTGGCCGAGGTCGATGCGAGGGGCTGGAAGCGCTTCGTGGCGGTGGGCGACGAGATCGGCGCCGCGCAGGCGATCCGGCTCGCGGGGCGCCGGCCCGACGCCGTGGAGGCGATCGCGCTCGGCCATCCCGCCCTCTCGCTTCGCAGCGCCGGCGACCGCTCCCCCCTCAATGCCGATGTCGTCAAAGCGCTTGTGCAGATGGCGCGGACCGACTACCGCAGCTACGTCCGCGCGCTCAGCCAGCTCACCCAGAACGCCTACGACGACGAGCTCGCCGACCTCTACATGGAGCGGGTCAGCCCCGAGACGATCGAGGCCTACATGGAAGCCCTGTTCGGGCCGGCCGCGCAGGAGGACCTGGGGCCGATCCTGCGGTCGCTCGAGGTGCCGAAGCTGCTGGTCGAGCACCGAGGCTGCCTGATGTGGACGCGCGAAGGCTTTGAGGACATCACCGCCGCCTTCCCCGACACGCGCACCGCCACGATGGAGCTGAAGCCGAGCGTCAACCCGGAGTTCGCCTCGCTGCTGCGTGAGTTCTGCGCCTCGCTGCCGGCCAATTCCGCAGCCGCCGCCGATTAATTCCTGGGCTCGCCGGGTAGCTTCCGTCCCATGGCCGACGTCACCCACAAGCGGATCGACGAGCTCGACACGATCAGCGGCATCCTCGAGGGCATCAGCCTGCGCCGCGTCGGAGGAGACCTGGGGGTGAGCGCCTTCGGGATCTCGATCTCCGAGATGCAGCCCGGCGCCACGGCCTACCCGGAGCACGACCACTCCCCCAGCGGGATCGGGGGCAAGATGTTCGCCAAGCGCCCCGAGCAGCTCGGGCAGGAGGAGGTCTACGTCGCCCTGCAGGGGTACGGGACCATCGTCGTGGACGGCGAGGAGCTGCCCCTGGACGGCGACCACATCGTCCGCGTCGGCCCCGAGGTCACCCGCTCGATCAAGCCCGGCCCGGACGGCCTGCGCCTGCTGGCGATCGGCGCCACCCCGGGCCGCGCGTACGAGCGCTAGCTGTAGCTCCGGGTTGAGCAGCTACAGCTTGGTCAGCCGCCGACCCCGATCCCGTGCCCGATGTCCGGGGAGGGACCGTTCGAACCGCCGCCACCGCCACCGCTGGGCGCCGGGGGTGGCGGGGGTGGAGGTGCCGGTTCGCTCGGAAAGTCGCTGGTCGGCTCGTCGGAGCTCGCCCGGGCGGCCGCCTTGGCCTCCTGCCTGCGCGCGGCCGCGGCGGCGGCCGCGGCCGCGGCCGCGGCTTTCCTCTTCCTCTCGGCCTTAGCCGCCTGGCGCGCGGCCTGTCGCGCGGCCCGTCGCTCGGCTCTGTTTTCCGCATCGACCGCCCCCGGGAATACCGCCGCGGGTTCGATGGTGGGGGCCACCGACTCGGTCGACGCATCGCTGCCGCTGCTGGACAAGCCTCCCACCACCGCCACCAGCAGAATGAGGAGCGCCACCGCGCGGCCAACCCACAGCCAGGGTCGGTCTGGGGACGCCAAGCGGAGTCCCTTGACCGCCCCCAGGCGCGGCGGCTTGATGGCGTCCAGGCGACGTCCCTTGACGGGGGACCTCAGGCGGGGTGCCTTGACGGATTCCAGGCGGGTCAGCGCTCGGTCGAAGCTGGCCGCGGCGGCGGACATCGCCCATCTCGATGTGCCGGCATCGCGATCTTCGGCGAGTGCCTCCCTCAGTCGCCGGCCCACCTCCCGGCTCGGTGCTCGACCCTGCTCGATGCGGGCGACGGCGGCCGGGCTGATGCCGATCTGCGCTGCGAGCTCTTCCTGGCTCAGGCCAAGCCTGGTGCGGCGGAGGGCGACCAGCCCCCCGAACTGCGCCTCCCTTGGCGCGGCCGTGCTCGGGCGTTCGTTGACCTCCGCGTTCACCGAGGGAGAGGATGGCTCGAACCTCCGCTTGCGCGCTCGCGTCTCCGGGGATGGCCCGGGCGGTGTCGTCTTGGTCGTCTTGTCCATGCTCGGCGCGTTAGGGCGGGTTCCTCCTGAACCGCTCGTCAAGGAGAAACTCTCGTGCGAAGCAGCCTAGACCAAACGTCCGGAGGCGAGGCCAGGCGGGCGCGAAATGACGTCACTCGATGGGAACGATGGCTCCCGAGGTCGCAATCTCAAGCGCCCGCGCGGGGTCGGGGTGGTAGACCTCGATTTGCTGGTCCGCGCCCGGAAACGCGACGTAGACGTTGCTCGGGCTGGCCTCGGTGGCGACCACCAGGCCCCCGTCGGGGGTCTGATCGGCGGTCGCCCCTCGCTGCTTGGCGACGGCCTGAAGCGCTCCGTGGGCATCGGTGTAGGGATAGGTCCCGATCGTCAGCGAAGGCACGCGAGGCGACCCGACCGGGACGCCCGGGGCGAGATAGCGAATGAAGATCTTGCCGTCCCGCTCGACCGTCAGCTCCAGCTCACCAGATTGTTCCCCTGCCCAGTAGACAGGATCTTCAGCCGAGTTCGCCAGCTCGCGGAGCCGATCGATGCTGGCCGCCTCGGGGCCGTCGGTGGGCCGCGGGTTGGAGGCGCTCTTCCCTCCGTTGCTGGCGGAATCGTCGGATCCGGTCAGCAGCAGCAAGGCGACGATCAGGGCCGCTGCGACCAAGGCGATCCCGATCGCGAGGCGCGATCTGGGCACGTCAGTCAATGGCGATCCGCTCGTTCAGGTTCCGCGATCGGGCGAATCCCCGACACGACCATCCGGGTCCCTCACGGAACGCACACCGTGATGGATCCCTCGTTCGGGCTGAGCACTGCCGTGTTCGGACAACCCCCTGGCAGCCCCTGCGGCCCCTGCACCCCCTGAGGTCCCTGAGGTCCCTGAGGTCCCTGAGCTCCCGGTGCTCCTGGTGCCCCTGGGGTCCCCTGGGGTCCCTCGGGTCCCTGGGCTCCCTGGGCTCCTGCTGTCCCCTGGGGTCCCTGAGGCCCCTGGATTCCCTGCGGCCCGATCGGGCCCTGGATGCCAGGCGGCCCCTGCGGTCCGCCCGGCGTGCCGGCGGGACCCTGCGGACCCACCTGGTTGACGAACAGACCACGCTCGCCGCCCCTGCAGATACCGTTGCTGGGCATCCGGAGCGCGCCCTTGTTCGGCTTCTTCGTCTTGGCGCAGACCAGAAATCCCGATCCCGTCTGACCGGGAGCCGTGCCCGGACCGACCAGCGCGAGGGCGCACAGGATTCCGAGCCCTGTCAGCGCGAGGGGAAGCTTCCGTCGCATGATCTCAGTCACCATCGAGTCCTCCTACCAACACACGTCATAGCCGTTTGCAGCGCTTCTTCTTGCCCTTCTTCTTCCGCTTGCTTTTCTTTGCCTTGCCCTTCTGCTTCCGCTTCCCCTTCTTGTGTTTTTTACACCCCTGCTTGCCGGCAACCTTGGTAGCCGATACCAGCGGAGCGTCGGGCGCGTCGGGATCGAGCCGCACCCAGCGCGAGACCGATGGGACACCCTGCTGGTCCAGCAGGAACAGCATGTAGTAGCCGGGTGGCGCCACGTTAGCGTTTGGCGGTGAGACAACGTTGATGCCGACGCCGCTGATCGTGCTCGAGACCTGCAGCTCGACGTGGCGCTGGTTCATGTCGTTCCCGTGGGTGGTCGCGGCGGGTGCCATCAGCACGGCCCGGGAGACCTGGCTCGCGCTCCCGATGACGAACGTGTCACCCCAGTTGACGCTCTGGGGAGCGGAGCTGATCGCCGGCCGCGCGCCCTTGAACAGGTAGGGAGGCGAATAGATCTCGGCCGAGTCCGCGGTGGCTCCCCCGTTGTAGTTGTCGCCCGCCGAGACCACTCTCGCGTCGGGGAGCAACACGGCGGTCGAGTGGTAGGCACGGCCCTCGGCCTGCGAGGGGCCGAGGCTCCAGGTGTTGGTCGCGGGGTCGAAGATCTCGACCTGCCGCTGCTCGTCGTCGAACTCGTACAGGCGGCTGACCGCGCCGTCGCCGACGCCGCCGCCCACCTCCAGCTTCGAGCCGTCGGGCAGCAGCACGGTGTTGGCGTGAGAACGTCCGATGTTGAGCGAGGGCGCCGGCTCCCAGCCAAGGGCGGCATTGCCGTCGTCGAAGGTCTCGGCGTCCGCGCGCGGCGTTACAGGCTGGTCGAAGCGGCTGCCGCCGATCATCGTCACCCTGCCGGACCCGGAGGGAGGGCCCGGCTCGAGCACGGAAGTGCCCCAGAGCCGCGAGTCTGAGAAGTCCGGGTGATCCTGCCAGCTGAAGGCGTTGCCGGGCGCCGGGCCGACCGGGTTGAAGGACCAGCTGTCGGCGGGGTCGGGACCGGCGACCAACGTGCGGCCGCTCGGCATCCCGAACAGGCGCGGGTAGAGCTCGGCCTCCGGCGGGCCCGAGCCGCCGCGCGTCGCGATCGTGGTCATCTGGCCCACCCCATTCATGTCGGGGCTGGGCGTGAACAACTCGATTTCCTTCGTCTGGGCCGGCGTACCCGACTCATCGAATCCGCTCATGATCACCGTGCGCCCATCCGGCAGCAGCACCTGACTCGGGTACCAGCGCCCATGCACCATCGAGGGCTGCTCGGTCCAGGTCTCATTGAACGGGTTGAAGGTGTAGACCTTGTTCAGGCCCTGCCAGTCGGTCGTGCCGTCCGCGAACTTGAGGTTGCCGCCGGTGACCAGAACCCGGCCGTCCGCGAGCAGGGACTGGCCGCTGCACCAGATGTTGGCCGCCTTCGTCTGCCCCGGGTTGTCGGGGTCCGGCACCTGCGGGGGGTCGACGCGATTGGACGTGCCCGTGGCCGGATTCCAGAGCCAGGCCTGGGCCGTGTTGTCGCGCGGCTCGCCGCTGCCGAAGGGATAGGACCACCACATCACCTTGCCGGTCGGCAGCATCACGGCGTGGATGCCGAAGATCGGAATCGAGAACGGAGCGCCCCACTGGCCCACCTGGTCCGGAGGCCCGGCGACCCGAGGGGCGGGCCCGTCGTCCGCGACCCGGGGAGTGATCGCTGGACCGAGTTCACCCTGTTGACGCAACAGCGCCCTTTGCTGGGCGTGCTCGGCGGCGTGTTCGGGGCCAAGTGCCTGGGTCTCGACTTGGCGCATCTCCGACTCGCTCAGGCCGGGAGGCAGCACCGGCGAGTGAGCTGCCCAGGCGTCCCCGGTGATCAGGGCCAACCCGATCAAGAGCATCCCAGCCACGGCGATGCCCGCTCCCTGCCCTGCGCTCACCCGTCCCATAACGAGTAAACGTAGCCCCCGGCAGCGGTAAACGCAATCCCAACGGCGCCGGATTGCCCGGCTGGCTCACTTACAGCTGGCGCTCGGGCTCAACGACCAGCACCAGGCCGTCGACCTCCTTGATCGTCGCGGGCTCGCCGGCCGCCAGCGGTTGTTCGGATCTCGCCTTCCAGACCTCCCCGCGGAATTTGACCTGGCCCTCGGGATCGAGCGCGCGCGTCACCTCTGCGCGCTCGCCGACGTGTCCCTCCACCCCGGTCCGGACCCTGCGGCGCCTCTGGTAGCGGAACCAGAACACGTTCTCGACGACCTCGAACACGATTCCGAGCCCGATCGCGAAGAGCCCCCACGGCTCCGGGAGCACGAGGATCGCCAGCACGACTGCGATAACCACAGCCATTCCCAAACCCTAGATAGCCTGCGCCGAGATGGAGCTGCCCGACAGCGCCAAACAGCTGATCGAGTCCTCCGCCCTCGCCCATCTGGTCACGCTCAACGAGGACGGGTCACCTCAGGTCAGCATCGTCTGGGTCGGCCTCGACCACGGCGAGATCGTCTGCGGCCACCTGCCCCGCAACAAGAAGGTGCGCAACATCGAGCGCGACGGCCGCGTCGCCCTCTCGATCGAGACCGACGAGCTCAGCGAGATTGGCCTGCAGCAATACCTGGTCGTCTACGGCACCGCCCGCATCACCGAGGGCGGCGCTCCCGAGCTCCTGAACAAGCTCGCCCAGACTTACTTCGGGGAGGGCTCGGACTTCCCGCCGATGCCCGACCCGCCCCCCGGCTACGTCACCCGGATCAAGATCGACCGCATCGCCGGCCTCGGGCCCTGGGCCGGCTGAGCGGCCCGAGGCGTCACTAGACTCCGCCCCGGTCAGCCGCGATGGGTTCCTACTACGTCTCCTGCAACGTGTTCGTGCCGGATGAGGGGGCGTTCGGGAGGCTGCCCAAAGGCGTAAAACGAACGGGCGGAGATGGAATCACCGGGCGGCAGGTGTTCCGGACCGACGCTGACAGCGCCGAGGCGGCGATCGCGGCGATTCAGTTCGGGCTCAAGTCGATTGGGGGCAACTGCTCGAATTGCACCGCCGAAGAGGCGCCAACCGGAATCGAACCGGTGTAAACGGCTGTGCAGGCCAATCGGATTTCGCCGTTTGCAGGTTGAGGACCCAGGAGGCGGGCATACGCTTGACAGCCCGGCCAACGGTCGCAGGAGTCACGAACTAGCAAGAGGATGGTGATCGAGGATGGAAGCAGGACCAGAGAAGCGTTCGGGAGTAGCACCAGAGACCCGTGGGCTGGTCAGGTTTCTGGAGGTACTCATGGTGATCATGGTTGTGGGGCTGATAGTGGCCTTCGCGATCATCGACGTCTAGCGGTTTACGCCGTCATCGACTGAGTGGGGAGGCTCGCTCCGTCGGGGCGCCCTAACGTCCCTCGCTGCCTCGGCAGCCCCGAACCCCAAGGACGGAACCACGAACCCCCACGGCTCGGGCAGGACGAAGATGGCGAGGACGATGGCGACAATCAGGCCATCGCCCAAGAGCCTAGAGGCGGCTGCGAGCCCCCCCGGTTGCCGCCGGGCCTATTACCCGCCGAGTCCCTTGAGGACGCCGCCGGCCGTGTTTACCGGCGCCTTGACCGTGTCGGTGACGGTGTTGACCGCGTTGCCGACGGCGTTGCCGGCTCCGCTTACGGGCTGCGCGCCCGTATTGCCGACGGCGTTGCCGGCTCCGCTTACGGGCTGCGTGCTGCCCGTGTTGCCGACGCTCTCGTTGCCGCCCGACGAGCCCCCCTGGTCCACCAGCGAGCTCCCCTGGCTACCCGCGGACCCGCTACCCGGGGACCCGCCGCGGCTCCGCGAGCTCGCGCGGAGGCCGGTCGACTTGATGCGTGGCTCGGGGCCGCAAGCTTGCTTCGGGTAGTAGTTGACGACGAGACCGCCCTTCCATGGAAGGGGGAAAATCCCAATCACGAGGACCTTCGTTCTCTCCCCTGGGCGCCCCCGAGACGCGCATCGACCGACCTGACCGCTGGCGGGAAGACTGGTCGCGCCCGGGGCGTTGCTTCCGGCCTCACGGCTCCCTCCGTCGCCGGAGGCGACCAAGCCGAGTGCCGCGCCGGCCGGGCCGTCCTGCGCCTGGACCTCCCCACCGGGCGCGGGGAGCACGGCCTCGGTCCCGTCATCGCCGAGGTCGCTCAACCCGGGGTCGCCGGCGTTGGAGATCAAACCAACCGCGATCACCGAGAGCCACAGCGCAACCACGATCGCGGCCGGCGCGCGGGTCCTCGCTCCGCGCGCTGCCACAAAAACCGAGAGATACAGCGTGGCCGCGGCCGCGATCGCAAAGCCGATACCGGCCCCGTGTTCGTCCACTGAGATCACGAAGAGCCAGAGCGCAGTCACGATCACGATCGCCAAGCCCACAGCTGCCCGGCGGCGCTGCGCCTTGAGGCCAGCTGCAAGCCGCGCGATCGAGCGTCGCAGCGCGCCTGGCGCGCGCTCGCCGTGGAGCGCGGCGGTAAGCGCTTGCATTACCTCGTGGCTCGGCGGGTGACCTTCCTCGATGCGTGCGACCGCGGAGGGACTCGTATGCATTCTGGCCGCGAGTCTTTCCTGGCTCAGCCCCAGTGCCGATCGGCGGGCAGCGACCAGCCTGCCGAAATTCACGCTCGTTGGACCGTTGCTCCTGCCCCCGTTGCTCTCCGTCGCTGTTCTCATCAGCGTGTCCTCTATTTCTTTTTCGGCCCCCTGCGTTTTCGGTCCCCTAATACGTTTGTCCAATTCTGTGGAGGGAAGTCTACCCGAATTTGAGTAAGGGAAACCCCGCCTAAGCGGGCACAGGCTCTGACTCGGTGGTCACGTCGGCCCAGGCAGGCACGGCTTCGCGCCTTGTCCCCGTGACATATTCGTGACCGGGTTTCGACCCCAGCAAGAGAAAACCCCGCCGGAGCGGGGCTTCTCTAGAGGCGCCAACCGGAATCGAACCGGTGTAAACGGCTTTGCAGGCTGAACGTGGAGTTGTGCTCGCCCGGCTTTAGCCCTGCTCAGGCGTGCCTTCTTGTTCCCTCTTGCTCTGAGTTGCGTTCAGATTGGTGCCGAATTGGTGCCCGCGATGGCGGGGGAAACCGTTAGAACGGGGGCGTGCAAGCACTCATGGACAGGAGGCTGATCGTCGGGGGCGACCCTCCATTCCTCGGTGATGGGATGCTGGATCCTCATCGCCATCGTCGCCGCAGCTCCCGTAGCGGGCGCCAGCCGCTCGCCCCCCCGAGTAGTCGACGGTGTCCCATGCCGTCTTCGGGTCGAGCTCGCCAAGGTGCTGCCAGTCCGGTTCGCGATCTTGGCGAGCCGGCTCCTCCAGGTCCATGAACCGGCCGCTGTGGGGTCGACCGTGAAGCGAGGGCACCGCGCCGCGGCGCCGTGCTGATCGGCGTCTTGGTCGCTCACGCCCCCGACCCCTCCGGCCGCCGGCGCGGCCCGGCATATAGGCATTCGACGCCGTGGGCGAAGGCAGAGGCCAGATCCAGCGCATCGAAGGCGCTCGCACCGTTCGCCTCGGCGAGCGCGCCAGATCATCGTCATAGCTGACCGCCTTCACCCCCGACTCGCGCAGCAGCTCCACCGCCAGCTCGAGGTCCTGGAAGGCCGGGGCCTCGCCCAAGAATCGGAACGCCCCCGCCACGTCGAGCCGGTCGCGGGAGCGGAGCTGGCCGAGCCGGGTCACGACGCGCGCGCCCAGCGGGCCTCGGCGGCCTCTCTGGCGCGTTTGACGGCGTCCCTGGTTGAGTCCGGCAACTCGATCTGGGCGAGTAGGCGCCCGATCGCGATCCGGCCCTGCCTGGCCTCACCGAGGCTCGGGTTGATCACCTGCTGGCCCTGGGAGCCGGGGACGAGATAGCCGCGCTTCGCGACGTCGGCCTCGGTGCGCTCCACGTCGCGGGCCTGCCTGCCGGCCAGATTCAGCAGCGTCTCCTCGCTGATCCACCTCGACGCCGACGGGCAGTCCTCCCGAATCGCCTCGATCAGCGCCGTGCCGGGATCAGAGTCGGCCACAAAACGCCCTCAGGGGCATCGGTTTTCTTTGAGACGAGGCAATCGGCGGTTGTTTCTGGCGAGAGATTCCAAGCCAGACCCTCCCCTCTCGGCCAGTTGTCCAGTTCCTTTCGCTGTCGGAAGTTCTCTTTGCATATCCCGTTGTTTTCGTCAGAGGAGCGGTCCCCTTGCCGATGGCAGCGACTAGCTAGGGGGGCCGCTCCTTTCTTTGCAGCATCTTGGGGCCCTCATCGCATCCTGTGACGGCGCGCAGGCGGCCAATCGGCGGTTTCTTGAGCGCGCAGTTCTCGGTCGGCACCCTCCCCTACGCCGGGGGATACTGCGTGGGCGATGTCGGAGGAGAACGTA
The DNA here is from genome assembly GCA_963805075.1 of uncultured Solirubrobacterales bacterium. Taxonomy (GTDB): domain Bacteria; phylum Actinomycetota; class Thermoleophilia; order Solirubrobacterales; family 70-9; genus VGBV01. The sequence goes on from CAWDSZ010000005.1 coordinate 418,543, forward strand.
AAGACCGTCCGCGATGCGGCTGAGGCCTTCAACCGCGGCGACCTGGATACATGGGCCGGGTACTGGGCGGACGACATCGACTACCGGGCCATAGAGGGCGCACCCGATGACCACGGCCCAATCCACGGCAAGGACGCCCTGCGCACCTACGTGCAGGACTGGCAAGACACCTTCGACGATTTCGCGAGCGAGCAGGTCGAGCTGATCGACGCGGGCGAGGACAACGTCGTCGCTGTCATCCAAATCAGCGGCCGCGCCAAGCTGAGTGGCGTCGAGACGGATCTGACCTACGCCGCCCTCTACACGTTCCGAGACGGGAAGGTTGCGCGGGGCCGCGAGTACTGGACACGAGAGGAAGCCCTCGAAGCCGCCGGGCTTGAGGAGTAGGCGATGTCGGTGGAGACTTTGGACCTCGCCAGAGCGGTGATGGAAGCGCTCAGTCAGGGCGACCGCGTTCGCCTGAGGGCATTGGCGAGTCCCGATGTGGAATGGCACTCGTTCTTCGCGGAGCTTGGCGAGGGAGGCGTATACCGCGGTCACGAGGGCACCCGTCGTTACCTGCACGACCTGGCCGAAGCGTGGGAAATCGTGCGTGCCGACGTTGACGACGGGATTGCGGTCGGGGACGTCGCCTTGCTGGTAGGTCGCATTCACTACCGCGGGAGGGGCAGCGGAGCTGAAACCGAGACCCCCGCGGGATGGATGCTCAAGTTCCGAACCGGGAAGGTTGTGCGCTTTCGTGCGTTCCGGGAACCGGATAAGGCCCTCGAAGCCGCCGGGCTGCGGGAGTAGGCCGGGCATCAGACCTGCTTCCTTAGGCGCGCGCAGGGGACCAATCGGCGGTTTCCACAGCGAGAGGTTCTCGCCTCGCACCCTCCCCTACGGCGCGGGATACTGCGTGGGCGATGTCGCAGGAGAACGTCGAACTGTTTAAGGAGGGCATCGAGCGGTTCAACCGCGGTGACCTCGCGGGCGTGCTTCGCTACTACCACCCGGAGATTCAGTTCGAGCACCGCCTCGTGGAGCTCCAAGTGGACGTGACTGGAATCGATGCGGTCAGGGATTGGTTCGTGGATGCCGCTCAGATATTCGACCCTTGGACAGTCGAATGCGACGACATCCGTGATCTGGGCGACCTGGTGCTGGCGCTGGGGACGGTTCGAGCCGTCGGGAAGGAGAGCGGGGTTGAGGTGGAAATGCCCTTTACGGTCCTGGCCAAGATCAAGGATGGCCTCGTGACCGATTTCACCGACTACGGCGATAGAGAGGAGGCCCTCGAAGCCGCCGGGCTGTCGGAGTAGGCCAGGCATCAGCAGTCGAAGGACTTGATCCGGATCGGTCGGTTCCGCCTCTCACGCCTCTCGACCTCAGCCTTCAGCGCCTCGACGGCCTTCGCCTCAGCGGCCTCCTCCTCGGCGTCGGCGCGGATTGCCGCGAGGTTTCGACGGAAGGACTCGTCGGGGTTCTTCGTGGCGTTCACCGTCGATCCATGCTTCATGAACGACTGCACGGCCTCTCGGAAGAAACCGGGGAGGTTGGCCTCCTCGTCGCGGCGGAATTGGTACCCGCTTGGTACCCGCCGGCCGCTAAATGCGGAGTCCCTGAACGCACGAAACCCCTGGCGTTAGCAGGGGCTTCGTGGAGAGGCGCCAACCGGAATCGAACCGGTGTAAACGGCTTTGCAGGCCGCTGCGTAACCACTCCGCCATGGCGCCCGGCGAGGGCTAGCGTAGCTAGCGGCCGAGGGTGCGGAGCATCTCTCGCGCCCGCTCGGGGACGGGGCCGATCGCCTGGCGCACGTCCGCGACGCCCGAGCGGAGCTCGACATCGCCGACCTCGATCAGGCGCTGGTCGTCCTGCAGGCCCGAGAGCATTTCGTCGGCGCCTTCCGCCTCGTTGGCCGCCATCTCGATCAGCTCGGCGCCCTTCAGCGATGCCGGCGGGACCGCCGGCTGGTCGAAGTTCCTGGTCTGGAGTCCGTGCCGAGAGGCGAAGCCCGAGTACGCCTTGCGGGCCAACGCGTAGGCGCGCTGGGCCGAGCCGAACAGCTGCTCCTCCAGCTTTTCCGCGCTCATGTCGTCCAGGCGCTCGTGGGCGGCGCCGAGGTACTCGAGAGTCGCGCCGACCTGCTCGGCGGATTCTGCCAGGGCCTCGAGCAGCCCTTCACGTCCTTCGAGATTCGTATAGGCCAAGGGAAAGCGGCTGATGGGATTCGAACCCACGACCTTCTGCATGGCAAGCAGACGCTCTAGCCAACTGAGCTACAGCCGCGCAGCGGGCAAGTATAGGCCGGTCCGGGCGGCTTCCTAGAGCGAGTCGAGCGCCTCGTTGACCAGCTCGTCGGCGCGCACGTTGCGCTCTCGCTTGACGCTCTTGATCGACCATTTCTCCAGTCCCCGGAGGGCGTCGGTGACCTTGGTGTGGAGCGGGCGCAGGTGGTCCTGCTTGACCTTGTAGTTGCCCTTGACCTGCTGCACGATCAGCTCCGAGTCGCCGATCAGCTCGACCTCCTCGGCGCCCAGCTCCTTCGCCAGCTCGATGCCCAGCAGCATCGCCCGGTATTCGGCGACGTTGTTGGTGGCCTCGCCGATCGCCTCGCTGCGCTCCGCCAGCACATCCCCATCAGGGCCGCTTGCGACTGCCGCGATCGCCGCCGGTCCCGGATTGCCCCTGGAACCGCCGTCCACGTTGACGCGGACGTTCAGGCCCTCACTTCCTCTTCGGTGCTCGCCTCGGCGATCACCTTCTGGGCGAGGTGCGATGGGACCTCCTCGTGCCGGGCGAACTCCATCGTGAAGTCCCCACGGCCGCCCGTGATCGCGCGCAGGTCGGGCGCGTAGTCGAGCACCTCGGCCATCGGCACCTCGGCCTTGACCTCGGTCGCCGAGCCCTTCGGCTCCATCCCCAGCGGCTTGCCCCGCCTGGAGTTGAGGTCGCCGATCACATCGCCCACCACATCCTCAGGCACGCTCACCGTCAGGAGCATGATCGGCTCCAGCAGCACCGGGTCGGCGTTCTCCATCGCCTCCTTGAACGCCATCGAGCCCGCGACCTTGAAGGCGTTCTCGGATGAGTCGACGCGGTGGTACTGGCCGTCGTAGAGGCGGACCTGCAGATCCTTGACCGGGTAGCCGGCGACGATGCCGTGCCGCATCGCCTCGGCGATCCCCTTCTCGACCGCCGGGATGAACCCCTTGGGGATGGCGCCGCCCTTGATCTCGTCGACGAACTCGAAGCCGGTCCCGACCTCGACCGGCGAAATCTCGATGTGGCAGTCGCCGAACTGGCCGCGGCCGCCGGTCTGCTTCTTGTAGCGCCCGTGGGCCTTGGCGGACTTGCGGATCGCCTCCAGGTACGGGACGCGCGGCGGGTGCAGCTCGATCTCGGCCCCGAAGCGACTCTTGATCCGATCGACGATCACCTCGACGTGGACCTGGGTGATCCCGGCGATGATCTCCTCGCCGGTCTGCTGATCGCGGTGCACGTCGAGGGTCGGGTCCTCCTCCTCCAGCCGCCGAATCGCGCTCACCGCCTTCTCCTCGTCGCCCTTGGTCTTGGGCTCGAAGGCGAACGCCATCACGGGCGCGGGCAGGTCCAGGGGCGGGAACGAGACCTTCGAGTCCTTCTCGGCGAGCACGTCGCCGGCGCGCGTCTCCTTCAGCTTGGCGACGGCGCCGATGTCGCCGGCGCCCATCTCCTCGACGTTCTGGTGCTCCTTGCCCTGAGGGACCAGCAGCTGCCCCAGGCGCTCCTTGGCCCGCCGGGTCACGTTCGTGACCTGCGAGTCGCCCTTCAGCACTCCTGAGTACACCCGGAAGAGGTTGAGGCGCCCGGCGTATGGGTCGGCGAGCGTCTTGAACACGTAGGCGACCAGCTCCCCGTCCTCGTCGGGGGCGATTTCGATCTCCTCGCCGTCGGCGTCCAGGGCAGTGACCGGGCCGCGCAGCGCCGGCGAGGGCAGGTCCTCGACCAGGGCCTCGAGCAGGCGGGTGGTGCCGAGGTTGCTGGTGGCGACGCCGCAGGTGACCGGGAAGATCTTGCCCGCCGTCACCCCCTGCTTCAGCACGGTGACGATCTCGTCGTGGCCGATCTCCTCGTCGGCCAGGTAGCGCTCCATCAGCTCGTCGGAGTTCTCGGCGACCTCGTCCATCAGCTTCTCGCGGTACTCCTGCGCCTGGGCCTGAAGCTCTTCGGGGATCTCCTGTGGCTCGGGGGCCCCCCTTCCCTCGCCCTGCGCGACGAACGCCTTCATGTCGATCAGATCGATCACGCCGCTGACCTCGTGCTCGCTGCCGATCGGGATCTCGGTCGCGACCACGTGGTTGCCGAAGGCGCCCTGCAGGGACTCGAGCGCCCGGAAGAAGTCCGCGCGTTCGCGGTCGAGCATGTTCACGTAGACCAGGCGCGCCAGCCCCTCCTTGTCGGCGCGCTGCCAGAGGCGGTCGGTGTTGACCTCAACGCCCATCACCGCGTTGACGACGACGACCGCGGCGTCGACGACGCGCAGCGCGGCGATCGTGTCCGCGACGAAGCTGGGCTCGCCGGGGGTGTCGATCAGGTTGATCTTGCGGCCGTCGTGCTCGAAGGAGGCGACCGAGGCTCCGATCGACATCTCGCGCTCGTGCTCGTCGGGCTCGAAGTCGCTGACGGTGGTGCCGTCGTCGACCTTGCCGAGCCGGTTGACCACGCCGGCCTCGAACAGCAAGGCCTCGTGCAGGGAGGTCTTGCCGCTGCCGCGGTGGCCGATCAGGGCGACGTTGCGGATCCGGTCGGCGGCCTTGTGAGCCATCGGCCGCGAACCCTATATGTGAACGCCAGAGTCGTCTAGGAGGCGGCCTTGAGGCGGCTTCGCAACCTCAGCACGGCCTTCGAATGGAGCTGTGAGATGCGCGACTCGGTGACGCCGAGGACCTCCCCGATCTCGCGCAGCGTCAGGTTCTCGAAGTAGTAGAGGGCGATGACCAGGGTCTCGCGCTCGGGCAGGTCCTGGATCGCGTCCTGGAGGCGGTCCTTGACCTCGCTCGAGTCCAGCGCCGCCTGCGGGTCGGGGGCGCTCTCGTCCTCGAGCGTGTCCAGCAGGCTGACGCGGTCGCCCGACGCGTCAGGGGTCATCCACAGCTCCTCCAGGGCGAGAATCGAGGAGTTCGAGATCTGCAGCAGGGCCTCCTGGAGCTCGGTCTCGGCGATCCCCAGCCGCTCGGCCAGTTCGGCGTCGGTGGGGGCGCGGCCCAGCTCGTGCTCGAGCTTGGAGTTGGCCTCCTCGATGTCGCGGGCGCGCGAGCGGACCGAGCGCGGCACCCAGTCGAGCGAGCGCAGCTCGTCGATGATCGCGCCCCGGATGCGCTGCATGGCGAAGGTCTCGAAGCGGATGCGGCGCTCGGGCTCGAAGCGCTCCATCGCCTCGATCAGTCCGATCATGCCGTAGGAGATCAGGTCGGCCTGCTCGACGTGCGAGGGCAGCCGGGCGCCGGTGCGGCCCGCGACGAACTTGACCAACGGCGAGTAGGCGACCACGAGACGCTCGCGCGCGCTGTCGTCGCCGTCGTCCTTGTAGCGCCGCCACAGCTCCCGCAGCTCATATGCCTTGACATCAGCCTCCACGCCCATCTCCTCCATACCCCTCGCTCTGCCGCATCGTTCCCCTGTTAGTCCTGCAAATCACGCTCGTGGATGACTGCGAGCGTACTGCGTTCGCATCCATGAGGGCTCCACTCGGGTGTAAACCTGCGTGGTCGAGACGCTGGCGTGTCCGAGCAGCTCCTGGATGGCCCGCAGGTCCGCTCCGCCCTCCAGCAGGTGGGTGGCGAAGGAGTGGCGCAGCGCGTGGGGCGAGACGCCGCCGGCGATCGCCGCGTGGCGCACCCACAGCTCCAACCGACGGCGTAGGTCGGATGGGTGCAGGCGCCGGCCGCTCTTCGAGAGCAGCAGTGCCGGGTCCGGCTCGGCGGCGTTGTCGGCCAGCGCCGGGCGGCCGCGGTCCAGGTAGCTGCCCAGCGCCCGCTGGGCGGGCTCGCCGATCGGCACGAACCGCGTCTTGCCCCCCTTGCCCTCGACCCGCAGCCGCTCGCCCTCGAAGTCCGGGGAGTCGAGCTCCAGGCCGACCACCTCCTGGGCGCGCAGGCCGCAGGAGTAGGCGAGCTCCAGCATCGCCCGGTCGCGCAGCTCCAACGGGGTCCGCGCCGGGATCCTGTCCAGCAGGGACTCCATCTCCTCGCGGGTCAGCACCCGCGGTAGCTTCGTGCCCCGCTTCGGGCTGGCGACCAGGTCGGCGGGGTTGGCGGCGACGACCTCGGCCCGAACCAGCGCGTTGAAGAAGCTGCGGGCGGCCGCGAGCTTGCGGGCTACGGTCGCTGGCCCGGCTCCCCCGCCGGACAGTTCGGCGGCGAACCGCCGCAGGTCGCGGTGCCCGATCCCGTCCGGATCGAGGCGGCGCGACTCGGCCCAGCGCGCGAGCTGGTCGATGTCGGTCGCGTAGGCGCGCCGGGTGGCCTCGGCCGCGCCCGTGACGGAGAGCTCACGGTCGAAGACGGCCATGGCCTCCCGCCAGGACTCGCCCAGAGGGGGTTCTGGCGCGGTTTCTGCCATGCCTGACAGGTTCGCCGGGGAGCCTGCGCTCCCTGCCGACGGCAAGGCGCTCCCCTCGCCTACTCGATGTAGATCGGGTCGCCGACCTCGACCTTGTCGAAGAGCTCCTCGACGTCGGGGATCAGCATGCGGATGCAGCCGTGGGACGCCGCGCTCCCGATCGAGCCGGTGTCGTCGGTGCCGTGGATTCCGGCGCCGTCGTAGATGCCCATCCAGCGGGACTTCAGCGGGTTCGAGGGGCCGGGCGGGATCGACTGGCCGGCCAGGTCGCCGGCCCAGCTCGAGGTCGGGACGTTCCAGGTCGGGTCCACCTGCTTGTCCAGGATGGAATGCAGGCCGGTCGGCGTGTAATAGCCGCCGCCGCCGACGGCGACGGGGTACTCGCGGACGAGCTTCAGGTTCTTGAACAGCCGCAGCGTGTACTCGCCCTGGCTCACGGTGATGTAGGTCGGGTAGGCCTCGGCGAGCTCCTTGGTGGTGATCTCGGGTCGCGTCACCTGGACCTCGGCCTTGATGCGCTTGCCGGCGCCGGGCTCCTCGACCTCGTTGGTGATCAGGTTGCGCATCTGGTTTTCGCGCAGCGCGAGCCCGTTCTCGCCCGGGGTCGGGACCAGCTCGGTGGTGCTCGGCGTGATGCTCGCGTCCTGGGCGTCCTTGTTGATCTCCTCCGCGAGCTCGACCACGAACTTGTCGATCGCCTCCTCGGAGTAGGCGACGCGGGGGTCGATGTCGGCGTCCACGGTCGAGCCCTGCACGTAACGGGTCACGCGTTCGACCAGGCCGCCATCGCGCGTCTGCTCGACGGCCTCGTCGAGCATGCCGTCGAGGTCGGCGCTGGTCTCCAGCTCCTTTGGGGTCAGCCGGTAGCGCTCGCCCCCGAACTTGACGATCACCGGCTTCGACAGCGGGGCCACCACCTCTTCCTCGATCACGTCGCGCGCGTCCTCGACGCTGCGACCGCCGATGTCGACGCCGCCGACCGAGATGCCCGGGGCGATCTGGTCCTTCTGGGCGGTGTCGTAGGCCCACACGCCGGCGGCCAGCAGCAGCCCAGCCGTGACGAACACGACCATCGCGACCAACGCCTTCTGATGTGCCTTCAACTTCGTGCTCATTCCCTTGGCTCTGTGCTCTTTTTAGCCGGAACGGTCCCGCTCCCCTGCGTGGATTTTACGAACCAGAGAGGGGGAACCGTGGGCCGCGCGCTGCGCGCAACGGGCTTTGCGTGGTTAGCAGGGCTTTCGCGGCGGGGCCGCATGTGGATCACCGTCGCGCGCGGGGAGCGGGTCCTAAGATCCGCCGACCATGTCGCCCTGGGGACAACACTGATGCGGACCAAGGACCAGGTGCGCCGTGAGATCTGGAAGGCGATGGACCGCGAGGGGGTCTCGCGCTTCCCCGGCGCCGAGGGCCGCATCCCCAATTTCGCCGGGGCCAAGCTCGCCGCCCAAAAGCTGGCCGCACACCGGCTCTGGAAGCGCGCCCGGGTGATCAAGGTCAACCCGGATTCCCCGCAGACGCACGCGCGGCGCATGGCCCTGGACGAGGGCAAGACGCTGATCATGGCCGTGCCGCGGCTGCGCGAAATGCACCCGTTCCGCCTGCTCGACCCGCGCAAGCTGAACGAGAAGCAGAAGCGGGACGCGGCGACGATCAAGGGCGCGCTGCGCCACGGGAAGGTCGTAGCCGACGATGAGCTGCCCGACATCGACTTCGTGCTGACCGGCTCGGTCGCGGTCAACCTCAGCGGGGCGCGGGTGGGCAAGGGCGGCGGCTTCAGCGACCTCGAATACGGACTGCTGATCGAGGCGGGCAAGATCGACGACCACACCACCGTCGCGACCACCGTCCACCCGATCCAGATCGTGCGCGAGCACCTCCCGGTCACGGACCACGACCTGCCGGTGGACCTGGTCGCCACTCCCCGAGCCGTGATCGAGGTCGAGCGCCAGTACCCGCGGCCCCGCGGCATCCTCTGGAACCACCTACAGCCGCCGCAGATCCGCGAGATCCCGATCCTGGAGCGGATGGGGTACGCCTAAACCGCTTGGCTATACGGTTTCGGCCTCCTCAGCCCTGACCTGTTCGCCACTCAAGTTCGTGACGTGGTCGCGCCAGTTCGCGTCGACCTTTGTCGAGCATCGCGTCGAAGGCGTCGGCGTCGACGCCGCGAGATACTGCGCGGGCGATGTCGCAGGAGATCGTGAAGCTGAGGTACCGAGCTGCTGACGCCTTCAACCGGCACGACCTCGATGCCTTGCTCGCGCTCTGCGACCCCGATGTGGTCTTCATCTCGCGCCACCTGGGGCTGGAGGCGGGCGGGGGCACCCACCACGGCCATGACGGAGTCCGAAGCTGGTGGGAGAGCCTGCTCGGCATTTTCCCCGACTTCAGCACGGAACTCGCGGAGGTACGAGACCACGGTGACGTAACCGTTACGCAGCATCACTTGTACGGCCATGGCAGCGGGAGCGATGTCCCCATGGAGCAGACCAACTGGGACGTCGCGCAGTGGCGCGACAGGAGGGTGATCTGGTGGCGCGCTTTCCGGACCGAGGCCGAGGCCCTCGAAGCCGCCGGGCTTGGGGAGTAGGCGATGTCGCAGGAGAACGTGGAGATCGTGCGGGCGGCCGTCGAGGCGACGATGCGCAGGCCGAAGCCCGACTGGGAGACGATGAACGCCCTCTTCCATCCAGACCACGAGTTCCTCCCTCGCGATGTGGGGTTGGTAGGTGGAAGTGTCCGGGGAGCACAGGGCTACCGCGAATGGCTGACCAGCATCTCGGAGACCCTGGAGTGGGAGGTGAAGCTCGCGGAGATCACCGAGATCGATCACGAGCGGGTGCTGGCGGTGACGCCGACTAAATTCCGAGGCAGGCAGAGCGGCGCGGAGACCGAGCAGCGAATCGCCGCCGTCGTCACGGTGCGGGAGGGAAAGGTGGTCCGCACTGAGCTGTTTCAGTCCCCTAAGCAGGCCCTCGAAGCCGCCGGGCTTGGGAGTAGGTGATGTCGGAGGAGAACGTAGCGCTGGCCCGGAAGGCCATCGACGCTGTCAACCGCGGCGACTTCGACGCCTTGCTGGCCTTCCTCAGCCCTGATGTCGTATGGGAGGCCCTGGAAGGTGTCCCTGGGATTGGGGAGCTGTACCGGGGGCGGGCAGGAGTGCGAGAGTGGATCGAGCTGATGTGGGAAAACGCGGAGGAGGGCTTCCACATCGAGACCGAGCGGATAACGGGCTTGGGTGATGCCCGGGTCTTCATCGCCGTGATTCTCAGAGCACGCCGTAGGGGCAGCGGCGTGCCGTTTGAATACCGCACCTGGCAGATCGTCTGGTTCGCGGACGGCCTGATTACGAGACGTCAAGTCTTCTGGACCCGCGCCGAAGCCCTCAACACCGCAGGGCTGCGGGAGTAGGCGATGTCGAGGAGAACGTGGAGATCGTGCGCGACGCCTGGAGGGCGTTTATCGAGCAAGGCCTCGATGGCTCTGCTGGGTACTACGCCGAGGACTGTGTCATCGAAGCACTTCCCGAAGCGCCCGACCGCGCCACCCGCCAAGGAAGAGAGGGGATACGTGCTCGGTACGTGGAGTGGGCGGAAGCTTGGGCCGATTTGACCTGGGAGCCTTTGGAGTTCATCGACGCGGGCGAGGACGTCGTGGTCGCCGTAGTCGCGATGCGGGGCCGGAGTCAAGTCGGCGGCGCTCCGGTCGATATCCCTGTCAGCTTCGTCTACGAACTCCGTGACGGTCTGGTCGTCCGGGATCGCCCCTTTGGCTCGAAGGATCAGGCCCTCGAAGCCGCAGGGCTGTGGGAGTAGGCGATGTCGCGGGAGAGGGTCAAGGTCGTGTCGCAAGCGCAATGACGCCGTTTTGAGAGGCACTCGCCCCTGCACTCCACAGGGATAGGGTGAGAGCTGCGAAGGAGGCCCCCAAGCGAACAGGAGGAAACCATGCATGCTCGCGTGACTCGCTACGAGGGTGCGGCGCCCGATGCCCTCGAAGACGCCCTGCAAACGAAGAAGCGAGTCTTGCCGACCGAGTTCGGGCAGACCGAGGGCATGAAGGGCACCGTCTTCCTCGTCGACCGCGAGAGCGGAACGATCGTCGCCATCTCCCTGTGGCGGGATGAGCAGGCGATGCGGGCGAGCGAGGACGAGGCGACGCGGGTTCGAGAGGAAGTCACGAATCCCGGCGAGACGGCGTCGGTAGAGCGCTACGAGGTGGCACTCCTTAGCGTCGAGCAGGCCGGACAGGTCAGCTGAGCGGACGCAGGGGATACGCGTGAGCGCCCCCCGCACCCCGACCATGGACACCGCCCAGCACGGGCAGTCGACCGTGGCCGAGGAGCTGCGCCGCGTGGCCTCCAACACCGGGTTCGCGATCAAGCTCGCGACCAACCGAGTCGAGCTTCCCGCCGCAACCCCCGCCGAAGGCCCGGATCCCTACGGGGACCCGGACCCCGAGTGGCTTCGGATCGACTGGTCAGAGCACCGCCGCGAGATCGACGTCGTCGGGGCCCGGGTCAACTACGCCGAGATGGGGGACGGACCGCCGCTGCTGCTGGTGCACGGGCTCTCGGGTGCCTGGCAGAACTGGCTCGAGAACATCCCCCACTTCGCCCGTACCCACCGGGTGATCGCGCCGGACCTGCCGGGCTTCGGCGCAAGCCCGATGCCACCGTGGGAGATCACGATTCCCGCCTACGGGCGCTTCATCCGCGACTTCTGCGAGCGCCTCGGCGTCGAGCGGTGCGCCATCGTGGGCAACTCGATGGGCGGCTTCATCGCCACCGAGGTCGCCGTCGCCGATTCCGACCGCATCGAGAAGCTCGTGCTGGTCTCGGCCGCCGGCATCACATGGGCGCGGGCGCGACGGGAGCCGGCCGCGATGATCGGCCGGCTGGTGCGAGCGGGCGCGCCGCTCGCCCTCCGCTTCCAGACCTCGGTCGGCATGCTCCGCCCGCGGGCGCGCCAACTCGCCTTCCGCGGCGTCTTCCACGATCCCAACGGCCTGCGCCGGGAGCTGATCTGGGAGAACGTGGTGCCGGCCCTCTCCAGCCCCGGCTACTTCGACGCGTTCACGAACCTGGTCGGGTACGACATCCGCAACCGGCTCGAGGAGATCGAGGACCCCACCCTGATCGTCTGGGGCCGCAACGACCGGGTCGTGCCCGTCCCCGCCGCCTTCAGCTACCGGCGCCGGATCGGCGACAACGCCAGGCTGGAGATCTTTGACGAAACCGGCCACGTGCCCCAGCTGGAGCGGTCGCTCCGCTTCAACCGGGTGCTCGACGAGTTCCTATCCGAGTGACGTGAGCTAGGCGCGCGCGGCGGCGGCCTCGGTCATCGGCCGGGTGATCGCTCCGTCGGCGGCCGAGGAGACGGACGCCGCGTATTTGGCCATCACGCCCGATGTGAAGAGGGGCTCGGGGGACTCGTAGATCGCGACGCGGTCGGCGATCTCCTCGTCCGAGAGCTTCACGTCCAGCCGGCGGGACTCCACGTCGAGCGTGATCTCGTCGCCGTCGCGAATCGCGGCGATCGGGCCGCCGCGGGCGGCCTCGGGCGCCACGTGGCCGGCCATCAGGCCGCGGGTGGCGCCGCTGAAGCGGCCGTCGGTGAGCAGTGCCACCTCGGCCCCGAGGCCCTCGCCCACCAGCGCCGCCGTCACCTGCAGCATCTCGCGCATGCCGGGGCCTCCGGCGGGACCCTCGTTGCGGATCACGACGACGTCGCCAGCCTCGATCTTTCCCGCCTTGACCGCAGCGAAGCAGTCCTCCTCGGACTCGAACACGCGCGCAGGGCCCGTGTGGCTCATGCGCTCGTAGCCGGCCACCTTGACGACGCAGCCCTCGGGTGCGAGGTTGCCGTGCAGGATCACGAGGCCGCCCGTCTTCTTCAGCGGGTCGTCGAGCGGCCGCACCACCTCCTGGCCTTCGGCCTCGACCGCATTGTCGGCCTCCTCGCCGATCGTGCGCCCCGTGACCGTCATCGCGTCGCGATTCAGGATCCCCGCCTCGTCCAATCGCTTCGCCAGCAGGCCGACTCCCCCGGCCTCGTTCAGATCCCGAGCGACGAAACGGCCCCCGGGCTTGAGGTCGCCGAGCAGCGGCGTGCGCTCTGAGATGTGGTCGAAGTCGTCGATCGTGAGGTCGATCCCGCACTCCCGAGCGAGCGCCAGCAGGTGCAGGACGACGTTGGTGGAGCCTCCCGACATCGCCGCCGAAGCGATCGCGTTCTCGATCGACTCTCGCGTGATCACCTGGCTTGGCCGCAGGTCCTCGCGCAGCACGGTCATGACCAGCTCTCCGGCCTGCTCGGCGACCGTCTTCCGCTCCTCCGCAACCGCCGGGACCATCCCGGAGCCCATTGGCGCGATTCCCATGACCTCGAAGGCGGCGGCCATCGTGTTGGCGGTGAACATGCCGCCGCACGCGCCCGGGCCGGGGCTCGCCACGTCCTCGAGCTCGGCGAGCTCCTCGTCGGTCATGTCGCCCCTGGCGTGGGCGCCGATGGCCTCGAACACGTCCTGGATCGTGACGTCGTGCCCCTGGAAGCGGCCCGGCAGGATCGAGCCGCCGTAGAGGAGCACCGACGGGATGTCGAGCCGGGCAAGCGCCATGACGCTGCCTGGGATCGTCTTGTCGCAGGCGCAGATGCCCACAAGCGCATCGAACTGGTAGCCGCGCACCGTCAGCTCGATCGAATCGGCGATCACCTCGCGGCTGACCAGCGACGCCTTCATGCCCTGGGTGCCCATCGTCACCCCGTCCGAGACCGCGACGGTGTTGAACTCCATCGGGGTGCCGCCGGCCTTGCGGACCCCCTCCTTCACCCTCTCGGCTACTGACCTCAAGTGGAAGTTGCACGGCATCGCCTCGATCCAGGTGTTGGCGATCCCGATCACGGGCTTCTTGAGGTCCTGGTCGGTGAACCCGATGCCCTTCATGTAGGCACGCGCGTGGGCGCGATCGGGGCCGTCGAAGACGACGCTCGAGCGCGGCCGCGGGTCGCCGCCGTTCTCAGGCATCGGCCCGCGCCTCCCTCCAGGCTCGGGCGTCGCCCAGGTCGCGGCGGACCATCACCGGGTCGAGCTGGCGCCCCGGCCGGTCCATGTTGGCCTCGGAGATCAGCCCACGCTCGTCGCCCTGCAGGGCCAGCCACTTGGCGAGCACGTCGTCAGCATCGGGGAGCCGTCCGCCGGCGTCGGGAAAGCGCACGCAGTACTCGCTCAGCAGCTCGCGGCTGGACGCGTCGAAGGCGACAATGGGGCGGTGCGGGTAGATCAGGTACCCGTAGCCATCGCCGCCTTCCACGGCGATGAAGCCGAGCTCCTCGTACATGTCGAGCGCGAAGTGGCCGGCGACCGAAGCGAGCAGGCGGCGGGCGCGCTGCTCGGGGCGCGCGTCGGGGGCGGGCTCGGGCATCTCAGCCCCCCGCCGCCTGCGGGAAGAAGATGATCCGCTCGGCTCCGAGCAGCAGCGCCTCGTCGAAGTCGCGGACCAGCGAGGCTTCGCGGCGGCCGCGCGCCTGCCCGTCGGCCGGCACCGCCGCCCACATGCCTGCGTCGAGCTGGCGGCGGAACTCCTCGATCAGGCGCTCGTGGTCCTCGTCGACCTCGGGGTCGCCTTCGGCCAGCAGCAGGTCCCCATCGCCCGGCGTCATTCGAAGCAGCTTCATGCTGCTCGATTATGGCGATCGATTATGTCGGGCGCCGCTGTGTCGTCTCCAGGACGTCGACGGGCCCCGGGCCCGAGCCGAGGTCGCGCAGCCCCGCGGCGACGGCCTGCGCGGCGATCAGGCGCGCCTCGCGCGCGGCGTCGAGCGCGTCCAAGCCGAGGGCCATGTGCGCGGCCAGGGCCGAGGAGTGCGTGCAGCCGGAGCCGTGGGTGGCGCCGGGCGGGTGCCTGGGGCCCGGGATCGGCTCGATGTCATCGCCGTCGAAGAAGTAGTCGGTCCCCTCCTCGGAGTGGCCGCCGGTCACGACCACGTTCGCCGGCCCCATCGAGTGCACCGCGCGGGCCAGCTCCTCGGGATCGGCGCCCCGGGCCAGCCCGGTCAGCTCCGCCGCCTCGGGCAGGTTCGGGGTCGCAACCGTGGCCAGGGGCAGGACCTTCTCGACCAGCGCCGACTTGGCGGCCGGCTCCAGCAGCACCGCCCGGCTCTCAGCGACCATCACCGGGTCGACGACCACCGGAACCTCTCCGAGCTCGCCGATCGCCTCAACCACGGCGGCGATCGTGGCCTCGTCGCCGAGCATCCCCACCTTGACCGCGTCGACGCCCATGTCCGATGCGACCGCCCGGACCTGGTCGAGGATCATCTGCGGGGGAACCGGGTGGATCGCCGTGACCCCGATCGTGTTCTGCGCCGTCAGGGCGACGATCGCCGACGTGCCGTGCACGCCAGAGCGGGCGAACGCCTTCAGGTCCGCCTGGATTCCGGCGCCGCCTCCGGAGTCCGATCCGGCGATAGTGAGCGCCACCGGCGTGCGTCCATTGCCTGCCACGCACCTAAATCTAGGCGACGGCGCCCAGCGGTCACCGCTCAGACGCCCGTCGTCGGCCGGAAGCGCCCCGCCGAGTCGCAGCGGACGAGGCCCTGGAGCTCGAGCCTGACCAAGGCGGCTCCGGCGGCGTCGGGATCGAGCCCGCAGCCTCGCGAGACCGAGTCGGGGCCGCCCGCCCCGCCCTCGACCTGCTCCAGCACGACCGCGAGCTCGGGCTCCAGGCCGGCCAGGCGGTCTGCCGGCTCCCGTCTGTGGCCGGCCTGCCCCGGCCCCAGCAGAGAGTCCAGCACGTCGTCGGCGTCGCGCACCACCTGCGCGCCCTCGCGAAGCAGCGAGTTCGTCCCGGCCGCCGACGAGCTCCCGACCTGACCCGGCACGGCGCCCACCTCGCGGCCGAGGTCGCCGGCCAGCCCCGCGGTGATCAGGGACCCGGAGCGGTGCCTGGCCTCGACCACCACCGTCATCGCCGACAGCGCGGCCATGATCCGGTTGCGCGCCGGGAAGGTCCAGCGCCTCGGCGTCGTTCCCGGCGGCAGCTCGCTCAGCACCAGCCCGCGGTCCACGATCCGCTCGTACAGCTTCGCGCGGCTGGCGGGCGTGCCGGTCTCCGCCCCGCCGCCCAGGACCGCGACCGTCCGGCCCCCGTCGGCGGCGAGCGCGCCCTCGTGCGCGCGCGAGTCGATCCCAAGCGCCATGCCGCTTACCACGACTGCCCCCGCCAAGGCCAGCTGCCTGCCGAGGGACTCGGCCAGCTCGCGCCCGTAGGCGCTGGGGCGCCTGGAGCCGACGATCGTGACGGTGGTGCGCTCACCGAGCTCGGCCAGCAGCGCGCGGTCCCCGCGACCGAACAAGACGGCGGGGGCGTCGCCGAGGTCCAGCAGGCGCGGCGGGTAGGAGCCGTCGTGACGGCAGCAGGCCCAGCAGTGGGCGCCGCGGACGGCCGTGCGCAGGCGGGTCGGGTCCCGCTCGCGCGAGCGCCGGACGAAGTCGGGCCCCTCGGGCCCGCCGACCGCGGCGGCGAGCTCCCGGTCGGGCAGGCGCAGCAGCTCGCCAGGCAGCCCGCCCCCGCGCTGGCCGAGGCTGTCCTCGATCCGGTCCGCGAGGCTCCCGACCAGCCACGACCGCTGCAGGCAGCGGTCGCATGCCCAGGGGCCCCTCACCGCTCGACCTTGCGGCGCATGCCGAGCGCCGCCAGCACGTGGCTCGCGCTCAGCGCGCGGTCGCCGTCCAGGTCCGCGATCGTGCGCGCCACACGCAGCACCCGGTCCCAGCCCCGCCCGCTGAGCGAGAGCCGCTGGTGCCCCTCCTTCAGTGCGGCCTCCGCCTCGCGGCCGAGCGCGCAATGCCGGCGCAGCTCCTTGGGACTCATCTCGGCGTTGCAGCGGCCCGCTCCCAGGCGCGCTCCCTGGAGGCGCCGCGCCGCAGCGACCCGCTCGCGCACGGCCGCCGAGCCCTCTCCCGGACCCTCGGCCAGGTCCTCGGCGCTCGGCCGGTCGACGGGGACCTGGATGTCGATGCGGTCCGCCAGGGCGCCGCTGAGCTTCGCCTGGTAGCGGGCGGCGGCGCCGTGCTGGCACTCGCACTCCCCCGAGTCGGTGCCGTGTCCGCAGGGACAGGGATTGGACGCTGCCACGAGCGTGAAGCGGCACGGCACTGAGACCGTTCCCGAGGCTCGCGACAGGGTCACGGCGCTCTCCTCCAGGGGCTGGCGCAGCGCCTCGAGGGCGTCGCGGCGGAACTCGGCGAGCTCGTCCAGGAACAGGATTCCGCGGTGCGCCCTGGTCACCTCGCCCGGCCGGGGCGGTGTGCCGCCGCCGATCAGGGCCCTGGCCGAGGCGGTGTGGTGCGGGGCGCGGAAGGGGCGCGCCACCGGCGTCCGCACGGGACCCGCGCCGCAGGCCCCGGCGATCCTGATCACCTCCAGCGCCTCGCCCTGCTCGAGCGGGGGCATCAGCGAGGGCAGCCGCCGCGCCGCCAGCGTCTTGCCGGCCCCCGGGGGCCCAGTCAGCAGCAGGCTGTGGCCGCCGGCCGCCGCGATCTCCAGCGCCCGCCGCAGTGTCGGTTGGCCCTTGAGGTCGGCCAGGTCGGGGGCGTCGGGATCGGCGGCGGCGGTCAGGGCCGAGCGGTCGGCCTCGGGCGCGGGCTCCAGCGATCCGGCGGCGAGCGCGGGCAACCGGGCGATGTGGTCGAGCGCCACCACCTCGAGCCCCTCGACCAGAGCCGCCTGGGGGGCGTCGCCCGGCGCCACCGCGATGCCCCTGAGGCCCTGCGAGCGAGCCCCCTCGGCCATCGCGAGCGCGCCGGGCACCGGACGGATCGAGCCGTCGAGCGCCAGCTCGCCCGCCAGCGCGAAGCGCTCCATCACCCCCCGCTCGATCTGGCCTGTGGCCGCCAGCAGCGCCGCCCCCACCGCCAGGTCGAATCCGGGCCCAGCCTTGCTCAGAGCCGCCGGCGCCAGGTTCGCCGTGATCCGCTTCATCGGGAAATCGAAGCCCGAGTTCAGCAGCGCCGAGCGAACCCGCTCGCGCGACTCGCGTACCGATGTGTCCGGGAGCCCGACGATCGCGAAGCCGGGCAGGCCCGGCGTCACGTCGACCTCGACGTGCACCGCCTCCGCCTCGATCGCGACGAGGGCGAAGGTGCGGGCCACCGCGAGCATGCGGCGACGCTAGGCGCGACCGGCGCGCGCCTGGTGCGGCGATCGTGCCGGAGTCGCGCCGCTTCCGGCGCGATCCGCGCACCCCGGGCGGCCGCGGCGCGCCGAGCCTGGTCCCATGACCGCCGCCAGACAGCGCCTCGGCCGCCGGGCGGAGGACCTGGTCGCAAACCGGCTCCGGGCGAGCGGCTGGCGGCTCGTGGAGCGGAACGCCCGGACCCGCACGGGCGAGCTCGATCTGATCGCCCTCGACGGCTCGACGCTCGTGTTCGTCGAGGTCAAGGCGGGCCGCGCCGGATCCGAGCACGGGCCGGTGGCGCCGGCTCACTCCGTCGGGCCGCGCAAGCGGGCACGCATCCGGCGGCTCGCGCGCGAGTGGCTAGCCGCTGGCCGCGGCCGGGGGCTCGGCGTCGCCGGGTATCGCTTCGACGTCGTCGGGGTCAGCTTCGGCGTTGATGGCCTCGCGGATGTCGATCACATTCGAGGCGCTTTCTGAGGCGTTTTCCTCGGGCTCCAGGCCCAGCTCGCTGATGTCGCCGCCCATCAGGTCGAGCTGCGAGTAGGCCACCGATGCGAAGGAGCGCCGGTGCAGCGGGCAGATGCCGTTGGCCATGATCGCCTCACGGTGCTCGGGGGTCGAGTAGCCGACGTTGGTCTCGAACTCCCAGCCCGGATACAGCCCGGCGGCCCGGTGCATGTATCGGTCGCGGGTCACCTTCGCGATCACCGAAGCCGCGGCGATCGCCGCGCTGCGGGCGTCGCCCTCGACGACGGCGGTGTGCTCACGCTCGCAGGCCGGCAGCCGGAAGCCGTCCACGAGGCAGAGCGCCTCCGGCGGCGCGATCGCGTGCATGCAGTCGGTCAGGGCCGAGAGGTTGGAGACGTGCAGGCCGCGCGTGTCGATGGCGCGCACCGATCGCACCGCGACCGAGAAGCAGGCGGCGGCGCGGATCACGTGCGGGTAGAGGGCCTCGCGCTCCTCGATGCTCTTCTGCTTCGAATCGTCCAGGCGAGCGATCGCCAGCCGCTCACTGCGACCGATCCGCTCCAGGTCGATCAGCACTCCGGCGGCGACCAGGGGACCGGCGAGCGAGCCGCGGCCGGCCTCGTCGACTCCGGCGACGAACCGGTAGCCGAAGGAGCGGTCGAACCGGAACAGCCTTGCCGCGGTGCGCTTCTTGCCCTTAGAAGATGCCGATCTTCTCCGGCGGCCAATACGTGGCGAAGGCCTTGCCGATGATCCAGTCGCGGGGGACGGGTCCCCAGAAGCGGCTGTCATCGCTCTCTCCACGGTTGTCGCCCATCATGAAGTAATGATCGGGCGGGATGGTGATCTCTGTCGGCAAATTGCACCCACTTCCTGGCACGCAGGGCCGGATGAAGTCCTCCTCGGCTTTCACCCCGTTGACGATCGGCTGCCCGTCCTCGATCCGCAGGGTGTCCCCCGGCCCGGCGACGATGCGCTTGATGAAGTTGACGTCCGCCTGATCGGGCGTGGGCTGCGCGCACGCCGCGCCGGCCGGGCGCCTGCCGCCGCAGACGTTGCCCTGCTCGGCCCCCTGCGGGGGATGGAAGACGACGATGTCGCCGATCGAGGGGTCGGAGAAGCGGTAGAGGAAGCGGTTCACCAGCACCCGCTGGCCGACGTCGAGGGTGGGCTCCATCGACTCGGAGGGAATCTGGTACGGCTTGACGATGAATGCCTGGATTCCCAGCGCCAGCCCAAGGGCGAGCGCAACGATGATCACGAGCTCGCCGAGCGCGCCCGCGGTGCTCTGGGGGCGTGGGACCTTCAGCCTGCTGCCTTTTCGGAGGAGCCCTTGTGGTCACCGTTGGGCGGCTTCTCATCACCCTCGGGCGCTGCCTCCTCCGCCCCCTCCGCCGCCTGCGGCGGCTCCGCCTCCTGCTCCGCCTCCTCGGCGGGCTGGTCCTTCGCCTCGGCCGGCCGCTCGGAGCCCTCGGCTGCCTCGCCACCCTCGGCCTGCTCGTCGCCCTCGGCGAGCTCTGGATCCGTGACCTCGGCCTCGGCCTCGCTGACCGCGACGCCCTCGGCGTCCACGGCCTCCGCCTCGGGCTCCGCGATGACGAGGTCGTCGGCGATCCCCCAGCGCCGCTCGGCGACACGGGCGCGCTTGCCGACCTTGTCGCGCAGGTAGTAGAGCTTCGCCCGCTTGACGTCGCCGCGGGCGGCGACCTCGAGCTGCTCGATCTTCGGCGAATGCAGAGGGAACGTCCGCTCCACGCCGACGCCGAACGAGTGCTTGCGGACGGTGAAGGTCTCGCGCGCGCCGCTGCCCTGGCGCTTGATCACGATGCCCTCGAAGACCTGGGTGCGCTTGCGGGTGCCCTCGACGACCTGGAAGTGCACGCGGACGCGGTCTCCGGCGCCGAAGTTCGGCCGCTTCTGGAGTACGCGCTGCTCGAGGCTCTCGATGACTGTGCTCATCAGGTGCGGTGTTCGCGTGCGGAGTTTCGCCTGCGGGCCTGTGGGCCGGGTAAACCGGTGGTCGTAACGTCAAAAAGCGCGTGCCCGCGGCCCGCGCAGGCGCGAATGGTAGCGGCTAGCCCCGAAGTCTGCCCGCGCTCGCGGCTGCGCTCACGCCTCCACTCCCGCACCTTGGCATGGTCCCCGCTGAGCAGGATCTCGGGGACTCCCCAACCTCGGTACTCGGGCGGGCGCGTGTAATGCGGGTACTCGGGCGCGCCCTCGAGGGCCTCGCTGAAGGATTCCTCGACGGCGCTGTCCTCATCGCCGAGCGCACCCCGGAGCTTGCGCAGCACTGCGTCGGCGACGACCATGGCCGGCAGCTCGCCGCCCGAGAGCACGTAGCGGCCGATCGAGACCGCGTCGGTGGCCAGGTGCTCGACAACGCGCTCGTCGAAGCCCTCGTAGCGGCCGCACAGCAGGGCCAGGTGCGGCTCGGCAGCCAGCTCCATGGCCAAGCCTTCGTCGAAGGCCCGACCGCCCGGCGTCAGCGCGATCCTCCGGACCCCGGTCCGGTCGCCGCCGTAGGCGGCCTCGAGCGCGGCGTCGACGACGTCCACCCGCATCACCATCCCCGCCCCGCCTCCGTAGGGCGAGTCATCCACCTGTCCCGCGCTCAGCGGCGTGGTGTCGCGGTAGTTGAAGAAGCGAAGCTCGGAGCCGCCCTCGACGGCGTTGCGGACGTGGCGCTGCCTCCCGAACCACTCGAAGTGCTCCGGGAACAAGGTGAAGAAGTCGAGGATCAATCCAATATGTCGACGATCGCGCGCTTCTCGGCAGGGGTCGCGGCCGCCTTGATCACCGTGCGCAGCGCGTTGGCGACGCGGCCGCCGCGGCCGATCACGCGCCCGAGGTCGCCCTCGTCCACCTCGAGCTCGAGGATCACCTCGCCCTCGATCTCCTCGATCTCCTCGACGTGGACCGCGTCGGGCTTCTCGACCAGTCCGCGCGCGAGGAAGTCGAGCAGGTCGCGCATCGAAGCCCTAGCCGCTGGTGGACTCGATGCCCTTGGTGCGCAGCAGGTGCGAGACCGTGCGGGTCGGCTTCGCTCCGTGCTCGAGCCAGTGCTTGGCGCGATCCTCGTCGATAACGATCAACGAGGGCTCGAGCTGCGGGTTGTACTGCCCGATCGTCTCGATCGTGCGGCCGTCGCGCGGCGAGCGCTTGTCGGCCACGACGATGCGCCAGATCGGGTTCTTGTTCGAACCCACCCTTCTCAGTCTCATACGGACCATTGCGGTCGGTCAGGTTAGCGGGGCGGTGGCTGCGCGGCGGGGTCGCGCAGGGCGGCGAGCAGCTTCCCCAGATCGGCGGGCTCGCCGAGGTGCCTGAGCTTGTCCGGGTTCACCACCGAGGCGATGCCCTGGATGCGCCCGTCGGCGACATCCAGGGAGAGGACGCTGAGCACGTGGTCCTCCGAATCGCGGGCGAGCACGCCCGCCTGGCCGTTGACCTCAACGCGCTCCCAGGTGATCCCGGCGCGCCGGGCGACGCGCGTCCAGGCGCCGATCGTCCGCGCCACGCGGCGGGCGCCGTGAAGGGCCCGCGCCAGGGCCGGGGCCTTACCGCCGCCGTCGCCTTGCATGACCACGTCCTCGGCCAGCAGCGCCTCGAGGCCTTCGACGTCGCCCTCCTCGACCGCGGCGATGAACTGGGCCGCCAGCTCCTCGCTCTGCTCGCGGGAGGCGTCGAACCGCCCCCGCCCGGCGGCGACCTGGCTTCGAGCCCTGGAGGCCAGCTGGCGGGCGTTCACCTCGCTCGTGCCGACGATCTCGGCGACGCGCTCGTAGGGGTAGTCGAACACCTCGCGCAGCAGGAAGGCCGCGCGCTGCTCGGGCGAGAGGCTCTCGAGCACCACCAGGAAGGCCGTCGAGAGCGAATCGGCCATCTCTGCGTGCACCTGCGGGTCGTCCTCGCCGGTGGTCAGCAGGGGCTCGGGCAGCCAATCGCCGACGTAGGTCTCCCGGCGCGACCGCGCGGAGCGCAGCTCGTCGATGCCAAGCCGCGTGACGACCGTCGCCAGGTAGGCCCGGGGGGACTCGATCTCCTCGCCCTCCTCGAGCGCCCGGTGCAGGCGCAGCAGGCCCTCCTGCACCACGTCCTCGGCCTCGGAGACGCTGCCGAGCATGCGGTAGGCGATCGCGAATGCCTGGGGCCTGAGCTCCTCGAGCAGCTGCTCGCGCTCGTCCATCAGCTCAGCCCGTCCGCGAATCCCTGACGCCAGCTCCCGAAGCGGGGCTTCCAGCCGAGCTCGCGCTTGGCCTTGGCGTTTGAGGCTCCTCGCCCCTCGGTCATCATCGTCGTCATCGCCCGTCCGGCAAGCAGGCGGCCAACCCAGCGAGGCACCCGCATCGGCCGCTTCGCGCCGACCTCCTCCGCCAGGGCGGGAAGCCATTCACGCGCGGGGGCCGGATCGTCGTCGACCACATTGAAGATGCCGGGCTTTCCGTCCGCCACCGCCAGGGCAGTAGCGCTTGCGGCGTCCTCGATGTGTATGAACGACGAAACGCCGCCGCCCGAGCCCACCACCGGGAACTTGCGCGATTGGACGGCCTCGATCTGCTCTCCCTCCGGCGCCATCGAGGTACCGGGGCCGTAGAAGAGGCCGTACCGCAGCACGATCCCCTCGATGCCCTCGGCGGAGGTGACCAGGCGCTCGAGCTCGCGGATCGCCGCGACCGTCTGCTCCGCCCCCTTGGGCGGGTGCGGGTCGAGTGGAGCCTCCTCGTCCTTGACGAGCCCATCCACGCGCGCGTAAGGCCAGCCCGCGAAGCTCTGCGCGATGAAGCGCCGGGCCCGAACCGTCCGCGCGGCCCGCAGCAGGTTGCGCGTGCCCTCCGTACGCAGCCGATTCGTCTGCTCGAAGCTGCGGTCGACGTTGCGGAAGTCCATGTTTCCCGACAGCCCGGTCGCCTCGTGGACGACCACCTGAGGGCCGGCCCGCCGCACCGCGGTCTCGACCGCGCCGGCGTCGAGCAGGTCGAGGACGACCGCGCGTGCTCCCAGGCTCTCGACCAGGGCGCGCTTCGACTCGCTGGTGGTGGTGCCGGTGACGTCATCGCCGGCGGCCACCAAACGCGGGATGAGCTGCTTTCCAAGGGCGCCACTTGCTCCGACCACGAGTACCTTCATCGCTGCCTCCTTCGTCTCGATCTTCACAGTTGAGACGAGGTAGCGGGCGCGGCTGTGACAGACGCTAGCGCGCGCCGCGCATCAGCTGCTCGGGGTTCGGCATCTTGCCCTCGGACATCTGCTTCATCAGCTTGTTCATCTGCCCGAACTGCTTCACGAGACGGTTCACCGCCTGCACGTTCGTGCCCGAGCCCGCCGCGATCCGCTTGCGGCGCGAGCCCTTGATCTCGGCGGGGTTGGCCCGCTCATAGGGGGTCATCGAGAGGATGATCGCCTCCAGGCGGTCGAGCTCCTTCTCGTCGACCTCGCCCATCCCCTGCATCGCCTTGCCCATGCCGGGGATCATCTTCATCATGTTCCCGAGCGGGCCCATGCGGCGGACCTGCTTCATCTGCGCCAGGAAGTCCTCGAGCGTGAACTGCTGCTTGCGGATCTTCTTCTCCAGGTCCGCTGCCTGATCGGCGTCGAACTCGTCCTGCGTCTTCTCGATCAGCGACATCACGTCGCCCATGCCGAGGATGCGACCGGCCATGCGATCGGGGTGGAAGCGCTCGAGCTCGTCCAGCTTCTCGCCCGTCGAGGCGTAGATGATCGGCTTGCCCGTGACCGCGCGGACCGACAGCGCGGCGCCGCCCCGAGCGTCGCCGTCCAGCTTGGTGATCACGACGCCGTCGAACTCGGCGGTCTCGGCGAAGCTCTCGGCGACGTTGACGGCGTCCTGGCCGGTCATCGCGTCCAGCACCAGCAGCACGTTCATCGGCTTGGTCGCCTTGCGCACCTGAGCCAGCTCGTCCATCAGCTCCTGGTCCACGTGAACGCGGCCGGCCGTGTCCACGATCAGGACGTCGCGGCCGTCGGCCTTCGCCTGGTCCAGCGCCCACTTGGCGACCTTGACCGGGTCGGACTCACCCGGCTGCGAGTAGAAGCCGGCCTTGGCCTGGGCGGCGAGCTTCTCCAGCTGCTCGACCGCCGCCGGGCGCTGCAGGTCCGCGGCGACCACCGCGACGTCCTTGTTGTCCTTCTTCAGGAGCTTCGCCAGCTTGGCCGTGGCGGTCGTCTTACCCGAGCCCTGCAGCCCGGCCATCAGGACCACGGTGGGCGGGCTCGGGGCGAAGACGAGCTCGTGGCCGGAGCCGCCCATCAGCTCGGTGAGCTCGTCGTTGACCGCCTGGACGACGGTCTGGCCCGGGTTCAGCGCTTCCGAGACCTCGGCGCCCGCGAGGCGCTCGCGCAGCGAGGCGGTGAAGTCCTTGACGACCTTGAAGTTGACGTCGGCCTCGAGCAGGGCGAGGCGCACCTCGCGCAGGGCCTTGTTGACGTCGTCCTCGGAGAGCTTTCCCCGCTGGCGGACGTCGGAGAGCACGCCCTGGAGGCGCTCTGAGAGCTGGTCGAACATGGACGAGCCAGCTTAGCCCGCCCGTGAGGCCTTAGAACTACCTGCGTGGAGGACTCCGTCTTCGCAACGGTCCTGTTGCCGATCGCCCTTGCGGTGATCATGGTCAGCCTCGGCATGCACCTGAGCACCGCCGACTTCCGGCGGATCGTGGTGGAGCCCCGTGGGATCACGATCGGGGTCTTGAACCTGGCGATCGTCTCCCCTCTGCTGGCGTTCGGGATCGCGGAGCTGTTCTCGCTCGACGCCGCGCTCGCGGTGGGACTGGTGCTGCTCGGAGCCTCCCCCGGCGGGACGATGGCGAACCTGCTCACCCACCTGGCCCGCGGCGACACCGCCCTCTCGATCTCGATCACGGGGATCTCGAGCGTGGCGTCGGTGATCACCGTGCCCCTGTTCCTGACGCTCGCGATCGACCACTTCGGCGCTCCCGGGCTCGACGAGGACGTGAACATGCTGGGGGTCGCGCTCCGTGCGCTGCTGATCACGGTGGTGCCGCTCGCGATCGGGATGTGGCTGCGGGCGAACCGGGCCGAGTGGGTCGCGCGACGCCGGCAGGCCTTCCAGAGGATCGCCTTCGGCGTTTTCCTGGCGATCGTGATCGGCGTGATCGCGGCGGAGAACGACCGGGTGACCGAGAACTTCACCGAGGTCGCGGGCGCGACCATCACGCTCAACCTGGCTGCGATGGCGATCTCATTCACGGTCTCGCGCCTGGCCCGCCTGGACGACCGCCAGGCGACGGCGATCGCGATCGAGCTCGGGGTCCACAACACCGCCCTCGCGATCGCGGTCGGCGCGTCGATCGCTACCGTGCTGACGATCCCGGCCGCCGTCTACGCCTCGTTCATGTTCATCTCGGCGGGGCTCTTCGCGCGGCTCATGTACCGGCGCAACGGAGGCGCCGAGGCCGCGGCGGCCGCGAAGGCCGGAGCTCAGTAATAGACGTACATCATGTCGCCGAGCTCGATCCAGTCGTAGACGTAGTACGCGTAGGCGATCGAGTTGCGGGTGCAGCCGTGGCTCGCGGGGTACGTGGGGACCGACGAGTAGCCGTGGGTCGCGTAGTTGCCGTCGTAGTAGACCGAGTAGTACATGCCTTTGGCGTTGTAGCCCGGGCCCTTGTCGTAGAAGCTCCACTGCCCTGTCGGGGTGCCGCCGGAGCCGGTCGAGACGTGGAAGACGTCGCTGACCTCGCCGTCCTCGACCAGGGCCATCACCTGGCGTGAGATGTCGACCTCGACGTGGCGGCCCGCCTCGGTGTGGATGGGCTCGAACTCCCCGTCGCCGCGCAGCAGCATCTCGAACAGCGCCGGGTCATAGGACTCGGAGCGGTAGAGGTCGTTGACCTTGCGCAGGGCCATGATCCCGAGGCCGGTGGCCTCGTCCACCTGGTCGGTGACCTCGTCGCCCATGTGGTAGCCGGCGCGGCGCAGCAGGCGGTTGAAGAGCAGCGTCTGCCGGCGCCCGTCCTCCAGCTCGGCGGGCACCGTCGCCTCGAACGGCACCGAGCTGGAGACGTCGCTTCCGTGCGCGGCCTGCGCGACGTAGTCGCAGCACCCCTTGAGGCGCACGCGCATGCGGTAGGTCCCGGTGACCGGGTCGGCGCGCAGCGTCCTGGTGCGGACGACCTTGCCCTCGCGCCTGACGGTCACGGTCACCCATCGGTCAGGGCCGGGGATCGGGACCCGCCCCCGCAGGTGGACGCGGTGGAGCAGCTCGGTGTCGCCGCGGCCCGCGAGCGAGAGCGTCGTCCCCGCCAGGCGGGACTCGGTGCTGGTCAGGAAGTCCGAGGACGCCCAGGCGGCAGGGACCGTCGGCGCGGCGCAGAGCGCAATCGTCACGGCGGCGAGCAGGGCCCTTCTCCTCATCCCAGGCCCTCATTCGCCGCGGATCCGCTCAGGCCTACTTGACGTCCAGGAGGTCGACGACGAATACGAGCGTGGCGTCGGGCGGAATCGTCGGCGCCTGCCCGGTCGGGCCGTAGGCGAGGTCCGGCGGGATCACAAGCTCGCGGCGGCCGCCGACCTTCATGCCCTCGAGGCCCGTATCCCAGCCTTGGATCACCCCGCCGGAGCCCAGCTCGAACTCGAACGGCTGGCCGGTGTCCCAGGAGGTGTCGAACTCGGTCCCGTCCGAGTAAAGAGCGCCGACATACTGGACGCTGATCTGGTCACCTGATTTCGCCACAGGGCCCTTGCCGACGACGATGTCCTCGACGATCAGCGCCCCCGGGGACTCGTCGCCGGTCGTCGTGATGGCCGGCTTCTTCTTCAGATCGGTGTTATCCACCTCGGCCTCGGCCGCCTCCGTGGCCGTTCCCCCATCCGAGGAGGAATCGTCATCGTCGCCGCAGGCGGCCAGCCCAAGTGCCAGCGCCGCGACCGCGGCCGCGATCAGGAGTCGGGCAGACACGGCGCGGGACTCTAGCGGCCTCATTCCTCCAGCAGCGCCCGTGCGAACTGCTCGGCGTCGAAGGGGCGCAGATCCTCCAGGGACTCGCCGATCCCGATCAGCTTCACCGGGATGCCCAGCTCCGATGCGATCGCCAGCACCACCCCGCCCTTCGCGGAGCCGTCTAGCTTCGTGAGCACGGCGCCCGTGACCTCCACCGCCTTGCCGAACTCCTGCGCCTGGCGGACGCCGTTCTGGCCCGTGGTCGCGTCGATCACCACCAGGGTCTCCTGCGGGGCGCCCTCGAGCTGCTTCGAGACGACCCGCCGGACCTTGGACAGCTCCTCCATCAGGTTGCCCTTGGTGTGGAGGCGGCCGGCGGTGTCGCAGATGACGACGTCGGCACCACGCGCCTTCGCGGCCTCGACCGCGTCGAAGGCGACCGCCCCCGGGTCGCCGCCCTCGGTCCCCTTGACGATCTGGCAACCGGCGCGCTCGGCCCACTCGGTCAGCTGCTCGACCGCGGCGGCGCGGTAGGTATCGGCCGCGCCGACGACGACGTCCAGCCCGAGTTCCTGCTGGAGGTGCCAGGCGATCTTGCCGATCGTCGTCGTCTTGCCTGTGCCATTGACGCCGACGACCATGATCACCGCGGGCCGGCTGCTGAGGTCGATGCGGGCGTCCTCCTCCGGACTGGCCGTCTCCGCCAGCAGCTCGATCAGACGCTCTCGCAGCTGCGCGCCGCCGCCGACCTTTCCGGCCTCGGCCTCGTCCTCGAGGCGGCGCACGACCGCGGCCGTGGTGGGCGCACCGACGTCGGCCAGGATCAGGGCCTCCTCCAGCCCCTCCCAGGTCTGCTCGTCGACGCGATCGGAGATGCTGGCGCCGAGCTCTGCGGTCAGGGCCTGGCGGCTGCGCGAGAGCCCCTGGCGCAGCCGCGAGAAGACACCCTCGCTGTCGTCCCCGCCCTCGGGCTCGGGGGCCTCCGCCCCGTCACCGAGGTCGAAGGCCCTGCGCCAGTCCGCGTCCATCCGGGCAGCCTAGATCGCTCTTGGAATAAACCGCCGCGCGGGGTTCGCAGGGCCCTAGGCCGCTTCAGCCGCGGCGGCGTCCGCCTCCGGGACGTCGCCCGGCTGGAGCTCTCCGTCGCGAGGCAGCTTGCGCGAGACGACCTTGGTGATGCCGTCCCCGCCCATGCTGACGCCGTAGAGGATGTCGGCGGCGTCCATGGTTCGCTTCTGGTGGGTGACGACGATGAACTGGGAGCGCTCGGAGAAGCGGCGCACCAGCCGCAGGAAGCGGTCGATGTTGATGTCGTCCAGGGCGGCCTCGACCTCGTCCAGGATGTAGAAGGGGCACGGGCGGGCCATCAGCACCGCGAACACGAACGCCAGCGCGACCAGAGACTTCTCGCCACCCGACAGCAGCGTCAGGCGGCGGGTTGACTTGCCGGCCGGGGTGACCTCGATCTCGACGCCCCAGGCCTCGTCCTTGGGCGCGCCGAACTCGTCGGTCTCCTTCTGCCGCGGCCTCGCCCTCCTCCGCGGTCTCCCCGTCCCCGTTTTGCGGAACGGGGACGGGCCGCGGGCCGACGTCGATGCGGCGCAGGCGCCCGCGGCCGCCGGGGAACAGCTCGGCGACCATCTCCTCGAAGTTGCGCGCCGTCGCCTCGAAGGTCTGCTCGAAGGCGTCGGCGATCTCCTTGTCGGTGCGGCGGATCAGGGACCGCAGCTCGCCCAGAGCCGCCTCGAGGTCCTTGCGCTGGGTGGCCAGGTCCTTGACGTGTTCGCTCGCCTCGGCGTACTCGCGCTCGGCCAGCGGGTTGACCGGGCCGATCTGCTCGCGACGGCGCAGCAGGCGCTGGAGCTTGACCTCGACCTGCTCGCGCTCCTCCACCGGCAGCACCTGGTCGGCGACCCCCAGCTCGCGCTCCAGGGTCGCGCCCGAGGCGCTCCAGCTCGGTGCGTCCCTCGTCGCGGCGCTGGCGCAGCTGCGAGGCCTCGACCTCGGAGGTCGTGAGCGACTCGCTGATCTCGCGCATCTCGGCCTGCAGGCCGTACTCCTGCTGGGAGCACTCGCGCAGCTCGGCCGCGACCTCTCCTCCGCCCTCATCACCGGCCGGAGCCCCCAGCGCGTCCACCTGGCGCCCGAGCCGCTCGGCGACGGCGGACAGGGCGGCGCCGGCGCGCTCCAGCGCGGGCAGCGTCCGGCTCTCGAGCTCGATCCTCTGGCGCAGCTGCTCCTGGTCGCGGCGGCGCGCCTCGGCGGCCTCCTCCGAGGCCTCGACGTGGCGGCGCTCGGCGTTGAGCTCGGCCTCCAGGCGGGCCCGCTTGACGGTGGCGGCGCCGTCCTCGTCGCGCTCGGCGCGGCGCTCGGCGAGCCATGCGGTGCGGCTGGCCTCCTCGGCCGCCTGGTCAAGGCGCCTGCGCGCCTCGCGCAGCGCGTAGTCGCTCTGGTCGCGCTGTGCCCGAGCCCCGGCGAGGGAGTCCTCGGCGCGCTCCAGGTCCTTCGCCGCCCGCTCCTCGGTCTTGCGCCGCTGGGCAAGCCGCGATGCCAGCTCCTCGCGGGCCGAGCGGGCGGCCAGCGCGGGGTCGGTGCCCTCCCGGGGCAGGCGCCGCAGCTCGCCGACGGCGCCGTCGTAGGCGTCACCGTCGATGGTGACCGCGATGCCGCGGAAGCCCTCGGGCAGCTCGGCGAGGTCGTCCACGAGCCAGGCATCGGCCAGCAGCCGGTCGGCCACCTCGCGCGCCGGGCCATCGGCCTCGACCAGGTCGAGCACCCGCCTCGCGCCCTCGGTCGGCGGCTCGCCCGCCGGGGCACCCTCGGGCGCGCCGGCCACCAGCGCCCGCGAGGCGCCCTCGCCGTCCTCGCTCAGCTTTCCAACGCCCTCCTCGACGGAGCCGACGACGGCGGCCCGCAGGCGCTCGCCGAGCGCCGCCGAGAGGGCGCGCTCGATGCCGGGGCCGGTCTCGATCATGCCCCGCCAGGACCTCGTCGGCGCCCTCCATCGCCGCGCGGGCCAGCTTCGCCTCGACCGCGGCGAGCTCGCCCTCCAGGGCGGCGCGCCGCTCGGCGGCCTTGCCGGCCTCGGCGCGTGCCAGGTCCCTGGCTTCGGTCGCTCGCTTGTAGGCCCGGCGGCCTGCTCGGCGGTCTCGGTCAGGGCCGGCATGGCGGCCTCGGCCTCGGCCCGCGCGCGCTCCGCCTCGGCGGCCTGCTCGCGCAGCTGGGCCAGCTCGCCCCCGTCCTCCCCGTCGCCGAGGGCGGCCAGGGCGGCCTCCAGCTCCTTCACGCGCTCCGCCGCGGCGCGGCCGATCTCGGGCCCCTCGTCGAGCTGCTCGAGCTGCAGCTGGCGCTCGCCCAGCCCCGAGCGGAGGTCCCGCAGGGAGGAGTCGATGGCCTCCGAGCGGGCCCGCACGCGCTCCAGGGCGCCCCGGGCGTCGGCCAGCCTCTGACCCTGCTCGCGGCGCTCGTCCTCGCCGGACGCGACCCGCTCCTCGATCGCGGTGCGGCGCTCTCGCACCTGCTCCAGCCGACCCTCGAGCTCGTCGCGCTGGCCGCGGATGCCGGCCAGCCCGCCCTCGGCCGCCTCCAGCTGGTCCTCGTGCTCCCGCAGCTCGCCGGCGACCAGGATCGCCCTCAGCTCGGCCTCCTCGATCACCAGCTTCGCGGTGCGCTCCGCGGCCTCGGCCTGGCGCTTCAGCGGCCGCAGGCGGGAGCGGGCCTCGCGCTCCACGTCGATCGCGCGGTCGAGGTTCTCGCGGGTGCGGTCCAGCTTCAGCTGCGCGCGGTGGCGGCGCTTGCGGTGCTTGCCCAGGCCGGCGGCCTCCTCGATCAGAAGGCGGCGGTCGCGCGGCTTCGAGTTGACGATCGCCTCGACCCGGCCCTGGCTGATGACCGAGTGCATCTCGCGGCCCATGTTGGTGTCGGAGAGGACCTCCAACACATCGGCCAACCTGCATCGAGCCCCGTTGAGGCGGTACTCGCCGTCGCCGTTGCGCTCGATCCGCCGCGTGATCGAGATCTCCGAGAACTCGCTGGCGGCGAGGCCCTCCGAGTTGTCGATCACGACCTCGACCTCGGCGAAGCGGCGGCGGGACTGTCCCTTGCCGCCGGCGAAGATCACGTCCCGCATCGACTGCCCGCGCACGGCCAGCGGGCTCTGCTCGCCCAGCGCCCAGAGCACGGCGTCCGTGATGTTGGACTTGCCGCAGCCGTTGGGTCCGACGATCACGCTGACGCCCTGGCTGAAGCTCAGCCGGGTGCGGTCGGGGAACGACTTGAACCCCTTGAGGTTGATCTCCTTCAGATACATGTGTTCTGCGCGCGCAAAGCCTCGCGATCGATTCGGACGCTAACCACCACCCCCGGCCGGTCAGCGCGCGAGCGCCTGCAGCGCCCGCTCAGCCGCGGCCTGCTCGGCCTCCTTCTTGCTCTTCCCCGAGCCGGCACCGAGCTCCTCGCCGTCCACGGTGGCGCGAACCTCGAACCGCCGCCGGTGAGGAGGGCCCGCCTCGTCGGTCACCTCGTAGCTTACGGTGGCCCCGTCGCGCGCGAGCCGCTCCTGCAGCTCGGACTTGAAGTCCAGTCGCTCGCGCCGCGCGTAGTCGATCTCGCCCTGGAAGGCCTCGATGATGGCCGCCGCGGTCGGCTCGAAGCCGTGGGCCATGTAGCAGGCTCCGATCACCGCCTCGCAGACCGAGGCCATGGTGCGCTCGGAGGAGATCAGCGTCTCGGCCGGGACGCCGGTGCCCTCGTCGGGCGCGCTGTCGCGGAGCATCTGCCCCAGGTCCATGCTCCGCGCGACCTCGGCGCAGGCGCGGCCGCTGACGGCCTGGTTGTGGATCTTGGTCAGCTCCCCGATGTCGGACTGGTCCAGCGCCGCGGAACAGCTCCGAGGCGACGGCGAGGCCGAGCACGCTGTCACCGAGGAAGGCCAGGCGCCCGAAGGCGTCGACCCGTCGCTCGACCCAGGAGGAGTGGCTGAGGGCCTGCCGGCGCAGCTCTTCGGGGGCGTCCGCGAACAGCTCCGCCAGCCGGGCGGATGCTTGGTCCATCAGCTCGTCAAGACCCCTCCTCCCCTACGCGGGCGCCCGTGAGCAAACGAAGTCGACCGCGTCGCCGACGGTCTCGATCTCGGCCGCCTCCTCCTCGCTGACCCGGATGCCGTAGCGGTCCTCGAGCTCCATCACGAGCTCGTAGAGGTCAAGCGAGTCGGCGTCCAGGTCCTCGCGGAACCGCGTCTCGGGCTTGATCCGCTCCGGATCGACCTCGAGCTCGGTCACCAGGTGGTCCCGGACGAGCTTCATCACCTCGTCGCGTTCCATCGCCGCCATTATTCCTCACTCGCCTGCCGGCACAGGGGGCGCGTCGCGCAGGGCGTCGCGGGTGGCGCCGGAGGCGCGCAGGGTCTCGGCGGTCCGCTCGACCGCCCGCTCGCGCACGGCGCGGTCGGCCAGGCGAACCGCGTTGGCGATCCCCTCAGGCGTCGAGCTGCCGTGGGCGACCACGGCGACCCCGCGTAGGCCGAGCAGCACCGCGCCGCCCACCGCGTTCGGGTCGAGTCCGCGGCGCAGGCCACCGAGCGCGGGACGCAGCAGGAGCCCGCCCGCCGCGGAGATCGGGCCGGAGCGGGCCGCGTCGCGGACGGCGCCGGCCACCGCCCTCGCGGTTCCCTCCAGCGTCTTCAGGGTGACGTTGCCCGTGAAGCCGTCGGTGACGATCACGTCCGCGACCCCCGTCAGCAGGTCGCGGCCCTCGACGTTGCCGATGAAGTCGATCGAGTCCGCTTCGGCGAGCGACGCGTGTGCCTCGACGACGTCGGGGTTGCCCTTCTTCTGCTCCTCGCCGACCGAAAGCAGGGCCACCCGCGGCCGCTCGACGCCCAGCACCGCCTGGCTGAAGGCCGAGCCCAGGTACGCGAACTGGATCAGGTGCTGGGGGCGGACCTCGGTGTTGGCGCCGACGTCGAGGAAGAGCATCGTTCGCGGCCGCCCCCGACGCGCGGGGACGCGGGATCTGAGCAGCCGAGCGCGGGACGGTGGACGCCCCGAAGCCTCTTCAGCGCGAATAGCGCAGCGGTCATCGTCGCGCCGGTGGACCCGGCGCTGACCAGGGCGGCGGAGCTTCCCTCGGCTACGTCGGCCGCTGCCATCACCACCGAGGCGCCGGGGGTGGAGCGCACGGCGGCCACGGGATCTGCATCGTTGGCGATCCAACTGCCGGCGGGCACGACCTCGACCCCATCGGTTCCCTCCAGCGATGCCGGCCCGAAGACCCGGACGAGGATGCCGTCAGCCGCGGCGATCCTGGCGCCTTCCATCACCACCTCGGGACCCGTGTCGGTGCCGTAGGCGTCGAGGGCGATCTTCAACCGCAGCCTCCTCCGGCAGACGGGAGAGTCCCGGTCACTCCTGTTCGGGCTGCGGAGCCGCGGCGGTCTCGGGGACCTCGTGGCTGATGACCTCGCGGCCGGCGTAGGTGCCGCAGGTCGGGCAGACGCGGTGCGGCAGCCGCGGGCTGTGGCAGCGCGGGCACTCGTTCAGCCGCGGGGAGCTCGCCTTGTGGTTGGCGCGGCGCTTGCGCGTACGCGCGCGGCCCTGCTTCTTCTTCGGGACGGCCATGAGAGGCGCTGATGGTAGCTAGTCGAGCTTCAGGTCCCTGAGCTTGGCCATGCGCGGGTCGCCCCCTCCCCCGTGCTTGTGCGCCTCGGGATCGGAGTCGTTGAGGGACTCGCCGCAGACCGGGCAGAGTCCGGCGCAGTCGTCGCGGCACAGCGGCTGGGCGGGCAGACCCAGCACCATGGCGTCGTTGGCCCAGCGCTCCAGGTCCAGCCGGCCGTCGGTGACGTAGGGGCTGCGCAGCTCCTCATCGCGCGGCGCCGGGCTGGTCCACCTCGCGCGCGTCGACGGCCAGCTCCAGGCGGGCGTCCTCGAGGCAGCGCACGCAGGGCCCGGCCAGCTCGGTCTCGTAGCGGAGCCGCAGCGCGTAGCCGGTGCTGGTGCGCGAGACGTCCAGCGCGCGCCTCCGCTCCGCCGCCGGCCGGCTCGTAGCGCTGGCCTCCCAGCTCCACTGGCGCGAGGGGGACCTCCAGGTCCAGCGCTCGAGCCTGGCCATGGGAGAGCGACAGGCGCTCGAGGTCGACGATGCCCGCTTCTACGTGCATGCCTTTGACCTTAGCCACCCCGGCGAGACCCGCCGCCGGCGTTGGCCGCTGAGCTACGGTTGCCGCCCCGTGAGCCAGTTCCACTGGAACCCCGAGACCTACCTGCGAGGAGATCCGCGCCGAGGTGCCCCGCTTCGACGAGCTGCAGCGGGCCGCGGTCGACGCGATCCCCTTCGCACCCGAGCGGGTGCTGGAGCTGGGCATGGGAACCGGCGAGACGACCCGGGTGCTGCTGGAGTCCTACCCCGACGCCTGGGTGATCGGGCTCGACTCCAGCCCCGAGATGGTCTTCCGCCTGCGCGAGGAATACGACGGCGTGATGCTGGCGCGGATGGAGGACCCGCTTCCCGACGGGCCCTGGGACCTGGTGATCTCCGTGCTCTCGGTCCACCACCTGACCGACGACCAGAAGCAGATGCTGTTCCGGCGGGTCCGCGAGCAGGCGAAGGCGCTGGTGATCGGCGACGTGGTCAAGGCCGAGCAAGCAGGTGACGCCGATCGACCCCGAGTTCGACTTCCCCGACACCGCCGAGGAGCTGGCCGACTGGTGCGGCGGCGAGGTGACGTGGCGCGCGGATGACCTCGCGGTCGTCCGCGCCACCTACGACTGAGCCCGCGCCGGGGCGCGGGCTCAGGTCGCATCCTCTCTCAGGCCCTAGTTCGTCGCGTTGATCACGCAGCGGTAGGGGTGCAGCGTCCCCGGTGCGACGGTGAAGACCTGCCCAAGGGGATCCCCGGGCGCCTTCACGAAGGCGCGTTGAGAGGCCGAGATGTCCGTCACCTCGTCGGTCCAGGTCTCGTTCGTCTGACCTCCACCAACCTGGGTCATGACCAGCAGCGCCTCGCCGATCGTCGGCAGCCGCAGGTTCTGGGGGCGACAGCCCTGCTGCAGGGCCGCGTCCCAGTTCGTCGGCGCCTGTGACGGGCCGTAACAGATGCCGCTGACCTTGTTCGGCGCGTTGGACGGGCACTTGTCGAGCTTCGTGAGGACGCCCTTCTTCAGCTTCTTGGCCGGGATCGAGTTGTTCTTGATCGACTTGCCGTTGATCTTCTTGGCGGCGTAGGCGCCACCGCCAATCGCCAAGAAGACGGCGATAACCGACATCACGTTGGCAAAGCTCATGTGTCGGCGCATGCGAGTCAGCATGGTGTCCCCTCTCTGTGCGTTGAGGTCGTTTCCTCCCCGCTCCGATGCGACCCTACCGGCCCCAGCAGTCGCCAGTCAAGACGGGCACGCGGAGCCCGCCTTAGCATCCGCGTCGCCAAGCGACTCGAGGAGGACAGATGCCCGGACACCACAACCCAGACGCCCCGGGGCCGCCACCCACCGGCGACGGGCCGGTGCTGTACGAGAAGCGCGGCCGGATCGCGTACGTGACGATCAACCGTCCCGAGGCCCGCAACGCGGTCAGCCCCGAGGTGCACAAGGCGATGATCGCAGCCTGGGCCGACTTCGCCGAGGACGACTCGGTCGACGTGGCCATCCTCACCGGGGCCGGCGACGACGCCTTCTGCGCAGGCGCGGACCTGAAGGAGTACATCCCGCCGATCATGCGCGACGCCGGGCCTGACGATGTGCGCGAGATCGTCGAGCTGGGCCTGAACGGCTTCACGCGCGGCATGCACCGCATCCCGAAGCCGATCGTCGGGGCCGTCAACGGCTGGGCGCTCGCCGGCGGCTTCGAGACGGCGCTGGCCTGCGACGTCCGCATCGCCTCAGATCGCGCAATGTTCGGCTCGTTCGAGGCAAGGCGGGGCTTCCACCACGGCGACGGCGGCCTGGTCCGCCTGGTCAACTCCGGCGGCGTCGGCGTCGCCATGCACATGCTGCTCACCGCCGAGCCGATCGACGCCCGCCAGGCGCTGGAGTGGAACCTGGTCTCGAAGGTCGTGCCCCACGAGTCGCTGATGGAGGAGGCGGAGACCGTCGCCCGCCAGATCCTGCGCAACTCCCAGCGGGCGGTGCGCTCGGCCAAGCAGACGATCCTGGACGTGATCGGCCAGCCGCTCGACCAGCAGCTCAGGGCCGAGGCCTGGAACGCCTACACCTGCGCCGACCCCGACGAGACGATGGCGATGCTGGAGCGCTTCTATGAGAAGACCGACGCCGGCCGCGCCGGCCAACACGAGACGCAGCTGTGAACCCGTCAGAGCCGGCTCCTCCGCTTCGCGTCCGGGGCCGGCGGCGCTCGTCACAGGCGCCGCTGGAGGGATCGGAGCGGCGATCGCCGGGCGGCTTCGCGCCGACGGCATGGAGGTGACGACGCTCGACAGGGCCGAGGGGTGCGACCTGACGGTGGACCTTGCGGCCGACGAGCTGCCGGACCTGGCCGAGATCGACGTCTGCGTCGCCAACGCCGCGATCGTGGACACGATCGCACCCGCGCATCGGATGACCGCGGAGCAGTGGGCCCGCGACATCGAGGTCAATCTCACGGGCGCCTTTCGCACCGTCCAGGCCTGCCTGCCGGGGATGCGCGAGCGTTCCTGGGGCCGCATCGTCGCGATCTCCTCGGGCGCCGCGAAGACGGGGCTGCGCGGGCAGGTCGCCTACTCGGCCTCCAAGGCCGGCGTGCTGGGCATGGTGAAGACGGTGGCCGCCGAGAACGCGCACCACGGCATCACCGCAAACGCCGTGCTGCCGGGCATGGTCGAGACCGAGAAGGTCAAGGCGATGCCCGACGAGGTGCTCGAGCGCCTGATGCCGCTGCTGCCCTCCGGGCGAATGGTGCAGCCCGGGGAGGTCGCGGCCACGGTCTCCTATCTCTGCGCGGAGGAGCAGGCCCAGGTGTCAGGGCAGGAGATCGCGGTCGACGGGGGCATGGGGCTCAACACCTTCACCCTGGGCTCCGAGCGCCGGAACTAGGCCCCCGGTCGGTGTAGCCCGGGCGGGCGATCTCGAGCTTGCGGGCGACGTGCTCGGCGAGGCGGTCAGCGAGCTCGTCCATGCGCTCGTCGAAGTCGCCGGCCCTGATCCGCCGCGCGAGCTCGGGTGCGCCCCCTCCTCGCCTCCAAGCAGCTCGGCGAACAGCTCGTCGTCGGCGATGGTCGGTGCGTCGCCCGCTCGAAGCTCCCTCGCGACCACGGCGCAGACGTTGGCCGCCACCAGCACGCGGAATCGCTGCTCGCTCGGCACCTCCGGGCGCAGCTCGGCGAACAGGTACTCGGCGACGGCCTCCAGCAGCTCCGGGGCTTCCGGGCGGTCCTGGGTCACGCGGCCTCGCCCCGCACGAGCTGGAGCATGTCCCACTCGGGCTCGCAGATGCGGCGGCCGAGGGAGGCGAGCTCGTGGCTGCGCCGTTTCCCGCGGAGGTGATCCTGTGCCTGCCTGGCGCAGATCACGGCCCATTTGACGTTGCCGAAGACCTCCCAGTAGTGGACGCGGTGCCGATCGACCGAGCCGCCGCCCGCTGCCTCGTACGCCGGGACGAACTCCTCCAGCGACCCCACCCCGGCCACCGGCAGCTGGTCGTTGCCGAAGCGCCAGGAGCGGATGCAGAGCCAGCCGATGTCCTCGGCGGGGTCGCCCAGGTGCGCCAGCTCCCAGTCGATCACCGCCTCCAGGCCCTGCTCGCCGACGATGAAGTTGCCGAGCCGAAAGTCGCCATGCACCAGCCGCGGCTCCACCGGATCGGGCGCGTTGGCGCGGAGCCAGCGCAGCCCCAGCTCCACCGTGGGGAGCGGCTCGCCGATCTCGTCGAGCTGGCGCTCCCACTCGCCGATCTGGTCCAGCACGGGGTCCTCAGGCGCCGGCGGGAGCGCGTTCGCCACGGCCGCCGCCGGCATCGTGTGGACGCGGGCCAGGGCTTCGGCGAGCTGCGCCGTGAGCGCGCCCCTGGCCGTTTCGTACTCGGCCTTGCGCAGCACGCGCGGCGCCACCGAGGTGCCCTCCACGTACGCCATCAGCATCCCGGGAGGGCCGAAGCGCCCGCCCTCTGGCTCGAACGCGAGGGGCTCGGGGACGGGGACCCCGGCCGCCGACGCGGCCTTGACGAGTTCGAACTCCTCGGCCATCGGCACCAGCGAGACCGACCCCTTGGGGTCCCTGCGCAGTGCCCAGCGGCCGCCGCCTCCTTCGACCATCCAGGTCTCCCGCGAGGCGCCTCCGGGGATCGAGCTCAGGGCGAGCTCGCCGGGGTCCTCCCCGACCTCGGCCAGCACGGCCCGCACGCCCGCCGCCAGCTCGTCCTCAGTCTCGGCTGCGCTCAAGCCCGTAGCGCTTCCAATGGCGGTCGGGGATGTCGGCCGGGTCCTTGTACCAGTGCCAGACGCAGGGGTCGCGCTCGAAGTCCTCGGGAGGCTCGGACGGATAGACCGGGTAGCCGATCCAGTTGATCGGCCCCAGTTCGTTCATGAACGCGCAGTGGGTGCAGTAGAGCGGGAAGCCCTCGCGCCCATAGGACCAGTCGTGGGCGGAGTCGGTGACGCCCCAGCCATCGGGCCCGTAGCGGCCGTTGCGCACGAGCCGCTGTCCGGAGCCGCACGGGTTCATCGTGAAGGTGAGCTTCTCGTCGTCCTCCGAGATCTCGAATGCGCCGGGATTGGGGCCGACACCTCCGGTCGAGTGTCCGCGCCAGGTCGCGGCCAGGGACTGGGCGATTGTCCGGCGGTCGATCGCGTCGATCTTGCCGACGGTGTCCTTCCAGCTGCGCTCCAGGCTCCACTCCCAGGCCTCGCGCACGCCCTCGTCGCCCATCTTCTCCTTGACGAACGAGATCAGGCCCGCCATGCCGTCGACCAGCATGTCGTGCATGAACTGGGACTCGTGCTTCTCGCGCTCGCATAACTCCCTGGCTCGATCCAGGTCGCCGGCCTCCATCGCCTCGATCGCGACGTCCATCGTCGGTCGCGACATCTCCGCCAGCTCCTCGTCGCTGAACCACCTCTCGCCCACGCTTGCTCCTTCCCTCGGGGGAAGGAGCCTAACTGCGCTTCGGAGCCGAGCTAACCGATCTCGGAGGGCTCGCGCTCGCGGCCCTGGAGCCGGTCGCGGCCTCGCTGCACGGCCTGCAGGAACTTCTGGAGGTTGACCTCGAGCGTCGAGAGGATGTCGTCGGCGTAGTCCTCGGCGCCCAAGCGGATTTCACGCTCGCGCTCGCGGGCCTCCTCGACGATCTCCTCGGCGGCGCGCTCTGCCTGGCGGGTGATCTCCTCGTTGGCGACGAGCCGCTGCTGCTGCTCGCGCGCCTCCTTGACGATCCGCTCGGCCTCGCGCTTCGCTTCGGCCAGCATCTCCTGGCGCTCCTTGACGATCCACCGGGCCTGCTTGATCTCCTCGGGGATCGTGGCGCGCATCTGGTCGAGGAGGTCGTAGATCTCCTCGCGGTCGACGCGCACCTGGTCCGTGAGCGGCACAGGCCGCGCGTTGTGGACCAGGTCATCGAGCTTGTCTATGAGTACGAGTACGTCCATGACTGGATGGAAGCTTACGCGGACCGTTTCGGCTGGTGCCGCGGTTTACCTCTTCTATGCCCAAATGCAAGCTCCTGCCCACCGGGCAGGCAGGCGTCAGCGCTTCAGGCGCTCGGCCAAAACCTCCGCAACCGGGGCCGGCACCAGGTCGCTGACGTCGCCGCCGAACGTGGCCATCTCCTTGACGCCCGTCGAGGAGAGGAAGCTGTAATTGGCCGAGGCGAAGATGTACATCGACTCGATCTCCGGCGCGAGCTTGCGGTTCAGCTGGTTCATCTCGAACTCGTACTCGAAGTCGGAGATCGCGCGCAGGCCCTTGACCACCGCCGTGGCGCCGTTCTCCTGCGCGAAGTCCACGAGCAGGTTGGAGAACACCTCGACCTCGACGTTGGCGAGCTGGCTGGTGGCCTGCTCGAGGAAGTCCTTGCGCTCCTCGGCGGTGAACAGCGTCTTCTGCTTGCGGATCGGCTGGTTCACGACCCCGACGATCACCTTGTCGAATACGCGCGAGGCGCGCGTGATGATGTCCACGTGGCCGTTCGTGACCGGGTCGTAGCTGCCCGGGCAGACCGCGATCCGGGGCTGCTCGGCGCTCACGCGTCCTCCCCCGTGTGAAGCCGTACGAGTGTGTCGCCGTAGGCGCGCTCGAGCGCCAGCGGCAGTGCCAGCTCCAGCGGGGCCTGGGGTGAGGCCTCGACCATCACGCGGCCCCCGGGCGCGAGCGCGCGGCGCAGCGGCTGGTCGAGGGCGTGGCTGAGGCGGGCGACGAGGCCATACGGGGGGTCGCAGAGTACGAGATCGAAGCTCGACTCAGGCGCGCGGTCGAGCCAGCGCATCGCGTCGGCGCGCACGACCTCGGCGCGGCCGCCCAGGTCGAGCGCCTCGACGTTGCGCTGGGCCAGGCCCGTGTCCGAGTCGACCAGGGTCGCGTGCGCCGCCCCGCGCGAAAGCGCTTCGAGGCCCAGCGCCCCCGTGCCGCAGAAGAGATCGAGCACCCTGGCGCCGCCGACGTCGCCGAGGATCGAGAACACCGCTTCGCGCACCCGCTCGGTCGTCGGGCGCAGCTCGCTCCCGCGGCGCGGCCCGGCGAGGCGCCGCCCCCGCAGCTCGCCGCCGCTGATCCGCAGCTTGGCCATGGCCGCAGGCTAGGCCGCGAGCTGCTGGCGCCGCTCGTCGCCGAAGCGCCGGCGGGCCTCGTCCATCAGCGGCCCCAGGGCCGGGTCCTCTAGCGAGCCGTGCCGGTCCAGCATCTCGATCACCCGTCGCCGCGCCTCCAGCAGCATCGCGGTGTCCTCGGGCAACACCGCGGCGCGGAAGCGCGGCAGCCCGTGCTGGCGGGTCCCGAGGATCTCACCCTCACCTCGGATCGTCAGGTCCACCTCGGCGAGCTTGAAGCCGTCGCTCTCGGTCGCGATCGCGTCGAGCCGGGCTTTTGCGCTCTCACCCTCCGCGTCGCCGAAGAGGATGCAGAAGGACTCGTGCTCGCCGCGGCCCACCCGTCCCCGCAGCTGGTGCAGCTGCGAGAGCCCGAAGCGCTCGGCGCCCTCGACCAGCATCACGGTCGCGTTCGGCACGTCCACCCCGACCTCGATCACCGTGGTGGCCACCAGGACCTGGGCCTCGCCGGCGACGAACCGCCCCATCGCCGCGGCCTTCGCGTCGGAGCTCATGCGCCCGTGCAGCAGCTCCACCCGGAAGTCGCTGAGCTCGCCGGCGGCGAGGCGCTCGGCCTCGGCTTCGGCGGCGCGCGCCCGCACCTCCTCGGAGTCCGAGATCAGCGGGCAGACGACGTAGGCCTGGCGACCGGCCCGGAGCTGCTCGCGGATGAACTCGTATGCCCCCGGCCGGCGGTCCTCCTCCACTGCCCAGGTGCGGATCGGGCGGCGGCCGGCCGGCAACTCGTGCAGTGCCGTCGTATCGAGGTCCCCGTATGCCGTCAGCGACAGCGTCCGTGGAATCGGCGTGGCCGTCATGTGCAGCACATGCGGAAGCACCTTCCCCGGCCCCTTGCGGTCGAGCGCAGCGCGCTGGCTGACACCGAAACGGTGCTGCTCGTCAACGACCGCCACGGCGAGGGAGCCGAACTCGACAGACTCTTGGATCAAGGCGTGGGTGCCGACGACGATCGCGGGCTGGCCGCCCGCGAGGGCGTCGAGCAGCTCCGCGCGCCGGGGCTTCGGGGTCGCCGACGTCAACAGGGCGACCGGCGCCGGCTCGGCCGCGAGCAGAGTTTCCAGAGTGCGGAAGTGCTGCTCGGCCAGGGTCTCGGTCGGCGCCATCAGTGCGGCCTGGTGCCCCCCCTCGAGCCCTCGCAGCATCGCGTATGCCGCGATCACGGTCTTGCCGCTGCCCACTTCTCCCATCAGCAGCCGCTGCATCGGCTCGGGCCCGGCGAGGTCCGCGTCGACGTCGTCGAGCGCCGCGCGCTGGTCGCCGGTGGGCTCGAACGGCAGTGAGTCGAGCCAGCGGCCCACCCGCTCGCCGACGGGCCCGATCTCGGTCCCCGGCCGGACTGCGCGCGGCGCCGGCGCCGCGCCGCGAGCGTGGCCTGGTAGAGCAGAAGCTCCTCGAAAGCCAAGCGACGGCGCGCCTCGGCCGCCTGCCCCTCGTCGGCGGGGAAGTGCGAAGCGACCAGCGCGTCGGCGACGCCGGGCATCCCGTCCGCCACCTGCGCCCGCCGCGGCAACGGCTCCAGCGCGCTCGGGGCCAGGGACGCCGCCTGCCACGCCCACTCCCGAAGCTTCTGCGGGCGGAGGCGTTCGGATGCGGGGTGCACCGGGACCAAGCCTGTGGTGTGTATCCCGGCGGGCATCGCCCCCTCATCGCGGTCCAGCAGCTCGTGCTCGGCCACGTTGAACCCACGCTTCTCGAGCTTGCCCCGCAGCAGCAGCCTCGTCCCCGGCGTCAGCTTGTCCACGAGCCAGGCCCGGTTGAACCAGGTGGCGGTGATCCGGCCCGTCCCGTCTCCGACCTCGGCCTCGAGGATGGTCAGGCGGCGGCGGCGCGTCGGCCGCACCCTGCCGGCCTTGGTCACAGCGACCTCGACCGTCGCCTCCTCCCCCAGCTTCAGGTCCGCGAGGCCGATCGGAGAAGCGCGGTCACGGTAGGAGTGCGGCAGGTGGCGAAGGAGGTCGCC
Organism: uncultured Solirubrobacterales bacterium; assembly: GCA_963805075.1. Classification (GTDB taxonomy): domain Bacteria; phylum Actinomycetota; class Thermoleophilia; order Solirubrobacterales; family 70-9; genus VGBV01. Next base: position 461,406 of record CAWDSZ010000005.1, read on the forward strand.
GAGGCTCGAGACCCCGATCTCGGCGGCCGCCTCGGACAGCTTCGGCCCCGCCCCGCGGAGCTTCGTCAGCGGCGCATCGAGGATGCCGGGACGCGGAGAGCGGACCGGGGCGGCGAGCAGGGTCTCCCGGTCCAGCGGCTTCCCACCCCCGATCGCCCGCGGCGCATACGGTGCATCGGCGGGCGGCGTTGGTTTCGCGCCGGAAGCCGGCGGCGGCTCGAAGGCGGCCTCCATCGGCACAAGGCTAGGCCCGAGGGCCGATGCAAACGGGCGCTGTACCAGGGTTCTTGCTCGATAGGGGGTCTATTTGACCCCCTAGATGCCAAGAACCCCGGGCGCCGAGGCCGTCACTCAGCCGCCAGCAGCCACCAGTAGTGCGGCTGGCCACCGTCGTGAAGCTCGACCTCGGCGGCGTCGGGGGCGTGGCCCTCCACCTCCCCGAGCGGGATCGGGGCGCCCTCGCCGCAGACGACCGTGAGGATCTCGGCACCCTCGGCGAGGGCGGCCATGGTCTGAGCGAGCGCCTGCGCCGGGGTACCCCAGGCGACGATCGCGTCGTCCACGAAGCCGACCGCGTCGCCGGTGACGAAGCGCTTCTGGGCGTCGTCGCGGGCCGCGGGGGCGACAGAGCCGACCCTGACCCCGGAGACCGCCGAGCCGAGGCGCTCGGCGTTCTCCTCACCCGACAGCGAGGGGTCCATCTCGACCATCGCCACCAGGCCGCCCTGCTGGGAGGTGCAGGGCACCACCGTGGTCTGCTTGTCCGACAGCTCCGCCGCGCGCTCGGCCGCCATCAGCACGTTGGGGTTGTTGGGCAGGACCACGACCTCCTCGCTCGGGACCTCGTGGATCACGGCCAACAGGTCGTATATCGAGGGGTTGAATGTCTCGCCGCCGTCGACGACGAAGGCGCCGAGCTCCTCGTAGATCTTCCGCACGCCCTCGCCGGCCACCACGGCGACCACCCCGCAGCGGCTGGCCTGCAGCCGCGCGGTGCGCTCGGCCATCTGCTCGCGCATGTCGGCGACGTCGAGCTGGGAGACCTCGCCCTCGCCCTCGAACAGCGCCATCGCCGCCTCGGGCTCGTCGGTGTGGACATGGACCTTGATGGTCGCCTCGTCGCCCACCACCAGCACGGAGTCGCCCAGCTCCTCCAGCTGCGGCATCCGCGCCCTGCCGTCCAGCCCGGTGCCGGTGACGATGAAGTTGGTGCAGTAGCGGTAGCGGCTGTCGGCGTGGTGCGGCCGCGTGTCGCCCGCCGGGAGGTGGTGCGCGACCTCGGGCGCCTCGATGTCCCCGCGCAGCCCCGCGACGATGCCGGCCATGATCACCACCAGCCCGTAGGCGCCGGCGTCGACGACGCCGGACTCCTTCAGCACCTCGAGCTGCTCCGGGGTCCGCTCGACCGCGGCCTCGCCGTCGCGGACGACTTCCTCCAGCAGGTCGGCCAGCATCCGGTCCTGCTCCTCATAGCTGGTGTCGCCGTCGAGCCTGGTGTTCTCCATGTGAGCGAGCTTCTTGGCGACCGAGTGCGCCATCTCCCTGAACACGGTCAGCATCGTCCCCTCGGCGGGATCGCGCACCGACTCGTAGGCGGCGTCGGCGGCGCGCGCCATCGCCGCGGCGACCAGCACCGGGTCCACCAGCTCGCCGGGGCGGCTGGCCAGCTCCTCGGCGGCGCCGCGGACGATCTGGCTCAGGATCACTCCCGAGTTCCCGCGGGCGCCCATCAGCGCGGCCCGCGCCAGCGCGTCGACCAGCTCGGTGCGGCCGATCTCGTCCACCATCTGGCCGTCCAGGCGGTCGAGCTCGTCGGCGACCGCGCGCAGCGTCAGCGCCATGTTGTCTCCCGTGTCGCCGTCCGCGACCGGGAACACGTTGAGGTCGTTGACCTCCTGGCGCCGCTCGTCCAGATAGGCGCTGGCGGCGCTGACGACTCGCCGGAATCTCTCTATCGAGGGATCAGCCATCAGCCGGGGGAAGCCTAGCGGCCACCAGGCCGCCCTCTTTGGGAGCGGAGGCGCAGCCGAAGCGACTAATGCCGGGCGGCCGCTCGTGGCCGCGACCTGATGGCGAAGCCGTCAATCAGGGCGCTAAATCGCTTTGGTGACCTTGTTGGACTTGAGGCATCGCGCGCAGACGTAGACGCGGCGCGAGCTCTTGCCGTCCTGGATCCGGACCTTCTGCAGGTTCGGATTGAAGCGCCGGCGGGTCGCGACCATCGAGTGGCTGCGCGAGTTCCCGAACGCCGGCTTCTTGCCGCAGCTGTGACAGACCTTGGCCATCAGGCGCGTAAGGGTAGCGGCTGCAGGTGCCATCGAGCCGCGCGCCTTCAGCAGCGCCATCCGCATCGCCACCAGCGCGGCGCCGCGACCCTGGTCGCGCTTGCTGCCGTCCGCGCGGGCCAGCGCCTGGTCCATGTTCTCGCAGGTGATGACGCCGAAGGCGACCGGGACGCCTGCGTCGAGCTGGACCCGCTGGATCCCGGCCGCGGTCTGATCGCAGACGTGGTCGTAGTGGCTGGTCTCGCCCCGGATCACGACGCCGAGGCAGGCGATTCCGGCGAAGCGGCCGGACTCGGCGCAGAGCCTGGCGGCGAACGGCAGCTCGAACGCGCCAGGAACGCGATAGGTGTGGACCGAGGCCTCGCTGACGTCGCCCAGCTCGAAGCCCTCGGCGGCGCCGTTCAGCAGGCGCTCAGCGATGTCCTCGTAGAAGGTCGCGACGCAGACCGCGAACTCGAGCGGCTGGAGCGCCGCCCGCTCCTCGTCGCTGAACTGCTCAAACGCCGCCGTCGTCATCCCTGCGCTCGGCGTCCTTCATGTGCTCCTCGTGCAGGAGCTGCTCGTCGAGCGGCAGGCCCTGGTGGTGCAGCGTGTGCCCCAGCTTGTCGCGCTTGGCCTCGAGGTAGGCCTCGTTGTGCGGGTTGGGCACCGAGCGGATCGGCACCTGCTCGGTGACCGAGAGGCCGTAGCCCTCCAGGCCGAGGATCTTCTTGGGGTTGTTGGTGAGGATGCGGATGCTGGTCAGCCCCAGGTCGCCCAGGATCTGAGCGCCGATGCCGTAGTCGCGCAGGTCCGCCGGCAGGCCGAGCTTGATGTTCGCGTCGACCGTGTCCAGGCCCTCTTCCTGGAGCTTGTAGGCGCGGAGCTTGTTCAGCAGGCCGATGCCGCGGCCCTCCTGGGAGAGATAGAGCAGCACGCCCCTCCCCTCCTCCTCGATCATCGCGAGAGCCGCCTCCAGCTGCTCCCCGCAGTCGCACCGCAGCGAGTGGAAGACGTCGCCGGTGAGGCACTCGGAGTGGACGCGGACCAGCACGTCCTCCGTTCCCGACACCTCACCCTTGACCATCGCGACGTGGTGCTTGTCGTCCACCAGCGAGCGGTATCCGACTGCGGTGAACTCGCCGAACTTGGTGGGCAGCTTGGTGGAGACGATCCGCTCGACCAGGCGCTCGGTGCGGCGCCGATAGGCGATCAGGTCCGCGACCGTGACCATCTTCAACCCGTGCTGCTCGCAGTAGGGCGCCAGGTCCGGGACGCGGGCCATCGTGCCGTCCTCGTTCATGATCTCGCAGATGACGCCCGCCGGGATCAGCCCGGCGAGGCGGGCCAGGTCAACCGCGGCCTCGGTCTGGCCGGTCCGCTCCAGCACGCCACCGTCCTTTGCCTTCAGCGGGAACACGTGCCCCGGCTGCACCAGGTCGGTGGCGGTCGAATGGGGGTCGATCGCGACCTGGATCGTGCGGGCGCGGTCGTGTGCCGAGATCCCGGTGGTGACGCCCTCGCGGGCCTCGACCGAGATCGTGAAGGCGGTCTCGAACGGGGACTCGTTCTTGGCGGCCATCAGGTCAAGGCCCAGCTCGGCGCAGCGCTCGCCGGTGAGGGAGAGACAGATGAGGCCGCGGCCGTGGGTCGCCATGAAGTTGATCGCCTCGGGCGTGGCGAACTGGGCGGCCATCGTCAGGTCGCCCTCGTTCTCGCGGTTCTCGTCGTCGCAGACGACGACCATCCGCCCGCGGCGGATCTCCTCGATCGCCTCCTCGATGGTGGCGAACGGCGCCTGCGCCTGGTCGCTCTTCGTCTCCTGGGCCTCGGCCATGGTTCGCTCCTTAGGGTGACACGCCGGACAGCATTCGCTGGACGTAGCGCGCCATCAGGTCGCACTCGACGTTGACTCGCTCTCCCGGCTCGCGGTCGCCGAGGGTGGTTCGCTCCAAGGTCTCGGGGATCAGCGAGACCTCGACGACGGGGTCGTCGAGCCCCGCCACGGTGAGGCTGACCCCCTCGAGCGCGATCGACCCCCGCACGACCACGAAGGGCAGCAGCTCGCCGGGAAGCTCGACCCGCATCCGGCGCGCGATGCCGTCGGGCTCGACCGAGACGATGGTGCCGGTCCCGTCGACGTGACCCTGGACCAGGTGCCCTCCAAGGCGGTCGCTGGCCCGCAGGGCAAGCTCGAGGTTGACCGGGTCGCCGCTCGAGAGGTCTCCGAGCGTGGTCAGCTCCAGGGTCTGGTTCATGACGTCGGCCTCGAAGGCGCCATCCGCGGCGCTCGCCGCGGTCAGGCAGGCGCCGTTGACCGCCACCGAGTCCCCGGGCGCGAGCTCGCCGGCCAGCTCCGCGCGGACACGGATGCGCGCGCCGTCCGCGGTCGCGTCGAGCGCGTCGACGCGGCCCAGCTCTCCAACTAGTCCGGTGAACACGCCTACCACTCCCTCAGCCGCGCCGTGATCAGCAGGTCCTCGCCCACCTGCTCGTGCTCGATCGCGAGGGGGTGCTGGCCCTCGGCGATCCGCTTGACGCCCTCGCCCTCCAGCACCGCGCGGGCCTCGCCGGCGCCAAGCACGACCGGCGCCACGAACAGCCGCATCGCGTCGATCTCGCCGGCGTCGAACAGGGCGCCGGCGAGCGTCGGGCCGCCCTCCACGAGCAGGTCCTGGATCTCGCGGCGGCCCAGCTCGTCGAGCGCGGCGCCGAGCCGAGCGGCGGGATCGCGCCCGGGCACCGCGACCACCTCGGCGCCGGCCTTCTCGAGCGCGGAGCGGGCCGTTGTGGGGGCGTCGGGCGAGCACACCACCAGCACCGGGGCCTCGTCCACCGACGCGATCAGCGCGGAGTCGAGCGGCAGCCGCGCGCGGGAGTCGAACACCACCCTGACCGGGTTCATCGGATCCGCGGCCTCGGAGCCCTCCGCCTCGCCGTCCTCACCGAGGCGGGCGGTCAGCAGGGGGTCGTCGGCCAGCGCGGTCCCGATCCCGACGGCGATCGCGTCGCACTCCGCGCGCCAGCGATGCACCAGCTCGCGGCTCGCGCCCCCCGAGATCCAGCGGGAGTCCCCGCCGGGCGCGGCAACGCGGCCGTCAAGGGTCATCGCCGCCTTGTAGGTGACGAGGGGGCGCCCGGTTCGAGCGTGCTTGCGAAAGCGCTGGTTCAGCAGCCGCGCGGCGGCCGACTCGGCGCCCGACGCAAGCTCCACCTCGACGCCGCCGTCGCGGAGCACGCCGGGCCCGCGGCCCGCGGCCTTCTCGGTCGGATCGTCGGAGGCGTAAACGACGCGGGCGATCCCGGCCTCGAGGATCGCCTCGGTGCAGGGAGGCTGGCGCCCGCGGTGGGCGCAGGGCTCGAGCGTGACGTAGAGCGTGGCGCCGGCCGGGTCCGCGCCCCGGGCGCGGCAGTCCTCGAGCGCGGCGCGCTCGGCGTGCAGGCCGCCCACCTCGGCATGGAAGCCCTCTCCGATCACCTCGCCGCCCGGCCCGGCGAGGACCGCGCCGACAAGCGGGTTGGGGCTGACGGATCCGCGCCCGGCTTCGGCCAGCTCCAAGGCGCGGCGCAGATGAGCGGATTCGGTTTCTGTACCCGTCGCGGCCATCGCTGTCCTCATCTTGACGTTGCTCGACGCGCTACTCGCACGCCGAAAAACGGCCGATTGACTGGTCAGTCAGCCAGTCTACCGCCCACTAGTCTTGTCCGCCCCTATGGCGGCGAGCGCAGGCGGCGGTCCCAGCAGCGAGGCGGCCAGCTACGGCCGGCGCGCAAGCCTGCTCTCGATCGGGGTCGGCGTCACGGGGCTGATCACCTACCTCTACTTCGCGGTCGCCTCGCACGAGCTCTCGAAGGAGGACTACGGGCAGGTCGCGGTGCTGTGGTCGGCCGTGTTCATCACCGTCTCGACGCTGCAGCGGCCGGTCGAGCAGCTGCTCTCGCGCACGGTCTCCGAGCGCATCGCCCACGGGCGCCCCTACTCCCACCCGGTGCGGATGGCGGCGCTGATCCAGCTCGGAATCTCGGTCGGGTTCGTCGTGGTTGCGCTGCTGCTCCGCGGGCCGATCCAGGACGACCTCCTGGATGGCAACGAGGCCCTGTACTGGATCGGCGTCGGGGCCGTCGCCGCCTACGGCGCCAGCTACTTCGCCCGCGGCTTCCTCGCCGGCAGCCACCGGCTCACGCTCTACGCCTTCCTGATCATCTCGGAATCTGTCTCGCGCACGGCCTTCCCTCTCTTCGTCGCCCTGGGCATCGCGAGCGGGCAGGACTTCGTGGCCCTCGGCATAGTCGCCGCCCCAACCCTCTCGCTCGTCGTCGTGCCGTTCGCCTTCTTCAGAAGAACAACCGGCGGCGGCGCCTCGAGCATCCCCGCGGATGGCAGTGATGGAGCGAGTGTCGGGGGTGTTCCCCCGGGAAGTCCGGCGAAGCCGCCCGGGGGAAGCACCCCCGGCGATCGCTCCACTACCGACAGCTTCTCGCTGGCCGAGGGAGGCGGCTTTGCGGCGGCGGTGTTCGTGATCATGCTCAGCGAGCAGACGTTCCTCAATGCCGGTCCGCTGCTGGTGAACGCCACCGCGGGCGCGGCGGCGGCGGGCTTCATCTTCAACGTGCTGATGATCGCCCGGGCCCCGTTGCAGCTGTTCCAGGCCGTCTCGACGAGCCTGCTGCCCCACCTGACGCGACTGCGGGCGGAGGGCGAGGAGGCCGACTTCCGGGCCTCGGTCCGGGTCACCATCCTCGCCATCGCGGCCTTCGCCTCGCTGCTCGGCGTCGCGCTGCTGATCGCCGGCCCCGAGCTGATGCAAATCGCCTTCGGCGACAACTTCAGCTACGACCGCGTCGACCTGCTGATCGTCACCGCGGGCATGGGCCTGTACCTGTGCGCCGCGACCCTGAACCAGGCCGCGCTGGCGAGGGGCCAGGTCCGCGCGGCGGCGATGTGCTGGCTCGCGTGCGCGATCGCCTTCGTGATCTGGACGGCCGTGCCGCTCGTCGGCGATGAGTTCCTGCGAGTCGAGATCGGCTACCTGGCCGCGGCGGCGCTGCTGTGCGCCTCGCTCTACGTGCTGCATCGGCGTCCGGTCGTCGCGGGCGGCCTGCGGCCCGGCTCGACCGAGGAGATGGAGCTGCAGCTCGCGGCGGCTGACGAGGGCAGCCCCTGATTCCGCTCGCTGCCGCCATCGACGACGCCGAGCTGATCCTGATCGCCGGCTCGCTGCTGGCGCTTGGAATCGCGGCGGCACTGATCGCGGACAAGGTCAAGGTCCCGGGCCTGCTGCTGTTCCTGGGCCTGGGAATGCTGGTCGGCTCGGAGGGAATCGGCGGCGTCGAGTTCGACGACGCCGAGCTCACCCGCACGCTCGGGACGATCGGCCTGGTTCTGATCCTGTTCGAGGGTGGCCTGACGGCCGGCTGGAAGGAGATCAGGCCGGTGCTGGCGACCGCGATCTCGCTGGGGACGGTCGGGACCATCCTCACCGCGGTAATCGCCGGTTTCGCAGCGGCCTGGCTGCTGGACATCTCCACGCTGGAGGGCCTGATCCTGGGCTCGGCGATCGCGGCCACGGACTCGGCCGCGATCTTCTCGGTATTGCGCGGGTCGAAGCTGCGGCGCAAGGTCGCCCGCTCGCTCGAGGGCGAGTCGGGGATGAACGACCCGGTCGCGCTCCTGCTGGTCACCGGGTTCATCGCCTGGGTCGAGGACCCGGGGTACGGCCTGCCCGACATGGCATGGGAACTGGTCGGGAAGCTCGTGGTCGGGGCGGCGTTCGGTGTGGCGATAGGCCTCGCCGCCCGCTGGGCCTTCAGGAGGCTGGACTACCCGACCCAGGGGCTCTATCCCGTCGCCTCGATCGCGGCCGCCGGGCTCGCGTACGGGGTCACCGAGGTCGCCTACGGGTCCGGGTTCCTGGCCGTCTACCTGACCGCACTGTTCCTGGGCACGGGCCAGGTGCCCGGCCAGCGGACTATCGTCGCCTTCCACCAGGGCCTGGGCTGGGTCGCGCAGATCTCCCTCTTCTTCCTGCTGGGCCTGCTGGTCTTCCCCAGCCAGCTGCTGGACGTCGCGAGCGATGGGCTGCTGATCTCGGCGGTGCTGATCTTCATCGCCCGCCCCCTGGCGGCGTTCGTCGCGAGCCTCACGGACCGCTTCTCGCTCCAGGAGCGTGTGATGCTGGGCTGGGCCGGGCTGCGAGGCGCGATCCCGATCTGGCTCGCGACCTTCCCGGTGATCGAGGGCCTCACCGAGGGTCCCGAGATCTTCAACATCATCTTCTTCGTCGTCGTCACCTCGACCCTGATCCAGGGTGCGACATTCGAACCGCTGGCGCGGCGCCTGGGGGTCACGAGCGACGAGCCCGCGCTGCCCCGGCCGCTGGTGGAGAGCGGGCAGGATCGGGGCCCTCGGCGGAGAGGTCTTCGCCTACCGCGTCGACGATGAGGCCGCGATCGTCGGGCGGCCGGTGAGGGACCTCGGCCTGCCGCGGGAGGCGGTCGTCAACGTGATCGTCCGCCGCGGCGAGGCGATCCCGCCCCGCGGCTCGACGGAGATCGAGGCCGGCGACGAGCTCCACATCCTCGTTCGCGGCGAGCTTCGGGGCGAGGTCGAGGAGCTGATGCGGCGCTGGCGGGATGGGCCGATCGACGAGCCGCCCCGTCCGCGCCTGCAGCCTCGCGGCTCTCCTCAGATCTTCAACGTGCGCCCCTGGACGGAGGCGGACGGTGATCCTGGCCGGCCCGAGCGGATCGCGGGGATCGAGGTTGTCGAGCGCCTGCGGACGAGGCGTGACAGTCCCGGTGCCCTGATGCTGCTCGCGGATGGCCGCTACGCGGTCACCGGCGACTCGCTGGTGGCCGTGGGCGGCCGAGGCCAGGTCGCCGCCTGGGCGGTCCGCCGCTTCGCGCGGGCCGAGGGCGGCGGCGCAAAGGCGTGGTGGCAAGAGGTAGCCGGGGTGCTCAACGCCCCGGCGAGAAGCGCCTAGGCCGCTCTACATGGAGCGATTGCTCTGCAATCGCGACTCATGATGGGCGGCCGACAGGCGATGCGACTGAAGTTGCTACTCGGCGCCGGCGGCCTCGGCGATCGCCGTGTAGGCCGCCGCCGGGTCATCTGTCCCGAACAGCGCCGAGCCGGCCACGAACAGGCTCGCTCCCGCTGCGGCGACGCCCGGCGCGGTCTTTGCGTCGATGCCGCCGTCGACCTCGATCGCGACACCGTCCGGAAGCGCCTCGCGGAGGCGCGCGACCTTGCCGGGCGACTCCGGGATGAACGGCTGGCCGCCCCAGCCGGGGTTGACCGTCATGCAGAGCACGATGTCCGCGTAGTCCCCCAGCTCCGAGACGGCCGAGGCCGGGGTCCCGGGATTGATCGCGATCCCGGCCAGGCAGCCGAGCTCGCGGATCGCGCTGAGGGTGCGGTTGGTGTGCGGGGTCGCCTCATCGTGGATGTGGATCGCATCGGCGCCGGCCTTGGCGAACTCCTCGATGTGGTGCTCGGGGAATTCGATCATCAGGTGCACGTCGACGACGCCGCCCGCGTCGTGAACCTGATCGGCGATTGAGGCCGCGACAAGGGGACCGATCGTGATCGGCGGGACGAAGTGCCCGTCCATCACGTCGACGTGGATTACCCGGGCTCCGACGTCCATCACCTCAGCGACCTGGGAACCGAGCCTGCTGAAGTCGGCGGAGAGGATCGAGGGAGCGACCCTCCGCGAGCGGTAAATGTCCTCGCTCATGTCGAGTCAGATGGAGCGCAGCATCGAGTGGCCGCAGTGCTGGCACTTCATGTCCTCGGTGCGGCTCATGCGGCTGATCGTCTGGTGCTCGCCGCAGTTGGGGCACTGCGACACGAGCTCGAAGCGCTTCAGGCAGTAGACGCAGACGAAGCGGCCCGGTAGCTGCGCTGGGCGCAGCCACGGCTCGCCGCAGCCGGGGCAATCGGGGCGCCGCAGCGCGCCCTCGGAAACCTCATCTGTCTCGGCGGGCCCTCCCAGGCCACCGTCGGTGCGCTCGGCCATGCACCGAGGGTAACGGGCGTCAGACCGCCCGGTGGGGAACCGGGTGCCCGCGCAGGTACTCGGCCGCCGGCATCGCCCGCCCGCCGGGCGGCTGCACGACCTCCAGCTCCAGCGCCGCCTGCGGTGTGCCGAGCACCAGCCTCTCCTCCCGCTCGACGATCTCCCCTGGCGCCGGGGCTCCTTCGACGGCCCGCGCGCGGCGCACCCCAAGGCGCTCGCCGTCCTCGAGCTGGAGGTAGGTGCCGATATGCGGGTTCAACGCGCGCACATGCCAGGCGAGTGCGGCGGCGTCCCGGGAGGGGTCGAGCCGGCGCTCCTCGACTGTGATCTTCTCGGCGTAGGTGGCATCGGCCTCGTCCTGGTCGCTGAACTCGAGCTCGCCCGCCGCCAGCAGGTCGAGCGCTCGCACCAACAGCTCTCCCCCCTGCTCGGCCAGCTCTGCGGAGACGTCGTCGTGGTAATCCTCGGAGCCGATCGCCAGCTTCTCGCTGAGCGCGATCGGACCTGAATCGAGACCCTCCGTTACGCGGAGAATCGCGGTGCCGGTCTCGGTGTCCCCGGCCATCATCGCCCGCTCGATCGGCGCCGCGCCGCGCCACCGCGGCAGCAGCGACGGGTGCACGTTCAGCATCGTGTACTCGCTCAGGAGGGGCTCGGCGATCAGCTGGCCGATCGCGCAGACGGCGACTGCGCCCGGCTTCGCGTCGCGGATCGCCTGCACCGACGCCGGATCGTTGACGCTCTCGGTCTGGTGGAGCCCCAGCCCCAGCTCGCGCGCCGCCTCGGCGACGGGCGGCGGCGCCAGCTTGCGCCCGCGGCCACGCCGGCTGTCGGGCGGGGTGACGACGAGCGCAGGCTCGTGCGGCGAGGCGGCGAGGCGGCGCAGGACCGTCGCCGCGAAGTCCGAGGTTCCGAGGTAGGCGGTCCTCAAGCGACCGAGGAGGGCTCGGCCGCGTCGGGATCCCCGGCCTCGGGCTCGCGCTCGGGCGCGTAGGTGCCGCCCTCGCGCAGGGCCCGCAGCGCGGCGCGGCGCTGCTCCTTCGGCGCGTGTTGGAGCATCAGCACGCCGTCGAGATGGTCCACCTCGTGCTGGATCACCCGCGCCTCCAGACCCGAGGCCTCGATCACGAGCCCCTCGCCGCTCGGGTCGACCGCGCTGACCCTGATGTGGAGCGGCCGCTCGACGTCCACGACCACCCCCGGCAGGCTGAGGCAGCCCTCCTCGGCGGTGACCAGGTCGCGCTCGGAGGACCACTCGATCTTCGGGTTGACGAGCGCGGTCACGGTGGCGTCGGCGCCGGCCTGGAAGACGAGGATGCGGCGCAGGATCCCGAGCTGGGTCGCCGCGAGGCCGACCCCCATGCCCTCCTGCATCAGCAGGCTCATGCGCTCGACCTCGGCCGCGAGCGCGTCGTCGAACTCCTCCACCGGCGAGGCGACCGAGCGCAGGACCGGATCGCCGAACTTGACCACCTGGGCGAGCGCCGCGTCGCGGCGCTCGAGGCGCTCGGGATCGAGACCCGCGGGGGCCTCGGCCTCGGTCGCGAGCTCGTCCTCGCCCGGGTCCGTGCTGCGTGGCGCTTCGCTCAGACATCTGAACTTCGAGTCTAATCGCGGCCCCGCGCCGCCGATCCGGGCGTGACTACTGCGGATCCACGTCCACCGACACCGAGACCTCCGAGAGCGCGCGTCCGCGAACCGCCGCCTCGACCGCGTCCCGAACCGCCGCCACGGTGTGGCGCCGCTCCGGCGCCTTCAGCAGCAGCCGGCGGCGGTGCTTGCCGCGCAGCCGGAACAGGGGCGCAGGGCCGAGCAGGTCCACACCCGGCTCGAGTCGATCGGCGACCAGCCCCCGCAGGTCCCCGGCCGCGCGGTCGAGGCGGTCGGGATCGGGCGAGGCCAGCACGACCTCGACCAGGTGGCTGAAGGGCGGGTAGCGAAGTTCGCGCCGCCGCTCCAGCTCGTCGGCCAGGAACCCGGCCGAGTCGTGACGGGCGGCGTGCCTGATCGCCGCGGCCTCGGGCGCCATGGCCTGCACCAGAACCCGGCCCCCCGCGGCGCCGCGGCCGCTGCGCCCGGCGAGCTGGGTGATCAGGGCGAAGGTGCGCTCCTCGGAGCGGAAGTCGGGCATTCTGAGGCTGCCGTCCGCATCGAGGACGACGCCCAGCGTGACCTCGGGGAAGTCGTGGCCCTTGGCGACCATCTGGGTGCCGACGAGGACGCCGGACTCGGCCCGCTCGAACCGGCTCAGCAGCTCGGCGTGCCCGCCCGCGGCGCTGTCGGAGTCGAGCCGGAAGACCTCCAGCGGCTCCAGCAGCCCCGCCAGCTCGGACTCGATCCGCTGGGTGCCGGCGCCGACGCGCGCGATCGTGACCGAGTCGCAGTCGGGGCAGCGCTCCGGCTTGGGCTCGCTGTGGCCGCAGTGGTGGCAGCTGCAGGATGCGCCGCTCGCGGTGCAGCATCCAGGCTGACGTCGCAGTCCGGGCACTCCCAGGCCCGGCCGCAGTCGCGGCAGGCGAGGTGCGTGGACCACCCCCGCCGGTTGATCAGCAGGATCCCCTTGCCCCCCGAACGCCGGAGCTCGGCGAGCGCCTCGACCGTGGCGGGGTGCAACGGCCCGCGGACGCCGCCCCGCATGTCCAGCACCTCCACCGGCGGCAGGGGGCGGCCGTCCACGCGCTCGGGCAGCTCCAGCCGCGCCATCCCCTTCCAGCTCTCCGGCCGCGGCGTGGCGCTGCCGGCAACCAGGACGGCGCCGGCATCCGCCGCCCGCTTGGCGGCGAGCTCGCGGGCGTCGTAGCGCGGGTCCGACTCCTGCTTGTAGGAGGAGTCGTGCTCCTCGTCGATCACCACGAGGCCCAGGTCGGCGATCGGCGCGAACGCCGCCGAGCGCGGCCCGACCGCGATCCGGGCCTCGCCGGAGCGCAGCCGCCGCCACTCGTCGTAGCGCGCCCCCGCCGACATCCGCGAATGCAGCAGCGCCACCGCATCGCCGAACCGCCGCCGGAAGCGCTCCGCCGTCTGCGGCGTCAGCGCGATCTCCGGGACCAGCACGATCGCGCCCATGCCGCGCTCGAGCGCCGCCCCCGCGGCCGCGAGGTAGACCTCGGTCTTGCCCGATCCGGTGACCCCGTGCAGCAGCCACTCCCCGCCGTAGCCGAAGGAGGAGGTGATCGCCGTCACCGCGCCTCGCTGGTCGGCGTTCAGCTCGACCCCCTCGCCGAGGGCGCCGACCGCGAGCGATGTGGGCGCGCGGCGGCGCTCGACCTCGCGGGTTACGACCAGTCCGCGCGCCTCCAGGCGGCGAAGCGTCGCCCGGTCCGAGCCGGCGGAGTTGGCGAGATCGCGGGCCGCGCTTCGGGCCCGACGCGAGCGCGCGCAGCACCGCCCGCTGCCGCAGCCCCAGCCGCTCGCCTTCGGCCAGCGCGCTCTCACCCGTCTCCGTCCGCTCCACCTCGAGCTCGACCAGCGGGCGCACGCGCCGGGCCTCGGCTCCGGTGCCGGTCCCCGGCGGCAGCACCAGTCCGAGCCCTCGCGACGGAGTCGAGCAGTACTCCTCCCCGACCCACCGTCCGAGCTCGACCAGCTCCGGCGGCACCCCGGCCTCCAGGGCCTCGAGCGGCTCGGCCAGGCGATCGGCCGGGAGCTCGCTGGTCTCGGCGAGGGCCGACGACGACTCCCTTGACCCGCCGGCGCCCGAAGGGCACGACCAGGATCGAGCCGACCTCGACCTCGCCCATCGACTCGGGCAGGCGATAGTCGAATGGCCCCCGGACGCTCCGGGTGCTGAGCAGCGGCTCGACCTTGGCGATTGCCATATGGCTCGAATCTAGGGCCGGGATCGGCTGTACCGTTCGGCGTCGCAAGAATGGACTCGGCCATGTCAGGGATCGAACACAGATGGCTTCGGAAGCGGGGCCTGGCCGCGGGGGTGGCCGCGGCGGCAGCGTGCGTCGCGCTCCTGGTCGGCGCCGCGCGGGCGCCCGGCGCCGTGACCTGCGACTTCAACGCGGGGACCGGGGTCCTCACCGTGACCGTCACCGACGGCACGCCCCTCCCGACTCTCTCCCACGACATCAGCCCCGGCACGGAGATCAAGGTGGACGACGACACGAACTTCGGCAACGGAACGCTGGTGTGCAGCAGCGGCACCCCGACTGACACGACCACGAGCTCGATCGTGGTGGACGAGACCGCATCCACGCAGTCAACTGCCCTGCGGCTGGACTTCCAGCGCGGACGCCTCGCGCCCGGAGCCGGGGGCGAAACGGGGACGCCCGAGATCGAGGTCAGCTTCGTCACCGACACCGACGGCGAGGACAACCTATTCGTACGGGGGCAGGCAGAGGTCGCCGACCAGAGCTTCCAGTTCGGTGCAATCAGCGGCACGATGATCCGAGGGGATCTGAACGGTGACGACGACGCCGACGACGTCGAGGTAACCGACCTCGAGAGCACGTCGACCGAACCGGGGACAGGCAACGACACGATCACCATGGACGGGACGGGTGACGCCTCGTTCACCGGTCCGAGCCCCGGTAGCCTCACCGTCTTCCCCACGATCGGCAACGACACCATGGCCGGGGGCCCCGCCATGGGCGGCCAGAACACCTTCAACGGCGGACCGGGCGACGATACGATCACCGGCGGCGCGGGGACCGACGTGGGCCACATCGAGTTGGGCAACGACACCTACGACGGGGGCGCGGGCGGGGCGGACTTCGCCTCCTACGAGAACTTCGCGACTGCGAACGGGGTGACCCTCGACATGAGCATCACCACTCCGCAGAACACGGGCCCCGACACTGGCACCGACCAGGTCACGAACGCCGAGCGGATCGTCGGCAGCAATGGGCCCGACCGGCTGACCGGCACCAGCGGGCCGAACACCATCTTCGGCGGCAACAACACCAACGACACCGGCGACGACGTCCTCAACGGCCTCGAGGGCGCCGACAGCCTGGTCGCCCGCAAGGGCAACGACTTCCTTCTCGGGGGCCAGGGCAGCGACCTGCTCGACGGCGAGGAGGGCGTCGACACCGCCAGCTTCGCCCTGGGCTCCGACAGCGCTGTCAACTTCGACCTCGACCTCGCGCTCACTGGCGTCGCACAGGTGACCGGCGGCGCCGACAACGACACGCTGGACGACGGCCCTGCGGCGGGCGTCGATCACGAGATGGAGAACATCACCGGCAGCCCCTTCGCCGGTGACACGCTGACCGGAAACGCCGGGCCGAACACGATCGACATCCACGACGGCTTCACCGACACGATCAATTGCCTCGGTGACACCGACACGGCGATCTCCGACGAGATCGGCGTCGACATTGTCAGCCTCTGCGAGACCGAGGACAACGCCCCGCAGACGTCGATCGCGTCGGGACCCGCCGACGGAGCCACAATCACCACCCGCACCCCCGGCTACTCGCTGACGGCCGACGAGCCCTCGAGCTTTGCGGTCAGCGTCGACGGCGGCGCGTTCACGCCCTGCGCGCCGAGCTGCTCACCCCAGTCCCTCTCCGAGGGACCGCACACCCTCGCCTTCCGCGCGATCGACCTGGACGAGAACCAGAACGAGGATCTGACTCCAGCCACACGGGCTCTCGTGGTCGACACCCAAGCCCCCAGCGCCATTATCAGGGGCAGGGGCAAGCTGGCTACCGAGGAAAGGCGAGCCAGGGTCAAGTTCAAGCTGACCTCTCCCGAGCCCGGCTCCAGCTTCCTTTGCAGCCTCGACGGGAAGGCGTTCCGCCCCTGCTCGTCGCCCTTCAGGGCCAGGGTGGGGATCGGGTCGCACAAGCTGCGCGTGCGCGCCACCGATTCCGTCGGCAACGCCGATCCTTCGCCGACCGTCCGTCGCTTCAGGGTGATCAGCGAGTAGCCTGCCCGCCGTGGACCTGCAGTCCGGGGAGAGGGTGATCTACCAGGGGCATCCCTCCTGGCGAGCGATTCTCGGCTTCTACCTGCTGGGCTTCCTGATCGCCGCAGGCATCGGGCTCGTGTTCGCGATCGCCGATAGCACCGGCACCGGAATCGTGGTGGGAGCCGCGATCGCCGGGATCACCGTTCTCGCCGGGCTGATCAAGCGCATCGCCACCGTTTACACGATCACCGACCGCCGCCTCAACATCAAGCGCGGGATCATCGCGCGCAAGGTGCAGGAGACGCGCATCCAGCGGGTCCAGAACGTCAACTTCAGCCAGGGTGTCTACGAGCGGGCGATGCAGATCGGCAACGTGGAGTTCACGACGGCCGGCACCGACGAGTCCAACTTCGTGTTTGCGGGGGTCGGCCAGCCGGAGCAGGTCGTCGCGAAGGTCGACCGCGCCACCCACCCGGGTGCGGGAGACTCTGCCTTGGAAGCCGAGGCGCGCGAACCGGGCACCTAGGCCCGGAGCGCCCTCCGAAGCCGCCCGGCGACGACGCCGGGCCTACTGACCACGTCCCACCAGGTGAACCGCATCGTCCGGAAACCCGCGGCGAGGAGCATGCTGTCGCGATCCCGGTCGTCCTGAAAGCCGCGCCGCGTGTCGTGGCTGGCGCGCCCGTCGAGCTCGACCACAAGCGCAGCCGCGGGCCAGAGGAAGTCGACAGTCAAGCCGAGCAGGGACGCGTTGACGAGCGGCGCCGGCACGCCGTTCGCCCTGCAGAGGGCGAGAAAGCGCTCCTCAAGCTCGGATCGGGTGAGCGTGGAGCCGACCTCGTGGCCGTCGAGGACAGCGCGGAGCGAGGACGGCAGCCGCACCCCTGGACGAGCACCGGCAGTGCCGGGACGAACACCGTCAGTGAAGGCAGCCGGGTCCAGGAGGCGGAGCCGCTCCGCTTCGTCGAGCATCCGCTCCAGGGGACGACCTCCCAACCCGGCTCGGGCAAGGTCGATGATCGTGCGGGCCGGGGCGGTGACGGCGATCGAATCACGCTCGACGAAATCGCCCGTGGACAGGGTCGCCGAGCGGTGCAGCTTGATCCCCGCGAGTGCCTTTCTCCCGCTGTATCCGGCGACCGTAACGTGATGGACTCCCCTCGGCGGCGTGGTCAACCGCCACAGCGCCGCCGCCGATCCGTGACTGAGCAGCGCGCCATCGCCACAGGCAAGGACGGCCGCCATCCAGCGCCCGCGCCAGGAGAGCTCACGACCCCCGACCGCGTAGACCCCGCGATGAAGGCGTGCGAGCCAGCCGGCCGCGACTCTCGACTGGACGGCGTGTCGCGTCACGCCCAAGGCCCGCAATTGATTGCCGGCGACCACCCCGTGCTGACCACGTGCAAGAGCCAATATCGATTCGGTGTCCTGGACCCTGGCGCCATTTGCCGCCATAACCGGCATAAAGCGCCAGGTAGCACAGATTCTCCCCGCCGATGCCACCTGCCTGGCGCCTTATGCCGCGATAACCGGCAGAAAGCGCCACGGGCCCGACCCTTCCCCCCAGCCGGTTTCCGGGCCGCCCCGCGGCATGGCGCCGCCGCCTTCCCAGCCGGGTGTTGCTTTTCAGCCCGGCGCTACGCCGAGTGCCGCTAGGCTGGCGCCTCCGCCTTGGCCTCGAGCCCCGCGGCCTTGCGCAAGTCAGCCGCGCGGTCGGTGCGCTCCCAGGTGAAGTCCGCGTCCTCGCGGCCGAAGTGGCCGTAGGCGGCGGTCTTCTGGAAGATCGGGCGGTGCAGGTCCAGGTAGCGGCGGAACGCCGCGGGGCGCAGGTCGAAGTGCTCCTCGACGAGCTTCGAGATCTCGTGGTCGGAGAGCTTGCCGGTGCCGAAGGTCTGCACCATGACGCTGACCGGATGGGCGACCCCGATCGCGTAGGCCACCTGGACCTCGCAGCGGTCCGCGAGCCCGGCGGCGACCACGTTCTTGGCCACGTAGCGGGCCGCGTAGGCGGCGGAGCGGTCGACCTTCGAGGGGTCCTTGCCGCTGAAGGCGCCGCCGCCGTGGCGCGCGGCGCCCCCGTAGGTGTCGACGATGATCTTGCGGCCGGTGAGGCCCGCGTCCCCGACGGGGCCCCCGATCACGAACTTGCCGGTCGGGTTCACCATCAGCTCGTCGAGCAGCTCCTTCTCGGTGAACAGCTCCTTGTAGTCGGCGTGCAGGACCGGCTCGACCACGTGCTCCCAGAGGTCGTTGCGGATCATCTGCTCGCCCGCCTCCTCGCGGTGCTGGGTCGAGATCAGCACCTTGCAGATCTCGACGGGCCGCTCGTTCTCGTAGCGGATCGTGACCTGGGTCTTGCCGTCGGGCCCCAGGTAGGGGATGACTTCCGCCTTGCGCACGTCGGCGAGCTGCCTGGCGAGCTGGTGGGCGACCTGGATCGGCATCGGCATCAGTGCCTTGGTCTCGCGGGTCGCGTAGCCGAACATCATTCCCTGGTCGCCGGCGCCGGCCTCGTCGAGCTCGTCGCCCGAGCCGCCCTCGCGCTGCTCCAGGCCCTTGTCGACGCCCTGGGCGATGTCGGCCGACTGCTCGTCGACGGCGGTCAGCACCGCGCAGGCCTTGTGGTCGAAGCCGTAGTGGGGGTCGTCGTAGCCGATCTTCTCGATCGTCTTGCGCGCGATGGTCGGGATGTCGACGTAGGTCTCGGTCGTGATCTCGCCCGAGACGACCACCAGCCCGGTGTTGACCAGCGTCTCGCAGGCCACCCGGCCGGTCGGGTCGTCGGCCATGATCGCGTCGAGGACGCCGTCGGAGATCTGGTCGCAGATCTTGTCGGGGTGCCCCTCGGTCACGGACTCCGAGGTGAACAGGTACTCGTTCTCAGAAAGCTGCTTCATCTCTCTCCTGGGGCCTAGTCGACTGCGAGGAACAGCTCGGATCGGATCTGCTCGTCGTCGCCGTTGACGGCGAGGGCGACGGAGGTGGTGTTTTCGAACAGCACGCTCAAGTTCGCGAAGAAGGGATCCTCGACCAGGTCGGTTCTCGTGACCTGCCCGAAGAGCTCGTCGAGGTTCAGGAAGACTAGCGCCGAGACCTCGTCCGGGAGGTCGTCCGTTGCCAGCTCGAACGGCTGGGATTCATCGAGGCCTCCGCCCTGCCTCACCTGGGCGATGCCCCCCGGATCGGTGCTGATCACGAGCTTGCCGTCGAAGACGGCGTAGGAGAGGTTGACGCTGGCGGACGCCTGGACCGAGCGCACGGGCACGCCGTCCACCTCCGTCTCCTCGAAACGCGGCACGCGACCCTGGCCGCTGCCGAGGGCGCGCAGCAGCGGCCGCTGGAGCTGCGCCAGCGCCTGGGCGGCCTGATCCTCGTCCACCCCGTCGATGATCAGGCTGGCGAAGGGAACGCCGTCCGTGGGCTCCGCGACCAGCGCGGCCTGCCCAGAGAGCGCGGGCAGCAGCTCGCTCAGCGGGTCCACCCCAGCCTCCTTCTGGAGCCGCTCGGAGAGGCCGCGCAGCGAGCCCGCCAGGCCGCCCGCGGCGCCGCCCCCGGCCGCGCGCTCGAGCAGCTCGGTCAGGGTGGGCCCGACCTCGCCGACGCCGGCGTAGGCGATCGAGCGCCCGCCGGCTTCGCTCGTCAGGGTCGGCTCGAAGGTGGGCAGCTCCGAGAAGAACGAGGGGTTCTGCTTCAGCAGGTTCGGGTTGAGGCTGCTGACGAGGTGGAGCTCGATGCCGTCGTCCTTGGCCACCGCCGCGGCGGCCACGCCGTCGGTGGCGCCGTAGTCGACGAACGTCTCGAGCTGGGTGGCGGCGCCGGCGCGGCCGGCGAGCAGCCGCTGCACGCCCGAGCGCGACAGATAGACCTCGGCGAGGCGCGACTCGGGTAGCTCGTCGCGGACCGCCTGCTCCTCGGCGGTCCCCTCCAGGCGTGGAGCCGCGCCGGATTCGGCGTTGACGCTGGCACGCACGGCCGGCTCCTTTCCGAACACGAGTGTGTCCCCGACCAGTGCGACCGCGAACCCACCGGCGTACACGTCCATTTCCTGATCGCCGACCTCCACCCGACGGGGCTTGCCCTCTGGAGCGACCTTGGCGACGAAGGCCTCGGCCCCGGCCTGGTCGTCGACCCCGACGACGAATGCCGACAGAGACCCCGCGCCCGGGCCGGGCAGCAGGCTCAGCGCCAGGTCGCGCTTGGCCCACGGCAGCACGTCCCGGGTGATGTCGATCTGGGTGCCGGAGGGAGTGGGCAGCGCGGCCGGAAGCTCGGCGGCGAGGATCGTGCGCAGATCCGAGAGCTCGTCGAACAGCTCGCGGCTGCGCTCGAACTGGTCCGAGCCCTCGTCGAGGGTCAGGTGGGCGTAGAGCAGCGCGTCCGCGGGCGCGAACTGGAACGACTCCTCGTCGGGCGCGCACTCCTTGACCGAGATCTGGCAGGGCACGCCGGGCACCGGGACCACCCTCAAGAGCAACAGGAGCAGCAGCAGCGCCGCCCCGGCGCAGATCCCGACCCGGCTCTGGATCGAGCGCATTTGCCAGAAATCCCCCAAGCGCTCGCCGCCCACCCCCAGTGCCCGCGCCCCTCGCCTGCAGCTTCTCGCGCAGCCAGTAGCCGGCGGCCCGGACCCGGGTGGAGACGCGGAACCACCACCCCGGCTCGTCGCCCTTGGCCGCCGCCGCCTTCGCTGCGTCCCTGGGGGTCTTCGGCTTCCCCTTCGGATCGGGCGCCTGCTCCTGCTCCGGGGCCTTGGGCCCATCCTGTCCGCCCGAGCTCTCCACGCGGGCGTCTTATAGCGGGCGCGTTCCTCAGTTGCCCCGGTCGCGCTTGCGCGGGACGAAGTCGATCACCAGGGGCACGCCCTGGAGCCCGTAGTTCTCGCGCAGCCGGTTCTCGAGGTGATATGCCCAGCCGCGCTGGATCAGGCCCCGGTCGTTGACCTGGATCGCGATCCGGGGCGGGCGCCGTCCCACCTGCGCCGCGTAGTAGAGCCGCAGCCTGCGGCCGCGGCGCGCCGGTGGGGGGCGCTCGGCCACGACGCTCGCGACGAAGCGGTTCAGCTCGGGCGTCGGGATGCGCTCGGCGGCGCGATCGGCGAGGGCCAGGGCCTCTCGCAGCACCGCCTCGGTGCTTCTCCCGGTCAACGCCGAGCACGTCATCAGCGGCGGGCGCAGGCGCAGCTTCTTGTGAGCGCGGGCGCGGGCGTCGTCCAGGTCGAAACCACCGTCGACAAGATCAATCTTGTTGAAGGCGAGCACCGTGCAGCAGTCCGAGCGCATCGCCAGCTCGCCGACCCTGAGGTCCTCGGAGGTGAGGCCCTCCGTGGCGTCGCAGACGACGATCGCCGCGTCCGCACGCTCCGCCGCACGCTCCGAGCGCATCTGCGCGTAGTAGCCGACCGTGCCCGCGACCTTGCTGCGGCGGCGCAGCCCGGCCGTGTCGACCAGCACCACCTTCCGCCCGTCGAGCTCGAGCTCCGTGTCGACGGGGTCCCGCGTGGTGCCGGCCCGCTCGCTGACGATCACCCGCTCGGAGCCCAGCAGGCTGTTCAGCAGCGAGGACTTGCCGACGTTCGGGCGCCCGATGATCGCGATCCGGGGCGGCTCGTCGGCATCGGTCTCGCTGTCGCCCGTCGGCTCGGCCCCGAGCTCGGTGGTGACGCGGTCCAGCAGGTCGCCGGTGCCGAGGCCGTGGGTCGCCGAAACGGGCAGCGGCTCCCCCAAACCCAGCCAGTGGAGCTCGGCCAGCATCGCCTCCTGGCCGGGGGCGTCGACCTTGTTGGCCGCGACGAGCACCGGCTTCGGCGAGCGGCGCAGCAGGTCGGCCAGCTCGGCGTCCCCGGGGCCGAGGCCCGCCCTGGCGTCAACGACCAGCAGGATCACGTCGGCCTCGTCGATCGCGGCCCTCGCCTGCGCCTGCACGGCGCGCGCGAGCTCGTCGGAGTCGGCCAGGTCCATGCCGCCCGTGTCGATCAGGTTGAAGCGCACTCCGTTCCACTCGACCGGGAGGGCCCGACGGTCTCGGGTGACGCCCGGCTCGGAGTCGGTGACGGCCTCGCGGCTTCTGGCCAGGCGGTTGACCAGCGTGCTCTTGCCGGCGTTCGGGAAGCCGACGACCGCGACCTTGGGCTCGCTCACGCCAGTCCCCGCTCGCGCGCCAGCTCGACCACGCGCCCGACTACCTCTTCCACGTCCAGGCCCGTCGTGTCGAGCGTGACCGCGTCCGCGGCAGTCCGCAGCGCGCCGTGCTCGCGGCCTCGATCGCGCTCGTCGCGGGCGCGGATCGCCGCCAGCACGTCGGCGATGTCCTCCCCGCTCTCCTGCGCTCGCCGCCTGGCCCGCTCCTCCTCGCTGGCCGTCAGGAACACCTTCAGGGGCGCGTCGGGGCTGACGACGGTTCCGATGTCGCGGCCCTCGGCCACGTAGCTCCCTGACTCGATCAGCTCGCGTTGCCGCGCGACCATCGCCTCGCGAACCGCCGGATGGACCGAGACCCGGGAGGCCGCGGCCGAGACCTCCGGCTCGCGGATCGCCTCGCCGACATCGCGGCCGTCGAGGCGTACGGCGCCGCCGTCGAGCTCGATCGAAAGCCCGGCCGCCAGCGCCGCCAGGGCGTCAGCGTCGTCGAGCTCGACGCGCCTCTCCAGAGCGGCGAGCGCCACGCAGCGGTACATCGCCCCGGAGTCCAGGTAGGTGAAGCCGAGGGCAGCGGCCACGCCGCGCGCGACCGTGGACTTGCCCGCCCCGGCCGGGCCGTCGATGGCAATGACCATGCGGCGAGGGTATTGTGCCGCCCATGGAGAGTTGGGATCTCAATTCCCTTGACGTGCAGCCGCGAAGTCCTCAGGTGCTCGACTCGGAGGACGAGGGGCGGGCGATCGTGATCCAGCTGCCCGCCGGTGAGCAACTCTCCGAGCACCAGGTCCACGAGCGCGCCTGGCTGTTCGTCATCGATGGCGAGATCGAGGTGAGCGACTCGGACGGAGGAGCGGTGACCGGGTCGACGGGCCTGCTCGCGATCTTCGATCCCAACGAGCGTCACGAGGTCACAGCCAAGTCCGACGCTCGCCTGCTGCTGGTGCTCTCGCCCTGGCCGGGCGAGGGGCATCCCAGCAACCGCGACTGACCGAGCGCGCGGACAGCTCCTCGGTGCGCCCGGCCCGCCCGGCCGACGCCGAGGCGATCGCCGCCATCCACGCGCAGGGCATCGAGGAGCGGGTCGCGACGTTCGAGACCCGTCCGCCCGAGCCGGGTGCGGTCTCCACCCTGATCTCGCACGGTGCGCTCTATCTCGTCTGCGAGCGAGAGGGAGCTGTGATCGGCTTCGCGAAGATCGGCCCATACGAGGACCACAGCCACTACTACGACGGCATCGGCGAGGCGACCGTCTACGTCGACCCCGGCGCTCGCCGCACGGGAGCCGGGCGCGCGCTGCTGTCGGCGCTCGTCGACGCGGCGAGGGCGCGGGGCAAGCACAAGCTGACGGCGAAGGTGATGGCGGCGAACGAGCCCAGCATCCGGCTGTTCGAGGCCGTCGGCTTCCGCGTCGTCGGCACCCACCTGCGCCATGGCGAGCTTGACGGCGAGTGGCTGGACGTGGTGATGCTCGAGCGCTCGCTCTAGGGGAGCAGCGACTTCAGATCGGACTCGAACCGCGGGTAGCTGACCGCGGCCGACTCCATCCCCTGCACCTCGACGCCCTCGCGCGAGGCGAGGCCCGCGATCGCGCCCAGCATCGCCATGCGGTGGTCGCCGCGGGCGTCGATCTTGCCGCCGCGCAGGCCGCCCGTGCCCGTGACGAGGAAGCCGTCGGGCCGGCCCTCGATCTCGGCCCCGAGCGCGCCCAGGCCGTCCACGACCGCGGCGATTCGGTCGGACTCCTTGCGGCGCAGCTCCTCGGCCCCGCTGACAACCGTCTCGCCCTCGGCGAAGCAGCCCAGCAGCGCCACCAGCGGCAGCTCGTCGATCGCCCCCGGGACGTCCTCGGCCCCCACCTCCGCCCCCTGCAGCGGCGCGCTGCGAACCCGCAGCGAGGCCATCGGCTCGGGGCCGGGCTCGCGGATCTCCTGGATGACCATCGCCCGATCGCCCTCGTGGGCGCCGCCCATCTCCACGCCCATCCGCGACAGGATCGAGAGCAGGCCGATGCGACTGCGGTTGATTCCGACCGCGCGCAGCTCGACGCTGCTGTCGGGGACGATCAGCGCCGCCGCGACGAAGAAGGCGGCGGATGAGAAGTCGCCGGGAACCGCCACGTCACCGGACTCGAGGCGCTCGGCGGGCTGGATCGTGATCGCCCCCGCTTCCCGGCTGATCTCGGCCCCCGCCGCTGCCAGCATGCGCTCGCTGTGGTCGCGGGAGGGCTGGGACTCGCGCACGGTCGTGGCGCCCTCGGCGAGCAGCCCGGCGAACAGCAGGCACGACTTGACCTGGGCGCTCGCTATCGGCATCTCGTAGTCGATGCCCCGCAGCTCGGAGCCGCTCACGACCAGGGGCGGCAGCCGGCCCTCGCGGCACTCGACGCCCGCGCCCATCTGCGACAGCGGGGCGGCGATGCGGTCCACGGGGCGCCTGCGGATCGACTCGTCTCCGTCCAGGGTCCACTCGCCCGCGCCCTGCCCCGCGAGCCAGCCCGGGAGGATGCGGAGCAGCGTCCCGGCGTTGCCGACGTCGATCGCCGCCGGAACGGCTCCCCGCAGCCCCGCGCCCTGGACCTCGACGAAGAGGCCGCCGTGGCCGTCCTCGTCGCCCTCGGCCACGACGGCGCCGAGCCGGGAGACCGCCTCCAGGGTGGAGCGGGTGTCGGCCGAGTCGAGGTACCCCGAGATGCGGGTCGGGCCGTCCGCCATCGCCCCGATCAGGGCGGCGCGGTGCGAGATCGACTTGTCCGGTGGCGGGCGCAGCTCGCCCTGCAGTCCCTTGGCGGGCTCGAACCTCATCGCTCCACGAGGCTGACTTCATGGCCGAGCTCGCGCACCATGGCGGCGGCGCGCTCGGCCTCGTCCTCGCCCGCGACGTAGAGCGAGATCGCGCCCGAGCGCATGTCGGCTGCGGGGTAGAGGCCCATGTCCTCGATGTTGACGCCCCCTCGGCCCAGCGCAAGCGCGATCTCGGCGACCACCCCCGGGCTGTTCGGGACCAGCACGCGGAGCTCACAGAGACGGCCGCCCGCCAGCTCGGCCTCGAGGAGCTCGCGGCGCTGCCCGCCGGCCTCGGAGTGCCACGCGGCCAGCGCGCCGCGATCCCCCTGCCGCAGCAGCTCCGCCGCCTCGCCGAGGCGCTTCGAGATCGCGTCGACCTGGTCGGCCACCGCCTCGCTGTTGCCCGCGAAGATGTCGCCCCAGATCGCCGGGTTCGCCCCGGCCACCCTGGTCGCGTCGCGAAAGCTCGGGCCGACCTCCGGCAGGCGATCCGCGTCGGGGCCGCCGAGCGCGTCGGTCGCCTGAGCGACCAGCACGTTCGCCAGCACGTGCGGGAGGTGGCTGACGGTCGCCATCAGGCGGTCGTGTGCGTCGGCCTCGATCGCCTGCGGACGCGCGCCGAGGTCGGCGATCAGACGCTGGACGCGGTCATACAGCAGGCCGCCGGTGCTCGGCGTCGGGGTCAGGTACCAGCGGGCGCCCTCGAAAAGGTCGGCGCGGGAGTTCTCCACTCCAGAGGTCTCGGCTCCCGCCAGGGGGTGCCCGCCGATGAACCTCGGCTCCTCGCCCAGCGCAGCGATCGCCTCGCGCTTGACCGAACCGACATCGGTGACGGCGGCGTCCTCGCCGGCCGCCGCCAGTGCCTCGGCCGCGAGCGCAGGCAGGGCGCCCACGGGCGCCGCGCAGAAGACCACCTCGGCCTCGGCGACCGCCTCGGCCACCGTGCCGTGCGCGCTGCTGACCGCGTCCAGCTCGCCTGCCTTGGCGAGCAGCTCCGGGTCGGGGTCGAACCCCGCCACCTCCGCGTCCAGCCTGCTTCGCGCCGCCAACCCGATCGAGCCACCGATCAGCCCGACGCCGAGGACGGCGATCCGCATCCGCGGTCAGCCGGCCTCTCGCCGCTTGCGCACGGCCGCGGCCAGTCGGTCGAGCGCCAGCACGGTCGTGTCCCAGTCCATGCAGGCGTCGGTGATCGACTGCCCGTAGACCATCTCAGCGCCCGGCTCGAACTCCTGGCGGCCGGCGACCAGGAACGACTCCAGCATCACCCCGACGATCGCGCCGTTCCCGGCGGCGATCTGATCGGCGATCTCGGCCGCCACCTGCTTCTGGCGCTCGTGGTCCTTGCCGCTGTTCTCGTGCGACGCGTCGACGATCAGGCGCTGCTCCAGGCCCGCCCTTTCGAGCTCGTCCAGCGCCGCCCCGACGCCCTCGGCGTCGTAGTTGGGCGCGCCTCGCCCGCCGCGCAGGATCACGTGGCAGTCGTCGTTGCCGTTTGTGTGGAAGATCGCCGGCGTGCCGCTCGTCTCGATCCCGGCGAAGGCGTGCTGGGCCGCGGCGGCCCGCACCGCGTCCACGGCGACCTTGACGGTGCCGTCGGTTGCGTTCTTGAAGCCGACCGGCATCGACAGCCCAGACGCGAGCTGGCGGTGGATCTGGCTCTCCGTCGTGCGGGCGCCGATCGCGCCCCAGGCGACCACGTCGGAGATGTACTGCGGCGTGATCGGGTCCAGGAACTCGCAGCCGATCGCGAGGCCCTGGTCCAGGACCTCCAGCAGCAGCCCGCGGGCCATCTGCAGGCCGACGTTGACGTCGCCGCTGCCGTCGAGGTGGGGGTCGTTGATCAGCCCCTTCCAGCCGATCGTGGTGCGCGGCTTCTCGAAGTAGACGCGCATCGCGACGCAGAGGTCATCGCTCAAATCGGCCGCGCGGGCGCTGAGCCGGCGCGCGTACTCCAGCGCCGCCTCGACGTCGTGGACGCTGCACGGCCCGACGACGACCAGCAGCCGGTCGTCGTCGCGGTCCAGGATCCGCGCCACCTCGCTGCGGTGGCCGAGCACCATGTCCTCTTGCCTGTCGGACAGGGGCAGCTCCTCCAGGATCTGCGCCGGCGAGATCAACTCGACGACGCGCCCGATCCGCTGGTCCCTGACGCGCCCCGATCGGTCTGTGGGTAGGTCCTTCATCTCCATGATCATTCCCGAAGCCTCCTTTCTACTGGTACGGCGAGGGTCCTTGCCTGGATAACGGCGCCCGGCGGTGGGGATCTGCGGTCTGCGGGTGCCCGATCGCGGGATCGGGCGCGGCCGCCGGCCGGACGCCTAGCTAAATCGCCAGTACCAATAGGCACGCCTGCGCGCCGCCGAGCGGCGCGTCAACACATCAGCCTGCGTGCCATGAGGCTTCATCACCAGAGGTTGTACCAAAGCGCACGGCGCTTGTTGCAATTAGGCACCGACGGAAGTAGTTTGCGCCGCTCAAAAGCCCCTGGGCCGGAACATGCCCTGGCCCTTGTCGCCGGGCTCGTCGGGGAAGCCGTCCCGACGGCTGCAGCGGGGGTCGTCGGACGTGGCGGCGGTCCGATCCCCGCACACCCTGAGGATCTCCAGCCCGTCCTCGCTGCCGCATCCCGCCGCGACAGCGCCACCGTCAAACAGGCTGCGGCAGCGATCCTTCTCATACTCACTGCAACGGCGCGGGCGCCGGGTCAGATCAGATCGCGCCCGCCATGGCGGCGATGAAGCGCTCGTTCTCCGCGCGGGTGCCGTAGGTGACGCGGAGGTTTCCCGGCGCGCCCAGAGCGGCGCCCGGCCGAACCGCGACGCCCGCCTTCGTCAGCGTGCCGACCACCTCGTCCTCGTCCCGGTCGCCGAGGCCGACCCAGACGAAGTTCGCCTGCGAGTCGGCGACCTCGAGCCCGAGGCCGCTGAGCTGCTCCTCGACGAACATGCGCTCGACGATGTTCTTCTCGACGCGGTCGCTGACGTCGTCCTGGTGCAGGATCGGCCTCGGCAGCCGCGGCCTGCGCGATCAGGTTGACGCTGAACGGCTGGCGCACGGCGTCCATCGCGGCGCGCAGCTGCGGCGAGCAGAGGCCGTAGCCGACGCGCAGTCCGGCGAGGCCGTAGCACCTTGCTGAAGGTGCGCAGCAGGACCAGGTTGGGGTGGCCGGCCAGCAGGTCGATGGTGGCGTCGGGGTGGTCGACCGCCTGGAACTCGATGTAGGCCTCGTCGACGATCACGGTGACGTGGTTGGGCACGGCCTCGACGAAGGCGCCGATGCGCTCGGCCGGCAGATACGTCCCGGTCGGGTTGTTGGGGTTGCAGACGACGACGATCTGGGTCGCGACGGTGACCTCCGCCAGCATCGCGTCGAGGTCGTGGACCCAGCCCTCGGCCAGCGGCACGCGGATCTCGCGCGCACCCGAGAGCGCCGCCATGTGCGGGTACATCGAGAACGACGGCCATGCGTAGACGATCTCCGAGCCGTGCTCGCACAGCGCCTCGGACGCGGCCAGGAGCAACTCGCAGGAGCCGTTGGAGACGGCGACGCGGGCCGGATCGGTCTCGCAGCGCTCGGCGATTCGCCTGCGCAGCAGCCGCGCCTCGGGGTCGGGATAGCGGTTGACGCCGCCCGCCGCCTCGGCGATGTCCTCGACCACCGCCGGGTGGGGCGGCAGCGGGCGACTCGTTCGAGGCCAGCTTGACCGCATCCGCGGTCTCGGCGCGCTCCTTGGCGTCCTCGAGCGAGGTGCCCGGCTCGTAGTGCGGGATCCGGGCCAGCTTTTCCGCGAAGGTGACGGTCATGAGCAGGGGATTGTGACGCCTGCGTCACTCAGGGTAGGGAGCGCCGGAACCGAAGCGTCGCCGCACCGCTCGCCCGGTGCGGGCGCCGCTCGCCGTCGTCTCGCCAGCCGAGCTCGTCGTAAAAGGCCCGAGCGCGCTCGATTGCGTTCGAAGGTCCACAGCACGATCCCTCGTAGCCGCGCCGGGCGGCCTCCTGGAGGGAGCGCTCCACCAGCGCCCGGCCCAGGCCCTGGCTCCAGCGGCCCGGGTCGACGTAGATCGCCACCAGCTCGGCGACGCGCGATCCCTCGGGCTCCTCGCGACCGGGCGCGGCGACGAAGCAGTAGCCGGCCGGGGTTCCATCGACGTCGGCGATCCAGGTGAAGGAGTCGCCCTCGGGTGAGCGCAGTCCCGCCGCGATGTCGTGCCGCCAGCCGGAGATCGGCAGCCGCTCGATGTAGGTGTCGGGGACGATTCCCCGATAGGCGGTGCGCCAACCCGCGGCGGTGAGCTGAACCATCGCCTCCGCGTCGCCCGGCGCGGCGGCCCTCACCCGCAGGCGCACCTCGCCGCTACTGGGCGGCATCCAGGTCGGAGCGCAGCTCCTGGGCCTCGCCGATGTAGGTGTGGGACGGGCTGTGGCCGGCGGGACCGTAGTAGTGGACCAGCACCCGGACGACCCCCGGCATCGCGCCGGGCACGTCGATCTCCTGCGCGCACAGCAGCGGCACCGTCTGGAGGCCCGAGCTTGCGCGCGGCCGCGGCGGGGAACTCGGCGTTCAGGTTGTGGGTCGCGGTGAAGATGCAGCTGACGATGCGCTCGGGCTCGAGCTCGTTGCGGGCGATCAGCTCGCGCATCAGCTCCTCGGTCGCGTCGAGGATCTCCTCGGGGTCGTTGCGCCCGACCTTGGTCGCGCCTCGCACCGCCCACAGCCGCAGCTCCTCGCTCATGGCGCGGAATCTTCCCAGAGCGCCAGCACCTCGTCCTCGCCGAGCCGGCGCGGGCGCGACTCGGGCAGCGAGCCGAGCTCGAGCGAACCGATCCGGACTCGCCTCAGCGCCCGTGACCTCGTTGCCCACCGCCTCCGCCATCCGGCGGACCTGCCGCTTGCGCCCCTCGCGGATGGTCACCTCGATCTCCCCCTCGCCTGTGCGCTCGACCCGGGCGGGCGCGGTCGGGCCGTCCTCCAGGCGCACGCCCCGGCGCAGGCGCTCCAGCTCGGCCTCCGAGGGCGGCCGTGCCAGGCGCACGGAGTAGGTCTTGGGTACGCCGTAGCGCGGATGCGTGAGGCGGTTCGCGAGCTCGCCGTCGTTGGTCAGCAGGATCAGGCCCGTCGAGTCGGCGTCGAGGCGGCCGACGGGATAGAGGCGGCGCCCGGTCTCGACCAGGTCGGTGACGGCGCGTCGGCGGCCGGGCTCCTTCGCCGTCGAGACGACGCCGGCGGGCTTGTTCACGGCCCAGACCTCCCGCGGCTCCGGCGCCACGGCGCGGCCGT
Organism: uncultured Solirubrobacterales bacterium; assembly: GCA_963805075.1. Taxonomy (GTDB): domain Bacteria; phylum Actinomycetota; class Thermoleophilia; order Solirubrobacterales; family 70-9; genus VGBV01. The sequence continues at coordinate 491,756 of CAWDSZ010000005.1, forward strand.
CCACCTCAACGCCGCTGCCCTCGTCCACGTCGCGGGCCGGGTCGGTGACGACCTCCCCTCCCACGCTGACCCGGCCCTCCCGTACGAGCTCCTCGGCCGCGCGCCGCGAGGCGACGCCGCCGTGCGCGAGGTAGCGGGCCAGGCGCATGCGCCGGCGTGGCTCAGCAGGGCCCGAGCTCGCGCAGCTCGCGCCTGTAGACGCGCATCGAGGCCCGCTTGAAGTCGGAGTGGGTGCGCCCCTGGAAGTCGGGGTCGAGCTCCTTGTAGAACGGCGAGGAGAGGCTCTCGGCGTGCCCGATCACGCCCTTGACCGGGATCCCGTGCCGACAGCGCAGCCACTGGGTCAGCGCCAGCGATCCGCGCAGCTGGGGCTTGCGGCCCAGGACCTCCCCGTCGCTGAAGCCCACGTGCTCGATCCCGATCGAGACGTGGTTGAGGCCGACGACGTGGCGGCAGCGAGTCGAGTCGGGGACGAAGCGGACGGCCCCGCCCTTGGCGCCGACGGCGTACTGCGAGCAGACCCCGGGGAGCTCGCCGTACTCGACGTCGGGGCGGTTTGGCGCGAAGGTGTTGTAGATGGCGTCGACGCTGCCGGCGACGGCGAAGTGGATCACGATCAGCTTCGGGTCCGTCAACTGCCACTGATACTTGCCGTAGTGGCGCTTGGAGTAGGCCGCCATGTCGTTCTTGCGGCTCTGGGGATAGGGGATCAGGCGCTTGGCGATGCGGGGCTTGGCCGCCGCCGCGGCCGTCGCCTCCGACTCGGCCGCGGCCGCCGCGGGGCCCGTGCCCCCGCCGGCGCCGCCGGCGGCCAGCGCCCCCAGCACCAGGGTCAGCGCCGACCAGCCGGACCAGCCCACCTCAGCCCTCCTCCGCGATCGCCGCGGCGGCCCGGGCGTGGCGCCTGGCCACCCCGCCGCTGATGTCGCCCGCCCTGAGCTCGACGACGAAGGCGTCGTCGCTCACCTTCGCGTTCGTCCACGAGATCGCCGTCCCCGGCAGCCCGTTGCCGCGGCAGCTCGTCCGTCATCTTCACCAGCTTCGCGTAGCGGGCCGCGATCGCCGGCTGTCCGCGGCAGGCGAGCACGGCGCCCCACGGCTGGTGGTACCAGACCGAGACGTCGGGGTCGATGGAGCGGATGAAGTCCATGGCGGCGCGGGTCTCGGGCTCCGAGGCCGGGCTGGGCCCAGGGTAGTAGCCGCTCGACCTGGGGACTCCCCCGCGCCAGCGGAAAGGGAAGTTGCGGTTGAGGTCGACGCCGTTGGCGTTGCGGCGAGCTCCGCGCCCGAGCGCCGTCGGGGTTGAGACTGTCGATCACCCAGACCTGGGCGTCGATCGCCGACCCCAGGCGCCGCAGCTCCCGTGTGATCTTCAGCCCCCCGCGCTCGTCGCCGTGGATCACGCCCACTGCGAGCGCCACCCGCTCGGCGTCGGGGTTCCCCACCCGCACGGCCTTGATCGCGCGCCCCTCGACGGAGCGCCCGATCACCTTGACGTCGTTCGGATCCGTCGCGGACGACCCGGACGAGGGCCACAGCGCGTCGGCGGCGACCGCGAAGGCCGCGAGCACCCCGGCGGCGATGGCCGCTAGCCGGGTCAGTCCCGCGGACCTCACTCCGCTCGCTGCTCGCCCGCCTTCAGCAGGCGCTCGCGGAGCTCGCGCTCGTCCTCGGGGGTGGGATCGAACTGCGAGGGATCGGGCAGGGCGTCCAGCCCGGAGAGCCCGAACAGCTTCTCGAACAGGGCCGTGGTGGCGTAGGTGACCGCGCCGAAACGGCTGCGCCCGCTCTCCTCGATCATGCCGCGCTCGGTCAGGCTGGAAACCGCGGAGTCCGAGGAGACGCCGCGGATGCGGGCCACCTCCGGGCGCGAGACCGGCTGCAGGTAGGCGACGATCGCCAACACCTCGGCCTGGGCCTGGGTCAGCGGCGGGGTGCGGGGCTTTGCCAGCAGGCGCCGCGCCGCGTCCTCGGCCTCGGGGACGGCCGCCAGCGCGTAGCCGCCCGCGACCTTGCGCAGCCGCACCCCGCGGCCCGAGCCGGACAACTCGCCCTCCAGCGCATCCAGCGCCTCGGCCACCGGCTCCTCCTCCATCTCCAGCGCCTCGGCCAGCTCGGCCGCGCTGACCGGGTCGGGCGCCAGGAACAGAAGCGCCTCGAGCTGGATGGCGAGCGGGTCCTCGCTCAACTGCCCTTCACCTCGATCGGCCCGAACGTCTCGCTCTGGGTCCACGTCGCCTCGCCGCGGCGGTACAGCTCCAGCAGCGCGAACAGGGTCACGGCCTGGGTGAAGCGGTCCTCCTTGCCGAACGCCTGATCGAAGTCGAGCGCGCCCCCCTCGCGCAGCAGCTCGCGGACCACTCCCAGCCGCCGCTGCAGCGACACCGTGGAGCGGATGTGGCGGGTGTCGGGGTCGGGAGGTGCGGAGAGCAGGTCGCCGAGCGCCGAGCCGAGCCGGTCGGGCTCGTAGGCCTTCTTGGCGGCCTTCACAGCCGCGCGGCGCAGCTCCGCGGGAGGCGGGGCCGACCGGTACATGACGCCGCGCTCCCGCTCGAAGATCCGCTCCAGCACCTTGCCGGCCTCGCTGTAGCGCCGGTACTCCAGCATCCGCGCCAGCAGCTCGTCGGCGGCCTCCTGGGGACCGAGCTCGCCCTCGTCGGGCTCGCCGGGCAGGAGCAGCCGCGACTTCAGCTCCAACAGGGCCGCGAGCAGGACCAGGAACTCGGTCACCGCCTCGAGGTCGAGCTCCCCCGCCTCATCGAGGTGATCGACGTAGGCGAGCACGATCTCCCCCAACTCGACCTCGGCCAGGCTGATCTCCTCGCGCAGCAGCACCGCCAGCAGCAGGTCGAACGGGCCCTGGAAGACGTCCAGGTCCAGCTCCAGCTCGGAGACCGAGATCACGGCGCCAGCTTAGAAGCCGCGGCGGTCAGCGGGGCGGCTACTTCTTTAGCCAGGGCCGATGCCGATCGCGGCCCGGACCTCCGCGAGCGTCTCGGACGCGATCGCGCGCGCCTTCTCGGCGCCGGCCTCGAGCGTGCGCTCGAGTGCTTCCTCGTCGGGGCGCAGCTCCTCGTAGCGCTCGCGCACCGGGGCCAGGAACTCGACCACGGACTCCGCCACCGCCGATTTGAAGTCTCCGTAGCCGGAGCCGTCGAACTCGGCCTCGATCTCGTCCATCCCGACCCCGCGCACGGCCGAGACGATCTCGATCAGGTTGGCGACGCCCTCCTTGCCCTCGCCGGCGCGCTTCACCTCCGACCCGGAGTCGGTGACCGCGCTCTTCACCTTCTTGGTCACCGCGGCGGGCTTGTCGAGCACGTAGACGGTCCCCTGGCCGCTGCCGCCGGTGGTGGACATCTTCACGGTCGGGTCCTGCAGGTCCATGATCCGGGCGCCGACCTCGGGGATGCGGTGCTCGGGCTCCAGCAGGATGCCGCCGAAGCGCTCGTTGAAGCGGCGGGCGATCTCGCGCATCAGCTCGATGTGCTGGCGCTGGTCCTCGCCGACCGGGACCGTGTCGGCCTTGTAGGCAAGGACGTCGGCCGCCTGCAGCACGGGGTAGAAGAAGAGCCCGGCCGAGACCAGCTCGCGCTTCGCGGACTTGTCCTTGAACTGGGTCATGCGGTTGAGGTCGCCGTGAGCGGTGAAGGCGGCCAGGTACCAGGTGAGCTCGGTGTGCTCGCGCACGTCGGACTGGCGGAAGAGGATGCAGCGGTCGGGATCGAGCCCGGCGGCGAGCAGGATTGCGGTCGTGTCGTAGACGTTGGTCCGCAGCGTCGTCGGGTCCCAGGGGACCGTGATCGCGTGCAGGTCGACGATGCAATAGATCGCCGGATCGCCCTGGTCCTGCATGTCCACGTACTGGCGGATCGCGCCGATGTAGTTGCCGAGGTGCTTGCGCCCCGTCGGCTGGATGCCGCTGAAGATGCGCACGGGCGCAGCCTAGGAAAGCTCAGGCCGAGGCGGGTTCCGGCTCGGCCTCGCGCTCGGGGGCTTGGCCGCCGGGGTGGTGGCCCGCAGAGCGGGCGCACTCGCCGGCCGGGGCGGCCCGCGGCGCGATCTGCTCCTCCACCCGCTTGGGGTTTCGAAGCCCGAACCCGGCCACGATTCCGCCGATGATCATCAGCACGCCGTTCACCACCATCGCCATGTGGAACGCGGATTCGGCGCCGTCGGTGGCGGCGGCGTCCACCGTGTCGGCCTCGGCCGCTGGCAGGCCGTCGGTGTCCGGCGGGACGAGTGGGTTGGTCTTGGCCTCCTCCAGCGCGGTGTCGGCCGCGGGCGACAGATTCGCCTCGGCGACGTCGGCGTCAACCGTGGATCCGAACTGGCCGGCGATCAGGGCGCCGAGCACGGCGATCCCCAGCAGGCCCGCCATCCTCGAGACGCCGTTGTTGATTCCCGAGGCGACACCGGCATGGCGCTGCTCGACCGAGTTCAGCGCCGTGGCGGTCAGCGGCGCGACGGTGATCGAGAGGCCGAGGCCGAAGACGAGCACCCCGGGGAGGACCTGGGTCAGGTAGTCGGCGTCGGCGGTGACACGGGTCAGCAGCAGCAGCCCGACGCCGCCGATGATCGGGCCCACGCACATCGGCACCCGCGGCCCCGTGCTGGTGGCGATCCTCCCGAATCGCGGCGAGAGGAAGAACAGCAGCAGGGACGTGGGCGTCGTCGCGAACCCCGCCGCTAGTGGCGAGTAGCCCGCGGTCTGCTGCAGGAACAGGGTGAGGAAGAAGAACGCGCCGATCAGCCCCGCGTAGACGATCAGCGTCTCGACGTTGGTGATGGCGAAGTTCCTGATCCGGAACAGGCTCAGGTCGAGCATCGCGTGCTTGTAGCGCGACTCCCAGAGCAGGAAGAGCGCGAACAAAGCGATGCCGCCGATCATCGGGATGTAGACCATCGGCGACCCCCACCCCTCCCGTGGCTGCTCGATCAGCGCGTAGACGGGTCCGCCCAGCCCGACCGCCGAGAGCGCGATCCCCAGCCAGTCGATCGCCCGGTCCGCGGAGGGGTCCACGCTCTCCTTGACGTAGGCCCGCGCCAGGAAGATGCAGAGGACGATCAGGGGGATGTTGACCCAGAAGATCGCCCGCCACGAGATCGCCTCGACCAGCGCCCCGCCGCCGGCCGGCCCGACCACGGTCGCGATACCGGTCCAGGCGGTCCAGGTGCCGATCGCCTTTCCGCGGGCGGGGCCCTCGAAGGTCGCGGTCAGGATCGCCAGCGAGCCGGGTACCAGCAGGGCCCCCGTGAACCCTTGCAAAGCGCGGGAGCCGATCAGGATCTCGGTGGTCGGCGCGACCGCGCACATCACCGAGGTGATCCCGAACCCGATCAGCCCGATGATGAAGATGCGCCGGCGCCCGAACTGGTCCCCGAGCGCGCCGCCGACCAGCAGCAGCGAGACCGTGGCCAGCATGTAGGCCTCGACGATCCACTGCTGGTCGGCGAGCCCGGCGTCCAGCTCCTCGCTGATCGCCGGCAGCGCGACGTTGACCACAGTGCCGTCGAGGAAGACGATCGTGGAGCCGAGGATCGTCGCGATCAGCGTGAACAGCTTGCGGCGGTCCTCGCTCATCCCACGAGAATACGCGCGACCCTCAGGGAGCCGGAGGCTCTCTCAGTTGGTGGGCAGCCGTGAAGAAGTTCCGCCGCGCCAGCGTCGTCGCCGTCAGGGCCGCGATCGAGACCGAGCCGAGCAGCGTGTAGAGCAGGATCAGCTGCAGCCGCACTGCGTCAATCGGATCGGCGCCCGCCAGCAACAACCCCACCATCGTCCCCGGGAAGAAGATCAGTCCCGTGGTCTTGGTCGAGTCGATCAGCGTGATCATCCCCGAGCGCAGGCTGCGCCTGACCAGCGGGTCCATCGCCTGGGTCGAGGTGGCGCCGAGGGCGAGCGCCGCCTCGATCTCCTTCGAGCGGTCGGCGACGTCGTCGCCGAGGCGGTTGAGAGCCACGGCGGCGGCCGTCATCGCGTTGCCGATCACCATGCCGCCGACCGGCACAACGTAACGAGGCTCGGGCTCGAAGATCCCCAGCGCCAGCACGAGCCCCAGGGTCGTGACCGCAGCCAGGGCCAGCGCGCCCAGCAGCGGCAGGAAGGCATCGGGGACCTTGGCGGCGCGGCTGCGCGCCGTGAGGGCGCCGAAGACCACCATCACCGCCAGCAGCGCGATGACCAGCCCGGCGTTGTCCTGCTCGAAGATCAGCTGGATGACGTAGCCGATCGCGACCAGCTGCACGAACGACCTCGCGACCGCGACGGCGATGTCCTCCTCCAGCCCCGCGTGGCGCCAGCGGGAGGCCGCGATCGCGATCGCGACCAGCACGAGCGCCGCCGCCACCTGTCCGAAGCTGACGTCGATCGCCGTCACGCGGCGAGCGTCTCCTCGGTCGGGCCCTCGCGAACTGCCCGGCCCTCGTCGATCCGTACCACCCACTCGGCCAGGCGGCGCGCTTGGGACTCGTCGTGGGTGACGAGGACGATCGAGATCGACGTGCGGGAGCGCAGTGCCTCCAGCGTGGTCTCGACCGCTACCGTCGCCTTGGCGTCGAGAGCCGACGTCGGCTCATCCAGCAGGAGCACCCGCGGCTCCAGCGCCAGGGCCCGCGCCAGCATCACCCGCTGCTGCTCCCCGACCGAGAGCCTGTCGGCCGGCCGGTCCGCGAACCCGGGATCCAGTCCCGCCAGCTCAAGGGGCGTGCGCGAGTCGAAGCTGTGGCCGATCAGCCGCGGGCCATAGGCGACGTTGTCGGCGACCGTCCCCTCGACGAGCGCGGGCAGCTGCGGAACCAGGCACGCCTCCCGCCGCAGCGCGAGGACATCCCGCTCGCGCACGTCCGATCCCTCGTAGCTGACGCGGCCGGAGTCGGGGTCGATCAGCCGGTTCAGCAGCCGCAGCGTCGTCGACTTCCCGCTCCCCGACGGCCCGAACAGGCAACTCGCCCCCGTCGGCAGCCGCGCGCTGAGCCCGCGCAGCACCTCCCGCCCATCGCGGCGATAGGTGACCGAATCGAGCTCGAACAGCACGCCCCGATTATCCGGGCGGAGGCCGATGGCCTTTCTTGGTCGTCCTGCGACCAGAAAGCGCCACCGCCGGCGCGCCGGGGGAAGAGATCTGGGGTGGATGGCGCTCATTGGTCGGTATGCGACCGAAAGGAGCCACGGATGTGATCATCGAGCTCGCCCGAGGACAGCACGGCATCGTTTCCGGCAGCCAGCTCACAGACCTAGGCGTACCCCGCGGGCAGGTACGCAGCCGAGTCGCAGCCGGCTGGCTGATCCGCGTTCATCGCGGTGTTTTCGCGGTCGGTGGCCACACCCTCTCCTGGCGCGCGCGCTGGATGGCTGCCGTGCTTGCATGCGGCGAGTCCGCAGTGCTGAGTCATGCCGCCGCAGCCTCACTGTGGCGTCTCGCTCCTGCGTCCATGGGAGATGTGGACGTCACCGTCCCGGGCGATGGAGGCCGGAGGGGCGCCGCCGGGATCCGAGTCCATCGCTCGCCTACGCTCAAGGAGGACGACCGGGCGATGCACGACGGGGTTCCGGTGACGTCGGTCCGCCGCACCGTGCTCGACCTGGCAGCCACGGGGGTCACCGGTCGCCGGCTCGAGCGGATAGTGGATGAAGCTGAGCGTCTCCATCGCCTCAGCCCTGCCTCCTTCATTGCCGGTGCGGGCGAGGGACGGGGCGTCCTTCCCCGAGGCCTACGCGACCTCCTCACGGACCGCCAAGCCGGGTCAACCCTCACCCGCTCCGAGCTGGAGGAGAGGTTCCTCTCCCTCTGCCGCCATCAAGAGGTCCCCGACCCACTCGTCAACGCCGAGCTGATGGGGCTCACCGTGGACTTCTTCTGGCCGGCCGCTGCCTTGGTGGTTGAGGTGGACGGCCGAGCGAGCCACGACACTCATCGCGGCTTTCAAGACGACCGCGACCGCGACAGCATGCTCGGTGCGGCGGGCTTCCAAACCCTTCGTTTTACCTGGTGGGACCTGACCCGGCGGCCGCAGGTGGTCGCGGACCGCGTGCGCAGGGCGCTATCGCCCCGATAATCGCAGCGTGGCCACGCCCTCATTGAAGGACCTCCCCCGCGAGCCGCTCCCAGCCTCGCTCGAGCCGATGCTCGCCAAACCAGGCGCTCTGCCCAACGCCGAGGACGATCGCTGGGGATACGAGGTCAAGTGGGACGGCATCCGTGCGCTCGGCTACGCGGACCGCGGCGCCTGGCGAATGCAGAGCCGCAGACTCGAGGACGTGACCGCTCGGTATCCCGAGCTGGCGGCGATCGCCGAGCAGCTGGCGGAGCGCGATGCCGTCCTTGACGGCGAGGTGGTCGCGCTCCGCGATGACGGACGTCCAAGCTTTCAGCTGCTGCAGCGGCGGATGGGCCTGACCGACCCCTCCGTCGTGCAGCGGCGTGTCAAGGACACCCCGGTCGACTACGTGGTCTTCGACCTGCTCCACCTGGACGGCGCCTGCACCCGGGACGTCCCCTACGCCGAGCGGCGCGAGCTGCTGGCCGGTCTGGAGCTCGAGGGCCCGCGCTGGCGCGTCCCACGCCACCGCGTCGGCGGCGGGACGGAGCTGCTCGAGGCCGCCCGCCGCCAGGGCCTGGAGGGCGTGGTGGCGAAGCGCCTCGACAGCCCCTACCGGCCCGGCCGCCGCAGCGGCGAATGGCTCAAGGCGCGGGTCTGGCAACGCCAGGAGTTCGTGATCGGCGGCTACATCCCCGGCGAGGGCAGCCGCTCGGGCCGGGTCGGGTCGCTGCTCGTCGGTTTCTACGACCACCGTGCGTCCGAGCTGGGCAAGGGCGAGAGCCAGCGACTGATCTTCGCGGGTGGCGTCGGCTCGGGACTGAACCAGGCCGACATCGACCTGCTGACCGCCGAGCTGAAGAAGCGGGAGCGCCCGGACAGCCCGTTCGACGCCGGTGAGCCGAGGGGCCCGAAGGCCAAGCTGGCCGTCTGGTGCGAGTCCGAACTGGTCTGCGAGGTGAGCTGGACCGAGTGGACCGACGAGGGCACCCTGCGCCAGCCCGCCTTCAAGGGCATGCGAGACGACAAGGACCCGCGCGAGGTCGTCAGGGAATCGTGAACAGGCATACGCAAGGCGTTTCCCGGTTGCGTGAACGCCCCCAGGGGTAACCTCAGGGGCGTCGAACCAGCACCGTGAACGGTGCGCCGAACGCGAGGTCAATGAGATGGTGAAAAAGCATGCCTAGAGCGATTTGGAGCGGCAGCATCAGCTTCGGACTTCTGAACGTGCCCGTGAAGCTCTACAGCGCGGTCTCCAAGCAGACCGTCCGCTTCCGCGAGCTGCGCGAGAAGGACGGCTCGCGCGTGCGCCACAAGCGCGTCGCCGAGGCCGACGGCAAGGAGGTCGCCTACGACGACATCGTCAAGGGCTACGAGTTCGCGCCCGATCAGTACGTGACGCTGACCCGCGATGAGCTCGCCGAGCTGGACCCGAAGAAAACCCGCGCGATCGAGATCCAGGACTTCGTCGACCTCGACGAGATCGACCCCATCTACTTCGAGCACCCCTACTACCTGGGTCCCGACAAGGGCGCCGAGAAGGCGTACGCGCTGCTGGTGGCGGCAATGGAGGATGCCCGCAAAGTCGCGGTCGCCCGCTTCGTTCTCCGCAACAAGGAGAACCTGGCCGCCATCCGCCCCATGAACGGCGTGCTGACGATGGCCACGATGCGCTTCGCCGACGAGGTCACCAAGCCCGACGACCTGAAGGGCGACCTGTTCGAGGAGAAGCCCAAGAAGCCCGAGAAGCGCGAGCTGGAGATGGCGAGGCAGCTGATCGAGTCGCTGTCGACCGACTTCGACGCGGACCAGTACCGCGACGAGTACCGCGAGGAGCTGCTGGAGCTCTTGGAGCAGAAGGCCTCGGGCAAGGAGATCGTGAGCACGCCGAGCGAGGAGCCCGAGCCCACCAAGGCGCCGGACCTGATGGCCGCCTTGGAGGAGAGTCTGGCGGCCGTCCGCGGCGAGAGCGACGGCCAGCCGGCGACCAAGTCGAACGGCGCCAGCAAGGCACCGAAGAAGGCGGCAGCGAAGAAGCCCGTGGCCAAGAAGAAGGCGGCCGCGAAGAGGAAGCCGAAGGCGAAGGCCAAGGCTGGCTCGAAGTAGCGAAGTCACGGTCAGCGGGCGCAAGCTCAAGCTGACCAACCTGGACAAGGTCCTCTACCCGAAGGCCGGGTTCGCCAAGGCCCAGGTCATCGACTACTACGCGCGGGTCGCCGACGCGATGATCCCGCACCTGCGCGGTCGCCCGACCACGCTGAAGCGCTACCCCGACGGGGTCGAGGGCTTCCACTTCTTCGAGAAGCGCTGCCCCAAGCACCACCCGGAGTGGGTGAAGACGGCAACCGTGCTCGCCGACCGGGCGGGCCCGATCGACTTCACCCTGGTCGACAACAAACCGACGCTTGTCTGGCTGGCGCAGCTGGCATCGCTCGAGCTGCACCCGTCGCTCTCCAAGGCATCCCGGATAGAGGTGCCCACGGTCCTCGCCTTCGACCTCGATCCGGGCCCGCCCGCGACCATCATCGAGTGCTGCCGCATCGCGCTCCGGCTCAAGGAGCTGTTCGGCGAGTTCGGCATGGAGAGCTTCCCGAAGACCTCAGGCTCCAAGGGGATGCAGGTCTACGTGCCCCTGAATGGCCAGGTCACGTACGAGCGGACGACCCCCTTCGCCCACGCGATCGCGCTGCTGCTCGAGAAGCAGTACCCGAAGGAGGTCGTCTCGAAGATGACCAAGAAGCTGCGCAAGGGCAAGGTCTTCGTCGACTGGAGCCAGAACACGAAGATGAAGACGACGATCGCCGTCTACTCCCTGCGCGCCAAGGAGCGGCCCACCGTCTCGACCCCGATCGAGTGGGACGAGGTGGAGTCTGGGGCCAGATCGCGCAAGCCCGATCGGCTCAGCTTCACCTCCGCTCAGGTGCTGAATCGGATCGACAAGCACGGCGACCTGTTCGAGCCGGTGCTGAAGCTGCGCCAGCGCCTACCGCAGGCGCCGAGCGCCGACTGAACCACCCGGCGAGCCCGGGCGTACCCTCGACCACATGCGTTCCCTGCTCGCGGTGCGGGGCACCCAGCCGCTGCTGAACGGCGATCCCCAGGACCTGGCCGCCTACCGGGGCAAGGTGGTGCTCGTGGTTAACACGGCGAGCGAGTGCGGCTTCGCTCCCCAGTTTGACGGTCTTGAGGCGCTCTACCGCGAGCGCAGGGACGAGGGCTTCGTGATCCTCGGCTTCCCCGCCGACGACGTCGTGGGCCAGGAGCCTCGCTCGGACGAGGAGATCGCCGAGTTCTGCGAGGCCAACTACGGCGTCACCTTCCCGATGTTCTCGAAGTCGAACGTCGTCGACGACCCGATCAACCCGCTGTACGTCTCGCTCTCCGAGGCGCTCGGCGAGCCGTCCTACAACTTCAACAAGTACCTGCTCGATCGTCGCGGCCAGCCCATCGAGCGCTTCGACCAGTCGACCGAGCCTGACGACCCGGAGCTGGTCGCAGCGATCGAGGGAAAGCTCTAGGCGATCGGCAGCGCTTCGCTGACGCGCGGGCGCTTCGCCAGCGAGCGGATCGCCCGGCTCAGGCGCTTGGTGCCCTCGACCAGCTGGTCGGGCTCCAGGAAGCCGTAGGAGAGCCGCATGTGGGTGAGGCGGGTGGCGTCGGGCATCATCGCCGCGCCCGGCACGAACGTCACCCCGTTTCGGACGGCCTCGGTCATCAGCTCGCTCTCGTCCAGCGGCAGGTCAAGCGTCAGCCACAGGTGCCCGCCCTGCGGTTTCTCGCTCACGATCGTGGCGAGGCCCCTGAGGTGCTTTTGGGTTGCCTCGATCAACACATCGCGGCGCTCGCGGTAGAAGTCGCGGGCCCGCTCGATGTGGGCCGGGTACTCGCCCGCCTCGAGGAAGGCGGCAATGGCGAGCTGGGGCAGCGTCGCACTGTGCAGGTCGTCGGCGCGCTTCTCGTAGAGGATGCGGTTCCGGACCGGCCCGCTGGCCGCGATCCAACCCACCCGCAGGCCGCCGCCGACGATCTTGGAGAGCGAGTCGACGTAGATGACGTGGCCGCGGGACTGGCTTCGAAGCGTGCCGGGGTCGTCGCCCTCGAAGCGGAGGTCCCCGTAGATGCCGTCCTCGACGATGAAGAAGCCGTGCCGCCGCGCCAGCTCCAGCAGGCGCGCTCGCCGCGCCGAACTCAGGTCCAGGCCGGTCGGGTTCTGGCAACGCGACTGCATCGCCAGGAAACGGATCTCCTCGCGCCCCAGCAACGCCTCGAACGCGTCCACGTCGAGCCCCTCGGAGTCCACCGGGATCGGGATCACACGGGTGCCGACGGACCGGACCGACTCCAGCACCCCCATGAAGGTGGGCGCCTCGCACGCAACGGCTTCGCCGGGGCGCAGCACCGCTCGCGCGGCGAGGGTGAGGCCCTGGCGCGCGCCGCTCGTCACGATCAGGTCGTCGGGGTCCTCGGGCGCCCCGCGCTCGGCCGACAGCTTCGCCAGCTGCTCGACGAGGTCGGGCAGCCCGGCGATGTCCGTGTACTGCATGGCGCGGCTGTCGTGGCGCTCGAGCGAGTCCCCCAGCGCCTTGCGCATCGTCTCGAAGGGGAACAGCTCCGAGGATGGGTAGCCGACGGAGAGGGGGATCAGGCCGCGCGCCTGGGAATGGCGGTACATCTCGGACATCACGCGGTCGCCCCGGCTCTCGGAGACCGCCGGCAGCACGTAGTCCTGCCACTCGGTGCCGTGTGCGTCCTCGGTGACTCCCGGCAGCGACGCAGGGGCGGCTTCGCGCACGAAGGTCCCGCGGCCGACCTGCGAGGAGACCAGGCCCTGTTCGCGCAGGCGCCTATAGGCGCGGACCGCGGTCAGATGGTTGATGGAGGCCGTCTCTGCGAGCTCGCGCGTGGGCGGCAGCTTCTCGCCCGGCGCCAGCTCGCCCGACTGGATCGCGCGCTCGAACGCGGACACGATCTGCTGCGTGAGGGACCGTTCCCCGTCCCGCTCCAGGTCTTTCAATTCTGCTTTGTATGACATGCAAAACGCTCCCAAGTTCGCTACGGTTCGGCTTGAGTGTAACGCAAACCGCGCCAAACGACTCAAACAAGGGATATTTATGTACAACACGACCCTACACGACAGCCAAGACGTCACCATCCGTCTCGCTCGCCCGGAAGACTCCGATCAGCTGCGGCGCCTGGCCCAGCGGGACTCCGCCGAGGTCCCGCAGGGGGAAATGCTCGTCGCGGTTGTGTTGGGCCGGATGCGCGCGGCCGTCTCGATCGGGGACCGGCAGGCGATCGCCGACCCCTTCCACCCCAGCTACGAGCTGGTCGCGCTGCTCTATGAGCGCGCCGAGCAGCTGCGCAACGGCGCGAGGCGCAAGTCGCGCCTCGGCGGCCTCTTCCGCGGCCGCGGCGACCGCCGGCACCGCCGCCGGCGCTCGATCTCGCCGCAGCCCGCGGGCACGCTCCGCGCGTTCGACTAGTCCTGCCCCAGCCGAGGGATCTCTCCTCCCTCCACGTCAGCGCGCGGCCCCGCAAGGGGCCGCGCGGCTATAGGGGCTGGCGAATGACCGGCTTGCGGTTGGCCGCGACCTCATCCAGCCGCCGCACCGGTGTCACGTAGGGAGCATTCCGAGCGATCTCCGGGTCCCCCTCCGCCTCGGCCATGATCGCCTCGAGCGCCACGGCGAAGTCGTCGAGCGTCTCGCGGGCCTCGGTCTCGGTCGGCTCGATCATCATCGCCTCGTCGACCAGCAGCGGGAAGTAGACGGTCGGCGGGTGCACGCTGTAGTCGAGCAGGCGCTTGGCGATGTCTTGGGTCTTGACGCCGAGCTCGCGCTTGGCCGGGCCGCCGGAGAGGACGAACTCGTGCATGCAGCGGCGGTCGAAGGCGAGCGGCGCGTAGCGGCCGACGCGGCCCTCGCGCAGGCGGGCCAGCAGGTAGTTGGCGTTCAGCACGGCTGACTCCGAGGCCTCGGTGAGCCCGTCTCCGCCGAGGCTGAGGATGTAGGCGTAGGCGCGCACGAAGACGCCGAAGTTCCCCTGGAAGCCGCGCAGCCTGCCGATCGAGTTGGGCCGGTCGTAGTCGAGGTCGTAGTGGGGCCCGGCACCGTTGCCGCTCTCACGCTGGACCACCTGCGGGCGCGGCAGGAAGGGCTCGATGCGGTCGGACACGGCGATCGGCCCGGATCCGGGCCCGCCACCGCCGTGGGGCTGGGAGAAGGTCTTGTGCAAGTTGAAGTGGACGATGTCGAATCCCATGTCGCCGGGCCTCGTCCGCCCCATGATCGCGTTCAGGTTGGCACCGTCGTAGTAGAGCGTCCCCCCCGCCTCGCGCACGACCGAGGTGATCTCGGTGACGTTCTCATCGAAGAGCCCGAGCGTGTTGGGGTTGGTCAGCATCAGGCAGGCCGTCTGGTCGTCGGACTTCGCCCGCAGGTCGTCGAGGTCGATGCCGCCCCGCTCGTTGCTGGCCACCTTGACGACCTCGAAGCCCGCCATCGTCACGGTCGCCGGGTTGGTGCCGTGCGCGGTGTCGGGGGCAAGGACCTTGGTCCGCTGCTCGCCCTGCTCGGCGTGGTAGGCCCGGGTCAGGAGCAGCCCCGCTAGCTCACCGTGGGAGCCCGCGGACGGCTGCAGGCTGACGTGGGGCAGCCCCGAGACCTCGGACAGCGCGCGCTGCAGCAGCCACATCAGCTCCAGCGCGCCCTGGGCCCGCTTCGGGTCCTGGGCCGGGTGCAGCCGCGCGTGGCCCGGAAGCGCCGCGACCCGCTCGTTGAGGCGCGGATTGTGCTTCATCGTGCAGGACCCGAGCGGGTAGAAGCCGCGGTCCAGGTCGAAGTTGCGCCTCGAGATGCGGGTGTAGTGGCGCACGATCTCGGGCTCGGAGACCTCGGGCAGCTCGGCGGGGCGCTCACGCAGCAGCCTCTTCGGAATCAGCTTGTCCAGCGGCGGCTCCGGCACGCCGGCCGCCGGCAACGTCGCGGCGCGGCGATCCTTGACCGAGCGCTCGTAGATCGTGCGAGCGCGGTCGCGCTGCATCGGGGTCTCCTCCTTGGCGGAGGTCGGGGGCGGCGTGCCGTCGCCGGTGATCGGGTTCACGTCGCCACACCCTCGGGGACGGGCTGCGGGGAGCCGTCCGCCGCGACGACGCTCGCAAGGACCTCGGCCAGGCGGTCGACGTCCTCCTTGCTGCGGCGCTCGGTGAGTGCCACCAGCAGGCAGTCCTCGTGCTCGGAGTAGTCGCGCCCGAGCGGGTAGCCGGCGGCGATGCCGTGGGCCGCGCAGTCGTCCAGCACCCGCTCGGTGTCGGCGAGACTCGCGGACGATTCCAGACGAACGGGGAACTCGCGCACCACCGGCGCCCCGTGCAGCAGCTCGATTCCGTCGATCGCGGCAAGGCGCTCGCGCGCGTACGCGGTGCGCCGCGCCAGCAGTTCGCCCAGCTCGACGAAGCCCCGCTTCCCGAGCCACGCCAGGTAGACCATCCCCGCCAGCGCGTTCAGCGCCTGCGCCGTGCAGATGTTGTGGGTCGCCTTTTCGCGGCGGATGTGCTGCTCGCGGGTCTGCAGCGCCAGCACGAAGCCACGGCGACCGTCGACGTCCGCCGCCTCGCCGGCGATCCTGCCCGGCATCCGGCGCAGGTGCTCCTCGGTCGCGCAGAAGAACCCGAACGTGGGGCCGCCGTAGTCGAGCCGGTTGCCGAGCGGCTGGCCCTCGCCGACGGCGATGTCGGCCCCGCACTCGCCGGGCGACTTCAGGATCGAGAGCGCGACCGGGTCGCAGGCGACCACGACCAGAGCGCCCTTCTCCTTGGCGGTGGCCGCGAGCGCCTCGACGTCCTCGACGGATCCAAGGAAGTTCGGCTGCTGGATGAAGACCGCGGCCGTGTCCTCGTCCACGGCCTCGGCCAGCGCGGCAGCATCGGTCACCCCGTCCGCGAGGTCCACCTCGACCACGTGGGAGCCGAAGCCGGCGGAGTAGGTGGCCATGGTCTCGCGACTGTGGGGATGCAACCCGCGCGAGGCCACCAGCTTCCGGCGCCCGGTCGCCCCGATCGCCAGGTAGGCGGCAGATGCCACCGCGGAGGGGCCCTCATAGAGCGCAGCGTTGGAGACCGGCAGGCCCGTCAGCTCGGACATTGCGGTCTGGAACTCGAACATCACCTGCAGCCCGCCCTGGCTGACCTCGGGCTGGTAGGGCGTGTAGGGCGTCAGAAACTCGGAGCGGCTGGTGATCCCGTCCACGATCGCGGGCACGTAGTGGTCGTACATTCCGGCGCCGAGAAAGCTGATCTCCGACTCAGCGTCCTTGTTGTGCGCCGCCAGCTCGCGAAGGCGGTCGTACACCTCGGTCTCGGCCATGCCGTCGGAGAGCTCGAGCGGCCGCCCCAGCCGCAGCGCTTCGGGGATGTCCTCGAACAGCTCGTCGACCGACCCGACCCCGATCGCATTGAGCATCGCCTCGCGGTCATTGGCCGTAGTCGATGTGTAGCGCGTCACCCACCCATCCTAGAGCGGACGAAAGACGGGCCTGCCGTGCCCGCCGCTGCACCAATAGGTGTACATCGGACCTTGGTCGATAGGGGGCCGTATGCGCCCCCAATCGACCAAGAACCCCTCGGCCTAGGGCTCAAGGAGCTTCTGGTAGGCCGCCGCGTCCAGCAGGGCGTCGGCCTCGGAAGGGTCCGCGAGCTTCACCTTGACCATCCAGCCCTCGCCGTAGGGGTCGGTGTTGATCAGCTCGGGGGTCTCGGTTGCCGCCTCGTTCACCTCGGTGATCTCGCCCGAGAGGGGGGCGTAGACGTCGGAGACCGCCTTCACCGACTCGACCTCGGCATAGGCCTCGTCCTTCTTGACCTCCTTGCCGACGTCGGGGCCGTCGAAGAAGACGACCTCGCCCAGGGCGTCCTGCGCGTACCAGGTGATCCCGAAGGTGGCGACGTCGCCCTCGATACGAGCCCAGTCGTGCTGCTCGTGGTACTTCAGGTCGTCCGGGTAGCTCGCGTCGGCCAACTCGTTAGTCCTTTCGGTCGGGGTGCGCCCGCAGGCTATTCAAGCCGGCGCGCCTATGTGGACCGTGTAGCCGTCCGGATCGGCCACGGATGCCACGCGCTCCCCCCAGGGCTGGTCGGCCGGCTCCCTGATCGCCGGCGCGCCCGTGTTCCGCAGCTCGGCGAAGGCAGCGTCTACGTCGTCTGTGTAGAGCCAGATCGCGGTCGAGCCGGGCTCCACCGGGTCCTTGGGGCCGCCGATGGCGAGCTTGCTGCCGTCCTCGAGCTCGAGCGAGACAAACGCCGGCTCCTCCTCCGAGGGGAACGCAAACGTCACCCGGAATCCCAGCTGATCGCGATAGAAGGCCAATGAGCGCGGGACGTCGCCCACCTCGAGGATCGTGAAGGAGTCGCGGTAACTGGCCATACCCCTAGCCCGATCCGCCGTCGTACAGCGGTCGCTTCTCGACCCGCGCCGCGCGGCGCTTGCCGCGGACGTCGATCTCCAGGGCGGTGCCGGGCTTGGCCAGATCGGTGCGGACGTAGCCCATGCCGATCCCCACCTCGAGCGAGGGCGAGTGGGTGCCGCTGGTCACCTCGCCGACGACATCGTCGCCGAGCATGATCGGGTTGCCCTTCCTGGGGATCCCGTGGCCGGTCAGCTCGAAGGCGGCCAGCAGCTCGTCAGTCCCCTCGCGCATCTGCTCGGCGCAGCGCTCCTCGCCGATGAAGCCGGTGCCGTCGACCAGCGCCCAGTCCAGGGCCGCCTCGATCGGGGTCCGCTCCTCGGTCAGCTCGTTGCCGTAGAGGCAGTAGTTGACCTCCAGGCGCAGGGTGTCGCGGGCGCCCAGACCGGCGGGCTTGGCGCCGGCGATCACGAGCTCCTCCCACAGCGCCGCCGCCGCGTCCGGCTTGACCAGGAGCTCGACGCCGTCCTCGCCGGTGTAGCCCGTGCCGCAGACCAGGGCGTCGCCGGGTCCCACGTTCATGTCGGCGATGCGGTGGCGGGCGGGGAGGTCGCCCTGTGCCATCGAGCCGACGATCTGGCGCGCCTTCGGGCCCTGCACGGCGAGCATCGCGTAGTCGGCGAGGCGGTCGTTGACGACGGCGTCGTAGTCCGCGGCGTGGTCGGCGAACCAGCCCATGATCTTCTCGTGGTTGGAGGCGTTGGTGACGGTCAGGTAGTGGCTCTCGGCGAGCCGGTAGGTGAAGACGTCGTCGAGCACCCCGCCGTCCTCGCGGCAGACGCAGGAGTAGATGGCGCCGCCGACGTCGAGACCGGAGGTGTCGTTGGTCAGCAGCCGCTGCAGCAGCTCCCCGGCCTGCGGGCCCTCGGTCTCGACCTCGCCCATGTGCGAGACGTCGAAGACCCCGCACGCGGAGCGCACCGCGAGGTGCTCGGCGCCGATGCCCTCGTACTGCACGGGCATCTCCCAGCCGGCGAAGTCGACCAGCTTCGCGCCGGCCTCCCGGTGTGCGTCGTACAGCGGTGTCCGGCGGAGCTCGCTCACCGCTCGGACCCTAGCGGCGGACGGCTTCGCCATCAGGTCGTAGCGGTAGCGGCCGCCACCATCAATCGTGGCGCTCGCGCGCCGCTCAGAAGGAGTGCGGCCTGACCGCTACTTGAGGAAGTCCGGGACGTCGATCTCGGAATCGCTGATGCGGAGGTCGCCCAGCGTCTCGCGGTCCCGCTCCGGCGCGCCTCCTCCGCGGCCGGAATCGCGGTCGCGGCTGCGCGGGCGGAACGGCGTGCCCTCGCGCTCGCGCTCGCGCCGGGTGAACTCGGGGGCGCGGGCGATGAGCTCGAAGCCCTCGAAGCCGGTGGCGATGCAGGTGACGCGGACCTCCTCGTGCATCGAGGAGTCGACGACGGCGCCGAAGACGATGCTGGCGTTGGGGTCGCAGGCCTCCATGATCAGGCGGGCCGCCTCGTTCACCTCGAACAGGCCCAGGTCCTCGCCGCCGGTGACGTTCAGCAGCATGCCCTTGGCGCCGTCGATCTTCTCCTCGATCAGCGGCGAGGTGATCGCGTTCTTGGCGGCCTCGACCGCGCGGTTCTCGCCCGAGCCGGTCCCAACCCCCATCAGCGCCGAGCCGGCCTGGTGCATGACCAGGCGCACGTCGGCGAAGTCGAGGTTGATCAGGCCGGGGATCGTGATCAGGTCGGTGATGCCCTGGACGCCCTGCCGCAGGATGTCGTCGGCCTCGCGGAACGCCTCGAGGATCGTCGTCCGCCGCTCGACGAACTGCAGCAGCTTCTCGTTGGGGACGACGATCAGGGTGTCGACCTCGGCCCGAAGGCGGTCGATGCCTTCGTCCGCCGCCGCCATCCGCTTCTTGCCCTCGAACTCGAAGGGCTTCGTGACGGCGCCGACGGTGAGGGCACCGATCTCCTGCTTGGCGATCTCGGCGATCACCGGGGCGGCGCCGGTGCCGGTGCCGCCGCCCTCGCCGCAGGTGATGAAGACCATGTCGGCGCCCTTCAGCGCCTCCTTGATGTCGTCGCGGGACTCCGCCGCGGCGCCGGCCCCGACCTCGGGGTTGGCGCCCGCACCGAGGCCCTTGGTGAGGTTGTGGCCGATCCCGATCTTGACGTCGGCGTCGCAGGCCTGCAGGGCCTGGGCGTCCGTGTTGCAGGCGATGAACTCCACGCCGCGCAGGCCGGCATCGACCATGCGGCTGACGGCGTTCGAGCCGCCGCCTCCCACTCCCACCACCTTTATGACCGCCAGATACGAGGTCTCCACGAGTTGGTCCTTGTCGCCGGGTCTTGGTTGCCGGTTGCTGCTTTGGTCTAGCTCCGGGTCCCGGGGCCCGATTCGCCCTGGAACCAACCACGAAAGTAAGGCACAGTGTGGCAGATCTCAACGCCCGGTTGTGCCTACACTCTCAAGTCTTGCTTGAGAGTTGGCCCCGGGTGAGCCTTCTGTGCAGGTCGACCCTGAGGCTTACCTGAGGGTGAGAAATATGCCTGCAAACCAGGGGTTTTGGGGTCCGGCTCCGTCCCGGGCCGCGGGTCCAACGGAGACCCCGATCCGGCGCCCCGGAGGGTGCAGGACCGGTTGCAGCGGGCCTCAGCCGCCCAACACTCCGCGCTCCGGGACCTCCACGTTGGCGTAGGAGGCCGCGCCGGCGCCGGGCTGAAGCAGCAGCGCGGACAGCGCCCGCCATTTGTCCTCTGCCTCCGAGCCGTCTCCGAAGCGGGCCTCGGGCGCCCCGGCGAGCTCGATCACGACCCCGCCCCGGGACTCGTCCCAGGTGACGTCCTCGACCTTGTCGCGAAGCTCATCGGGAGCGCCTCCGAGGATCGCCGCCTGCGCGCGGCCCGCCTCGTCGACGCGTCCGTCGGAGACCTCCGCCTTGATCTCCGGCAGCCCCTCCCCCTGGACCGGCACCCCGGGGAGCGCGTAGCCGTCGGAGGACACCCCGAGCGCCTCGCCGCCGGTCCTGACGACGGCGATGGGGAGGCGCTCGGTGACCGTGATCGTGAGCTTGTGGGGAATGCTGGCGTCGGCGGCGATCGAGGCGACGGTCGGGAACGCCGAGACCGCCTCGACCAGCTTCTGGTCGTCGATGTTGAGGGTGGTCATCTCCATCGCCACCGGCTTCAGGGCGGCCTGGATCTCCGCCGCGTTCGTGCTCGCTCCCTCCACCTCCACGTCCTCGACCGCGACCAGCGAGGAGTCCCGCAGCCAGAACCAGTACCCCGCGACGATCAGCGCTGCCAGAACCCCGAGCGCGATCAGGCGGCGCCTCCAGATGCGGCCGGCGCTCACCGGGGCAGCTCCCACTCGTCGGGCCATTCGACTTCGCCGAGCACCTGGACCTCGGGCTCCAAGGCCACGCCGAAGCGCTCGTGCACCAATCGCCTCGCCGCCGCCATCACCGCCAGCACGTCGGCGGTGGTCGCCTCGCCGGCGTTCTCCACGAAGTTCGCGTGTTTGGGCGAGAGCCTGGCGCCACCCCGCTCCAGCCCCCGGGCCCCGGCGGCGTCGAGCAGCTGGCCGGCCGAGCGCCCCTCGGCTCTCGGGTCTTCCGGGTTGACGAAGGTCGAGCCGAAGGTCTTGATGCCCGAGGGCTGGGCCTCCTTTCGCTTGCCGCGCATCTCGGCCAGGGTCGACTTGACCATCTCCCCGTCGGCCTCCGATAGCTCGAAGCCCGCCTCGGCCACGACTTCGCCGATGCCGATGTTCGAGTCGCGGTAGCGAAAGCCGAGTTGGTCCGGCGTCCGGCGCTCTGCGCCAGAGGCGGAGCAGACCGTCACCCACTTCAGGACCTTCGCCAGCTCCCCGCCGTATGCGTTCGCGTTCATCCGGACCGCGCCCCCGACGGTGCCGGGAATGTTTACCCCGAACTCGAGGCCGGTGAGCCCCCAGGCGGGCATTTTTGCGGAGACCGAGGGCAGTCGCGCCCCACCGCCGCAGACGATCGTGGTCCCGTCGCGCTCGATCCGGGCGAGGTCGCCGTCGAGCCTCAGGACTAACCCCCGAAAGCCCTGGTCGGAGACCAGCAGGTTCGAGCCGGATCCGACGACCCCCACCTCGAGCCCCTCGGAATGCGCCCAGGCCAGCAGCTCGACCACCCGATCCACCGAGTCGGCGGTCGCGAAGTAGTCAGCGGGACCGCCGACGCGAATCGTGGTCAGGCGCTCGAGCGGGTAGTCCAGCTCGACGCCGGTGGGCTCCGCGCTCACGGCCCCTCCCCGTTGACCAGGTCCTCGGCCAGCCGGAAGATGTCGCCGGCCCCGATCGTCAGCAGCAGGTCGCCATCGCCCAGGCGATCGCCCAGCGCCCGGGCGGCGAGCTCGCGGTCGGGAAGCCACCAGACGGGCCTGCCTCCGGCGCGGTCGGCCGCGGCCTGGGCCACCTGACGGCCGCTGACCCCGGCGAGCGGCCCGACGGGCTCCTCGCGGGCGGGATAGACCTCGAGCACCGCGATCTCGTCGGCGCGCGCCAGCGCCGAGCCGAAGTCCTCGGCGAGCGCCTGGGTGCGGGAGTAGAGATGGGGCTGAAAGACGGCGATCAGCCTGTCCGGGTTGAGCTCGCGGGCGGCCCCCAGCGCCGCCCGCACCTCGGTGGGGTGATGGGCGTAGTCGTCGTAGATGCGGGCCCCGTCTCGCTCGCCCTTCAGCTCCATCCTCCTCGCGACGCCGCCGAACCCGCCGAGGGCGCGCGCGGCGGCGTCCGTGTCGGCGCCGGCCAGCGACAGCGCCGCGATCGCCGCCGTCGCGTTGGCGACGTTGTGGCGGCCCGGAACGGCGAGCTCCACGTCGACGTCCATGCCCGCGCCGCCGAGGTGGAAGCGCGATCCGCCCTGCCCCGTCGCCTCGATCGCGCTCGCCAGCAGGTCCGCGTCGCGTGGCGGCCCCCACCCCGGCGGGGGGTCGAGTGCGAAGCGGATCAGCCGGTCGGGCGCTTCGGCGGCGGGGAGCTCGGCCTCGGCGGCCCGCGCCAGCCCCTTCGCCGGGGCGGAGAAGCGGGCGAAGGCGTCGGTCAGCTCGGCGAGTGAGTGCCAGGTCGAGTGGTGGTCGAGCTCCAGGTTGGTCACCACCGCGACCTCGGGCCTCAGCTCGAGGAAACTTGCGTCGCTCTCGTCGGCCTCGGCCACCACCCATTCGCCCGTGCCCCACCCGGCGTTGGCCGCGGCGCCGTCGGGCCCCGCGCCGGGGAGTTCGCCCCCGAGGAAGAAGGAGGGGTCCGCTCCCGCCTCGCGCAGCGCGTGGACCAGCATCGCCGTCGTGGTCGTCTTGCCGTGGGTACCGGCGACCGCGAGCAGGCGGCGGCTGGCGCACAGCTCGGCGAGCAGCTGCCCGCGGTGGAGCACTGTCTGGCCCCGCTCGCGCGCTCGGGCGAGCTCGGGGTTCGTCTCGTCGATCGCCGTCGAGACCACCACCTCGGCGTCCTCGGGCACCCGCTCCGCGTCGTGTCCGATCGAGGGCTCCAGCCCCGCCGCGCGCAGGCGCTCTATGTAGGAGGACTCCGAGCGGTCGGAGCCGGTCACCTCGGCGCCGAGCTGGCGGGCGACCAGGGCGAGGCCGCTCATGCCGGCGCCTCCGATCGCGATGAAGTGGAGTCGCCGCCCGCTCCAGTCGGGTCCGGCTGCCTTCTTCGGGCTCATCGCTCGCCCATGCTCTCCACCGCGGCGGCCAGGAGCTCGGCCGCGATTCGATCGGCGGCGTCGGGTCGGGCGAGGGCGCGCGAGGCCGCGGCCATCCCGGCCAGGCGCGCGGGATCCGCCAGCAGCCCGTCCGCCTCGGCGCCCAGGCGCTCGGGGGTCAGCTCGGCGTCCGGGATCACGATCGCGGCGCCCCCGGACTCCATCCAGCGGGCGTTGGCGGTCTGGTGATCAGCGGTCGCGTGCGGATAGGGCACCAGGATCGCGGGCCGCCCGGCCGCCGCCAGCTCCATCACCGACCCGCCGGCCCGGGCCACCACCAGGTCGGCGGCGGCCAGCACCTCGCCCAGCGAGCGCTCGTACTCGCGCAGCAGATAACGCTCCTGCCCCCCAGCGACGGCCCAGCGCTCCTTCAGCTCGACGTAGTCGCGGCGCCCGGTCACGTGCAATACCCAGGGGCGTCCGGCGTGCTGGGCGCCCCCCTCCTCGCCCCCGAACGCCTCGAAGGCCGCGCGGTTGACGCTGAGAGCCCCGATGCTGCCCCCGACCACCGCGATGCACCGGTCGCCCTCCGGGATGGCGAAGTGCCTCCTCGCCGCCGCGGCGTCCGCCTTCAGCACCGCGCGCGGCACGGGCCGGCCGGTCACCAGGTATGGCTCGCCCTCCCGGCCGGGGATCGGGAAGGCCAGGCAGACGCGTCGCGCCCGGCGGGCGAGCATGCGGTTGGTCATGCCCAGGTGGCTGTCCGCCTCGGTCAGCACCAGCGGCAGGCCCAGCCTCGTCGCCGCCAGCCCCACCGGCCCAGCGACGTAGCCGCCTCCGCCCAGCACGACGTCGGCCCCACGCTCGCGCAGCAGGCGCCTCGCCGCGGGGACAGCGGCCGCTGCCCGTCCGATCGCGGCGATGGCCTTGAGCGGGTTGCGGCGGTCGAGGCCGCTGACCTTGAGGAAGTCGATCTCGTACCCGGCCTCGGGCACCAGGTCCGCCTCGGCGCGCTCGCGCGTGCCGACGAAGCTGACCTCGGCGCGGCCGCTATCCCGCAGCGCGTCGGCGACGGCGATCGCCGGAACGACGTGACCCGCCGTTCCGCCGGCCGCTATCACCACTCGTGCCCGTTCCAGCTCTTCTTCTCCTCTTCTCGGCACCGCCGTCGAGCATTCGCAGTTTGCCAGCGCCCGTGGACCGGACCGTTCTCGACGGCCGGCTGGCGGCGGATGCGCCCGCGGGACGCCGAGCCACGTTCAGGATCAGGCCGGTCGCGGCCAGGGTCACGACCAGACTCGTGCCGCCATAGGAGACGAAGGGCAGCGGCACCCCGGTCAGCGGCGCCAGGCCCAAGACCGCGAACAGGTTGATCGACGCCTGGACCAGGACCAGCGAGGTCAGCCCGGCGGCCAGCAGCTTGCCGTAGCGATCCCGGGCGCGGTGGGCCGCGCGGAAGCCGGCGTAGCCGTAGATCGCAAACAGCCCGATCAGCACGAACATCCCGGCCAGACCCGCCTCCTCCCCGATCACCGCGGCGATCATGTCGGTGTGGGCCTCGGGCAGGTAGAAGGCCTTCTGCACGCTCTCGCCGAGCCCCACGCCGAAGACCCCTCCCGAGCCGAGCGCGATCGAGGCCTGGATGCCCTGGAACCCGGCGCCGCCCGGATCCGCCCCGGGGTTGAGGAAGCCGGTCAGGCGCTCCTGCTGGTACGGGTTGGTCGCGATCACGGCGATCACCGCCAGCGAGCCGACCAGCGCCACGGGCAGCAGCGTCCGGGGCCTGACCCCCGACGCTAGCAACAGACAGCCGAGCGCAAAGGTCGTCGTCAGCGCGGTGCCCAGGTCGGGCTGCAGGGCGATCAGAGCCAGCGCCAGCCCCGCCACCACCAGCAGCGGCGCCAGGCCCTCGAGGCTGCGGATGCGCTTCGGCCGCGAGGCGAGCAGGTGGGCCCCGTAGAGGACCAGCGCCACCTTGGCCAGCTCGGAGGGCTGGAACTGCAGCAGCCCGGCGCCGATCCAGCGCTGCGAGCCGTTCACCGTCTGGCCGATGCCCGGCAGCATCACCGCCACCAGCAGGATCAGGCCGGCGGCCACCAGGATCGGCGTCATCGCCCGCGCCACGGCGACGCCGCGGACCGAGGCCACCCGCATCGCGAGCAGCCCGATCGCGGCGAAGATCAGGGTCCTCTTCAGGTACTCGGCGCCGTCGCCCCCGCCTTCGCCCAATACAGAGGTCGCCGAGCTGGCGCTGAACACCATCACCGCACCCATCGCCAGCAGGCAGAGCGTCGCCGTCAGCAGCAGCGAGTACTCGATCGGCGGCGCGCTGCGCTTCGGTTGCCCTCGCCCGCTCACAGCGCCTCCACCAACTCGCGGAAGCGCTCGCCGCGCTCCTCGAAGTCTTTGAAGGCGTCGAAGCTGGCGCACGCCGGCGACAGCAGCACGACCTCGCCGGACTGCGCCCGCCCGGCGGCGGCTTCGACCGCGCGCTCCAGCGTGCCGCTGCGGACCAGCCCCACTCCCCGCGCGGCGGCCGGCGCCAGGTCGCGCTCCAGCGCCTGGGCCGCCTCGCCGATCAGGTACGCCGCGCGGCAGTGCTCGCCGACCGCGTCGGCGAGCGCCTCGAAGCTCTCTCCCTTGGTGGAGCCACCCAGGATCACCTGCACCCCGCCCTCGAAGGCGGTGATCCCGGCCAGCGCCGAGGCGACGTTGGTCGCCTTGGAGTCGTTGACGTAGAGGACGCCGTCGCGCTCCCGCACGCGCTCCAGCCGGTGGGGGACGCCCTCGAACGTCCGCAGCCCTTCGGCGACGGCGTCGCGCGGGATGCCGGCGGCGAGCGCCGCGGCGGCTGCGCCCATCGCGTTCTCGACGTTGTGGGCTCCCAGGAGCCGCAGTTCCCAGGTTTCCAGTAGGGGCTCCTCGCCGGCGAAGATCACTCCGCGCCGCAGGCTCACCTCGCAGTCGGGATCGGCGACGCCCTCCGGGGGCTCAACGGGGCAGAAGCGGACCCGCCGCGCGCAGCCGCCGAGGTCACGACCCGCCAGCTCCGGCGTCGAGCCGTTGTAGACGGCGACGTCGTCGTTGCCCTGATTGGCGAAGATCCGCAGCTTGGCGGCCAGGTAGGCCTCCATGGTGCCGTGCCGGTCGAGGTGGTCCGGCGCGACATTCAGGAGCAGGCCCGACTCGGGCGCGAACGCGCTCGTGTCCTCGAGCTGGAAGCTGGAGGCCTCGCAGACGACGGTCACGTCCTCGGCCAGCTCCCCCGCCAGCGAGGCCAGCGGGGTGCCGACGTTGCCGGCCACCGCGACGGGCAGTCCCGCCTGGCGGTGGATGTGACCGAGCAGCTCGACCGTCGTCGTCTTGCCGTTGGTGCCGGTGACCGCACTGAAGACGTTGGAGATCGCGCGCCAGGCGAGCTCCAGCTCGCCGGTCACCTCCACGCCCCGGTCGCGCGCAGCGACGATCACGGCGGCGTCCTGAGGCACACCGGGGCTCTTGACCACGGCCTTCGCCTCGTCAAGCAGCGCCGTTCCGTCCACGTCCAAACTGACTTCGACGCCTGCCTGAGCCAACCCTTCCGCCTCCTCAGGCGTGCCTGAGTCGCACCCCAGCACGCGCTCCCCACGCTCGGCGAGCATGCGCGCGACCGCCGCCCCCGAGCGGGCGAGCCCGACCACCAGAAACGGCCCCTCAGGCAGCGGCGGCCGCGGCCGCAGATCACCGAATTGGTTCACATAACCGGATTCGGCAGGACCCTCTTTTCCCCTGCCTATGCGGTTTCTACGGGGTCGAGGAGGGGCCGCGTACCACGATTCGTACCAGTGGGCTCCTCTGCGTCCGCGCTACGGGCCTGGCTCTCCGAGTTCTCAAGCAGCGCGTCGAGCAGGCTTGCCGCCTCGCTCTCCGCCCCCGGCATCAGGTGGCCGTAGCGGTCGAGCGTGATTTGGATGCTGCTGTGACCCATGAACTCGCTCAGGGCTTTGGCGTTGACGCCTGCCGCGATCATCAGCGAGGCGTAGGTGTGCCGAGCTTCATGGGGAGTGATCCGCGCCAACCCGGCTTCCTTCCATGCTGAGTCCGCTCGCCTCACGCCGCCAGCCAGGTCAACGTCCTCCCATTGAAGGCCCCTCAGCTCTCCCTTCCGTAGCCCGCCGTAGAAGGCGGTTGACCAAATCGCGCGGAGGTCTGAGGGCACGGCTGCAATCAGGGCTGCCGCTTCCGCAAATCGCCAGCGAGTCAGCGAGTGCTTTCCTCGGGCTCCTCGTCGCGGTCTCGGCGAAAACGCCTGAGGGGGCCACCACTCTTTGTGTCCGGGTCAATCCGCTCGGCTCGTGAGGCGCGGGATTCCGCCGCTTCTCGCTCGCGCTCGGACTCAGTCTCCGCACGTCGGGCGCGCTCCTCACTGCGCGTAGCCTCGACCCGAAGCTCGCTCGCCTTCTCGCGCCGGACATCCTGCCCGCGGCTCCATAGCCGCCGACCTACAAACAGGATCACCAGCAGCACTACCGCGGCGATGATGATGACTAGGACAGCATCCATTCCGTCTCCCTCCTCGGTGTTCCTCGCGTGCTACCCGGCGACGGGCGTGCACAAACTTCATTCACTTAGATGGGTAGAGGCGCTGTTCCTGGGCAAACACCTGGGTAACCCGACTGGCCGGGGATTCGCTTCTTAAGAGGCCGGAAGGTTCCGTGAACGGAGGTCCGGGATGAGTCTGGATCAGCCTACGAAGTTGAAGGGAGGGCACGGATGTCCATCATCACCATTCTTATCGCCGTCGTCTTGATGTTGCTGGTGATGTATCAGTTCCGGAGGGTCTAGGCGGGTTCTCCCAGGGGAAGGACTGAGCGAGGGGGAGCTTGTCGGGCACACCCTGGCAGGTTCCCTCTCGCGAGCCCCGGCTAGCTCTATGCGCTGCCGCTAAGTCTGCCGACGCGATCAACGCAGCAGTGATCCGACCCCGCGTGACGTAGCGCATCCGCTTCGGTGTGAGCCAGGAGGGCCGGACGTTGGCGAGCCACGCCCTGATGCCGGACGCAGCTACCCATCGCGGCTGCCATGCATTGCACGCACATCGCCTGCGAATGATCCCACCCCCGGCGCGAAGCTCGCACCTCTTCGCCCTACTCCCGCAACCCGGCGGCTACTCCAGGTTCTCGGCTATCTCTCCGGCCTTGCCGCGCTTTTCCACCATCCAGAAGTGTGGGTATTCCTTGACCAGGGTTTCAGCCTCGGTGGCAATGTGCCCTGGAGCCACCGCAAAGCGGTTCCCCCGCGAGCGGACTTCCTGCCATTCCCGTCCGGAGAGCGGAATGCGCTCGGCGCAATCCGTCCGCCAGCACTCACACCGAAAGCCCGCAGCGGTATGGCCGCTCTTCATCCACTCGGCCTTGCGCTCGTTGAGGTCTCGGCTCCAGTCCTCGTTGTAGGCGATCCGTTCCTCCTGCGACATCGCCCACGCAGTATGCGGGAGTAGAAGCTTTCTCTGCACTGAAGCAGAAGTCGCGCGTTAGGGGCTCAGCACGAAAAGAGCGGCCCCCCGTGTGCAAATGGGACCGCTCAGCTCGCACGCCGTGTCTGGCTAGAGGAGGATCGCAAGCAGAACGACGATCAGCAGAACTCCAACGATTGTGTAGATCATCTTGAGCACCTCCTCTCTGCGAGTTGGCCCTGTTCTCTTACCCGAGGGACTCTTCGTAAGAGCAAAGGGAGTAGCCGAGAGCTGCCTTGCCTACTCCCACTCCCGCAGACCAGCGGCTTGGAGCGCTACCTCCAGATCGCGACCCCACTCGAAGCGCACGATCCTGCCCTCGCGCAGGGTCCATGTGTGCGCCCGTCGCTCGACGATCTCGCTCTGGCTCCCTCGGCGACCCCCCCGGAAGGTGACGGCGGCGACCACGGCATCCCCGCGGTCGAAGAATTCGTCAAGCTCGTGCTCGTACGAGGGGAACGACTGACGGGCGCGTCGCAGGGCACGGCCCACTTCGGCCCTGCCACGGCGGGTACCCGGGTCGACGGCCTCGGCGGGGTCGACGTATTCGATGTCCGGGGAAGCGAACTCGTCGAGGAGGCGCTTTGGATCGCGGTCGATCAGCCTCTCGGCGTAGATCCGGCGCACGATCTCGGTGCGCACGGCACCGGGCTTCGTTGCAGCTTCCATGCGTTTACTTCTCCTGTCTTGGGTGTCCCGGCTGGGCCGTGCAAGCTGACCGGGCCGGTCTCACTCGCCCCTTTGCTCCCAGACTGGATGGGCAGGTCGCTATCGCGTTTAGGCGAAGCAAGCTGCCTCATTCAATTGCTTACCCGCTGCGACACGATTCAAACGAGTGTTCGGTCAGGCCCTGCCAGCGCCAGGCCGACCCCTGGCCTGGTTCTCCTGCGACTGTCGCCGCGCAGTATCTCGCCAAGCGGTGCTGCTTCCATGGCAAAGCAGCCGGCCTCAGACCGGGGTCTTGGTGCGGCCCTTGCGGCCGGCCGCGCCGCTCTTGCTGACGGCCTTGCGGGACTTGCCGAAGGGCTTCTGCAGCCACTCCCCGAGCTTGCCGGGCGCGCTGCCCCCGGCTCTCTGGCCGAGCTCGAGCGGCTTGTCGCCGGCCTTCTGGAAGTGCCTCGACAGGCGGGGCGCCAAGAAGGCGAGCACCAGCAGGATGACGCAGAAGACGATGATCGCAGCGATCAGCATTCTCCCTCCTTACCCGCACTCGGCGCTCGGTACACCTCGGTTCGCGATCGGCCCTACGCCAGCCTTCTCTCGATCGCGGTACGCAGCCCGGGGGACCGCCCGTCCGCAGTGACGTTCCTGAGCATGGGCCCGAGAATGAGCTGTGATGAGGGCATTGCGGAGCTGTCCCCGTCTTCGCTCCATGGCGAAATCGGGCCACAACCTATCAACGCCCCATGGCAAACCTGGCCCCCGTGCGTGGTCGGCTAGATCCGTTAGCTCGGACCAAACATACGTTTTGAAACGTGTCTTACCGGGTAACTCATTACTGCAAGGAGGCGAGGCAGCATTGTTTCGCTAGACGCGAGGCAACCTGCCACACCCCGGTCTGGGAGCAAATGGGCGAGAGTGACTGCGGTCACCTTGCACGGCCCAGGCGGGACACCCAAAGACTGGAGACAACTGTGGAAGCCGCCACTAAGACCAAGGACGCGAAGGTCGTGCAGCTGCTCAATGAGGCCTATGGCAAGGAGCGCCAGCTCGAGCTCTCGCTCGAGTCGCATATGGCGATGACGACGCGGGCCGACTACGAGAAGCGCCTGCGGCAGCATCTGAAGGAGACGAAGTCCCACGCGTCGGCCGTAGCCAAGCGAATCAAGCAACTTGGGGGGACCGCCGAGACGGTTTCGCTGCCTGGTCCCGAAGCAGCGACCAAGGCTGCGCAGAGCCTGCAGGGCGCGGTCGGTAAGGCGAAGGCCGCGGCGCAGGGCCCGCTCCACCTGGCAAAGGGCTCAGGCGAGCAGGGGAAGATGCTTCACAACGCTCGCGCGGAATACCGCGAGGAGGCCGAGGAGATCGCCACCTACACCGTGATCGACGCGCTCGCCACGTCGGTGGGGGACAAGCAGACGGCAAAGCTCGCTCGCGACATCCTCAGTGAGGAGCAGCGGATGGCCGAGTATCTAGGCGAGCTGCTCCCGCAGTTGGCCACCGACGTCGCTCACGACGAGATCCCGGTATCGGAGATCAAGGGGGACGCTGATCGGCGGAGGTCGACGTCCTCCGGAGCCACCAGGCGTACGCCAAGGAAGAAGGCATCCGGCAACTCAACGAAGAGCAAGTCAAGGAAGTAGACAGGCGGCGCGAAGCGCACCTGACTGCACCAGACCCTGAAGGAGAGAGAGATGGCGCAATCCACCAAGACAAAGAGTTCAAAGAGTCGCAGCGACACCCGGCAGAAAGCCACAGGCTCGAGTCGGAGCACCGGTGCGAAACGATCCAACTCGACGAGTTCGAGTCGCAGAAGCTCGAACGGAAGTCGGGCGAATGGCGCAAGCGCCTCCCGGTCGAGGTCGCGCGCACAGAGCCGGAGCGCACAGAACCGCAATGGTGCCGGCTCGATCACCGACACGGCTATCGATAAGGCGAAGGCATCAGGTCGCGCGGTCGCCGATGCGGCAGCCAAGGCAAAGACCCCGCTCATCGCTGGTGCCACTGCGCTCGTCGGAGCCGCCGGGGGCGCGGTGATCAAATCTCGTCTAGGGGCCGGCAACAGCAAGAAAAGCCCGCTCAAGCGGCTGGGCGGCTCCAAGCAGATGGCGAAGCTCGATCTGGGCAAGCTCGACCTCGACACTGTGAAGACGCTTGCCACTCAGATGAAGGTCTATGGCCAGCAGGCTTCCGATATCGCTGACGCGGTCGAAAAGACGCGGAAAAAGAACTGACGCTCACGCCGAGCTCAGGCTGACCCGAATGAGCAGGGCAGTGGCACCAGCGCTGCTCGCATCCCGGCCGGGGCCTCTAAAGGGGGCGCGGCCGGGACTTATTCCTGGAGAAAGCCGTCGCGCAGGCGGGTGAGCGATGTTCGTGATCTGGAAGCGATCTGGCGAACGCACGCAGGTGCGCTTCATGCCCGGCTGCCTTCTCTGGTCGATCGTGCTCTCGATCGCGCTCACCATCTTGGTGAACCTGCTAATCAGACTGTTCTAGCTGGCCGGGCCCACTCTGCCGCCGCTGCTGGTTGAGATCTCGGGCAGCTAGGCGCTGCTCAGCGAGATGTGGCTTGACTGCTGCTTTCGTCCAAGCGCCTACTCCGACAGCCCGGCGGCGCTCAGGTCGTGTGCGCGCAGTTGGGAAACCGGAAACGCACAGAATTCGCAATTTGCGATGCCGAATATATCATCTGGAAGGTGGGTAGCGATCTTCCTATGGCTCAGCAAACCAAGAGCAAGTCGAGTGCAAGCTCGGGAGGTCGGTCAAATAGGCGCAATCGGCAAACGGCCGCACGGCCGCGAAGTCGCGCTCCAGCGCGAGCCGTTCGCAGACCTCAAGAAGACCCAAGCGCAAGGCGAGTTCGTCGGATCAGAAGGGCGCCCTCGACGCGGCCAAGGATGCAACGACGAAGGGCGCGAACGCCGCCGGTAACGCCGTCACGTCGACCGCGAAAAAGCTCAAGACTCCGCTGATCGCGACGGGAACGGGGCTTGCGGGAGTCGCTGCGGGTATTGCCGTCACTCGAAGAAGAACAAGGGGATCTCCGGCATCCACTTGCCGAGTCGCGGTACTAGGCGCGCAACGTCGAAGGGTCTCGGCGAGGCGGCCAAGAACATCGGGATGCTCGCCGAGCGGACCGGGAAAGTAGCCCAACAGGTGCGCGTCGCAAGCGAAGCGATCGGCGAGGGCAGCGCGCCCCGCAAGTCCAAGTCCGCCATCGAGGTCGTCCTGGAGGGGCTTACGAGTCGCCGGCAATCAAGGGCTGGTTGATCGGGAATTGCAGTAACGCCGCTCGCGGGCGGTTAGTGGGGCTGGGGTCCTCAAGCTCGCGCCTCCCGTCCCAAGGGTGGTGCGGCGGTGGCCGTTAGTAGGTCCGGCAGGGGCGTCAGAGTTTCCGTGGCCGACCGAGATACCGGACAGGGAGAGCGCCCATGGATAGGACAGAACCGGACTTCAGCGCTAGCACCTTCATTGCAGGCCTTTGCCTGGATGCCAACGGAGATATGCAGCTCGCCGGTGGAAGCAACGTGTTCGAACTTCGGTTTGCTGATGATGAAAGTCCTGAGGCTCTGCGCCAGGTTCGGATCGAGCACCCGGATGCGACGACCGAGCTCGGCCCGCGGCACTCGCCCGCGTGACCGGACTAGCGCTAACGAGGTAAGGGCGGGACCGTCTCCCGCATTCCCATGCGAACGGCCGCTTCTCGTCCAAAGCGGTAGGTAGAAACCGCAGCTCGCCGCCGCGCTTTTCAGCGCGTCTGAGACGGTGCGGACTACCTGACGCGGGCTTAGGCTCGCACCGACATACGGTCCCTCGGTCGCCCGGGGACGGCGTAAGATGGCGGCATGGCGACGGAGCGCCAGACGCGAATTGCACGCAACGAGGCGATGTTCCGCGAGGCCAATGAGCGGGCCAAGGCGTGGGAGGAGCGCCATGATGGTCCAGACAGCGAGGTCGAGTTGTATTTCTGCGAGTGCGGGAAGGCCGACTGCCTCGAGAAGGTCAGCCTTCGCGAGGCCGACTATGAGCGCGTCCGCTCAGATCCGCGCCGCTTCGTGATCGTCCCCGGTCATGAGCTGCTGGACGTGGAGACCGTGATCGAGCGAAACGAGGGCTGGGCGATCGTCGAGAAGGTGCCCGAGGTATCTCGCACCGTCGAGGCTCGCGACCCGCGCGGCGCCGGCTGAGCTTTACGCGGCGCGGACCTGCCCGCGCCCGCCGGCTCAGCCTGGCCGCGACCCGGTGGTCCCTGGGCAACCATCGATCCCTCTGCGATCCGTCGATGATCGTGCCGTCGTCGAGCACGAGCGTAGGCACCTTGTAGTTGCCGGTCAGACGCTTGACCTCACGCCGCCCCGGAAAGAGCGGATCGGTTCGGTAGCAGCCACCGGTCTTCACTTCCTCGGGCTGGTAGCCCGCGGTGACCAAGGCTTCGTGGGCCTCACCGCAAGCGTGGCCCCGGTCGGGACGGAACGTCCCCCAGCACACGTACAGCCTCATCGCCCACGCAGTATCCCGCTCGCGGCAGTGACCGCCCTACTCCGACAGCCCGGCGGCTTCGAGAGCTGGATCCCTGTCCGTGAACCCCTGGAAGCGAACCAGGCGGCCGTCACGCACCACGCTCAATACACCCCAGGTGTGCGAGACAAAGACCCGATCTCCGGCGTCAACGACCAGCTAGAAGACCCGCCTGGCCAGGTAGAGGATCAGCAGCACCAGCACGATGATGATCAGAATCGTCACTACGGACATCCGTGTCGCCTCCGTTCAGGACTAGGGGTCCTCCACGCCGTACCCGGCCGAGCTGATCCGCAATCGTCCGGGGCTTGGTCCGTCAGCGCCTCGCCGTCAAGGCGCGGAGCACCACCTCTATGGGCGAACGACCGTTTGAGCCGCTGTCGATTGCCTCTCGCGTCTTTTGCATCTCGGCGGCGAACTGACCGAGGTTCTCGCCGAATCGGCCAACGTTCTTGCTGGCGTCGGCGAGATTCTTGCTGGTCTTGCCGTGGCCTATCCGCACTCCCAATATCTTGCTGCTGGAGCTGCGCCTGGCGCCCAAGGCCACGCCGCCGGCTAGGCCCACGAGAGCTGCGCTCCCCGCGAGAGCCGGTCCCTTGACCTTGCTCGCGACCGACGAAATCGCCTGTCCGCTGCTCTGGGCGCCACCCGTGACGGCATCCTTGCCATCCGAGGCGACTTGCTTGATCGTGTCCGAAGGCCCCCTGGAGCTCGAACCGCCAGAAGAGCGCTTGCGGGAACTACCGCTCGTGCGCGAGCTTCTGCTGGTGGAACTCCTCGAGCTTCGGCTGTTCGAATTGCTTGCGCCTTTGCGCGACTGACGGCTCCGCGTTGAGCCCGACCCCCGAGAAGACGACGACCGAGTGGAGCCACTCGACCGCCTCGTACTGCCCCCGGCAGGCTTCTTTCGTGTGCTGGTCTGGGCCATAGATGCGGCCCTCCTTTCGCATCCTTGCGAATCGGTTCTGGGAGCAGCGTTTACCTCGTATTCACAAAGCCAAACACTTGGAGGCCGCTCGGAAGCCGCCGGGCTTTCGGAGCAAGGCGATGTCTGAGGACAACGCCGAGATCGTGCGCAGGTTCGTTGTGGACGAGATCGAGGAGGCGCTGTCCTACGCCGATCCCCAGATCCACTGAAACCCCGTCGAGGAGCCGGCGACCCAGGGGCATGACGCCGTCCGCGATTACCTGAAGCGCTGGAAAAGCGAATGGGACGGCTATCAGGCAGGCCGCTCTCCCCGCACATCGCTTCATTGCCCCTCAGGCAAGGATCAGGCGGACGGAGCTAGGAGCTGTGGCTCGATCGGTTTCCAGGGCTAAACATCACACGCCGCCCGAACGTTCCGTCGTGACTTGCGAATCCCCTTCTTGAAGAACGGGTACTTGCGCTTGACTTTGCGGAGCTGCTTTCTGGCGGCCGTACACCCCGGGTTGAACGCCGTCAGCGGCCAGGAGCTGATGGTTGGTCCGGCGACCCAGGTGAATCCGGTCATCGCGACGTTGTCGCACGGCCCCCACTCGAGTTGATGCTGCAGCGGGAAGAAGCTCGTGACACCGATCAGTTTGTAGCTGCCACCGCTGAGCACCATGAGCGGGCCGCCGCTGTCTCCATGGGTGATGCAGTCATCGCCTTCTGTGTCGTACGCGCAGATGTGGATGGCCGGGTAGTAATGCTGGACGTTGGTGTTTGTCCAGGACGCGCACTGACTGTCATTTCCCAGCCTAAGCGTCACTCCCTTGAGGTAGGGGGTGTAGCCGCCATTCTCGTGATCGTAGTTGGGGTGCCCCCAGCCGACCGCGTACCCGCTCGATCCCCAGTCGGATCCGGTGCCGATCGTAGCCGGCGCCGTCACGGCCGGGCGCTTCAGGAACATCACAGCCACGTCGTAGAAGGCGTGGTTCGCGTGCGCGCCGCCCTCCGGCAGCTGCGTATTCGGATGCATGGCGATCCCGGTGATCGCACGCGTCTCGCCCTCGGCGGGATTGTCCAGGTTCCTGACTCCCACCCGAACCGTCCAGTCGCGCGGGTTCGTGTCCCCGTACACGCAGTGAGCCGCCGTGAGCACGCGTTTGGGGGCGATCAGCGAGGCGGTACAGGAGCCCTCCCCGCTCTCGATATATGTCGTCGAGGGCGCGAACCAGGCCGGCGCGTAGTAGCCGCCCGCCACCCTCGACTGCGGGTTCGCGGCCGCCGACACCGCGCCCGCCTGAAACAGGCCGACACCGATCAGCAACGCAAGTCCGAGCCCGAGCCTCGCCGGGCTTCTCCCTCTCCCCATCGTGGCCGATCCTAGGAGGGGCCGCGATCACTGTCAAGCCATTAGCGGGTAGGGCCTCCCTGGGTGCAGGGCCGTCGAATCTGCGCGTGCGCGGACACGACGAAAAGACTGTCTCGATGGCTACATATGTGATCACCCACGAAGTGGAGGATGTCGAGCGTTGGCTGAGCTCGCCGAAGCGTCAGGAGGCGTTCGGGCCTTTGGGCATCACGTGCGCACCTTCCGGGACCCGGACGGATCGAACAAGACCGCGCTCATCACCGAGATTCCGGACTTGGGGCTTTCCAGGACTTCATGAAGACCGACGCCGCTGCGGATGCCATGAAGAACGACGGCGTCGACCCGGAGACGGTTTGTCATTCTGAGCGAGGGTCGGTGGCGGGGCGCGACTTTCAGCGGCTAGGTGCCGATCGACTGCTGGTACAGCGTGAAGCCGATGCCGGAGCAGACGGCGGCGATGATCCAGAAGCGCAGCATGATCTTCGACTCCGACCAGGCCAGCAGCTCGAAGTGGTGGTGCACCGGTGCCATCAGCAGCACCCGGCGGCGGAAGGCCTTGAAGGTGAAGACCTGAAGGGCGACCGAGAGCGCCTCGATCACGAAGATGCCGCCGATCAGGATCAGCAGCACCTCGGTCTGGGTCATGACCGCGAGCGCGCCGATCGCGCCGCCTAAGCCGAGGGAGCCCGTGTCGCCCATGAAGATGGACGCAGGGAAGGCGTTGAACCAGAGGAAGCCGATGCAGCCGCCGACGAGGCAGGCCGACAGCAGCGACAGGTTCTCCTGCTCGTTGGTGACGAAGGTGATCGCCGTGTAGGCGAGCAGCACGATCGCGCAGCAGCCCGCGGCGAGGCCGTCGAGGCCGTCGGTGAGGTTGACGGCGTTGGAGGCGCCGGCGATCACCAGGAAGATCAGGATCAGATAGGTCCAGTCCGGGATGTCGAGCTCGGCGTCTGAGATGCGCAGCTCGATCACCGAGCTCAGCCCCACCTCCTCGCGGGCGACGTAATAGAGGCCCACCGCGAGCGCGAACTGCGCCACCAGCTTCCAGCGGGCGGACAGCCCCAGCGAGCGGCGCTTGGTCAGCTTGGTGACGTCGTCGGCGAAGCCGATGATCGCGCAGCCGATCGCGACCCCGTAGACGGCGAGGCTGGCGACGTCGCGGTCCGACAGCACCAGATAGGGGATCGAGATCGCCGTGAAGATGATCAGGCCGCCCATCGTCGGCGTGCCGGCCTTCTCGTGGTGCTCCTCGGGGCCCTCCTCGCGGATGTGCTGGCCGAACTCCTTCAGCCGCAGGTACTCGATGAAGCGGGGGCCGAGGAAGATGCAGATCAGCATCGCCGCCATGCCGGAGATCAGGACTTCGCCCATTAGGCCAGCACCTCCGCCACGCGCTCCAGGCCGACGGCGCGGGATCCCTTGACCAGCACGGTGTCGCCCGGCTTGAGGGCCTCCCGCAGGGCCTCGGCAGCGGCGTCCGCGTCGGCGACGTGGACGTCGGGGGCGTAGCCCGGGCGAGGTCGCCGACGCCGATCAGCAGCTCGACCCCGTCCTCGCGGGCGATCTCGCCGATCTCGAGGTGGTGCTCGGCGGCGTCGGCGCCCAGCTCCCGCATGTCGCCGAGCACGGCTACCCGGCGGCCGACGACCTCGCGGGTGGCGAGGTCGTCGAGGGCAGCCCGCATCGAGTCCGGGTTGGCGTTGTAGCAATCGTTGATCAGGATGGAGTCACCTGGGAGCTGGACGAGCTCCCCTCGGAGGCGCGAGAAGACTATCCCCGGCGCCCGCTCGGCCATGCGCTCGAGCGGGTTGCTCCAGCGCGACGCCCGCCGCGATCGCCGCCAGGGCGTTCTGGAGGTTGAAGGCCTGGGTGAAGGGGAACTCGAAGCGCTGCTCGCCCGCCGGCGTCTGCACCAGCGCGGCTGGTGCGGCCCGCCCCCACCTCGACCTCCGTCGCGTGGACGTCGCCGCCGTCGCCGAAGCGCAGCAGGCGCTGCGCGCGCGCCAGGTGGGACTCCAGCACGCCGGCGTCCGCGGGCGCCACCGCCGTGCCGTCCGGCCGGATCCCGTCGATCAGCTCGGCCTTCGCCGCGGCGACCGCCTGGATGCTGCCCAGCAGCTCGACGTGGACGTGGCCGACGTTCGTGATCACGCCGACGTCGGGCTCGGCGATCTCGGCCAGCTCGGCGATCTGGTGCGGCGCCGCGCATCCCCATCTCCAGCACCAGGGCCTCGGTCTCGGGCGGCGCCTGCAGCACCGCCAGCGGCAGCCCGATCTCGGTGTTGTAGTTCTCGGGACTCGCGTGCACCCGCAGCGGCAGCAGCGCCGCGCAGGCGTCCTTGACCGAGGTCTTCCCGGTCGAGCCGGTGATCCCGACCACCTTCGCGCCCAGCTCGCGCCGCCAGGCCCGCGCCAGGGACTGCAGGGCGGCGAGCGGGTCGAGTGCCCCGAACACCCAGCCCGTCGGGCATCTCGATCTACTGCTCGCGCGCGGCGGCGATCTCCTGCGCCCACTGGTTGCCGATCAGCACGCCCCAGGCCCCGGCCTCGAGCGCCCTGACGCCGAACTCGCCGCCGTCGAAGCGGTCGCCGATCAGCCCCACGAACAGGTCGCCGGGCCCGACCTCGCGCGAGTCGATCACAACGCGTTTCGGGGAGCCCTCGGCGCCGCGCCGCAGCACCTCGGCGCCCGAGACCCTGCGCGACCCCCTCGCCGTCGAGGTCGCGATCACTTCGGCCTCCTCCGGCGCCCGCCGCCAGCTTGCGCAGCTCCTCGCGGGCCACGTCGCGGTCGTCGAAGGGGATCTTGCGGCCGCCCTCGAACTCCTGCCCCTGCTCGTGGCCCTTGCCGGCGATGACCACGGTGTCGGCCTCGCCGGCCTCCGCGAGGGCCAGCGCGATCGCCGCGCGGCGATCCACCTCGACCACGACCCCGTCGCGATCGTGGATCCCGGCGACGATCTCCTCCACGATCGCCTCCGGCGGTCCTCCGAGCGCGGGTTGTCGGAGGTGACGACCGCCAGGTCCGAGAGCTCCGCCCCGGCGCGCCCCATCAGCGGGCCGCTTTTCGCGGTCCCGGTCGCCGCCCGCGCCGAAGACGGAGATCAGGCGGCCCTCGGTGAGCCGCCGCGCGGCATTGCAGCACGTTCTCCATCGAGTCCGGCGTGTGCGCGTAGTCGACCAGCACCGTGAACGGCTGGCCCTCGTCGATCGGCTCGAAGCGCCCGGGGACTCGATCGGCCGAGGCCAGCGCCTCGGCGGCGGCCGACAGGTCCAGGCCCAGCGCGTGCGCGGCCCCCAGCGCGGCGAGCGCGTTCTCGACGTTGAAGTGCCCGGGCAGCGGCGTCCGCACCTGCCAGCTCGCCCGCGGGGTCGCGGCCACGAAGCTCGCCCCGGAGGCGTCGAAGCTGACCTCGCGCGCCGAGAGATCGGCCTCGGCGCCCGGATGCGGAGAAGGTCAGCAGCGCCTCGTCGGAGCGTCTCCTCCACCAGCTCGTCGGCGAGGCGGCGGCCGTAGTCGTCGTCGACGTTGACCACCGAGATCCCGCCCTCGATCTCCAGCATCGGCGAGCCTCCCTCGGCGGAGAACAGCAGGCGCTTGGCGGCGAAGTAGTCCTCCATGTCGTCGTGGAAGTCCAGGTGGTCCTGGGTCAGGTTGGTGAAGACCTTGACGTCGAAGTGGATCCCGTCGGCGCGGTGCAGCACGAGCGCGTGCGAGGAGACCTCCATCACGCAGGCCTGGTCGCCGGCCTCGAGCATGCGCGCGAAGGTCTGCTGCAGGTCGATCGCCTCGGGGGTGGTTCGCTCGACCTCCTCGACCTCGCCGCCGACGACGCGCTGCACCGTGCCCAGCAGGCCGCAGCGCCGACCCGCCGCCTCCAGCAGCGAGCGCACCAGGAAGGCCGTGGTCGTCTTGCCGTTGGTGCCGGTGACCCCGACCACCGCCAGCTCCATCGTCGGGATCGCCGTGGAAGGCGGCGGCGAGCGGCGCCATCGCGGCGCGCGCGTCGGCCACCTGCACCTCCGGGCACGCCGAGGTCGAGCGGCCGCTCGACGACGAGCGCGCGCGGCGCCGGCCTCGACGGCCGCCTGCGCGAAGTCGTGGCCGTCGGTCTTCATCCCCTGGAAGCAGAAGAACAGGGTGCCGGGCTCCACCGCGCGGCTGTCGTAGGCGAGGCTTCGATATCTCGGTGGCGCCGTCCCCGCGCAGCTCGGCGTCGACGCCCGCGGCGCGAACCAGCTCTCCAAGCTCCATCGCCGCCAATCTTATGGAGCGGCCTCGGACGCCCCGCTCGGCCTCCTGCCAGCTCCTCGCGCGCGGCCTCCAGCGCCCGCTCGGCCTTCCTCACCTTCGCTCGGGCGCTGTCTGCAGCGCTTCGCGGCCGTCCGCCGCGAGCGCTCCGCGGCCTTTTTGCGGCGCGTACCCGCTCCCGCTTCTGCGGCGGTCCGTCGCCTGCTTCTTTGGGGCTGGCTTCGGCGCAGGCGCCGAGCCGAATCCGACCGGCTCGCGGTCGGTGACGACTCGCCCGTCCTCGA
The DNA here is from genome assembly GCA_963805075.1 of uncultured Solirubrobacterales bacterium. Classification (GTDB taxonomy): domain Bacteria; phylum Actinomycetota; class Thermoleophilia; order Solirubrobacterales; family 70-9; genus VGBV01. The sequence goes on from CAWDSZ010000005.1 coordinate 532,377, forward strand.
ACTCGTCCCGCAGCTCGTCGTCGGTCGCGACCGCCCGCAGCGTCTCGCGGGCGCGATCGGCCATCGCGCTGCCCCCGTGCCCGGCTTCGGCCAGAGCCGTGTCTACGCTCGCCCATCAGCCCCTCGACCGCCTCTGCGTGGGCGCCCATCGCCTCGCGCAGCTCTCGCCCCCGCCCTCCCCGGCGGCGGCGCGCTGGGCGCCTGGCAAGCTCGTCGCCGGACTCGAGCAGCGCCTGGCGCTGCCGCCCGGCGCCTCGCGCGCGGCCCGGTTGACGGCCCATGCGGGGACGCTCGGCTTCTTCAGCTTCTTCACCCGCGCGGCGCCCGCGCTGTCGCCGTCGTCGGCCAGGCGCTTGGCCAGCGCGTTGCGCTCGGCGACGAACTGCTCCGGCGGCGCCGAGTAGAGCGCCGCTTCCTCGTCGTCGGTCTTGTCCGCTTCGCGGCCACGCGTCAGCCGGGCTCGGCCCCGTACTCCTCGTCGGTCACGTGCTCGCCCCAGTAGGCCGGGATGCCCGTCGTCGTCGACCTCCTGCAGCGCCAGGTGGGTCATGAAGGTCCCGGGCGCGGCGCCGTGCCAGTGCTCCTCGTCGGGCTCGAAGCGGATCGTGTCGCCCGGCCCGGATCGCCTCGACGGCGCCGCCCTTGGTCTGGGCCCGGCCCTCGCCCTCGATCACGTACAGGACCTGTCCCAGCGGATGGCGGTGCCAGGCGGTGCGGGCGCCGGGCGTGAAGTGGACGCTGAGGGCGCGGGTGCGGGACTCGGGAGGGCCGTCGCCGACGATCGCGTCGAGCCAGACGTCGCCCGTGAAGTTCTCGGCGGGCCCGCGCATGCTCTCGGGCCGGGTGCGGGTGATCTCCAAGGCAGCCTCCTTCTCGCTTGCGGTCGTGTGACCGCTGAGGCTAGATCGAGCGCGCTATTCGGGAGCGATGCCGAGGTAGGGCAGCGCGAACTCCGCGATCTCCCCGAACACCGGCGCCGCGACCTCGCCGCCGGAGTGCTACGTAGAGGGGCTCGTCGACCATCACGGCCACGAGCAGCTCGGGGTCCTTGGCCGGGGCGAAGCCGACGAAGGAGGCGACGAAGTCGGTCTCCGAGTAGCCGCCGTCGACGGCCTTCTCGGCGGTGCCGGTCTTGCCGGCGAGCTCGTAGCCGGGGACCTCGACCTCGGAGGCGGTGCCGCCGGCCTCGAGCACGCCCTCCAGCATCGACCGCACCTTGGCGGCGGTGTCGGGGCTGAGCACGCGGGTGCCCTCGGCGTCGGGCGCGCGCCGCTCGCCGCCGGCCTCGGCGATCAGGCGGGGCGTGCGCAGGACGCCGCCGTTCGCGATCGCCGAGTAGGCCGGCCGCCATCTGCATCGGCGTCACCGACAGGCCCTGGCCGATCGGCAGGTTGCCCATGCGTCGAGCCCGAGTACTCGTCGAGGTCGAGCACGATCCCCTGCTCCTCGCCGGGGAAGGCGACGCCGGTCGGCTCGCCGAAGCCGAAGCGGCGGATCCAGCCGTCGAACTTCTCTGCGCCCACCTCCAGCCCGATCGTGACCGCGCCGACGTTCGACGACTGGGCGAGGATCTCGGGAGACGGTCGCGTCGATCGGCGGGCGCGCGTGCGCCTCCTCGATCTCGCGGTCGGCGACCTTGATCGTCGAGGGCAGGTAGAAGCTCGTGTCCGGCGTCACCATGCTCCTCCTCGAGCGCGGCGGCGACCGTGAACGCCTTGAAGGTCGAGCCGGGCTCATAGGTGAAGCCGGTGGCGCGGTTGGCGAGCTGCTCGGGCTCGGCCTCGTCCAGCTCGCGTGGGGTCGAAGCCGGGCCAGTTGGCCATCGCCAGCACGTCGCCGGTGTCGGGGTCCATGACGACGGCGCTGGCGCCCGCGGCCGAGTACTGCTCGCCGACCGCGGCGATCGCGCTCCTCGGCGACGGTCCTGGATCGCGGCGTCGATCGTCAGCCGCACGTCCTGGCCGACGCTGGCCTGCTTGATCGTGTCGAAGCGAATCGGCTCCCCGCGGGCGTCGTGGACGACCTCCTGCTCGCCGTTGTCGCCGCCCAGCGTCGCGTCCTGGGACTGCTCCAGGCCGGTCAGGCCCTCGTTCTCGGCGCCGACGGCGCCGATCACCTGCGCGGCCAGCGCGCCCTGTGGATAGAGGCGGCGGCTGTCGGGGAGCGTCGAGATGCCCTCGATGTCCAGCTTCTCGACCCGGTCGGCCTCGTCCAGGCTGACCTTCTTGGCCAGGTAGGCGAACCCGGACTCGGGGTCGGAGAGCGCCTCCTCGAAGTCGAGTGCGGGTTCCGGGCAGGATCGCGGCCAGCCGCTCGGCTGTGCCCGCGGGGTTCTTGACCTGGTACGGCGTCGCGATCACGGTGGCGGCGTCCTCGGAGACCGCCAGCGACGCTTGCCGTTTCGGTCCAGCACGCGGCCGCGCTCGCCGGGCACCGGCGACCGTCGTCACCTGCTGGGTGCGAGCGTCCGCGCGCAGCTCGCTGCCGCGGACCCCCTGCAGCCAGGCCGTGCGGGCCAGCGCCACGCTGAACAGCAGCATGAAGCCGCAGAAGATCAGGCCCAGGCGCCTGTCGATCAGCCGCATGGCGCCTCAGCGACCGGCCGCTAGAGGCCGACGCCTCCGGTCGGGCTGGCGCCCGCGGACGGCGGGGCTGGTCGCCGGCGGGGCGCTCGCCGGGCGGCGCGCTGGCGGGCGGCGCGCTCGGCGGTGCCGCGGTCGGCGCGCTCGGCGGCGACGGGCGCGACCGTCGGCGGCCCGATCGAGGGAGGAGGCGTCGGAGCGACTGAGGGGTCCTCGTAGCTGAGCGCGGTGTCGCCGGCGAGCAGCGCCGGCGAGACGATCGAAGTCGCCGTCCCTGGAGCGCAGGTAGCTGACGTCGTCGGGCGCCGGGACCGCGAGGCCGAGCGCGGCCGCGGCGTCCTCGACCCGGCCGGCCGAGAGCTCCTGGGCCAGCTCGGCGCGCAGGGCGGAGTTCTGGCGCTCGTACTCCTCGATCGCCAGGCCGACGCGCCCCGAGGTCGCGCTGATGGAGAGGCTGACGACGTTGAGCGCGACGATGCCGCCCAGCAGCGCGCAGAGCACGGCGATCCAGCCGCGCCCGGCGGTGAGGCGGACGATCAGGCTGGAGTCGGAGATGTCGCGGACCGCGCCCGCCGCGCTTACGGCCGCGTGCGGGATCAGCGCCGCGCCGGCGAGGGCCGGCTGCGCCGATGCCCTGGCCGCCGCGCGAACGCGAGGCTAGGGCCCGGTTCGGGCGGGGCTTGCGCCGCGCCGCGGTCTTGCGGGCGGTCGTCCTGCGCCTGGGGCCCGCCTGCGGGGTTCGCGCGGAGCCCGCCTGGCCGGCGCCCGCGAGCGGGCTCGCGGCGAGGTGCAAGAGCCGGGGCGCCCATCAGGCGTGGCCTCCGTTTCCGTTGCCGTTGCCGTTCGCCTCGCCGGGCTCGCGCTCGCGGAGCTTGCGCGCGGCGCGCAGATGCGCCGAGCACGAGCGCGGGTTGCGCTCGATCTCCTCGGGGGTCGGGCGCCAGCGCGCGCTTGGTCAGCAGCTCGGCCTCGGGCTCGCGCCCGCAGACGCAGACGGGGATCTCGGGCGGGCAGATGCAGCCGCGCGCGCGGTCGGCGAGGAAGCGCTTCACGCGCCGGTCCTCGAGCGAGTGGAAGCTGATCGCGCCCAGGCGCCCGCCGACGGCCAGCAGCTGCCAGGCGAGCGGCAGCGCCCTGTCGAGCGCCTCGAGCTCGCCGTTGACGGCGATCCGGATCGCCTGGAAGGCGCGCTTGGCGGGGTGCCCGCGGCCGAAGCGGTCGGACGGCGGCACCGCGGCCTTGATCGCCGCGACCAGCTCGGCCGTGGTCTCGATCGGGCGGCGGCGGACGATCTCGCGCGCCATCGAGCCGGCGCGGCGCTCCTCGCCGAACTCGCGCAGCACCCGGGCGATCCGCTCCTGGGGCCAGTCGTTGACCACCTCGGCGGCCGACAGCTTCTGCTCGGGGTCCATGCGCATGTCGAGCGGCGCGTCGTAGGCGTAGGAGAAGCCGCGATCCCAGTCGTCCACCTGCATCGAGGACATGCCAAGGTCGAAGACGATGCCGTCGGGGCGCACGCCCTCGCCGCGCAGGCCCTTCCAGGGCCGGGCGCGAAGTCCGAGCGCAGGAAGCTGCGTCCGCGACGGCGCCGTCGACGAGAACTCCCGCCAGCGCTCCTCGCTGGCGGGGTCGCGGTCCACCGCGATCAGCTCGCCCTCGGAGCCCAGGCGCCTCGGCGATCAGCCGCGCGTGGCCGCCCGCGCCGAAGGTGCAGTCGAGGAAGGTCTCGCCGGGCTGCGGGTCGAGGATCTCGACCAGCTCGGTCGGCAGAACTGGCTCGTGGTCGGGTGGCACATAACCAATCTTCGCCGCTGCCGCTCCGCTACCCGCCCTCAGGGTCGTCGCACGCCTCATCTCAGCCCTCGCTTCCCGTCCCCGGGGCCATCTTCCCGGCGTAGCCCTCGGCGACCTCGTTCACGGTCTCCTTGGTGTCGGCCTGGAACTCGGGCCAGCGCTCGGCGTTCCAGACCTCCATGTAGTCGCGCATCCCCAGCAGCACGCAGGCGCCGGCGAGGCCGGCGTGCTCGACCAGGTGCTTGGGGACGTGGACCCGTCCCGCGGAGTCCAGGTCCTGCGTGTCGGCGTTGCCGAAGAAGTGGCGGCGCATCTTGCGCCCGTCGGCCGAGAGCGGGTTGGCTCCCCCCAGGATCTCGGCGCTGAAGCCCTCGTAGCTCTTGGCCGGAAACACCCAGACGCAGGGGTCGAGCCCCGCCAGCAGAATCACTCCATCCGAGAGCGCCGCGCGAAACTTCGACGGGACCGTGAGCCGGTCCTTGGCGTCCAGGTTGTGTTCGAACTGACCGAGAAACGACAACTGTGCCTTCCTCTCCGGAGAACGAGCCGGCCTGTCCGGTTCGGAGTGGGCCGGGGAGGTGAAGTGGGAGGAGCTTCACCACCCCGGCCCTTTGACCAACTCGAAGCGGCACACTAACCCACTACGTCCCACTTCGCAACACAACCACACACGCGGCATTTGATCGGATCCGTCGGACGGAATTGCTAGCCGGGCCTCGCGAGGGCCGGAATTTGGCTCTGTAGCTGCGATTTGCGGGACGCGCGGCGGGACCCGAAAAGCGGCTGGGGAAGGCGCCGGATGCAAGCCGCCTTGCAGAGGCCCGGGGCCCGGGTTGCCGAATTGCCGTGAACGGCGCCTTTGGTCGCATAGCAACCGTTTCGCGCCATGGACCGGCTCAGGCTCCTGCCGAACGCCTGATAGTGGCGCCTTTCGGTCGCATACCAACAAAAAGGCGCCAGCGACCCCCGCTCGGGCCTTGGTCGCCGCCTCCCCAGCCGGTGTTGAGTCCCGCCCCCCTCAGAGCCCGCCCAGGAACCGGTCCACGTTCGCCAGCAGGCCCGCGGCGATCATCAGCAGCACGGAGGGAACGAGCAGAAGCGCGACCGCGAGCTGGATCTTGGGCGCGGCGCGGGCCGCGTGCTCCTCGACGCGGCGGCTCTGGGCGGCGCGCAGCGAGTTCGCCTGCTCGGCGAGCTGCTCGGCGAGCGGGGAGCCGAAGCGCCGCGAGCGGTCGATCACGCCGCACATCCCGGCGACCTCGGCGATCGGGACGCGCGTGCGCAGGCTCTGGAGGAGCTCGCGCTGGGGGGCGCCGCACGACTCCTCGGCTGCGAGCACCGCGAGCTCGCTCGCCAGCGGGCCCGTTCCCCGTCCCGAGCTCGGCCATCCCGGCGCTCGGGCTGCGGCCGGCCGCCGTCCCGACAGCAAGCAGGTCGAGCGCGTCAGGCAGCGCCGCGCGGAGCGCCCGCAGGCGCGCGCGGGCCCGGCGCTCGAGCCACGCGTCGGGTCCGAGGAAGCCGGCCACCGGCATGCCCAGCCCCACCAGCAGCGCGACCCTGCCCGGGGCGGCGGGGGCCGCAGCGGCGCCGACGAGAAGCCCGACCAGGGCGCCCGCGAGCTTGGCCGCGAACACCGCCGGCACCGAGACCGGTCGGCGAGCCCCGAGCGGGCGAGCCGCGCCTCCAGCCCGAGCCGCGTGACCAGCGCCGCGGCCAGGACGTCCCTCCCGGGGATCCGCGCGGCTCGCTCCGGGAATCCGCGCTCCCGGCCCGGGTCGAGCGCCGGCTGACTCCGACCACCGAGGTCCTCTCCCCGCCCGCCCAGCAGCTCGCGCGCAGCGGCCAGCCCCAGGGCGACCGCGGCCAGGAACAGAAGGATGGGAGCCGCCGTCCCCACGTCACTCCTGCGTGCGGCCGAGGCGGCGGATCGCGAAGAAGCCGACCAGCTGCAGCCCGCCCGCCATCAGCAGCATCGCCGCGGCGGCAGGATCCGAGAGCACGGCACCGACGAACCCCGGTCTCAGCAGCTCGGCGAACAGCGTCGCACCCAGCGGCAGGGCGACGACCAAGAGCCCCGTGAAGCGGGCCTGGGTGGTGGCCGCCCGAGCCTCGTCGGCGACGCGATCGCGCTCGGCCGAGGCCAGGCCCAGCCGCCGCATCAGCGCGGCGATGTCGCCTCCGGCGGCCTGCTGGCTCAGCAGCGCCTGCCCGAGGGCGTCGACGCGCGGCGAGCGCAACCGCGCGCGCAGGGCACCGAGGGCGTCGGCGGTGGAGGCGCCCAGCTCGAGGTCGGCCCGGACCCGTGGCGAGCTCGGCCGCCGGCGGGCCCTGGAGCGACTCCGCCGCGGCCTCGAGCGCGGCCCTGATCGAGCGGCCGCCCGAGATCGCGTCGGCGATGGCCGAAGAGATCGCGGGGATGGAGCGCTCGACGGCCCGCCGATACCGCTCCCTGCGGCGAGCGACCAACCACGCCACCCCAGCCGGCCCGACGGCGGTGAGCACAGCGAGCGGCCCCGGGCCGGCAAGGAAGACGGCGGAGGCCAGGATGGCGCCGCTGCCCAGCAGCGCCAGACGGCGCCGCTCCTCCGCGCTCGGCGCGTAGCCCTCCCGTCCGGCGCGAGCCAGCGGCAGGAGCGCGCGGGACACCCAGGCCACCAGGCGAGGAGCCGCCAGCAGCGCCTCGCGTGCGGCGACCGCCAGCAGTCCCGCCCGCCAGCGCGGCGAGGGCGATCAGGACCGCTTCGCCCACGGTGCCCCCCTTTCGTTCCCGCCGCTCCGGTAGACCTCGCGAACCCCGACCGAGCCGGCGCTGCGAACGACCTCGCTCACCTCGACCACCCGCCGAGACCCGTCACTGAGCCTGGCCAGGTGGACGACCAGATCGATGCCACGTCCGAGCTGCTCGCGGATCGCTTCGTGGGGCAGGCCGACCCCGGCCATCAGGGCCAGGGTCTCGACCCGGCGCAGCGCGTCCTCGGGCGAGTTCGCGTGTACGGTGGAGAGCGCGCCCTCGTGGCCGGTGTTGAGCGCGGTCAGCAGATCGAGTGCCTCGGCCCCGCGCACCTCGCCGATCACGATGCGGTCGGGACGCATTCGCAGCGCGTTGCGGAGCAGGTCGCGGATCGTGACCAGGCCGCGGCCCTCGACGTTGGCCGGCCTGCTCTCGAGTCTGACCACGTGCGGCTGGCGGAGCTGCAGCTCGGCCGCGTCCTCGATCGTGATCACCCGCTCTGTGGGGTCGATGAAGGCCGAGAGAGCGTTCAACAGCGTCGTCTTGCCAGAGCCCGTGCCGCCGCTGATCAGGACGCTCCGACGCGCCTCGACCGCCGCCGCGAGCTGGTCGCGCAGGCCTTCGGTGATCGTGCCGAGCTCGACCAGCTCGTCGGGCCCCGGGCGCACCGCGGTGAAGCGGCGGATCGAGAGCGATGCCCCGTCGACCGCCAACGGAGGGATCACGACGTTCACGCGCGAGCCGTCGGCGAGACGGGCGTCGACCATCGGGCTGAGCTCGTCCACCCGTCGTCCCAGCGGCGCCAGGATGCGCTCGATCGCGTCCAGCAGCGCCTGCTCGGAGGCAAAGCGGACCTCCGCGGGCTCGATCCTGCCGGCCCGCTCCACGTAGACAGCGGCGGGCCCGTTCACCATCACCTCTTCGACCGCAGGGTCGGCCAGCACCTCCTCCAGCGGCCCCAGGCCGACGGCCTCGCGCAGGATCAGCTCGGCCACGCGCTCGCGGGTCGCGGGCTCCAGCACCGCCGCCTCCTCCTCGACCAAGTCGGCGATCGCCTCGGCGATCGGCCGCCCGTCGGCCCTGCCCGCGGCGGCCTCGCCGCGCCGGCGCTCGATCAGGCGCTCGCGCAACGCCTCGGCGAGCGCGTCCAGGTGGCGGCGGCGAACCGCTTCGTCCATCTCCAGATGAGCCCCAGGCGCGCCCGCCTCTCCCCCGGCCCGACCGAGATCACCCCATGATTGAAGCGAGAGCGGGGAGCCAGCAACGCCCACGCGTGGGGCACACACAGACACCTACCCGCCCCGGCCACGTAGAACATTTGTCCAGTCGGGTGCCTACCCGGACATGAGTACCTGGCCGTACTCGAAAATGCGAGAGCTATCGCAAAGGAATGGGCTGGTGGTCCCGACGCAAAGGCCGGGCACGAGGCAAGGAGGGATGGATGTCCTCACCCAATGCGAGACGGGCGAAGACGCGCCACAGGCTCCACGCGGGGGCCCTGTTGGCTCTGGGTTGCGCTCTCTCCATGGCCGCGGCGCCGGCGCTGGCCGCCCCAATGCCCACGCGTTACCCCTCCGAGGACCAGGTCCGCAACGTCTACTTCAATAAGTCGGTGCCCGGCAAGTTCCGCAACGCGATCGCGCGTGCGGCCACGACCTGGAACAAGCTTCCCGACGTCGCGCGCTTCGAGGTCCACAAGTCGCCGAGCATGGCGATCAGCGAGAATCCCTGCGACCGCGTGGACGGCGTCCCGATCGGCGGCATCATCCGGCGCGCGCTTCCGGGTAGCGGCACACTGGCCGTGAACCTCAGCTGCGTCAACTCGGATACGGGGGCGCTGGTCGGCTTCCGGCAGGCGTACGAGACGCAGTCCAAGTTCTACACGGGCAAGGGCAACCCGCCCAGGACGCAGTACGACCTTCAAGGCGTCGCGACGCACGAACTCGGGCATTCGCAGGGCTGGACCGGCGACCATTACGAGAACCGCAACAAGTCGAAGCTCTGCGCGGACAGGGCGAAGCAGGGCACGATGTGCCCGGTCATCTATTCCGGCAACACGCGGCAGAGGACCCTGGCCAAGGACGACAAGAAGCCGGTGGTCGCGGCCTACTCGAAGGACTCGCCCCTCGCGCTCGGCGCCCTCGCCATGGAGCCGCCGGCCGCCGAGGCTTCCTCATCCCGCGTCACGCCTTACCGCGCCGGAGTGCGCGGCTGCCTGGCCAGCGCCCTCCTTGTCCGCCTTGGCCGCCAGGGCAACACCTTCGAGGGTGGCCCCGGGAGGCAGCGGGTAGACATGGGGCGCGGCCGCGACATCGCCCTCGGCAAGGGCGGCGACGACTGCGTCGTCGGCGGAACGGGCGATGACGATCTTCGCCCTGGACCCGGTAACGACACCGTCATCGGCGGGGCCGGCGCGGACATCATCGTCGGTGGCCCCGGCAGCGACCTGATCCTCGGCCTCAGCGGCGCCGACCAGATCTACGCCGCCGACGGCTCCTTCGACCGGATCCGCTGCGGCAGCGAGCTCGACAGCGTGTTCACGGCGGATCCGGTGGACCTGCTGCTCGACTGCGAGGCCTCGGACTTCACCGAAATCCCGCTGCCGCCGGACTACGAGAGCCAGGACTGATCCAGGGGCGGGGCTGGGAAGTGAGCGCCGGCAGTGGGCGCTTCTCCTCGAGGCGTCAGAATCGGCGACGTGAGTCCTGCGCACACCGACGTGAAACTGGTAGGCCGCTCGTTCGGGACGGAAGACCAGCGGTTGCGAGACGGTTTCACCCGCGCCGCCCAGCCGTTCGAGTGGATCGAGGCCGGAACGCCGCAGGCGGCCCAGGCGTTGTCGAAGCTGGGGCTGAGCGAGCGCGACCTGCCGCTCGTGCTCGACGGGACCGACGCGATCCCCCGCGCAACGGTCGAGCTCATCGCGTCGGCTTGGGGCATCAGCGCACCGCCGTCGAAGGCGAGCTACGACCTGCTGATCGTCGGTGCCGGACCGGCTGGGCTTGCTGCGGCCGTCTACGCGGCGTCCGACGGTCTCTCCACCCTGGTGGTGGAGCAGGACCTGCCGGGCGGTCAGGCTTCATACACGTCGAGGATCGAGAACTTCTTCGGCTTCCCCGAGGGAATCGGAGGGGCCGAGCTCGCCCGCCTCGCGGGTAGGCAGGCGGAACAGTTCGGCGCGGAGCTCTCGATCCGCCACGCCGTCACCGCCGGGATGCCGAGCCTGGGCGACGGCTTCAAGCTCGTGATCGACAACAAGCTCACGGTCGAGGCCCCGCTGGGCATCGGCTGCCCCGGCATGGTCTGGCGCCGCCTCGAGGTGGAGGGCGTGGACGAGCTGCTCGGCCACGGCGTCTACTACGGGGCAGGCCGCAGCGAGGCTGCTCAGTGCGAGGATCGCGACGTGGTGGTGGTCGGCGCAGGCAACTCCGCCGGCCAGGCCGCGATGCACCTCTCCAGCGTCGGGGCCCGGGTCAAGATGCTGGTCCGAGGCGACGGCCTCGGCCGCTCGATGTCTGCGTACCTCGTTGAGCGGATCGAGGCATCCCCGCTGATCGAGGTCCGGTTCGGCACGCAGGTCGAGGAGGTCGAGTCGGCCGACGGCCGCCTGGCCGCCGTCATCGTCCGCGGCGACAAGGGGTCCGCCGAGCGCCTGTCGGCTCAGCTCATGTTTCTCTGCCTGGGCGGCGAACCCCGAACCCGCTGGGCAGTTGCGGACGGCGTTCGCACCGACGAAGCCGGCTACGTGCTCACCGGTCCCGACCTGCTGGAGGACGGCAAACGGCCGGACGGCTGGCCGCTCGACCGCGATCCGCTCACCCTGGAAACGAGGTTCCCCGGCCTGTTCGTAGCCGGCGACGCCCGCCACGGCTCAATCAAGCGGGTCGGGGCGGCGGTAGGCGAGGGGGCGATGGCCGTCGCGCTGGCCGAGCGGCGGCTGCGCGAGATGGAGGCTGAGGGCTGAATGGCGACGGTCGAGGTCGAGCAGGCCGACATCACGAAGCTCGAGGTCGACGCAATCGCGAACGCCGCCAACACGCAGCTGCGCCACGGCGGCGGCGTCGCGGCCGCGATCTCGCGCGCCGGCGGTCCCGAGGTACAGCGCGAGAGCGACGAGCGGGCGCCCGTCGGGCTGGGCGATGTGGCGACCACGACTGCCGGCGAGATGCCGAGCCGCTGGGTGATCCACGCGGCGACGATGGAGCTCGGCGGCCCCACCTCGGGCGAGATCATCCGGCGGGCGACGGCGAGCACCCTGGCCGCCGCCGAGGAGCTCGGGGCAAAGTCGCTGGCGCTGGTCGCGTTCGGCACCGGCGTCGGGGGCTTTCCCCTCGACGAGGCCGCCAGGATCGAGGTCGAGGAGGTCCGCCGACACCTTGACAGCGGCAGTCGCCTCGAGCGGGTGGTCTTCGCCGTACACGGCGACGAGGCCGAGCAGGCGTTCAGGGACGCGGCAGCAGCCTGATCTCGCGGGCGCCACCCTCGGCCCCGATCAGCTCGAGCGCCTGGTCTCGAGTCAGCGCCAGGGTCGCCGACCAATCCTCGCCCGGGCCTGGCGGGCCATTCAGGGCCAGGACCCGAACCGCCGACGCCGCCACGTAGGTACGCCCGCGCCGGCCAAGTCCGGGCTGCTCGGAGACGACAACGTCCACGCGGCTGCCCTCGGGCGAGGCGCCGCCCAGCGTCAGAGCCTCGGCGCCCATGACGCGGATCTGGACCGGCCGGCGCCCGCTGCCCGGTGCCGGAACGGTCGGCCGTCTGGGCTGCGGGACGACGAGCTGGGCGTCCAATACGTAGGAGCCGGCCGGCAGGGGCGCCGCTGGTGCGCGCCCCAGTGCGTCCGCGGGCCGGCGCAGCGCGCCAGGCGGAGCGAATCTGGCCGGAACCCGCCGAACGGCGAGCGTCCGCTTTGCCTCGGCCGGCCCGATCGGGCGGTCGGCCGGTAGCTCGGCGACTGCGACCAGCACGGGGCGCAGCCCGCCGTATTGGGCGGCGACACCGGAGCGGTAGCGACCGGCCAGCCCCGCCGCGAGCGCGGCGCAGACGATGGCGGCGAGCAGGAACGCGAGCGCGCGGGTCCGCCGGCTCACGCCGCGGCCACGAGGCCCCCGTCAGCGAGCGGGAGCTCCAGCGCCGCCACACAGCCCGATCCGGTCTGGGCCAGCGCGAAGCGGCCCCGGTGCTCGGCGGCGACGGCCGAGATCAGGTCGATGCCGTGACCGCGCCGGGGGTCGGGTGCAGCGGCGGCGCCGTTCTCAGATCCGTTCGCCGAGGCGGCATGAGTCACGTCAACGCCATTCGCGATCGTGAGCCGCAGCCGTCCGGCGACGCGGGTTCCGGTGACGACCAGAGGAGGCCCTCCGTGCTCGATCGCGTTCGCGAGGAGGTTGTCGAGAGCCTGCGACATCCGCACCGGCTCGCAGGAGATCGTCGCCAGGCCGGCATCCCAGTAGAGCTTGATGCCACCCGCCGCGTCCGCCGCGGGGCGCCAGCGCTCCAGCGAAGCGTGCAGGAGCTCGCGGCACGAGACCTCCCGCAGGACGGGCGCGGACGGATGGCCGTTGACCTCGCCGTCCAGCTCGGCGAGGGCGCTGCGGGCGAGCTCCAGCAGGCCGCGCCTGGCCGAGCAGGGTCCTGGCGCCTCGCCCGGGACGCCGTCATCACCGTCCAGGAGGACCAACGCCTGTAGCGGCCTGCGAAGCTCGTGCATCGCGCGGTTCAACCTGCGCCGGTGCCGCCGCGAGATCACCTGCTAACCCTCGATCAGCCGGTAGCCGACGCCCCAGCAGTTGAAGACGAAGCGACAGCCCTCGGGGTCGAGCTTGCGGCGCAGGCGGCTCGCGTGCGAGTCGAGGGTGCGGGTCCGCCCCTGGGAGCGGAACCCCCAGACGTCGCGGAGCAGCTCGTCCTTCGTGAACACCCGGCGGGGCTCCGCGGCCAGCGCGCGCAGCAGCGCGAACTCCTTGTTCGCCAGCATCACCTCGCGGTCCCCGACGCGCACCTGCCTGGTCGCCGAGTCGACAACCAGCTCGCCGACCCGGATCGGACCCTGCCGGCCGCCGTTCCGTCGCCGCAGCACCGCGGCGACGCGTGCCGCCAGCTCCGGATAGTGGAAAGGCTTAATCACGTAGTCGTCCGCTCCGGCCGCGAAGCCCCGGACCCGGTCGGCCTCGCTCGAGCGGCCCGAGAGGACGATCACCGGCAGACCGGGATCGAAGCGACCCGTCGAGCCGTCGGCCGAGCGAATCTCGCGCAGCACCTCGATCCCGGCGGCGTCGGGCAACCGCAGGTCCAGCAGCATCAGGTCGGGCTGGTTGTAGCCGCACAACCGGAGCGCGTCGCCCGCGCTCGGCGCCGGAAGCACCCGGTAGCGGTCGGCCGTCAGGTGGTCGCAGAGCAGCTCTCGGGTGGGGTCGTCGTCCTCGCAGACCACCACCGTCGCCAGCTCTTCGATCTCGGGCAGCACCTGGTCTTAAGTCCACGGGTTGCGAGAACTCTCCCCCGCGCAGGCGGTGAGAGTCGATCACCGATGGGTGCGGGCCAAACCGTAGACCGCTGGGGCCTAGTAGCCGAGGGCGCTGTGCCGTGTCGAGGTACGCCAGATCACCGAGATGGCCTGAGGGTTGCGCTCCCGCTTCGCGCGAGAGCGAGGAGCCGGATCACAGAGGGCCGACAGCCTGCCTTCCACTCCGTCACTCGCTCGCGAGGAGGAACCGCTCGAGCCGCTCGGCAAACCCAGGCGCTGCGGCGACGAAGTGTCCGGCGCCGGGGGCGACCAGCCGCTCGGCGTCGAGTGCGGCGGCGAGGGCATCGCAGATGCGCTCGATCCCCGGCGTGTGTTCCCCCGAGGCCACCAGCGACGGGACGGCGGCTGCGCGAATCTGGTCGAGCGCCGGCCGCGCCTCGCCGGGAACGCGACCACCGTGCGCTCGACGGACGCCATTCGCCACCGCTTCCGGGAGCGGCCCGTCATCGACCCCGGGCGCACCCGCCATGCGCAGGAACGCCCGCAGCGTCTCCGGATCGGCGTCAAGGCCCTCGGTCAGCACGGCATCCCCGATCCGTTCGAGGTCCTCGATTTCCGGGTCGCCCGGGACGAGGTAGTAGAGCGGAGGCTCGATCAAGGTAAGAGAGCGAACGTCCTCCGGCCTCTGAGCCGCTGCGATCAGCGCTCCAAGGACGCCGTAGGAGTGGGCGACGACGTGCGGCCCCGAGTCAAGCAGCGGAAGCACGTCAGCGGCGTCGACCTCAAAGTCCTGGCGCCCTTCCAGGGGCGGCGGGCTCGGCGGGTAGCCGCGGCGATGGACCGAGGCGAGCGTCCAGCGCGCGCGCAGAGGAGCGAGTGCGCTCCAGGTGGCGTCCGGGCTCGCACCCCCGTGGACCAGCAGGACCTCGGGGCCGTCTCCCTCACGTGTTACGGCGACCGCGCTCACGGCGCGAGCGTAAAGGGAGTCTCCGCCGACGCGCGCTTCCCCTAGGCGCGAGATCGAGCAGTCCCCTCGAGCGCTTTACGCAGCGGCCGGTCCGCCTTGCCCCTGGCTCGCGATCTGGATCAGGTTTCCGCACGTGTCGTCGAGCACGGCCGTCGTCACCGACTCCATCGCCAGAGGCTCCTGAGTGAAACGAACTCCCCTCTCCCGCAGCCGCTCATACTCGGCGTTGACGTCATCGACGGCAAATGATGTGAACGGGATCCCGTCGTCGACGAGCGCCTGCTTGAACGGCTTGACGGCCGGATGGGAGTCCGGCTCGAGCAGAAGCTCAGTCCCGGCAGGGTCCTCGGGTGAGACGACGGTCAGCCAGCGCGCCTCCCCGAGCGGGACCTCGGTCTTCTTCTCGAATCCGAGAACCTCCGTGTAGAACTTGAGGGCCTTCTCCTGGTCATCCACCAGGACGCTTGCGAGGTTGATCCTCACCGTTTGATCTCCTTTCAATTTTCGATCGACCACCGCTCGACGAGCGCTCTCAGTGGCCTGGCGTCGAGATAGTGGAACTTGTATTTGCCGTCGCGCTTGCTGCTCACTAGCCCGGCAGACTCGAGCACAACCAGGTGTTGGGAGATCGCCTGTCGTGACAACCCGAGGCCGTGCTTCATCGTCAGCCTCGTGCAGAGCTCGAACAGGGTCTGGCCGTCTCGATCATGGAGCTCATCGAGAACCGCTCTCCGCGCCGGAGCGGCAAGCGCGTGGAACACGTCGGCCACCGCCGCATCATAGGCAAGTCGTCACTTGCCTATCGGTCTGGCTCGAGGATCTCCGGGCGACCGGGCGATCGCTTCCCCTTTGCGCGAAACCCAGCACTGAGCATCGTCAGTGCCCCTAATCGCGCAAGGGAGGCGCCTTAAACGAAGCGGGCCCCGCTTCTACGTTCGCCCCTTGCGAGCGTGTCGGGGCGCACGCCGCGGGCGCGCGCCGAAACTCATCGCGGTCGACCAAGATCAACCGAGCGATGCCGCTCGGCAAGCTTCAGCAGGGCTCAGCCCCTCCCGAATGCCTCCGCGGCGCCGGCTGCGAGTTCCTCCGGCGTGACGTCGCGTACGTGCTGGGCGACGTTCCAGCGGTGCCCGAATGGGTCGACCAACTGACCGTGGCGCTCTCCCCAGAACTGATTGGCGAGGTCGTGGCGCACCTCGGCGCCCGCTTCCAGCGCCCGGGCCCAGAGAGCATCCGCGTCGTCGGTCTGGATCTGCAGGACCGTGGAGGTGCCCCCGATCGTCGACGGCGAGAAGACCCCGGCGTCCGGGAACTCGCTGGCGACGTCTAGGCGCGACTCGCCGATGGCGAGCTCGATGGCCATTACGCCGCCGCCCGGGAGCGGCACGCGACTGCGCTCCTGTGCTCCGAACGCCTGCGCGTACCACGCCGCCGCAGCGTCGGCCTCCGTTACGACGATGTGGGGTGTCAGGTTCATGCTCCTCCTTCGCGTCGGCTTCGTTCTACGGCAGGATCAGATGGGTGTCACCGAACTCGTGGAAGCGGTACTCGCGGGCCGTCGCGGCGGCGTAGGAGCGTTCGAGTAGGTCGGTGCCCGCGGCCGCTGCCAGCAAGTCGAGATGAGACGAGGTGGGGTCGTGCCAGCCGGTGAGCAGGCCGTCGATCGCGCGCAACCCCCGTCGTGGCGTGACCACGAGTTTCGTCAAGCCCTCGCCGGCGGCGACGGCTCCGTCCGGCGCCGCAACGGTCTCCAGCGCGCGGACCACCGTCGTGCCGACTGCGATCACGCGACCGCCCCAGGCGTGCTGGGCGTTGACGAGTCCGGCGGTGGCGGCAGGGACCCGGTAGCGCTCTGGGTAGGGGGGCTCGCCGGGCTCGAGGGAGGAGACGCCGGTGTGCAGTGTCACCGGCGCAAACACGACCCCGCCGGCCACAAGCTCGGTGACGATCTCGGCGGTGAACGGCCGGCCGGCGCTCGGCATCTCGGCGCTGCCGGGCTCGAGCGCGAACACCGTCTGGTAGGCGTCGATCGGATATTCGTCCCCGAGGTACGCGTAACGGATCGGGCGACCGTGGCGGCGCAGATAACGCTCCAGCGGTTCGCCCAGGGTCAGCCGCGCAACGCCGAGCCGGTGGCTCCCGAGGTAGGCGGCCACGAGCTCGGCGCGCGCTCCGTCGGGCAGCTCGAGCCGCGTTCCGATCGGCGGGCGCTTGAAGGGCAGCCGGTCGACTGTTCGCAGCTCGACCGCCCAGCTCCCCCCGTCCACCGGTGTCGAGAGGTGGAGCTCAAGCGCTCGCGACCCGAGCCGGGCCGGAAGCGCCGCGGGCAGAGTCGCAGACGTGTTGACGACGAGCAGGTCGCCCGGAATCAGGAAGCGCGGCAGCTCGCGGAAGCGGGCATGAACCAGCGAGCCGTCATTCCGGCTGGTAACGAGCATGGCGACATCCGCTCGGTCCACCCCGCGCGCCTCCGGCGGCTCCCGCGCTTCGAGCCGCGGGGCGAGGGCGGGCTCGCTCACCGGGCCGCCGCCGCGAGCTCGGATGCACGGTAGCGGCCGCTCGGCAGCGAGCCCTCGATCAGGGCCAGCAGGCCGCGCACGGAGTCCTCGGGGTCCGGGCGGTCGGAGATGTCCTCGCCGGGAAACGCCTCCTGCTGCAATTGCGTCCTCATGTCGCCCGGATCGACCGCGTAGACCCGGAGCTCGGGGTGCTCGGCCCCGAGGATCGCTGTCAACTGGTCGAGCGCGGCCTTCGACGAGCCGTAGCCACCCCAGCCCTCGTATGGCTCGACCGCTGCGTCCGAAGTGATGTCCAGGATGGCAGCACCCGCGCAGAGTCGCGGCAGGGCCTGCTGAACCAGCGCCAGCGGTGCTACGACGTTCACCTCGTAAACCCGTCTGAGCTCGTCGAGCGGATAGTCCGCAAGAGCGGGCTGGGGGCTCGGGCCGAGCACGCTCGCGTTGTTGACCAACAGGTCGATCTGCTCCCCGGCTGCCTCGACGAGCGCCCGACGATGCCCCGCGTCGGCGAGGTCGCCGACGATCGCTACGGCACCTTCCAGCCTTTCCACCGCAGCGTCGAGCGCCGCTCCGCCACGTGCATCGATGATCAGCCGCCAGTCCCGCCCGTCGAGGGCGCGGGCGAGCGCGAAGCCGAGGCCGCGTGAGGCTCCGGTGACGATTGCGACAGGCATGCCGCCACCATCATCCAACTTCAAGTGCACTTGAAGTCAAGCGGACGAAGGACGGGAGGCGCAGGTCACAGGTTCGAATCCTGTCCGGGCGCGCTGCGAGTTTGGCTCTATCAGCCGAGTTTGCGGGTGTCGGTCGAGGGCAATGGGCGCTTTGGGGGAATGGAAAGGGAACCATTCGGCAGCTTGATCACCCAGCGCCCTGTCCGGGTGGGGCCAGCTCGATGAGACGCTCGGCGAGCTCGCGGGGCCGCGAGAGCATCGGCAGGTGGCCGCCGGGGATCTCGTCGATCTCGAGCCCGAGGCGCTCGCGGGCGACTCGGCGCTGGAACTCGAGCGGAAAGAGCCGGTCTCCGATGGGCGCCAGCACCCGGGTCGGCACCTCGGGCCAGCTCTCGAGGGGCCAGGGCTCGCCGAACATGCCGTCTCCGGGGACGCCCTGGTAGCGCTCGTTATGGCGGGCGACGCCCTGATCGACGTCGTGGAGGAAGACCTCGGCGATCGCGTCGGCGCCCCACGAGCTCATCGGCCCGTGGCGCTCGAGCAGGTCGGCGATCGCCTCCTCGTGGCCTGTGCTCGCCCACCATTCACCGGCCGTCTCCCCGGGCCGGGGGATCATCGGAGCGACGAGGACGAGCTGGGCCACCGGCGCGCGCGCCGCCACCAGCGGGGCGGCGAAGGCGCCGAGCGACTGGGCGACCACGATGAGCTCGGCGTCAGCCGGGAGCACCGTGACGACGGCGTCGGCGTGATCGCTCGGCGCCGCGTCCGCATCGTCGAGCGGCAGCGCCGGCGCCAGGCCGCCGTGGCCCAGCGCGCCCAGCGCCTCGATCGTGGCGTCATAGACGCGGGGGTCGGTTCCCGCGCCGGGAATGAGAACGAAGGTCGCCACCCCCGGAGTCTCGCAAGCGAGGGCCGGCCGGTGAGGGGCGCATCCTGTCGAGATCTCCCCGGTGGACGAAGCATTAGCCGCTGGCGACGATCGCACCCTCAGTGACCTACCTGGTGCGACGTGACGATCCCACTTCTGCGACCTTCTGGGCGATGGCTCGCGGGTCGAATTCAGCGCGGCGCGGGATTCTGATGACGGCGGCGATCGCGATCGCCGCTGCGATCGCCGCCGGCGTCGCCGCCTCCGGCAATGGTGCGGAACCCGCCAATCGCGCGGAGCCAACCTGCCCTGAGAAGTCGAGCGCAGCGGAATGCGCGCCCGCCTTCTCGGGCGAGGTGTCCGCGATTGAGGGCCAGACCCGCGCCAAGATCAAGGGAATCTCCTGGCGGCCCGGGTGCCCGGTGGGGCTGGACGACCTGCGTCTGGTAGAGGTGACCTACTGGGGCTTCGACGACGCCGCCCACAAGGGGAGACTGGTTGTGAAGGCCGGCCTCGCGCAGGGGGTGCTGCGGGTGATGGAGACGCTCTACGGCAACCGCTTCCCGATCAGGAGCATGCGGCTGATCGACGCCTATGGGGCGTCGGACCGCAAGTCGATGGCGGCCGACAACACCTCGGCCTTCAACTGCCGCTTCGTCTCAGGCAGGCCCGGGGTCTGGTCGCAGCACGCCTACGGCCGGGCGATCGACCTGAACCCGGTCGAGAACCCCTACGTGACCGGCTCCGGCCACGTCTCGCCGCCGAAGGGCAGGAAGTACGCGAAGCGCTCGCGGCGGGCGCCGGGGATGGTCCACGGCGGCGGCGCGACCGTGCGCGCCTTCGCCAAGGCCGGGTGGGAATGGGGCGGCAACTGGCCCTGGCCCAAGGACTACCAGCACTTCTCCTCCAACGGCCACTGAGGCGGGGCTCAGCTTTTTGCGGCGCCGCGCCCGCGCCGGCCCGCTAGAGGTCGAGCCAGAACTCCTGGCCGACCGAGTCGTCATCAAAGATGTCCTCCGGCTGCTCCGCGCGGAACTCGAAGCCGATCGACTCGTAGATGCGCCGGGCGCTGGCGAGGTTGCTGTTGGTGAAGAGCATGATCTGGCGGTAGCCGGCCTCCCGCGCGAAGTCGACGCAGGCGTTGGCGAGAGCGGCGCCCGGCGCCTGCGCCCCGAGCCCACGGCTCGACCAGCAGCAGGCGGACCTGGGCGACCTCCTCGGTGCGCCTGGTGCAGTAGATGGAGCCGCAGCGGACGCCGTCGAGCTCGGCGATGAAGCAGCGCTCGCGCTCGGGGTCGTCCCGTGCGATGAAGTCGACGATCACCTGGCCGCAGTAGGCCTCGAACTTGTGGCCCCACCCCTGCTCCCGTGAATAGACGGCGGCGTGGCGGGCGAGAATCCAGCCGTGGTCACCGGGCTCGGGACCGCGAAGCGTCAGCTTGCGCTCGCGGGCGGGATCGCCGAGCGTCGCCCGAACAACGCCCATCGCCTCGACCAGGCGGTGCTGCTCGTCCTCTGTGTGCTCCTCCAGCAGCTCGCTGAGCTCGTCGCTGGCGCGGCGGTCGAAGTTGCGGACGGCCGCCCGGCCCGAGCCGGTCAGCCGCACGACCTGGCGGCGGCGGTCCCGCTCGGAGCGATCGCGCATCACAAGGCCCTTCTCCTCGAAGCTCGCCAGAAGCCGGCTGAGGTAGCCCGGGTCGAGGTCGAGCTCGCGCCTGATCTCGGCGACGTCGGTGAGGCCGTCCCCGTGGCCGATCTCCCAGAGGACGCGGGCCTGGGTGAGCGTGAACGGCGTCCCCATGAAGCCGCGGCCGAGCAGCCCGATCTCCTTGGTGTAGAAGCGGTTGAAGGCGCGGACGGCGTCGACCTCGGCGTTGTCGGGTCCGCGCTTCTTCGTGTCGGCCGCCTGTGCCATTAGTTGACTGAGTCAAAGATTATCAAAAGCCGCCCCCGGACGCGAAGCGGAGGAGGCGGCGTTGCGATGGCGAAGCCGTCAGCCCGAGCGGCGACGGCAGTTCGAGGACGCCGATGCCGCCTCGGGGCAACGCGCGAGACGGCCCGGGCGGCACCGACGCGGCGCAGGTCCACCACGCGTCCTGCGCTCGTCGAGGAAGAGCAGGTCGAGGTCGAAGCGCATCCCGAACGTGTGGACGCTGCGGCAGCGGGGGATCAGCAGGCCCGGGCCGGCGCGGTCCCGGTCGAGCAGGGCGAGGCCGAGCAGTCGCGAGCGGCGGGTGGTCGCGACGAGGACGCTGAACCCGAGGATTGTGTGCTCGGGCAGAGCGGCGAACCGGTGGGGCGGGTCCATGCCGGTGTGAGACGACCAGCGTCCACGCTTCGCCCCTCCGTCGAGCCGATCGGATAGCTTCGCGGGCGATGGAAGCGGCCTATCCCGCCGAAGCGCCGACGATGGCCCGCCCCGACTCGGGGTTCATGACCAAGGTCTTCGCCTGGATGTTCATCGGGCTGGCGATCACCGGCGGGGTCGCGGCGCTGATCGGCTCCAACGACGCGCTGCTCACGGACATCACCGAGAACCCGATGATCCTGATCGGGGTGATCATCGGCCAGCTGGTCCTGGTGATCGCCCTGGTCGCGGCGATCAACCGGCTGCCGGTGGGGCTGGCGATGCTGATGTTCTTCGTCTACTCGGCGACGGTCGGCGATCACGTTCGCCTTCGTCTTCGAGCTCTACACGACGGAGTCGATCTTCACGGCCTTCTTCGTCACCGCGGGCATGTTCGGGGCGCTGGCGGTGTTCGGCGCGATCACCGACATCGACCTGACCAAGGTCGGGCTCGATCGCGTTCATGGCGCTGATCGGCCTGATCCTGGCGACGATCGTGAACATCTTCTGGGCCAACGAGACGCTCTATTGGGTCACCACCTACGCCGGGGTGCTGATCTTCGCCGCGCTGACCGCCTACGACATGCAGAAGATCACGCAGCTCTCGAAGGCGGGCCTGGAGGGCGAGGCCGAGAGCCGCGCCTCGATCATCGGCGCCCTCTCCCTCTACCTCGACTTCATCAACCTCTTCCTCTTCCTGCTGCGGATCTTCGGGCGGGTCCGACTAGCCGGCGCACGTGGCGGAGGAATGGGGAGCCGAGCCCGGCCCCGACGGCCGAAGCTCCGCTGCTGGTGGTGCCTGGGCAGCGAGGAGATGCGCGAGTACCACGACTCCGAGTGGGGCCGGCCGCTGCACGGCGAGGTCGAGCTGTTCGAGCGGCTGACGCTGGAGGCCTTCCAGTCCGGGCTCTCGTGGCGGACGATCCTGAACAAGCGCGAGAACTTCCGCAAGGCCTTCGACGGCTTCGACCCCGATCGGGTCGCCGCCTACGGGCCGACGAGGTCGAGCGGCTGATGGCGCGACGCGGGGATCGTCCGCAACCGCAAGAAGATCGACGCCGCGATCACCAACGCGGGGGCGGTCGTCGCGCTCCGTGACGACGGCGAGTCGCTGGACGAGCTGATCTGGTCATTCGCCCCGGACCCGCGGCCCGCCCCGAAGACCGGCCACGACCTCCCCGCCGCCACCGACGAGTCGAAGGCGCTGGCGAAGGAGCTGAAGCGGCGCGGGTTCGTGTTCGTCGGGCCCGACGACGGCCTACGCGCTGATGCAGGCCGGCGGCCTGGTCAACGACCACCTGGCCGGCTGCGCCTTCCGATAGCAGCCTGGCGCCATCGGCGCGGGAGCGAGCATCCCTTCTTGTGCAAAGGGACGTTCATGTTTCGTGCCTGACTGGCGAGGGCGGGCCTCATGCGCAAAGATGCCGCCCAGTGCAGGACGAGACCACTCGCAGAGGCAATTACGAGTCCGGGGCGGACTACGTGCTCGAGTACGGGGAGCTTCGCTTCTCCTTCAACGAGCGCGACTTCGCCCAGCGGGTCGAGCAGGCCGCGGTCAAGCTCGACTTCGTCCGCCAGGGGCTGGACGAGCACGAGCTGGAGGACCTGCTGGAGCTCGCCGTGAACGGCGAGATCCGCGAGCCCTGCTCCCCCCTCGGCGAGCACGTCAACGAGCACTGGGACGACCTGGTCGGGCCCTCGAACAAGAGCCTCGTCCACTGGCTTCGCAGGCTCGTCTTCCGGGGTGCTTGGCTCGACCAGCGGGTCAAGGAGGGCGAGCTGGACATCGTCTTCGACGAGCGCACCCAGACCTTCGGATACGTGCAGCCCGACCGCGACTCGGAGCTGATCGAGCTCTCGGCCGAGCCCTCCTGGGCCGACGCCTCCTACGCCGGCCGCGACCGCGCGTAGCTAGCTACTCGCCGAGCAGCTCGGCGTTCGACTTCGTCGACTCGATCCGCTCGCCCAGCGTGCGGGCGGCGTCTGCCGGGTCCATCTCGGCCAGCTCGGAGCGCAGGGCGCGGGCGGCCTCGAGCTCCTCGGGCGACCGCAGCTCCTCCTCGCCGGTGACGCGGGACTCGGCGACCAGCAGCGAGGGGACGATGCCCTGCGCGGCGAGGTCTGCGTCGAGGCGCAAGAGGGCGTTCTCGGTGGTCTCCAGCGCGTCGCGGACCTCCTGGCCGCGCTCGTCGGAGTCGAGCACGGTGGCGATCACGGTCAGCGAGCCGCTGCCCTCGTCGGAGAGCTCGCGGCCCGCGCCGAAGATGCGCTTGACGCGCGAGGGGTCGCGGTAGCCGAGCGCCAGGCGGGAGAGCGAGTCGATGATCACGACCACGTCCTCGCCCGCCTCGGCCCGTGCGCTTGGCGTAGCCCATCGCGAGCTCGGCGGCGCGGACCTGGTCGGCCGGCTCCTGGTCGGCGGGCGGCGGCGACGATCTCGGCGTCGGGCAGCGCGCGCTCCCACTCGGTCACCTCCTCGGGGCGCTCGTCGGCCAGCAGCACCCGCACCCGGGCGTCGCCGGCGGCGATCGAGCGCCCGAGTCGAGCGCAGCAGCGTGCTCCGCCCCGAGCGCGGGCTCGGCCAGGATCAGCACGCGCTGGCCGTAGGCGAGCGGCGCCAGCAGGTCGACCGCTCGGGCGAGCGGCTCGCCCTCGCCCAGGGGCAGCCGGCGGTTGGGCGCGACCGCGGTCAGGTCCTCGAACTGGACCCGCTCGCCCTCCGGCTCCTGGCCGTTGACGGACTCGACCCTGACCAGCGCACGGTGACGCTCGCCGCGGCGGGGCGAGCGGGCGGGGCCCCTGACCTCGTCGCCGGGCCGCAGCTCGCAGCGGCGAATCTGGGAGGCGCTGACGTAGACGTCGCCCTCGTGGGCGCTCAGGCCCTCCAGCCGCAGGAAGCCGTAGCCCTGCGGCATCCGGTCGAGCACGCCCGTCACCTCCTCGGTCTCGACCTCGGCGCTCGTCCTCAGGCTCGTCCCCGGCATCCTCGTCGGCTCCTTCGCGGCTGCCTCGTCCTCGGCCGGCTCGCGTTCCCGCTCTCCGGTCGCCGCGGGAGCGGCCCCGCCCGCCGCGGCGCCCGCGCCTTCGTGCCGCGACGCTCTCGGCGCGTCGGCCGCGGCGTTTCGGTGCGGCCTTCCGCATCGTCGCCCTCCGCGCTCCTCGATCGCCTCGATCAGCTCCTCGCGCGAGAGCATGCGGAAGCCGGGCACGCCGAGCTCCTGCGCGCGACCGTGCAGGTCGGCAAGATGCTGTTCGGACAATGGATCGGTCGCTGAGCGAAGCCATCAGCCAGGCAGGATATTGGCCGCGGCGGGATCGAGGCCCTCCTCGGCCACGACGCCGCGCCAGGCCTCGGGCTCGTCGCGCACGCGCTTCTTGGACCAGCCGAGCTCGCCGCCCAGCACCTCGGCGACGCGCGCGACGCGGCTCGGCGTCGCGCAGCTCGGTGGCGGCGACAAGCCCCAGCCGGGTGCGGCGCATGAGCACGTCCGCGACGCTGCGCGCCTGCTCGTCGCGCGCGGCGATCACGACCTCGGCCAGCAGGTCGGGGTGGCCCGGCAGGATCGGCTCGGCCAGGCCGGGATCGGCCTCGGCCAGGTCGAGGACCCGCCGCGCGGCGTGCCCGTAGCGGAAGGCGAGCTGGTCGGCGGCGCCCTCGGGCAGGGTCAGGC
The DNA here is from genome assembly GCA_963805075.1 of uncultured Solirubrobacterales bacterium. Classification (GTDB taxonomy): domain Bacteria; phylum Actinomycetota; class Thermoleophilia; order Solirubrobacterales; family 70-9; genus VGBV01. Next base: position 556,996 of record CAWDSZ010000005.1, read on the forward strand.
TCGTCTCCAGGTCCTCCTCGCGCGCGGGCATGCCCAGCGGTATGTCGTCGGTGCGCGATTCCGCCTCCCGCCCGTCGCGCTCGACGATCCGGTCGACCACGAGCTCGGCCATCCGCCGCCAGGTGGTGAGCTTGCCGCCGGTGATCGTCAGCATCCCCGACGAGGTCTCGTACAGCTCGGCCTTGCGCGAGATGTCGACCGACTTCTTCGGGTCGCCGGCCGAGATCAGCGGGCCGCACGCCGGCGAACGCGCCCGTGATGTGGTCGGGGGTCAGCTCCAGCTCCAGGTACTCGTTGACCGCGTCCAGCAGGTAGGCGATGTCGTCGCCGCTCGGCGGCACGTGGTCGATGTCGCCGTCGTAGTCGTTGTCGGTGGGCCCGATCATCGCCCGCCCGTACCAGGGCAGGACCATCACCGTGCGCTCCTCCCCCGCCGGGACGACGAACGCGGCGTCGCCGACGGGCAGGTCGTCGGTCGAGAGCGTGATGTGCGTGCCGCGGCTGGGTGCGATCCGCGGGATCTCCTCCTCGGTCAGGATCTCGTCGGGCCGGATGCGGTCGGCCCAGACGCCGGTCGCGTTGACGACGTTCGTGGCCTGGACCTCGAGGCGCTCGCCCGACTCCGCCTCGGTGAAGGCGACGCCGGTGGCGCGGCCGTCCTGATCGAGGATCTCGGTCACGTCGGCGCCGTTCAGCAGCACCGCCCCGAAGCGCTCGGCCTCGCCCAGGATCGTCAAGCACCAGCCGGGCGTCGTCGGTCTGGCAGTCGTAGAAGAGGTAGGCCGAGTTGGGCTCGAGCGGCGCGAGGGCCGGGACCATCTCGGCGGCCTCCTCGCCGCTGATCGTGCGGTGGCGGTCGGGCGACCAGAACTCGCCCTCGCGCTCGTGCTCCTCGCGCTGGCTGCGCCCGCGGCCGATGCGCGAGGTCGCCATCACGTCGTAGATGTTGAGGCCGATCCCGATCCCGCCGGTCACGCCGCGCGTCGCCCAGCGCGGGCACCAGGTACGGCGTCGGATAGACGAGGTGCGGCGCCAGGTGGACCATCAGCTGGCGCTCCAGCAGCGCCTCGCGGACCAGGCCCAGGTCGAAGTTCTGGAGGTAGCGGAGCCCGCCGTGGACCATCTTCGAGGAGCGGCTGGAGGTGCCCTGGGCGAAGTCGCCGCGCTCCAGCAGGGCGACCGAGTAGCCGCGCGAGGCGGCGTCCAGCGCCACCCCCGCGCCGGTGATGCCGCCGCCGATCACGACGACGTCGAAGTGCTCGCCCTCGATCGCGCTCAGCGCGCCGTCCCGCGAAATCATGCTGCCAAATCTAGTGGGGTCGATCTAGTCCGAGGAACTCGACGACCTGGTCGGCGGGCAGCGCGCTCGGGGGCGCTCTGCTCCTGCACCGCCCGTCCCCAGGTGAAGCAGGCCGACGAAGCGCTCCGAGTCGGGCAGCCCGACCGCGGCTCGCGGCCCTCGCGGCGTCCGCAGCACCTCAGGCGTGCGCCAGTAGCCGGCGAGGCCGCGCGCGTGCGCGGCCAGCAGCACGATGTAGGCGGCGCACGCCGTCGCGTGCAGGTCCTCCTCGTCCTGGACCGGGTCGCCCTCGAGCGCGCAGGAGCAGACGACCAGGGTCGGGGCGCGGTCGAGCTTGGACGCCGACTCGGGGCCCGCGGCCTCCTTCAGCCGCTCCAGCGCCTGCGGGCCGATCACGCGGAAGCGCCAGGGATTGGTCAGGTTGTGGTTCGGCGCCCAGCGGGCGAGGTCGAGGATCTGCTCGAGCTCGGCGCGGTCGACCTGCTCGGGGGCGTATGCCTTGTGGGTGCGGCGTGTGGTGATCGCGGTCTCGACGTCCACGGGCGGGAACCGTAGATGACCGGGGCTGCGGCGCTCTGACCCCTGCGCGGATTGCCGGCTCAGCATGACCCCGCAGGCGACGATCACCGCCAGCCCCAGCACCACCCCCGCGATCAGCAGCCCCGAGTCGTCGTCCTCGTCGCTCTCGAAGCGGGTCGGCGCCCCCGCCTGCGCCTCGGGGGCGGCCGCGTCCGGCTCCGGCGGCGGCGTCCGCGGTCGCGCCGGCGCCGCCGGCGCCGCCGCCGGCGCCCCCCGCCGCTCCGCCTCCACCCGACGGGGAGGCGACCGCCGGCGCCGGAGCCGCTCGCGGCGGAGCCCCCGCCGGCGGCATCGCCGCCGCCCACCTGGGCGAGCGGGAAGGGCGCTCGCTCGCGCCGCCTGCAGCGCCTGGGCCGTGACCCAGACCGGGGTCTGGTCGCTGGAGCGCGAGTAGCGGTAGTGGCCGTCGGCCGCCTGCAGCGAGGCGAGGTAGTCGAACGGGTTGCGGCCGCCCCTGCGCAGCTTCGCGGGCGAGACCCCGGCGGCGATCAGGCCCTGGATCGCCCAGGCCGTGGACTGCGCGTTGGCGCCGCCGCCCGAGAGCGGGAACCCGCCCCCGGCGAGCTGGGCCGAGCGCAGGTAGCCGAACCCCGCCGTTGATCGCGCCCGTACCCGCTTCGGCCGCGGCGAGCGCCTGCAGCACGGCGCCGGTCGTGTCGGCGTCGCTGTTCGTCCCCGGGGCGAAGCCCCAGCCGCCGTCCTGGTTCGCGGTTGCGCACCAGCCAGGAGGCCGAGCGGTCGGCCCCGCCGGACCCCGACGGCGGCCAGCGCGAGCACGCCGAAGGCGGTCGGGTTCACCTGGCCCCCCCAGGAGCCGTTCGAGTCCGCGCTGCGCCAGCAGCTTCCTGACCAGGTTCCGTCCCGCGAAGCGGCGCGGGTCGAGGCCGGCGGCGTCGACCACCAGGATCGTCCGCTCCAGGTCGGCGGCGTCCTCGATCGCAGCCCGCCGTTCGAGCGCAGGTAGGCGATCGGCGTCTTGCCCCCGCTGCTGAGCGTGGACGGGTCGACCCCGGCCGCCTCGAGCCCGAGGGTCGCCCAGCCCGTCATCGCCGGCGCTGGAGGCGAGCGTCGGGTGAGAAGCCGAAGCCGCCGTCGTCGTTCTGGGCCGCGCGGAGATAGGCGACGGCGTCACCCCGTCGCGGCAGCCCGCCTGCAGGCGGCGGCGAGGCCGTCCCGGCGCCCACCACGACCATGATCAGCGACCAGCAGCGACGCCGCACCGGCCGGCGCGGCCGCGCGCTTGCCCCAGGCGAACTCGAAGCGGGTGCGGTAGCGGGTCAGCATCCGCACCAGCGCGGGCCCGGCGATCAGCGCGAAGGCGACGTTGCCCGGCGGCGTGGGCGATGTTGAAGGGCAGGCCGCGGGCCGACAGCGCCAGGTAGCGGTCCAGCGACTGCTCGCCGCCGTAGGTGACCATCAGCGAGAGGTCGAGCAGCGCGCCGTAGGCGAAGCCCGCGGACCCGCAGGCGACCGCGAGGCCGACCCGTCCGAGGCGCCGGCCCGTGAGCGCCGCCAGCCCGGCGCCCAGCAGCCCGGTCATCCCCCATCCGGCCATCTGCCACGGCGTCCAGGGCCCCTGCCCCAGCCAGAAGTTCGAAGCGAGCGCAGCCAGGGCGCCGACCGCGAACCCCGGGGGCCCGCCGAGCGCGAAGCCCGCGATCAGCGTGATGTCGGTGGTTGGAACCACGTTGGGGATCGGGCGACAGCGCCACGCGCCCGGCGGCGGCCAGGGCCGCCAGCGCGGCCACCAGCGCGACGACCTGCGCCGGGGGCTGCGAGCGCTCGTACCAGACGATTCCGCCGATCAGGGCGACGGCGAGCAGCGTGAAGATGGCGGCGGTGGTGCTCATGCCGGGCTCCTCCGGCACCGCCCGCCGCGTCAGCACCTCGATCCCCTCCGCCGGGGTCGCCGCCGCGCCGGAGAGCAGGCGCGCGACCTCGGTCGAGAAGTACCAGCCGCCGGCCAGCAGCTCGCGGGCGGGGCCGTCGGCGACGACCTCGCCGCGGCCCATCAGCACCACGCGGTCGGCGAACGCCGCGGCGAACTCGACGTCGTGCGTGGCGACGACGACGGCCGCGCCTGCGCCGGACAGCTCCGCCGCGAGGGCCCCGAGGTCGTCCTTGCGCGCGCGGTCCATGCCGCGCGTCGGCTCGTCCAGCAGCACGGCGCCGGGCGGTTCCCCGGCTCCGGCGCCCCGGCCCGCGACCACGATCGCCAGCGCCAGCCTCTGGCGCTCGCCGCCGGAGAGGTCGCGCGGGTCGGCGTCGGCCAAGTCCCTCCAGGCCCAGCAGCCGCAGCGCCGCCATGCCCTCCTCGCCCGGCAGCTCGTCGCCGACCCGCTCGCGCACGAGCATGTCCGCCGGGCCGCTGCGGCAGCAGGGCGACGCCCGCGGGGGCGCCGATTCGCCCGCTCGTCGGCTCCAGCAGCCCGGCCGCCGCGCGCAGCAGCGTGCTCTTGCCCGCGCCGTTGCGGCCCATCAGCGCGACCCGCTCGCCGCGACCGACCTTCAGGTCGAGGCCGCGGAGGGCGTCGATCCGCTCCTCCCCCTCCCCCAGCTCCAGCCAGAGGCGGTCGGCCGAAGAGCACCGGCTCGCGCGGGCGCCGGGCGGCCGGCGGGGGACTCCTCGCCCGCGTGCGGCAGGGGTCGGCTCGATGCCGCGTCGCGGCCAGCGCCCGCCGGCCCTCGCGCACGCTCGCCACGGGGCGCATCCCGAGCCCGTCGAACAGCCTCGCCGCCGGGGTGGCCAGCGCGTGCGACGAGCGCAGCGCCCACTCGAGGAAGTCCGTGGGCGCGCCGTCGAACGCGACCGCGCCGCGATCCATCGCGACCACTCGGTCGGCGGCGGCCAGGCAGCGCTCGAGCCGGTGCTCCCCGAGCAGGATCGCCACCCCCCACTCCTCGTTCAGCCGCCGCAGCGCGCCGATCAGCTCGTCGCCCGCGACGGGGTCGAGCTGCGAGGTCGGCTCGTCGAGCAGCAGCAGCGAGGGCCGGCTGGCCAGCGCGGAGGCCAGGGCGACGCGCTGCAGCTCGCCGCCGGAGAGCGAATCGGTCGTGCGCTCGAGCAGGTCGGCGATCGCCAGCGCCAGCGCGACCTCCTCGACCGCGCGGGCCCTCTGGGCCGGCGGCACCCCCCGCAGCTCGAGCGGCAGCTCGATCTCGGCGCCGACGGTCGTGCTGACCACCTGCGACTCGGGCTCCTGGGCGACCAGCCCCACCTGCGCCGCGAGCTCGGCGGGGCCGTGCGAGCGCACGTCCAGGCCGGCGACGGACAGCTCGCCGTCCACCTCCCCGCCGTGGAAGTGCGGCACCAGGCCGCACGCCGCCCGCAACAGCGTGGTCTTGCCCGATCCCGAGAGCCCGCAGAGAACGACGAGCTCGCCCGGCTCGACGACCAGGTCGATCCCGGCCAGGGCGTCGCGCTCGGAGCCCGGGTACCGATAGCGGAGGCCCTCGCAGATCAGCGCCGGCTCAGGCACCCGCGCCCCCCGTGTCCGGTGCCACCCGCACGGAGGATCCGGCAGCCGCGCCGCGCGCGAGCGCGGCGGGACGCGAATGGCGACCAGGCGAGCAACGGCAACAGCGCGCAGAGCGCCAACGTCGCGGGGTCGGTGTCGATGACGACGCGCGGGTAGTCCCGGAACCCACCCGCCCCGGCGAGCAGGCCTGCGACCGACAGCCCCGCGATCGCGATCGCGGCGGCGATCAGCGGTCCGGACGGGGCGGCGCGCTCGCGCCGCGGCCGCGCCCGCCTACCGAGCGAGTGCCCGCGCAGCTCCAGCGTCGCCGCGACGTCGATCGCCCGGTCCAGCGAGCCCTCGAACAGGCGGCGGGCGAGCGCGCCCCGGCCCACCGGCTCGGCGCCCGGCCCGCGCAGCTCGGCGGCCTCGCGCATGCGCGCGAGGTCGGCGGCGGCGACCGGCACCAACCTCAGGACCAGGGCCGCGGTCAGCGCCGAACGCCGCGCCACCCGGCGCACCGAGCGCAGGACCCGGTCGGGGTCCACGCAGGCCGAGTAGACGGCGAAGGCGAGCACGACCACGACCACCCGCATTCCGATCGTCGCGCCCGCGACCAGCGACTCGAGGGTGACGTCGGTGCGTCCGAGGACCGGGACCTCCCATCCGCGCAGCAGCACGGTGGAGCCGCGGTGGGTCACAAGCACGTTTATGAGGATCATCGTGACCATCAGGGGCACCGCGAACCGCAGCGAGGCCCGGACGGCGCGCCCAGCCCCGGCCGAGTAGCCGGCGATCGCGACCGCGATCCCGTCGGCGGCCAGCACCAGCGGGTTGGAGTAGACGCAGGCGACCAGCGCGAGCGCCCCGAGGAAGCCCAGCGAGGCCGCCACCGGCGCCCTGTGCAGGGGGCTGCGGCCCGGCGCGTAGGCGAGCGCGGACCTCATTCCGGGACCGTTTCATCGATCGGGACCCCGGTCACGGGAACCCCCACGTAGCCCTGGTTCTCCACGATTGCGACGGCGAAGCGGTCGCGCAGGGGCTCCCCGAGCAGGTCGAGGGCGGCGGCGACGCCGCGGTCGTCGGTGCCCGGTCACCACCCAGGTCGGGGCACCGTCGTCCGGGCGCAGCGCTGCCACCAGGCCCGCCCCGCCGGTCAGCACGTCGGCCACGCGGCCCTTCGGGTCCAGCAGCGTCAGGCCCACCGAAGGCTCGACGCCGGAGAAGGTCGCGAACACCCCGCTGCGCTGGGGGCCGCCCGCCAGCAGCCGCGCCACGGGGTCTTCGGAGATCGCCTGCCAGGGACCGACGAGGACGCGGATCTCGCCGTCGGCGCCGGTCTCGTCGTCCTCCGGACCGGGCTCCGCGCCGGTGTTCACGCCCTCCTCCTCGAGCGCCTGGCTGACGCGGGCGCAGGCGCCGCGGGCGCCGCCGCAGAAGACGCCGGCCGACCAGTCGCTGTCCCGAAAGCCGTTCACGAACGGCTCCGGCCAGGACCCGACCACGGCCGGTGCGCGCATCGCCGTGCTCCAGTCGTGGTGGTCCCACCAGACCCGGTCGCCGTCCCCGGGGGCGTACTCGGCCGCCCCGACGGACGACTCGATCCCGTTGACGTAGAAGAACCAGTCGCTGCGGCGCCCGTCATCGGTGCCGCCCGCGAGCCCGTCGATCGACTGCACGAATCCGCCGCCGTAGCGGGTCGTGACCTCGGCGCTCTCGTCGAGCACGCTCAGCACCGTGTCGGACTCGCGCAGGTCCACCTGCTCTGCCTGCAGGCGCTCGGAGCCGTAGTCGCGGGTCACGGTCAGCTCGGCGGTGCCCGTGTCCTCGCCGGCGCCGACGCCGCAGCCCGCCACCGCCGCGGCGCAGAGCGCGGCGGCGGCGGCGGACGGCAGGCGGCGCCTCACCTCTTGGCGCCGCCCTTCTTGCCCTTCTTCTTGCCGCTTCTTCTTCTTGCCGCGCCGTTTCTTACCCCTCACCTTCTCGCAGTTCCTGGCGACGCGGTCCTTGCCGTCGCGCTTGACCACGTCCTTGCCGGATCCGCAGTCGACCTTGTCGGCGCCGCCGCCCTTGGAGACGACGAGGTCGTTGCCCTCGCGGGCCTTGATCCCGTCGTCGCCGGCGCGCGGGCGGATCACGTCCTCGCCGTCGGTGCCCTTGATCCCCTCGCCCTCGTCGCTGCCCAGGATCGTGCGGCCCGCGGGCGTCAGGGCACTCCTGCGCCGGGTTGGCGGCCACGCAGACCTCGAGCGCGCGGCTCGGGATGTCGTTGTACTCGCCGGTCGCCACCAGGGTGTGGCGTCCGGGGGCGCTGAAGGTGACCGCGGCGTTGCCGGCCGGGTCGGTGTTCACCGGTGCGTCGGCGCCGGTGACCGTGGCTCCGCCGCGCGGGGCCAGCGTGTTCGTGTAGGCGCGGACGTTGACCGTGACCGGGACGTCCGGGCGCGGTCCGCGTCGGCGCGGTCAGCTCCAGCTCCTCGTCGGCGCTGAAGTCCGACGGGGTCCGGTAGGCGACCAGGTCCTCGCCACCGACCAGCGTGAACAGGTCGGCCCCGACGCTGAGCGCCTGGTGGTTCGACTTCAGGAAGAAGAAGCCGGGCGGCGTCTTGGCGTTGATCTGGCAGACGCTGAGGGCGCCGAACGACGTGAAGTCGGCATCCGAGACCCGCACCGGCTGCAGCGCAGGCTCCACCTGGCCCGCCTCCCAGATCGCCGACAGCATCGTCGGCGAGGTCATCGGATAGCCGGCGCCGCTGCTCTGCTTGATCGGCGGCGTCGGGTCGAAGCAGTCGTCGCCGGCGTAGGTCTTGACCGTCGTCGTCCGCGGCACGTACTGGCGCACGTCCGCCAGGTTGCCGCCGCTGTCGCTGACGACCCGCAGGTCCACCGGCACGCTCGCGGCCGCCCCCGGCGCCGCGGCGAGCAGAACGAGCCCGCCCGTCGCGCCTACCAGGCGCTTTCGAATCTTGCTCATGACCGTCCCTTCCTCGAGGGTTTGTTTTGGCTGGCCGGGGACAGGTCTCCTGGCTTCCGAGCCCCGGCGCCGCGCCTTCCCGGGGGCCGTGAGCACCCCAGTGGCGTGTTGCGACGCCGCTTCGCTCGGTCACAGTGGCGGGACCGCGCCGGTCTTGCACCGGACTTCCCTTGACCCACGACCGTATGTGGAGGTGATCCTACTCGCGACGGCCCCGGACGCGAAGCGGAGGAGCCGTCGCTGAATGCCTCAGCCGGTAGCGGCCGCGCCGCGCGCGCAGGCCTCCATGCCGTATCGCACGGGCGATCTGCCGGGCCTTGATGATCGTCGCGAACGCCTGGCCGCTCGACGATCTGGTCCGGGTTCTCTTCGAGCTGGTCGACGCCTGTCGCGAAGGTGTTCAGGAACTCGTCGATCTGGGCCTGGTCGGCCTCGGGCGGGACCAGCTGCTCGAGCTGGTCGATCTGCTCGCGGAGCCGGGGACGATGACCGTGCGGACGAGCTCGTCCACCTTCTCGCCCTCGGTTCCCGCGAACGCCTGGCCTGCCTCGTCGATCTCGGCGTCGCCCGGTGGCGCAGATCTCGTCGGCGGCCGCGATGAACTCCGTCCTTGCTCAACGGCCCTTGTCGTCCCCATCGTCGCCGTCGTCGTCGCCGCAGCCGGAAAGTCCCACGAGGGCGGCGACGAGAGCGGCGACCAGGGTGATCAGCAGCAGTCTGGGGAGGCATCGAGTCATGGCGAGTGAGTTTCTAGCGAAGGGCGGAGGAAGAAGAGGGGCGGCCCGGAGGCCGCCCCTCTTCGAACCTCTCTACAGAGGAGGCCCTACTTCTTCTTCTTCTTGGTCTTCTTCTGCTTGCACTTGTCCGTCGCCGTCGCGGTCGTCGGAGCACCGCCACCGTCATAGGTGGTGATCGCCTGGAAATTCCAGGTCTTCTTGCTGCACTTGGCCATGATGTAGTACTTCTTCGGCCTTCTTCTTCTTCTTGGCCGCAGCTGGCCGTGCCTACCGCTCTTCGGCAGCTGCACCTTGCCGATCGTGGTCTTGAAATCGCTGATCGCGAGTCCAGAGGGGCAGCGGACGGGACCGGCACGTCGAGCATCTTGCCAAAGCCGCCGCTGATCGCTCGGCTTCAGAGTGCCGATCGAGCACGGTCGTGGTCCCGGCGCTGCGTCCTGGCTGTGCAGCAGGATCGTCGTCCGCTCCAGCGGGCTTGGTGCCGTTGAACGCGGTCACCACGGCTGTGATGCCCGGCAACCGGACCGTCCATCGCGGCGCTACCCCGAGCCGACCTGCGCCTGACCGCACAGGCATCGCTTGGCGGACTCGGTGGTCGAGGTGCCGAAACCGGCGCCGTTCGGGTCACACTGAGCCAGGCCGACGGTGCTGAAGGAGAAATCCTTCGGGAAATACACCTTGGTGTTGTTGGCCTTCTTGTCGACGGCGCCCGTGGTGTCCGTGTAGTTCGTGATCACGTCGACGAACAGGCTGTTCATCGCGCTCGGCTTCTTCTTGTCCAGCTTGGGAGCCGAGGCGTCACGACCACGAGTGACTGGCCCTGCAAGGTGGCCGCACCCTGGGCGGCGCTGGCAGACGGCCGATCGAAAGGACGGCAGCGGCGGCGGCGCCAACCAGATACTTGCGCTTTCTCATACCACTCCTTTTTCCTGAGGGCAGACCTCGGCGGCTCCCTTCACAAGACTGAGCTGCCACCCCACCCTGCGGTTTTTCCGTAACGAACCTAACACAGGAAGCCTGGAGAGTTGCTCGCCGCGCAGGCACGGCAACAGCGACCTCGCAGCCCTACCGCAATAACCGCCATCGCGAGGCCTCAAACCAGTCGAACCGCGGGTCGCTGAGCCGGTCGGCTAGGGAGCGTCCTGGTAGACGTGGAGGTAGTTGGTCACCTCGGGAACCTCGCCGATCGAGCTGACCGGGGGCTGCTGGGTGCAGGCGACCCGCAGAGTCGCCGGCGGTGGTCGAGACCGCCGCTGTAGGCGAAGTCCTGGATCTGCTGGAACAGGTCGGCGGGCGTGCTGTCCAGGACCGGGTTCGCCCGGGGGATGAAGTTCGGGTTCGGTGCGCGGTCGGCGGGATTGAGCGTGCCGTTGTCGCCGCCTGCGCAGTCCTGCGTTTCGAAGCTCGGCAGGCCCCCGGCCAGAGAGTCGGCCCAGCCGGGGATCGCGTAGGCGGCGTTGCGGTTCATCTGCCAGGCGGTGGGTCGGCCAGACGGCGAAGGCCTCCGGGCGTCAGCGGGTTCGCCATCCGCAGGTAGTGCGCCGGCTGGCCCGCCGGTCTCGGGCGGCGCGACGGTCGCCTGGGTGACGCCGGTGATGTTGCCCGAAGAAGGACGGTGATCTCGCGCTTGTAGCGGGTCGCCGCGGTGATGATCGGGGTCACCTGCCGCAGGAAGGTGCTGAACTGGGTCAGGACGGGCGGCAGGTCGGTGTTGAGCAGCGTCCGGAGCGCGGGCAGGCCGGTGCGCGAGCGCTTGGCGAGCTTGCGGAAGCCGACGAAGAAGCCCTTGAAGTCGGGGGCGACGCGCGCGGTCTGGCGCAGCACCTTGCTCAGCTCCTTGGCGGACGGCCGCAGCTGCAGGATCAGCGGGTTGGTGTCGCGCGAGAAGGTCTCGAGCCGGTTCAGGGTCAGCCGCGACTCGTCGAGGAAGGTCGGCAGGGCGCGGAACGTCTCCTCGATGTCCTGGTTGCGCCGCGCGGTGGTGGCGAAAACCGTGCTCGAGTTCTGGATCAGGCCGCGCAGCTGGCCCTGGCGCTCGGAGAGGGCGCCGAAGACGACGCCTGTGTTCTTGACGAACTGCTGCACGGCCTCCTCCTGCGTGTCGAGCACGCGCAGCAGCCTGTTCGCGTCCTCGGCGAGGGGCTCGAGGTTGGCGATCGTCGCCGAGACGTCGGCCCCGCGGCCCGCGAAGGCGATCGCGGCCTGCTGCATCCAGTTCTCGAAGGCGATGCGGGTGGGCTCGTCGAAGGTGCGGAAGATCTCGTCCAGCTGCACGGACTCGGCGACCTGAGCCGGCGGCAGCGTGCCGTCCTCCTCGAGCTTCGGGGCGTCCTTGCTGCCCTGGGTCAGCTCGACGTAGGTCTCGCCCAGCAGCGTCTTCTGGCGCAGCATCGCCAGCGTGTCCTCGGGGATCGGCGCGTAGCGCTCGTCGATCTCGATCGTGGCGAGGGCGAGGTCGCGGGTGTCGTCCTCCTCATCGTCCCCGAGCTCGATCTTCTTCACCCTGCCCACCGAGACGTTGGAGATCCTCACGTCCGACTCGACCGCGAGCTGCGTGGCCTCGTTGAACGGGACCTTGACCCGGTAGCCCTCGGGGGCGAACGGGACCGGGCCGCCGAAGGCGCTCCAGAGGAACAGCAGCAGGCCGAAGCACGAGAACGCGAATGCGACCGCGACGGCGATCTGGGCTGTGGAGGGGGCGCGCTGTCCCATTACGGGCAGATCTCCGCGCTCGCGGCACGGTTGGTGACCTCGAGGATCGTCTTGAAGAACGGGCGGGTCGCCGGCGAGCGCGTCGGCGAAGTTCGCCGTCTCACAGGTCTGCAGGACGATGCCGCGGCGCAGCGGCCCGTGCGCGTCCTGGAGCAGGAACAGGTTGCCCGAGTTGTGGTTGAGCCAGGGGAGGTGGAACAGGTAGCCCTCGGCGGTCCCGCTCGGGTTGAAGGCGAGGGCGTTGAGGCCGGCGTTGAGGTTCGTGAAGCTGGTCTTCAGGCCCGGCACTGTCTGCGCCAGACCCTGGGTGGCCTCCCTCAGGTGCACGGTGGGGGTGTAGACCTGCTTCGTGAACGGCCGGATCTGGTCCCGGATCGGCGCCACCGTCTGCTCAGGAACGGGCGCGCGGCCTGAAGCGCCGGCTTCAGGGCGCGGGCGCCCGGCAGCGAGTCGCGCAGCGCCGGCAGCGCCGCCAGCGCGAAGCGGTTGCTGCTGATCAGCGCCTTGTTGGTCTCGGACAGGGTGCTGGGGAGCTCCTGCAGCGACTCCCTGATGGCGGCCTCCTGGTTGGCGAAGCGCTGCAGCGCGCCGTTGGAGCCGTCGACGAAGGCGGTCAGGTCCTCGTCGCGGTCGGCGAGCTCCTCGGAGAGCAGCCTGAAGTTGTGGATCGAGCGGCTGATGCTCTCGCGGCGCTGGGCCAGGCCGCCGCTGATCCGCGCGATGTCGCGGGCGAAGGGCTCGAACTGGCGGAAGGCGTTGGAGGCCTTGCGCCCGCGGCCCTGCTCGGGGTCCAGGCCCTCGGCGCCGCTCGCCAGCAGCAGCTTCAGGAACGCCTGGGTGTCGGCGTCGAGCGACGCGAGGATCTCGTCGGGGTTGACGTTCGGCTGGGTCGATGCGAGCGGGATCGTCGCGCCCTCCTCGATGCTCTCCCCGGTGCCCGGGTCGACCTCGATCACCATGTCGTTGAGGCCGGTCTTCGGGCGCAGCAGCAGCGAGGCGTCGTCCTTGATCAGCTCGGCCTGGTCGTTGTCGACCTCCATCGTCACCTCGGCCTGGCCGTCCTCCAGCGTCACGCCGGTGATGTCGCCGACCTTGATGCCGGCGATCGCCACGGCCTGGCCCTGGCCCGGCGTCACGGCCTGGGCCGAGGTGAACTCGGCCTTGACCTCGAAGCGCTCCTCGCCCAGGAGCGGCACCCAGGAGGGCAGCGCGCTGGCCTGGTTGCCGAGGATGACGTAGGTGGTGACCAGGCCGGCCGCGATCAGCCCGATGATCGCCAGGAAGTCGCGCAGGTGCTCTCGGATCGCGCGCCTCATGGCACCGCCACCGGGCTCGGCGGGCCCGGGCGCGCCAGCGGGCCCGTTCAGGTCGGGGATCGGGTTCGTGTGGCAGGCGACGTCCGTGCGTTGTAGGGCGGCTTCGGCCCAAGCACGGGCTGGGTCGCGACCGGGGCGCGCCTGGGCGCGGCCGAAGGCGACCAGGTCGGTCGGGGAGCCCGGCTGCCCGGGACCGGCATGCTGACAAGGCCGTCGTTGGTCCCGAAGTTGCCGCCGCCGGTCTGGAAGCGGATGTAGGGGCCGTTGCCGTCGAAGTTCTGCGTCTCGCCGGCGAACCCGGTGACCGCGTAGCCGAACTCCTTGTAGTTCGGCACGTTGACCGGGCGTGAAGACGTCGGTGATCGGCACGTCGCCGGTCGGGATCAGCACGTTCGAGGCGCAGCGGCTGAGCAGCTCGGTCTCGCTGAAGAGGCCCGGCGCGGCGGCGGCGGTCGTGGCCCGCGGGCGGCCCGGTCAGCAGCAGCTGGCGGGCGAGACGGCGGAGCTCGTTGCGGCCCAGCAGGGCGGTCGTCTGCTTCAGCCACGGCTGCGAGACCGCGATCGTCGCGGGCAGCTCGCGGATGCCCGGCTCGATGTCGCGGGCGAAGGCGCGCAGGTAGGGGAAGGTGGCGTTGGTGTTGCGCAGGGACGGGGTGGCGTTCTCCAGCGTCGGGGCCAGCAGCCTGCACCGTGTCGGCGAGGTTCTCGGACTCGGACGCCAGGGCGCCGCTGAAGGTGTTGAAGTTGGTGATCAGGTCCTTGAGCTGCTCCTCGCGGCTCAGCAGGGCGTTGAAGACGCTGGCGTTGGCGTTGATCAGCTTCGAGAGGTCGCCCTGCTCGGTCCCCAGCAGGGCCTCGTTCACGATCGCCGAGTCGCGGGCGGCGTCGGCGCCGTACTGGAAGGAGTCGTTGATCGCCTGCGCGGCGCTCTCGCCCTGGATGTCGGGGTCCATGCCCTTGTCGTCCGCGGCGGTGGGCTGGCGGTTGAGCGCCTCGCCGTAGCCCCGCAGCAGCTTCGAGAGGTTCTCGCGGTCGGGCGCCTGCAGCGTGGTCAGGATCTGGTCGAGCTGGACCGCGGTCGCGGTCTGGGTGATCGGGATCGTGCCGCCGTCGGGCACCTCGGGCGCGCTCGGGCTGCCGGGCTTGACGTCGAGGAAGAAGTTGCCCTCGAGGAAGATGCGCGGGCGGATCTCCACCAGCGAGTCCTCGCGAATCGGCCTGCCCGTCCTCGTCGACGGTGAAGGTGACCTCGGCGGCGTCGCCGACGCTGCGGACGCTCTGGACCTTGCCGACGTTGACGCCGGCGATCCGAACCGGGGAGTCCTTGCGGATGTTGGCGGCGTTCTCGAACACCGCCTTGACCTCGTACTTGTCGCCGAAGGGGAGCTCCTTGGTGACGGCCAGGTAGGTGCCGGCGAGGATCAGCGCGATCAGGATGAGGGCGTTGCGGATCCGGTGGGGCGGGTGGCCCTTGCGGTAGATCCGCTCGTCGTAGTCCTTGGGCTTGGGCTTTGGCGTGGCGTCGGCCATTACTTCTTCTTCTTCTTCTTCTTCTTCTTGCAGTTGCCGAGCTGCGTGCAGTTCTGGCCCTCGGTGACGATGCCCTGGTTGCCGGGGACGTTCCCGATCTGGACCGCTGCCGGCCGTGTAGACCTCGTTGCCCGCCTCGCACTCACGCGGCGACTGGCCGGCCGAGGCGGTGTTCGGGTAGGGGTTCGCGTGCAGGAAGTTGGCCGGCCTCGCCGCCGCCGCTGGCCGGCGCCGAGGCTCGGGCTGCCCTCGTTGTTCGGGCCCGTCGGCGGGGCGAGCGGGATGAAGCGCTGCCAGGTGCCGATCCCGTCGCCGTAGGCGAGGTGGTTGGCGACGTTCCGGAACAGCAGCGTGGCGTAGTTGCAGACCGACTGGGCCGGGCCGACGTGGGCCAGCAGGGGCTGGGCCTGGCCGAAGAAGGCGTCGAGGTCGTCGAGGCCCTCGCGCACGTTGGCGTTGTTGTTGAAGTCGAGCAGGGCCTGCGCCGTCGGGATCGAGCTGGGCGTTGAACTCGGGCGAGATCCGCAGGGCCTTGACGCCGACCGTGACCGAGCGCATGACGTCGTAGGAGACGGGGCGCAGGGCGGCGAAGCCCGGGCGCAGGTCGCTGAACAGGCCCGCGGTGTTCTTCAGCAGGGGCCGGATCACCGGCAGGGTCCGGATCGCGGTGTCCTCGGTCTCGGGGGACTTGGAGATGGTCTCCTGGATGAAGGGGCGCGCGACGGCGGCGAAGGCGCCGAAGGTGGTCTCGAGGTCGACGAAGAGCTGGCCCTGCTGCTGGGCGACGGGCGCGACCTCGGCTGCGGCGCCCGCCAGGCCGCGGACGAACCCGGCGAGGTCGGTCTCGGGCGAGGCGAGGTTGCGCATCACCGGGTCGAGGCGCTCGACCAGCGGGGCGAGGTCGCCGAGGGCGGCGTTCAGGCGCCTGGCCGCGGCCGGCGAGCGCGTTGCCGAACTCGGTCAGGTTGACCTGGATCGCGGCCCGGGTGGGGTCGTCGAAGGTGTTGAAGACCTGGTCGATCTCGACGGGCTCCGGGGTGGCCGCGCTGAGCGGCATCGTGTCACCGGCCTCGAAGCCATCCTCGGAGGTGCCGCGCTGGATCTCCAGGTACTTCAGGCCCAGGGCCGAGCGCGAGCGCACGATCACGGTCGAGTCCACGGGCAGCGGGTCCACGTCCTGGTTCAGCTCCATGTCGACCTTGGCGTTGACCGCCCCGGTCTCCGGGTCCTGGACGGGCTCGACGGTCTTGATCGGCACCGACGCGGATGCCGCCGACGCGGACCTCGTTGCCGGGGACCATGGTGTTGGCGTTGGGCACCTGGGCCGAGAGCTTGTAGGTGGGGACGAAGGGCAGGCCCTGGTTCGCCTGGTAGGCGAGGAAGACCGCGACCGTGACGACGAGGACGGTGACGGCGCCGACCAGGGTCGGGCTGGCGGCCAGGCTGCCCGCGCGCCCGCCCCTCATGACGAGCCTCCGAGCAGGAACTGCAGCAGCAGGGACGCCTCGCGCATCGTGACGTCGTCCCCGTCGACGGCCGCGGCGCGGGACGACGGGGAGGCTGCGGGGGCCTCGCCGCCTGCCTTCATCGGATGGGTCAGGCTCGTCGCCGGGGTCGGTCGGCTCGGTGGGGTGGTCTCGGTCGGCTCCTCCTCGCTCGGGATCGAGCTCGGGGATGACCTCCTCGACCGGGGGCAGGGCTGGCTCGGGGACGGCAGGCTCGAGGCCCGAGCCGCCCGGGGCGACGGCGGCGGCCTTGCCCTTCTTCTTCTTCTTCTTCTTGGTCGGCTTGCTGCTGGCCGAGCGGACGAAGAACGCTGCGCACGACGGGAACGACGACCGCGTCGACGTCGGGCAGTTGCACCGGATGCCGAGGGCGCGCTGGAAATGCCCGTAACTGTCGTAGCCGTTGATGTTGCCGGACGGAGTTGTAGATGAAGTCCATCAGGTGCTGGAAGCCACCGGTGTCGTTGAAGGTGCTGAGCAGGCGCCGAGAGGTCCTTGGCGGTGGGTCCGGACTTGGCGGTCAGGTTGCCGGGTCTGGACGACGACTGGGTCGGCGGCGACCAGCTTGGGCCCGGCGGCCTCGGCGGCGTCGCCGAGGCTGGTCAGGGCCGGGACACCGGCGCGGAGGAAGGCGGGCAGGTTCTGGGTGGCCTTGCTGAGGTGGGGGGCGCTGGCTCCGATGTCCTCCATCAGCGGGGTGCCCTGGTCGGCGAAGCCGCGAAGGTCCTTCATGGTGGAGCGGACCTGGCGCAGGGTCTCGGGGAACTTCGCCAGCTGGGCCTCGAGGTCGTCCCCGCGCTCGGCGGTGGCCTGGCCGGCGATGGCGGCGTTGCGGAAGAAGCCCGTGACGCTGGTGCGGTTCTCGGCCAGCGGCTCCAGCACCGTGTCGCCGTCGCTGGCGAGGCTGGCGAGCTGGTCGTTCTGATCGGCGAGGATCTTGAGCACGCGGTTGGTCTGGCGCAGGGCGGGGTTGGCGCGGTCGACGATCTCGCCGAGGTCGTCGCCGCGGGCGGCGAGGCCGGCGCCGAGGTCGTTGAGGATGAGGCGGAAGCGGTCGCGGTAGGAGGCGCGGTTGATGTTCTGGATCAGGTCGATGTCAACGGACTTGCCGTTGTTCTCCAGGGGCAGCAGGTACTGGCCCTCCCCCGGTCCATCCTCGATCTGCTCCAGCTCGGGCGGCGGCTCCTGGCCGGCGGCGCGGGGCTGGGTCGGGGTGCAGTCGACGAGCTTCTCGCCGATCAGCGACTGCGGGCGGATGATGCAGGAGGCGTCCTCGCGGAAGTCCTTGAAGGCGTCGTCGGTGATGTTCATGACGACGACGGCCTTGCCGGGGACCGGATGTGCGCCGCCCTCGAGGCTCGCGGTCTCGTCGGGGCCGGTGACGTCGACGGACTCGACGGTGCCGACGGTGGCCCCGGCGATGCGGACCTCCTCGTCGTCGACGATGAAGCCGCCGTTGTCGAAGATGCCGCGGACCTTGTAGGGGCCGTCGTCGGCGCCGACGGCGCCGGGGATCAGCGACCAGGGCGACGGCGCCGATCAGGCAGAGGGCTATGACGAGCGCGCGCCTCATGGTCCGGGGGGCACGTCGACCGTGCGGCAGTCGTTGGTGAAGGGCGGGATCGGGCTGATCAGCGCGCCGCCGTCCAGGAACGGGCTGGAGCCGTCGACGGCGGGCTGGGTCTCGCCGCCGGGGCAGCGGCGGAACACCTTGAAGTTGGCGGGGACGTTGGTGTCACCCGCGTAGAGGCCGTAGTCCTGGAACTGGTCGGCGGTCGCGATCGGGTCGAGGGAGCCGGCGTTGTCGGTGAAGATGCCGATGCCGGCCGGGCTGGACGCGGACGAAGTGGCCGTTGGCGTCGTAGTTGGCCGAGATCAGGCCGAGCTTGCCGACCGTGTTGAGGAGGTCGGGGACGTAGGGACGGAGGAAGGTGAACGTCGGCTCGGCGTCGATCATGGCCTGCACCGTCGGGCCGGAGGCGCGGGCGGCGGCGGCCTGGACGGCGGGGAGCTTGCCGACGGCATCGGTGAGGTCGTTGTTCTTGCCGTCCTTGTTGACGGCGAGGCGGAGGTCCTTGAAGACCGGGACCGACGCCTTGACCACCGGCTTCAGCTGGCGGAGGAAGGGGGCGAGGTTCTTGGTGGCCGTCTTCGAAGTCTCAACCAGAGGATCAAGGTCATCGAGGGCGAGCCGGAGGTTGAAGAAGGTGGTGTTGGCCTGGCGCAGGGCCGGGGGGAGCGCGACGAGGGCGCGGTCCAGGGACTCGTTCTGGGAGGCGATCGCGCCGAGGGCCTCGTTGGCGTTGGAGACGAGGTTGACCAGGTCGTCGCGGCGCTCGGCGATCGCGCCGGTGACGCGGCCGCCGCTGACGAGGAAGTCGGTGAGGACCCGCTGGTCGCGAGTTGAGCGCCTTGACCAGGTTGTCGGTGGCGACGAGGGCGGGACTGAGGTAGCGGTAGGTCTCGTTGGCCTCCTCGGCGCGTCCCGTGTAGAGGGTGGCCGAGCCCTGGATGATGTCCTGGAGGCCCTTGCGCTCGGGGGCGCGGAGGGCGTTGAAGAGCTGGTCGAGGTCGACGGGGGTGGTGGTGTCGACCTCGGTGATGATGGCGCCGTCGTCGAGGCCCGGGGCGTTGTCGGGGCCGGGGGTGATCGAGACGTAGCGGTTGGCGATGCCGGAGAGGGAGGTCTGGCGGATCACGGCCTTGGTGCCCTCGTGGAGCTGCTGGTTGACGGTGATGGCGACCTCGGCCTGGCCGTTCTCCGTCAGCTCGATGCTGTTGACGCTGCCGACCGGGGCGCCGCCGATCAGGACCTCGTTGTCCTCGACCAGCTGGCCGCCGGTCTCGAAGATCAGGTTGTAGTCGTAGCCGTCGTCGTCGCCGCCGAGGACGAGCCAGGCGAGGGCGACGATGATCAGGACGAGGGCGCCGATCGCAGCGATGCGACCGAACCCGCCGGGCTTGCTTGCGCCGGCCGCGGGTCCGGAGCTCATCCGCGCCTCGCGCGGAGCACCGCCAGATCACACAAATTCGGCTTCAGAGCGTCCTCTCCAGTCCCCTTCCCAACACCTCGCCGCAACTGCTCCCACTACGACGTACGCGGCCACGATCCTATCCGAGCACCCGGTGGCCACGCACGGAATTTGGCCGAGCGTCAGCGTTTTAACGCCGCCTTAACGCCCCCGATTTGAGGATCGGGAGAGGCCCCGACGGCTGTCACAAACGACCCACCGCGGGTCGTCTTGTGGGTGCAGACCAAAATTGCGCGCGCCGAGCCGCCGCCGCGGGAAAGGAGCAACGATGCAGACCGAAAACAAGAGCCAGAAGATTGCCGTCACGGGAGCCACCGGCCGGGTCGGATCGCACCTCGTCGAGATCCTCGAGCAGCGCGGACACGATGTGGTCCCGATCGCGCGCTCCAAGGGTGTCGACGTGGTCAGCGGCGAGAGTCTCGACGAGGCGCTCGCCGGTGCCGAGACCATCATCGACACGGCGACCGGGCCCTCGCCCGACCAGGAGGAGGCGACCGCGTTCTTCACCGCCTCGGCGCGGAACCTGCAGCGAGCCGGCGCCGCAGCCGGGGCGAGGCGGATCGTCGTCGTTTCGATCATCGGCATCGACAAGTTCAAGGGCGGCTACAACGCGGCGAAGGTGGCGCAGGAGCAGACGCTGCTCGAAGGCCCGCTCCCGGTCCGGATCGTTCGCGCGGCCCAGTTTCACGAGTTCGTCGATCCACTGGTCGGGTGGACGATCCAGGATGGCGTCGCCCACCTGCCCGAGATGCGAACGCAGCTTGTCGCCGCCCGGGTGGTCGCCGAAACCCTCGCCGACGCCGCCGAGGAGCCGGAGATCCAGAACGGCACGATCACCGAGGTCGCCGGCCCGCGGGAGGAGCGTCTCGCCGAAGCGGCCGCCGCGCTGTTCGCGAGCCGAGGTGACTCGGTCGAGATCCGGGAAAGCCGCGAGTCGATCTTGGTGGGTCGGCCAGGCGACCCGGACGCCGCGGCCTATGCGGAGGGCGCCGCGCTCCCGAACCCGGGCGCGAAGCTCGCCGGCCCCAGCTTCGAAGATTGGCTCGCGGCGGCTAGGTGAGGCACCGCTACCGGGATTCGAACCCGGGTTTCCGGACTGAGAATCCGGCGTCCTAGTCCCCTAGACGATAGCGGCGCGTATGTGACCGGCCCGCGATTCTAGCCAAGCCATTTCGACCTCTACCCGGGCGATCCCCCCGTCAATCCCGATGCGGCTGAGAGGAGTCGAACCTCCACGTCCCGAAGGACACAGGCACCTGAAGCCTGCGCGTCTACCAGTTCCGCCACAGCCGCGGGGCTGATCACTGTAGCGCCAGGGCGACGCGGCCGCGCCGGGGCCGGGCGACCCCGAAACGGGCCAGAGTCTGAGGCTGCGGTTGAGGCTCAGATTTCGGGCCGGTCACGTGAAGATTCGGCCCGGTCTCCGCCGATATAGGGTTCGCGACCCGATGGGCTGGTTCCAACCGACTCCCCCGCCGTTCGACCTCGACGAGTGGAGGGCCAAGCCCTACCTGTCCCGGCTGAAGCCGTGCGTCCAGGACTGGGCGGTGAACGGGTTCGGCACGCCCTACTGGATCTACTTCCTCTACCTGTTCAAGCTCGTCGTCTTCGCGGTCGGCGCCTTCTTCGTCATCTCCCTCACCACCCCAGGGATCGGCGGGCTCGGTGACATCGGCGACTGGTGGACCCAGCCGATCGTCTTCCAGAAGATCGTCGTCTGGACGCTGCTGTGGGAGATCCTCGGCCTCGGCTCGGGCTCGATGCCGCTCGCCTTCCGTTTCTCCCCCGTCATCGGCGGCTCGCTCTACTGGCTCCGTCCCGGCACCGTCCGCCTGCCCCCATGGCCCGACCGGGTCCCGCTCACCGCGGGTACCCGGCGGACCGTCCTCGACGTCGCCCTCTACGCGGGCGTCCTCGCAGCCGGCCTCTTCCTCCTGCTCTCCGAGGGCGACGCCGGCCACCTCGACCGTACCGCGATCGTCGTCCTCTTCGGCCTTCTGGTGCTGCTCGGCCTCCGCGACAAGATCCCCTTTCTCGCCGCTCGCCCCGAGGTCTACGGCTTCTTCCTGATCGTCTCCCTGTTCGCCACCGATACCTGGATCGTCGGCTGGCAGCTGGTCATGGTCTGCATCTGGTGGGGCGCCGCGGCCTCGAAGCTGAACCATCACTTCCCCTACGTGATCTCGGTGATGATCAGCAACACCCCCTGGAACCGGTCGCGCAGGATGAAGAAGATGCTCTGGCGGGACTGGCCCGACGACGTCCGTCCCTCCGAGTTCTCCTCGTTCGCCGCCCACCTCGGCACCGCCTGGGAGTTCGGATGGCCCTTCGTCCTGCTCGTCAGCGACGGCGGCACCATCGGCACCATCGCGGTGATCGCGATGGTCCTGTTCCACGTCCACATCACCTCCACATTCGCCCTCGGCGTCCCTCTGGAGTGGAACCTGTTCATGATCTTCGGCCTCCTCTTCCTCTTCGGCGAGTACGGCGGCACCTCCCTCTCCACCCTCGATCCTCTGCTGCTGGCGGTGATCCTGGTGATCG
This sequence comes from uncultured Solirubrobacterales bacterium, assembly GCA_963805075.1. Classification (GTDB taxonomy): domain Bacteria; phylum Actinomycetota; class Thermoleophilia; order Solirubrobacterales; family 70-9; genus VGBV01. The sequence continues at coordinate 578,683 of CAWDSZ010000005.1, forward strand.
GCGTCCTCATCCCGATCATCGGCAACCTCTACCCCGACAAGATCTCCTTCCTGCCTTCGATGCGGTACTACGCCGGAAACTGGGCGACCTCGAAGTGGCTGTTCCGCAAGGACACGGACGCCGAGGGGAAGCTGGACGAGCGCGTCTACAAGGTCGCCCAGAGCAACGTCAACCAGCTCAAGACCCTCTACGACGACGAGACCGCCGAATACCTGATCGACGGCGGCCTCGCTTTCCGCGCCATGCACAGCCACGGCCGCGCGCTCACCGGACTCCTCAACCGCGCCGTGGACGACGTCGACGACTACCACGTGCGCGAGGGCGAGCTGATCTCCGGAATCGTCAACGGCTGGAACTTCGGCGACGGCCACTTCCACCACAAGCAGCTGCTCGACGCCGTCCAGGAGCAGTGCGGCTTCGAGCCCGGGGACGTCCGCGTGATCGCCCTCGAGTCCCAGCCGGCCCACATCCAGCGCCAGCGCTACCGCATCTACGACGCCGCCAGCGGCCTGATCGAGGAGGGCTGGGTCAACGTCGCCGACATGCGCGCCCGCGGCCCCTGGCTCGAGGAGTCATGGGACTTCCCCGTCGAGGTCATCAACCGGACGTGAGCAGCGCCGTCATCGTCGGCTCGGGCCCCAATGGGCTGGCCTGCGCCGGCGCCCTCGCCCGCGAGGGAGTCAGCGTCACCGTGCTGGAGGCCGAGGAGGAGATCGGCGGTGGCACCCGCAGCGCCGAGCTGACCGTCCCCGGGGCGATCCACGACGTCTGCTCGGCGGTGCACCCGATGGCGGCGGGCTCGCCGTTCCTCAACTCCCTCGGCCTCGACCGCCATGGCCTCGAATGGCGCTGGCCCGAGGTGGACCTCGCCCACCCCCTCGACGACGGCAGCGCCGGCGTGATGGTGCACTCGATCGAGGAGACGGCCGCCGGCCTGGGGCAGGACGGCGCCGCCTGGCGCCGCGTCTTCGGCCGGCCGGCCGCATCGTTCGATGCCCTGGGCGAGGACATCTACCGCCCGGTCATCCACCTCCCCAAGCACCCCCTCCGCCTGATCCGCTTCGGTCTGCCCGCCGCGGCACCGGCGACGCTGCTGGCGCGCACCTGGAATACCCCCCAAGCCCGCGCGCTCTTCGGCGGCGTCGCCGGCCACGCGTTCGCTCCCCTCACCCGCCCCATGAGCTCATCGGTCGGGGTGGCCCTGATCTGCGCCTGCCACCGCTTCGGCTGGCCGGTCGCCGCCGGCGGCTCCCGCGCGATCACCGACGCGCTCGCGTCCTACGTGCGCGAGCGCGGGGGGACGATCCAAACCGGCGTCCGCGTGAGCTCGCTGTCGGAACTCCCCGACGCCGACGCAGTCGTGATGGACCTGGCGCCGGCGGGCGTCGCCGAGATCGCCGGCGACCGGCTGCCCGCGCGTGTCGGCCGCGCCTACCGGCGTTACCGCTATGGCCCCGGCGCGTTCAAGGTCGACCTGGCGGTGCGGGAAGGCATCCCCTGGGCGAACGAGGCCTGCCGCCGCGCCGGCACGGTCCACTGCATCGGCCTCTTCGAGGAGCTGGTCGCCGCCGAGCGCGACGTCAACCGGGGGCGGATGCCGCAGCGCCCGTTCGTGCTGGTCGGCCAGCAGTACCTGGCCGATCCCCAGCGCTCGGCCGGCGACGTACACCCGATCTGGGCCTATGCACACGTCCCCAGCGGCTACTCGGGCGACGCCGAGGGCGCGGTCATCGACCAGATCGAGCGCTTCGCCCCCGGCCTGCGGGAGCACATCGTTGCCACTCACACCAGCACGCCGCCCCAGATCGAGGCCGCCAACGCCAACTACATCGGCGGCGACATCATCACCGGCGCCAACGGCCCGATCCAGGTCGTGATCCGCCCCCGCCTCGCGCTGGACCCCTACGCCACCGGCATCCCGGGCGTCTACATGTGCTCGGCCGCCACGCCCCCAGGCGCGGGCGCGCACGGCATGAACGGATTCAATGCGGCTCGGTCGGCGCTCAGGCACCTGGGCTCTGCCTGATCCCGGCGCCTTCCTCTCTCGTAGGTTGATGGAGATGGACCCCACCGCACTGCAGGGCGACGCCGCGAGGATCGCCTTCTGGATCAACACCTACAACGAGCGGCTGCGGCGCTCGCTGGCCGAGCGGCCGCGGACGGGCCACCTGATCCGCCATCGCCGCCTGTTCCGCCGCGAGTCCTTCGACGTCGGCGGCCTTGACTACACCCTCGACGTGATCGAGCACGGGCTGCTGCGGCGCAACGCCCGTCCCCCCTACTCCCCTCGCCGCCTGCTGCGCCCCGGCGACCCTCGCCTGGAAGCGGCGCCCTCGATCCTGGACCCGCGAGTCCACTTCGCCCTCAACTGCGGCGCCCGCTCCTGTCCCCCGATCCGCACCTACTCGTTGGCGCGGCTCGATCAGGAGTTGGACGCCGCCGCCCGCGCCTACGTCGCGGCCGAGTCAGACCTGGACCGGGATCGCAAGCGGCTGGAGCTGCCCGGCCTGATCAAGGTCTACCGCGGCGACTTCGGGCCGGACCTCGAGCTGGTCGAGCTGGCGGCCGAGAGCATCGGCGGGGCCGACGGCGACTGGATCCGAGACCACCGCGACGACCTGAAGCTGGGCTTTCTGCGCTTTGACTGGCGCATGGACCCACAATCGAACCGCACCAGCGGGTAGGTTTCGTCCCGATGGGCCTCGGACTCGTGATCGTGATCGGCATCGTCGTGCTGCTGGCCCTGGCGGCCCTGCTGATCTACAACCGCATGATTGCCCGGCGGAACGCCGTCGACAACAGCTGGGCCCAGATCGAGGCTGCGCTGAAGCGGCGCCACGACCTGATCCCGAACCTGGTCGAGGCCGTCAAGGGCTACGCCAAGCACGAGCAGAAGACCTTCGAGGACGTGACCAAGGCGCGCAGCACCGCGGTCAAGGCGGACGCCGGTGCTCCGCCGCAAGCTGCGGGAGCCGAGGCGATCCTGGGGGCCGCGATCGGGCGCCTCATGGTCGTGGCCGAGCAGTACCCCGAGCTGCGCGCGACCGAGAACTTCCAGCAGCTCCAGCGTGAGCTGTCCGAGACCGAGAACCAGATCCAGATCACCCGCCGCGTCTACAACGACACCGTCCAGACCTACAACACCCTGATCCAGATCTTCCCGCCGTCGGTGATCGCCAACGCCTTCGACTTCGAGCCCCGCGAGTTCTACGACGCGCCCAAGGACGCCGAGGCGACCCCCGAGGTCAGCTTCTCGAAGGACGGCGGCGACCCCGAGGCCGCCAAGCCCGCGGCGGGCGGGAAGCCGGCCTCAGAGAAGCCGGCGCCAGAGAACAGGGGATAGCCGTGCGCCTTCGTCTCGTCAGCTCGCTGGTCGGGCTGGTCGCGCTCGGCGGCATGGTGCTGCCCGCGGCTGCGGCCGCCCGCGACGACCGCGTCACCGACGCGGCGGTCAACCTGCGCCTCGCCCCGGACGCGTCGCTGCTGGTCAGCGAGCAGCTCACCTTCGAGTACGACGGCAGCTTCCAGGCCTCGTACCGGGACATCCTGCTCGACAACGGCGAGGCGATCACGGACGTCCGGGTGAGCGAAGGCGGGCGCCGGTATCAGTCCGGTGGGTGCACGGTGTTCGGCTGCACCGACGCCGAGGGCCGCTTCGGCGCCTCCACGATCCCGGAGGGCGGCGGAGCGCGCATCGTCTGGCACCACAAGGCGAACAGCGAGAGCCGGACCTTCACTGTCTCCTACCGGGTCACGGGCGGCAACCACGTCGTGGCCTACGACGACGTCATCGACGTCTACTGGCAGGTCTGGGGCGACCAGTGGGACTTCGACCTCGAGCGACTCTCGGCCACGTTCCGGGACCCGGCGCTGCAACCGCACCCCGGCGAGGAGGCCTCTCCGGAGAATCCCTCCGCCGTGTTCGGCCACCCGCGGGACGTCGAGGGCGTCGACTTCCTGGGGCCGGGGGTGGCGCGGCTCGAGGCCACGGACGTTCCCGACCACACCTTCGTCGAGATGCGGGTGCTCGTCCCGCGGACGCCGAACCAGGGGGTGAGCGACGCGAACCGAGGGGAGGGCGACGGGCTTGGGCCGATCCTCGCCGAGGAGCAGGGGGTCACCGACGATTACAACTCGTTCTTCAACCGCACCAAGCGCTGGATCGCCGACAACGCCGTGCTGCTGGCCCTGATCCTCGCCGGGATCGGCCTGGGCGGCCTCTTCCTGCTCGCGCGGATGGCCACCGAGCACTCGACCTCCGTGCCAAAACACCTGCCCGACCCGCCCGACGACGCCTCCCCCGCCCTCGCATATGGGCTGGCCTACGAGGGAGGCGACAGCACCGACACAGTGCTCGCCACCCTGATCGACCTGGTCGACCGCGGCTACTACAAGGCGACGCAGGCAAACACCGAGGACGAGAAGCTCGACCTCGCGCTCGCGGTCGCCGCCAAGCGCCCCAAGGCCAAGCTCGAGCCCCACGAGACGCAGGTACTCGACTTCTTCGATGAGCTGCTCGAGGGCGACACCGTTCCGATGAGCGAGATGCGCGACCGCATCCCCGAGCACAGCGCCACCTGGCGCTCGAAGTGGGAGGCGATGACCTCCGCGCTCAACTCCGTCGATGAGGGCCAGCTCGCCTGGGACCGAAACCTGAACGGCGCCAAGTGGCTGCTGATCCTCGGCCTCGTGATCGGCTTCGCGGTGATCGTCCTCTGCGACGTCGCCGTCCACGAACGCTTCCTCGTTCCCAGCGTGATCGGCCTGCTGACCGTGATCACGCTCGCCGTCTACCCCTGGCGGCGGCTGAAGCGGCTCGAGCCCGAATACGGTGACCGCAGCGCCAAGTGGCGCTCGTTCGAGCGCTGGACAAGGGACTTCCCCAGCCTCAAGGACGATCCGCCGGCGACGCTGGAGCTGTGGAAGCGGATTCTCGTCTTCGGGGTCGCCTTCGGCACGGCCGAGCGCATGATCGAGTCGGGCCGCATTCCGGCGCCGGTGATGGAGAGCGCCTCGACCGGCTGGAGCCACTACTACTTCACCGGCGCCGTCACCCACAGCGCCTTCGACGGCGGCTCGTTCGGATCCGGCTTCGCCTCACAGGTCGCGCCCGAGTCCTCCAGCGGTGGGGGCGGGGGCTTCTCGGGCGGCGGCGGTGGTGGAGGAGGCGGCGGGGGCGGCGGCTCCTGGTAGCCCTGCATCCGCAGGCGGGCGCCCGGACCGCAACTCGACGCCCTCTGCATCGTTAAATTCGATGACTCCTTGATGCAGGGCTTTGCTCGAACTTCCCCACGCAGGGCGGGCGTGGCGCTGGCCGCCGCGCTGGCCGCCGCCTGCCTGCTCGCGCTGTCGCCGTGGAGCGGCGGGCGCTCGCACGCCTCGCACGGCGGCCCCCCGCACGTGATCATGATCACAACCGACGACCAGACCGTGCGCGACATGGTCGCCCTGCCGCAGACCCAGGCGCTGATCGGCGCCGCCGGCATCAGCTTCACCAACGCCTACGCCTCGTACCCGCTCTGCTGCCCGTCGCGCGCGACCCTGCTGACCGGCCAGCACGCCCACAACCACGGGGTGCTGGGCAACACGGCGCCCGACGGCGGCTACGAGATGCTGAGGGACGAGGAGACGCTGCCCGTCTGGCTCGGGCGCTCGAATTACCGGCCGCTTCACATCGGCAAGATGCCGAACGGCTACGGCGCCTCCGACCCCACCTACGTCCCGCCCGGGTGGGGGCCGTTCCCGGCGGGCGGCGAGTTCTACGGGTTCCTGCCGGACCCGCCCTCGGCCTACACCGGCTTCAAGCTGAACGAGAACGGTGTCCCGGTCCAGTACCTGCCCGAGGACTACCAGACCGACGTCTACGCCCAGAAGGCCGTGAGCAGGATCGGCAACCACTTCACGGCATTCCCGAACCGCCCCCTGTACATGGAGGTGCAGTTCTTCGCGCCCCACGATCCGGCCATACCCGCGCCCCGCCACGACGGCGCCTTCTCGACCGCGCTGATCCCGACGGACGCGTCCTTCAACGAGAAGAACGCGAAGGAGAAGCCCGGCTGGCTGCGCGCCGTCAACCGCATGGGACCCGGACTGATTTCCAAGGTGCAGGCTCGCTACCAGAACCGGCTCGAGACGCTGCTTGCCGTGGACGACGCGGTGAGCGCGATCGTCAACGAGCTCGACTCGCAAGGGGTACTGGGCGAGACCTACATCGTCTTCACCTCCGACAACGGCTACATGCAGGGCCAGCACCGCCTGCACCAGGGCAAGTTCGTCGCCTATGACCCGTCGGCCAAGGTGCCGCTGCTGGTCCGCGGCCCCGGGATCCCGCCCGGATCGGTCAGCAAGGAGCTCGTCTCAAACGTCGACATCGTGCCGACGATCCTCGACGCGGCGAACGCCACTCCCGGCGTCACCCAGGACGGGCGCTCGCTGCTGCCCTTCGCCGCCGACCCGGCGCTGCGCTCGACCCGCCCGATCCTGCTCGAGACCGGCCGCCCGATCGCGATCTCCGATCCCTTGAGCGCCTCGGCCTCGGGCAAGCCAAAGTTCAAGAAGAAGTCGATCCGGGTCAAGAACCTCGACCTCGACCGCACCGCCCAGATCGCCAAGGTCGTGAAGCCGCCCAAGTACCGCGCGATCCGCACCGGCCGCTACCTGCTGATCAAGTACGCCGACGGCGGCCGCGAGCTCTACGACATGCCCCGCGACCGCCTGCAGGTGAACTCCGTCTGGAAGAACTCGCGCTACTTCCCGGTTCGCAAGTTCCTGCTGAAGAAGCTCGCCAAGCTCACCCCCTGCATCGGAACCGGCTGCAACGCCGAGTTGAAGAAGCCGCCGAAGCCGCTGCCCAAGCGCAAGAAGATCAACAACGGCAAGAAGCCGAAGAGCTAGCCGGCGCTGGACGGGGGGCCGAGCTCGCTCATCAGCCCCGCGATGTCGACGATGTCCCAGGCCTGCGCGATCTGCCCGTCGGCGATTCGCAGCACCGCGGTCGACTCGAACGACACCTGCCTGCCCGTCGCCTTGACGCCGAGGAACTCGCCCTTGTGGGTGCCGGTCCAGCGCTGATGCGCCGCGACCAGGTCGCCCTCCGCGAGGATCAGCTCGATCTCGTTGTGCAGGTCGGGGAAGCGTCCAGGAACATCCGCACCGCGGGCTTCTGGCCTTCCCGGCCGCGCCCCTCGCCGTTGTGGACGACGTCCTCGCTCAGCAGCTCGTCGATCGCATCGACCTTCTGCTCGTTGATCACCTCGCGGTAGAAACGGCGGACGAGCTCCTTGTTCCCCTCTGCGGTCACGCCTGCGATCCTAACCCGGCGGCTGCGAGGCCCTTGGCTCGCTCGGTGTGGTCGTGGACGCGGGCGAGCTTGCCGTCTCGCACGGTGACGACCGCGAACACGCGCTGATCGGCCGGAGCGCCGCTGCCCCGGCCGCGTGCCTGCACGCTGAGGATCGCCAGGACTCGGTCCTCGCTGCCGTCGATCACCCCCTCGACCGCGATCCGCCAGCCGTCGACCGTCTCGAGCCAATCATTGATGGCGCGCCTGATCTGCTCGTGCCCCCGGAGGGTCTCCAGCCCGAACAGCCAGTCCCATTCGGCCTCAGGGTCAAGTCGATCGAACACCTCCCGCAGCTCCGGCGTCTCCTCGATCGGCAGCCGCGGATCGGCCCAATAGGACGCCAGCCACCTGTCGACGGCCTCGTAGTAGCCACGGACCGCTTCTACGTTCTGCTCCGACATCGCCCGGAGTCTTCCAACACCGCCGTTCCCCCGCCGGGCCGGATATGGGGTCCGGCGATGGCCGTGACGCTCATCGTGCCGTGGTTCGAGGCCGGCGCGGTGATCACGACGCCCCGCCACCAGGTGGACGTGATCGTGACCGAGTTCGGGGCGGCCGAGCGGGCCTCGGGCGGGCGCTCCGTGCTTCCGCGCGGCGCAGCCTAGAGACCGGCCAGCTCCCGGGCGCCCTCGATCGGGCCCTCCGACAGCGACTCGGCCCCGATCGTCGCGGCGATCTCGGCGATCGGCTCGGGGCCCGCCAGCAGCACGCGATGCCCGCTCGCCAGCTCCTCGAGCTGCGCGGCCTCCGCGGCCATGCGCTCCGGCTCGAGCGCGGAGATCACCACCGCGTCGGGATGGACCTTGGCGGCCGCCTCGGCGACCGTTCCCGTCGGAGTGTCGGGCCCCAGGTAGGTGATCCGCCAGCCCCTGCCGCGCAGGGTGAGGCCGAAGACGATCAGCGCCAGGTCATGCAGCTCACCGGGCGGGCAGGCGAGGACGGCGTGGCTCGAACCGCCGCCGCCCCATCCGCGGGAGAGCGAGAGCAGCCTGGCGCGGATCAGGTTCGAGGCGAAGTGCTCCTCGGCGATCGTCACCTCACCGCGCTCCCAGCGCTGCCCGACCTCGCGCAACGCCGGCAGCACGACGATGCGGCTGGCCGATTCGAGCGAGAGGGTCGCGAACACGCGGTCCAGGACCGCCTCGGCCGAACCCTCGTCGAGCCGAACCAGGGCGTCAACAAGCCTGCTCGCCTCGTCGCCGTCCAGGGCGCCTTGCGGCGATGGCGCCGCGGCCGACGCACGCGCCTCGTCGGCGGCCTGGGCCGCCGAGAGCCCGGACGCGATCAGCTCGCTCATGCGGCGAGCCCGGGCCTCGTCGGCCGATCCGTAGAGGCGGAATCCCCCCTCCGATCGGGTCGGCTCCAACACCCCGTAGCGGCGCTCCCAGGCACGCAGCGTGTCCACGCCGACGCCGGTGCGGCGGCTCAACTCCCCGATTCGGATGCGGGGCCCTTGGTTGGCTTCTGACTCGACTGACATTGGACAATCTCTTGACAGGCCTGAGGCTACCTGCTACAACGTGGCCATGTCAACTCTGGACAAACACTCGACAGACTCATTGCACAGGCAGGGCGGGCCGAGCGGCCTGCGCGCCCGCCTGACGCACGCGCCCAGCCGCGAGGCAGCCGCCCGAGCGATGTTCGTGCTCGCGGCGGGCCTCTCCTTCGGCCTCTCGGTCGTCCTCTATTTCAGCGGCAACGAGGACGCCGGCATCTTCGTCGGGATCTGGGTGCCGTCCATCCTGGCGCTCGGCGCACTGCTGGTGCCCCGGCGCGCCGCCGATCACGGAGGGAGCTGAGCCGATGCTCGGGATTTTCGTCTACGGATGCTTCGTCATCGGCATCGTCGCCGCCGCGGTTGGCCTGATCGCCTGGGGCATCCGGGCGGAGAGGCACGACCGCGAATTGCTCGCACGGGAGCTGCTCGCGGACCAGCCCACCCTGAGGGCCGTGGCGTCCCGGGTCGCCGGCGACGCCCCCGACCCGGCCGCCTAAGCCGGACCTGATCCGCCGTACCAACAGACCAACAAACACGCAGGAGGCAGCAATGGCCAGATACATCGGACACGTGACCAGCCCAAGGCCCATCGAGGACGTCTTCGACTACCTCGCGGACTTCTCCAATGTCAGCGACTGGGACCCGAGCGCCGTCGAGTCCCGGGCCCTGAACGGCGGCGGTGTCGCCGCAGGGTCGCGCTACGCCGTTACCTCGCGCTTCCTGGGGCGAGAGGTGCCGATCACCTACGAGGTGACCGAGATCGAGCGTCCCGCCCGCGTCGCCCTGCGCGGCGAGAACGACAGCGTCGTCTCGTTGGACACGATGAGCTTCCGCACGCTCCCCGACGGCGGTACCGAGGTGACCTACGACGCCGACCTGCAGTTGCAGGGGGCGCGCCGGCTGCTCGATCCGCTCCTCGGGCTCTCCTTCCGCCGCCTCTGCGAGCGCGCGCGGGCGAGGATGGAGGAGGTACTCGGCGCATGAGAGTCGCCGTGATCGGATCCGGGATCTCGGGGCTGGTGGCGGCGCGCGAGCTGGATCGCGCCGGCGTCGAGGTCACCGTGTTCGAGGCCGAGGAGCGAATCGGCGGCCACTCACACACCGTCACCGTCGAATCCGAGACCGGCAGCTGGGACGTCGACACCGGCTTCATCGTCCTCAACGACCGCAACTACCCGAGCTTCGAGGCGCTGCTCGCGGAGCTGGGAGTTGAGACCCAGCCCGCCCCGATGAGCTTCTCCGTCTCGGACGGGCGCGGGGACTTCGAGTGGGCGACCAGGCCGCTGGGCCTGTTCGCCAAGCACTCCCACCTGTTCGACCCCCGCTTCCACCGCATGCTGGCCGACCTTGTTCGCTTCAACCGCGAGGCGCGCGAGTTGGTCGGAGCGAACGGCGCCGGCGGCTCGCTGCGCGACTTCTGCGCGCGGCGCGGCTACTCCGAGTACTTCGTCGAGCGGCTTATCGTCCCCCAGGCCTCGGCGGTCTGGTCGGCCCCGCCCGAGCAGCTCTCCGCGTTCCCAGCGAGCTTCCTGGCCGAGTTCCTCGACAACCACGGGGCGCTTCAGATCCTCGGGCGGCCCCGCTGGCGCTCGATCGCCGGCGGCTCCCGGCGCTACGTCGAGGCGCTGATCGCGCCCTTCCGCCACCGCATTCGCGTGGCGACGCCCGTCCGCAGCATCCGTCGCGGACTCGACCGCGTCGACGTCGCGACGGATGCCGGCACCGAGGGCTTTGACGAGGTGGTGGTGGCGGTGCACTCGGACCAGGCGCTGGCGATGCTCGCCGACCCGAGCGTGACCGAGCGCGAGATGCTCGGCGCGATCCCCTACCAGCGCAACGAGGTGGCGCTGCACACCGACACGAGCGTGCTGCCGCGCCGCCGCCGCGCCTGGGCGAGCTGGAACTTCCACCTCCCAGCGGAGGGCGAGGCGCACGGCGAGGAGGAGCGCACGACCGTCACCTACGACATGAACATCCTGCAGCGGCTCGAGGCCGATCGCGAGTTCCTCGTCACCCTGAACAGGACCGACGCGATCGACCCCGAGCGGATCATCCGCACGATGAGCTACAGCCACCCGGTCTACACCGACGGGACGGTCGGGGCCCAGGCTCGATGGGAGCAGGTCAGCGGCCGGAACCGGACCCACTACTGCGGCGCCTACTGGGGCTGGGGCTTCCACGAGGACGGCGTGCGAAGCGCGCTCCGCGTCAGCGAGCGGATCGCCCCCACCCGCCGCCCGATCGAGATCGAAACCCGCTCGGTGGAGGCGCTGGCGGCGTGAGCCCCTCCGTCATCTACGAGGGGACCGTGGCCCATCGCCGCCGAGAGCCGGTCGAGCACAGGCCTCGCCTACCCCGTGTTGATGACCCTGCTCGACCTCGATGAGCTCCCCGAGGCGCTCGCCCCGCATCCGCTCTGGTCGGCTCGCCGCCCGGCGCCGGTGCGGTTCAGGGCACGGGACCATCTGCCGGGCGGTGAGGAGGGTCCTCCCCGCACCCCGGCCGAGCTCGCCGCCCGCGCCCGCCGGCTGGCCGCCGAGGGCGCCCCGGGCGGAGCCCCGACCGGCCCGGTGCGGCTGCTCTCGATGCCCCGCATGCTGGGGTTCGGCTTCAACCCGGTCAGCTTCCTCTTCCTCTACGGCGAGGGCGGCGAGCGGGTCGAGTCGGTGATCGCCGAGGTCACCAACACCCCCTGGGGAGATAGGCACGCCTACGTGGCCCGCCGCGAGACCGAGGGCGGGCCGATCCTCGCCCGCTTCGGCAAGCGCCTGCACGTGTCGCCCTTCAACCCCATGGACCAGTCCTACGAGCTCGAGGTCGGCGAGCCGGGGCGCTCGCTCGAGATCTCGATACGCAACCGCGAGCGGGGCCGGACGGTGTTCGTCGCCGGTCTGGCGCTGGAGCGGCACGAGCTCACCCGCGCCGAGATGACCAGGGTGATGCTCTCCTACCCGCCGGCGGCCCTGGCCGCGCTCGCCCGCATCTACTGGCACGGTCTGCGGCTGAAGCTGAAAGGAGTCCCCCACCACCCCCACCCGGAGGCAGGGGCGCGAACCGGGTAGAAATCCCGCATGGCGGATACCGGGCCCCCTGCGATCGACCAGCTGGACCGATCCGCGCTCGCGCCACTACCCTCCCCGCGATGAGAATCCTGTCGCTGGTCCATCAGGACGATGCGGGACCCGGCGTCTTCGCCGAGGCGATCCGCGAGCGAGGCCTTCGGCTCGATAACTGGCACGTCGCCGACGAGCCCGGGCCTCCCGCCGATCCGCGGGAGTACGACGCGGTGATGACCTTCGGCGGCGCCATGCACGCCGACCAGGAGGCGGACCACTCCTGGCTGCGGCCCCAGAAGCAGCTGCTAGCCGAGCTGGTCGAGCGCGGCACCCCGTTGCTCGGGGCCTGCCTCGGCGCCCAGATCCTGTGCTTGGCGACCGGCGGCCAGGTTCGCAAGATGCCTGAGCCCGAGATCGGCTGGGCCGAAATCGAGGTGACGTCCGAGGGTGCCGGCGATCCCCTGATCAAGCCGATGGCGCCCGGCTTCGCAGGCTTCAACTGGCACAGCTACAAGTGCCTGCCGCCCGCGGAGGCCGTGGTCCTGGCGAGGAGCCCGAGGTGCGTCCAGGCCTACCGCATCGGCGAGGCGGCCTGGGGCATCCAGTTCCACGCCGAGGTCAGCGCCAGAGACGCCGACCACTGGATCGACGACTGGCACTCCGACGAGGATGCGGTCAGGGTGGGCCTGGACCACGAGGCGCTACGCGCCAAGACGAACCGCAGGATCAGCGCCTGGAACGAGGTCGGCCGCGACCTCTGCGGCCGGTTCCTGGACGCCGTCGCCGTCCGGGTCTAGTCGGCCAGCTCGGGCGTCACGTAAGCGCCCGACAGCCCGCCGTCGACCATGAATGTCGACGCGTTGACATAGCGCGAGTCGTCGCTGGCCAGGAAGAGCGCGCCGTTGGCGATGTCGTTGGCCTCGCCGAAACCCATGGGCAGGTGAACCAGGCGGCGCTGCGCCTTCTTCTTGTCCTTGGCGAACAGCTCCTGGAGCAGGGGTGTGTTGACCGGGCCCGGGCAGAGCGCGTTGACGCGGACCCCGCGGTCGGCGAACTCGACGCCCATCTCACGCGACATCGCCAGCACCGCGCCCTTGGAGGCCGTGTAGGAGATCTGCGAGACCGCCGCGCCCATCACGGCCACGAAAGAGGCCGTGTTGATGACCGAGCCGCCGCCAGCGTGGAGCAGGTGCGGGATGCCGTGCTTGCAGCACAGGAAGACGGACTTCACGTTCACGTCCTGCACGCGCTGCCAGGCGTCGAGCTCGGTCTCGAGCACCGACGAGTCGTCGGTGGGGTTGATGCCCGCGTTGTTGAAGAGCACGTCGACGCGGCCCATTTCCTTGGCCGTCGTCTCGTACATCCCGCGCACGTCGTCCTCGCTGGAGACGTCGGCCTGGAGGGCCAGCTCACCCTCGGCGCCCTCCGCGAGGTCGACCCCCACCACGCGGGCCCCCTCGGAGGCGAACAGCCTCGCCGACTCGGCGCCGATGCCGCTCGCGGCGCCTGTGATCACGCAGACCTTCCCATCCAGACGTCCCGCCATGTCAGCTCTCCTCCTCAGTCGCGCTCGGGGAGGCCCCTGTGGCCTCCCCAGTGTCGAAATAGACGTTCTTGACCTCGGTGTAGTGCTCCATCGCGTCCGGCCCCAGCTCGCGCCCGACGCCCGACTGCTTGAAGCCGCCGAACGGCGTCGAGACCCTGACCGAGCTGTTCGAGTTGATCGAGAGGACGCCGGTGTCGATGGCGCGCGCCATCCGCAGCGCCTTGGCGCCGTCGCGGGTCCAGATCGAGCCGGACAGCCCGTATGGCGTGTCGTTCGCGAGCCGGATCGCCTCGTCCTCACCCTCGAACGGGATCACGCAGGCGACTGGGCCGAAGATCTCCTCGCGGGCGGCGCGGTCGTCGTTGCTGACGGGCGACAGCACGGTTGGCGGGAACCAGTAGCCCGGGCCGTCGGGGGCCTCGCCGCGGATCGCGACCGGGGCGTCGTCGGGGACGAACGAGGAGACGGTCTCAAGGTGCCCGGCGGAGATCAGCGGCCCCATTTCGGTCGACTCGTCGAGCGGGTCGCCGACCTTCATCCCCGTGACGCTTTTCTCGAGCGCGGACATGAATTCGTCGACCGCGGGCCTCTCGACGAAGATCCGCGAGCGCGCGCAGCAGTCCTGTCCGGAGTTGTCGAAGACCGCGTAGGGGGCGGCCCGCGCCGCGCCCTCTACGTCCGCGTCGGCGAAGACGACGTTGGCCGACTTCCCACCGAGCTCCAGCGTCACGCGCTTGATGCTGTCGGCGGCTCCCCGGGCGATGCCGGCTCCGACCTCGGTCGAGCCGGTGAACGCGATCTTGGCCACGTCGGGGTGCTCAACCAGGCGCTGTCCGCAGACCGACCCCGGGCCGGGCACCACGTTCAACACGCCCTCGGGCAGGCCGGCATCCATCGCTATGCGCTCGAACTCGATCGCGGTCAACGGGGTCAACTCGGCCGGCTTCAGCACGATCGTGTTGGCCGCCGCCAGCGCAGGCGCCATCTTCCACGCGGCGATCACCAGCGGGAAGTTCCAGGGGGTGATCATCCCGATCACGCCCATCGGCTCGCGGAAGGTCATGTCCACGCCACCGGCGACCGGGATCGTCTTTCCCGTCAGCCGCTCGACCCCACCGGCGTAGTAGCGAAAGCACTCGGCGACCATCCCGATCTCGCCACGCGCGTTGGCGATCGGCTTGCCGGCGTTACGGGCCTCCAGCTTGGCCAGCTCCTCGAGCCGCTCGCTGACCGCATCGGAGATCCGGTGCAGCAGCGCGGCGCGGTCGGCAGGCGCAACCGCCCGCCAGGTGGGGAAGGCCGCCCGGGCCGCGGCCACCGCCACGTCTACCTCTTCTGCCCCCGCCCGCGGCACCGACTCCATAACCCGCTCCGTCGCGGGCTCGATCACCTCGATAACCGCGGAGTTTGCGGACATGCTGGGCACGATATAGGGTGCCGCCAGCGCTGCCTATCCGGGCAGCAAAGGACGAGGAGAGGATCCGATGGCCGCTCAGAAGTCCAGCAAGGGTTCGGCGAAGCGCAACCAGGGCCCCGGCGGGAGCCGCGGGATGCTGACGCTCGAGAAGCTGAAGAAGGCCCGGGCCTCTCGCGAGATCGACACCGTGGTGACGGCTTTCACCGACATGCAGGGGCGGCTGTTCGGAAAGCGAATCGAGATCGAATACTTCCTTGACGACGTCGTCGGGCACGGGGTCGAGGGCTGCAACTACCTGCTCGCCCTCGACATGGACATGGAGCCGCTGCCGGGCTACGAGATGGCCAACTGGGAGGGCGGCTACGGCGACTTCGCGATCGTCCCCGACATGGCGACGCTGCGGGAGATCCCCTGGCTCGACCGGACGGCCCTGGTTCTCTGCGACGTGCTCAACCACGACGGCTCCCCCGTGGTGGCCTCGCCCCGCCAGGTGCTGATCGCGCAGGCCGAGCGGGCGGCGAGGAAGGGCCTGAACCCGTACTGCGCCTCCGAGCTCGAGTTCTACCTCTACAAGGAGTCCTACGCGGAGGCGTGGGAGAAGGACTTCAAGGGCCTGACCCCGACGATCCCCTACATCCTCGACTACCACGTGCTGGCGACGACGATGGACGAGCAGGTCATCGGGCAGATCCGCCGCGGCATGCACGGCGCGGGCATCCCGATCGAGTTCTCCAAAGGCGAGGCGTGGCATGGCCAGCACGAGATCAACACCCGCTACTCGGACGCGGTCACCGCGGCCGACCGCCACACGATCTACAAGAACGGCGTCAAGGAGATCGCCTTCCTCAACGAGATCTCGGCGACGTTCATGGCGAAGCCGTCCGAGAAGGACATCGGCAGCTCCTGCCACATTCACACCAGCCTCGTGCGCGGGAACGGCCGCAGCGCCTTCGTCAACGCCAAGGGCGAGGAGAACGACACTTTCCGCCATTTCCTCGGGGGCATGCGCGAGCACGTTCGAGAGATCGCCCTGTTCATGGCGCCGTCGGTCAACTCCTACAAGCGCTACGCGTCCGAGAGCTGGGCGCCGACCTCGGTCTCGTGGGGGCGCGACAACCGCACCTGCGGCTTCCGGATCGTCGGCGAGGGGCAGTCGCGCCGGATCGAGTGCCGCATCCCAGGAGCAGACGCCAACCCCTACCTGACGATCGCCGGGCTGCTCGCCGCGGGCCTGGACGGGATAGAGAACAAGACTGACCCGGGCCCCGAGCTCAAGGGCAACGCCTATGAGGCCGGCAAGGCGGAGGCGTTCCCATCCTCGCTGCGCGAGGCGGTCGATCTCTGGGAGAAGAGCTCGTTCGCGAAGAAGGCGTTCGGCGAGGCCGTGCATAAGCACTACCTCAACTACGGGCGCCTCGAGCAGAGCCTGTTCGACCAGGTCGTGACCGACTACGAGCGCACGCGGATGTTCGAGCGCGGCTAGGTTCGAGCGCGTAGTCGCCCGCGGCCGATCTGCCCGGCTAGCTGATCCGGCCGACGAAGCACGGGATGACCCGGTCTTCAGGGTCCTCCTCCGGGTGCCAGAGCATGCCGAAGGCGAACTTCCGCTCGGGCATCTCGATCGCCTCGACGGTCTCGCCGTCGTCCGCCCACCCGGTCACCTCGATGCCCTCCCCGAGGTCCGCCACGCCCTGGTGGTGATGGCTCTTGACCTCGAGGCGCTCTGCTCCCGCCGCCTCGGCCGCAAGCGACCCGGGCGCGAGCCTGACCTCGTGCTCGGCCCACTCCCCCAGGGTCTCGCGGTGCAGGTCGTGCCCGAGGCGGTCCGAGATGTGCTGCTCCAGCGTCCCCCCGGCGGCGACGTTCATCACCTGCATCCCGCGGCAGACGCCCAGCAGGGGCATCTCGCGGCGCAGCGCCTCGCGGCAGAGCGCCACCTCGAAGTCGTCGCGGTCGACGTTGGTGTTCTTGGTCTCGGGATGGGCCTGGGCGCCGTAGCTGGCCGAGTCGAGGTCAGTGCCCCCGGCGATCACGAGGCCGTCGATCGGTCCAGCAGCTCGCCGGGATCCTGCGTGACGACGGCGTCGGGAGGAAGCAGCACCGCGATCGCGCCCGCTCGCTGGACCGCGTCGTGAGTAGGAGCGCGGGACGAGCGCCACGACCTCGTCCCAGGCGCCGTAGCGCGCCTGCTCGATTCCGGCGCAGATCCCTATCAGCGGCCGAGGCATTCCGGCAATGTAGGGGACCTCAGGGCCCGCCCGCGCGCGGATAAGCTGGCGCCGTGGACCCGCTCCGTGAGGGCCCGCTCGCCCCCGGTCCCTTCGACGTCGCCGTGATCGGCGGCGGCGTCGTCGGCTCGGCGATCGCCCGCGATCTGACCCTGCGCGGCGCCTCGCTGTGCGCTGATCGAGGCCGGAACCGACGTCGGCGCCGGCACGAGCAAGGCGAACACCGCGATCCTGCACACGGGCTTCGACACCAAGCCGGGATCGCTCGAGTCGAAGCTGGTGGCGCGCGGGTACGAGCTGCTGGTCGAGTACGCCGAGCGGGTGGGCATCCCCGCCTCCCCGATCGGGGCCCTGCTGGTCGCCTGGACGCCCGAGCAGGCCGAGTCGCTGCCCGGCATAGCCGAGAACGCCAGGCAGAACGGGGTCCGGGTCCGCCGGGTGGGAGTGGACGAGCTCTACCGCCGCGAGCCCGCGCTGGGGCCGGGCGCCCACGGCGGCCTCGAGGTCCCGGCCGAGGGGATCCTGTGCCCGTTCACGGCCACCCTCGCCCTCGCCACCGAGGCGGTGCTCGGCGGCTGCGATCTCGCCCTGCGGGCGCCCGTGCTGGGCGTAAGCGCCGCGACGGGCGGCGACGGGGGGCCGCTGCACCGCGTCCGCACCGCACGCGGCGATGTCCTGGCGCGCTTCGTCGTCAACGCCGCCGGCCTGCGCAGCGACGAGGTCGACGCGATGCTCGGCCACGGGGACTTCACCGTGCGCCCGCGCCGAGGCGAGCTGATCGTCTACGACAAGCTTGCGAGCGGGTTGCTGCGCCACGTGCTGCTGCCGGTGCCGACCGCGAAGACGAAGGGGGTGCTGGTCAGCCCGACCGCCTACGGCAACGTGCTGCTGGGGCCGACGGCGGATGACGTGCCGAGCAAGGAGGACCGCTCGACCACGGCCGACGGCCTGGCCTCGCTGCTCGCGCAGGGCGAGCGCATCCTGCCGGACCTCGGCGGCCACGAGGTGACGGCGACCTACGTCGGGCTGCGGGCGGCGACCGAGGACCCCGACTACCAGCTGCGCTTCCACCCCGAGGATCGCTACGTCTGCGTGGGCGGCATCCGCTCGACCGGCGTCACCGCCTCGATGGGGATCGCCGAGCACGTGCGCGAGGGCCTCGCCGACGCCGGGCTGGAGCTGGCGCGATCCGCGCGCAAGGTCAAGCTCGAGATGCCGAACATCGGAGAGCTCGGCCCGCGCCCATACCAGCGCGGCGAGCTGATCGACCGGGACCCCGACCTGGGCCGCATCGCCTGCTTCTGCGAGCGCGCCACGCGCGGCGAGATCGAGGCCGCCCTCGCGAGCCCGATCCCCCCGGCCGACCTCGACGGCCTGCGGCGCCGCACCCGCGTGCTGATGGGCCGCTGCCAGGGCTTCTTCTGCGCGGCGGAGGTCGGGGCCGCGCTCGAGCGGGGCGGGCGCGATGGCTGACGACGTAGTCATCGTCGGCGGCGGCCCGTCGGGCCTGGCCGCGGCGATCGAGCTGAAGCGGCTTGGGGTCGATTCGGTGACCGTGATCGAGCGCGAGCGCGAGGCCGGCGGCATCCCGCGCCACAGCGACCACACGGGCTTCGGCGCGCGCGACCTGCGCCGGGTGATGACCGGCCCACGCTACGCGCGGCGCTACCGCGAGCTGGCCGCGGACGCCGGCGTCGAGCTCCTGACCGAGACCATGGTCACCGACTGGCAGGGCAAGGGCACGCTCTGGTTGACCGGGCCGGGGGGACGCCGCCGTATCCGCCCAGCGGCGGTCCTGCTCGCAACCGGGTGCCGGGAGCGACCGCGCTCCGCGCGCCTCGTGCCGGGCGCCCGTGGACCGGGGTCATGACCACCTCCACCCTCCAGCAGCTCGTCTACCTGCATGGGCGCCGCGACATCGGCCGCCGGGCGCTCGTCGTCGGCGCCGAGCACGTCAGCTTCTCGGCCGTCGCCACACTCGCCCACGGCGGCGCCTCGACGGTCGCGCTCGTCACCGAGCTGCCGCGCCAGCAGTCGCTGGCGGCGTTCCGGGCGGGCGCTCGCGTCCGCTACCGCGCGCCGGTCTGGGCCAACAGCCGGGTCGTCGCGATCCACGGGGAGGACGGGCGGATCACCGGCGCCGACGTGGCCCACCTGGACTCGGGATGGGCCGGGCGTGGACTGCGACCTGGTCGTCTTCACGGCCGATTGGGTCCCGGACCACGAGCTCGCCGTGATGGCGGGATGCGAGCTCGACCGGGGCACCTCGGGCCCGCGGTCGATGGGTCCATGCGCACCGAGGTCCCGGGCCTGTTCGCGACCGGCAACGTGGTCCACCCCGCCGAAACGGCCGACTCCTGCGCGCTCTCCGGCCGCCACGCCGCCGCCTCGGTCGCACGCCAGCTCGAGAGCGGCGCCGACTGGCCCGCGCGGCCGTCGGTGCGCGCCCGCGACCCGCTGCGCTGGGTGGTCCCGGGCCTGATCGCTCCCGGGGAGCCCTCCGCCCCGCGCGGCCGCTTCCTGCTGCGCTCGCGGGAGTTCCTGCGCGCGCCCAGGCTGCGCGTGAGCCAGGGCGAGACCGAGCTCTGGCGCGGCCGCCTGGCGCGGCTCGTGCCCGGGCGCTCCGCCCACATCCCCGCGAGCTGGGCGGCGAACGTGGACCCGGGGGGTCCGGACGTGACGGTCGGTGTCGAATAGGGTTCACGGATGGGCGACCGGATGTTGCTCGGCGTCGACGAGGGGACCACCGGCGTCAAGGCCGCGCTCTTCGACGAGCACCTGCAGCCCGTCGAGCGAGGCGCGCCGCGACAAGGTCAACCGCCATCCCGAGGAGGGATGGGTCGAGCAGGACGGCGAGGAGGTCCTCGAGGCCGTCACCTCGGCGATCGCCGAGCTGCTGAAGGACCCACCCGGCGAGGTCGTCGCCTGCGGGCTCGACCACCAGGGCGAGTCGGTCCTGGCCTGGGAGGCAGACAGCGGCAAACCCCTCTCGCCCATCGTGGTCTGGCAGGACAAGCGCTCGCAGGAGATCCTCGACACCCTCACCGACGAGGAGGATGAGGTCCAGAAGCTCAGCGGGCTGCCCTTCGACCCCTACTTCTCCGCGGCCAAGATGGCCTGGCTGCTGCGGAACGACGACGGCGTCAAGAAGGCTCTGGACGCGGGCAACCTGCGAATGGGCACGGTGGACTCGTTCCTCTGCGACCGGCTGGGCGCCGGCTTCGCCACCGACGTCTCGACAGGGTCGCGCACCCAGCTGCAGAGGATCGACAAGCCAGGCTTCGATTCCCGGCTCTGTGAGATCTTCGGCGTCCCCGTCGAGGTCCTCCCTGAGATCCGAGACACCGCCGGCGATCTCGGCACCCTGAAGCACGAGAGCTGGCCGGTCGAGCTGCCGCTGCGCGGGCAAGCGCCCGACCAGCAGGCCGCTCTCGCGGGCGCCGCCTGCGTCGTGCCCGGCCGCGTCAAGGCGACCTACGGCACCGGGGTCTTCGTGCTCGCCCACGTCGGCGACGAGGTGCCGAAGCCGGCCGGCGGGCTGCTGCCGACGGTCGCCTGGAGCATCGACGGCAAGATCGAATACGCGCTCGACGGCGGCGTCTTCGCGGCCGGGGCGATGCTCGAGTGGCTCTGCAACGAGCTGGGGCTGGCCGAGGACCCGCCGGCGCTCGGGAAGCTGGCGCGCGAGGCCGAGAGCTCGGCCGGCGCCCGGGTGCTGCCCGGCCTCGCCGGCATCGGCGCCCCGTGGTGGCGGCCCGAACGCCCGCGCGATCCTCGCCGGAATCTACGGCGGCACCACCGGCGCCAACGTCGCCCGCGCGGCGCTCGAGGGCATCGCCTGGCGCGTCGCCGACATCGTCAGCGTCATCCGCGAGAGCGTCGACGTCGACGTCCTGCGCGTGGACGGGGGCGTCACCAACGAGCCGCTGATGCTCCAGCTTCAGGCCGACGCGATCGGCGCGCCGGTCGAGGCCGCGGGCGCCGACGCGACCGTGTTGGGCTCGGCTGCGCTCGCGGCCGTGGGATCCGGGATGGTCTCGTCGCTCGCCGAGCTGCCGGAGATGCTTCCGGCCGACCGCAGGGTCGAGCCCGAGCGCGACGAGAAGTGGCGCAAGGCCGAGCACGAGGCCTGGCAGGCCTTCGTCGAGGGCACCAAGGCCCTCGACCCGAGCTGAACGGCTCCGCAAGGGTCTTGAGAGCGAGAGGGGCGCGCCGCGGCGCGCCCCGGTCAATCAACTGGTCTCGTGACCGTCAGGAGACGAGCATGAGGACGATCGCGATCACCGCGAGCAGGCCGAGGACACCGGCCCCCAGCTTGAAATCCTTAGCTCCGACGTCTTCGTCCATTCAGAAACTCCTTTCGCTGTCCCCCGGAGCCTCCCGTGCAGCGAGGAGGCTCCGGATCGAGTGGTTCGCGGGCCGCGCACGATGCGCGGCCCGTCGCGCCCTAGTCCGCGGTGATCTCGTCCTCCTCCAGGGTCCGAACCGGCCCCTTGTAGTAGTTCTTGGCCGAGATCAGGTACCAGCCACCGAAGATGACCGGGATGATGACCGCCAGCGGGCTGTAGTTGACCAAGCTGGTGTCGAAATCGTCGTTCCAGGGGAGCCCGCCCGGCGTGTACGGCAGGCTCAGCGAGAACACGACCAGGATCACGAAGAAGATCGCGAGCGTGTTTACCACCTTGTACTTCGACCCCAGGTTCCAGGGGCCGACCTGGAAGGCGTCGCCTGCCCGCAACCTCAGGTAGATGGGCAGCACGTAGGCCACATAGAGGCCGATCGCGCAGATCCCGGTCAGCGCGTAGAACGCGAACGGGATGTTGTTCTCGCCGAACAGGGCCGGAATGGCGATGATCGCCGAGACGACCGAAACCGCGATCACGGAGTTGAACGGAACCTTCTGGCGGTTGACCCGGCGGAAGATGGCCCAGCCGGGAATCGCCCTATCGCGCGAGAACGCGTACCAGGTCCGTGAGGCGCTGGTCAGGCCCGCCGCCCCGCAGAACAGCTGGCCGACCGTCGCGATGATGAAGATCAGCTTCGCGGCCCAGGAGTCGAGCGCTTCGATGAAGATCGCCCCGACGAAGCCGGCGGCGTCGGTGACGACGGCGGCGTCCGGTACCGCGAACAGGAAGCTGAGCAGCAGGATCCAGCCGATGATCGACGAGTAGAACACCGAGCGCCAGACGCCCTGGGCGGCCGCGACCGCGGCGCCCCGGGTTTCCTCGGCGGTATGCGCCGAGGCGTCGTACCCGGTCTCGGTGTACATCGTCAAGAGGAAGCCGACGGGCAGCACCAGCACCCAGAAGCCGAGCGCCGTCGTCGATCCCCCGAAGGCACCGTTGTTGTTGATGCGCTCGTTGAAGACGAAGCTCAGGTCCTGGTGGTTGTCGGGAATGAAGACCAGCAGCCCGATGACGATCGCGGTGCCGAGCAGGTGCCACCCGACCGAGACGTTGTTCATAAGCTGGATGAAGCGATCGGGGAGGATGTTGACGATCGTGTAGCCGATCAGGATCAAGCCGAAGAGGAGCCAGGTCTCTGCGAGGATGGACTCGGTGTCGGCGAAGTTGATGTCGAAGATGTCGACCTCGTAGAGGCTGAGCGTGACGCCGAGGAAGATGGCGGCGCCGTAGCCCACCGAGGCGACGATGCCGATCAGGCCGGCGATGTTGAACCAGCCGGTCATCCAGCTCCAGCCGGGTCCGCCGAGGTCGTTGGCCCACCAATACGGGCCTCCCGCGGTCGGGAACGCCGAGGTCAGCTCCGACATCGAGAACGCGACCATGATGATGAAGAAGGAAAGGATCGGCCAGCCGAGCGAGATCGCGATCGGGCCGCCGTTCGACCACGCGAACGCGAAGGCCGTGAAGCAGCCAGCCAGGACCGAGATGATCGTGAACGAGATCGCGAAGTTGGTGAAGCCCGACCACTCGCGCGAGAGCTCCTGCTTGTAGCCGAGCTCCGCCAGCCGTCTCTCATCATCAGTGACCCTTTGGCGGGTCCGAAATGCCTTCCGGTGCCATTGTCTCTCCTGTTCTCCCTCTTGCCGGACAGCCACCCTGACAAGGCACTCAGATGCGATAGAAGGGTGACTTGTGAATCGCCCGGACCCTATTTGTCGCGGCGGTCGATAGCAAGGGAAATGTCCGAACTACTACAAATCGTCGCCCAAATGACGCCTGATTTGGGCGAAATGGAGGGTGAGCCGGCGCCGCTCGAGGGCGGCATCACCAACCGCAATTACCTCGTGACGCTCGGTGGCAAGCGCTACGTGATCCGGGTCCCCGGCAAGGACACCGACCTGCTCGGGATCGACCGCGGCGGCGAGCGCGACGCCAACCAGGGCGCGGCCGAGATCGGGATCGCCCCGCCGGTGGCCGCGCTGCTGACCGACCCGCCGGCATTGGTGACGGAGTTCGTCGAGGGCACCGGGATGGAGGCCGACGACCTGCAGATGCCCGACGCGCTGAAGCAGATCGCCGGCGAGCTGCGCTCCTATCCACGACTCCGGCGTCAGCCTGTCGACCAATTTCGATTCCTTCAGCCTCGTTCGCGAGTACGCCGAGACCGCCCGAAGCCGCGGCGTCGAGCCGCCCCCCGCCTACGAGGAGTCGCTGGCCAACGCCGACGCGATCCACGAGAGGCTGTCCGGCCCCGAGCACGAGCCGGTTCCCTGTCACAACGACCTGCTGGCGGGGAACTTCATCCGCGGCGAGAAGACGATCTGGATCGTCGACTGGGAGTACGCGGGCATGGGCGACCGCTACTTCGACCTCGGCAACTTCTCGGTCAACAACGAGTTCGACGAGGCCGGCCAGGCCGCGCTGCTGGAGGCCTACTTCGGCGAGGATCCCGACTCGCGCAGGCTCGCGACGCTCTCCCTGTTCCGCTTCATGTCGGATTTCCGCGAGGCGATGTGGGGCGTCGTGCAGAGCGGCGTCAGCGACATCGACTTCGATTTCAACGAGTACGCGACCAAGCACTTCGACCGCATGGCCCAGACTGCCTCCGACCCCAAGTTCCAGACCTGGCTCGAGGAGGCCGGTGGCCCGTAGGGTCGAGCTGCCCGACTCCGCCCGCTGCGTGATCATCGGCGGGGGCGTGGGCGGGACCTCGATCGCCTATCACCTGGCCGAGCTGGGCTGGAAGGACGTCGTCCTGCTCGAGCGCGCCCAGCTCACCTCGGGCTCGACGTTTCACTCGGCTGGGCTGGTCGGCCAGCTCCGAGGCTCGGTCTCGCTGACGAAGATGATGATGTACTCGGTCGAGCTCTACCGGCGCCTGGGCGAGGAGTCCGAGTTCGATCCCGGCTGGACCGAGTGCGGGGGCATCCGCCTCGCCTCGAGCGAGGAGCGGATGGAGGAGCTGCGCCGCCAGGCCGGCTGGGCGAAGACCTTCGGGCTGCCGCTGGAGCTGATCTCGGCCGAGGAGGCCAAGGAGATGTTCCCGCTGATGTCGACCGACGGCGTGCTCGGCGGCGCCTGGCTGCCGACGGACGGCTACCTCGATCCCGCCCAGCTGACCTACGCGCTCGCGGACGGCGCCCGCGAGGGCTGCCAGGTGCTGCAGTCGACCCGGGTGACCGGGATCGGCGTCGAGGACGGCCGGGTGCGCAGGGTGGAGACGGAGCGCGGAACTATCGAGGCCGAGACGGTCGTGATCGCGGGCGGCATGTACGCCGCCGAGCTCGGGCGCCTCGCCGGGGTCCGGATCCCGATGATCCCGATGTCGCACCAATACCTGGTCACGCAGCCCTTCCAGGAGCGGGATCCCGAGAAGCCCCTCCCCACCCTGCGAGACCCCGACCTGCTGATCTACTTTCGCGAGGACGGCGGCGGGCTGGTGATGGGCGGCTACGAGCGCCAGAGCGAGCCCGCGTTCATGCCCGACGGGACGGACGGTTTCGACCGCATCCCCCCCGACTTCAACGGCCGTCTCCTGGAAGACGACTGGGACCGCTTCAAGGAGATCACCGACAACTCGGTGAAGCGCGTGCCGAAGATGGACGAGGTCACGATCACGAAGCTGATCAACGGCCCCGAGGCCTTCACGCCCGACAACGAGTTCTGCCTCGGCGAGACCGAGGTCGGCGGCCTCTTCGTCGCCGCCGGGTTCTGCGCGCACGGCCTCGCCGGGGCCGGCGGCATCGGCAAGGTGATGGCCGAGTGGATCGACCAGGGCGAGCCGACCCTGGACCTCTGGCACATGGACATCCGGCGGTTCGGCGCCCAGTACCGCTCGCCCGCCTACACCCACGCGCGCATCCAGGAGACCTACGAGACCTACTACGACATCCGCTACCCCAACCATGAGCGCGAGGCCGGGCGCCCGCTCCGCGTCACCCCCGCCAACGCCTGGCACGCCGACCACGGCGCCGCCTTCGGCGAGAAGTCCGGCTGGGAGCGGGTCAACTGGTACGAGTCCAACGCGGCTGCGGGCGACGAGTCGCTGCGCCCGCGCGGGTGGGCCGGCCAGCATTGGTCGCCCGCGATCGGGGCCGAGCACCGCGCCACCCGCGAGGCGGCCGGGATCTTCGACGAGAGCTCGTTCGCGAAGCTCGAGATCGTCGGACCCGGTGCCCCGGCGCTGGTCGAGCGGCTCTGCGACAACGAGGTCGCGCGCGATCCGGGCCGCATCACCTACACGCAGATGCTGAACAGCCGCGGCGGGATCGAGTGCGACTTCACCGTCACCCGGTTAGCCGAGGACAGGTTCTCGATCGTCACCGGCACCGCCTTCGGAAACCACGACCGCGAGTGGATCCGGCGGCACCTGCCCGAGGACGGCAGCGCTCAGGTTCACGACGTCACCGCGCAGTGGGCCTGCTTCGGAGTGTGGGGCCCGAAGGCCCGCGAGATCCTGCAGCCGCTCACGCCCCAGGACCTCGGCAACGAGAGCTTTCCCTACATGAGCGTCCGCGAGATCACGGTCGGCTACGTCCCTGTGCGGGCGCTGCGCGTCACCTACGTAGGCGAGCTGGGCTGGGAGCTCTACTGCCCGACCGAGTACGGGCAGGGTCTATGGCGGGCGCTGTGGAAGGCCGGCGAGCCCCACGGCATGGTCGCCGCCGGCTACCGCGCGATCGACTCCATGCGGCTCGAGAAGGGCTACCTGGTCTGGGGCGCCGACATCACGCCGGACGAGACGCCGTATGAGGCGGGGCTCGGCTTCGCCGTCAAGCTCGACAAGGAGGGCGGATTCATCGGGCGCGACGCGCTGGTCAAGGCCAAGGAGGAGGGGCCATCGAAGCGCCTGGCGACGATCCTGCTGGAGGACCCGCGCTCGGTCTGCCTGGGCAACGAGCCGGTGCGGATCGACGGCGAGATCTGCGGGCGGGTGACCACCGGCGGCTACGGCTACACGCTGGAGCGCTCGATCGCCTACGCCTATGTCCCACCCGAACGGGCCGAGCCGGGCACGCTGGTCGAGATCGAGATCTTCGGTAGCTGGATCGGCGGCGAGGTCGCACCGGGGCCGCTGTTCGACCCGAAGGGCGAGCGGATCAGGGCCTAGCCGAGCTGCGGATGCGCTCGCCGCGGAGGCGGCGGCGCAGGCGCTCCGCGACGGAGACTCGTGGGAGGGCGTACTCCGGGCGCAGTAGCGACCCCACGGTCTGCGGCTCGATCGCGTCCAGCCGGGTTGCGAGCGCAAGGAAGACCTGGCCCGTCGTCAGCGCATCGCCGTCGGCCTGGTGGGGCCGATGCACCGGGAGCCCGTAGGAACGCGCCAGGTTGGTGAGCCCCACCGGGCCCTCCACCGGGAAGTAGGGAGCATCACGGCTTCGGAGGCTCAGCTCAACCGCCAGAGAGGCTGTGTCGACGAAGCTGTTGCGCAGCGCGATTCCGCGAGTTTCGAGGGCCGCCTCCAGGAACGCGCGCTCGACCCCGGCCACGTGGGCGACCAGCACCGTCCCGGTGATCGCCTCCAGCAGCTCCCCGAGAGCGTCGTCCAGGGGATCGGCCCCCTCCAGGTCCGCGGCGCGCAGGCCGTGAATCCTGATGCTGTTTGCTCGCGGCATGCGCCGTGGGCGGATCAGCCGATGGCGCGCGTCTGCGAGGCTGAGACGCCCCTCGCTGACGGTCACGGTCGCGAACGAGATGATCTCGTCGCCCGGCGGGTGCAGCCCGGTTGTCTCGAAGTCGATCACCGTGAACGGGGCCTCACGCCACGGGAGCAGGCCGGCCGGCAGCTGCGTCACGTCGTACGCGCGCGCGTTGGCCGTCCAGTCAGCCATCGCCCTCAGTGGCCCATCGGCAGCTCGGCGGCCAGTGCCTTCTGCACCGAGGAAACCTCTCGGAACGCGCCGCGCAGGTAGCGGCGGGTGAGCTGGTTCAGGTGCCTGGGGTCGAGGTGGTCATCGGTCTCCTCCCCGCGCCTCGAGCTGCTCGACCTGATGCTCGAGGCGAAGACCCGCGAACAGCACATAGGCCTCGGTCAGCGTTCGGGCTTGGTCCGCCTCGAGGGCGCCGCACTCGCGGGCGACGCGGAGCCGGGCAAGCGTGTCGGTCTCGGTCGAGTCGGAGCGCAACGCCGCGTAACGGGCCATATCCACGACCGGGAGCAGGCCGCCGTGCTTGATGTCGAGGGTTCCCTTGTGCTCACCCGAATGCTCGACGACGATGTTGCGGCGGAAACCCGTCGGTGGCTTCGCCGCGAGGGCGAGCCGCAACATCCAGCGGAGCAGGGTCTGCCGCTTCTCAGCGTGAAAGAACTCGTCCTTCGGGTCCAGCTCGTCAGGGCCGAAGACGATGCGCCCGTCCAGCAGGATCGAGGCCGCGATCAGGACCTTGCTGTCCTCGGGATGCTCCAGCCAGGTCGCGATCGCCCGCCTCCACTCGCCGATTGAGCTCGCGGAGAAGTCCCCTGAGGCGGTCACCCCGCGGGCGTCGAGGCGCCAGCCGATCGAGACCAGGGATTCGGCCACCTGAGCGGCGACCCCACGAACGTAATCGCCCGTCTCCTGCTCGCGACCAGGCTCCGGATCCCGCCAGGACATTCCAGAGTCCACGTCCGAGGAGGGGACCGCCTCACGACGGCCGTGGCTGCCCAGCGACAGCCACGAGAACTCCGTCGGCGGCTCCCCACGATCGTCGATCGCGAGCTCGATCGTTCGACGGATGAGCGCGTCCGAGACCACCGAGATCACGGCGCTGATCTGGTCGGCCGGGATTCGTGCGTCCCACAGCGCCACCACTGCCTGGTTCAACTCGCTCGCGACGCCGGACAGCTCCCCGGCGCTGCCGGCCGAGGCGATCGAGCGGCGCAGCAGGAACGGCGTGCCCGTCTGGGCGGTCAGCAGGTCTACGTCCCGCACCACCCCCACCACCTCGTTCCCCGCCGAGATCACGGGCATGTGGTGGATGCCGTGCTCGAGCATCGCCAGTAGCAGCTCGGCGCCGGTCTGATCGGGACGCACGAACTCGACCGGACTCGTCATCAACTCGCTCACCGGCGCGTCGGGCGAGCGGTCCCCGGACACGATTTGGGATCGCAGGTCGCGGTCGGTGACGATCCCGAACTCGCCGTCGCCCGCGCTGACGATAATCGAGCTCACCCCCTGGTCCTCCATCGAACGGACCGCGTCCCGCACCGGCGTGCCGGGGCCGACGATCACGGGGTGCTCCCCCGCGAGGGCGATCGCGGCGAGCCCGCTGACGTCGAGCGGGTTGGCAGGCGCGTCGGCCGGGGTCGGCCTCGGCCGGTCGAGGATCGAGCGGCCGAGGAACTTCAGTCCCGCCGGCCGGGCGAGCAGCGGCAGGCAGTCGTCGGCTCGGATCGCGTAGCAGAGCGTGTCCTCCGCGGCCCTGACCTCAAAGCCCGCCGGCAAACCGGACAGCATCGACGGATACCCGAACATCTCCCCCTCGACCAGCAGGTCGATCACACGCCCCCTGTCAACCAGCTCCACCGACCCGCGGCGGACGACCCGGATCCGGTCCTGGGGCGCGTTCCCCTGCCGGATGATGACCTCCCCGGCGGGGTGGTACTCGACCTCGACTCGTTGCGCGAGTGCGTCCAGCTCGGCCTCGTCCATGCCGTCGAAGGGCTCGTGCGACGACAGGAACTCCGCGACGTCGTGCATTGGGCCAAGCATAAGCTCGCGGAACTAGGAGGCGGTTAGGGTGGGGCGATGCCCGAGCCGCGCAACTGCATCCACCTGACCGCCGAGGTCGCCGCTCCGCTTGACCAGGTCTTCGACTACTTCACCAACGACTTTCGACGAGGTCTGGCAGGGGAAGATGGAGCACGTCCGGCAGGGACACGACCCGGGCGAGCCTCTCGGGCACGGCTTCGTACGCCGCATGCACACGCCCGCAGGTGTGCTCGACGAGGAGATCGTCACTCACGAGCGGCCCCGGCTGATCGAGTACCAGGTCCTCGAGGACGACGAGCCGAAGTTCCACAACCACCTCGGCCGCATCGAGCTCAGCGACGCCGGCGGGCACCCACGTCGACTACACCGTCCGCTACGACTACAGGCCTCCGTGGCAGGGACCCATCGTGGCACGCCATGCGGCTCGGCTGGGCGCTGCGCGGCGGCGCCGCCTGGCGAAGCGCTTCCGCGGATAGGCCCTTGCAGCTCCCGCCGCTGATCTCCGAGCACCCGCGCCCGGTCCAGGTGTTCCTGATCGTGGTCCTCCCGGCGCTGTTCGGAGCCGTCACCGGGTACTTCCTGGGGGTCTCGGAGGCGACCTATCTCGTGCTGTCCGTGATCGGGATCGTCGGCGGAATCGGTGCCGGGCTCGACCACGTCGGCGCGGGCGCGGGGGCGCGCCGGGGTCTGGCGGCGGGCTCGATCTTCGGCGCGGCGATCCTGATCGCGCACGAGATCCACGGCGCCGAGGCGAAGGCCGAGCTGCCCGAGCCGCCGATCCTGCTCGTGGTGATCACGACGGTCCTGGGGGTACTGTTTGCCGCGCTCGGCGGCTGGATCCGCGAGCGCTACGAACGAGGGAGAGAGCCTTGATCCACACCAGCTCGAAGCCGGCGCCCGAGATACCGGACCTGGACATCACCTCCTACGTGCTCGAGCACGCGGCGGACCATGCCGACAAGCCGGCGCTGATCGACGGCCCGAGCGGCCGCGAGCTCAGCTACGGGGAGCTGGCGAGCTCGGCGCGCGCCTGCGCCGCGGGCCTGGCGGGGCGCGGCTTCGCGAAGGGGGACGTGCTCGGCATCTTCATGCCGAACGTGCCCGAGTACGCGATCGCCTTCCACGGCGCGACCTCGGCGGGCGGGATGTCGTCCACGGTCAATCCGCTCTACACCGCTCCCGAGCTGACCCACCAGATGAACGACTCAGGCGCCCGCTTCCTGCTCACGGTCCCGCCGTTCCTCGACGTCGCCCGGGAGGCCGCCGACGCGTCGGGCGTCGAGGAGGTGTTCGTCCTCGGCGAGGCGGACGGCGCGACGCCCTTCTCGGAGCTGCTGGGCGATCCCGCCGAGGCTCCCAAGGTGGAGATCGACCCCGCCACCGACCTTGCCGTCCTCCCCTACTCCAGCGGCACCACGGGGCTCTCCAAGGGCGTGATGCTGACCCACCGCAACCTCGTCGCCAACATCATCCAGACCGCCAGCCAGCTCGACGTCCGCGATGACGACGTCTTCATGGGCGCCCTGCCCTTCTTCCACATCTACGGGATGACGGTGATCATGAACCTGGGGCTGCGCGCGGGGGTGACGATCGTGACCATGCCGCGGTTCGACCTCGAGCAGCTGCTCGATCTGGTCGAGGAGCATCGGATCAGCCGCGGGTTCATCGTGCCGCCGGTCGCGCTGGCGCTCGCCCAGCACCCGGCGGTCGAGGGCCGTGACCTCTCCTCGATCCGCCACGTCAAATGCGGAGCGGCGCCGCTCGGCCCCGAGCTCAGCGAGCAGCTCGCCCAGCGGCTCGACACGTTCGTGAGCCAGGGCTACGGGCTCACCGAGACCAGCCCCGTCACCCACGCGATCCCGTTCGAGCCCGGCGCCGACCGGGCCGGCTCGATCGGGCCGCCGGTTCCGGGGACCGAGTGCCGAATCGTCGATCCCGAGACCGGCGAGGACGTGAGGGAGGTCGGCGAGCGCGGGGAGCTCTGGATGCGCGGCCCCCAGGTGATGACGGGATACCTCAACAACCCCGACGCGACGGCCGCGACGATCGACGAGGACGGCTGGCTGCACTCCGGCGACGTCGCGGTCGTCGACTCTGACGGCTACTTCCAGATCGTCGACCGCCTCAAGGAGCTGATCAAGTTCAAGGGCTACCAGGTCGCGCCCGCCGAGCTCGAGGCCTTGATCCTGGGGCACGAGGACGTCGGCGACGTCGCGGTGATCGGGGTCCCCGACGAGGAGGCGGGCGAGCTGCCCAAGGCCTTCGTCGTGCCGTCCTCGGACGATTTCGACCCCGACGGGCTGATGGCGTGGGTCAGCGAACAGGTGGCGCCACAGAAGCGGATTCGCCTGGTCGAGGTCGTGGACGAGATCCCCAAGTCCCCCTCCGGCAAGATCCTGCGCCGCCAGCTCCGTGACCGCGAGGCTGCAGCAACCTAGGGCAGCTTGCCCGTGCGCGAGATCCGCGCGTACAGCTTCGCGCTGGGGCGCGGGATCCGCGCCAGGGTCGCCGGGTCATAGGCGAACAGGCCGAAGCGGGCCTTGTAGCCGACGGCCCACTCGAAGTTGTCGACCAGGGTCCAGTGGAAGTAGCCGCGCACGTCGGCCTCCTTCGCCGCCCTCGCCGCGCGGATCGCCTCGAGGTGGCTGGTCAGGTAAGCCGCCCGCTGGTCGTCGTCGGCATCGGCGAGCCCGTTCTCGGTGACGATCACCGGCAGTCCGTAGTCGCCGGCGATGCCGAGCACCCTGCGGAAGCCCTCCGGGTAGATCTCCCAGCCGAACTCGGTGCAGGCGGTCGGGCAGGGCGGGGCGCTGGGGTTGATCGGAGACTGATAGGTGGTGGCCGGCAGGAAGTCGAGCAGCGGGATGCGCGGCGTGAGCTGGCCGAAGTTGGCGATGCGGCCCCGGAAGTAGTAGTTGAGGCCGATGAAGTCCGCCTTCCGGGCCAGCTTGCGGCTGCGCTCCCCGGGGTCCACCTCCCCGTCCGCGTCGCGGTCCCTGATCCCGTTCACGACCGCCTCCAGGAAGAGCCGGTTGAACAGGTAGTCGGCGTTGCCCGTCGAGCGAACGTCGGCGGGCTTGGTCGGGTCCGAAGGCGTGAAGCCGACCATGTTGTGGACGAAGCCGACCCGCGAGCCCGGGTCCTTGCGCTTCACGACCTTGTAGGCGGCCGCGTTCGCGTCGGCCATGTTGATGATCGTGTCGATCACCCCGCTGAAGCTCCAGGCCCCGGGCGGGAAGTTCCCGTTCACGATCCCGGGGATGTTCACGTATCCGTTGACAGCCACCACCATCGGCTCGTTCAGGGTGATCCAGCGGTTCACGTCGTCGCCGAGCTTCCACGCGAGGTAGGCCGCGTACTTGCGGAACTCGCCGACGGTGGTCCGGCTGAGCCAGCCGGATCGAGGGATCGCGGGCACCGGGTCGTTGGGGCCCAGCGCCGCCAGCGCCGCGCGGCTCGCGATCGGGTCGTGGATCCAGATCGGCAGCACGAAGTGGCTGAGCGTCACCCAGGGCGTCATGCCCTCCGCGCGGATTGTGCGCAGGATCCTGCGGTAGCGGCGGATCGCGCTCTGGTCGGCGAGCTTGTCCAGCGCCCTCAGCCCCGCCACACCCTCGGTCGATTCCGGGAACACCCGGCTCCATTCGATGCTCATCCGGAACGCCTTCTGGTTCAGGTTCCGAGCGGCCAGCCGCACGTCCCGCTTGAAGTTCGCCCAGAAGCCCGGGCCGTCCTCGGGCCGGTGGTCGGTGACGACGCCGCCGGCGATGTTCTCCGCGTCGTGCGTCCACATCCACCAGTCCGAGTTGGCGTTGAGGTCGCGCCCCCCTCCCCCCTCGACCTGGAACCCGGCGTTGGCGACACCCCACTGGAAATCCCTTGGGAAGTCGCGCTTGGCGGCTGCAGTGGGCGCGATGAGCAGCACAACCGCGGCGATGAAGATCACGACCACGCCGAGGTCATCCGAAGGCTGGCCGGTCCGCCGCTGCCTATTCACCTCCGCCCCCCTCGTTTCGGCACGCTTGCAAGCTCCTCCTTACGCGCCCCTGCCCAACTCCCCAAGGCATCGGAGCTCCATCCGCATCAGGCCGCAAGCCTACCCCCCGACCGCCCGAGTCGTGCGGCGACCGCCACGAGCGTCGCTCGGACGCGCTCCGGCTCGTATCTGACCTGGGCGTGGGTGAAACGCAACGGTGTCAGCCCCGCTGCCGCGTGAGCCTGGTCGCGCTCGCGGTCCCTCCCCTGGGCTCCGGGAGTTCGGTGGTATGTCAGACCGTCGGTCTCCACAACGAGACCGAGCGCGGGCCAGAAGAAGTCAACGCGGAAGCCGTTGACGCGGCGACGGGTCTGGGGTGGGGGAAGGCCGGCACTGTGGGCAAGCGGCAGGAACCGGCGCTCCAGCTCGGAGTCGGTGAGCCGAAAAGTTTGGTGGTCGAGGAGCTCGCGCAGCACGCCCAAACCAGGGCGCCGTGCCAGCTCGTCGAGAGCCGATCGCAACCACACCGGACTGGCCAGACCTCGCTTATCGGCCTCGCTGATCGCCCGCTCGAGCTCGCTTCGGCCAAGGACTGCCGCGAGGTCCACGAGCGTCGCAATCGGAGTCGTGACCGGGATCCGCTCGTGGGTTGTCCGCTCGCTCTCGGTCAGTGAACTGCGGCGATGAATGGCAAGTCCCGGGCGCTGGCGGTCGCTGCTCCGGGGCACCGAAACGTCGATCCGCCCGCCTTCCTTGCCGAACCTCCAGAGCGTTGCGGCCGAGCGGTGGCTGAGGACCGCCTCGGGGCCGCAACTCAGCACGGCCGCCATCCAGCGGCCGCGCTGCGTGAGTTCCGGCCAACCCACCGCGTAGACACCACGGGCCAGGAGATGAATCCTCCCCTTCGCCAGCCGGTGCCTGACCGCGTCGTCGCTGAAACCAAGCTCGATGAGTTGGCTCCGTGTGACTACACCGTGCTGGCTGCGGGCGAGCGCCCAGACGGAGACGGAGGCTCGCGGCGGGATTGAGGGGGCCATAGCCCCGTCAAGTCCGACACGAACCGATTTCGCCCCCTGGGACTTGGGCGCCCCCGCGGCTACGGGGGCGCCCGGTCCCCCTCCTCCCACTACTGCTTGAACTTGGCCGCCTCCTCGGAACCGCTGGTGGCGTCGCCCTCGCTGTAGGAGTGGGCGCCGGCGCCGGCCAGAGCGCCTCCCTGGACGATCAGGTACTCCTCGCGGATCGGCTTGCCCTCGAAGTGGCACTCCAGGATCTCGCGGGTACCGGCGGCGTAGCGGGTCTGCGCCGAGAGGCTCGTGCCAGAGGTGTGAGGGGTCATGCCGTGCCACGGCATCGTCCGCCACGGGTGGTCCTGGGGGGCCGGCTGCGGGAACCAGACGTCGCCCGCGTAGCCGGCGAGCTGGCCGGACTCGAGCGCCCGCACGATCGGCGTCGCGGTCGCAGATCTTGCCGCGGGCCGTGTTGACGATGTAGGCGCCCCGCTTCATCTTGCCGAGCATCTCATCGTCGAACAGGTTCTCGGTCTCGGGATGCAGCGGCGCGTTGATCGTGACCACGTCACAGACCGCCACCATCTCCTCCGGCCGTCTCGTGGAAGGTGAGGTTGAGCCGCTCCTCCTCCTCCTTGGGCAGCCGATGGCGGTCGGTGTAGTGCAGCCCGACGTCGAACGGCGCCATCCGCTTCAGGACCGCGTGGCCGATGCGGCCCGCGGCGACGGTCCCGACCTGCATGCCCTCGACGTCGTACTCGCGGGCCGCGCAGTCGGCGATGTTCCAGCCGCCGTCGATCACGGTCTTGTAGGAGGGGATGTAGTTGCGGACCAGCCCCAGGATCATCATCACCACGTGCTCGCTGACGCTGATCGAGTTGCAGTAGGTGACCTCGGCGACCGTGATGTCGTTCGCGATCGCCGCCTGCAGGTCGACGTGGTCGGAGCCGATGCCCGCTGTGATCGACATCTTCAGGTTTGGGCGCCTTGGCGATCCGCTCCGCGGTCAGGTAGGCGGGCCAGAAGGGTTGTGAGATGACGACCTCGGCGTCGGGCAGGTTCTTGTCGAGCTCGGAGTCCTCGCCGTCCTTGTCGGCGGTGACGACCAGCTCATGGCCGGCGTCCTCGAGGAACTTGCGCAGGCCGAGCTCACCCGAGACGCAGCCGAGCAGCTCACCCGGGTTGAAGTCGATCGCGCTCGGCGTGGGGGTCGTCTGGCCGTCGGGGTAGCGCTCGATCTTGGGGATGTCGTCCCGTGGATAGGTGGGTGGGTAGCCATCCACGGGGTCGTCGTAAAGCACGCAGACGATCTTTGCCATCTAACTCTCCTCCTGTGCCACCCCCGGACGCGAAGCGGAGGAGGGCGGCGTTTGTGGTTAATCGTTGTTCATTTCAGTTTGTCGTTTCCTGGCCCGGGATCCAGCTCGTTCCCGCCACCGGCACCTTCGCCATCGCGGATGCCTCGAAGGTGAGGGCGACCAGATCCTCGGGCTCGAGGTTGTGGACGTGGGACTTGCCGCAGGCGCGGGCAAGCGTCTGGGTTTCCAGCACCATCGCGCGCAGGTAGTTCGCCAGCCGGCGCCCGCCGAGCTCCGGGTCGAAGCGGCTCGCGAGCTCGTCGTCCTGGGTCGATATGCCGACCGGGTCACGCCCCTCGTGCCAGTCGTCGTAGAAGCCGGCGGCGGTGCCGATCTCCTCGTATTCGGCCTCGAAGCGGTGCGAGTTGTCGCCCAGGGCGACGATCGCCGCCACCCCGATCGAGACGGCGTCGGCTCCCAGCGCCAGCGCCTTGGCGGCGTCGGCGCCGTTGCGGATGCCGCCGCTGACGATCAGCTGCACCTCGCGATGCATGCCCAGCTCCTGCAGCGAGCGCACGGCCTCGGGGATCGCGGCCAGGATGGGGATGCCGACGTGCTCGATGAACACCTCCTGGGTGGCGGCGGTCCCGCCCTCCATCCCGTCGAGCACGATCACGTCGGCCCCCGCCTTGACGGCCAGCGCCACGTCGAAGTAGGTGCGCGTGGCGCCGATCTTCACGTAGATCGGCACCCGCCAGTCGGTGATCTCGCGCAGCTCGCCGATCTTGATCTCGAGGTCGTCGGGGCCGGTCCAGTCGGGATGGCGGCAGGCGCTGCGCTGGTCGACGCCCTTGGGCAGGTCCCGCATCTCGGCCACGCGGTCGCTGATCTTCTGGCCAAGCAGCATGCCGCCGCCTCCGGGCTTCGCGCCCTGCCCGACGACGACCTCGATCGCGTCGGCCCTGCGCAGGTCGTCGGGGTTCATCCCGTAGCGCGAGGGGAGCATCTGGTAGACGAGCTTGTCCGAGTGCTCGCGCTCCTCGGGCAGCATGCCGCCGTCGCCGGTGGTCGTGCTTGTCCCCATCGCGCTGGCGCCGCGCCCCAGCGCCTCCTTCGCCGGCGCCGAGAGGGCGCCGAAGCTCATGCCCGCGATCGTGATCGGGATCTCCAGACGCACGGGCTCCTTCGCGAACCGGGTGCCGAGGGTGACGTCGGTGGCGCACCTCTCGCGGTAGCCCTCGAGCGGGTAGCGCGAGACACTCGCGCCGAGGAACAGCAGGTCGTCGAAGTGCGGCACCTTGCGCTTGGCGCCGAAGCCCCGGATGTCGTAGATCCCCTCCCGGGCCATTCGGTGGATCTCGTGAATCGCGTTGCGGTCGAACAGCGCAGACTCGTGCAGGCCCGGACGCCACTTGTCCTCGAACTCGGCGTCGAAGCCGCGCCCCTTGCTGAGCTGGTCGAACTCCGTCACGCGGGGCGCCTCATCTCAATAGTCCCCCGCGTTGTCGACCTGGAAGCTGTACAGCTCGCGCGCCGAGCCGTAGCGCCTGAACTCGGCCGGGTCGGCGTCGGCCTCGCCCCGCTCCAGCAGCTCCCTGAGCTGGGTCAGGTGCTCGTCGCGCATCTCCTTCTCGACGCAGTCAGCGCCCAGGCTGGCGACCTCGCCCCGCACGTAGACACGCGCCTCGTAGATCGAGTCGCCCAGGTCGTCGCCGGCGTCACCGCAGACCACCAGCGCGCCCTTCTGCGCCATGAAGCCGCCGACGTGCCCGATCGAGCCGTGGACGACGATCTCGACGCCCTTCATCGAGATCCCGCACCGAGCCGAGGCGCTGCCCCGGATCACCACCAGCCCGCCACGGCCGCTGGCCGCCGCCGACTGGCTGGTGCTGCCCTCGACGACGACCGTCCCGGACATGATGTTCTCGGCGACCCCGGTGCCCGCGTTCCCCTCGACGCGGACGGTCGCCAGCTTGTTCATCCCGGCGCAGTAGTAGCCGACGTGCCCCTCGATCACGACCTCCATATCGCCGTCCAGGCCGACGGCTACGGCGTGCGCTCCGCTCGGGTTGCTGATCCGCCAGTGCGAGGGCCCGCCGTCGGCGGCCGCGTCGTGGAGGCGCTGGTTCAGCTCCCGAACGCTTGTCGCCGCGAGGTCAACCGACTCTGCGGCCGCCGTCGCGCTCACGCGACCTTCGCCCGCTGCCAGACGTAGACGCGGCCCGGCTCCGGCTCCCATTGCTCGGCGTCCTCGGCCCCGGGCAGCTCGGCGATCGCGCGGTACTCGGAGGCCATCGCGACCCAGTCGTCGGTCTCGGCCATCACCGCCGGCTTGCAGGCGATCGGATCGCGCAGGACCGCGAACCCGTCGGCGGTCCCGACCGCGAAGGTGTAGAAGCCGTCGAGGTCGGTCAGGCAGCCGTTCAGCGCCGTCTCGAGGTCGTCCCCTTCGGACAGGCGCCAGGTCAGGTAGCCGGCCGCGACCTCGGAGTCGTTGTCGGTCTGGAAGGTGATCCCCTGGCGCCGCAGCTCGACCCGCAGAGCGGTTGTGGTTGGAGAGCGAGCCGTTGTGGACCAGGCAGAGGTCGAGCCCGGTCGAGAACGGGTGCGAGTGCTCCGTGGTGACCCGGCTCTCCGTCGCCATGCGGGTGTGGCCGAGCGCGTGGCTGGCCGAGACGCCCTCGAGGCCGAAGTCGGCGATGAACCTGCGCGGATCGCCCCTCTCCTTGTAGATCTCGATGTGCTCGCCGATGCTCATGACCCGCAGCTCGGGGTGCTCGGCGGCCATCCAGCGCTGCACCTGCTGGCCCTCCCCCTCGACCGTGAACAGCGCGTGCGTGGCGATCCGGTCCGGCTCGCTGACCGAGCCGAAGCTCTCGGCCAGCTCGCCCTCGAGCCGGTTCCAGGGATAGTCCGGCTGCTCGGAGAAGAGCGAGAGCTTGACCGAGCCGGACGGCGCCGGATCGCGGTACAGCGCCACCCCCGCGCTGTCTGGGCCGCGGTCGGCGAGCTGAGCGAGCATCCCGCTCAGGTGCGCGCCGAGCCTCTCCTCGGTCTCAGATGACTTGCTGAACAGCCCGGCGATGCCGCACATGGATGAACCTCCTGTTCAGGAGAGCTGCAGGTAGCGATCGATCTCCCACTTGGTGATCTGCTCGTGAGCCTGCTGCCACTCCCGCTGCTTGCAGCGGATGAAGTAGTCGACGTAGTCCTCGTCCCCCACGGAGCCCAGCGCCTTGCGCATGACCTCGTCCTGCTCCAGCTCGCGCGTGGCGTCGAGCAGGTTCGCCGGCAGGGTCTCGACCCCCATCTTCTTGCGGTCCTCGACGCTGGTCTCGTACATGCTGCCGCTGCTCGGCTCGCCGGGGTCGATCCCGTTCTCGATTCCGTCGAGGCCGGCGGCCAGGACCACCGTCGCCGCCAGGTAGGGGTTGCAGGCGCCGTCCACGGTGCGGTCCTCGATCCGCCCGTGGTCGGGGATGCGCAGCATCATCGTGCGGTTGTTCCAGCCGTAGGTGACGTAGGCCGGCGCCCAGGTGGCTCCGCTGGTGGGCGCGCCGATCACGAGGCGCTTGTACGAGCCGACCGTCGGGGCGGTGACCGCGATGTAGGCCTTCGCGTGCTTCTTCAGCCCGCCGATGAAGTTGTAGCCCTTCTCGCTCAGCCCGAGGCCGTGCTTGTCCTTGCCGGGGTCCTCCAGGAGCACGTTGGTGTCCCCGTCCCAGAGGCTCATGTGCATGTGGCAGCCGTTGCCGGTCAGGTGCGCGAACGGCTTCGGCATGAAGGTGGCGATCAGCCCGCGCTCCTGCGCCATCGCCTCGACCATGTAGCGGTAGAAGACCGCGCGGTCGCTGCTGGTCAGCGGGTCGGCCGGCCCCCAGTTCTGCTCGAACTGGCCGTTCGCGTCCTCGTGGTCGGTCGCATACACCCCCCACCCCAGCTCGTTGACGTTCCTGATGACCTCGGAGACGAAGTCGAAGCTGCGGGTCAGCGCGCGGATGTCGTAGCAGGGCTGCTCGAGCGTGTCGAGCTTGTCGGCGACCTCGATGCCGCCGTCCTCGGTCTCGCGGACCAGGAAGTACTCGAGCTCGTAGCCGATCTTGAATTGGTAGCCCGCGTCCTCGCAGCGCTTCATCTGGTGCCGGAGGATCGTGCGGGGGCAGTAGGGGTGCTCCTCGCCCTCGACGGTCACGTTCGAGGCGAACCAGCCGACGTTCGGCTTCCAGGGCAGCTTCGTGAACGAGCCGGGGTCGGGCATCGCGATCATGTCCGGGTCGTTCGGCTGCTGGCCGATGTCGCCGGCCGCGAACCCGGCGAACCCGGCTCCGTCGGTGAACAGGTCGTCCAGTTTCTCGGCCGGGATCAGCTTCGCGCTCGGCCGCGCGTGCATGTCGACGAAGTTCGCGAACAGGAACTCGATGCCGTCGCCCTTGACCGCCTTGCGAACGTCGTCCTCGGTCGGCTTCTTGATCTCGTCGCTCATGCCTGTATCTATTTCACATAGTCCCTGCCTGGGCAATGGAGGGAGACGCCAGCATTTTGCGGATGCCTATGTGTAGGTAGCACACATATCCGCCAGGCAGGGAGGCGGCGCCGGCCGCCCTCTCGGCAGCCGCGAGCGGCTGCGAGGGAGAGTGCTCGCTTGCTACCCCGCTTGATGCCCGACGACGAAGTCGATCTCCGGATCCAGGATCTGGTCGATCAGCGTCTGGTCGGGGGTGATGCCCATCTCGCGGCAGCGGTTGCGGTAGTGGCGGACCTTCTGGTCCTGGTACTTCTGGATCTCGAGGCCGGGGACAGCCTTCTGGTACTCGACCAGGCCCACTACGTTGCCGCGGTAGGCGTCGAAGACCGCGTGGACCTCTGACTCGAGTTCGGGGTTCTTCTCGATCAGGGTCTTGCAGGCGCCCGTTCCGAAGGTGATGTGACGGCCCTCGTCGCGGAGGATCAGCTTGAAGCCCTCGCGCAGGCCCGGGAAGGCGTCCCAGAGCACGGTGGTGTCGATCACGATCTCGTAGGAGGGCATCGTCAGCACGCCCTCGACGAAGCCGTTGTAGGCCGCCGAGAAGCGGACGAAGGCGCGCTCGATCTCCTCCTCGGTCCCGTCCATCGAGGCCTCGAGCAGCCCGCGGCCGTACTTGGGAAGCGCCTCGTGGAGGACGTCGCGAACCTCGAAGCGGCCGCTGGGGTCGACGGTGGCGCCGCGGACCAGGAAGTGGCGGGCGACCTCCTCGGGCTCGAGCACGCCCACGACCTCGTCGTGCCAGCGCATGAAGAACTCGGCGTGCTTGGCCTCCTCCATCAGGAAGGTCGAGAGGTAGGTGACCCAGTCGAAGCGGCCCAGGGCATGCGACGCCGCCAGCATCGGCACAAGCTCGTCGGTGACCGCCTGCTCGCCGGCCAGGAAGCGCACCGTGACGCCGAGCAGGCCCTCGCGCTGCTCGGGCTCGATCCGCTTCCAGTCCTCGACGTCCTGGGAGAGATCCACGTCGTCGACGTTCCAGACCTTGTCGATCGCGAACTTGTACTTGCGGTAGACGGGCCCGCGGACCATCTTGCGCGTGAAGTGAAAGCGGCGGACGACGTCGGGATCCGGCGCGCCGTTCGATGCGGTTCCGGTTTCCTGGGTGGCCATCAGCCCTCCTTGTCCTCGTCCTCGACCTCGGTCGACATGTCAACGATCACGTCCTCCAGCTCGAAGCTGTCGTGGGCCTCGGCCATGTGCGCCTGAACGGCCTCGACCAGGGCGGCCTCGTCGGCGGCGACGATGACCTCGCCGCAGTCGGCGTCCAGGCACTCGTACCGCCGGGCCATGGCCGCAGACTATCGCGGCACCGGCCTTCCTGTACAAATTCGTCCAATTGGTCTAGTGTGCCCGCGAGGCGAGATGTCCTTCCTGCTGACCTGTCCCAACTGCGGCGAGCGCGAGGTCACCGACTTCTCGTTCGGTGGCGAGGTCGTGCCCCGGCCGAAGCAGAAGCCGAGCGAGCGCGAGCTCAACGCCTACAACTACTTTCGCCGCAACGTCGCCGGCGTGCAGCGCGAGTGGTGGTACCACCGCTCCGGGTGCCGCGAGTGGTTCCAGGCCGAGCGCGACACGACCACCAACGAGGTCAGGCGGGTGGGCCTTCCCGGGACGTTGAACGGCTGATGAGCGACCGCCTGCCCCCCGCCCCCGGCGAGCGCATCAACCGGGCCAAGACGATCGAGTTCAGCTTCGACGGCAAGAGCGTCGAGGCGTTCGAGGGCGACACGATCGGATCCGCGCTGCACGCGTCGGGGCAGAAGGTGCTGTCGCGCAGCTTCAAGTACCACCGCCCGCGCGGCCTCCTCTGCTGCGCCGGCCAGTGCCCCAACTGCCTGGTCGAGGTCGACGGCTGGCCCGGCGTCCGTGCCTGCACCGAGCCGGTCAAGCCCGGCATGAAGGTGAAGCACATGAACGCGAGTCCCTCGCTGCGGTTCGACGCGATGCGGGCCACCGACATCTTCGGCACGCGCGTGACGCCGCCGGGCTTCTACTACAAGACCTTCATCCGGCCGCGGCGCCTGTGGCCGCTGTACGAGAAGGTCCTGCGGAACGCCGCCGGTCTCGGCAAGCTGGCTCAGAAGCAGGAGCACCGCAAGTGGCGCACCGAGTACCGCCGCCGCCACGCGGACGTGCTGGTGATCGGCGGCGGGCTGGCCGGCTTGAGCGCCGCGCTGCGGGCCGCCGAGATGGGCGCCGACGTGGTGCTGGTGGACGACGGGCCCGATGCTCGGCGGCACCCGGCTCGCCGGCGACGGCGCGAGCGAGGCTCAGGACCTCGCCGACCGGGTGCGGGCCGCAGGGGTCGAGGTGCTCGCCCCCGCCGCGGCGCTGGGCTTCTTCGACGGGATCGTCCCGGTCTGGCAGGGCAGCACGCTCCACCAGATCCGCGCCGAGCGCCACATCGCAGCGACCGGCTCGATCGAGCAGCCCCTGATGTTCGACGGCAACGACCTGCCGGGCGTGATGCTGAGCTCCGGCGCCCAGCGGCTGGCGACGCTGTACGGCGTGCGTCCGGGCAGGACAGCTGTCGTCGCCACCGTCGGCGATCCGGGCCTCGAGGCGGCGCTGGCGCTGCACCGGGCCGGGGTCGCGATTACCGCCGTCGCCGATGCGCGCCCGGACGGGGTGAGCGAGGACCTCGCATCCCGCCTGGAATGGGAGGGAATCCGCCACCTGCCCGGGACGGCCGTCGTGCGGGCATTCGGCCGCAAGCACGTGAAGGGCGTCGTCGTCGCCGAGCTCGGCCAGGACGGCCGACCCGACCCGGACACCGAGCGCGGATTCGACTGCGACCTGGTGGCCGTCTCGGGCGGCGCCGTCCCCGCCACCTCGCTGCTGCTGCAGGCCGGCGCGAAGGCGCGCTGGGACACCGACGCGGGCGCCTACGTGCCCGACGCGACGCCCGAGGGGATCTACGCGGCGGGAGCGGTCGCGGGCCACGAGTCCGCGCCCGCCCAGTCGCCGGCCTCGGGGGCCGTCGCCGGCGCCGAGGCCGCGCTGTCGCTGGAGTTGGGCGGCCCCGAGGACCGGGCCCGGCTGGAGGCCGACCGCGCGGCGCTCGCGGGCGAGGGCGCCGGCGGCGTCCAGGCCGTGCCGCCGCCGGGCACCGGCAAGAACGGCAAGTGCTTCGCCTGCCTGTGCGAGGACGTGACGACCAAGGACATCACCTACTCGGTCGAGGAAGGCTACGACTCGCTCGAGCTCAGCAAGCGCTACACGACCCTGACCATGGGCCCCTGCCAGGGCCGCATGTGCCAGCTCGCCTCGATCCGCAAGATGGCCGAGGACACCGGCACGCCCGTCGCCGACGTCGGTCTGACGACCGCGCGGCCGCCGTGGTCCACGGTGCCGATGGGCGCGATGGCCGGCCGGCCCTTCGAGCCGGCCAAACGCTCGGCCGTGCATGGCCGCCACCGCGAGCTGGGCGGCAACGTGATGTGGGCCGGCGACTGGCGACGTCCCTACGACTACGGCGATCCGCACGCCGAAACGATGGCCGTGCACGAGGGCGCCGGCCTGATCGACGTCTCCACACTCGGCAAGCTGATGGTGCGCGGGCCGGACGCCGGCGAGTTCCTGAATCGGCTGTACCCGAACCGCTTCGACAACCTGAAGCCGGGCCGCGTCCGCTACGGCGTGCTCGGCGACGACGCCGGCCGCATCACCGACGACGGCACGCTCTGCCGCCTCGACGACGACACCTACTACGTGACGACGACCTCCAGCGGCGCCGACGCGGTCGAGGCGTGGTTCGCCTGGTGGCTGGCGGAGTGGGAGCTCGACGTCCACCTGACCGACGTCAGCCAGGGGCTGTCGGCGTTCAACCTGGCCGGCCCGAGGGCGCGGGAGATCCTCTCCGGGCTGACCGACCTGGACTGCTCGAACGACTCGTTCGCGTACCTCGACGGCAAGCGGGCGCTCGTCGCCGGGGTGCCGTGCCTGCTGCTGAGGATCGGGTTCGTCGGCGAGCTGGGCTACGAGCTGCACTGCCCCGGCTCGCTGGCGCTCCACCTCTGGGATGCGATCTCGGAGGCCGGCGAGCCGCACGGGATCGAG
Organism: uncultured Solirubrobacterales bacterium; assembly: GCA_963805075.1. GTDB lineage: Bacteria > Actinomycetota > Thermoleophilia > Solirubrobacterales > 70-9 > VGBV01. The sequence goes on from CAWDSZ010000005.1 coordinate 622,735, forward strand.
CCGTTCGGCCTCGAGCCCCAGCGCGTGCTGCGGCTGCAGAAGCTGCACATCCTCGTCGGCCAGGACACCGACGCCGAGTCGAACCCCCTGGAGGCGGCGATGCCCTGGATCGTCAAGTTCGACAAGGAGCACGACTTCATCGGCCGCTGGGCTCTCGAGAACGTCGCCGAGCGCGGCCACGAGAACAAGCTCGTCGGCTTCACGCTCGACAACGGGGACGTCCCCACGGAGGGCGCGGCAATCGTCACCGACGGCAAACCCGTCGGGCGCGTCACCTCCTCCCGCTTCTCGCCGCTGCTGCAGCGGACGATCGGGATGGCCTGGGTTCCGGCCGAGCTCGGCGAGGACGGTGCCTCGATCACGATCGCCGACGAGGGCAAGCGGCTGAGCGCCAAGGTCCAGACCGCCCCGTTCTACGACCCCGACCAGGAGAAGCTGCGCGGATGAGCTTCGAGTTTCTCGCTCCCGACCAGGTGGGACCGGCCGCCGGAGGCCCGCCGCCGCCCCAGCGCAGCCCGATCGAGTGGGCCCACCTCGACGCCGGTGCGCGGCTCGGCGAGCGCGCGGGCTGGCAGGTGGTCACCGACTACGGCGAGACCGAGCGCGAGCAGTCCGCCTGCCGCACGACCGTCGGCGTCGCCGATCTCTCCTGCCTGGGCAAGATCGAGCTCCAGGCTGATCCCTCGACCACCGCCTCGATCCTCTCTTCGCTGGCCGGCGGGGCGACGCTGGAGCTGGGCCGCGCGGTCCAGCACGACGGCACCTGGTGGTGCCCGATGACCGCCGGGCGGGTGCTGGCGGTGACCCAGCCCGAGCGCACCGCGCCGGTCCGCGACGCCCTCGAGGACGAAGCCGGGCGCTCGGGCTTCGCGTCGGTCACCGAGCTGACTTCGGCGTGGGGCTCGAACGCCGTCGTCGGACCGCTGGCCCGAGAGGCCTTCGCCCGGGCCACCGCGCTCGACATGCGCCCCTCCAGCTTCCCCGAGAGCGGCTTCGCCCCGGTCTCGGTCGCCCGCACTCCCGGCCTGGTCCTGCGCGAGGAGGGCGACCGCTTCCTGCACCTGTTCGGAGCGGGCTACGCGCAGTACAACTGGACCGTCTTCGTCGACGCGGCGCAGAGCCTCGGAGGACGGGCCGTCGGGCTCGCGGCACTGGGCGCGACCGAGGGGGTCGGCGCCGGTGCTTGACATCTTCCGCAAGCGGCGCATGTGGCGCAAGACGCCGGAGCTCAAGGACCGCTACGACGTCGTCATCGTCGGCGGCGGCTCCCACGGGCTCGCGATCGCCTACTACCTGGCCCGCGACCACGGCATCAATGACGTCGCGATCCTGGAGCAGGGCTACATCGGGTCCGGGGCAGCCGGGCGCAACACGACGATCCTGCGCTCGAACTACAAGACCCTCGAGGGGGCGCGGTTCTACGACGCCTCGTTGAAGCTGTACGAGCGCCTCGGCGCCGAGCTCAACTTCAACCTGCTGTTCAGCCAGGAGGGCCACCTGACGCTGGCGCACACCGACCGGGCGATGTTCGTGATGGCCGAGCGCGCCGAGGTGAACCAGCTCGAGGGCATCGACTCCAAGGTGATCGGCCCCGAGGAGGTCGGCAGGCTCGCGCCCGCGATGTCGCTGGCGTCCGACGCCGTCTTCCCGGTGATGGGGGCTCTCTACCACCCGCCCGGGGGCATCATCCGCCACGACGCCGTCGTCTGGGGACTGGCGCGCGGCGCGGATCGAGGCGGCGCCGAGATCCACCCGTACACCGAGGTCGTCGGGGTCGAGCGGTCGAACGGACGCGCCACCGGCGTCGCGCTGGCCGACGGGCGGCGGATCGAGGCGGGCCACGTGGTCAGCGCCACGGCCGGATGGAGCTCGACCATCGCCGAGATGGCAGGTGTGGAGCTGCCGATCACCACCCACATCCTGCAGGCGTTCGTGACCGAGCCGCTGAAGCCGCTGCTCGACATCGTCGTCGTCTCCTCGCAGATGCACGTCTACATCTCGCAGACCGACCGCGGCGAGTTCCTGATCGGCGCCGAGATCGAGCCCTGGACCACCTACCGGCAGCAGGGCACGCTCAACTTCCTCCAGGAGGCCTCCCGCCACGCGCTGGAGCTGTTCCCGCAGCTGGAGCGGGCACGGATCCTGCGCAGCTGGGCGGGCCTCTGCGACATCAGCCCCGACTTCAGCCCGATCCTCGGCGTCACCGAGGTCGAGAACTTCACCCTCAGCGCGGGCTGGGGCACTTACGGATTCAAGGCGGCGCCCATCGTCGGCAAGACGATGGCCGAGCTGGTCGCCACCGGCAAGACGCCTGAATTGATCGAGCCCTTCGCGCTCGAACGCTTCTATCGCGACCGCCTCGTCTCCGAGCTCGGGGCCGCGGCGGTCTCCCACTGAAGACCAGCACCCACGACCAGAGAACGCCAGACCAGAGACCAACACGAGGAGAGACGGGACAGATGAAGAGCAGCTTGGAGATAGCCCAGGAAGCGCAGCTCGAGCCGATCGACGCGATCGGGGAGCGACTGGGCCTGGAGCCCGAGGAGGTCGAGCCCTACGGCCGCTACAAGGCCAAGATCTCGCTCGACGCCATCGACCGGCTCTCCGACAAGCCCGACGCGAAGCTCGTCTGCGTCGCCGGCATGACGCCGACCAAGGCCGGCGAGGGCAAGACGACGACGTCGGTCGCGCTGACCGAGGGCATGGGCTACATCGGCAAGGACCCGGTGCTGTGCCTGCGGGAGCCCTCCCTGGGTCCCGTGTTCGGGATCAAGGGCGGCGCGGCGGGCGGGGGCTTCGCCCAGGTGGTGCCGATGGAGGACCTGAACCTGCACTTCACGGGGGACATCCACGCGATCGGAGCGGCCAACAACCTGCTCGCTGCGATGCTGGACGCCTCGATCCTGCACGGCAACCCGCACCACATCGACGCGCTCCAGGTGACCTGGAAGCGGGCCGTCGACATGAACGACCGCGCCCTGCGCCAGGTGGCGCTGGGCCTGGGCGGGCCGACCAACGGCTATCCGCGCGAGAGCGGCTTCGACATCACCGCCGCCTCGGAGGTGATGGCGGTGCTGGCCGTGGCCCGGGACGTCCACGACCTGCGCCGCCGCCTGGGAGCGGTCACCGCCGCCTACTCGCGCGACGGCAACCCGGTCACGGCCGACGACCTGCAGGCGGCCGGCGCGATGACCGTGCTGCTGAAGGACGCGATCAAGCCCAATCTGATCCAGACGCTCGAGGGCCAGCCGTGCCTGATGCACGCGGGTCCGTTCGCGAACATCGCGCACGGCAACTCCTCGCTGATCGCCGACCTGCTGGGCCTGAAGCTGGGCGACTACGTCGTCACGGAGTCAGGATTCGGGTCGGACATGGGGATGGAGAAGTTCATCGACATCGTCTGCCGCGCCGGCGGCATCAGCCCCGACTGCGTCGTGCTGGTGGCGACCGTGAGGGCTCTGAAGCACCACGGCGGCCTCGACTCCACCGACGGCGCCTCGCCCAAGGACCAGATGGCGGCGGTCGAGCGCGGCATCGCCAACCTGCACCGGCACCTCGGGATAATCAAGGAGTTCGGGGTGCCGGCGGTCGTCGCCGTCAACCGCCGGCCGGAGGACACCGACGAGGAGGTCGAACTGGTGACGAAGCTCGCGGGCGAGGGCGGCGCCTTCGCGGCCGCGATCAGCGACGGGTTCGCGCAGGGCGGCAAGGGCGTCGCCGACCTCGCCGAGTCCGTGGTCGCCGCCTGCGACCAGCCCAACGAGTTCGGCTTCCTCTACGAGGACGGCGCCTCGATCAAGTCCAAGATCGAGACGGTCGGCCACCGCGTCTACGGCGCCGATGAGGTCGTCTACTACCTCGAGGCCGAGAAGAAGATCGAGCAGTTCACCGACCAGGGGCTGTCCGAGCTGCCCGTCTGTATGGCCAAGACGCCGTTGTCGCTATCGGCCGACCCCGAGCTGCTGGGCGCGCCCGAGGGATTCCAGCTGCCCGTGCGCGACGTGCGCGCCTACACCGGCGCCGGCTGGCTGGTTCCCCTGTGCGGCGCCGTCCAGCAGATGCCGGGGCTGGGCAAGACGCCCGCGGCGTTCAACGTCGACATCGACGCCGAGGGACGCACGGTCGGGTTGTTCTAGATGCCGCTCGGGGTCCGCACATAGTGGGGACCGGCGACCGTCAGATCGGGGAGGCGCTCGACGCGCTGTCCTCGCCGGCGGACCCGCCCGCGGCGGGGGTCGCGGCGGCGGTCAGCGGCGCGCTCGCCGCCTCGCTGCTGGAGCTCTCGGCCGGGCTCGCCGCCAAGCGCCTCGCCGAGGGGGCGAACCCGGATGCCGGCGCCGTGGAGCGGATGCGGGCCCTGTCCGGCCGCGGCGCCGAGCTGCGCAAGCGGCTGCTCGACACCGCCGACGAGGACGCCGCCGCTTACGCCGAGGTCGCTCAGGCGGACGAGGCGGACCGCGCCGCCGCGCTCGCTGCGGCGGCCGACCCGCCGCTGGCGATCGCGGAATGTGCGGCGGAGGTCGCCGAGGCCGCGGCGGAGACCGCGGGCGTCGCCCGCGGGTGGGCGTTCGGCGCCGATGCCGCGGTGGCCTCCGAGCTCGCCGCGGCGGCGGCGCGAGGGGCGGCCCGGCTGGTCGAGGTCGACCTCACCGGCTGCGACGACCCGCGGGTGGCGAAGGCCCGCGAGACGGCCGAGCGCGCCTCCGGCGCCGTACCCGCCGACGAGGGCTAGGCTCGAGCCGTGACGCGCTCTTCGCTCGTGGATGTGACCGAGACCTCGCTGCGGGACCGGCTCGCCCCCGGCCGCGCGCGTCCCGGTGATCGCCTGCCCCCCGAGCAGGAGCTGGCCGAGGAGCTCGGCGTCTCCCGCGGCACGCTGCGTCTGGCGCTCGAGCGGCTGGAGTCGAACGGCGAGATCATCCGCCGGCAGGGCAGCGGCACCTTCGTCGGCCGCGTGGCGCTGCCGGCCGCGTTCAGCGCCGGGCTGGAGGTGCTGGAGTCCTACGCGTCGCTGGCGCGCCGCCAGGGCAAGCGCCTGACCACGCGCAACCTCGAGATCGAGCAGGCGCGCGTCCCCGGGTACGTCGCCGAGGCCCTCGAGCTGCGCCGCGGCACCCGCGCTCCCTTGATCCAGCGCACCCTGCTCGCCGACGGGACCGTCGCGGCGTACATGCGGGATGTGGTCCACCCCGAGCATCGAGCTCCCCCCTCCCGAGGAGCTCCGCGAGGCCCTGGAGGAAGGAAAGATGGTGCTCGACGTGCTGGTCGAGCGCGGCGACCCGATCGCGTTCGCCCGCACCCAGGTCCGCCCGCGGCTGGTCGAACCGGGCGATCGCGTCGGCGATGCGCTGGGCGTCACCCGCGTCACCGCCGCCCTCGAGCTGGCCGAGCTGCTGCAGGCCCCGGGCGGGCGCGCGGTCCAGTACTCGATCAACGTGTTCGCGCCGGGCAGCGTGGACTTGCACGTGATCAGGGGGATGGCCCGCCCGGACGAGCGACGCGCCGCCGCCGACTGACCGCACCCGATGGCCGCCGCCGCACTCGGGATCGGGGCCGCCCTCTGCTGGGGCTTCGCCGACTTCCTCGGCGGCATCCGCACCAAGGCCCTGACCCTGGCGCTGGTCCTACTCGTCAGCCAGGTGACCGGCCTGATCGCGATCGCGATCGTGGTCGCGGTCGGCCAACTCGACGCCCCCACCTTCAGCGAGGCCGCGCCGGCGATCGGCGCCGGGATCGCCCAGCTGGTCGGGATCGCCGCCCTCTACCGGGCGCTGGCGATCGGCACGATGAGCGTGATCTCGCCGATCTCGGCCAGCGGCGCCGCCGCGCTGCCGGTGATCGTCGGCGTGGCCACCGGCGAGCGACCCGAGGCGCTCCAGTACGCGGGCATGGCCGCCGCGCTGGTCGGCGTCGTCCTCGCCACCCGCGCGCCCGAGTCGCCCAACGGAGCCTCCTCCTCCTCGCGCGAGGCCCTGCTGCTCTCCGGCCTGGCCGCCCTCGGCTTCGGCCTCTTCTTCACCGGCATGGACGCCGCCGTGGAGGAGGCGGGGCCGTACTGGTCGCTGCTGGTCGCGCGCGTCACCGCCGTGACGGCGCTGGGGATCGTGCTGCTGGCGGTGCGCCCCAAGCTGTCCTTCGACCGCGCAGTGCTGCCCTCGCTGGCGCTGATCGGGCTGCTCGACGTGGGCGCCAACGCCTTCTTCGCCCTGGGCACCGACACCGGGCTGCTCAGCGTTGTCTCGGTGCTCGCGTCCCTTTACCCGGTCGCGACCGTGATCCTCGCCCGAGCCCTCCTGCACGAGCGCCTGGTGCGGATCCAGGCCGTCGGCGTGGTCGTGGCCCTGACCGGCGTCGCCATGATCGCCGCGGGTTAGCGGAAAACGGATCCCCCTAACCGGGGAGCTGCTGCAGCGCCCAGCCGTTCCCGTCGGGGTCCTTGAAGTAGACGAAGCGGCCGAAAGGCTGCTCGTCCACGTCGCTGACCTCCACTCCGCGCCCCGCGAGCTCCTCGCGGGCGGCATCGGCGTCATCGATCACGCATTGCAGTCCGTCAAGCGAGCCGGGCTTCATCTCGCTCACGCCCTTGCCGAACGCGATCGAGCAGGCCGAGCCGGGCGGCGTCGACCTGGACGAAGCGGATCTCCTCGCTGACTTTGTGATCGTGGTCGAGGTTGAAGCCGCAGTTCTCGGTGTAGAACTCGATCGCGCGGTCGACATCGGTGACGGGCACGCCGATCAGCTCGAGCTTGATGTCCACGGTCGACATCCTTACACCAAACTAGGTCACCTGCCGACCTAGATCCCTTACGTCCAGGGATACGGCCCCGCCGAGGCGACGTGGGTGTCGCCGCTGGCGAAGCGAGAGAAGCGGTAGGGGTCCAGGGCCGAGCCGCCGTCCAGGACGTCGTCGGCCGCGAGGCGGCCGAGGGCCAGCATCTTGAAGCCGTGGCCGGAGTCGACGATCGCGTAGGCGTTGGGCAGCACCCAGTCGCAGACCGGGTAGTTGTCGGGGGTGTGGGCGACGATCCCGCCGGCCGGCGTCACCTCCCAGTCGGCGCTGCGACCCTCGAAGCGGCCGAAGGCCGCGGCCAGACCCGAGGTGAAGAACTCGGCGAAGCCCGGCTCGGCGGCGTGGGCGGGGTTGTCGGGCCCATACGGATCGAGCTCCGGCTCGTTCAGCAGCACGGGCAACCCGCCCCCGGTGACTCCCGTACCGGTTCTTCCCAGATGAAAATAGATGCCCCAGGCGCCGGGCGAGAGCTCGCGGCCGTCGCGGTCTGAGCGCAGGCCGCCGGCCTGGTCGAGGTGGACGACGGGCGACTCGATCCCCGCGCGGCCTCCCAGGCCGACCCCGGGCAGCGCGAACTGGCCCTCCTGGGCCTTCCAATACTCGATGAAGCGCCGCGGCTCGCTCGAGCCGGCCACCTCGACCCTCGGCGCCTGGCCCAGCATCTCCCAGAGGCGGCCGGCCCACGGTCCGGGGGCCGCGACCACGCTGCCGCACTCGACCGGTCCGTCCGTGGTGAGCACCGCCTCGACCGTGCGCTCGTCGCTTTCGGCGTCGAACTCGCCGGCGAACCTGAAGCCCGTCACCTCGACTCCCTCGGCGATCCGCGCGCCCGCCGCTCGGGCCCGCTCGGCCAGGTGGCGGACCGTCTGCATCGCGTCGGCCCAGCCGCCTCGTGGCTCGTGCAGGACCGCCTCGACCGGCGCGCGCCAGTCCGGCCAGGTCCAGGTCAGGTAGTCGCGGCAGCTCTTCGCGCCCACCAGCAGCTCCGACTCGTAGCCGGCGGACTCGTGCTGCTCGCGAATCGCGACCACGTCGTCGACCTGGCCCTGGGGGACGGCCGCCACGTAGCCGACCTGGCGGAAGCCGTACCCCTCGGGATCGGCCTCGAACATCTTCACCGACTGGCGGATCAGGTCGGTCACCGCCGGCGAGCGGTAGTAGTTGCGGACGATGCCCCCGGCGATGCCCGAGGCGCCCGAGCCGATCCGGTCCTTCTCGAGCACCAGCACGTCCGCCCCCCGCTCGGCGAGGCGCCAGGCGCACGACAGCCCGTGCACGCCGCCCCCGATGACGATGTGGTCCGCGCCAGTCATCAGGTCGCGCCCGTAGCGGCCGCCATCATCAATCGCGACCGCTTCGCGGTCGCTCAGAGGAGTGCGGCCTGACGGGCGCTAGCTCCACGGATAGGGGCTCTGCGAGACGGGGTGCAGGTCTCCCGTCGCGAAGCGCTCGTAGCGGAAGGGCGCGAGCAGGGTCGAATGCTCGCCCTGCAGCTCGCGAGCGATCTCGCGGCCGACGGCGATCATCTTGTAGCCGTGGTTGGAGTCGGCGGCGACGTAGACGTTGTCGCGCATGCGGTCGAAGACCGGGAAGTTGTCGGCGGTGAATGCGCCTGCGCCGCCGGAGCGGACCTGCACGTACTGATCGCGGCAGCCCTCGAAGCGCGACATGCAGTGCGAGAGCGCCGCGCACCACTCGTCGGGGAACTTGTCCTCGACGGTCCCGGTCGGGTAGGGGTCCACCTCGAACTCCGGGCCCACCGTGAGCGGCGCCGCACCGCCCTGGACGGAGGTGCGGTCGGGCTTGACGTAGATGCCCCACGGCTCCTCGGTCAGCGTGGTGCCGTCGTCGGCCACCAGCGGCTCGTGGGAGTCGACATGGAGCACCGGCGACTCGGCGCCGTCATCGGTGTTCAGGGTGCTGGGCGGCAGCGACACCTCGCCCTCCTGCAGGTACCAGTAGGTCCACATCGGCACGTCGCGGTCGACCGAGCCGTCGGGCTTGTGGACGTCGAGGCGGTCCGGCAGGTCCAGCATCCGCCACACGCCTGAAATCCAGGGACCCACCGCGATCACCACGTGCTCGACCTTGATCGGCCCGTCCCCGGTCTGGACCGCGGTGACCGCGCCGGCGGAGTCGTAATCGAAACCAGTCACCTCGACGCCCTCTGTGATCGTCGCGCCGGCGGCGCGCGCCTTGTCCGCGAGCCCGTGCATCGACTCCTGGTTGAAGGCGAAGCCCCCGACGCTCTCGTGCAGGCAGACGCTCAGGCCCGGCGCGCGCCAGTCGCCGAACAGGCCCCTCATGTGGGCGACGACGTCAGCCTCCCCGGTCACCAGCTGCGACGGGTAGCCGATCCGCTGCTGGCGCTCGAAGACCTCCGACAGCTCGGCCTCCTGGGCCGGCGGGCCGAGCGCGATGTACCCGGAGCCGTGGTAGCTCAGGCCCGCGGGGTCCGACTCCCAGATCTCGACGCAGGCCGCCATCAGCTCCTGCATCGCCGGCTGGAAGTAGTTGTTGCGGATCACCCCGCAGGCGATCCCCGAGGCCCCGGCGGCGACCCGGTCCTTGTCGACGACCAGCACCTCCTCACCGGCCTCGGCGAGGTGCCAGGCCGTGGAGAGCCCATGCACGCCCGCGCCGACGATCAGGTGCTTGACGGACTTGGGCGTGTCCCCCACGGTTCGTCTCGCGTCAGTGGTCGGGCGGTTCCCAGCCCTCGAGGACCGGGGCCTTCCAGTCGGCGCCGACCGTCTTCGAGCCCTCGACCCAGGGGCCGAGCTCGGGCTGCGCGAACTTGGCGTGCGCCTCCTTCAACCGGATCCCGTAGGAGTTCCCGGACGTCAGGTGCGCCATCAGCACCTTGCGGGCGATCTCGTTCTCGCGGCCCTTCGGGATCTTGAAGTAGATGCGGAGGAAGGAGTTGGAGTAGCGGTCGAAGACCGCCGGGGTCCCCTCCTCCTCGAGCAGCTCGATGTCCTCGAGCCAGTTCAGGTCCTTGCCCGGAGTCAGCGCATCGAGGTCGATGTCCTCGACCTCCTTGATGTCCTCCTGGTACGGGAAGCGCTCGCCCGACAGGAACTCCGCGTCGATCGAGACGACCTTCTCGGGCTCGCGCACATCGTCCGCTCTGGCCATCACTCGCCCCCGTTCGCGCGCGGCTGGGCCGCAGCGGTTTCCTGAGGCAGGTAGTCCACCGGGTTCTCGAGGTACTGGTCGAGGAGGGTCTTGATCTCCTCCAGGGTGCGCTCCTCGCTGACGCCCGGGATGTAGTCGGTGCCGGCCAGCGGCACGCGGGCCATCGCCGCAGCCTCGGTGGTCAGCGCCGCCAGGTCCTCGGGCTCGAGGCTGTGGACGCTGGTCTTGCCGCAGGCACGGGCCAGCATCTGCACCTCGAGGGTCAGGGTGTGCAGGAAGTTGTAGACGCGCTCGCGGCCTCGTCGACGTCCAGCCGCTTGCGCAGCTCGGGGTCCTGAGTGGTGATCCCGACCGGGCAGCGGCCCGTGTGGCAGTGGTAGCACTGGCCCGCGGGGACGCCGATCGTGCCCTCGTAGTCGGTGACGCCGGGAATCTCCTTGTTGCAGTTAAGCGCCATCAGCGCAGAGGTGCCCACCGCGATCGCGTCGGCCCCCAGCGCCAGGCACTTGGCGACGTCGCCGCCGTTGCGGATGCCGCCGGCGACGACCAGGTCCACCTCGTCGGAGAGCCCTACGTCCTCGAGCGCGCGCCGGGCCTCGGGGATCGCCGACATCAGTGGGATGCCCGTCTCCTCGGAGGCGATGTGCGGGCCCGCCCCTGTGCTGCCCTCGGCGCCGTCCAGGTAGATGATGTCCGGGCCGCACTTGGCGGCCATGCGCACGTCGTCGTAGACGCGGGCCGCGCCGAGCTTGAGCTGGATCGGGACCTCGTAGTTGGTCGCCTCGCGGGTCTCCTGGACCTTCAGCGAGAGGTCGTCGGGCCCGAGCCAGTCGGGGTGGCGTGCCGGGCTGCGCTGGTCGATGCCGGCGGGCAGCGAGCGCATCTCGGCGACCTGCTCGGTCACCTTCTGGCCCATCAGGTGGCCGCCGAGGCCGACCTTGCACCCCTGCCCGATGAAGAACTCGATCCCGTCGGCCAGCATCAGGTGGTGGGGGTTGAAGCCGTAGCGGCTCTGGATCACCTGGTAGTACCACTTGGTCGAGAGGTCGCGCTCTGGCGGGATCATCCCGCCCTCTCCCGAGCAGGTCGCGCTGCCGGCCATCGATGCGCCCTTGGCCAGCGCCATCTTCGCCTCCAGCGAGAGCGCGCCGAAGCTCATGCCGGTGATGTAGACGGGGATGTCGAGCTCCAGCGGCTTCTTGGCGAAGCGGGCTCCCAGCACCGTCTTCGTGTCGCACTTCTCGCGGTAGCCCTCGATCACGAAGCGGGTCAGGGTGCCCGGCAGGAAGATCAGCTCGTCCCAGTGCGGGATCTTCTTGAACATCGAGAAGCCGCGCATCCGGTAGCGCCCGAGCTCGGACTTGACGTGGATGTCGTTGATGACCTCCGGCGTGAAGATCCTGCTGCGGCCGAGGACCTCGCGATTGTCGGGCCCCGCCTGGAGGGCGTTCTCGTCGGTCTTCGGGGCCTGGGCCTTCTTCTTGGCGGCCCTCTTCTTCGCTGGCTTCTTCTGGGTGCCGGCTTCCGTGTCGCCATCGTCCCTCCTCCTACAGAACGAGCTTGCGCTCGCTGGGCTCGAGGCTGTCGTAGTTGTAGAGCTTCTTCCCGCAGACGAACTTCTGCAGCTCCGGCGGCTTCCCGAGGTCGTGGTTGGCGAACTTGCGCTCGACCAACTCGGTGTCGGCGTCGGTCCACTCGCCCGGCACGCAGTCGATCCCCAGCGAGGCGATCTTGCCCCCGACGTAGATCGTGCCGTCGTACATGGAGTCCCCCAGGCCGGGGCCGACGTCCCCGCAGATGATCTGGCGGCCGCGCTGCATCATGAACCCGGTCATCGAGGCGGCGTTGCCCAGAGAGATGATCGTGCCGCCCTTCTGGTCGATCCCGGTGCGCGCGCCGACGTCGCCCTTGACGACCAGGTCGCCGCCGCGCAGCGCCGCGCCGGCCAGCGAGCCCGCGTTGTTCTCCACCACGACGACGCCGCTCATCATGTTCTCGGCCACCGACCAGCCGACGCGGCCGGTGATCACGACCTCGGGGCCGTCGATCAACCCGACGCCGAAGTAGCCGAGGCTGCCCTCGAAGCGGATCTTGCAGCGGGCGAGGATCGCGGTGCCGAGCGAGTGCCGCGCGCTCGGGTCCTTGACGGTCACGTTCTTGATCCCCTGCTCGTAGATCAGCCACCGCAGCTCCGCGTTGATCTTGCGGGTCGTCATCTCGGCGGCCTCGATCACGGCGCTGTCGCCGTCGATCTTGGCCTGCTTCGGAATCGAGTCGTCGAGCTCGACGAGCCCGCGCTCGTCCATCTTCGGCTGTTGTGTCGCCTGCTCCGGCGTCACCGTGCTTCCTCACCTGGTCCACACCTTGACCTCGCCCTCGTAGGGGTCGTGGGTCTCGATCTCGCGGTCCAGCACCTGGCGGATCGCGATCTCCTCGGAGGCGAGGGCCACGACCTCGTCGTCCTCGTAGAGCACCAGCGGCTTGGCGCCGAGCTCGTCCTTGGCGACGCCGAGCGCGTCCTCGGTCACGCAGATGTAGGTGAAGACGCCGTCGAGCTCGGAGAGGCTGTCGCGCATCGCGTCCTCGAGCGACTTGCCCTGGCTCATCTTCTCGGCCAGGTACACGGCGATGATCTCCGAGTCGCAGTCGGACTGGAAGCGGTGGCCAGCCCGGGTCAGGCGCCGGCGCCAGTCGTGGAAGTTGGTCAGCTGGCCGTTGTGCACGACGGCGACGTCGGGGAAGGGATAGGCCCAGTAGGGGTGGGCGTTGGCGATGTCGACGTCGGACTCGGTCGCCATCCGCGCGTGGCCGATCGCGTGGGTGCCGGTGAACTTGCCGAGTCCATACTCCTCCGAGACCGTCTCCGCGTCACCCAGGTCCTTCACGATCTCCAGGCTGCGCCCGAGTGACAACACCTCGGTGTGGCGGACGCGCTCGACGGAGTCGGCGAGGACCTTGAGGTCGCCGTCGAAGCCGAAGGTGACGGTCATCGTGCGCGGGGTGTGCTTGATCTCGTCGATCTTCGCGCCGGCCGCTCGCATCCGGGCCTCGACCTGGTCGCGCTGGCGCTTGATCTGCTGCTCCTGCTCGGCGTCGATCTCCTTCGACTCGCTCAGCTTCACGTGCATGACGAAGTCGCCGCCCCCGCCGCGGTAGAGCGCGTAGCCGGTCGAGTCCGGGCCGCGGTGCTTCATCGCCTGCAGCATCGCGGTCATGTCGCGGCCGACCTGGCGCTCGCCGCCCCCGTTGCGGTAGATGATCCCGGCGATTCCGCACATGGCTAGGGCAGCACCTCCAGGTACTGCTCGCGCTCCCAGTCGGTGACGGCTGCCAGGTAGCGCTCCCACTCGTCGCGCTTGTAGTGCTTGAAGACGCCGTACAGGCGGCCGGGCATGGCGTCCTTGATCAGGTCGTCAGCCTCCAGCGCCTCCAGCGCGGCGCCCAGGCTCTCGGGCACGCGCTCCAGCTCGACGCCCTCCTGCAGGAGGTCGTAGGTGTTGCCCTCCTGGGGCGGGCCCGGGTCCACCTCCCGCTTGAGGCCGTCGAGGCCTGCCTCCAGCAGGGCGGCGATCGTCAGGTAGGGGTTGCAGCTCGAGTCCACGCCGCGGTACTCGAAGCGGCCGCCGCCGGCGACGCGCACGGTGCAGGTGCGGTTCTGCCAGCCCCAGTTCTTGTAGACCGGCGCCCAGAACCCAAAGTCCCACATGCGGCAGTAGGAGTTGACGGTGGGGTTGCCGACGCACATCAGCGCGCCGAAGTGGTCCAGCAGCCCGCCGAGGAAATGGCGCCCCCTGTCGGAGAGCTGGGCGACCCCGTCGGGATCGTGGAACACGTTGTTCCCCTTGTCATCCATCAACGTGAAGTGGTGGTGGTGCCCGTTGGCCGAGACGCCGGTGAACGGCTTCGGCATGAACGACGCGAGCAGGCCGTGTTTGCGCGCGACCGCGGCGCAGATCTGCCTGTAGGTGGTGATGTTGTCCGCCGTGGTGACCGGCCGGTCGAAGCGGAAGTTGAGCTCGAGCTGGCCGGGCGCGTCCTCGTGGTCGCCATAGCTCATGTCGAGGCCCAGCTTCTGGCCGTAATCGACGACGTCGAGCAGCACCGGACGGAGCTCCTCGAACATGTGGATGTGGTAGCAGTAGGGCTTGGTGACGCCCTCGGCCTCGCCCTCCTCGGTCCGGCGCATCCACATCATCTCGGGCTCGATCCCGATGATGAAGTTGAGGCCCAGCTCCTCCTCGAACTTCGTGACGACGCGCTTCAGGTTCTGGCGCGGGTCGGCGTCGAGCAGGTCACCCGTCTCGGTGTCGTAGCAGTCGCAGAACACGCGGGCCACGCTGGGGTCCCAGGGCAGCACCTCGAAGGTGTCGAGGTCGGCGATCGCGGCAAGCTCGGACTCCTCGGGGCCGAAGCCGATGTAGTCGCCCTGCAGGTCGGTGAAGAGGTTGGCGGTGGCGCCGTAGACGAGCTGGTAGCCCCTCTCGGCGACCTGGGGGAAGAACGAGGCGACGACCCCCTTGCCCATCACCCGGCCCGTGATCGAGACCTGCTGGAAGAAGACGTACTTGATGTCCTCGTCCTCGATGCGCTTGACGATTTCCTGAATATTCTCGGCGCGGCCCTTCTGGTTTCGCGCCTCCTCGAGCGTGCGCCGGGGGCATCACGGTCTTCGGCGTCTTCAGGACCGTCTCGACGGTCCCCCCCATCTCCTTTGCGGGCACTCCGGGCTCCTTTCCGCCCGCCGTAGGCCGGGCGCTCCTCGTCCTCCGGCGAGCCGCCAGGGAGGCGCCCGCCGCCTATCCGGCCTCCACTATATGCGAATGAACAATTTTGTACAAACGGGGTTCTTGCGGCTTAGGGGTCGCATACGACCCCCTATCCAGCAAGAACCCCCTCGCCGCTACGCAGCGCTCAGGTCCAGCCAGTTCTCCATCAGCCGCCGCGCCCCCGGGCGCAGCTCGGCGGCTCTGGCCTTCACCTCGGCCAGGAACTCCGCGCCGCGCTCTTCACCGAGGGTGGCCGCGAGAGACTCGCGGTAGGCCGGCACATCGGCCCACTCGTCCGCCATCTCCGGCGTCACCTCGAGGTGGAACTGGATGCCGTAGGCCGCCTCGCCGGACCGGAACGCCTGGTTGGCGGCCGCCGGTGAGCTCGCGAGCTGGACGGCTCCCGTCCGGCAGCTCGAAGGTGTCGCCGTGCCACTGCAGCGTCACCAGCGGCTCGGGCATGCCGGCGAACAGCGGGTCGGCCCGCCCCTCCTCGGTCAGCTCGACCGGCAGCAGGCCGACCTCGGCGCGCTCGCATCGCCGTCACCTCGGCGCCGAGCGCCGAGGCCAGGAGCTGCACGCCGAGGCAGACGCCGAGGATCGGGCGGCCGTCCTCGGCCGCCTCGCGCAGCAGCCCCTTCTCCGGCGCCAGCCAGGGGTGCGGCCTCGTCCTCATAGGCGGCCATCGGGCCGCCCATGGCCAGCACGGCGTCGAACTCGCGCCAGTCCGGCAGCGGCTCGCCCTCGTCGACCTCGACCGGGACCGCCTCCACACCGCGTCTCCTCTATCGCCTCGGTGAAGACGCCGGGGTGCTCGCAGGAGATGTGCTGGAGGACGAGCAGGCGCATCCGGCCCCGACCCTCGACTCCGGCTTCTCCTCGGCCTGCTCGTCCGCCTTGCGGTCGGCCTCCGCCGCGTCTTCTCCCTCTTCGACCACCGCGGCGTACCTCCCGCCCGTCCACCCTGACCACGGCGAACTCCTTGAACGCGTCCGGGTTCGTCCGGGTCGCCGATCGGGATCGAGAGCGAGACGAACCAGAACGGGGCGCGGTTGATTCCCTGGCGGATGAAGCGCACCTGCGTGTAGGTGGGCTCGAAGTCCACCTCCTCGCTTCGCCAGCTCGACGGCCTCCGACTCGCTGACCTCGATCTGCGCGTCATCGCACGCCCTGATCACGAAGAAGCCAGCGACGACGGCGACGAGCACAGCGGCGACCCGGGGCCAGGTCGGCAGCCGCCGGTCGGGGTCGGGGTCCCTCGTGAACGGTCCCCGGGCCTCGCCCGAGGGCGTCACACGCTGTCTGCCGCGTTGCTCAGAGCGTGGGGCGGAACTCGTCCCCGATGTCCGTGCCGAAGACCACGATCAGGACCACGGCGATGCAGATCACCGAGAACACGATCATGCCCAGCTCGAACGCCTTGACGTGCGTCTGATTCGGGGGGAACTGGACCTGCTTGCCAGCCATGTTCGATGGTTCCTTTCTCTAGCTTCCGATCGCCGCTAGTTGCCCGTGAACGCGTTGAGGCGCCTGGCCTCCACGACCACCCACATGATCAGCACGATGATCATGACGGCGATCCCGATCCAGGTGAGGGCCATGTAGGCGCCGTTCGCGCCCTCGCCGGACCCTCGGCCGTCCCGTAGGTCGAGCCCGGGCCGAACGTCATGATGCCGGCGCAGGGCACTCGGCGAAGGGGTCGCCCATGACGAAATCGGCGGAGTCCTCGACCGGCGAGGCCTCCTCGGTACCCGCATCCTTGCTGATAGCAGTCGGGTGCGCTGTCGATGATTGCCGGCATTCAGACCCCTTCCCTCTCGGTCGCGATGGTTGCGGTTCGACGCCATCAGCTCACCAGCTCCTTGTGCGCGTCCGCGTAGATCTTCGAGGCGGCGTCGCGGTGCCGTCGGGCTCGTCGATCAGGTCCTCGGCCTTGGCATGCTCGGGCATGTGGATGTCCGGGTGGTACTCGGCCGGATCCAGGCCGGCGAGCTCGACCTCCGGCGGCACGCGCAGCAGGTTCAGCTTCTTCAGGACCCAGGACGCGATGTAGCCGCTGAGGAAGCCGAGCGGGACGAACACCGCGAGCCCGAGCAGCTGCCCCCAGATGGACGTCTCCACGTTGTTGATCCCCGTCGGATACCCGGCGGCGAACACGCCGACCCAGATGATGCCCAGACAGCCGGCGAATCCGTGGACCGCGACGGCGCCGACGGCGTCGTCGACGCGCATCTTCTTCTCGATCCAAGCGCCGGCCCAGACCGTCAGCACCGCGGTCAGCATCGCGATCAGGTAGCCCAGCCGTGGGCGCGTAGATGTCGCCTCCAGCCGAGATGCCGATCACGCCGGCGAGGCCACCCGAAACCGTCCAGAACGGGTCCCCGCGACTGGCGAACCAGCCGCCCGTGAATCCTCCGGCGAAGCCGAACGTGAGCGCCATCGCGATCGAGCCCAGCGTCGTCGGGTTGAGGTAGATGTTGGCCCAGCCCGGGAAGGTGGTCGAGACCACCACCAGGCAGGCCGCGTAGAAGGCGTAGAAGCCGGTGAAGATCAGCATCAGCCCCATCAAGGTCATGTGGATGTTCTGGGGTCTGAAGGTGCGGGCCAGGCCGTCCTTCGTGTACTTCCCGATCCGCGGCCCGAGGTTGAACAGCACGCCGAGCGCGAACAGGCCCGCGACGCCGTGGACGACCATCGATGCCATCTGGTCGTGGAAGCCGAACCGCATCGTCATCCAGCCGCCGTAGCTCCAGCCCCAGGCGGCGTCCAGGATCCAGACGACCGAGCCCAGCAGCACGGCGAGCAGCAGGTAGGCCGAGAGCCGGATGCGCTCCAGCAGCGCCCCCGACATGATCGAGGCCGTCGTCCAGGAGAACAGGAGGAAGGCCAGGAAGAAGACCAGGTTGATGTTGTTGTGATGTTCGGCCCGAGCGTGTCCGCCCATGGGATCCCGCCCTGGCAGGCTGACCGCTGTGAAGTCGGACCCGTGTCTGGTCGGCCCGATCGGCGGGCCCGTCATGTTGCAGTTGTAGATCCACCAGCCGAAGTAGTAGAAGCGTCGGCGTCACGACGGCGATCGTGAGGATGTTCTTCATCGCCGTCGCGAGCACGTTCTTGCGACGCACGACGCCGGCCTCGTAGGTCATGAAGCCCACGTGGATCAGCCACATGAGCGCGACCGTCCAGAAGAAGTACTGCTCGGTGAGGATGGCGCTGTCCAGCGTCAGCGCCTCGGCGCCGGCAGCCTCCTCGAGGGTCTCGACCTGAGCAACGAGGGCTTCGATCATCCTCAGTACCTCTCCCTTGTCGTGGTCCCCATGGGGGACACGTGGACACTCACGGCACAGACGTCACAAGCGCCAACGCCCGGCAACCTATCCGCAGGGAGAGGGGGCGCGCAATAGCCACCGGCACATATTTTTCCCGCTGCGGCAGTAGGGTGCGCACATAAGGTCCGCGTGCGGCCGCGGTTAGGATCGCTCGAATCGAGCCGAGGAGAGGAGCTTGCCTTGAATCCCCAGACGGTCGCCCAGCGAGCGCGCGAAGGACGCGTTGCTCGGCGCCCGGCGCGAGACCGAGACGCTGTACGCGGTGATCAAGACCGTCTCCTCGTCGCTCGACCTCGACCGGGTGCTGCGCGGGATCGTCGAGATCGCCACCGACGCCACCGACTGCCACGCCTGCTTCATCTACTTCCTCGAGGGCGAGCGGCTCGTGCTGCGGGCGGCCTCCCCCAGCTACAGCCATCTGCTGGGCGAGGTCTCGCTGGGCGCCGACGAGGGGCTCGCGGGCTGGGTGGCGCGCAACAAGACGCCTGAGTTCATCCCGGACAACGCGATGGACGACCCGCGCATGAAGTACGTGCCGGAGCTCGAGGAGGAGCGGTTCCAGTCGATGGTGGCGGTGCCGATCCTGGCCAAGTCCGGCGACGTGATCGGCGTCGCCGTGCTGCACACGGCCGCCCCGCGCGAGTTCGAGGAGGGCGTGCTCAACTTCCTCGTCCACACCGCCTCGCTGGTCGCGGGCGCGATCGAGAACGCCCAGCTCTACGAGGAGACGCGGCGGCGCGTCGGCGCCCTCACGACCCTGACCGAGCTGAGCCAGGCGGTGGCCGGGGTGACCACGCGGGAGGCTCTGTACGAGGCGGTCACCGGCGGCGCGCGCGAGCTCCTGGACGCCGACGCCTGCCTGGTCTACCGGCTGGACCCCGACTCCGACGAGCTGGTGCTGGCGCGCTCCGACCCCGACAGCGCCGCCGCGCCCAGCTCGCGCCCGGGCGGCACGGGCTGGTGCTCGACCTGATGCAGCGCGCCAACGGCCGCGGGCGCGGGGGCGCGCGCAAGGCCGCGCGAGACCTGTTGCCCGAGCTCGACGAGGACGCGCTGCTGGCGGCGCCCCTGGTCGATCGGCGAGGAGCAGCTCGGGGTCCTCTGCTGCCTCGCCAACGAGCGCGAGTTCACCGCCGAGGACGCGGAGCTGCTGCGCGCCGTCGCGAACCAGACCGGGGTCGGGCTGAAGAAGGTCGAGCTGATCGAGCGCCTGACCGCCGAGAACACCGTCAGGGACATGTTCGACGCGCTCGCCGCCGGATCGGTCGAGGACGCCGAGGCGAAGGCGCGCCGAGGCCGGGTTGCGATCTGAGCCGGCCGCACGTCTTCCTGCACGTGGAGCCGCACCGGCGGCGCCGAGGGAGTGGGCCGAGCTGCCCGCGCGGATCGAGGCCGGCCTTCGCCGCGACGTCGGCCTGCTCCTGATCGACTCGCGCCCGGACAGGCTGCGCGTGGCTCGCGCTGCGCCGGCGGAGGGCGCGAGCGGCCGGTCGAGGCGCCTGCGCTCGGCTTGCGAGCCGCTGGGCCGTGAGCTGGGCCTGGTCGTCGGCCTCTCGCGAGGTCGACAGGGGCGCCGCGCAGCGCACGGCGGCGGATGCGTGAGGCCGCGGACGCGGCGCGCATCGGCAGCTCCCTCGTGGCCGAGGGCGGCGCGGTCTCCTACGAGCAGCTCGGGCGCCTACCGCTACCTCGTCCACCTCGAGCTCGACGACGCGCCGCGGGACCGCTACCGCTCCTCGGTCGAGAAGCTGATCGCCTACGACGAGCGCCGCGGCGGCCGGCTGGTCGAGACCCTCGAGCAGTACCTGGCCGACCGCGGCAGCGTCACCACCAGCGCCCGGGCTCTGTACGTCCACCCGAACACCGTCCGCCAGCGGCTCGACCGGATCGAGCGGGTGGCCGAGCTGGACCTGGCGAGCGCGGACCTGCTGTCGCTCGAGCTGGCGCTGAAGCTGGTGCGGCTGCACGGCGTCCGCGGCGGAGCAGGACTAGGCGGTGGCGCCCGGCGCTGCCGGGCCTTGCGCCGCCGGTAGAGCGAGCCAGATCCAGAAGATGCCGAAGCCGATCACGTTCAGCAGCAGCACCAACAGGACCCACCAGGCCTTCCAAAGGAACGGAAGGTCCTCCTCCTTCCAGAGCTCGTAGCCGGCCAGGTAGCACATGATCAGCTGCGTCACCACCAGGATCGGCGGCGCCGCGCCGGTGAGCAGGAACAGGATCATCGCGGCGCGCATCGTATAGCGCGGGCGTCGGCGACCGATGACGATCCGAGCCAAGCTCTACGCGGCGATCGCGCTCACGATCCTGGGGCCGTTGCTGACGACGGTGGTCGCGATCGAGGGTCAGGCGCAGCTGGGCGACAGCTTCGACGAGGTCGGGCAGCGGGCCGACGACGCGGCCCTGGCGCAGGAGATCAAGTTCGACGTCACCGACATGAACGGCTGGCAGACCGCCTACGGCTACGCGGGCGACGGGCGCTTCCGCTCCGAGTTCGTGGCCGCTCGCGACCGGCTGGACCGCAACCTGACCACGGCGGAGGAGGAGCTGACCGAGCGCCGGGAGCAGGATCTGCTCGCGCAGCTGCGCACGCAGTTCGACCAGTTCCTGGCGCTCGACGAGGTCGCCTTCCGCGCCCTCCAGCAGGGGGACGCCGCGGAGGTGAAGCGGATCTTCCTCGGCCCCGAGCTGGTGCGGTTCGAGGCGATGGCCGCGACCGCCCAGGGGCTGGCCGATTACGAGGCGGATCGCGCGGTCGAGGCCGACGCGGCCTTCGACGACGACCGTGACCAGGCTCGCAAGCGGCTGATCGCGGTCGCGCTCGGGGCGGCGATGGTGATCGTCCTGCTGCTGGTCACCGCGCAGGACGTCGTGCGCCTGGCGCTCGAGGGCGCCCGCAGCCGCGGGGACGGCAAGGAAGACGAGGAGGACGCCGGCGGCTCCTCCTGAGCGGCGCCCGGCACGCGATGGAGACCGAAGACGTACTTCTCACGCTGAGCCTGCTGCTGAGCCTGGCGCTGGCGGCGCGCTTCCTGGCGAGCCTGCTGCGGATACCCGAGCTGCTGATCCTGCTCGCGCTCGGAGCCCTGTTCGGGCCGTCGGTGATCGACGTGATCGACGTTCCCCTCGACTCGCTCGGTGCGCAGCTGATCTTCACGCTCGGCGTCTCGCTGATCCTCTTCTACGGCGGCCTCAACCTGTCGCTGCCGATCCTGCGCAAGGTCTGGGTCGGCCTGACGATGCTGGCGCTGCCCGGGGTGGTGATCACCACCGCGGTGACGGGCGCGATCGCCCACTACGCGTTCGACCTCGACTGGACGGCCGCGCTGCTGATGGGCGCGGTGCTGGCGCCCACGGACCCGGCGATCCTGATTCCCCTGTTCATCCGCTCGAGGCTTCGGCCCAAGATCGCCCAGACGGTCATCGCGGAATCCGCGCTCAACGACCCGACCGGTGCGGTCGTGGCATTGGCGCTCGCCGGGGTGCTGATCAGCGGGGAGTCCTCGATCGCCACCCCCGTCGAGGAGTTCGTGCTCGACCTCGCGATCAGCACCCTGCTGGGCGTGGTCGCGGGCGTGCTGCTCGCGGCGACCGTGTCGAGCCACCGCGCCGGCATCTGGCGCGAGTCCTCGGCTGCTGCTGTCCTGATGGTGGTCACGATCAGCTTCTTCTCGCTCGATTCCGCGGGGGCCAGCGGCTACCTGGGCGCCTTCCTTGCGGGGCTGATCGTCGGCAACATGGAGCAGCTCGGCCTGGCAATGCACGCCGAACACGAGCGCGACATGAGGGAGTTCACGGCCAACGTCGCCGACCTCGTCACCCTGTTCGTCTTCCTCGTGCTGGGCGCCAACATCCCGTTCGAGGTGCTCGGCGACAACCTGCTGCCGGCGCTGGCGGTGATCGCGACCCTGCTGCTGGTGGCGAGGCCGCTGACCGTCTACGCCTGCACCCTGCCCGACCGAGGCGGGGGGTGGACGCGCAACGAGAAGATCTTCCTCTGCTGGACTCGAGAAACCGGCGTCGTCCCGGCGGCGCTGGTCGGGGTGCTGGCCGGGCTCGGCGTGCCCGATATCGAGCTCTACGCGAGCGTGGTCGCCCTGGCCGTGATCCTCACCCTGATCCTCCAGGCGCTGCCCGCGGGCTGGCTCGCCGGCAGGCTGGGGCTGAACGAGCCCGCGTCCGGCACGGCCTCCGACGCCGCCGGCGCCTAGCTCGCGGCACCGGTGCGCGGGCGGGACCGCCCGCCGCAACTCCGGGCAGCGCCTACCGTTATTGGGGTAGTGGGACCAAGGCAGGCGAAGCTGGCCGCCGCGGTGTGCGCGGCGCTGACGATGATCGCCCTCGCGGCCCCGGCCGCGCAGGCCGGTCCAGGCAGGCTCGGGATCGACGTCTCGCGCTTCAACGGCACGATCGACTGGACTGCCGCTAGGGCAGACGGCGTCCGCTTCGCCTTCGTCGCCGCCAGCCGCGGCAGTGGGGACGACTGCGCCGTGGTGCCCACCAGCTGCGGAACCGACCCCAACTACGACGCCAACTACGCCAACGCCCGTGCGTCCGGGGTCCGCGTCGGGCCCTACCACCGCGCCTTCGTCGACGGTGCGAACGAGGCTGAGCTCCTCGCGGACGCCCGCGCCGAGGCCGACGTCTTCATCGCCAGCGTCGGCACGATCGGCCGCAAGGACCTCTCCCCCGCGCTCGACGTGGAGACGCCGTTCGAGGTCCCCGGCCCGAACGGGCTCAAGAAGTGGCTCCGCGTGTGGGTGAAGCGGGTCGACAAGCGGCTCGGAGCGAAGCCGCTGATCTACACCAACGTCACGAGCTGGTCGGCGACCGGGAACACGTTGGAGTTCGCCAGGCGAGGACACCACCTCTGGGTCGCCAACTGGGGAGTCAGCAGGCCGGCCGTCCCGGCCTCGAACTGGGCGGGCAGGGGCTGGTCCGTGTGGCAGTACACGAGCTCGGGAAGCATCGACGGCATCTCGGGCCGCGTCGACCTGAACCGCTTCAAGGGCAGCTTCCGCAAGATCGCCGCGGGCTAGCCGGCGCGCTGAAGCCGCCATACTCGCGGCGATGCCCACACCCCTGATCGAGTTCCCCGCCGACGACGCCGACCGCGCCCGCCGCTTCTGGCGGGGGCTGCTCGGCGCCGAGCTGGAGCCGAGGGAGGCCGCGCAGGGAGCGGGCTGGGAGGCCGAGGACGAGGGGCTGCGCCTCGGCGTGCACGAGCGCGGCCCGGGCCCCGGCGACACCGCCTCCCTCCCCTACTTCAGCGTGCCCGACCTCGAGGCCGCGGTCACCCTCGTCGGCGAGCTCGGCGGCTCGGTGATCCACCCCGGCGAGCGCTGGGCGATCTGCAGGGACTCCGAGGGCAACCCCTTCGCGCTGAGCGCCGCACCGCCGGACTGAGCCAAGCGCCTCGAACTACCGGGAGAACGCCGCCAGCCTACCGGCGCTCCTGCTGCCCGTGGACGCTAGGTTGCGGCGCCCTCTCGCCGCGGCAGCTTCCAGTCCGGCCGCACGAAATGGCAGGTGTAGCCGTCCGGGTACTTCTGCAGGTAGTCCTGGTGCTCGGGCTCGGCCTCCCAGAAGGGCCCCGCCTCGCTCAGCTCGGTGACGACCTTGCCCGGCCACAGCCCCGACGCGTCGACGTCGGCGATCGTCTCCTCTGCCACCTCGCGCTGCTCGTCGGACGTGTAGAAGATCTCGGACCGGTAGCTGCTTCCGATGTCATTGCCCTGACGGTCCTTGGTGGTCGGGTCGTGGATCTGGAAGAAGAACTCGAGGATGTCGCGGAAGGAGATCCGCTCCGGGTCGAAGACGATCTCGATGGCCTCGGCGTGGCCCTCGTGGTTGCGGTACGTGGCGTTGGGGACGTCGCCGCCCGTGTAACCGACCCGCGTCGAGATCACCCCGTCGCGCTGACGGATCAGCTCCTCCATGCCCCAGAAGCACCCTCCGGCCAGAATCGCAGTCTCGGTGTTGTCGGTCATCGCGCCACTCCTTCGTCGGGTGGACCGAGCTTACCCGGCGCCGCCGCCGCGTTCGGGTCGTTCACCGCACCCTCAGCGTCGAATCAGCTTCGGCGACTTCGTCCGGGTGCTCGCCTGGCCGCTCTGCCGCTCCACGCCTATCTCGAAGCCAAACCATGAGCCGCCGACGGAAGGGCCTGCGCCGCCGCTCCGGCTCGGCGGCGGCCACCAGCTCACCAAGCCCGAGATGCCCACTTCCTTTCGTCTCTACCCAGGCGTTCCATCGCCTGTCCCTAGAGAAGCGACGGGGCAGGGGGGCGGAAATGGGTACGGGTGAACGTGGCGAGCGGTCGGGCGAGGGACGACGAGTTGGACCTGGTTCCGGGGCTCTGGGGCGGTCCGCCTGGTTCGCAGGGTCAGGGCGAACGCGAAGGACCAGACTCGCGATCAGGATGCTCCGCGAATCCGCAGCTCACGTTCGCCGTCGAAGACATCGACGCCGTCGTCGCCGGCCTGCGAGCCCGCGGCACCGAGCTCGTCGGCGAGCTGGTGCGCTACGAGGACAGCTACCGGCTCTGCTACGTCCGCGGCCCGGAGGGGATCATCGTCGAGCTGGCGGAGCGGATCGGCTAACGGGTCGAGTACTCTCACCCCTCCGGCATCTCCCTCAGCGCCTCACTCCCATCCCACCCCTCAGCCGCGGCCGCGAACAACCCGAACAACCCGTTGATCTCGTCGGTGTTCTCGAGCACCTCGATCGCATGCCCGAGCAACGGCGCGTCGTGGACCGAGATCTGGACCGGGCCCTGGCGGAGGTAGAGGAACCTGGGCATGCCGGCGGCCTCGAGGAGGTCGCCTTCGGCGGCGAGGTCCGTCGACGATGTAGGCGACGTGGGCGATGTTGCTGCCGCCGGCGCCTCCGGTGTAGTAGCGCGACTCGAGCTCCGGGGTGACCTCGTGGAGCTCGATCAGCTCGAGGAAGATCGGACCCCACTTGCCGATCGCCGAGGAGTGGTCGAAGGTGCAGGGCTCTCCCTCCAGAAGCGTCTCGTCGAACTCGATGTGCTCGCCCAGGTGGAAGAAGGGCCGGCCCGGTGGCCATCGACCCACTGGTCGACCGCCTGGGGGATGTCGTCGACGATGTAACAGACGTGGTGGATCGGGCGGTCGTTCATCGGCTCAGGAACGACCCTAGTTGGTTGAGGACGAATCCCGGCTGCATCGCTTCAGGCGTGTTGCGCCATCAGTCTCCATCGCGGGTGTGACCTTGGGCTGACGTCCACTCAGCGCCGGTCTGCTCGCGGTAGGCGTCGAGGGCACCCTCCAGAGTTCGGAAGAAGTGCGCCGGGTCCAGCGGACCGACCAGCTCGTAGCGCTCGAGCTTTGCCTTCACCGGGTCCTTGAGCTCGGCGAACACCAACGAGATGCCCGCGGCGTTGAGCTCCGCGTCGAGTTCGGGAGCATGTCCGCCGCCGTGGTGTCGACGTCGTGATCGGCTCTGCCGCGAACACGATCCAGCGCGGCCGCGGCTCGGCACCCCAGGCGTCGAACCTCGTCACGGAAGGTCCGTGCGTTGGCGAAGAACAGCGGCGCGTCGAAGCGGAGGATCACCAGGCCGGGCAGTTGCTCGGCGTCGGGATAGAGCGCCGGTCGTGGTGCCCCGACATGCCGGAGACGCGACCGAGGGTGGTCTCGGTAGGGCAACCACGCCCGCCGAAAGACGTTGAGGATCGAAAGAGCGACCGCGACGGCGATGCCGGGGAGCACGCCGAGCAGTGCGACGCCGAGGAAGGCTGTCATCGACAGCAGGAACTCGGCGCGGCGCTGATGCCACAGCCGGCGAACGCCGGAGATGTCCGCGAGCGACAGGGACGCCGCGATCACCACCGCAGCCAGGGTCGACTCCGGGAGGCTGCGCAGGAGCCCGGGCACGAGGACGAGCATCAGCGATGATGGTTGCCGCGCCGACCAGCCCGGTGAGTTGCGTCTTCGCGCCGGCCTGCTCGGCGACGGCGGTCGTGAGCCCTGGTGCTCACCGGGAAGCCCTGGAAGAGCGCCTGCGCCAACGTTCGCGGCGCCGATTCCGATCATCTCCCGGTTCCCGTCGACCTCCTGACCCTTGCGGGAGGCAAAGGCCGAGGCGGTCGAGATCGTGTCGGTCGAGCGAGACGAGCGCGATGCCAAGCGCTCCTGCCACCAGGAGCGGCAGATCGGAGACCGGGCTCGGCCAGGTGAGCGTGGGAGGCCCGCCGGAAGGGTCCCCACGAGCGCCACGCCGTGGTCGCCGAGGTTGAACGCCCCGCGGCGACGATCGCGACCACCACCGCGACCAGGACGCCGGGTATCCGAGGCCGCCAGCTCTGGATGACCAGGATCAGCGCGAGGCTGACGAGTCCGACCGCTGCAGCGGCCGCAACCGCCTCGCCCGATGCGATACCGTCGACGAACCCGCGGGTCTCGTCGATCAGCCCATTCGCGTCGACCGAGAACCCGAAGGAGCTTCGGCAGCTGCCCGATGAGGATCGTCAGGGCAAGCCCGTTCATGTATCCGATCTGCGTCGGCCTCGAAAGAAGGTCGGCGATGAACCCCAGCTTCCGGTCCCCGCAAGGATCGTGAGAGCGCCCACCAGCAGGGCCAGCATCGACGCCAACGCGACCGCGCGCTCGGGATCGCCGCCAGATCCGATGATCGGCAGGATCGTCGCCGCGATCATCGGACCTAGGGAGGAATCCGGGCCCAGCACAAGGACTCGCGAAGGCCCGAACGCCGCGTAGCCGATCAGGCAGAGGACCGACGTGTACAGCCCAGTGATCGCCGGCAGGCCGGCAAGCTCGGCGTAAGCCATCCCTTGGGGCACCAGCAGCGTGGTCAGCACGAGGCCGGCGACAACGTCGCGCCGCAGCCACGACCGGCGATAAGACGCGAGCATTCGGGCACCGGGCAGCGATCTGGCCAGCTTCATTGACGGTCCACCAATGTCAATCCGTGGCCAAACCTTCGGCTGTCTCGGGCGACGAGCAAACTTCCGCCGGGCTCGTCCAGTACGCGCGGTACGGCTAGATCAGCACAGTTCGGTCAAGCGAGGCCATCCAACGACAAATTCCAAGCTCCTATAGGACATGCTTACGGTACCTAGACGCGACGCGAAGGAGACGGTGGTGGCTGAGACCGGCATGGCCAACCTCGAGAAGGTCGACCACATCGTTGTCTTGATGCTCGAGAATCGCTCCTTCGACCACATGCTCGGGTATCTCTCGCTCGAGGGTGGTCGCGGCGATGTCGATGGTCTGCGGGCGGAGTTCGCCAACGAGCATGAAGGGCGCTCCTATCCGGTCCACCATCTCGACAGCACGGTGATCGAGGACGATCCCGATCACTCCGCCAGCGCCGTCGATCTCCAGATCGGGGGCGGCAAAATGAACGGCTTCGTCAGAGAGCTTCGCCGAGACGCTCTCCCGCGACGAGGTCCAGGATGCGGATCCCGGTCGCGTGATTGGCTATTACAACGCCGCCGATGTCCCGGTCTACGATCACCTGGCGAGCGAGTTCGCGGTCTGCGATCGCTGGTTCAGCTCTGTTCCCGGGGCGACCTGGCCCAACCGTCTGTACGCGATTTGCGGTCGCGCCGCCGGCAGTCGCGATGACCTGCCGCTCCACCTCCCGCCCATGTACAACCAACCCTCGTTCGTGCGACACCTCGACGCCAACGGCATCTCGTGGCGCTGGTACTCGTTCGAGGCTGGGACCCTGCGCTTCGCCGATGGGCACTACAAGCTGGGCCACCACCACAGCTTCGCGTTCTTCAGCAAGACCAACTTGAACTGGAGGACCAGCCTCGAGCTCAGGATGGACGCAAAGGCGGCCAGCTTTCTCGAAGACGCCGCCAATGGTGCGCTGCCGTCAGTCTCATGGATCGACCCGAACTTCAGCAACTTCAACCCGATCGGCTTTCAGCCCAACGACGACCACCCGCCCGCGGACATCAAGGACGGCCAGGAGCTTGTGCTCGCCGTCTACCACGCGCTCGCAACAAGCCCCCAATGGGAAAAGACGCTCCTCATCATCTTCTACGACGAGCACGGCGGCTTCTTCGATCACGTCGCGCCGCCTGCGGCGCCCGACGACGACCCCGACATGTTCGGACGCTACGGCGTGCGGATACCGGCGCTGATCGTCTCGCCGTGGGTGGAGCCAGGGTCAGTGTCAAAGACGCTCTTCGATCACACGTCGATCATGAAGACGATTCTCCTGCGCTTCTGCCCGGGAGCCCTCAACGAGCCAAAGCGGCATCAAGGGCTGTTTGCGCGGCTCAGAAGCGCCGGGCACCCCCGGCCCATGGGAACGCGCGTGTCGCAGGCCAATGATCTCGGAGAACTTCTCACACGTACGACGCCACGACCAGCGCCGGACCGATACGCGCTGATAGAGGACGCCGCGGCGCGCGCGGCCGTGAGAACGGAAGGCGCGCCAATCGAAGGGGAGGACCCGCTCGCTCGCCGGCCAGCGACGGAGCTCCAGATCCGCCTCGCCGCCGCGACTCGCGAGCTAAGAAGACGAGGGCACCCGGAAGACCGGCCGTAAGTGCCCCTTGGCGGTCGCCCCGACACGCTCGAGGGGGGCGCCCGCTCGGCGGCGCGAGGCAGGAGCGCGACGGTCTTCCTAGGGCTGAAATGGGGGCGCCTCGCCCCAACCCCAGCGAGGTACGGGCGCGTGCTGAGCGACCCCGGCACCGGGCTGGGAGTTGTGCATCGCAAGGCGGGATCCCCACTCGGCGTAGGCGACGAGCGCCGAGCGGAACTCGGGGTCGTCCGGAAGGCCGGCGTCGTCGGCCGCGGAGCTGAGCAGCGAGACGAAGCGATGCCGCTCCTCGGGCGCAATCGCAAGTCCGCGATGGCGAGCGAGCATCTTCTCGTAGCCCCCCAAGTCCTCCGTGTAGCGGGCGGGGCCGCCCAGCACCTCCGACCACCAGATGCTGACGTGCGCTCGGTGCTCCTCGCTCACCCCCCCGGGAAAGTAGGGCGAGAGGAGCTCATCACGCTCGACGCGGTCGTAGAAGCAATCCATCAGCCGCCGGATCGCCGTCTCCCCTCCGGCCCACTCGTACAGCGTTGGCGTCGCGTTCATTGGTTTTCTACCGCCGTTTCCATTGGTTGTTTCCTTTCGTCGGGGTCGCAGTTCGTCTCGCATCCCGCGAATCTGCTCAAGGGACCAGTTCGCCGATCGCGAGCATGTTGCCCTCGCTGTCGCGGAACCAGGCGCCGCGCTCGCCGCTTCCTTTACTGGGGTACTGGCCCTCGATCTCCGCGATCCCGTCGACCGTCTCCAACCCGGGCAGGTCGTACTCCTCGAAGACGACGCCGCGAGACCGGAGTTCCCGAACGGTCGCCTCGATGTCGTCGACCTCCCAGCCCATCTGGGTGTGCTCCCCGCTCGCCGCGCCTGCCGACTGGAACAGGGCGAACTCGCCACCGGCGCCGACGTAGCGGAGACCGCCCTCCCTCTCCTCGTCGGGCTCGAGGCCGAGCTTCTCGGCGTAGAACGCGCGCGCCCGCTCGAGATCCTGCGCCGGAAGTCGCGTAGCGACCCTTCCGTTCTTCAGCATTGTCATCCCTTCCTCTCGCTTTTGGTTATCAGCCGCGAACGCCGTCGCATTGCAACCTGGGCCGGGCCGTCAGGCACCAGCTGGAGGGAGCCGTTCTCGACGTCGAAGCCGTGGCGCTTGTAGAAGTCGACGTTGGCCCGGTCCGCGGTCTCGAGGTAGCAGTCGACCCGGGCGCGGTCGGCGATCTCGAGCACCGGCTCGAGTAGACGCCCGCCGATGCCTTTGCGCTGGGCAGCGGGATCGACTCCCATCGTCTCGAGATACCAATGCGGATAGGCGGGGTGAAGGCGGGCGCCGTTCGCGCCAGTCTTCATGAACGCTCTGAACGAGCTCGGGTCGGCGCGCAGGACCGCGAGCATCCAGCCCGCCCCGCGGAGCTGGCGCCAAGCGCTCCAGGGAAACCTTCCCGGCGCCAGCCAGATCGCCACGCCGAGGACCGCCTCATCGTCGCCGACGGCAGAGTAGGCCGAACCGAGTCGTGCGGCGTCGCGGGCGACCCCGGTGAAGATCGCCTGCAGAGCACGGATCCGTCGAGTGCGTTCGGGGAACAGGTGGCGGAACGAGGGGTAGTCGGCGTGACTTCGCGCCAGAATCGCCCCACCATCACTCGCGCGCTCCGGCGGCAGGAGAACGATCCGGGTTGCCATCCCCATACGACCCTATTCGAACCGGTCGGGGGCGAGCTCAGGTTGGGCCGATGCCGGAGCATCCTCGGCCGTCGACCGCGGGAGCAGCGCGAGCGCCGCGAGCAGGCCGAGCAGGCCGAACCCTGCGGCGACCAGGAAGGCGGCTTGGAACCCCTCCGTCAGCGCCTGCAACCCGGCATCCGGGCTCGTGCCACCCGAGACCGCATCGGTGCGGGCCACGGCGACCGTCGAGAGGATCGCCAGCCCGAGCGCGCCGCCGATGTTGAACGAGCTGTCGACGAGTCCGGCGGCGAGGCCCGATTCGCTTTGGGCGACGTCGTTCAACGCGGCGATCTGGGACGCGACGAAGGCGGCACCGAGTCCGGCGCCGAAGATCAGGAGACCGAGGAAGATGTCATCGAGATAGCTCCCGTTCGCTGACACCTGGGTCAGCACCACGCACGCTGCACCGATCAGGAGCATCCCGGCAGCTGCCACCGGCCGGGTGCCGACCCTGCCGACGGTGGCCTGTGCCGAATAGGCCCCGATCACGGACATCACGGTCATCACCGCGGTCATCAGTCCGAATTGGATCGTGGAGTACCCGAGGACTTCCTGCGCGTAGAGAGTGACGATCAACAGCATCCCCTCGATGCACATGCCGGCGGTCAGCAGGACCACGTTGCCGCCGACCAGCGATCTCGAGCGGAAGATCCGCAGGGGAACCAGCGGGCCCGGGGAGCGTTGCTCGATTCGCGTGAAGAGCGCGAGCAGGGCAACCGAAGCGCCGAGCAAGGCAATGGTGCGGGGATCCGTCCAGCCGGCATCCGGAGCCTCGGATATCCCGTAAACCAGAAGCAGCACCGCCGTCGTCACGGTCAGGGCGCCGGCCACGTCGAAGCAACGTGCGCAGTCCTCGTCGACGCTCTCGGGGAGCAACCGGGGCGTCAGCAGGAGCACGGCCACCGCGACCGGGATGTTGATGAAGAAGACCCACTCCCAGCCCAGGACCTCCGTCACCGGCCCACCGATCAAAAGGCCGGCCGTCGCGCCGATCCCGCCGAGACCCCCCCAGATCCCGAGCGCCTTGTTCCGATCGGAGCCTTCCGGAAACACCGTCAGCAGCAGCGCCAGCGCGGTCGGCGCCATGACGGCGGCGGATGCCCCCTGCACGACGCGCGCGGCGATCAGCACGCCCTCGGACCAGGCGAGGCCGCAGACCAACGACGACGCACCAAAGAGAGCGACGCCGACCATGAACACCCGGCGCCGCCCCAGGAGATCGCCCGTTCGCCCCCCGAGCAGGAGCAGGCCGCCGAAGCTGAGCAGGTAGGCGCTCATCACCCACTGGACGCCCCCGGCCGAGAACCCGAGGGCGTCCTGGATCTGCGGCAGGGCCACGTACACGATCGTGCTGTCCAGGATCACCATGAAGAAGGCGGTGCCGAGCAGCGCCAGCGCCAGCCAGCGATCTGGGTGGGGCGCCGGTGACTGCCCGTTCATTCCCGGACTACGCGCTCGAGATTGTCGAGGGACGCCTGCCAGCCCTCCCGGTGAGCACGCTTGGCCTCTACGTCGGGAAGACCGCTGTTCGTGAGGGCCACAAGCGTGGTGCCATGCCCCATGTCCCTGAACTCAACCTCAACGAGGTTCGTGCCCTGGTGTGCACCGTGTCCGTCCCAGGTCCAGCTGTAGACGAGCCGCTCCGGCCGCTCGATTTCGATGAACTCTCCGGTGCCCCCGAACTCCTCGCCATCGGGGCTGCGCATCACCAACCGGAGCTTTCCGCCCACGCTCGCATCGACCTGGGCGATCGGCGTCTCCCAGTCGGAACCGGCGGGCCACCAACGCTTCAGGACGTCGGCGGTCAACCAGGCGTCGAAGACCGTCTCCCGGTGCGCGGCGATCTTTCGCTCGAGCCGCACAGAGTCCGAACTCGGTTGAGGCTGGTCCGTCACTCCTTCCTTCCCTCCGCCACGTACTCGTCAACCGCGTCGAGCATCCGCCCCCAGATCAGCCGCTGGCGATCGACCCAGTCGATCGTCTCCCCGAGCGAGTTCAGATCGAGCGAGAGTCGATGGGTACGCCCCTCAATCCTGCGGACGACCACGCCTGAGCGCTCGAGCACCTTCAGATGCTTCGAGATGGTGGATTTCGAAACGCCAAAGCCCTTCGACGCCTCGCCGACGGTTGCCGGACCCGAACCGAGGCGCTCAACGATGCCGCGTCGGATCGGGTGGGCCAGAGCCTTGAACGGATCGTTCGCCATATGGGTAACAATACCGACGTTTTTGTCGCCAACGGCTGCTGACCGATCGTGATCACCGGCGCTTCCCGGAAAACCAGCGCCGGGCTCACGCCCTGCGAGCGCTGTTCACCGTTTGGGGGGCTGACGCCACTGATCAGGGGTTCCCCTTGACGGTGGCTAGACCCTCCTTGATGTGGCTGACGCGCCGCTCGATCAGCGGAAGGCCGATGAGCGTTGGGATGATCCACGCGGCCGTGGCTGCCGCTCCGGGGAGGGAGACCACGAGCAGCGCGGTGACCAGGGCGATGTAGGCCCCTCCCTGTCCGTGGGCATAGGGCCGGATCCAGGGGCCGCGCCTGCGGGCCGGGGCGACATAGCCGGCCAGGGCCAGGGAGAGGGCGAGGACGGCGAGCGGCACAAGCCACCAAAGCTCCCACTCGTCAAGGGCGACGAGGGCGATCGCGGTGATCGCGACGGCCGCCACCGCCCATACATAGCCCGCCCCGGCCCGACTCCGATACGCGGGCGGGTGTTCGGCGCCTAGCGCCGCGGCCCCGAGAACGAGGCCGGCCGCCCCGGCGACGATGTGCGCCGCCAGGACGCCGTCGCTGGCCTCGATCGCGGCGCTCATGCGCCAAGCGCCGGATGGGCACCGGCGACGGCGGTCCACGGTCCGGACCGGTCGGCGAAGGTCAAGCGGCCTCGACGTCGGCCTTGAGCCTCGCCAGTCCGTGCTCGAAGAGCGGACCGACCATCCGGTCCATGGACTTGAAGATGCCCATGATCCGCGTCATGAGCGTCACCGGTCCCGTCATGGACCATGTGACGGCCGTGCCGTCGCCCGAGTCGTCGAGTGCGAGGGACGTGGTGCTCTCCGACCGGAACGGCTTACGGTTGCGCTGGTCGATCATGACCCGTTCATCGTCGACGGCGTCCACGATCTCCATGCGGCCGGCCCCGGCCTTGAGGCTGCCCGACCACTCATAGACGGCGCCGACCCCGGACTCGGCGCCTGTGTAGGTGCGGTCCATGCCGGGGTCGAGCTCCTCAAACGGTGACCACGCGGGCCAGCGATGGAAGTCGACGATCCGCTCGTAGACCGCCGACGCGGGGGCCTCGACGTGGATCTTGCGCTCAACCGTGTAAGTGTCAGTCACGTGGTTCCTTTCGTCTTTGTGGTCCGTCGCGACTTCAAGCCGACCTAGATGGCGGGCACGCAGGCCGTCGCCCGAGCCTCGGAGCTGCGCGGCGCGCGTGCTGAGCAGCCGCGCCAACCATGCGCTGGGGTGGAAGGGATCGGCGATCCCCTCGCCGTCCGTGATCGAGACCGCGGCCCGCAGCTCGCCGTCGGCAACCGCGACCAGCAGCCGACCATCCGGCACGGAGGCGCTGTCGCGCTGGGCGAGGCGCCGCAGCGCTTCGGCGTCATTCGCGCGGGCGGGACGGATGGTTATCGAGGCCTCGTGGTCTTGACGCGTGTAATACATGCCTATCCCTTTTGCTTGACTCGTTGGTTGACCATTTCCGGTCACTTCCCCTCGGAGCCTTGTAGCCATCCACTCGACGATTATTCGGTTGCGGCGTCCTGTGCGAGCTCGGCGGCGACCGCCGACGCGCCGGCCCCGACGAGCCAGCTGAGCGGAGCGCTCGGTGCGTAGCGCTCCATCAGGCTCACCACGCGGTTCGCCTCGTCCACGCTCAGCTCCGCGCGGCCGTCTCCAACGCGCCCGATCGCCTCGCGCACCGTCAGCAGGTAGCGGCGCTGCTCGGCGAGGACGGCGGGCTCAGTGGAGGCCCCGTGGCCGACGTAGAAGGTGCCCACGCCGGCGAGGGCCTCCTCCGCGCGGTCGATTGCCTGCAGCCACGCGTCCGTGTGCCCGTCCGCCAGATATGAGTGCGTGCCGTTGAAGGCGAGGTCGCCGATGAACGCAGTCTCGCCGTCGCCCAGCAGCCAGACGGTCTCGCTCTCGCTCTCGCAGGGCCCGAAGTCCCAGGCGGTGAACCGCAGGTCGCCGAGCTCCACCGACTCCTCGTCCGCCACGGTCCGGTTCGGGAACGTCGCGCTGGCCGGCCACTCGTCCCCGAACATCGGTGACCATTGGGCGCGCTTGACGTCGTCCTTTGCTCGGATCTCCGCATCGACGTCGCGATGCGCGATCACCGGCGCATCATCGCCGGCGAGCAGCTCGGTGATCGTGTTGTAGTGATCGGGATGCGGGTGCGTAACCAGCACGCCGAGTAGCGGCTTCTTGAGAGCCTCGAGCCGGGCGCGATAAGCGTGACCATCGGACAGCAGAAGCGGCGCGTCGATCGCGACCACTCCCTCGTCGCCCTCGACCAGGTAGGAGTTGACGAACAAGCCCGTCTCGCCGGAGCGGTAGGTGTGCACGGTCGGAGCCACTCATCCGAGGGTAGGAACCACCCCGCCCAGGCACAACACGAATCCGATCTGAGCCGAGACGGAGCGGGTATGGGGACGGTTACGCTCCCCCAAATGGTCGAGCTGCGTCACCTGCGTTACTTCATCGCCGTGGCGGAGGAGCTCAACTTCAGCCGCGCCGCTGAGCGAATGCACATGGCCCAGCCTCCGCTGAGCGCGGCGATCCGCCAGCTCGAGCGCGAGCTCGGCGTCGACCTCTTCGTCCGCACCACCCGCGAGGTGAGGCTCACCGACGCCTGGACGCGCGTTCCTCGCGGGAGCCCGGCGGACGCTCGCGGATGCCGAGCGGGCGGCCGAGGACGCCAAGCGCGCTGGTGCCGGCGAGCTCGGCCGGCTGCGGCTTGCCTATTCCTGGAGCACGCGCTTCGAGACGCTCCCGGCGCTCGGCAGGGCTTACCGGTCAGCTCACCCGGGCGTCGAGCTCCTGGCCCAGGAGATGTGGAACGCCCGGATGCCTCCGGCATTCGACAGCGGCAGCATCGACGTCGCCCTCAGCCTCTGTCCCGAGATCGCGGTGGAGCTGGAGCTCGCCCCGGTTCGCAAGGAGGGCCTCGTCGCGCTGCTGCCGGAGACTCACTCGCTCGCGCGTGAGGAGGCGATCCCGCTCTCGGAGCTCGCCGACGAGGAGGTCGTCCTGTTCCCGCGGGAGATCGCGCCGCGGCTGCACGATGCGTTCATGGCCATCTACCGACGAGCCGGCTTCGAGCCGCGAGTTCGGAACGAGTCATTCCACACTGGCTGGGACCTCGGCGTGCTGGCCGAGATCCCGGCCGTCGCCATGGCCCCGCAGACGGTCGCGGGCGGACTTCCTGACGGGATCATCGCGGTCGCGATCAGCGAGCCGACCGACTTGCTCGAAACATGCGTGGTCTGGCGCAGCGACGACAGCTCGCCCGCAGTGGGGACGTTCGTGGAGGTCGCGCGCTCGACTCTGACCGGGTCCGTCTAGCCCGATACGCCGTTCGTGTTGCCCCAGCCCAACGCGCGCCCTACCGTTTAGGGAGCTTCAGATGACGACCCCGGACGACCACCCGCCGTCTATGGCCAGTTTGGCCCGACCCTGGCGTTCGCCGAGCGGGCGCTGAACTTCTAGCGTTGAGTGCGGCAGTCGACATCCTCAATCCCGAGCGACCAAAGCGAGTTGTGATCGTCGCGTCGAACCCGGCAGTCTCCGAGCAGACCGGGTCGCCGATCGGCTTCTGGTGGGCCGAGCTCTCGCATCCCTTCCTCGACTTCACCGAGCGCGGCTACGAGGTGGATGTCGCGAGCCCGGAGGGCGGTCCGCTGCAGGGCGACCCTTGGAGCGATCCGCGGGACGAGTCTGGGTACTCGGCCGAGGACCTGATCAGCCTCGGCTTCATCAGCTCCCCTGCGCACATGAAGCTGACCGAGGAATCGAGGCCGCTTACCGCAGTTCGGGTCGACGACTACGACGGGGCGCTGCTCGTCGGCGGCCAAGGCCCCATGTACACCTTCTTCGACGACGACCGGGTGCAGGCGCTCGTCACCTCCTTCTACGAGGCCGGCAAGGTGACGGCCGTGATCTGCCACGCGACGTGCGTGCTCCTGAAGACGCGGCTCTCCGATGGTCGCCTGCTCGTCGAGGGCAAGACCTGGACCGGGTTCGCAAACTCCGAGGAGCGCTTCGTGGACGAGTTCGTCGGTCAGAAGGTCCAGCCGTTCTGGATCGAGGAGGAGGCGAGGAAGCTCGAGAACACCAACTTCATCGTCAACGGGCGCTTCAAGCCGCACGCCGTGCGCGACGGCAACCTGATCACGGGCCAGCAGCAGTACTCGGGTAGGGCGGCCGCGCGCCTGATGATCGAGGCGCTGGGGACCTGAGGAGGTAAGAATCGATGCTCGCAAACCACCCAATCGATGTGATGATCCTGGCGACCGACCTCGGCGTCGTCAAGGAGTTCTACGGCGAGAAAATCGGGCTGGAGGTCCTGATCGAAAGCGATGACTTCTTAACCTTCAAGTGCGGCGGTGACAGCCGCCTCGTCATCACCCGCAGCTCCACCGGCACGAGCGAGCCGCAGACCAAGGCCTCATGGCGAGTGAGCGACGTGGCCGCGGAGGTGGCAGAGCTCCGCTCGCGCGGCGTCGATGTCGTGGAATACGACGAACCCGGACTGAAGACCGTCGACGGCGTCGCCGACGTCGGCTTCGCGTTCGCGGCCTGGTTCGTCGACCCGCACGGGAACTCGATCGGACTGCTGCAGTTCAAGGACGCGGAGACGGCTTGACCGGCGAGCGCGGCTCGGCCTCGACGCCGCCGGACGCAGGTGACGCTCCCGTGACGACGACCGTGACCCGGCGCGTCAAGCCCGGTCACGAGGCCTCCTATGAGCGAGGTCCTCGAGGGGATCATCGACGCCGCGAGCCGGTTCCCCGGCCATCTCGGCGTCGAGGTGTTCAGGCCGCAGAGCGGGACCGGCGGCCAGTACCGCACCGTCTACCGGTTCGACAACGCTGAGCACCTGCGCGCCTGGCTCGACTCCGAGGAGCGCGCCTCCTGGCTCGAGCGCGCCGAGCCACACGTGATCGGGCCGATCCGCACCAGTTTCGTGACCGGCCTCGAGTCCTGGTTCACCCTGCCGGATCAGCCGGGGGTGCCCCCGCCGCCGCCGTACAAGATGGCGCTGCTCACCTGGATCACGATCTTCCCCCTGATCACCGCCATCGTCGTCGTGACCGGCCCGCTGCTCGAAGGGCTGCCGCTGGCCCTGAGACTGGGCGCCACGACCGCGATCGCGGTCCCGCTGATGACCTGGGTCGTAATGCCGCGCGTGACCCGCCTCCTGCGCGGATGGTTGTATCCGCATCATGTCTGAGCCCGTACTGCGCGGGCGATGTCGCAGGACAACGTCGACCTGATGCGAGAGGGCATCGAGGCGATGAACCGCCGCGACATCGAGGCCATTCTTCGGGGCGCGGTACAAGGATGGGCGCCTTACACACTTCATCGACTACGGCGATCGGGACCAGGCCCTCGAAGCCGCCGGGCTTGAGGGGGCTTGAGGAGTAACGAGCGACCTTTCGGCCCCCAGCCGAGCGGATTCAGGTGTCGATGCTTCCTGGAGCGTCCAGAACGTCCATCGCATCCACGCTTCTGAACGATTCGGACAGATAGGACGCATCAGCCGGTACCAAAGCGGTACCACCCGAGAAGGCGAAGATGACCTAACCCGATGTCGTAGTAACAGGGATAGGCTGTGCTCATGGCCGCCATCGAGAACAACGCCGTGATCATCTTCGACAACGGCGAGAGGAAGAACGTGCAGAGCAGCGTTGAGCAGATCAAGAACGAGATCAGCGGAGCAACGATGCCGCACATTCCCCTGATCAAGGTCACTGAGACCGATGGCGAAGTAGTCTTGATCAACGCCGACCACATCCGCGGAGTCCAGCAGTACGGGCCTCCCGAGCGGCAGCGCCCGCGCGGTAGCTGATCCACCAGCATGAAATCAGGCAAAGGAGAGGTGATGATTACTAGAAAGCTATGTGGTTGCCGCCTTCGGTCAGCACTTGCGTCCATGACTGCCGCTTTTGCGGCGTGTGCCTTCTCGGTGAGCGTTGCGTCGGCACAGACACAGACGATCACACTGATTGATCCAGCCTCGTCGTTCCATACGACGGAGATCACGGAGTCCGCCCCGCCGGGCGATCCCACGGTGTCGAACGCCTGTACGAACAGCGTTTCGGCGAACTTCAGCCAAATCGAGGTCACCACGTCCGGTGACGACGGGCTGCCTTCGGTGCCGCCGGGTGATCCGACCACGCTGAGTGGCCTCAATCAGAGCGCCGCCATCCCCGGTGCGATCTTCGTGGCCGGTTACAACCTCGGCCTCCTTCAAGTTGGCGAGAACACCGTTGACGCCAGCGTGCAGACGAAGATCGAGGCCACGAACACAGTTCAGGGCACCCAGACCACCAACACAGAGGGGGGCTCCCCGCCGGACGGCTCAGTGACGGTTACGACGACGATCACGGATCCCAACGGGACTCCGGGCACCGGCGATGAGACCGCTACTGCTGGCTCGTTCGCCGTGTCCTACGACAACCTGTCGTGGACCGCTGGGCCCAGTGGCACGATCAACTACCGACAGGACTCGATCGCGACGGCACCGCCCACCCAGGCGAACAACACCTTGCTGATCAACGTGTTGCTTCCCGAAAGCGCACCGGGCGTACGCATCCCAGTGCAGTTCCGCTGCGCCCCCGGTACGGTCGTCACGACCCCGGCTGTGGTGCCGCCTCCCAAGCCACCGCTCCAGCCGAAGAAGAAGAAGTGCAGAAGAAGAAGAAGGGCAAGAAGGGCGCCGCGGCCGCGAAGAAGAAGAAGTGCAAGAAGAAGAAGAAGAAGAAGAAGTAGAAGAAGGAAACGTGATTTTCGCAAAGCGGGTTCGGCTACCTGCTCAAGGACCGCGTCCTCGAGGTAAGCGAGTTCATTAGGGCGTCAGCTCAACCGGCAAAAGAGTGGGCGACCTCTTGAGCCCGGCGATACTAGAGACGAAGCCCGTGAAGAACCCGAAGCCGGGCTCGATCACGGTCAACGTCACGGCCGCGTACACGCGATTGCCAGGCTAGTCGGGGCGACTGGATTTGAGCCAGCGAGGGTCCGGGTGGCCACGCCTCGCAAACACACTGGTCACGGGGCGAGCGGTACTCGCATGCAGGAGTACAGTGAGCCACCTGGCCCCCGACCCGCCCGCTGAGAACCCGCCGCCTCGGAAGGAGGGCGAATCCGGCTGGCGCGTGGATCCGGCGCGCGACGGTCGCGGAGCCCCAGAGACGGACAAGCCGCCGATGATCCCCCGCAGCCGGCTGTTCATCTCGGTCCTGCTGGGTCTGCTGCTGGTGAACGTGGTGATCTCGTTCGTCACCGGCCAGCCCGAGGATCGCGAGCGGGTGCCGTACCAGCCATTTTTCGTCGACCAGGTCGAGGCCGGCAACGTCAGCGAGATCAGCTCGCAGGCGGACTCGATCGAGGGCGAGCTGAAGAACGAGACCAGCTACGACCCTCCAGGGGATGCTGAGCCCGTGACCGTCACGAGCTTCGAGACTGAGGTCCCCGCCTTCATCGATCCCGCTCAGCTCACCAGCCTGCTCGATCGCCAGGACGTGGTCATCAACGCGGAGCCGCCCGACGAGGGCCGGTCGCTGTGGGTCACGCTTCTGCTCGGCTTCCTGCCGACGATCCTGCTGGTGGCGTTCTTCATCTGGTTGTTTCGGCGCCAGACGCGAGGTGGAGCCGGCGGCGTGCTGGGCGGGTTCGGGCGCTCCACAGCACGTCGTGTCAAGGCAGACGGGCAGGAGCGCGTCACCTTCGACGACGTGGCCGGGATCGACGAGGCCGAGGACGAGCTCGTCGAGGTGGTGGACTTCCTGAAGAACCCGCAGCGCTACACAAAGCTCGGCGCCCGGGTCCCCCGCGGCGTGCTGCTCTACGGGCCGCCCGGCTCCGGCAAGACGCTGTTGGCGAGAGCGGTCGCGGGCGAAGCAGACGCGGCGTTCTTCTCGCTGTCCGCGTCAGAGTTCGTCGAGGCGATCGTGGGTGTGGGCGCCTCGCGCGTGCGCGACCTGTTCAAGCAGGCTAAGGAGGCGGCGCCCGCGATCGTCTTCATCGACGAGCTTGATGCGATCGGGCGCTCGCGCTCGGGCAACGTGGGCGGGATCAGCGGCGGCCACGACGAGCGCGAGCAGACCCTGAATCAGATCCTGACCGAGATGGACGGCTTCGAGGCCGACACGAACGTGATCGTCCTGGGCGCGACAAATCGCCCCGAGGTCCTCGACCCCGCACTCCTTCGCCCGGGACGGTTCGACCGGCGGATCGCCGTCAACGCGCCCGACCGCAAGGGCCGCGTGGAGATCCTGAAGATCCACACACGATCGGTGCCACTGGCGCCCGACGTAGGCCTCGACCGCCTCGCGGCCTCGACGCCGGGCGCGACCGGAGCCGATATCGCCCTGCTGGTCAACGAGGCGGCGCTGTTCGCAGCCCGCCGCGATCACACCTCAGTCGAGCAGAGGGACTTCACCGACGCGATCGAGAAGATCATTCTCGGCACCGAGCGCCAGGTGGTCATGACCGACGCGGATCGAGAGCGCACCGCCTACCACGAGTCCGGCCACGCGCTGGTCGGCATGCTCACCCCCGGCGCCGACCCGGTGCGCAAGGTCTCGATCATCCCTCGCGGCCAGGCACTCGGAGTCACGCTCGCCACCCCGGAGAGCGACCGCTACAACTACGGGCGCGACGAGCTCCTCGCGAAGATCAAGGTCGCGCTCGGCGGCCGCGCGGCGGAGATGGTCGTCTTCGGCGACCTGACCACGGGCGCGGAGTCGGACATACAGAACCTCACCCAGACAGCCCGCGGCATGGTCGGTCGCTGGGGGATGAGCGATGCGATCGGTGCTGTTGCAGTCACGGACGGCCGCCAGGACGGCGCGCTGTTGCCTGGGGCGCTACCCGCGTCGACGGCGACCCAGCAGCTCGTCGACGAGGAGGTGAGGCGAATCGTCGATGGGGCCGAGGACGACGTGGTCGAGCTCCTGAAGGGCGAACGGAAGCGGCTCGATGCCCTAGCCCGCGCCTTACTGGAGCGCGAGACTCTCGACCAACCTGAGGCCTACGAGGTCGCCGGCGTTGAGCTGCCGAAGCACGATGCGGAGGAGGAGGCCAAGGCCGCAGCCGGCCCGTAGCAAGCGGGTCGCGATCGAAGAAGGGAGCGTGAGATGAGCATCACATTTCCGGGAGAGTCGGCGGAGTACAGGGCGGCGCGTGACCGGCTCTTGGAGCGCGAGATCGAGCTGCGCCGCGAAATGGAGGCGGTGGCCGCCGCCAGGCGCGAGCTGCCGCCCGGCGGCGTCGTCCCCGAGGACTACGTCTTCCAGGGCAAGGCCGCGGACGGCAACCCCGCCGACGTGCGGATGTCGGAGCTGTTCGCGCCTGGCAGGGACTCCCTGGTGATCTACAACTTCATGTTCCCGCGGGCCTACGGAGGCGACCGCCCCGGGCCCACGACGGGGGAGACGGCGCTCCTGCCACTCGAGGAAGGCCCCTGCCCGTCCTGCGTGGCCCTTCTCGACCAGCTCGACGGCGCTGCGGAACACGCAAGTCAGCAGATCAACTTCGCAGTGGTGGCGAAGACGCCGTTGTCGCGGCTCCTCGTCTGGGGCGAAGAGCGCGGCTGGCGGAAGCTGCGGCTCCTCTCATCGGCCGCCAACACCTACAACCGTGACTACTTCGGGGAAGCGGCCGACGGATCCCAGATTCCGATGCTCAACGTGTTCCACCGCGACGGCGGAACCATCCGCCACTTCTGGGGCGCGGAGCTCACCTTCGCGCCGGCCGACCCGGGGCAAGATCACCGCAGCGTCGGCACCCTCGAGCCGCTTTGGAACCTGTTCGACCTCACCCGCGAGGGGCGACCGGACTGGGATGAGCAGCTGAGCTACTGATGAAAGGCGACCGAAGGCGGGCGCCCGAAGGGCTACCCGCTTGCGGCGACCTCGTCGTATTCGTCCTTCCGCCAGGCCCGGAACTGGGCGTCGCCCTTGAGCTCCTTCGGCGTCCGGTCGAGCAGGAACGCGAAGTACGGGGCGACGAACGGGTCGGGCGCCATCACCGTGTAGGTGTGGTAGACGGTCCCGTTCTCCCGCGCGAACGCGATCCAGCTCGGTCCCTCTCGCAGGCCGTCCTTCAGCTCGGCTCCGATCTGGTTCGACCAGTCCTGTAGCCAGTCGGGAGGGTCGGCGATCATCTCCTTCACCTCGGGGATCTGCTGCGCCTGCTCCTCGGTGAGCGCGAGCCCGAAGTCCCAGGGGAAATCCGTTTCGTAGGTCGACACGTACGGGAACTTCCAGCCCATCCGCTCCTTGTAGGCGGTCAGCCGGTCGATCGGCGCCCGCGAGAAGCAGATCAGCGTCACGTCGCGGTGGTTCAGGTGGACGAGCGAACCGTCGAGTCCGTCCCCAACGCTGGTGCAGCCGGGGCAAGCACCGACTTCGTAATCAGGGCCGTACATGATGTTGTAGGCGAGCAGCTGCGAGCGGCCATCGAAGAGCTCTATGAGGGTCTTCTTGCCGTCCTCGGTGTCGAACTCGTACTCCTTCTCGACCGGGACCCAGGGGAGGTCCAGCCGCTTCCTCTTGATCTCCTCGTTTTGCTCCGCTTGCTGGGCCTCGAGCTTCGCCAGCTCGTCCCGGGCCGCTTGCCATTCCTCGCGGGTTCCTGTCTTGTGCTCCGCCATCGGCTCTACCTCCGTTTCATCGCTACGCCACCTCAGAGTACCTGCCCCTGCTATTTCTCCTCCCAGGCGCGCTTGGCCAGGTGTAGGATTCGCGCGGTCGAGTTGAGGAGCGTGCGATGGCTGAAAAGTGGCGCGTGACCGGGGATTTCATTGACTTCTGCAAGTGCGCCGTGCCGTGTCCGTGCTCCTGGGGACGGCCGCCGACCGAGGGTGACTGCCAGGGAATCGTCGCGTGGCGGATCCGGGAGGGCACCTACGGCGACGCCAAGCTCGATGGGCTGGCCGTGGCCGGAGTCGTCGAATTCGACGGGAACATCTGGGATGAGGACGTCAAGATGGACGCCGGACTGTTCATCGAAGCGAGCGCCGATGACGCCCAGCGCGAGGCGCTACAGGCGATCTTCGGCGGACAGGCGGGCAGCTGGCCGCAGGCGCTCGCCGAGAGCGCTTTCGGCGAGGTGAAGGGAATCGAGTTCGCCTCGATCGACCTCCGGATCGCCGACGACTCGAGTTCTTGGAGCCTCGAGATCAACGGTCAGGCCAGCGGCAGCGCTGAGGTGCTGACCGGGCCAACGACCCGTCCCGGAGAGAACGTCGAGGTCACGAACATGCCCGGCTCGGAGGCCGGCCCCAACAGCGGTCCAATGACCTATGGGATCGCGACCAAGAATGAGGTCGATGCCTACGGGTACCAGTGGGACTGGGCCGGACGCTCGGCCAAGCACATACCGTTCGAGTGGTCGAGCGAGGACGAGCTCTGAGCGAAGCCCGCTAGTTGCCGGGCATCTCGTCGGCCGGCATGCCCTCGTCGTCCATCGATCCCGAGGGAATCGAGTGCTCGTCGTGAGTCTCCATCCCCCCGCCCATCGAGTCATGGTGCATCTCGTTGGCTCTCGTCGCC
Organism: uncultured Solirubrobacterales bacterium; assembly: GCA_963805075.1. Lineage (GTDB taxonomy): Bacteria > Actinomycetota > Thermoleophilia > Solirubrobacterales > 70-9 > VGBV01. The sequence goes on from CAWDSZ010000005.1 coordinate 666,803, forward strand.
TCCGGCGAGTCCGGCAGGGTCAAGCCGGGAACGCTTGACGGGGTGAAGGCCAGGAGCAGGCCCACCGCCAGGAGCAGCGCCGCGATGCCATAACTGGCGAGCGCTCTCCAAGGCAGCAGCTTCTCCGCCGCAATCAACGCCGCGATGAAGACCATCCAGCCGACGCTCATAACGCCGAGGGCGAACAACGCGGCCATCAGTCCCCAGCAGCAGCCGACGCACCAGGCACCGTGGGCGAGGCCCATCCGCAGCGCGCCGATCCGCCCCGGCTGCCAGGCGTTCATGAGAAACATCATCGGGCTGCGGCACCTCTTCAGGCAGGCGTCCTTCAGCGGTGTGAGCTGATAGAGAGCCGCGGCAATGATCACCGCGCCCGCGAAGTAAGGCCCCCCGCGCTCCCAGGCAAAGGCGTCCGGCCAGACCGAGCTGCCGATCTCATACACGGCATACGCGAAAAGCCCCCACGCGGTCCAGGTCAGCAGGTATCCGCCAACGAAGGCCGCGGTCGTACCCAGCTGAACATCCCGCCCCCTGGCCCGCTTCCCTTCCTGGATCCGGCTGTACATGGTGACCATCGGCCAGATGGACGGGAACATCATCGCGGCCATCATCACGACCCAAGCAGTGACATAGAAGCCGAGTGTGCCGAGATTGGTCCCGGGCCCCGCGTCCATCCCCGCCATCCGGTCACCGGTCGCGACCCACGCGATCGCGGCCAGCCCCAGGAGAATGCCCACCAATCCGAACTGGACCAGGCCGGGCTGTGCGGGGACACTACGTGGTGCAGTCGATTCCATGGTCGCCACGGACTGCAACCTAGCGCCCTGCAGGAAGGGTCCCGCAGCGGCTAACTCTGGTGATTTGACTCACGCCGTCGGCGCGAGCAAGTCTGGTGTTCGAGCCGCCGACGGACGCAGAAAGCGCGTGTCGCCCTCCACCGGCCATGGCGCTACCCGATGGCGTCCAGTACCGCCGAACAGGCCTCCATGCATCTCCTGCACTCCTCGGCACAGATCCGGCAGTGCTCGTGGTGTTCGGCATGGCGCTCGCACTCCTCGGCGCAAAGAACACACAGCTGCCTGCATGACGACACTTGCGCCTTAGAGATCGAGCCGACGTACTCGGTCTGGCGAGCGATGACGCGTGCGGTCGCATCGCAGGTGTCGGCACAGTCCAGGCAGAGGCGAATGCACCTGCGGAGATTCGCGACGTCCTCCTCCGCGACGCTCGCATCCGCGCAGGCGGTACAGGACATCTCGCATGCGAGGCACTCGTCGATGCAACGGGCAAGCACGTCGCGGTCGATGTTGGCCTGCCACGGGTGCGCTTCCAGAATTTCCTTCGACAGCGTCGCGGTGGCCATGATTCTCCTTTCCGGTCGCAGTTCCCTGTGGGAAGGCTGCCTGCATCCGACACTACTACGCGCTGACACTGGGCTAGTGAGTCGGGGCGACTGGATTTGAACCAGCGACCTTTCGGCCCGTGGCCGACAATTGACTGCTCACCCGGGCCTGATACGGAATCGGTTCTCGGCCACGCGCTCGACTCGGGTGCCTAGCTCCGCGCAGGCACTGTTCAGCCGCGCTGCGATCCACTCTGCGTCCATTTCACGCGCCACTCCCGTGTGGCAGAACTCGAGCTTCAACCCCACGAGCTCCAGCTCCTCCTCGTTCTCCCCCGGACGCCAGATGGCGAGTACCCCAAGGTCGTTGCGCAGCACCGGATCGACGCGGTAGTCATCGAGGGCATCCCCAAGGTCGTACAGCACCGCTCCGCCTTCGCCCCACTCGATCCCATGGAACACGTGCGCCGAATGCCCGGCGACGAGGCTGGCTCCGGCGTCCTGGAGGGCAGCGGCGGCCCGCCGCTGCCAGGACGCAGGTGAAGTGCTCATGTTTGGGCCCCAGTGCGGGTAGACGATCATCAGCTCGCATGCGTCGGAAAGCTTGGCCAGCTCCTCAAGGAGCCAGTCCGGCACTCCGTGTTGCAGCTCGGCGTGGGCGATCCCGTACCTCCGTGGGCCCGCCGCATATTCAGACGGGTGATCTGCAACGCAGAGCATTCCCACGCGCTGCCCGCCTGCCTCAGCGACGACTGGCCGACGCGCGGCTATGGCCTCGGCCCCTGCGCCTCCGGCGGCGACTCCGCTGCCCGCCAGCAGTTCGAGAGTGTCAGCAAGCGCCTCCTCCTCATAGTCGAGAGCGTGATTGTTGGCGAGCGAGGCCGCGCGCACCCCGATCGCCCGCAGCGCCTCAGCCGCAGCAGGGGGCCCGCGGAAGAAGAACCGCTTGCCGGGGATCCGGCGAGTGCGCTCCCCGCGCTCCGAGACGGAGCACTCCAGGTTGCAGATCATCAGATCGAGAGAGCCGCAGAGCGAGCGCATCTCGTCACTCCAAAGCTCCGCCGCCGGTGCTTCCCGCAGATGGTCTCGGACGGAGCGGCCGAGCATCACGTCACCCAACAGGCCAATCGCGGGCATACGTGGATTGTGCCCGCACCGGCCAGAGCCCCACGGCTCTAGTCGGGGCGACTGGATTTGAACCAGCGACCTCTCGGCCCCCAGCCGAGTGCGCTAGTCGTGTGAATGGGTCCTGTTGAGTCCGGTCTAGGCGTCCTCAGGCGCGGCTAGTTGGTCTGAGTTGCTCTGACTTTCGTGCAGATTGGGCCCTCGAATGGGACCCCACTGGCAAGGGGGAAGTCGTAACGGCGAGCGACCGCTCAACCGACCGCGGCGAATGACCTACATATGGGTGATCGCGCTGACGCGCTCCAGCGTGATCGCCAGGATGACTCGATCGATGGCTGCGAGCGCTTCGTCGGTCTCTACTTCGGGGACCTCCTCCGTCCCGGCAATGCGCTGCATGATCCGGGCGGTGGGAGGCCCGATGTTCTTCGTCAAGATCTCCGCGGGGCCCGAGAAGGTCGCCGACGGATATGGCTGTTCGTCTCCCCGAACCGACAGCGACGCCCAGCCGCTGCGCCGCACGTCGCTTCGCCTTGAGGCGCTCCGACAGGGTCGAGATCAGCAGCCGGTCGCCATCCCGTACGTAGTAGACGACCGACTGGCGGGGCCTGCCGTCGGAGGCGATCGTGGCCAGCACGCCGACGCGGTGCTCGTCCAGGAAGTCGCGCAGCTCGTCGGTCAGGTCGCCCACACCGGTTCCTCGGTTGTTTCCGCCACGACGAACCCCTCGGGCTCCTCGACGACGGTGTTCTCGAGCGTGCCGATCCCCTCGATCTCGACCCTGACGGTGTCGCCGATCTTGAGCAGGCCTTCCGGGAACGGCTGCCGCGCCGCGCCGATCCCGGCGGGCGTGCCGGTGGCGATCACATCGCCGGGCTCCAGGGTGAACGCCTCGGAGAGATGGGCGACCTGCTGGAAGCAGTCATAGATCATCTCGCTTGTGTTGCCGTCCTGGCGCAGCTCGTCGTTGACGTAGGTCTTGATCGAGAGCCCGTGCGGATCGCCGAGCTCATCGGCCGTCACGACCCAGGGCCCGAGCGGGCCGTGGGTGTCAAACGACTTGCCCAACGTCATCGTCGGTGTGCGCAGCTGCCAGTCGCGTACCGAGAGGTCGTTGGCGATGGTGTAGCCGGCGATCACCTCCGGGGCGCGCTCCTCGGAGACATGGCGGCAGCGCTCGCCGATCACGATCGCGAGCTCGCCCTCGTAGTCGAGCAGGCTGGAGACGCGTGGCATGTGCACGTCGTCGCCCGGGCCCGACCACGCAAGTTGATTGCTTGTTGAAGAAGACCGGGAACTCCGGCGCCTCCATCCCGCGACTCGGCGATGTGGTCGGCGTAGTTGAGCCCGATTCCGAGGAACTTCCGCGGCCGGACAGGCGCCAGCAGGCGCACCTCCTCGAGCGGATGGCGGTCCCCGCGATACGGGTCAACGACGTCATCCTCCGTCAACGATCCCGCTGCGGACCTCGCCGTCGGCCTCGAACCTGCAGCGCTTCATGAGACGCCTCCGGAATCTCGACGGGCGCCTGCTCGGGCGCGTAGCCGCCGGCCATCGCCTTGCCGTGGATCTCCTCGAACTCGACGCCCTCGGCGTGGTCGGCCGCCACCTTCTCGGGATCGACGAACTGCCCGATCGGATTCGCCTTGAAATCCTCGGAGGTCCGCATCCACTCCGTCGACTTCGCCCAGTCGCCGAAGTTGTCGACCTGGAGCTCGACGTGGTTGCCGTCGGGGTCGGCGTAGTAGTAGGAGAACGTCATGCCGTGGTCGAGGCAGAAGTCGGGCTCGATCCCGGCATCCTTGAGCCGCAGGTAGGTCGCGTTGAGATCGTCGAAACTCCCGTACTCGAAAGCCGAGTGATGCAGGCCGGTGCGGGTCTCCTTCTCCGGGTCGTCGCGTGAAGCCGGGGAACGCCAGCAGAGCGATCCGGTGGTTGGCCTCGTCGTTGCTGAGCCAGGCGCCGACATCGTCCTGGAAGTTGACCTCGGCCCCGACGAGGACGGAGTAGAAGTCGATCATCTCCTGCAGCCGGGTGGTCTTGAGGTTGAAGTGGTGGAACTTCGGGTGGATGACTTTCGTCGAGTCCGTCATTTCAGTGCTCCTTGGTTCAGGGGTTGAGTCGTGAGGCCGACCTGGGCACGCAGGTCGTCGATCAGCGTCGGCACCTCGGTGTCCGAGGCGGCGCTGCCGAAGACGTAGAAGTCGGGGCGCACCAGCACCGCATGCGCGCCATGCGCGTCGAGCCACGCGGTGAGGCGTCCGTCGGCATCGGCGACGCCCCCCGGGGAAGCGGGGTCGAGCGAGGCGATGGTCGCGCCCAGCCTGTCCAGCAGCTCGCGCTGCTCTGGATCCAGGCGCTCGAGCGGGTCGCCGGCGACGGCGATCAGCGCCCAGCCGCGGCCGACTACGTCGTCGAAGCGGCCCTCTCGGCCATCGACGGCGACGATGCCCTGGACGCTCAGCTGGCCCGCCAGTGGATCGTCCTCCGTGCCCGATCGAACCGCTCCGCCGCTGAGCGGCGGGAATTCGAGCGGAGGGGGCCCATCCGCCTGCCGCAGCGCGGTGTCGCGCTGCGCCGCCGCGTCTGGGTCGAGCTGGCAGAGGACCCTGCCGAGCTCGATCGCGAACCGGATCACCCACTCGTTGTGCGGCTGGCGCTCCTCGGTGACCGTGTCGAGCAAACCATCCGGCGCCAGACCTCGGAGGGCAAGGTCCAATTTCCAGGCCGCGTTCGCCGCGTCGCGCAGGCCCGAGCAGAGCCCCTGTCCCAGGAAGGGCGGCGTCAGATGGGCCGCGTCGCCGACCAGCAGGACGCGCCGGTCCCGCATCCGCTCCGCCAGCACCGAACGAAACTCGTAGACCGCGGTGCGGGTCAGCGGCCCGTCGCCCGGCTTGAACCAGGGCTCGAGCAGCGACCACACCCGCGCAGGGTCCTCGAAGTCCTCAGGACTCTCGCCCGGCAGCAGCATGAACTCCCAGCGGTGGTGCCTCGGCCCGCTCTGGACATGGGTCGTCGGCCGCTTCGGGTCACACCACTGGCAGGCGGTCGGCAGGTGCGCCAGGGACGCCATGTCGTCAGGCTCCGCGTCGACGACGAGCCAGCGCTCCTGGAAGCCGAGGTCGCGACGGCCGATGCCGCTCGCCTCGCGGACGAACGAGTTGGCACCGTCGGCGCCCACGACCCAGCGGGCATGCACCGTGCGAACCTCGCCCGTCGGCGCGAGCTCTCCCGGCTCGTCCTCGTCATGACGGCGCAGGATGAGCGTCGCTCCGTCCTCGTCATTGACCAGGCCCTCGGCCACCCAGCCGCGATGCACTGCGACGCCGTCATCGGTGCACGATTCGTCGAGCGCGCGCTCTAGCTCGGGCTGGAAGAAGAGGTAGTCGGGCTCCCAGCCCGACTTCGCCGGCGTTTCCGGCGTGAGAGTCAGCAGCTCCTCGCCGTCGGCGCCGAACCAGAGGTACTCCCGCAGGGGGACCATTTCGTCGGCGAGGCGCTCGCCCAGACCGACGGCCTGGAGCAGGCGCATGATCTCGTGGTCCATGTGGACGGCGCGAGGCAAGCGATAGATCTCGTTGAAGCGCTCGAAGGCGGCGACCTCGTGGCCGGCGCGCCGCAGCATCGCGGCCAGGGCCTGGCCGACGGGGCCGTATCCCACGATCGCGACGTCGAACTCGGCGTTCATGGCATCAGGCCGCCGCAGGCTCCACGGCGATCGGTCGAGCGAGGATCTGATTCAGGGCATTCGAGAGCTGCTCGAGCGGCGCTTCCGAAGCGGACTTGCTGCGCCAGGCGACGAAGCGGTCGGGACGAACCAGGATCGCCCCGTCGGGCGCGATCTGGCGTCGACGGATCCACATGGAGCGCGGGTCGTAGAGGTCGCCGTCGGTGTGACCGATGCGCACCGCGTCCAGCGGGATCCCGGCTTCGTCAGCGAGCTCGCGGGCGGCGTCGCACCACGCGCCGCCCTCCTCGCCGGCAATCAGCAGGAACCGTCCGGGTGAGAAAAGGCCCTTGATCGGCCGGCGATTCCCGTCCTCGTCGTCGATCCAGGCGTGAGGCAGCGGCGAGCCCGGCCTGGTCGACGGCTCATAGATGCGGATCTCGTCTACGCGCTCCGGCTCCGGGCTGCCGTCGGGGGCGATCGCGTCCGACCCATACGAGTAGCCGAGCTCGACGTTCAGCTCGCTGAACTCCATCGACTGCATCCGGATCTGCCGCAGCACCCCAGCCCGGTGCTCGGCGTCCTCGGCCCGGCCGCTCCAGATCCGCCTGACGTTCGCCCAGTTCTCCTCCGGCGTGTTCTCGTGCGAGACGCCGGCGGTGGCGACGATCGCGAACTGGTTGACGGCGTTCTCGAGCGAGCGCTGCGCGTTGCGCTCGTCGGCCGTGCGACGCTCCGGCTCGTATGAGTCGAGCAGGCCGGGCGAGGCATGGCCGTCCAAGACTGCGCCCAGCTTCCAACAGAGGTTGTGGACGTCGTGGATCGCGCTCGTCAGCCCAAGCCCTCCTGTCGGCGGATGGCGGTGTGCGGCGTCGCCGACGAGGAAAACGCGTCCCACCTGAAACCTGGAGGCCATCACCGCGTCGACCGACCAGCGCGTGATCTTGTGGATGGTGATCGGCGTGTCGACGAGCCCGGTCGCGGCCCTCACGTCCGCCTCGACCTTTTCGTCGGACTGAGCCCGAGGATCATCGGCCGGGTAGTTCAGGTGGATCACCCACTCCTCCGATTCCGGTCCCCACCGTTCCGGCCCCATCGGGACCATCACCACCATTGTGCCCGAGTCGGGACAGAGGATCCAGCGGATCAGGACGTCCGGATCGCTCGCCCACCGCGAGAAATCGGCGCTCACATGCAGTGTTGCGGTCTCGGTGACGACACCGAGTCCCTCGTAGCTGACCCCGATCTGGTCTGCGACGGTGCGGCCGCCGTCGGCGCCGAGGAGGTAGGTGGAACGCACCGTGTACGACTCGCCCGTGTCGTTGTCGCGAACGACGGCGTCCACCCCCTCGTCGTCTTGGCTCAGCTCGGTCAGCTCGTGGTTGAAGCGTATCTTCCTAGGCGAGAGCCTCTCCGCACCGGCCTTCAGCACCGGCTCGAGTCGGATCTGGGGAAGGTTCTGCTGACGCCACGGGCTCGCCGCCCGCCAGAGCTCGTTCTCGCCCCCCGCGCCCCAGGACTCGAGCCTTGCGATTCGCCGGCCCGAGTCACCGTGGGCTCCCGCAAAGCCCGCGTAGTACGCCGTCGCCGCCATCTGGTCGGCCGGGGTCCCGCGCTCGGCGATCTCGTCGGCGACGCCACAGTCCTCGAGGATCTCCATCGCCCGCTGGTTGAGCACATGGGCCTTCGGCAAATCTGAGGTCCCCGGCCGCGCGTTGACGAGCAGGTGATCCACCCCTTGGCGGGCAAGAAGCATGGACGCCGTGAGCCCGGCTCCGCCGCCCCCGACGATCAGTACCGGAACCTGCTCGTTGCGCATGTCACCTCCTCCAAGAGCCGCGTACTATTGGAATGTACACTACAGACGACATCTTGTAATGTCAACTCCAATCTTGACTGCGATCCGCTGATGGCCTCCACTGAAGTGACCCCCAACCGGCGTGGTACCCGCTCGCGAGAGCTCGTCCTCGACGCCGCGGAGCGGTTGATGGCGGAGAAGGGCTACGAGGCCGCCACGGTGGCCGCCCTGGTGAAGGAGGCCGGGGTCCCCGCCAGCTCCATCTACCACTACTTCCACTCGAAGGAAGGGGTGCTGCTCGCCGTGATGGAGCGGGGCGCCGAGCGCTTCTTCGAGGCCCTGCCGGACTTCGATGCGCGGCTCGGCTCGCAGACCGAGCGTCTGCAAGCCCTCGTCGATGCAGTCGGGACGACGCTCGAGCGGAACCCGGCGTTCCTCCGCATCCTGGTGGTCATGGCGACTCAGCCCGTAAACGCCGACGGCGGCCAGGTCCACCGGGTCGTGGACCGAGTTCGCGAGATGGCCCTCGAGCGCCTTCGCGGCCAGATGGAGATCATCTTCGGAGTCGAGCGCGAGGGCCGGGATGCGGACCATCTCGCGCGCTTCGCCCTCGCCGCCTTCGACGGAGCCTTTGTCGCCCAGCAGGCGAATCCGAGGCTTCATCTCCGCGATCTGCTCCGGCACCTGCCGGCGGCGCTGGTGGCCGTGCGGCGGGACCTTGCGTGAGGCGACGCCGGATCTCACGACGGCTCCGACCAGCTCAGTTCGATTACGAGCACGACGCGGCCGCCCCTTGACCTGCTCTTACGCTTCAGCACCACCGGGCCGGCCTCCGGCACTTTGACCTCCGCGTCGCCGTCCAACTTCAATCGCCCGCCCGCGGTGAGGGCGTAGGCGATGTCGGTCAGCCGCTCCGCCGCCTGCTGGCGCGAAAGCCGATCTTTCTCCATGCCCGGATTAACGCCTGCGGCCGGGTGAGCGGTCGTCACTCGGTTTGCGTGATTCGTGAACCGAGATCACGCAAAGCATGTGATGACCGCTCACGCACCTCGGATCGAAGGTCCTCGCCAAACAACGGCCTTGTCCGCTTGACCGCGGTCACGGGTCCACTGGCAGGTGCGCCAGATGGGAGAGGAGTGCAACCCGTTCCGAGCGGTCGCGACCTGCATGAACTCGGCCCGCTGGGCGCTCCGGGCGCTGGGGTCGGCAGCTCCGGACAAGCTGGAGATCATCCGAACTGAGTGACGCCAACTCACCTTGTGAGGGTCGAGCATCCGGCGTAACAGCACGTCGCGAAAGAGAGGACGAAGGATGAGAACCGAAAACGACGCAACCGATCAGACCGCTGACTACCCCGAGCACGCGCTCGAGGACCTGACTCAGACCCGTCAGCAGGCGCAGGAGGAAACACAGGCGGTGACCGAGTCGGCAGTCGAGCGTACCCGTGAGGCGCTCCAGGACCTGAAGGAGGCCGCTGAGGGACAAGCGAAAAAGCTGCGCGCCAGGCACCAGGACCAGACGTTGGAGTGGCAGGGCAGGCTCCAGTACGCGAGCGACGACGTGCTGCTGGAGATCGGCATCAAGGCCGTTCGCGCCCAGCGCACCTCCCTTGCCCTGGACGCGATGGCGGATGAGATCAAGCGCTGCAAGCGCGAACTGCCGTGGGGCGCCTGAGCGGTCTCCGGCTGGTCTTCCGCACCGAGTGGCCGGCGACCGTCCGCTCGCTCCCGGAGAACTCGCTCACGAACCGCTCGGGGTCGGGGTGCCGGGCGAGCGAGATCACCGCCAGGCACAGGCCGGCCACCCACCCCTCCGTCCGCTGGTGAAGCAGTACCAGCGCTTCTTCCGGGAGCTCGATCCCGCTCGCCTGCACCAGCTCGCGCGCCTCCTCCAGCGAGAAGCACAGTCGGGGTCTCGGATCTCGGTCAGCCGACCAGCGCAGCGGAGGCGATGCAGCCCGAGTCGCGGCTCCTCGCGGCTCGCGAGAACCAGCCGCAGTCGCGCGGGCAGCCGAGCGACGAACAGGTCCAGCCACACGCTGAACCGGCGATGGAGCGTGATCGGGACCGCGTCGCCTCGGCTGCGCCATCCGTAGTGAGCGCGGATGCCGCCCCGGCCGCACGCGGCAGCACGACCTGGCCCAGAAGCCGAATCACTCAAAGTTGGTGATGCCTGATCACCGCGCCCGGGTTCAGGCTCACTGGCATCAATGCCCGATCAGGTGCCACGCTTCGTGGCGCCTGCCCAAAAGGAGAAGCTATGAGTGAACAAGCAGCAGAACCCCGGTTCGGAACACCGCCAAAGGGACCGGTGACGGAAGCGGTGAGCCAGTTCACCGGTTACTGGTGGCTCTGGCTGGTGGCTGGAATCGCCTGGATCGTGATCTCGGTGGTGCTCTTGCAGTTCGACCAGGCCTCGGTGACCACCGTCGGGGTCCTCGTCGGGTTCATGTTTACGTTCGCGGGGGTGCAGAACGTCGCCATCGCGGCCGCGCCACGCGAGGCGCTCGAGAATCTCGGAGTGTCCACGGCGTGGCGCTGGGTCGCGGGATTGTTCGCGGTGCTGTTCTTCGGCGCTGCGATCGCCTCGTTCATAAGCCCCGAGGACACCTTTGCCGGGCTCGCGGACATGCTCGGCTTCCTGTTCCTGCTCGTCGGATTCTGGTGGATCGTCCGTGCGTTCCAGGAGAGGCCGATCAATTCACTCTGGTGGCTCGGCCTGATCTCCGGCATCCTGATGACGGTCCTTGCGTTCTGGACCGCCGGACAGTTCTGGATCGAGAAGGCCTATCTGCTCCTCGTCTTCGCGGGCATCTGGGCCCTGATGGAGGGGATCGTCGACGTCGTACGCGCGTTCGAGATCCGCGAGGTCCACGAGGAGGCCCAGCCGCCGTCCAGGTCGTCCTAGCGGGCTGGCCAGAGCGGTTACACGGGCGCGGCATGACGCCGTCGTGGCGGATTGGCTGGGAAGCGGCCGATCCGCCACGCGCGCCCGTGCTCTTCGTCAACCCGAGGTCAGGTGGGGGCGCCGCCAGGCGTGCGCGCGTAGCTGAACGCGCCCGGGAGCAGGACATCGAGGTCGTCGAACTCGGCGGCGACCAGGCCCTGAGGGGCCTGGTCGATCAAGCTGTGGCCAGCGGCGCGGATGCGCTCGGGATGGCCCGTGGCGACGGCTCCCTCGCGGTCGTCGCTACCGCCGCTTGCGCGCACGAACTGCCTTTCATCTGCGTACCCGCGGGAACGCGCAACCACTTCGCTCGAGACCTCAGTCTGGATCCCGGCGATCCGGCCGGCGCGCTGAGTGCCTTCGGCGACGGAGTCGAGGGCCGGATCGACCTCGGGAGGTGAACGGCCGGCCCTTCCTGAACCTGGTCTCTCTGGGCGTCTACGGCGAGGCCGTCCAGCGCTCCGGCTACCGCGATGCGAAGGCTCGCACGCTGCTCGAGACCGCTCACGCGGTTCTCGGTCCGAGCGGAGCGGTGCCCGAGCTGAACCTGGCGGACGATCTCGGCGCCCGACACGCCCATCCCGTAATCGTCCTGGTCTCGAACAACACATACGCGCTGGGTCGGCCCGGTCCAGGCCCGGGGTGGGGATCCTGGCGATCGCAGCGTGGACGGCCGCGTCCAGCTCGCGCTCAGCTCGCCCCACACCCCTGGCCGGGTCATCGACTCAGCGCCGGGGTGACTTCGGGCGAGGGGCCTTTGGAACCGTCGCGGTCGACCAACTCAGCTCGAGCTGCAGCCGCGTGCGGCCCTGATTCGATCCGCTCTCGCGCTTGAGCACGAGGTCATCGCCGACCGGAAGCTTGACCGAGTGGCGATCGATTCTCATCTCGATCGGCCCGCCCGAGGTCAGGCCGTAGGCGATATCGGTCAGGCGCTCCGCGGCCTCTCGGCGCGAAAGCCGCTCTTCGTCGCTGTAGTGGTCCATGCCTCTTTCATGACACGTCGCGGTTGGGTCGGTGCTCGGGGTTGAGGCCATGCCCGAGCGGACGCGGAGGCCTCCGGGGGCCGGAGCCCTCCGCGCCGCGGTCGCGCTGACCGAGCAGCCGTCTCAGGCGGTTGCATCCGCCTGCTCCGACAGCTCCTCGGCCTCTTTCCTTGCCAGGGTCGCGTCCAGAACCGCGTACTCGGCCTCGACGATCGCCGAGTAGGCGAAGTCGATCGCGAACTTGGCATCGTCCTCGGCCCTGCCGGCCCGTCGCTGTGCCTTGTGCAGATCGTGCTCCGCCTTCCTGTTGGCAATGTCCTCGCGGGCTGCCTTCACCGCCTCGTCCCAGCTCCGCTGCACGTCGTGCCACCGGTCCGAGACGTCGCTCTTGGCGTCCTCGGCCATCTCGCGCGACGCCTTGGCCTCCTCTTCGCCGGTCGCCCGGGCGGCTTCGCGATCAGCCTCGATGTCCGTCCGGGCCTTCTCACGCGCCGCCGCCGCCCGGACCTCGGCCTCCTTGGCGCGGTCCGCGAGCTTCCCAAAGTCATCCGATAGTGCCATTTTCAACCTCCTGTCGATTTGCAGGAGGAGCGTGCTGGGTGAGGGGGTGAGCGGTCGTCACACGTTTTGAGTGACTCGATCCCGGTCGTCAGGCGGTCCTGCGCCGCACCACGGCTTCGAGCGCGCCCTGTGGGCGTCGAGGAACTCCCGAAGCTGCTCCGTGAGACGCGGGCGACCTGCTGACTCCGACCAGCCGGGCTCGATTCCGAGCTCTGTGCGGCCTCCCCTTGACCTGCTCTCACGCTTCAGCACCACCGGGCCGGCCGTGCTGATGACGATCCTCGCGTTTTGGACCGCGGGCCAGCTCTTCGTCGAGAAGGCCTACGTGCTCCTCGTCTTCGCGGGGATCTGGGCGCTGATGGAAGGGTCCCCGACATCGTGCGGGCGGTTGCGATCCGCGAGCTCCACGAGGAGCTCTAGCCCAACCTGTCGGCCAGATGCTCGACGGGAGCCCGCGGGCAAATCGTTCGAAACGGGTGAGGACAGGTCACCAAGGCGATCCGCAGGCTCCCGTCCGAGGTTCAACGAATCCAACCGAAAGGAACACAAATGGCAACCTCACAGAAGACAACGACCACCAACGGCTCATCGAAGCCGGTGACTGCCCACCAGTCTCGAGTGACCATCGCGTCGTACTCGAGCTACGGCGAGGCCGAGCGGGCGGTCGACTATCTCTCCGACCAGGGCTACGCCGTCGAGCACGTGGCGATCGTCGGCAAGGGCCTGCGCTCGGTGGAGCAGGTGACGAGCCGGATGACCGGCGGCCGTGCCGCCCTGGTCGGCTTGGGCGAAGGTGCCCTGATCGGGAGCCTGCTCGCGCTCCTGTTCGGGATCTTCTTCACCGGGCCGGTGTTCGGCGAGCTGCTCCTGTACTGCGTGGTCACCGGTGGCCTACTCGGCTCCATGGTCGGGCTGTTCGCGTACGCCATTGGCAGCGACGGGCAGCGCGACTTCGTGTCCGACTCGAGCGTCGAAGCGGATCACTACGAGATCCAGGCCGACTCCGATGTCGCCGAGGAGGCCAAGGGGCTCGTCGCGGCGATGCCGAGCCGGTCATAGCCCGTCAGCGAAGGCGGGAACCCGCCGAGATCAATCCGAGCTCACGCGCACGGTCGACAGCTTCCTTGCGACTGTGCGCGTCGAGCTTGGAGTAGATGCGGCGCATGTGAGTCCGGACCGTGTTCGGGGACACGAAGAGCTCAGCCGCTATCTCCGGCGCCTTCAGGTTGCTCGGCAGGAACCGCACGACTTTGAGCTCAGCGTCGGTGAGTTCCTCCCGCAGCTGAGGCAACTCCCCGCGGGGCGCCGAGCCGTCCAGGAGGTCGAGGATCTCCGAGATCAGGGTGGAATGCGCGGTCTTGTGCCGCGGATGACGCTCGAGAAGGGCGCGCACCGGGGCCAGTGTGAAGGGCAGAACGATGCCGCCCGATTCCGCGATGTCGAGCGCCCGCTCCAAGGACTCCTCCGCGGCTCGGATGTCGCCGAGGGCGTCGTGAGCGGCGGCGGCGAAGAGCAGGGCGTCCATCGAGGCGGTCGAGGGGTGAACGGCCTTGGCGGACCCCCCGATGGCCGGCGGAAGGAGCTCGAGCGCCTGTTCGGGATTGCCTTGGGCGAGATGGATCGCCGCGGCAGCCACGCGCAGCCCCGCGCGATCGCGCTCCTCTGAGCTGAGTTCCTCAAGGGCCGCCGCGGCCTCCGTCGTCTGGCCCAGACGGACCTTGACCTGGAGCAGCTGCACGCGGGGGTCAACCGTGACAACGCCCTGGCTCAGGCGCTGCCGCACACGCTCCGCGTTGGACAGCGCCTCGAGGGCCTCCTCCAACCGGCCCTGGCCGAAGCGCACGAGCCCGAGCGAGTACCTGGCGACGAGCTCGATGACAGGCTCCCCCTCCGACGGCAGGGCACCCTCCGCAGTCTTCAGGCGCTGCTCCGCCACGTCGAAGTTCCCGAGCCAGACGAGCTCGAATGCCTGGATGACGACCGCGGGAACGACGATCGGATCGTCCCCCCACCCGTTTGCCTCGGCGATCTCAACCGCCTGCTCGGCGAGCCTGACCCCGCTCTGGAGACGCTTTCCCGCCAGGGCATCGGCGATCCCGAGCGGGGCGAGACAGCCGACCTCGAGATAGGGGCGCCCGATTGTGCGAGCGAGCGCGAGCGCCTCCTGAAGGTGGTCTCGAGCGGCCTCGATGTGGAGCGCCCAGAGCTCGGCGATGCCCAGGTTCATGAGTGCAGTCGCCCGGTGCTCGGCCGCACGATCCATGTCCTTCACGGGCTGGGCGGCCAGCACCTCCTGGAGGGATCGCATCGCCTCGACCGTGCCCGCGAGATCGCCACGGCGGCGCGCGAGCGACAGCTTCGTGCTGGCCATTCGCAGATCGAAGCGCCAGCGGCGGTCCGCGGACACCCCCCCGGCCAGCTGTTCTGCGAAATCGATGTAGGTGGCGGTGTCCTCGAGCCGGCCGTCGAACATCTGCGCGCCTGCGAGCGCGACCGCCAGCTCCGGATCCTCCGCCGCGGCCTCCCCGGGAAAGGCGGCGAGCAGCCCCCGGACCGTGGCCAGACGGCCATCCAGGCCGAGGCCGACGTAGGAGTCCGCGATCATTCTGCCTGCATGACGCCAATCCTCGGCCGCCTGAGCGTGGCGGATCGCCTCAACGGGATAGCCATGTTCCTCGTACCAGTCGGCGGCCTTCCGGTTCAGCCTCCCGACGCTCGCCGGATCGGTCCGCCTGAGCTCCAGGCGCAGGAAGTCGGCGAACAGATGGTGGTGGCGGAACCAGGAGCGCGCGACGTCGACTGAGGTGACGAACGCGTTCGCCTCCTCGAGGCTCTGCAGGATCCGTTCCGATCCCGATGAGCCTGTGAGTAAGTCGGCAAGCGGTCCGCACACCCTGTCCAGGATGGAGGTTCTGAGCAGCAGCTCCCGGACCTCCGGCGACTGGCGCTCGAGGACCTCCGCCATCAGATAGCCCGCAACGGTCCTCTCGCTGCCGGAGAACTCGGTGACGAACCGCTCGGGATCGGGATGGCCGGAGAGCGAGAGCGCGGCGAGCCTCAGCCCGGCGACCCACCCCTCGGTCCGCTCGTGCAGGAGCATCACCCCCGCGTCCGAGAGCGCGACTCCACTTTCGTCGAGGAGCTCCCGCGTCTCCTCGAGCGAGAAGCGGAGATCCTCGCCGCGAACCTCGGTGAGCTCACCGGCGAGGCGGAGCCGGTGGAGACTCAGTTCCGCCTCCTCCCGGCTCGCGAGGACGGTCCGCAGCTTCTCCGGTCGGCGAACAAGAAGCAGGTCGAGAGAGGCGAGCGCCTCCTCGGAGGAGAGCTCGTGCAGGTCGTCTATTACCAGGGCGAGGCAGTCATCGAGCAGATCGAGGCCCACGAGGAGCCGCTCCACCACCGCGGCTCCGCGGAAGCTGGGGGTCGGTGCGACACGCTCGACGAGCTCCTCGTGTCCCGAGGCCTCGGCGATTGCATCCACCACCGCGGTCCAGAAGCTCTGGGCGTCCTGTTCGCGAGGGTCGACCGAGACCCATGCCACCGGCTCCCCCAGGCCCTCTGCCCACGAGCTCAGCAGCACCGTCTTGCCACTACCAGCAGGAGCCGAAACCAGCCCGACGCCGCCCGGGGGGATCGCCGAAAGACGCTCGAAGAGGGCTCCGCGGCGCACCAGCCGACTCCGCGCCGCCCGCGGCTCAGGGTTGTGGCTCATACCGATCACCATACGGCGGAACGACGCGAATCATCTTCTTGCACTTCTTGGCGATCGCCGCCTTTGGGGAGTGGATGCCGGTGGACCCCGCCGCGGGCACCGCAACGGCCAAACTGACCGCTACCACGAGGACGTCGGCGCATATCTCTTCGCTGCCTTGAACATGGGCTCCAAGCTGTTGATTGATCGCTCCGCAGGGGGTAAACGCGGCGCAAGCAGGTGTTCGCCGAGCTCTCCATCTCCCGTGAGCTTCGACCCCCGTCACCGGATGCGTGCTTCGTCGGCGCTCTTACGTTCTATCTTGTAGCATGGTGATTGGCAAATATCAAGAGGGAGTACAGATTTCAAACGAAGATACGAAACGCATAGCAGCGAGGATCCGCCGGCTCCCACGTTCATCTCGCCCCGGTCGGATAGAACTGCGGGCATGAAGGCCGAGGAGGTTGCGCGTCCCCTGCTGCCCTGGCTGGGGCGAGCCTGTCGCCAGGCGCGGGAGGGGAGGAGCGTCGTTCAGGTCAAGATCGCCGCGGCCATCGAGGTGAACCAGGCGACGATCGCGCGCTTTGAGGAGGGCACCGCGTGGCCGAGGCAGCCCGAGGAGGTGCTGATGGCCTATGCGAGTGAGCTCGACATGGACGTGCGGCTGCTCTGGCTTCACGCCTTCGTGCTGTGGCTCGAGCACGACCCTGTCCTGGACAAGGACAGCCAGGAGCAGATTCGGGCGGCGCTCAAGCGGCTGCAGATCTAGGGCAGCGCATACCGGGCGCTAAGCGCCGTGCGGGAGTAGAGGGATTAAGAGGCTATGCGTTAGGCGCTGCAATGTCTGGATCGGGTCGGACCTACTCCCGCAGCCCGGCGGCTTCGAGGGCCTCGGCCCTGTCAGCGTGCTCATAGATGAGGGTGATCCTTCCGTTGCGCACCGGGAACTGGGAGTAGTGAATGAGCTCGACCTCAACTCCGCTGAGCTTTCCGCGCCCGCGAAGACGCATGGCAACGACGACCTGATCCCCTTGTCGAGCACCTCTTCGAGATCGAGTTGGTGCTCCTCCCAGTTGTCCAGCCAGCCTTCCCTGAGCCGCCTTGCCCCCTCGTGGCCACGAGAAGGCATGTGACTCTCCTCAAACTGGAGCCCACTCGATGTCAGGATCGAGGAACTCGACCATTGCGTCGCTATCCCTCTGCCAGGCGTCGATAAACCTCCGCACGATCTCCACGTTCTCCTCCGACATCGCCTACTCCTCGAGCCCGGCGGATGCGAAGAAGGCGGAGCATGACGTCCACAAGGCGCAGCGGCGGGCCGATCGGGCCGAGGACGATGCCGGGATCGCGGCCGACTTCGCCTACTCGGCGATCGTCGAGGCTGAGTACGCGGCTCTCGAAGCAAACCTCGCGAGGATGGAGGCAGACGAGTTGTCGAAGCAGGGCACAGCCGCCTGAGACGGCTGGCTCTCCGCAGTGTCGAAGCACCGTCGTAGCGGGGCGGCCTTGACTGGCCGCCCCGTTCGCAATCCGGATGCGCATCCCAAGTGCGCATGTTGGTGGACGCTCTGTGAGCGGTTAGAGATGACTCAGTCGGGAACGGTCGCGACGCCCCAATACCAGGCGGCTGTCGTGGGCAGGTGTGCCCCCTCGGAGGGGATGTCCAGCTCGATCCGGTCCTCGGTGAGCGGGGCCACGTGTTTCTCCAGGTACTCGAGGCGCGACGGATGCTCGAGATATCTGGCGAGCGCCTCCTCGTCGGCGAGCTGGACCACTGAGGCCAGGTTGTATCCATGGGCGGGATCAGAGCGGTCGCGCCCGTAGCTGAACCTCATCAGGCCGGGGATCTCGTTCGGCAGCTGTTCGGCGGCCTCGAAAGCCTCCCGCACCTGCTTATCCGAGGTCTCGGGCTTGAGCTTCAGCAGGACGATGTGCTCGATCACGGTGACTCCTTCCCTAGGTGAAGGCGCTGACGCCGGTGATGTCACGACCGACGATCAGTGCCTGGATCGTCGCCGTGCCCTCGAACGTATGGATCGCCTCGATGTCGGCCATGTGGCGGATCACGTGGTAGTCGTGGAGGATCCCGTTGCCTCCGAGCAGATCGCGGGCCTCGGCGATCACCTGCCGCGCCCGGGTGGTGTTGTTCATCTTCGCCAGGCCGGCGATCGTGTCCCGCAGCTTCTCCTGCTCGACGAGCCGCCCCAGCTGCAGGCAGTAGAGCTGCATCGTGGTGACCTCAGCGAGCATCTTCACCAGCCGGTCCTGCACCGTCTGAAAGCTGACCAGCGTCTTCCCGAACTGCTTGCGCTGCCGGCAATAGGAGAGCGCCGAGTCATAGGCCGCGACGGCGTGGCCGAGCGCTGCAAAGGCGCACGCGTTGCGGGTCGCCACGAGGATGCGGGCGGTGTCCTTGAAGCTGTTCGCGCCAGGAAGCCGGCTGGTGTCGGAAACCCTGACCTCGTCGAGCTCGATCTGCGCCTGCCAGACGGCCCTGACGGAACCCTTGTGGTCGATCCGCTGAGCGTCGTAGCCGGGCGCCCCCCTCTCCACCAAGAACGCCTTCACCTGGCCGTCGTCGGCGTCGCGTGCCCAGACGACAACCACGTCGGCGATCGATCCGTTCCCGATCCAGCGCTTGGAACCGCTGATCACCCATCCGTCACCGTCGCGCCGCGCGGACGTCTCGAGCGCGACCGCATCCGAGCCGTGTTCGGGCTCGGTGAGCGCGAAGGCGCCGATCTTCCGGCACCGCGCCATCTCGGGAAGCCATCGCTGCTTCTGCTCCTCGGAGCCGAGCTCGGCGATGGAGCGCATCGCCAGGCCCCCCTGCACGCCGCAGAAGATGCCCAGGCTGCCGTCGCCGCGATTGAGCTCCATATGGACGAGCCCGGCTGCGAGCGGAGTCATCGGCGGGCAGCCATAGCCCTCGATTCCGTCACCCAGCAGACCGAGCTCTCCCAGCCTGCGTGCCAGCTCGAGCGGGAACTCTGCCCGCTCCCAATAGTCGGCGGCGACGGGCAGAACCTCCTCATCGACGAACCGGCGGGTGCGTTCGAGGTAGTCGAGCTCCTCGTCCGTGAGCTGATCGCGGATCAGGAAGTAGTCGGTGCCGAGCGCCTTGCCGACGTCCGCAGCGGCCGGCTGTGAACTCCGCGAGAACGTCGCTGGCGGCATTCCCGACCCCGGCCCTCAATCCGCGAGCACGTAGGTACCGGGGGCCTTTCCCTTCCGCCTGAACCCCGGGCCGCCGAGGCCCTCCGGCGCGGGTCGCATCGGTCCCGACCGCTCCGCGAGCCATGCGTCCCAATCCTCCCACCAGGTCCCGGGACGCTTCGCCACGCGGGCCAGCCAGCCTTCGGGGTCCTCGTGGTCGCCCTCCTCCGCCACTCGGTAGCTCCGCTTCTCGCTTCCGGGAGGGTTGACGATCGCGGCGATGTGACCGCTCGTCGACAGCACGAAGCGGGTGTCGCCGCCCAGCATCCGCGTCGTCCGCTGGCAGTTCTCCCACGGAGTGATGTGGTCGGAGATGCCGGCGACGACGTAGCTGTCAACCGTCAGCTCGCCGAGGTCGATCGGCGTGCCGAGCAGCTCGAGGGCGCCCGATTCGACGAGGGGATTGTCGAGGGCGATCTGAACGAAGTCGCGATGAAGCCCCGCCGCGAGGCGCGTGGTGTCCTGGTTCCAGAAGAGGATGTCGAAGGCCGGCGGGCGCCGTCCCATCAGATAGTTGTTGGCGACGTAGGACCAGATCAGGTCGTTCGGCCGAAGCCAGGCGAAGAGCTCCGCCAGCGCGGTGCCGTCCAGGTAGCCCTTGCGTGCGGAGACCGCGAGCGCCGCCCGCGCGACGTCGCGGTTGACGAAGGCGCTCGGGACGCCGGCCTGCTGGTTGTCGAGCACGGTCACGCCCAAGGTGAGGCCCGCGAGGCGGTCCTGCTGGCCGTTTGCGGCGAGGTGGCCCGCTGCACAGGCCGCGGCGATCCCGCCGCCGCAGAAGGCGACCAGCTGAGCCTTCTCGGACTCCGAGACGGCGGAGGCCACGTCCAGCGCGCTCAGGATCGCCTCGGCATAGGTGTCGAGGTCCCAGCTGCCGTGCTCGGCCTCGGGATTGCGCCACGACATCGCGAAGACCTGCTGTCCCTGCTGGACGAGGTACTCGACCAGGCTCCGGCCCGGCGCGAGGTCGGCGATGTAGTACTTGTTGATCATCGGAGGAACCAGCACGAGGGGAATCGACCGGACCTCCTCCGTCTGGGGCTGGTACTGGATCAGCTCGAACGGGTCGTCCCGGTGGATGACCGCGCCCTTGGTGACGGCGAGGTTCACGCCGACCTCGAACTCGGAGGTGTCGACCGTCGACGGCAGCCGCGGCGCCCTGCGCATGTCGGCGGCGAACTGCTCCGCACCCCGGACGAAGCTCGTCCCGCGGGTAGATACCGCGGCCTTGATCGCTGCCGGGTTCGACCAGGGGAAATTCGCTGGGGCAAGCGCATCGTGCACGTTCTCCAGGGGGAACCGGACGCGCCGCTCGGTCTGAACGTCGAGCTCGGCGTCGCGGATCAGGCCGTCGAGCATCGCGCCCGTGGCCAGATGGGCCTGCATCAGGCGGTGAAAGACCGGGTTCTCGGTCCACGCCGAATCGACGAAGCGTCGGTCTCCGCGGGCCGCGGCGATCTCCGAATCGCCGACCGCCACCCTGCCGAGCTCGCGCGCGAGCCCGGCGACCCTGCCGGCGACGGTCCGTGGGTGCCGGGCGAGCGATGACCCGAACTTGAGCGTCGCGTCGGCCGCAAAGAAGCGCTGCCGCGGGCTGTAGGTGGCCTCGGTGAGCAGAACGTCGAGCGGCGCGCTCAGGTCTCGGAGCTCACCCGTTTGGGCGCCGTCCTCAGCTGTCTTCGTCGCGGTCGCCATCGCTTCGCAACCTACACGCAGCGCGACCGCCGATCAACGGTCGTTCACACAAGTGGTGCGGCCAGGGTTGTGAGCCGGCCACAAGGAACGTGGGTCGCTGTCACGAGGTGGTCCCGGCCAGCTCCCGTTCGTGGATGTGCTCGGCGATTGGATTCCCGAGAGCGCGGAGGGCCGAGGTGGCGGCGTTGTAGCCGCACATGCCGTGGGCGCCGGCGCCGGGCGGGGTAGCTGCGGAGCACAGGTACACGCCCGGGATGCCCAGGGTGTAAGGATCGAGCGCCAGCCGCGGCCTCGCCACGAGCTGCCGAGCATCGTTGGCGCCGGTGACGATGTCACCACGAACGTAGTTCGCGTTGCCGGTCTCCAAATCCGTCGCCGACCGAACGTGGCGGGCGAGGATCCGGTCGCGGAAACCGGGCGCGAAGCGCTCGATCTGTGCCTCGATCAAGGCGGTCGCGTCGCCGGTGTACCCGGCCGGAACGTGGGCGTAGCTGTAGACGGGATGCACCTCCCCTCGTGACCGCGTGGGATCGGCGAGGTATTGCTGGCAGACGAGCACGAAGGGCTCGTCGGGCATCTGTCCTCGATGCACCAGCCGCTCCTTGGTCGCGATCTCGGGCAGGTCGCCCCCAACGTGGACGGTGCCTGCACGCCGTGATGACTCGTGCGTCCACGGGATTCCGCCCTCGATGGCGAAATCGACCTTGAACGCAGCTGGGCCGTGCCGGAAGCGGGAGAGGGCGCGCGCGATCCTCCGCGGCATGCGGTCGCCGGCGATGGAAACCGCCGCGGCCGGGGAGGTGTCGAGCATCACGATCTCGGGTGTGCCGAGCTCCCTGAGCGACGTCACCCGCACGCCCGTCTCGAACTTCGCGCCGAGCTCATCGAGCAGCGAGAGCATCGCGCCGCTGATCGCGCCGCTTCCCCCCTCCGCGACGGGCCACCCGTAGCGGTGCGCGGCGGTGCCGAGGGCGACGCCGATCGCCGAGGACATCGGCGCGCCGAAGGGACGCAACGCGTGGGCTGCCACACCGGCGAACAGCGCCCGGGCCTCGGGGGTCAAGAAGCGACGCGCGAGCAGACCCGCCGGCAGCGCCGAGTAGGCGCCGAACACGGCCAGCTTCAGCGGATGCTCGGGAATGTGGAGCATCGGGCGCAGGAAGTCCGCCGTGATCTCGTCGAACCGGTCGCTGAGGGCTCCGAACAGCGACCTCCACGCGCGGCCGTCGCGGCCGAGGGGCTCCGCGGTCTCCTCCACCGAGCGGTACGCGGCAGCGCCCCTTCCCTCCTCGAGCGGATGGGAGTACTGGACCTCGGCCCAGCGCCAGGTGAGCCCGTGGGCCCCCAGGTCGAACCGGCGCGAGAACGGCGTTTCGACGGCGAGCGGATGCGCCGCCGAGCACTCGTCGTGCACGAGCCCCGGCAGCGTCAGCTCGCTCGACCGCGTGCCGCCGCCCAACCGTTCGGCGGCTTCGAGGATTGTCACCTCGACGCCCTCGGCCGCCAGGGTGAGCGCGGCAGCGAGCCCATTCGGCCCGCTGCCGACGACCACCGCGCTGGTCATGACGTCACCGCCAGTTCCGCGGACGGTGCCGGCTCGACCGAGCGCCCGCCACGGCTGACGCGCTCGTAGCCGGGCATCGCGGTAGCTGACCCTCGTCTGGATCGGTCCGTTCGGCAGCCACGGCTGCTCCTCGACGGCGTCCTTGACCGCCCACGAGCCCTTTTCGACGACCCCCAGCGCGGCATCGATCACGTAGTACTCCTGCCGTCCGTTGCCAATCGGCTCAGACTCGGCGAACACGACGATCAGCTCCCCGGGCTCGAAATCGCAGCGGTTCTGGATCGCCTCGATCAGCTGGTCGCTGTGGAGATGGCCGTCGCCGAAGTTCCACCCGATGACGGCGTTAGCGCAGATCTCGCCTTCGCGAGGCTCGTAGACATCCATGTCGGCGCCGAGCTGGTTGATCATCACCGAGTTCAAACCACGCCCCTGGCTGTGCATCGAGCGCCAGGCCAGGTACTGGTGCAGCGTGATGTCCGCGGTGTGACTGTCGAACACCTCCGTCAGCTGCACCTTTTGCATCGCGGCCGGCTTGACCAGATGCTCGTCGAGCTTCGCCTCGGCTCCGGGGGCGAACGCCCACATCGACGTCGCCCAGTTGCCGGAGTACTGGCGCAGCGCCGGCAGGAAGGAAACGAGGCGGGGGCGCAGCTCGCCGAGGATCGGGAAGAAGAGCAGGCCCACGACGGTGAGCGCCAGCAGCGCCGGGTCCATGTTCTCCAGCCCGTAGCCGTCGTAGGCCGGGTATCCGAGGAACAGGAAGCCGGTGATGTACATGAACATGAGGTTCCACTCGAGCGGGACCGCGAGCGGGAACGTCGAGATGATGAACGCGTGATAGGCGATCATGAACACCGCCGCGACCGCGGTCACCGTCGGGTCATGCGAGAAGAGCAGGATCCAGGGTGGGATCAGCTCGCCGACGGCGCCGCCGACGTGCGCCAGCCGGCTCGCGCCCCGCGAGGGCCGCAGGTCGTCCGGGAAGTCGGCGTAGTGCATCCGCTTGATGCGCTTGAACGGGTTCCACGGCGTGTTGCTGACCATCGGGGGAATGACGTTCTCGAAGTGCCGATTCAGCTTCGAGACGCCGGCGCCGAACCACACAAGCACGATCAGGAGCTTCGCCGCGACGATCAGGTCGACGAACGGATAGAAGGCGAAGAACACAAGCGCCGGAAGCCACTGCTCGCCGCGCGCGGCCAGGAAGATCGTCTTGTCGCGCAGGCCCATCACCACGAGCAGGACGATTGCCGCGACGAGCGGAGCGGTCGGGATCCGACCGGCGTTGGCGCCGATCGCCTCCGTGATGCCGGAATCGACGCGGCCCGGAAGCGCGAGCGCGGTCACCAGGGCGGCGAGCAATGCCAGATACAGCCCAACGTCGAGCCGCGTCCGCGCGTCGCCCCGGGTCAGCGGAACCTTCTCCGGCCATGGCGGAAGCCGGATCGTGCCCGGACGGACCCAGTAGAGAATCCCGCCGGTCATCGGCTTGAAGTGTCCGGTAAGCGGGCCCCAGGCTCCTCCGATCCCGAGCACCTCGACCAGCACGACCCAGACCACGAGCTTCTGGTAGACGATCGGCTCGTTCCACCACTCCGCCGGGTGAAGCGGATTGAGGTCTGACGTCAGCGTGCTGATCAGCACTCCGACGACGGCGAACAGCGCCAGCTTGGCGATGTAGATCAGCATCACGTACTTCGGCAGCCCAGCGCCGTAATCAACCCAGTGGCGCACCAGCGCCTTGATGCGCTCGCGGTACGGCGTCTGGGTGAATGTCGCGGGATCGACCGGCGGCGGAGTCCCTGTCAACAGGCCCATGATCTACGCCTTCGGAGCGATGTAGGCGAAGACAAGAAGGTTCGCGAGCGCCATCGTCGCAAGCATCGCGGCGTAGAACACCCACTCCTCGGCCGACATCCGGGGGGCCGACTCGACGCGCTCCCTGATCATGATCTCTCCTCTCGGTCGCATTGCCTTGCGTGCGGAGGCAAACTAGGCAGGTTGAGGGCCCCTGTCAGTGGGCGCACGCCGGAATCCCAGCCGTCGGGATTGTGCGATCAGCACAATCGAAGAGCTTGCGTGCGGAGGCACCGCGTTCCGGCGGCCGAGTCGTCCATACTTCTCCCTGTGGCCCAGGCACAGCCTGATCCCGAGGCCGAGGCGCGCTGGTGGGGCAACCACCTCGGCGAGCTTCGCTGGCAGCTCGACGCGGCCCGCCTCCTCGCCAGCGATGTCCTGCGCGGACACGGGATTCCGCACGGGGACGGGCGCCCCGTTCTGCTGCTTCCGGGATTTCTAGCGGGTGACTACACGCTCGCGACGATGGCCTTTTGGCTTCGCCGGATCGGCTACCGGCCGGCCGGGGCCAGTTTCGTCGCGAACGTCTCCTGCTCCGACAAGGCCCTGCGCCAGGTGGAGAGGCGCGCTGAGAGCATGGCGGCCGAGCACGGCGGGCGCATCGCAGTCGTCGGTCACAGCCGCGGTGCCCACCTCGGCAAGGGGCTCGCGACCCTCCGACCCGAGCTCACCTCCCACGTGATCGGCCTCGGCGGCGGATTGAGCAGCCAGCTCGCGATCAGCGCACCGACCCGGGCCGCGGTGGCCCTGGTCCGCGGGTGGCACCGGGGCCGAGACACCCGTCGCGCGCGCCCGGAGTGCCTGACCGAGGCCTGCTCCTGCGATTTCAGCCGCGCTTACTCGGCGCCGTTCCCGGAATCGGTGCGCCTTACCAGCGTCTATTCGAGGCAGGACGGCGTCGTCCGCTGGCAGTCGTGCGTGGTTCCGTACGCGGACAACGTTCTCGTCAGGGGTACGCACACCGGTCTGGCCTTCAACTCCGAGGCCTACCGAGCGATCGCCGAGGCGCTCGCCGAACCAGAGCGTCCGCTCGACTGACCACCGCCTGCCGGGCCGTCGCCCTGAACCACGGCGGCGAGCCGGAGCGCGACCAGCAGCTCTGAAACCCGGCCTTCGATCGGCGCCCCAAGCAGCTCCTGCGCGGTCCGAACCCGGTTCGTCACGGTGTTCGGGTGGACGCCGAGCCGCTCGGCGGTGCGGCGAGGGCTCGAGCGCTCCTCCAGATAGACGCGGAGCGTGGCGGTCAGACGCAGGGTGTCGTCATCGTCGGCCGCGAGCGGACCGAGTTGGCGGTGGACGAAGTCACGCGCGTGATCGGGATCGGCGGAGGCGAGCGCCGTGAGCGCCACATCGCGATAGGCGACGACCGAGCCCGCGCGGCGACCGGCGAGTTCAGCGACGCGCCGGGCGTGCATCGCCTCGCGGTGGCTGCGGGCGAAGCCGTCGATCCCCGAGCCGGGCTCGCCGAACGCTGCTCGGGCCTCTGGCACGGCCTCGGAGGCGATCCGGGACCGTGGGACCGGAGCACCCTCATCATGGCCACTCACCCAACCGGCGATCAGCTGGGGACCAAATGGGACGAACAGCTTGGACGTTCCGCCGAGCTCCCCCGCAAACTGCGACGCCGTTCGTTCCAGTGCTCCGAGGTCGTCGACGCCCTCGTTGTGCGGCGGCGACCACACCACGAATCCCAGGTGTCCCCGCTTCAGCGAATACCCGAGCCGCCGCTCGGCGGCCTCGAGGTCGACTGGCTCGCCGGTGAGCAGTGCCCGCACCGTCTCCGCGCGAACCGCCGCAGCGCTTCGGACCCAGCGGTCGCGTTCCTGCGCGTAGCGCGTGATCAGGTCGCTGAGCATCACATTGATGTAGGTGAGCGTGAGCTCCGCCCCCTGCTCGAGGGCCTCCGAGACCTCGTCCGGGTCGTCGATCCCATCTCGCACCGCGGCGGAGAGGTCGCGGATGAAGCAAGCCTGCCCGACCTGGTAACCGCGCAGCAGGGTCTCGATCGACACTCCCCTGCGGACGTATTCGTTCGTGTACTCGATCGCGGCGGCGGGGGGTCGCGCCTCGCTCGAATCACCGCCGGCCTTCAGGATCTCGATGAATTGGCGGACGTTGCTCTCCGAGCTCGCGTAGGTCAACGGACGAAGCTCCTCGTCGTCATCGAGCTGAGCAAGCTCGCCGTGGATCGCCTCTGTGATCTTGCGCGTTACCGCCGCGATCCAATCCGCGTCGGAGGCGAGCTCTGACGCCAGCCGTCGCAGCACGGCGCTGGTACCGGTTTCGCTCCTCTCCACCTCGGGTTTCCCCGTGACGCGGCTAGCCATCGGCTGCTCTCAGGGTAGTCCGATTGTGCCGAGGTCACAACCGAGGCGGCCTTCGCTCGCCTTGTCCGCCATTGGCCTCGCGGGGCGGGTGGCATACGGTCTGCGCATGCAACCGACGGCAACCCTGGCCGAGACGATGTGCGGCGCGTTTGGTATCACCGCCGCACAATGGGCCGACCAACCGGCCCTGCGCAGCGCTGACGGCGACCTCGCCTGGACCTGGGCCGAGTACGACCGCCACGCCCGTGAGACGGCCGCCGGACTCGCCGGACTTGGAGTCCGGCATGGCGACACCGTCGCCCTCTGGCTCACGAATCGGCCCGAGTTCCACGTGACCGACACCGGAGCGTTGATGCTCGGCGCGGCACCGTTCTCGGTCTATCAGACCTTCACGGTTGAGCAGGCCGAGCATGTGATCGGCGACTCCGGAGCCCGCGTCCTGATCACGGAGCCGCGGTTCCTGGAGAACGCGCTGGCCGTCCGTGACAGCAGTCGGACGGCGGTCGAGACCGTGGTGCTCGTCGAAGGATCGCATCCCCAGGCCTTGAACTGGCAGGAACTCCTCGACTGCGCCGCCGACGGGTTCGATGTCGACGCGGCGATCGCCGACGTTGACCCTGGCGATCTCGCCACGCTGATCTACACCTCCGGCACGACCGGTCCGCCGAAGGGCGTTGAGCTGACGCACCGCAACGTCGCCTTCCTGGTCGCCGCCCTCGCCGACCACGCGGGCTTTCCCGAAGGCGTGCAGGTCATCTCCTACCTGCCGATGGCGCACATCGCGGAGCGGCTCTGCACCCATTACGCGCCGATGATCCTCGGCTGGCAGGTGACCACCTGCGCCGACCCGCGTGGGGTCGTGAAGCTCCTTCCCGAGGTGCGACCGGGATTCTTCTTCTCGCCGCCGCGGCTCTGGGAGAAGCTGCGCGCGGGGCTGCTCGCGCAGCTCGAGGGTGCGCCCGACGACGCCCGGCAGCCCGTCGTGCATGCTCTCGACGCCGCACTCGAGAAGATTCGGCTCGAGCAGGCCGGGGATCCCGTGCCCGATGAACTCGATATGCGGGTCGCGAAGGCGAACGACGGCGCGCTCGCCGAGGTGCGGGAGCAGCTGGGCCTCGATCAGGTTCGGGTCGCGATCGTCGGCGCGGCTCCCTGCCCCCCCGAGGTGATCGAGTTCTTCCGGGCGATCGGGGTTCCCCTCGTCGAGGTCTACGGAATGTCGGAGACCACCGGCGTCCACACCGTCAACCCTCCCGCCGCGGTGCGGATCGGGACGGCCGGGACGCACCTTCCCGGGGTCGAGACCAAGCTCTCGGACGAAGGCGAGGTGCTGATGCGGGGACCGCACATCATGCGGGGCTACCGCAACCTGCCAGAGAAGACGGCGGAGACGATCGACGCCGACGGGTGGCTTCACTCCGGAGACGTCGGGAAGATCGACGCCGACGGTTACCTGACGATCGTCGACCGGATCAAGGAGCTGATCATCAACGCGGCCGGCAAGAACATGTCGCCGACGAACATCGAGGCGACGTTGAAGAGCGGATCGGCGCTGATCGGCGCCGCCTGCGTCATCGGCGACGGTCGCCCCTACAACGTCGCGTTGATCACCCTCGATCCGGAGGTGGCGGCCGCGTTCGCCAAGGCGAACGGGATAGCCGAGCAATCGCTCGAGGCACTCGCGCGCAACGAGGAGCTCCGCGATCGGATCGAGCGGGGCATCAAGAGCGCCAACCAGAAGCTGGCACGGGTCGAGCAGGTCAAGCGGTTCGCCATCCTGCCCGTCGAGTGGCAGGCCGACGGGGACGAGCTGACCCCCACGATGAAGCTGAAGCGCAAGCCGATCGCCAAGATGTATGCGGCTGAGATCGATGCGCTCTACGCCGCTTAGACGGAGGAGGTGGGATTCGAACCCACGAGGGACCTAAGGCCCCCAGCGGTTTTCGAGACCGGCTTCGAAGCGACCGAAGCCGAGGTTGCCGTGCGAGCACCACCGGCCGGCCGTCGGCGGCGCCAAAATGATTCCTCATGGCCGAAGCCCTGACCCCAAGCGAGCGCCAGGCAGCGGGAAAGGCCGCGCGGCGGAAGACGCCTCGCTCGAGCCATGCCGCGTGGGAGCCGCAGTCGGACCGCCCGGATCCCGTGAACACGCTCGAGCGGCAGGATGAGACGCGGGTGCAGGATCTCGTCCCGATCCGCCACGGCCGAATGCTGGCTTCGGCGTTCACGTTCTATCGCGGGGCGGCCGCGATCATGTCGGCCGACCTCGCGGAGACCCCGACTTCGGGGCTCCGGGTTCAGCTCTGCGGCGACGCGCACCTGTCCAACTTCGGCGCCTTCGCTGCCCCGGACCGGCGCCTGATCTTCGACATAAACGACTTCGACGAGACCCACCCTGGTCCGTTCGAGTGGGACCTGAAGCGCCTCGCCGCCAGCTTCTCGGTCGCGGGTCGCGACCTCGGGTTCAAGGGCCGCGAGACCCGCTCCGCAGTGACGACTGCGGCGAGGGAGTACCGGGAGCAGATGCGCCGGCTGGCCTCGATGGGCACCCTCGACGTCTGGTACGAGCGACTCGATGTGGAGGCCCTGCAGCAGTACCGCTCACAGGTGGGCCGCAGCCAGGCGAAGAACATCGACAAGAACGTCGCCAAGGCGGAGGCCAAGAACCGCCTGCGGGCGTTCAACAAGCTCACCCGAGAGGAGAACGGCGAGATCCGGATCGTCAGCGACCCGCCCCTGGTCGTCCCGATCGACGAGATGTCGGAGGTGGACTCCGCGATCGTCGAGCAGCGGCTGCGGGCGGTGCTCGCGGCCTACACGGACACGCTCAGCCACCCCGTCCGCCAGCTGGTCGACGGCTATCGATTCGCGGACGCCGCCCACAAGGTGGTCGGGGTCGGAAGCGTGGGGACTCGGGCGTGGATCCTGCTCCTGCTGGGTCGCGACGCGCAGGACCCGCTCTTCCTCCAGGCGAAGGAGGCTCAGGACTCCGTCCTCGAGCCATTCGGCGGCGCAAGCGAGTTCGAGCAACAGGGGCGGCGCGTGGTCGAGGGGCAGCGCCTGATGCAGGCGGCGAGCGACATCTTCCTCGGTTGGGTGACCTCCGACGGGCCTGACGGCAAGAGCCGCGACTTCTACGTCCGCCAGCTCTGGGACGGCAAGGGGTCGGCGGAGGTCGAGAAGATGACCCCGAAAGTGATGGCGCTCTACGCGAAGCTCTGCGGCTGGACGCTCGCCCGCGCCCACGCCCGCTCCGGGGACCGCATCGCGATCGCCGCGTATCTGGGAAAGGGTGACTCCTTCGACCGCGCGATCTGCGAGTTCTCCGAGGCCTACGCGGAGCAGAACGAGCGGGATTACAAGAGGTTTGCAAGCGCCGTCGAGGACGGCCTCCTAGAGGCGAAGACTGACATCTGATCACCCGAGCCGACAGATTCACGCTCACCTCAAGCGGGTGATGCGGGCGGCGGTTGGTGGGGGGCATGCGCGGATCACCCGCTTGGAGAGGGTTGCGGGGAGCGGCGGGAGCGCCTGTGCAGGATCAGGCCGACGAGGCCAGCCGGCAGGTACAGCCAGTAGTTGAAGAGCCGATACGCGAGTGTGGCCAGCACGGCTGAACCGCCGTTCACGCCGATCAGCGCAAGTGTGCCGGTGAGTCCTGCCTCGACTACGCCGAGCCCGCCGGGCGTGAGCGGGAGCTGTCCGAGCAGCGATACCGCCGAGTAGGCGACGAGCACCAGCGCGCCGTTGGGGTGTGCGCCCACGGCGGCAAGAGCGAAGACGAGCGTGAGGTAGTCGAATACCCATTTGCCGCCTGCGGCGAGCAGCGCCTGCCACCAGTTACTGCCCACGGCCTCGGCGACAGCGGTGCGCTGGTCGAGCAGCCGCTTGGGAAGATCCTGCACGGGCTCGGAGCGCCTCCTCAGCTTGTTGACGCTCCACTGTGCCGCTCGGCCGACGGCGGTCAGGAAACCGTCGCCCCTCAGCGCGAGCCAGCCGATCAGAACGATGGCGAGCAACAGCACCGCGGAGACCCACGCCGCCGCCAGCAGCTTCGCGGGCACAGCCACGCCCAGTACCGCCAGCGGTAACGCCAGCATGTTCAAGAGCAGCAGGGTGCCGAACACGAGCAGCGAGGCGGCGGTCATGCCGGACGCAGCGCGGCCGGGCGGGACCCCCTCCTGCGAGAGCATCTCGTACTGGAGCGCAGCCGACGTGGCGCCACCGCCGGGCAGGAGTTTGCTGGCCGCGTTGCCGACGAGGTAGGAACGCAGGAATGGGCCCCAGCGATGCTCCCCAGTGGCGATTCGCTGCACGGCGCACATGCAAAGGAGGCTCGCGCCCTGGGTCACGGCCATCACCGCAAACCAGCCTGGCTCGATCTCACGCAGGCGCGACGAGCTGCCGAGCACCTCCTCGAGCTGGGGCGCGACCCCGTAGAGCGCCAGCCCGGCCACGGCCACCGCCAGCAAGCGCTTCAGGATCGCGCCGCGCGTGATGCGCGGATGCTCGCTCGGTACCGGGGCCACGGTCATAGATTCTCCCGGACGGAGCCTGGTGCGGATGAGGCGAGCGGTTAAGCGGGCTGCTGCTCGGCGGCGTCCGCAGCGGCGATCCGAGCCCGGCGGTCGGCGGTGAACTCCTCGACGACGATCTGGATCGCGGCCGCGATCGGGACGGCGATGACCGCCCCGATGATGCCGAAGAGCGCCCCGAACGCCAGCACGCTGGTGAGCACTGTGAAGGCGGAGACCCGGGCCGCCTTCCCGATGATCGTGGGCTGCAGTACGTAGTTCTCGATCTGCTGGTAGACCACCATCACGATCACGATGGCGATCAGGGCGCCGACGCTGACCGAGAGCGCGACGATCCCGATGATGATGCCGGCGATCGTGGCCCCGATGTTGGGGATGAGGTCGAGGAAGCCTGCGATCAGCGCCAGGGCGAGCGGGTACGGAAGCCCGAGGATCTCCGCGGTGATGCCGTAGACGGTCCCGCAGATCACGGAGATGGCCAGGTTGCCGAGCATGTAGCGCGAGGTCGTGTGGACGATCCGATCCGCCACCTGCGTGTAACGGTCCCGCTTGTCCGTGTACATCAGGCTCCCGATCCAGGACCGCATGCGCTTTTCGTCGATCAGCCCGAAGAGCGTCAGGAAGATGGAGGAGACGAAGATCGTAACCGCCCCCAAGGCCGAGACTCCGAGGTTGGTGACGCCGCCCGCCGCCTTGGACACCCCGCCGGTGATGTCGCTCGCGTGCTCCTTCAGCGTGTCGAGCGCGTCGCTCTCGCCGTTGATGTAGCTCCCCACATCGCTTTGCCGGACCTCGTCCACGATCTGCGGCAGGTCGGCACTGAAACCACGTACCGCGCCGCTGATCGCCTGCACCAGGACGAGCAGGACGGCGCTGAGAATGATCCCGATCCCCAACAGCAGCACCGTCGCGCACAACCCCCGGCTCCACCGTAGACGCTGCTCCATCGCATCGACCACCGGCGAGAACACGGCGATGCTGAAGGTGGAGACGAAGATCACGAGCATGACGTCAGCGATCGAGACAAGGGCCCACGCGATCGCGACCACGGCGACGACCAGCAGGATCGTCCGGACCGAGATCGAGACATCGACCTCGGGGCGACCGCCGTCGCCGGCGGACGAGGAGGACTGTGGGCTGGCCACTCGCTCTTGATACCGACGCGGTCGGATCGACCAGCGCGCTGCCGCGTCTCGGCTAGGCGGTCGTGGCCTGCGCGTGGGTCGATCGCGCCGAGAGCGTCGATGGCAATCGCGAAGGTCGATCGCTGGTCCGATCGTGCCGAAGATCACCAAGAATGGACGACGACCGCTCACCCGGTCGTCTGTCACTCTCCCGGGACGACGACCAAGGAGGTGGACGATGTCCACGAGAAGCTCCAGGGAGCCCGCTCCTGAAGCCGCTGAAGGGGGTGGTCCCGAGAGGTCGGAGCCACCGTCGCGGGCACAGTCGGGGCGGAAGCCGCAGTCCGCTGCAGCTCCGTCGCCATTCCCTCCGATCGCCGATTACGGGTTCCTCTCGAACTGCCATACCGGAGCGCTCGTCGCACCCGACGGCGCCGTCGATTGGCTCTGTGTGCCGAGCTTCGACTCGCCGAGCATCTTCGGCAGCCTGCTCGATCGCGAGGCCGGGACCTTCCGGGTGGGGCCGTTCGGGATCCACGTTCCCAGCGCCCGGAGCTACGAGCCGGGGACGAACACGCTGGGAACCACCTGGAACACGCCGACGGGCTGGATTCTGGTCCGCGACGCGCTCACCATGGGTCCGGGGGACGGCGAGGACGAGGTCACCCCCCACACGCGCCCACCGGCAGACGACGACGCGACCACATGCTGGTGCGCAATGTGCTCTGCCTCGAGGGAAGCGTCGAAGTCGAGCTCATCTGCGAGCCCGTATTCGACTATGGACGAACGCCGGCGGAGTGGTCCCTGGTCGAAGGCGACCGTCACGTCGCGGACGCCACAGGGGCCGAGCAGACGGTCCGCCTGCGAACCGACATGGCCCTCGGCATCGAGGGAGACACGGTCCGGGCGCGGCACACCCTGACGAAGGGTGAGCAGGCCTACTGCTCGCTGTCATGGGCAGATCAACTCGTCTCACCCGAGAACGTCGACGAGGCGAACGCCCGCCTGGCCGCCACGACTCGCTTCTGGCGTGCCTGGCTGGGACGGGCGCTGCTGCCGGACCACCGGTTCCGGGATCCCGTCCAACGCTCCGCCCTGACGATCAAGGGGTTGACCTACATGCCAACCGGCGCCACGGTCGCGGCGCTCACCACCTCCCTGCCCGAGACCCCCGGCGGGGAACGCAACTGGGACTATCGCTTCACCTGGATCCGCGACGCGACCTTCACCTTCCAGGCGCTCCAGTTTCTGAACCTCGACTGGGAAGCCGACGAGTTCGTGCAATTCGTCGCCGATCTGGAGCCGAACGAGGACGGTGCGCTTGCAGATCATGTACGGGATCGACGGCAGACGCGACCTCACCGAGTCCACGCGAGACGAGCTGTCCGGCTACGCGGGGGCGAGACCGGTGCGGGTCGGAAACGCCGCCTTCGACCAGCGCCAGAACGACGTCTTCGGCGCGGTCCTCGACTCGATCCTCCTGCACACACGACACTCAGGGCGCCTGCCGAGAAGGCTGTGGCCGATCGTCCAGTCACAGGCCGAGTGTGCAAGCGCGGTGTGGAGGAAGCCGGACCAAGGAATCTGGGAGGCCCGCGGCAAGCCCCAGCACTACGTCTCCTCGAAGCTGATGTGCTGGGTGGCCCTGGACCGTGCGTCGAGGCTCGCAGCGATTCGCGGCGATCCCGAGCTCGAGTCGGAATGGGCTGCGACCGCGGATGAGATCAAGGAAGACATTCTCGAGCACGGACTCCGAGACGGTGTTCTCCGTCAGCACTACGACACCGATGCGCTGGATGCGTCCACGCTGCTTGCGGCGCTCTTCGGCTTTCTGCCCCCGGATGACGAACGACTCCGCAAGTCGGTCGAGGCGATCGAGGACGACCTGACCGAGGACGGCTTCGTGCTGCGCTATCGGACCGGCGAGCTCGACGACGGCCTATCCGGCAAGGAGGGGAGCTTCTTGATCTGCTCGTTCTGGCTGGTCTCGGCGCTTGCGATAGTGGGCGAGTGGCAGCGCGCCCGGGACCTGATGGAGCGGCTGCTCCGCGTCGCCTCCCCGCTTGGCCTCTACGCCGAGGAATTCGACACCGAGCACTGGCCGCCACCTCGGGAACTTTCCACAGGCGTTCTCCCACCTGGCGCTGATCGAGGCCGCCGCCCGGATCATCGTCGCCGAGGCTGTGCAGGAGTTCCGGTTGGCCAGCTCCTTCTCGGGGTCATCGGGCGGAGGGGGTGGGATTCGAATCCACGAGCGACCTGACGGCCCCTGACGGGTTTCGAGGCTCTACTCCCCACTTACAGGGCATGGGTTGAGCGCCGGCCTACTCAACAGCATCATCGCGGTGGTCACCCTGGCGGGACTCGCCTGGCTCCTCTACCGGCCGAAGGTCCAGGAGTCGGGCACCTACAAGGCGACGGTGGTGCCCCTCGGCGAGATCATGGACGTCGGCTTCATCGTCTTCTCGCCGGTGATCATCCTCCAGTTCGGCTACGACGCCACCTGGGCGATGCTCGGGCTCTGCCTGCTCGCGATCCTCACCGGCTTCGCGATCTCCTACAACATCAGGAACTACGAGCCGCTGATCGGCAAGCCCGATCCGCTGCACCGGTGGAACTCCATCGCGCTCTGGGCGCTGCTCGCCGCCTCGGTGGTGAACGTCGGCTACTACGCCCAGCTGCTGATGACGCTGGTGTGGCTCCCTTTGGGCGAGCTCTACTCGCCCGGACTCGTCACCGCTACCGCCGCATTGCTGCTCGGCATGCTCGCGATCTACGGCTTCGCAAGAGGCCTGATGGCACTCAACGCCGTGGCCAACAAGACCACGGCGTTCAACCTGTCGGCGATCGCCGCGGTCCTGGTCGCCTTCGCCGCCTACAACGTCCAGCAGCTGGTCGGCGGCGACTTCGACTTGCCCCACTTCGACGCCCCCGCCGATGATGAATCGTTCCGCAAGCTGCTCGGACTCTTCGTGCTCGTCCAAGGGTTCGAGTCCTCCCGCTACATCGGCGCCTACGTCTCCGCGGATGAGCGGGTCAAGACGATGCGCTCCGCTCAGTACATCTCTTCGACGGTGTACGTCCTGTTCGTCGCCTTTACGCTGATCCTCTTCGCCACCGTCAACGCCCCCGACGACGTGACGGCGATCTTCGAGGTCTCCGAGCAGGTGAGCGTCTTTCTGCCGTTCCTGATCATGGCAGCGGCGCTCGGCAGCCAGCTATCGGCGATCGTGAACGACACCGAGACCCGGACCGAGATGCTCGCGGGGCAGCTCGGCGATCGGGTGCCCAGGAGGTGGACATTCCCGCTGTTCTTGGTCCCGGCGATTCTTTTCGTGCTGCTCACCGACGTCAGCTCGGCAGTGGCGCTGGCCTCCCGGGTGTTCGCCGCCTACTTCCTGATGCAGGCACTGATCGCCGGACGGCTCGCCTGGCGGGCCGAGAGATGGGCCTGGGTCGCCTTCTTCGCCGGCATCGCCTTGGCGATGGCCGCGGTAGCGATCCTCGGGATTCCGAGCTGAGCCGCGTTCGCCCGGTCAGACCGCGGTCCTCAGCTGCCCTTCGTAGGGACCGCGGCCGGTCATGCACGCCGCCCCGGCTCGCGCCGCGAGCGCGAGCGCATCTTCGACGCCACTGCCCTCCCCGAGGGCGTAGGTGAGGCCGGCAGCGAACGAGTCGCCCGCGCCGTAGGAATCCACCATCGGGCCCGGCAGTGGCGCCGCCTTCCATCTGCTGGTCCGTCCATCGGCCGCGGTCACCTCACCTCCGGAAGCGCCGGCCGTGCGCACGACGAACGCAGGCGATGGATCGAGCTCGCCGGCCGCGTAGCGCTCACCGTGGTCCGTGGCGCTCGACACCAGCGCGTCGAGCGGGACGGAGGCCTCCCGCAGCGGCTCGATCGCGCGCACCGTCGAGACGAGCTTGCGCGCGCGCCGTGCCGCCCGCACCGCCCCCGCGTCGCCCGCCGTCAGGTACACGGCGTCGGCGCCGTCGAGTTTCTCCCACGGCAGCGGGTCGCCCCCGCGCGGTCCGACGCGCTTCCCGAGCACGGTGATCGTGCGCTCCGCGCCGGCGTCGACGTGGACGAACGCCCTGCGCTGAGGCTCGGAGCGCCACGAGGCAACGACGCGAACGCCCAGCTCGTCCAGCGCGCGGTACGCCCTGTGACCGAGTGGGTCGTCGCCGAGTGCGGTCAGGAAAAGGCAGCTGCCCGCGAGCCGGGCGAGCTGAACCGCGGCGACGGCGCCGCCACCGCCGACCTCCTGCCATGTCTCTTGCGCTTGGACGATCTCGCCGGGCGCGGGCACGTGCTGGACGCGCGCGAACTCGACCCACTCGACGTGCCCGACGACGGCGACCCGCATTCCGGCCTGTGAGTGTGACAAGGAAGCCCCCTGGCGTTTGATCTATTCGACTAGTGCGGCGATATGTCGATCGGCTTGAGCGTTCATGTGAGGCAGGCCCCCCAGGTGGCGGTCACGGATTCGCCCGGCTCCAAGCGGAGAACGTGATCGCCGCTGGCGAACCCGTTCGGCGGGCAGGTCATCGGCTCGGTCCCGAGGCCCCGGCGCGCGCGGTCAGGGGCGAGGGTGTCGCCTGTATAGGTCTCGACGAAGCCGTACCTGCCATCGACCCAGAGCTCCGCGCATCCCCCGTCGGGCCCCCAGAGCCGGGTCCACGCCCGGCCGTCGTCGTCGCGGACGAGATCGGTGAACGCGTGGTCGATGCGAGCCTCGCCCAGGCCTCGAGGCTCCAGGAAGTCGAAGTCCGTGCCTTCGACGGGTTCGCGGCCGGTCGGCAGTTGGCGCTCGGGTCAGTGACGATCCGTGTGCTACCGCTCAGCTGCAACGTGCAGGCGTCGATGCGGCCGCTACCGGGCGAGAGGTAGGGATGGTGGCCGTCTCCATAGGGACAGGCACGGTCGCCGAGGTTCTCGGCGGTCGTGGCGACCGTGAGGCCTTGGGGCCCGAGTTCATAGGAGATCCGGATCCCGAGCGTGAACGGGTAGCCCTCACGCGGGTGGAGGTGCGTCTTCATCACGACCCGATCGGCATCGCGTTCGGTTGCCTCCCACGGCTGCCAGAGCAGGAACCCGTGGATGGCGTTCCGCTTCTCCGGCTCGGTCAGCGGCACCTGATAGGTCGTGCCGTCGAAGGAGTACCGGCCGTCCTCGAGTCGGTTGGGCCACGGGATGAGCGGCGCGCCGTGGGCGCCGTCGCGCATCCGGTCAGCCGCATAGGGCTCGAGAACGGGACGACCGTCCACCGCATACTCCCTGAGGCCGCCACCGACCTCGACGATGGTGGCGCGCTGCCCTCCGGCGTTGATCTCGAATTGTTCGCCCGAAGGAAGGGCTCTCGCTGGGGAACTCGTCTCAGCCGTCATCGCGATCCGCCGCGACGCGTTGCGGGGTGGCGACGGAGGCGGGGGGCGACACCCCCGAGAGCGGCCACCCGTCAGGCCCCGTGCTGCCGGCGGGGTACTCCTCCAGCGGCACCCGGTCGTCTCGCCACGCCTCGAGGACCGGCTCGATGATTCGCCAGCTCTCTACCGCCATGTCGCCGCGCACCGAGAGGATCGGGTCGCCGGCCAGGATGCTCTTGAGTACCTCGCCGTACTCGCGCAGCGCACCCGGTGCGAAGCCCGTGTCGATGGTCACCGGGTCGATCTCCCGGGGGTCGCCGGGGCCGTTGACGTTGAGGTCGAGTGTCACGCGGCCGGCATCCAAGGCGATGCCGATGTGGAGCCTGTCCGGCTGATCACCACCGGTGAAGCCCGTCGGGATGTGCGGGGCCCGCTTGAAGGTGACGACCACCTCCTGGCGCGGATTGCCGAGGGCCTTGCCGGAGCGCAGCCGGAACGGAACCCCGGCCCACCGCCAGGTGTGGATCTCGAGCACCACCTCGGCGAGCGTCTCAGTCGTGCTGTCGCCGGGGATATCGTCCTCGTCGGTATATGAGGACAACCGGCGCCCGTCGACCTCCCCGGCCGTGTAGCGGGCGCGGCTGCTGTTGGCGACCGGATCGCCGTCCCACACCTTGGTGGCGCGCAGGATGGCCGCCTTGGCGTCGCGGACGTCGCGCTCGCCGATCGTGCTCGGCGCATCCATCGCCACGACGGACATGACCTGGAGGAGGTGGCTCTGGATCATGTCGACCAGGCGCCGGTGCCCTCGTAGTAGCCGGCGCGACCCTCCAGCCCGAGGGTCTCGTCGAAGACGATGTCGACGCTCTCGATGTGCTCGGCGGACATCAGCGGCTCGAAGATGCGGTTCGCGAACCTCAGCCCGGCGATGTTCATGACGGTGGAGGCCCCGAGGAAGTGGTCGACCCGGAAGACGCGCTCCTCGGGAACGATGCGGGTCACCAGCTGATTCAGGGCTCCTGCGCTGGCGGCGTCCGTCCCGAACGGCTTCTCGAAGACCAGCCGGGTGCCCGCTGGCAGCTCGATGCCGGTCAGGGCCTGGCAGGCACGCTCGGTGACGGCCGGCGGCAGCGCGAAGTAGATCACGACACTGCCGCGGCAGGCGTCGAGCACCCGCCGCCACTCGCTCGCCGCGGTGACGTCGGCCTTGACATAGGGCGTGGAGTCCGCGACCGCGTCGATCCGCTCACCCGTCGCACCGGCGGCCGCAAACGACTCGGCCACCCGGGAGCGCCAGCGCTCGTCGTCCCAGTCGTGGCCGGCGCTGCCCACCAGGGAGACGCCGTCGACGGCACCGTCGGCCATCAGGCTTCCCAGGCCGGGGACGAGCAGTCGCGCCGCCAGGTCGCCGCTGGCGCCGAGGATCAGAAGTGTCTGCTCGCCCCGGGCTGTCATCACATGCTCCTGGGAGGCTCGCTCCGGCGAGGGTGAACTGGCGTCATCCAATCTGGATGATGCAAGTCGGGCTCCCGAGCGTTTGACAGCTCAAGCGCGCGAATCACTCAGATCGGACGACGCCGATTCACCCATCTGGGAGCCATCCTCCCACGACTACTCGAAAAGGGGGTCTACGAAATGACCATCAACCACCAGATCGAGAACGTGACGGTGCTGGGTACGGGCGTGCTGGGCTCCCAGATCGCATACCAGACCGCCTACTCGGGCTTCCCCGTCACCGCCTACGACATCAGCGACGAGCTTCTCGACAGCGCCAAGGATAGCCTCGAGAGGCTCGCCGCGCTCTACGAGTACGAAGTCAGTGGCGCGGCCGGTGGACCGGCGCGAGCCGTCCTGCCGCGGATCGACCACTCGTCGGACCTTGCGGAAGCGGTGCACGAGGCCGACCTCGTGATCGAGTCCATCCCGGAGAGACTGGACCTCAAACGCGACGTATACACCAGGCTTGGACGGCTCGCGCCCGAGAAGACGATCTTCGCCACCAATACCTCGATGCTGCTCCCGAGCGAACTGGCCGCGTCCACCGGCCGCCCCGAGCGTTTCCTGGCGATGCATTTCGCCAACGAGATCTGGAAGCGCAACACCGCCGAGGTCATGGGTCACGCCGGCACCGACCCGGCCGTCTACCAGGCCGTCGTGGACTTCGCTCGACAAATCGGTATGGAGCCGATCGAGCTCCACAAAGAACAGCGCGGCTACATCCTCAACTCGATGTTGACCCCGTGGCTCGACTCGGCGGAGTACCTGCTCCTCGACGGCGTCGCCGACCCCGAGATGATCGACAAGACCTGGCGCATCGGCACCGGCATGCAGCCGGGCCCATGCGAGGTCATGGACATGATCGGCCTCACCACCATCTACGAGGTCAACGCCGCGTCCGATAACGAGAAGACCCGAGCCGCCGGCGCCTACCTCAAGGAGCACTACATCGACAAGGGCAAGTTGGGCCGCGCATCCGGCGAAGGCTTCTACAACTACGCCGCCGAGGGATCGACTGCGGAAGACACTTGAGTGGCTGTCGTAACAGGCCAGAAGCGTCGTGCGGCCCTGGGGGTAGTGCTCGTAGCTCGTCAGCGCAAGTGAGAACCGGCTGAGATCGATCCGAGCTCACGCGCACGGTCGACCGCTTCCTTGCGGCAGTGCGCGTCGAGCTTGGAGCAGACGCGGAGCATGGGATCAGATCGAGGATCTCCGCGGGGGCGTCCGTCGACGACCGTACCCTCGCGAGGCGTGACGGAGACCCTCTACGGGCTCCGGGGTGCGCAGCGAGAGCGCGTCGCGGCACTCCGCGAGACCAAGCGCTTCTTTTGGCTGGACGTCTCGCAAAAGCGAGACGAGCCTCGAGGATCTCGCGGAGACGTAATCCACAAGGGCAAGTTGGGCCGCGCATCCGGCGAAGGTTTCTACGAGTACGAGCCGGGGGGCGACGGCGAATCCCTGAAGGGATCGCGTCTTTCGACCGCCTCATGCGGCGCCGCGCCATCAGTGGATGAGCACCTTGAGGAGCACGAGGGAGAGTCCCAGCACCAAGGCGATCGCGGCCGAGAGGAGCGTCCCGCCTGGGCCCGCACCCTGGCGGATCGCGGCGTAGGCACCAATCGCGGCCAACTCCACCAGCGCAAGGACGGTCGCCGCGATGAGCGCCGCCCGCTCTGGCATTACGCCAATCGCGCCCAGCCCGAGGATGAGCACCAGCGGGATGGCGACCTCAACGATGGACCAGTCCTCGCGCGTGGCCCGAGCGACGGCCGCCCGAGTCAACCTGCCGTCGGGCGACACGGCTCTCCCGAGGAGGCGCGCATACACGTGCGCCAGCCAAAAGACGAGCGCTGTCACCAGCATGCTGATGGCGGCCTGACCGGCGTCGGAAGGATCGGACTCCCGTGAGATCGCGATCACGGCCGTCGCGAGGATGAGCCCGTACACGCCCTGCGTCGCGCTCTCGCTGGTGCGGATGGCGAACGGGCGCCAGTCGAGATCGGATCCGGTCGGAGGGTCGCGCACGACGGACATCTTGCCCGTTTGGTGAGACACGGAGCGGATCTCCGCGGGGGCGTCCGTCCACGACCGTACCCTCGCGAGGCGTGACGGAGACCCTCTACGGGCTCCGGGGTGCGCAGCGAGAGCGCGTCGCGGCACTCCGCGAGACCAAGCGCTTCTTCTGGCTGGACGTCTCGCAAAGCGAGACGAGCCTCGATGATCTCGCGGAGACGTTGAACATTCCCGAGCGGGCTTTGCGGGCCCTCGCTCGCCTCAGTGTGGCCGACCGGCCTTCGCGGACGTTCTACACGGACGGGGCCTACCTCGTCTTCGCCGCGACCTGCTACATCGAGAGTTCGGGGGCAGCATCCCGAACCGAGCTGATGCAGCCCATCCAGGTCCAGGTTCTCGTCAGCGGCGAGTACCTGCTGACTCTTCATGAGGAGCAGGTGTCACTGACCGAACTGCTCGCCCCGGAGATAGCGGAGGGACGCAGCGAGCAGTACGTCGTCTACTCCGTCCTCGACGCGATGCTCGCCACCGCCTTCGAGGCGCTGAACGAGATCGAACTGATGCTCGATGACCACGTGGTGACGGCGACCGACATGCGGGCCGGTCGGGTGAAGATGGCGACCCTGCGCCTGATGCTCTCCGGGCTCGCGGGCATCAGGCGCCGGACAGGCCCTCAGCGCGGCCTCTTCGAGAGGATCGGAACGGAGATCGAACGGCTCCCCGGGCTCCAGGCGGACGGGGAACCTTACTTCGACCGCCTGGCCAACGAAACCAATCG
The DNA here is from genome assembly GCA_963805075.1 of uncultured Solirubrobacterales bacterium. Lineage (GTDB taxonomy): Bacteria > Actinomycetota > Thermoleophilia > Solirubrobacterales > 70-9 > VGBV01. The sequence continues at coordinate 708,886 of CAWDSZ010000005.1, forward strand.
ACTGCTCGACTCGATCGATGCCGCCGCAGACGGCATGGCGACCGTGATCGACCTCAGACTCAACGAAATGTCGTACTGGCTGACTGTGGTCGCGACGATCTTCCTGCCGCTCACCTTCGTCACCGGATTCTTCGGCATGAACTTCGAGTGGATGGTCGGTGAGGTCGACACGGCGCTCGCCTTCTGGGTCCTGGGGGTCGGCACGATCCTGGCGGCAGCGGTGACGGCATGGCGGGCCGTTGTGCGTAGATCGCCGGTGGAGGACGACTAGGAGGCCGGAGGCACCCTCACCGCCTGCCCGAGCCCTCTCGGTCCGCTAGCCGCGCGATGCGGCCGTGCGGTCCTTCGCCTTCGCCTGCGCCTGCTCCTTCGCGTCGGCGTATGACCGCTCGACCAGCGCCTTGCCCCCAGCCAACCCGAACGCCCAGACCACCATGACGACGGCGAAGGCGATGTTCCACGCCGTGATCGAGAACTGCTGGCCCAGCGAGTAAGCGGCTGTGGTGGCCGCGTCGGCGTGGTCGTGCAGGGCGGCCACATTGGTCGCCTGGTTTACGCCGACTCCGCCGGGCGTAGGGGCGACGGCGTGACCGATCGAGTTGCCCGCCATCACCGCCATCACCGCGTGAAAGCTGACGGTGATGCCGTAGCTCGCCATGAACGCGGCAATCACACCGGCCTTTGCCAGCCAGGCTCCGAGCGACGGCAGCACCACCCGTACCGCGTACTCGCGCGGGCGGGCGAGGATCGCTCCGCCTTGCTTTGCTTCCTCCCAGGCCTCTCGCAGCTTCGGCCAGAGAATTCGCCCCGCGAAGACGACCAGGATCACGGCACCGGCGACGATGAGGGCGGTCCTGATCGGGTGGTCGTGCGGTCCGCCAAGTTGGAGCTCGAAGGAACCGGGCACCGAGGCGAACAGATAGACGTAAACGAAGGCGCTGGCGAGCACGAAGAAGATCTTCTGCACGGCAGCCGCTCCGAGGACGCCCGCAAGATTCGCCCTGGGAATGATCGCCACGTACATCAGCAGCGTCACCACCGTGCCGATGCTGGCTGGGAGAAAGCTGTTCATCGCCACGCCGGTGGCGTAAGCGGCAAGCACCTCCTTGTAATCAACCCGGGCGCCTGGGAATCCCGCTCGCAGGATGAAGTACCAGGCAAGAGCGGTGAGCGTGGTCTGGACGGTCTGCGCCGAGAAACCGAGAAGCTGATACCCGACGGAGCCGGCCGTAACAGCATTCCAGAGATCCGAGAACCAGCCGCTCACGTCCACTCCGACGAGCTCGAGCACGACGACGAGCAAGGCGATCCCGACGAGCCAGGCGGCGACCTTGACAAGGCGCCGCGCACGAGATGGATCCCAGAACGGCAGCAACCGATGGTGCGGCGGGCGCGCTCGCGCAACCGGCTGGTCGACAGTCGCCATCCGTTCATCCTCCACTGGAAACCGGACGAGTGGGCGTGTTCCCGAAGGTAGCCTGCGGGAGTAGGGGATGTCGCAGGAGAACGTGGAGGTTGTGCGCCGTGCCATCGAGGCCTATGGCCGAGAGGGACTCGACGGGGTGCTGCGCGACTACGACCCTGAGATCGAGTGGACCAGTACCGGGGACTACATCGAGCGAGCCACCAATCGCGGTTACGAGGGCTTGCGCCGCTACCTCGCGAGGGACATCGTCGAGATCGAGCAGAAGGAGACCGTGAGCCGGAAGGAGGTCGCGACCCGGCTGCGGAAGCTCGCCACGATGCTGGCCAAGGGCAACGAGATCAAGTTCGACCAGGGCGGGATGGCGATGAGCGTCCACGTCCCCGACGAGGTCCAGCTCAAGGTCGAGGTCGAGGCCTCGACGGACGAGCGTGAGCTCGAGATCGAGCGGCCTCGCCCTCCGCCGACGGGGCTGGCTCGAGCTCGTGCAGGATCTTCTCTCCCTCGATGTCGAGGCCCCGAGTCCTTTACCAGCTGAGCCCGAACGACACGGGAGGTATGGAGGGGATGGCAGCTGCTGGCCTCGGGCGTTTTTGCGCGGCGCGGTGGGACAGTGACCGCGATCAAGCTTCAAAAAAACCCCGCGCTCTTAGTACTGCGCCTCCCGGATCGCCTGGTTCAGCCCGGTGACTGTGGCCA
>CAWDSZ010000006.1:0-71511 GCA_963805075.1 uncultured Solirubrobacterales bacterium
GGGACCAATCCTGCTCGAGGGCCAGCGTCTCGTGGAGGGAGAGGACGCCTTCGCCCAGGTCCTCCGCACCAGCGGCGGACCCATGGGCGAGGTGGCCCCCCAGGATCGCCAGGTGTTCGCTTCGACCCTGCCCGAGGGCACGGGCCCCGTGCTGACCGCCGAGGAGGCCGAGCGAGCGGCGATCAGGCCGATCTTCCTCGACGAGCGCGCGGTCCCTGGCATCGCCGGCGAGGCCAGGATTCTGGCGCGGCCCGTTGCGGCCGGAGACCGGATCGTGATCGTGGTCGTGGGCGCCACCACCGAGGACCGGAATGAGACCCTCGCGGGCCTTCGCTACGCGTTCCTGATCGGGACCCCCGTGGCGCTGCTGCTGGCGTGCGGCTTCGGCTACCTGCTCGCGGGCCGGGCTCTGGCCCCCGTCGAGGCGATGCGGCGGCGCGCTGCCGAGATCACCCTGGAGCGCAGCGGCGAACGCCTGCCGCTCCCCCGTGCCGACGACGAGATCCACCAGCTCGGCGCCACGCTGAATACGATGCTCGACCGGATCGAGGCCTCGCTTGACCGCGAGCGCGTCTTCGTCGCAGACGCCAGCCACGAGCTGCGCACGCCGCTGGCGATCCTGCGCACCGAGCTGGAGCTGGCCGAGCGGCAACAGCGGTCTCCCGAGGAGCTGCGCGCCGCGATCACCTCCGCTGGCGAGGAGGTGGACCGCCTCTCGCGCCTGGCCGAGGACCTGCTGGTGATCGCGCGCTCCGACCAGGGGAAGCTGCCGATCAAGCGCGAGCCCGTCGAGCTGCGCGAGCTGCTGCAGCGCGTCAGCGAGCGCTTCGAGCCGCGGGCCTCGGAGTCCGGGCGCTCGATCACGGTGGAGGCGCCGCCCGGGGCCGAGGCGGAGCTGGACCCGCTCCGGATCGAGCAGGCTCTCGGAAATCTGGTCGACAATGCCCTGCGCCACGGCAGCGGGACCATCAGCCTCGGAGGGGGGCCGAACGGGGACGGCGCGGAGCTCTGGGTCTCGGACGAGGGCGACGGGCTCGGCGACGGCTTCTCGGAGCGCGCCTTCGAGCGCTTCACGCGGGCCGACGAGGGCCGCACCGGCGGCGGCGCCGGGCTGGGGCTGGCGATCGTGCGCGCGATCGCGCGGGCGCACGGCGGCGAGGCGAGCGCGACCGGCGCGCGGATCGTGCTGACCCTCCCCGGCGGCGAGCCGGTTTCCTAAAGACGACTCTCACCGCCGCCTAACGGTGGTCCCATCCGCCCCCTTCAACGTTGCGGGCGTAATCGAAACCCAGTCCACATCGTGGACGAAAGGAGAATCGAAATGACCCGCAACAAGAAGATCATCGCCGTGGCCGCCTCCGTGGCGGCACTGGGCGCCGGCGGCGCCGCGATCGCGAGCGCCACCGGTGCCGGCCCGCTCGGCGAGGAAACGAGAAGCCGATCAACGGCCCCGCGCTGGAGCAGGCGAGCGCCGCGGCGCTGGCCCACACGGGCCAGGGCTCGGTCTCCGACACCGAGGTCGGCGACGAGGAGAGCTACTACGAGGTCGAGGTCACACTCGACGACGGTAGCGAGACCGACGTCCAGCTCGACCGCGACTTCAACGTCGTGGGCAGCGAGGCCGACAAGGGTGGCGAGGACGAGAAGGGTGGCGAAGTAGGCCGCGCTCTCCGCTCCCGAGCGCTGACGAGGGCCCGCCGGCGGCGGGCCCTTGTCATTCCGGCGCTCATCGCGACCTCACTTCATTCTCACCGGAGCCTCATCCCGCATGGCGATGGTGGGCCGTCAGACACGACCGGGACGCCCGGTCACACCGAAGGGAGACACAAGATGAGGAGACGATCGCATCCGCAGTGGCGGCGCTCCTGGTCCTCCCGATCGCGGTCGCCGCATGCGGAAGCGACGACGAGGGCAATGGCGAGTCGTCCCTGCCAACCGGCAGCGAGCCGGCCAAGCTCGATCCCGCCGAGTTCACGACGGACATCACCAACCCGTACTGGCCGATGGCCGTGGGGAGCGAGTGGGTCTACAGGGAGCAGGACCCCGAGGGCGAGCTCAAGGTCGTGGTCACCGTCACGGACCAGACGAAGCGATCGCCAACGGAGTCGAGGCGGCGTCGTCCACGACGTGGTCAGCCGCGGACGGCGAGGCGCTGGAGATAACCGACGACTGGTACGCCCAGGACGCCGAGGGCAACATCTGGTACATGGGCGAGGAGACCGCCGAGTATGAGAACGGCAAGGTCGTCAGCCGCGAGGGCTCGTTCGAGGCCGGCGTCGACGGCGCCGAGCCCGGCGTGATCATGCCCGCCGACCCCCAGCCCGGGCTCGAGTACCGCCAGGAGTACCTCAGGGCGAGGCCGAGGACTCCGCCAAGGTCCTTGGCACTCGCGCTCAGGTCGAGGTCCCGGCGGCCGCTACGAGAACGTCCTGCAGACCCAGGACGTGAACCCCTCGGCGACCCCGCGCAGGTGGAGAACAAGTTCTTCGCCAAGGACGTGGGCCCGGTGCTGACCCTCGACCTGACCGGCTCAGGCCGCGAGGAGCTGGTCAGCTACACGCCGGGCGGCTGAGGCCCGTCCGCGAGCTGGGATAGTCGCTGCGGCGCTCGACGCGGGCGCCGCGGCGCCGTCCGTTGGCGCCGTGCGAAGGGGAGATACGAAGGGAGAAACAATGAGCGCAAAGCTCGGCGCACTGACGGCGTCGCCGCGGTGGCATTGATGATCGTCGGCTCGCGGTCGCCGGAGAGACCACCGGGACGGATGAATCGCTGCCCGAGATCGTCGACTTCTACAGCGACCACGAGACCCAAGTCTGTGATCGGCGCATCCCTGCATGGCCTCGGGGCGTCCCGCTCCTGGTCTTTCGGCGGCTATTGCGAAGGTGCTGCGCGCGTCAGGGTGAGAGCGGGACATCCTCTGGCACTCGGTCTGCTCGCCGGGCGGGATCGTGTTCGACGTCGGACTCGACGATCTTCGCGGCGGTCGGCTTCGCGGTCGAGGACGCGGTCGACGACGTCGAACCGGCGGTCGTTCAGACGCTCAGCGCGCTCGGCTCGGACAATGTTCTTCGCGGTCGCCGTCTGGGCGCGATGATCCTCATCGTCAGCGGGGCTGTCGATGCCGACACGGGCGCGTCTGCCCAAATGGCTCGGCTGGGTCGCGGTCTGATCGGAGTCATCGCGATCACGCCGTCGGTTTTTCGCCGGTCCAGTCGTCGGCTCTGGACCTCTGATCGCTAGTCGTCATGCTCGGATGCGGGCGATGAGGGCGGCCTATCTGCAGCGACGCGAAGCGCCTAGACCGCGCTGCCCGCCGAGCGTGGCGAGTGTTGATGCCTGAGGCCAGGCGTCGTCGCGGCGGGGCGGCTCGGCAGCATCCCGTCGCGCATACGCTCGCTTCGACGGCCTTGCGCGCGCTCGGAGCCGGCGGGCGGGCAGACCGTCGCACGGTCACCGTGCCCGAAGCGAACGTCCGGCAGCAGCCGGTCCAGCCAGGCGGCAGGTACCAGGCGGCGCGGCCGGCGAGGCGCATGAACACCGGCAGCAGCAGCAGCCGCACCAGGAAGGTGTCGAGCAGCACGGCGATGCCGAGGATCACGCCCATCTCCTTGGGCGGCAGCGGTCCCGAGAGGGCGAAGGTGAAAAAGACCGCGACCATGACAGCCCCGGCGGCGAGGATGACGCGGCCCGAGTCGGCCATCGCGCCGACCATCGCGGTCCGGGGGTCGCCCGACTGCTCCCAGTGCTCGCGCGCCGACGAGAGCAGGAAGACCGTGTAGTCCATCGAGATCGCGAAGATCATCGCGAAGAAGAAGACCGGTGCCCAGGCATCGAGAAAACCCTGCGAGGTGAAGCCGAGCAGGCCGGACAGGTGCCCGTCCTGGAAGATCAGCGTCGCGACGCCGAAGGCCGCACCGGTCGCCAAAAGGTTCGCCAGCACTCCGATCGCCGCGATCAGCGGCGCCCGGAAGGCGATCAGCAACAAGACGAAGGCGAGCGCGAGCACGACGCCGATTACCAGAGGCACCTTCGCCGCCAGCGCCCGCTCGAGGTCGTGGTTCTCGGCGGCCTGGCCCCCGACCAGGGCGCGATCGGGCAGCGTCTCGCGCACGCGGTCGACCGTGTGCGCCAGCGCCGCACTTGACGGCTCGCTGCGGGGGACGGCCGTGACCAGCGCAAGGCCGTCGGGATCCGTCTGGACTGGGGCCACCGAGGCGATCCCGGGGTCGCCCGCGAGGACCCCGGTCGCGGCTCGGGCACGCGCGGCGGGGACGACGACCTGGAGCGCACCGGGCGCTCCTCGCCGAACGCCGCCTGGATCCGCTCGTAGCCCTGCCGGGAGTGGTCGCCCTCCGGCACCACCTTGATCGAGGGCATGCCCGTCTCCATCCGCAGCACCGGCAGCGCCAAGCCGACCACAGCGATCAGGGCGAGGGCGCCGAACAGCCACGGACGGCGCCACAGCCTCTGGCCCCACCGTTCGGAGCGAGGAGAGCGGTGGTCGCCGCCATGTACCCAGGGCAGGCTGAGCGAGTCCACTCGCGGGCCGAGCTTGGCGAGCACGGCCGGCAGCAGCGTCAGCGCCGCCGCCAGCACGAAGACGACGGAGACCATGATCCCGAGCGCAACGGATTGGAAGGCCGGGCTGGGAATCAGCATGACCGCCGAGAGCGAGGTGAGCACGGTGATGGCGGAGAACAGCACCGCCTTGCCCGCCGTGTCCATCGTGACCCCGACCGCGTCAACCCGTCGAAGGGCTGGCCGAAGTACGCGTTGCGGAACCGCATGACGACGAACAACGCGTAGTCGATCCCCAGCGCCAGGGAGAACATCAGCGCGAAGTTGAGGGCCCAGATCGAGATCGGGGCGATCTCGGTGCCGAGGTAGAGAAACCCCGCCGAGGCGACCAGGCCGAGGATCGTCAGCATCAGCGGCAGTCCCGCGGCGACCAGCGAGCCGAAGGCGAGCAGCATGATGGTCAGCGTCACCGGCCAGGAGATCAGCTCGGACTTCAGCATCGCCTGCTTGTTGGCCTCGTTGAAGTCCGACCACATGCCGGGCGCGCCCGTGAGGTCGACCTGGACGCCGTCGGTGGCGTTCGCCGCCAGCTCGCGCTTCAGGTCCGCCGCTGCGGCGACCATCCCGTCGGGATCCGAGGCGGCTCCCGCCTGGATCAGGACCGTGCGGCCGTCTCGGGCAATCGAGCCGCCGGGTTGCGGCGTCGAGACGGAGCTGACCGCCGGGTCGGCGGCCAGCGTGGCCCGCGCGTCTCGGATCGCGCGTGCGAAGGCCGGGATCGGAGACGTCGAAGCGCTCGGAGTGGATCGCCACTTGGATCGCGTAGGCGCCGTTGCCGGCGAAACCGCGGTCGATCGCCTCGCGCGCCTGCACGGACTCGGAGCCGTTGGCCTGCCAGCCGGCGCCCGAGAGCGCGTGCTCGACCCTGGGCGCGAGCGCGCCGAGGGTGAGCGCGAGCACCGCCCACGCCCCGAACACCCAGGCCCGGTGCGTGGCGGCAAAGCGCCCCAGCCGCCCGATCGGACCGAGTTCGAGTGAGGTGGTCGCTACTCTGAACATTGCAACTTCACGCTAACACAACTTAACAGTTGTAAAGTGTACGTGAGTCACAGATGACGATCGAGCTGAACGAACGCAACGCGGAGTTGATTGCACGCCGCTTCAAGGCCCTCTCGGAGCCGACCCGCTTGCGCGTCCTCAACCAGCTCCGCGAACGCGGCGAGGCGTCGGTGGGCGAGATCGCCGAGGCGATCGAGGGCTCCCAGCAGAACGTCTCCAAGCACCTGGGGGCGCTCGCGGCCGAGGGCTTCGTCGCCAGGCGCAAGCAGGGAACGAGCTCGATCTACCGCATCAGCGACCCCACCGTGCTGGAGCTGTGCGAGGTGGTGTCGGCCGGGATCGAGTCGCAGCTCAAACAGATTGAGGCCGCGCTCGCCGGCGGCTCAGCCTGACGACGCGGGCTGACGGGCTTGATAAACATGGAGGCGTGGCGAACGCCTGCACCCACCTCGACACGATCAGGGTCGGACCTCCCGACGACATCCCCGGCTGCGAGGAGTGCCTGAAGACGGGGGACCGCTGGGTGCATCTGCGGCTCTGCCGCGAGTGCGGCAAGATCGGGTGCTGCGACAGCTCGCCGAACAAGCACGCCTCGAAGCACGCCGCCGAGAGCGGCCACCCCATCGTGAGCTCGCTGGAGCCAGGCGAGGACTGGTACTGGTGCTACGTGGACGAGGTCGCGTTCGAGGTCGCCACCTAGCCCGATCCCAGCACCTGCTCGGCGGCGCGCCTGCCGCTGCGGAGCGCCCCCTCCATCAGTCCGTGCCACTCCCCGGCTGTGTGCTCGCCGGCGAAGTGGAGCGGGCCGATCGGGCGCGCCAGGTCCTCGTCGCGAAGGGGCGACGAGATGCTGCGCGCGGAGTAGGCGCCGCGGACCCAGGGGTCGTCGTGCCAGGTGGAGAGCAGCACGCTCTCGAGTGAGGCGTCGAGCTCCACCTCGGAGCGGAGCTCGACGAGCCGCTCGACCCAGGTCGCCGGGCCATCCGAGGTGAGCGCGTCGATCGCGGCCATCGTGCCCGTGTAGCCCGTGAGGAAGGGGGCCGGCTCGCCGTCGGCGCCGAGCTGCGTGTAGGACCAGAAGTGCCCCGCGACCGACATGATCGCGCTGGGCTCGGCGGGCGCCCGCATCGGCAGAAACAGCTTCGCGTTCTGCCCGTACTCGACCCCGGCGAGGGCGGCCGCCGTGGCGCCCTCGAGGGGCGGGTCGAACTCGACCTCGCCGAGCGGCCCCGCCGGGATCGCGATGACCGCCGCATCCGCCTCGACCTCGCCGCCGTCTGTGAAGGCGGTGACCGCGCCGTCCGACCAGCGCACCCGCCGCAGCGGTGACGAGAGCTGAACCGAGCCGCCGAGCTCGTCCGCCAGCGCCTTGGCGAGGCTCATGTTGCCGCCCTCCAGCGTGAAGTTGTCGAAGTCGCCGAAGGTCGAGGCGCCCTCGTCGAGCACCGAGACCTCGAGGTCCTCGCACGGGTGGCCGTTGGAAATCGCCACCCTGGTCTTAATCAGCATCGCGACGGACTCGTCGAGCTCAAGTCCATCGATCGCCTCGCCTGCGCTCGCTGCGCCGGGTGGCGGGCCCTCGCCGATGCGCTCGAACGCCGCCTCGAGGTCGGACCAGGCGACCGACTCCTCGCCGACCGGGATCCTGCGGCCGTAGGGCGTCCCCTTGAGCACGAGCCGGATCCCGAAGCGGGCTGCAAGCTCCTCCATGACCTCGTAGCCCGGCAGGATGAACTCGGCGCCTCGCTCGATCGTGGCGCCATTGAACTGCGCCGACCACACGCGTCCGCCGACCCGGTCCCGGGCCTCGAGGACCGTCACCTCGCTGCCAGCGGCGCGCAGCGTGTCGGCCGCCGCCAGGCCGGCATAGCCGGCGCCGACCACGACCACGCGCTTCAGCTCCCCCTCCCCACGCCCCGTCAGCCCGTGAGCCAGCGCTTCGGGTTCTCGACCATCATCGTCTCGAGCTGCTCGTCGGTCATGCCGGACTCCTTCAGCGTCGGGATCACCGACTCGAACAGGAAGGTCATGCTCCAGTCCTTGGCCAAGGGCTCGAGCTGCTCGAGCATCTCGGGCGGGAACCAGTCGAGGCCACCGCGGATCGGCGGCTCGAAGTCCTGGGAGAGGAACATGCGGTCGGCGTAGCCCTTCTCCAGCAGCGCGGTAACCGTGGCGTTGCGCTTGTCGGTCGGCAGGAAGATGTCGAGCCCGTAGCGGTCCATCCCGATCCAGACGCCCTTGTCGAGCAGGCCCTCGATGTAGCCCAGGTCGTCGGTGTCGCCGGTGTGGGCGATGTGGATCTTCTCCGGCGCCACCCCCTCCTCCAGGAAGATCTCGACCTGGCGGGGCCCGTGTCCGAGGCCGGCCGCGAGTGGGCCATGATCGGTGCGCCGGTCTGCAGGCTCGCGCGGGCAGCCGCACGATGGACCTTCTCGATGCGCTCGTTGACGCCGGGCTCATCGGCGGCGACCTTGACGAAGGCCGCCTTGATGTCGGTGCCCTGGGTCCCCTGCCCGATGTCGTGGACGAAGAGGCCGGCCAGGAAGTCCTCGTCGCGGTTGACGAGGTAGGGCGGCAGGTGGTCGTAGGTGTAGATCCCGGTGCAGGTGACGATCTGCAGCCCGGTCTCGTCGGCGAGTTTGCGCAGCTTGGTGACGTCGCGGCCGAGCAGCATCGCGGTCGGCTCGACGACGGTCTTGACACCGCGCCCGATGATCGCGTCGGCGGACTCGAGGGCGAGCTCGTGCTCGCGCTCGTGGTCGCGAACGTGCGGCCAGTTGGCCGCGATCGCCTCGTCGCCGGAGTAGAAGTGCTCGTGGGGCAGCGTCAGGCCGAGGTCCTCGGCGTCAATCGCTCCGTTCACTCCCTCCACGCTCGCCATCGCGGCTCCTCTCCTCCGGTCTCGCGGACGGGCTCATCCTATGTAGAAGCGCGATTCCGGCGTTAGCCGGCGGCGAGGGCCGCCGCCGCCGCGGCGCGGCCCGTCCGGACCGCTCCCTCCATATAGCCACAGACCCACTGGTCAGAGCCGCAGACGTAGAAGGGCGGCTCGTGGGTGCCGTGCAGCGGGCCGACGGCCATCACGTCGCCGGGCCGCCACTGTGTGATGTAGCCCTGGGTCCAGGGATCGAGTCCCCAGCGCCGCATGAAGACCCGGTCGGGCTCGGCGGCGCCGTCGCCGAGGGCCGCGACGAGCTCGGCGGTCAGCTCCTGCTGGAGCAGGTGCTCGGGCGTCGCCAGCAGGGGCGCCAGGCGCTCGGGCGGGGTCAGGGTCGAAAGGATGCCCCCGACCTGGGCCCAGACGCCGCCGATCAAGCCGGTCTCGCCGTAGACCTCGCCGTTCTGCCCGGCGCCCTGCCAGAAGGAGGTCTCGTAGGTGAAGACAGTCTTGGCGGCCAGGGCGTGGCGCTGGCGGTGCAGCGAGCCCAGCCGCTCATCGGAGACGCCCTCGACGTGGATGTCGCGCAGCGGCCCCACGGGAACTGCGGAGACGACCGCGTCGCAGTCGAAGCGCTCGCCGTTGCGGCCGGTCACGACGGACCCCGACGAGGCGACCCGGATGCGGTCGACCGGCGCCGCGTAGCGAATCCGGTGCGCGCCGACCTCCTCCGCCAGCCGCAGCGGCACCGTCCCGGATCCCTCGGCCACTCGCTGCGACTCCCAGCTCTCGTACTCGTAGAAGCCGGTGGCTCCGCAACCGCCTGCTTGCGCAGCTCGGACAGCAGCGAGGTGCGCTCGATCGACTCCGCGCTCAGTGCCAGCGCGAACAGCTCGCGCATGCGGACCGCGTTCGGCGCCGCGCCCACGTCGCGCATCCAGGCGCCGAGCGAGAGGCGGTCCAGGCGCTCGGCCTCGGGGTGCTTCCACGGGTCGTCGGGATCGACGCTGCCAGTCAGCTCGCGGAACTTCTCCTCGGTCTCCGCGTAGCTGGCGCGGTCGGCGTCGCTCATCCACGGATAGCCATCCCCGACGAAGCGTCCCTCGGCGAGCATGAAGGTCTCCTCCCCCGGGTCGTCCGCGAATGACGCCTCCAGGGTCAGCCCCAGCTCCTCGACCAGGCCGATGTAGGCCGCCTGGAAGGGGCCGGTCAGCTCTCCGCCCAGCTGCACCAGCCGCCCGTCCTCGAGCTGGGTCTGCACGACGCGACCGCCGGGGCGGTCGCGCGCCTCGAGCACGATCACGTCCGCCCCGCCCGCGGCCAGGTCGCGCGCCGCCGAGAGCCCGGCCAGCCCGGCGCCGACAACGACCACATCGTGCTTTGACATCGGTTCCTCTCCCCTCCGGGCGAAAACTGAATCCTGGGTCAATCTATCGCCGTGGGCTAAAGAGTCGCCGCGCGGATGGGGAAGCGAGCCTGGACGGCGATCGCCGCGGTGCTGCTGGTCACGGCTGGCCTGACACTCGGCGCCTGCGGGGACGACTCGGACGAGACCGCGGTCACGGCCATGAGCTTCAACATCTGGGGCGGCGGAGCGAACGAGAAGAAGCCGATCGACGAGACGGTCGCCGCGATCGAGGCCGCCGGCGCGGACTCACCTGGACGCCGACCAGCAAGCCGACCGTGAAGTGGGACCACCACGACCGCATCGACTTCGTCTTCGCCCGCGGCGACGACCTCACGGTCGAGGATTCTTCGATTCGTCGGCGAGTCGGAGGAAACCGCCGAGATCGTAGTCGACCGTGGCCGAGCGACCACCGCGCGGTCGTCGCCACGGTCGGCTTCTAAGCACACCCAAAACTGCGGATAGGCCGCTGATGTTCCGGTCGTTAGGATCGCTCTGGAAGGAGAGGGGTGCGAGGGAAAGCCACTGCCACCGTTGTAGCCGGCATCGCGCTGATCGCCGCGATCGCTCCGTCGGGCGCGGCCGCGCATGGGGGCTACGGCGACGCCTATGGCAATTGCCTCGCTTATCTCTCGAGCTCGTGGGTCGAGAGCTACACGCCCGCGGGCCTGCGGGTCCTCAACACAACCCGCCGCCGCGATCGCCAGACGATCAGCTACCGCGCTTCGCTCATCTACTACGGGCACAACCACTACGAGAACCACGCCTACGAGTGGGCGGATCCGTTTCAATTCTGGCGCTGGGACTACGGGGAGTCCTTCTACACGGTCGTCAAAGAGAAGCGGGGCAGGCGCTGGACCTCGCCCTACTGGGCGCGAGCAAGCAACGGCGACGTTCGCGCGTGGGGCACACGGTGGATCGTGCCGCTCGAGGTTTCGAGCCAGATAGAGATCGAGCTGATCTGGAGACAGGGAGCGAGGGTGGTGGACAGCCACACCTATCGCCTCCAGTCGCTCAACTACCCCGTCCTTCCTTCGAACTCCCGGACTTGGGGCACCTACTGCTACCGCTGGAACAACGGCCTGACGACCTACCACCACCCCGTCCGCTGGGAGACCATCTACTTCCCCTCGGGTCGCAGCGTCCCCGGTGAGGCCGGAAACGCCCGCGTCGCTCAGAGGACGACGACCACCGTCCCCAGCGCTGCGAAGCGGTAGAGCCCCTTCGCCTCGGGCGCGGGCACGCGGACGCAGCCGTGCGAGGCCGGGTACGGCGGCACCTCCGCGTATTCGTGGAAGGCGATGCCGTTGTTGAAGTAGGAGGCGTAGGGCAGCCAGGTCTGGAACGGCACCGACCACGACTGCTGCTCCTTGCGGAAGACCTCGTAGCGCCCGCTCGGAGTCACTGTCCCCGGCGCACCGCTGGAGGTGTGAATCGCGCGCTTGGTGCGGCCGCCCTCCACGAGCAGGGTGACGCCCTTGTCGCGATGGACCTCGAGCCGCTTTGCCGGGCCGCCGGGGCCCGGCTTCGGCCGCCGCGCCGTCGCGAGCGCCCGGGCCGTGATCGGCCCCACGTCGCCGTCCCTGTCCAGGCCCTCCCAGGCCTGGAAGGCGGTCACGGCCTGCTCGGTCTGGTAGCCGGCGACGCCGTCTATGGCGCGGTTGGGCAGGTAGGAGAGCTTGGCCAGCTTGGTCTGGATCGCCCGCGTCCCCGGCAGCTTCGGCCCCCGCGCCCTGCGCGCCGGCTGCGGCCCCTGCTTCGGCGCCGCCAGCTCGCGGCGGTCGACCCTGGGCTCGACCACAGTGCGGCCGGAGAGGACCTTCGCATTCTCGATCCCCTCGAATTGGGTCAGCGTGTAGGTGACCTGGGCCACGCGCGCGTCCAGGTCGGCCTCCTGGTCGCTGCTGCGCTCGGTGGGCTCGGCCGGGATGTCGCCCGTGAACTCGGGCGAGAGCGTCACCACCGCGGTCCCGTCCTCCTCCACGTCCAGCTCCTCGAGCGAGACTCCCTCGGGAATCGATGACTCGACCGGCACCTCGCCCGCCGCGCGCTGCTTCCGACCCGGCCCCTCGAGCAGCTCCCGCACGGCGCCCTTCGGTCCGGCGTCGGGCGAGTCGGCCTCGACAGGCTCGAACTGCTCCCCGGCGGTGAACCAGACCTTGGTTGCGCCCGACGCATCCGGGGGGTCATCGCCGTCCCCGCCTCCGCAGGCGGCGAGCGTCAGGGCAACCCCGACGCCCACTACCACCACGCCCACTCGTGCCCGCGCCTCCCTCACCCCGCCCAGCCTACGCGCGAGGCACGTTGCTAGGTTCTTAAGTGACTCTGCTGCCTCCGCAAAGGAGATGAAAATGGCTCTGAAGATCGGCGACACCGCCCCCGATTTCGAGGCTGACAGCACCGAAGGCAAGATCAGCTTCCACGATTGGCTCGGCGACAGCTGGGGCGTCCTCTTCTCCCACCCCAAGGACTTCACGCCCGTGTGCACCACCGAGCTGGGCTACATGGCGAGCGCCAAGCCGGAGTTCGACAAGCGCGACGTCAAGATCATCGGCCTCTCCGTTGACCCCTCCGACAAGCACAAGGAGTGGGCGAAGGACATCGAGGAGACCCAGGGCACGGCCCCGAACTACCCGATCATCGCCGACGGCGACTACAAGGTCTCGAAGCTCTACGACATGCTTCCGGCCGACGTCGAGGGCGATCCCGCCGACCGCACCCCGGCGGACAACCAGACCGTGCGCAACGTGGTCGTGGTCGGCCCGGACAAGAAGGTGAAGCTGATCCTCGTCTATCCGATGACGACCGGCCGCAACTTCGACGAGGTCCTGCGCGTGATCGACTCCCTGCAGCTGACCGCCAACCACAAGGTGGCGACACCGGTCAACTGGAAGCAGGGCGACGACGTGATCATCGCCGGCTCGGTCAGCGACGACGAGGCCAAGGAGACCTACCCGGACGGCTGGGAGTCCCCGAAGCCCTACATCCGCATCGTCCCGCAGCCGAAGTAAGGGCGTGAGCACAGACGGGTCTCCGCTGCCCGAGCGCAGCGGACGCGTTTCGACGCTCGAGCTGTTCTTCGACCTCGTCTTCGTCTTCACGATCACGCAGCTGACCGGGGTCCTGGTCGACGGCGACGGCCTTGAGCCGATCGCCCAGGTGGTGGTGATGCTGCTGCTGATCTGGTGGATGTACGACGGGTACGCGTGGCTGACCAACGCGATCGCGACCGAGGGCGCCCGCGCAAGGCTGCTGCTGATCGGAGGCATGGGCGGGTTCCTGCTGATCGCGCTGGCGGTGCCTCACGCGTACGACGGCGACGGGCTCGCATTCGGGATCGGGTACGCCGTGGTCGTCGTGCTGCACTCGGCGATGTTCATGCGCAGGACGTCGCTGTCGGAAGCGGAGGCGATCCTGCGCATCGCGCCCTTCAACCTGCTGGCGGTGGTGCTGGTGCTGGTCGGCGGGGCGCTCGGAGGCGTGCCCCAGGATGTGATCTGGGCGTGCGCAGGGGTGCTGCTCTGGTTCACGCCGGCCGTGACGAGCGTCGAGGGCTTCGTGGTCACCGTCTCGCACTTCGTCGAGCGCCACGGACTCGTCGTCATCGTCGCGCTCGGCGAGTCGATCGTCGTCATCGGCGCCGGCGCCAGCGGGCTCGAGCTCGACGTGGGTCTGGCGCTCGCCGCCCTCCTCTCGCTTGGCCTCAGCGCCGCCCTGTGGTGGGTCTACTTCAGCGACGAGGACGACGTCGAGAGGGGTCTGGAGGAAATGGCGCCGGCGGAGCGCGCGCAACGCTCCCTGCTCGGCTTCGGCTACTGGCACTACGGGATCCTGCTCGGGATCGTGGCGCTCGCCGCTGGCCTGAAGAAGACGATCGGCGATCCCTACGACCCGTTGAGCGAATGGATCGCGATCGACCTGGCGCTGGGCGTCGCCTTGTTCATGGCGTGCGAGGTCGGCTACCGGCGCACCTTTGGAGTCCGACGCAACCGGATCCGGCTCCTCGCCGCGGCCGGGGCGATCGCCAGTGTGCCGCTTGGCCTCGAGGCCGGCGGCGCCTGGCAGGTCGGAGCCCTGGCGGCGCTGGTGGCCGCCGCGCTCGCCCTGGAATCGAGGGCCGCGACGGCGTCATAGTGCTCGCGACCCCACTCCCCGGAGGTGCCATGGAGACGATTCCCCACAACCCGACCGAAGGCGTGTACGCAGCCAGCGACGACTACATCCACGCCATGGAGGTGCGCAAGCCCGAGCGGTTCCTGTTCGTCGCCGGGACGATGGGGCTCGACCCCGATGGAGCGCCGGGCAGCGGCATCGAGCAGCAGCTGGAGCTGGTCTGGTCAAACATCCGTGCCATCCTGGGCGCGGCGGGGATGACGGTCGACCACATCGTCAGGCTGACCAGCTACCTGCGCGACGCGTCCTACGCCGAGGCCAACGGCGAGGCCCGCGTCGCCGCCCTCGGCGGCCGCATCATCCCCACCACCGCGATCGTCGCCGAGACGCTGGTGGATGAGTGGCTGGTGGAGATCGAGGTGATCGCAGCCGCCTGAATCCGGCTAGTCGTAGTTCTCGATCATCCGCACGTTGAGGAAGACCGCCAATGCGCCCAGGGCCGCGACAACGGCGAAGCCGGGCCAGATCTCGCTCCAGTCGAGGTCGACGAGGATCAGGGACCGCAGGGCCTCCATCAGGTAGGTGACCGGGTTGAGGGTCGCGGCGATCTCCATCGGCTCGGTCAGCAGCTCGCGGGGGACGAAGTTCGGCGTCAGGAACAGCAGCGGGAAGAAGATCAGGCTGCCCGAGTTGGTCGCCGCGGCGCTGCGCGTCTTCAGGGCGATCAGCTGCATGAAGCCGGAATACGCGATGCCCCAGAGCGCGGCCAGCGCGATCAGGAGGATGAAGCCGAGGGGCCCGCTCGCGATCTCGATCCCGAACGGGAGGGCCAGCAGCACGATGATCACCGAGATCACGATCCCCTTCGCGCCCTCGGCCACCAGGCGGCCCATCACCATCGAGTAGCGCGGGATCGGCATCGCCCGCAGCTTGTCGAAGTACCCGCCCTCGATCTCCTCGACGAGGAATAGCGCGCCGATCCCGAACGAGGCGGCCAGGAGCAGCGTGATCGGCAGCTGGAAGGCGCCGTAGCTCTGGCCCTCGAGGAAGGCCGTTTCGTCCGTCGGGAAGATGTCGGCGGCCTGGCCCGGTGTTGACGACCAGGAAGAAGATGGGGATGAAGAAGGTCATGAACAGGGCGTCGGGCTGCCGGATCGCCTCGCGCAGCGCGCGCCGGCCAAGCACGAGTCGTGGCGCTCATGCGGTCACCTCCTGGACCTCGCCCTCGGCGCGGCCGCGGGTGCGCCCGGTCGCCTCGAGGAAGACGTCGTCAAGGGTGGGCTACTCGATCCCCAGGCGCTCGCCCACGTCGGCCTTCAGCTGCTGCGGGCGTGCCCTCGCGAACGATCAGCCCACCGACGATGATCGCCAGGCGGTCGCAGAGCCGGTCGGCCTCCTCGAGGTACTGGGTGGTGAGGAACACCGTGGTGTCGCGCGCGTTGATGCGGCGCAGCTCCTCCCAGACCGTCAGCCTGCTCGCCGGGTCGAGGCCGGTGGTCGGCTCGTCCAGGAAGAGGACGTCGGGCTCGTGCACGAGCGCGGCCGCGAGGTCGATGCGGCGCTTCATGCCGCCCGAGTAGCCCTTGATGACTCGGTCCGCGGCCTCCTCCATCTCGACCAGCTCCAGCAGCTGCTCGGCCCGGTCCTTCGCCTCGGCGGCATTGAAGCCGTAGAGCTGCCCGTGCAGGATGAGCAGCTCGCGGCCGGTCTGCCGCGGATCGAGGCCGGCCTCCTGGAGGGCGACGCCGATCCGCCGGCGGACCTCGTCGGGGTCGTTCGCCACGTCGACGCCGGCAACTTCCGCGCGGCCCGAGGTGATGGTCAGGATCGTCGCCAGCATCCGCACGGTCGTCGACTTGCCGGCGCCGTTGGGGCCGAGGAAGCCGAAGATCTCGCCGTTGCGGACGTTCAGGTCGACGCCGCGGACCGCCTCGACCTCGTCGTCACCCTTGTCGTAGGTCTTGACCAGGCCCTCGGCCAGCACCGCTGGTCCCCCTGCGTAGTTCATCGCACGCTCCTTCGGGTCGGGTGATCGGGCGCCGGCGGGGCCAAGTGGCCCGCGGGACTCATACCCCGTGGGGCCGGGAAAGCTAACGCTCGCAGGCCGCGTTCCCGGTTCGGTTAACCGGACGTTTTCGCGCTTCGGTCCGGGGTAGTTCATCGTCGACAGGGACGTTCCCTTATGTCTAGGACAGTTGCTGGCCTAATTAGAAACTAGGTTGCGCCGGCAAGCAAACGAGCGGAAGGAGAACCGATGCCCGAGCGAGATGGGTACATCCCCGGAGTCCCTTGCTGGGTGGATACCAGCCAGCCCGACCCCGAAGCAGCGACAGAGTTCTACGGCGGCCTCTACGGCTGGGAGTTCGAGAACGCGCTGCCCGAGGACTCGGACGGCGAGTACTTCATAGCCAGCCTGAATGGCGGCAGCGTCGGCGCCGTCGGCTCGATCCCGGAGGGCGCGCCTGAGATGGCGGTCTGGAACACCTACATCTGGGTCGAGAGCGCGGACGAGACGGCGTCCAAGGCCAGCGACGCCGGCGGCACGATCCTGAACGAGCCCTTCGACGTCACGGACGCCGGCCGCATGGCGGTGTTCTCGGACCCCGAGGGAGCCGTGATTTGCGTCTGGGAGGCCAAGGAGAACAAGGGCGCGCAGGTCGTGAACGACCCGGGCACCCTGAACTTCAACACCCTCAATACGCGGGATCCCGAGGGCGCGAAGAAGTTCTACGGCGCCGTGTTCGGCTGGGACACCCTCGACCTGGGCGGCGGAGCCGAGTTCTGGACGCTGACCGGCTACGGCGACCACCTGGAGACCATCCACCCGGAGCTCCGCAAGCAGGTGCAGGAGGCCGGGGCCCCCGAGGGGTTCGAGAACGTCGTGGCCAGCATGCTCCCGCTCGGAGACGACCAGCCCGACACGCCCCCCCACTGGAGCGTCACCTTCGCGACCGACGACCCCGACCGCGACGCTGCCAAGGCCAAGGAGCTCGGCGGCAAGGTGCTCGCCGAGCCGATGGACGCCCCCTGGACGCGGATGACCGTGCTCGCCGACCCGGCGGGTGCGACCTTCATCTCCAGCAAGTACGTGCCGGAGAACAAGGACCTCGGCGCCCAGTCGGACGCGGCGGTCGGAGCCTCATAGGCCCTCGTCGCGGAAGGCGCCCCGGCGGCTGCCGGGGCGCCTTGGTGACGCGAAGCGGGCCCGCCGGTCAGCCCGTCCGGAAGGAGCCGGACGAGAGGGTCTGGTTGCCGCTGCGCTCGATCGCGAGCACCTCCCAGTTGTACGCCGTGCCGGGCTGAAGGAACCCGTCCGGGACGTCGATGCTCGTCACCGACGGCGGCAGGTACATGCTCAGCCCGAACTTGCCGATCATGTGGGGGGGCGGGTCGACGTCCTTCTCGATGATCAGCTGGTAGGAGACGATCTTCACCGGCTTGCCCGTGATCGTCTTTGACACGGGCGACCAGCTGGCCACAACCCCCTTCACCGGCACCGTGGCCCCCTCGGCGGGAGAGAGCAGCTGCGGGCCCTGCGGGATGTCGTGCGTCAGCCACGCCTTGCCCTCCGTGCGGCCCATCCTCTTTCCGTTCTCCTGGGCGGGGCCGGCGACCCGGTAGTTGCCCTCGGGCAGCTTGGCGAGCATGCGCTTGATCGGCACGTCCGCGTTCTCCGGCTCTACGGTCTCGAAGAACAGCTCCGTCAGCCCCAGCTTGGCGAGCGAGCCGCGCCCCTCGAACTTCAGGACCCGTCCATCCGGCCCGCGCACGTCGAGCCGCCGCCAGCCCTCGCTGTCTATGAACCCCTGAAAGCCCGTATCCCTGTCAGTCGCGTTGTGCTCGATGTTGAGCTTGGCCTCCTTCAGCGGGATCGGGCCCTTGCTAGCCGCCGCACGTGATTGAGACACGGTGGAGCCGCGGGCGGCCGAGTAGAAAGTTGCGGCCGAGAGCGCGACGAGAAACATCATGATCAGCGATGAGCGGGAAATGGTTCGCATCGGTGCCTCCGTGTGTTGAGGAACGGTTCTCGACCCACATTCGGAGACTGCGGTGAAAGCGCCGTGAGGCGGTCGTGAGATCGGGATGAGACGGGCCGGATGTCAAGGCTTTCGGCGTTCCCGGGCTTCGAAGGCCAGCAGCACAAGCGCCGGCGGCACTGTGCCCGGCAGCGAATCGACGACCAGGAACAGCTGGTTGAACGCCTGGGCAACCGCGAAAGTCGCCAGCGCCGCAACCGCCTGGGGACGCCGCTCGGCCGCCAGGATCCCGCCGACGAGACCTGCCACGAAGTAATCGCCGTAGTCCGTCGAGACGTCACCGATGTCGGCCACCTGGAGCCGCGGCAGGTCGGCGGCGGGGACGGCGGCGTTGAACTGCGAGTTCTGCTCTCCGAAGAAGTCGCCGAAGATGAAGACGGCGTCGATCGTCGCCATCGCGAATACCCCGGCCTTCAGAAGCGCGAGCGGCGACGCGCCCGCGAGCAGCCGGCCCGCGGTCACGCACGAGCCGACGATCAGCCCGAGCCTGCCCACCTGGCCGAGCGGGTCGTCGGGCGCGACCAGCGCCGCGGCCAGCATCGGTATGGCGAGAGCCGCCATCCACGGTCTCGCGCCGTGTGCCGCCCAGCCCAGCGCGATTGCGCAGCCGGGCGGCACCAGCACCAGGGCGAGCCACGTGAGGACGTCCGCGCTCGCCGCTGCAAGGGAGATCGCCGACACCGTCGCGACCACCGACAGCGGCGCCACGAGCGACCAGCCCCGACCACCGAACCGCGACAGCAGCGCCGGCAGCCCCGCCGCTGGGAGCGCGACGCATAGGGCCTGGGCCGCGTCGAGCACCGCGGTGTCGGGCTCGAAGTACACCGTTCACAGCGTTGCAAGCGGCGAGCGGCCCGCGGTGACATCGTTGCCGCGTGGGATCGAGGGTCAGAGTCGTCGGGCGGCGGGTGGTCGTCGTCGCCGTGGTCGCCCTGCAACTCGGGTTCGCGGCGCGAGGCTATTGGTCCGACCACAAGGAGTTCGCGTTCCAGATGTTCCCCGAGTCAAGCACCTGGCGCGCGGAGGTGGTCCGGGTCACAGCCGACGGCCGACGCGTGCCAATCGAGCGTCCGTGGTCGGGATACCGCTGGGACGAACTGGTGCCGAACGTGGGGCTGCGCAACCCCGCGATCCGCCACCACGCAAACGCCGGGCTCGACAACCAGTTGGCGTTCCTCGAGTCCGCGCTCGACTGGGTCGCGGGCAACACGCCCCGCGACGCCGAGACGCAGTACTTGGAGGCCACGGTGACCTCCTGGCACAACGCCGATCCACCCCGGGTCGGGGTCCTCCGGAGCCGTGTACGAGAGCCCGCGGACTGAGGAGGGTCGCGCCTCGGGCGCCGACCGTCTCCGCCGCCTGATCGCCGGGTTCGACGAGCTGCTCGGCCGCCCGGTCAGCATGCGCGCGCTTGCCCTGCTCAGGGTGCTGGCCGGCGCGATCGTGCTGCTGCATCTGGAGCCGTTCCTGAGCGACGGTCTGGACGGCCGGACCTACCGGGACGCGTTCCACGAGCCCTACGCCGGTTGGTACCCCGAAGTTCCTGAAGAGGTCTACGTCGGGCTGCTCTGCCTCGGGGCTGTGGCCGCCATCGGCATGTCCCTCGGCTTTCTCACCCGGCTCGCGACGGCGACAACGTTCCTGATCGTCACATACAACCTCTTCCTATCGACCACGCACTTCCACAACAACCGGGCCTACCTGGTGATCGTCCTCGGGCTGCTGGCGGTGGCGCCGTGCGGCCGGGAGCTGTCCCTCGACGCGTGGCTGCGGCGCCATCGCGACCGACCGGCGCTCGCCCTCACCGCCCCAGCCTGGCCGCTGTGGCTGCTCCGGTTCGAGTCATCGGCGATCTACGCGGCGTCCGGCCTCAGCAAGCTCCTCGATCCCGACTGGTTCGGTGGCACGGTGACCTGGCAACGAGTCGTCCGGGCTCGGGACGACCTCGAAGCGACACCCCTACCGGATTGGGCGATCTCGGTCCTCACCGACCGCGGCTTCCACACCTGGGTCGCCCCGATGATCGTGTTCACAGAGCTCTTCATCGCGATCGGGCTGTGGCGGCACGGCAGCCGATACCTGGCCGTCTGGGTCGCCGTCGCCTTTCACGTCGCGATCGAGATCTCGGCGTCGGTGCAGATCTTCTCGCTCCTGGGCATCGCCGTGCTCGTGGCCTGGGCCGTGCCCTCCACCCGGGACCGGGTGATCCGCCTCGACCCGACCGCCACCCGGCACCGGCGCTTGGGCGCCCTAGTCCGCGGCCTCGACTGGCTGGCCCGGTTCCGAATCGAGCCGGCTCCGCCCGGCGCTCCGCTTGAGCTCGTGGACCGCGACGGCAGCACCCTCCACGGCGCAGCGGCCGCGACGTTCGCGTTCAGCCGCCTGCCGCTGACTGCGTGGTTCGCGCTCCCCGCGCTGCTCCTCCCCGGCGTCCGCCGAGCCCGCGAGCGATGATCGCGACTCGCCTCTGGCGTGCCGGCCTGACGCTGGCGCTGATTCTCGCCGCCGCCCTGCTGCTGGTCGCCCCGCCGGAGCGCTGCCCGGAGGTGACGACGGCGGAGCTCCGAGGCTCGGCGCAGTCCACCGTCGATTGGTTCGTCCGCAACCAGGACGCAGATGGCAGCTGGCTCTACGAGTACAACGCCGAGGAGGACACGACCGCGGCCGAGTACAACGAGGTCCGCCATGCGGGGGTGACGATGGGGCTCTACCAGGCCGCGGCGGCGGGACTGCCCGGGGCGTTGGACTCCGCCGACCGAGGCACCCGGATGGGCACTCGACCGGCTCATCGAGCGCGATGACTGGGCCGCGCTCGCGTACTCCGGCGAGGTCAACACGGGCGCAACCGCCCTGCTCGCCGCGGGACTCACGATTCGGCGGGAGTCCACCGGTGAGAGGCGCTTCGACGGCCTGCTGGGGCGACTCGGTCGCTTTCTCCTCGCTCAGACCGAGCCCTCGGGAGCGGTGCTCGCCTCCTACGACACATTCAGCGGGGCCCCGGAGCCGGGCGAGTACTCCAAGTACTACACGGGGGAGGCCTATTGGGCCCTCGCCCGCCTCCACAGGGCGTTCCCGGACCAGGGCTGGGGCGAGGCGGCGGATCGGATCGGCGCCTACCTCGCAACCCAACGCGACGAAGTCGAGGATCACTGGCCGCCGATTCCGGATCACTGGGCCGCCTACGGCGCCGCCGAAACCGTTGAGTTCCCCGAACGAAGGGTCAGCGCGCTGACCGACGACGAGTCGGAATACGCGCGCGAGCAGGCCGAGCTCTTCGGTCCCCAGGCACGGTGGGTCGCCCAGCGCTTCGGGCCGTGGGGCGAGCTGGTCCGAGGCAGCTACACCCCGCGCGGCGGCGGATACGGGGTCATCAGCGAGGCCCTGACCGGATGGTGGCTGGCCGCTCAAGCGGAGCCCCAGCTGGACGGCCTGCGGGAGCCAGTCGCCGAACGCGCGACCTGTATCGCCGGGCTGACCGTGGAGGCGCAATCCGACGACGGGGACGCGCAGGACGCAGCCCGGCCGGAGCGGGTCGAGGGCGCCTGGTTCCTCGACGGCGAGACCAGGATGGACGACCAACAGCATGCGCTGGCCGGGCTGCTGCGGACGATCCCGATCGTCGAGGCGAAGGAGGCGCCGGGCCCGGACGGCGGTGACGATACGCCGTCGGTCTGGTTGTGGGCCGCGGTGTTGCTGCTGGCCCTGAACCCAGCGCGGGCGTCGTTCGCGGTCCCGCGCGCAGGGCGGTCGCCGCGGGACGTCCTCGGCGTGGCCGCCGCCGGCGGGGCGATCGGCGGGCTCGCGGTCTGTTCGGCCGCGGCCGTCGGGGGGCCGCTGCTCGAGGCCCTCGACGTCAGTGAGCCCTCGTTCCGAACCGCGGCCGGGATCGTGGCGGCGCTGGCCGGCGCAATCGATCTGTTCCGTAGGCCGCCTCCACCCGAGCCGGCGCTGCCGGGCCGGCTCGCCGCACTCGTCCCGGTAGCGATCCCCGCGGTCGCCCGTCCCTCCCTGCTGGTGATTGCGCTGGGCGCGGGCGCCGACCTGGACGTGCTCGTCTGCGCCGCCGCGATGGCTGCGGGGGCCGCCCTCCTGGTCGGGCTGGTGGCCGCGGCGCCCGGCGAGGGCACCGGAGCGCGGGTCCTGCGCTGGGTGGCGCGGCTGCTCGCAGCCGCGCTCGTCGCCGGCGGCGTGATCCTCACCCTCGACGGGATAATGGACGTCTAGGAAGATGCCGGCCGGAGTCCAATACGTGGCGTTGCTGCGCGGCATCAACGTCGGCGGCAAGAACCTCATCAGGATGCCCGACCTACGCGCCGCCTTCGAGGCGATGGGGTTCACGGACGTCGTGACCTACATCCAGAGCGGGAACGTGCTTTTCAGGGCTCCGAGGCAGAAGCGCGATGAGCTCGCGGCTGGGATCGAATCGGCGCTGAGCCGGCGATTCGGAATAGAGCTGAAGGTGGTGGCGCTGACCGAGGCACAGCTGAAGGGCGTGGTCGAAGGCGCCCCGCGCGGGTTCGGCGCAGAGTCACAACGGTGCGACGTGATCTTCGTGCGGAAGCCGCTGACCGTGAAGAAGGCATTCAGCGTGCTCGAGTTCCGACCGGGCGTTGACAGCGCCTGGCCGGGACCGGGCGTCATCTACCACGCGCGCCTCGCGTCGAGGGCCTCCGGCAGCCGGCTGTCGAGGTTCGTGATGCTGCCCGAGTACCAGAACGTGACCATCCGCAGCTGGAGCACCACGACGAAGCTCCTCGCCAAGATGGCGTGAGGGGCCCGCCCGTCAGTCGCCCTCCGCCGAGCTCCAGGGCGGCTGCGGGGGCGCCTTGGGGAGGGCCTTCCTCAGCAATCCCAGCAGCCGGCGCCGCTCGGTCTTGTTGAGGCCGCGCAGGACCTCGTCCTCGACCTCGTCGTTGAGCGTGCGGCCGCGTTCAAGCGTGCGCCTGCCCTTGGCCGTGATCGCGACCTCGCGTGCCCGGCGGTCGTCGGGATGCGGGCGGCGCGTGACCAGCCCGTCGGCCTCGAGCCGGTCGAGCAGCGCGACCATCGTGCTCGGATCGATGCCGATGGCCCTTCCGATCTCCTGCTGGATCGCGGCGCCGCGCTTGCCGATCAGGTTGAGGACCGCGAACGACGCTGGGGTGAGGCCGATCCCCTCGAGCCTCTCCGCGATCCGGGTGTGGGACGCGCGCCAGAGCCGGAAGAAGAGCTGCCCGGCGAACTCGGTCGCGTCGGGATCGGGAGCTGATTTCTGGGCTGACCTCTGCGGCACGAGTGGGATCTTTGCACGTATTGCTTTGCAAAACAAATAGTTTGTGCTACAAATTATCTCACACATGAGCAAGGCACCGAAGAGGAAGGCGAAGAAGAAGCCGGCGAAGAGAAAGGCGCCGCCGGCGGCCGACAGCCACGAGCTGATCCGCGTGCACGGCGCTCGCGTCAACAACCTCAAGGACGTCAGCGTCGAGATCCCGAAGCGGCGGCTGACGGCGTTCACAGGCGTCTCCGGCTCGGGCAAGAGCTCGCTGGTGTTCAACACGATCGCCGCGGAGTCGCAGCGGCTGATCAACGAGACCTACAGCGCCTTCGTGCAGGGCTTCATGCCGACGCTGGCCCGGCCCGAGGTCGACGTGCTCGACGGCCTGACGACCGCGATCAGCGTCGACCAGGAGCGGATGGGTGCCGACCCCCGCTCCACGGTCGGCACCGCTACCGACGCCAACGCGATGCTGCGCATCCTCTTCAGCCGGATCGGGAAGCCGCACATCGGCCCGCCCAGCGCGTTTGCGTTCAACGTCGCCTCGGTCAGCGGCAGCGGCGGGATTACGGTCGACCGCGGCGACAAGACCACGACCAAGAAGGCGTCCTTCAGCCGTACCGGCGGCATGTGCACCCGCTGCGAGGGCCGCGGCGCGGTCACGGACTTCGACCTCTCCGCGCTCTACGACGACACCAAGTCGATCAACGAGGGCGCGATCACGATCCCCGGCTACAGCATGGACGGCTGGTACGGCCGCATCTTCAGAGGCTGCGGCTTCTTCGACCCGGACAAGCCGATCAGCAAGTTCAACAAGAGGGAGCTGCACGACCTGCTCCACAAGGAGCCGACCAAGATCAAGGTCGAGGGGATCAACCTCACGTACTCGGGGCTGATCCCGACGATCCAGAAGTCGTTCCTGTCCAAGGATCCCGACGGCATGCAGCCCCACATCCGCGCCTTTGTGGACCGCGCGGTGACGTTCACGACCTGCCCCGAGTGCGACGGCACCCGGCTCAGCGAGGCGGCTCGATCGTCGAAGATCAGGAAGCTCAGCATCGCCGACGCGTGCGCGATGCAGATAGACGATCTCGCCGGGTGGGTGCGCGGCCTCGAAGGAGCCGTCGGTCGCGCCGCTGCTGGAGGCGTTGCGGCACACCCTGGACTCGTTCGTGGAGATCGGGCTGGGTTACCTCTCGCTCGACCGGTCGTCCGGGACGCTGTCGGGGGGCGAGGCGCAGCGCACCAAGATGATCCGCCACCTCGGGTCGTCGCTGACCGACGTTACCTACGTGTTCGACGAGCCTACGGTCGGGCTGCACCCGCACGACATCCAGCGGATGAACGAGCTGCTGCAGCAGCTGCGCGACAAGGGCAACACGGTGCTCGTCGTCGAGCACGAGCCGGAGACGATCGCGACCGCCGACCACGTCGTCGACCTCGGCCCCGGCGCCGGTGCGGCGGGCGGCACCATCTGCTTCGAGGGCACCGTCGAGGGGCTGAGGGCCAGCAGGACCATCACCGGCCGCCATCTCGACGACCGGTCCGCCCTCCGAAAGACGGTGCGGACGCCCGCCGACGCCCTGGAGATCCGCGGAGCCGACACCCACAATCTTCAGGACGTCGACGTCGACATCCCGCTCGGCGTGCTGGTCGTGGTGACCGGCGTCGCCGGCTCCGGCAAGAGCTCGCTGATCCAGGGCTCGGTGTCCGGGCGTGACGGCGTGGTGACGATCGACCAGACCGCGATCCGCGGCTCGCGGCGGAGCAACCCCGCGACGTACACGAAGCTGCTCGACCCGATCCGCAAGGCGTTCGCGAAGGTCAATGGGGTGAAGCCCGGGCTGTTCAGCGCCAACTCCGACGGCGCCTGCCCCAACTGCAACGGCGCCGGCGTCATCTACACCGACCTGGGGATGATGGCCGGCGTCGCCACCACCTGCGAGGAATGCGAGGGCAAGCGGTTCCAGGCGGAGGTCCTCGAGTACAAGTTCGGCGGCAAGGACATCAGCCAGGTGCTCGCGATGCCAGTGGAAGAGGCCGTTGGGTTCTTCGGCGACGGCAAGGCGAGCATCCCGGCCGCACACAAGATCCTCGAGAGGCTCGCCGATGTCGGGCTCGGCTACCTCAGCCTGGGCCAGCCGCTCACCACGCTATCCGGGGGCGAGCGGCAGCGGCTCAAGCTGGCCACCCACATGGGCGAGAAGGGCGGGGTCTACGTCCTCGACGAGCCGACCACCGGCCTCCACCTCGCCGACGTCGAGCAGCTGCTCGGCCTGCTCGACGGGCTCGTCGACTCCGGCAAGTCGGTCATCGTCATCGAGCACAGCCAGGCGGTCATGGCGCACGCCGACTGGATCATCGACCTCGGCCCCGGCGCCGGCCACGACGGCGGCCGGATCGTCTTCGAGGGCACACCCGCCGACCTCGTCGCCGCCCGCTCCACCCTGACGGGCGAGCACCTCGCGGGCTACATCGCCGCCTGACAGGGGTGGGGCCCAGCCGCTGACCATGTCCGCGTTCGGAGGTCTTCCGATATGTTCGGGCGCTTGGAGGACAGCACAGCAAAGCCGCGCATATTCCTCGGCTCCTCGGGGAAGCAGGAGAAGCTACTCAAGGCACTGACGCGCGGACTCGAAACCGTCGCGCACGTCGAGCCCTGGACGACCTCGTTCGATCCCGGGACGACGACGTTGCAGCGGCTGATCGACCTCACGGGTGAGGTCGATTTCGCGGCGTTCGTGTTCGCGCAGGACGATTGGACGACCGAGAGCGACCCCACCTCCGCTTCGGCCGAGCACGTACAGGCCTCGCCGCGCGACAACGTCGTCTTCGAAGCGGGTCTCTTCGGCAGCGCCCTCGGATTGCGCCGGACCTTCATCCTCCATGCGAACGACGCGAAGCTGCCCAGCGATCTCCTGGGCCTCACCACAGTGCGCTACGACCCGGCGACGACCGCCGCTGAGACGAGAAGCATCAACGACAAGCTTCGGAAGGCGATCGAGAATGCGGGCCGCCTGGCCCGGATCGAGGGCGCCTGGTGGCAGTTCTCCCTGACGGAGCGCAGCCCGGAGGACCCTTCGGCCGTGAGCCTCCTGCGAATCTCGAGAGAGCGTGACGGGACATTGGCGGCTGACCGGCCGCGCATGGGAAGAGGACGGCACGCCGTCGACGCGGTATTGGAGCGAAGCGTCGAAGGAGAGGTCGGACCCTCCGGGCATCTTCTACTACTGGAATGGGGAACGGCCTCGGGACCCCAACGCGCCTCAGTTCGAGGGGACGGGAGAGATCCTGATCGAGACGCCGGATCGCGCGGCGGGCTACTGGATAACCCGATCCCCCACCTCGCTCGAGCTCAACGTACGAACGTCCGGCGTCTATCTACGCGCCGATCCTGAGGACCCGAGCATCCTCGACGGCGACGATGACCAGCGGCGCGCCGAGCTGATCGCGGAACGGCTCAAACGCTGGAAGTCGGTCATCAGCTCCTGAGGCCGGAGTCCGGGCCAGGAGTAGGATCGGCCCAACAGCAAAGCGAGGAGGTAACGGAATGGCAGCCAGCAGCCCAGGGACGGTCCGTGAGGCCATGCACGAGGGCGCCGAGTGCATCGGCGAGAACAAGACGTTGCTCGACGCGGCGAAGCGCATGGCGGAGCTCGACGTCGGTGTCTTGCCGATCTGCGGCGACGACGATCGCCTCAAGGGCATGCTCACCGACCGCGACATCGTCGTGAAGGCGCTCGCCCAGGGTCGCGACCCGGCAACCCCGTGCGGCGAGTTCGCCCAGGGCAACGTGCACTGGATCGCCGCCGACGCGTCGTTCGACGAGGCGCTCGCCATGATGCGCGAGAACGCCGTCAAGCGCCTGTGCGTCCTGGACGACGACAAGAAGCTGACCGGCATCATCACCGAGGCGGACATCGCCACCAGCGCCCCAGAGGCCAAGACCGGCGAATGGGTCGAGGCGATCGCCGCCCAGCCGCCCCAGCACTTCTAGCGGCCCGCGCCCGGGGACGGCCTCCGCCAAGATGAGTAGGTCCGTCAGCCACCCGGTGGTTCGTGACCAGTGCCTGGCGCCCGGTCGCGCCGGCGGCGCTCCGATCCACGGCGGCCGCTATCGCCGCATGTTCGAGGGCTTGGCGCCGCACGAGGCAGACGCGGCCAGCCTGCACTCGCTCGGGGTCCTCGGCGGACCCTGCGACGGTGGCCCACTCGAGGCCGGCGGCGACGACGACGCCTCGGTCGAGGCCGGATGGCCGTTCTTCGGGCAGTTCGTCGCCCACGACATCACCGCCGATCGCTCCCCGCTCGTCGACCAGGCCGATCCCGATGCGCTGCGCAACTACCGCACCCCGCGGGCGAACCTCGAATCCGTCTACGGCGGCGGGCCGGTCGGCTCGCCCTACCTCTACGAGCGCGAGGACCCCGCCCGGATGCTGCTCGGCGAGGGCGGCGTCGACGTGCCCCGCAACGCCGAAGGCGTGGCGCTGATCGGCGACCCGCGCAACGACAGCCACCTGTTCATGAACCAGCTCCAGGTCGCCTTCCTACACGCCCACAACCTGCTCGTCGACCGGCTGCGCGCCGAGGGCCAGCCCGAACCCTCGGTCTTCGACGAGGCACGGTCTTTGCTCACCTGGCACTACCAGTGGGTGCTCCTGCACGACTTCCTCCCGAGCCTGATCGGAGCCGAGCTCGCCGCGCGCCTGCTCGACCGCGGCGGCGAGCTCTACCGGATCGACGGCGAGCCGTTCATCCCGTTCGAGTTCGCCGACGCCGCATACCGCTACGGCCACTCGCAGATCCGCCACCGCTACCGAATCAACGACCGGCAGGGCGACCTGCCGGTGTTCCCGGACCTGATCGGATTCGCCCCGGTGGGCCCGGAGATGGCGGTCGACTGGTCTCTGCTCTTCGACGTCCCCGGGCGCCCGGCGGCGCAGCGGGCGAAACGGATCGACGGACGCCTGCCCGCATCGCTGATCAGCCTGCCGGAGGCGATCAGCGGCGAGGTCGACGACGACGCCTACCGGTCGCTCGCCGCGCGTGACCTCCAGCGCGGACACGCCACCGGACTGCCCTCGGGCGAGGCGGTCGCCCGCGAGCTCGGCGTCGAGCCGCTGTCGGCCGCCGAGTGCGGGCTGGCCGAGCATGGCTGGGACGGCGAGACTCCGCTCTGGTTCTACATCCTGCGCGAGGCCGGCGCCCGCCATGACGGCGACCGCCTCGGGGAAGTGGGAGGACGGATCGTCGGCGAGGTGCTGGTCGGGATCGTCGACGCCGACCCGGAAGGCTTTCGCTGCGCCGAGGCGGACTGGCGGCCGACGCTGCCCAGCGCCGAGCCCGGCCGCTACACGCTCATCGACCTCCTGCGGGCGCCCGAGCTCGCGGCCACCTGAGCGCCGCCGCTAACGCCTTCGAAAAGCGTAAGCCCTCCCCACGCCACCGGCCGCTGCCATTCGGTCAGCCACCGAGATAATCAACGTGCCACCACTCGCCGGGCGCGTGGATCTTTCCCCAGCCGTACTTCCATCCGATCTCGTCGATCACCGAGCGCATCTCAAACGTTGGGACGTCGACCGAGACGCCGAGCTCGTGCGGGGACGTTCCGGGTGGATTCGCAGGCGCACCGGTGCCGCTTAGGAATGCGTCATACAGGGATGCCTGCTGCTCGTAGGTGCGATACGCCGACACGGGCCCGGCCGGGTAGATGTCCACCCCGTAGACGGAGAGCGCCTCCTCGCGCATCGCATTCCACCCTTCGGCCGCGGCGGGGTCGAGATGCAGCTCGCCGTATGGTGACGGGACGTGACCCATCCCGGGAGCCGGTACGACCTGGGTCAGCCCAGAGGAGCCGGTTTCGCTCGCAGTTGCGGCGACGGTGGTGGTGGCCGGCGCCGCGGCTCCCGCCTCGCTGCTGGCAAGTGAGGCTGCGCCCTCGGCTACGGTTGGCACCTGGATCGTGGTCCCCGCAATCAGGCCCGCGTCTTCCGAGACTCCGTTGTAGACGGCGACGGTGCGCGTCGTCAGGTTATTCGCCGCGGAGATCGACCACAGCGACTCTCCCGGTTGGACAAGATGGGTGCTGTCCGCGCGCGCCGTCCCGGCCGTCAGTACAAGCACCGTGAGGCCGCACACGAACACACCGGTTCCACCTGATCGCATCAAGAGCTCCTCGGTCGACAAACACCCGGAGCTGACGAGTTCGGAACCTCATCTGCGAGTCCTGCGAGAACTCGGTAGCTGCAACAGTCCCTTCACTCAGTCGTCCGTTCGCCTCAGCCGGGCTGGATGTTCTTGTTGTGGTGGAAGGCGTTGTCAGGGTCGTACTTGGCCTTGACTTCGGCGAGTCGCCGGTAGATCTGATCGCCGTATGCCTCTCGAACCCGGCTGGAGTCGTCGTCGGAGTCAAGGAAGTTGACGTAGACGCCGCCAGCGCGATGCGGTTGCAGGGCCTGGAGGAACCGCCGCGCCCAAGCCGTCTCGGCCGCGGCGTGCTCGCCGGACTCGTCAGGGAGCCACACGGCATCGATGACGATGTTGTGGGCCACGTCGCGACCGGCGTAGGCGGTGCCGTCGTGGGGGACTCGGGCGACGGCGCCACCCCCATGGAACATCGCCGCGTACGACCGGGGCGAGCTGGCGGCGTAGGCGTGGTCGGCGATGACGGCGATGGCGTCGTCTGAGAGACCGGCGAGGTTCGTCGCCTTCCAGTAGTAGTGCCACCCGTGGAGGACGGTGTCGTCGATGCCGCCCTGGAAGGCGGCGTACGGCGAGGGTGCGAGCAGGTCAACGAGCGGTGTCCCGTACTGGCGGAGGGCCCGCACCGCGCGCTCGCCGTCCTCGACGGCGCCGGCGTAGCAGCAGGCGACGGCGACCGCCGGCCGCCAGTGCAGCTCTTCGGGGATGACCGGCAGCGGGGGGACGGTGCCGAACCTGACGACGGTGCCGAGCTCGTCGGGCGCTTCGGCGGCGAAGTCCCGGTAGAAGCGGAGCACGTCGGTGGTGTCGTCGGCCGCCCAGAAGACGGGCCCGGCCATCACCGTCGGGCCGAGGGGATGCAGAGCGAACTGGAACGAGGTGACGACGCCGAAGTTGCCGCCGCCGCCTCGCAGCGCCCAGAACAGATCGGGGTGTTCGTCGGCGGACGCCCGGATGATGCTGCCCTCGGCGGTGACCACCTCGGCGGCAAGCAGGTTGTCGACGGTGAGCCCGTGTTTGCGCATGAGGAAGCCGATGCCGCCGCCGAGGGTGAGCCCGGCGACGCCGGTGTGGCCCACGATGCCGCCAGTGGTGGCCAGCCCGTGTGCCTGCGTCTCTTGGTCGACGTCGCCCCACAGGGCACCACCCTGCACCCAGGCCGTGCGACCGGCGGGGTCGACCCAAACGGCCCGCATCGCCGAGAGGTCGATGACGACCCCGTCGTCGCACACCGCGGTGCCGGCCACGTTATGCCCCCCGCCCCGTACGGCGATCTCCAGGTCGTGGTCGCGCGCGAAGCGCACCGCCGTGGCCACATCGGCCACGCCCGAGCAGCGGGCGATGCAGGCCGGACGGCGGTCGATCGCGCCATTCCAGATCCTGCGGGCGGGGTCGTAGCCGGGGCTGACCGGCAGCAGCAGCTCTCCGCGGAACGATCCGCCGAGTTCGTCGAACGCGGTCTTGTCCAGGGGCGGTGCCTGTGGTGTCTGGATCGCTGTCATCTCGTCCTCCTCGGATATCGGCGTCCGGGTAGTCACGCCAGCAACGTAGGCTGGGCGGCCCGGGCTGACTAGTCCTACTTTCGAACCAACCGGTTCGAGTAACAGACCTGTTGGCCGATCCGCGGCTAGCATGGTGGCGCCATGCACAGCTACGCGCAGTACTGCCCGGTCGCCAAGGCCACCGAAATCCTCGGCGACCGCTGGACGCTCCTGATCGTGCGCGAGATGCTCGGCGGCGCGAGCGGCTTCAACCAGCTCCAACGCGGCCTCCCAGGGATCTCGCGCTCGGTCCTCACCGACCGCATGCGCGCGCTCGAGCGGGCCGAGGTCATCGAGCGCAGGACGGGCCCCAAAGGCCGCACCCTCGAATATCGCCTCACGCCCGCCGGCCGTGACCTCCAGCCCGTCGTGCAGGCGATGGGCGAGTGGGGGGTGACTTGGTCGTTCACCGATCCCCGCGCCGAGGAGCTCGACCCCGACCTGTTGATCGTCTGGATGGCCCGGCACGTCGATCGCGAGCGGCTTCCGGCGAACCGCACCGTGGTTCAGTTCGACTTCCGCGACCCCAAGCGGCGCTACTGGATGGTGCTCGAGCCCTCCGAGGTCTCGGTCTGCCTCCAGCATCCCGGCTTCGACGTCGATCTCGAGGTCAAGGCCGACACCGCCACCCTCTACAGCGTCTACCTGGGGCGCGCCGAGCTGGGCGGCGCGGTGCGGGCGCGCAAGCTGACGATGAGCGGCCCGAGGGCGCTGCAACGCGGATTCGGCCACTGGTTCACCTGGAGCGCATTCGCCCCAGCCAGCCGCTCGGCGCAGAAGCGCCGCACAGCCGCCTCACGTCTTGCCAGCCCTCATCGCGTACGGATCGCCGACGACGGCGCGGCCAAGGAAATCCGGGGTAGCCCTGGTGGCTAGGTAGTCCGCTGGCGTTGCTGTCGGGCCGGACCCCTCGCGTCCTCGCCCAGAAGCACTTCGAGCAGATCGCCAATCCTCCTCTGCTCCGTCTCCTGCGTGAGCGGATGGCGTAAGGGCAGCTCGGGCTTCACCGTGTAGACGTTTCGCCTGCCAATTCGCTCCCGAACAACGTAGCCGTCATCGACCAGCTCCGAGAGGATCCGATGGGCGCTTCGCTCCGTGATCCCCACCGTCTGGGCGATATCACGCAGGCGAATGCCCGGGTCGTACGCAACGCAGAGCAGGACCTGAGCGTGGTTCGTGAGGAATTGGTACTGGGGCATCTCATTTGCTCCGGCCGGTCGCGGGCAAGCCTGAACATGATAAGGGGTTAGGAGTATCTGGCCTTATATCACTAGATATGGATAACATGATATGTTATTCATCAAAGGTTGACTGCTGACCTAACCAACTCAACGGAGGTACTGGCTTATGCATGTAGTGGTGCAGCACCGGATCAGCGATCCGGAGAAGTTCTTCTCGATGGACGCCGAGGAGGTTTCTGAAGGCGGGCCGCGCGGTGTCCGGGGGCTGCAGTTCTATCCGTCACAGGACGAGAAGGTGGCCGTCTGCCTGTGGGAGGCGGATTCGATCGACGCGATCCGTGACTACCTCGACCCGGCGACCGCCGGCGCGAGTGAGAACACGTATTTCGAGGTCGACGGGGACCGTGCGACGGGCCTTCCGGAGACAGCTGCGGCCTAATACCGCTGCAGCAAGCGTGGCCAAGGGCCCTCAAACGAGGGCCCTTGGTGTTTCACCGGAAAGCCGATCTACCCTCCAGCTGGATGGGGTTTAGGGGGCTCCGGTAGGCTCCAAGGACCCTGCAAGAAACCCTCGAGGATGGGAATGGGCCTGCTCAGCTCCCTATTCCGTACGCGTGACGTGGCCGTTGACCTTGGCACCGCGAACACGCTGGTCTTCGAGCGCGGGAAGGGGATCGTCCTCTCGGAGCCGTCGGTGGTCGCGGTGGACACGGGCAACGGCGAGGTTCACGCCGTGGGTGAGGAGGCCAAGCGGATGCTCGGCCGCACGCCGGCGTCGATCAACGCGATCCGGCCCCTGAAGGACGGCGTGATCGCCGATTTCGAAGTGGCAGAGCAGATGCTCCGCTCTTTCATCCTGCAGGTCAACCACAGCCGATTCGCTCATCCCAGGGTGATCGTCTGCGTGCCCTCGGGCGTGACCGGAGTGGAGAGGAGGGCGGTCGAGGAAGCCTGTCTCGCGGCCGGAGCGCGTGAGGCGTATCTGATCGAGGAACCGATGGCAGCGGCGATCGGCTCCGGCCTGCCGGTCAGCGAGCCGACAGGAAGCCTGATCGTCGACATCGGCGGAGGCACGACCGAGGTGGCCGTGATCTCGCTGGGAGACATCGTCGTCTCGAAGTCCATCCGCGTCGGGGGGGACGAGATGGACGAGGCAATCATCAAGTGGTGCAAGCGCAAGCATCAGCTGCTGATCGGCAATCAGACCGCCGAGCAGGTCAAGCATGAGGCCGGCTCGGCCGCCCCGCTCGGCCACATGGTCGAGGTCGAGATCCACGGCCGCGACCTTGGCTCGGGGCTGCCGCGAACGGTGAAGATCAACTCGGACGATGTTCGCAAGGCGCTCGACGAGCCGATCGCCCAGATCATCGCCGCCGTCCGCGACACGCTCGACCGCACGCCTCCGGAGCTCGCGGGGGACGTAATGGAGCACGGCCTCACCCTTGCCGGCGGCGGCGCACTGCTCCATGGAATGGCCGAGCGGATGAGCGAGGAGTGCCAGATGCCGGCCCGGCTCGCCGAGTCACCGATCACCTGTGTTGCGACCGGCGGCGGGCAGGCGTTGGAGGAATTCGACGCCCTCAAGCGTGCCGGGCGGAATTCGTCGAGGGCGCGGAGGCGCTATTGACGGAAGTCTGAGGGGAGGAAACCCACGGATGATCCTGATCCCGGCCCGTTGAGCCTTGTACCTGTTGCACCGACCTGAGGATCTCCCGCCGCGCCTCCGTACGCGCCTGCCGGTGCGAATCGCCGTTTTCACCGGGCTCGTGATCGCGATTATCTCGGGACTTCTGCTGAGGGTCTGGTCGCTGCAGGTGGTCTCGGGGGAGCGTTACCGCGTCCTCGCCGACAGCAACCGGATTCGCGAGATCAGCGTCCAACCCCAGCGCGGCGAGATCCTCGATCGGGAGGGACGGGTCCTGGTCGACAACCGCGCCGTGCTGAGCCTTGTGCTCCGCCCCGCCGAGCTCCCGAGAGCTCGGCCCGATCGCAGGCGGGAGCTCGCCGAACTCGCTGATCTGCTGGGGCTCTCCTCGGCTCAGATGCGAGCCAAGCTCAGCCATGCCTCGGAGTTCGCGGGGGAGCCGATCGTGCTCCAGCAGGGGCTGCGCCGCCCGCTGCTCTTCTACCTGCTCGAGAACCGGCGCCGCTTCCCCGGCCTCAGCGTCGAGCGCGCCTTCGTCCGCCGCTACAGAGCCGGCTCGCTGGCGGCGCACGTGCTCGGGATCGTCGGCCAGGTGAGCCCTGCTCAGCTGAAGCGGCCGCGATACGACGGCCTGAAGCCCGGTGAGGTGATCGGCCAGTCGGGGGTGGAGCACGCCTACGACCGCTACCTGCGCGGCGCGCCGGGCAAGCTCAGGGTCCAGGTCGATGCCCTCGGCCGGCCGAAGGGTGAGCTCGGCAACAGGCCGGCCAGCGCCGGGTCC
The DNA here is from genome assembly GCA_963805075.1 of uncultured Solirubrobacterales bacterium. GTDB lineage: Bacteria > Actinomycetota > Thermoleophilia > Solirubrobacterales > 70-9 > VGBV01. The sequence continues at coordinate 34,617 of CAWDSZ010000006.1, forward strand.
AACCTCCGCCTCTCCCTCGACGCGGCGCTGCAGGCGACCGGCGAGGCGGCGCTGCGCGCGTCGGGGCGGCCGAGCGCCTTCGTGGCGATGAACGCCCGCACGGGGGCCGTGCTGGCGATGGGCTCCTACCCCACCTTCGACCCCGCCTTCTACGTGAAGCCGCGCACCCAGGCCGAGTACAGAGCCCTGGAGAATCGGGGCAATGCCCCGTTGCTGAATCGAGCCGAGCAAGGCGGCTACCCGACGGGCTCCGCCTTCAAGCCGATCGTCGCGACCGCCGCCCTCGAGGAGGGGCTGGTCGCGCCCGATGAGATCGTCTATGACGGCGGCGCGCTCACCGTCGGCGGAGTCGTCTTCCAAAACGCGGGAGGCGCCGTCAATGGGGCGATCGACATGAGCGACGCGCTCCAGGTTTCCTCGGATGTCTACTTCTACCGGCTCGGGGCAGAGGCGAGCGCGCAGGGCCGGCACGGCCAGATTCAGGACTGGGCCCGCTCCTACGGGATCGGACAGAAGACCGGGATCGACCTTCCGGGCGAGCAGGCCGGCCTGCTCCCCACGCCAGCCTGGCGCAACCGTGTCTTCCACAAGGGGAGCAATCCCTACATCGATCGTCCCTGGACGACCGGCGACAACGTCAACCTCAGCGTCGGTCAAGGAGACCTGCAGGTGACGCCCCTGCAGCTCGCCACGGCCTATGCCGCCCTCGCCAATGGGGGCGCCGTGGTGACCCCGCACCTCGGCGCCCGGATCGACACCGTCGACGGCCGCACGCGCGCGCGGATCCGCCCACCACCGCGGCACCGGCTGCGGATCTCGGACCTGACCCGCGAGACGATCCTCGGCGGGATGGAGCGGGCGGCGATGGAGCCGGGCGGCACCTCCTATTCGGTGTTCGGAGGCTTCCCGTTCGCGGTCGCGGGCAAGACCGGCACCGCGGAGCGAGGCGCGGGGGTCGAGGACCAGTCGTGGTACGGGGCGGTCGCACCGGCGGGCGAGCCGAGGATCGTCGTCGTCGCGACTGTGGAGGGCGGCGGCTTCGGCGTTGAGGCGGCCGCGCCCGTCGTGGCGCGCATCCTCGAGCACGCGATCCAGCTCGAGGAGGGGTGATGGAGGCCCTGAAGCACCTGGCGCTCGCTCCCCGCCGCGCGACGTTCGCGGAGCGCCTCAGGCTGCGTTACATCGACCCCCTGATGCTGGCCGCCTCGGTCGGGTTGATCGGCTTCAGCGTCTTCGCTCTCGCCGGCGCCGGACGTCACGAGGTCGCCGGGCAGCCGCTCTACTTGGCCACTCGTCAGGGTTTCTACGGGATCGCGGGGATCGCGCTGATGGTCGGGCTCTGCCGCCTGGACTACTTGCGCCTCCGGGATCTCAGGATCAGCCTCTACACGACGGCGATCGCCTTGGTCTTGGTCGCGCTCGTGTCCGGTGCCGCGGCGCGCGGCGCGGACCGCTGGATCGAGCTGCCCTACTTCCGGTTCCAGCCCGCCGAGCTCGCCAAGGTGTTGCTGTGCGTTTCGCTGGCCGCCTTTGCCTTCGAGCTCGTCCGGAAACGGTCGCGGCTCAGCGACACGTTCGCGCTCCTGGGCCTCGGCCTGGCGCCGGCCACGCTCGTTCTCTTGCAGCCCGACCTGGGCACCGCGCTCGTGCTCCTGGTCGGGACCGTCGCGGTGCTCTTCATCGCCGGAGTGCCCTGGCAGCACTTCGCCGCCGTCGCCGCAGCGGCAGCGCTGCTTGCCGCCGGCGCTATCGGGCTCGGGCATGCCGTGGGCTTCGACGGCATTCGTGACTACCAGGAGGAGCGGTTGACCGCCTTCCTGCAACCGAGCGATGACCCGAGGGACGCCAGCTACCAGGTGAACCAGTCCGTGATCGCGGTCGGCTCCGGAGAGATGACAGGGCGGGGTGGCGACGCGACGCAGACCGAGCTCCGCTTCCTTCCCGAACGGCAGACGGACTTCATCTTTGCCGCGATCGGGGAGCGCTTCGGCTTTCTCGGGGTCGCCGTCCTGATTGCCCTCTACGCCCTGCTCTTCTGGCGCACGCTGCGAGTGATGAGGGTCTCCGAAAGCTTCTACGGGACCCTGATCGCCGGCGGGATCGTCGCGATGCTGGCTTTCCAGGTCTTCGTCAACATCGGAATGAATCTGGGGGTGGTGCCGGTGACGGGAATCACCCTCCCCCTGATGAGCTACGGAGGCTCCTCCGTGGTGGGCACCTTCCTGGCGCTTGGAGTGCTGCAGAGCATCCACGTACAGGCGGCAGCGCAGAGCGCGGCTCCCAGCGCTTACACGCCCGCACGTCGACCCCGGAAAAGGAAATGACTCTATTCGAACCCGAGCTCTCGCTCATTGGTCTCCGGCAAGCGAAGGGGCCGCAATTGCGGCCCCTTCGTGAGGTAGAGCGGGCGGTCGCTTAACGCGCCGGTGTCGCCTACCAGTTGGTTGGCTTGCCCTCCTCGAAAAGCCAGACCTGGAAGAACTGATCCAGGTTCTGACCGCTGATCTCCTCGGCCAGATCGATGAACTCGGCCGTGGTCACGTTGCCGTACTTGTTGTCGGCGTACCAGGTGCGGAGGATGTTGAAGAAATCCTCGTCTCCGATCTTCTCGCGCAGGGCCTGCAGCGTCATCGCGCCGCGGTCATAGACCGGTGTATGGAACAGCTGGCTCGGATGGTGCAGGGCGGCAGGCGCTGGGAACCAGAGGTCCTCGTCGTCCGCCGGGGTCTCGTAGACATCGTCGAACGTGTCCGCCGCGGAGGGGCCGCCGTGCATCTCGGCGTAGATCCACTCGGAGAAGGTGGCGAAGCCCTCGTTGAGCCAGATGTCGGGCCACACCTCGGGCGTGACGGCGTTGCCGAACCACTGGTGCGCAACCTCGTGCACCACGGTCGTGGCGCTGGGAATGCGGTTGTAGTTGGTCCGGGTCTGCGACTCGAGCGCATACCCGACTTCTGGCGCCCAGTCGACCAGCCCGCCACCGCTGGTGAACGGGTAGGGGCCGTAGAGACCGCTGAAGAAGGCGGTGATCTCCGGCTGGGGGTCCAGGCGCTCGAAGGCGAGCGTCGGGTTCGGCGGATCGGCAATGAGCCGGCGAGTGTTGGGGTCCACGCCGTCGTAGAAGTTCAGGCCATTCGTGTCGGTGTAGAAATCCGTCTGGAAGTCGCCGTTGGTCGCGGTCGCCAGGTACGGCGCCATCGGAGCGTCATCCGCCCAGCGCCAGGTGGTCTTGCCATCCGTGGTGGTTTGGGAGATCAGCTCGCCGTTCGCGAGCGCCTCACGCCCCGCGGGCACCGTGATCGCGAATTCGAACGTCGCCTTGTCGCGCGGGCTGTCGTTGACCGGGTACCAGCCGGGCGAGCCCTGCGGCTCGTTGACCACGTAGGCGCCGTCGTCTGTCGGAACCCAGCCCTCGATCGACTTGTCCGGGTCCTTGATCGCCTTCGGCTTGCCGGCGTACTCCACCTCGACGGTAAAGGGTGTTCCCGCGTCGAGATTGGTGGCCGGGTTGATCTGGACCTCCTGGGCGCCGGGACGCGCGAACTGCGCGGGGGCGCCGTTGACCGTCAGCTCCGAGATCGCGTAGAAGTCGCGGAGGTCGAGGTTGAAGCGGCGCAGGTTCTGGGTCGCCGTGGCTTCGATCACTGCCGTGCCGCTGAGGAAGTTGGCGGGCTGGTCGTAGTCGAGCGTCAGCGAGTAGTGCGAAACGTCGTAGCCCCCGTTCCCGGCCTTCGGGAAGAAGGGATCGCCGCTGCCGTCGGAGCCGGCGACGTACTGCTGACCCATGGCGGACGGGACGACAACGAGAAAAGCGCCGGCTGCGATCGCCAGCGTCCTGCGAAGCAAGACTGACCCAAGCACCGATGACCTCCTTGTCAGGGACTGAGACCCGAAGAAAGCTACCCAGAATTAGCCAGCCCCAAACGGGGCAAGCGGATACTCGTCTTTCTCGGTGCTGTTGACGGCGTATGTCCCGCGACGCCGGCTACGAGGGGTTGGAGCTGTTCGACGCGCCGGTCATCGACGGTCACCCGCGCGTCATCGGAACGCTGCGCGCGGAGTAGGCTCTCTGAAATGACTCAGGAGGCGACATGGAGCTAAGCGTGGGAGATCAGGTCGAGGTCGAGTCCGAGTCGACTGAGCGGCCGCCTCGGTCCGGCGTCGTGGAGGAGGTCTTGCAAAGCGCGCCCTCCCCTAGGTATCGCATCAGATGGGACGACGGGCACGAGAGCATCTACGCGCCCGCGGCGGGCGCCCTGCACCCGGCCGAGTCCGCGAAGCGGGCCTAGCGGCGCCTGGCCCGGGGGCAGCTGACTGACGGCCTTCCGACAGGAACTGGCTGGTTGCGGGAGCGCCTGGTCCACATTCTCGTTGGCCGAGCTGAGAGCTCCCGCTTTGACGCGAAAGCGACCGCCCTACTGCGTCTCCTCCGGCGTGAGCAGGATCTCGAAGTGGAGCGAGCGCTCGTCGAACCGGGCTAGCACCTCGCGGGCCTGCCTGGGCACATAGGCGACCTCGTAGTCGTCCCCCGCAAAGGCACGCACCGACTCGGTCGAATCGAAGAGCAGGATCGTTGCGAATTCGGTCTCATCGCCGAGCTCACGGCGCGCCAGGTAGGCGCCGCGGTAGCCATCCACCTCGCGCGCAGCAATGCCTGCCAGCACCTCCCTGACGATCCCGTTGTAGAGATCGGCGTTCTCCTCGGTAGTCCACCCTCTCCAATAGCGCAGAATCATCGATTTCCACCTTCCATTTAGATCGCTCGTCCAGACACCTCCGATAGAAGAACGAACGAGACGCAAGTGGTGTGAGACGTCCTGGCGTCGCAGCAGGCCCGAGAGGAGATACTAAGGCGATGGCGCAGGAGGACTACCTGCTCGCCGACCAGCCCTCGGAGTTGGAGCGCCTGCAGCTGCAGTCGCGCGTGTGGGAGCCCGCGGGGCGGCAGGTCCTCTCGAAGCTCGGCGACGGATCCGGCCAGCACGCCTTGGACGTCGGCTGCGGAGCCCTGGGCTGGCTTCGAATCCTCAGCAACTGGGTCCGCCCCTCCGGCCAGATTGTCGGTACCGACATAGACGAGAGCCTGCTCAACGCCGCTCGTTCATTTCTGGAGGCAGAAGGAATCTCCAACGTAGAGCTGGTGGTCGATGATCTCTTCGAGAGCAAGCTGAAGCCGCAATCGTTCGACCTCGTCCATGCTCGCTACGTGATCGCTCCACTCGGACGCGGCCGTGAGCAGGTGGCCTCGTACCGGCGCTTGGTCAGGCCCGGTGGCTCACTTGTCCTGGAGGAGTGGGACCTGGGCTCGTGGCACTTCAATCCCCCTGCCCCCGCGGCCGAGCGACTGATCCGATTGCTCTCCGAGATCTTTGCCACGCTGGGCGGCGAGGCGGGCCGCGAACTTCCGGAACTGCTCGGGGAGGTCGGTATTGAGGAGCCAGCGATAGGCGCGCAGGTCGTTGCGCTCAAGCCAGGCCACCCTTATCTGCGTCTGCCGCTTCAGTTCAGCGTCGCGCTGGAGTCGCGGCTGCTTGAGACTTTGAGCGAGGACGAGCTCGCCTCGCTACGCCGCGAGGCCGAGGCCGAGTTGGCCGAGCCGGGCAGATGGGGCACGACCTTCACCCTGATCCAGTGTTGGGGCAGGATCGAAGGCTGAGAGGCGTCGCAGTGGGCGAGGGAGCCCGAGTCGCTCGGCGGGCGATGCAGGCCCGGGCAGCCGGCCTCGATCAGCTACGGAGAACCCCTCGCGCCAGCTCGGCGATCGTCTCGCGGGTCTGCCGCAGCGAAAGGCCATACTCGCGCCGCAGCCACAGGAAGGACTCCAGGCTGGTCAACACGTGCAGCGTCGCGGTGGCTCGGGCCTCGCCCAGCCCGGGCCTAAGCCGGTCCGCGCGAGCCAAGCGCCGGGTCAGACCCTGAAGATCCGCCCGCTGCTCCTCCGTCTGCCCTGCGAGCACGGCGCTTGCCTCGGGCTCCAGGATGGCGATCGCCTGGAGCTGCTCGACTATGAAGCCACGGGTCTCCCAGAGCGCGCAGCTTGCCTCGATCAGGGCCTTGAGCGCCGCATCCGGATCGTCGATCGCGAGAGCCTCCTCGACCGCCCCCATCTCCGGGCTCTCCAGGCAGCGGCCGTAGAGCGCCTGCAGTACACCCAGCTTCGAGCCGAACCGGTTGAAGACCGTCGCGCGTGAAACCCCCGCGGCCTCGGCGAGTTCGTCCATGGTCGCGGTGTGGAACGAGTCCTCTCGAATCAGGTGTTCGCCGGCGTTGAGCACCCGATCGATGCTCTTCGGACTCCCTCGCCGACGTGATGCGGTGTAGCTGCGGGTAGCGATGACGCTCAAGCATAACGACTTTGCTTGACAACTCAGACGCCTGATCTATACTGTGAATTTAGATGATGCGTCTAACCAAGGAGACACCATGACCGGACATACGAAAGAGACAAGGCCGACGCTGGTCACCGGCGGAACGAGCAAGACCGGCGGCCGGGTGGTGGAGCGCCTCAGAGAGCGCGGCGTGCCGACGCGAATCGGCTCTCGCTCCGGCGAGCCGCCATTCGACTGGGACGACCGCTCGACCTGGGCGACCGCGCTCGAGGGGGCAGGTTCGGTGTACATCTCGCACTACCTGGACGCCCTCCCGGGCGCGGCGGAGACAGTCGGCTCGTTCGCCGAGCTCGCCGTTGCCAAAGGGGTCCGGAGGCAGGTCCTGGTGGGCGGCCGCGGCGAGCCCGAGTCCGAGCGCGTCGAGGAGGCCGTGCGCCACGCCGGCGGCGAGCTGACGATCGCCCGCTCGACCTGGTTCGCCCAGAACTTCAGCGAGGGCGGCTTCCTCGATTTCGTGCTGGCCGGCGAGGTCACGCTTCCGGCCGGCGATACGCCCGAGCCGTTCGTCGACGTCGACGACATCGCCGACGTCGCAGTCGCGGCACTGACCGAGGAGGGCCATGTGGGCGAGCTCTACGAGGTCACCGGCCCACGCCTGCTGACCTTCGCTGAGGCGGTCGACGAGATCGCCCGGGCGGCCAACCTGGAGCTCCGGTACGTACCGGTCTCCATGGAGGAGTTCGAGTCCATTCTCACGGAGGCGGAGGTGCCGGCCGAGTACGTGTGGATGTTGAAGCACCTGTTCTCCGAGGTCCTCGACGGCCGCAACGCGCACGTGACGGATGGAGTGCGGCGCGCCCTCGGCCGCGAGCCGCGGGACTTCAGCGAGTTCGCGCGGGACGCCGCCGCGACGGGAGTCTGGAACCCGTCGGCGGTGATGGCCTAACCCGCCGAGAAGGAGAAGAAACGATCCCGGCGGCCACAGCCTGGCTACGTTCATTGTTCGGCTGTGGTCGCGGGCATCGTCCTACGGCACAGCACCGATGGATCCACCTCGGGCGTGGAGCTCCTTTGGCGAACCCGTCAGATTGAAGCCGCCTTGACGCATGCCGCCGCCTGAGTTAATGCGAGCTTTGGCGCCCGGCAATCAGGTCGAGAGCGTGCGGGAGGGCCGGGGCGATTGCCTCGCCCGCCTCGGCGATGCTCATCGGGCTGCCCGGGAAGTTGACGATCAGCGTGCGGTCGCGGATTCCGGCGACGGCTCGCGAGAGCATCCAGTGCTTGGTGTGGGGGCGCGACGCGGCCCGCATCGCCTCGGGGATGCCGGGCGCCTCGCGGTCGATCACCGCCCGGGTCGCCTCGGGAGTGAGGTCATTCGGGGTGAAGCCGGTCCCCCCGGTCGTCAGGACCAGGTCGCAGCCCTCCTCGTCGGCCCAGTGGCGCAGGCGCTCGGCGATCAGTTTGCGGTCGTCCCTGATCACTTCGCGCCCAGCGATCTCGGCGCCGAGGCCGGCGGCGAACTCGGCAAGCGCATCCCCGCTCTCGTCGCCTCCCTCGCCGGCCGCTCTCGAGGTCGAGATTGTGACGACCGCCGCGCGCAACCCGCTAGGCCTTGCTCGCCGCGTCGCTCGCTTCGGCATCGTCGCTGCGCCAGGTGCCGCTGCGGCCCCCCGACTTCTCAAGCAGCCTGATGCGTTCGATCGTCACCCCGCGCTCGAGCCCCTTGACCATGTCGTAGACGGTCAGCGCGGCGACCGCGCAGGCGGTCATCGCCTCCATATCGACCCCCGTCTGCGCCACCGTTCGCGCCTCGGCGCTGAGCACCACCAGCCCCTCGGGCGCGGAGATTCGGACATCGACGTCGATGAATGTGAGGGGCAACGGGTGGGCAAGCGGAATCAGCTCCGCGGCACGCTTGCCCGCCTGGATGCCCGCCAGGCGTGCGGTGCCGATCACGTCGCCCTTGGGAGCGTTGCCGCGCTCGACCGCCGCCGCGGTCTCCGGCGACATCCGCACCTCCGCCTCCGCGGTCGCCCGCCGTTCGCTGGTCTCCTTGCCGCCCACATCCACCATGCGTGCGGCTCCCGAGTCGTCGAGATGGGTGAGGTCTGTCAAGGGGCCGACTCCGTGGCCGTCGAGGGCGGAGTCGTCCCCTCGACCCAGCGCCCGCGCTCGCCCTCGGCGGTCCCCTCGACCTCGCGCTTCCAGATCGGTGCCTCGGCCTTGATTCGATCGATCGCCTCGCGGGCGCCCGCGAAGGCCTCGCCGCGATGGCCGGCCGAGACGGCGACGATCACGCTCGACTCACCGAGCGCAACCGGACCCACGCGGTGCTCCGCAGCCGCCGCCTCGAGTCCGTGGCGATCCAGGCAGTCGCGCAGGATCGCATCGATCCTCTCCTCCGCCATCTCCCGGTAGGCCTCGTAGTCGAGGCGGGTCACCGCGCGGGTGATGCCCTGGAAGCTGACGATCGCGCCAGCGGCGGGGCGGGCGACCGAGCTCGAGAGCGCCTCGAGCGAGAGCGGCTCCTCGGTGACCCGCGCGTGCACGTCCGCGTCCCCGCTTCCGCCGCTCACCGGGGGCACCAGTGCCAGCTCGTCACCCGCGGCCAGGGATGTGCGGGGATCCGCGTAATCCCGGTTGACCGCCATCGCGACCGGCATCCGGTCGAGCAGCCCGCCCAGCTCGGGCCGCTCGCCAAGTTTGGCGAGCGCATCGGCCACGGTGGCGCCATCGGCCAGCTCGACCTCGATCGAGTCGCTTCCGACCCGCTCGCGCAGCATCGCGAACAGTCGCACCGTGACGGTCATTGAAACGATGCTAGTGCTCCGAACCCGGCAGCAGCTCGATCTCGACTCGCTCCCCCGCGAGCGGAGCGTCCCCCTCGGTGGGCACGATCGCGAGCGCGTCTGCGCCGAGCATCGAGGTGAGCACGTGGGAGTCCTGATCGCCCGTGGGGCGTGCGTGCCAGCCGTCGTCGCGGAGCTCCAGCGAGCAGCGCACCGCGTGGGCGCGCCCGGGCGGCTTGGGCAGGTTCTCGTCGAGAATCGCGAACACTCGCTCCGTCCTCTGCCCGGCCCCGAGCAGGGCGCGGATCGCCGGACGGACGAAGAGCAGGAAGGTGACCATCGCGGACACCGGGTTGCCGGGCAGGCCGAAGACCAGCGCGCCGCCCGGCGCCATCCCGAACCAGGTCGGCTTCCCCGGCTTCAGGGCAACGCGCCAGAAGACCTGCTCGACGCCGAGCGCGTCGAGGGCCGCCTTGACGAGGTCGTGCTCTCCGACCGAGACGCCGCCCGAGATCACCGCGACGTCTCCCTGGAGAGCCGCCTCGATCGCGGTCCGGGTGGCGGCTGGATCGTCGCGGACGGTCTCGACGGCGACGACCTCGGCCCCGGCGCCGAGGGCCAAAGCCGGGATCGAGTAGGCATTCGAATTGCGAACGCCACCGGGACGCATCGCGTCACCCGGCTCCAGCAGCTCGTCGCCGGTCGTCAGAACCCGGGTGCGGGGACGGCGGGCACAGCTGACCTCGCCGGTGCCCACCGAGGCAAGCACCCCCAGCTCGGCGGCGCCGATCGTCGTGCCCCGGCGCAGGACGGGCGCTCCCGGCTTGATGTCATCCCCCGAGCGGCGCACGTTGTTGCCCGGCTCGACCTCGACCGAGACCTCGACGCGGCCGTTGCGCGTGCTGGTGTCCTCGACCCGAACCACCGAATCGGCGCCGTCGGGCACCATCGCACCGGTCGAGATGGCGATCGCCTGTCCCCGATCGAGCGACGACTGAGCGGGCCGGCCGGCGCGCGACTCATCGGCGAGGCGCAGCGCGACCGGGGCCGCGGCGCTTGCCCCCCGCGTGTCCACCGCCCGCACAGCGAACCCGTCCATCGATGAGTTGTCGAACCCCGGCACCGGATGGGCGCTCTCGACATCCGCGGCCAGGACCCGGCCCAGCGCAGCGCGCAGAGGGACCGGCTCGGCCCCCAGCGGGGTCGCCCGCTCGAGCACGAGGCGGCGCGCCTCCAGCGGCTCGATCAGCTTCTCTGGCACCAACGGTCTCCTCGCATTGACCCTAGATCATCGGCCATCGGGCACCGGCCCGGCTCCGGCGGGGCGTCCCAGCCGACCGTTCCTACCCATGTACCGCATAGGCGTTTTGCATATGCGATGCTGTGGCAGCCGTGGCTGAACTCAGCCTGACAGAGGCGTCGCAGGCGATCGGGGTGAGCGTCGACACCCTGCGCCGCTGGGACCGTGCGGGCAAGCTGCGGACGACGCGCGATGACCGCAACCGCCGCATGGTCCCGGCCAGCGAGGTGGAACGCCTTCGCCGGGCCCCCGCCCGTCACCGGACCGGGGATTCGTTCTCGGCGCGCAACCGCTTCCCGGGGACCGTCACATCGGTGGAGGTGGACGGCGTCATGGCCCTGGTCGAGATCGAGGCCGGGCCCCACCGGATCACCGCGGCGATCACCCGCGATGCGGTCGAGGAGCTCGGGATCGTCGAAGGCACGCAGGCCGTCGCGACCGTGAAGGCGACCTCGGTGATGATCGAAAAGGCAGCGGGGTGAAAGGTAGGACGGCCCTGATGACGCTGGCTGCGACCGGCTCGCTGGCCCTTGCGGGATGCGGCGACGACGACGATGACGATGGCTCCGACCAGCTGGTGGTCTCGGCGGCGTCGTCGCTGGAGACAGCCTTCACCGACTACGCCGACGCCACAGGGGTCGACGCCAAACAATCGTTCGCGGGATCGGATGAGCTCGCCGCACAGATCCGCCAGGGCATCGAGCCGGACGTCTACGCCGCCGCCAACACGACGCTGCCCGATGAGCTGTACGGGGAGGGTCTGCTCGAAAAGCCGGTGGTGTTCGCGAGCAACTCGCTCGTCCTCGCCGTGCCGGATGGGTCCGACATCTCCTCGATCGAGGATCTGACCGCGCCCGGCACCACGATCGCGGTCGGTGATCCCGAGGTCCCGGTCGGCTCCTACACCCGCGAGGTGCTGGGCAGGCTTCCGCCGGAGCAGAGCGAGGCGATCCTCGACAACGTGCGCTCCCAGGAGCCCGACGTCGGCGGCATCGTCGGCAAGCTGACGCAGGGCGCGGTCGATGCCGGCTTCGTCTATGTCACCGACGTGGCGAGCACCGACGGAGCGCTGCAGGCAATCGAGCTGGCTCCGGCGCTGCAACCCGACGTCGCCTATGGCGCCGCGGTGGTGGTCGGGGCGAACAACCCCGAGGGGGCGCGCGAGTTCATCGACGGGCTGACCGATGGCGATGGGGCCTTGGCGCTGGAGGAGGCCGGCTTCAAACCGCCACCGGGTTGAGGCGCCGAGCGGCCTTCGGGGCGCTGCTCTTCCTCTCGCTGTGCCTCGCGCTGGCCTTCCTGACGCTGCCGATCGTCGCCATCTTCGTCGACACCTCGCCCGCTGAGCTGGTCCGGAGCCTGGGCGAGCCGGACGCCCTGGACGCGCTCTGGCTGAGCCTGAAGACCTCGCTCGCCGCCCTGGCGATCATCGTCGTCGTCGGGACTCCCGCCGCCTACCTGCTGGCGACGCGAGAGTTCCGCGGCCGCTCAGTCGTGATGACGCTGATCGAGCTACCCCTGGTGCTGCCCCCCGCGGTCGCCGGGATCGCCCTGCTGGCCTGCTTCGGCCCCGAAGGCCTGTTCGGTAGCGCGCTCGAGGATGCGGGCATCGCGCTGGTGCTGCAGACGGCGGGCGTGATCGTCGCCCTCACCTTCGTCGCCGCCCCCTTCTACCTGCGCCAGGCCCAAGAGGCGTTCGCAGCGGTCGACCGCAACCTGCTGGATGCCGCGCGCACGCTGGGCGTGAGCGAGGCGGGGGCCTTCGCACGGGTGGCGGTGCCCTGCGCGGGCCAGGGGATCACCGCGGGCATGGCGCTTGCCTGGGGACGTGCCCTGGGGGAATTCGGGGCGACCCTGATGTTCGCGGGCTCCTTTCCGGGCATCACCCAGACCGTGCCGCTGGCGATCTTCTCACGCTTCAGCAGCGACTTCACCTCCGCCCTCGCGCTCTCCGCCGTACTGGTGATCGTCTCGGCTGCGCTGCTGCTGTCGGTGAAACTGCTTGGGCGTTCCCCGCTGCTCGGGGGTGGACAGGCGTGAGCGCGCTCGAGGTCAGCGCCCGCGACCGGCTCCGCGAGTTGGAGCTCGAGGTCGAGCTGCGGATCGAGGGCCGGAGCTGCATCGCGATCGTCGGGCCCTCGGGGGCCGGGAAGTCAACCGTGTTGCGGATCGTCGCCGGGCTCAGGCACCCCGATCCCGGGCGAGTCGCCGTTGGCGGGGAGACGTGGCTGGACTCCGATCGCGGCGTCGACCTGCCCCCGGAAGAACGAGCCTGCGGCTTCATGTTCCAGGAGTACGCCCTGTTTCCTCACCTGAGCGCTTGGCGGAATGTCGCCTTCGGCATCTCCGGCCACCGCGCCGAGCGCCGCGGCCGCGCCCTGGAGCTGCTGCGGCGCTTCGGCGTGGCGGACCTGGCCGAGGCGCGCCCGGGATCGATCTCGGGAGGCGAGCGCCAGCGGGTGGCGCTGGCAAGGTCCCTGGCACGCGATCCCAGCGTTCTGCTCCTGGACGAGCCCCTGTCGGCGCTGGATACCCGCACCCGGGCACACGCTGCCCGCGAGCTGGCTTCCGCGGTCAAAGCGGCCGGCGTTCCGGCGATCGTCGTCACGCACGATTTCGCCGAAGCGGCGCTGCTCGCCGACGAGATCTGCGTGATGGACGTGGGGCGAATCGTGCAGCGTGGAACCGCCGCAGAGCTGTCCGCCCGGCCCGCGTCCGCTTTCGTCGCCGATTTCGCGGGCTCGGTCGTGCTGACCGGCACCGCACACCGCCAGCGCCAGGGGTTGACGGAGGTGCAGCTGGACGGCGGCGGGCGGGTTCGCAGCACGGACGAGGCCCAGGGCCCGGTCGCCGTCAGCGTCTTTCCCTGGGAGATCGGTCTCGAACAGGCGGACGCCACGCCGCACGGCTCTGCCCTCAACTGGCTGGCGGTGGAGGTCGTCTCGGTGACCGAGGTCGGCAATCGGGTCCGCGTCGGGCTCGCCGCGCCGCAGCCGCTGGTGGCCGAGATCACGGCCGAATCGACCCGTGCGCTCAGGCTGAGGCCCGGGGTCCAGGCCGTTGCGACCTGGAAGGCGACGGCGACTCGCCTGCTGCGGGCCTGAGCGCGTCCGGTCGGTTCAGCCGCCGATCTGGCTCATCGTCCGAGGCGGCTGGCGGAACCCCGGCTCGTTGACGCGGTGCTTGAGCTCCTTGCGCCAGACCGCGCCGCGGATCAGCTCCTCCAGCTCCCCGTCGCTTGCCCCCGAGCGCAACGGATCGCGCAGATCGGTTTCGTGAATCGAGAACAGGCAGGTGCGCAACTTGCCGTCCGAGGTGACGCGGATGCGGTTGCAGTCGGCGCAGAAGGGCTCGGAGACCGGGCTGATGAAGCCGATCTCGCCGCCGCCCTCGACGAAGCGGAAGACCCTGGCCGTGGCATGCGGCTCGCGAGGCACCTCCTCGAGCCGGTGCTCGGCCTCGATGATCTCCCTGATCTCCCGGCCGGTGAGCACGGCCTCGGGCTGCCAGTTGCGGTCTGCATCGAGCGGCATGAACTCGATGAAGCGCACCTGGTAGTCGCTGGTCCTCGCCAGCTCGCAGAACCGCAGGATCTCGTCCTCGGTGAAGTCGCGCATGGCGATCGCATTGACCTTGATCGGGCGCACCTCGGGGAAGGCCGCGATCGCCTCCAGGCCACGCATCACCTGGGGAAGCGCATCACGGCGGGTGATCTTGAAGAAGGCGTCCCGAGCGAGGGAGTCGATCGAGACGTTGAAGCGGTCGACGCCGGCGCGAACCAGGGCCTCGGCGTCTCGCTCGAGCAGGTAGCCGTTGGTCGTGACCGCGATCTCCTCGAGCTGCTCGATCTTCCGGAGCATCGCCACCAGCTTGGGGAACTCCCGGCGCACCAGCGGCTCACCTCCGGTCAGCCGCAGCGCCCTGACTCCCATCTCGCCGAACACCCCCACCAGCCGCTGCATCTCCTCGAAGCTGAGGATTTCCGAGCGGTCGAGCCAGGGAAGGCCATCGGCCGGCATGCAGTACTGGCAGCGAAAGTTGCAGCGGTCGACCACCGACAGGCGCAGGTCGTCGATCAGCCTTCCGTGCCCGTCCTCGAGCGGCGCTCGTCGCGTCACGATCTCGCCCCCGCCGGCTGTTCGGGGGCCGCGGCATCATGAATCCGGCCCTTGACGGTGATCAGCCGGCCGCCCTCGCGCCCGCGGCGCACGGCGATGATCTCGCCCAGGATCGAGAGGGCGGTCTCAGAGGCTGACAGCGCCCCGATGTCCAGACCGATCGGCGCCGACAGGCGCTCCAGCTCCCGATCGGTAATGCCGGCCTCGAGCAGGCGCGTGCGCCGCTTCTCCTGGGCCCGCCGGCTGCCCATCGCCCCGACGTACGGGGCCTCGGAGCGCAGCGCGATCTTCAGCACCGCGTCGTCGAGCTTGGGGTCGTGGGTGAGCACGGCGATCGATGTGGCGCGATCGATGCCCCCCAGCTCGGAGATGGCCTGGTCGGGCCACTCGGCGATCACCCGCTCGGCCTCCGGGAAGCGGTCCACTGTGGCGAAGCGCTTGCGGGGATCGACCACGAAGGCGCGCCAGCCGACCATCTTCGCCGCGACGGTGAGCTGAGCCGCGAAGTCGACCGCCCCGAAGATGATCAGGCGGGGCGGCGGGGCGACGGTGTCGACGAACACGTTGACGCCGTCGATCTCGTGCAGGCCGCTGGCCTCAGACCACATCGCCTCCAAGCAGATCTCAATGGCGGCGGCGTCCAGGTCCTCGTCGCCGAGGCTCCCCTCGATGCTCTCGTCCTCGCGGACCAGGAGCTTGGACCCGACGCCTTCGGAGCCCTCCAGCACCGTGGCCAGGGCCGCCCTCGCCCGATCCCGGCCGAGCCGGGCGAAGGTGCCGTCCAGACCGGAGCGGCGGTACTCCTCAACCCAGATCGAGATCTCGCCTCCGCACGGCAGGCCCACATCCCAGGCGTCCTCGTCGGCGATCCCGTAGTGCAGGAGCTGGGGCCCCGCGCCGTCAAGGATCCCCTCGCCGACCTGGACCACCTGCCCCTCGACGCAACCGCCGGAGACCGCGCCCATCAGCTTGCCTGCGTCGTTGACCGCCATCTTCGTTCCCGGCGGCTGGGGCGCGGACTTCTTCGTGTCGACGACGGTCGCCAGCGCGACTCGGCTTCCGTCGTCGACCCAGCCGTCGACGGTGTCCATCACATCGTTCATGCGCTCTCCTCCTCAGGCATCTGATCCGACCAGCCAATCCAGTCCTCGCTCGGCGATCTGCTCCTGATCGTCGCGGTACTTCAGCACCGAGCCGAGCGTCCTCGACGCCGCGGCCGAATCGAGGTGCTCCACCCCGAGCAGCTCCAGGGCGGCCACCCAGTCGATCGTCTCGGCGATACCGGGCGGCTTCTGGACATCGCTCTGGCGCAGGCGCCGCACGGCCTCGGCCGCCTCGGCGGCGAGGTCCTCCGCGGTCCCGGGCACGCGCCGGCGCACGATCTCGACCTCGCGCTCGGGGCTCGGGTAATCGATCCAGTGGTACAGGCAGCGGCGCTTCAGCGCGTCGTGCAGGTCGCGCGTGCGGTTCGAGGTCAGGATCACCGCGGGGGGTTGCTCGGCGGTGATCGTGCCGATCTCGGGGATCGTGACGGCGGACTCCGCGAGCAGCTCGAACAGGAACGCCTCGAAATCGTCGTCGGCGCGGTCCAGCTCGTCGACCAGCAGCACGGCGGGAAGCGGCCCTGTGTGCTCGATCGCCCGCAACAGCGGGCGCGCGGTCAGAAACTCGCGGCTGAACAGGTCCTCCTCGCGCAGCTACGGCCCCGGCGGACTCCGTGGAGCGGATGCGCAGGAGCTGGCGCGGGTAGTTCCACTCGTACAGCGCCTCGGAGGCGTCGATCCCCTCGTAGCACTGCAGGCGGATCAGCGGGGTGTCCAGCGCGGCCGCCAGTGACTTCGCGGCCTCGGTCTTGCCGACGCCCGCCTCGCCCTCCAGCAGCAGCGGCTGGGGCAGCCGCAGCGAGAGGAAGAGCGCGGTGGCGAGCCCGTCGTCGGCCAGGTAGTCGGCCCCGTCCAGACGGCGCTCGAGCGTCTCGATGTCCGGGACGGCGGCGCCGATCGCGGAATCGGCCGTCGCCTGGACGGTGCGCGCTCACGCCGTCGCCATCCCCGCCGCGGCGAGCACGGCCTCGTAGTCCTCGCGGGTGTCGACGTCGGGCGGAATCGGGCCCCGGATCGGGACCTCGACCAGCTTGTCCTCGTAGCGGTCCATCAGCTTCCAGACGGCCTTGTCGCCGTGAGCTGGCCCAGCTCGCCGAAGAGACCGCGGCCGAAGGCGAGCGGGTGCCCGCGTCCGTCGTCGTAGCGGCAGACGGTCAAGATGGTGCCCTCGGGCCGCCCGGCGAGGAGCGCATCGACGGTCTCGGCTGTGACCCCCGGCTGGTCTCCGAGCATCAGCACCAGGCCTCGGCGCGCTCGATCGACGGCTCCCAGAGCAGCGGCGATCGAGGACGAGCAGCCCTCGCCGAAGTCGGGATTCTCGACCGCCTCGGCGCCCGACAGGTCAACCCGGCGGCGCACCTCGCCGAGCTGCCCCCGAGAGCGACGATCAGCTGGTCGAAGCCGCAGTCCGGGCCGTCGCGAGCGTGTGGTCGAGCAGCGTGCCCGGCCGAAGGGGAGGAGCTGCTTGGGCTCGCCGAGGCGGCGCGAGCCGCCGGCCGCGAGCACCAGCCCGGTGACGAAGGCGCCAGGCGACCCGTCAGCGGACCGCGGCACCGTGCGCTCCCTCGGCGGCGAAGCTGTCGCGGCAGCCCTCGGAGCAGAAGTAGAAGCGCTCGCCCGTCGCGCTCGAGCTGGATGCTCGCCGGGCTCAGCGCCACCTCCATCCCGCAGACCGGGTCGACGGCGACCTCGACCGGGGCGGCAGGCGCAGGCTCGGCGGCGTCGCCGGTTTCGGCGCTTGCGGCGGCGGGCTCGCGTCCGCCTCGGCGAGCTCGGGCTCGCCCGGCAGCAGGCGCCGCGCGGCGGCGTCGGAGGGCCGCAGGGCGACGACCTCGGCGAGGATCGAGAGCGCGATCTCCTCCGGGGTCTCGGCCCCGATCTCGAGGCCGGCGGGCGTGCGCAGGCGGTCGCGCTGCTCGTCGTCGAGGTCGAGGGACTGCTTCACGGCGTCGCCGCGCTTCTGGCTCGCGACCAGGCCGACGTAGGGGACCTCGTCGCGCAGCGCGGTGGTGAGGATGCGCTCCTCGTCGCGCCCGTGGGAGGCGACCAGCACAGCCGCGTCGTCGGCGCTGGGCTCGGTGTCCTCGGCCGGACCCTGCTCGACGGAGTAGCCGAGCCTGCGGCCCAGGTCGGCCAGGGCCTGGGCGATCGGGGTGGTCCCGACGACGCGCAGCGTCGCGGCGGGCAGGTGCGGCTTCAGGAAGATCTCCAGCGCCCCGCCGCTGAGGCAGGGGTTCTTGACGGTCACCGCGCCGTCCTCGACCGCCGGCTCGCCCTCGTCGCCGCTCGGCAGGATCCGCAGCAGCACCGGGTCGCCCGGACTGGAGCGACTCGCAGCGCGTAGAGCCGAACCGAGGCCTCGGCGCAGGCGCCCCCGACGAAGCCGTCGATCGTGCCGTCCGGGGCTCACGGTCGCGCGAGTCGCCGGCCCGCACGCTGGTCGGGCTCTGCGCCCGCACGACCGTCGCCTCGACGTACGCGGTCCCGCCCTCCATCAGCACCGCTCCGTCGGCTCGAACAAGCGAATCACCTCGGCTTCCAAGGGTACTCCGAGCTCCTCGCGGCTCCGGGCGCGGGCGACCGCTCAGGCCGCGGGCTGCGCCGCCCCGAGCCGGTAGGTCGTCTGGGCGTCGAGCGAGCCGTCGAGCCCGTCGGGCATCTCGAAGCCGCCGAAGGCCGCGCGGCCGCGACCGCCTGGATCCTGACTCCCTCCGGGTCGGCGCCCGTCGGCCGTCCAGTGGCCGTTGTCGTAGTTGAGGGCGTCGGGTCGCACGCCGAGCATGGCTCCGGCGACGATCTGGGCCTTGTCGCGCAGCTTGCGCGCCGTCGCGGCGACGTTGCCTCGCCGACCTCGTCGCTGGGGCCCGAGTTGAAGCTGTTGCCCTCGCCGAAGCGGTCGTCGTCCTCGTGGACGACCTTGACGTCCTCGGGCGGGATCCCGAGCTCGGCGCGACACGATGCCCGCGAGGTCCTCGGCCTCCTTGCCCTGCGAGGCCTCGCTCAGGCTCAGCACGACCTTGCCGGTCGGGTGCATGCGGATGAAGGCAGCGCGATAGACGGCGTCGTCAGCCATTGTCAGACCCCTTCTGGAAGGCCGGCAGGTCGAGCCTGGCGGCGGTGTCGGGCGAGGCGTGGCCCTCGCCTCGCTTCAGCGCCCAGTAGACGCTGTGGGCGTTGTGGTCCGGATCGTCGCAGTAGCCGGACGGCGGCCCGCCATGCTCGGGAGCAGGGCCGATCACGACCTCGCAGCCCGGGAAGGCGCACGTTCTCTCGTTCGATTCGCTCATCGGGCCTCTCCTGACGCCTGTCGCGGGATTGAGTGATGGTCTCACGAGGTGGTCCTGCCCCGCTTGGGGCTGTAGCCGCTCGGCATCGGCACCGGCCTCTGCGCCTCGGTCGGCTCGGCGCTCGGCCACGATGGGCTCCTCGTCGTCCTCGGCGGGCGGGCGGGCGCCGGCCCGCCGCCGGCGCGCCCGGCGATCGAATCGGCGCCGGCCATCGCCTCGGCGACCTCATCGAGCGCGTCGAGGCAGTCGCCGCTGACGAGCGCGTCGCAGTGCGGGAGGGCCGCCGCCATGCCGCCCGCCGCCGGGCTGAAGCCGGGGGCGCTGGCGCGCGGGTTGACCCAGACGATGCGGTGCGCGAGCCGCGCCAGGCGCTCCATCTCGCGCCCGACCAGGGCGGGGTCGGCCCGCTCCCAGCCGTCGGAGAGGATGACGACGACCGCGCCGCGAGCCATTCCGCGG
The DNA here is from genome assembly GCA_963805075.1 of uncultured Solirubrobacterales bacterium. GTDB lineage: Bacteria > Actinomycetota > Thermoleophilia > Solirubrobacterales > 70-9 > VGBV01. The sequence continues at coordinate 54,002 of CAWDSZ010000006.1, forward strand.
CGTCCGTAGGTGTCGTTGAAGGTTCGCAGCGCCTCGCCGATCCGGGTGCCGCTGGACCAGTCCGGCGCGGCCTCGGCGGCTCGCCGGATCGCCAGCTCGGGGTTGCGGCCCGCTGAGCGCGCGGGTCAGCCGGGTCAGGCGCGTGGCGAAGACGAACGCCTCGGCCGGGGCGCCGCTCGCGACCGCCGAGGTCATCAGGTGCAGGTAGGCGCGGGCGTAGGGCTCCATCGAGCCCGAGATGTCGCAGATCAGCACCAGCTTGCGCGGGCGGGTGCGGCGACGGCGCTCTGCGCGAGCGTCATCGGGTCGCCGCCGGTGCGGAGGCTGTCCCGCAGGGTGCGGCGCAGGTCGAGCTGCTCGCCGCGCCGGGCGCGGCGCCGGCGTCGCGACAGCCGCCGCGGAGCCGCCAGGTCGATCTCGGCCATCATCCGCCGGATCCGCTCCAGCTCGTCCGGCGCGAGGTCCTCGAAGCGCTGTCTCGCCCAAGCGCTCCTCCTCGCTCGCCAACGCCAGCGGCACCTCGATCTCGCGTTCGTCCTCGTCCCCGGCGTCGGGCTCCGAGGCCGTTCCGCGCATCCCGCCCGAAGCTCTCGTTCTCGCGCTCCCCCGGCACCGAGCGCGCGCGGGGGTCGGGCGGGCGCTCGCTCGGCTGCGAGGCACTCAGCGGCGGGGAGTAGGGGTCGCCGCGCTCCTCGTCGGGCTCCAGCGCCGGATCGAAGACGGCCGCGAAGACGCGGTCGAAGTTCGGCAGCTGGGCCTGGGATGAGACGAACACGGAGCGCGCGGTCCAGTAGAGGTCGCTGCGGCGCCGCGGCGCGACGAGGGCCAGCGACCGCGCGAAGCGGGCCGAGCGCTCCGGCGTCACCGGGACCCCGGCGGCCCGCAGCCGCTGGCCCAGCGCCGCCGCCAGGCCCGGAAGGTCGATCCGGTCCAGCTCCAGCACGGTCGCCTATTGGGGCGGCTCGGCCCTGCCCTGCATCGCCGCCCAGACCCGAGCCGGGCTCAGCGGCATGTCGACGTGGGCAACGCCGTGGCTCGTATACAGCGCGTCGCAGACCGCGTTCACGATCGCCGGCGGCGAGCCGTTGGTCGCCGACTCCCCGACGCCCTTGGCGCCGATCGGGTGATGCGGGCAGGGGGTGACCGTGGCGCCCAGCTCCCAGTCGGGGCATTCGAGCGCGGTCGGGATCAGGTAATCCATCATCGAGCCATTGAGGCAGTTGCCCTGGTCGTCGAAGGTGATCACCTCCATCAGCGCGATGCCGACGCCCTCGGCGAGCCCGCCCATGATCTGTCCGTCGACGATCATCGGGTTGATCCGCACGCCGCAGTCGTCGACCGCGATGAAGCGGCGCACCGTGACCTCGGCGGTGTCCGGGTCGATGTCGACGACGCAGATGTAGGCGCCGCAGGGATAGGTCAGGTTCGGCGGGTCGTAGACCGACTGGCCGTCGAGGCCGCCCTCGAGGCCCTCGGGCAGCGGAGCCTCGCCGTACGCGGCCTTGGCGATCTGGTTGATCGTCGCTGCTCTTCTCGGGGTCGCCCTTGACGTACCAGCGGCCCTTCTCCCAGACGAGGTCGTCGGGCGAGGTCTCGAGCATGCCCGCCGCGATCAGGCGCGCCTTGTCGCGCACGCGTCGCGCGGCGACGGCCGCGGCGGCGCCCGAGACCGGCGTCGAGCGGCTGCCGTAGGTGCCGAGCCCGTACGGGGTGCTGGTCGGTGTCGCCGTGGCGGACCTGGATCTTGTCGGGCGAGATGCCGAGCTCCTCGGCGACGATCTGGGCGAAGGTCGTCTCGTGAGCCTGGCCCTGCGTCTGGCAGCTGATGCTGATCACGGCCCGGCCGTCCGCGTGAACGCGCAGGTCGGCGCCGTCGGCCATGCCCTGGCCGAGGACGTCCATGTGCTTCTTCGGCCCGGCGCCGACGACCTCGGTGAAGAAGGAGACGCCGATCCCCATCAGCTCGCCCTTCGCCCGCTTCTCCGCCTGCTCCTTGCGCAGCTCGTCGTAGCCGGCGATCTTCATCGCCTCGCGCATCGTCTTTTCGTACTCGCCCGAGTCATAGGTCCAGCCCGTCTTGCTCTCGTAGGGGAACTGCTCGGGCTTGATGAAGCTCTTCATTCGCAGCTCGGTCGGGTCGACGTCCATCTCCAGCGCCAGCTCACCGACCAGTCGCTCGATCAGGTAGATCGCCTCGGTGACCCGGAAGGAGCAGCGGTAGGCGACGCCGCCCGGCGCCTTGTTCGTGTACACGGCCTTGACCGAGCAGTGGGCGGCCTCGAGGTCGTATGAGCCGGCGAAGACGTGGAAGAAGCCGGCCGGGAACTTCGAGGGCTGCGCGGTGCTGTCGAAGGCGCCGTGGTCGGCGATCACGTCGACCTGGGCGCCTGTGATCTTGCCGTCCTTCGCGCAGATGCGGCCGCTCATCACGTAGTCGCGCGCGAAGCCGGTCGACATCAGGTTCTCGGAGCGGTCCTCGACCCACTTCACCGGCTTGCCCGAGACGATCGAGCCGACGATCGCGCAGACGTAGCCCGGGTAGACGGGGACCTTGTTGCCGAAGCCGCCGCCGATGTCGTTGGTCATGATCCGGATCATGTGCTCGGGCAGGCCGGCGACCTGCGCGTAGACGGTCCGGTGGAGGTTCGGGGCCTGGTTGCCGTTGTAGATGTCGAGCTGGCCCGTCTCCGGGTTCATGTCGGCGATCATGCCGCAGGTCTCCAGCGGCGCCGGGTGGCAGCGCGGGTAGATCATGTCCCGCTCCACGACGACGTCGGCCTCGGCGAAGACGCGGTCGCATTCCTCCGCGTCGCCGGCCTCCCAGAGCGGGCTGGCGAGGTTGTCGGTCTTGCCGGGCTTGTCGTCTCGGATCAGCGGCGCGTCGTCGTCGAGCGCCTTGCGCGCGTTGACGATCGCGGGCAGCGGCTCGTACTCGACCTCGATCAGCGGCAGCGCGTCGCGCGCCGAGTAGCGGTCCTCGCGACCACGAAGGCGACCTCCTGGCCCTGGAAGCGGACCTTGTCGCCCGCGAGCACGGCCTGCGAGTCATAGGAGATCGTCGGCATCCAGGCGAGCCCGAGCGTCTCCAGGTCCTTGGCGGTGATCACCCTGAGGACCTTGGGGTGCTCCAGCGCCTTCGAGGTGTCGATCGAGAGGATCTTGGCGTGCGCGTATGGACTGCGCAGGATCGCGCCGTGGAGCATCCCGGGCAGCACGATGTCGTCGAGATAGGTCCCCTGGCCGCGGATGAAGCGCGCGTCCTCCTTGCGCTTCATGTTGCCGTAGCCGATCGGCGTCTTCTTCTCGGCGGTCGTGGCCATGGTCAGCTCCTCGCTTTGCGCCGTCGTGCTCGGCGGCCCAGCGGATCGCCCTGACGATGTTGGCATAGCCGGTGCAGCGGCAGATGGCGCCCGAGATCGCGGTGCGGATCTCCTCCTCGGAGGGATCGGGGTTCTCGTCCAGCAGCGCCCGGGCGGTCATCACCATCCCGGGCGTGCAGAAGCCGCACTGCAGGCCGTGCTCCTCGTGGAAGCCCTGCTGGACCGGGTCGAGCTCGCCCTCCTTCTCCATCGACTCGATCGTGCGCACCTTGTGCCCCTCGCAGCTCGCGGCGAGGGTCGTGCAGGACTTGACCGGCCGTCCGTCCATGTGGACCACGCAGGCGCCGCAGTTGGAGGTGTCGCAACCCCAGTGGGTTCCGGTGAGCCCGAGCGTGTCGCGCAGGAAGTGGACCAGCAGCAGGGCGGGCTCGATCTCCTCGGTGTAGTCCTTGCCGTTCACCTTGACGGTGACTTCATCGAGCCTCCTGATTCGTGGCGCGTTCGACGGCGCGCCGGAGCGCGCGCTTGGTCAGCTCGCCGGCGAGATGCCGCTTGTAGTCAACGGGACCGCGGCCGTCGGCGCTCGGGTTGCAGTCCTCCGAGGCGAGCTTGCCGGCCTCGGCGAAGAGCTCCTCGGAGGGCTTCTTGCCCTTCAGCGCCTCCTCTGAGCGCGTCGCGTGGATCGTCGTCGGCCCGACGGCGCTGAGCGCCGATCCCGGCGTCGGAGATCGTGCCCCCGTCCACCCAGACCGCAGCCGAGACGGCAACGATCGCCCAATCGCCCGCGCGCCGCTCGACCTTCTCGTGGGCGCTTCCGCCGCCGGGTTTCACCGGGATCCGGACCTCGGTCAGGATCTCGGCGTCCTTGATCGCCGTCATGTAGGGCCCGATGTGGAACTCGTCCATGCCGACGGTGCGCTCGCCGTCCTTGCCCGTGATGACGACGGTCGCCTTCAGCGCCGAGCAGACGGCCGAGAGGTCCTCGGCCGCGTCCGCCTGGGCGAGCGAGCCGCCGATCGTGCCGCGGTTGCGGACGACGGGGTCGGCGATCACCTGTCTCGGCGTCCGCGAAGACCGGGTAGTGCTGGGCGAGCAGCTTCGACTCGAGCAGCTCGCGGTGCCGCGTCATCGCCCCGATCCGGATCTCGCCGTCCTCCTGCCTGATGTAGGAGAGCTCGTCGATGTCGTTGATGTCGATCAGGCGCTCGGGGTTCGCGAGCCGCAGCTTCATCATCGGCAGCAGGCTGTGTCCGCCGGCGAGTATGCGGGTCTCGGGGCCGTGCTTCTCCAGCAGGTCGATCGCGTCCTGGACGCTCGTGGCCCGCTCGTACTCGATCGGACCGGGCGTCTGCAATTACGCGTCCTTCACCCGTTCGCCCGCCTCGGCGGGCTCGCCGTCGGCCGGGAACACCTTGGGGGCGTCGGCGCCGATCGTCGGCGAGCGTCGCCTGTCCGTCGGCCTCGTCGCCTGCCGGCCCGGCCGGCCTCTGGTAGAGGTCGCGCGCCGCGGCGCTCGAGGACTCCGCGTCCCGCAGCGCGGGGCCGGACATGGCCCCCAGCCCGATCGGGCTCGCGCGGCCGAGCCGCGCGAGCTGCACCGCACCTCGCGTGTAGACCTCGTCGATGTTCTTGACCTCGCCGCCGCGGCCCTGGCGCTCGAGCACCGAGGCGCCCGCGCCCGGGTAGACCGACTCGATCAGGCCGGCGGCGTCGTCCTGGCCCGCCTTCTTCTCGAGCAGGCCCTCGAGCAGGTCGGTGCCGGCGGCCAGGTCCTTGTTGATGTCCATGACCACCTGGTTGACGGGCTCGGTCTTGGTGAGGATCCCGCCGACCGCGCCGATCACGGCGTCGAGCCCGCCGGTGATCTTGCGCAGCTCCAGGATCACCGAGACGAGGTAGTAGACGAGCGCCAGGATCACCAGCACCACACCCAGGAGCAGAACGGCTACGGCCGGCTCCACGGCTACCATCAGGCGTCCTCGAGGATCTTGTCGAGCGAGCCGCCGTAGTCCGCGACGACACCGACGGTCGCGGTGACCTGCTTCTGCGTCGTGTTCAGCAGCTCGACCGCGTCGAGGTCCTGGGAGGCCGCCTCGGCGACCGGAATCAGCGCCTCAACGGTCGGCGTCACCGCCTTGGCGGCGTCGAGGACGCCGCGCAGCAGGTAGACGACGACGGGCACGAGCACGAGCGAGCAGCACGACGTTTCCGATCCAGAGCAGGGTCATTTCTTCTTCTCCCCGTGTGCTTGGCGACGATCGCCGGCCTTCTTGGCGACGCCGGGCATCAGCGCGATGATGCCGTCGAACTGGGCGTTGATCGCCTCCACCGCCGGGCGCAGCGGGCGAAGGTGCTCCTCCTCGACCGTGGTCAGCGCCTCGCCGAGCGTCCCGAGGTCCTTCGGCGATGTCGAGCAGCCGCCGGCGGATCTCGATCAGGGCCAGCGCCAGCACGACGACCAGCACGACCGCCTCGGCGACGCTGAGGATGTAGAGGGTCGTGGTGCTCATTCGCCGTTCTCGTTGTAGCCCTGCGAGAGCGCGTTCATGTAGCCGTCCTGGACGACGCCCTCGGCGGCGATCTGCGACAGCACCGGCGCGGTCGCCTCGAGCTGCGGGATGTTCGCCGTGTTCTCGGCGACCTTGCCCGCCGAGTCCAGCAGGCCGCCGACGGCGTTCTGGATCCTGCGCAGCAGGTGGAGCAGCATCAGCAGCATCCCGGCCACGACCAGCGCCACTACCAGGCCCAGCGCCAGCGTCACGTACCAGAGCGTCCGCTCGGAGTCCGCCAGGGCGAGTGGCACGTCCATCAGTGCCCCACCGCCGCCTTTCGGAGCGCTCGGGCGGCGTGCAGGATCCGCACCCCCGAGTCGTTGATCTTGGCGACGCCGGAGAGCTCGTCGGTCTGAGTCCTCGAGCGCGTCCACGGCTCCGACGGCGGTCTCGGCCTGGCCGGCGATCCGCTTGGCGAGGACGAGGATGCTGACGACGATGACGACAGCTACAGCGACGACGACCACCCCGAGCCCGAGCCCGATGTACCAGGAGGTGGTGTCAGCGCCGAGCAGCAATCCGTTACCACTCCGATTCCCATAAGCCAGCGCGAACCGGCTCCGGATACTACATCCGGCGGGAAGGCCCGCAGGGTGCGCGAGGCTTCAGAGCTTCGCGAGGTTCTCCGAGAACTCCTTGATCATGCCCTCGGTGACCGCGGAGATCACGCCCTCGCCCATCTGGGCCGCCTTGCCGGTCACGTTGATCACCGAGTGCAGCGACACCTCGGTCCCATCGCCCTGCTCGCTCAACTCCATCGTCACCCTGGCGTCCGCGTTGCCCTGGCCGCCCGCCTCCTTGGCCTCCGCGGTCATCACCGCCCGGTGCGCGGCGTCGTCCTTCTCGACGACCTCCGCTGGGCCCGAGTAGTTCATCGACATCGATCCGAGCTTGATCTTGACCTCGGCCTTGACCGCGTCGTCGCCGGTCTTCTCCAGGATCGAGGCCCCCGGCACGGCGGGGATCACGCGCTCGAGGTCGACCATCGTGCTCCAGACTTGATCGACCGGTTTCTCGACCGAGAATGAATTGTTGAACTCCACCGTTCAAAGCTACCGTTCGTGCCCGTGTCCCTGCAGGCAGGCATCCACAAGTTCGGGCCGGACAACGCCGCGCTTCGAGTGAAGACGGGCCTGCAGGGTGCGGCCGCCAAGGTGGGCCACGACCTCGTCATCGATGTCACCTCCTGGGGGGCGACGCTCGACGTCGGCGAGGATCGGAGGCATGTCAGCCTGGAGCTCAATGCCGACCCTGATTCCCTTCGGATACGCGAAGGCACCGGCGGGGTCCAGCCGCTGAGCGACGAGGACCGGGCCGAGATCCAGCAGACCATCGACGACGAGGTGCTGAAGGGGGAGCCGATCGAGTTCCGCTCCACTGACGTCGGGACCTCAGACGGCGGCCGGCGTCTGTCCGCGAGCGGTGACCTCAACATGGCCGGCAGCAGCCACCGGGTCGAGATCGAGCTGAGCGTCAGCTCGAAGGGCGAAGTCAGTGGCGGCGCCACCCTCCGGCAGACCGACTGGGGGATCAAGCCGTACTCGGCGCTGTTCGGAGCCCTCAAGGTCGCGGACGAGGTCGAGGTCGTCGTCGAGGCGCGCTTGCCCTAGCCGCCATCGCCTGGGCCTCCTCCGAAAACACGAACGCCCTGCTTTCGCCCACGGCCCGGATCGCGCCCGTCGCTCAGCCGGTGGGGCCGAAGCGCTCGGTGCGGATCTGCTGAGGCTCGTGACCGGCCTGCAGCAGGAGCTGGGAGGCCGCCTCGACGAACCCGTTCGAGCCACAGACAAAGGCGACGCCGCCCTCGATTCCCGCCGTGTCGATGATCCCCGGATCGATCCGCCCGCTGTGCCCACTCCATCCCCCTGGAGGCTCGCGGGTGAAGGTGAGCAACGTCTCGTCCCCCAGCTCATCCGAGTAGATGACGTCCTCGGAGTTGCGCACCGAGTAGACCAGGCGCATCGGCAACTCGGGCATCGTCCGCCGGCGGTGGCGAAGAATCGCCATCAACGGAACCACCCCAGAGCCCCCGCCGACCAGTAGCACCGGCTTCTCGCCCCGCCAGACGAAGTAGGACGCGAACGGCCCCCGGACCTCGACCTGGTCCCCCTCGACCACCACGTCGTGGAAGTAGGGAGAAACCTCACCGTCATCGAGGCGGTCGATGGTCAGCTCGATCTCGCCCTCGTCGAGCGGCGATGAGGCGATCGAGTACGAGCGCTGGGCGCGGTAGCCGTCGGGAGCGGTGAGACGAACGTCGTAGTGCTGTCCGGGGAGGTGGGGCATCCACATGGGCAGCTCGATTCGAAACGACTTGACCCTCGGGGTCTCCCACTTGATCGAGGTGACGGTCCCGATCTGCCAGCGGCCCGGGGCCTTCTGCGCGACGGGTGTGAGCGGCTCCGCCGTCAGTCCGTCCAATAGCGCTCTTCCTTCCAGGGATCGCCGCGGTTGTGGTAGCCGTTGCTTTCCCAGAACCCGGGCTCGTCGTGGTCCATCACCCGGAGTCCCTGCACCCACTTCGCGCTCTTCCAGAAGTAGAGGTGCGGGACCAGCAGCCGGGCAGGGCCGCCGTGCTCGCGGGGAAGCGGCCCTCCCTCGTGCTCGGTCACGACCCACGCCTTCCCGTCGGTGAGATCCTCGATCGCCAGGTTGGTCGTGTAACCGCCGTAGGAGTAGACCATCGAGTACGCGTCAAGCGGCTCGGCCTCCTCCAGCAGGACGTCCATCGACACCCCGCCGAAGTTGGTGCCGAGCTTCGACCACTTCGTGACGCAGTGGATGTCGCAGGGAATCGTCTCCCAGGCGAGCTTGTGGAACTCCTCCCAGCTCCACTCCCGCTCCTGGCCGACCATGCCGTCGATCCGGAAGCTCCACTCGTCCGGTGCGATGCCGGGCGTCGGCCCGGCCGTCAGCACCGGAAAGCCGGTTTCCGCGTACTGGCCCGCGGGCAGACGATTCGCCAGCTCCTCGGGAGTCCGCCGACGACGGGCGAAGCCGCGTGAGACAAACCCGTTCAAGCAGTTTCAGCTTACGCCGATTCGGACGTGCCGAGGGCCAGAATCGAACTGCGACAAGACGGTCCCGCCCTTACCTCGTTAGCGCTAGTCCGGTCACGCGGGCGAGTGCTCCGGGCCGAACTCGGTCGTCGCATCCGGGTGCTCGATCCGAACCTGGCGCAGAGCCTCAGGACTTTCATCATCAGCAAACCGAAGTTCGAACACGTTGCTTCCACCGGCGAGCTGCATATCTCCGTTGGCATCCAGGCAAAGGCCTGCAATGAAGGTGCTAGCGCTGAAGTCCGGTTCTGTCCTATCCATGGGCGCTCTCCGTGTCCGGTATCTCGGTCGGCCACGGAAACTCTGACGCCCCTGCCGGACCTACTAACGACCGCCGCCGCACCACCCTTGGGACGGGGGGCGCGAGCTTGAGGACCCCAGCCCCACTAACCGCCCGCGAGCGGCGTTACTGCAATTCCCGATCAACCAGCCCTTGATTGCCGGCGACTCGTAAGCCCCTCCAAGACGACCTCGATGGCGGACTTGGACTTGCGGGGCGCACTGTCCTCGCCGATCGCTTCGCTTGCGACGCGCACCTGTTCGGCCACTTTCCCGGTCCGCTCGGCGAGCACCCCAATGTTCTTGGCCGCCTCGCCGAGACCCTTCGTCGTTGCGCGCCTAGTACCGCGACTCGGCAACGAGATGCCGGAGATCCCCTTGTTCTTCTTCCGAGTGACGGCAATACCCGCAGCGACTCCCGCAAGCCCCGTTCCCGTGGCGATCAGCGGAGTCTTGAGCTTTTTCGCGGCCGACGTGACGGCGTTACCGGCGGCGTTCGCGCCTTTCGTCGTTGCATCCTTGGCCGCGTCGAGGGCGCCCTTCTGATCCGACGAACTCGCCTTGCGCTTGGGCGTTCTTGCGGTCTGCGAGCGGCTCGCCCTAGAGCGCGACTTGGCGGCCGTGCGGCCGTTCGCCGACTTGCGCGTGTTTGACCGACCTCCCGAACTTGCACTCGACTTGCTCTTGGTTTGCTGAGCCATAGGAAATGGCTACCCACCTTCCATGATAATCATTCGCAAATTGCGAATTCTGTGCGTTTCCGGTTTCCCCAACTGCGCACACGACCTGAGCGCCGCCGGGCTGTCGGAGTAGGCGCTTGGACGAAAAAGCAGCAGTCAAGCCACATCTCGCTGAGCAGCGCCTAGCTGCCCGAGATCTCAACCAGCAGCGGCGGCAGAGTGGGCCCGGCCAGCTAGAACAGTCTGATTAGCAGGTTCACCAAGATGGTGAGCGCGATCGAGAGCACGATCGACCAGAGAAGGCAGCCGGGCATGAAGCGCACCTGCGTGCGTTCGCCAGATCGCTTCCAGATCACGAACATCGCTCACCCGCCTGCGCGACGGCTTTCTCCAGGAATAAGTCCCGGCCGCGCCCCCTTTAGAGGCCCCGGCCGGGATGCGAGCAGCGTTGGTGCCACTGCCCTGCTCATTTCGGGTCAGCCTGAGCTGGCGTGAGCGTCAGTTCTTTTTCCGCGTCTTTTCGACCGCGTCAGCGATATCGGAAGCCTGCTGGCCATAGACCTTCATCTGAGTAGCAACCGTCTTCACAGTGTCGAGGTCGAGCTTGCCCAGATCGAGCTTCGCCATCTGCTTGGAGCCGCCCAGCCGCTTGAGCGGGCTTTTCTTGCTGTTGCCGGCCCCTAGACGAGATTTGATCACCGCGCCCCCGGCGGCTCCGACGAGCGCAGTGGCACCAGCGATGAGAGGGGTCTTTGCCTTGGCTGCCGCATCGGCGACCGCGCGACCTGATGTCTTCGCCTTATCGATAGCCGTGTCGGCGATCGAGCCGGCGCCATTGCGGTTCTGTGCGCTCCGGCTCTGTGCGCGCGACCTCGACCGGGAGGCGCTTGCGCCATTCGCCCGACTTCCGTTCGAGCTTCTGCGACTCGAACTCGTCGAGTTGGATCGTTTCGCACTGGTGCTCCGACTCGAGCCTGTGGCTTTCTGCCGGGTGTCGCTGCGACTCTTTGAACTCTTTGTCTTGGTGGATTGCGCCATCTCTCTCCTTAGGTCTGGTGCAGTCAGGTGCTCTGGTGTGCAGTCAGGTGCGCTTCGCGCCGCCTGTCTACTTCCTTGACTTGCGCTTCGTTGAGTGGCCGGATGCCTTCTTCCTTGGCGTACGGCTGGTGGCTCCGGAGGACGTCGACCTCCGCCGATCAGCGTCCCCGTTGATCTCCGACACGGGGATCTCGTCGTGAGCGACGTCGGTGGCCAACTGCGGAAGCAGCTCGCCTAGATACTCGGCCATCCGCTGCTCCTCACTGAGGATGTCGCGAGCGAGCTTTGCCGTCTGCTTGTCCCCCACCGACGTGGCGAGCGCGTCGATCACGGTGTAGGTGGCGATCTCCTCGGCCTCCTCGCGGTATTCCGCGCGAGCGTTGTGAAGCATCTTCTCCTGCTCGCCTGAGCCCTTTGCCAGGTGGAGCGGGCCCTGCGCCGCGGCCTTCGCCTTACCGACCGCGCCCTGCAGGCTCTGCGCAGCCTTGGTCGCTGCTTCGGGACCAGGCAGCGAAACCGTCTCGGCGGTCCCCCCAAGCTGCTTGATTCGCTTGGCTACGCCCGATGCGTGGGACTTCGTCTCCTTCAGATGCTGCCGCAGGCGCTTCTCGTAGTCGGCCCGCGTCGTCATCGCCATATGCGACTCGAGCGAGAGCTCTAGCTGGCGCTCCTTGCCATAGGCCTCATTGAGCAGCTGCACGACCTTCGCGTCCTTGGTATTAGTGTCGGACATCGTGTCCTCCTTTGGGCCCGGGGGGCCCCTCTCTCTCCTGATTCCTCAGGGAATCCCAGCCTAGGGCCTCTCGCAGGCTGGGGAAGACCAGCATCTCGCGATCCAGCTTGGTAAGACGCAGGACGCCGAGGGGCTGGTCCTGGGCGACAATCGCGAGGCGGGGGGGACCGAGTCGCCGAGGCGGCCACGTCGCAGACCGACCAACACCGCGAGGACCGAGGAGTCTATGAATCCGCATTCGGTGAAGTCGATCAAGAGCTGCGCCGAACCCCCCGTCAGGGCTTGGTCGATCTTCGCCTCGAGCATCCCGACGGTCGCCAAGTCCAGCTCGCCGCTCACCTGTACCGCCGCGAGATCCGAGTCCATCGTCCGGTACTCGACTTCTGGGTCCTCTGTCCAGCGGGGCGGTTGTGGTTGAAGACTTCGATCTTCCGAACGCTATCAGATTCTGATGAGGTTTTGACGAATATTGGCGATACTTCATCACAGTCTCGCCATTAGCTGGCAACTTCGTCGCGCACATCGATTAGCATCCGAGTTCGTGCCTGCTGAAGCGAGCGCCGACCGAGGCGTCTACAGCATTGGTGCCGTTGCTCGAATGCTGGGAATTCCGGCCGCGACGATCCGCAACTGGGAGGAACGCTACGCGACGATCGTCCCGGAGCGGAGCCAAGGGGGGCACCGGTTGTACTCCCGCGATCAGGTGGAGCAGCTGCGCTTCATCGCGATGGAGATCGCGCGCGGGCTCTCGGCGGCCGACGCCCATCGCCTCCTCTCGGACAGAGGGGCGGGGTGGCCGGCCTCCGGCGAATGACAGCGGGAGCAGCCGTACGCAGCTGCTCGTCCTGCTCGCTGAACGCGATCCTGTGGCGGCGGAACTAGTGCAGTTCTTCCTGCGCACCGAGGGGTATGAGGTGAAATTGGCGCTCGCAGTCGAGGAAGCCGAGGAGCAGTCGCTCGAGAGCCCGCCGCAGCTCGCGATCGTAGAGCTGATGATTTCCGGAGGTACGGGGGCGGAGCTATGTAGGCGCTTGAAGCAGCGCGGGACTGGATTGGTGATCGCCATATCCTCCCTTGAGGCCCGAGACCAAGCGCTCGCTGCGGGCGCTGACGCCTTTCTGCAGAAGCCATTCGAGCCGCTCGAGCTCGTTTCAACCGTCAAGGACCTGGTGGGCACCAGTGCGCTCGTCGGTCGCGGCACGCAGAAGAGCCCCTAGTGGACGAGCGCCTCACTAGCGGCGACCGGGGGCTCGACGAGATCCTCGGCGGAGGCCTGCCGATGAACGGAATCAACCTGATCATCGGGCTGCCCGGCTCAGGAAAGACCATGCTGTCCGAGCAGTTCGTCTTCGCTGGCGCGACCGAAGAACGCCCCGCTCTCTACCTCACCACGGTCTCGGAGCCGTTCGAGAAGATCCTCCGCTACGGCCAGACGCTTAGTTTCTTCGATCGCGATGCGATCGGCCGGTCGGTCTACCTCGAGGACCTAGGGGGCACGGTGGGCGGCACCGAGGGGCTCAGCGCGGTGACCGAGCGGATCGGCGCGCTGACCAAGGAGCGGCGGCCGGGGATCATCGCAATAGACAGTTTCAAGGCGCTGGCCGCATTCGCGGAGGACGCCCAGGCATTCCGGAGGTTCCTTCACGACCTTGCCGCACTGCTCACGGCCTTCCCCGTGACCTCATTCTGGATAGGCGAATACAGCGAGGAAGAGATGCGCACGACGCCCGAGGCGGCCGTGGCGGATGGGATCCTCTCGCTTGAGATGCAGCGTGCGAACGAGCGCGCGCAGCGGCTGATTCAGGTGATCAAGCTTCGCGGGAGCGGGTTCCGCTCAGGACGTCATGGATATCGCCTCTCCGAGGATGGCATCACGGTCTTTCCCCGGCTCGCCGACCCCCTCAGCCACGAAAGTTACGGGCTCAGCGAAGATCGGATCTCGTCCGGAATCCCGCCGCTGGACGAGATGCTCACACCGGGCTACAGGCAGGGCAGCTCCACGCTCGTGGCCGGGCCATCGGGTGCGGGGAAGACATTGATGGGACTTCACTTCATCTTCAACGGGGTGGCAAGCGGCGAGCCCGGCGTGATCGCATCGCTTCAGGAGAACCCGATCCAGCTGGAGAGGATGGCTCGCGGCTTCGGCTGGTCGCTGGACGACGAGCGAGTCGCGGTCATGTACCGGTCACCCAACGATGTCTACATCGACGAATGGGTGTACGAGCTGCTCGACCTGGTGAAGGCCACCGGTGCGACGCGGGTGCTGATCGACAGCCTCAGCGATCTGCATTACGCGGCGACCGATCCCGTGCGCTTCCGAGAGTTCATCTACTCGCTCACACAACGCCTCTCGCGCACCGGGATAAGCCCGATCATGACCAGCGAGGTGCCGGACCTCTTCCACGTTGGTCGTTTGGCCGAGTATGGGATTTCGCACCTCTCCGACAACGTCATCCTGCTGCAATACCTGCGCGCCGAGTCACGCCTCCTACGCACGGTGACCGTTGTGAAGTCACGAGCGAGCGCCCACGACCCCGAGATCCGCGTCTTCGACATCACCCCTGGCGGGATCGTCCTGGGGGATCCGATCGGCGACGAGAACGTCATCGGCTAGGGCGTATGGGCCGTAAGGGCTTTTCGCGCATCGCCCGAAAGAACCGCGTGGACCAATCGATGCAAGCGTTAGGAGCGAGGTCGCACCGTAGCCAGCCGCTAGGGCCTAGCACTGCTACTCAACCGCCATTCGCGATCGCGGCCCGCCAGGCTCGCGCGAGCCAGGATCATGCGTTGCGGAACATGTTGCCGCGTAGGCCGAAGGGTCAGCGGCAGCCTTTCTTCTCCTGCGCCTGAGCCGTCTGTCGCGCGGAGACGCCAGACGCCCCGCAGCCGAATGCGATCAGGAAGAGGCGCGGCCTGGACGGCCGTTGCAGCCCGCGTTTCGTGTGCTGCCGGAGCCGCCGGCTCGCGCCTCTAGGCGGCGCGGGAGAACCGCAGCTCCAGCGGCGGCGCGGGAGAATCGCAGCTCCAGCCGGGTCCCCTGGGCCCCTGTGTAGATCTCGACGCTGTCGGTCAGCGCTCCGATGATCGGTAGACCAAAGCCGGCTCCGGGAGACCTGGCCAGTATCGTCATCCCGGAGCCATTGTCAGCTACCTGAACGACAAGCTGGTTTGGACCGTGGATCTCGGCTCCCACTGTGATCACGCCATCGTCGCGGCCCCGAAGGCGTGCACGACCGCGTTGCTGACGGCCTCCGCGACCGCGAGCTCGACCTCGGAGCGATTCGCCCCCCCGGCCTCCGCATATTCGGCCACCTTCTTGCGAGTCTCGGTGACGCTCCGCGGGTGGCTGCGGACCGTTAACTCGAGCGGCGGCAGATCGAGGCCTGGATCGAACATGGTCATCACCCCAACTCGCTCTCCGCCCCACCAGCATCGCTTCGGCGTCGCTCCTTTTCTTCGACGTCCACCGGGGTGTGCCAGGGTGCCAGGCTTGCTCCAACAGGCGCGACCATGGGGCGCGTTTACCCGCTGGCGGGCCGCCGTACTCAACGAGGTCGAGCTGTCAGACGCCGGCGCGCCGCTTGGCGCGCCTGATGCACTTCTTGCGCTTCGGCGCCCTTCCGGAATTTCTTCTTGCACTTCTTGATCGCGGCGGCGAGAGCCGCCGCCGTCGCCGGTGGCGTGATGGCCGGGGGTGTGAGGACGCTGACGACCGTCGAGCCCTGGCTGGGCTCGTGGGTCAGATCGCCGCCGTAGCCAGCCGTGATCTGGTGGGAGCCGGACCCGAGGGCGGTGGGCGTGTACGTGACCGGGCAGCTCGCCTGCCCGGGGTCACCTGGATTAGCGTGCAGGAACCAGCGCCACTGAAGGTGCCGGCGCCATTCGTAGTGAAGTCGACGCTCAGAGTCGGGGTTGTCGGGCTTCCCGCCGTGTCGGTGACCGTCGCGGTGCACGTGCTGCTGCCCGCGCCGAGCGTCAGCGAGTTGGGAGCGCAGGCGGCCGTCGTGGTCGTTGGACGCTGCCGCTCGTCGGCGCCGATGTCGGGGGCAGCGCCGCTCGTGCGCGGCTGGCCCTCGAAGTCGAGCTCGCCGATCTGGAGCCCGGTCGCCGTGCCGAGGTCGATCGTTCCGGCCGATGTCGGTAGCTGACGGAAGTCGCCGGCGGCGGCGCCGTGCACGGTGACGCCGATCGGAATCGACAGGGGGGTCGAGGTGACATACTGGGGCCGCCGGCGGCACGCCGCCGAGCAGCGTTATGTCGTCATCGTTACCGCCGTCCGCGGCGTTGATCGCGACCTCGATCGAGCATGGATTCGTTTCGAGGCAGGGCTCGCCTCCCGTCCCGCCGACCGCGGCGAACCGATTGGCGGCGGTTTGCCGGCGCGGCGGCAACGTTCCGGATGCCGCCGTCAAGGCGACGCCGCATCGCCGGGGGTGCACTATGTCCCCGCAGGATCGCCCCGACGCTGCCTCCACTCCGCCGCGTCCTGCAGCCTGTGCGGCGACGCCGAAGCGCAGGATGCGGCCGCCGAAGGCGATCGCACAGACAGCGAACCAGGCCCAACCGAGTGCGAGGCCCGCGAGCACGTCGGTCAGCCAGTGAACGTCGAGAAAAGCACGGCGGACCGCCACCGCGACCGCGATGCCGACGGCGACGCCGGCAAGCGCCGGCCAAACTCGGCGGCCCCACCAGCGGCTAGCGACGAGCGCGAAGGCCGCCCACTACGTGGCGGCAGTGGAGGTGTGGCCGCTGGGGAACGACGGCCCGAGCGTCGCGGCCACGGGCTCGAGCGCCGGGCGGGCGCGGTCCATGGAGCTCCTTGACCGTCTCCGTGAGGAACTTGTCTCCCAGGATGACCGCCAGCAGGAACGCCGCGACCCAGCCGCTGCGAGTCCGGCCGACCGAAAGACTCGCAACCGCAACCGCGACGACTACCACCGTCCAGGTCTCCCCCAGAGACGTGACGAGCGTAAAGGCCTATCGTGCCAACCAAGCGGTCGTGTGGCGGTCGCCCCACTCGGCCACGCTGCTGTCGAGGCCCGCGAGCACGTCGGTGCTGCGGACGACAACCGCCAGCAGTGCGAGCACCAAACCTCCCGCGAGGACTACCACGAGCGCCAGGGTGAGCGCGAGCCCCGTGGCCGTCTCGGGGTCGAGGCGCGCCGCGCGCACCGCGCGCCGGCCCGCCGCGCCTTCGGCGTGTCGCCCGGCCTCGAGCGCCACCTCGACGACTGGCGGCGCGACCGCGCGTTGCAGGTAGAGCCGCGTCAGGAAGGCGGCGCCGAGCCCCGACAGGATGGCGATGAGCAGAAGTAGAAGAAGCGGCATCGGACCAGGTGGGCGGCCGCGAGCTGAGCAGCGTAGAGGCTAGCGGAGGCGAATGTGTGCTTAGAGTTGCCGCCGATTGGGGGAGTGTTAGGCGGTGATCATCGAGCCGCAATCGCGCGCCGCTTCAGCACCGACGACGATGCGGCTGCGGCGACCACCAGACAGTTCCGGCGCTCGTCGCGCCGATGCCCTGGTGGAAATTGCGCGGCCGAGCGCTTCGCCGCCGCACTCGGGGATCGCCACCCCGCCCTCGTCTTCACGCTCGCCCTGCTCGGCGGCTTCCTGCTGCTGGCCGCGGCGTCGATCCTGCTCGCCCTGCTCGTCGTGCACGTGCTGATCAGCGGCAGCGGGCTAGGGCTGGCCGGCACGGATCAGAGCTTCAACGAGACGCTCGCCGACCACCGCAATGGCACGCTCACCACCTTCTCCAAAATCGGCTCGCAGGTCGGCGGCGCCCCGGTCCTGCCGATCCTCGTCGGTGTCATCGCCCTCGCGTGTGCCGTCCCTCCGCCGCTGGCGCA
>CAWDSZ010000007.1:0-7308 GCA_963805075.1 uncultured Solirubrobacterales bacterium
TCGATGACGCTGATCGTGCTCACGCTGCCCCCTCGGCCAGCGCTGCGCGCCGGTCACGACGTCACCCCGGCGTTCGCAGCCTCGACCAGTGCGCCGATCACGGCGCTGCGGACGTCCTCCTCGGGATGCCAGAGCACCCCGAGGGCGAAAGCCCCGCCATCGGAGACCTCGATCGCCTCGACGAGGTCGTCGGGTACCGACCAGCCGCTGGGCCGCAGGCGCTCGCCGAGGCGATCCACCCCCTGGTGGTGGTGGGACTTGACGCTCAAAGACTCGGCGCCGGCCGCCCGTGCCGCAAGGGAGCCGGCCTCCAGCCGGACCTCGTGGTCGCTGAACGCGCCCGCGCTGTGCAGGTGCCGCTCGCTCCCGAGGTGCTGCACGAGGGTCCCCCCCAGCGACACGTTCAGCATCTGCATCCCGCGGCAGACGCCGAGCACGGGCATGCCGCGCTCGATCGCGGCGCGCGCGATTGCGGCTCGAAGGCGTCGCGCTCGGGCCAGGTGGCCCCGGTGTCCGGGTCCGGTTCGGCGCCGTAGGCAGCGGGGTCGATGTCCGACCCACCGGCGAGGAGGAGCGCGTCGATGCGGTCCAGTACCGCGTCGGGTGTCGACGCAGCCGCCTCGTCTGGAGGCAGCAGCAGCGCCAGCCCGCCGGCCCCCTGCACCGCGGTGGCGTAGGAGCGGGGCGACAGGGCCACGACGACGTCCCGCCACACCGTCCAGCTGGCCCGCTCGACGGCAGCGCAGATGCCCACCGCCGGCCCGCTCACAGCCGCTCGAAGCTCCGGAACTTGTCCCAGTCGGTCACGGCGGCCTCTGCCGCATCGATTTCGACCTGGGCGCGGTTCAGGTAGTGCCCGACGACGTCGTCTCCGAAGGCCTCGTGGGCGACCCTGCTCTCGGCGAACAAGTCCCGCGCGTCGTAGATGTTGCTTGGCACCCTCGGTTTGTCGGACTCGTAGGCGTTGCCCCGCAGCGGCTCCTCCAGCTGCAGCTCTTTGTCGATGCCGTGCAGGCCCGCCGCGATCATTGCGGCGATGGCCAGGTAAGGATTGACGTCGGCGCCCGGGAGCCGGTTCTCGACGCGTAGGCCTTGGCCGTGCCCGACCACCCTCAGCGAGCAGGTGCGGTTGTCGTTGCCCCAGGCGACCGCCGTCGGCGCGAAAGAGCCCTTGGCGAACCGCTTGTAGCTGTTGACGTTAGGCGCATAGAAGAGGCTCATCTCGCGCATGCAGTCCAGCTGGCCGGCGACAAAGCGCTTGAAGAGCCGCTCGTCGTCGGCGAAGGCGTTGCCGCCCCCGTCCTTGCCCAGCGAGCAGTGGATGTGGCAGCTGTTGCCCTCGCGCTCGTTGAACTTCGCCATGAAGGTGATCGCCATCTCCTCCTGCGCCGCGATCTCCTTGGCCCCGGTCTTGTAGACGGCGTGGGAGTCGGCGGCGGCGAGGGCCTCGTCGTAGAGGAAGTTGACCTCGTGCTGACCCAGGTTGCACTCCCCCTTGGAGTTCTCGACCGTCATCTCGGCGGCGCCCATCTCGTTGCGGATGCGGCGGATCAGCGGCTCCACCCGGGCGCTGCCCAGCAGCGAGTAGTCGACGTTGTAGAGGTTGGCCGGCTCCAGGTCGCGGTAGGCCTGCTTCCAGGCCTCCTCGTAGGTGTTGCGGAAGACGATGAACTCGAGCTCCGTCCCCGCGAAGGCCTCCAGGCCCCGCTCGGCGAGCCGGGCGAGCTGACGGCGCAGGATCTGGCGCGGCGAGGCTACGACCTCGTCGCCGTTCTCCCACTCCACGTCGGCCAGCAGCAGCGCCGTCCCCTCGTGCCACGGAATATGGCGCAGCGTGCCGAGGTCGGGCTTCATCACGAAGTCCCCGTAGCCGTGCTCCCACGAGGCCATCTCGTAGCCGCCGACCGTCTCCATGTCCACGTCCACGGCCAGCAGGTAGTTGCACCCCTCGGCGCCGTGCTCCAACACCGCGTCGAGGAAGTGCTGGGCGGTCAGCGCGCT
Organism: uncultured Solirubrobacterales bacterium; assembly: GCA_963805075.1. Taxonomy (GTDB): domain Bacteria; phylum Actinomycetota; class Thermoleophilia; order Solirubrobacterales; family 70-9; genus VGBV01. The sequence continues at coordinate 2,002 of CAWDSZ010000007.1, forward strand.
TGCCCTGCAGTCGCCCCTCCATGTCCGCGATGGCGAGGAGCACGGTGTCCACCGTGCCCCCCGCTACCGCGTCCTTCAGCTCATCGAGCTTCACGCGCTCAACGTTAGAGAGCGCTGTGCCTGTGCTCGACGTCGAACCGCTTCTGGCCGGTGAACCACTTCCTTGGCGCCGCGAACCAGCCGATCGTCGTCAGGATCAACAGCACCCCGACCGTCATCGGCGCGTAGTTCAGCGCCTGGTAGTCGAACTCGTCGTTCCACGGGACCGCGAACGGCGTGAACGGCAGGCAGAAGACGATCGTGATGAAGATCGTCCAGAGCACCGCGAACGGGTTCATCCACTTGTACCGCCTGCCCAGGTTCCAGGCCGGCGACGGATCCCACGAGTCGCCCCGTGCGCCACCGCAGGTAGATCGGGATGGCGAACGCGATGTAGAGACCGATCACGGTGATCGAGACCACCGCGAAGAAGGCCCATGGGAACGGATCGCCGGCCGCGTTGCCCTGCAGCGCCGGCAGCGTGATGATCAGTGCGCAGATCGCCATGAAGATCACGGCCAGGTAAGGCACGCCCTTCTGGTCGACCCTTGCCAGGTGCCTCGAAGGCCAGCCGCCGAAGGCACCGTCGCGCGCGAACGCGAAGCACATCCGCGAGCCGCTCGTCAGGCAGGCCAGGCCGCAGAACAGCTGACCGATCGTGGAGATCAGCAACACGGCCTTGAACGCCGCCGTGTCGAGCGAGGCGTTGAACACCTCGAGCGACGAACCGATCCCGTAGTTCTCGCCTGCGTTGATCGCGTCCACGTTGGTCGCCGCGAACGTGATCGCGATCAGCACGAACCAACCGATCACGGCGGAATAGAAGATCGACTGCCACACGCCTCGCGCCGAGGAGGTTGACGAGTCGTGCGTCTCCTCGGAGAGGTGCGCGGAGGCGTCGAAGCCGGTGATCGTGTACTGCGTCAGCAGGAACCCGAGCGGCAGGATGTAGAACCAGAAGAACAGCCCGCTGGCTCCATCGTCCAGGTTGAACCCGGAGTTGTTGATCCGCTCGCCGAACACGAAGCTGGCGCTTTGATGGTCGTCGGGGACGAGGACCAGGATCACGATGATCACCGCCACCCCGAGCACGTGCCACCAGACCGAGATGTTGTTGATCACGGCCAGCAGGTGGGTCCTGAAGACGTTCAGGATCGTCGTCACCAGCAGGATGCACGCGAACAGGAAGAACGTCTCCGCGAGGATGCTCTCGGCGTCGGCGAAGTTGATGAAGCCGAGGTCGACCGCGTAGAGGCCGAGCGTGGCGTTCATGAACGTCGCGCAGGCGTACTGCACCGAGGCGATCACGCCCACCAGCCCGATCCAGTTGAACCAGCCCGTGTACCAGGCCCAGACGGGGCCGCCGAGCTTGCCGGCGAACCAGTAGATGCCGCCCGAGGTCGGGTATCTCGAGACGAGCTCGGCCAAACAGAAGCCGATGATCAGGATCGGGATCGAGATCAGCGGCCAGCCGACCGTGATCGCGATCGGACCTCCGTTGTTCCATGCCTGGCCGTAGGTGGTGAACGTTCCGGCCAGGATCGAGATGATCGAGAACGAGATCGCGAAGTTCGAGAACCCGCTCCAGGCCCTGTTCAGGTCCTGCTGGTAGCCAAGCTCGGAAAGGAGCTTCTCATCGGCGGCTCTGGTTGCCTCCGGGTCGTGCTGCTTGGTGGCCATCTACTCCCTCTCCTCTGTTCCGTTCGAACGGCGGCCTCCTACTTCCTGTAGAAAGCGCCGAAGTGGACGCGCGCAACCCTATTCCTGTTCGCGGACGCGCGTCAAGCGGCCGATGAAGGAAGTTGTACGGATCGTCCAAGAGCTGGTCCCTCGCTTGGGCGAGCGGGAATCCGACCCGGTCCCGCTCGGCGGCGGCATCACCAACCGGAACTTCCGAGTGCGCATGGGCGGGCGCGACTACGTCGTCCGCGTCCCGGGAAAGGACACCGATCTGCTGGGCATCGACCGGGTCGCCGAGCGGGACGCGAACGAGAGGGCGGCGGAGCTGGGGCTCGCGCCCAGGGTCGTCGCGATGCTCACCGATCCGCCCTGCCTGGTCACCGAGTTTGTGGAGGGCACCGAAATGGGCTCCTCCGACCTGCGAGACCGGGGAATGCTCGATCGGGTCGCTGGGGCGCTGGAGCGGCTTCATTCGTCCGGCCTGGAGCTGCCCACGAGCTTCAACGCCTTCGAGGTGGTCGAGGACTACGCGCGGACGGCTTCCGAGCGGGGCGTCAAAGCACCGCCCTCGTTCGCCGAGGCGCGGGGGCACGCGGACAAGATCAGGGCGGCCCTGTCGGGGCCCGAGCACGCACCCGCGCCGTGCCACAACGACCTGCTCGCGGCCAACTTCATCCGCGGCGAGGGGTTGATGTGGATCGTGGACTGGGAATACGCCGGGATGGGTGACCGTTACTTCGACCTGGGGAACTTCTCGGTCAACAACGAGCTCGACGACGCCGGGCAAGAGGCCCTGCTGCGCGCCTACTTCGGCGAGCGAACCGGGTGAGAGGCGAATCGCGACCCTCCGCCTGTTCCGCTTCATGTCGGACTTCCGCGAGGCCATGTGGGGCGTCGTCCAGAGCGGGGTCTCCGAGCTCGACTTCGACTTCACCGACTACGCCGAGAAGCACTTTCAGCGGCTGCACGACGCCGCCGCCGATCCCCGGTTCAGTCGCTGGCTCCAGCAGGCGGCCGGCTGATGGCATCTGACCCTGACCCCTGATCCCCGCCACGGAAAGGATTAGCTGATGGCCCTCCAGCCCAAGGACCCGCCCGGCCAGGCCCGCTGCGTGATCATCGGCGGCGGGGTCGGCGGCACCTCGATCGCCTACCACCTGGCCAAGCTCGGCTGGGACGACGTCGTCCTGGTCGACCGCAACCAGCTGACCTCGGGATCCACGTTCCACTCAGCCGGCCTGGTGGGCCAGCTGCGGGGCTCGGTCTCGTTGACGAAGATGATGATGTACTCGGTCGAGCTCTACCGCAGGATCGGTGATGAGTCCGAGGACTTCGACCCGGGCTGGACCGAGTGCGGAGGTATTCGCCTGGCCTCGAGCGAGGAGCGGATGGAGGAGTTGCGGCGCCAGGCGGGCTGGGCCAAGACCTTCGGCCTGCCGCTCGAGCTGATCTCGCCCGACGAGGCCAAGGAGATGTTCCCGCTGATGTCCACCGACGGCGTGCTGGGCGGGGCGATGCTCCCCACGGACGGCTACCTGGACCCCTCCCAGCTCACCTTCGCGCTGGCCGACGGGGCGCGCCAGGGCGGCGCGCGGACCTTCACGAACTGCCGCGTCACCGGGATCGAGGTGAAGGACGGCCGGGTCCGCGCGGTCGAGACCGAGAAGGGGCGGATCGAGTGCGAGGTCGTCGTCAACGCCGGCGGGATGTACGCGGCCGAGATCGGGCGAATGGCGGGCGTCCGGATCCCGTTGATCCCGATGGGCCACCAGTACCTGGTCACGCAGCCGTTCCGCGACCGCGATCCGGAGAACCCCCTCCCCACGCTGCGCGATCCCGACCTGCTGATCTACTTCCGCGAGGAGGGCGGCGGCCTGATCATGGGCGGCTACGAGCGCGCACAGCGAGCCGGCCTGGATGCCCGACGGGTACGACCGCTTCGAGCGCATACCGCCCGACTTCAACGGCCGCCTGCTCGAGGACGACTGGGACCGCTTCGAGGAGATCACCGAGAACTCCAAGAAGCGGGTGCCGCAGATGGACGAGGTCACGATCACGCGCCTGATCAACGGGCCCGAGGCGTTCACGCCCGACAACGAGTTCTGCCTGGGCGAGACCGAGGTCGCGGGCTTCTTCGTCGCCGCCGGGTTCTGCGCCCACGGCCTGGCCGGTGCGGGTGGGATCGGCAAGGTGATGGCCGAGTGGATCGCCGAGGGGGAGCCCTCGATCGACCTGTGGCACATGGACATCCGGCGGTTCGGGGCCCAGTACCGCTCGCCGGCCTACACCTACCTGCGCACCACCGAGACCTACGAGACGTACTACGACATTCGCTATCCGAACCACGAGCGCGAGGCGGGGCGCCCGCTGCGCCTCACCCCCGCGAACGCCTGGCACGCCGAGCACGGCGCCGCCTTCGGCGAGAAGTCCGGCTGGGAGCGGGTCAACTGGTACGACTCGAACGCGGACGCCGGGGACGAGTCGCTGCGCCCGCGCGGCTGGGCGGGCCAGCACTGGTCTCCCGCGATCGGGGCCGAGCACGTCGGGACGCGGGAGTCCGTCGGCCTCTTCGACGAGAGCTCGTTCGCGAAGCTCGAGATCGCCGGCCCGGGCGCCGCCACGCTGGTCGAGCGCCTCTGCGACAACCACGTCGCCCGCGAGCCCGGGAAGATCACCTACACCCAGATGCTGAACCGCCGGGGCGGGATCGAGTGCGACTTCACCGTGACGCGGCTCTCCGAGGAGAGGTTCCTGATCGTCACCGGCACGGCGTTCGGGAACCACGACCGCGAATGGATCCGCCGGCAACTCAACGACGAGGGCGGGGCGGGGCGGGGCCTGGAGGGCACGGTTCAGCTGAACGATGTGACCTCGGCCTGGGCGTGCTTCGGCCTGTGGGGGCCCAAGGCGCGCGAGGTCCTGGCGCCCCTGACGCCGCAGGACCTGGGCAACGAGGCGTTCCCCTACATGTCGGTCAGGGAGACCACCGTGGGCAACGTCCCGGTGCGGGCGCTCCGCGTCACCTATGTCGGCGAGCTGGGCTGGGAGCTCTACTGCCCGACCGAGTACGGCCTCGGCCTGTGGCGGGCGCTCTGGGAGGCCGGGCGGGAGCACGGGATCGTCGCCGCCGGATACCGGGCGATCGACTCGCTTCGCCTCGAGAAGGGCTACCTGGTGTGGGGCGCGGACATCACGCCGGACGAAACGCCCTACGAGGCCGGCCTCGGCTTCGCCGTCAAGCTCGACAAGGACGAGCCGTTCGTCGGCCGCGACGCCCTGGCCGCAGCCAAGGAGAACGGGCCCATCGAAGCGGCTCGTCTCGATCCTGCTCGAGGACCCGCGCTCCGTGTGCCTGGGCAACGAGCCGGTGCGGATCGGCGACGAGATCCGGGGGCGGGTGACTACCGGCGGGTACGGCTACTCGATCGAGCGCTCGATCGCCTACGCCTACGTCCCGCCCGACCTCGCTGAGCCCGGCAACGCGGTGGAGATCGACGTCTTCGGCGACTGGATCGCCGGGGAGATCGCCCAGGGCCCGCTGTTCGACTCGGAGGGCGAGCGGATCCGCGCCTGATGAGACTTCCACCT
>CAWDSZ010000008.1:0-89385 GCA_963805075.1 uncultured Solirubrobacterales bacterium
TCCGGGGATAGCGCACGGGGGCAACGGTCCACTCCACGGATTCAACACCTCCGAACCAAACGTCCAGGACGTGGGGGGAACAACCGACTGTAGTTCATAGCTCTGCGCCGCTGAGCCGCAAGAGGATCGAGAAAAGCGCGAACCGGGCCGGGGCTTCTGACCCGGCTCGGTTGTTTCAGGCAACGAGCGAAGTCCCCGCGCGGGGATGCTCGACCAAGGCGAGGCGGGTGCAACGGGAGCTGTAGCGAAAGCGCAAGCCGTTGAAGCGCGGCGGCTGCGGTTTACGTCGAAGCTGTGGCGAGGAGAGACGCTGATCCCAACTACCGGCGCCCCAAGCGCTGAGTCGCGTGACCTCGCTTTGCATGGAAAGCGAGTACCTGCGCCCTAGCGCGATAGCTCAGCGGGCGATGTCGGAGGAGAACGTGGGAGATCGTGCGACGCTCGGCCCAGCTGTATTCCGCGGGCGAGTTTGATGAGGCCCTTGACCTCTATGACCCTGACATCGAGCTTGACGCCCGCCACTTCCAGAGGGCCGGCGCCCTATCTATCGCGGCCGGGAGGGGGTGCGGAAGGACAGTCGCGCGTACGCCGGCGCGTGGGAATCGTTCGAAATCGAGTTTGAGGACTTCTTTGACGCAGGTGACCAGGTCGTGGTGTTCGCCCGGGACCACGGCATCGGGCGGACCAGCGGCGTGCCCGTCGAGTTTGTTTACGCCCAGCTGATCACGCTTCGCGATGGAAAGGTCAGCCGGTGGCAAGCGTTCACTGATCGCGACGAGGCCCTCGAAGCCGCCGGGCTGTCGGAGCAGCCGGACTAGCGCTTTGGACGAGAAGCAGCGCTTTGCATGGAAAGCAGCGCTTCTTCAACCGGCCCTCGCTTCTCGCGCGAAGCGGCACAGAGAGGAGTGATCCCGCGCGTGCTTCGTTAGAGGAGTCTCACCCGGCTTTTGTTGGGTGCTCGATCAAGGAGCCGGGACGTGGGGTAGAGGAGACCGGGACGTGATGTAGATGTCTGATCGACGGAGCGAGGGCCAAGTCGATGGGTCGCCCGACGGGACGCTTGTAGTCCGCACACTAATTGTTGGACTTACGCTGCCGGGGGAAAAAAACCAATTCACGTCGGGGGTGGCGAAGAGCAGGTTTAGTCGGTTCTTGACGGCGTTAGCTCGGTTGAGAGGAAGCTGGGAGTTCGGCAGGTTATTTCGGGAGAAGCGGGGTTGTCAACGACGATCTCGTCTGCCCGCACCGATGTTGCGTCGGCGACGAACTGGGTGAGCCTGGCGTTCTGATCCTGCCCAAGGCGTTCGTTCGTGACATCCACGATGTGGTCCTTGCCGTAGTTGAAGTAGATCGACAGAGGATTCGTCCTGTCCATCCCCGGAAACGGCGTCCACAGGTCCGGTTCCTGGGGCGTCGCCCCCGTTCCTGGCGTCGCCCCCGTCCCTGGCGTCGCCCCCGTCCCTCCGCGTGCGCCCCCGTCGCGAACCCGGCCGACGGAGCGGAAAACTGGCTGGGGAAGGGGAGATCTCCCCAACGCCCCTCCACCAGATGGAAAACCGGCGGATAAAGGAGGAACGGCGGGTACGGAGCGGGCGATGCATGCGGCGGATAAGGCGGATCGGGCGGATAGGGCGGATAGGGCGGCATCGTCACTGAGAGCTGCTCTGAATTCTCTTCGCGTCTTGCGGCTTGACGAGCGGCTCCGCTTGCGCTGAGCCGAGCCCGCTGTCTCTCGCTTCTTCCGGTGTTCGTCGATTGCGTCTAGCACCTGCGCGAGGCACGTTGGCACGTCCATCGTACTGCTTAAACTCAAGTTCAAGCTCCTTCTTCTTCGCTTGAACAGCGGTCTCAAGTCGTGCCATCAGCTGCTCAAACCGATCTAGGTCGGTCTCAGATATCTGCTGATCGCGTTCGGCGCGACGCCGAGCATCGATAGCGCTTTGCAGCTCACTCAAACGACGACGATTTGTTGGAGATATCCGCGGATTCGAGGCGAGGTTGCTCAGCGAACGTTCCAGCTCGTCGATGTCTCTGTCATCGGGACGAGTCATCAAAAAATGATGTCTACGATCTTTTTGCCGATGTCGATGACGTCATCCATCCCAAACCCGTCTTCCTCTGTCGGCTTAGTGGGCTGAGTCGCGGCGGGCTGAGTCGCGGCGGGCTGAGTCGCGGCGGGCTGAGTCGCGGCGGGCGCCTGCCAGGAGCCGAGGGAGCAGCTCCGCCAGGAAGCACGATCACGGACGGCGGGAACGGCGGATATGGCGGATACGGCGGCGGGGGCGCATACGCGGGGAACGGCGGGTACGGCGGGAAAGGCGGGTAGGGCGGGCTTGACGCATCCGGCATGTTGCCTCCTGTAGTCGTGTTCGCTCCCGTCGTCTGGCTGCTGGCCGTGTTGGTGATATTTGGTCCGCTCGGTGCAGGCGCGGGCGGCTGGTCCTCCCTACGTGGCGGTTCCTCGTGCTCATCGCCGCCTCGTCGTCTGCGTCGCTCTTCTCAGGCGGTACGGCGGCTCTGGCGGCAGCAGTGCGGCGCGTCCTTGGCATATCGACCCTCCTTCTGACGGCGCGCGCCTGGCATGAACAGGCAACTCAAGAGTCTCCTGCGAGTCTACGCTTGATTGGCGCGTTTGCAATAGCCGCTTTGGACGAGAAGCAGCGCTTTGACATCACACGCCTAAGCGGTGAAGGGGGCCGGATTCAGGCGAGCGCGGCGACGCGGCCCCGCAAGTGCTCCAGCAGGGGCTCGACCGAGAGCTCGGCGCAGCCCGCCCGCTCCAGGATCTGGGCGGGCGAGAGCCGGCGCCCGTGGCGGTGGACGTGTTCGCGCAGCCACTCACCGAGCTGCGCCATGTCGCCGGCCGCGATCTGGGAGTCGAGGTCGGCGAGGTCGCGCGACGCCGCCTCCCAGAGCTGCCCCGCGATCACGTTCCCAAGGCTGTAGGTCGGGAAGTAGCCGAAGGCCCCGCCCGACCAATGCACGTCCTGGAGCACACCGCGGGCGTCGTCGGGAACCTCGAGGCCGAGGTAGTCGCGGTAGCGGGCGTTCCAGGCCTCGGGCAGGTCGGCCAGCTCCAGCTTTCCGTCGAAGATCTCCAGCTCGAGCTCGAAGCGGATCAGGATGTGGAGGTTGTAGGTGACCTCGTCCGCCTCGATCCGGATCAGCGTGCGTTCGATCCGGTTCGACGAGCGGACCAGTTCCTCCAGCTCGAGGCCCTCCAGTCGCTCGGGGAAGCGCTCGCGCAGGCGCGGCAGCAGGTGCTCGAGGTAGGGGCGCCCGCGCGCGACCCAGTTCTCCCAGAGGCGGCTCTGGGACTCGTGCAGGCCCAGCGAGCGCGGCTTCTCCAGCGGGGTGCGCTCGAGCGCCTGGTCCTGGCCGGCCTCGTAGAGCCCGTGGCCGGCCTCGTGCATGGAGCTGAACATCGCCATCCCCAGGTTGTGCTCGTCGTAGCGGGTGGTGAGCCGCACGTCGCCGCGGCCGATCGTGATCGCGAACGGGTGGTCGGTGGGGTCCATGCGCCACCCGCCCTCGGGGAAGGGGAGCTCGCCGACCATCTCGGCGATCAGCTCGCGCTGAGCCGCCTCGGGAAACTCCCCGCGGAGGACATCCTCGCCCCCCTCGGAGACCTCCGCGACCAAGGGCACCAGCCCCTCGCGCAGCTCGCCCAGCACCGCGCGCATCTGCTCGGTCGTCATCTCGGGCTCGTACTCGTCCAGCAGCGGGTCATAGGGATGGCTGAACCCCGGGAAGCCCTCGTAGCAGTCGGCGTAGCGGCGGGTGAGCTCGACGTTCCGCTCCAGGAAGGGCAGCAGGATCGAGTAGTCGGAGGCCTTGCGCGCCTCGACCCAGGCCTGCTCGCCCGCGGACTCGGCGCGCGCCATCTCGGCCCGCAGCTCGGAGGGCACGCGGCGGGCCTTGTCCCAGTCGCGGCTGACGACCCGGACCAGGTCGGCGTTGATGCTGTTCGGATCTCGCCGGGCTCGGCCTCGCCGACCTCGGAGCGAGCGGCCTCGAGCAGCCGGCCGACCTCGTCGTCGGTGAACATCTCGTGGCGGACCTTGGCGAGCGTCGCGAGCTGCTCGGAGCGGGCGCCGCCGCCGGCCGGGGGCATCATCGTGCGCTCGTCCCAGGCGAGCAGCGCCGCGGCCCGGCTGAGGTCGCCGATCTCGCCGAGGCGCGTTCGCAGGTCGTCGATCGTGCTCATGCCCTGAGCCTAGACGCGTCTGCCGGTTGCTTGCCGCTTTGGGCCCTCGCCCTTAGGGGGTGTGCCTTTGAGGCGCACTTGCGGCCAGCGGGGTGGGCGAAGGACCTCCCGTCAGTACGACAGGTCGCGGGCCCGGAGGACCGTCGGCTCCAGGGCGACGAAGCGCGTCGCGGGATCGTCGAAGACGTCGCCTTGGAAGCGACGCCAGTGGCGCTCGTCGGGTCCGAGGTAACGGCGCCCCCAGCGGCGCGCACGGTCGGCCTCGAAGGGATGGAGCTCCGCCCTTCCCTGCGCGGTGACCTGCAGCACCTCGCCGCGATCGAGGTCGCAGGTGTCGACGACGAGGGCGACGCGGGGGTCGCGCTCGAGCAGCTGTCCGAGCCTTGACCATCCCCCGGTCAGCCACCAGAAGGCTCGCCCTTCCCACAGGTACCAGAGCGGTCGCACGCTCGGCCCGGTCCGTCCGACCGTCGCTACGCGCGCCACGAGGGGCTGGCCGAGGAACCCGTCGAGGTCAAAGCCATCGTCGACGGCCCACCTGGTGCTGGCACCGCCCTCGGCCATGCCGCGATGATGCCAGGCCGCGATTCGTCGCTGGCCACGCGGTCGGATTGCGGCCCCGCGAGAGGGGAAGCCGCTAGCAAGAAACCTATGCCCCGGACGGAGGCGGCGGCCCTCCTGCGGCAACGCGTGCCAGCCCCTCGAGCCAGCGCTGGTGGAAGCGCACCATCAGCGGCTTCATCATGGGCTTGATCAGACGGGTCATCGCGCCCTTCTGCGTTTCCTCCGTGCGGACGAAGGTGCCGCCATCCCTGGCTGTCAGCACCCAGCCGTGGTGTCCGCTCGCCCCAAGTTCCTTGGCCGACCAGGCGACTCGCTGGAAGGGGCTGTACTCGACGATCTCGGAGTGCACGATGACGCCGAAGGTGAACCAGCGGAATCGCGACCCCGGCTTCACCTCGGGCCACGGCCCCTCAAGATGCTTGACCAGGCGGGCGTTGCCGTAGTACTTCGGCCACAGGTCGGGGCGGGTCAGCCAGGCCCAGACCCGATCCGGGTCGGCCGAGATCTGCAGCTCGTTGATGGCGAGGAAGCTGGAGACCTCGGGCCGGTGCTGCTCGGGCCAGTTGACGACGCTCCCGTCGCTCACAGCCCGAACGTACCAGCGGTAGAACTACTTCGCGTCGGACTCCGTCTGCACGTCGGGGTCGACCTCGGCGGCCCGGCGCTGATGACGCTCCGCGCGCCGCTCCTCTCGTTCCGCCGCCTCGTGGAGCTCCTCGGCCTTGCCCTCGTGTTGCCCGGCCATCGAACGATGGCCCTCGGCCTCGGTTCCGAGGCGCTCGCGCTCGCGCGCGGCTTCCAGCCGGCGCCGGCCCCGGGCCCGGTTGCCCAGGTAGAGCAGGAAGGCGATCACCAGCACTCCGGCAATCAACAGAATCGCGTCCATGCTCCTTGGGCTGCCCCGCCAGGGAGATCCCAAACCTGGAACCCGCGCTAGGCGCCCGACTCCACCGGGTGGCCCTGGCGCTCCCAGGTGCCGACGCCGCCGTCGGCGACATGGAGCACGCGCTCGAAGCCCTCGCGCTGCAGCAGCGATGCGGCGAGGCCGCTGCGCTTGCCGCCGCTGCAGACGGCGGCGATGGTGCCGTCGCGGGGCAGCTCGCCGCTGCGCTCGACCAGCTCGCCGTAGGGGATGTGGACCGAGCCCGGGATGTGCCCCTCCGCGAACTCGTCCTCGTCGCGGACGTCGAGCACGGTGAGGCCGCCGCCGTTCGCGAGGCGGCGGGACAACTCCTCGGGGTCGATCATCTCGATCCGGTTGACGGGCCGTCCCTCGGAGCGCCAGGCCGTCATGCCCCCCTGCAGATACCCGCGCACGGGCAGCCCTACCGAGGCGAGCTGCTCGGCGGCCTGCAGCTCGTAGCCGTCAGAGGCCGCGACCACGATCAGGTCGGTGTCGCCGGAGACGACGCGGCCGACCTTGGTGGCGAAGCCGGTCTCATACGCCGAGGCGCTGATCGCCCCGGCGATGTGGGCCTCGTCGAACTGCTCGTTGGTGCGCGCGTCGATCAGGACCGCGCCCTCGGCGATCGCGATCTCGACCGCGCGGGGCGAGAGCGGGGAGGGGGTGCCGAGCTGCTCCAGCAGCGGGCCTCGGTTGAGCCCGACGATGCGCTCGACGTTCGGAGGCTTGGTGGCGATCGAGGCGATCGCGTCCTCGACGAACTCGTCCTCGGCGGCGAACCCGAGCGCGCGGTTGTGGGCGCGCTCGAAGCCGATCGTCGAGGAGGTCTTGTGGTCGAGGCCGGCGCTCCCGCAGAGCGAGCCGCCGAGGTGTCCCGGCCAGACCTCGACCTCGTCGGACAGCACCATCAGCCGCTCGTGCAGGGAGCGGTAGATCTCGGTCGCGCCCTCGCGGGGCTCGACCGCGAGGTCGGGCCGGGCCACGTCGCCCACGAACAGCGAGTCGCCGCTGAGCAGCGCCCACGGCTCGGCGCCACGGCCCGCGTCACGGAGCAGGAAGGAGGTGTGCTCGGGCCGGTGGCCCGGGGTGTGCATGGCCTCGATCTCGACCGTGCCGAGCGCCAGGCTCCAACCGTCGCCGAACCCCTCGTGCGGGTACTCGACGCCGGCGACCTCGTTGACGTGGATCGTGGCGCCGGTCGCGGCGGCGAGGCGGCCGTGGCCGCTGACGTGGTCGGCGTGGTTGTGGGTCTCGAGGATGTGATCGATGCGGACCCCGTGGATCCGGCTCAGGTGCAGGTAGGGCTCGATGTCCCACTGCGGGTCGATCACCGCCGCGACGCCCTCCTTCGGGTCACCGACCAGGTAGGACGCGCAGCCGAGGTCCTCGTTGACGATCTGGCGAAACAGCATCGCGACTCCTTTCCGTCTCGCAAGCTACACGGGAGTAGGGTGGGCCTCGATGACCGAGCTCACCTACAAGAAGCCGGGTTGGTTCACGAAGAAGGTCTTCAACCCGGCGGTGGCGCTGTTCAGCCGTTTGGGGATCAGCCTGGCCGGCTCGCGGCGGCTGACGGTGCGCGGCCGCAAGTCGGGCAAGCCCTACACGACCCCCGTCAACCCGCTGGAGATGGACGGCGTCACCTACCTGGTGGCGGCGCGGGGGAACACGCAATGGGTGCGAAACCTGCGCGCCGCGGGTGAGGGTGAGCTCCACCACGGCAGTCAGGCCACGCCCTTCCACGGCGAGGAGATCCCAGACGGGGACAAGCTGCCGATCCTGAAGACCTACCTCGACAAGTGGGCCTGGGAGGTCGGCGCCTTCTTCGAGCTGCCGAAGAACCCCTCGGACGACGACATCCAGCGCATCGCCCCCCAGCACCCGATCTTCCGGATCGAGCTCGCCGACCCGGCGGGCAAGCTCTGAGCTGGAGCGCGGCGCTCAGCCCTCGAGGTCGACCGCGAGGGGCAGCGCCGTCTCGCCCCACTCGGTGAGGTCGTCGGAGTAGCTGCCGCGGTACTTGGCGGGCAGCGCCCGCCTCGCGAGCAGCTCCTCCGCGTCATCCTCGACGATGCGGGCGGTGCCGCCGAATGCCTGGTCGCCGATGCGGACCGTGACGCTCGGGTCGGCGCGCAGGTTTCGCACCCAGTTGGCCCGGCCGCGGCCCTCGGCGAGCAGGTAGAGGGTGCGGCCCTCGAGGTGAAACCAGATCTCGATCTCGCGCGGCCGACCGCTCTTGCGGCCGGTGGTGGTCAGGTAGCAGTAGCGCTCGTTCGCGAGGTCGGAGAGGTCCGTCACCCGGCACTCGTCACGCCATGCGGCGGTCGATCGAGACCGAATAGGCGGGGGAGCGGGCGGCGAGGATCTTGTCGTCCGGGGCGACGATGCCGTCGGTGAGGTTGGTCGGGTCGAAGACGAGCGGGTAGTCGCTGGGCTCCTCGATCACGTCGGTGACGCTGAGGGTGCCGAGGGCGACGACCTCGCGCTCGCCCTTCCACTCCTCGGTCGGGTCGGTGAGCGAGTCGCCGTCGGCGGCCAGCACGAAGTCGAGCCGGAACTCGGCCTTTCCCCCCGACCCCAGGCGCTCCCGGATCTCCTCCTGGAGGTAGTCGCGGCCGGCCGCCTCGCGTTCGTCGTCGCTGAGGTAGTGCTCGCCTTCGAGCGGGTGCCACTGGTAGCGGCCCCAGTGCTCGCCGCCGTCGGCGTCGACGAGGCCGAACGCGTGCAGGCTGTTGTAGCCGGAGGTGGCGAAGCTGGTCGTCGGGGCGATCTTCGGCAGGCCGAGCTGGAGGGCGTTCGCGGTCTCGGGGTGCTCGCCGATGAAGGCCATCAACTTGTCCTGGTCGGGCTGGCCCGTCTCGGGGTCCGGGACACGGGCGTGCGTGAAGGCGAGGAAGTCCTCGGGGGTGCGGACCATGAAGACCACCAGCGGCACCGTCGCCTGGTCGGTCGCCTCGCCGTCGGGCAGGTGGAACTTGACCGCCAGCCCGCGTCCCGCCAGCGGATTGGCGTCGGAGGTGTTGGGGTTGCCGCTGGCGTTCGAGAAGCGAACCGTCGCCTTCACGGGTGCGGCGAAATGGGCGGCGCGCGAGAGCTTGGCGGCCTCGGGGGTGGGGGTGAAGGTGCCCTCGCAGACGGTTCCCTTGGCGTGGATCGCGCGGAAGCCCGGGTGCGAGCCGTTGATCGCGTTGACGGCGTCGACGATCTCCTCCCACAGGGTCATCGCCCGGAGCCTACTCTGGCGAACACGATGAGTCCCGCCGCGAAGGCGACCGTGCTCTACGACGAGGATTGCGGCTTCTGCCGCTGGACCCTGGCGAAGGTGCTGGCCTGGGACCGGCTCGGGCGGCTGCGCCCCGAGCCGATCCAGAGCCCCGAGGGCGACCGGCTGCTGGCCGGCATGCCGGAGGAGCAGAGGCTCGCTTCCTGGCACATGTTGGGCCCCGATGGGGCCCTCCGCTCAGGCGGCGCGGCGATCCCGCCGCTGCTGGAGATGCTGCCCCGCGGGGAGCGGCTCGCCCGGCTGGCAGAGCGCGCGCCCGGGCTGCTGGACCGGGTTTACCGCTGGGTCGCGTCTCACCGCACGCTGCTGGGCAAGCCGGTCACGATCGGCGCCCGTAGGCGCGCCGACGCGGCGGTTGCGCGCCGGCGGTCCGCCGTTGGCTGATGCCTCGGCCTTGGTCTCGAGGTACATCTGATTCGCGATCAGGTCGACGACCCGCTGGGGGTCCATCCGCGGCGCCACTATCCCGCGACCTCGGCCTTGCGCAGGCCGCGGATCGCGAACACCACCATCACGGCGACCAGGCCGGTCGCGATCGCGAGCGCGCCGAGCACGTCGGCCGACTGGCCGGCGAGCAGCTCGCGGCCCGTCTCCATGATGTGGGTGGCCGGGTCGAGGCCCGAGACGGCTTCGACCCAGCCGGTGAGCAGCTCGCGCGGCACATAGACGGGCGCGAGGAACAGGAAGAGGAAGACGGGCACCTGCATCAGCGGCGTCGCCTGCAGGCTGCGGAACCGCAGCGCCACCCCGGCCGCGAAGAGGACGCCGGCGACGTTGACGATCGCCGCCAGCCCGTACATCGCGGCCAGCTCCGCCGCGCTGCCGCCGATCTCCATGCCGGCGATCACCGCGATCGCGGTGACGACGCCGAAGGTGATCAGCGCGCGGGTCAGCGCGACCATGCTGTAGCCGAGGATCAGCGCGGTGCGGTTCGGGGTCGCCAGCATCAGACGACGGCCGAAGCCCATCTGGAAGTCCGCGGCGATCGAGAAGCCGGTGAAGACCCCGCTGAAGGCCCCGGTCTGGATCAGCACGAAGCCGAACACGAACGCCGTGTAGCCGCCCGGGTAGTCGAAGCCGGGCGCCTCGGTGACGGCCGAGAGCCCGCCCGCGAAGGCGACGAAGAAGAAGATCGGCATCAGCATCGGCGGCAGGAACAGGGCGGGGTTCGCGAACAGCTTGCGCAGCAGCCGCGAAGCCATGCCGGTCGCGACGGAGAAGTAGCGCCTCATGTCCGGCCCATCCTTTCCTTCAGCGAATACGAGGTGGCCGTGATACCCGCGATCAGGATCACGATCGCGGAGCCGAAGCCCAGCGCCAGCGCCTCGGCGTCCCAGCCGGTGATCAGCAGGCTGCGGATGCCCTCGATCATGTAGCTGACCGGGTTGTAGGTGGCGACGGTCTGGAACCAGTCGGTCTCGATCAGGTCGCGGGGCAGGCTCATGGAGCTGAGGAAGAGGAAGACGAAGATCAGCGGGAACAGCCCCTGGACCGCCTCGGCCGAGCGCGCGCGCATGCCGGCGAACAGGCCGATGGAGCCGAAAGCGAGCGTGATCACGACCGAGAGCGCGACCAGCGTCAGGGCCCCGGCGAAGCCGGCCTCGATCGTCGCCCCGGCGGCGAGCCCGATGCCGATGTAGGTGGCGGCCTGGAACAGCCCCAGTACCAGCGTGCCCGCGAGCTGTCCCGCGACCAGCGCCGGGGCGCGGATCGGCGTCAGCTGCAGGCGGTTGAAGAACCCGTTCTCGCGGTCCTCGGCCAGGTTCTGGCCGGTCCCGATCACGGCGAACACGCCCGCCTGCAGGAAGGCGAAGGCCAGTGCGAAGGTGATGTAGGAGTCCGTCGGGAAGCCCGGCAGCGAGGTCGCGGCGTCGAGCCCGGCTGCGTTGATCGCCAGCAGGATCAGCGGGAAGACCGTCGCGGGGATGATCGCCGCGGGCTGACGCATGGTGCGAACGATCGAGCGCCGGGCCAGCTCTCCGATCTGGATCCTCAGCGGGACGCTTCGACCCGTGGCCAGCGGCACGCGGGCTGGGACGGTGGCGGCGCTCACGCCGGCGCGCCCTCGACCGCGGGCTCCTGGCCGGGCTCGGCGGCCTCGGCCTCCTCGGCGGCGGCGCCCTCGAGCGAGCGGCCGGTCTTGGCGAGGAAGACGTCGTTGAGGCTCGGGGCGTGCAGGTCGAGATTGGCGATGACCAGCCCCTCCTCGTCGAAGGCGCGCACGATCGCAGCCAACGTCTCGGGGCCGTTGTCCAGGCGGACGGCGGCGCCGTTCGGGGTGCCCGGGATCAGCTCGCCGAAGCGGTCCAGGACCGCGGCGGCTCTCTCGCGCTGGGTGATGTCCGCGGGGACGGCCTCGACGGTCGGGCGGCCGACCTCGGCCTTCAGCGCTGCCGGAGTCCCCTCGGCCACGATCCTGCCGTGGTCGATGATCCCGACCCGCTCGGCGAGCTGGTCGGCCTCCTCGAGATACTGGGTGGTCAGGAAGACAGTCATGCCCTGGTCGCGGGAGAGGCTCGCGACCTCATCCCAGAGGGCCGTGCGGCTCTGGATGTCGAGACCGGTGGTGGGCTCGTCCAGGAAGAGGACGCGAGGGGCCGTGGAGCAGCGCGAGCGCCAGGTCGAGCCGGCGCTTCATGCCGCCCGAGTAGCCGCCCACCTTGCGGTCGGCGGCGTCGGTGAGGCCGACGCGCTCGATCAGCTCGTCGCCGCGCTTCGTCCGCTCGGCCTTCGAGAGCCCGTGCAGGGCGCCCTGCAGGCGCATGTGCTCGCGCGCGCTCAGCTGCGGGTCCAGGGCGGCCTCCTGCAGGGCGGCGCCGATGGCGTCGCGGACCTGCGCGCCCTGGGTGAGGACGTCGAAGCCTGCGACCTTCGCCGAGCCCGCGGTGGGGGGCAGCAGCGTGGTCAGCATGTGGACGGTGGTGGACTTGCCGGCGCCGTTGGGACCGAGGAAGCCGTAGATCTCGCCGGGGCGGACCTCGATGTCGATGCCGTCGACGGCGCGAACGCCGCCCTTGAACTCGCGGGCCAGGCCCTGGGCCTCGATTCCGTTGGTGCGGGTTCCCTGATGGGGAGTTGGCGCTGTGCCGTTGGGGCTCGCGTCAGTCATCCGCTCCGCCTCCTTCCATATGCTTGCTGCTTGCAGTCATTGCCAACGAGGATGGCAGAGTAGCACAATATTTGAGGCTTGCAACTGTCGATGAGATCCAGTAGTATTGAACCAGCATGAGGGAGAAGACGGAGACTCAGGCTGAGGCGCCGGGCACCCCGCCGGGGTACACCTGGCTCGCGGAGGAGACCGGCCGGACCGACCCCGCCAGCCAGTCGTGGAGCCTGCTGCACTGGCTCCTGATCGCCAACAAGCCACGCATGATGGCCATCACCCAGGAGTTCGACCTGGCGCCGCAGCAGGCGATCGCCCTCCGGATCCTCGGCAGCGGCCGGGTGCCGATGGGGGAGCTCGCCAAGTACCTGATGTGCGACAGCTCCAACGTCACCGGCATCACCGACCGGCTCGAGGAGCGGGGACTGGTCCGTCGCGAGCCCGGTGAGAAGGACCGCCGCGTGAAGCTGCTCGTCCTCACCGAAGAGGGCGAAAAGGTCCGCGCCGAGGTGACCAAGCGGCTCGCCGAGCCGCCGCCGTGGCTGGCCGAATTGCCCGAGGCTGACCAGCGCAAGCTCAAGGAGATCCTCGAGCGCGCGATCGAGAGCGAGCACTCCGCTCACTGAGGCTCTGACCGGCCGCCATATGATGCGGCCGGTGCGCGCCCTGCAGGTGACAGACGAGCGGCGGCTGGCCGAGGCCGAGCTGCCCGACCCCGAGCCCGGCAGCGGCGAGGTCGTCATCGACGTCGCCTTCTGCGGCATCTGCGGCTCGGACCTGCACATGCTGCCCTCGCCGGCGATCGCGCCGGGCAGCGTCATGGGCCACGAGTTCTCGGGGAGCATCTCGGCGCTCGGCGATGGGGTCGAGGGATGGTCGCCCGGCGACCGCGTCTCGGTCCTGCCGGGTACGCCGTGCGGCGAGTGTCCGCAGTGCCGGTCCGACCGCGAGCACCTCTGCGTCCAGGGCGTCGTCCGCGGCCATGGCCTGGGCGGCAGGCCCGGCGCCTACGCCGAGCGCGTCGCCGTCAGCGCCGACAGCCTCTTCGCGCTGCCGGATTCGGTCAGCGACGAGCACGGCGCCCTGGTTGAGCCGCTCGCCGTCGGCGTCCACGCCGCGGCGCTGGCCGAGGTGGGAGCGGACGATCCCGTCTGCGTGCTCGGTGCCGGGCCGATCGGCGTGATGACCGCGCTGGCCCTGCGCGCCGGCGGCGCGGGGCGGATCGTGGTGGTCGAGCCGGGGGAGCACCGCCGCGAGCGCACCGGGGCGCTTGGGATGACCGCGATCCCGCTGGAGGGCGTGCACGACGCCGTTATCGCCCGATTCGACGGCGCCCTGCCGGCGGCGGTGTTCGAGTGCGCGGGCCACCCCTCGGCGCTGGGACTGGCGCTGGAGCTGGTCGCGCCGGCCGGCACGGTCGTCGCCGCCGGCGTCCTGGAGGAGCCCGTGACGATCAACCAGCTGCTGCTGATCATCAAGGAGGCGCAGGTCCGGGGCGCCTTCGCCTACCGCCGCGA
This sequence comes from uncultured Solirubrobacterales bacterium, assembly GCA_963805075.1. GTDB lineage: Bacteria > Actinomycetota > Thermoleophilia > Solirubrobacterales > 70-9 > VGBV01. Next base: position 13,579 of record CAWDSZ010000008.1, read on the forward strand.
GGATTTCGACCGCGCGATCGAGCTGCTGGAGTCGGGGCAGATTCCGGCTGAGGAGCTGATCACCGAGGTTGCTTCGCTCGGCCGCGCCCAGGAGATGTTCGACGAGCTGATCCGGCCGGGAACCGAGCAGCTCAAGGTTTTGCTGAAGCCCTAGGCCGTCTTCGGCTTGGGCTCGTCGCCCGGCTTTTTCGCGGGCTGCTTCGACTCGTCCATGTAGGCCCGCCACTCGTGGAAGGCGATCAGAATCGAGGCGGCGGCGGGGATGGCGAGGAGGGCGCCGATCACCCCGAACAGGGTGGAGCCGAAGAGGACGGCGACCAACACCAAGAAGGGGTCGATCTCGGTCGCGCGCTTCTGGATCTGGGGCTGAATCACGTAGTTCTCGAACTGCTGGTAGGCGATCGCGAACACGACCCAGATGATCAGCGCCACCGGGAAGTTGACGAAGATCATCACGATCGCGACCAGGAAGGCCGCGATGGTGGCGCCGACGACGGGAATCAGGTCGAAGAAGAAGACGACCAGCGCCAGCGGCCCCGCGAACGGCGCTCCGAGGATGGTGAGCACGATGAAGGCCGTCAGGCCCGCGATCGTGGCCTGCAGCAGCGCTCCGCCGACGTAGTTGCCGACGGCGTTGGCGATCCTGCGCAGGGTGCGCTCGATGCGCTCGGCGTGCTCGGGCTGCTGCGCCTCGACGAAGCCTTTCACCCATCTTGGCCCGCCGGCGACCATGAAGATGCTGAGGATCAGGATCGTGACCGCGGCGAAGACGGAGTTGACGAAACCGACGCCGATGTCGCTGAGCGCCCCTGCAGCATCCGGGATCCGCTCGGGCAGCTTCTCCGCTTCCTCCTGCAGCTTGGTCGTGATGTCGTAGTCGTCGTTGAGGCTCTGGAGCGTCTCGTTCTTGTTGACCCAGTCCTCGACGTCCTGGACGTATTCGGGCGCGTTGTTCGCCAGGTCCTCGACCTCGCCGACGATCGGCGGCACCAGCAGCGCGCTGAGGCCGATCGGGATCAGGATGATCACCAGGTAGACGATCGCGATCGCAAACCCGCGCTTCATGCGGCGCTCCAGCACGCTGACGGGGCCGGCCGCGGCGACCGCGATGAAGGCCGCGATCACGAGCCAGCTGAGCGGCTTTCGCAGCAGGTAGAGCACGTAGATCGTGAGCAGCACGGCAACCACGATCAGGACCGTGCGCGTGATCGAGCGTGCAGTCAGCTCCGCACCCTTGGGCATTGCCCGTTGCTATTCGCCGCCGACGCGTAGCCTCCTCGCCTCATGTGGCACGATCCACACGGCTATTGGCTGGCCGAGGCAGGCCCTCACGAGGCCCTGCCCGCGGCCGAGGGCGCGCTCGACTGCGACGTGCTCGTGGTCGGCGGCGGCTACACGGGGCTGTGGACCGCGTGGCAGCTCGCCGAGCTCGAGCCCGAGGCGCGGGTGATCGTGCTCGAGGCCGGGCAGATGTGGCCACGGCCCCAGCGGCCGCAACGGCGGCTTCGCGAACGAGATCTGGTTCGGGCTGCCGCTGCTCCACGACCGCTACGGCCCCGCCGATTCGCTGGCGATCGCGCGTGGCGGCTCAGGAGGCGGTCGAGGCGATCGGTCGCTTCTGCTCCGAGCAGGAGGTGGACGCCTGGTACAGGCAGGCGGGATACCTGCTGCTCTCCGCCGCCCCCGCCCAGGACGGCGTCTGGTCCGAGGCGGTCGCGCTCTGCCACGAGCTCGGCCAGCCGGATGCGGCGCGCGAGCTGAGCGCGGAGGAGGTGGCGAACGTCTGCCGCTCGCCGCGCTTCCGCGCAGGCGCCTTCTTCCCCGGCGCCGCAACCGTACAGCCGGCCCGGCTGGCGCTCGGCCTGCGCGACCGGGTCGCGAGCCTGCCCAACGTCACGGTCTTCGAACAGTCGCGATTGCGCCGTCTGCGGGCCGGCTCCTGGGGGTGCGTCGCCGAGACGCAGACGGCGACGGTGCGGGCGAGCTCCTGCGTGTTGGCTCTGGGCGCGGCGAGCAACGCTGCCGGCTCGCCATTTCGCAACCGCCTCACCGTCACCTCGAGCCACATGGCGATCACCGAGCCGGTCCCCGACGTGCTGGAGGAGGCCGGCTGGACCGGCGGCGAGTGCATAACCGACAGCCGGGCGATGCTGCACTACTTCCGCACGACACCCGACGGCCGCATCGCCTTCGGCTGGGGCGGAGGCCGGATCGCCTGCGGCGCCCGCCTGGGGGGACTGACCGAGCACGACCCGACCGTCGTCGACCAGGTCGTCGCCGACCTGCGCTCCTTCTTCCCCGGGCTCGAGGGCCGCGCGATCGCGCACGCCTGGGGCGGGCCGATCGACGTCTCGCCGACCCACCTGCCGGTGGCGGTGCAGGTGGGCGAGGACAGGGTGTTCGGCGTCTTCGGCTACACCGGCAACGGTGTGGGCCCGTCCCACCTGATGGGAGGCATCCTGGCGTCGCTGACCCTGGACCGCCGTGACGAGCTCACGCGGCTGGCACTGGTCGAGCCAGACCCCGCCCGCGTCCCGGGCGGCCTGCCCGGCTGGGCCGGCGGCAACGCGATCCGCGTCGGCCTGCTGGCAAAGGAGGCAGCCGAGGAGGAGGAGCGGATCGCCTCGGCGCTGCACCGCGGCCTCGCCTCGATCCCGGAGCGGATCGGGTTTCACATCGGGCGCTGAGCTAGTCCTGGCGCTTGAGGACTCCGGCGCTCTCGATCCCGCCGCCCGTAAACGAGTAGTCGACCCCCTGATCGGAGAACGGTGTGAGGACGACAATGCCCTTGCCCTTGCACTCGCCGCCCTCGCCGCGGTCGATCACCTCGCGGAAGCGAAACGCGGCACCGTCGCGGCCCAGGTAGTCCAGGGCCCGGCAGTCGATGCCTGTGTAGCTGACGGTGTTCTGGGCGGGATCTTCGAGTGAGCTGATGTGGCGTCCGCCCGGAAGTCGAGGCCCTGCTGGCGCAGCGTCCCGCTCCACGACCCGTGATGTCGTATCGGCCTCGAGTGCTGGGTCGGTGGCCTGGTCGTCCGAGTCGTCGCCGCACGAGCCGAGCAGGCCGGCAAGCAGCACCAAGCCGATCAGCAGGGGCAGCCGCGCGCGGACATGGCGGCAGCCTACTGCCGTGATTCGATACCAGGATGGCCGCCGAGGAAGGCCCCGTCCCCTCGCCGAGGCGTCGAGATCCGCGAGGCGCGGGTCGATGACGCCGAGGCGCTGCTGCCGCTGATGCGGGGGTACTGCGACCACTACGAGGTGGATCCGCCCGATTCCGGGCTGCTGGAGCTGGCGCGGACCGTCGCAGCCGACCCTGAAGAGGGCGGGCGTCGCCAAGGAGACCTCTACGTCGCGGAGGAGGACGGGAGGCTGATCGGATTCGCGGTCATGGACTGGAAGTGGGCGAGCACGGCCGGTGCCCGCGTCGCTCACCTCGAGGACCTGTTCGTCGATTCCGAAGCGCGGGGGAAGGGCGTGGCCGACGCGCTGATCGTCCGCTGCGCGGAGCGCTGCCGGGAGCTTGGGATCTCGACGCTCAACTGGAGCACCGCGCCCGACAACTACCGCGCACACAAGGTCTATGACCGCAGCGGCGCCGCCAGCTCCTCCTGGCTCGAGTACGAGCTCGAGGTCTAGACCGCTCCGCACGCTCCGGTGGCCGCTCCCGAACTCAACTTCATTCGCCGGGCCGGCCCGGGCGAGCCGCTGCTCCTGCTCCACTCGCTGGGGGGAACCCTCGAGCAATGGAACCCGGTGCTGGACCTGCTCGCCGCCGACCGGGAAGTGATCGCGGTGGACATGCCCGGCTTCGGCGGGTCTCCGCGGCTGCCGGACGGGGTGGAGCCGTCCGCTCGGAATCTGGCCGCCGCGGTGCTCGACTTCGTCGGGACACTGGGGTTGGGCTCGAGGCCCGGACGTGGCCGGGATCTCGCTCGGCTCCTGGGTCGCGATCGAGTGCGGCAGGCAGGGTGGGGTGGACTCCGTCGTCGCCCTCTGCCCGGCGGGCTTCTGGCGCGAGCCGCTGGGTCCCAGCCGCAGCCGCGCCTACAACGTCGCCAGGGCGACGCGCCCGCTGGTGCCTCTGGCTGTTGCGGATCCCGGCCTGCGCCACCGCGCGCTCGCGACCAACGTCCACACACCCCGAGCGGGTGCCGCTCGCGGACGCGATCGCGCTGGTCCGCGGCTACGGCGGGGCCCAGGGCTACCCCGAGTCGAACCGGCTGATGCGGGCGAACACCGTCGGGGACCTCTCCGATCTCGAGGTGCCGCTGACGATCGCCTGGGCGGAGTTCGACCGCCTGGTCCGCAACCGGCCGCTGCCCGATGGCGTGTTGCCCGAGCGCGTGCGGCAGGTGGTGCTGCCCGGCTGCGGCCACGTGCCCACCTGGGATGACCCCGAGCTGGTCTCGCGGGTGATCCTGGAGGGGACCGCAGCACGGCGCCCGACCCCGACCCCGACCCCGACCCGAGGAGAACCATGAGCGAGCGCGATAGCTACGAGCCCGGCGAGTTCTGCTTCGTGGACCTGGCCGTCCAGAGCACCGAGGCGGGCGCGGAGTACTACAGCGAGCTGCTCGGGGTCGACTGGGAGCAGGGGGCCGAGGAGTTCGGCGGCTACGGCATGTTCACCCAGAAGGGCAAGATCGTCGGCGGCATGGGCCCGCTCCAGAGCGACGAGCAGCCGCCGGCCTGGTCGAGCTACGTCTGCGTCGAGGACGCCGACGCGACCGCGGCCAAGGTGAAGGAGGCCGGGGGCAGCGTCGTCGTCGAGCCATTCGACGTCGCCACCGCGGGCCGGATGGCCGTCCTCCACGACCCGCAGGGGGCCTTCTTCAGCGTCTGGCAGCCGAATGAGACCCACGGAGCCCAGTTCGTGAACGAGGTCGGCTCCTGGACCTGGAACCATCTCACGACCACGGATCTCGACGGCGCCAAGAAGTTCTACGGCGACGTCTTCGGATGGGACCTGACCAAAGCCGAGGAGGCGCCGCCTGACTGCCCTTCTTCATGTGGCAGGTTGAGGGCCAGAAGTGGGATGAGGGCATCGCCGGTGCGGCGGAGATGGGCGAGGAGACGCCAGCGGGCGTGCCCCCGAACTGGATGGCCTATTTCGCGGTCGCCGACGCCGACGACGCGGTGAAGATGACCAGCGACGGTGGCGGCCAGGTGCTGGTTCCGGTGACCCCGACCCCGGTCGGAAGGCTCGCGGTCTTCACCGACCCCCAGGGCGCCGCGCTCGGCGTGATCGAGCCGGACTACCCCGAGCCCCGGTAGCGGCACTGAATCGTCACATCGTGCGCGGCAGTTTGTTGCTGCCGGGGATGACCCTTGGTCGCATGACGAGTAGCCATGAGTAGCACCGCGCTACTGATTGCTACTGGGACCGAGAAGGGAAGGAGGTCTGCGGCGGCGGGCCGAGAGCAGGCACCCGGACAGCCCTCGGCCTGGTCGAGCTACGTCAAGGTCGACGATGCGGACGAGGCCGCCGGCGAGATCAGGACCTGGGAGAACCTTCCGCCGCCCTGGGTCGAGTCGAAGGTTTGGTCGGAGGAGGAGTGGTGGGACGCGATGTTCGGGAAGAGGAGCGCTGGCGACCAGGAATTCGCCGGAAACGAGCGAAGGCGGCTCGGCTTCACCGAGGGGACGCGACCGCAGCGCAGGGAGCGACCGGGGGTGAGGAGCCGCCAGGTGAACGTGAGGCTGACGCCCGAGGATCACGAGGCGCTCGAGGACGCGGCGCGGGAGTACGGCGTGGCGACGGCCGCGATGGCTCAGTTGCTCGTCAATCGGGGGCTCGAGGCCGTGGCCCGCGAGCGCTCGAGAAGTGCTGTCGCTCGCGAGCGCTCGAGAGTGGGTGAGGAGTAGGGCGGCCCCTCTACCAGCGCGCGGTTACGACCTTCTTGCGCGTGTAGAACTCGACGGCGTCGCTGCCGTTGGCGTGCAGGTCGCCGTCGAGGGAGTCCTTCCAACCCGAGAACGGGAACCAGGCGACCGGCGCCGGGACGCCGATGTTGACGCCGAGCATGCCGGCCTCGACGCCGTAGCGGTAGGAGCGGGCCGCGTCCCCCGACTGGGTGAAGATCGATCCCGAGTTGCCGTAGCGCGAGCCGTTCACGAACTCCAGCGCGCCGTCGAGGTCAGGGGCGCGGACGAAGGCGAGCACCGGCCCGAAGATCTCCTCGCGAGCCATGTCGGACTCGTGGTCGTCGGTCTCCACGATGGTCGGCTCCAGGAAGGAGCCGCCCTCGCCGCCGTCGATGCGCCCGTCGAGGACCAGCTCGGCGCCGCCGTCGAGGGCTTCGCCGACCATGCGCTCGGCGCGCTCGCGGGAGTCCGGCCCGACCATCGGGCAGACGTCGGTGTCGGGATCGGCGCCGGAGCCGACCTTGAGGGCCTCGGCCGCGGAGCGCAGCGCCTCGCGGACCTCATCCTGGCGCTGGGTGTCCCCGACGGCGACCAGCACCGAGCCCGCCAGGCAGCGCTGGCCGGCGGCGCCGAACGAGGACTGCATGATCGCGGGGACCGACTTGTCGAGGTCGGCGTCGGGCATCACCACCAGGGAGTTCTTGGCGCCGCCCAGCGCCTGCACGCGCTTGCCTGTCTCGGCGGCGCGGGTGGCGACGAAGCGTGCGGTCGAGGCCTGGCCGACGAAGCTGATCGCGTCGATCCCGGGGCTGTCGAGGATGGCCGTGACGGCGTCGCGGGCGCCGTGCACGAGGTTGACGACGCCGGGCGGGAAGATCTCGTGGTCGGCGATCAGCTCGAAGATGCGCTGCGAGGGACGGGGGTCCCGCTCGGAGGGCTTGAGGATGAAGGTGTTTCCGCAGGCGACCGCGTAGGGCAGGAACCAGAGCGGGATCATCGTCGGGAAGTTGAACGGGGTGATCCCCGCGACCACGCCCACGGGCTGGCGCACCATCTCCACGTCGAGGCCCTTGGCGACGCCCTCGAGGTTCTCGCCCTTCATCAGGTGGGGGATCGCGATCGCGGACTCGACCGACTCGATCCCCCGCCCGACCTCGCCGGACGCGTCGGCGAGGGTCTTGCCCATGTCGGCTGTAACCAGCGCCGCCAGCTCCTCGCGGTGCTCGTCGAGCACCTCGCGCAGCGCCATCACCGCGCGGGCGCGCTGCGGCACCGGCGTCCCGCGCCAAGAGGGGAAGGCCTCGCGGGCCGCGCGCACGGCCTGCTCGACGTCGCCCTCTCCGGAGAGCGGCACGTAGGCGGCGAGCTCGGCCGTGGCGGGATCGCGGTTCTCGAGCGTCGAGTCCACCGCCGCCTGCCTGAACTCACCGCCGATGAAGTTTGGGAGCGTCTGGACGTCCGTGACCGTGCTCATGGCCTGAGCGTAGCGCGGGCTAGCGCTTCTGTTTGGAGCCCGCCTCCCTTCGCAGGTCCTCGATCGTCTTGCCGGAGAGCACCGACTCGGGCTGGCTCGAGGTCGGCTTGCGGCGCGCGTCGGCGCCCTCGTCCTTCTTCTTGATCAGCAGCCATTGCTCGCGGTCCCCGGGGTCGCTCGTGCGCACGAGGGCGTAGGCCCCGCGAATCTTCTCGCCGAGCAGGAACAGCTTCAGGTCGCCCTTCTCCAGCGCCTCCTCCAACTCCATCGCGCGGCCGCTGCGGGTTTTGGAGATGTTCTCGTAGACGCCGCGGTCCCAGACGATCATCTCGCCGCCGCCGTATTCGCCCTTCGGGATCACGCCCTCCCAGCTCAGGTACTCCATGGGGTGGTCCTCGGTGCGCATCGCCAGGCGCTTGTCGCGCGGGTCGAGCGAGGGGCCCTTCGGCACCGCCCAGGAGGCGAGGGTGTCGCCGATCTCCAGGCGGAGGTCGTAATGCAGCGAGGTGGCCGCGTGCTTCTGGATCGCGAAGCGGGGGTGGCGGCGCCTGGGCGCCCGCTTCGCCTTGCCGCGCTTGCGGCCCTTGCCGCTGGGCTCGCCGGTCTTCGAGAAGTCCCGCTTGCGCTCGTACTCGGACAGCTTCGACCTCTTCGCGCGGTTCTTGGCCGGCTTCTTCTTCGCCGCCACCCTCAGCCTCCCCCGCAGGCCTGCTCGAGCTCGGCGACCGACTCGTCCAGGGCGGCCGCCAGGTCGTCGAGGTCGGCGATCGAGTCGGGGTCCGAGCAGAGGCCGAAGGCAAGCTCGCCGCCCAGCGAGACCACCGAGACCCGCAGCGCGTGGCGGTCGGCGGGCTCGGCGAAGGAGACGAACCCGGTCACCTCGTGGCCCAGGATCGACGGCCGCTCGCGCGGGCCCGGCACGTTGGAGACCGAGAGCGCGAACTCTCGCGGCCCCGACGTGAGGCGGGTGACCCCCTCGTAAAGCGGGCGGAAGCGGCCGATCGCGTGGAAGAAGTCGTACAGCGTCTGGGCGTCGTGGTCGAGCTTGCGGACGCTGGTCTCGCTGTTGACCGCCAGCAGGCGGGCGAGCGCGTCGGGTTCGGCCAGCGGCAGATCGACGTTCAGGAACGAGTCGCGGTTTCCCAGCTGGCCCTCGCCCTCATCGCGGCTGTGAAGCGAGACCGGGATCTGCACCCGGACGCTCCTGCCGCCACCCTCGAGCCAGCGGCGCAGGCCCCCGGCGATCGTCGCCAGCACCACGTCGTTCACGGTGACGCCCTCGCCGGCGCCGTGCTCGATCGCCTTCAGCCGTGCCAGCTCGTACGCGCGCCAGGCGACCTCGCGGTCTGGTCCGATGTGGTGGTCGAGCGCTGTGTCGGATCCCGGGCGCAGCTCCCGGCGAAGCGCTCCGGGAATGCTGCGCAGGCGCGTCCGCTCGGGGCGGCTGCGGGCGCGGCCGCCCTGGCCCCAGGCTTGGCCGTCGCCGTGGCGCGCTCCGGCGGCAGGTCAGAGGCCGGGTCCCAGAGCAGCCCCCCGACCATGCGGATGGCGCTGACGCCGTCGGCCATCGCATGGTGGACGCGGCCGATCAGGGCCGCCTCGCCGTCGCGCATGGGGACCACGTCGATCCGCCACAGCGGCCGCTCGTGGTCGAGGCGCTCCGCCAGCACCTCGCCGGCCAGCTCCCTGAGCTGGGCCTCATCGAGCGGGCCATCGGTCTGCGCCTCCGCGACGTGCCAGTCGAGATCGGGGTCGGCCTCGACCCATGCCGGGTTCGCCGATCTGGGGTCATCGACTCGCTGGCGCAGCCTCGGAATCGCCTCGATGCGCTCGGCCACGCGCTCGCGGAGCTCCGCCGCTCCCAGCGGCTTGCCGCTCGGGCCCGGCCCGACGATCAGGACCTTGCCCGTGTGGCCTTTGATGGTGGCCGACTCCAGACGCAGGATCTGGGCGTCGTCGAAGCTCAGCGGCTCGCGCTCGGGCGTGCTCATCGCCACGAATCATGCCCGGGCGGGCGGGTGTTTTCCTCACTGAGCGTCGGGTAGTCAAGAAGTGACCGAACCGAAGGAATCGAAGGAGCTGAAAGACAGATGGGTGAGAACATCGATGAGGCCAAGGGCCGCACCAAGGAGGCGGCAGGGGACCTCACAGACGACGACAGCCTGAAGAGAGAGGGCAAGGTCGACAAGGCCGTCTCAGACGTGAAGGAGAAGACCGATGACGTGGCCGACAAGGTCAAGGAGCGCCTCGGACGAGACAAGGACTAGGACGCCCGACCGGGACCGCGCCTAGCCGGAGGAGGGCTCTGCGGTTCTTCAGCCGCCTTCGCGGCTCAGACCGCTAGGGGGAAGCGAGCAAGCCTGAACGCGGCGGCCGGCCGGGGCAGCGCCCCGGCCGGCCGCGCGTCGTCCCAATTACTACTCGATGTAGCCCGACTCCTGGAGGTACTGGGTGGCGACCGCGGTGGCCTCCTCGCGATCGATGTCGACCCGGGCGCTGAGCTCCTGCATGACCTCGTCAGTGAGGCCCTCCTGGACGAGCTCGATCGTCTCCTGGTAATCGGGTCCGGCCTCGTCGACCGTGGCCTGATCGGTCACGAACGCGGGGTTGCCCGCCGCAGGGAAGACGCTCTGGTCGTCCTCGAGGGTCACGTACTTGTCCGAGGCCGCGAGCTCGCCGTCGAGCGTGAACACGATCGAGAGATCCGCCTGCCCATCATCGAGCACCGCGTAGCGCTGCTCGATGTCAACGGGGGTGAACTGCTTGAACTGGAGGCCGTAGCCGTCCTCCAGCCCGACCAGGCAGTCCACGCGCTGGCGGCACTCGGGCGAGCCGAACAGGACCAGGTCCTGGCTCTGACCCTCGAGGTCGGAGATCGTCGCGACCCCGAGCTCATCCGCCTTTGTGGCGAGGAGCCCGACCGCGTTCGCGCTCTCGAACGGGGCCGGTTCGAACATCACCAGCCCGTCCTTCTCGAACTCTGCGCGGGCCTGGGTCGCCGCCTCGCCCACGTCGGTCGGCACCGCCTCGGGTGCCGCACCGTAGAACGAGGTCAGAGCGGTCGTCGTGTACTCGGGATAGCCGCTGATCTCGCCGGCCTTGAGCGCATCCAGGGCGACCTGCTCGGAACCGAGGCTGAGGTCGGTCTGGACCGTGTAGCCGGCCGCCTCGAGCGCCTGGGCGTAGATCTCGCCGAGAACGATCTGCTCGGTGAAGTTCTTGGATCCGACCGTGATCTGCTTGCCCTCGTTGTCGGAATTGCTCTCGATCAGCGAGCCGGATGCGTCGTCACCGCCCCCGTCTCCTCCGTCGTCATCGTCGTCGCCGCACGCGGCGACGGCGAGCGCGAGCACGAACGCCGCCAGCAGCTGCGAACAGGGTCCGCCATCGTGTGTCGCTGCTCAGCACGTGAGCCTCCTCTCGTTGGGGCCCCTGCAACCGAAACCGGGGCGTGAACGGTTCGATCCTATGCCGCCGCGCGCTCGCGCGCCAGCTTCAACCCCTTCGGCGTCAGCAGCCGCTGCAGCCCCGCCAGGCCCAGCTCGACCAGGACCGCCAGCAGGGCGACCAGGATCGCGCCCGCGATCACGCCCTCGTCGCCGTAGACGTTGGGGTTGAGGATGAAGTCGCCCAACGTGACGACGCCGGCCAGCGGAGCGATCGTGGCCGTGGCGATGATGTTGATGGCGCCGGTACGCACCCCGCTCATGATCGTCGGCACCGCCAGGGGCAGCTCGACTCGGGTGAGGACCTGGAGGTCGTTCATCCCCATCCCGCGCGCGGCGTCCACCGCACTTCGGTCGACCTGGCGGACGCCGACGAACGAGTTGGTGAGGATCGGCGGGATGCCCAGCACCATCAGCGCGATCGCGACGTTGAGGAAGCCGAAGCCGACGAAGGCCACCACGAGTGCGATCAGGGCCAGCTCGGGGATCCCGCGCCATGAGTTGCCGACGCTGATCGCGAACGTCTCGCCCTTGCCGTAGTGCCCCAGCAGCGCCCCGGCCGGCAGCGCGATCACAAGCGAGATCGCCAGCGCCACCGCGCTGATCTCGATGTGGGTCTGGGCGTATTCCCAGACCTGATCGAGTCCGCCGACCTCGCGGCCGCCGGTGAAGCGCGTGGTCGTCGGCTCGAAGATGAACTCGAAGGCGCCGCCGAAGCTGCCGAGGAAGGCGAGCGAGGCGCTCACGACGCCGTCCTCCGGAACATCTCGAAGAAGCGGCCCCGCCGATGCTCTCGCACGTTGCCGGCGGCCCGCCACGGGGTGAGGAAGGCCTGCAGCAGCACCAGCAACAGGTCGAAGATCACCGCCATCACCACGCAGATCAGCGAGGCGATGATCACGTTCGTCTTGAAGTCGATCTGGCCGGTGAACTCGCCGCCCAGCCCGCCGCCCCCGGCGAACACCGCGAGCGTCGCGATCGCCACCGTGGACACGGTCGCGATCCGCAGCCCGGCGATGATCTCGGGAACGGACAGCGGCAACTCGACCCGGCGGAAGAGCTGGTTGACGGTCATCCCCATGCCGCGTCCGGCGTCCTTGGCGTCCTCGGGGACGTTCGCCAGCCCGGCGACGATGTTGCGGTAGATGATCTGCAGCGTGAACGCCGTCAGCGCGATGATCGCCGTCAGCTGGCCGCGCCCCGTGATCGGCAGCAGCAGCGCGAAGAACGCCACCGACGGGATCGTGTAGAGGATCCCGGTCGCACCCAGGAAGGTGGGCATGAGCCAGCGGCGGCGATGCGAGAGGTAGGCCAGCGCGAAGGCGATCAGGAAGCCGGCGACGACGGAGACCACGACCAGCACGATGTGCTCGAGGGTGGGGTCCACGTAGCGGTCGTAGTTGTCGGCCGCCCAGTCGAAGCAGAAGAAGGGGTTGCGCTCGGGGCAGCTCTCGCCGGTGCGCTCGCGGATCTCGACCTGGGCCAGGAGCTGAGCGGCGGGGCCCGGGTCAAGCATCGCCGTGGGGCCGCTCGACCGCGGAGAGCTCCTCGACCGCCGCCGCAGGCGAGCTCAGGAAGTCCGAGATGATCTCGACGGAGAGCACGCCTGCGATCCGGCCCTGTCCGTCGACCACGGGCGCGTAGAGCGTCTCGGCCAGGAGCACGTCGGCGAGGGCGTCGCGCAACACGTCGTCGGCCTCGAGGATCGGGTCCGGGGAAGAGTCGGGCGTGGCGGGAACGGTGTCCTTGGCCAGGTCGCGCTCGGAGAGCCAGCCGATGGGGCGGCGATCGGAGTCGACCAGCAGCGGATGGGGAACCTCGGCGCCGTCCAATTTCGCCCGCACCTCGCCCATCGCCTGACCGACGTGGGCCAGCGGCGCCTCCCAGAGGTCGATGTCGCGTACCCGGAGCAGCGCCAGCCGCTTCAGCGCGCGGTCGGCGCCGACGAAGTCCTCGACGAAGCCGTCGGCGGGCGCCATCAGCAGCTCGGCCGGCGTCGCGTACTGGGACAGCACGCCGCCCTGCTGCATGATCGCGATCCGGTCGCCCATCTTGATCGCCTCGTCGATGTCGTGGGTGACGAAGAGGACCGTCTTGCGGATGTCGGCCTGCAGGCGAAGGAACTCGTTCTGCAGGCGCTCGCGGTTGATCGGGTCGATGGCGCCGAAGGGCTCGTCCATCAGCATCAGGGGAGGGTCCGCGGCGAGCGCCCTGGCGACCCCCACCCGCTGCTGCTGGCCGCCCGAGAGCTGGGCCGGATAGCGGTCGCGCATCTCGGGCTCCAGCCCCACCAGCTCCAGCAGCTCCGTGATCCGCGCCTCGACGCGGTCGTCCTCCCAGCCCAGCAGCGAAGGCACGGTGGCGATGTTGTCGCCGATCGTCACGTGCGGGAAGAGGCCGGTCTGCTGGATCACGTAGCCGATCTCGCGCCGAAGGTGGGCCGGCTCTCGCTCCTTGACCGAGGTGCCGTCGATGAGGATGTCTCCCTCGGTGATCGTGACCGTGCGGTTGACCATCCGCATCGCGGTCGTCTTGCCGCAGCCCGACGGCCCGACCAGCACGCAGATGTCCCCCGCGGGCACCTCCAGCGAGAGGTCGCGCACGGCGGGCTCGCTCTGGCCCGCGTAGCGCTTGACGACGTTGCGGTAGCTGACCTCGACGGCCAAGGTGGGCCGATCCTATCCGCCCTCAGGCGGAGCTCAGGAGTGCGCGCGAAGCGGATCAGCGTCACGGCCGCCAGCGCCGCCATCACCACCGCGCTGGCCACGCACCACTGGCAGATCGCGTCGATCACGAACAGCTCCAGGTAGGTGAGGTAGAGGCTGAAGCCGACGCCGACCAGCCCCAGCAGCGCGCCCGCGAAGCGCCCCGCGTCGCCCGGCACCAGCAGCGAGAGGCCGATCAGCGCGTAGCCGACCGCGCCGATCAGCGCCACGGGGATTCCCACCAGCTCGGCGTAGTCCGAGCTCTGCACCTTCTCGCAGCCGCCGCCCCCGCCGACGCAGACCGGCGCGGAGTGGTCGTAGTGGAGGACCGTCAGGTAGATCGCGATCGCGAGCCCCGCCAGGGCCAGCGCCGCGGCTGCCGCCCGGAGCCGGCCGTCGCTCACCCGGCCTGGGCCGCGGCGAGCGCGTCCGTGAACGCCTCGGGGGTGAGGTCGCTGAGATTGATCGGGGTCGGCTCGGCGCCGCCGGTCAGCAGGAAGGTCGGCGTCGAGTTCACGCTCAGGTCGGTCGCCCGCGCCTCGTTCTCGGCGATCAGGTCCTGGGCCTCTGGGCTGCTGCGGTCGGCCAGCGCCTGCTCGACGTCGAGGCCCGGCGTCTTCTCGGCGATCTCGGTCAGGAACTCCTCGGTCACGTAGCCGGAGTTCTCCTCGCCCTGGTTCAGGTAGAAGGTCTCGGTGAACTCGTAGAGCTTGTTCTGCAGCGCGGCCGCCGCCGCCATCTCGGCCGCCTCGCCGGAGTCCTGGCCGAGGAAGCTGATCACGCGCAGCTCCCAGAGGACCTCGCCCGGTCGCACGTGCTGCTCGACCACGTCGTTGAAGGCCCTGTTCGAGAACTCGGCGCAGAACGGGCACTGCAGGTCGACGAACTCGGTGACGACCGGGGCGTCGTCCTCGCCGAGGAAGACCCCCTCCTGCGGGATGCCCTCCAGGGCCTCGGAGACCGCGGCGGTCTCGCCGCCGCCTGACTCGCCGCCGTCCGAATCGTCGTCGGAGCCGGACTGGCTGATCACGATCGCCGCGATCAGGATCAGCACGGCGAGCACGCCGAGCACGATCAGCTGCGTGCGCCGGTCGGTCATTCGACCGGCTCGAGCGCGCCGAAGATGCTGCCCTCCGTGTCCTTGAAGTAGGAGACCTTGCCGACGCCCGGGATCTCGTCGCGGGCCACCACCTGCTCGCCGCCGGCCTCGGGCACCCTGCGCTCCGTCTCCTCGATCGAATCGACCTGGATCGTGTTGACGAACGCGTTGACCGCCTGTCCGTCGCCCGGCGCGCCGCCCATCCGCCTCAGGATCGCCCCGTCGATGCCGGGCTCGACTCGCTGGCCCGGAGGTGACGAGCCAGTAGTCAACCGGGCCGTCCCACTTCTTGATCTCCCAGCCGAACACCCCGCGGTAGAAGTCCGCCGCCCTCTCGGGGTCGTCCGCGTGGATCTCGAAGTGGACTACGCGCCCCATCGCCGCGCAGTCTAGTCGGCGCTTCGCCGAAGCCCGGCCGGCTAGCGCTCGACGAACGCGCTCAGCCTGCGGTCCTTGCCGTGGATCTCCAGCAGCGCCAGGGCGAGGAAGACCGTGGTCAGCCCCTGGAACGGCTCGACGATCGCCTCGATCACCAGGTTGAACAGGAGATCGGCGATGCAGTCCGTCGAACGGGGACTCCAGCAGCGCGGCGGCGCTGTCGGTGACCACCAGCACGATCACGGTGAAGGTCAGCACCCGCCAGAAGTTTCCGCGGACCAGTTGGACGCTCTGGCGCATCGCCTGCTTCACGGTCTCGCCGTTCAGCTCGATCAGGGCGGGGGAGACCGCCAGGTAGGTGTAGAAGAGGATGCCCGGGATGACCAGCAGGACCAGCCCGATCACGGTCCCGATCGGCCAGGATCAGGTCCAGGGCGATGAGCCGCCCGAACGCGATCGAGCGGATCGCGTCGGGGGAAGTCGCGCAGCTCGCGGCCCGGCGAGCCATTCGACCACGGCCGCGGCGACGATTCCGGCGTAGAGGGCCTCCCCGCCGAGATTGACCGCGACGGCGAGCGGGATCGAGGCCAGGTGCAGCAGGTCCTCGACCGTCTCGACGCGGTCGATCTCGACGTCGCCCAGTGCGGCGTCCGCGAGCGCCTGCGGCAGCAGCACCACGATCGAAAGCGGGACGAGGAACTTCCACCGCCGCCGGTAGACGCGCCACACGACCCGCAGGACCTCGAGGATCGACAGGCGGGGCACCCGTTCGGCGGCGTCGCTCACCCGCCCGATCCTATTTTGCGGCAGCTACGCCGCGAGCCTGCGCAGGGCGCGGCCCTGGCGGAACTGGATCGAGACGACCTTGGCGTCGTCCGGGCGCAGCTCGGAGACCGCGGT
Source organism: uncultured Solirubrobacterales bacterium (assembly GCA_963805075.1). Classification (GTDB taxonomy): domain Bacteria; phylum Actinomycetota; class Thermoleophilia; order Solirubrobacterales; family 70-9; genus VGBV01. Next base: position 29,449 of record CAWDSZ010000008.1, read on the forward strand.
GAGGACGAACCCGTGGCCGCACTCGCAGACCAGGCCGCTGAGCTCGTTCAGATCCTCGATCACGATCTCCAGGTCGCCCTCGCACTCGGGGTCGCTGCAGTCGATCTTCGCGAGAAGCATCGAAACGATCTTGGCCTGCCGCCCGGATGGATCGAGCGCTTGACCGCTGCCATACCCTGCTGCGACGCGTGGCCCGCCAAAACCTGAAGACCGCCGAGGGCAAGCCCGACATCAGGGCCGCAGGGGGCGTGGTGCTGCGGCGCGACGACGACCGCCGGACCCGGGTCGTGGTGATCCACAGGCCGAAGTACATGGACTGGTCCCTGCCGAAGGGAAAGCTCGAGGAGGGCGAGAGCTGGGAGGAGGCGGCGCTGCGGGAGGTGGAGGAGGAGACCGGGTACCGCAGCGAGCTGGGGCCCGAGCTTCCCGAGGTCTCCTACCTCGACCGCAAGGCCCGCCGCAAACTCGTCCGCTACTGGCTCATGTACCCGATCGAGGGACGCTTCGAGCCGCACGGCGAGGTCGACGAGCTGCGCTGGCTCACACCCCGCGAGGCCAGGAGCCTGCTGACGTACGACCACGACCGCGAGCTGGTCGGCAAGGCGATCCGCGCGAACCGCTGGCGCCGGTTCAAGCGGGACTGACCGATAGGTTTCCCGCCCCGTGGGCTACCTGGTCAAAGCGTTCCTCGGGCTCGCGCTCTTCTTCGGGGGACTGATCCTTTTCAACGCGACGTTGCAGGCGACGAGATCACCGACCCGCAGACCGGGGAGGTGGTCGGCAGGCCCGACAGCGAGCTGGGGGCGGACATCACGGGCATCACCTTCCTGGTGATGGGCGTCCCGGCCCTGCTGATCGGCCTCTGGAGCGCGTTCAGGGGACTGACGAACCGAGGCGGCGAGTTCGACCGCGAGAAGGCGAAGATCCTGGCCCAGCAGTAAGAGCGAGGGGCCGCCCTGCGCGGCCCCTCGCTTCCCGCTACCTACTCCGTGACCTCCCCGCCGTCCTCCTCCTCGCGGGGCGGACGCGGGACCACGATCTCGCAGTTCACGAGCTGGTCCAGGCCGCCCGGGTCGACGATCGCGCGGTCGCGACGCCCGCGGCCGCAGTCGACCCGGTCGGTCTCGCCGTCGCTGACGCGGAAGACGTCGTTGCCGCGTCCGCCGAACAGCGTGTCGCCGCCGGGGTTGGCGGCGTCGGCCTTGGCGAGGGCGAACATCAGGTCCCCGCCGGGACCGCCGAACGTGGTGTCGACGCCGATGCCGGCGAAGACGATGTCGGAGCCGCGGCCTCCGCGGACGACGTCGTCGCCGTTGCGGCCCCGCACCTCGTCGGACGCTTGCCGTCCGAGCACGGTGTCGTTGCCGTCCTGGCCGAAGACGATGTCGCGGCCCTCGCCGCCGTCGAGGATGTCGTCGCCGAGTCCACCGGAGATGTTGTCCCGGCCCTGGTTGCCCAGCACGCTGTCGTTGCCGTCGCCGGCGTCGACGCCGTCGTTGCCGTCGGCGGCCACGACTCCGTCGTTGCCCGCCTTCGCCAGGATCAGGTCTCCCTCCGGCGTCCCCATCAGCTGGTCGTCGCCCTCGGTGCCCTCGATCAGTGCGGCGATCGCGGTCGAGGCGGTCAGCGCCATCAGCCCGGCCGCCGCCACGAGTACGAGTGCCCTGCGCTTCTTGAATCTCATTCTGAATCTCCCTGGTTGCAGATTTGTGCTACTGAATATTGAGAACAGGTTGAGCGGCCCAGGGTTGCGGTCCCGGCGCTAGCTTTGCTCCCGTGGACCCGCGGGAGCCGAGCAGCGCGAGGCGGACGTGGTCGTCGTCGGAGCCGGCCTCGCCGGCCTGTCGGCGGCGCGCGCGCTCGCCGGCAGCGGCCGCTCGGTGGTCGTGCTGGAGGCCCGTGACCGCGTGGGCGGACGCACGCTCAACATGCCCATCGGCGGCGGCCAGGTCTCCGAGATCGGGGGCCAGTGGGTCGGCCCCGGCCAGGACAGGCTGCTCGAGCTGGTCGACGAGCTCGGGCTCGAGACGTTCCCCACCTACCACGACGGGCGCAACCTGCTCGAGCTCGCCGGCAAGCGCAAGCGCTACAGGGGCACGATCCCGCGGCTGTCGCCGCTGGTGCTGCTGGACGTCGACCGGGCGCGGCGGCGGCTGGGCCGGCTCGCGGCCACGGTCCCGCCCGAGGCGCCCTGGAGCGCGCCCGACGCCGCGGCGCTGGACGCGACCACGGTCGCCGCCTGGCTGCGCCGCTCGCTCAGCACGCGCAGGGCTCGCGGCCTGTTCGAGATCGCGGTCGGCACCGCCTTCGGCGTCGGCGCCGGGCAGATGTCGCTGCTCTGGATGCTGCACCTGGTCAACTCCTGCGGCGGCTTCGACGCGATGATCGACGTCGAGGGCGGGGCGCAGCAGGACCGGATCGTGGGCGGCTCGCAGGAGCTCAGCCTGCGGATGGCCGCGGAGCTCGGCGACTCGGTGGTCCTGGCCGCACCCGTGCATGAGCTCGAGCAGGGGCCCGACGGGGTCCGCGCTCGCGCCAACGGCCTCAGCGTCAGCGCGCGCCGCGCCGTGGTCGCGATGCCGCCCGCGCTGACCACCCGGATCCGCTTCAGCCCCGGCCTCTCGGCGAGGCGGGACCAGCTCGCGCAGTCGATGTCCAGCGGGGCCCTGACCAAGTGCACGGCGGTCTACGAGGAGCCGTTCTGGCGCGAGGACGGATGGAGCGGCGCCGCGGTCAGCGACGCCGGGCCGGTGGAGACGACCTTCGACAACTCCCCGCCCGATGGCTCGCCCGGGGTGATGCTTGGGTTCATCGCCGGGCCGAAGGCCACCGAGCACGCGCGCAGGCCCGAGTCCGAGCGCCGCCGCATCGTGCTGGACTGCTTCGCTCGCATGTGGGGCGAGCGCGCCCGCGGCGCGACCGCCTACTTCGAGCAGGCCTGGGCCGACGAGGAGTGGAGCGGGGGAGGCCCCGTCTGCCACGCGCCCCCGGGCGTCCTCACCGCCTACGGCGAGGAGCTGCGGCGGCCCTCCGGCCGCGTCCACTGGGCGGGGTCCGAGACCGCGACCACCTGGTGCGGCTACATGGACGGCGCGGTGCGGAGCGGCGACCGCGCGGCGGGCGAGGTCCTGGATGCGGAAGGATGGCGCGTGTGAGCGACGCGGCCGTCAGGGACGAGCTGGCCTTCGACGGGGCCGCCGCCCTGGCGGGGCGGCTGCGCGACCGCGAGCTGTCCTCGCGCGAGCTGACCGAGATGTTCCTGGAGCGGATCGAGCGCATCGATCCGAAGCTGAACGCCTTCAGGACCGTCTGGGCCGAGGAGGCGCTGGCCGCGGCCGACGCGGCGGACGAGCGCCTCGCCGCCGGCACCGAGGCCCCGCTGCTGGGCGTGCCGATCGCGCTCAAGGACACGGTCGACGTCGCCGGCGACGTCACCATGCTGGGCACGAACGGCTTCGAACGGCCCGCCGAAGGGGACTCCGAGATCGTGGCGCGCCTGCGGGGAGCCGGCGCCGTCTTCCTGGGCAAGACCAACCTGCCCGAGCTCGCGATCCACGGCTTCACCGAGACCGAGACCTTCGGCGTCACGCGCAACCCGTGGGACACCGGGCGCACCCCCGGAGGCTCCAGCGGGGGCAGCGGCGCGGCGGTCGCGGCGGGCATGGCGGCTCTCGCCCACGCCTCGGACGGCGCCGGCTCGATCCGCTATCCGGCGGCCAACTGCGGGCTGTTCGGGCTGAAGCCGCAGCGCGACAGGGTCCCGATCGACTCCGAGCACTGGTTCGGGCTCTCGGTCAACGGCTGCGTCAGCTGGACGGTCGCCGACACGGCGCTGTTCCTGGACGCGGTCACGGCTGGGCCGGCGTGGTCGGCGAACGCGCCGCCGGCGCCGAAGCGCAGCTTCGCCGAGGCCGCCGCGGGCTCGCCGGGCCGGCTGCGGATCGCGCTCAGCACGAAGCCGCCGCGGGCGATCGCCAAGCCGCAGCTGACGGACGAGTCGAGGCACGCGGTCGAGGAGACGGCCGAGGCGCTCGCGTCGCTGGGCCACACCATCGTGCGCAGGGACCCCGACTGGGGCTCGATCGGCAACCAGATCCCGGCCCGCTACCTGGGCGGCATCGCGGAGGACATCGACGAGGTCCCACACGGCGACCGGCTCGAGCGGCAGACCCGCGGGTACCGGCGATTGGCGCGGTTCACGGCGCCCGGCTGGGCGGTGCGCCGCGCCGTCAAGTTGGAGCGCGCCGACAGCGACCGCATCAACCGCATCTTCGAGGACGTCGACATGCTGATCACCCCGATGACCGCGGGCCCCGCCGTCGAGGTCGGCCGCTGGCACGGCCTGGGCCCGCTGCGCACGATCCTCGGCCAGAGCCGCTGGTACCCCTACGCCGTGCCCTGGAACCACACCGGCCAGCCCGCTGCCGCTGTTCCGGCACGCCTCAGCGCCGAGGGGCTGCCGCTGGCCGTGCAGCTCGTGGCGCCGCACAACGACGAGGCGACGCTGCTGTCGCTGGCCGCGCAGCTCGAGTCCGAGCGACCCTGGGCCCAGCGCCGCCCGAGCGTCTGAGCGAAGAGGGGTCTAGGCCTGCGCGGGGGCAGCGACCGGCGCCGGCACTATCTCGAACTCGCTGCGCTCCGCCGCCATCTCGATGCAGCCGGGCTTGCCGCCCAGCTCCTCCCAGCGTTCGACGGCGCTGTCAAAGAACGCGTCCAGGAATTCGTCGGAGTGAAGCGGGTCATGGTGGAAGAGCATCAGCCTGCGGGCCTCGACCCTGCGTGCGAAAGTGAGAGTGTCGGTGAGGCGGGAGTGGCCCCAGCCGACGTGGTCGGGGTACTCCTCGTCGGTGTACTGGCAGTCGTGGATCAGCAGGTCCGCCTCGTGGGCGAGGTCGTGGCCCGAGATCCACTCGGTCTCGAGCGTCTCCAGGGGCGCGCCCAGGCCCGGCTCGTGGTCGGAGATGTAGGCGAGCGAGGTGTCGGCGTCGGTGATCCGGTACCCCAGCGTCGGCCCGCGGTGGGTGACGGACTCCGCGCGGATCTTGGCCGGGCCGATCTCCCACTCGCTTGCGGGCGTGTCGAGGAACGAGACGTCGCAGGGCAGCTCCTTGACCTCGACGGGGGAGAGCGGGGCGGAGATGTAGCGCGCGATGCGAGCCTCGAGGGAGGCCTCGGGCGACGCGGGCCCCCAGATCGTGATCGAGGAATCCGCCCTGAAGCAGGGCGCGAAGAACATCAGGCCCTGGATGTGGTCGAGGTGCAGGTGGGTCAGCAGGATGTTGACCTGTCGCGCCTCGGCGGCAATCGCGACGCCCAGGCCGCGGATGCCGGTGCCGGCGTCGATGATCAGCATCGAGCCGTCCGAGAGCTCGAGCTCCACGCACGAGGTGTTGCCCCCGTAGCGGTTCATCTCCGGCCCCGGGGCCGGCACCGATCCGCGGGCGCCCCACACCTTGAGTTTCATCGTTTGAGCCTCATCACCGGCCCGCTACCCGACCTTTCCGTTCTTCACCCATAAGAAGATCATCGCGCCCCCCTGGCCCCCCTCGGCGACGATCGGCAGGGCGGTCGACTCGATCTCGTATCTGTCTCCCTTGACCGAGTGGATCTCGAAGGTGCCGTGCGCGGGACGGCCGGCGCGCAGCGCCCGGGTGGTGGGCAGCTCGTCGATCGGCACCGGCTGGCCGTCCTCGCCGAAGGGGCCGATCGCCCCGCTCCACTCGTCCGCGGTCTTCTGGCCGAACTCCTCGAAGGAGATACCCAGCAGCCCGCCCGCGGCCTCGTTGTAAAAGATCATGCCGCCGCTCCCGTCCACGAGGAAGGCAGGGGTGGACAGGCTCGTCAGGAAGTTCCGAGCCAGGATCAACTCCAGCGGCCTTTGGTCCATTCCCTCTCACGTCCCCTCGTGGACGCTGGGGATTCTGTCACCAGCGGACTCGCGGGTGTGCCGGTGGGCGTGCGGTGTGACGAATCGCACGTGCACGCCCCCCGGCCGCAGTCGGATAGAAATCCGGCGTGCTCTATGACCTCGCCGCGGCGCTGATGCGGCCCGCCGCGTGGTGGGGCCGGCTGCGGGTCGAGGGGCTCGAGCAGGTGCCCGCCGAGGGGCCGCTGCTGGTCCTGCCCAACCACGACAGCCAGTGGGACCCGATCCTGGTCGGCCTCGCGATCAAGCCGCGGCGGCGGCTGCGGTTCCTGGCACGCGCCAGCCTCTGGCGGGTGCCCCTGCTCGGCCCGATCCTCTACGGGCTCGGCCAGATCCCGATCAGGCGCGGAACGGGCGACACCGGCGCGCTCGAGCGCGCGGTTCAGGCATTGGCCGCGGGCGAGGCGATCTGCATGTTCCCCGAGGGCGGACTCTCCTGGGGAGAGCGCCTGCGGGCCCGCAGCGGCGTCGGACGCCTGGCGGAGTGGTGCCCAGGCGCGCAGGTGGTGCTGTGCGCGGTCGAAGGGGCCACGAGCTACGCACGGTGGCCGCGACGGCCGCGCGTGAGAGTGACCTTCTTTCGCCCGGCTGCGGGGAATCCGCAACCGGGCGAAGAGGCCCCAGTGCTTGCAGCTCGCCTACTCGACGAGATCAGGGATCGCGTCGAGCCCGTACCGGCTGGTCGCCGGGCACGCGTGGGCGGCCCCCCACGCGTGCAGAAGCGGCGGACTACTGGTTCTCGAGCTTCCCGATCTTGAAGATCTTGGTCCCACAGTCGGGGCACGTGCCCTGAATCGCCGGGCGACCGTTCTTCATCGTGACCTGCTGCGGGTCCTTGATCTCGACCTTCTTGCGTTCCTTGACGCAATAGCCCTCAGCCACTGAGAGCCTCCTTTCAGCCGAAATTGGCCTTGTCCAGGGTACCCACGCCTATTCGTGCGTAATCCCTAGTGCGATGACGCTAGAGCAATCGTCGGACGACCGACGCAGGAACCGTGCCCACGCACGCCTGAGGCATGTGCGCTTCGCTACAAGCTAGGCGTGAATCCGGCCTGTTACGGGTTCTCGTCGGGGTTGGGATTGGCCGTGTCCGTGCCTGAGTCAGCCGGCGCGCTTGCGTCGGCAGCAGCGGCGGCCGCGGCCGCGCTCTGGCTCTTCTCGACCGCCGCGATGTCGTTCTCGGCCTTGCGCTGACGCTCGGTCAGGCTCGCGATCTGCTGCTCGAGCGTGGCCAGGCGCTGGTTCAGCGCCTGCACCTGCTTCTCGGTCTGCTGCGCGACCGAGGCCCCGAGCGCGTTCACCTTCTCGGTCAGCTCGTCGACGTCGTCGGTGGTCGCCGCGTCCTGCTTGTTCATGATCCCCAGCACCAGCGCCCCCGCCGCGGCCAGCAGGGCGAGGACTACGGCCACGCCCCCGACGCGGCTGCTGCGCTCCTGCTTCCTCTCGACCTCCGCCATCCAGCCCTGGACGCCCTCCATGCGATCCTCGATGTCGGGTTTGGGCGCGGGCTTCTTCGCCTCGCTGGGCTTGCTCTCCGCCATCGCGCGGATGCTAGTTACCATTCCCGGCCCGCGCGCCAGGCGCGCGAACCCACTTCGACAAGGAGACCAGCAGATGCCCGAAGCAGTGATCGTCGACACCGTGCGAACGCCCATCGGCCGCGCCTTCAAGGGGTCCCTGGCCCAGCTGCGGCCCGAGGAGACCGGCGCCTACGTCATCGACCAGCTGCTGGAGCGGAACGCCGAGGTCGCCCCGGACACGGTCAACGAGGTCTTCGCCGGCTGCGGCATGCCCCAGGGGCTGCAGGCCTTCAACATCGCGCGGATCATGACCCTGCTCTCGGAGAAGCTGCCGAACACGACGACCGGCGTGACGATGTCGCGCTACTGCGCCTCGAGCCTGGACTCGATTCGCCACGCCGCCAACTCGATCAAGGCCGGCCAGGGCGACACCTACGTCGCCGCCGGGGTGGAGTGGGTCAGCCGGTTCAACGAGCGCACGGAGCCCGCGGGCGCCGCCGACCGGAACCCGAACCTGATCGGCGAGAACGGCCAGCCCAACGCCTACATCGACATGGGCATCACCGCCGTCAACGTGGCCAAGAAGTACGAGGTCAGCCGCGCCGACATGGACAAGTACGCGCAGCGCTCCCAGGAGCTCGCCGTGAAGTCCCAGGAGGACGGCTTCTTCGACCGGGAGATCGTCGCGGTCAAGGACCAGGACGGCAACGAGGTGGTCAAGGACGACGGTCCCCGCGCCAGCTCCACGCTCGAGAAGCTCTCCGAGCTCCCCGAGGCATTCGAGGGCGGCGGCGGCGTCACCGCCGGCAACTCCTGCCCGCTCAACGACGGCGCCGCCGCGGTGCTGATGATGTCCGACGAGCGAGCCAAGGAGCTGGGCCTGACGCCCCGCGCAAAGGTGATCACCGCCGCAACCCACGGGAACGAGCCCGAGTACATGGGCGTCGCCCCGATCGGCGCCATCAAGACCGTGCTCGAGCGGGCCGCGATGAAGATCGACGACATCGACGCCGTGGAGCTGAACGAGGCGTTCGCGGCCCAGGTGATCCCGATCATGGCCGAGTGCAACATCCCGCTCGAGAAGCTCAACACCCACGGCGGCGCGATCGCCCTCGGCCACCCGTTCGGCATGACCGGCGCCCGCATCATGGGCACCCTGCTCAACGTGATGGAGACCGACGATCACCAGGTCGGCATGGAGACGATGTGCGTCGCCGGCGGCCAGGGCGAGGCGATGATCGTCGAGCGTCTGAACTAGTCGGGGCTGGCGCCTGGGGATAGGGTCCGGCAATGAGCCTGGCCACGCAGGCCGCGATCGTGCTCGGCGTGACGGTCCTATCCGTCGCGTTCCTATGGGCTGCCCGACGCAGCCCCTTTAACGAGCGCTTCGCGGGCGAGGTCGGCGAACACAACAAGGCGTTCGACTTTCTCGGTACCGCGTTCGCGGTCCTGCTCGCCTTCGTCGTGCTCGAGGCGTACGACAGCTATAACGAGGGCAAGAGAGGGCGCGGAGCTCGAGGCCCAGGCCGTACTCGAGCTCTCGCGGACGGCCGAGGCGTACGAGCCGGAGGAGGGCGCGGCGCTGAGGGGCAGCTTGGTTTGTTACGGCCGTGCGGTCGTCCATCAAGGCTGGCCAGCGATGCGGGACGAGAGCTCGAGCCCGGTGGTCAACGAGTGGGGCAGCCGGTTCAGGGAGGAGGTCCTGGCCCTGGACCCCCAGACCTTCATCCAGAAGGACTCATTCCGGCAACTGCTGATCGAACAGGACGAACGAATCGAGGGACGGCGCACCCGGTTGGCCGAGGCGATCCGCGTGGTGCCTCGCCCGCTCTGGATTGTCTTGCTCCTGGGGGCCCTGTTGACGATCGGCTGGGTCGCACTCAGCGCCAGCCGCCGGGGGAGCTTCGTGGTCCAGGCGGCGGTCGTTGCGTCGGTCGCCGTGATGGTGACATCGGCGCTGTTGCTGGTCTGGTTCCTGGATCACCCCTTCTCGGAGGAGCACGGGAGCATCACGCCGATCGAGATGGAGCACGTGCTGCACACGATCGAGGAGGAGCAGGCGGACTCGCGCGCAACCGAGCTGACTCCCCCATGCACCGAAACCGGCGATCCCATAGAGGCCTGATCCGCGCGGCTGGGCGCTGGATAAGCTTGAACGAGAAAGGGCCCCATTCCCGGGGCCCTTTCTCGATTCATCGAAGTGCTCGAACCCGGCTATGGGGTCGGGGCAGGCTCCTCCTCGCCCTTCGCCTTCGCCTTGGTCGAGACGCACTTGCCGAACGCGTTCTTGCCGGTGCCGGGCGTCTCCTTCTTCGGATTGCCGTTGGTCCCGTAGAACTCGTCGAACGTCTTGCCGTCGTGAGACGCCGCGAAGTCCGGGTCGGCCTGCTCCGCCTTGCACGCCTTGGCGGCGTTGACCTTTTCCTCGCTCTCCTCGGCGAGCTCGCCCTTCGCCTTGCTCGAGACGCACATGCCGAACTCCTTGCCCTTCGGCCCTCCGCCTTGCACTCCTTGGCGGCGTTCTTCATCGCCTGCTTGGCCTCGGGCTTGGTGACGCCGATGCACTTCGGCATGCCGGGTCCCGTACAGCTCACGGAAGGTCTCATGGCCGAGCGCCTTCTTCTCCTTGGCGCACTGCCTTGGCGGCCTTGCCGTGGCCCTTGGCCTTGCCCTTGCCGTTCCCGCCGGGCTCGGCGCTCGCCGTCACGGCCAGCGCCAGCGTGGCGATCCCGGCCAGCGCCAGGCTCTTCCTGATGCTCTGCATCGTTCCTCCTCGGATCGTCATCGATTTGAGGTACTCGCCCCGTTCAAGCGCCGGAGCGGGGCGGGGGGTTACGGTCGTGGACGGATTGGCCCTAGGCTGCCGCGCCAATGGACCTCGTCCCGACCGTGATCAGCACCGGCTACGCGACCGGGATCAACGCCTACGGGACCGTCGTTTTGCTGAACCTGCTCGGCCGTGCGGGCTTCGGGGAGGTGCCCGAGCCGCTGATGGGCGACGCGGTGTTGATCGGGGCGGCGGTGATGTACGCGATCGAGTTCGTCACCGACAAGATCCCCTACCTCGACAACCTCTGGGACGTCGCTCACACGGTGATCCGCCCGGCCGTGGCGAGCCTGATCGGGGTCGAGTTCGCCGAGTTCGACCAGGTCAGCCGGGCGGAGGAGGTCGTCTCCGGCGGGGTCTCCGGAGGCACCGCGCTGACCAGCCACGCGATCAAGGCGGGGGTGCGGCTGGGAATCAACGCCTCGCCCGAGCCGTTCTCGAACATCTTCGTCAGCCTGATCGAGGACGGCATCGTCGCCGTCGTGATCGCGTTGGTGCTGGCCGAGCCGCTGGTCGCGCTCGCGGTGGTGATCGTGCTGCTGGCGATCGGCGTCGGGCTGATCCTGATGCTGCGCAAGGCGATCCGGCGGGCGCTGCGGAACCGCGGGCGGCCGCCGGACGATCGTGGTCCGCCGGATGACCCGGAGCCGGCGGCGCCGCCGAGCGGCCCCTAGGCCCGCAGGCCCTCGAGCACCGCCAGCAGGGCGGCCTCCGACTCCTTCCGGGCGGCTGCGTGGTCCTTGGCGTTGGCGATCACGAAGGCCGCCTCGGCGAGCGCGCCGAGCATCAGATGGCTGAGGGCGTCGAGCGGCGCCTTGCGCAGGACGCCGGCATCCATCGCGCCGCCGAGGGCGGCCTTCATCAGCCCGAGCCCGTAGCGCTCGTCGATCTCGCGCCACTCGCGCCAGCCCAATACCGCCGGGGCATCGACCAGGGCGATCTGCTTGACGGCCGGCTCGTCGCAGGCGTCGAGGAAGGCGCGGGTGCCGGTGACCATCACCTCCCACGGGTCCGAGACGCCCGCCATCCGGGCGCCGATGCGCTCGACGAGGTCCACCTCGACCCGCTCGTGCACGGCGCGGAACAGGTCCCGCTTGTCCTCGAAGTGGTGGTAGAGCGCACCGCGGGTGACCTTCGCGCGTCTCACGACCTCCTCGGTTCCCACCTCCGAGTAGCCGCGCTCGGTGAACAGCTCCAATGCAGCGCCGACCAGCGCCTCGCGCGTCGCCAGCGCGTCCTGCACGCGCCTTCCGGCTGTCTGGGCCTTGGCCATACAGCCTGTATGTTAGGCGCGCCGGCGGCGCCCGGCACCCGTCGCACCTCCTCCGCTTCGCGTCCGGGGGTGCTCAGTCCTCGAACAGCGCGTAGCCGTACTCGCCGCGCTTGTAGGCGAGCTTGGCGATCGAGCTCATGCGGTCGTCGTCGTTGTGCTCGATCTGGTCGAAGTTGGACTCGACCCTGGAGGCCGCGCGCGAACAGAAGGTGTCGGCGATGAACCGCTCCTGGCCGGATGGCTCGACGCCCTGGTCCTCGAAGATCGCGCTGGCCCGGGAGAGCACGGAAACCTGGGCGAAGATGTCGGCGACCGCGTCGGCCAGGCGCTTCTGGGCGAACTGTCGCTGGATGATCTCCTGCTTGTGCTCGCGCAGCAGCTTCTCGGTGACGCCGGCGAGCTGCTTGACCTGGCCGCTGACCGCGTCGGCGTGTCCGGAGAGCTCCTCGTGGGCCATGCCGATCCTGTCGGGTCGCGACCTCGCGCTTGGCGCGGTCCGCCACGTAGTCCACGAGCACTCCGATCGAGCCGATCGGGTCGCCGAGGCCGATGTCGCCCATGCCCTCGAGCTTCTCGCCGACGGGCTTGATGCCGCCGAGCGCGATGAAGGCGCGCAGCACGTCGTTGGCGCCCTCGAAGATCGGGAAGATGCGGATGTCGCGCACGACCTTCTCCCAGGGCTCGGTGCGCAGGTAGCCCTGGCCCCCGGCGAGCTGGAGCGAGCGGTTGGCGGCATACCAGAGGAACTCGGTCCCGCTGACCTTGCAGATCGCCGACTCCAGCGAGTAGTCGGGGACCCCGGCGTCGACCAGGCCGCAGGTCATGTAGGTCATCGCCTCCAGCCCGAACAGGTAGGAGACCATCCAGCCGATCTTGTCCTGCACCAGTTCGAAGTCGGCAAGCGGCTGGCCGAACTGCCGGCGTTCCTTGACGTGGTCGATCGTCAGGTCGAGGAGCTTCTTGGTGGCGCCGACCGAGCCGGTGCCGAGGCCGATACGCCCGTTGTTGAGGATCTGCATCGCGATCCGGAAGCCGTCGCCGGGCTCGCCCAGCACGTTCTCGGCGGGGACGCGGACGTCCTTGAAGTAGAGGCGGCGCAGGTCGTTGCCGCGCAGGCCCATCGTGTCGAAGCGCTCGCCGACCTCCAGGCCGTCCATCCCCTTCTCGAGGACGAGGGCGATGTGCTTGTCCTTGCCGTCCACCTCGCAGCGGGCGAAGGTGGTCATGACATCTGCGCGGGAGCCGTTGCCGATGTAGCGCTTCTCTCCGTTCAGGACCCAGGAGCCGTCGGGCTGCTCCACCGCGCGTGACTGGATCCCGTAGGCGTCGGATCCGGCCTCGGGCTCGGTCAGGGCGAAGGCGGCGAGCTTGCGCCCGGATGCGAGCTCGGGGAGCCAGCGCTCCTTCTGCTCGTCGGAGCCGAACAGCGCGATGCCCTTGTACCCGATCGACTGGTGCACGCCCAGGACGATCGCCAGGGTCGCGTCGATCTCGCCGATCGTCTCGAACACCCTCGCGTAGCCGGTCTGCGAGAGGCCCTGGCCGCCGTAGCGCTCGTCCACATAGAGGCCCATGACCCCGATGTCGCCGAGCGCGTGCAGCGTCTCGTCGGGGATCCAGCGCTCCTCCTCGACCCGCCGGGGGTCGTAGCTCTCGGCGCAGAACTCGCGCAGCCTCGTGTTCAGCTCGCGGATGCGCTCGCGCTCGCTCGGGTCGGGCTGGGGCCAGGGAAAGACGAGTTCCTCGTGGATCTCGCCCAGGAACAGCGACTTCGCGAACGACGAGACCTCTTGCCCGGTCTCGGATTCGGGTTGCTTGGGGATCGCTTCCCGGACCGCCATCGCGGGTCAGACTAGTGCAGGGGAGTCACCGCGCCCGCGACGCGTCGGCCCTAAAGTTCGGGCAATGGAGCGCAGCGGAGGCAGAAGCTCCGACGAGCGCGAGGCCGCGCGCGAGGCACGCGAGCGCGCCCGCGACGCCCGCGAGCAGGGCGTCCCGCTCGAAGGAGACGAGGAGCAGCAGCAAGAGGAGGGTGAAGGCTGGCGTCCCGAGATGAACTCGATGAGCCGCTACGGCGGCGGCTCGAGACTCTCGAACATCGACGTCTACACCCGCCGCCGCCTGGTCGCCGCGCTGGCGATCGTCGGCCTGATCGTGGTCCTCTTCTTGATGCTGTACGGCTGCTAGGGCGCCCCGCCGTGTGAAACGAGCACTGATCGTCTGCTCGCTGCTCGCGGCCTTGCTCGCCTCGTGCGGCGACGACGAGCCCGAGGCCCCCAGCGAGCCGCCCGCCCAGCTGCTGCGCGAGGCGGCCGCGAACCCGCCGTCAAGCGGCGAGACCGCGATCGGTGTCGACGTCGTTTCGGAGGGTGACTCGCTTCTCGCCGGCACCACCTCGGCCGATCTCGAGGGGCCGTTCGCGCTCGACGCCGAGGGCGGGCTGCCCAGCTTCGACCTCGCGCTCGATGCCGAGCTCGCGGGCTTCGGCGTCGAGGGGGCGGTGGTCTCGACGGGCGAGGACGCCTACGTCGTCTTCTTCGGCGAGAACTACCGGGTCGGGCCCGAGCGCGTGGCGGAGCTGGAGAGCTCCCTGCAGGACGGCCTGGGTGGGCAGGGCGGGGGGCTTCGATTCGACGAGTGGATCCGGGACCCCCGCTACGAGGGGGTCGAGGAGGTCGGCGGCGAGGACGCGGTGCGGATCGTGGGAGTGAGCGATCCCGTCGCCGCGATCGATGACCTGAGTCCGGTGGCCGAAGCCCTCGGCGTCCCCGCACGGCTGCTGGACTCCGTCGGCGTCTCGTCCGCGCCCGTGGAGGCCTGGGTCGCGCTGTCGGACCGGACGCTGCGCCGGATCAGGCTGCAGCTGGCATTTGAGGTGCCGCTGCCGCTGCAGGCGCAGGCAGGCGGAATCGCGGGCGGGACGGTCACCCTCGACGCCGAGATCTCAGACGTCGGCGCCGACGTCATGATCGAGCCGCCAGCCGGCGGCGGCTTCCAGCCGATTGATCAGTTAATCGACCGCCTGCAGAGCCTCGTGGGCTTGGCTCTCTAGGAGGCCGCCTCGGCCTCGACTCGGTCGGCGATCAGCCGCGCGAGGGCGAGGGAGGAGGTTGCCGCGGGGGAGGGAGCGTTGCGGACGTGCAGCGCCCGCTCGGTCGTGTGGACGACGAAGTCGTCCACAAGGGCGCCGTCTCGGTCGACAGCCTGGGCGCGGACGCCCGAGGGGCCCCTGGTGAAGTCGCGGCGCTCGAGATCCGGCACCAGCCGCCTCGCGTCGGCGACGTATGAGCGCGGGTTGACGGCGTGGCGGATCTCGGTCAGCCCGGCCCGCCAGTGGCGGGCCATCACCCGCCAGGTCCCCGGCCAGCCGAGCCCCCCGACGAGCAGCGCCGACGGGCCCAGCAGGACCTCTCCGTCGAAGGTGCGCGTCAGGTGGGCGCCCAGGAAGGGCAGGTCGGGGTCGGGCACGGGGTAGACGTTGGCCCGGACCAGGTCGGCCCGTTCGGGCCGCAGCCGCAGGTAGGCCCCCCGGAAGGGGACGATTCGCGGCTCCGCTGGGGCGCCGGCCGTGACGGCGAGCTTGTCGGCTCCGGCACCCGCGCAACAGACAGCGAAGGAGGCGCGGATCGAAGGCCCGCTGGGATTGCTCAGCTCGACGCCCGCCCCGCCGGCCCGCAGCGCGCTCACCGCAAGTCCCGTCTGGATCGTGCCCCCGGCCTCGCGGACGTCGGCGGCGAGCGCCTCGGCGACGGAGCGAAAGTCGACGACCCCGGTGGCCGGCGAGTGCAGGGCGGCGACGCCGCGCGCGTGCGGCTCGATCTCTGCGATCTCCTCGGCGTCGACGCGGCGCAGACCCGGGACCCCGTTCTCCTCGCCGCGGCGTTCGAGCTCTTCCAGGGCGCCCAGCTCGGATTCGTCCGTGGCGATGATCAGCTTGCCGGCGCGCCGCGCCTCGACGCCGCGCTGGGCGCAGTAGTCATAGAGCAGGGCGGCTCCCTCCACGCACAGCTTCGCTTTCAGCGATCCCGGCGCGTAGTAGACGCCGGCGTGGATGACGCCACTCGATTGCCCCGTCTGCTGGGTCGCGAGCTCCGGCTCGCGCTCCAGGATCGTCACGCTTCGCTCGGGCTCGCGGGCGAGCAGCTCGCGGGCGACCGCGAGGCCGACGATGCCGCCGCCGACCACGACCAGGTCTGCCTGCTGCGGGGGAGCCGCTGCCGCCATCGCCGCGATGGTATGGATAGGGGCAGTGGCCTTTCCGATCAAGCCGCCGATCAAGCCTCAACTGGCCCTCTCGCGCAAGGTCCTGCCCGAGGGCGAGGAGTGGGCGTACGAGCCGAAGTACGACGGCTTCCGCGCGCTCGCGTTCGTCGACGGCGGCGAGGTCTACCTGCAGTCGCGCGGGGCCCGGCCGCTGCTCCGCTACTTCCCCGAGCTGGTGCTCCCGAAGGGCCGCTACGTGATGGACGGCGAGCTGGTCATCCTCGACGACGATGGCCGCGAGGTCTTCGATCACCTGCAGGCGCGGCTCCACCCCGCCGAGTCTCGGGTGAAGATGCTGGCCGAGCAGACGCCGGCGATCTTCCGCGCCTTCGACCTGCTCGCGGTGGACAAGGCGAAGCTGATGAAGGAGCCGTTCGCCGAGCGTCGCGAGGCCCTGAAGAAGCTGATCGCCGACGCGCCGGGACGCAAGAAGTCGGCGACTGGATCGGTCGAGTTGACGCCGCTGACGAAATCGGAGAAGACCGCGGAGCCGTGGCTGATGTCGGGCGAGGGCGTGATCGCCAAGCGGCTCGACGCGATCTACAAGCCGGGCGAACGCAAGGGCATGGTCAAGATCAAGCACATCCGCACCATCGACGTCGTCATCGTCGGCTGGCGCCCCGGCAAGGAGGAGGGGACGGTGGGGTCGCTGATCCTCGGCCTCTACGACAAGAAGGGCAAGCTGATCCCGATCGGGCACACCTCGGGGTTGAAGGCGAAGGAGAAGCGCGAGCTGGTGAAGACGCTGGCGCCATATGAGACGGGCGAGGTCGGCTCAGGCGATCCCAGCCGCTGGGACTCGGACCGCGAGCTCGAGTGGCGCGAGGTCCGGCCCGAGCTGGTGATCGAGATCACCTACGACCACACGAGCGGCGGACGCATCCGCCACGGCTCCAAGATCATCCGCTGGCGCGAAGACAAGAAGCCGAAGGAGTGCACCCTCGACCAGCTGATCTAGCCGAGCGCCTTCGCCTTCTGGCGCTCGAACTCCTCGGCGGTGATCGTCCCCTCGTCGCGCAGCTTCGCCAGCTTCGCCACCTCGTCAGCGGCCGAGGCTCCGCCGGCCGTCTGCTTGACGTAGGCCTCTAGCTGCTTCTGCTCCTCCTCATCCTTCTTGATCGCGCGCTCGCGCATGCCGCTGCCCCTGGCGATCAGGTAGATCAGCGCGGCGAGGAACGGGATGAAGATCAGGAACAGGACCCAGAACGCCTTTGCCCAACCCGAGAGGGAGTGATCGCTGAAGAGGTCACTGAGGATCGTGACCAGGACGAGGATCCAAGCCGCGAAGATGAAGATTGAGAGCACCGTCAGCAGTCCCTGCCCGAAGGTGTATTCAGCGATCAGTCCCATAGTTCTCCTCCGTAAGTCGAAGCCGGTCGCCGTGCACCCTACCCAGTCGCCGCGTTACACCGCTGGTAGAACCGGCGAGATCAATGATGAGCGTGTGATGAGCGCCGCTTCTTAGCCTGCCCAGAGTGACGCTGCGTCTAGTAGACGGGCGAGACCGAGCGCAGCAGGTACGGCCAGACGTGGACCTCCCAGATCGCGGACGCGAACAGCATCGGGATCGCGATCGTGACCGTGACCATGGTCGCGGCGAGCAGCTGGTCCCACTCGTCGCGGCGGCTCGCCAGCGTCCAGGCGGCCAGCGGCAGGAAGACGGCGGTCAGCTCCAGCAGTGCGTGCGGCGCGGTGGCGAGGATCAGCGTCCCGGGTGAGATCGCGAGGCTCTCCGCCAGCGTCGAGCCGAAGATGCCGAGCAGGAAGGTCTGGGTGAGAAGCGAGAAGCAGGTCACGAGCACAACCCAGGCGAAGGCGACAGGCCGCGCCCGCTCGTGCACCCAGCGTGAGATTCCGCGCTTCGTCTTGGCCGAGAGCGGCAGCGAGACCCCGGCGATGAAGCCCGCGATGCACGCGAACGCGTGCAGGGCCAGCACCAGCGAGTTGCGCCCGACGATCTCGAGCACCTGGCCGGGCTCGGGCCCATGGGCGACCGAGGGGACGTAGTTGAAGCCGGTGTCGGGCTTGACGGTCGACGCCGCCACGTAGACGCCACACAGCAGCAGCACCCCGATCGCGGCCGCGACCAGGAACCAGCTCCGAAGCAGCGGCCACGGGTCCTGCTGCCAGCGCGCCAATGTCGTGCGCGCGGTTCGCACCCCGTGGGTGAGCGCGTATTGGTTGGCGTCCATGCTGACGTTAGATCGGCGCTGGAGCGTGGCAACATGACGGGCAGCTCGCCGAGCAGGGCGGCTTCGAGGTCGGCAGCGCATCGGTCTACCTGGTCGTCTCCGACCCCGACGCCCACCACGACCGCGCCCAGAAGGCGGGCGCGAAGGTCGTGATCCCGCTCCGCGATGAGGACTACGGCTCGCGCGGCTATACGGCCCTCGATCCCGAGGGCAACGCCTGGAGCTTCGGCACCTACCGGCCCGAGGTCACCTAAGCGAGAGACACTCCCTGAGCTCGCGCAGCATCGCGCGCGGGTCCTCGAGGACGTCGGCGTAGGTGTAGCGGCGGAAGTCGTCCCCCCGCGCCCGCGCTTCGCGCTCCCGGCGGCGGTCCAGCTCCCACGCGTGCCGCGTGCGGTGGTAGCGGTAGCTGTCGAGCTCGACGGTCAGACGATGCTCCGGCCAGCGGCAGTCGACGATCCGGCCGCCGATGCGCTCGTTGGCACGTGGCTCGGGAAGGCCGGCGTCCCGCAACCGCCTGAGGAATGTGGACTCCAGGCGGCTCAGGCTGACGGGCACCTCGCCGCCCAGCACCGCCCGCAGCTCCCGGCAGCCGGGCCAGTTGTGGCGGCGGCAGAGGACCTCCTCGATGTCGGAGGGCTCGACCTGGTGCAACACGGTCGCCTCATGGACTGCCCGCGCAAGGTTCGGCGGGGACAGCACGCTCGCCAGGTCGACGAGTGTGCGGGGGACGGTGGTGATCGGGATGCCGCGGTGGGTCGTGGCGTCGGAGGGGTCCCACTTGCCGCGATGGGTCAGGACTCCGTTGACGCGGCGGTCACGAGCGGTGAGCACCTCGGGCGGTGGCGCCGACCCCTTAAACAGGCAATGAAGGCGGGCAGCAGCGCGGCCGCAGAGTAAGGCTCGGCCTCCGCAGGCTTTGACGGCAGCCAAATAGTTCGCTTCAAGGCTCGCCGCTCGGTGGCCGACCCGGTAGACGCCTGGGTGTACGCGGATTAGCGATCCCATTCGCACCCTTCGCCGGATCTCCGTGGCTGTGATCCCGGCGGCGAGCAACTCGCCCCGAGTCACAACGCCGTGCTGCCCCGACGCAATGAAGGCGATGAGCCCCTCAACCGTCCCGCCTTCCCGTGCCGCCGGGGGGTTCTCGCTGGATAGGGGGCGCATACGACCCCCTAAGCCGCACGAACCTTCGGGTTCGCCCCTCAGGTCTGGGTCTTGCCCGCCTTCCTTGCCGGTTTCTTGCGATTCCCCGTCCTTGCGACCGGTTTCTTGCGTTTCCTCGCCTTCATTGCCGGTTTTTCATCCCGCGCCTTGCTCGGCTGTACCCGCTTGCCTTCCCCGGGCTGCTTGCGGAAGTGGGGAGGCCAGGGGGCGTCGCCGAGGCCACCCTCCTCGTCGCGGCGGGCGAGGTCGAGCAGCTTGTCGAGTGAGCCCGGTTTCTTGTCGATGTCGGCCGCGGGATCCTTCCTCCGCTTCAGCCGAGCCGGGACGGTGTCGAGGCGCAGATCGCCCGGCTCGACGTCCGGGACCTCCTTCCAGGTGATCGGGCAGCAGACCTTGGCGTCCGGGACCGGGCGGACCGAGTAGCCGGCCGCGATCGTGCGGTCGCGGGCGTTCTGGTTGTAGTCGACGAAGACGCCGTGGCGCTCCTCCTTCCACCACTTGCTGGTCGCCTTCTTGGGGACGCGCCGCTCGACCTCGCGGGCGAGGGCGAGGGCCGCCCGGCGGACCTCGACGTAGTCCCACTCGGGCTCGATGCGGACGTTGACGTGGATCCCGCGCGAGCCCGAGGTCTTCGGGTAGCCGACGAGGTCGTGGTCCTCGAGCACCTCCTTGACGCACATCGCGACCTGCCGCACCGTGTTCCAGCGCACGCCCGGCTGGGGGTCGAGGTCGACGCGCAGCTCGTCGGGGCAGTCGAGATCGGCGCGGCGGACCGGGTGCGGGTTGAAGTCGATCACGCCGAGGTTGACCGCCCACGCCAGGTGCGCGCCGTCGTTGACGACCAGCTCGGTCGCCGTGCGCCCGCTGGGGAAGGTGAAGGTCGCCGTCTGCAGCCAGTCGGGGGCGTTCTTGGGGACCCGCTTCTGGAAGAAGAACTCGCCCGCGGCGCCGTCGACGAAGCGCTTCATCGTCCCCGGGCGCTCGCGCAGCTGGTTCACGGCGGCGTCCTCGACCGCGAGGTAGTACTCGACCAGGTCCAGCTTCGTGAACTTCGGCTTCGGGAAGTAGACCTTGCTCGGGCTCGAGATCCGGATTTCGTGCCCGGCGGCCTCGACCGTCGTGTACTCCTTCTTCGCCACGGCCCAGCATCATCGCTGAACGGCTTCGCCTGATTGAATCGCGGGCATGAAGCGGAGCGCGGCGCTCTCGACCGCCCTCGGCGTTGCGGGCGCGATCGTCCTCCTGGTCGGGGCGTTCGCCTTCTACGCCCGTCAGCACCTGTTCGACTCCGAGAACTTCTCGAACACGGCCGCGAAGTCTCTGCGCGAAGAGCCGGTCCGGGACGCGCTTGCGAGGCCGATCGTCGACCAGATCGTCAACCTCGGACCCGATCAGCTGATCAACGTGCAGCCGTTGCTCGAGGGCGCGGTGAACGGAGCGCTCGAGACGAACGCGTTCAAGTCCGTGTTCCAGGAGGCGACGCGCAAGGCCCACACGGCCGTCTTCAGCAAGGACCGCGACCAGCTCATCCTCACCATCCAGGACGCGAACGCGGTGATCGTCGGCGCGGTGCGCTCGGTCAACCCCCAGATCGCCAAGAAGATTCCCGACGACGTGGGCCAGCGGCTGGTGCGGGTCACCAACAGCAAGGTGGCGCTGACGGCCGCGCGCTGGGCGGACCAGGCCCGGTTCCTCGGGCTGCTGCTGCCGCCGCTCGGGGTTCTGCTGCTGGCGGGCTCGGTCTGGTTGGCGCCCGAGCGCCGCCGCGCCCTCGTCAACTGCCTGATCGGGGTCGCCGCCGCCGGCGCGGTGGGCTTCATCGCGCTGCTGGTGGCCCGGACGCTGCTGCTGCGCGGATTCGGTGACGAGACGACGCACGACGCGGTCGCCGCGGTCTACGACACCTACATGGGCGGGCTGGGCGACTGGATGCTGCTCGGCGGCGTCGTGGCGGTGGCGCTCGCGGCGGCCGCCGCGACGCGAGACCCGCAGCCGCTGGAGCGCCCGCGCCGCGTGCTTGCCTGGTTCGGCCGCCCGCCCGACTCCACCTGGGCCCGGGTGGTCCGCGCCCTGCTGGTCGGGCTTGCGGGCATCGTCGCCTTCCTGGAGCCGACCCTGGCGGTCCAGATCATCGCCGTGTTGGCCGGGGCGGTGGCGATCTACTACGCCGTTGTCGAGCTGATCGGTGCGGTTGCCCCTTTGGCCAAGGCGCCGGTCAGGGGGAGGGGTGCGCGCAAGCAGCTTCCACCCGCTGCGAGCTGGCGAACGCCTGCGCTCGCGGCGGCGACGATCGTCGCGATCGCGGCGGTGGCCGCGTTCGTCATCACCGACGAGGACAAGCGCGAGGCGAAACGGCCGATCGGGGCGGTGAAGAACTGCAACGGCTACGCGCCGCTCTGCGACCGTGCGCTCGATGACGTCTCGTTCCCGGCCACCCACAACGCGATGTCCGCGGCCGAGCTGCCCGGCTGGTACGCGCCGAATCAGCGGCGCGGGATCCAGCGCCAGCTCAACGAGGGTGTGCGCGCATTCCTGATCGACACCCACTACGGGATCAAGCGCACCAGCGGGCCCGTCCTCACCGACCTGACCAACGAGGACGAGAGCAAGGTCACCGAGGCGGTGACGGCCCAGCTGGGCCCCGAGGGCGCCAAGCAGTTCAGCCGCCTCCAGGACCAGTACGCGACTCGTGGGGGCGAGGGGGAGCGCGGCGTCTACCTCTGCCACGTCGTCTGCGAGCTCGGCTCGACCGAGCTGACGAAGGCGCTGGGCTGGTTCAAGGACTTCCTCGACACCCATCCCGACGAGTTCGTGGTCCTGTTCATCGAGGACCAGGTCAGCCCCGGGGACACGGCCGAGGCCTTCGAGCAGAGCGGGATCCTGCGCTACGCCTACGAGCACAAGCCCGGCCGGCCGTTCCCGACCCTGCGCTCGCTGATCGAGAGCGACAAGCGCCTGTTCGTGATGGCCGAGCGCAACGGCGGCCACGGCAAGTTCCCCTGGTACTCCGAGGGCTTCGAGCTGACCCAGGAGAACCCGTACACCTTCAAGTCCGTCGGGGAGCTCGAGGACTTCCAGTACGCGTGCTCGCCGAACCGGGGCGACGGCAGCAACCCGCTGTTCCAGCTCAACCACTGGATCGAGAAGGTGCCGCGCTCGCCCGACACCGCCGCCAAGGTCAACGCGTTCGAGTTCCTGAAGCGCGGAGCGCGGGAGTGCGAGCGCCGCCGGGGCTTGACGCCGAATATCGTCGCGGTCGACTACTACGACCAGGGCGACCTCGAGGAGGTGACGCGCGTGCTGAACGGCATCCCGCGCGACGGCGAGCCGAGCTACCGGCAGACGGGCGGCTGATGGACGAGCTGTCGACCATTACCTACGACGTAGATGGGCGGATCGCTCGCATCACGCTGAACCGCCCCGAGCGGGGCAACGGGATCACGCTGGAGATGCCGCGCGAGCTGTCCGCCTGCGTCGAGCGCGCAAACCTCGATCCCGAGGTGCACGTGATCGCGCTGGCCGGCAACGGGACCGGCTTCTGCGGCGGCTACGACCTCGTCGCTTCGGCCGAGGGGAAGATGGAGGGGGTCGCCGACTCGGATGCACCGGAGGGCTCCCCGATCGACCCGATGGTCCAGGCCCGCAACCACGACCCAGAAGGCACCTGGGACCCCGTCACCGACTTCCAGATGATGAGCCGCAACGTGCGCGGGTTCATGAGCCTGTTCCACTCCGAGAAGCCGGTCGTCTGCAAGGTGCACGGCTACTGCGTCGCCGGCGGCACCGACATGGCCCTGTGCTCGGACCTGATCGTCGCCGAGGACACGGCGAAGATCGGCTACCCGCCCGCCCGCGTCTGGGGGGTGCCGACGACGGCCCTGTGGGCGTTCCGCATCGGACCCGCCAGGGCCAAGCGCCTGCTGCTGACCGGCGACTCCATCGACGGCACAACCGCGGTCGAGTGGGGGCTCGCGGCGGAGGCCCATCCCGCCGCCGACCTGGACGCCGCCTTCGAGGCGCTGTTGGAGCGAATCGCGCGGGTGCCGATCAACCAGCTCGTGATGCACAAACTGCTGATCAACCAGGCCGTCTACTCCCAGGGCCTGCACGCCACCCAGGTGCTGGGCACCTTCTTCGACGGCATCGCCCGTCACACGCCGGAAGGATTCGCCTTTCAGCAGCGCGCGGCCGAGAAGGGGTTCAAGGAAGCCGTGCGCGAGCGGGACGAGCCGTTCGGGGATTTTGGGCGGTAGCCCAAAACTCCCCGAACACACGTATGTCGGGGACTTCGGGCTCTAGCCGAAGAACTTCGAGGCCATCTGCTCGATGGTCCCCTGAGTGCGCAGGGTGTTGAGCCCGATCGCGCGGTCTATGGCCTTCATGTCCAGGTTCGACTGCTGGGTGCCGCCGCTGGGCAGCCAGTAGAGCTCGGTTCCCTTGAACGAGAGCCGGTCGCGCTCGCTCGCCAGCGACATCACGCGCTTGCGGGCCGCCGCGGAGGGCGTTTCCAGCAGCAGCGCCACCTGGAGCTTGCCCTTCGATCCCTCGACCGCCCTCGCGGGAAAGGGCCGCTCGCCCGCGATCGACTCCATCTCGGCCGCGGTTCGCAGGAAGACCGGCACCTCGAAGCCGAGCTCCTCGCGCAGCCCGGCCTCGATCCGCTCGGCGAGCTCGCCCTTGCCGCCGCCGCCGGCCGTGAAGGCCACGTTTCCGCTCGTCCGGAAGGTCGCGACGTCCTCGAAGCCCGCCGACTCGAACGCTGCGACCAGCTGCTTGCTCGGCGCCTGGCGGGTCGAGCCGAGGTTGACGGCGCGCAGAAACGCCGCGTATCTCGCCATCAGTCGATCAATCGCCTGGTCATGCGGCTGACCGCGATTCGCCAGAGCACGAAGGCGAAAGCGAGCAGGGAGGCGAACCGGAGCAGGTCCACGGCCTCGAAGCCGAAGGCGGCGCCCCGGACCAGCTCCACCAGCTGATAGAGCGGGTTGAAGTTGGCCGCGACCTGCAGGCCCTCCGGCAGTTGATCGATGGGGAAGAAGGTCCCGGCGACCAGGAACATCGGGGTGATCACCAGGGTGGTCACGTAGTTGAACTGGTCGATCTTGGCGACGCTGGCCGCGACGGTGATCCCGAACGCCGCGAAGCCCAGAGCGGTCACGAAGGCGAAGATCGGGACCAGCAGCATCGCCCAGGTCGGGCTGAGGCCGAACGCGATGCCGACCAGCAGCGGGAAGCAGCCGAAGAAGCCGGCCCGGATGCCGATCCACAGCATCTCGGCCGTGACCAGCTCCTCGACGTCCACCGGGGCGGCGAGGATCGCGTCGTAGGTGTTCTGGAAGCGCTCCTTGACGAAGGTGCCGAACATCGCCGGCAGCGCGCTGGAGAAGATGACCGCCGTCGCGACCATCCCGGTGGCGACGAACTCGGCGTAGCTGAGCCCGTCGACGCCGTCGATCAGGGTTGCCCCCAGGCCGACGCCGAAGGCGAGCAGGTAGACGATCGGCTCGAGGATGCTGCTGAAGGCGGTGCCCTTCCAGTAGGTGCGGAAGTTGGCGGCCTCGCGGCTCATCACCCCGGCGATCGCGGCCGGCTCGAGCCGGCCCATTCGCTTGGGCTTGGAACCGGCGGCGGCTGCGGTGGTGGCCTCCATCACTCGGCCTCCTCACCCGTGAGGATCACGAACACGTCCTCCAGGGTCGCGGCGCGGCGAATCGCGTCGTCGGGCACGGCGCCGTTGATTGCGTTCTCGGAGCCGACGATCGCGATCGCGGGTCCCGCGGGACGGACCGTGAGCCCCTCGCTCTCGGCCAGCGCGCGGGCCTCGGCCAGGCGGTCGGGAGGCCCGTACAGCTCGGCGGTCTCGCGCCCGGCGTGCTCGGCGATCAGCTGGGCGGGGGTCGCGCGCGCGATCACCCTGCCGTGGTGCATCACCGCGACCTCGTCGGCCAGGCGCTCGGCCTCCTCGATGTAGTGGGTGGACATGAGGATCGTCTTGCCCTGCGTGCGCAGCCTGTCGATCAGCGACCACAGCTCCGTGCGGATCTGGGGGTCGAGTCCCACGGTGGGCTCGTCAAGCAGCAGCAATTCGGGCTGGTGGACAAGCCCGCGCGCCAGCAGCAGCCGGCGGCGCATCCCGCCCGAGAGCTTGTCGACGGCCTCGCGGCGGCGGTCGGTGAGACGGGCGAGCGCGAGTCCGCGGTCAACCGCCTCGCGCACGTCCTTGACGCGATAGAGGCGCGAGTAGACGGCGAGGTTGTCCTCGACGGTGACGTCGACGTCCAGGTTGTCGAGCTGGGGCACCACGCCCATCCGGGCGCGGGCCTCCTTCGAGTCCCCGGGCAGCTCGTGCTCGAAGACGCGGATCTCGCCCTCATTGGCGATCACCTGGCCGGTCAGCATCCGCATCGTCGTCGACTTGCCGGCGCCGTTGGGGCCCAGCAGCCCGAGGCAGATTCCCTGGGGCACGTCCAAGTCCAGTCCGTCGACCGCGGTGATCTCGCCGAAGCGCTTGACGGCCCCCTTGATGGAAATCGCGGGTGCACCGGATGCGGTCCGGGCATCGGTTGGGCCTGACGACGTCATGCCCCTAGTAAAGCGACCGCAGCGCGGCTACCGCTTCTTGCGCTTCTTCTTCTTTTTCTTCTTCGGGTTCTCGACCACGACCCGTTGGCTCATCTGGACCGGGTGCAGTCCGCAGAAGAAGCGGTAGGTGCCCTTGCGGTCGAACTTCTGCGTGTAGACCTGGCCGCCGTAGGCATCCGGGGAGCCGATCCCCAGCGGGCCGTTGGCGAGCGTCAGGTTGTGCGGATTCGCCGCGCTGCCTCCGCTGAAGACGTAGTTGAGCGTGGTGCCGGGCTTGACCTTCACGTTCGGCTCGCTGAAGAAGCGGTCGCCGACGGTGACCGTGGCGCCATCCGAAAGCGTCTTGAAGGGACCGGGCGGCCCGTCGATCTCGATCGCGTTCAGGTTCGCGTCGAGGCCGGTCAGCGGGACCCTGAAGGGAACGGGGCCCGGACGGCCGGGGACCTCGGTTCCCGGTCCGACGACCGTGCCCGCCGGTGCTCCGGCGCAGTCATCGAGGGGCGGGTCGCTTCCGACACGCGGGATCAGGTAGACGACGAAGATCCCCATCACCCGCGTGTGCGGCTGCAGGTTGTCGTAGACCGAGTTCAGCCTCAGCACCTGACCGTTGCGAACAGGGATGCCCGGGGTGTCTCCCGGGTTCGCGTCCGGGGCCCGGAAGGCGCTCATCCCGACCGGGCCGGGCTCGTGCAGGATCGGCTTCACGTTGTAGAAGGCGTGGTCCGGATTGCCCCAAGTCGGCACCGACTCGATGACCTCGGGGTTGCCGGGGCAGGAGGGCTTGGTGACGTTGAGCTCCTTTGCCCCTCCGTGGACGTGTCCAGCGCCGGTGACCAGATACCCGTTCTGCTTCGCGGTCACGTCCTTGCTCAGCGTGTGGCTGGCCTCGGTCGGCGTCGTGGCACGGATCACCTTCGCCCGCTTGGCGCACTTGGCCGCCTTGCGCTTCGCCCTCTTGGTCCCCTTGCGCTTGGCCGCCTTCTTCAGCTTCGCGCAGTTCGGGACGGCCGGCGGGTCGATGCCGGGGACGTTGTAGATGGGGTCGAAGGCGCAATTGCCGACGTCGAGCCAGTAGGAGCGCGCCGAGCGGATCGTCGGATCCGGGTCGACGGTCATCGAGTACTTGACCCAGCCCGTGTCCGTCTGGGCGCGGTGGTTCATGTACATGTTGACCGTGAACCAGCCGTCGGTCGAGGCGATCGGGTAGCCGTAGCCCTCGGGGAAGCTCATCTTCAGGCGCTCCTCGCCGGCGCCGTAGAAGCGCTCCGGGCCGCCGCAGGCGGAGTCGTTCTTGGCCGTGTTGAAGAAGACGATGTGGTGGAGCATCAGGCGGCTGATCGGGATCGGCCCGTTGCCGTCGGCGACGTCGACCTCCATCCTCGTGATGTGGCCGTTGGCCGCGGGGGTGGGCACGGGGATGACGTCGCGCTTGACCTCGTAGCCGGCGACGGTCGAGGGCGCCGAGTAGCAGGTCCACTCGGTGGGATCGCCGGGCGCCGGCGAGTTGGTCTGGGCGCACCCCTGGACCGGGTCGGCCGCGGCCGCGCCGGCGGGTGCGATCGCGAGCGCGCAAGCGCCCGCCGCCAACGCGATCGAGATCCTCAAGCCCCGCCTCTCCCGTGCTCTCCGTACCACGCCTGCTTTATAGCGCAGGCCTGGGAAGAGTTGGCGCAGAGTCAACATTTCGACGGACCGCGGCCGGCCCGGCGGGGCTCAGGGAACCCGGTGGACCTCGAACAGGTTCGTGCCCAGCTCCTGGCTGGGGAGGCCGGCGGTGATCGCGATCAGGTCGCCCGAGCTCGCGTAGCCGCCGTCGCGGGCGAGCGTGGCGCAGTCGTCCAGGAGCTGGCGCAGGCTCTCCCACGGCTCGGCCTGGACGGCGCGAACCCCGAACAGCAGGTTCATGCGGCGCACGGTGGCGATGCTCGAGGAGACCGCCAGCACCGGGACCTGCGGACGGTGGGCCGAGACCAGGCGCGGGGTGCGGCCCGAGCCGGTCGGCACCACGATCGCCGCCAGGTTCAGCCTGTAGGTGGCGGCGACCGCGACCTGGGCGACCGTGTCGGCGACGTCGCGGTCGCCCTCGGCGACGCGGGTGTAGAGCCACTCGCCGTAGGGGAGCGAGCGCTCGGCGGCCCGCGCGACCCGGTCCATCACCCGCACCGCCTCGACCGGGTACTCGCCGACCGCGGTCTCCTCCGAGAGCATCACGGCGTCGCTGCCGTCGAAGATCGCGTTCGCGACGTCGGTGACCTCGGCGCGGGTGGGGCGGCTCGCCTTCACCATCGTCGCCAGCATCTGGGTGGCCGTGATCGCCGGCTTCGAGGCCTTGCCCGCCAGCGAGATCAGCCGCTTCTGGGCCTCGGGCACCTCCTCGATCGGCAGCTCGACGCCGAGGTCTCCCCGCGCGATCATGATCCCGCTGTCGGCCGCCTCGATGATCTCCTCGGCCCGCTCGGCGGCCTGCGGCTTCTCGATCTTGGCCACCAGGGGGATGTCGACTCCCCGCTCGGCCAGCTCCGAGCTGACGCGCTCGAGGTCACTGGGGCGCCGGACGAACGAGACCGCCAACAGGTCGATGCCGTTCTCGCAGGCGAAGTCGATCCAGGCGGCGTCCGAGGCGCCCGACTCGGGCAGGGCGGCGTCCGCGCCCGGCAGGTTCACGCCCTGGTGGGAGCTGACCGCGCCGCCCGCCTCGACCTCGGCGGTGATTTCGCCGCCGGACACCTCCGTGACCCGCAGCCGCACCCGGCCGTCGGCGAGGAAGATCGGGTCGCCGGCCTTGACCGCGTTCGCCACCCCCTCCCACTGAACCGGGAGCCGTTCGGCGTTCCCGGGCGGCCCGCCGTCGGGCAGGCCGTACAGGGTTGCGGTCGAGCCCGAGTGCAGCACGGCGACGTCGTCCTCCAGGACCCCGAGGCGCAGCTTCGGGCCCGGCAGGTCGCCCATGACGCCGATCTCGACGCCCAGCTCGCCCGAGACCTCGCGGATCCGGCTCACGTTCTCGGCGTGCTCGGGGGCGGTGCCGTGGCTGAAGTTGAGCCGGAAGACGTCGACCCCGGCCTCGATCAGCTCGCGCAGCATCGCGGGGTCGCGGCTCGCCGGCCCCACCGTGGCCACGATCTTCGTGCGTCGCATGGGACTCATCCCAGCAGGTCCGGCCGCTCGCGGAGTTCCGCGACCGACTCGAGGACAGCGACGGCCCCGGCCGCTCTCAGCTCGGATTCGGAGTAGCCGCCGCTGATCACCCCGACCGTGGAGATGCCGGCTCGCCTGGCGGCCTCGGCGTCCCAGATCGAGTCGCCCACCATCACCGCCTCCCTGGTCCCCGCCCGGGCCAGGGCGGCCTCGACCAGATCCGGCTCGGGCTTCGTCTCCTCGACGTCTGCGGAGGTGGTCCAGGCCGCGACCCGTTCGCGCGCCTCCAGGAGGTCGACGTAGTGCTCGACCTCGTCCGCCTTAGCCGACGATGAGAGGATCACTGCGCGCCCAGCTTTGTGGAGGTCCGCCAGCAGCTCTCGCGCTCCCTCGAACGGCTCGACCTCCTCGATCATCAGCTTGTACAGGGGCCCCTCGGCCGCCCGGATCTCGTCCCCGTGCTCGCGCTCCACCTCCGCCCCCGCCAGCGCCTCGATCAGCTTGTCGCCCCCCATCCCGATCGCGCGGTGGATCCGCCAGACAGGGAGCACGACGTCGAGCTGCCGAAACGCGCGATACCAGGCCAGCGTGTGCTGGTAATTGCTGTCGACGAGCGTGCCGTCGATGTCGAAGATCGCCGCGGCGCTCATCGCTCGGGCGCCGGGCCGGCGCGGGGCGCGCCGCGGACGGCCGCCTCCTCCTCCTCCCGCGCGGTGGTGGGGGCGGGCATGCGGCCCTCGGGCGTCCGCTCCTCGTCCGGGGGCGATTCCTCCTCGATCTCCTGCTCCAACCGCTCGATCGCGGGCAGACGCCAGATCGCGCTCGCGAGCACCAGGCCGCCGGCGGCCGAGAGCAGCGAGAGGAACAGCTCGCCGCCGGCCAACGGGGTGAGCTCGAAGAAGTCGCGGAGCGGCTCGGCCGCCAGGGCGAGCGCATAGAGGGCCCCCAGGGCGGCGACCAGCGCCAGCATGTAGCTCTGGATCGCGATGTGCTCGCGCCCGGGCCCGCGCTCGAGCAGCAGGATGAAGCAGAGCCCGAGCACGACCAGCGTCGTGGTGGCGGCGGTGCGGCCCTCCTCCAGGCCGCCGCCGAACACCGTGTCTACGAGGAAGAAGCTCGCGAGCGAGGCGACCGCGATCGCGATGCCCGCAGGCACGGCAAAGGCCGCCAGGGCTCGCAGCAGCCGCCCTCTATATAGAGGGCCGTCGCTGGGCGCCAGGGCGAGCACGAAGGAAGGGATCCCGATCGTCAGCGCCGCCGCGATCGTCAGGTGCCGAGGCAGGAACGGGAAGGCGAAGCCCGGCACCGAGACCAGCAGGATCAGGGCCGCCGCGTACACGGTCTTGGTCAGGTACAGGCGACCGAGCCGGTGGATGTTGCGGGCGATGCGCCGCCCCTCGGCGACCGCGCGCGGCAGCCGCGAGAACTCGTCCTCCAGCAGCACGATGTCGGCGACGCCCTTGGTGATCTGGCTGCCGGATCCCATCGCCACCGCCATCCGCGCCCGCTTCAGGGCGGGGACGTCATTGACCCCGTCCCCGATCATCGCCGTGAAGCGGCCCCGGTCGGCGAGCGCGCTGACCAGGTTCTTCTTCTGCTCGGGACTGATGCGGCAGAAGATCGTGTTGCGCTCGGCGACCTCGCCCAGCCTGGTCCGGTCCCCGGGCAGCTGGTCCCCGGTGATGACGCCGGCGCCCGCCGGGACGCCCACCGCGGTCGCCACCGCGGTCACGGTCTCGGGCGCGTCGCCGGAGATCAGCTTCAGGTCCACCCGCTGGGAGCGCATGAACTCGATCGTCTCGCGGGCGTCGGACCGCAGCGTCTCCTCCATCACGATCAGCGCCAGTGGCGTGATCGGCGGCATCGGGTCGCCCGCCGGGTTGGAGGGCAGCCCGCCCGAGGCGCGACCGAAGACGACCACCCGGCGCCCCGAGCGCGTGTGCGCCTGGAGGGCCTTCAACAGGGGGACGGGCAGCGACAGCGCGCCGCGGGCCATCATCACGTCGGGGGCCCCGAGCACGTAGGTGTCACCGCGGCTGCCTCCCAGCGTCAGCCCGCTCCACTTCCACTCCGAGGAGAAGGGGACCTCGGCCGAGACGCGCTCGGCGCTGCCGGGAAAGCGCTGGGCGATGGCCTCCAGGGTGCGGTTTCGCTCGCCCGAGCTGGCGGCGAACCGCCCCAGCGCCTTCTGGGTCGCTGAGGCCTGGCCGTCGTCCGCCAGCTCGACGGCGGCCAGCCGCAGCTCGCCCGTGGTCAGGGTGCCCGTCTTGTCGACGCAGATCGTGTCCACCGCCGCGAGCGACTCGGTCGCGGCCATCTGCTGCACCAGCGTGTTCAGCCTCGCGAGGCGGATCGCCGCCACCGCCAGCGTCACGCTCATCAACAGCACGAGCCCCTCGGGGATCAGCGTGATCAGGCCGGCGGTCGCCTCCTGTGCGGCATCGTCGAGCGGCGTGCTGCGCGCGATCAGGGTGAAGATCAGGATCGCCGCCAGCGGGATCAGCAGCCAGGTGCAGGCCTTCAGCACCTGGTTCACCTCCTCCTGCAGGGGGGAGGGGGGATGGCGGAACTGGCGCGCCTCGCCCGCGACCTTGGCCGCGTGGCTGTCCTCGCGCACCGCGTCGACCTCGCAGTAGCCCGAGCCCGCGATCACGAACGAGCCCGAGAGGACCCGCTGACCGGGGCGCTTGCGGACCCCGTCGGCCTCGCCGGTCAGCATCGACTCGTCCACGGTCAGGCCGCGGCTCTCGACCACCTCGCCGTCGGCGACCAGCTGGTCTCCGGGCTCCAGGCGTACGAAGTCACCCGGCACCACCTCGTCGGCGCCCACCTCGGTGACGGCGCCGTCGCGGATCGTCTTGGCCTTGGGTGCGACCAGCAGCGCCAGGCTCTCCAACGTCTCCTTCGCCTTCAGCTCCTGGCGGATGCCGATGTAGCTGTTGATGATCGCGATGAATCCGAACAGCGCGTCGGCGAAGAGGCCGAGGGCGAGGATGAGGATGAAGAAGACGCCGATGATGGCGTTGAAGAGCGTGAAGACGTTGCCCGCAACGATGCTCGCGACCGAGCGGGTGTTCGGGTCCTCGGCCGGCCCCAGCTGCTCCAGCCGCTTGGCGGCCTCGCGGCTCGAAAGCCCGCCGGGATGGCTCGTCGCGCTCACCCCGCCATTGATACAGAAGCGAGCGGGTGGGGACCCGGCTTCGCCATCAGGTCGCGGCCGTAGCGGCCGCCCGACATCAATCGCGGCGCTGCGCGCCGTCAGAGAGGGGCCTGACGGCCGCTAGGGAGTATCGCCCTCGGCGCGGGAGCGCCAGTAGATCGCGGCGGCTTCCTGCTCGTGCCGCATCCGCCGCGCCTCCAGCGCCTCCTCGTACAGGCCCTCGCGCTCGCGGTCTCGCTCCAACTGGTCGTAGCGGTCGCGCAACCGCTCGGCCTGCTCCGCCCGGAACTGGACGTGACTGACCATCTTCTGCTGCTCGGTCATGCCCCTCCTATCGGCCCCCTACCTGCCGTCCATCACCCCAGAAACCACTACGCCGGGAACACGACCCATCATCTAGGGTTGCGCGCGTGAGCTTGAAGCTCGGGTTAAACCTCGGCTACTGGGGGATCGGCCCCCAGGGGGACGAGGCCGTGGACATCGTGCAGGCCGTCGAGAAGGCCGGCTTCGACTCCGTCTGGGCGGCCGAGTCCTACGGCTCGGACGCGGTCAGCGTGCTCGCCTACCTCGCCGCGAAGACCGAGACGATCCAGCTCGGCGCGGCGATCCTGCAGGTGCCCGCGAGGCCGCCCGCGGCCGCGGCGATGGCCGGAGCGACGATCGACGCGCTCTCGGGCGGGCGCTTCATGTTCGGCTTCGGGCCCTCGGGCCCGCAGGTCTCCGAGGGCTGGTACGGAGTGCCCTACGCAAAGCCCTGGGGACGCACGCGCGAGTACGTCGAGATCGTCAAGCAGATCGTCGCCCGCGAGGGGCGCCTGGAGCACTCCGGCGAGCACTGGACCCTGCCGCTCACCGAGGGCGAGGGCGTGACCGGCCAGGGCAAGGCACTGAAGCTCAACTTCCACCCGGTCCGGAATCACATCCCGATCTACATCGGCGCGATCGGCCGCAGGTCGGTCGAGTTCGCGGCCGAGGTCGCCGACGGCTGGATCCCGATCTTCTTCTCCGTGGACGAGTGGGAGTCGACCTGGGGCGAGCACATCGACGCCGGCCTGAAGAAGGGCGGTCGCTCGCGGGAAGACTTCGCCGTCTCGCCCTCGGTTCAGGTGGCGATCGACGGCGACCTCGACGCCGCGCGCAACGTCGTCAAGATGGGCCTGCTGCTCTACCTCGGCGGAATGGGCTCGCGCAAGACCAACTTCTACGTCGACCTGACCCACCGATTCGGCTTCGGCGACGCCGCCGACGAGGTGCAGTCCCTCTACCTCGACGGCAAGCGCGAGGAGGCCTTCGCGGCGATCCCCGACGAGCTGGTCGAGGCGACCTCGATGATCGGCAGTGAGGAGGAGGTCGGCGAACGCGTCAAGGCCTTCGAGGATCAGGGGGTCGACCGGCTGATCATCTCGCCGGTGCAGACCACGCCCGAGGAGCGCCTGCACACGGTCGAGCGCATGGCCGGCCTCGTCGGTGCGAGCGGCCGCCAGGCGGCAGCACTCTGAACGGCGGCGGAGCCGCCGTGATTGATGCTGGCCGCCGCCCGCGGCCGCGACTGATGTGGCCCGCGTAGCGACGCGCCTGCTGCGGATTGTCAATAGCCTTCCGCGCCGCCTATGCGAATAGGAGTCCCCAAGGAGACCGCCGAGCGGGAGCGGCGGGTCGCCCTCGTCCCCGACGTCGTCAAGCAGCTGACCGCAAAGGACCTGGAGGTCGCGGTCGAGGCCGGCGCGGGTGAGGGCGCGTCCTACCCCGACGCCGAGTACGCCGAGGCGGGCGCGGAGGTGGGCGGCGAGGTCTGGGACGCCGACGTCGTGCTCAAGGTCGCGCCCCCGGCCGATGAGGAGGTCGGGCGGCTGAAGTCGGGCCAGGTCGTGATC
The DNA here is from genome assembly GCA_963805075.1 of uncultured Solirubrobacterales bacterium. Classification (GTDB taxonomy): domain Bacteria; phylum Actinomycetota; class Thermoleophilia; order Solirubrobacterales; family 70-9; genus VGBV01. The sequence continues at coordinate 63,371 of CAWDSZ010000008.1, forward strand.
GGCTTCCTGCAGCCGCTCACGAACGCGGCCCTGGCGAAGTCGCTGGCGAGCGGGGGCGTCACCAGCTTCGCCGTCGAGGCGATCCCGCGCATCACCCGAGCCCAGTCGATGGACGCGCTCTCCTCCCAGGCGAACCTGGGCGGCTACATGTCGGTGATCATCGCCGCCCGGGAGTCGGGCCAGCTGTTCCCGATGATGACCACGGCCGCCGGCACGATCGCGCCGGCCAAGGTGCTGGTGCTCGGCGCGGGCGTCGCCGGGCTGCAGGCGATCGCGACGGCCAAGCGCCTGGGCGGCGTCGTCACCGGCTTCGACGTGCGCTCGGTGGTCAAGGAACAGGTGGAGTCGCTCGGCGGCCGCTTCCTCGAGGTCGAGGCGGTCAAGGACGCGGAGGGCGAGGGCGGCTACGCGCGCCCGCTGACCGAGGAGGAGAACGTGAAGCTCCGCGAGGAGCTGGCCGAGGCCTGCAAGCGCCAGGACGTGGTCATCAGCACGGCGGCCATCCCCGGCCGCGACGCTCCGCTGCTGATCACCGCCGACGCCGTGCGCGGGATGAAGCCGGGAGCCGTGATCGTCGACATCGCCGCCGAGACAGGCGGCAACTGCGAGCTGACCAAGGCGGGGGAGACCGTTGTGGAGGGCGGCGTGCAAGGTGATCGGCCCGGTCAACCTGCCCAGCGAGATGCCCCAGGACGCCTCGGCGCTGTACGCGAAGAACCTCTCGAACCTGCTCGAGCTGCTGCTCGACGACGAGGGGAACCTGAAACTGAACTTCGAGGACGAGATCGTCGCCGGCGCCGGTGCTGACCCACGAGGGCGAGATCAAGAACGAGCGAGCGCGAAGGAGAGCGGCCCCCGCACGCAGAGCGGAGGAGGTCGCGACTGATGGACCTGATGACCGAGATCACCATCTTCGTGCTCGCCGCCTTCGTCGGCTTCGAGGTGATCTCGAAGGTGCCGACCACCCTGCACACGCCGCTGATGTCGCAGACGAACGCGATCCACGGCATCGTCGTGCTCGGCGGCTTCATCGTGCTCGGCTACGCCGACGACACGCTGGAGAAGACGATCGGCTTCATCGCGGTCGCCTTCGGCACGATCAACGTCGTCGGCGGCTTCATGGTCACCGACCGCATGCTCGGCATGTTCGTGCGCAAGCCCAAGCCGGCGATCGAGGAGAGCAAGACCGAAGCCGCTCCCGGCCGAAGGCTCGACCGCCGAGACGGAGGAGAGCTCGTCCTGATGAGCACCGCTCGCCGCTCTGGCGCCCGACTCCGACCTCGTCCGAGCGGCCTACATCGTCGCCTTCGTGCTCTTCATCGTCGGCGTCCGCCAGGGCACCCACCCGACCACCGCCAAGCGCGGCAACATGATCGCCGCCGTGGGGATGGCCGATCGCCGTAGCCACCACCCTGGCGCTCGATGGCATCGGCAACTGGCCGCTGATCATCGGCGGCATCCTGGTCGGCACGGCCGTCGGCGCGGTGGCCTCGATCCGCGTAGCGATGACCGCGATGCCCCAGATGGTCGCCCTCTACAACGGGGTCGGCGGCGGCGCGGTCGCGCTGATCGCCTGGTCGGAGTTCCGCGAGGAGCTCCACCTCCTCGACGAGGGCTCGATCTCGCAGATCCCGCTCGAGATCTTCGTCCCGATCATGTTCTCGATGGTGGTCGGCTCGGTCTCCTTCTGGGGATCGAACGTCGCCTTCGGCAAGCTCCAGGACCTGATCCCGACCCAGCCGCTGAAGGTCCCGGGCCAGCAGGTGATCAACGCGGCGCTGCTGATCGGCATCGTCGCGCGCCTGCATCTACCTCGGGATCAACAACGACGATCCGAGCCAGGGCATCTTCATCGGCGTCCTCATCGCCGCCGCCTTCCTGGGCACGCTGGTGGTGCTGCCGATCGGCGGCGCCGACATGCCGGTCGTGATCTCGCTGCTGAACGCATTCACCGGGCTGTCGGCCGCCGCGGCCGGGTTCTCCCTGGACAACGTCGCGCTGATCGTGGCCGGCACGCTGGTGGGCTCGTCCGGAACGATCCTGACCCTGGAGATGGCGACGGCGATGAACCGCTCGGTCGCCAACATCCTCTTCGCGGGCTTCGGCGGGGCGCCATCCGGCGGCGCCGCCGGCGACGGCGAGGAGCGCCCGCACCGCTCGATCGGGCCCCAGGACGCGGCGATCGCGCTCGCCTACGCCGACTCGGTCGTGATCGTCCCCGGCTACGGGCTCGCCGTCGCCCAGGCCCAGCACGCGGTCAAGGAGATGGCCGACGAGCTCGAGAAGCGGGGCGTCACAGTCAGCTACGCGATCCACCCGGTCGCCGGCCGCATGCCCGGGCCACATGAACGTGCTGCTGGCCGAGGCCGACGTGCCCTACGACAAGCTGCGCGAGATGGACGAGATCAACCCCGAGATGCCGCGCACCGACGTCGCGGTCGTGATCGGCGCCAACGACGTCACCAACCCGGCCGCCAAGAACGACCCGGACTCCCCGATCGCGGGCATGCCGATCATCGAGGTCAGACGAGGCCCAGCAGGTGATCGTCATCAAGCGCTCGCTCAGCCCCGGCTTCGCCGGCATCGACAACGACCTCTTCTACGAGGAGAACTCCTCGATGCTGTTCAGCGACGCCAAGGCGGCGGCTCAGGAGATCGCGGGCGAGGTCGAGAACCTGTAGCGGCGCCTGCCGCTCGACGCGCTAGAGCCTGGGCGAGCCCGCCTTTCGTGCCTGGGCGCGCCCGAACTAGGGGAATACCCGGTGCTTTTTCGCCGGGCGGCGCCTACGTTGGCCCGGCAAGCGACCAACACCCTGAAAGGGGAGCCGATGAGACACGTTTTCGCAGCCATGGCCCTGGGACCGCCGATCGCAGGGGACCGGACGCGCACGCGGCGCCAGGACGTTCGCAGCACCCGGGAGCGGGCACGGACCCGAAGCCCCCTCGGGGTCAGGAAGGGCTCCTAGCCGCCTTCCAGGTCGGCCAGGGCGTCCTCGCGGACGCAGTAGCCGTGGTGGTAGGTGATCGAGCGCCTCCTTGACGCGCCACACGGTCCAGAAGCGCCAGCCGACGGCTCGGCGCCGCTGCTGGCGCCGGTCATGTCGACGCTCGGTGTCGGCCATCACCGCGTCGCCGTCTCTCCTCGATGCTCCCAGAGCGCGAAGCGGAGGTCGTCGCGAGACGTCGAGCACCCCCTCGGCCCATTCGCGGACCTCGTCCGGGCCCTGATAGAGCCGCGAGTCCGGGATCTCGGGCACGTCCTGGAAGCGTGATGCGCTTGCTGCAGAGGGCGATGAAGCCGTCGACGTCGCCGTCGTTGAGGCGGTCGGCGGCCGCCCGCGACGACATCCGCGGCTTCGCCCATGGGCGCCTAGTCTGTCGCTCGCGCGGCGGCGGAAGCGCGGCACGACGCCAGGCCGATGATGAAGCCGAGGATCGCTGCGAACAGCAGCGCGAAGATCAGGGGCATGTCGGTGGTCGAGAAGAGGAAGTCGACCCTCACCTTCTGGGCGTTCTGGAGGATGAAGATCGCGGCCAGGATGACGGCGCCGATCCCGATGTAGAGCCTCCAGCGAGGCCCACCCCGAACGGCCCTGGAGCTGCCTCCGCATCCACGACGGCGCGACCCTACCACGGGGTCCGACCGGCATTCGGGGCGCAATCGTGACCTTCCCAGGCCATCGGTATCCCGCGCCGAGCAAGCCTCACCGGCGTGAGAGCCGAGCGCGGCCAGGCGACCGTCGAATGGGTCGGGCTGCTGTTCCTGGTCGCTGCTCGTCGTCGCGGCGGTGCTGGTCACGGTCGGCTGGAACACGGTCCGGGCCTCGCTGCGGAACGCCGTGCTCCAGAACCTGTCTGCGCCGTGAGGCTGACCGAGGACTGCCGCGAGGAGCCGCAGCTGTCGCGAGCGACTACGGGAACGAGGTGGCCGCACCTGGTCCGGGCCCACGCCCCGGCGCTGCTCTACGAGGAGGGGATGACGGCGATGCCGGTGGACTACCGCCGCTGCCGCATCGACCAGTGCGCGGCGGGGGCGGGGGAGGGGACGGTGCTGCGGACCGAGCGCGGGGAGCGTGCGGTGGCCTTCACCCACGTGATCGACTGCCGCGAGGCGCGCCCGGCTCGCCGGCCGCGGACTGCTCGGGCGAGCGCTCGGGCAACCTCTACCTCCAGTACTGGTTCTACTACCCCGGGTCCGCCACCGGCGAGGGCAGCACCCCGCTCAAGGGCGCGATCCGCAACGCGAGCTCGGCGATGGGCAAGCCCTCGCTATCACCGGGACGACTGGGAGAGCTTCCAGGTGCGGATCGAGCCCGGCGGCCGCCGTTACTCGCCGCGCCAGCTCGCACCACGGCTACGGGCCGGGCTGCGCGTGCCCGGGGAAGCGACCGGACTCTACGTCTCGGGCGGCAGCCACGCGGGCCGGGCCGAGGTCCGCGACGCCCGCCGGACCACCAAGGACGACCGCCTGATCCTGATCCCGCTGGCCGAATCGCTCGCACCGACAGCACGCCCGTTCGCCGTACGCCGCCCTGGCGCAAGCGCGTCTACCTGGACCCCGAGTACGAGGGGACCGACTAGCGCGGCGCCATGCGCAGGGCGCCGTCGAGCCGGATCGTCTCGCCGTTCAGCATCGGGTTCTCGACGATCTGGACCGCGAGCTGCGCGTACTCCTCGGGCAGGCCGAGGCGGGAGGGGAAGGGCATGGTCTCGCCGAGCGCCTCGCGCGCGTCCTCGGGCAGCGCCGCCAGCAGCGGGGTGTCGAACAGGCCCGGGGCGATCGTGTTGACCCGGATGCCGCGGCTGGCCATGTCACGGGCGGCCGGCAGGGTGATGCCGACGATGCCGCCCTTGGAGGCGGCGTAGGCGATCTGGCCGATCTGGCCGTCGTAGGCGGCGATCGAGGCGGTGTTGACGCAGACCCCGCGCTCGCCCTGGTCGTCGGCTCGTTCTCGTTCATGGCCGTCGCCGCCAGGCGCAGCACGTTGAAGGTGCCCGAGCAGGTTGACCTTGATGACGTTGTGGAAGATCCCGAAGTCGTGCGGTCCCTGCTTGCCGGTGACCCGCTGCGCCCAGCCGATGCCCGCGCAGCAGACCGAGATCCGAAGCCCGCCATCGGCGCCGCCGCGGCCGCGTCGACCGCCGCCTGGACCGGCTCCGGCTCCATCACGTTCATCTCCACGAACCTCGCCCGGTCGCCCAGTTCGGAGCCAGCGCTTCGCCCTTCTCGGCGTTGAGGTCGGCGATCACGACCGAGGCGCCGCGCTCGTGCAGCGCCCGCGCCGTGGCGGCGCCGAGCCCCGAGGCCCCGCCGGCGACCAGCGCGCTCGATCCCTCGATCTCCATCGGCGCGCCACGCTAGTGCATCCGGCGGGCCCGGGCAGCCGCCTCTGTAGGCTTTCCGGATCGTCCCCGGCGCGACGGCCACCGAGACGAAGGGTGCGATCGCTGACCGCCTCGCGGAGGCCCGCGCCCACACGCTGAAGCTGATCGAGCCGCTCAGCGACGAGCAGCTGAACAGGGTCTACTCGCCGATCCTGAGCCCGCTGATCTGGGACCTGGGCCACATCGGGAACTTCGAGGAGCTGTGGCTGGTCCGCAGCGGATCGGCGGCCGCGAGCCGCTCCGCGGCGACCTCGGCGACTTCTACGACGCGATCGAGCAGCCGCGCAAGATCCGCGGCGAGCTGCCGATCCTGAAGGCCGACGAGGTGCGCCCCTACATGGAGCGGGTCCGGGCCCGCACCCTGGAGGTGCTGGACGAGATCGACCTGGAGCTCCGGCGACCCCCTGCTGGCGCACGGCTTCATCTACGAGATGCTGCTCGCGCACGAGTACCAGCACAACGAGACGATGCTGCAGCTGCTGCAGATGATCGAGGCCTACGAGCCGGTCGAGGTCGACGGCGGGCCCGCATCGGAGCCGGTCACGCGACGGCCCCGAGATGGTCGCGGTCGCGGGCGGCGCCCACGAGGTCGGCGCCGGGCCCCCCACCGACGGCTTCGCCTACGACAACGAGCGCCCGCGCCACGAGGTCGAGCTGGACGCGTTCGAGATCGACCGCACGCCGGTCACCAACGCCGCCTACATCGAGTTCCTGGCCGAGACCGGCGCCGAGCCGCCCATGTACTGGGAGCGCGACGGCGAGGGCGGCTGGGTCCGAACCGCGATGGCCCGGACCGAGCCCGTCGATCCGGCGCACCCGGTGATCCACGTGTGCTGGCACGAGGCCGACGCCTTCGCGCGCTGGGCCGGCAAGCGGCTGCCGACCGAGCTCGAGTGGGAGGCCGCCGCGGCCGGCGCCGATCCGCGAGCGCGCGAACCTCGACCAGCTCTCCTTCGGCCCCGCCCCGGCGGGCGCCTACGGCGACGCGGCCTGCGACTGCGGCGCCGTGCAGATGCTCGGCGACGTCTGGGAGTGGACCTCGAGCGACTTCACCGCCTACCCGGGCTTCGAGGCGTTCCCCTATCCCGAGTACTCCGAGGTCTTCTTCGGCGCCGAGCACAAGGTGCTCCGCGGCGGGGCCTGGGCCGCGCGCCGCCCACTATCCGCACCAGCTTCCGCAACTGGGACCTGCCCGAGCGCCGCCAGATCTTCTCGGGCTTCCGCTGCGCCAGGGACGCGTGATCCGAATCCCCAACTCGTCCGCAATCAACTGAGACCGCCGATCAGCGCGCCCGACTTGCCGCCAGCCACTCAGAGCTCAGTCGCAGTAGACGTCCACCTGCCGCCGGGCGGGCCCCTGTCGGGGATGGCCGCCGACGTGCGGGCCGGGCTGACCAAGCCGTTCAAGGAGCTCTCGCCGCGCTACTTCTACGACGAGCGCGGCTCGGAGCTGTTCGAGCAGATCACCGAGCTCACGGAGTACTACCCGACCCGCTGCGAGCGCGAGATCCTGCAGACGCGATCGGCCGAGATCGTGGCCGCCGCGAAGCCGCGGGCGCTGATCGAGCTGGGCTCGGGATCGGCCGCCAAGACCCGGGTCCTGCTCGACGCGATGAGCAGCGACGGCTGCCTCGAGGCCTACGCGCCGGTCGACATCTCCGAGGAGATCACCCGCGACACCGCGGACCGAATCGCCGAGGAGTACGAGGGCGTGACCGTCCACGGCCACGTCTGCGACTTCGAGCTCGACCTGGAGCGGGTCCCGGTCGAGGGGCCGCGTGTGATCGCCTTCCTAGGCGGCACCATCGGCAACTTCCAGCCCGCGCAGCGCGCCAGCTTCCTGCGCCGCATCGCCAACCTGCTCGACGCCGAGGACCGCTTCCTGCTCGGCACCGATCTGGTCAAGGACCGGGACAAACTCGAGCTCGCCTACGACGACCGTCAGGGCGTCACCGCCGCCTTCAACAAGAACGTCCTCGCGGTGCTCAACGAGCGCCTCGACGCCGACTTCGACCTCGACGCCTTCGAGCACGTCGCCCGCTGGGACGCCGACAACCTCTGGATGGACATCCGCCTGCGCTCGCTCAAGCACCAGGTGATCGACATCCGCGCCCTCGACCTCCAGGTCGCCTTCGCCGCCGGCGAGGAGATGCGCACCGAGATCTCCACCAAGTTCATGCGCCCGGGCCTCGAGGGCATCTACGCCGAGGCCGGCCTCGAGCTGACCGGACTGGTGGACCGACGCGGGCGGCCTGTACGCCCTCAGCCTGGCGCGAGCGGCCTAGGCCTGGCCAGTTTCGGCGTCCGTGCACTCGGGGTGGCCGCGTGCGGCGGCGGCGACGACGAGACGACACTTTGGCCACCCATGCTGGGGAGAAGTGCACGGGGCGGCGCCTAGGCCGCCCCGGGTCCGCCGCAGCCAGGCGACGGGCGCCACCCCTAAGCAGCGTGGCCTTGACCTCGTTGGGCTTGCTCCCGACCTGGGACTCTGCAAATCGCAGGACGGTCAAGCCGTGGGTGGTCAAGGCCTGATCCCGAAGTCTGTCCTTCGCTTGCTGCGAGGGGGTCCGGTGGTACCGGAGACCGTCGGTCTCGACGACCAGGCCGAGGTCGCGCCAGAAAAAGTCGAGCCTGAAGCCGTGGAGGCGCACGCCGGTCTCGGGCAGAGGCAGGTTCGTCTGCCGCACCAGACGAAGGAACGTGCGCTCGAGATCCGAGTCAGTGCGCCTGAACGTGAGCGGGTCGAGCATCTTCAGAAGGGCCGGTACTCCAGCCTGCCGACGACGGACGACGATCTGGGATCGCAGGGTGTTGGGGTGAACTAGTCCGAGCTTGTCAGCCGCGTTCAGCGCGGCTTCAAGCCTGCGAGGGTCCGCCAAAGTCGCTAGGTCGATCAACGTGCGGACCGGGGAGGTGACGGGGATGCCGTCAATCAAGCCGCGGTCCCCGGGCTCGAACTTCAGGCAATGAACGCGGATATCCCGTTGGCGCGAGCGTCGGGAACTCGGGAGAGACACAACGATCCGGCGCTCCCGATCCTCGATCCCCCACAATGCCGCCGCGCTTTCGTGGCTCAGAACCGCTCCGCGCCCGCAGCTGAGGACCGCGGCTATCCAGTGCCCTTTCCGCGTCAGCTCTGGTCGCCCCACGGCATACACCCCTCGTCGAACCCGATGCAAGCGACCGGTCTTGGCCCGATGTTCGATCGACCTCGGTCGAACTCCGAACTCGAGCAATTGGCCGCGGCTGACCACGCCGTGCTGACGCCTCGCAAGCGCCCAAACTGCTCCGCTCCAATCCCTTCGTGCACCTTGACCACCCATGCTGTGGCTAAGTGCACGGACACGCTGATTTCGCCCCGCCGCGTTCCCCAGCCCCCTCCCGGCGCCCCGCGGCCTTAGGCCCGCGCGAACTGCCCGTGGAAGCCGAAGGGGATGTGGTGGGGCGCCTCGCGCGCGCGAGCTCGCTCAGGTCCGAGGCGTCGAGCACCAGAAGGAACGAGTCGCCCGCCTCACCGTCGAACACAACGCACAGCAGCACTCCCTCGTCCTCGCCGCCCCGTCGCCGGAGCTGGCGACGAACACCGGCTCGCCCGGGAAGCTGCCCGTCCTCGGCCCAGGTCAGCGTCGTCCGCTCCTCGACGTCGGCCTTGACGATCTTGTCGAGCCAGCCCGAGTCGCCGAAGCCGACGCCCCACGTGTAGCGGTACGAGCGCTCGCTGCAGCGGCCGTAGTTGATCCTCGGCAGGTCCATCGGCTCGTCGACGAGGCGCTCGCTGCCGACGTCGCCGCCCGCTGAGATCCGGAACCGCCGCAGCTGCGGCCGGGCGACGGGCTTGCCCGCGCGCAGCCGCTCCAAGTAGAGGTCCTCCACGATCTGGGCGTCCTCGAAGACGCTGATGTCGACGACGACGTCGCCCCCGTCCTCGTATGCGTTGACGTGGTGGAAACCGAACCAGGCGTCGGTCTCGAACGGGCCCCGGGCCTCGCCGGTGGCGCGGTCGATCAGGGTGAGCTTCGTGCCGAGCTCGGGCTTCCAGCGGTAGTTCTCGATGTAGGGGCGGCCGCTGAGCGGGATCGAGATCGGGTTGACGACGAACGGGAACTCGGCGAGCACGAACCAGCGCTCGGTGAGGCCGAAGGAGTGCATGTAGGCGGGCTCCTTGACCGGCAGCTTGCCGAGCACCTCGGGGTCCTCGCCATCGGGCCGCAGAGGAAAGAAGCGATAGCTGTTGCGGGCGCCGACCTTGGCGGCGTAGTTGAGCATCCCGCCGCGTGGCGCGGTCGAGATGGGGATGAGCCGTCGTCAGCATCCCCGGCACCTCGTAGGCGACCCCAGCGGTGTCGAGCGTCTCGCCGTCGAACTCGACCGGGATCGGCGTCTCGGTCATCGTGATGAAGCGCTCGCCGAGCTGGGTCAGGTTGACGTTGGCGTTGTCGGAGAGCTTCGGCGAGAACAGCGAGAAGACCCGCTGGAAGAGATTGCGGCAGGGATCGGTCGCGAACTCGTGGTAGGTGATCTCGCCCGTCTCCTCGGCGGCGCGGTAGGCCTTGCTCTGCAGGAAGCGGTTGGCGTAGGAGACCTTGCCGTCGGCGATCCCGAAGCGGTGCAGCATCGCGAAGCCGTCGAACCAGTGGTTCATGGTCCGGTCGCCGACCTCCCACAGTGCCGGCCCGGTCCGGATCAGCGATCCCTGGAGCCAGGGCGGAAGCGCGCCACTCAGCGGCAGCTCGTCGACGTGGGTCTCCACGTCCAACGAGCGCAGGCCGTCGGTATAGGAGGCGGCGGCGGCGGTGTCGGTTGCTGCCGATGCCATGCCAGGACTCTACGGCGCGAGGGCCTCGATCAGGTCGCCGGCCTTGTCGGGCGTGGTGATCGGCGTGACCACCGGCAGCGTGATGCCGCCCTCGACGTAGGCGTCGAGGCGGGCCTTCATCTCCTCCGGCGTGCCGAAGATGAAGGTGTCCTCGATCAGGTCCCAGGGAGCGACCTCGCCTGCCTTCTGGCGGTCCTTGGCCGCCCAGGCGGCGACCATCTCGTCGATCTTCTCTCCGTGGCCGAGCCAGCGGTAGAAGTTCTCGTAGACCGGCACGGTTATGTAGGAGGAGAACATGAACCGCGCCAGCGGCTCGACTTGTTCGCGCTCGCCGGGAATGCAGAAGAAACGGCAGAGCAGCTCGAAGCCCTCCGGCGCGCCGGCGTCCTCGAGCTGGCCGGCGACCTGCGGCAGGCCGGAGAGGGGGAGGAAGTTGGTCATGGCGCCGTCGCCCTTCTCGACGGCCAGCTCCAGCATCTTGCCGCGCAGGGCCGCGACGATGATCGGGATCTCCGAGGCCGGAGCGGTCTCGAGCTTGAAGCCCCCGTCGGCGCGCTCGCCCGCGAGCGCCGTGCGCAGGAAGTCGATCGTCTCGCTGACCTTGCTGCGGGGACGCTCGAAGGGCATCCCGTTCCAGCCCTCGATGATCCGATCCGATGAGGCGCCGATGCCGAGCGCGAAGCGTCCGCCCGAGGCGTCGGCCAGCGCGGCCGCCTCCTGGGCCAGCAGCGCGCGGCCCCGCTGCATGACGCCGACGACGCCGGTGCCGAGCCGCACCTTCTCGGTCCACTGCGTGCTCAGCGCCAGAGGGGTGAACCCGTCGGGCCCGTTCGTCTCGCCGGACCAGATGTCGGTGTAGCCGGCGGCTTCGGCGCGCCTGACCGCGTCCTCGCTTGCCGCCAGCGGGGTCCCCGGCAGCGGCAGCGTCAGTCCCCAGCGGCTGGCCATGCGGCGACCCTATATGAGGGCGCCCGCACCGGGACCCAACCCGAGCGCGCGAGCAGGGAAATCGCATAGAGTCGCGCCAATGGACTTCTCGAAGCTGGATCGCTCCGAGCTGGTCGGCGTCGTCTCCGGGGTGGTTCTCGCGATCAGCCTGTTCCTGCCCTGGTACTCGCTGGCGACGGACGTCACCCGCGACGAATCCGCCGACTGGGTCTGCGGGGTCGGCGACAACAGCTGCAGCGCCTGGGGAACGTTCCCGATCCTGAAGCTGGCTGCTGCTGCTGGCGGCGGCCGCGCCGCTGATCCTGAGCTGGATCGTGATCCGGGAGCACCAGCTGACCTGGCCGCGGGGAGAGCTGACCGCGATCGCCGGGCTGACGGCGCTGGTGCTGATCGGCTTCAACGGGTTCGTGGACAAGCCGTCTGAGAACGACATCGGGATCAGCCTCAGCTGGGGCTACTTCGTCGCGATCCTGGCCTCGATCGGGATCTTCATCGCCGGGGGCTTCCGGGCCGTCGAGAGCGGCGGCGGCGCCCAGCGCAAACCGCCCGCCACCTTCTAGCTTCGCTCTCGGGCGCTCAGGCGAACCTAGCCTCCCTCGCGATGGCCGATCAGCCCGACGACCACGTCATCTCCCAGGACGTCCGCGACGCGTCCAAGCCCGACCGCAACCTGGCGATGGAGCTGGTCCGCGTGACGGAGGCCGGCGCGCTGGCCGCGGGGCGCTGGATCGGGCGTGGCGAGAAGGAGAGCGCCGACGGCGCCGCGGTGGACGCGATGCGCCTGATGCTGGACACCGTGCCGATGGACGGCCTGGTGGTGATCGGCGAGGGCGAGAAGGACGAGGCGCCCATGCTCTACAACGGCGAGGAGATCGGCGACGGCAGCCCGCCGGTCGTGGACATCGCCGTCGACCCGCTCGAGGGCACGACCCTGACCGCGCGCGGGATGCCCTCGGCGCTTTCGGTGATCGCGCTCTCGCCGCGCGGGGCACGATGTTCGACCCGGGGCCCTGCGTCTACATGGAGAAGATCGCCGCTGGGCCGAAGGCGGCCGACCTCCTGAGCCTCGACGATTCGCTCGAGGACGTGATCCGCAGGATGGCCGAGCGCAAGGGTGGCGACCCCGGCGACGTCACCGTGATCATGCTCGACCGACCTCGCCACGACGAGGCGGTCGAGGCGCTGCGCGAGGTCGGCGCCAGCATCCGCTTCATCTCGGACGGCGACGTCGCAGCGGCTCTGTTCGCGGTGATGCCGAACACCGGCATCGACCTGCTGTGGGGGGTGGGGGGCACCCCCGAGGGCGTCCTCTCGGCCGCGGCGATCAAGTGCCTCGGCGGCCGCATCCTCGGCCGGCTGTGGCCTCGCGACAACGACGAGCGCAAGGCCGCCGAGGACGCGGGCTACGACATCTCGCGGGTGCTCGACACCGACGACCTGGTCGGCGGCGACGACGCCTTCTTCGCGGCCACCGGCGTCACCGACGGCGACCTGCTCAACGGGGTGCGCAGCCTCGATGACGGCACCGCGACCACCGAGTCGCTGGTGATGCGCTCGCGCTCGGGCACCGTGCGCCGCATCCAGGCCACCCACGACCGCCCGAAGCTGCGCGAGGTCACCGGCGGTCGCTACGGCTAGCTCTCGGCGCACGCTGATCGCCGGGGCGACCGGCTACATCGGGCGGCTGCTGGCGCTGGAGCTGGCGAGAGCCGGCAGCCCGCCACGGACGATGGCCCGCAACCCCGGCAGGGGCCAGGAGCTTGCGGCCGCCGGATGCGAGGTGGTGCCCGGTGACGTCCTGCGGCGCGAGAGGCTCGCCGAGCCGATGCAGGGTGTGCGAACCGCCTACTACCTCGTGCACTCGATGGGACGCGGCGGCGAGGGCGACTTCGCCGAACGGGATCGGGAGGGCGCGGAGAACTTCGCCGCGGTCGCGCGGGACGCCGGGGTGGAGGAGATCGTCTACCTGGGCGGGCTCTCGGACGGAGGCTCCAAGCATCTGAAGAGCCGCCATGCCACCGCGGGTTACCTTGCCTCGACCGGGATCCCCGTCACCTACTTCCGTGCCGCAGCCGTGATCGGCGCGGGCAGCGAGTCCTTCCGCACCGTCTACTACCTGGTCAAGCGGCTGCCGGCGATGGTGACCCCCCGCTGGGTGACGACGAGGACCCAGCCGATCGCGATCCGCGACGTGATCGCCTACCTGGCCCAGGCGCCCGGCGCGGAGGGGGCGAGAGGGCGAGCGATCGAGATCGGCGGGCCCGACGTCACCACCTACGGGGGGATGATGGACGCGCTCGCCGAGGCGATGGGAACCTGGCGCCGCCCCCGCGTCCCCGTGCCCCTGCTGACCCCGTATCTGTCCTCGCTCTGGATCGGGCTGGTTACGCCCGTGGACGCCGGAGTCGCCAGACCGCTCGTGGAAGGGCTCTCGACCGAGACGATCGTGCGCGACTCCTCGGGCATGGCGCTGTTCGACGTCGAGGGGACGCCGATGGACGAGGCAATGCGGCTGGCGCTGCGGGAGGAGAGCCAGCGGCCCCGACCCGCGGGCCGCGGCTAGGCACCCGCGGTGCGGTGGCGGCCTCGCGCTCGGGCCGCAGCGGCGGCAGCTCGCCGCGCTCGAGCGAGCGCAGGTAGCCCCGGGTGACCAGCACGTGCAGCCGGAGCTGGGTCTGCGCGTAGACGAAGGCGCCGAAGCGGGCGAAGCGCCCCGACCCGCGCAGGAAGGGATAGAAGTTGGCGACGACGGCCCGGATTCTGACCCGGGCCTCGCCGCCGGGGCCGGGGTCGAGGCGCCGCACGTCGAAGCGCAGATATCCGCGCCCGCGCCCGGCTCGCGCGACGAGCACGCCGCGCTCGATCGTCCAGGTGACCCGGCCGAAGCCGGGGCCGGTGTCGTAGCTGGGATCGCGGAAGCGAAGCAGGTCCAGCCGGGGGGAGACGAGGACGACCGAGCGCGTGGCGCCGGAATAGACGACGCGGAGCAGCCCCAGCGAGATCCGGTTCAGGTAGCGCCAGTAGCCGCGGGCCAGGCGCTCCAGCATCACGGGCTTCCAGAGCTCCTCCGGCCGTTCGGTCTGCCATCGCCAGCTCGGCCTCCTGGACCGAGCGCAGCGGCCCGTCCGAGGTGACGGGCCCCCGCTCAGGGTCCGGCAGCACCCGCACCTCGATCCCGGACGCGGCCCCGGTCAGCCCGTCGGTCGGGCAGGGACCCGGTGTCGTCGCGCTCGTGGCGCAGGGAGTTGATCACGGCCCCGGCGAGCATCCCGAGGCTGAGGGCGTAGAACCACAGCAGCGCGACGAGGATGAAGCCGATCGTGCCGCCGACGCGGTTCAGGTCCGAGACGCTCGTGAGGTAGAAGGGGAACACGTAGTTCGCGATCGAGAGCGCTGTGGAGAAGAAGAGGGCGCCGGGCCAGACCGAGCGCCACGGCATGTGGCCCTTCGGCACCGCCCAGTAGATGGCGCTGACGATGAAGAAGGTGACGACGAAGCCGCCGACCACGACGATCGCCGTCCGGATCGGGCCGAAGTTGTCGAGCCCCCAGGGCAGGTCCTCGCTGCCGGCGAGCGCCGCGCTCTCGATGATCGGGACCGCGACGCTGGCGGCCAGCAGCAGGGTGAGGGCCGCCAGCATCACCAGCGCGAAGCGCTTCTGGGCGACCCAGCTGCGGCACTCGACGTGGTAGATGCGGCAGAAGGCGGTGTCCATCGCGCCCCAGAAGCTGGCGCCGATCCAAATGCCACCGACGGCGGCGGCGACCCCGATCGTGGTCGAGCTGTAGCGCACCCGGTCGATCGCGTTCGCCAGCCCCTCCTGCTCGATGTTCGGGAAGAGGCGTTGGATGTCGATGATCACGCTCTCCTCGATCTCGGGGCTGTCGACGATCTGGCCGAACACGAACAGGACCAGCAGCGCGAACGGGAAGATCGCGAGCATCAGGTTGTAGGCGACCATCCCCGCCAGGCCGGTGATGTTCTCCTTGTATGCGCGGTTCCAGAACGCGACCGCCCATGGTGAGCGCCAGGGCATCCGGCGGCCGGGGCTCTCGCGTCTAGTCTGTTTAGACACCGGCAGCAGGCGTTGCAGGGGGTTCATCCCGGCGGTCCGGGCCGTGCGTAACGAACGTCCAGGGCGGTGTAGTCAGGGGGGCCCGCGGAACTTTTCCCCAACTTGCCTGTTTCCGCATGGGAACGGGAACTTGCGGGGGTCCCGCGAGCGTTGACTTCAAAAAATGTAGTGGCTAGGATGCGAACAGACGTTTGACGGTGTACGCGGGGCAAATTTGCCTCTTCATCTCGGACGAGCCACGCCATCGGATCTCGTCCGATCCGCGTTTCTGTCGCCTTTCGAGGTCCACGGTAAAGGTTTGAGGAAGCCGACCGACACCGAAAGAGAAGGCCCAGAAATGGGTAAAGGAATCGATAGGCCAGGAAACGAGTCGAGAGCAAGGAAGGAAGACCCAGGCAGATGCTAGTTGCGGACCTTCAGGAGCTTGAGGAAGTAAAGACGCTGATCACCAAGGGTCAGCAGCTTGGCGTGCTCACCTACGGCGACGTTTCGGCGGCCGTATCCGAGGTGGAGCTGGACGAGGGCGACGTCGAGGACCTGTACGGACACCTCGAGAAGTCGGGGATCGAGCTGGTCGAGGACGTCGACCCGGCGCAGAAGCGCGCCGAGGAGGTCGCATCCGAGGGTGCCAAGGGCCGGCGCGGCGCACGCAAGAAGGCGGCGCTGGACCTGAAGCCCGACATGACCACGGACTCGCTGCAGCTCTTCCTCAAGGACATCGGGAAGGTCCGCCTGCTGACCGCCGCCGAGGAGGTCGAGCTCGCGAAGCGCATCGAGCGCGGCGACCTCGACGCGAAGCAGAAGATGGTCGAGTCCAACCTGCGCCTGGTCGTCTCGATCGCCAAGAACTACCGCAACCAGGGCCTGCCCTTCCTCGATCTCATCCAGGAGGGCACGCTCGGACTGGTCCGCGCCGCCGAGAAGTTCGACTACCGCAAGGGCTTCAAGTTCTCGACCTACGCGACCTGGTGGATCCGCCAGGCGATCGCCCGCGCGCTCGCCGACAAGGCGCGCACGATCCGCATCCCGGTCCACGTCGTCGAGAAGCTGAACAAGATCGGCCGCGCCGAGCGCAAGCTGGTCACCGAGCTGGGCCGCGAGCCCACCCCCGAGGAGATCGCCGAGGTCACCGGCATCGAGCCGGAGGAGGTCGACTCGATCAAGCGCTCCGCCCAGGCCCCCGTCTCGCTCGAGAAGCCGGTCGGCGACGAGGAGGAGTCCGAGTTCGGCCAGTTCATCGCCGACGAGCGCGCCGAGTCGCCTTTCGAGCGCGCCGCCGAGCTGCTCACCAAGGAGGCGCTGAAGGAGGCCCTCGAGAACCTCTCCTACCGCGAGCGCCGCGTGCTCGAGCTCCGCTACGGGCTCGGCGGCGAGCACCCGCGGACCCTGGACGAGGTCGGCCGCACCTTCAACGTCACCCGCGAGCGGATCCGCCAGATCGAGAACCAGTCTCTGAAGAAGCTGCAGTCGCTGGCTGAAGCGCAGAAGCTGCGCGAAGTCGCCTAGATCGGGCTGGGCTCGGGGCGGCCGATCGTGCCGCCTACGGGGCCAAAATCGATTTGGGACGGCCCTACGGCGGCACCGCCCGTCGCCCAGGCGCAGATATCGTCGGCTCTCCTTCGATGAGAGGAGAGAGCGATGTTGGTGTTCTTCAGCGGACGACACCTGAAGGGTGGGCACTGGGAGCAGTTTCGTGAGGCCTGGGGGAGCGACGAGGACCTCGCTGACCTGCCCGAGGGGGCGGTCATCTATCACGCCCGCAGCGTCAAGGACGAGGACGAGGTGATCTCGTTCGGGATCTTCCCGGTCGAGCGGGCATCGATCGACCAGATCCGCGGCGACAAGGAGTCCACGGCCAAGCGCGAGGAGGAGATCGCCAAGCACGTCAAGGACGTGCCGATGGAGGGGATCTACGAGGTGGTCGAGGAGCTCAGGCCCTAGGCGCTGACACGCACGGCTAAAGCGGCGCGGGCGAGCGTCCGATGGGCTGGTAATGGCTTTTGACATCGACGCTGCCCTCGTATACCTGGTCGAGCGGGACGGCTCGGACCTCCATCTCAAGGTGGGCTCGCCGCCGGTCGCGCGCGTGCACGGCGACCTCTGGGCGCTGAAGGGCGCCGAGTCGCTGACCGCCAAGGACACCGAGGCGGTCCTCGAGCACATCTCGCGGCACAGCCTGGACACCATGAAGGAGTTCACCGAGAACGGAGAGGCCGACTTCGCCTACCAGCTCGAGGGCGTGTCGCGGTTCCGCGTCAACGCCTTCCGCCAGCGCGGCACGGTCTCGATCGCGATGCGCGCGATCCCCTACAACGTGCGCACGATCGACGAGCTGGGGCTGCCCGAGGTGGTCCGCCGGCTCGCCGAGGAGCCGCGCGGGATCATCCTGCTGACCGGCACCACCGGTTCGGGCAAGTCGACGACGCTGGCGGCGATGATCGACCAAATCAACTCGACGAAGGCGCGGCACATCGTCACGCTCGAGGATCCGATCGAGTACCTGCACAGCGACAAGCTCTCGATCATCAACCAGCGGGAGGTGGGCTCCGACACCCGGGGCTTCGCGGAGGCGATGCGCCGGGTGCTGCGCCAGGACCCAGACGTGATCCTGATCGGCGAGATGCGCGACGAGGAGACCGTGCGCACCGCGCTCTCGGCCGCGGAGACGGGCCACCTCGTGCTCTCAACCGTCCACACGCTGGACGCGACCGAGACGATCAACCGCATCATCGACTTCTTCCCTCCGCACCTCCAGCACCAGGCCCGTGTGATGCTGGCCGCGACGCTGCGCGGGGCGATCTCGCAGCGGCTCGTGCCGCGCGCCGACAGCGAGGGCCGCGTCGCCGTCTCGGAGGTGATGGTGGTCACCGGCCGCGTCCAGGACCTGATCCTGAACCCCGAGGAGACGGGCAAGATCACCGAGGTGATCGCCGAGGGCGACTTCTACGGCATGCAGACCTTCGACCAGGCGCTGCTGGGCTACGTCATGGACGGCGCCGTCAGCGAGGAGATCGCGATGCAGACCGCCTCCAGCCCGCACGACTTCAAGCTCATGCTCGCCGCCAAGGGCATCCGCGCGAGCGGCATCGAGCAGGTGATGGAGAACGGCGGCGGCGATGCCGCCCCCGTCCCTTCCTCGGGCTGAGCCACGCCCAGCCCTCAAGCTTCGCGCCACGCCTGCCGACTGAGTCCTTGAGCTCTCGAGGCTGATCCATGCGCAAAGCACTGAACGAAAACCCCAAGGTCCAGGCCGGCGTGATCGCCTTCATGCTGCTGGCTGGAGTCCTGCTCTACATGAAGATGTCGGCCAAGCCTGAGGCCGGAACCGCGGACGGAACCGTCCCGACCGCCGCCGGTGCGGCAGTGGCAACCGGCACGGGCGCCGGCGCGACGCCCACCGGGACAGCCACGACCGATCCGGCCGCCGCCGCCGGCGCCACGGCGGCCCCCGTAGCCGGAGCGATCCCCGCCGTCCCCGCTTCCGCGACCACCGTCACGCCTCAAGCGCTGATCCCGGGTCCCGGGCTGCCGGAGGACGTGGCCCGCGCCTATGCGTCCGGGAATGCCGTGGTCCTGTTGATCGTCAAGGACGGCGCCACCGACGACGAACTGGTGCGCGACTCGGTCTCTCAGATCTCCCGGTCCGGCGTCTCCGTCTTCGTCGCCCCCGCCAGCGAGGTCGCCCGCTACTCGCGGATCACCCAGGGGGCGGGCGTGAGTCGCGTTCCGGCGCTTGTCGTGGTC
The DNA here is from genome assembly GCA_963805075.1 of uncultured Solirubrobacterales bacterium. Classification (GTDB taxonomy): domain Bacteria; phylum Actinomycetota; class Thermoleophilia; order Solirubrobacterales; family 70-9; genus VGBV01. The sequence goes on from CAWDSZ010000008.1 coordinate 82,339, forward strand.
CGGCCCCGCAGGATCAGCGGGGACACTCCGCAGGCGACGGTGAGCTATGGCTTCCGCAGCACCGCGAGCGTGGTCCAGGCAGTCGACGACGCGCTCTACAGCGGCCGGGACGACGTTCCGTACCACCCGGGGTAGGCCTGAGATGGCATCCCGGGAGCTTCCCGACTATCTGCACCCGCTTCCCGGCCCCGAGGCCACCGCGGCTGCGCCCGAGCAGCCCGCCGCCCACGGGGCCACCGGGGCTGACCCCGCCCCGCCGGCGGGGTCACTCGGGAAGCTTCGTCACGGACGTGATCGTCGAGCTCGACTACGCGTCTCGCGAGCAGGTGGACGAAGCGATCGAGGCGGCCCGCACCTCGGGCCAGACGCCCGAGGAAATCCTGCTGAACCGAAACCTGATCGATTCCGAGCGGCTGGCGCAGGCGACCGCCGAGCGCTACGGCCTCGACTACGTCGACCTGGCCGTCTACCAGGTGGACACCGGCGCCGCGAACCTGATTTCGGTCAAGACTGCCCGCCGCTATCAGGTGGTGCCGATCGCCTTCGTCGACGAGCAGACGCTGCTGCTGGCGATGGCGGATCCGGCGAACGTGCTGGCGCTGGACGACGTGCAGATGGCGACCGGGCTGAGCTGCCGGGTCGCGGTCGCGTCGGCCGGGGACATCGAGGCGCTGGTCGGGAAGCTCTCCACCCTGGAGAGCACCGTCGCAAGCGCGGTCGAGGAGGAAGAGGAGGAGGGGGCCTCGCTGCCCGAGCCGGAGGCGGAGATCACGGATATCCGCGCCAGCGCCGACGACGCGCCCGTCATCAAGCTCGTCAACAGCATCCTCGCGCAGGCCGTCGCCGAGGGGGCATCGGACGTCCACTTCGAGCGCGAGGAGAAGGAGATGCGGATCCGCTTCCGCATCGACGGGGTGCTCCAGGAGGCCGCGCGGGTCCCCGGGCGGATGGTCAGCGGCGTCGTCAGCCGCATCAAGATCATGAGCGAGCTCGACATCGCCGAGAAGCGCGTCCCGCAGGACGGACGGGTGGGGATCGTGATCGAGGATCGCCGCGTCGATCTGCGCGTGACGACGCTGCCGACTCAGCGAGGGGAGGGGTGTACGGTCCGCATCCTCGACCAGCTGAAGGCCCTGCGCACCCTGGACGAGCTGGGGATGGCCGGCGAGCCCCGCCAGCGCTTCGAGACCGCCTTTCGCCAGCCCTACGGCGCGGTGCTGGTCACCGGGCCCACCGGCGCGGGAAAGTCGACCACGCTCTACGCGGCGCTCCAGGAGATCAACGAGGTCGACAAGAACATCATCACGATCGAGGACCCGGTCGAGTATCGGCTGGAGGGTGTCAACCAGATCGGGGTCCACCGCAAGGCCGGGCTCACGTTCGCCACCGGGCTGCGCTCGGTGCTGCGCGCGGACCCCGACGTGATCATGGTCGGCGAGATCCGCGACGCGGAGACCGCGCGGATCGCGATCGAGTCCGCCCTCACGGGCCACATGGTCCTGACCACGCTGCATACCAACGACGCCCCCGGCGCGATCACCCGGCTGACGGAGATGGGGGTGGAGTCCTTTCTCACCTCCTCGGCCGTCGACTGCGTGGTCGCACAGCGACTCGCCCGCGTGCTGTGCTCGAACTGCAAGCAGCGGACGGTGATCTCCCAGTCGGTTCTGAAGGAGGCCGGTTTTCGCGCCGCCGCTGACATCGAGGCCTACGAGAAGGTCGGGTGCGCCCGCTGCCACCGCATCGGCTACAAGGGCCGCGTCGGGGTCTACTCGGTGATGGTCCTGAGCCCGCGCATCAAGGAGCTGGTGGTCGCGCTCGCCCCCGAGTCCGAGATCTCGGCCGCGGCGCGCGAGGAGGGGATGCTGACGCTGCGCGAGGCGGGCCTGCAGCTCGTCCGCTCGGGCGTGACCAGCATTGAGGAGATCGCCCGTGTTGCCAGCTAGCCACTCAAGTTCCGCGCCCCCGCGGACGATCAAAGAACGAGGCTGATGGAGGCTGCCACCAGACAATTCGATTTCGCCGAGGTCCTGACCCGGATGGCCACCGAACGGGCATCCGACGTCCACCTCAGCCCCGGCTTCCCGCCGGCGATCCGTGTGAAGGGCAAGATCACGCCGCTTCCGGAGTACGGAAAGCTCTCCGCCCAGGCCACTCGCGACACGATCTACGGGATGCTGAACGACGACCAGCGCAAGCGCTTCGAGTCCAACAAGCAGCTGGACCTGGCCTACGCGGTCCCGGGAGTCGCCCGCTTCCGCGTCAACTGCTTCTTCCAGCGCGGCGCGATCAGCGCCGCGTTCAGGCGCATTCCGCACGAGATCCCGGCCCTCGAGGCGCTCAACCTGCCGCCCGTGCTGCGGGACTTCACCCAGAAGCCGCGCGGCTTCGTGCTCGTCACCGGGCCGACCGGTTCGGGCAAGTCGACGACCCTCGCGGCGATGCTCGACATCATCAACTCCGAGCGGGACGAGCACATCCTCACGATCGAGGACCCGATCGAGTTCCTGCACGACCACAAGCGCTGCATCGTCAACCAGCGCGAGATCGGGGCCGACGCGGACGACTTCTCGCTGGCGCTGAAGTCGGCGCTGCGCGAGGACCCCGACGTGATCCTCGTCGGCGAGATGCGCGACCTGGAGACGATGGCGACGGCGCTGACCGCGGCCGAGACCGGCCACCTCGTGTTCGCCACCCTGCACACCCAGTCGACCGCGCAGACCGTGGAGCGGATCGTGGACGTGTTCCCCTCAGGGCAGCAGAAGCAGGTGCGAATGCAGCTCTCCGTCGCCCTGCAGGGGATCGTGACCCAGCAGCTGCTGCCGACGGCCGACGGCAGCGGCCGCGTGGTCGGCTGCGAGATCCTGATGCCGACCCCCGCCGTCCGAAACCTGATCCGCGAGGGCAAGAGCCACCAGATCTACTCGGCCATCCAGACCTCGGGCAGCATCGGAATGCAGACCATGGACGCCCACCTGGCGCAGCTGGTGCGCATGGGGCGGATCAGCCGCGAGCTCGCGATGGAGCGCGCCAGCGTCCCCGAGGAGCTCAAGCGCCTCATGGGCGGCGCCGCTCCGCAGCCGAATGGGGGCGGGATGCCGCCGCAGGCTGCCCAACAGCCCGCGGCGCAGCCGCAGCCGGTCTACACGGACTGATCGATGAGCACCTACGCGTTCAGGGCGATCGACACCGCCGGAATCCCCTCTCGCGGGGAGGTGGAGGCCGAGACCAAGTCCCAGGTCACCGAGCAGCTGCGCGACCGCGGGCTGATCGTGCTCGATGTCTCCGAGGAGAAGGAGTCGGTGAAGCTCGAGCGGTTCCTCGACCGCTTCCGCAGCATGGGCATGCGCGAGCTGGCCGTCTTCTCGCGCCAGTTCGCGACCCTGATCGGCTCGGGCATGCCGATGTTGCGCTCGCTCTACACGCTCGAGGACCAGACCGAGGACGAGCGCCTGTCCGAGGCGATCCGCAAGATCCGCCAGGACGTCGAGGCCGGCAGCTCGCTGGCGGACTCGATGGAGCGGCAGCCCGAGATCTTCGACCAGCTGTTCCGCTCGATCGTGCGCTCGGGCGAGACCTCGGGCCGGCTCGAGGAGGCGCTGGACCGCATCGCCTTCCACCTCGAGAAGATGGACGCGCTCAAGCGCCAGATCCGCTCGGCCCTGATGTACCCGGCCTTCGTGTTCGCGGTGGCGGTCGTGATCATGCTGGCGGTCGTCGCCTTCATCGTGCCGGTCTTCATCGGGGTCTTCGAGGAGCTCGCCGCCGACCAGCCGGGCGAGACGGCCGAGCTGCCGTTCATGACGCAGATCACCGTCGCGATCTCGGATGTGGTCACCAAGCTACTGGTTCATCTGGCTCCCGGGCCTGATCGGGGCAGCAATCGGCTTCTCGCAGTGGAAGAAGACCGAGCGCGGACGACGCCGATGGGATGCGATCAAGCTGAAGATCCCGTTCCAGATCGGCGACGTGGTGCAGAAGGTCTCGCTGGCGCGCTGGTCCCGAACGTTCTCGGGCACCGTCGCCTCGGGCGTGCCGATCCTGCAGTCGGTGAAGATCACCGGCGAGACCTCGGGGAACGTGCTGATCGCCGAGGCGATGGACGACGTCTACAACTCGGTCAAGAGCGGTGGCTCGATCGCGCATCCGGTGCAGGAGCGCGCGGACCTGTTCCCGCCGATGGTCGCCCACATGGTCTCGGTGGGCGAGGAGTCGGGCCAGCTGGAGCACATGCTGACCAAGATCGCGGACTTCTACGAGGCCGAGGTGGACGCCAAGGTGAAGGCGCTGACCTCGCTGCTGGAGCCGGTGATGATCGTCTTCGTCGGCGGCGTCGTCGGGTTCATCGTGATCTCGATGTACCTGCCGATCTTCAGCCTCTACGACAAGATCAAGTAGGGCTTCGCAGGCGGGGTCACTGGCGGCCGCCCGCGTCAGTCGCAGCCGCAAGCGGCTGCTCCAAAGCCTGCGGCCTTGTTCCCCCTAGAGCTCGGTGATCCGCCCGTCGGGGCCGATCTGGGCGTTGTAGGCCGACTGCGCCTCGAGCTGGAGGTCCGCGAGCCGGTCGGGCTCGGCGAGCTGCGAGAGCGGGATCCAGGCGCCGCGCTTCTGGATCTGGGCGGCCGAGACCGGCTCGGGGTCGAGTGCCGTGGCGGCGAACACGACCGCGCAGTTCGCTCCCTTCCGCGGCGGGGCTGACCTCGGCCGAGCCGTCGCTGCTGAGGGTCAGCACCTGGACCTCGTAGTAGCCGTGCGAGCCCGACTGGTGCCGGCCGAAGGCGATCGCGGCCTCGTCGTCGTTCCAGCCCTCGATGCACTGCGGCGGGGCTGCGCTGAACTCGCGTTCCTCCTCGGAGTCGCCCAGCACGACGACGATCACGAGGGCGACCAGCAGGGCGGCGGCGAGGACGCCCGCGAACAGCAGCCGGCCGCGGCCGGGATCTGTGGCGGGCGATTCCGGTGCTGATTCGCTCACGGCGCTGAAGCTATCGAGTCGAAGCCTGGACGAACGTCGGGTTGCAATCGGCTCACCGTTATTGGGGTTGTCGCTAAAGGCACCCAGTCGCTGGTCCGATGGTCGGGGCGTAAGTAGAAACACCAGAGCCACGGTGCAAGGGCAAACTCGCCGCGAGGTGGGGACGCAAAGCCATCGGGGCTCCTAGGGGAAACCTGAGGAGTCAGCCGGGCTACCACCGGGGTCAGCAGACACCGACGGGGAGCTACGGGGCTCTGGAACCGCAATTGGAAATCAAAAAGGAGATCCAATGCTGATTCAGCTCCGCAAGCGAATGGGACGAGATGAGGGTTTCACCCTCATCGAGCTCCTGGTCGTGATGCTGATCCTCGGCATCCTCGCGGCGATCGCAATCCCGACGTTCTTCAACCAGCGTGAGAAGGCGCAGGATTCGGACGCCAAGGCGATGGCCAGGGCGGCTCAGACCGCGATTGAGACGTACGCGACCGACAACGGTGGTAGCTACGCAGGTGCCACCCCGGCGCTCCTGAACGGGATCGAGAACACGGTCGCGACCTCCGGAGTCAACGTCGTCACCGTGCCCACCGCTACGGCCAACAGTTATCAGGTCACTGCGGCGAGCGCGGGTTCGGGCGGCACCCGGACGTTCAGCATCGGCCGCACTGGTGCCGGCGCGTTCACGTTCACGTGCACGCCTGTCGGCGGCGGTTGTCCGACCGGCGGCTGGGGCGGCTAGGAAACGCGCCTCGGTTCTGTCTATGAGCCGGAACGAGTTCTGTGGAGGGCGGGCCCTGTGCCCGCCCTCCGCGTGCTCCCCCTCCTCGAGGGAACGATGAGAAAGCCGACTTTGAACAGCCTCCGTCAGGACCAGGGTGGGTTCATCCTGATCGAGATCGTCGTCAGCGCGATGCTGCTGGTGATCGTCGCGCTCGGGGTCTTCGTCGCATTCGACTCGGGGACGCGGGCGACCGCCCAGGAGCGGCACCGGGCGCGGGCGCACTCGCTGGCCGAGGCCGACGTCGAGCGCATGCGCGCGATGCGCGTCGCCGACCTCAGTGGCCTGGATCAGACCCGCACGACGACGCTCGACGGGCAGACCTACACGATCCGCTCCCAGACGACCTTCGGGACCGAGACCGCTACCACCAACACCTGCGCCTCGGGCACCGGCTCGCGCGACATCCTTCAGGTGAGGTCGACCGTCACCTGGGCCAGCATCGGGACGCGCCCCCCGGTGACCGTGAGCAGCGTCGTCTCACCGCCGAACGGCTCGGTCGTTCCCAACAGCGGCTCGCTGCTGGCGTCCGTCAAGGACTCGCGCGCGAACGGGATGCCCGGCGTGTCGATGAGCGGCACCGGCCCCAGCTCCTTCAGCGGCACCACGGGCCCCGGCGGCTGCGTGCTGTGGCGAAACGTGACGGCGGGCAACTACGCGCTCAACTTCGGCGGCGCCGTCGCCGGCAAGGTCGACCCCGACGGCAACCCTCCGACGACGGAAACCGTGAGCGTCGTCGCCGGCAGCACCAACACCGTCGCCTACGAGTTCGACAGCCCGGGGCGGATCCAGAACGTCTCGTTCAGGACCCGTGACTACACCAACAACCTTGACCCGATGACCTGGAACTCGTTCGTCGTGGACCACTCGAGCATGACCACCGCGAGGGTCTTCACCGTCGGCACCCGCCAGCTCCAGCTGAGCACGCCGACGACGATGTACCCGTTCGCGACCCCTCAGTCGGTCTACGCGGGCACCTGCGGCAACAACAACCCCGGCACCGGCCCCGGCCTCGGCAGCGCCGTCGTACCCGTCGGCGGCACGGTGACGGGACCGATCCTGCAGCTGCCGTCGCTGCAGATAACGCTGTGGAGCGGCACCGGCCCCTCGAGCCAGGGCACCCGCGTCTCCGGCGGTGACATCACGGTCAGGGACGACATGTGCGGCGGCCTGCTTCGCACGCTGACGACCAACACCGACGCCAGCGGCCGGGTCCCCGATGACACCGCGGTGCCCCCGCGTCCGATGATCGGCCTGCCCTACAGCACCGACTACGACATCTGCGCCGTCAACGGGA
>CAWDSZ010000009.1:0-49604 GCA_963805075.1 uncultured Solirubrobacterales bacterium
ACAAGCGTCCCGTCGGGTGACCCATCGACTTGGCCCTCGCTCCGTCGATCAGACATCTACATCACGTCCCGGTCTCCTCTACATCACGTCCCGGGCTCCTTGATCGAACACCCAACAAAAGCCGGGTGAGACTCCTCTAACGAGCACGCGCGGGATGACTCCCTCTCTGTGCCGCTTCGCGCGAGAAGCGAGGGCCGGTTCAAGAAGCGCTGCTTTCCATGCAAAGCGCCGCTTCTCGTCCAAAGCGCTAGTCCGGCTGCTCCGACAGCCCGGCGGCTTCGAGGGCCTCGTCGCGATCAGTGAACGCTTGCCACCGGGTGACCTTTCCCCATCGCGAAGCGTGATGAGCTGGGCGTAAACAAACTCGACGGGCACGCCGCTGGTCCGCCCGATGCCGTGGTCCCGGGCGAACACCACGACCTGGTCACCTGCGTCAAAGAAGTCCTCAAACTCGATTTCGAACGATTCCCACGTGCCTGCGTACGTGCGAAAGAACTTTCGCACCCCCTCCCGGCCGCGATAGGTGCGGCCCTCTGGAAAGTGGCGGGCGTCAAGCTCGATGTCAGGGTCATCGAGGTCAAGGGCCTCATCAAACTCGCCCGCGGAATACAGCTGGGCCGAGCGTCGCACGATCTCCACGTTCTCCTCCGACATCGCCCGCTCAGTATCGCGCTAGGGCGCAGGTACTCGCTTTCCATGCAAAGCGGACTCACGCGACTCAGCGCTTGGGGCGCCGGTAGTTGGGATCAGCGTCTCTCCTCGCCACAGCTTCGACGTAACCGCGGCTGCCGGGCTTCAACGGCTTGCGCTTTCGAGACAGCTCCCGCTCGTACTCGCGTCGCCTTGGTCGAGCGTCCCCGCGCGGGACCTGCGCTCGTTGTCTGAAACAAACCGAGCCGGGTTATAAGCCCCGGCCCGGTTGCCCACCAATGCTCTTGCGGCTCAGCGGTGCTGAGCTATGAACGACAGTTGGTTGTATCCAAGTCCTAGGTGTTTGGTCGGAGGTGTCGAATCCGTGGATTGGACCGTTGCCCCCGTGCGCTATCCCCGGATTGTCTCGATACGGAGCCTGTTGTTCGCCCGAAGGGTCCGCAAAGCCAATCGCGGAATACGCATTCAGCTGACCCGCAGCACAACCCGTCCCGCCCCCGCCACTGGGCGGATTTGCTGGAGCAGCAGGTACCACGACGAACATCGCGGTCATCAGGGCCGCTACCGACAGAATGATGAGCTGCGACGCAACATACGCCTTCCTTTCCGTTCGCTTGCATCGCGACCCTAACCGACGACCGAAGAAACCATCGGTATTCCCGCACGAATCACGGACCCCGCGACGGCTCACCGCCGTTCATCTGCGCGGGATTCCGACGCGGCATGGAGGAGCCGGCGCTTCGGCTGATGAACCCTCCCTACTCGAGTGCTGCTTCTCGTCCAAAGCAGCTATCTGACGGTTACGTCTCCGATGAATTCTGGGACGCAGCCGCTCTCTATCTAGTGTGGGGACCACGAAATAAGGAGGTAGACGCGATGACGGAGCACGCAGTGGGAACCCAGGAGGAGTGGCAGGCCGAGCGAGACAAGCTGCTCGCGGAGGAGAAGGAGCTCAGCCGCCGCGGCGACGAGCTCGCGGAACGGCGGCGCGAGCTGCCGTGGGTTCGGGTCGAGAAGGAGTACCGGTTCGACACCGACGAGGGCACGCGGACGCTGGCGGAGCTGTTCGACGGCCGTTCCCAGCTCCTCGTCTACCACTTCATGTTCGGCTACGGGTTCCGGGTCGACGAGGAGAATCCGGGATGCACCGGCTCTCGTTCGCCGCCGATCACTTCGACGGCGCGGTCCCGCACCTCAACGGCCGCGACGTAACCCTGGTGGCCGAGTCGATCGCGCCGCTCGAGGAGCTTCATCCGTACAAGGAGCGAATGGGCTGGCGATTCCCTGGGTCTCATCCCTCGGCAGCGAGTTCAAGTACGACTTTGGAGCCGCCTTCACCGAGGAGCAGCAGCGGAGCGGTGCCGAATACAACTTCCGCCACTGGGACCAGCCCGAGCCGCAGAAGGAGGGGATGAGCGCCTTCGCGATCGTGGATGGGGTCGTTCACCACACCTACTCGACTTACGCGCGCGGTGTCGAGCAGCTGATGGGGACCTACCGGATGCTCGACATGGCGCCGCTCGGTCGTAACGAGGAAGGCCTGGAGTTCGGACCGGCCTGGTGGCGCCGCAACGACGAGTACCAGGACGCCGCTGCCGGGGAGACCGGCTGAAGAGCGAGGACCGAGCCGGATTCGCTCTCCGTTTGAAGCAGGCGTCCCGGTCGAGGCTCGCGACACGGTCGGAACGGACGAGAAGGAGCAGCGGAACGGGCCTCGCTCAGAGTGTCTCCCTTGCGCGAGAAGCGAGCGCCAGGTCGAAGAGTGCTCCTTTCCATGCGAAGCAGCTGTTTGTAAAGCACACCTCTAAGCGGCGAAGGGGGAATCCGGCTAGCTGACCGGGGTGGTGCGAATCCGGGCCGGCTCCGGCACCGGCAGCTTCACCGGCGCGGCGTAGGCATGGCCGCAGTTGGGGCACGTGGTGAGCTTCCTGCTCCTCGCCTGCACGCGGCAACTGGGGCATTCGCGCCGGCTGCGCCCCCTATTCAGGCTAATCCTCGGCATCGCCCAAAGGGTCGTGCACGAACGGCCTCCGCGTATCCGTAGTTTCCCGCAGACTTCCGAGTGCCCGAATCTGGTAATCATTCGCTTACCAAATGGAACCCGGCGCTGACAACGGCGGCAACGGCGGCCCCCGCGCGCACCACCCCCGAGCGCATCGTCGACGCCGGCATCGCGCTCTTCTCCGACCAGGGCTTCAAGGGAACGACGGTCGGCGAGCTCGAGCAGGCGGCCGGGCTCACCCCCCGCGCCGGCGCCCTCTACAAGCACTTCCCCAGCAAGGAGGCCGTGCTCGAGGCCGCGTTCGAGCGCCACGTCGCCGAGATCGAGGCCCTGCACTCGGCGATCGAGCTGATGCCGCTCGGCGACCTCCGCGCCGAGCTCACCCTGCTGACCCGCTTCGGCATCCAGACGCTGGGCCGCGAGCGCGCCTTGCGCCGGATCGTGATCACCGAGGGCGACCGCTTCCCCGAGCTGAAGCGCCGCTACCAGGAGCGGATCGTGGACCGCTCCTATGAGGAGGTGACGGGCTTCATCAGCCTCAAGGTCGGCTCCGGCGAGTTCCCCGACTGCGACGTCGAGGCCGTCGCGGTGGTCATGGTCGGGGCGCTGCTGGGCTACAGCGTCGAGTTCGACGTCTTCGGCCGCTACCCGGCGGGCGTGGACGAGGACCGATTCATCGACGCCGTCGTCGACGTCGCCATGGCCCTCGCCGAGTCGCCGCAGCCCAAGAGAGAAAGGACCTGATGATGAAGATCGAACGGCACGCGACGATCATCCGCGTCGGCCTCATCTACCTGGCCGTGACCATCGGCGTGGTGGCGGCGTGGATCCTGATCGCGCCCCGCGACTTCTACGACGACTTCCCGACCGGCCCCTCGGCCTGGGCCGCGGCGCTGCCCCCCTACAACGAGCACCTGCTCCGGGACTTCGGCTCGGCGGGGCTCGGCCTCGCCGTGCTGGCCGGGCTCGCCGCCGCCTGGATGGACCGCCGCGTGGTGCAGGCCGCCGCGATCGCGCTGTTCGTCGGCTCCCTCCCCCACGCGATCTACCACGGCACCACCTTCGAGAGCTACTCGACCGGCGACAACATCGTCAGCTTCGGCGGGCTCGTGCTCCAGAGCCTGCTGCCGCTTGCGATCCTCTACCTCGCCACCGGGTCCCGCCAGGACCCCGCGCCTGCCTCGGCGCCCGCGCGAACGACCCCGAAGGAGGCATGAGATGTCTCGCATCGCCCCGCCCGAGAATCCCGGCCCGCTCACCCGCCTGACCTGGCGCCTGGCCAAGCGCCAGGCCGGGGGAAAGCTGCCCGAGCCGGTCGCCATCCAGGGCCACAACCCGCGGCTGATGAACGGCTACGGCGCCCTCGAGCTCGCCTTCGGCGGCGCCAAGCGAGCGCCCAAGAAGCTGAAGACGCTGATGGAGTTGAAGGCGGGCGCGATCGTCGGCTGCGAGTGGTGCATGGACTTCGGCTCGTGGCTGGCCCGCGGCGAGGGCATCAGCGAGGAGCAGCTCGGGCCCTGCCGGCGTTCCGGGACTCCGACCTTTTCGACCATGACGAGAAGCTCGTGCTCGAGTACGCCGAGGCGATCAGCCGCACGCCCGTCGAGGTCTCCGACGAGCTCTTCGGCCGGTTGCGGGAACGCTTCGACGAGCCGCAGATCGTCGAGCTCACCTACGCGGCCGCGATCGAGAACCTCCGCGCCCGCTTCAACTGGGCGCTCGACATCGGCTCCCAGGGCTACACCGAAGGCGCGTTCTGCGTGCGGCCCGAGGCCGCCTAGCCCTTCGGCTCCTTGCCCGAGAGCAGCTCCCAGGCGCGGTGCAGGCGCTGCTCGAGCTTCGAGTCCGGCTCGTCGGTCGGGTCGGCCTCCATCGCGGCGGGGTTCTCGGCCGGCTCGGGCAGGGAGTCCGCCGCGGCCCGGTCGCCCTTCAGCAGCACCCCGCGCTCGAAGATCTCCTCGACCTGGTCGGCGTCGACGAAGCGGTGCCCGCCGGGAAGCACGCTCGTGTCGAGGATGACCCCGTCGAAGATGTCGATCTCGGGGTCCGCCAGCACGTCCTCGACCTCGCCGACCTTCTCGCCGTCGCAGGAATAGACCGCGGCGCCCGCTTGCAGGACCAGATAGGAAGCTGGCTCGCCGAGGTCTGGCATCGCCCGGCGAGGCTATCGACTCCTCCCTCAGCCTGAAAGGATCGCGCCGTGGACTTCGGCGTCTCGTATTTCCCCACCGACGAATCGGTGGAGCCGGCCGAGCTGGCGCGCATGTGCGAGCAGCGCGGGTTCGAGTCGGTATTCGTCACGGAGCACAGCCACGCCCCGGTCGAGCGCGAGACGCCACATCCCGCCTTCCCGGACGAGCTGCCGATGGAGTACAAGCGGATCCACGACCCCTTCATCTGCCTTGGGGCGATGGCCGATGCGACCGAGAGCATCAAGATCGGGACCGCGATCTGCCTGGTCGCCCAGCGCGACCCCATCCAGACCGCGAAGGAGACCGCCTCGGTCGACCGGCTCTCCGGCGGCCGCTTCCTGTTCGGGGTCGGCGCCGGCTGGCTGCTGGAGGAGATGCGAAATCACGGCACCGATCCCTCGAAGCGCTTCGGGATCATGCGCGAGCGGGTCGAGGCGATCAAGGAGATCTGGACCCACGACGAGGCTGAGTACCACGGCAGGTACGTCGACTTCGACCCGATCTGGTGCTGGCCGAAGCCGGTCCAGGATCCCCACCCGCCGGTGCTGGTCGGCGGCAACGGCGCCAAGGTGCTGGACCGCGTCCTCGCCTACGGCGACGGCTGGTTCCCGAACCGGATCGGCGACGAGGAGCACAACATCCCCCGCATCGAGGAGCTGCAGCGCCGCGCCGCCGAGGCCGGGCGCGGCCCGATCCCGGTGACGCTGCAGATCCCGCCCAGGGACCCCGACGTCGCTGCGCCGCTACGAGGAGGCCGGGGTCACCCGCTCCGTCTTCATGCTGCGGGCGAGCGACGCGGCGGCGCGCGCGTCGACCGAGCGCAAGCTGGACGAGTGGGCCGGCCGGGTCGCCGCCTACGCCGGCGGCTGAGTCCGGGAACCCGCCGGTTTCGCGCACAGAAACCTGGGTAACCGACCTGGCATGGGTGCGCCTCGATACATCCCGGGCAAGACGGCCTCGCGGGTCCTCGCTCCCCTGTTCCTCGCTGCGGCCGTCGTCGCCGCGGTGATTGTCGCCGCCCTCGGCGGCCGCGTCGCCTCCGAGCGCCGTTAGGCGCTCGGTCGCCGGCCGACCCGGCCGCTACTCGCAGATCTCCACGCGGCTCAGCTCACCGACAAGCAGACCGCGGTGGCGTCGTCTTCGAGATCGGATCCGGCCGCCTCGAGCACGGCGGTGTGCACCTTGCGGACCGTGTCGGCGGCGGTCTGATGCTGGGAGCTTTGGGCGGCGGCAATCACGCCGTCCATCTCGAGGCCGGCCTTGCCCTTGCCCTCGACCACGACCCCGTCGGAGACCATCAGCAGGCGGTCGCCAGGACCGAGGTGCGCGGTGCGCTCGGCTGGCTTCGGCATCGCGCGCCCCCCGAGGCCGCGCGCCTTGCGCACCTGGAGCAGATCTGCCTTGCCGTTGGCGCGGATCATCACCGGCGGCACGTGACCGCAGTTTGCGACGGTGAGCTCGTGCGTCGCGGCGTCCCAGCGGGCGATGATCGCTGTCATCTCGGTTCGCGGGCCCGGCATCTCCTTCAGCGTCTGGTGCATCACGATCAGGGCCTCGCTGATGCTGGCGTCGCTGCGCCTGCTGGCGCGCAGCGCTCCCAACGCGACGGCCGAGGAGGCGGTGGCCCGGGACCCGCTGCCGCCCAGGCCGTCGGCCAGCGTGATCCAGACGCCGTCGGCATTCTCGATCACGTCGAACCAGTCGCCGGCGACCTCATAGGTCGGCAGGATGTTGCCGGCGATCTCGCCGCCGCTGATGCGCGCGATCCGCGGCGGCAGCAGGCTCTGCTGGATCTCGGCGGCGGCCGTCGGCTGTTTGCGCCGCTGCGTCCGTGCGAGGACATCGGTGTAGCGATCGGCCAGTGTCATAGCGGCGGAGGCCTGGCGGGCGAGCCCGCTGAGATTGCGCAGCGGAGCTCCGAACGCGATCAGGACGCCCGTCGCCCGCCCTCGTAGCCAGAGCGGGATCAGCTCGGTGCCGGGGTGATCGCTCAGATACTGCGAGCGAAGCTCGGCGATGCCGTCGGCGTCTAGCTCGGGACCGACGGCGAGCGGCGCGGGCAGACGATCGGGAAGGCGATCGGCGCCCGCGACGCGAAGCAGGTGTGAGCCGTCGATGTCGACGACGTAGAGCGCGACGGGCACCCCCGCGATCCTCTCCGCCTCGGCGACGAGCTGCTGGGGCAGCATCGGCGGGGGAACCACGTCGAAGGCCTGGATCGCCTCCATCTCCACGGGCCGCTCGCGGCCGAGCCGACCCGGCGTTCGCAGACTGTCCGCCTCGTGCGCCGGCCCGGCGGCAGGCAGGTCGCCGAGGGCGCCGATCAGCGCATCGCGGGAGGGGAAGTGTCGATACAGGGTCGATCGCGAAACGCCGGCGGCGGCGGCGACCTCGGCCAGCGTCGTCTGGGGAGAGCGCCGCATCAGGCGGGCGGCCGCCTCGAGGATGCGCTCGGCGTTCTCAACGGCGTCGGTTCGTGTCGGTGCGACTGCGATCTTCGCCCTCCTTCTCTACCTGCGTTGCGTGGAGCCTGCCCGCCAATGTCCCACTTGAAACAGGCTGGATCGGGTTCATGTCTCACTTAGGCGCTGCAGGCTGCCCAGACTCGTTTCCCTGGGGCGAAGTGGGGCATCCATGCCACATCAAGCGTGGCGTCCCGAACGAAGCGGAGGGTGATTTGAATGGCTGACCCGGATACAAACCTGAACCCCGGCAATGGCAGCTTCAGCGGCCAGCGATGGCGCCGGCGGCGGCGTTCCGCCTCCGATGAATCGCTCGGGGCCCTGGTCAAGCAGCTCTCCGAGCAGAGCTCGGAGCTGGCACGCAAGGAGGTCGAGCTGGCCAAGGCCGAGATGACCGTGAAGGCGAAGAAGTTCGGGACCGGCGCGGGCGCCTTCGGCGGCGCCGGCCTGTTCGGTCTCTTCGCGTTCGCCGCGGTCACGGCCGCCGCCATCCTCGCTCTCGCCACCGCTGTCGATTCCTGGCTGGCGGCGCTGATCGTCGCCGCCGTCTATGGAGCGATCGCCGGGATCCTGGCCCTGACCGGCAAGAAGCAGGTCGAAGAGGCCGGTCCGCCGGTGCCCGAGCGGGCGATCGACAGCGCCAAGACGGACGTTCAAGAAACCCAGCAGCGCGTGAAGGAGGCGAGGACATGAGCCCGCAGAAGAGCGCTTCAAGGAGCGCTTCCAAGCAGAACGACCCCGAGGAGATCCAGAAGGACATCGAAGGATCCCGCGAGGAGCTCGGCGACACCGTCGAGGCGATCGCGGACAAGGCGGATGTGAAGGCGCAGGCCAAGGCCAAGCTCGACGCGGCCAAGAGCAAGGCTGAGGAGCTCGGCTCCAGGGCCAAGGAGGCGGCCCCTGAGAGCGTCGGCGCCGGCGCCGAGCAGATGGTGGACACGGCGCGTGAGAACCCGATGCCCGTCGCGGGCGCGTTCGTGGCGGGAATCGTGCTCGGCTGGCTGCTCAGCCGCTGAAGGACGCCGTGAAATTCGCGTTCACACCGATCAGCATCCTCGGCGGTCTCGCCGCCGGCTTGCTCGCGAAGAAGCTGTTCGAGCAGGCCTGGGGGATGTTCGACGAGGAGGAGCCGCCGGATCCGAAGCATCGGGAGATAGCCGCCTTGAAGCTGGTCATGGCGCTGATCGTCGAGGGAGCGATCTTCCGGCTCTTCCGCGGTCTCTTCGACCACGGCGCAAGGCGCGGTTTTGCGCGCATGACCGGGTCCTGGCCGGGCGAGGAAGCGCCCGAGAAGGAGTAGGCGATGGCGAGCAGGAAGCCGACCGCGAACAAGACCAAGCCACGAGCGGGGACCAACGGCTCAAAGGACTCGGCACCGACGGCACCGAAGCGCGCCGACTACAGGCCCGAAGGGGTCGAGCGCAAGACCGGACTGTTCGCGACGCTGAAGCGCACGGCGACGGAGTTCAGCGAGGACAACATGACCGATTGGGCGGCCTCGCTGACCTACTTCGGGCTCTTGGCCATGTTCCCGGCGCTGATCGCGCTCGTCTCGATCGTCGGGCTCTTCGGCGACCCGAAGTCGACCACCGACACGATCACCGAGATCGTCACCGAGCTCGGACCCTCCTCGGCCGCCGAGACCTTCTCGGAGCCGATCGAGCAGGTGACCTCGAGCCGCAGCAGCGCGGGCCTGGCCCTGGTGCTCAGTCTGGCTGTCTCGCTGTGGTCGGCTTCCGGCTACGTGGGCACCTTCATGCGGGCCTCGAACGTGATCTACGAAACGCCCGAGGGCCGGCCCTTCTGGAAGCTCCGCCCGCTGCAAATGCTGGTCACGCTGGTGATGGTGCTCCTGCTGGCGCTGCTGGCGATCGGCATCGTGATGACCGGCCCGATCGTCGAGGCCGTGGCCGGCCCGATCGGCGTCTCCGACACCGCGGTCAGCGTCTGGAACATCGTCAAGTGGCCGGTGATCGCCGCCGTGTTCGTACTCATGATCGGGATCCTCTACTACGCCGCGCCGAACGTTAAGCAGCGCGGCTTCAAGTGGGTCACGCCCGGCAGCGTCTTCGCGCTGGTGATCTGGATCCTGGCGTCCGCTGCGTTCGCCTTCTACGTCTCGAACTTCGGCTCCTACAACAAGACCTACGGCTCCCTCGCGACCGTGGTCGTGGTCCTGATCTGGTTCTGGATCACCAACCTCGCGATCCTCTTCGGCCACGAGCTGAACGCCGAGCGCGAACGCGGCGCCGAGTTCGAAGAGGGCACTCCCCGCGCCGAGCGCGAGATCCAACTCGAGCCACGGGACACGCCCAAGAGGCAGAAAACGACCTGAGGAGGAGAGATGTCAAAGCGATCGACCACCGACAGCCTGATTCCCTATGTCGAGCAATACCTCGACAACGACTATGCGCGCAGGAACACCCGCAGGGCCGAGGCTGCGCTCCGAGACACCTATCGCCGCGCGAGCCGCAAGGGGCTGAAAGCACCCGCCGACCGCAAGTTCCGAAACCGGCTGGCGGACTCGGCGATCGCCCTGCGCGAGGCCTCGGACGCGGTCCAGCACGGGCGACGCAGGCCGCGGGGCCAGCTGGCCAAGCGGCTGGGGCTAGCCGTGCTGGCGCTGGGAGCGATTGCGCTCGTTGCATTCGCGACCAATGAGGACCTCCGCGCCACCGTGCTTGGAGACGACGACGAGAGCTCACCGGCCGGAGACCAGACCCCCGCCACCGGCTGAGGGCTACTCGCAGATCGCGACGTCCCCGCCCAGGATCCCGGCGATCCTGCCGCCGCGGACGTCGAAGATCAGCTCCTCGTTGGCCGCTGTCGCGGACGACCCAGAGCCCCGCCTTGGCGGTCGGCTCGCCGATCGGGAACGGCTCCAGCGAGTTGCCCCAGTTCTCCCGCAGGACCGCGAACTCCTCGCCCACGGTGTCCCCCAGCGTCGTCTCCAGGCTGGGGCTGGTGTTGCGGTACCAGCCGAGCTCGCTCGTGGCGGCGTCGAAGGTGAGGTTGAGCGCGCCATCGGAGAGCTGGTAGGTCCAGGCGATCGCGCCCGGGCTGTCGGGCGCGAGCTCGCAGCCGGGGCCGGTCTGCTCGGAGTCCGGGGCGCCGAACAGCTCCTCGACCTCGTCGGTGGTGTCGCCGCGGCTGACTTCGCCGACGCCGCTGGTGGTCAGCTCGCCCTCGGGCCCGGTCCCCTCCGAGGACTCGGTCACCGAGCTCGAGGTCTCGTCCACGCCCGGGGACTCGACCGTGCCCTCCTCGCCGTCATCGCCGCAGGCGGCCAGCGTCAGCGCGACCGCCAGGGTCGCAAGGGCGATCGGCCGGGCGCGCTTCACGCCCGGACTTCTATCGGTTTCGCGCCGGACGCCCGGTGCTCAGCCGCTGAGCAGGTTGCCCAGGCCTCCGCCGCCGCTGGAGGCCGGCGCGCCGCCCGCGACCCGGCCCTCCGAGGGCTGGATCAGGACCCATCCCTTGCCCTCGAAGGACATCGTGAAGGTCTCGCCCGAGCCGCGGCCGATCAGGTTCTTCATCGAGACGTTGGCCTTGACCCCGGTCTTGAGCCCGTCCGACCATGTGATCGCGGCCTGCGGGTCGGCGTAGGTCGCCTCGCCGTCGACCGTCATCAGCACGGGGCTGCCGTCGGAGATCAGGGCGACGTATCCGGAGCCCTCGAGGTGGGTGTTGTAGAGGCCGCCGCCGAGCATTCCCGAGACGCCCTCGACCTTCTTGATGTCCCAGTCGATGTCGGCGTCGAACGCGAGCAGGTTGGCGCCGTTGACGGTGATCGCCTCCTTGTCGAGCTTCAGCACGTGGACGTCCTGGCCCATGTCGGCCAGGAAGACCTCGCCCTTGCCGGAGATCTTGGCCAGGGAGGCGCCCTCGCCGGTCATCGCCTTCTTCGCCATCCGCTTGAGGCCGCCGGAGCCGGCGTGCTCGATGTTGACGTCGCCCTGGTAGGCGACCATCGATCCGAGCTTCGCCTGGATCGTCTCGTCCGCGAGCTCGACCTTCAGGCACTTCGAGTTCTGGAGCGAGAACGACTCATTGCTCTCGGTCTCCGCGAACTCCTTCAACGATGACTCAACCGACATCTGCGCCTCCTCCTAGTTTCGGTCGTGTGTGGCGAGCGCCGAGCTTATCCCCGATCGGCGCCCGCGCATGTTTCCGGCGAGTTAGCTCCTTGCGAGGAAGCCCGCCCCCGCCCTACGCTGGGGCCGTGCCCGCTCGAGTCCTCACGATCGCCCTCGCCGCGGCCGCGCTGGTGCTCGGCGCCTGCGGCTCGGACGACGGCACTGGACCGCGCGAGATCGCGCGGGCCTGGGCCGACGCCGTGGCCGAGGAGGACGGCGCCGCGGCCTGCGCGCTGTTGCCGCGGGGGTTCTTCGCGGGCATCGGCCAGAAGCAATGCGCGGCCGGCTACAGCCGGCAGTTCGGCGAGGAGGACGCTGACTATTTCGGCGAGGTGACCGACGTCGCGCTCGACGGCGACAGCGCCCGGGCCGACTTCAGCGGCGGCGGCTTCGTTGACCTGACCCGCCGGGGCGACGAGTGGTTCGTCGACCCCGTCCGCTGAGCTCGGCCTAGACGGCGGCCTGGGCCGCGGCAGCGAGGCGGCCGACCTGGCGGCCGAGGTCCTCGGGGGTCCAGCGCTCGGGCTCGCTCAGCATCAGGCGGGCGGCCGACTCGGCGAGGCCGGCGAAGGAATTGCCGAGCAGCCGCGCGGTGTCGTCGAGTTCGGCGGGCGAGCGCTCGCCGCGTGCCTCGAGCCACCCTCGCGCCAGCGCCGACAGTGCCTCCACCTGCGCCTGGCGCCCGGCCTGGATGCGCTTGGCGACGGCCATGTTGCCGCCGCCCTCGCCGAGGAAGATGAGGCGGTAGACGTCGGGCGAGGCGGCGACGGCGCGGAGGAAACCCGTGTAGCCCTCGATCAGCGTGGGCTCGGGGTCGCCGAGGTCGGTGTCCTCGAAGGCGGACTGGATCTCGCCCAGGATCCGCTCCTCCTCGCGGGCGAGCAGGGCGCGGAAGAGCTCGTCCTTGCCCGGGAAGCAGGCGTAGACGACGGGCTTGGTCACCCCGGCGGCGCGGGCGATCGCCTCCATCGAGGTCCCCTGGTAGCCGCTCTCGAGGAACAGCTCCAGGGCGGCGTCGAGCACCTCGGGGCGCCGCCGCTCGGGGCCCAGGTGCGCGGCGCGCTTTCTCCCCGTCCCGTTGCGCGTCTTCGGTGTCGTTCCGCTCGCCATTCCTACTTATGGTAGCTTTTTCTTACTCTCGGTAGCAATCACTCGATCAAATGTACAAGGGAGCCCAGTCGTGAGCGAAGACAGCAGCCAGAACGAGAGCCCCGCCGACGCCGCCGCGGCCCTCGAGGGCGCCGACGCCGACCAGCTCGCCGCGCTGGCGGGCCAGATGAGCGACGAGGACCTGGCCGCCGCGATGAGCGACGCGGACACCCGCAAGAGGATCCTCGGCGAGATCTTCGGCCGCATGGCCGACCACGCCGACCCCGCCCAGATCAAGGACGTCGACGCCGTCGTCCACTTCAAGATCACCGACGCGCCCGGGGGCGGCGCTGATGGCGGTGTGGATGTTTATGAGGCCGTGATCAAGGACGGCTCGATCACCGTCAACGAGGAGCCCACCAGCGACTCCCCGAAGATGACCATGACCGCCGGCCCGGTCCCCTTCCTCAAGCTCGTCACCGGCCAGGAGGCCGGCCCGACGCTGTTCATGGCGGGCAAGCTGAAGATCGAGGGCGACCTCATGTTCGCCACGCAGATGACGAGCTTCTTCCGCATCCCCAGCGCCGCCTAGCGCGCTCCCACATCTTGGCCCTGCTTGGGGGCCCTCTCCAGAGGCCGGCGTCAGGAAGACGCCGGCCTCATTGTTTTCGGAGGAAGGGTTTCGGTCCACTTCTCGGACTTGTCTTGAGTGCCTCAACCAGCGATCCTCCCGACACCACGACGCTGAGGAGAGGCGATGACGACCGAGCAGCTGGGCCCAGACACCGCGGGACTGAGGGATCAACTTGCAGGCGAGGTCCTGACGAGCGAGGACGCCGGCTACGACGAGGCGCGCTCGATCTTCAACGCGATGATCGATCGCCGCCCGGCTGCGATCGCGCAGTGCGAGAGCCCGGCCGATGTCGCCGCCGCCCTCGCCTTCGCCCGCGATCGTGGGCTCGAGGTGGCGATCCGCGGCGGCGGCCACAGCGTCGCCGGCGCCGGCCTCTCCGAGGGGGGCCTGGTGGTCGACCTGCGGCGCATGAACCAGGTCGAGGTCGACCCCGGCGCGCGCACGGCGACCGTCGCCGGCGGCGCCACCTGGAGCGACTTCGACCGCGCCACCCAACCCCACAACCTGATGAGCACGGGCGGCCGCGTCTCGACCACCGGCGTCGCGGGGCTCACCCTGGGCGGCGGCTCGGGCTGGATGGAGCGCAAGTTCGGCCTCGCCTGCGACGCGCTCGAGTCAGTCACCCTGACCACCGCCGACGGACGGACCGTGAAGGCCTCCGAGGACGAGAACCCCGAGCTGTTCTGGGCCCTCCACGGCGGAGGCGGCAACTTCGGAATCGCAACCGAGCTGGTCTTCCGGCTCAGCCCGCTCGACGCCGCGACCTTCGGCCTGCTCCTTTGGCCCGGCGAGCGCGGCCAGGAGCTCGGCCTCACCTACCGCGACCTGATCGACGGCGGCGCCCCCGACGAGCTCGGCGGCGGCTTCGCCTACATCACCGGGCCCCCCGAGGACTTCGTCCCCGACCACCTGCAGGGCAAGCTGGTCGCCGGCGCGATCGTCATCTACGCGGGCCCCGAGGCCGAGGCGCGCGAGGCGATCGCCCCGCTGCTGGAGCTGGAGCCGGAGGCCCAGCTGCTGGAGCAGATGCCCTACGCCGAGCTCCAGTGCGCGATCGACGACCCGCCCGGCCTGCGCAACTACTGGTCGGCCGAACACCTGCGCTCCCTTCCCGACGAGGCAGTGAAGCTGTTCTGCGACCGCTCGGCCGACATGGTCGTGCCCTCGGCCTCACAACACCTCCTCTTCCCCAACGGCGGCCAGGTAGCCCGCGGCGCCGGCCCCTGGCCGCTGCCCTGGCGCGATGCCCCGTGGACGGCCCACCCGTTCGGGCTCTGGGACGACGCGGAGGACGACGAGCGCGGCATCGCCTGGGCCCGGGCGGTCTGCAAGGACATGAAGCCCTTCGCCTCGGGCGACGTCTACCTCAACTTCCTCGGCGACGAGGGCGAGGACCGAGTGCGCGCGGGATACGGACCCGAGAACTACGAGCGCATGGCGGCGGTCAAGTCGGAGTTCGACCCGGACAACGTCTTCCACCTGCACCACAACGTGAAGCCGGCCTAGCCGGGGCGCCGGCGCGCCTAACTTCTAGCGCCGCTCGCTTAGGAGCCAATGGCCCCCAAGCGAACGAAGGCCGAGCTCGCCCCGGCCGACGCGCTCAAGCGCAGGATCCAGGCGGCCTTCGGCGACGGCCTCGCCGACGACCGCTACCGCACCGGCCACGGCCGCTTCGACGGGTTCGGGTACATCGGCGCCGAGGCCTACTTCCACCTCGCCGGCGGAGCCGGGTCTGGGCTCCGGCCGATGCAGCTGACCTACCGGGGGAAGAGCCGCTGGTGGCTGCTGGACTCCGCCGACCGAGTCATCGATCTCGCTCTTGCGCCCCGCGAGGCCTCGACATTCCCCTACCACCGTGGAAAGCCGCGACGCTTCCGCTGGACCCCTGTCGGAATCTCGAAGGCGGCGCAGGCTGTTGTCGACCGGGTCCGAGAGGCGAGCGAATCCGCGGTCGGCTGAGTCCGCCGTTCCTGAGCCATATCCTCGCGGTGCAACACGGTGTTACACTTCCTCCGATGCCCACCAAACGCCGCCGCCACATGATCACCGAGACCCCTCCGGTGGAGGAGGCGCTCGCCGAGCTGCGATCGGCCCTCGGGAGCGAGCGGGTGGACTTCGCAGAGCTGGTGATCGTTGGCGCGCGGGCCAAAGCCCGCGAGCTGCGCGGGGACGGTGTCGCGGGCCGCCGGGCGCGCAGTCGACTGGCGGAGGACATTCGTGCGGGATCGATACCGATCGACGCCGAGGCCGCCGACGCGGTCAAGCGGGTCCGCCTCCCCGGCTGAACGGTGCTCTTGATCGACAACTCGGCGTGGGCGCGACTCGCCAATCCCAGTCTGGCTGACGAGCGCCGGGAGCAGGTCGCTCGATGGATCGAGGCCGGACAGCTCGCGGTCTGCCTCCCCTTTCTGCTCGAAGCGGGCTACTCGGCGCGGTCCGCGGCGGACCACGATCGTGTGATCGCGGACCTCATCATGCTGCCCTGGGTGGAGATGACATCCACGGTGTCGCGCCTGTCACTCCAGGCGCAAGGGGAGCTGGCTCGCGCCGGCCATCATCGCGTCCCCCCTGCCGATCTGATGATCGCGGCCTGCGCGCACACGGCAGGCTTCGGGGTCCTTCACTACGACCACGACTACGACCTCGTGGCCGAACACAGCGGGCTCAGCTACGAGAGTGAGTGGCTTGCGGCCGCCGGAAGCCTGTGAGGGTTGAACACGCCGTCCCGGCACCTGGGGGCCTAGTCGAGCCCACCGATCAGCGGTGCTTGACGCCTTCCTGGGCGAAGCCGGCGAGCGTCGGATCGGTGACGACGACGTCCTCGACGGCCCTGTCGATCGCCTCCAGTACGTCCTTCGAGAGCTTGATCCCCGACGCCGAAGCGTTCGCGGTCACCTGTTCGGGCCGCGAGGCGCCGATGATCGCCGAGGCGAGCTCCTTGCGCCGCAGCACCCAGGCCAGGGCCATCTGGGGCATCGTCAGTCCGGCAGCGTCGGCGATCGGCTGCAGGCGCTCGACCGCGGTCAGCACCTCGTCCGACATGTAGCGGTCCATGGCCCAGCCCATCTCGCTGCTCGTCGCGCGCGATCCCTCGGGGTGCTCCTCCCCCGGCTTGTACTTCCCGGTCAGCACCCCCTGCGCCAGCGGCGACCAGACGATCTGGCTGATCCCCGCCTCCCAGCAGAGGTCGAACACCTCCGCCTCGGGCGCCCGCCAGATCAGGTTGTACTGCGGCTGGGAGGACTGCATCTCGGCCATGCCCTCGGCCTCGAGCTCGATCGCCGCCGCGATCTGCTCGGGCGTCCACTCGCTGAAGCCGATGTAGCGCGACCTTCCCCGACTCGACCGCCGCGGTCAGCGCCTCCATCGTCTCCTCGATCGGGGTGTTCGTGTCGAAGCGGTGGCACTGGTAGAGGTCGACGTAGTCGGTCTGCAGCCGCTTCAGCGACGCGTCGAGCTGCTTCTCGATCTGCGCCTTGCTGAGCCCGCGCTCTTCCCCCTTCTCGTCCATCGGGAAGAAGACCTTGGTCGCGAGGATGAACTCCTCGCGCTTGAAGTCGCTGAGGATCTCGCCCCAGGCCTCCTCGGCAACCCCCTGCCCGTAGACGTTCGCGGTGTCGAAGAAGTTGATGCCCTCGTCGAAGGCGCGCCGGGTGCAGGCCTCGGTGTGCTCCTGCTCCACCCCACCCGCGTAGGTGAGCCAGGAGCCGAGCGAGATCTCCGAGACCTTGAGGTCGGTGTCGCCGAGCTTGCGGTACTTCATTGGCCGACCTTACCCGCCCGGGGTTCCCTGCAACCCCAAACCCCGGGCGGGAAGATCGGTCAGCGCGCTACGGGCAGCGGCTCAGGGCGTCGCGGCCTGCACCGCCCTTGCAGTTGTCCCGCTGTTTACCGCCATTCAGCGTGTCGTTGCCGCGCTGTCCCCTGAGCTTGTCGCGGCCGGACTTGCCCTTCAGGGTGTCCCCGCCGGTTCCGCCGATCAGGCGGTCGCGGCCGGCCCCGCCGATGGCCGTGTCGGCGCTGGAACCGCCGAACACGGTGTCGGGGCCGCGGTCGGCGCAGATCAGGTCACTGCCGCCGTTGCCGGAGATGCGATCACCGCCGGCGAACCCGCGGATCACGTCGGGGCCCGCGGTCCCGACCAGGGTGTCGTTGCCCCCGGTGCCCGAGATCGTCGGCGCGGCGCAGCTGGCCTTGCCCTTGCCCTTCTTCTTGCCCTTCTTCTTGGGGGCGGCGGGCTTCTTGTTGATCACCGTCGACTCGGTGTCCGAGTTGTTCGCCGCGTTCGTGTCGTCGACGCTCGTGAGGGTGGCCGTGTTGCTCGCCGTGCCCTGCTTCTTCGCCTTGACGACGATCGCGATGGTCACCGTGGCGCCCGTGTTCACCTGGCCCAGCGCGCAGGAGATGTCCCTGCCCGTCCGCGAGCAGTTCCCGGCCGTCGTCGACATCGAGACGAAGTCGACGCTCGAGGGGAGCGTGTCGGCCACGGAGACGCCCGTGGCGTCGTTCGCGCCCGTGTTCTCGACCTGGATCGTGTAGGTGAAGTTGCTGTCCTGGGTGACCGGGTCCGCGCTGTCGCTCTTGCTCAGCACGAGATCGGTCGGGCCGGGAACCGCCGATGCCCAAGCGGGCAGCAGCACCGCGAGCGCGATCAGGGTCGCGGTCGCGACCAGTGCCCAACTTGCGCGTCGCCTGCCATCCAGACCGGCTGTTGCGCTTTTCATCTGTTTCCTCCTTGGTAGTGCGGGCCGCTTCCTGCGACCCGGTCCCGTGGTGGAATCAGTCCTCCCCGCTGGCTTCCGCGAAATCCGACCTTTCACACCTCAAGAGCGCCCGCAGCGACCCCGGGGTTACGCGTATGCCGGGGTTACCGGGTAGGAGGCCGGGAAATAGGGTCACCACCGCCGTGAACGCGACAGACGACACGGGCTTCGGCGTCGAGCATCTCCCCTACGGGGTGGTCTCGCGCTTCGGAGCTGAGCCTCGGCCCGTGGTGCGAATCGGCGACCAAGCGCTGGAGCTGGCGCCACTGGCCGCGGCGGGGTTGCTCGATGAAGTGGCGGTGGAGCATCAGGCGCTGTCGAGGGCGCTGGACGCGTCGACGCTCAACCCCCTGCTCGAGCTGGGACCGACCGCCTGGTCGTCACTCCGCGCCCGGCTGGCGGACCTGCTTGGCGATACGAACGCTGGGCTCGCGGGTACGGAGCTTGCCGACCGCGCGCTGGTGTCGCTGGACGAGGTCGAAACCGCGCTCCCGATCGAGGTCGCAGACTACGTCGACTTCTACTCCTCGCTCGAGCACGCCTCGAACGTCGGCGGCATCCTCCGACCCGACGGCGACCCGCTGTTCCCCAACTGGCGCCACCTGCCGGTCGGCTACCACGGCCGCGCCGGCTCCGTTGTCGCGAGCGGCACCCCGATCAGGCGGCCGCAGGGACAGAGCCCGCCCGCCGAGCCGGGCGGATCTCCGGTCTTCGGCCCCGAGCGCCTGCTCGACTTCGAGCTCGAGCTCGGCTTCGTCACCGGCCCGGGCCTCGCGCCCGGCGAGCCGGTGACGCCGACCGAGCTGGCCGGCCACGTGTTCGGCTTCGCCCTGGTCAACGACTGGAGCGCGCGCTCGATGCAGGCCTGGGAGTACCAGCCGCTCGGCCCCTTCCTGAGCAAGTCCTTCGCCACCTCGCTCGCGACCTGGATCACGCCGCTGGAGGCGCTCGAGCCCTTCCGCGTCGAGGGACCCGCACAGGAGCCGGAGCCCCCGGCCTACCTGCGCAGCGACGAGCCCTGGGCGCTCGACCTCGACCTGGAGGTGGCGCTGATCCCGGCCGGATCAGGCGACGAGCAGGTGATCAGCCGCACCAACTCCCGCCTCCTCTACTGGAGCCCCGCCCAGCAGCTCGCCCACGCCACGATCCACGGCGCCGAGGTCCGCGCCGGCGACCTCTACGCCTCGGGCACGATCTCGGGCTCCGAGCCCGGCACCCAGGGCTGCCTGCTGGAGCTGACCCGGCTGGGACAGGAGCCGCTGCAGCTGGAGGGCGGCGCCGAGCGCGCCTTCCTCGAGGACGGCGACGAGGTGATCCTGCGCGGCCGCGGCGCCCCCGGCGAGGGACGCCCCAACGTCACCCTCGCCGAGGTGCGCGGCCGAATCGTGCCCGTCCCCGCGGCGCAGCAGCCACCCGGATGAGCGTTCGCTATCCGGTCGTGCTCTGCGCCACGGGCGCGGGCTCACCCTCCCGCCAGGAGTAGGCGTAGCTCGGGTCGTCCAGGTCCCGGGCGAAGGTGGTCAGCTTCAGCGGGGCGAAGGTGTCCCACATCACCGCCAGCTCCTCGGTGCGGCGCGCGCCGAGCGTCTTCTCGACCAGGCCCGGCTGCGGCCCGTGCGGCAGGCCCGAGGGGTGCACGGTGACCGAGCCGACCTCGATCCCCTTGCGCGAGCCGAAGTCGCCGGAGACGTAGTAGATGATCTCCTCGGACTGCAGGTTCGAGTGGTGGTAGGGAAGCGCGATCGCCTGCGGGTCGTAGTCGAGCTCGCGCGGGCAGAACGAGCAGACCACGAAGTTCGGGCCCTGGAACGTCTGGTGGATCGGCGGCGGCAGGTGGAACCGCCCCGTGCGCGGCTCGAAGTCGTGCACGTTGAAGGTGTAGGGGTAGACGTAGCCGTCCCAGCCGACGACGTCGAGCGGGTGGTAGTCGAGCGTGTAGCGCTGCAGCCCGCCCCGGACCCGCGCGATCACCTCGTACTCACCGCCCTCGCGGTGGGTGACCAGGTCGGCCGGCGGGTGCATGTCGCGGTGCGAGAACGGCGCCGACTCCAGCAGCTGCCCGTAGCGGTTGCGGTAGCGGTTCGGGGTCTCGATCTCGCCCGGCGTGTGCAGCACCAGCATCAGCTGGTCGGGGTCGTCGAAGCGGAAGCGGTAGGTGGTCCCGTGCGGGATCACGATGTAGTCGTGCTCGCGGTAGGGGAGCGTGCCGAAGATCGTCTCCAGCTCGCCCGAGCCGCGGTGGATGAAGAGCAGCTCGTCGCCCTCGCCGTTGCGGTAGAAGGCCTCGGCCTCCTCGGCGGGGCGGCAGATCGAGACCTCGAGGTCCTTGTTCCACATCATGCAGCGGCGCCCCGTGATCGGATCGCCCTCGACCGGGATGTCGCCCGTCTCCAGGTGGCGGTGGACGTGGGCGTCGGGGATCCACTCCTCGTGCTCGATCGGGGTGAACTCGCCGGCGTCGGAGATCCGGCAGGGCGACTCGACGTGGTAGAGGATCGACTCGTTCCCGGAGAAGCCCTCGAAGCCCATCACCTCTTCGACCAGCAGGCGCCCGCTGCCGTTGCCCGAGCCGTTCTCCCTGAACTGGCTGTGGCGCTTGGGCGGGATCTGGCCGAGTTGGTGGTACCTCATAGGTTGCCTCTCCTCTCCTGCTCTCGCTCGATCGCCTCGAACAGAGCCTTGAAGTTGCCCTCGCCGAAGCCGCGGGCGCCGTGGCGCTCGATCACCTCGAGGAACAGGGTCGGGCGGTCGCCCAGCGGCTTCGTGAAGATCTGCAGCAGGTAGCCCTCGTCGTCGCGGTCGGCGAGGATGCCGAGCTCGCTGAGGTCGTCCAGGTCCTCGTCGATCTCGCCGATCCGCTCGGGCAGCTCCTCGTAGTAGCTGCCCGGGGTGACGAGGAAGCGGACGCCGCGGTCCTGCAGCTTGCGCACGGTCGCGACGATGTCGGTCGTGGCCAGCGCGATGTGCTGGACGCCGGGGCCGCCGTGGAACTCCAGGTACTCCTCGATCTGGGACTTGCGCTCGCCCTCGGCCGGCTCGTTGATCGGGAACTTGATGCGGCCGTTGCCGTCGGCCATCACCTTCGACATCAGCGCCGAGTACTCGGTCGAGATGTCCTCGTCGGTGAAGCGGATCATCTCGGTGAAGCCGAAGACGCGCTCGTAGTAGCCGACCCACTCCTCCATGCGGCCGAGCTCGACGTTGCCGACGACGTGGTCGATGCCGGCGAACATGCCGTCGTCGTCGCCGTCCTCAGCGGGCTGGAAGCCCGGCAGGAAGGCGCCCTCGTAGCC
The DNA here is from genome assembly GCA_963805075.1 of uncultured Solirubrobacterales bacterium. GTDB lineage: Bacteria > Actinomycetota > Thermoleophilia > Solirubrobacterales > 70-9 > VGBV01. Next base: position 21,223 of record CAWDSZ010000009.1, read on the forward strand.
GTCGCGCTCGACGAAGGTGTGGACGGTCTCGCCGTAGGTGGCGATCGAGGACATCTTCACCTCGCCGCTCTCGTCGGACTCGGTGTGCGGCTCCTGAGAGCCCGCGGGCGCCGCGGCGGACCGCGACCCGGTAGGCCTCCTCGGCGTCGGGCACCGACAGCGCCACGACCTTGACCCCGTCGCCGTGGTCGGAGAGGTGGCGGGCGATCTCCGAGCCGCCGTGCAGCGGCGCGGTCAGCAGGAAGCGGATCCGCCCCTGCTCGACGACGCGGGAGGAGCGGTCGCGCGTCCCGGTCTCCAGCCCCGCGAAGGCGGTCTCGCGGAAGCCGAGGGCGTGGGTGAAGAAGTGGGCGGCCTGGACCGCGTTGCCGACGTAGAGCTCGATGTGGTCGATGCCGAGCAGCGGCATCTCGTCGTTCTTCGGGGTCGGCGGTGTCGCGGTCCTGAGCCCGGTGTTCTGCGCCGTCTTCACCTCCATGCTGTCCTCCTTGCGCGGTTGCCTTGCGCGGTTGCCGCCGTCTTGTTTATGATTACCGTGTGAGGAGGGTTCTACAACCGCGATTCGTTGCGTCATCGGCCTGAATATGGCGATTACCGACGAAACCGACGAGCAGATCGTTGCGCTGCTGCGTGAGAACGCCCGCTCCTCCTTCCAGGAGATCGGCGAGCGGGTCTCGCTCTCGGCCCCCGCGGTGAAGCGCCGCGTCGACCGGCTCGAGGCCGGCGGCGTCATCCGCGGCTACACCGCCACGGTCGAGCCGACCGCCTTCGGCTGGCACAGCCACGCCTTCGTCGAGCTCTTCTGCGAGGGCAAGATGTCGGGCCCCGAGGTCAGGGCCGCGGTCTCCAAGCTCCCCGAGGTCGAGGGCGCCTACACGATCGCCGGCGCCCCCAGCGCGATCCTGCACGTGCGCGCCACCGACACCCAGCACCTCGAGCAGGCGCTGGAGCGGATCCGCGAGACCCCGGGCGTGATCCGCACCGAGACCCAGGTGGTCCTCTCCACCCTGTTCGAGCGACCGGTCAGCAACGGCCGCGTCGCGCCCGCCAAGAAGCGCAGGCGCTGAAAACGGGTAGGAGGAGCGGAGATGGCCGACCAAGTCAGCGACCTCAAGCTCCAGCACCTGGTCGAGCTCTCCAAGCTCGGCGACGGCTGCGCCGAGCTCGAAGTCCGAGATCGACGCCTGGCTGCAGGCGAACGACGTCGTCTTCGACGGCCACACGATCCCGTTCGTGCTGATGCCCCACTTCGTCAGCCCCGGCCAGGTGCGGCGGGTGCGCCGCGCGGTCGAGTGCCTCTCCGCCGTGCTCAACCGCTTCTGCGACGCCTACCCCGACGACGGGCGCCTGCAGGAGGAGCTGGCGCTGCCGGGCTTCGAGGACTCGCTGGTGCGGGTCTCCCCCGGCTACTCCGTGCCCGCTCCGCATCTGCCGCCTCGACGCCTTCCTCGCCGGCGACCAGGTCAAGTTCCTCGAGTTCAACGCCGACTCGCCGGCGGGGATCGGCTACACCGACGTGCTGCACGAGGGGCTGCGCCAGGCGATCTCGCTGCCGGGGGTCGACCGCGAGTTCGACACCGCCTATGAGCCGATGCTGCCGGTGCTCGTCGCGACCCTGCTCGACGCCTACCGGGAGATGCGCGCGGCGCGCGCGGGCGGGCCCGAGCTGCCCGAGACCCCGCGGCTGGCGCTGGTCGACGTCCCCGGCAGCCCCTCGATCCCCGAGTTCCGGATCATCTGCGCCGCCGCGGCCGAGGCCGGGATCGAGGCGATCCACGTCACCACCGACGAGCTCTCCTACGACGGCTCGGTGCTCCGCGCCGGCGGCGAGCCCGTCCACCTCGTCTACCGCCGCGCGCTGGTCGACGACCTCACCGAGGGCGACCTGACCGCCGCCTACCGCGACGGCGCCGCCTGCGTCGTCAACCCGCCGCGGGCCCGGGTCGCCAACAACAAGAAGCTGATGGCGCTGCTCGACGACCCCCGCTTCGCCCACCTGGTCGAGCCGCGCGAGGCCGAGGTGATCGCGGCGACGATCCCCTGGACCCGGGTGCTGCGGCCGGGCCGGGTCACCTACGGGCAGTGGACGATCGACCTGCTCGACTTCGTCTCCGACAACCGCGCCCGGCTGGTGCTGAAGCCCGCCTCGGAGTACGGCGGCCACAACGTCGCGCTGGGGATGGAGACCGAGCAGGACGCCTGGGACCGGATCATCTCCGAGCAGGCCGAGACCGGCGACTTCATCGTCCAGGAGTACGTCCCGGTGCCCGAGGAGATGTTCCCGACGGTCGAGGACGGCCACGTGCAGATGCGCCTGAAGCGCTTCAACATCAACCCGTTCGGGATCGGCGGGCGCTACGCGGGGATGATCACCCGGATCTCCGACCAGGCCGTGATCAACGTCTCGGCCGGCGGCGGCCTGCTGCCGAGCGTGGTCGGCCGCCACAAGCGGCGTTTGCTCGCCGAGCCGGAAGGGGATCAGGAGGAGGGAGCGAGAGATGAAACTCGGGCCTGAAGACCTCCGCCTCGGCTACGACGTCGACGAGAACGCGATCCGCTTCTCGAACTACTTCCACGTCCTGCGCGAGCTGGTCCACCTCTCGAACGGCTGGCTGCCGCTGGCGCCCGAGTTCGAGCTCAAGTACGCGCTCAGCGACCACATCCACGACGACGCCCGCGCGGTCTCCAAGATCCGCCGGCGGCTGTACGAGCTGCGCCACCCGAGCGACTACCCCGGCACGCCCTCGGAGGAGCTGTGCGAGCTGCTCGACCCGATGGCCGCCGCCGAGTCGCCGGACGTCTACGTCGAGATCGCCTACGGCGTGGTGAAGCCGGCGCTGCTGCGCGCCATCGCCATCCACCTCGACGAGCTCGACCCGGTCTCCGACGAACCCAGCCAGCGCCTGCTGACCCAGGTCGTCACGCGCCAGGGCCAGCATGTGACCGCCCTGTTCCCGTCCGGCCTCGGCGGCGGCCCGGCCGACCTGCCCGACATCGGCGCGCTCCCCATCCGGCTCAAGGCCGAGCCGCGCAAGCTGCGCATCATGCCTCCCCTCGACGAGCCCGCCCGCGACGACTTCATCGAGGTCACCCCCGACGGCGACCCCTACCTCGCCCGCGAGCTCTACGTCAACGACCCCGACGAGAACCACGTCCCGGTCGAGCCCGAGGAACAGCGCCACTTCTTCCACGGCCTGATGGACGCCGAGATCTGCGCCGCCGAGCTGATGGCAAGAAATTCGCACGAGCACCCCGAGATGCCCTGGGACTTCCACGTCGACATGGCCCGCCAGACCTGGGACGAGATGCGCCACGCCAAGCTCCACTCCCTGCTGATGCCGAAGGAGCTCGACTGCCACTGGGGCGACTACCCGGTCGGCTTCTCCTACTTCCGCTCCGTCTACGCCCACGACCTCCTCGGCCGCCTGGCCCTCTTCAACTCCACCTCCGAGCAGAAGGCGATGTGGCGCCACTCCCACCGCCGCAAGGTCCTGGTCGACCAAGGCCAAGTCCAGATCGCCCAGGTCTTCGACTACCTCCTGGCCGACGAGGTCCCCCACGTCCACAACGGCACCCGCTGGGGCACGCACCTGTGCGACGGGGACGAGGCCGCCTACAAGCGGAAGATCCGCGAGCTGCGCGAGGGCCTCGACGAGACCGGCGCCCCAGCCGGCGATCCCCCTCGCGCTCTCAGTCGCTGAGGATCTCACCCGGGCCGCCCCGGGGTAGGCTCGGCGCGTGATCCGCTGCCTCGGCGAGGCCCTGGTCGACCTGATCTGCGAGCGGCCCGCGGCCTCGCTGGCCGAGGCCGACGCCTTCCGCCCCCATTTCGGCGGCGCGCTCGCGAACGTCGCTGTGGCGGCCGCGCGCGCCGGAGCGGACGCCGGCCTCGCCGGCGCAGCCGGCGACGACGAGTGGGGGCGCTGGCTGCGGGAGCGGCTCGAGGCCGAGGGCGTGGACCTCGAGTTCTTCGACCTCGCCGAGGGCGCCCAGACCCCGGTCGCGTTCGCGACCGTGGACGAGCACGGGGAGCCCAGCTTCCTGATCTACGGCGAGGCGATCGCGGACGCTCTCGAGCAGCTGGGGCCGCGGCTGGAGGAGCTGGTGGACGGAGCCGACGCGCTGGTCTTCAACTCGACCACCCTGGCCGAGGCCGGCGAGCGCCGGGTCACCGACGCCGCCCGCGAGCGGGCGCTGGCCGGCGCGGCGCGCGTCTGCTTCGACCCCAACGTCCGGCCCAACCGCTGGCGCGGCGGCTACGAGGAGGCCGTTCGCGAGAGCCGCGCCGCGGATCGAGGGCAGCTTCCTGGTCCGGGCCAACCGCGAGGAGGCGATGGCGATCACCGGCACCGACGACCCCCGCCGCGCGGCCGAGGAGCTGGCGGGGATGGGGGTCGAGCTGGCCGTGGTCACGCTCGGCGCCGAGGGGGCGGTCATGCGCGGCGCCTGCGAGGCCGAGGAACCGGCACCTGAGGTCGAGGTCTGATCTCGACGCTGGGGGCCGGGGACGCCTTCATGGGGACGCTCGTCGCCGGCCTCGCCGAGCGCGGCTGGGACGCCGCCCGCGGCGGCGAGGCGCTGAGGCCGGCGCTGGCCGCGGCGGCCGACGCCTGCACCCGCTGGAGCGCCCTTGACTGACCCGGCGCACCCCTGGTGGCGCGATGCCGTCATCTACCAGGTCTATCCCCGCTCCTTCCAGGACTCCGACGGCGACGGGGTCGGCGATCTGGCCGGGATCGCCTCGCGGCTCGAGTACCTGAGCTGGCTCGGCGTCGACGCGCTCTGGCTCTCGCCGATCTACCCATCGCCGCAGGCGGACTCCGGCTACGACATCAGCGACCACGAGGCGATCGATCCCGTCTACGGGTCGCTCGAGGACTTCGACCGGCTCGTCGCCGAGGCCGACCGCCACGGGCTGCGCGTGCTGATGGACCTGGTCCCCTCCCACACCTCGATCGAGCACCCCTGGTTCCGCGAGCACCCCGATTGGTACATGTGGGCCGAGGGTAAGCGGGACGGCCGCCCAACAACTGGCGCGCGGCGTTCGGCGGGCCCGCCTGGAGCCGCGACGAGCGCCGCGAGGGAAAGGCGACTGGTACCTGCACTCCTTCTACCCCGAGCAGCCCGACCTGGACTGGCGCAACCCCGAGGTGCGCGAGGCGATGGGCGAGGTGATCCGTTTCTGGCGCCGAGCGCGGGGTCGAGGGCTTCCGCATCGACGCGATCGAGCGGGTGATGAAGGACGCGCGCCTGCGCGACGATCCGCCGGCGGGCGGCCCGCCGCCGCTGCCGATGCACCCCGAGCCCGCCGCGTTCGAGAGCGTGCACTCGCGCAACGACCCGGAGATCGGGCTGGCGCTGGCGGCGATGCGCGAGGCGGCGGGCGACGCGGTGCTGATCGGCGAGGTCTATCTGCCGAGCGCGTCGCTGCGGCGCCTACCTGGAGCACCTCGACCTCGCCTTCGCCTTCGAGTTCCTGCACGCGCCGTGGCGCGCCGACCGCCTGGCCGAGGTGATCGCTGCCGCCGCGAGGCTGGATCGGGTCGCCTGGGTGCTCTCGAACCACGACTTCCGCCGGCTCGTGTCCCGGCTCGGCGAGGAGGCCGCCCGCGCCGCAGCGCTGCTGCTGCTGACGCTGCCCGGAGCGGCCTTCGTCTACCAGGGCGAGGAGATCGGGATGGAGGACGGCTCAGACCAGGGCATCGACCGCGTCCGCCGCGACCGCTTCCGCCACCCGATGCAGTGGGATGCCAGCCCCGGCGGCGGCTTCAGCACGGGCGACCCCTGGCTCGAGCCGAGCGACCCCGAGCGCCGCGCCGTCGCCGCCCAGCGGGACGACCCTGGTCCCTGCTGGCGCTCTACCGCAGGCTGATCGCGCTGCGGCGCGAGCTGCGCGGGCCGCTGGAGCCGCTGCCGGCGCCGCCGGGGCTGCTCGTCTTCCGCCGCGGCGAGCACGCGGTCGCGATCAACTTCAATCAGCGCGCGGCCGAGTCGCCGCTCGAGGGCGAGCTGCTGCTAGCGACGCACCCGGACGCCGAGGGCGGCGAGGCGCGTGTCGCGCGAACCATTCCCCCCTCCGGCGGCATCGTCGTTCGCCTGCAGCGGGTTTAGCCCGATCCGAGAACGGGGTAGGAGGTGACCGGTGCCCGGAAGGAGCCGGAGCACCGCGGAGAGAGGAGAGGGCGTAGCAGCACGGACTCACAAGCTCCTGCTTGCACTCGCAGTCGCAGCCACGCTCGCGCTGGCGGGATGCGGTTCCGATGAGGGCGGTGGCGGCTCCAAGGAGCTCACCTGGTTCATCTTCAACGAGCCCAGCGCCGCGCCCCAGACCGCGGCCGAGAAGTGCTCGAAGGAGTCGGGCGGCCGCTACACGATCAGCTTCGAGTTCCTGCCCGGCCGACGCCGACGGCCAGCGCGAGCAGCTCGTGCGCAGGCTCGGCGCCGAGGACTCCTCGGTCGACCTGATCGGCATGGACGTGATCTGGACCGGCGAGTTCGCCAACGCGGGCTGGATCGACCCGCTTCCGGCCCAGACCGCCGAGGTCGTCAGCGAGGACGTCTTCCCCAGCGTGCTGAGGACCGCTGAGTTCGAAGGTGAGCTCTACGCGGCGCCGCTGTGGTCGAACACGCAGCTGCTCTGGTACCGCTCGGACCTGGTCCCGAACCCGCCCACAACCTGGGAGGAGATGATCGCTCAGGCAGAGCAGCTGCCCCCCGGCGAGAACCTGATCCAGGTCCAGGCCAACAAGTACGAAGGGCTCGTGGTCTGGGCGAACCAGATGATCGAGTCGGCCGGCACCAGCATCCTCGCCAACCCAGACGAGGTCGAGCTCTCCGAGGCCGAGACCAAAGAGGCGCTGGCGACGATGGGTGCGCTCTCCACCTCGTCGGCCGCCGATCCCGGGATCACGACCTCCGAGGAGGACCCGGCACGGCTCGCCTTCGAGTCCGGCAGCTCGGCCTTCATGATCAACTACCCCTTCGTCTACCCCAGCGCCGAGGAGAACGCCCCGGACATCTTCAAGGTCATGAAGGCGGCGAAGTACCCGGGCATCTCCCCAGACATTCCCAGCGCCCCGCCGCTGGGTGGCATCAACCTCGGCGTCTCCGCCTTCTCGGAGAACAAGGACCTCGCCTTCGAGGCGATCGAGTGCCTGGTCGGGGCCGAGAACCAGATCGCGACCGCCGATGCGGGCGGGCTGCCCCGGTGCGCCAGGACCTCTACGACACGCCCGAGATCGCGAAGGTCTATCCGGGCTACGCCCAGATCATCCGCGAGTCGATCGCCGACGCCGCCGCGCGGCCCTCTGAGTCACCGGCCTACCAGGACATCTCGCTCGCGATCCAGAGCGCCGTCCACCCGACCACCGACATCGACCCCGAGGACCCGCAGGACACCTACGACGACCTGCGCGAGAAGCTCGAGCAGGCGATCAACCGGGAGGGCCTGCTGTGAGCGGCGCCACCGCCACCGGTGATAAGGCCCCGAAGGTCTCCGACCGGACAAAGTCCGAGCGCAAGCTGGCCTGGATGCTGTGCGCGCCGGCTGTGGTCGCGATGTTGCTGGTCACCGCCTACCCGATCATCTATGCGTTCATCCTCTCGCTCCAGGACGTCGACCTGCGCTTCCCCGACGAGGGCGGCTTCGCGGGCCTCTCGAACTACGAGACGGTGCTGACCTCGAGCAAGTGGTGGCAGAGCGTCTTCAACACCGCCTTCATCACGCTCGTCTCGGTCGGGATCGAGCTGGTGCTGGGGATGATCATCGCGCTGGCCATGCACCGCGCCGTCTTCGGCCGCGGCGCCGTGCGCACCTCGGTCCTGATCCCCTACGGGATCATCACCGTGGTCGCGGCCTTCGCCTGGTTCTACGCCTTCGATCCCGCCAGCGGCTTCGTCAACGGCCTCCCCTTCGTCGCTGACGACAAGGCCTGGTTCGGCGACCGCTGGAGCGCGATGGCGGTGATCATCGCCGCCGAGGTCTGGAAGACGACCCCGTTCATCGCGCTGCTGCTGCTGGCCGGGTTGACAACGATCGACGAGGGCCTCTACGAGGCGGCCAAGGTGGACGGAGCCAACGCCGTGCAGCGCTTCTTCCGGATCACGCTGCCGCTGATGGTGCCGGCGATCCTGGTCGCGCTGCTGTTCCGCACCCTCGACGCCTTCCGCGTCTTCGACTCGATCTTCATCATGACCGGCGGCGGCCAGGACACCGAATCGGTCTCGATCGTCGGCTACAACCAGCTGATCTCGCGGGTCAACCTGGGCCTCGGCTCCGCGGTCTCGGTGCTGATCTTCCTGATGGTGCTCGCGATCGCCTTCCTGTTCGTGCGCGGGTTCGGGGCCACGATTCCCGGAAGGGAGAAGAACTGATGGCCATAGGCAGCCGCGAGTACACCCTCTGGGGCGTCGGGTTGTTCGTGATCGTCGCCGCCTCGATCTTTCCGGTGCTCTGGATCCTGTCGCTGTCGCTGAAGGACCCTGCCACGGTCGCCGACGGCAGCCTGATCCCCAAGGACTGGACCTTCGACAACTACACGGCGCTGTTCGAGGGCGGCCTCGACAGCCCGCTGCTGAAGCCGTTGATCAACTCGATCGTGATCGCCCTGATCGCGACCACGATCGCGATCGTGCTCGCATCCTTCGCCGCCTACGCGATTGCTCGCCTGGAGTTCCCGGGCAAGCTGATCATCCTCGGGGGCGCGCTGGCGATCGCGATGTTCCCGCCGATCTCGACGGTCGGCCCCCTGTTCGACATGTGGCGCGCGCTCGGGCTCTACGACACCTACGCCGGGCTGATCATCCCCTACCTGACGTTCTCGCTGCCGCTGGCGATCTACACGCTGGTCGCCTTCTTCCGGGAGATCCCCTGGGATCTCGAACAGGCTGCGCAGGTGGACGGCGCCACCCCCTTCCAGGCCTTCCGCAAGGTGATCATCCCGCTGGCCGCGCCGGGCATGTTCACGGCGGCGATCCTGGTCTTCATCTTCTGCTGGAACGACTTCCTGTTCGCGATCTCGCTGACCAGCTCGGATGCCTCGCGCACGGTGCCCGCAGCGCTCGCGTTCTTCACAGGCGACTCGCAGTTCACGGCGCCGACGGGCAACATCGCCGCCGCCTCGATGCTGGTCACGATCCCGATCATCATCTTCGTGCTCTTGTTCCAGCGGCGGATCGTCGCCGGCCTCACCGCTGGAGCCGTGAAGGGATGACCCACACGAACTTGCACACGCTTGAGAACCGAGGAGGAGACCCAGATGGCTGACATCGTGCTCGATGGAATCAGCAAGCGCTTCGACGACGGATACGAAGCGGTCAAGGACATGGAGCTCGAGGTCAAGGACGGGGAGTTCGTGATCCTCGTCGGCCCCTCGGGCTGCGGCAAGTCGACGGCGCTGCGGATGATCGCCGGGCTCGAGGACATCACCGAGGGCGAGGTGCGGATCGGCGGCGACGTCGTCAACCAGTACGCGCCCAAGGACCGCGACATCGCCATGGTCTTCCAGAACTACGCGCTCTACCCGCACATGTCGGTGCGCGAGAACATGGCCTTCCCGCTGAAACTCGCCAAGGTCCCCGACGAGGAGGTGAAGCAGAAGGTCGAGGAGGCCGCGCGCATCCTCGACCTCGACGAGCACCTGGACCGAAAGCCGGCCAACCTCTCCGGCGGCCAGCGCCAGCGCGTGGCGATGGGCCGCGCAATCGTGCGCAGCCCCAAGGCCTTCCTGATGGACGAGCCCCTCTCGAACCTGGACGCGAAGCTGCGCGTGCAGATGCGGACCGAGGTCAGCCGGCTGCAGAAGGAGCTGAACACGACCACGGTCTACGTCACCCACGACCAGACCGAGGCGATGACGCTCGGCGACCGCGTCGCGGTGATGCGCAGCGGCGTCCTGCAGCAGGTCGGGACCCCGGCCGAGCTCTACTCGCGGCCGAAGAACCTGTTCGTCGCCGGCTTCATCGGCTCGCCCGCGATGAACTTCATGCCCGGCACGATCGCCGACGGCAAGGTGAAGCTGCCGTTCGGCGAGGTCGAGCTGAGCGGCGAGCTGAAGCGGAAGCTCAGCGAGGGCGGTGGCGGTCGCGACGTGCTCGTCGGCGCCCGTCCCGAGAGCTTCGAGGACGCCGCGCTGGTGGGTGACGACAAGAGCAAGGGCCACACCTTCAAGGCGACGATCGACCTGGTCGAGTCGATGGGCTCAGAGCTCTACGCCTACTTCAAGATCGAAGGAGGCGAGGGCGTGCAATCGAAGGAGCTCGAGGAGCTGGCGGCCGACTCGGGCGCCGCGGAGGTCCCGGGCTCGGGCACCAACCAGGTGGTCGCGCGCCTCGACCCCGCCAGCAAGGTCGAGCGCGGCAAGGAGGCAGAGCTCTGGCTCGACACCAGGGCGCTCCACTTCTTCGACCCCCAAGGGGGCGACCGGCTCGGGGGCGGGCGACGGCCGAGGAGGGCTCTCGCTCGGGCTCGGACGGAAGTCGGGCGGACTGCTGCGGCGGAGGCGCTCCAAGTCGGACTCGGGCGAGTAAGGGTTCGGCTCCCGCTCGCTCAGGACTCGAGGTCGCTGCGCAGCCGCCGCTCGAAGGTGTCATCGCTCGGTGAGGGCCGGCGCAGCTCCTCGCGCAGCCGCTCCAGCACCTCGTCGTCCCAGGCGTGTGTGCGGAGCAGCAGGTAGCGCAGGCTGACCACGCGCGCGTAGGCCTCGGTCTCGGTGCCGTGGTACTCCAGCCCCGCCTCGCGAATCATCTCGGTCACCGGCTCGTACTCCTCCTCGAACCAGGTCCGCGCCACCTCCTCGCGTGAGATGAACTCCCCCTGCGCCTGCATCAGCCGGAACCCCCAGGCCTCCACCCCCTCGGCCAGCCCCGCGTAGTCGAACCCGTTCGAAAGCTTGATCCGCTCGCGCATCGGCGCCGGCAGCGGCACCCGCTCGAAGAAGAGCCGCTCGTGTGACTTCAGCGGCAGGTCCCGCGGCGAGATCCCCGCTGTCCGCTCCACCTCGGTCACGATCTCGGTCACCATCGCGTCGATCTTGTCCCGCCCGAGCTGCCGCGCGACCGAGACGCGGTGGTGCCCGTCGATCACGAAGTGCATCCCCGCCACGCGATAGACCTCGATCGGCGGCATCGAGTCCCCCCGCCGCATCGCCTCCGCGATCCCCTGCCAGCGCCGCCGCACCCGCCGCGAGGTCGGCCTGAAGCTGCGATCGAACTCCCGCCGCGACCGATCCACCGTCCCCACGATCGAGTCCAGATCGATCGTCTGCAACCCGAGCCGCTTCTCCCCCCTGCGCCCGAGCGCCTCCACCACCTCATCGAACGGCAGGATCAGCCCGACGTCATCGGGCTCCCGCCGCAGCCGAGCGGCAAGCCGCGCCAGCTGCTGCCGCCGTCTCGCCCGGCTGAAATCCGTCTGCGCGTCCTGGGTGGGGAAGCCGGTGTCGGCCATGGGTCAAAGGTACCCGGGCGACCCCGACGAGAACCACGTCGAGGAACAACGCCACCTCTTCCACGGCTTCATGGACGCCGAGATCTGGCGCCGCCGAGCTGATGGCGCGCAACTCCCACGAGCACCCCGAGATGCCCTGGGACTTCCACGTCGACATGGCCCGCCAGACCTGGGACGAGATGCGCCACGCCAAGCTCCACTCCCTGTTGATGCCGAAGGAGCTCGATTGCCGCTGGGGCGACTACCCCGTCGGTTTCTCCTACTTCCGCTCCGTCTACGCCCACGACCTGCTCGGCCGCCTGGCCCTCTTCAACTCGACCTCCGAGCAGAAGGCGATGTGGCGCCACTCCCACCGCCGCAAGGTCCTGGTCGACCAAGGCCAAGGCCAGATCGCCCAGGTCTTCGACTACCTCCTGGCCGACGAGGTCCCCCACGTCCACAACGGCACCCGCTGGGGCACGCTACCTGCTGTGACGGCGATGAATCCGTCTACAAGCGCAGGATCCGCGAGCTGCGCGAGGGCCTCGATGAGACCGGGGCGCCAACGGAGCCTGACCGCGCCTCCAAGCGTGCTGCCGTCAGTTAGCTAGTCGCCCACCGGACCGAGCTCTTCGAGACCTCGAGGTCCGAGTCGCCGAGCTTGCGGTAGCTACTGCCACCGGGAGCTACTGTCGTCGCTGCTGCTAGGGGGCTACGCGGCCGAGACCTTCTGGCGAAGATTCTCGATGCTCCTTTCAATCCTGTTGAGTTGGGTTTGGGCGGACGTGGCCGCTCGCTGCAGATCAGATGCAAGGGCTCGCCTTTGCTCAGCTACAGCTCGTTCATCTGCGGTGGCCTGGTCGATACGACTCGCCTTCGCGCCCAGCCGTGCCGCCTCTGGATCGGTGGACGCGGAAGGATCCTGTTCGTGCGCCGCGATCAGCTGCTGGTGTTCCGGTGGCGGAACTGGCGCTGTCGGTTGGCTCGCCGAAACCAGGGCGACTAGCGACACGGCCAAGCCCAGGAGCGCCACGCCTCCTAGAACGAACCTCGCGGGCAACAGCCAGGCGGTCCGGATCAACTGAAGGAGGGTGAACACTGCAGCTCCGAAGCTCATCCCCCCAAAGACTCCCAGCGCGATTCGGAGCGGTTCGGACGCGATCGACAAAGCCAACGCCAGGATGCCGCCGCCGAGGAGGCCGGGCAACAGGACAGCGAGGACTCGGATTCCGATCTGAGCGGCCCGAAGAGAGACGAACAATCCGGCGGTCGTGAGCTTGGCGGCGAGAGCTGCCGCCAGCAGGATCACGATGGCAAATCCTGCGGCAGCGGCGAGAAGCGCTTGCTCAGATCGGTGCGCCTCGACATCCTCTTGGTGCTTTGCGGCCGCTAGCTCCGCGGCGTTTACGGCGTCCAGGCGCTGGTCCGTTAGATCCGCTCTCCGCTCAGCGGCTTGCGCTCGGAGGGTGTCAATGCGCTGCTTGCGACCGGCGACAACGGATTCGATCTCCCGGGCGCTTTGGTCTGCCGCTTCTGCTTCCGCGAAAGCGGCGTCGACGTCGTCGCTCAGGGCCGCCGCCTCAGCCTCCATCCCGCTGAGTTCCTCCAACTGTTCCTGCTCGCGAATCTCCTCCGGCGTAGGGCCCACCGGCTCGGACGGGGATGGTTCTGGTATTGACGGCGCTGATGGCGCTCCCCCGCCGTGACAGTGATAGGGCACGGAGCCGGCATGGCATCCAAACTCATCGAGCCCTCCAGAGTGCGCTAAGGCAACGCCCGGCACCAGGACCGAACCAACCGCGGCTAACGAGATAACCCAGAGTCTGGGATCCACTGCTTTCAATGGCGTTGAAAGCTTCATGCTCAGAATCCGGACCCGCACAGACTCCAGGCCCCACGATTGGCACTTTTGGCGGCGGATTCAGCTTCCCGGAATGACTCGACCCGCTCAAAGGGCCTACCGCCATAGACGTAGACCTTGGCCCAACCTTTCCGGAGAATCGCGAGCTGGAGAGACGCTCCTTGGATCACCCTGACATATGCGAGCAGCCGCCCGTATCGGTCGCGTCGGTCTTGGGTCGGATCGGTGACCAGCTTGACCCGGCGATTCCCAGCCAGCCTTTTCATCGTCGCGGAGGCTCCCGACCCCCCGCATTCCGCACCGCCGTATACCTCCGGCGTGTCGATCCCGATTAAACGGATGCGGTCGCTTCGGCTCCTGTACCGGACGTCGATGGTGTCTCCATCGACGACATGCGTGACCCTCGCCGTGATCCGAAGCCGCTTCGCCGGCTCGCTCGTACCTCCGCCGCCACCGCCCCCGGCGGACGAACACGGACACGGCAACGACTCACACGCGACTCCATCTCCGTCTCCATCCAGCCCATGGGGGTCGCCGGGAAGCAGAGACTGCTGCGCCTCGGCCTGGGCCGAGAAATCGGAGCAGTCGTAGTCGGACGCCTGCGCCACATCGCTCCGGACGGTCAGAAGACCGATGCCAGCCGCGAGGACGGAACCTGCGGCTAACAACGCCACCCATCTTGACTTGCTCCTAATCAAGGCCACTAGAGGCCCCTGCCTCTCTTCGCCGGAGTGTCCGGACCTCTCTGGCACGCGATCAGGCTGGCAACACCGGCGGCGATCAAGATGCCTAGCCGGATGAACAGCCGCACCATCACGATCGTCACGGCGATCATCAGGCCAACCGCCTCGATCGCCAGCGAAATGACGAGCCCGATCATCAGCCGCCTCGCTTCTTGAGGAGCTGGATCCCGCTATAGGCGACGATCGCCGCCAGCACCATCGCCGCGATCATGATCTCGAAGCTCAGGGCGGCGTTCGGATCGTTACCGCCGGGCAGCCACGTGTTGGCACCGAAGAAACCCGCGATCAACGTCGGCGCAAGGAACAGTGAGGCGATTACCTCAAACTTGCGCTGCATCGCCACGTTGTGGCGCTCGTGATGATCGGACATCTGCAGGTGGACCAGGTCGAAATCACCACGGACGCGGTCGGTTAGATCCTTGAGATCGTCGAGTGATCTGTCGACCACCTCGTCCACGCGCTCGGCCGACTCAGAGTTGGCGACCTTGTGGAAAAAGGCCTGGCTAGCCTTGCGGCGGGGAATGTCAAGCGGTGTGACCTGGCGCCGAAACTCCGATGCGAGGGCTCGTACATCCACCAGCGTTCGCCGATCGATCTCCCCGGGCTCCGTGATTTGGTCGTTGCCGCTTTGACGGTAGAAGTCGAGCTCCCAAGAGTCGAGCCACGCATAAAGCTCCAGACGGGCCCGCTCGTAGCTACTGGTCAGCTCCTCGAGGATGAGGACGCCAAGATCGCCGGCCGTCTGAGCCCGATCGGGTCCTAGCTCCTGCCACCGCTCCAAAACGTCTTCATCGAACACCGCATGTTCGGGAACCTTGCCCGCGGACGCATCCTCCTCGACGCCACATTGAATGCGCTCTCGGTGCCAGGAGCTGATCAGCCAGTGCTCGTTCGAGACGAGCTCTACCAACTGGAACGCAAGCGCCCCCGCCTCGCCGTGCTTATGGTCGGACTTCGTCCCGCATGTCTCGCGGGCCTCGACGAGCGTCGCCGAGACCGCGCGGACACCAGCATCGGGATCGTTCTCGACCTTCGGGACTACATCGACCAGGAAGAGATCTTTGATCCGCTCATCCGTCAGCCCTGGACAGAGGCGCGGTAGTACCGCTTTCAGGCTTGCGAGGTCTGCCTTGAGGACGTCGATATCGATCCAAAGCAAGCCGCCCGGTGACGGCACCCGATCCAGGTCCGTCCACTGGTGAGCCGCTTGACCGGGCAGAAGCTCGGTGACCCGGATGAACTCGGTGGGGTCGGCCGGCTTGCCGTTCGGGACTGACAGACAAACTGTCCCGGTTCGCCCCATCTCCTCGAGTGGCGGATCGACGACCAGGCCCGCGGCTGCGAGCGCATGACTGATCCGATCACGCGAACTCTCGCCGAACGCATCGAGGACCGTGGTCACCTTCGGCCAGGCCTTATCAACGCCCGGCGCGTCGCTCACTTCCCGCGCGAACCTCTCCGCGGTCTTCCGGTCGCCCGCGTTCACCTCGTTACCACCGCGGGCCTTCTTGTCTTCCTCTGCAATCAGCACTGGGCCTCCGTCGTCTCAATTCGATGACATAAGTCGAGCTGCTCGCCGAGGCGCTCTCTGTGACCTCCAACTCCGTCACCGGATGCGTGCTTCGTCGCCGCTCTCACGTCTCATGTTGTATCATATTGATTGTGAATATGCAAGTGGATGTATATGTTTCGAACGGAGATGCGGATCGCATAGGGGCGCGGAGCTGCCGGCCTCCAAGCCATCTCGCGCCGGTCGGATAGAACTGCGGGCATGAAGGCCGAGGAGGTTCCGCGTCCCCTGCTGCCCTGGCTGGGGCGCGCCTGTCGCCAGGCGCGGGAGGAGAGGAACGTCGTGCAGGTCAAGATCGCCGCGGCGATCGAGGTGAACCAGGCGACGATCGCGCGCTTTGAGGACGGCATCGCCTGGCCGCGCCAGCCCGAGGAGGTGCTGATGGCCTACGCGGGCGAGCTCGAGATGGACGTGCGGCTGCTCTGGCTTCACGCCTTCGTGCTCTGGCTCGAGCACGACCCGGTCCTGGACAAGGAGAGCCAGGAGGAGATTCGGGCCGCGCTCAAGCGGCTGCAGATCTAGGGCGGGGCACCGGGCTCGCCCGGTCCGAACGACGGCTGCATCCTCGCCGACCCGCTGAGCTCGGCGCACTACTTTTACTGGTCCGGTGACCTCGGGAGGCTGCGAAAGGGCTTGAGCCGGCCTGCCAGGAGCTCGCCGGCCCGAGTCTGGTCGTGGACGAGCTGGAGGAGAGCTTCTTCTACTCAGATCTCTCCCTGTCACCCGCGGCGCGGACGTTGTCCAGGTACTGGCGGATCTTCTCCCCCGAGCCCCCTTCCTCCAGGTACTCCGCCACCTCGTCGGGAATGCCGTCACCGAACATCATGCAGGCGTAGCCGAAGCCCCACACTCTGACCGCGGGTCCCTCCTCGCCGAGCGGGCCGCTGAAGCACTCGTCCCACAGCTCCCGGTTTCCCGGTGTCAGGCGGTCAGGTCGAACGGCGGCTCGAAGGGCTCGCCCTCGCGGCCGCTCATCGCGTCGCCCCCGACTCGAGCCGCCGGCACTCGCTGCACTTCCTCGCGAGCCCCATGAACCAGGGCACGTGCCACCAGTCACCCGTGACCGGTTCGTAGTAGTTCGAGATCGGCCGGCGCCTGCGCCGGCGGCCGCACGATTCACAGATCAGGCCCTCGCATAAGCACGTCGATTTCGCGAGGCCCCGCTCGGGATCAAGCCAGCCGGCGGCGTCAGGCGTCTCGCCGCGCACCTCTCCGCACCTGCGGCAGTAGTGGAGCCCTGCCGGCAGGGCCGTTCCGTTGCCGCTCGCATGATTCAGGGATCCCTCGCCCTTTGACAATCTCATCACCTCCATCGATCCCGGCGGTAGCACCGCGCCTCGACCCGGAGGTCTCGGCCGGTTGCTGCGGCGTCACAGGGCCGGATCCCTCAACCGCTCTTGATGGACGCTCGCGACGGTAGCGGCTCAGCCGCGCGTGTCAAGCCCTCACCGCCGCCTCGGATGGCGGCGGGCTCGCCGCTCGCGGCCGCGCTCGTTTCGACGGCGGCGGGCACGCCTCGGAGATGCCGCCGCGGTCGATGCAGGTCTTCGCGACCAGCTCCTCCGCCGTGTAGCCGATGCAGTCCAGCGGCAGGACCAGGTCATCGCCGACGATCAGGTACGCGTCCGACCGCTGGCGCATCTTGCGGGCCATCCACTCGGGCGGCTCGGCCGCGATCTCGCCGTGCTCGATCAGCATCTCGAGCTCGGCGCGGGCCCTGATCACGTCCAGCGCCGGGCGGAAGCGCTCGTGGAACCGCTCGACGCAGTGCTGCGACAGTCTCACCTTCATGCCTCCATCTGGTGCTCCTCTCCTCGCGATTCCCCCTTCCCAAAGGAGGTCGCGTCCGAGGCGAAAAGCTGACGTCAGGTCGCGTGCCGGCCCTCGGCCGCCCGCGCGTGTCCGTAACAGAAGGACGGGAGCTCCGACTCGTCGGGCTCCGGGCTCTCCAGTTCGCGGCGGCAGGCCGGGCAGAAGTGGGTCGGGCTCAGGCTGGAGACACAGCAGCCACCGAGCACCACGTGCCCGAGCTGCGCCCGGCGCTCCAGCTCGGGCCCTGGCAGCCCGTAGACGATCGGCTTGGTCGGCCCGCCGCAAGCGGGGCAGGATCGATTGTGGATCCGCTCCGTCACACCGCCCCTTCCGCCTGGCGGGCGGACTCCGAGAGCTCGGCGAGCAGCTCGGGGGCGTCGGTCTCGTCCTCGCCCGCTTCGGTCAGCTCGATCGCCCGCGCGTAGGCGCGGCGGGCCCGTCCGAGGTTGCCGACCGCCTGCTCGCCCTTCCCCAGCCAGCACCAGTTCCAGGCGCCGTGCGGTGAGATCTCGACGTAGCGGCGCAGGTTGGGCAGCGCCTCCTCGAAGCGCCCGAGGTCATAGAGCGTGTAGCCGATCGCGAACACCGCCATCGAGTCGCCGGCCTGCAGGCAGCAGCGCCACCAGAAGAGCGCCTGCTCATACAGCTCCTGGCCGCCGGCCTCGAGCGCGCGGTCGAAGAAGTCGCGGTTGACCGAGCTCTCCCCGTCGAAGAACTCGCGGGCCGCGGGAATGATCTCGCCGGCGGTGACGTCGGTCAGCGTCAGCACCGGCACGTCGAAGCGCGGGGCGTCGTCCCCCAGCAGGTCCGCCTCGACGTCCGGGTCCTCCGCGGGATCGAAGGAGCAGAACTCGAGCACCTTGAAGCCCACCTCGTCGCCGTCGGGCCGATCGAGCAGGTATCCGAACCGGTCCTCGACGCCGCGCCAGCAATCGGGCGGCTGGCCGTCTTCGACCCGGCCGAACTCGACCGCGATCAGCCAGTCGTAGTCGGCGATGTGGTTGAGGAAGAGGCGTGGCCGGCTCACGGCTCCCACCGATCCTCCCGGGGCCATGCATCGACCACTGCCTCTGCGCCGATCAGCTCCGCCACCGTCTGCTCGGAGAGGCCGTATCCGTGCTGCCGACACCATTCCTTGGCGTGCTCGGCCTTCGGCATCGCCACGATCGGCGCGCCGTAGCGCCTCGAGACCGCGGCGAGGTTCGCGAGCTGGTCCAGTGCGGCGAGATGGAACGCCGGCTCGAAGACCACCACGGGGCGCGCGTACTGGGCGCGGAAGCCGTCCTCGTGGAGCTCGATCCGTCCCCAGGCCTCGATCACACCCGTCAGGAGCGTCGTGTGAGGCCCGCGGATGTGCTCATGCGTCAGGGAGTCCGGGTGGTAGGCGTAGAGCCCGCAGTCGCACTCGGGGTCGGGCGCGCGATGCGCGCCGCCGAGGCAATGCGCGCTGGTCGGCTCTCCGTCGGGAGACCACGCCAGTGGCCCGCCATAGCCGATCCCGCGCAGCAGCGAGTGCTCGTCCACATGCCAGACGCGGACGCCGTGGATGACGCCCGGGATCAGCGGCTTCTCGGCCGCGCGCGCGCCGTCGCCCGTCACGCCGGGCTCCCCGCCGGCTCCTTCTCGCGCTCGCGTTCGGGCGCGGGCTCGGCGGGAGCCTCCTCGGGCTCGGGAGCCGGCTCGGTGGCAGGCTCGGGGTCCGGCTGGGCCGGCGAGCGCTCGGGCTGCTCGATCGGCTCGACGATGATCGTTCTCGAAGGACCGGGAAGTGTCATTGCCCTTGTTCGGTCGGTCGCCCGGGGGATTCCTGACGCGACGGCACCGATTTCACCTCGGCTCGGCTTGCCCTTCAGCTCGGGCCAGACCGGGCGCACGCGGGTCGTGAAGGTGTGATGCGACCGGCACAGACTGGAATCGGGCTTTGCTACAAGGATCCGCGATCGGCCCCGCTCCACCGGCCCCACCCTTTCCTCGAAGTGCCCCATGCCATCGCCGTTGCCCAGGCGCCCCGCGACCCGGAGGTCCAGGTGCCCGAGCCTCCGCCGCGCGACGACGTTCGCGTGGATGACGCAGCGCTCGCGGTCGAACTGAACGGACTCGACCCGTGCGGGCGGCTTCCTCGGCTCGGTCTCGAACCAGCCGAAGAGGATGCCGCCGACGACCCCCACGCCGAATCCGAGCATCGCGAGCGCGAAGACGAGCTGGATCCCCGCGAAGAGCAGGAAAGCGAAGACCTGGAACAGCATCTGGAAGATGCCGAGGAGTGCGTTTCCCACCGTGCGCAGCCGACCGCCAGAAGTGCGAGGAGGCGCGGCGGCGCCGCCAGCAGCGCTCTGCCCCTGTGCGGCCACCTCGGGCTCGGTCTCTGGCTCGGGCAGCAGTTCCGCCACGCGCTCCTCGCTGAGCGCGCCGCCGCGCTCCTCGGCGAAGGCCAGCAGCTCGCGCGGGCCGCTTGCCACCAGCAGCTCCGCCCCGTAGAGCGCTGCCAGCTCCGCGACCGCCTCCCGCGCGGGCCGAGGCCACCTGCGCCCGGCGACGAGCGCCACGGGGCGCGCCCGCTCGGCGCGGAAGCCGTGACGCATGGACCTCGATCCGCCCCGCCGCCTCGACGAAGCCGACCACCCCCAGCTGCTCGACCAAGGAGGGGTCGTGAAAGTCGGTCTGCTTTGACGCGGCGATGTGCTGCGCGTAGAGCCGGCGCACCTCCGCTTGTCGCGGATGCAGCGCGTAGAGCCCGCACGAGCAATCGGGCCGGGGCGCCCGGTGCCGCCTCCGACTCCCGTATGGAGGCCGGCAGGAGGCATGGGTCCAGGCGCCCGTGGGCTCCCAGGCCGCGTCTGCGGCCGCCGCGCCAAGGCGCGTCGCGCTGCTCGGCAGGCGCACCTCGACGGACCAGGCGCGCAGTCCCAGGATCGAGCCGGCGAAGAAGGGCGGGTCGCGGCCTGGGCTCACCGGCCCGCCCCCGACCAGCGACCGGTCCCACGGCCCCACAGACGGGCAGCGCCAGTTGTGCTCGAGGACTTCCACGCCCAGATAGGTCGGACCCGAACGTTCCGTCTGACACGACCGCTACGCTTTTCGGCCCGCTGGAGGTGCCGGGTGCGCCGCGGCGGCCGGGGAGAGGGAAAGGAGGCCCCCACGAACTTCCGGGAGCTCAGCGACGCTCAACTGGCGAAGCTCTCAGACGAGGAGCTGATCGCCTACATCGTCCGCGCCCGCGCCGCGGGGCGGGCCGAGGCCGCCGTGGTCGGCGTGCAGGTGCTCGCCTACCGCCACGAGCGCCGGGTGATCGGCTTCATCTACAACCAGCTCGGCAGCAAGGGCGCCGATGTGGTCGACGAGGTGGCGGCGCGCACGATCGCCGACGCGATCCGCTCGGCCGCCTCCTTCGAGGGCGGCACGATCAAGGAGTTCCGCGCCTGGATCTTCCGGATCGCCCGCCGGCGCCGCGTCGACTACCTGCGCAAGAACCGGGTGGAGGAGGTGCCGCTCGCCTGGGAGTACGGCGAAGAGGGTGAGGAGCGCGAGATCGACGCGGGCGACCCGTATCGCGGACTTCGACGAGATGAGCGTTCAGAAGCAGGTCTTCAACCAGGCCTTGGCCGAGCTCAAGGATCGCCCACAAGCTGGTCGATCCTGCTGGGCGTCTTTCATGAGCTTCCGCACAAGCAGATCGCCGAGCAGGTCAACCGTCAGTTCGGCGAGACTCTTGACGACCCCATGACGGAGAACAATGTCAGTCAGATCCTCAGCCGATTCCGCAAGAGGTTGGACGACCTTCTGGAGGAGGCTGACGATCCGCCCCCTCCGCCTGACGACGATGACTGACCTCAACACCCTCCTGCAGACCTACATCGAGCGCTTCGAGTCGGGCGAGTCCACCGACCCGACCGACCTGCTCGAGCAGGCCGAGGGCCGCGACCGCGCCCGTCTCTCCGCGCTGATCGACGGCTACCTGGAGCACGCGGCTCCGGCGCAGGAGTGGGACTCGGCCGCCTTCGAGGGCTCGGTCGCGGCGCGCGCCGCCGGCATGGTCGAGGACGCCTGGGCGGCGGAGTCCGCCGCTCTCCCGCGCGAGCTGGTCGCGCTGCGGAAACGGGCGGAGCTTCCGCGCCGGAGCCTGGTCGAGCGGCTGGCCGAGACCCTCGGCTTTCCTCGAGGAGACCGAGCGCGTGGGCGTCTACTACAACGCGATGGAGCACGGCTGGCTCAACTTCCGCCGGGATCTCCCCGAGGGTCTACGACGCGCTCGGCACTATTCTCGGGACCAGCGCCGAGGCCCTGCGCAAGGCCGGCGAGGCGGTGACCCCATCGGCCGGCGGCGAGCCAGGGGCGGTCTTCGCCCGGGCCGCACTGGCCCAAGCGGCCCCCGACGAGGAAGCAGCATCACCGGGCCGAGCAGAGGAAGCGAGTGCACCACCGAGCGAACCAGAGCCGGACGAGCTCGACCGCCTCTTCATCGGGGCCGACTGAGCCGACCACCCCTCGACGCGCGCGTCGGTCGGCGCTAGGGTCGCCCCATGCTGAGCGCCGAGGAGCTCGAGCAGCGCGCCGAGGCCCTCCTCGCCGAGGTCCCCGACTACATCTGGAACGGCGAGCGCCTCCCCGTCCCCGTCGAGGAGATCGCCGACACCCACGTCGGCCTCCTGGTCCGCGACGTCGAGGACCTGACCACCGCCCCCGGCGCCCCCGAGCTCGCCCCCGACCAGTCCCTCTCCGGCCTCCTCCTCGCCAGCAAGGGCGAGATCTGGGTCAACGCCTCCGAGGGCAAGCAGTGGCCCCCGCGCCGCCGCTTCACGATCGGCCACGAGCTCGGCCACTGGCGCCTTCACCGCGAGCCGGGCCAGCAGGCGCTGTTCTGCCGCAAGGCGGTGCGTCAGCGAGGACGAGAGTCAGCCAAGCCAGGCGAAGGAGCATCCCCCCGATCGAGGACGAGGCCAACCGCTTCGCCGCCGCCCTGCTGATGCCCCGCCACCTGATGCGCGAGCACTACGAGCGACTCAAGCACCGAGGACGACTGCCACGCGCGAATGTGCAAGCTGTTCGGCGCTTCCCAGATCGCGATGGGGAAGCGGCTGCACACCGGCGATCTAAGACGATTCCGGGTCGCATTTGGTCGGAAGCGGGCTGCACCGTTTTACGAGTCTGCTCGTGGTCTCGGGTGCGAATCGGCGGCCCGATCCGTTTCTCGCTACCACCAACGCGGGTCCGCGAGATCACTCCGAACCCCGTTTAGAGCTCCGTGCGGCCGACGACGGTGAGTTGCGCGCTCCAAGTAGATTTCGCCGTCAGTCGATGGCCGATTGGACTCCGACCCAACAAGCGAGCGTGTTGCAGTGGTTCGCTCACCGGGAGCGGACCGATTTGTTCGCCCACGTTCCGGTTAGCGCTCCGGGCTGGCGTGGCTGGCCGGACGACGCAGGCACACACCACTTTGATGCGGTGGCCGTCACGGACGGCGCGGGAGAAGTCCATGAGTGGGACGAGGATGCTTTCGAAGCGAAGATTGGCGAGCGGTTGCGCCCGATCGTTGCTTGGGGCTCAGCGGACCGCCCGAGATTGGGACAGATCGTTGTCGGGACAGCCTTACTGTCTCGATCGTTCCCTGGACATGGACCGCTGTACCCGGTAGCGCTAGTTACCCCTGACCAGGCCACACCGAATACGGCGCCGGCGTATTTCGCACGCGGATTCGAGATTGTCCCGGTACCCGAGGAGGTGTACCAGTGAGATTCCCCGTGAGGGACCCCAACTGGGAGGACCTGCTGCTCGCCGCGCTCTGGGCGGAACGCAAACAGGCGGGTTGGTGGCTCATGGAACTTCCGGTCGGCTACTCGAAGAAACGATCACAATCGGATCGCCGCATCGATGCGGTAGTCCTGCCGGATAGTCCCGAACACATCAGTAGTCCCTCCCAAGATCTCGAGAAAGTTGATGGCGCTGTGGACGGGAAGCCGGTCGAGCTGATTGAAGCAAAGGGCGACCTGGACATTGACGTCATCGGTCAGCTGTTGTGCGGGGCCTCAATGTTCTCGCGGCGTTACCCCAACCATGGGCAGCTGAAGTTGACCGCTGTGGTCGAGCATGCCGATGACGCAGCGTTGCGGTGGTATTGCGATGCCGAGCGAATTGAGGTAGTTGAGGTGGCGCCCGAGCCGAGGGCGTGAGCTAGGCCAGGTTCAGGTACATGCGCTGAGCGGCTTCAGCTGGAACGGCAAAGGCAAGCCCCGACCCGCCCTCGATGGCGAGGGTGCTCACCCCGATTACGCGACCGTCCATCCCAATCAAGGGGCCGCCGGAGTTCCCTTGATTGATCGCCGCGCTTGTCTGGATTCCGCTGCTCAGGGTCTTTCCGGAGAAGAGGGGGATCTCGCGATCCTTGGCGCTAACGATCCCCGTCGTCACAGTGTCTGTCAGCCCCAGCGGACTGCCCACGGCGATCACCGACTCCCCTACCCGGACCTCTCGCAGCGCCCGAATCGGCAAGCTCGGCGACCCGGCGACCTCGAGCAAGATCAGCGCGAGATCTTGGCTTCGCTCTTCGTGCATCACCTCAGCGGCGTAGAAGTCGTCCTTCCCCCACCGTATGCCGACATCCGTGGCCCCGTCCGTGACATGGGCGTTCGTCACAAAAATCGAATAACGCTCATCGCCTTTGAGGGGAGCGATCGAGAAAGCCGATCCTCTCGCCACCCCCTCCTTCCGCGACACGGCAACCTGAACAACTGCCGGCATCACCTGCTCGATCAGGTCCGGAAGGGCAGGAATCTCGTCTGGCGCCGATGGACTCCGAGCGGCGTCCGGTGCGGGGGCTGCCGCTGAAGGGGGGTCACGGGCCTCCTCGGCGTTGACACCTTCCGGGGCTGCCCTCTGGCGAAGCGGGTTGACGCGCTCGTCGAGCTCCCCGCTTGTCCAGCCCTTGCCGCGCAGGACCTCTAAGAGCTCGGCGAACTCCGCCTCGCCCATCTCGGGGACGGACTGCTCTAGCCAGGATTGGGTGATCCGCTTCGGGAAGCTCATCGGTTGCCCATCCTCCCTCACCGGCGACGATGGAGGGGTGCGCCGACCTTCCTTACTCGCAGGCCGAATGCTGGTCGGAAGCTGCACCGGCCAACCATCCTCTCCGAACTGCTCCAGCTCATCCCCAGCACCGATCACCTCCACGAGCCTGATCTCAATGCCCGGACGGTGAGCCAGAGGCACGACCTTCTGCAGCTCCAGCTCGAGGTTCGCTACCCTGACCGGATGGTTTCCGTAGCCGCCGTCAAGTAGGTCAGACCAAGCCTTCGGCCACGACGAGATGAGCTCCGTGACCGTCGCCTTCGTCGTGGGATTCTGGAAAAGCGGAGCACACGCGGTCGAGCCTTCGAATACGGAGGCCGCCGCCTCGTAGACGAGAAATGCTCGCTCGACATGCTCGTGGCGCAGGAAGCTTGCCAGCTTGACAATGTCCCACAGCGACTGGTCGAGATCGTCTAGCTTCATCTCCATCAGCAAGCGCCCGCGTCCTCGCCGGTCAAGAACAGCTAGGTCAACGCCTCCTGGCTGACGAGACCCAGTCGAGAACCTCGTCCTCTCGATACTCCCGCTTGGTTGGGGCGCCGATGTGCTCCTGAACTGCACGAACGAGCTCCGATTCGAGTCGGGACTCGTTCGGGTGAAGTAGATCGCCGGCAGCCCCACGTACAGCCCTAAGCACCATTTCTACGGCGTCATCTGACACGCAACGATCCTGCCAGTTTCCGCGGAAGGGCACTCCCGGAGTGCAGGCACGTGTCGTCCCGCCAGCCAGGTCAGATCCGTGGCCAGCCGGCGACCTCTTCCTGAGAGGAAGGAGAGCATGGACTTCGACGAGATATTCGAGATGTTCGGGATCGAGCCCGAGGACGAGGACGAGATCCCCGATCTGCCCGACTTCAGGGCGACGATCAGGGGGCCCAGGCTGACCGTGATCGCCTGGATGCCGCACCTGCTCACCGCCGGCCCCACCGGAGCCCTGGTGCGCGAGCGGGCCGCCGACGGCGTCACGATCGCCGACCTGTGGGTGACCGAGAGCGAGCCCAGCGAGGTGATCGTCGAGTACCTGGCGGTCGCCGATCGCCGCCGCGCCGACCGGCTGCTCGGCCGTTGGGCCGAGGCGGTAGGCCACTCAAGACTGTGGCTGCCCGACCGGCTGGTCACGCTCGACCCCGACCGCCCGCTCGGCTCGGCGAAGGTCCAGTGCCCGACCTGCGGCGCGAGCTGGCAGGACGGGAGTCCGGACTTCTGGGAGAACGTCCGCAAGGGCGGCCGCTTCCCCGCCTCGTGCCCGATCTGCAACGGCGACCTGCCGCAGTGGCAGTGGCGGCCGGGGCGGCGCGCGGCGCCGCGGAATGAGAGTCGGACCCGTCGCTAGGCCCGTGCCGGACGAGACAGAAGAAATCGAGCGTTACTTCAGCGAGCACGTGGCCGAGCGCCAATCAGAGGCCACTGCCGCCGCCCTGAAGCGCGCCCGCGCGTCGGTGAGTGTGGCGTGGAACGGATGCGCTGCGTTGCCGGCCAAGTTCAGCGGCGGGGACATGTCCCTGATGACGGCGTCCTCGATCACCCAAGGCTCGGGGCCTTCGGCCCACGCTCAGGGCCAGGTTCACCTCCTGCCAGTCGCGTAGGGCCTTGTTGTCGTCAGCCGAGAGGACGACCTTCTGTTTCTTGCGCGGAGGCGTCCAGCCACGATCCTCGAACAGCAGGGCCGCGAGGCTGAGCCTGAAGGTCGAGGCGCCCGGTATTGCCGCGAATGTGGTTGCCGATCACGCGCGAGCGCAGGGCCTGCCCCGAGCTGGCGCGAACCGGCGCGATCCCGACGTAGAGGAGATTCCAGGAGCCGCGCGGATGAGCGTGGATCGGGAGCTCCGGCAGAGCACCGGGCTTGATCCACCACGAATAGAACCCTGCCTCTTCGGGGATCGCACCCTCCGCCGCCGCCAACTCAGCGGGTTCTGCCTCGAGCTTCCGCTTGACCTCACCCGATCCCATCAGCGCCGAGTGGATCACACCCCGGGGGCTCAGGCAAGCCGTCGAGGTTGATGTCAGGAATCGCCGCCGGGGGCGACTCCATGGGTAGCCAACGAAAGGACTGCTCATGCCGAAGCCCGCATCTTCCACCCAGAGCCCAGCCATCTCCGACTACCTCGACGAGCCGCTTCGCATCGGCGAGCCGCATACCCACGGCGCGCTGACGATCTTCCCCCTGTTCGGCCCCGAGCCGCGCCAGGCCTACGTTTCCTTCGCCCAGGGCCGCGACCAGGGCGTGATCGTGAAGGAGCTGGATAGCGGCGCATCGGTCAACGACGTGCTCGTGCAGAACCCGACCGACACGCCTGTGCTCCTCTTCGAGGGCGAGGAGGTGCTGGGCGCCCAGCAGAACCGCACCTTCGATGTGACCGCGCTCGTCGCCGCCGGGCAGCGCCTGCAGGCCCCGGTGAGCTGCGTCGAGGCCGGCCGCTGGGACGGCAGCCGCTCGCAGGAGTCCTTCTCCCCCGCGCCGCAGGCCGCCTACCCCGAGATGAGGCGGCACAAGGCGATGATGGTCAACCGGCGCCTGGACTCCGGCGGCCCGGCTCGGGCCGATCAGAGCGAAGTCTGGAACGAGGTCCAAGCGAAGTCCATCCGCATGGGAGTCGCCTCCCCGACCGCGGCGATGCACGACGTCTACGAGGGCCACCGCGACCGGCTCCATCGCTATCGCGAGGGACTGCCGCTGCAAGACGCACCAGACCGGCGCCCTCGTCTCCATCGCCGGCCGCTTCGTCGTCTGCGACTGGGTCAGCCGCCCCGAGGTCTTCGCCTCGCTCTACGGCGCCCTGCTACAGGGCTACGCGCTCGACGCCATCGAGGCCGAGACCCAGGCCCCGATCGATCCTCCGAGACCGGCGGAGGCCGAAGCCTTCCTCTCGCTCGCCACGGGCGCCCGCGCCAGCGAGCGCGACGGCATCGGCATGGGCCGCGAGCTCCGCTTCACCGAGGGCGCGCTGGTCGGAACCGGCCTCGCCGTCGATCGCGAGCTGATCCAGATCACGGTCCACAACGGCGAGGTCGACCAGGCTCCGACGAGCCCTAGGAGCCTCGCGGCCCGGCGGATCGGCCGACCCTCGAGAAGGCGCCCACGCTAGGCCGCTCAGGCTTCGGAGATTGCCGGACGCAGGTTGGTCACCGCCCGCGCGAGGTACAGCGCTGGTTGATCCTCCTGACCCGGGCGCAGCTCAACACACCATGGGAGATCATCGTCTCCTGGAAGGTCGATGTCCTCAAACACGGTTTTCACGAAGGCGGCTAGATCTCGCTGGTTGTCCTCCGAACCACGCTCGTCTGTGAGGAACTCATGAACCATCAGGACGGCGTGATCCGCCTGCCGGTTGCTCCCTTCCTTAGCTGTGCCGGCAAGCGCCGTAAGCAGCTGATAGCGAAGCGGCTGGACCCGTTCGTCGGTTGCTGTCAGGCCGGGCGCCCAATCCGCGAGCAGACCATCCAGACGCTCCCTTGCATTCGTGTTCTCGCCCTTGGACATCCTCGCCTCGGCAGATTTGACGGCCTCTCCAATGGTCGATCCAAGCGTCTCTCCCGCCTTGGCCTCGACGCAAACAACAAACAGACCGCCTCGAGCCGTGCCAACCACGACGAGGTCGTGGTTCCGCTTTCCACCCGGATACGCGTCAAAGGCCGTCTGAACCTCGGCGCTAACGCTTTCGAGAACCAGGTCTTCGAACGCTGGGATGCCGGCGAGCGCCGTGGCCAATTCAGCCAAGCCTGACCAAGCAGCTGCGATCGTCGGTGCGCTTCTGTTCGGCTGATCGTCCTTCTTGGCTATGCGCTGACGCCATCCCGCGTGGCCCCTGATTGGCTCGTCGCGCCAGTAGAAGCGCATGGCGTGACTCTATCCCTGCGCGGCGCCTAATCCGGTCACATCACGACCGGAGACCACCGGCCCCAGCGGAG
>CAWDSZ010000010.1:0-329245 GCA_963805075.1 uncultured Solirubrobacterales bacterium
GGTCGCGGAGCTTCTTGACGACGTCGACGGCGTCAGCCGCGTCCGGCTCATTACGCGAACGACGGCCTGCTCAAGGACAAGATCTTCCGCAGAGAACCTCCTGCGGGTCTTCGAGGATTGCCACAACCGGATCTTGGACATGTCATTGGGACAGGCACTCGCGGTGCCAAACTCGACCGAGGGGGTACCAAGACTGGTACGACAGGCCGTTTGATTCAGGGCTGGCCGATTCGGCTTTGAACCGCCACCACGCCCGGACACGCGTCCGAAAGAGAGTCGGGGCGACTGGATTTGAACCAGCGACCTTTCGGCCCCCAGCCGAATGCGCTACCAGACTGCGCCACGCCCCGATGTATGTGCCCGAATCCTACGGGCAAGCGGGCGACGGGAATCGAACCGCGTTCCTGGAGCTTGGAAGGCTCCGTGCAACCAATTACACCTCGCCCGCGCGGGGCCGGATTATAGGTTCGGCCGGGGGCTCCCCCGCCCCACTTCGACCGCGCCACGAGCTAGCCTGCCGCCCGGGTAAGGCTCCGAAACTCGGCGCCGATCAGTCGGTTGTAGGGGACCAAGGGACGGGTTCGCGGCCTAGAGGCCTCGACAATGCGCTCGCCATCCAGGGACAGCACGATCTTCCGCGCCCGCCGGCTCGCCGGCGCTGGCGGCACTTGCGGCGCTGCTGGCGGGGTCGGCGCTGGTCGCGCTCTCGTTCGAAGCGCCGAGGGAGCGCCCGGCGACAACGTCATCTTCATCCTCACCGACGACATGGCCTCGACCGAGCTGGCGGCGATGCCCAACACCCTGTCGCTGATCGGCGGGCAGGGCATGACCTTCAAGCGCGCCTACATCCCCTATCCCCTGTGCTGTCCCTCGCGGGCCAGCATGCTGACCGGGGAGTACATGCACAACCACGGTGTGCGTGGCAACACCGGTCCGCTGGGGGGCTGGGAGCGGCTGATCCCGCACGAGTCGAACACGATCGCCACCCGCCTCAAGGACGACGGCTACTACAACGTCCACGTCGGCAAGTACGTGAACGAGTACGCGAGGGGCCTGTCGAACCCGTTGCCCGTGCCGCAGGGCTGGGACGAGTGGTACGGGAAGATCTCCGAGGGCCCGCTCTACTTCAACTACAGCCTGATCGAGAAGGAGGGGCCCGGGGACATCCCCAACCTGGAGTTCTACGGGGACCAGGCGGACGAGTACCAGACCGACGTGCTCGGCGACAAGGCCGTGGACTTCATCGACACGGCGACCGCCGCGGAGACGCCGTTCATGATGAACGTCTGGTTCAACGCGCCGCACGGCCCCTTCGAGCCGGCGCCGCGCCACTCGTTCACGCTCTCGAACGCGGGGCTGCCGAAGCTGCAGGCCTTCGACGAGAAGAACCTCTCCGACAAGCCCAAGTGGCTGCAGAAGCAGGCGCGGAAGCGGCTCGGGAAGAGCCTGAAGAGGACGATCGCCAACGAGCGCCGCCGTCGCCTCGAGCAACTGCTCTCGGTGGATGAGGCGGTGGCCGACATCGTGGCCGAGCTCTCCCAGGCGGGGATGATCGACGACACCTACATCATCTTCGCCTCGGACAACGGCTTCTTCCGGGGCGAGCACCGGATCGTCGGGGGCAAGTACCTGGCCTACGAGCCGTCCTCGCGCGTGCCACTGATGATCCGCGGGCCGGGCATCCCGGCGGGGGTGCAGAGCGACGAGCTCGTCTCGGCGATCGACATCCCCCAGACGATCGAGGAGATCACGACGGGAACCAGCGACCCCAACGCCGACGGCCGCTCCTTCCTGCCCTATGCGACGAATCCCACGCTGCGCTCGACCCGGCCGCTACTGCTGGAGGCCGACACCGGGCCCGGCAAGGGGAACGCCGGGTTCGACCCCCAGGCGGCGAGCGTTTCCGCCGCCAAGGTCGCCAAGGTCAGGGTCGCCGGCCGCAGGGGCGTCAAGAACCTCGACCAGGAGAAGATGGCCACGAAGACGGTGGCCAACGGCAACTTCGCCCCCGCCTACCGCGCGATCCGCACCAGCCGCTACCTGTACGTGCTCTACGCGAACGGCCAGACCGAGCTCTACGACATGCTGCGCGACCCAGCCCAGCAGCTCTCGAAGCACGACGACCCGCGCTACCGCTTCGTGCGCAAGTTCCTCTTCGGCCGCCTCGTGTCCCTCGCCACGTGCAGCAGCGCGATCTGCCGCACCGAGATCGGCCCCGACCCGCCGCCGGTGAAGAAGAAGCTGGGGCGCTAGCTCTCTCTAGGATTGTCCTGTCCTTGGGGCACTGGCCAAATTGGATAAGGCCCCGGCCTCCAAAGTCGGTGATTCCAGGTTCGAGTCCTGGGTGCCCCGCTCCAAGCCATGACTACCCCTGACCAGCCAACCGGCGAGCCCATCACCCCTCAGGGGATCGAGGACCTGCGGGCCGAGATCGAGGAGCTCGAGGGTCCGGCGCGCAACCGCATGGCGGCGCGGATCAAGGAGGCGCGCGAGCTCGGTGATCTCAGCGAGAACGCCGACTACCACATCGCCAAGGAGGATCAGGCCCATCTGGAGACGCGAATCAAGCGACTGCGCGGGAAGCTGAAGGAGGCCGTCGTCGTCGAGGCCGATGGCGATGCCGGCGCGCTCGTGTTCGGGCGAACCGCCGAGGTGCTCGACGAAGCCGCGGGCGAGGTGCGCACCTGGACCCTGGTGGGGTCCACCGAGGCCGACCTGGCCGCCGGACGGCTCTCGGCCGAGTCGCCCGTAGGCCGCGCGCTGCTGGACACCCCGGAGGGCGAGACCGTCGAGGTCGAGACGCCCGGCGGCGTCAAGAGCTATCGCGTCCAGCGCCTGGTGGACTAGGGCAGCTAGGGGAGCGGAGCTGAGACCTCAGAAATAGTCGTCGGCTCCTTGCAGCGCCTCAGCGATGCTGGAGCAACCCGGTCACCGCCGCGGCCAGCCGCTTTCCCTTCGCTGGTCAGCCGGTACTCGGCGTGCGGGGGACGGCCCGGGACGAGCCGCCGCTCGACTATCTCCGGCGTCCTCGAGCTGCTCGAGCCGCTCCGACAGCGTGGTCGGTGAGACCCCGGGCAGCGACTGGCGAAACTCGTTGAAGCGCGCGGCGCCGCTGGAGCAGGCGTAGATCGTGCCCAGCGTCCAGCGGCGCTCCAGCAGGTCCGCGACGGCGCGGAGCTCGGACGGAACCGGCGCGCAGTTACGACACCGGGGCGACATCGGCTCCCCGCCCAGCCGGCTCCAGCGCCTCCTCGAGCACCTCGTCGATGCTCATCACCGGGTGGAAGCTCATCTGCTCGCGCACCTCCTCGGGAACCTCATCGAGGTCGCCGCGGTTTCGCTCCGGCAGTATCACCTCGGTCAGTCCCGCCGCGTGGGCGGCGAGGACCTTCTGCTTCAGGCCCCCGATCGGCAGCACCCGGCCCTGCAGGGTGACCTCGCCGGTCATCCCCACGGTGTGCTTGACCGGGCGTCCGCTCAGCAGCGAGGCGAGCGCTGTGGTCATCGCGGTTCCCGCGCTCGGTCCGTCCTTGGGGATCGCCCCGGCGGGCACATGGACGTGGAACTCGCGTTGGAAGTCGTCGTTGTCGATCCCCAGCTGGTCGGCGTGCGAGCTCACGTATGAGAGCGCGATCCGCGCCGACTCCTTCATCACGTCGCCGAGCTGGCCCGTCAGCACCAGGCCCTTGTCGCCCTCCATCGCGGTGGCCTCGACGAACAGCACGTCGCCGCCGGCCCCGGTGACCGCCAGTCCGGTGGCCACGCCGGGTATCGCGGTGCGTTCGACCGACTCCTGGAAGAAGCGCTGCCGGCCGAGGGCGTCGATGACCGCGTCGGGATCGATCGCGATCGGCGTCTCCGCCTCGCCTGAGGAGATCCGCGTCGCCGCGCGCCGCAGCAGCTTGCCCAGCTCGCGCTCGAGCTGGCGCACCCCGGCCTCGCGGGTGTACTCGGTGATCACCTTGCGCAGGATCGCGTCGGAGGCATCGACCTCCTCTGCGCGGAGCCCGTTTCTCTCCACCTGGCGCGGCCATAGGTATCCACGGGCGATCGCCAGCTTCTCCTCGGTGGTGTAGCCGTCAAACCCGATCACCTCCATGCGGTCGAGCAGCGGCGGCGGGATCGTGTCGGTCATGTTGGCCGTGGCCAGGAAGACGACCTCGGAGAGGTCCACCTCGACATCGAGGTAGTGGTCGCGGAAGGAGTGGTTCTGGGCCGGGTCGAGAACCTCGAGCAGCGCGGCGGAGGGATCGCCCCGCCAGTCGGCCCCGACCTTGTCGACCTCGTCGAGCAGGATCACCGGATTCATCGTTCCGGCGTCGCGCAGTGCGCGGACGATCCGCCCCGGCAGGGCGCCGATGTAGGTGCGCCGGTGGCCGCGGATCTCGGCCTCGTCGTGGATTCCGCCCAGCGAGAGGCGCACGAACTCGCGCCCCAGCGAGCGGGCCACCGACTCGCCGATCGACGTCTTGCCGGTGCCCGGCGGGCCCACCAGGGTGAGGATGGCGCCGTTGGCGCGGCTCTCCTCCTCGATGCCGCGATCCTGGCGCAGCTTGCGCACGGCGATGAACTCGGTGATGCGGCGCTTTACGTCTTCCAGCCCGGCGTGGTCTTCGTCGAGCACCTTGCGGGTGTGCTCGGGGTCCAGGCGCTCCTCGGAGCGCTTCGACCACGGCACGGCCAGCAGCCAGTCGAGGTAGCTGCGGATCATCGATGACTCGGGCGACTGCTCGCCCTGGCGCTCGAGCCGCCGCAGCTCTCGCTCGGCCTGCTCGGCGACCGCCTCGGGCATCTCGGCCTCGGCGATCTTGCGCTCGTACTCGGCGATCAGGTCTTCGTCGCCCTCGCCCAGCTCCTTGCGGATCGACTCCATCTGCTTGCGCAGGAAGTACTCGCGCTGCTGCTGCTGGGCGCCGGACTCGACGTCGTCGCGGATCTTGCTGCGGACCTGGAGCTCGGCCAGCCGCTCGCGCTGCATCTGGACCGCGAGCTCGAGCCGGGCCCTGACGTCGAGGGTCTCCAGCAGCGTCAGCTTTTGCTCGCGCGAGAGATCGGGGCTGTAGCCGGCGGTGTCGGCCAGGGCGCCGGGCTCCTCGATGGAGCGCAGGAACGCGCCGATGCGCTCGTCGGCGCCGCGCAGCTCGAGGATCTCCTCGACCACGGCGCGGTACTCGCGCACCAGCTCAGCACTGCGCTCGTCCTCGGGGTTGCCGTCGTGGATCTCCTGCACCTCGACGCGCAACTGCTCGCCGTCGGTGGGCTCCGCGGCGCCCGCCAGCCCGCGATGCAGGCCGACCACGGTCGCCGCCCACGCGCCGTTTGGCAGCTGGCCGCGCTCGATCACCTCGGCGACCACGCCGATGCGACCGAACTCGCCGTCCTGGCGCGGCAGCAGGAACACGCGGTCCTCCTCGCCTGTATCGATCGGCAGCGTCACCGTGACCGCCGGGAAGACGATCGCTTCATCGAGTGGAATCAGAAGAAGGGTCATCGCGTCAGTCCAGTTTCTGTAGTTAGTACATAGTAGGATAGCGACATCCGTTTTGAGCGACCAGCAGGGTCGGCGCCCGACTGTTCACGGAGTCAGCTCCTCCGACGGGTGAGCAGGTGCGAGTGTCGCTAGCCGCCGAGGGGTGACGGCGGGATCCGTGTTTCGCCGCTCACTTCGGGTATCAGCAGCGCGAAGTCATCCACGAAGCACCAGGACCACTCCTCACCCGGTTCGAGCGAGCGGATCAGCGGGTGACCGCTGGTCCGAGCGTGGCCGCTGGCGTGCCGGTTGGGTGAGTCGTCGCAGCACCCGACCTTTCCGCATTCGAGGCAGATCCGCAGATGGAGCCATGGGTCTCCGGTCGCCAGGCACTCCTCGCAGCCCTCGACCGACTCGGGGAGCCGCGTGATCTGAACCTGATCGAGGTGGGTGCAGGTGGGCATCGATTCGGCCTTTCCTCTCCCAGGCTAGAGGGCGGCGAGTCGGTCATGGACCAGCCGGACCGCCATCGACCCCTCGCCGACCGCAGAGGCGACGCGCTTGATCGATCCGGAACGGACATCGCCGACGGCGAAGATCCCGGGACGGCTGGTCTCCAGGAAAAATGGGGGATCGCCGTTGTGCTCCGCGAGAGCCCCGTCCTGGACGTCGCGGCCGGTGAGCAGAAATCCGGCGTCGTCGGTAGCCAGCTGGCCTTCCAGCCACTCGGTATGCGGGCGAAGCGCCGATGAAGACGAACAGCGCCCTGGCGGGGACCACGCTCCGCTCTCCGAGCGGGTGTCGGCGACGGTCACCGTCTCCAGCTCGCGCTCGCCGCCGAGCTCGACCACCTCGGAGTGGAGGCAGACCTGGACCAGGTCGTTGCGCTCGATCTGATCGACGAGATACCGCGACATCGACTTCGCCAGATCACCGCCCCGGATCAGGAGCCGGCATTGCGACGCGTGCCGGGAGAGGAACATCGCCGCCTGGCCGGCCGAGTTTCCGCCGCCGACGATCAGAACCGGATCGCCGGCGCAGAGCTGCGCCTCCGCCTGGGTGGCGGCGTAGTAGACGCCGCCCATCTCGAACTCGTCGAGCCGCGGCACGTCGAGGCGGCGGTATTGCGCCCCGGTGGCGATGACCACGGTGCGGCCGGTCGCGATCTCGCCGTTCGAGAGCTCGATCTCGTGCCGTCCCGGTTCACTGGTCATCCGGACGGCCGCGGCCGGCACGGCCAGGCGCGCGCCGAACTTGAGCGCCTGGACACCGGCACGCTGGGCCAGCTCGCTGCCCGACACTCCGGCGGGGAAACCGAGGTAGTTCTCGATCCTCGCCGATGTGCCGGCCTGACCGCCGGTGGCGACCGCCTCAACTGCCTGAACGTCGAGCCCTTCCGAAGCGGCGTAGAGCGCCGCCGCCAGCCCGGCCGGCCCGGCGCCGACGACCACGAGGTCACAGAGCACCGGGGTCGCGCCTCTTGACCCGAGGCCGATCGCCCTCCCCAGTTCGGCGTTGGTCGGGTTGCGCAGGATCTCACCGCCGCTGGCGATCACGACCGGGGTCTGATCGGGCTCGACGGCGAGTCCATCCAGCAGGGCCTCCGCGTCGTCGTCCTCTTCCAGATCGATCCATTGGTGGGGCATGCGATTGCGGGCAAGGAACTCGCGCAGCCGGCGCGAGTCGGGCGAGAACCGCGAGCCGATCAGCTTGATTCCCGTTTCGGCGTCGATCAGGAACGAGCGCCGGGCCATGAAGGCGCCGAGGATGACGTCGCTCAGGGCCTTGTCCTCGGCGACGATCTCGCGCAGCTTCTCCACGGGGACCTGGATCACCTCTCCGCCGTCGCTGACCACCCCGCTCAGATAGAGCCGCTGGCCGGTGAGCATGCTGAGCTCGCCCAGGAAGTGGTGCGGGCCGAAGACGGCGATCACCCTGTTCTCCCTCCCATGTCCCTGGACGATCGCTACCGACCCCGACTCGATGACGAAGAAGTCGGTGCCCTCGTCGCCCTCGGCGAAGAGGACATCACCGTGCGCCACCGTGCGGCTGCGGCCGAGCCCACGGAATCGCGCCATCTGCTCTCGCCGAGGCGCGGGGAGGTGCCGTCGCGGTCGGGTGTCTCCGGCGAATCCGGCGGCGATCTGGCGGGTCTGCTCCACGTTCACCGCCGGCGCTCGCTCAGTGCGGCAGGGACGACCTGCGCGAGCTGTCGCCAGTTCTCGTGCGCAAAGCTCTCGCGACCGGCCAGGAGCAGCGAGTGCGCCTGCCAGAACTTCCCGCTCACCGCGGCGAGCTCCGAAAGCTCCGCGGCGAGATCTGCCCCTGGGTGAAGCTCGGGATCAGGAAAGTGCCGCCAGACCAGGCTCAGGGTGTCGTAGTGCTCGACCAGCGCGCGGCTCTCACCCGCGCGGACCGCCCCGATCAGCCCATCGAGCGCCTCGACCTCGCTCCGCCGACCCTTGAGATCTGGCGCGCGTCGTCGGATGGGGGAATGTGGAGCCATTCGCCCGTCACCGACCCTACACCGGTAGCGCGCCCCAACGCTACTCCGCCGCCTGGTGGACTAGGAAGCCGCAGCCGCAGCGGGGAACTACTGACCGGGCGGGGCGGGGTGCTCGCAATCCCGACCCTAGAATCGGTCGGGCGCGGGCGTGCTGGAACTGGCAAACAGGCCGGCTTTAGGTGCCGGTGCGCGAAAGCGCTTGGGGGTTCGAGTCCCTCCGCCCGCATCACCCGCACCAACCCTCGCGCCTGTCCCGCCGAGAACATATGCTCCCGGCTGTGGAAGCGGGAGCGATCCGTCCCGGATACGAGCTCTGGCGGCCGAATAGGGAGAAAGCCGAATCGAAGAGCGCTCGCGCGCTCGTCGTCCTGCTGATCCTGATCTCCGCCGGCCTCGCATTCGTGATAACCGTCGGCGGCTGGGAGCGCCTCGAGGGCGGCAAGATCTTCGCGGTCGGCTACGTCCTCCTCTACCTCCTCTTCGCCTACCTGGTCAGCCGCTGGAACCGCGGGGTGCTGCCCGTCGTCGCCGCGCTCTCGATCATCCTCGCGATCTTCGCCGGCATCGCCGCCCCCGCCTGGTTCGATCGCGCCAAGGACGGCCTCGACAGCCCGGCCTTACCCGAGGAGCTGCTGGGCCTGCTGGCGCTGCTGCTCGTGCCCGTGCAGGTGATCCTGGTCGCCGTGGCGATGGTCGCCTTCAACCAGAACTGGCACGTCGAGGAAGAGCGCCCGATCGGCGACGAGATCCCCGACTAACCGCTAGCCGCCCACTCGATCAGAACAGCTGCAGGGGCGGGTCCAGCAGGTGCGGGCCGTCCTCGCGCACGCTGTTGACGGCCTCGTTCACCTCGGTCAGCTCCAGCTCGTCGGTGGGCTGCAGCATCGCCATCAGCGCGTCGCCGGGCGTCTCGCGATCGAGCCACCCGGCCTCGTCATCGCGGTCCAGGATCACCGGCATGCGGTCGTGGATCGGGGCGATCTCCTCGCTCGGCGGGCAGGTCACGATCGAGCACGAGTACAGCTTCGAACCGTCCTTCCCCATCGCCCGCGCCCAAAGCCCGGCGAACGCGAACGGCTCCCGCTCGGGCCGGTGGATCCAGAACGGCTGCTTGCCCTTGTCGGTCTGCTGCCATTCGTAGAACCCGTCCGCCACGATCAGGCAGCGGAAGCCGTCGTTGAAGGCGTGCTTGAACGCGGGCGCCTCCGCCACCGTCTCGGCCCGCGCGTTGATGAGCAGCCGGTCCCACTTGTCGGGGTCGGCGTAGTGCGGGATCAGTCCCCAGCGCAGCCGACCAAGCTCGCGCTCGCCCTCCTTGTCCAGCCGCACCGCCAGCACGGGGTCGGTCGGCGCGACGTTGAAGCGCGGCTTCTCGTCGGAGATCTGCGCGGTCTCGCGCAGATCGAAGCGGAACTTGAGGAGCCTCGGGTCCGGGTCGGTGAGCGTGAAGCGTCCGCACATGGCTCAGGAGGCGGGATTGGCGGGTTTTGCGCATATGACGGTAACTTGATGCCGGAGGTGGGATTCGAACCCACACGCCCCGAAGGGCACCGCCTTTTGAGTGCCGCGCGTCTACCAGTTGCGGCACTCCGGCAGCCCACCGAAACGATAGCCCCGCGATCCGGCGATACTGGGCGGCTCGTGGACGAGGCGGGACGCATGGAGCTGATCCGGGAGCTGTGCTCGATCGAGGGGCGCGGGCCCGGCACCGACGCCGAGCGGCGGGCCGCGAACATGCTCGGGAGCAGGCTGCGCGCGATGGGGCGCGAGGTGCACCTGGAACCGACCTACGTCCACCCGCAGTACGCGCTGGTGCACGCCCTGCACGCCGCGGCGGCGATCGCCGGCAGCCTGCTGGTCCTGGTCGAGCCGGCGATCGGCTTCGCCCTCGTCCTGCTGGCGGCCGCCTCCACGTACCTGGACCTGAACACCCGCGTTTACCTCGCGCGCTCCCTCTTCTTCCGCCGCGCCTCCCAGAACGTCGTCTCCCCCGGCCGCCGCCCGGACGCGCCCATGCGCCTGATCCTGGTCGCGCACTACGACGCCGCCCGCACGGGCTGGGTGTTCGGGGAACGCGGCCTGCGAGGCGCGCGCCGTCTCTCCGAGCGCGGCCGGGTGCTGCTGGGCCCCTTCCGCATCATCTTCTGGGGGACGATGGTCCCGCTGCTGGCGATCCTGGGGGCCCGCATGGCGGGCTTCGAGCCCGAGTGGATCGCGGTCCTGCAGCTCGTGCCGACCATCCTGCTGGCCGTGACCGTCTTCCTGCTGCTGGACATCGCCCTCTCCGAGATCGTGCCGGGCGCGTACGACAACGCCTCCGGCGTCGCCGCGGTCCTCTCGGCGGCCGAGCGGCTCGACGCCGACCCGCCCAGAACCTCGACGTCTGGGTGGTCCTGACCGGGGCCGAGGAGTGTCTTGGCGAGGGGATGCGCTCGTTCGTCCGCGACAACCGCAAGCGGCTCGACGCCGAGCGCACCGCGTTCTTCGTCGTGGACTCGGTCTCCTACGGCAGCGTCCACTACGAGACCAGCGAGGGCCCCGTGATCAGCACCCGCCTGGACCCCATCCTGATCGAGCTCTGCGAGGCGCTTTCGTCCTCGGATCCCTCCCTCGCCGCGAGCCCGGTCCGCTCTCCCCTCCTCACCGACGCCCTCCCCGCGGCGATCCGCCGCCGGCGCGCGATCACGATCACGAGCCTCGCCGACGGCCTCCCTCCCCCCTGGTACCACACCCACGAGGACACCCCCGAGCGCGTCGTGCCCCAGTCCCTGACGCGCGCCACCGACTTCGTCGTGGGCCTCGCCGGCCTGCTCGACCGCGAGGCCGGCCGCGCGCCGGTGGTATGAGTCCCTCCATGGCCAGTGGCGCGCCCGAGAAGCTGTGGGAGCCGAGCGCCGAGGCGATCGAGCGCTCGGCGATGACCGCGTACATGCGCTGGCTCGCCGCCGAGCGCGGCGTCCAGGCAGATGACTACGCCGCCCTGTGGGAGTGGTCGGTGACCGAGCTCGAGGACTTCTGGGCCTCGATCTGGGACTACTTCCACGTCGAGTCCACCCCATATGCAGCGGTCCTCGACGAGCGGGTGATGCCCGGCGGCAACTGGTTCGAGGGCGCCGAGCTCAACTACGCCGAGCACATCTTCCGGGGCACGGACCCCGGCGAGGTCGCCGTCTGCCACGCCTCCGAGCTGCGCGAGCTCAGCGAGCTCCGCTGGGGGGAGCTGCGCGAACAGGTGGCGGCGGTCGCCGAGGCGCTGCGGGCTCTCGGGGTCGAGCCCGGAGACCGCGTCGTCGCCTACCTCCCGAACGGTGCCGAGGCCCTGATCGCCTTCCTCGCCAGCGCCAGCCTGGGCGCGATCTGGTCGAGCTGCTCGCCCGACTTCGGCCCCGGCAGCGTCGTCGACCGCTTCGCGCAGATCGAGCCGAAGGTGATGTTCGCCGTGGACGGCTACCGCTACGGCGGCAAGGACTTCGACCGCCTCGACACCGTCGCCGACGTCGCCGCGCAGATCCCCAGCCTCGAGCGAATCGTCGTCGTCCCGTATCTGAGCGCCTCGCCCGACCTCTCCCGGCTGGAGTCGCGCGACGGCGTCGCGGCGCCGATGACCTGGGGCCAGCTCAGCGATCTGGGCCAGGGCATCGAGCTGCGCTTCCAGCGAGTCGCGTTCGACCACCCGCTCTGGGTCCTCTACTCCTCGGGCACCACCGGCCTGCCGAAGGCGATCGTGCACGGCCACGGCGGCATCCTGCTCGAGCAGCTGAAGAAGTCGTACCTGCACCTGGACGCGCAGGGCGGCGACCGCGTCTTCTGGTTCACGACGACGGGCTGGATGATGTGGAACTTCCTGATCGGAGTGCTGCTGACCCCAGCCTCGATCGTGCTCTACGACGGAAGTCCCGGCCATCCCGACATGGGCGCCCTCTGGGACTTGGCCGAGCGCACCGGCACCACCACCTTCGGCACCAGCGCCTCCTACATCGCCGCCTGCATGAAGGCCGGCGTCGAGCCCGGCAGCGGCCGCGACCTCTCGCGGCTGGGCGCGGTCGGCTCCACCGGCTCGCCCCTTTCGCCCGAGGGCTTCGAGTGGGTCTACGAGCACGTCGGCAGGGACACCTGGCTGTTCTCGACGAGCGGCGGCACCGACGTCTGCACCGCCTTCGTCGGCGGCGTGCCGATCCTGCCCGTCTATCGCGGCGAGCTCCAGGGCCGCGCTCTGGGCGCCAAGGTGGAGTCCTTCGACGAGGACGGCAAGCAGCTGATCAACGAGGTCGGCGAGCTGGTGCTGACCGAGCCGATGCCGTCGATGCCGATCTACTTGTGGGGCGACGAGGACGGCTCGCGCTACCGCGCCAGCTACTTCGACACCTACCCAGGTGTCTGGAGGCACGGCGACTGGATCGAGATCACCGACCGCGGCACGGCGATCATCTACGGCCGCTCCGACTCCACGATCAATCGGCAGGGCGTGAGGATGGGCACCAGCGAGATCTACCGCGCGGTCCAGGCCGTGCCGCAGGTCGTCGACGCGCTGGTGGTTGACATCCCCCGCGAGGGCACCGAGGGCTGGATGCCGCTGTTCGTCGTGCTCGCCGACGGCGCCGAGCTGGACGAGGAGCTGGTGGCCACGATCAAGAAGTCGATTCGCGAGCAGTGCTCGCCGCGCCACGTCCCCAACGAGGTCTACGCCATCGCCGAGATCCCCCGCACCCTGTCCGGCAAGGTGCTCGAGGTGCCCGTGAAGCGGATCCTGATGGGCGAGCCCCCCGACCGGGCGGCCAGCCGCGACTCGCTGGCCAACCCGGCTTCCCTCGACTACTTCGTCGAGCTGTCGCGCTCGCTCTAGCCAGCGCCCTCGGCGGGCGGCACGTATTCCACCGGCTGGCGCGACGCCCTGCATCACAGCGAGCCCGCAGAGCGTTGTCAGCTCCCCCGCACGCGATCAGCTTACCGGCGGAATTGCAGGCTGATCGTCAGGAAATCAGGGGTATCCGGCGCCCTCGGCCGGTCGGCCGGGAGCCGTGGGATCGCGCTCGCGGCGCGGCGACTCCGCCGGGCGGTCCTGGTCGCGGAGGTCGCCCTCGAGCGAGATCTTCGGGAGCACGTGGTCGAGCCAGGCGGGGAGCGTCCAGGCCCGGTCCCCGAGCAGCGTCATCACCGCTGGGGCGACCACCATGCGGACCACCAGCACGTCGATCAGGATCGCGGCTGCGAGGCCGAGGCCGATCGTCTTCACGACCACGTCGGGATCGGAGACGAAGCCGAGGAAGACACTGGTCATGATCAGACCGGCCGCGAGGATCATCCGGCCCACGCGCGACATCGCTCGCACCACGCTTTCCGCAGGACCCGCCCCGCGCAGGTACTCCTCGCGGATGCGCGACTGCAGAAAGACGTTGTAGTCCATCGAGAGGCCGAACAAGATCGCGAACATGAACAGGGGGACGAAGGACACGATCGGAACCTCGCCGTCCACGCCCAGCAGGCTGGCGCCGAACCCCTGCTGGAAGACGAGCACCACGACGCCGTAGGCCGCGACGATGGAGAGAAGGTTGAACGCGGCGGAGACGAGCGGGACCCAGAGCGACCGGAAGACGGCCATCAGGAGCAGCACGCTGAGCCCGACGACCATGGCAATGAAGATCGGCAGCCTGTTCGCGATCTTGTCGGCCAGGTCCTGGAGCGTCGCCGTCGCGCCGCCACGTAGACGTCCACCTGCGTGCCGCGGGTGGCACCCGGGAGCACGTCGTCGCGCAGCCGCTCGACCAGCTCGGTGGTGCGCTCGTCCTGCGGCGAGCTCTTCGGGATCACGTTGATGACGGCGGCGTCCCCGGCCTGCGAGAGCTGCGGCGGGCGAAGCGAAGGCCACGTCGCGGTCCCGGCCACGGCCTGCTGGATGCCGTTGAGGGTGGCTCTTGCCGGAGCCATCGGCCGGCATTGCCGCGGCAAGGACGAGCGGTCCGTTGAAGCCGGGGCCGAAGCCCTCCGCGAGACGGTCGTAGGCGACGCGCGTGGTGGAGCCGGGACTGTCGTTGCCGTCGTCGGGCTGGCCCAGGCGCAAGGAGGCGAATGGCGTGGCCAGCAGGACGAGCACAAGGACGCCGGCGATGGTCGGACGCCAGGGGGCGGCGCGTGATCACCCGGCCCAGCGCCCAAAGCGCTTTGAGGGCTCCACGTGCTCGGGTCGCTTGGGGCGCAGCCGGCGGGCGAAGGCGCCCATCAGCGTGGGCAGGACGGTGACCGCGCCCACAGCGACCGTGGCGATGATGATCGCCGAGCCGACGCCCATCGCCCCCACGAAGGGGATGCCGGTGGCGAGCAGGCCGGCGATGGCCACCACGACGATCGCTCCCGCCGCCACGACCGAGGTCCGCGGTGGCGTTCGCCACGCGCGCGGAATGGCTGACGCTGTCGCCGCTTGCAAGCTGCTCTCGATAGCGCCCGACGATCAGCAGTGCGTAGTCGATGCCGGCGCCGAGCCCGAGCATGACGCCGAGCGTGGGCGCGAAGCTGGGGAAGTCGGCGAAGGCGCTGGCGAACTGCAGCAGCATTAGGCCACCGAAGAGCGCGAACAGCGCCGAGATCAGGGTCAGGGTCATCGCGGCCACCGAGCGGAAGACCAGGGTCAGCACGATGATCGCCACCGCGACGCCGATCAGCTCACCGATCGGGGCGGTCGCCTGCTCGGCCTGGTCCACGATCGGCCCGTTGCGAGAGACCTCGAGGCCGGCGGATTCACCGAGCTCCGACACCTGCTCGAGCCGCTCGCCCGGCTCCTGCCCGAGCGCCGAAGCGGTGTCGTTGTACTGGACCGGCACATAGGCGACGCGCGCGTCCTCGGAGAGCTGGCCGCTGCTCTTGGCGAACGGGCTGGGTGCGCTCGTCACGTGCGGCTGCTCCCGGATCTCCTCGATCGTGCGCTCGATCGCGGCCTGGCGCTCGGGCTCGCGCAGCGTTCCCGACTCGACCGCGAACACCATGTTCGCGGTCTCGCCCGACTCCGCCGGGAAGCGCTGGTCGAGCAGGTCCATCGCGCTCTGCGACTCGGTGCCGGGGGTCCGGAAATCGTCCGAGAAGGCGCCCCCGGCGGCGCCGGCCGCAACGCCGATGGCGACGAGCGCCGCCGCCACGATCGCCAGGGAGCGCTTCCAGTTCGTCGCCGCCCAGGCGGCCATATTTCCGAGCAGGTGTGCCATGGCGGGGATGAAAGCACATCCTGTGCGAAAATGCAATAGCTGCATCATTACCTAGAGTGCGTTTCGTCACACTATGCACGTTCGCTACCATTGACACATGGCAGAGGGACTACGAGAGCGCAAGAAGCAGCGCACCCGCGAGACGATCGTCGAGGCGGCGATGGGGCTCTTCGCGGAGCGCGGCTACCACGCGACCACGATCGCCGATATCGCGACGGCGGCCGACGTCGCGCCGCGCACCTTCTTCTCCTACTTCCCCTCGAAGGAGGCCGTCGTCTTCCACAACGTCGACCGAGACGATCGACGACCTCGCGAGCACGCTGCGAGACCGCCTGCCCGGCGAGACCGCGTTCGACGCGCTCCGCCGGTGCATCGACGCGCAGTTCGACGAGCGGCGAGACGATGAAGACGAAGCACATCTGCGCAAGCGCCTGTGCCGCGAGGACGAGGGACTGGCCAACTTCCAGGGCGGCATGATGGCCCGAATCCAACGAGCTGCTGCGTCGAGGCGATCGCGGCGGATCTGGAAGAGCCGCCCGACGCGCTGCGCCCGCGTCTCGTGGCCGCCGCCGCGGTGGCGGCGCTTACCTCGCTTGACGAGCGGCGGCGAGGAGGGCGAAGCGGCGCGCGCCTGACGACAAGGCGGACGCGCTCGCCGTGCTCGACGACGCGATGGTTTTTCTCCGCGGCGGGCTCGACGCGCTTCAGGACCGCTAGCGCGCCAGAGCCGCCCGCTCAGCGCCGGCGAGGCGGATCCTGATAGCGAGCCCCCCGACCGGGCGGCCAGCCGCGACTCTCTGGCCAACCCGAGCTCTCTCGACTACTTCGTCGAGCTCTCCAAGACCCTCTAGGCGTCCCGGCTCCGTTCACATTCCGGTAGCTCGTGGCCGCGATGAACCGATAAGCCTGCGGCCGCGTAGAGGGTGAAGACATGAGCCTCGACAGCGCCAAGCCGATCCCATCGCGCCAGAGCTGGAAGCAGGACCTCGCCCCCTACCTCGAGCTGGACCGCCGGCGCAGCCTCGGCCAGATCGCGAGCGTGCTGCTCCCGTATCTGGCCGTGTGGGCGCTGGCCGTCGTGATCCAGCCGAGCGCTCTG
Source organism: uncultured Solirubrobacterales bacterium (assembly GCA_963805075.1). Lineage (GTDB taxonomy): Bacteria > Actinomycetota > Thermoleophilia > Solirubrobacterales > 70-9 > VGBV01. The sequence goes on from CAWDSZ010000010.1 coordinate 16,269, forward strand.
CTCGCGGCGGCCCTTGGCCTGGTCGCGACGGTCTTTCTCAGTCGCATGTACTCCCTCTTCCACGACCTCACCCACAACTCGCTGTTCGAGTCGCGGCGGGAGAACAGCCTCTGGGGGCACGTGCTCGGCTACCTCCTGTTCACGCCCTACCGCTGGTGGCAGCGCCAGCACGCCATCCACCATGCCCACTCAGGCAACCTCGAGCACCGCGGCGTCGGCGAGATCAACACGATGACCGTCGAGGAGTACGAGGGCGCTTCCCGACTGCGGCGCCTGGGATACCGCCTCTACCGCAACCCCCTGCTGATGTTCCTGTTTGGCCCCACCCTCGTCTTCCTGTTCGAGCGGCGGTTCCCCCAGAAGGGGATGTCGCGAAGGATCCTGCTGAGCGTCGTGGTCACGAACCTCGCGCTGGTGGGCTGGGTGGTGGGCCTGAGCTCGCTGGTCGGCTGGCAGACGTTCGTGCTGTTCCAGGTGACGACCCTCGTCGCCGGCGGGGCGGTCGGCGGCTACCTGCTCTACATCCAGCACCAGTACGAGGACACCTACTACCAGTCCTCGGATAAGTGGCAGTTCGAGCTCGCGGCGCTGCAGGGCAGCTCCTACCTCGAGCTGCCTCGCCCGCTCGCCTGGGCGATCGGCAACACCAACTTCCACCATGTCCACCACCTGAGCGCGAAGAATCCCGAACTACAACCTCCGAGCAGCCCACGAGAACCATCCGATGTTCCGGAACGCCCCGGTGGTCACGCTGCGCAGCAGCCTCAGGACGTTTCGGCTGAAGCTGTGGGACACCGAGAGCGAGTCGCTCGTCCCGTTTCCGAAGCGTCGCGCCCGCTCGGGAAGCCGCGCAGCGGGCCGCGAGACGCTTCCCGCGAGCTAGACGGCGACGTGACCGGGTTTCGCCGCTCGGCGAAGCCGCGGTCCTTGCCCTCGGCGAGGGCGAAGCGGCGGATCAGCTCGCCGCGCAGCGACGTCGGGCTCGATCACGGCGTCGACGGCCAGCTCGGAGGCGAGGTGGAGGATGTCGATGTCCTCGGAGTACTCCTCGCGCTTCGCCTTCACGAACGCCTCGCGCTCGGACTCGTCCTAGATCTCCTGGATCTGGTTGAAGAAAACAGCATTAATGGCCGCTTCTGGGCCCATGACCGCGATCTGCGCCTGGGGCAGGGCGATGCAGGCGTCGGGCTCGAAGGCGGGCCCGGCCATCGCGTAGAGGCCGGCGCCGTAGGCCTTGCGCACGATCACCGAGATCTTCGGCACGGTGGCCTCGGAGACCGCGCTGATCATCTTGGCGCCGTGGCGGATGATGCCCTGGCGCTCGACGTCCTTGCCGATCATGAACCCGGGGACGTCGGCGAGGAAGAGCAGCGGCAGGTTGAAGGCGTTGCAGGCCCAGATGAAGCGGGCCGCCTTGTCGGCGGAGTCGACGAACAGCACCCCGCCCTTGACCTTCGGCTGGTTGGCGACGATCCCGATCGCCTTGCCGTCCAGGCGCGCGAAGCCGACCACAAGCTCCTTGGCCCAGCGCTTGGAGACCTCGAGGAAGCTCCCCTTGTCGATCACCGACTCGATCAGCTCGACCACGTCGAAGGCCGGCTTCGGGTCCGTCGGCACGACCTCCGACACCGTCGCCTGGGATCCCGGCTCGGCGGGCGGCGCGGCCGGCGGGGCCTCGCGCCAGTTCGAGGGCATGTAGGAGAGGTAGCTCTTGGCGAGATCGATCGCGTCCTCGTCGGTCTTCGCGAGGAAGTGGCCGCACCCCGACTTGCTCGTGTGCATGCGCGCCCCGCCCATCTCCTCCAGGGTCACCTCCTCGCCGATCACCATCTGGGCCATCCGCGGCGAGCCGAGGTACATCGAGGCGTTGCCGTCGCGCATGATCACGACGTCGCAGAAGGCGGGGATGTAGGCGCCGCCGGCGGCGCTGGGCCCGAACAACAGGCAGACCTGGGGAACCTGGCCCGAGAGGCGAACCTGGTTGTGAAAGATGTGGCCGGCGCCGCGGCGGCCCGGGAACATCCGCACCTGGTCGGTGATGCGCGCCCCGGCCGAGTCCACCAGGTAGATCATCGGCACCTGGTTGCGCAGGGCGCGCTCCTGGATGCGGAGGATCTTCTCGACGGTCTTCGGCCCCCACGAACCGGCCTTGACTGCGGGGTCGTTGGCCATCAGGGCAACCGGACGGCCGCCGACCGTCCCCATCCCGGTGACGACGCCGTCGGCGCCCAGGCCCTCCTGCTCCCAGTTCGCCAGCAGCCCGTCCTCGGCGAGCGTGTCCGAGTCGAGCAGCCGCTCCACCCGCTCGCGCACCGGCAGCTTCTCCTGCTCGGCGACCTTGCGGCGGTGCCTCTCCGGCCCGCCCTCCAGGGCGGCTTCCAGGGCCGAGCGGATCTCAGTCATGCGCGGCCCCCGGACTCAGGAGCGGACCTTGCGGGTGCGGCGGCGCTTGGGCTTCGGCTTCTCCTCGGGCTCCGCCTCCGCCTCCGGCTCAGGTTCCTGTTCGGGCTCCTCCTCCTCGAGCTCCGCCTCCGCTTCCGCGTCCGACTCCGTCTCGAGCCCTTCCGCCTCCTCGTCGAAGGGCTCGTCCTCGGCCACCGCATCCAACTCCCCATCGTCCGGTCCTCGTCCTCTTCCCGCGCGGCCGGGTCCAGCTCGTCGGGCGTGTCGAAGGGATCGGCGCCCTTCACATGCCGGTGCTCGCCCACCGCGGCGGTGAGCTTGCCGCTCAGCTCCTCGGTGTCGTACAGCACCTCGTCGCGCCTGCGCACCAGGTCGGCGATCACCGCCTCGATGTCCTCGCGCCGCTGGGTCCCTTCCTCGACGATGCGCCGGGCCTGGGCCTGTGCCTCGGCCACGGTGTCCTGCGCCTCGGCCTCGGCCTCGGCGCGCGCCTCGGCGACGTCCCTGTCGGCCTCGGCACGGGTCTGCTTGGCGTAGGCGTCGGACTCGGAATGGGCCTGCTGCGAGTAGGCCTCGGCCTCCTTGCGGGTCTGATCGGCCTGGGTGTTGCCCTCCTCGATCGCCTCGCGGGCCAGGCTCTCGGCCTCGCCGCGAATCTGCTGGGCGCTCTCCTCGGCCTGGGAGAGGATGGCGCCGGTGCGCTCCCCCACCCGCTCGAGCTCGCGCTTGACGGTGTCCGAGCGCGACTCGTCGCCCGCCCCGGTCTCGAGCCAGTCGGCGAGCCGGGCGAGGAACTTCTCGACCTCCTGCTTGTCATAGCCGCGCCGCGCGCTCGGGAAGGTCGCGTTCCTGATCCGATCGAGGCTGGTCTGGTCGACGCCCATTCTCTCTCCTGGTGGATGTGGTTCGAGGATGCTGGCTGCGACTAGGACCCGGAGTCAACCGGGACCGGCTCGCCACCCGAGTAATCGTAGAACCCCTGGCCTGACTTCCGCCCAAAGTTTCCTGCAGCGACCAGCTTCTCGAGCGTCTCCGGCGCCGCGAACCGTTCCTCGCCGTAGTCGTCCACCATCACCTGGGCAATCGCCGCCAGCGTGTCGAGCCCGACGAAGTCGGCGAGGGTCAGCGGGCCCATCGGGTGGCTGGCGCCGGCCATCATGCCCGTGTCGATGTCCTTGATCGAGCCCACGCCCTGCTCGTGGGCGCGGATCGCGTCGAGCATGTACGGCACCAGCAGCCTGTTGACGATGAAGCCCCGGTTGTCGCCAGCGGCGACGGTCGTCTTGCCGAGCTTCTCGCCGAGGGCGAATCCGAGGTCAATTGCATCGTCACCGGAGCCCTCGGCGCGCACGACCTCCAGCAGCGGCATCACCTGCGCGGGGTTGAAGAAGTGCAGCCCCAGGAACCTCTCGGGGCGCTTGGTGGCGCCCGCCTGGTCCGCAACCGAGAGCGAGGAGGTGTTAGTCGCGAAGTAGGCGTCGTCCTTGACGACCCCGTCGAGCTCGCCCCACATCTCGAGCTTGCCGGCCAGGTCCTCGGTGATCGCCTCGATCACCAGGTCGCAATCGGCGAGCTCGCCGTAATCGAGCGTCGGCGTGATCCGCCCGCGGACGGCGTCGGCGTCAGCCTGCTCGAGCTTTCCCTTTTCCACGGCCCTGGCGAGCTGCTTCTCGATCTTCGCCATGCCCTTGTCGAGCTTCTCCTGGTCGATCTCCCGCACCACGACCTCCCACTCGGCCTGGGCGCAGATCTGGGCGATCCCGTGGCCCATCAGGCCACAACCGAGGACGCCGACCTTCTTGATCTCAACTGGGTCTGCCATGCGGAGATAGCTCCCTTTCGCTGGTTCGGATCACGCTTGACGGTCGGGGAGGGTAGCTATCGTTGCGCCGACTCGGTCCCAGGCAGGGCGCTACGCCGGGGCCGCGACGGTGTTCGTGGACTCGATGCACGTGTGCAGACACATGGGAGCCGGAACGGCCAGGGCCGCGTGCGCGCTGGCGCTGGTGGTGGCGCTCGTCGCGGCACCGACGGCCTCGGCCGCCCGCAAGGATGCGAACGACCCGAACGACCGCCAGAAGCGCCCCAACGTGGTCGTCGTCATGACCGACGACCAGAACAACTCCCTGCTCGGCATGAACAACGTGGTCGGGCGGCTGGCCGGCCGCGGCACGACCTTCCGCAACAGCTACGTCTCGCTGCCCCTCTGCTGTCCCTCCCGCGCCACCTTCCTGACCGGCCGGTACGCGCACAACCATGGCGTCCAGTTCAACTTCGGCCCGACCGCGGGCAACACCGGCTACCACCAGCTCGACCATAGGAGCACGATCGCCGTCTGGCTGCGGCGGGCCGGCTACAAGACGGCGCTGGTCGGCAAGTACCTGAACGGGTACGGCATCGACGACGGCGTGCCCGAGGCGCTGCCCGACGCGCGCGAGATCCCTCCCGGCTGGACCGAGTGGTTCGCCCTCACCGGCGGCAGCGACCAGTACCGGAACCGCTACAAGCTGAACGAGAACGGCGACGTGCGCCTCTACGGCTACGGCCCCGCGAACTACCAGACCGACGTGCTCGCCTCGAAGGCGATCGACTTCATCAAGCGCCGCGCGCCGAGCCCGAAGCCCTTCTTCCTCTGGTTCACGCCGACCGCCCCTCACGGCGATGCGGGCAGGCTGCCGGGGGCGACGCGCGACCCGACCCCAGCGCTGCGCCACCTGGGCCGCTATGAGGGCGCCCAGGCCCCGCGCACCCCGAACTTCGACGAGGAGGACGTGTCGGACAAGCCCGAGTTCGTCCAGAACCAGGACCGGCTGACGCCCGAGCAGCTCGCCGACATCGACATCCGCCACCGCGGCCGCACCGAGAGCCTGCTGTCGGTGGACGAGGCGGTTGGCCGCATCGTCGCCAGGCTGCGGAAGACGGGAGACCTGCGCAGGACCTACATCGTCTTCACCTCAGACAACGGCCTCGCGCTGGGCGCTCACAGGCTGCTGTTCAAGGAGTTTCTCTACGAGGAGTCCCTGCGCGTGCCGCTGATCGTCCGGGGCCCGAAGATCCCCGCCGGGGCCGTCCGCGACCAGCTGGTCACGAACGTCGACCTCGCGCCCACGATCCTGCAGCTGACCAAGGTCCGGGCGAGGCTGCCGCTGGACGGCCGCACGCTGGTTCCGAAGGCCCGCAACCCCGCCGCGGGAGTCGGCCGCGAGCTGCTGTTCGAGAACTTCTTCCCGCCCTCGACCGGGATCCGGCGCGGCGACTGGGTCTACATCGAGCACGCCACGGGCGAGACGGAGCTGTACGACCTCGCGAGCGATCCGTGGCAGCTCGATAGCCGGCACGCCAGCCCGGCCCACGCCGCCCTGCGAAACGAGCTCGCGAACCGGCTTGCGCAGCTCAGGTCGTGCGCCGGTGGCGCCTGCCCCTGATCAGGCAGCGCCGAGAGCTTCGAGCTTCTGCTGCATCCCCGCGGCCAGGGCGTTGACGCCGCTCATCGGCCGCACGTAGACCGCCATCTCGCGCACCCGGCCCTCGTCGTCGAAGCGCAGCAGGTCGATGCCGTCGAGCTCGCGATCGCCGACGCGGGCGCTGAACGCGAGCGCGGCGGTGTCGCCGGTCTCGGTGTGGTCCGTGTAGCGGAAGTCCTCAAACACCTGGACCACCGCGCCCAGCAGCATCGCGACCGCCTCGCGCCCCTCGTAGGGCTTGAACACGACCGGGCTGCGAAAGCTGACGTCCTCGGCGAACAGCTCGTCGATCGCCGAGAAGTCCTTGGCCTCGGCGGCGGCACGAAAAGCGTCGCTCTTCATGGGCGGCACCCTAGCCGCTCCCGCTCCAGTCAACGGGCCCGGCGACGATCGAATGCGAGCCCAGGGGCCGTCCCAGCACCTCCTGGGCGGCGCGCGAGGCCTCGAGCAGCCGCTCCAGGTCCACCCCGGTCTCCACGCCCATCTCCTCGAGCATCGAGACCAGGTCCTCGGTGGCGATGTTGCCGGTGGCCCCGGGCGGCACCGGGCAGCCGCCGAGCTCCCCGAAGGAGCTCTCGAAGGAGTCGATTCCGGCGCCCAGGGCGGCATGCACGTTCGCCAGTCCCTGGCCGCGGGTGTTGTGGAAGTGGGCGGTCAGCTCCACTCCGTCCAGCTCGCCGCGGGCGCGCTCGAAGAACTCCCCCACCTGCCGCGGGTTGGCCATCCCGGTGGTGTCGCCGAACGCCACCTCCTCGCAGCCGAAGTCGGCGAGCTGCTTGGCGATCTCGAACACCCGCTCCGGGGCGACCTCGCCCTCGTACGGACAGCCGAAGCTCACCGAGATCACGCCCTCGCAGCGGAGCCCCGCGCGCGAGGCGGCGCTGATCGTTCCCTCGAGATCAGCCAGCGACTCCTCGACCGAGCGGTTGACGTTCTTGCGGTTGTGGGTCTCGGTCGCGCTGAGAAAGAAGTTCGCCTCCTGGAATCGCTCGATCATGGGCAGCGCGTTCTCCAGCCCCTTGCGGTTGGGGATCAGCACGGAATAGGCGACCCCCTCCCGCGGCTCGATCGCGGCCAGCACCTCGGTGGCGTCGGAGAGCTGCGGGATCACATCGGGACGCACGAACGAGGTCACCTCGATCCGCTTCAGGCCGGCGTCGGCGAGCATCCCGATCAGGCGCACCTTCTCGTCGGTCGGGACCACCTCGGGCTCGTTCTGGAACCCGTCGCGAGGCCCGACCTCGCGGATGCGGACGCTGTCGGGGAGGGCAGGAGGCATCAGAATGAGCCTAGCCGCGCAAGTCGGATCGCTCTATCGGTCCTGGCGACTTCTGGTCGCTATGCGACCGAAACTCGCCACCTGGCCTCGGATCGAATCGCGCGAACGCCCAAGCTGGCGACTTGTGGTCGATATGCGACCGAAAGCCGCCACCTAGTCCCGTCGGCGCCTTCAGCCCTGCTTGACGCCGCCCACGTCGATCGCTCGGCGCTCGTGGGTGCCGACGCCGATGGTGCGGTCGCCTTCCTTCACCTCGACGTCGAAGCGGAACTTGCGCTCGTCGGCGATCTCGCGCAGCTTCGCGGTGACGGTGCAGGTGGCGCCCTCGGCGGCCGCGGCGACGTGCTTGACGCAGACCTCGAAGCCGACCGTCGCCCTGCCGTCGGGCAGGTTCTGGAGGGAGAGAATCGAGGCGGTGCGCTCCATCATCCCGATCATCCCCGGGGTTGAGAGCACGCTTACCCCGATCGTGCCGCCGACGTCGGTGACCAGGCGGTCCTCGACGACGAACTCGTCGGTGCGCTCCATCCCAGGTTCCAGGGTCATCCGACCATTCCCATGCCGCCCGAGACGCCGAGGATCTCGCCGGTGACGTAGGAGGCGTCATCGGAGGCGAAGAAGGCGACCGCCGCCGCGACCTCCTCAGGCTGGCCCATGCGGCGCAGCTGGGTCCCCGCCTTCATGTTCTCGATGATCTTGGTGCCGATCTCGCCGAACTCGAGCGCCTTCATGAGCAGCGGGGTCTCGATGGGGCCGGGGGCGATCCCGTTGGCATTGATGCCGAAGCGGGCGCCCTCCCGGGCGATCACCTTGGTGAAGGCGATCACTCCGCCCTTGGCGGCCGAGTAGACGGCCGAGCCCTTGGATCCGACGCGCCCGGCCTCGGAGGCGATGTTGACGATGCGCCCGTAGCCGGCCTCCTGCATGCCGGGGAGGGCGGCGTGCGTGCAGTTGAGGACGCCGGTCAGGTTGACCGCAATCACCTTCTCCCACCGCTCGGGCGTCATGTCGACGAAGAAGCCGAACTCGTCGGTGCCCGCGTTGTTGACGAGGATGTCGATCGGGGCGCCCGCGCTCTCCACCGCCGCCTCGGCGGAGGCAAGGTTCGTCACGTCCAGCTCGACGGCCAGGCCGGAAATCTCCCCCGCGACCTCCGATGCCCCCTTGAGGTCGATGTCCCCGATGGTGACGTCGGCGCCCTCGGCCGCAAGGCGTCGCGCGATCGCCGCGCCGATTCCCTGGGCGCCGCCGGTCACGAGCGCCTTGCGTCCCTCGAGCCTCATCGCGCGGGCAGCTTATTTGTGAACGGCTGACTAGGGTTCGCAGCCGTGAGTGACCCGATCCCGATCATCGGCGGCACCGGCGCGCTCGGCTACGGGCTGGCGCTGCGGTGGGCGCGGGCCGGGCACGAGGTCGTGATCGGATCCCGCAAGCCCGAGCGCGCGGAGGAGGCCGCCGCCAAGGTCGCGGAGGCTGTCCCGGACGCGAAGGTCGCAGGGCTCGGGAACGAGGACGCGGCGAAGAGCGGCCCGATCGTCTTCCTGACGGTCCCTTTCCGCGCCCAGTCCGAGACGCTCAACAACCTTCGCGAGATCCTGGCCGAGGGTCAGCTGCTGGTCGACTGCACAGTTCCCACCGCCGCCGCGATCAGCGGCAAGGCGACCCGGACCGTAGGCGTCTGGCAGGGCTCAGCCGCCCAGCAGGCCCAGGAGATGGCTCCGGAGGGCGTGACCGTCGTCTCGGCTCTGCACACGGTCAGCGCGCCGGCGCTTGCGGGAGACGAGGAGCTGGACGAGGACGTCCTCATCTGCGGGGAGCGCCGGACCGACAAGGCCCGCGTCGCGGCGCTGGTCGAGGGGATCGAGGGGCTGCGCGCGGTCAACGCCGGGACGCTGGAGATGGCGCGCATCGTCGAGACCCTGACGCCGATGCTGATCTCGATCAACAGGCGCTACAAGACGCACGCAGGGATCAGGATCACGGACCTGCCCGACGGGGATCACTGGAGGTGATCGATCGCTGCGTCGTGCTCGCCGGCGGCACCGGTGGGGCGAAGCTCGCGGCCGGCATCCAGGACCTGCTGGGCGACGGCTTGGCGGTGATCGTCAACGCGGCCGACGACCTGGAGGCGCTCGGCGTCGACGTCTCGCCGGATCCCGACCTGGTCACGTACTGGCTCGCCGCCGAGATCGACGAGGAGCAGGGCTGGGGGATCAAGGGCGACACCTCGACCGTCTTCGACCGGCTGGTCCAGCTGGGCGCCCCCGACTGGTTCCGGCTCACCGACCGCGACCTCGCGACGTGCCTCTACCGGACCAACTTCATCGCCGAGGGCGGCACCCGCACCGCGGCCCAGGCTCAGATCGCTCGCGCGCTCGGCGTGCGGGCGCAGGTCCTGCCGATGTGCGAGCAGCGGGTGCGCACGCGCGTCCGCACGGTGGCCGGCTGGCGTGGGTTGCAGGAGTTCCTGATCGTCGACCACGGCGAGCCGGAGGTCGAGGAGGTCCAGGTCGAGGGAATCGCCGATGCCACGCCCACGCCCGAGGCGCTGGCCGCGATCGAGAGCGCCGACGCGATCGTGATCGGTCCCTCCAACCCCGTGATCTCGATCGGCCCCATCCTCGCGATTCAGGGGCTGCGCGAGGCGATCGCGGCCGCGCCGGTCCCCGTGGTGGCGGTCAGCCCCTACGTGGCGGGCGCCGTGGTCAAGGGCCCAACCGACGCCTTCATGCGCGCGCTCGGCAGGCCGACCAGCACGGCGGGCGTCGCGTCGATGTACCAAGGCCTGCTGCACGGCATCGTCTGCGACGAGGGCGATCCCGAGCCGCCGCCCGCCGACCTCGAGTCCCTCGTCTGCCCGACCCTGATGGAGGGAAGCGGCGGACGCCGATCGTTGGCCGTTCGGACCCTCGAGTTCGCCGCCTCACTGCGATGACCGCTAAGTTCTCAGGACGGGACCATGAAGACGCTAGGGATCCTTCCAGTCAAGCGGCTCGACGCGGCGTATGGCCGCCTCGCCGGGGTACTCGAACCGGAGGAGCGCGCGCGTTTGGCCGAGGCGACGTTCCTGGACGCGCTCGGGACGCTGCGCCAGTCCCGCGTCCTGGAGGAGATCGTCGTCGTCACCTCGGATCCCGCGGTCGCCCGGCAGGCGCGCTGGCTCGGGAGTCAGCTCGTCGAGCAGGGCGAGGACACCGGGCACGCTCACGCCGCGAGCCTGGGAGCCCGGGCCGCCATCGAGCTGGGCGCCGACCGCGTCGCGATGCTGCCGATGGACTGCCCGCTGATGGATGCTGCCGAGATCGACGACCACCTCGGCCGCTCGCCGCGCGCCGCCCTGATCGTCCCGGACCGCCATGGGACGGGCACAAACGGGCTTGTCCTGTCGCCTCCGGACGCCTTCGAGCCGGCCTTCGGCCCGGACAGCTGCGCGCGTCACATCTCCCGAGCCCGCGCCAGCGGGATCAGCTTCGCCCTCGAGACGCTCGAATCGCTGTCGCTCGACCTCGACACCCCCGAGGACCTGCAGCAGCTCCGCGACGCGCTGCTTCTGTCGCCCGAGCGCGCTCTTCGCAGCGCCCAGGTGCTGTGGGAGCTCGGGGCGGACGAGCCGCTCCCGGGGCGCCCTCCCTCGCAGGAATTCGCCGCCTAGCGCGGCGCGGCCCCGGTCGGGACCCGTGAGCGCCCGCGAGCTGCGGGTCAGGCCCCTCGTCGGCATCGACGAGGTCACGCAAGGCCAGAGCCTCGGCGGCCTGGTCGCCGAGGCGGGCGAGCCCCGAGCAGACGAGATCGTGGTGATCTCGCAGAAGGTCGTCTCCAAGGCCGAGGGGCGCCTGCGCCGGCTCGAGGACGTCGAGCCAGGTCCCCGGGCGCGCGAGCTCGCGGAGGTCACAGGAAAGCAGCCGCAGCTGGTGGAGCTGATCCTGTCCGAGAGCCGCGAGGTGATCCGCGCCGAGCCGGGGGTGCTGATCACCGAGACGAGGGCGGGCTGGATCTGCGCGAACGCCGGCATCGACTCCTCGAACCTGCCCGGACAGGGGTGGGTCGCGCTGCTGCCGGAGGACGCGGACGCCTCGGCGAGACGCCTCCGCGCCGAGATCCGGGAGGCCACGGGCGCGGCTGCCGCCGTGGTGATCGCCGACAGCTTCGGACGCCCGTGGAAGCTCGGGCAGACGGAGGTGGCAATCGGATGCGCGGGGCTGGTCGTCCTGGACGACTGGCGCGGTCGCAGCGACAGCCACGGCCGCCGCCTGGCCGCGACCCGGATATCCGTCGCCGACGAAGTCGCGTGCGCGGCCGACCTGGTCCGCGACAAGGACTCGGCCGTGCCCGGGGCCGTGGTCTCGGGCCTGGGGCACCTGGTCAGCGCCGAGGACGGGCCAGGTGCGCGGGCACAGCAGCGGCCCGCCGGCGAGGATCTCTTTCGCTAGGGCCCAGCGCCGGAGCTAGTGCTCGGCGCCGGTGGCGAGCTTGGCCGCGTGCAGCTCTTCCTTCGTGAGCGGCAGTGCCGTGGATCCCTCGTGGGTGAACTCGGGCGGGTCATAGACCTTCCCCGGCGTCGCGCCGACGGCGAGCACGCTGGCCGGCTCGTCACCCGTGATCAGCTTGCGCTTCTCGTCGGGGCCGACGCGAGCCCAGACTCCCGGCTCGAGCTCGTACTCCTCGCCGCCCACCCGCAGGGTCGCCCGGCCCGAGAGCACCGTGTAGACCTCCTCCTGCGCGTCGTGGCTCTGGTCGTGCTCGGGGTAGACCTTGAAGTTCGCGGGCAGGTCCATGACCGCGATCCCGAACGAGGTGACCCCCAGGCCGGCTCGAACCCTGCGAAAGCCGCCCCCGAAGATCGCCTCGAAGTCCTCGGTGCGCTTGACCGTAACGTCTGCCATTCAGCTCAGTTCCTCTCCAGCCGCCGAGCCCGGGTCGCTCACCCGCAGCACGGCCGCACCGCGAACCCTACCGCCGCGGAGGTCGCTCAATGCGTGATTTGCCTCCGCAAGGGCGTACTCGTGCACCTGGGCGCGCACGGGTACCCGCGGAGCGAGCGTCATGAACTCCTCGCCATCGGCGCGGGTCAGGTTGGCGACTGAGCGGACCGCGCGCTCGCCCCAGAGCAGCTCGTAGGGGAACGCGGGGATGTCGCTCATGTGGATGCCCGCGCAGACGACCACGCCGCCCCGGGCAAGCGCCGCCAGGGCCGCCGGGACCAGCTCGCCGGCGGGGGCGAAGATGATCGCGGCGTCCAGCTCCTCGGGCTCCTCCCCCACCGCCACCCGCCCACGACGCGCCCAGCGAGCGGGCCAGCGCCTGACCCTCGTCGTCGCCCGGCCTGGTGAGCGCGAACACGCGCCGCCCCTGGTGCACCGCCACCTGGCAGACCAGGTGGGCCGAGGATCCGAAGCCGTAGAGGCCGACACGCTCGGCGTCACCGGTCATGCGCAGCGCCCGGTAGCCGATCAGGCCCGCGCACAGCAACGGCGCGGCCTCGGTATCGGAGTACTCCTCCGGGACGGGCAGGCAGAAGCGCTCGTCGGCCACGGCCAGCTCCGCGTAGCCACCGTCGCGCAGGTAGCCCGTGAAGACCGCTCGCTCGCACAGGTTCTCGCGACCCGAGCGGCAGTAGCCGCACTCGCCGTCCGCCCAGCCGAGCCAGGGGATCCCGATGCGATCCCCGATCGGGAAGCGGCCGGCGCCCTCGCCCGCGCTCTCGACGACCCCGACCACCTGGTGGCCGGGAACAACCGGCAGCTTCGGGTCGGGCAGCTCGCCGTCGACGAGGTGCAGGTCCGTGCGGCACACCCCGCACGCCCGGACAGCGACCCGGATCTCACCCGGCCCGGGCTCGGGCGCGGGCAGATCGATCGCCTCGAGCGGCTCGCCGACCGCGTTCAGGACCATCGCCCTCACGGGGACATTCTCCCTCGGCAAGCCGACGGGCCCACTGGCCCACGCGCCAAAATAGCGAGGGCTAGTACGTCTCGACGATCTCGTAGAGCGTCGTGCGCTGGGCCGGGGTGCGGCCGGCGCGGCGGGCGGCCTCGACCAGCTGCTCGGGCTCGAGGCGCACGCCGTGCTGGGAGCCCGCCATCCGCGAGATGTTCTCCTCCATCAGCGTGCCGCCGAGGTCGTTGACGCCCCAGCGCAGGCTCTCCGTCGCCGCATCCAGGCCCATCTTCACCCAACTCGCCTGCAGGTTGGTGATCGTGCGACCGAGGGCGAGGCGGAAGGCGGCGGTGTGCTTCAGGTTCTCGTCGCGCGAGATCTCCTCGACCCCATGGGTGCGGCCGAGCATCGTGTTGAAGGGGATGAAGCTGAGCGGGACGAACTCGGTGATCCCGCCCGTGCGCTCCTGAAGCTCGCGGATCACGCGCATGTGACGGGCCAGCTCGTGTGGCTCCTCGATGTGCCCGAACATCACCGTCGACGTCGAGCGCAGGCCGGCGCGGTGGGAGGCCTCGATGATCTCCACCCAGCGGGCCACCGGCAGTTTGTTCGGCGAGATGCGCTGGCGCACACCGTCGTCCAGGACCTCGGCGGCCGTGCCGGGCGTCGAGCCCAGCCCGCACTCGATCAGGTACTCGAACACCTCGTCAGGGCTCTTGCCCGAGCGCTCGCACATGAAGTGGACCTCCATCGGCGAGTAGGCGTGCAGGTGGATCTGGGGAGCCACCTCCTTCACCAGCGCAAGCCAGCGCCCGTAGTGCTCGAGCGTGTAGTCCGGGTGGATTCCCCCCTGCATGCAGATCTCGGTGGCGCCGAACTCGACCGCCTCGTTGACGCGCGCGACGAAGTCATCCTCCTCCACGAGGTAGGCGTCGGGCGAGCGCTTGCCCTGGCCGAACCCGCAGAAGGCGCAGCCGACGACGCAGACGTTGGTGAAGTTGATGTTGCGGTTGACGACGAAGGTGGTGGTCTCGCCGGCGAGCTCGGCCCGCAGCTCATCGGCCGCGACGCGCATCTCCTCGATCACCTCGGGCCGCGTCTCGGCGAAGAGCGCCGTCAGCTCCTCTTGCTTAAGCGGCTGCCCCTCGCGCCCCCGCGAGATAGCCCTCGGGGCGAGACCGGGATCCGGCGGCGACTGCTGCCGGCGTCCCGAGCCCTTGCGCGGAATGAAGCTCCAGTACTTGAGCTTGACCACGTCGAGGACGCCCTGCTCCATCCACTCGGGCTCCAGGTATTGGGGGTAGACGCAGAGCCGTTCGGTGAGCGCGTACCCCCTGGGCGCCAGCCGCTTCCGCACCTGATGGGGGCTCGGGAACGGATGCTCGGGCGAGATGTGGTCGCCGTTGGCCGAGAGGCCGCCGAGGTCGGTCGCCCCCGCCTCCACCAGCTCCGGCCACCAGTCGGCGAGGTTCGGCGGAACCTGCACCCCGACATCAGGCATCAGCCGCTTGGTCTCGGCGATCAGCCGCTTCATGTCCTCGATCGTCACTGGGCAAGCCCAGTCCGGAGCTGGAACCGTGTCAGCAGCCGGCATCCCCGGGCGCGAAGCGGAGGAGATGCCGGTTGGTGAGGAAGTGGCCCAACGGCGCTTCGAAGAATCGTCAGCTATGTCGGCCACTTCCTGGCCGTGGTAGCGCGGGTGCGGGACAAAGTTCTGGAGGATCACCTCCTGGATGTGGCCGTGGCGCTCGTGGACGTCCGCGATCGACTCGAGCGAGGCGACGCGCTCCTCCTCGGTCTCGCCGATGCCGACGAGGATGCCGCTGGTGAAGGGAATGTTCAGCTCTCCGGCCGCCTCGATCGTCTCCAGGCGCCGCGCCGGGTGCTTGGTCGGGGAGCCCGCGTGCACGGTCTGCATCAGCCGCTCGCTGATCGACTCGAGCATCAGCCCCTGCGAGGCGGTCACCTCGCGCAGCCGCGCCAGGTCCACGCGCGAGAGCACCCCGAGGTTCGTGTGCGGCAGGATGCCGCGCTCGAGCGCGCGCTCGCAGGCCCAGACCACGTAGGAGGTGAAGTCGTCGTGGCCCCACGAGCGCAGCCGCTCGGCGACAACCGGGTTCACCTCGGGTCGCTCGCCCGTCAGCACCAGCAGCTCCTTGGCGTTGCGCCGCGAGGCCTCCTCCAGCCGCCGCTCGACCTCGTCCGGGTCGTGGATGTGCGCCTGGTGCGTCGCGAACGCGCAGTACTTGCAGAAGCACTGGCAGGTGCGAGAGAGGGAGAGCGTGTAATTGCGCGAGAAGGTGACCCGCTGCATCAGGTGCCTACTCGCGTGAGCGCTGTCCGTGGGCGCATGAGCCCAGGTCGATGAAGAAGGCGAGGAAGGGCGACGAAGCAACCCATCGGGAGCAACCCTACTTACCGATAGGTTTGGGCGGCCGGAAGCAAGACAATCTCGGCACGAGGGGAGATGGGATGAGCGAGCCAGGAACGGCTCGGCGCTGGGTCGGCATCGCGGTTCGCGGCCTGCTGCTGTGGGTCTCGGTCGCGCTCGTGTTCTGGGTCGTCGTCCTCGTGCTGCCGGGCTTCGAGGAAACCAGCTTCCGGGCCGCGCTGTTCGCCACTGGGACGATGTCGCTACTCACGGTGGTGCTCTGGCCGATCGTGATCCGGATCGTGCTGCCCCTGACCGTGGTCACGTTCGGCCTCGCCTCGCTGGTGCTGAACGCCGGCCTGGTGATGCTGGCGCTGGAGATCGTCGACGGGAACGCGCCGAGCTTCCTGGAGGCCCTCGCCGCCTCGTTCCTGCTCTCGCTCGCGCTGATGGTTCTGGGCCCGGCGTTCAGCTTCGACGACGACGCCCGCCAGCTCAGGATCGTCCGGCGGCGCGGCCAGACGGGTCCGCGAGGAGAACCGAACCGACATCCCCGGCGTGATCCTGTTCGAGATCGACGGGCTGGCGGAGCCCATCCTGCGCAAGGCGCTGGCCGAGGGCCACGCCCCGGTGATGGCTCGCTGGCTGGAGGACGGCTCGCACCGGCTGATGGGCTGGGAGTGCGACCTCTCCTCTCAGACAGGCGCGAGCCAGGCCGGCCTGCTGTTGGGCTCCAACCAGGACATGCCGGCGTTCCGCTGGTACGAGAAGGACAGCGGCCAGACGATGGTCTCGAACCACGGCAAGGACGCGATCGAAATCGAGCGCCGCCGCTCGGACGGCGGCGGGCTGCTGGCGGTGGGCGGCGCCAGCCGGGGCAACATGTTCTCGGGAGACGCACCGCGCTGCTCGGCGACGATGAGCGTGCTGCGAGACCGCGAGCGCTCCGGCTCCAAGGAGTACTTCGCCTACTTCGGAGACCCGTTCGCCCTCTCCCGCACCGTCGCCCGCTACTTCTGGGACGTCTTCCAGGAGCGGCGCGCCGCGCGCCGCCAGCGCAAGGCCGGCGAGGAGCACATCGACCGCGGCGGGCTCTACCCGTGGATGCGCGGCGCCATCACCGTGGTCATGCGCGACCTCAACGTGGCCAGCCTGATGGGGGACATCGTCGAGGGCGTGCCCGTCGTCTACTCGACCTTCGTCGGCTACGACGAGGTGGCCCACCACTCCGGCATCGAGCAGCCCGACGCCTTCGCGGTCCTGAAGCAGCACGACGCGCAGCTCGCCCGGCTGGAGAGCGCCGTCGAGCAGGCGCCCCGCCCCTACCACCTGGTCGTGCTCTCGGACCACGGCCAGACGCAGGGCCGCCCGTTCCGCCAGCGCTACGACGTCGAGCTGCCCGATCTGGTCAAGGGCGCGCTGGCCCACGGCGAGGTCTTCGCTCCGGAGGCGGCCGACGAGGGCCTGACAAGCCTCGGCGGGGCGCTGACCGACGCCCGCGACGAGGACAACGCCGGCGGCCGCGCGCTCGCGCGCGCCACCCGCGGCCAGCTCGTCGACGGCGAGGTGGTGCTGGGGGCGGGCCGGGAGGCCATCGAGGCGACCGAGGGCGGCCCGGGCTCAGAGCACGAGGCGATCGTGCTCGCCTCGGGCGGGCTCGGCCTCGTCTCGCTGCCCGAACTCGAGCACCGGATGAAGCGGGAGGAGATCGACTCCCTGCACCCGGAGCTGCTGAGCACGCTGAGCGCCCACCCGGGGATCGGCTTCGTGATGGTGAACAGCGAGGCCGACGGGCCAATCGTCCTCGGCGGCTCGGGGTCGCGGCGCCTCAGCGACGACGAGGTCAAGGGCCAGGACCCGCTCGAGCACTTCGGCCCGAACGCCGCGGACCACCTGCGTCGCTCTCACGGCTTTCCCCACTGCCCCGACATCCTCGTCAACTGCATGTTCGATCCGGCCGTGAACGAGTGCGCGCCCTTCGAGGAGTTCATGGGCTCGCACGGAGGGCTCGGGGGCTGGCAGAGCCACCCCTTCGCGCTCGTCCCAAGCGCCTGGAGCGAGCCGGCGGGCCCGATCGTGGGCGTCCGCGCGATGCACGACGCGCTGCGGGGCTGGCTGCGGGAGTCGGGGCAGGAGGTCGCGCCGCACGCCGCCTCCGGCGAGCCCGCTTAGCCCGGCTTCCAAGGCGCCCGGACCCTGCAACTCCATAGACTGGCCCCCGATCTGGTGGACTGAAGGAACGGAATCCGAGAGGAGGGGAATTGAACGCAGAGAACGTTGATGAGATGGGCCCGATCGACTACATGGTGGTCGAGTGGCCCGGAAAGCAGCCGACCGGCGAAGCCGCCCCATTGCTGCTCGACTTGGTCGATCGCGGGCTGATCCGCATCCTCGACCTCGCCTTCATCGCCAAGGGCGATGACGGCTCGGTCGCGGGGCTCGAGATCTCCGATCTCGGCGATCAGGTCGAGGAGCTCAAGGTCTTCGAGGGAGCGTCCTCGGGGCTCTTGGCCGACGACGACGTGGAGGCCGCGGGAGACGCGCTCGAACCGGGCACCTCGGCCGCACTGCTCGTCTACGAGAACGTATGGGCCGCGCCGTTCGCCGCGGCCGTGCGCAAGTCAGGCGGCCAGCTGGTCGCCAACGGGCGCATCCCCGTCCAAGCCATCCTCGCGGCGCTCGACGCCGCCGAGACGAAGTAGTCCAAGGAAAGGAGCACCTCCGATGCCAGGTTTGCTACGCGGAGTAGCACGCACGGCCGTCATTGCCGGAACGGCGAGCACCGTCAGCGGGCGGGTGCAGCGCCGACAGAACGCCCGCTGGGCCCAGGAGGACCAGGGAGCCGCGTCCGCGCAGGCGCCGCCGCAGGCCGCCGCGCCCGCCGCCGACCCGATCGCGCAGCTGAAGGAGCTGGGCGAACTCCACGAGAGTGGCGTGCTCACCGATGAGGAGTTCGCCGCACAGAAGGCGAAGCTGCTCGGATGACCGCCAAGGCCGACTTCAACGCAGAGGAGTGGGAGCTGCTGTTGGAGGCCCCGCCCGCCGCCGGGTTGCTCGTCGTGCTGTCCGACCGAGGCGGCTCGATCAAGGAGACCTTCTCCATGGCCAAGGCCTACACCGAGGCCCGCGAGCAGCACGGGGCGAGCCAGCTCCTCGACGACATCGTCAGCGCGAAGCCCGAGATCGACCGCGAGCGCAAGGGCTCCCCTGAGGAGCTGAAGCAGCACAACCTCGAGATGCTGCGGTCCGCGATAGAGCTGCTCAAGGAGCGCGCCGAGCCCGGCGAGGTGGAGGAATACCGGAGCTTCGTGGTGGGCCTGGCCGAGAGGGTCGCCAACGCCCGCCGCGAGGGCTTCCTGGGCCTCAGCGGCGAGCGCATCAGCGATGACGAGCGGGCCGCGATCGGCGAGATCGCGGCCGCTTTGGCCTGAGCCGCTCGTTCGAGGCTCGCCATCAGCTGCGCGACTGCGTAGCGGTCGCGATCGATCGATCGCGGCTGCAAGCGGGCGCTCAGAAAGTGATGCGAGCCGACCTCGCGCTAGCCGCCGGTGATGCCGCCGGGCGGCTTCGCGGGCGGCTGGCCGCCACCGCCGCCGGGATGCTCCTGGCGCAGAGGGGGCGACTGGCCCGCGGGCGGAGCGGGTCCGCGGGGGGCCACCTCGTCGGCGACCTCCTGGGCGGGGCCGCTTGCCGGCTCGATCACGAACTTGTAGAGCGCCGCGGCAGCCACGCCGCCGACGAGCGGGGCGAGCACGTAGACCCATGCGTCGGTGAACTCGTTCCCGACCAGCGCCGGGCCGAACCAGCGCGCCGGGTTGAACGAGCCACCCGTGAGCGGGCCGAAGACCATGACCAGGAAGCCGAGCGAGGCGCCGATCGCGAGCGGGGCCCACTTGCGGGTCTCGGGGTTGAGCGCCAGGGTCAGCACCGTCAGCACCAGCAGGAAGGCGCCGATACCCTCGATCGCCGCGCCCTGCAATGTGCTGCCGACCAGGTCGGAGATCTGAGGGACGCCGTAGTCGGAGGCGCGGCCCTCGTCGAGCAGCAGCCACTTCGTCATCAGGGCGCCGAGCACGCCGCCCGAGAGCTGGGCGAGGATGTAGACGAGCCCGTCGACAGGGTCGATCCGCCGCAGGGCGATGAAGGCGGCCGTCACGGCGGGGTTGAAGTGCCCGCCGCTGGCGACGCCGACGCTCGCGATCAGCGTGAAGAGCACGAAGGCGTGGGTGAGGCCCACCACCGCGAAGTCGGACCCGAACTGGGCGTTCTGCCCCGAGGCGACGTAGAGAACGACGACGCTGGTCACGATGAAGACCAGCACGAGCGTTCCGATCAGCTCTGCGATATAGGACGCGAGACCTCGATCTTGCACGGTGCAGCGACCTCCTAGTAGCGATGTGGTTCGAGCGTGTTCGTTCCTGCGATCTTGCCGGCCAGGTGCTCGGCGGGCGCCAGTCTAAACAGATTCCACGCGGGACTCAGGCCTGCCCACCGCCCCCTCCGGCCTCGAATTCGACCTGCAGGCGGAGCCCATCCGCGATCACCTCCAGCGCCTCTTCCTTGCTTCGCCAGCCGTCCACCTCGACCTCCTTCCCCTCGAGCTGTTTGTAGACGGAGAAGAAGTGCGTGATCTCCATCTGCAGCTGGGCCGGGATGTCCTCCAGCGTCTCGGCGTGGTTCCAACCCGGGTCGTGGTCGGGGACGCAGACGATCTTGTCGTCCTCGCCCTTCTCGTCGCGCATCTTGAACAGGGCGATCGGCTTCACGGGGATGACGCAGCCCGGAAACGTCGCCTCCGAGACGCAGACGAGGGCATCCAGCGGGTCGCCGTCGCGGCCCCGGTGGCCGATCAGATAGCCGTAGTCGGTCGGGTAGACCATCGATGAGGAGAGGAAGCGGTCGAGGATCAGCCGGCCGATCTCCTCCGAGTACTCGTACTTGTTGCGGCTCCCCTTGGGGATCTCAACGTGCGCGAGCAGCTCATCGCTCATCGATCGCACCATCCCTCAACCCTATGCCCTAGGCTCGCCGCCGAGATGGGAAGGGTCGCCGCGCTGCTGGCGGCCGCCCTGGCGCTGACCGCGGCAGTGGCCGCGTGCGGCGACGGTGGCGGCGCTGAACCGGGCGCGCCTGAAGGCGCGACCCTGGTCCTCGACTTCCAACCCAACGCGGTGCACGCTCCTCTGTACGCCGCGCGCGGTCGCGGCTATTTCGAGGACCAGGGGATCGATCTCGAGATCCGCGAGCCGTCCAGCAGCGCGGACTCGGCCAAGCTGCTCGAGGCCGGTCGCGCCGACTTCGCGATCCTCGACGTCAACGACTTCGGCATCGCGCGCGAGCGCGGCATCGACCTGGTCGCCGTGGCGGCGATCGTGCAGCGACCCCTCGCCTCCGTGATCGCCGGTGAGCCCGAAGCTGTCTCGTCCCCGGCGGACCTGGAGGGCGAGACGGTGGGCGTCACCGGGGTCCCCTCCGACGACGCGGTCCTGGACACAGTCCTCGCCTCCGCTGGCCTGGTGCCGGAGGACGTCGAGCGGGTGACCATCGGCTTCGCGGCCGTCCCCTCCCTGGCCGCCGGGAAGATCGGGGCCGCGACGGCCTTCTGGAACGCGGAGGGGGTCGAGCTGCGAGAGCAGGGCATCCCGACGCGCGAGTTTCGGGTTGACGAGTTCGGCGCCCCGCGCTATCCCGAGCTGGTGGTGGCCACGGCCGGCGACGGAGAGGGCGCGCCCGCAGAGCCGCGCATCACCTGCGCGCTGCTCGAGGGGATCAACCTCGGCTACGGCGACATGGCCGACGACCCGCAGGCCGCGCTCGACGAGATGCTGGCCGAGGTCGATGGTCTCGACGCCGACTCCCAGCGGGCGCAGTTCGCCGAGCTGACCGCGGCCGACGCCTTCTCGCAGGTCGACGACGACGATCCCGACCCGGCGCTGAACGGGCCGGCCCTCGGCCGGTGGGCCGCGTGGGCGGCGAAGAGCGGGATCCTGGAGCCGGGTGCGCCGGCCCTGAGCGGCGCCTTCCTGCCCGACGCGATCCGGGACTGCGCGACGGCCGAGGGCTAGCCGGCCTCTGGGGCGAGGGCCCTCTCGGCCAGCTCGGGCAGCTCGCGCACCATCCGCGAGCGCGGCACGGCAAAGACGAGCCCGGCGGCCTCGGCCCGGCGCTTCGTCTCGGTGTCGGTGTGCTGATAGAAGCCGATCGCCGGCACCCCCGCCGCGCCCACCCGCTCGGGCTCCACCGCGTCGAGGTCGGCCACCAGGAGGTCCACGCCGTCGAGTTCGTCGGGCAGCGACGCCTCCTGCTCGACCTCGTGGCCGGCCGCCTGCAGCGACGTCGTGACCCGGCTGGCAAGCATCAGGTCGGAGACGATCGCGACGACCCGCGCCATCTAGCTCAGAGGCTGCGGCGCTGGCGAAACTCGCGGCGGACGCTCTCGGGCCGCCCCCACATCTGCACCACCTCGGCGCGGCCCTCGCGGGCGTCGCGCACCCGGAATTCGCCGCCGATCCCCTCGCGATCAAGCCTGGCCATCACCCCGCGCACCGTCTCGGGCGCCGCGGCGTGGCCGAAGCCGTGGGCCACGGGTACGCGCCAGTCCCAATCCGCGCGCGAATACGGCATCGCGTTGATCTGAGACAGCATCACGGCCGCGTCCACGTAGCGACTGCGATCGTCGATGCGCAGGTCCAGCTCCAGGTCGGTCCAGTCGTCGGGAAGGGATTCGACGATCTCGGCGAATCTGTCAGCGAGGCCGGCCACCAGCTTCAGCCTAATCGATGAGTTGACGAAGAAATGGGTATGGCGCCACAGTCAGGAGGCACCGGTAGGTTTCGAGCACGCAACGAACGCGTGATGCGACCCTCCTCGACTTCACTTCGGCAACGGGGCACGATCCTGAGGATCGCGGCCTTTTTGGCCCTGGGTTGGACCGGCCTCATCGTGGCCGGTCACTTCGGGCCCGGAGGACACGTGGCCGAGGTGCTCGGCGTCGCGGGCCTCGTCCTCACGTGCCTCGCTACAGGCTTGATCGGGCACCGCCAGGCCGGGGAGCTCCGCAATCTCGCGCAGACAGACCATCTGACCGGCCTCACCAACCATCGTGGGTTCCACGAGCTGCTCCGAAGCGAGGTTGCCCGATCTCAGCGCGATCACGAGGAGCTGTCGCTGGTCAGCATCGACCTGGACGACTTCAAGGCGGTCAATGACGCACACGGCCACCCCTACGGAGACGGTGCCCTGCGGGGGATCGGGGCCCAGCTCCGCGGCTCGATTCGAGAGGGCGACACGGCGGCCCGCGTGGGTGGCGAGGAGTTTGCCCTGATCCTGCCGCGGACATCCTCGGACGCTGCGTACGGGATCGCCGAGAGGGCGCGAGCGGCGATCTCGCGCATCGCGGTGCACGGGATGAAGCTCCATTCCTCGGCGGGAATCGCCACCTACCCGGCCGACGCCGAGGATGCCGCCACGCTCTACCAGCTCGCCGACGGCGCCCTCTACTGGGCCAAGACGGCGGGCAAGCAGCGGACCCGGCACTACGACCCCAATCGCGTCAAGCGCCCGCTGAGCCAGCGCCAGGGCGACGAGATCAGGGCGCTCCTCGAGGACTCGAACGCGGTCCAGCCTGAGTTCCAGCCTGTCGTCGCCCTGGCGACGGGCCGGCTGGTCGGCTACGAGGCCCTGGCCCGCTTCCCCTCCACCCCCAACCGCCCGACCTCGGCGTGGTTCGCAATGGCCCACGCCTGTGGGTTGGGCCCGGGACTGGAGGCGGCCGCGATCAAGGCCGCGCTGCAGCCGCTGGGCCGCCCACCAGGCACCCACCTGGCCCTGAACATCAGTCCGTCGGTTCTGCTCTCCGCCGAGGTGCAGGATGCCCTGCCCGCCGACCTCAGCGAGATCGTGATCGAGGTGACCGAGCACGAGGCGCTGGCCGAGGACGAGGCTGTAAAGGACGCTCTCCGCGACCTGCGCGAGCGGGGCGCCCGCCTCGCGGTGGACGACGCCGGCGCCGGCTACTCGGGCCTGAAGCAGTTGACACAGGTCCAGCCCGACATCGTCAAGCTCGACAGGATCATCACCGAGGAGATTCACAGTGACCCGGCGCGGATGGTGCTGATCGAATCGTTCGTGCGCTTCGCCAGGCGAACCGGCGCGATCGTCTGCGCCGAGGCCATCGAGAGCCTCGACGAGATCGCGGCCCTCGCCGACCTGGACGTCGAATGGGGGCAGGGCTACGCGCTCGGCCGCCCCGCCGAGCCCTGGTCCAGGGTGCCGGCCCACGCCGCAAGGGTCTGCAGGGCGGGGCTCGACGAGGCGATGCGCCCCCTCCCCGCCGCGCAGGAGGCGATCGTCGCGGGCGATCGCGGGCTCGAGCGGATCAGCGCCCGGCTGGCCGCCGCCCGCACCAGGCGCGACCTGGAGGACGCGCTGCCGCTGCTGGCCGCCGAGATCAACGCCGACTCCCTTGCGATCTCCCGGCTGCACCCTGACGAGGGCATGCTCGAGACCCTCGCGGAGACCCACAAGGACCATCGGACGATGTTCGACCTCAGCGAGTACCCGCTGACTGTCAGGGTCCTGCGCACTCAAGAGGCCGTGCAGGTGATGATCGGCGACCCGGACACCGAGCCCTCCGAGGTGGAGTACCTGCTGGAGCTGGGCTACGGCACTGTGCTGATCCTGCCGGTCGTCTACGCGGGTGAGAGCATCGGCGGCCTCGAGGCGTACTGCAAGCGGGAGCGCCCGTGGTCACGGACGGAGATCAACCGCGCCAGGATCATCGCCAATCAGATCGCGCCGGTGATCCACTCGCTGTTCGTCAGCCAGCAGCAGAGCTGACCCGCATGCGGCGGGCCAGGGGCGCGCCGAGCGCGTGCTCGGCCCCGCCCACGCTGACCGAGATCGGGCCCTCGAACGGCTCGCGGCCAGTCACCCTGATCCCCGCGCCGGGGCGGATCCCGCGCGAGTCCAGGTAGCGCAGCATCTCGGGATCCCGGTCGGACACCCGCTCGAAGACCCCGTCGGCTCCGACCTCGAGCTCGCTCAGCGCGACGGTGCGATCGGTCGCGATGTCGAGCTCGCGGCTCGGGATCGGATCGCCGTGGGGATCCCGCGCCGGCTGGCCCAGCTTCGTCGCGATCAGCTCCTCCAGCTCCTCGGAGATGTGGTGCTCCAGCACCTCGGCCTCCGCGTGGACGCGGTCCCAGGACATGCCCAGCACCTCTGACAGGAACAGCTCGATCAGGCGGTGGTGGCGGATCATCTCCAGCGCCAGCTGCTCGCCCTCGGGCGTCAGCCTGACCCCGCGGTAGGGCGCGTGCTCGACGAGGCCGTCGTCGGCGAGCCGCTTCAGCATCGCCGAGGCCGAGGCGGGGGTCACCCCGACCCGCTCGGCCACGGCACCCGTGCCTACCTGGCCCTCACCGCCCGCCTGGAGCTGGTAGATCGCCTTGGCGTAATTCTCGGCGCCCTCGGCATGGCGGCGCTCCGGGTGCGCGTTGTGCGCCTCCTCGGTGTGAGCGCGCGCGGGCATCAGAGGGAGATCAGCAGCCCGGTCGCGTACATGAGCAGGACGCCGGCGAGGATGCCGGCGATGCTGAGCGGGTTCAGCGCACTGCCGGACTTGTCGCGGATCGAGGGCAGCAGCTGCCCGATCACCTGGATGATCGCGCCGACCCCGACCCCGATCAGCAGCGTCGCCAGCTCCTGGTTGTAGATGGACGCTCCGACGATCGCGCCCAGGATCGCAGGGGCCCCGGCGATCACGCCCAGCAGCACCAGCCGCCAGAAGGACGGCCGCTCACCGCGCGCCAGCGGCGCCACGATCGCGAGCCCTTCCGTCGTGTTGTGGATGGCGAACCCGATCACCAAGAACGCGCCCAGCGCCAGCGACCCGATCGCGTAGGCCGAGCCGATCGCGAGCCCCTCCCCCAGGTTGTGCAGCCCGATCCCGATCGCCACCATCAGCGACAGCCGGTAGGCCCCCGCGCCCGCTTTGCGCTGGGACTCGATTCCCGCCCTCAGCTTGCGGTCGATCGCGACGAGCGTCAGGTAGGCGGCGGCGGCCCCGAGGAACAGCAGCTCGACGCCGCCGAAGGCCCCGCCGGACTCGGCGCCGATCTCGGTGCCCTCGAGATAGCCGTCCAGGGCGAGGAAGGCGAGCAGGCCGATCGTCAGCGCCATGAAGAGCTGGATCCAGCGGTCGGAGACGTTGCGCAGCAGGGGCAGGAACAGCATCCCCAGCAGCACCGGAATGACCCCGACGTAGGTGCCGAGCACGGCCATCAGGCCGAAGAAACCGGCGTCCGCCTCGGGCGTCTCGACGGCGACCTCGATCTCGTGATCGATCGTGGCGCCGGTCGAGGTGAGGATGAAGATCGCGTACGGGGAGCCCTCCTGCCACGGATAGTCGAGGGTCAGCTTCTGCTCGCCGAGCCGCCCGACCTCGCCGGCCGGCTCCGACTCGAACGAGACGTAGGCGTCGGCGACCGCTACCTGGGCGACCTGGACGGGGTCCGGGCCCGTGTTGCGGAGGGTCAGCTCGATCTCGCCCGGGCGCAGCACGGTCCGCTCGACCGCCAGCTCCTCCACCGGCGGCCCCACGCGCTCGTCCAGCCCCGGGCCGCCGAGCAGCGCGAAGGCCGCGATCGCGATCGCGATCAATGCCAGTGGGACGCCCGCGAGCACCCAGATGGGCGCCGCCTGCAGGCCGCTCTCTGCGCGGGAGCCTGCCTCCATCAGGGCACCCTTTCCTGGTCGCCCAGCGCGCAGAACGCCGCCGGCGCCGCGGCCCGCGCCGCCTCGCCGCCCACCCGGAAGAAGCCCATCCACCCGAGCTCGGCGAACTCGGTCTTGTGTGCGTGGAACATGAAGTCGCCCGCGTAGGGGAAGCACAACTCCAGCACGGCCCTCTGCGCCTGGCCCTGCAGGACCGTGTCGGTGAACTCGGTGGGCGTCAGCGACGTGCCGGTCGGGAAATGGTTGAAGAAGTTGCCGTGGATGTGGAACGAGTTGATCGGGTCGAACTCGAGCGTGTTGACCAGGTAGATGCGCACGGGTGCGTCGCGCTCCACCTGGACCGGCTCGTTCACGTAGTGGAAGGCGACGCTGTTGACCGCGTAGACCTGGTTGCCCTCGGCGTCGAAGTTTGTGTTGAAGCCGTTCATCACCATCACCATCTCGTCGGCGTCGGGCCGGCCCTGCTTCGGGTCGACGATGAAGGCGCCGTAGAGACCGCGCGCGATGTGTTCCGCGAGCGGCCCGGCGTGGCAGTGGTAGAGGTGCATGCCGAAGGGCTCGGCGGTGAACTCATAGACCGTCTCGCCGCCGGTCGGGATCAGCCCCGCGCCGATCCCGGGCACCCCGTCCATCTCGGCGGGATGCAGGCCGTGGAAGTGGATCGTGTGCGGGTGCTCGGAGGCGTTGACGAAGCGGACCCGGAGCAGATCTCCCTCGCGCGCGCGCAGCGTCGGGCCCGGGACGCGGCCGTTGTAGGTCCAAGCCGGGTAGCTGACCCCGGGGGCGACCTCGATCTCGCGGTCGCCGGCCACCAGGGTCCAGTCCCTCAGCAGCCGCCCGTTTCCCAGCCGCCTCGTCTTCCCCCAGTCGAAGTCGCGAAGCATCTCGGTCGGGTTGAAGCCGTTGGCGGCGTGGTCGACGCTGCCCGGGGCGAAGGTGGGGCCGGCGTTGCCGCCGCCGTGCACCGCCTGGGCCGCGCCGTGCGCGGGGCCGGGCGCACCGCCGTTGACCGGTGCCGCGTTCGCGCCCTCGATCGCCTCGTGTATCCCGGAGTGGGGAAGAAGCTGGTGGATCACCGGGATCGCCGCCCCGGCTGTGCCGCCGATCAGAAGCTTTCTGCGGTTGATCTTCTCCACGTGCCGAGATTGAAGCACATGTTGAACCAGAAGTTAGTCATGCCTAACTTCCACGCTCGTGGAGGACATTGCTGGATAGGGGTCCCCACACAACCACAATCCAGCAAGAACCCGTCTCTAGACTCGAAGCGAATGACCGAAGCGACAGTCGAGATCGACGCCCAGTACCGCGCGATGCGCGAGGAGGCGGCGCTCGTGGACCGCCCCGGCCTCGCCGCGATCGCGGTCATGGGCCCCGAGGCCGCCGACTACCTCCAGGGCCAGCTCACCAACGACGTCGAGGGGATCGCGCACGGGGAGGGACGCTACGCGGCGCTGCTCGACCGCAAGGGCCACCTGCAGGGCGACATGCGGGTGCTTCGGACCGCCGATGATGGCGGTGATGACGCATACCTGCTGCTCGCCGAGGCGCAGGCGGCACCGGCTCTGCTGCGCCATCTGACCACCTACAAGATCGGGCGCGAGGTCGAGGTCGCCGACCGCAGCCCGGAGCTGGCGCTGACCTCGGTGATCGGCCCCCGGGCCGCCGAGCTGACCCGCGCGGAGGACCTCGGCTCCGAGCACGCCCACCGCGAGCTGCCGCTGGGATCAGCGACCTGCCGAGCGATCGCCACCGACCTCGGCATCGACCTGGTCGGGTCGCCACCCGACCTGGAGGCCGCTTCCGCCGCGCTGCTCGAGGCCGGAGCCGAGCGGGCCGGCGAGGCCGCGGCCGAGGTCCTGCGGATCGAGTCGGGGCGGCCCCGATTCGGCCACGAGATGAGCGAGGCGACGATGCCTGCCGAGGCGGGAATCACCGACCGAGCCGTCGACTTCGAGAAGGGCTGCTACATCGGCCAGGAGCCGGTGGCCCGACTGCACTACCGCGGCCGGCCCAACCGAGTGCTGCGCGGCCTCGCCCTCGGCGCACCCGCCGAGGCGGGAGCCGCCCTGTCGCTCGGGGAGAAGGAGGTGGGCCGGATCGGCAGCTCCCGCGTCTCCCCCGCGCTCGGCCCGATCGCGCTGGCCGTGGTCAGGCGCGAAGCCGAGCCCGGCGACACGCTCGAGGTCGAGGGCGGGGGCACGGCGGAGGTCGTCGAGCTGCCTTTCCAGCGCGGCTAGCCGTCCCGTCGGTTAGATTCTTCCCGGCATGAGGAGGAGGGGCAGAGCCCTGGTCGCAGTCACCGCTGGCCTGGCCGCGCTGACGATCGCCGCGTGCGGCGGCGGCGACGACTACGAGAACGAGCCGCGGCCTCCGACCCCGGCCGAGATCAGCATTCAGATCGCCGACGACGAGCTCACCGTCTCCCCCTCCGAGTTCGGCGCCGGCATCGCCAACATCACGATCCTCAACACCGGCGAGGAAGCCACGAAGGTCGGGATAGCCGGGCCCACGCCCGGCCGGAGCCCCCAGGTCGCGCCGGGCACCACCGGGGTGCTGAAGATGGAGATGGAGCCCGGCGACTACCGGGCGGTCGCGATCGACCTCGACCTCGCCGATGTTCCGCCCTTCGATTTCGTGGTCGGCCCCGAGCGCGAGTCGGCCAACAACGAGCTGCTGCTGCCCTAAGCCGAGTCCGCGACCTCGACCAGTGACTCGACGCGCTCCAGGCGGGCGCGGACGTTCTCGACCATCTCGTCGAGCGTGGCCCGTGCCTTGTCGGAGCTGGTCTTGATCCCGGTCAGGGACGCACGAATGGCCTGGGCCTGCTTCAGGCACGAGACCGCCTCCTCGGCCGCGTCCCGGACCGCCTGCGGGTCCACGGTCAGGTCGCGGTCGCGGGCCATCGCCACCCGGGCCGCGGCGAGCCGGTAGGCCACCTCCAGCGCGATCCCGTCCGGCTCGTCGCGATCGACGGCGACGATCAGCTTGTTGCCCTCGTACTCGTGCAGCGCCTCCCGCCCTGAGGGAACGCGGTCCTCGCCGGCGACAACCAGGACTCCGAACGAGGCGGCCCGAGCCGCCATCGCCTCGTTGAGCTCGCGCCAGGCGTCGTTCTTGGAGAGCTTCTTGTCCTTGGCCTCGAACACGATCCGCCCGGCCGCGGGGCCGTCAGCGGCGCAGAGCTCGATCAGCGTGTCGCCCTTCTTGCCGCCGCCCTCGGCTCCCTCGCCGCCCGTGTGCGAGGACGCGTCGCCCCGGGTGGAGGCGATGCGCTCGAGGGCGGCGTCCACCCGCCCCTCGAACCCACGTCCCTTGCGGGTCCCGGCCTCCTCGGCCTCCTGAAGCGCCTCGCGGCCCTGGTCGAGCCCGGCCAGCTCTGATGCCTTGTTCAGCAGCTCGTCGAGCTTCAGCTCGAGCTTTTCGTCGCGCGAGTCCTGATCCTCCTTGCGCTCCTTGGTCCAGTTGCGGAGCATCGCCAGCATCGGCCCCAGCGGGTTGCTCTCGTCGTCCGCGGAGAGACGCCGCATGAACTCCTCGTCGCGCTGCTCGAGAATCCGCTTGATCTGCGCCTGGACCGCTCCCTCGCGGTCCTCACCGAAGGTCGTCGCGATCAGCTCGGCCAGCTCGTCGGTATGGGAGTCGAGAGCGCTGCCGAGCGCACCCTGCGCGTCCTCACCGCCGATCGCCTGCTCGATCCGCTCGACGGCCTCGCGGTTCTTCTCCTCGATGCTCTCGCGGTGGGTCCGGGTGAGCTGCTCGAACTCCCTGCGAACGTAGTCGACCTCGGCGGCGGTCTCCTCGCGGTCGAGCACCCTGGACCCGATCTCGATCGCACGGCGCACGGTGCGCGCCGGCTCCTCGCCCGCCCCGGCGCGGTCGCGCACCACCCTCGCCGTCCCTTCGTCGGCGATCGTCAGCCGCTCGATCACGATCCGGTCCTCGACCAGGCGCACCGAGCCGTCGCCTTCCGGCGTGGCGGAATCGAGCGGGAGCTGTGGTTTCTCGGAGGCTTCCATCGGACTCACCAAAGTAGTCGCGCATCCGGACGCGACCTGACGGGCGTTCTAGTCCGATTCGGGCTTGGCCGAGGCGTCGTCCACGGAGGTCAGGCGCTCGAAGACGGTGCCCACCATCAGGGCGAGCTTGACCAGGCCGCGGCCATCCTCCAGTAGGTCGATCGTTCTCGCGCCACCCAGCGCGAGCGTTCCCGGTGAGGTATGTGGGTGCATTGAGGGCTCCGTCGTTCCCGTGTTCTTTTCGGGCGCCGCGGCGGGGGTTCTTGACAGGCCAGTCTCCGATTGGACGGACCGCGCCCTCGCCCGGTTGTCTACGATCACCGCGGCCCGCAACCTCCGGAGGAAATCGACTTGGCCGTAGAGATCGCAGACGTTTCGAAGCTCGACGTGAAGCCCGGTGAGCTGCCCCAGAAGATGGCCGCCTGGGTGATCAGGCAGGAGCGCGAGGGCGAGCCCAAGGACGCAATGCAGGTGGAGGAGATCGACGTCCCGGAGCCCGGCGCGTTCGAGGTGATCGTCCGAGTGATGGCGGCGGGGGTCAACTTCAACAACGTCTGGGCCTCGCTCGGCAAGCCGGTGTCGGTCTTCAGTTACGGCGACCACCCCGAGTTCGGCCACCACATCCCCGGCTCGGACGGCTCCGGGGTCGTCTGGAAGGTCGGCGAGGGCGTCACCAAGTGGAAGCCCGGCGACGAGGTCGTGATCCACTGCAACCAGGCCTCCTATGAGGACGTCGAGGTCCACGGGCTCGATCCCATGGCCGCCCCCAGCCAGGAGATCTGGGGATACGAGACCACCTGGGGATCGTTCGCCCAGTTCACCAAGGTGCAGGCCCAGCAGCTGCTGCCGAAACCCAAGAACCTCTCCTGGGCCGAGTCGAGCGCCTACGGCCTCACCTACTTCACCGCCTACCGGATGCTGATGGACCAGTGCAAGCTCCAGGCCGGCCACAATGTGCTGATCTGGGGCGCGGCTGGCGGCCTGGGCGTGTTCGCGACCCAGCTCTGCAAGTCTGCCGGCGCCAACGCCGTCGGCGTCGTCAGCTCGCCCGAGAAGGGCGAGCTCGTCAAGAGGCTCGGCGCCGTCGACTACATCGACCGCAACGAGTTCGCCGGGATGATGCGCAAGGGCGGCGAGTCGCCCGACGAGGAGAAGGCGAGGTTCAAGGTCTCGCGCGACTTCGCCAAGCAGGTCAAGGGCATTCTCGGCGACGCGCCCGACATCGTCTTCGAGCATGTGGGGCAGGCGACGTTCCCGACCTCGGTCTTCACGGTCAAGCCGTTCGGCAAGGTCGTGATCTGCGGCGCCACCTCGGGCTACACGCTCGATTTCGACGTGCGCTATCTGTGGATGAAGCAGAAGCAGATCATCGGGTCCCACTTCGCGAACGCGTATGAGTGCATGCGCGCGAACGAGCTCATGGCCGAGGGCAAGATCCAGCCGGTGCTGTGGCAGGTGATGGGCTTCGACGGAGTCGCTGAGGCGCACCAGCTCCTGCACGAGAACAAGCACCTGGGCAAGATCTCGATTCTGGTGGGCGCCACCAGCGAGGAGGAGGGCAAGGAGGAGGACGGCCCGGGCGCGATCCGAGCCGAGGTCGGCGCGTAGGATCGTCGTATGGAGGTGTGCTACATCGACTGGCGGGTCCACCCATTCAGGGCGGAGCGCTGGTATGAGACCTGGGAGCCCGCCGCCGAGCGCGCGATGTCGTTCGGCGCAAAGGCCTGGTCGCTCACCCGCTCGACCGAAGACCCGCTGCTGTTCCGGCAGTCATCGGTGTGGGAGGACAGGACGGACTTCGAGCGCTACTGGTATTCCGACGAGGTCACGGCGATCCGCGAGCAGGCGCTCAACTTCTACAACAAGCCGCTGAACCCGCAGTGGCACTCGCTCGTCGCGGGCGAATAGCCATCAGGGCAGCGACTTCCCGCCCGCCCGCGTGTTCCTGACCCGATGAGCACTGCGCGCGTCATGCTCGCGAGCGGACTCGCCGTGGCGGCGCTGGCTGCGATGGCGCCGTCGGCGTCCGCGAAGGTCTCGGTCAGCTTCGGCGACGGCGTCCTCGTGATCACAGGCGGCAAGAACAAGGACCGCGCCACGGTCCGCTGCAATGCCCAGGGCAATCCCGTCGTCAACGGCAAGCAGGCGAAGGTCGCCTGCTCCCAGGTGGTCGAGATCAACGCCTCGATGGGTGGCGGCGCCGACACGGTCGACTTCTCGGCCGTCGGCGCGGAGTTCGGCAAGGCCAAGTTCCCGGGCTTCGGCAACGGCACGGGCTGCGCGGCGCTGCTGGGCGACGGGGACGACCGCTACATCCCCAGCCGCACCGCGTTCAATCTCGCCTTCGGCGAGGGCGGCAAGGACCGCGCGGCCGGAGGCGACGCCCGTGACATCCTCTCTGGCGGGAAGTCCGACGACAACCTGAACGGCGGCGGCGGCCGCGACAGCATCCTCGGCAACGCGGGCAGCGACCGCGTCCTGGGGGGCGCCGGCGCCGACATCCTCAGCGGCAACGCCGACGGCGACCTGCTGATCGGCGCCGAGGGATCCGACATCCTCGGCGGGGGCACGGGCAACGACCGCCTACGGGGCGGCGCGGGGGCCGATCAGCTCTTCGGGGGCGCCGGCAAGGACCGCCTGAGCGGCGGCGCCGGCAAGGACATCGAGAAGCAGAACCCCGGCTAGGGCGAGCAAGGCCGCTGGCCATGGAGCGGCTGCAACGCAGCCGCGACTGAGGGTGGGCGGCCGCCAGCGAGCCCGCCTGATGGCGAAGCCGTCCTAATGCTGTTCCAACGGGGCCATCGTCAGCCCCGCGTCTGAGAGCTGCTCCCAGTAGAGCTCGGCGGTCTCTCGTGGGCCGGTCCATACGGCGGCACGGCCGGAGTTGTGGATGCGGTCGGCGATCGCATAGCCGTTGTCGAGGTTGACGCCCGGGATCACGCGCGCCAGCGTCTGCGCGACGTGGTCGAAGGTGTTGTGATCGTCGTTGAGGACGATCACCATCCAATTTCCCCCTAGGCCCGATCCGGGGCCCGCGGAGCGCGGCTTCTCCACCGTGGTGGTACCCACGGCGTCAAGGGTAGAGCCGTTCTAGAAGGGGTTTGGGACCTTGATTGCGACGTTGTCGAAGATGCCGGTGACGCCGGCTCCGGAGCCCGATCCCTTGATCCCGGTGCTGACCACGGTCCGACGTCCGTCGGGCTGGCCGTTGCCGGTGTCGGTGACCGAGACAACGGCCTTGCCGTTGATACGCGCCGAAAGGCTGGTGTCGGCGTTTCCGAAGTCGAACGCGCGCAGCGCCAGATCGTTGCCCTTGAGGCCGGCCCGGATGAACTTGCCCTTGCCCGAGCGGAACAGCGTCGGCCCCTCGCCGTTCCCCTTCGGGTCGCGGAACAGCTGCCAGCTCTGGGCGGCGGGGCGCACGCGCAGCTCGTAGCCCGCGTTCTCGCTGGAGCGGGCCGAGACGCTCACGAAGGCCTTCTTCAGGAGATTCCTCGGTGTCGCGCCGCCGATGCTCGCGGTTGCCGTGATCTCGGCGTCGGCCTTGACGTCGCTGGAGTCGGCGACGACCGAGCTGCGGAACGCACAGACGCTGGTGCCTGAACCGACCGCGAGCTGCATCGACTTCTGCTGGCGCCACTTCTTCTCGCACTTCGCCCCCAGCACCTTCTGGAAGGCGAGCACGTCGCCCTGGCTGGCGAACTGGTAGATGGCCACGGTCACGGGTCCCGCGTAGGCGGCCGCCGCGAGTGAGGCGAGTGCCGCGCAGAGCGCGATCAGGGCTGTGAGCTTGGCGCGCATGTAAATCCGTTCGGCGGCGTGAGAGTAGCCGTGGTCCGGCCGCGAATCTGCAATAACACCCCTCATTGATATTGGTTGCGGTGCATCCGGTCGCGGCGGTCGCGGCTGCCAAGCATCAATCGCGGCGCTGACGCGCCGCTCAGATTGACTGCAGCCTGACCGCCGCTAGGCGAAGCCGCCTACCATTCTTCGCACCATGAGCGACCACCGCCTGCCCGAGCGCGATCGCCCCTGGATGATGCGCACCTACGCCGGGCATTCAGACGCCCGGCGCTCGAACGAGCTCTACATCAAGAACATGGCCAAGGGCCAGACGGGGCTCTCGGTCGCATTCGACCTTCCCACCCAGACGGGCTACGACCCCGACCATGAGCTCGCCCTCGGCGAGGTCGGCAAGGTCGGCGTCTCGATCGTCAACAAGAGGGACATGCACCAGCTCCTGGACGGCATCCCGCTGGGCGAGATGAACACCTCGATGACGATCAACGCCACAGCCGCCTGGCTGCTGGCGCTGTACGTGACCGTGGCCGAGGAGAACGGGGTCGAGCGCTCCGCGCTGGCCGGCACGACGCAGAACGACATCATCAAGGAGTTCCTGGCTCGCGGCACCTACGCCTTCCCGCCCGGCCCCTCGATGCGGCTGATCGCCGACACCGTCGCCTTCACCGTCAACGAGATCCCGAAATGGAACCCGATCAACGTATGCAGCTACCACCTGCAGGAGGCGGGTGCGACCCCCGTGCAGGAGGCGGCGTACGCCCTCTCCACCGCGATCGCCGTCCTGGACGAAGTCAAGAAGCGCGGGCAGGTGGCCGAGGATGACTTCCCCAAGGTCTTCGGGCGCATCTCCTTCTTCGTCAACGCCGGCGTCCGCTTCATCGAGGAGCACGCGAAGCTGCGCGCGATGGGCATGCTCTGGGAGGGGATCGGCCGCGACCGCTACGGGGTCACCGACCCGAAGCTGCTCCGCCTGCGCTACGGGGTGCAGGTGAACAGCCTCGGACTGACCGAGTCCCAGCCCGAGAACAACGTGCCACGGATCGTGCTCGAGGCGCTGGCCGTGACGCTGGGGCGCGACGCCCGCGCCAGGGCGATCCAGCTCCCCGCGTGGAACGAGGCGCTCGGGCTGCCACGGCCCTGGGATCAGCAATGGAGCCTGCGCATCCAGCAGATCCTCGCCCACGAGACCGATTTGCTCGACTACCCCGACATCTTCGAGGGCTCGGTGGTGATGGGCGGCCTGGTCGAGGAGCTGATGGAGGGGACGAGGGCCGAGATGGACAGGGTCGCCGAGCACGGCGGCGCCGTCGAGGCGGTTCCCTACATGAAGGCGCAGCTGGTCGAGTCCAATCGCGAGCGGCTGGCGAAGATCGAGCGCGGCGAGATCACGGTCGTCGGCCAGAATGAGTTCACCGAATCCGAAGATTCTCCCCTCACGGCAGCGGAGGACGGCGGCATCCTGACGCCGGATCCCGAGGTCGAGCGCGAGCGGATAGAGGCGCTCGAGGGCTGGCGCGCCGAGCGCGACCAGTCCGCGGTGGGCGCCGCGCTCGCCAAGCTGGCCGAGGTCGCCGCCGACGAGGCCGCCAACATCCTCCCGGCCACCATCGAGGCGGCCAAGGCGGGCGCGACCACGGGCGAGTGGGCCGGAACGCTGCGCGAGGCCTTCGGCGACTACCGGGCACCGACCGGCGTCGGCGGCCCGGCGGGAGGGTCGGTCAACGGAGAGCTGCTCGACGCGGCCCGGGAGCGAGTCAAGAAGGCGACCGAGGCGCTCGGGCACCCGATCCGCATCCTGGTCGGCAAGCCCGGCCTGGACGGCCACTCCAACGGGGCCGAGCAGATCGCGGTCCGCGCCCGCGACGTCGGCATGGAGGTCGTCTACCAGGGCATCCGCCTGACGCCCGAGGAGATCGCCGCGTCCGCCGTCCAGGAGGACGTCGACGTCGTCGGCCTCTCCATCCTCTCGGGCTCCCACCGCGAGCTGGTCCCGCGGGTCGTCGAGCTGCTGCGCGCCGAGGGAGCCGAGATCCCGGTCGTGGTCGGGGGAATCATCCCCCGGCCGACGAGGCGGCGATGCGCGAAGCCGGCGTCTCGGCCGTCTACACCCCCAAGGACTTCGAGATCAACCGGATCATGGGCGAGATCGCCGATCTCGTCTCCGCGCGCAACGGCGGCAACGAAAACGCCTAGAAACTCTCCGCGCTGGCGCTAGCCTCACTCTTGATGAACGAGGAGCTGAACGGGGATCGCTCCGCCTGGCTTCGCTGCTATCGCTGCTGGGCTCGCGACCTCGAGGTACAGCTTCACTACGACGCGATCCTGAAGGTGGACCCCGAGTCGGGCGAGCCCTCGGATCGCATCGATGAGGTCTCCGACGCCGTCGTCCAGTGCCTCCGCTGCCTGCACGACCAGCCCCATCTGACGATCCAGGAGGACCGGGTGGTGCCGGTCGAGGACCGCTGGGAGCGGATGGTCGCCGGCACGCCGTGGGTCGCCTCCTGCACTGTCACCGTGGACCAGGACCAGGTCGAGACCTGCTCGGGCGAGGGCGCCACAGAGTCCCTGACCTACGGCTCGTTCGGCGAGCAGGGAGTGCGGGAGTTCTTCACCCACGTGCGCTTCCACAAGCACGACGAGGAGCGGATCATCGTCCACATGCTGGTCGAGCTCTACGCGCGCTCGCCGGAGGAGGCCACCGAGGTCCTGGAGGGAGCATCGCGCGGCACCCTGGAGCTGACCTCGCTGGCCGAGGAGTCACGCCCGCCGGCGCACGCGCAGGACGAGGCGCACTAGAGCCGACCCTTTCACTCGGTCACTGGGCTGGCTGAGCTGCCCGCTCAGGGGCCTCCCCAAGCAGGATCCGCGCCCAGTCGTCGGGTGCCTCGAGGGCGGCGAAATGGCCGGTCTCACGCAGCGCGACGTCGCTCGCGCCGGGAACCGAATCGATGTTGGCCTGGCGATCCGAGGGCCGCGACCAATCCTCTTCGCCATAGACCAACGTCACGGGGGCGTTGATGCGCGCATACCGTCCGCGGGCCGCGATCAGGCTCTCCAAGTTGCGGTAGATCCCCCTCGACACCGTCGGGTATCCGGGGCGCCGGCCGACGCGACGGAGCTCGTCGAGATAGTGGTCGGGAAGTTGACTGGGGTCGTGCAGACCGCCGCCCAAAATGCCCTTGAGGATCTGCCTGTTCTCCGTGCGGGCGACCAGCGGGCCGATCACGGGAGCGCGGACACTCCCCACCGCCTGCCGGGCAAGCAGATTGGCTCGCTTGACGCCGTCGGCGAAGTCGTAGGTGTTGACGGCGACGATGCGCTGCACTCGGTCGCCCAGATCCACGGACGCCGTCAGCGAAAGCGTGGCGCCCATCGATTCACCCGCGAGGGTGAGATCGGTGAGGTCGAGGTCCTCGACGACCCGGACGACCGCGGCTCGCAACGCCGGCTCCTCGTAGCTCGCGCCCGGGACGATGTCGGACCAGCCCATGCCCGGGAAGTCGAGCGCGTAGACCGTGTATGCGTCGGTGATCAGCGGGACGACGCGCTGGAAGTGGTCGAGCTGCGTGCGCACCGTGTGCATCAGGACCAACGGTGGGCCGCTTCCGACCCGCAGGTATCGGACGCGAGCGCCGCCGTTCAGCTCGACGTAGCCAATCTCCCCACCCTTGCACCACGTCTCGGTGTAGTCGTGGGCTGCCTTGTCCCCGTCTCGCATCGACTCGGCCTCGCTGGTCGCTGGGTCCCTACAGCAAGGGCGCTGCGTCTACTGCTGGGGTGAGTCCGCTTCCGCGTCCTCGGACTTGCCGGGCTCCTTGATCGCCTCGCCGGCGGCCTTGGCCTTGTCCTTGACGCTCCCCTTGCCCTTGGCGATGTCCTTGAGCTCGTCCAGGTCCCCCTTGAGGGCGTCCGTGCCCCCGCGCTTGTCCACCTGGTCCTTCGCCTTGTCCGTGAGCTTCCTGAAGTTGACCATCGCTAGCTCTCCTCTCCTGGGTTCTTTCTGGGCACCAGCACCGACCGCTTGAACTCGGCGACCAGAGTCCCCTCCTGGTTGTAGGCCCGAGTATGAACCTTGACGACCCCGCGGTCGGGCTTTGACTGCGACGGGCGCACCTCCAGCACCTCAGATTCGACGAACAGGGTGTCGCCGTGGAAGACGGGCGCCGGGTGGCTGAGCTCGTCGGTCGCCAGGTTGGCGATCGCCTTGCCCGAGACGTCGGAGACGGTCATCCCGAAGATCAGCGAGTAGACGTAGGGGCCCGCGACGACGTTCTTGCCCTGCTGGGACTCCGCGGCGTAGACGTCGTTCACGTGCAGCGGGTGGTGGTTCATGGTCAGCAGGCAGAAGAGGTGATCCTCCCCCTCGGTGACCGTCTTCGCCGGCCAGTGCTTGTAGGTCGCCCCGACCTCGAACTCCTCCAGGTAGCGCCCGTACTCGTGCGCACCCGAGGCCTCGCGCTCGGCCTGGTCGGTGATCAACTCGTGCTTCTCGTCGCTCATGCTTGAGTCAGTCTCCTTCGCAAGGTTTCAGGAAGCCCCTCCGCCCGGCGCGGGATGGTAGTCAGTGCACTTTGCGAGTGCGGTCGCGCTCCTCGTGGCGCTCGATCACCTGAGCGATCAGCTTCTGGATCCCGGGGTCGCCGCTGACCTTGATGTGGCCCTGCTCGTAGGCGTTGCGATAGTGCTTGGCCTTGCCGTCCTGCGCCAGCTCGTTGAAGTGCGAGCGGGGCATCTCGACCGTCACCCGGGCGTCGTCGGCCATGCCCTTCGAGACCTTGGGCCCGGGCAGCTCGACTCGGAACTGCTGCAGGTCCCCGCGCGCACGAAGGTCGAGCTCGAAGACGAGCTTCAGCTGCGCCAGCGCCGGCACGTCGGCCTGGAAGCGCTCGACCGCGGTCCTGATCAGCTCCTGGGTCGATGCCACTGGCCGCACCCTACCGAGGAAGAAATCGCTTTACGCCCCCTCACCACGGGATCGGCCTGCGGTCGCGATAGAAGCCTCCACTGCCGACCCCGGGGTCGGTGGCCAGCCAAACGGCGGTGTCGGCCCCCTCCTCCACCGATTTGCGGGCGCCGCTGCCGCCCATGTCGGTGCGGACCCAGCCGGGGCAGATCGAGTTGACGCGGAAGTCCTCCTCCTCGGAGAGCACGCGCGTGATCGCGTTCAGCGCGGTCTTTGACATTCGGTAGCCGATCGAGCCCCCGTTCATGTCGCTGAGCTGCCCCGCGCCGCTGGAGACGTTGACCACGCGGGCGTCACCGCTGCGGCGAAGCAGCGGGATCATCGCCTGCGACAGGCGCAGGGCGCCGAACGCGTTTGTCTCGACCGTGCGGTGCGCGTCATCCAGGTCGAAGTCCGCGATCGACCTGTGGGTGCCGTAGACGCCGGCATTGTTGACGAGCACGTCCAGCCGCCCCTCCGCCTCGACCCTCTCCCGCGCAGCATCCACGCTGGCCTGGTCGGTGACGTCGAGCCGGACGGGAACGACCCCGTCGCGAGCCTCCACCTGATCGGGGCTCCGGGCCCCGGCGAAGACGAGCAGCCCATGATCCTCGGCGAGCTGCCGGGCGATCTCGGCGCCGATGCCGCGGTTGGCGCCACTGACCAGAGCGGCCCTCACTGCATCAGCTCAGATCTTGTTCCGCTCGAGAAGCTTCTTGCCGATGACCATGCGCTGGATCTCCGAGGTGCCCTCGCCGATCAGCAGCAGCGGCGCGTCGCGGTAGAGACGCTCGATCTCGTACTCCTTCGAGTAGCCGTAGCCGCCGTGGATGCGGAAGGAGTCCTCGACGACCTCCTTTCCGGTCTCCGAGGCGATCAGCTTCGCCATCCCGGCCTCGAGGTCGGAGCGCTCGCCGGCGTCCTTCATGCGGGCAGCCTTGCGGGTGACGAGGCGGGCGGCCTCGATCTTGGTCGCCATGTCCGCGAGCTTGAACAGGATCGCCTGGTGCTGGGCGATCGGCTTGCCGAACGTCTTGCGCTCCTGGCTGTACTTGAGGGCCAGCTCCAGCGCGCGCTGGGCGATGCCGACGCCGCGGGCGGCGACGTTGACGCGGCCGACCTCGAGCGCGTCCATCATCTGGCTGAAGCCCTTGCCGACGCCGTCGGCACCGCCGAGCACCCGGTCG
This sequence comes from uncultured Solirubrobacterales bacterium, assembly GCA_963805075.1. Classification (GTDB taxonomy): domain Bacteria; phylum Actinomycetota; class Thermoleophilia; order Solirubrobacterales; family 70-9; genus VGBV01. Next base: position 56,346 of record CAWDSZ010000010.1, read on the forward strand.
TCGCCGCACCGGTAGCCGCTGTAGACGAGCTCGGTCGACTCGACGCCCTTGTAGCCCATCTTCTTGATCTTGGGCGGGATCTCGAGGCCGGCGAAGTCTCCCTCGTTCTTCTCCTTCCAGGGCTCCTTCTCGGTGATGAAGCAGGTCATGCCCTTGTGGGGCGGGTCGGCCTTGGGGTCGGTCTTCATCAGCACGAAGACGACGCCGGATCCGAGGCCGTTCGTGACCCACATCTTCTGGCCCTCGAGCACCCATTGATCGCCGTCCTTCTTGGCCGTGGACTTGATGCCCTGCACGTCGGAGCCGACCTCGGGCTCGGACAGCGAGAAGGCCGCGCGAATCTCGCCCGTGGCCATCTTCGGCAGGAAGTGCTGCTTCTGCTCGTCGGTCCCGAACTTCATCAGCAGGTAGGAGCCGATGAAGTGGGTGTTGACGACGCCGGAGATCGAGATCCAGCCGCGCGAGAGCTCCTCCACGATCAGCGCGTAGGTGGCCAGGTCCAGGCCCATGCCGCCGTACTCCTCCGGGATCGTGACCCCGAACAGGCCCAGCTCCTTCATCTGCTCGACGATCGGCTCGGGGAACTTGTCCTCGTGGTCGTACTCCTCGGCATTGGGGAGGACCTGCTCGTCGACGAACTGGTGGACCATCTCGACGATCGCCTTCTGGTCGTCGGTGAGCTCGTCTGCGCTCGGGGACTGGGTCTCGCTTGTCGCTACGGCCATGGCTCCTTCTCGGGTCTAGGTTGACGCGGTCGCGCCCTGCGCGGGAAATCGGAGGATAGGGGGCGACCGGACGGGCTGAAGCGCTGCGTCAGAGCAGCCAGCTGTACTGGTAGCCGCGCCAGGCGGGCTCCTCGCGGTCGTAGAAGCGATGGGCGTCGGCTCGCTTCTCGCCGCTGTCCAGCTCCAGGTGGGTGGCGCCACGGTCGCGCGCCCACTCCTTCGCGGCGTCCAGCAGCGCCCTGCCGGCCCCCTCCGAGCGGTGCTCGGGGCTCACCGCCAGGTCCTCGACCCAGCAGCGCACGCCGTAGCGGACCGAGTTGAGGTCGATGTAGGCGCTGCAGAAGCCCAGCAGCTCACCGCGGTGCTCGGCCACGAGCATCGTGCTGTCGGGCGAGGCGATCGTCTCGGCGATCGCCTCGCGCGCCCGCCCGGGGTCCCACCCCGGCGGCAGCGATCCCGGCGGCGCGAACAGCCATTCGTACATCCCCAGCACGCGCTCGACCTCGTCGCGACTGGCTGGTCTGACCTTGTGCACGCGCCCAGGCTACGCGGCTCTATAGCTTTGGGTCATGAGAAACCCCAGAGACTTCCTGCAGCCGAAGGCGATCGACGCGCCGGAGCCGCTGCGCGAGATCCCGTTCAAGCCGTCGCGGATGATCCACTTCTTCGACGCCTCGAACGAGAAGATGGCGGCAAAGGTCCCCGACATGGCCAAACAGGCCGACATCCTGCTGGGGAACCTCGAGGACGCGGTCACGGTGGACAACAAGGAGGCCGCGCGCGAGGGGCTGATCAAGGTCGCCAAGTCGACCGACTTCGGCGACACCGCGCTGTGGACCCGAATCAACTCGCTGGAGAGCCCGTGGGTCCTTGACGACGTCACCCGCCTGGTGACCGAGATCGGCGACGTGCTCGAGGTGATCATGGTCCCAAAGGTCGAGGGGCCCTGGGACATCCACTACATGGACCAGCTGCTGGCGCAGCTCGAGGCCAAGGCGAAGCTGGAGCGGCCGCTGCTGCTGCACGCGATCCTGGAGACGGCGCAGGGTGTCACCAACCTGGAGGAGATCGCCACGGCGAGCCCCCGGATGCAGGGCATGAGCTTCGGCCCCGCCGACCTGGCGGCGTCGCGGCGCATGAAGACGACGCGCGTGGGCGGTGGCCACCCCGGCTACCGCTCGATCGAGGATCCCGACCCCGACAATCCGGACGCCGAGCGCGTCAGCGCCCAGCAGGACCCCTGGCACTACTCGATCGCCCGCATGGTGGACGCCTGCGCCGGCGCCGGCATCCTGCCCTTCTACGGGCCCTTCGGCGACATCAAGGACACGGAGGGATGCGAGACCCAGTTCAGGGCCGCGTTCCTGCTCGGCTGCGTCGGCGCGTGGTCGCTGCACCCCGTGCAGATCGAGATCGCAAAGAAGGTGTTCAGCCCGCCGCCGCAGGAGGTGCTGTTCGCGAAGAAGGTGCTGGAGGCGATCCCCGACGGCAAGGGCGTGCACATGATCGACGGCAAGATGCAGGACGACGCCACCTGGAAGCAGTGCAAGGTGATGGTGGACCTGGCCGAGATGCTCGCCAAGAAGGACCCCGAGCTGGCCGAGGCCTACGAGATGAAGGCCTGAGGCCGCCGGAGATGGCCGAGCCGTTCCGCTACCACCAGCGCGTCCGCTACCACGAGTGCGACCCGCAGGGCGTGGTCTTCAACGCCTGGTATCTGGCCTACTTCGACATCGGCCTGACCGAGCTCTGGCGCGAGGTGGGGGGCTACGAGGCGATGATCTCCGACGGGACCGACATGGTCGTGGCCGAGGCGAGCGTGCGCTATCGCACCCCCCTGCGCTTCGACGACGAGTTCGACGTGGCAATCACGGTCGCCGGGCTGGGCGACACCTCGATGACCACGCAGTTCGCGCTGGAGCGGGACGGTGAGATCGTCACGGAGGGCGAGCTGCGACACGTGTTCGTGACCGCGCGGGAGGGAGAGAAGGTCCCGATCCCCGATCCTGTCCGCGAGGCGCTGCGGCGCCACCTGGTCAGCGCCCCTTCCGCTTCTCCCTGATCGGGCCGGCGCCTACCGAATTGTTGCGCTTAGTGATTGACATTCCGGCCCCCCTGGGCGAGACTTGGACGGATGCCATCGGGGGTGGAATCAGGGACCGAGTCGACGCTCGGGCGGCGGGACGTGCCTGTGCCCGGGCCCGCCATCGTCCTCGTCGAGGACGAGCCGATTACGCGGACCTCGTTACGGCGACTGCTTGAGGGCGCCGGCTTCGAAGTCCGCGCGGAGGCCGCGAACGCCGAGACCGCGATCGAGGTAGCTGTGCGCGAGCGCCCCGGGCTCTGCCTCGTGGACTTCTACATCCCCGGGGGCGGAATCCGCGTCGTGCGCGAGGTCACCCGCCGGGTTCCGGAGGCGGCGGTGGTGGTGCTGACAGCCTCTCGGAATCCTGACGACCTGATCGACGCGATCCGGGCGGGCGCCTCCGGCTACCTGGTCAAGAGCATGGACCCGGACCGGATCCCACACGCGCTCCGCGGCGTGCTCGCGGGCGAGGCGGCGATCCCTCGCTCTCTGGTGGCTGAGCTGGTCCGGGACCTGCAGACGCTGGGGCGGCACCACATAATCGCGGGCAGGGACGGACGCACCGAGCTGACCAGCCGCGAGTGGGAGATCCTGGAGCTGATGTGCGATGGGTTGAGCGGGCCCAGCATTGCCGCGCGCTTGAAGCTCTCACCGGTCACGGTCCGCCGTCACTGCGCCGAAACCGTGCGCAAGCTTGGGGTGCGGGATCGCGAGGAGGCGGTCGCGCTGATGCGGGAGCGCTAGTAAGCGTCGGGTCAGCGCCCGGCGTACTGTCTCGACGGCCGTCTGCAGACCGCTACTCGACGCCCAATTCTCGCCTGTAGCAGGGCAACGGCGGGGCAACGGCGGAAGACAATGTTCACGGGCCCCGTCCCCGGCCCACGTCGGCGAGCATTCCTGCACACCCGGTAGGGTGCAGGCCCGTGAGTGGGTACCCGAACCAAGGGGGTCAGCGGTTGCGACCTCGACGCTTTTCATCCGTGTCGGCGTCGCGCGTCGCCCTCATTCTGATGCTCGCTGCGTCGGCGGTGGGGGTCCAGGCCTCGACCCCGAGCCATGCGCGCGCCATGTCCCTCACCCAGGTGGATGGAGGGCCGAACTACTACGCGAGATTCTCGCATGGGCTGCCGACGAAGAAGTCGTATTTCCCGATCGGGGCGTGGATCCGCCCGGCCGAGTTCCAGGCGCACTTCGATGCCTATGCCGACTTCGGCATGAACCTGTTTATCGGCGTGGAGGCCCCCGAGTTCACCGACGAGGCACTGATCCGCCGGGCCGGGATGCAGACGCTGGTCCAGGCCGACGAGCGGACGCGCTTCAACGGCATCGGCTCGGAAAACGCGGGCTGGCTGACCTCGGATGAGGTCGACATGACCCACGGCCCCGGCGGGGGCTACGAGCACATCGCCAACATCCTCGCGGGGCTGCCACAGGACGGCAAGGTCCGCTTCACCAACTACGGCAAGGGCGTGCTTCTGTGGGAGGACGACGCAGAGGCCGAGCGGTTCGTCAACGAGTTCCAGCAGATCGTCTCCACGGACCTCTACTGGTTCACCGACCCGAACCAGTCCTCGATGGCGGCTCCGCCGTGGCTGCCGGAGGGCGCGAATGGCAACTGGCCGACCATCTCGGGGGCGACCGTCAAGCGCGCGGCCAACTACGGCTACCAGATCGACAGGCTTCGGGCGCTCGATGCGATGGACGGCGAGCGCCAGCCCGTGTGGGCGTTCGTGGAGCTCGGCTGGCCGTTCATAGAATCGGCTTCCGAGGGCGGGCGTCGCATCCGGCCCGCCGAGCTGCGGGCCGCGGTGTGGCACTCGATCATCGCGGGCGCGCGAGGCATCCTTTACTTCGACCACAATTTCGGTCCCGGCACCCCCGACTCGACAATTCACGGGCAGGGCTACGCCGATAATCGGGCGATGGCGAAGTCGGTCAACGCGCAGGTCAAATCGCTGGCGCCGGTGCTCAACTCCCCGACGGTCCGCTCCGGGTGGTCGCAGGGGGCCGGTACAACCGCGATGGTGAAATGGGCGAAGGCCAAAAAGGGGTGCAAGTCCAGGAAGGGGAAGAAGAAGAAATGCAAGAAGGCGAAGGGGAAGAAGGCAGCCAAGAAGAAGAAGGCAAAGGGGAACCTGTACGTGTTCGCCGGCTCGGCGGGATCGGCCGTCAAGGGGAGGTTCTCGCTGCCGTGCGTCAGTAACGCCAAAGCTGAGGTTGTGGGCGAGAACCGAACGATTCCTATCCGCAGGGGGTCGTTCAGCGACCACTTCGCCGACGGGAACGCGATTCACATCTACCGGATCGACGCCGGGTCCCGCTGCGGCCTGACGAGCACTGGTGACAGGCCGCGTCAGCGACGTGGCATGGTTGCCGCCGCTAGCAGGTTGTCTCGATAGCGAGGGACTCTGCGCAGCGGAGCGCCCATGAAGGTTAGGACTAGGTCAAGCTTCGTTGAAATCTCGCACCGTCATTCCGAAGTTGCGACGGATGAACGAACGCCGGACAGGGCCTCTCGGCGGACAGCCGGCTGGGTTTCTGACTGGGCGGAAATCATCACCGCGACGTCGTCCGGCTGCAGGTCGCGAACGAATCCCGCAACGGCTGCGCGAGCCATTGGCTCCGGCCCCCAGTAGCTATGGCAGAGCATCGACTCCGCAGCGGTGACCCCGGTGGACGTCCCGAGCACAGCATCCACGAACACTCCGTAGAGGATGAACTCGGATATGTGCAGCTCGGACGCGATCGCATCCAACCAGGGTCGGCCATTGACTTGCTCGATCCGCTCCCTTAGCGCCAGGACGACCCTGCGCTCCCAGACATTGAACGAGCTGATGTAGTCCGGCAGCGGCGGTTGCCCCGCCGGCGGTAACCCCAGCAGGCGACGCGCCGCGTCGTGCCAGAGCAGGTGACGTGGGAGCCGCCCGTCCACCGCGCCGTCGCTGCGGTAGAAACGGACTTGCCCGCCCTTCCGGAACGTGTCAATCGTGACCGGGCGCACAAGAACGACGTCAGAGTCGACCAGTAGGAGCAGCTCGGCGTCGAGCTTGGCGGCGGCACCCAGTTTCACGATCTGCTGCATGACCCAGCCCCGGACCGGAGGGTACGGCCGGCGCAGGTTGAGCCACGCATTGACCCTCGGCACGGGCAGCATCCGACGGGGGACCAGCTGCTCGACGGTCCACACCTGGGTGCGCTGTCCGTTCAGCGGGGCAAACAGCTCCCGGTCGCGCCGAGGCACTATCAGGTGGTGATCGACGTCCGGGGGCGTCCGGTCCAAGACCGAGCGATTCAGCGCGCGGCAGAGGTCGAAGTCCGGCGCGTAGCTCGGCGTAACGACGGCGAGGCTGCTCATCGGCACAGGTCAGCGAGCGGTTCGTTGCTGCTTTGACGCACGCCTAGCTCCCCGCTCTGCGAGGGTTCCGTTGCCGCTGGTGGGCTGACGAGCTGTCTTGCCCGCTCCGTTGTCGCCCGTTCCCGCAACTGAATCTCCCGTGCTCTTCCCTGCAGGTGCCTCCTCGTCGGCCTCCGCACCCGAGATCGACTCTTCCTTTTGGCCCCCTCCGCGGAGGCCGCGAAACAACTGACGCGTTCGCGAGTTGCTGGTGCCCGCGCCCTCGATCGACTCCTCCTTGTCCTTGGGTATGCCTTGCTTGCTCCGCTCCCCCCTCACGGTTGTCACCGCCTCGGCCGCCGAGATGACCACGAACAGCAGGATCGCGCCCAACACGAACACGCCGACAAGAATCCGGAGCTTGCCCGACACCCGCTGCTCCGCGTGGTCGGGGGCCACGACGCGCTGCGTCTCGATCCTGTAGCGGGCATCCACGCCCTGAGACGACTGCAGGCGGTCGAGCTCGCGAGTGACCGCAGCGCCCACCAGCGTGGCGGTTTCCATGGCGGTTTCCGGGGTGGAGCCCACGCCGGTGATCTCCACGATCAAGCTCGAATAGCCGAGCCCGGAGCTGGGCGCCACCGTGTAACGGGGATCCGCGCCCTGCTGCGCCAATGCCTTGCGCGCCGACTCGTTGCTCAAGCCGCTCGCCAGCAGGTCGACGACCACCGACTGGTCGGTGAAGCGGGTGTACGGATTGTCAGCGCTGATGCGTCCCAGAGTCGGATCGGCGGCGATCTCCTCCGCCGTTGGGGGGGCTGGGGGATTGATTAGTACGTAGCTGGAGGTCGCCGAATACTCGGGCTCCTTGAGCGCAACCACGTAGATCGCACCAAGCAGGGTCAGGGCGAGGACGGGCAACGTGACGATCCGAAAGCGCCAGATCTTCTGCAAGATCTGCAGCAGGTCCACGGGTCAGCCTCCCGCTGGCAGCATGGCTTGGGTGCTCGAGATGGGCGCGCCACGGACACGGGCGGTAGCCGGCGCCTCGGAGCCGATCGCGAGCCGCCATACGGCATGATCCGAATCGGCGGTTGCCTCGGCCTGAAAGCTCACTCTGCCCATCTCAGCCCGTCCTCGAACTGTCGTCCCGGCCCCACCCATCGCCGGAAAGGGAGCCAAGCGAGACCGCGAGCCGCCCGCCGGCGGCAAAGGCGGCGTAGGTCGCTGCGTCGAGCGAAGCGGCCGGACCTGCTGCGACGAGCCGGCCGAGGTCGCGCATGGTCGATGCGACAGTCTCAGGCGCTCGGCCGTCCGGATCGGGCGCGGACGCCGTCTCGCTCTTGCCGAAATAGACCCGACGAAGGACCCGGACGAGATCGCGACTGCGCTGCGGCGCCACAACCACGACCGGCGGGCAATCAACGATCTCCACCTCAGCGGAGTCGAAGTGACCGTCGACCCAGAGATCGTCCGCGACAAGATCCGGGAAAGCGCCGAACCGCCGGCGGCCGGCCTCTGAGAGACCGTAGACGCCGGCGCCCCAGAGCGAGGCCATGACGGCCGGAACCCGCGAGCGGGCACGGTAGTAGCTGCGCACCGGGGCCGACGAGGCCCGGCTGTCGTACCGGATCGGCGGCCGGGCGGCGATCGCGCCGTCCCGAAGCCGCTCCAGCACCCGACGCGCCGCCGACCCGGGCAGCACAACATCGGCATCCAGGTATACGCGGGGGAATGCCGCCGCCGCCGCATCCCCGACCCGCAGCGCGGCGGGCTTGGACGCCCCCTCCAACTCCACCACACGGACCCGATGGCCGAATGACTGGGCCACTGTCGCGGTCTCGTCCGTGCAGCCGTTGCAGACCACCACGACGTCCAGCTCACCCGGCCCGAGGCCCGTGAAAAGTGCGTCCAGGCAGCGGCCAATTACCCGCGCCTCATCGTGCGCAGGGATCACAACCGAGCCCAGCGGCGGCCGCAGAGTCGCGGCTCCACGCCGCGAACGAGACCGCGGCGGCGAACTCGGGTGCTTGGGCATGATGGTTGGTTTCATTGACCTCCTCGTAAGAACGGGTCGTCGGTGGCGAATCTTCTGGTTCTTCGGGCGGGCCTCGGCTTGGCCGAAGAGGTGAACGCTCGCCCTCGGCGCTAGGGCGAGTCGGTGACCCTTCGATTTTGCTCAATCTGGCCACACCATGGTCGTCGAGTACTTCGAACACACCCGTGAGCCCGCCTGCGGATCTCCTGCCCCGGTCTCAGGGCGATGTGTCAGGGAGCTTCGACTCGAACCCCCTGCCTATGGCTCGAGTGCGCAGGAGGCGCCGTGCCCCGAGCACCCGCACGAACAGTGTGCGCAGGTCTCCCCACGCCGACGGCGAGACGATCCGCAGGCAGGCGACGTAGACCGTGAGCCCGAGCAAGCCGATGAAAAGCGTCAGCGGCAGCGGCCCGAGCGACGCCCGGAGAAGGTCGGCCACCGGCAGGGTGGCGAGCACGAGGACCCCTGAGCACGCGAGCGCGGCGGCACTCTCCCCCAGGCTCTCGCGCATCGGAACGCCGACCAAGCGGCGGAGCAGGAAGAACTGACCTGCGAGGAGCAGCACGAGCTGGCATATGGCGGTAGCCAATGCGACGGCGGTGATGCCCATCGGCGCAGTGAACCACGCTGCCGCGCCCGTACCGACCAGCATCGCCATGTTGAAGTTCGCGAGCGCACCGGGTCGCCCGACAGCCATTAGCGGCGCGTCGATGCCGGTCAACAGGATCGTCGAGAGGCCCGCTACAGCGAGTATCTGCGTCGGGCCGACCGCGCCCCTCCACTCGGGCCCGAAGATCCACGGCACGAGGTCGGGCGCTAGCACGATGAGCAGGGCCAGCAGCGGGAAGATCAGCGTGGTGTTGATCCGCACCAGCCTGGTTCGGATCTCGCGCAGATCCTCGATCCGCTCCGCGCGCGTGAGCACCGGCTTTGCGACTCGGTAAGTGATAAGGCTGATCTTGTGCTGGTACTCCACGCCCAGCTGATACGCCCTCCAAAACAAGCCAACGTCCGCGGGACCTACGCGTGCGCCTAGCACTAGGAAGGTCACGTTTCTCTGCAGAGTGGCGGTCAACCCAGCCACCGCGGCAGGCGCTCCGAACTTGACGATCGACCCGACTGATGTCCCATCCCAGAGTGGCCGGCCGGCGGGGGCCACGGACAGCAGCACCACCGTAACGGCGACCGTACCGACGATCGCCCCGAGGATCAGTGCCTCGCTTCCGAGGCCGGCAAACGCAAGGGCGACGCTCGAGAGGGACACGCCGATCAGTTGAACGATCTCGGTCAGGTTGATCCACCTCCAGTCGAGCCGCCGCTGCAGGAGCGCACGCGGCACGGCTCCGAAGCTCGCGATCAGAAAGATGGGCGCGCACAGCTGGGCCAAGTGGCTCGTCCCGGGACCGAAAACCGGCTCGGCCACGAGCGGAGAGAGGAAGAACACAATGACCGTCAATACCAAGCCGCTCGTGATCGAGAGCAGCACCGCCGAGCCGACCTGTTCGCGGGTGCAGGACCGGGCCACGATGAGGAAGGCGCCGAAGCCCTCGAACGTGAGGATCGTCGCCAACATTGGCAGGATGAGGACGACCACCGCGATGCCGTACTCGCTCGGCGACACCAGGCGCGCGAGGACGACCGTGGTCGCGAGCGCGAGGCCCTCCGCGACGATCCGCGACACGCCCACCCAGCGGGCACCCGATAGCGTCGCGGTCTTCAGGTCCTCCCGGCCCAACTGGCCGCCGTAATCGGGTGAGTCGGACGCTTCGGACGGGGGGTGTGGAGGGATCATGGTAGGGCTGACAGGGTTTTCGGGGACCGTTCTCCGACCAGACGGACATACGAGGCATGACGCCGGTCGACTCAGGGAGTTAACGGGCGGCCGCCCCGACCCCTTGCGCTCAGAACGGCATGCGCCGTGGACGAGTTAGGGTCGCCGTCTAGCCTTCTGCGCGATGTCACACCTCTCGACCACCGTGCGTGCCCGCCCGAGCACCGGCGCCCGCGACGTGGTCTTTGTCCTCTACAGCAGGAGCTGGGCCGCCGCGATGGCGGAGGGGAGATCATTCTCCGAGGCCCGGATCGCCGCGGCGCTGCCAAGCGATCCCCGGGTCGGTCAGGTGCTGCTCGTGAACCCCTATCGCAGCGTGGCGGCGAGGGTCTGGCGGTCGCTACGACCACGCTATCCGCCGCCTCCGCGGCGCGAACACGTCCACATGCACGAACCATTGAGGGCGCGGCGCACAGACCCCGCGCAGCCGCGCCGGACCACCGCCCGCTACGAGGCGAGCATCCGGCGGGCGTCCAGTCGGCTGGGGTTCGAGCGACCCGCAGTGATCACCGCGAACCCGCTCCTCGCAGGATTCGGCGCGTTCGATTGGGCAGGGCCGATCACGTTCTACGCATGGGACGACTGGACTTCGGACTTCCAGCGGCCCTATCTCATACCCGCTTTCAAGGAGTCCTTCGCCGAGATCCGTACGAAGGGTCGGGCTGTATGTGCCGTGACCCAGGCGGCGCTGGAAAGAGTCGGACCCACCGGGCCGCATGCCGTAATTCCGAACGGAATTGAGCCCGGGGAATGGCGCGGGCTGGGCGAACCACCGGAGTGGTTCGCCAAGCTCCCGCGGCCGCGGCTTCTCTACGTCGGCAGCCTCGACGACCGCGTCGACGTCGAGCAGGTCGCAGGCGTGGCTGATGCGTACCCGGATGGGTCGGTTGTGTTCGCTGGCCCGCTCCATGACGAGGCGCATTTTGCCGCGGTCAGGGAGCGTCCAAACGTCGTGATCCGCGCCGGTCTCGTACCTCGGCCGGATGTCGTTCGCCTCATCGGCGCGGCCGAGGCATGTCTCATCCCACATGTCGGGAACCGGCTGACCGAGGCGATGAGCCCACTCAAGCTCTACGAATACTTGGCGGGGGGCCGGCCGGTCGCGGCGGTCAACCTGCCACCGATCGCAGAAGTCGAGGGCCGCGTGGTCCTCGCGCCGGTGGGAGGTGAGCTTGCGCCCGCGGTGGCGCAAGCGCTGGCTCTCGGTCCGGCCCCCGAGGCCGAGCGCCTCCAATTCGTGGCGCGCCACGCGTGGAGCCGTCGGCTCGATGAGCTGCTCGCAATCGCGCTGAACGAATAAGTCACCCTGACTACGAAGCGGTAGCTGGACTCATACGCTCGAGGTCCCGGTCACCACAATGGATCTGCTGGCGAGGGACTTCGGAGAGCCCGAATACGTGAAGATCGATGTGGAGGGATTTGAGCACAACGTCCATCGAGGCATGACTTTCCGCCCGCGGTAGCTGAGCTTCGAGTCTGATTTACCCTCGCCGCGGCCTCTCCGACGGTGACAGTTCACGGCGCCCGGGTTCGTTAGATGGGCATGCGGGCCCAAACCGCCTCCCGAATCGCGACGTCCGTCGCCGTCCCCGCGCCGCTGGCGTACGGCTTCTGCCCCGTCCCGCCGCGCCTCCTTTTTTCGACCTCGTGTCGCGCCCGGCCGTGAGCCACGTCGGTCATCACCGGCCGTTCGGAGCGGCCGACGGCACCAGGGGGGTTGACATGCGTGGCTCCATCTCTTGGCCCCGGGTGGGCATCGACTGGACACGTCATCTTCTGTCCCGCTCGTACGCGGTGCCAATCCTGCAGCTGTTCGCGTTGACCGTGATGCTGATCCCGTCGGACACTGTGATCGGAGCGATCGGCGCGCAGGGCTATGCCGCCGCCCTAGTCGGCATGTTCGCGTTCGCCGCCTTCCTGGCGATGATCCTGTTCGGCCTCCACGATCCCCTGCGACACCGACACCCGGTCAGGACCGTGCTGTGCCTGTTCTGGATCTCCGTTCTTGCCTCCTACATTGCGATGGACTTCGGCACATTGACCGTGTCCGAAGCGGCGGCCGCAGACCGCCTGATGCTTCAGCTCGCTGTGTTCACAGGCATAGCGCTGGTCGCCGCCGAATTCGTCAACTCGCTGCACGATGTGCGCCGGGTGCTGCGGGCGTTGACCTGGGGCGGTGCATTCTGCGGCGTTGTTGCTGCACTGCAGTACTGGCTCAGCCTGGACATCACACCGTACCTCCGTGACCTGCCCGGGTTCTCGATCAACTTCGACAACCCGGCGATCGTCGACCGGGCAGCGCTGAACCGGGTCTCCGGCACCTCCATCACCGCGATCGAGCTCGGAGTGGTAGCCGGGATGCTGCTGCCGCTCGCGATCTACCTCGCGATATACGACACCGACCGGTCCGCGCGGAGGCGGTGGGCTCCGGTGGCGCTGATCGCGCTCGGAATCCCGACTTCGGTGTCGCGGTCGGCGATTATCTCGATCCTGCTCGCACTCGTGGTGCTGGTCGTCCTGATGCCCGCGCCGCAGCGGCTGGTCGCGTTCTGCGCGGCGCCACTCGCGCTAACCGCAGTCTTCATGTCTGCGCCCGGCGTGATCGGCACCCTCTCGACCTTCTTCGGCGCCGGCACCAACGACGACTCCGTGCAGGCTCGGCTGTATGACTACCCGGAGGTCGAGCGACTCGTGGAGCAGGCGCCGTGGCTCGGCCACGGGGGCTGGACCTACTTGCCCGAGAACCCGATGCTCATCCTCGATAACCAGTATCTGAAAACCGCGATCGAGCTCGGGCTGATCGGAGTGGTCGTGCTGGCCGCCTTCTTTCTGGTCCCCCTGATTTCCGCTCTCGTCGCGCGGCGCCGCAGCGACGATCCCGAGCTCCGACTGCTGTGCGCCGCGCTGGCTGGCGCCGCGCTGGCGGCAGGGGTCTGCTCGCTGACATTCGACTCATTGTCGTTTCCGATGTTCGTCAACGTCTACGCCTTGGTGATCGGCCTGATCGGAGCTTGCTGGCGACTCGCCGCAGCCGACAAGGAGTCCGCGACCGCTCGCGCCCGTCCGATCCCAGGTTCGCGAGCGCACCATCCGCTCCCGGCGCCCGACAACTGAGCTGGGTCAGCGAAGTGGTCAAGGACCCCGCCGCCCACGCGCGTCCGGGCACGCCGGACTGGCTCTCGGGCGCCTGCGTGCTGCTTGAGCCAACCCAGTCGTCCCCGGGCGCGAGAACGGGTTCTTCCCCACCGTTACTCGGGTAAGTGCCGCCATCCCGATCCAGACCACCGCTGATCTCGGTCGGCCTCGCGGTGCGAGACGGCCGCGAGGTAGTCGGGCGATGCATCGAGTCCGTGCTCTCGCAGAGTTTCGGCGACCTCGAGCTGATCGTCTCCGACAACGCCTCGGACGACGACACCGTCGAGACTGTCAAGAGCTACGCGCGGGCTGATCGGCGCGTCAGGCTGAGCGTCAACCCCGCCGACATCGGCTCCCACGAGAACATGAATCGGGTGCTCGCGGAGGCGCACGGCAGGTACTTCCGCTGGATCAGCGCGGACGACTGGCTGGAGCCTGAATGCCTGTCAGCGTCCGTGCGGGCGCTCGAGCACCAGCCCGAGGCCGTCGGCGTGACCACCCGCTTCACAATCCACACCGCAGGTGGCGGCACGCGGAATGAGGACTACGAGGGCGAATTTCCGACCTCACCGGATCCGGCCCGTCGCTTCGAGCGCATGCTCTGGTTCTTCCATGCCGGGGACGCCAAGTACGACCCGATCTACGCTGTCTACCGCCGTAGCCGACTGAATCGCTCCCACCAGATCCAGCCGGTAGAGCGGACCGATTGGCTGCTCTGCGCCGAGCTGGCTCTGATGGGACCGATTGTGCACCTGCACGAGCGCCTGGCGCACCGGACCCGCCACTACCCGGTGGGCCGCGAGCGCGCAGCCCTCAGGCGGCGGCTCGACCCGACGCGGGCCAAGCAACTGCCCACCCCTCCGCGAAAGCTGTCACGCCAGCTCTACGCCCTCGCCCTCGAGGCAGGCCTGAACGAGCGGCAGCTGCGCCGATGCAGACGGGCGTTGGGGTCGTTTTGGGCCCGGGACGTGGCGCGCGTCAGTCGCTCGAAGGCTGCCGACGTGAAGCACCAGCTGCTCGTCCGTTAGCGCGATTCGGATCGGCCGGCCCAGCGGAGCGCCTTCCAAACGGCCGAAAGGGGGTCCAGCGTCCGCCCCTCGTGGTCGGATGCCATCGGCCGCGAGCCCCTTCGCGATCACGTTCGCCATCGCCTCACCGGCCGGGTCGGAGGTATCGACGCCGAGGTCTATCGAGCCGCTCCTTGACCGTCGCCGCCGAGTCCACCCCCACCGCCTCGATCACCGCCATCATCTTCGTCCTCGCCTCAGAGCGGGCTGACGCGAGGAGGGTTCGCGGCGGCAGCGCCGAACCCTACCGGCGAGCTAACAAAGCAGCACTAGAGAACGGCGCCGAAACGCTGGATGCGCGGCTCGATCTCGTTCATAAGCTCGAGCCAGCGGATGTTGTAGTAGCGCGGGTCGGTGAGCTTCGAGCGGTCGCCGAGATCGATGGCAGTCAGCATGTTGGAGACCGCCTCGACCACCGAACGGCAGGGCGTGAAGCCCAGCCTCTGGCTCAGCTTGGTGTTGGAGCACTCGTAATCGCGAGTCAGACGCGGGGCCGCCACCTCCTCCAGGCGCACGGTGCGCCCCAGAAGCTGCACCGAGCCGGCCACGAGCATCGCCAGCTCGCGGATCTGATAGTTCGAGTGCAGGACGTTGAAGACCTCGCCGCGCACCAGCTCGTCCGGCGCCTCGAGGGCGGCGATCATCGCGTCGGAGACATCGCGCACGTCCACGAGCGGCCGCCACATCCAACCGCCCCCGTGGAGCAGAAGCCGCTCCTCGAGTAGGGCGTCCTTGACGAATGTGTTCACGACGAGGTCGTAGCGCATGCGATGGCTGTGGCCGTAGACCGTCCCGTTGCGGAGAATCACCGGGCACAGGCCCCTATCGATGAGGTCGATCAGCGCCTCCTCGCCGTAGCGCTTGGAGGTTGCGTACGCGCCGCTCGGCGCGATGGCGGCGCTCTCGTCGTGCATCCCCGGGGGCAGCCTGTCGTACAGAGAGCAGGAGGAGGCGAACACGATCCGGTCGATGCCGCGCTCCACACAGGCGTTCCCGAGCGTCTCCGTGGCGACGGCGTTCATCTGCCAGTTCGCCTCCGGGTCGTACTCGGCGGTGGGGTCGTTCGAGAGCCCGGCCAAGTGGATCACCCCATCCACGCCGTCGAGCGCCGACGACGGGATCTCCCGCACATCGGCCACCTCGAGCTCGATGCGCCCGCTGTAGTCCTCTAGCGGACCTTCGCCCCAATAGAGGCGGTCGAGCACGCGCACGTTGTAACCGCGCTCCAGCAGGCGACCGAGCAGCACGCTGCCGATATAGCCCGCCCCTCCCGTGACCAGCACGGTGCGCCCCCTCTCCGGGGGCGCGGGCGAGAGACCGTTCGTGCGGGTCTGACTGAAGCTTCGATGAGAGGCACCATTGCGGTTTGCGCTGATCATGCGTTCGAGAACTCCTTGCCAGTGACGGGGTCGGGCGTGCTACTGCTTTCGCTAGACCAACGGCGGGAACGAGGGCTTTCTTGCGCAAGACCAGCGCCGCGCGGCGGGTTGTTAGAGCGATCGGAACCGACAATCAGGAGGGCAGATGGAGCGACTGGAGACGAGACTCGAAGGACCCATGCTGGTCAAGCCCGTGATCCACGGAGACGAACGGGGTTTCTTCCACGAGTGCTACCGGCGAAACGTGTACGCCGAGCTCGGCATTCCCGAGGAGTTCGTCCAGGACAACCACTCCCGCTCGAGCAAGGGGATCGTGCGCGGCATGCACTTCCAGGTCGGAAAGGGGATGGCGAAGCTCGTTCGTTGCGCCAGGGGCGAGGTGGTAGACGTGGTTGTCGACCTGAGGCAGGGCTCACCGACCTTCGGGGAGTGGGAGGCCTTCCGAGCTCAACGACGAGAACCTGCACCACGTCTATTGCCCGATCGGCTTCGCCCACGGCTTCTGCGTCACCAGCGACGTCGCCGACGTGGTCTACAAGTGCGACGGCTACTACGACGAGTCGATCGAGCGCGGGATCGCCTACAACGATCCCGACGTCGGGATCGCCTGGCCGAAGGACGTCGAGCTAATGCCCTCGCAACGCGATGCGAACGCGCCCCTGCTGCGCGACATCGAGAGGGAGCTGCCGTTCGTGTACGAGCGGGTCCGGTAGCGAGCTAGCGAACGCTTGGCTCCGCGGCGAGGCCGGCGCTCGCCATGTAGTCCTCGAGAGCCGCGTCCCAGGAACGCAGGCTCGAAAGCCCGGCCTCGCCGGCTCGCTCCGAAAACAGCACCCCATTCGAGGGCCGGTCGGCGCCGCCCGGTGCCCGGACCGTCCGGACCGGTTCCACTGGAACGTCTATGCCGGCCGTCTCCATGATCGCGAGAGTGAACTCGTGCCACGAGCATGACCCGGAGTTGGTCACGTGAAGGAGCCCGGAGACGTCCCGCCCCACCGCGGCGATGATCGCCTCGGCCAGATCGGCCGTGTAAGTGGGCGTCAGCCGCTGGTCCGCGACCATCTTCAGCGCACCCTGCTCTCGCGCGCGGTGGATCATGCGCTGCACGAAGTTGCCGCCCTTCGACGCGCTTCCGTGGTGGCCATAGAGACCTGAGCCGCGAACGACGAGCGCGCGGGGGCAGTAGGCGAGCGCGGCATGCTCTCCGGCCAGCTTGGAAATGGCGTAGATGCTGCGTGGGCTCGGTCGGTCCGCCTCGGAATAAGGCGCTTCGCGGTCACCCGGAAAGACGTAGTTGGTGCTCAGGTGCACGAGCCCCGCGCCGGTGTCTGCGCAGCGCTGCGCGAGGCGCTTGACCGCTCGTGCGTTCACCTCGAACGAGCGGTCTTCCTCGCGCTCGCAGACCTCGACGTTGTGAAACGCGGCACAGTTGAAGACGACTGCAGGCTGGAGCCGTTCGAATGCCTCGTCCACCGCCCCTTGGTCGGTGATGTCGAGTTCGCCGCGGCTGGGCGCGGACACCAGGCAGCGGTCGCGGAGCTGCTCCGCGAGATCCGAGCCAAGTTGACCTCCGCCGCCGGTGATCAGGACGCTGTGAGCGTCGATCTTCATGTGGTCAGATCCGGCGCGGGCAGCTCACGCCGGCCGGCGTACCGCTGCTCTGTGCGGGCGATGCGAACCGAGTAGCGGCTCGGCGGGCCGAAGGGCCCCGGTGCACGGCCCAGCAGCGTGGCGACCTTCCGGCGGTTAGCCGCCTTCAGCCGCCGTCCACGCTCACCCGAACCGCCGTAGACCGATCGCAGGGAAGCTCCCAGCAGCACGGCGCCGAAGTACAGGAGACGATGAGCGGGGGAGAAGTGCTTCCGCGCGTACAGCATGCGCGAGGAGGCGTTGAGGCTCTCGATGCTCGGCTCGATCCCCGCCTTTCCCTCGTGGTGGATGATCGTCATCGACGGCAGGTGCCGTATCTCCCACCCGGCCGCCTTGATCCGCCGGCAGAAGTCGGTTTCGTCGGAGTACATGAAAAAGCGCTCGTCGAGGAAGCCCGCGCTCTCGATCGCCTCGCGACGCGCGAGCATGAACGAGCCGCTCGTCCAGTCGCAGTCGACCTCGCGGTCATAGACGGATCGATCGAGCTCGCGCTCTCCGAGCCAACGTGGACGGCGCGGCAGCCGCTCCGTGGCGAACGAGTCACCGAGCGCGCGCAGCGCATTCGGAAAGCGGCGGATCGTCTTGTCCATGCGCCCGTCCGGAGTGACCTGGCGCACGCCGATCAGCCCTACCGTCGGGCGGGCGTCCATCGCGCGAACCAGGTTCTCGAAGGTGCCCTCCAGGATCTCGGTGTCCGGGTTCAGGAACAGGACGTAACGGGCGTCGCAGGTCATGAGCCCGCGGTTGTTCGCGTGCGAGAAGCCGTGATTGCGAGACGGCACTACGCGGGCGTCGGGAAACTCGGTCTCGACCACGGCCGCTGTCCCGTCGCGCGACTCGTTGTCCACCACGACGACGTCCGCGCTGACATCCCCCATGTGGGCGAACACCGTGCTCAGGCAGGGCCTGAGCCAGTGGGCCTCGCTGGTCGAGACGGTGATGATTGCGATGTCGTCCACGCCAGATGACAAACGGCGCAGACGCGGCAGCGCTTTCACGGCGACTACGCGCGAGCGCCCGCAAGTTCGCGGAGCGGCGCACCGTTTTGTTGGGCGGTGAGCACAGCTACTCACGTCCCCTCCCTGCCACTGCAGGTACTCGGTCTTAGACCGGGTGAACTGGTCCGGGTGCGGAGCGCCTCGGAGATCTTCGCCACACTCGACGACCTGGGCACGCTGGACGGCCTTCCGTTTATGCCCGAGATGCTCAAGTTCTGTGGCCGAACGCTGCCCGTGACGCAGCGAGCAGACAAGACATGCGCCGGCGATGGAGTCGTAAGGCGTATGCACAACACCGTGCACCTCCAGAACGTCCGCTGCGACGGGTCGGCCCACGACGGCTGCCAGGCCGCGTGCCTCATGTTCTGGAAGGAAGCGTGGCTCGAGCGGATCGAGAACGGCGGCGCGCAGAACGGCAGCGTGCCCGTCCCGTCCCGGCTCGGTGAGGAGGAGCAGTCCTACGTCGACGGCACTCTCCATCCCGCCACGAGGGAGGAAACGGAGGCAGGCGCCCCGCGCTACCGCTGCCAGGCAACCGACGTTCCGAGCGCCTCCGAGCCGCTGCGGTTCAGACAGGCCGACCAGTACGTCAGGGACCTCCAGAACTGGAGCGTCCGGAAGATCCTCCGCGGTCTGATCATCGAGCTTTTCAATCTCTGGCAGCGGTACAGCAAGGCCCGCCTCCCCAAGTCCCTCCTGATCGCCGGCGGCAACGAATACCCCTTCGTCGTCGGGAAGCTGGAGAAGGGCAAGACGCCCTCCGATAACCTCGATCTCCGTCCCGGCGATCTGGTGCGGATCAAGAGCAAGGAGGAGATCGTCGCCACGCTGGACACGACCAACCACAATCGTGGCCTCAGCTTCGACGGGGAGATGAGCAACTACTGCGGTCGGACGGCGCGCGTCGGCGCACGCGTGAACCGCCTGATCGAGGAGTCGACCGGAGAGATGATCGACATCAAGTCGGACGCCATCATCCTCGAGGGCGTGGTCTGCGCCGCCGATTACCACCGCTTCTGCACGCGGGCCATCTACCCGTACTGGCGCGAGATCTGGCTCGAGAAGGTCGACAGCCCGCTACACGAGAACGGCTCTACCCCGCCCTGCGCGGGCTGCTGAGAGTGCCGCTCATCCCACCCACGCCGCGTTCTTAGCCAGCTGAAGGGTGAACAGGTGGAGGCCTGGCGCTGCCAGGCAACCGACGCGCTGAAGTTTTCCGAGCCGCTGAAGACCTCCAACCTGGCCCAGTACTGGCGCGAGTTCCGCAACGGCAACTTCACTCCGTTCCGCTTCATCCGCCTGCTGGCCCGCGGGCTCGTGATGGAGATCGCAAACCGGACTGGCTTGCTCAAGCCGCTGGCCTTGCATGGGTCGGGCGGCAGTCCCCCGCCGCGAAAGCCTTTGACCCGGCGGCTCGTTGATGTCATGACGGTGGATCTCAGCGGATCCCTTGCTGTCCGGAGCCGACGATCGTGAGTGAGATACGTTCAAAGCTGGTTGAGGTCACGGCTCACGAGCCGACGGCTGGCCGCGGGGGTAGTGAGTCATCGACCAAGCCCCAGCTGCCACCTGCGCATGAGACCGCGTCGATCATGGGCCTGCCCTTTCACAGGCTCGACCATCGAACTTTGATCCAGCTCTTCCTGGAGGGCGTTCGTACGCAGAACGGCGGCTGGATCGTCACGCCGAATCTCGACATCCTGCGCCAGTTCAACTCGAATCCCGAGAGCCGAGAACTGATCCTGGAGGCGAGCTATCGGGTTGCGGATGGCCTGCCCATCGTCTGGGCCTCACGGCTGGCCGGTACGCCGGTGCCGGAGAGGATCCCCGGCAGCGACCTGGTTCTGAGCTTGCCGGAGGCCGCCGAAGGTGCCGGGCTGACGGTGTTTCTCCTGGGAGGGAACCCCGGTATAGCCGCCGCCGCAGCCAGGCGACTCGAGGCTCGGCGCCCCGGCCTCAGGGAAGTGGAGTCGTATTGCCCCCCCTTTGGATTCGAGGACGATCCCGAGGAGATCGAGAGGATCAAAGGGACGCTTCGGCGCGCGCAGCCGGCGCTTGTCCTGGTGGGGCTTGGCTTCCCAAAGCAGGAGCGGCTGATTGGCGCGCTGCGGTCTGAGTTGCCCCGAACCTGGTTCGTCGGCGTAGGGATCTCTCTCAGCTTCCTCGCTGAGGATCAGCCGCGCGCACCGGCCGTGTTGCAGCGTCTGGGCCTGGAGTGGGTGCACCGGCTCTGGCATGAACCGCGCCGGTTGTTCAGGCGCTACGTCGTCCAGGGCATTCCGTTCGGGCTTAGGCTCCTCCGCTGGGCGCTGACGTATCGCCTGTCACCCCGATCAGGTTGAAGGCAGGGAGTCGAGGTGGGACCGGTAGAACTCCACGGTCCGCTGGAGTCCCTGGTCGAGCGGAGTGCGTGGTCGCCAGCCCATTGACTTGGCGGCGCTCGTGGGATCGGCGACCCGGACGCGCTCCAGCTGCCGATCCGCGACCGCGCCGAAGGTGGGCTCGACATCGCCCCCAACGAGATCGCGGAGCCGAACAACGATGGCGCGCGCCGTCACCAGCTCGCCCGACCCGACGTCCAGCGACGCGCCCTCGATCCCGGGCGCAACCGCAGCCCGTAGGAAAGCGTCGACGACGTCGTCCACGTAGATCCAGTCCACCTCGCGCGTCCCACTCGAGAGCTCCGGCGACCGGCCGCGGAGCAGCGACACCGTCGTGTAGGGCACCAGCTTCCGCAGATCCCTTTGCCCTGGCCCGTAGACCATGAAGACGCGCAGATGGACGATCGGAAGGCTGTAGAGCGCGTGGAAGAGGCGGGCATAGGCGAGCGCGGCCCACTTCGAGACCGCGTAAGGGGATTGGGCGACGGCCTCGGGATCACCGAGCTCAGGCTCCTCCATGGAGCCGGCCAGAACCAGGCGGCGACACCCAGCGTCGGCGCAGGCGAGCATCAGATTGACCGCTGCCAGGAGGTTCGCCTGCAGCATCGGGAGCACAAGATCGCGGTCGCGTGCGCCGCTCACCTCGCTCGCCAGATGGAGGACGACATCCGGCCGCAGCCGACGCAACAGTCCCCTGAACGGCCAGGCCCTCGGTCAGATCCATACGTTCCCAGCGAACCCCATCTGAAGTGATTTGGGAGTGCCGCGAGACCGCGTGGACCGACGCCCCCTGCTCGATGGCCTGCCGACACAGCGGCGCCCCGATGAAGCCCGAGCCACCCGTAACCAGAAGGCGTTGTCCGGATAGCGAGCTCATCGGGGTGGGCGAGCATACTGATGTCCCCACGCACGAATGAGGTGCCGGCGGCCGTTAGATCTAGAGACCCAAGCTAGCTAAAGCCCTTGGATCAACCGCTCGGCTCACCCAGGAGGCTCGATTTGCGCATTCTCGTCACCGGTCACAACGGCTACATCGGCTCAGTGCTCGTCCCCGTGCTCGAGCGGGCCGGCCACGAGGTCGTCGGGCTCGATTCCGACCTGTTCGCCGCCTGCACCTTCGGCAACGAGGTGCCTGAGGTCACCTCGCTGCAAGCGGACGTCCGCGACGTCGAGAGCGAGGACCTTGCCGGGTTCGACGCGGTGATCCATCTCGCGGCAGTCTGCAATGACCCGGTCGGGGACCTCAATCCGCAGGCCACCTTCGCCATCAATCACCTCGCCTCGGTTCGCATCGCCGAAAAGGCGCGGGAGGCTGGCGTGTCCCGCTTCCTGTTCTCCTCCTCGTGCAGCCTCTACGGCAAGGCCGGCGACGAGATGCTCGACGAGGGCGCAGGGTTCGCGCCGGTGACGCCCTACGGCGAGTCGAAGGTGCTCGCCGAGCGAGACATCTCGGGCTTCGCCGGTGACTCTTTCAGCCCGACCTACCTGCGCAACGCGACCGCCTACGGCGTCTCGCCGCGACTGCGAGTGGACGTCGTCGTCAACAACCTGGTCGGATACGCCCACACGACCGGCGAGGTCCTGATCCAGAGCGACGGGACCCCCTGGCGGCCGCTCGTCCACGTGATGGACATCTCCGCTGCGTTCCTCGCCGTCTTGGAAGCGCCGCGCGAGCTCGTGCACGACGAGGCCTTCAACGTCGGCGCCAGCAGCGAGAACTACCGCATCCGGGACCTGGCCGAGATCGTCGAGGAGATCGTGCCCGGGGCGAGCGCATCGTTCGCGGCCGGCGGCGGGCCGGACAAGCGCTCGTATCAGGTCGACTGCTCGAAGATCGCCCGGGTGCTGCCGCAGTTCGAGCCCCAGTGGACCGTGCGTCGCGGCGTCGAGCAGCTGCGCGACGCCTAC
Source organism: uncultured Solirubrobacterales bacterium (assembly GCA_963805075.1). Taxonomy (GTDB): domain Bacteria; phylum Actinomycetota; class Thermoleophilia; order Solirubrobacterales; family 70-9; genus VGBV01. Next base: position 78,878 of record CAWDSZ010000010.1, read on the forward strand.
GCCCGCAACGGCCTCACCTTCGATCAGTTCACCGGCAGCCGATACCTGCGGATCAACCGGGTCAGCGAGCTCCAGGAGGCCGGCCGGCTCGATGACAAGCTTCGCTGGCGCCTGCCGGTCGGCGCGGGCTGATGAAGCTGCGGCACCGATCAGGGCGGCCGGGGCGCGTGATCTTCAACCCCACCCCGCTGGGGGGCGCCTTCCTGATCGACGTCGAGCGCCATCAGGACGAGCGCGGATTCCTCGCCCGCACGTTCTGCGAGCGGGAGTTCGCCGAGCATGGCGTGCCGATGCGCATCGTGCAGAGCAGCACGATCCACAGCCCGCGGCGCCACACGCTGCGCGGTCTGCACTACCAGCTTGCGCCGCACGCCGAGGCGAAGCTGGTCCGGTGCACGCGGCGGCTCGATCTTCCTCGTGATGGTCGACCTGCGCCCCGACTCACCGACTCGTCAGCGAGTGGCTTGGCGCCGAGCTGAGTGCGCGCAGCGAGCGTCTCGCCTACGTGCCCGAAGGGTTCGCTCAGGGCTACCAGACGCTCGAGGACGACACCGAGGTCCTCTACCAGATGTCGCACCACTACGTGCCGGAGGCGGCGCGCGGAGTGCGGTGGGATGACCCGGCCCTCGAGATCGATTGGCCACCCGCGGATCGGCGCTTCATCTCCGAGCGGGACCGGGCCTGGCCCGACCTGTCGTTGCCCAACGACACCAGACCCACGGCCTCCAGCCGCTCCGCGGCACGCTCGCACCACGGCGTAGGACAGCCCGGAGGAGCGAGCGATGTCGAGCAGGGTCGCGTCTCCGTCACCCATGTTCAGCACCCAGAGCAGGGCGCGCTCGTCCTCCGGGCTTGCCACCGCCCCGCCGGCCGAGCGGTAGAGGCCGCGCCGCCCCAGCTGCGGCTCGCCGAACGGGCTCAGGTTGGTGGCCCGGCGGTTGCTCTCCAGCACCTCGACCAGCTCCAGGCACATGTCCACCGCCTCGGCCAGGGATTCGGGGCGGATCAGCTCCAGGCTGTCGGCCGAGGTGTGGTAGCCGCCGAACTCGCCGTGCGGTGTGCGCATCAGGGTGCCCACCGGCAGGTCGAACCCCGGCGAGCAGAACTGGCGCTCGTCGCCACCCCACGGCTCCCAGGGGAGCACGCGGTGCGGGGCGCCCGAGTCGCGCAGCACCGTCTCCATCGCCCGGTCGACCTCGGCGTCCTTGCGGCGGCTGCGCTTGTAGGTCAGGTTCCCCTCGTCGCCGATGCACGAGACGGCCAGGCCGTGCTCGATGCGATCGAGCCGCTCGCGGTTCTGATGGAGCCAGGCGAGCGGCCCGATCGTGCCGGGGGCGAACAGGAAGCGGTAGGTGTGCCGCAGCCGCCGCCCAGCTAGTCGCCTCGCGAGCATCGTCGCGACGGCGATCCCGGAGAGGTTGTCGTTGGCCAGCGAGGGGTGGCAGACATAGGTCGAGACCAGCACCTCCCCGTCCCCCTCGCCCTCGATCCGGTGCTCGGCGTACGAGAGGTGGCCCGGCTCGAGGGTTGAATCGATCACCACCTCGTAGTCGCCCGGCTGCAGCTCGAGCAGCCGACGGTGTGAGAGGCAGAAGCCCCAGGTGCGCTCGTAGTACGAGGTCCGGTAGGGGACCACGTCCGGTTGCTCGGGAAGCGTGTGCAGCCGCTCGCGCAGCTGCTCAAGGGACATCGTGGCCCGTACCGGCTCGCTGTAGGAGACCACGTGCAGGGTGGAGTCCCGGTAGTCGACGACGCGTGTCCCGTCCGGCGCGGCGACGTAGGCGTCGCGGAGGTTCCACTCCTCCGGCACGATCCAGTCGAACAGCCGGGTGCCGCTCGGGATCTCGGTCCGCTCGATCGGGATCTCCCGCTCGAGCACGTCGAAGGTGGCCCGCACCCCGTCGCCGGTGAGGCTCCGGCAGAGCGGGAACAGCCGCTCCATCAGCTCGTAGGCCTCGCGCCCGGCGTCCGTCGGTCCCGCTCGCGGTTCGAGAGCCGTGGTCACGCGAGCACAGCCTTGCGGCAGAAGAACGCCTCGGCGTGCGAGCTCGGCGAGTTGCACTCCATGCCGCGCAGCCGCAGCAGGCCCGAGAACAGGTCCTCCCGGAACCAGTGCTTCGACCGCTGCGAGGCGAAGTGATCCATCAGGTGCTGGATCTTGCGCCGCGACTGGCCCTCGGAGAGGGGGACGAACGCGTTCGGGGCGCTCATGTCCCCGTCGTACTTCGGCACCTCGTACTCGAGGATCAGGTGGTCGCGGAAGGTGTTCCAGGTCAGCTCGCAGGCGGTCCGGTGGTCCTGGTGCAGGTCGGCGCGCTGGTGGGTGAAGACGACGTCGGGCGAGAAATCGGCCTTCAGCCCCTCGAAGAAGTCCTTCACCCGTTTGCCCTCATAGGGAAAGAAGCCGTCGGGAAATTCGCAGAGGACCACGTCGCTGCCCGGCACCCCTTCGAGCAGGTCCTCGGCGCTTCGGCGCGCCTCCTGCGCACGCTCGCCCTCTCCGCTCAGCACAACCCAGCGAACCTCGGAGACCGCCGACTCCTCGATCAGCTTCAGGATCGTCCCCCCGCAGCCGATCTCGATGTCGTCCGGGTGGGCGCCGATGGCGAGCAGCGCGCGCCGGCGACGCTTGCGGCCGGCCGAGCAGCAACGGCAACATCGTCAAGACGCCGCGTACTCCAGCTCGCGGCGGGCGGTCCGGGCCGGGTCCCAGATCTGCCACGGAGCGTCGCCGCTCTCGTGCAGGCTCTCCAGCCACTGCTGGTCCTTGAGCGTGTCCATCGGGGCCCAGAAGCCCTCGTGCCGCTGCGCGAGCACCTTTCCGGCGGGCAGCAGCCTCTGCAGCGGCTCCTCCACGAGGTCCTCGCCGGGGCGCAGCTGGTCGAGGAACTCCCGGCGGAGGATGAAGTAGCCGCCGTTGATCCAGATGTCCGAGCCCATCACGTCGCGCATCTCGCGGACGCGGCCGTCGTCCCCCATCGAGACCACGTGGAAGCTGTAGTTGGGGCGCACAGCGAGGAAGCTCGCCATCGCCTGCTCGTCCCGAGCGCGAGCGATCATCGCGGGCAGGTCGGCGTCGGTCAGCGTGTCCCCGTAGTTGGCGAGAAAGAGCTCGTCATCGCGCAGCAGGTGGCGGACGGCGCGCAGGCGCTCGCCGATCGGCGCATGCAGGCCGGTGTCCACGAAGGTGATGTTCCAGTCGTGGATGTCGGTCTTCAGCAGGTGCACGTCCGCGCCACCGTTGGTGAGCACGAAGTCGTTTGCCATCGCCTCGTTGTAGGTGAGGAAGAACTGCTTGATCGCCTCGGCCTTGTAGCCGAGGCAGAGCACGAAGTCGGTGAAGCCGTGGTGGGCGTAGTACTTCATCACGTGCCAGAGGACGGGTCGGGGGCCGATCGGGATCATCGGCTTCGGCACCACCTCGGATGCCTCCCGCATCCGCAACCCCTGGCCGCCGCAGAAGATCACGACCTTCACAGGACCTTCACCTCCGGGATCGGGGCGACGAACCGGGCTCCCCACTCGCGCACGTGGGAGAGCTGGTCCACGATCTCGTCCGTCAGGTTCCAGGGAAGGATCAGGATGAAGTCGGGACGGGCCTGCTCGAGTGCCTCGGGATGGCGGATCGGAATCCGTGTGCCGGGCAGGAACTGCCCCTGCTTGTACGGGTTGCGGTCGACCGTGAACTCGAGCAGGTCGGTGCGGATACCGCAGTAGTTGAGCAGCGTGTTCCCCTTGCCCGGGGCGCCGTAGCCGGCGACGCGCTTGCCGTCGCGAGCGGCAGTCGATCAGGAACTCGAGCAGCCTCCACTTGGTCTCGGTCACACGCGGTGCGAACGCGCCGTATCCCTCGAGCCGGTCGAGCTCGAGCTCCCGCTCGCGTTCGGCCAGCTCTGTCACCTCGGCGCTCACGGGATGGCCGGCGCCTCCGTCCCCATCCCGCTGCGCGTACACCCGAAGCGAGCCGCCGTGCGTGGGCAGCTCGTCGACGTCGAACACCTCGAGGCGGTGAGCCGCGAGCACGGTCTGGGCGGTGAGGAACGAGAAGTAGGAGAAGTGCTCGTGGTAGATGGTGTCGAACTGGTTTCCCTCGATCAGCCGCGCCAGGTGGGGGAACTCGAGCGTGATCACGCCCTGCGGCGCCAGCAGGCGCTGCATACCGGCGGTGAAGTCGTTGAGGTCGGGAACGTGGGCGAACACGTTGTTCGCGACCAGCAGGTCCGCTTGGCGGCCCTCGGCCAAAAGGCGGGACGCGAGCTCCCGGCCGAAGAACTCGACCACGGTCTCGATTCCCCGCTCACGGGCGGCTTCGGCGACGTTCGCTGCGGGCTCGACCCCAAGCGCCGGTATGCCCCGCTCGACGAGATGTTGGAGCAGATAGCCGTCGTTGCTGGCCAGCTCCACCACCTGGCTGTCGGCGCTCAGCCCGAAGCGCTCGACCACCGATTCCACGTAGTCGCGCGCGTGAGCTACCCAGGAATCCGAATAGGAGGAGAAGTACGCGTACTCCGTGAAGATCTCCTCCGGCGCCACAAGCTCCTCGAGCTGTACGAGTAGGCATTGCTCGCAGACCCGAACGTGCAGCGGGTAGAAGGGCTCCATCGCCCCAAGCCGCTCCGGGGGGACGTAGCTCTCGCAAAGCGGTGACATGCCCAGGTCGACGAAGGTGTGGCGCAGGGGCGCCGAGCAGAAACGGCAGCTGGGCACGGCCGTAGGGGCCGACCGCGGATCGATCTGATCTCGAAGTTCGACGTGCATGAACGGCTCTCGGGGCACCAACGCGTCACGAGCCACGATTCTCGCGCGGACAACGTTGCGGCGCGGGAGCACCGGTTCCAATTACGTCGGAACTCGGATTCAGGCGCGTCCCGCCGCGCGGACCACAGCCGTTTGTCCCAGTGGGCGACGATGGCCGAACAGCAAGCACAGCTCGACCCCCGCATCGAAGAGGCGGATGAACGCGCTTCGACAGAGCTGCGCGATCCTGCGACTTCTCTTCCGCGCCTCCGCTACCCGCAGGTTCGCGCCACGCGCCGCGTACGCGCGACCCGGCGGCACAGGAGGAGATCCCCGAGGGCCAGTTGCGCGCCAGCGACCTACCGTCGGGATGCGATCTACCGCCGCACCCTCGCGCTCGCGGACGTGGCTTCGGCGGGGATCGCGGTCCTGATCGGCGTGCCGCTTCTGGGAGCGGATGCTCTCAACCCCGCTGCCCTGCTGGCGCTCCCGTTGGTGCTCGTGGTCGGAAAGGTGACGGGACTGTACGACCGCGACGAGCACTTGATCAGAAAGACGACGCTCGACGAGGTCCCCGCCCTGTTCTGGGTTGCGACGCTCTACGCGCTCCTGATCTGGCTCGGTGGGGAGCTGATCGTCGATGGCCACTTCGGCCGCGACCAAGCGGTTGGGGTTTGGGTGCTGTTGTTCGCGAGCACGGTCACCATTCGCGCCCTCGCCAGGCACCTGGCCAGGGCACTTATCGGGCGAAGAGCGATGCCTGGTACTGGGCGACGCCGAGACCGCGGACTGGATCACGCGCCGGTTCAACGAGGCGCCGGGCCTGAAGGCGCGGGTCGTCGGGCGGGCGCCGCTTGAGCCGGACCCCGCCAGGAACGGCCACGCAGGCCTCAACGGCGGCAGGGACCCCAGCACGAACGGCCACGCCGGCCTCAACGGGGGCAACCTGGAGCACTTGCTCACGACGGAGCAGATCGAGCGCGCGATCGTCGCGCCGGGCGGCGCGATCTCCAATGACCTTCTGAACACAACTCGGAGCCTGAAGTCGATGGGCGTGAGAGTGAGCGTGCTGCCGCGGCTACCCGAGGTCGTGGGTTCGTCGGTCGAGCTCGACGATGTGGACGGGATCACCTTGCTGGGGATGCGTCGATTCGGCCTCAGCCGCTCCTCGAGGGCAGTCAAGCGCTCGTTCGACTGCGTCGGCGCCGGTCTCCTCCTGCTCGCGCTCGCGCCGCTCATGGTGATGATCGCGATCGCGATCAAGCTCGATTCCCGCGGTCCGGTCCTCTTCCGACAGCCGCGCATGGGTCGGAACGGCGTGCCGTTCGAGATGCTCAAGTTCCGCACCATGGTGGATGGGGCCGAGGCTCAGAAGTCCTCGCTCGCAGCGCAGCAACGAGGCAGACGGCGGCCTCTTCAAGATCAAGGACGATCCGCGAATCACCCGGGTCGGCAGTCGCTTGCGGCGGATCTCGCTCGACGAGCTGCCTCAGTTGCTCAACGTGCTTCGCGGTGACATGGCCCTTGTCGGCCCCCGGCCGCTGGTGCTCGACGAGGACAGCAGGATCGAGGGCTGGCGGCGTTCGCGGCTCCAGCTCCCACCCGGGGTAACCGGTCCGTGGCAGGTATTCGGATCGGCTCGGATCCCGCTCAACGAGATGGTCAAGATCGACTACCTCTACGGCGCCAACTGGTCGCTTTGGCTGGACGTGAAGACCCTGCTGCGAACGGTCCCCTTCGTGCTGGGGCGCCGAGGGCTGTGACTCGACCAGAAACACATGGCGATCTCCGACGCGAGCTCCATCACCGCGAAAGTCCGGCTTCCAACCGAGCGTTCCTGAGGAGTATGGCTCCGGACGGTGTGAGGAACGACAGGCTGCCCGTCGCGGTTTGCGCGATGGAGCCCTCGTTTCGCGACCAGGTCTGCGAAGCGCTTGCAGCGGGCGGCCACGGCGTGCTTGCACGAGCCGAAACCGCTGAGGGCCTGCTGGCCTCCTGCAACGCTCGCGTGCCCGCATGCGTCGTGGTCGCCGCCGACCGGCCAGACCGGTCGACGGTGGGAACCGTGCGCCTGATTCGCTCGATGTTCGGGGGCGTCTCCACTGTGGTGGTCTGTCGACGTGCGGCGGCCGCCGAGGTGCGGCGTGCACTCGAGCTGGGCGTCGGCGGGATCGTGCTGGAGGACGAGGCCCGGGAAGCGCTGGCGACTGTCGTCGCCGTCGTGTGCGCGGGCCAGGTGTCCGTGCCCAGCAGGCAGCGCGGGGCGGTTCGGGCCCGGGCACTGACGACCCGCGAGAAGCAGATCCTGGTGCTGGTGGTCAGGGGGCTGACCAACGCCCAGATCGCGGCCGAACTGTACCTCGCCGAGAGCACCGTGAAGAGCCATCTGTCGTCTGCCTTCAGCAAGCTCGGCGTCTCGTCTCGCAGTGAAGCGGCCGCCGTGATCCTCGATCCCGAGCGCGGGCGCGGACTCGGCATCGGCAAGTTCCGAACCGACTTCGTCGCGAGAGCGAGGAGCGGGGCCGTCGAACGTCGACGAACCCGACGCGCCGGCTCGTCCAGGTCGGGTCGGGAACAGCAAGGGAGGACGGGCGGCGTACACCGGCAGCCGCTCGAAGGGGATGGAACTTCGATCGGGTGAGATTCGTACCGGTCGCGGTTTCGTAGCGATCGTTGGCGGCGGGCGCGAAACCGCAGGTCCGCCAGCGTTGCTCGGGTATGTGGTGCAGCTCCCCAAGAACACGACAAGATCAGCTCGCCCGAACCCGGGGAGTGAGGATCCCCAATGTCGTGACCGACTTTGATTCGTTGCGGTCCGGCCCTGGCCCTAGAGTGGATCAGATTCCGAGCATGATCGTGAGGCTGGAGATCCCGATCACCTTCGACGAGTTCGGCTGGACCGCGCTCGAGGATCATGCGCGTGCAGAGCGGCTCGAGCTCGACCGACTCGTGGCGCTGGCTTGCACCTACTACGAGTCGGAGCTCTCCGCCGAGCGCGCGGCGACCGTGCCGCCTCGCTTCGGCGAGCCGGCGGTCGAGCGGGAAACCCGGACAACCCGCACCCTGGTGCTCGAGCTCGGCGCCGAGTCCCTGCGGCGACTCGAGCAGGAGGCTGAGCGCCAGGGGCTTCCGCTCGCCCGCCTCTGCGAGCACGCTGCGCTGCTCTACCTCGCCGACCTCGACGCCGGCCGGCTGGCCGAACGGATCGTGAAGCGTGCCGGCCCCTAGAGCGACCGCGCCCTGCCGTTACGGAGTCTCGGCAGGGCGCCGAGACGTCACCCGCCCGCGGTCACCGGCGCCACTTCCAGGTCCCGCAGCGAGTCCTTGAGCGCCGCGCGCCCCCGGTGGTGCAGCCCCTGGATTGACGCCTCGGTCTTTCCCAGCCGTTCGGCGATCTCGTTCGGCGAGAGCCCGCCGATATGCCGTAGGACCAGCACCTCGCGTTGCGACTCGGGCAGGTCCGCGAGCGCCGTCTTGAGCGCGCGGGAGTACTCATACGACGTCTGCTCGTGGCCGTCGTCGCTGATACGCACCTCCTCGACCGGGATCTGCCGTCTCGAGCGCACGTGATCGAGCGCCGCGTTGCGCGCCACGCGCAGGATCCATGCGGCGAACCGGACTTCCCGCTCCTCGTACTTCTGGATCGCCTGCATCAGCTTCGCGAAGACCTCGTGGGTGACGTCCTCGGCGTCGTGGCGGTTGCGGACGATGCTCTGAACGAACCTGCGCACGTCATCCGCGTGGCGAGCGTAGAGATAGTGCAACCCGTCCCAGTCACCTGCTTTGGCCGCAGTGATCGCCCGACGCTCCAGGTCGCGGCCGCCGTCTTCCGCCGCCCCAGGGGCGCGTGCCCCGAGGGGACTAGTCCCAGCTCCCATGGGCTTAAGCTCGCACCTTGCGGCGCCCCTGTGAATCGCTCGGATGCGCGATCTTGCGTTCAGCGCAATGAACGCCCACTTTCGGGGGATTTTTGTACCCAACATTTCGCAAACTCCGAGAAGTCTCGGCGGAGGCGGACGCGGGTGAACGTAGGATCGGCTGAGCAGCGCATTGCACGCTGGGCTTTGCGAGATGCTCCCCCGGTACCGGGGGCATGGGTTCATGGGCGCAGACGAAACCAAATCCGATTCACCCGAGCGCACGCTTGACCCTGCGCTCGAGCAGGAGGTGATGAGCGCGCTCCTGGACCCTTCCGAGCGGAGCGTGGGCGAGATCGATGAGCTGCTCACCCGCTGCGCGGCCGAGGCCCTGCGCCTGCAGGCCGACCGGCTGCGCACCGAGAGCGAAGTCCGCGCGCTCGAGGCCGACAGCCTGCGGCTGTTCGAGCTGGCGGCCGACGTACGAGCGCTGCGCGACCGGGTCATGCAGTCGAGCCCCAGGTCCTGAGCGGCTCAGGCGAGCCCGGCGCGCACGGCCTCGACGGCCGCCTGGACGCGGTTGTCAGCCTTCAGCTTCTCGAGGATGCTGGAAACGTGGGTCTTGACGGTCTCCGGGCTGATCACTAGCTCCGCCGCGATCTCGTTGTTTTCCCTGCCCTCGACGATCAGGCTCAGCACCTCGCGCTCCCGCCTCGTCAGCGTGGGGCGGTCGCCGACTTCGGAGGCCGGCGGCGGCTCGCGCTCCCGCACCCGCTGGATCAGGGCCGAGGCGATCCGCGGAGAGAGCGCGCTCTCGCCGGCGGCGGCGGCGGCGATCGCAGCCAGGATCTGATCGCCCCCCGCGTCCTTTAGCAGGTAACCGCAAGCGCCCGCCATGATCGCCTCCGCGACCACCTCTTCCTCGGTGGAGACGGTCAGGATCAGCACCCGGATGCCCGGGACCGTGGCCCGCAGCCTTCTGGTCGCGTCGACTGCCCGAGCCTCCCGGCATCCGGATGTCCATCAGGACCACCTCCGGCTCGGTCTCGGCGGAGAGGGCCACCGCGCTGGCGGCGTCCTCAGCCTCCCCCACGACGTCGAGGCCGCTTGCCTCCAGGTGCTCGCGCAGCCCGCGACGGAAGACGGCGTGGTGGTCTACGATCAGGACCCGGATGCCGGCTGTCGTGGCGCCTGGCTTGCTCGACCCCAAGGCCCGATCCTCGCTCAGGCCAGCGCCGGCGCCTCGGGCAGGCGCTCCAGCGAGGCCTCGAGGTCGGCCTCGGGCATGTCGAGGTCCTCGAGGTCACCGGCCAGGTAGGCGTCGTAGGCGGCCATGTCGAAGTGGCCGTGGCCGCAGACGTTGACCAGGATCACGCGCTCCTCACCGGCCTGCTTCGCCGCCTCGGCTTCGTCGAAGGCGGCGCGCAGCGCGTGAGCGGGCTCGGGAGCGGGGATAATCCCTTCGCAGCGCGCGAAGCGCACCGCGGCCTCGAAGGCGGCCGTCTGCTTGATCGCTACCGCCTCGATCAGCCCCTCCTTGACCAGGGCGCAGAGGCCCGGGGCGTCGCCGTGGTACCGCAGCCCGCCCGCATGCACCGGCGGCGGCACGAAGTCGTGGCCCAGGGTGTACATCGGCATCAAGGGCGTCATCCCGACCGTGTCGCCGTAGTCGTAGGCGTAGCGCCCGCGGGTCAGGGTCGGGCAGGCTGTCGGCTCGGCGGCCAGGAAACGCGGCCCCGAGCCCCCGCGCAGCTTCTGGCGCAAGAAGGGGTAGGCGACGCCGGCGAAGTTCGAGCCCCCGCCGACGCAGCCGACGACCACGTCGGGCGCCTCCCCGGCCAGCTCCATCTGCTTGATCGCCTCCTGGCCGACGACCGTCTGGTGCAGGCAGACGTGGTTGAGGACAGAGCCCAGTGTGTAGTTGGTGTCGTCGGCGCCCGCCGCGATCTCGACGGCCTCGGAGATCGCGATCCCGAGGCTGCCGGATTCGCGCTGGGACTGCGAGCGTCCGGCTTCCGTCAGGTCCGACGGGCTGCGGTGGACCGTGGCGCCCCAGGTCTCCATCATCGCCCGCCGGTAGGGCTTCTGGTCGTAGCTGACCCCGACCATGAACACCTCGCACTCGAGGCCGAACATCTGGCAGGCGAGGGCGAGGGCCGATCCCCACTGGCCCGCCCCGGTCTCGGTGACCAGCTTGCGCACGCCCTCCAGTTTGTTGAAGTAGGCCTGTGGGACGGCCGAGTTCGGCTTGTGCGAGCCCGCGGGCGAGACGCCCTCGTACTTGTAGTAAATGTGTGCCGGGGTGTCGAGCTCTTGCTCGAGGCGGCGCGCCCGGAGCAACGGCGTCGGCCGCCAGAGCCGGTAGATGTCCCGGACCTCGTCGGGAATCTCGACCTCGGGCTCGGCCGAGACCTCCTGCTGGATCAGACCCATGGCGAAGATCGGGCTGAGATCGTCGGGGCCGGCCGGCTCCCCCGTTTGGGGGCTCAGCGGCGGAGGCGGCGGGTCGCCGGGCAGCTCGGCGAGCAGGTTGACCCAGCTGGTCGGGATCTCGTCCTCGCCGAGCAGGTATTTCACCGTCGTCGCCATCGGTGCGATTCTATGCCCGGATCCCTCTGGGACCGGTCCCGCGGCTTCCGCTAGCCGAGGCGCTGCTTCAGTGCATCGAGCTGAGCGGCGATCTCCTCGGGGAGGTCGTCGCCGAAGCGCGCCAGGTGCTCTTCGATCTGGGGCAGCTGAGCTCGCAGTGAGGCTTCGTCCACGCTGAGGAGGTCCCGCATCGCCTCGCCGGAGATGTCGAGACCGTCGGTGTTCAGCTGGCCCTCGGCCGGGAGGAGGCCGAGCGCGGAGTCCACGGTCTCGCCCTCGCCGTCACAGCGGCGGAACACCCACTCCAGCACGCGGCTGTTCTCGCCGAAGCCGGGCCACAGGAACTTGCCGTTCTCGTCCTTGCGGAACCAGTTGACGTGGAAGACCTTGGGCAGCACCGCGCCGTCGCGGCGGCCGACCTGGAGCCAGTGGCCGAAGTAGGAGGCCATGTTGTAGCCGCAGAAGGGCAGCATCGCCATCGGGTCGAAGCGCAACTTGCCCACCTCGCCGGCGGCGGCCGCGGTCGTCTCCGAGGCCATCACCGAGCCGGTGAACACGCCGTGCTCCCAGTCGCGGCATTCGAACACCAGCGGCACCACGGTCGAGCGCCGGCCGCCGAACAGGAAGGCGTCGATCGGCACGCCGGCCGGGTCCTCCCACTCGTCGGCGATCGACGGGCACTGCGCCGCCGGGGTGGTGAAGCGCGCGTTCGGGTGGGCGGCGGGGTCGCTCGATTCCGGCGTCCAGGGGTTGCCCTTCCAGTCGACCGCGGTATCCGGCGGCTGCCCGGTCATGCCCTCCCACCAGACGTCGCCCTCGGTCTCGGCGCAATTGGTGAAGATCGTGTTGCGCTCGATCGTCCCCATCGCGTTCGGGTTCGTCTTGTAGCTCGTGTTCGGAGCCACTCCGAAGAACCCGTACTCGGGGTTGACCGCGTAGAGCCGGCCGTCCTCGCCGAACTTCATCCAGGCGATGTCGTCCCCGACGGTCTCGACCTTCCAGTCGGGCAGGGTCGGGATCAGCATCGCGAGGTTGGTCTTGCCGCAGGCCGACGGGAACGCCCCGGTCACGTACTTGACCTTCCCCTCGGGAGAGGTGAGCTTCAGGATCAGCATGTGCTCGGCCAGCCAGCCCTCGTCGCGGGCCATGGCCGAGGCGATCCGCAGCGCGAAGCACTTCTTGCCCAGTAGCGCGTTGCCCCCGTAGCCCGAGCCGAACGACCAGATCTCGCGGCTCTCGGGGTAGTGGACGATGTACTTGGTCTCGTTGCACGGCCAGGGAACGTCCTCGACCCCGTCGGTGAGCGGCATTCCGACCGTGTGCACGCAGGGGACGAACTCCCCGTCGGCGCCGAGCTGCTCGAGCGCCTTGGCGCCCATCCGGGTCATGATCCGCATGGAGACCGCGACGTAGGGCGAGTCCGTCAGCTGCACACCGATGTGGGAGATCTCCGAGCCCAGCGGGCCCATCGAGAACGGGACGACGTACAGCGTGCGCCCCTTCATCGAGCCCTTGAAGAGCTTGTCCAGCTCGGCGCGCATCTCGACGGGGTCGCGCCAGTTGTTGGTCGGACCCGCCTCCTGCTCGGTCTCGGAGCAGATGAAGGTCCGGTCCTCGACGCGCGCGACGTCGTTGGGCGAGGAGCGGGCCAGGTAGGAGTTCGGCCGCTTCGCCTCGGAGAGCCTGCTCGAAGGTGCCCGCGTCGACCAGCTCCTGTGCGAGGCGGTCGTACTCCTCCGCGGACCCGTCGCACCAGTGGATCTGATCGGGCTCGTCAGCTCGGCGATTCGCTCGACCCAGGAGGTCAGCTTGGCGTGCTTCGTCGGTGCCTCTGTCGCGGCGGCGCTCTCACTCACGAGGTAGTTCGGACTCCTTGGTCGAGGTTGTGGGCTGGGCTGATGGGCCCTGCCGGGGGAGGCGGATGTTGCCATATCGTGAACTCGTCCCGGTGGATACCCGAGTGCGGATCGGCTCTAACCCTCTTGGCTCTGTAGGCTCGTCGCGTGCCGGACCCGCGCCACCGATGAGCGAACTGTTCGCCAGATTTCGCGTCGCGTTTTGGGCGTTGACCGCGGGGGTGATCGGGCTCTACCTCTATGGCCTCTTCGCGGGGGTCTACAGCCCACTCCAGCTCGGCGCCCTCAGCTTCGTCTGCCTCGCACTCATGCTCCTGTTCGCGATCCACGAGATCCGACTCCGCCGCGAGCTGCGAAGGCACCCGCCCCACACCTACGACCACACGGACCGGGAGCGCCGCGGCTGGTAGGCCGCTAGGCTCCCCGGCCGCTCGTGCGCTTCTACGAGTACGAGAGCAGGCGGATCGTCGAGCGGGCCGGAATCCCGGTGACCGACTACGGCTTCGCCAAGACCGCCGACGAGGCCCGTGCGCGGCCGCGGAGCGGATCGGCGGCCCGACCGTGATCAAGTCCCAGGTCCTGACGGGCGGCCGGATGAAGGCCGGCGGCGTCAAGTTCGCCGACACCCCCGACGAGGCCGCGCAGCATGCGGAGGAGATCCTGAAGCTCGAGATCGGCGGCCACATGCCGGTCGGCGTGCTGGTCGACCCCAAGGCCGAGGTCGAGCAGGAGTACTACGCGGCCGTGCTCTGGGACGGCCGGGCCAAGCGGCCGATGATGCTGTTCAGCGACATGGGCGGGATCGACATCGAGGAGGTCGCCGAGAAGCACCCGGACCACGTGGGCCGCGGCCACCTGTCGAACCTCCACCCCATCCCGGACTTCCGCGCGAAAGAGGTAGTCGCGGCCGCCGGTGGCCTGACCGGCCGCGAGCTCACCCGCGCCACCCCGATCCTTGCCCGCCTCGCCCAGCTTCAGCGCGACTACGACATGACCCTGGCCGAGATCAACCCCGTCGCCCGCCTGGCCGACGGCTCGTTCGTGGCCCTCGACGCCCACATGGAGATGGAGGACGAGGCCGTCGGCCGCCACAAGCAGATGCTGGCCGAGATCGGCGTCGAGCTGGAGGAACCGCGCGAGATGTACGAGCCCTCCGAGTTCGAGCGCAACGTCAAGGCGATCGACGAGGCCGACCACCGCGGCGTCATCCAGGGCAAGGACCACGGCTTCGAGGGCAACCTGGGCTTGGTCATCGGCGCCGGGGGCGGCTCGCTGACGCTGACCGACGCGGTTCGCAGCCAGGGCGGCAAGCCCGCCAATTACGCCGAGATCGGCGGCAACCCCTCGGTCGCCAAGTCCAAGGGCCTGGCGATGGAGGTGCTGAAGAAGGATGGCGTCGAGAAGATCGCGGTGATGATGTCCATCGTCTCCAACACCCGCGTCGACATCGTCGCCCGCGGCGTGATCGCCGCCTGCCTGGAGCTGGGCAAGGACCCCGCCGAGACGATCGCCGTCTTCCGCATCCCGGGCGCCTGGGAGGAGGAGGGCGCCAAGATCCTCGGCAAGTACGGGATCGAGTTCAACGACCGCACCGTCTCGATGTGGGACGCCGCCGGGCAGGCCGTCGAGAAGGTTCAGGGCGGGTCATGAGCATCCTCCTCAACAAGGAATTCACCTTCATCGTCCAGGGCATCACCGGGCGCGAGGCCGTGAACCTGACCCGCGAGTGCCTGGATTACGGCTCGAAGATCGTCGGCGGCGTCACGCCGGGCCGCAAGGGCCGCGAGGTCCACGGCGTGCCCGTCTTCGACACGGTCCAGCAGGCCGTGGAGCACCACGGCGGCCCCATCGACGGCTCGGTCGTCACCGTCCCCCCCGCCTTCACCAAGGACGCGATGCTGGAGGCGATCGAGAACGGCATCAAGCTGATCGTGGTCGTCACCGAGCGGATCCCGCGCCGCGACGTCGCCGAGGCCGTCGAGCTCGCGGGCGAGCGCGGCGCGCGCATCATCGGGCCCAACTGCCTCGGCCTGATCGTGCCCGGGGTCTGCAAGATGGGAGGCATAGGGGGTCCTGCTGTAGACGCGGCCAAGGCCTACAACCCGGGC
This sequence comes from uncultured Solirubrobacterales bacterium, assembly GCA_963805075.1. Lineage (GTDB taxonomy): Bacteria > Actinomycetota > Thermoleophilia > Solirubrobacterales > 70-9 > VGBV01. Next base: position 94,025 of record CAWDSZ010000010.1, read on the forward strand.
AGGATCGGCGTCATGTCCCGCTCCGGCGGCATGACCACCGAGATCTCCTCCACGCTCACCGCCGCCGGCCTGGGCGTCTCCACCGCGGTCTCCATCGGCGGTGACGCGATCATCGGCTCGACCTACGCCGAGCTGATGCCGCTGTTCGAGGAGGACCCCGAGACCGAGGCGATCGTGATCTACACCGAGCCCGGCGGCCGCATGGAGGCCGAGCTGGTGGACTGGCAGCGCGAGCACGACTCCAAGCTGCCGATCGTCGCCTTCATGGCCGGCAAGTTCATGGACGACGAGGAGATGCAGGGCATGAGCTTCGGCCACGCCGGCACCATCGTCGAGGGCGCCGAGGACTCCGCCACCCAGAAGATCGCGCGCCTCGAGGAGGCAGGCATCCCGGTGGTCGAGCGGATCGACGAGATCCCGGGCGCCGTCAAGGACAAGCTGGGAGTGAAGGCATGAGTGTCGCCGAAACCGGCACCTTCATCGAGGTCGAGGTTGATGACTCCATCGCCTCCGACGTCGAGCTCGCGACGAAGCTCGAGGAGGTCTGTCCGGTGGACATCTTCAAGGCCACCGACTCGGGGGTCGCGATCGTCGCCGAGAACGTCGACGAGTGCGTGCTCTGCGAGCTCTGCCTGGACGCCGCGCCCGACGGCACCGTCGTGGTCAAGAAGCTGTACGACGGCACCGAGCTGAGGCGCTAGGGCCGGCGACAAGTAGCTACGGCAGACTGCCGCGGATGAACTTCATTCGGGACGTGGTCGAGCGGTTCCCGTCGGCGCGGCCGGCGCTGCTGGCGATCGACGCCGTCGGCGAGCGGCGCGTCTGGCACTTCGGCGAGCTGTTCGCGATGAGCGCCGGCCTCTCCGGTGCGATGGCGGCGAGAGGCGTTGGACGCGGGGATGTGGTGATGACGCTGACCGGCAGCCGGGTCGAGTGGGTCCTGGCGATGCTGGCCTGCTTCCGCATGGGGGCGGTGGCGCTGCCGTGCAACACCCAGTTGCGCCGCAAGGACCTGCAGCTCCGGGTCACCGCCGCGGACCCGAAGCTCTGCATCGGCGAGGAGCGGTTCCTCGGGGAGCTCCCCGACGGCGTCCCCCATCTGGACATGGCGGATCTGGACCGGATCCTCGACGAGGACCGCCGGCAGGAGCCGCCCGCCCAGCCCGCCGACCTCGACCCCGAGGACCCGGCCGTGATCATCTTCACATCGGGGACCACCGGTGACCCGCGCGGCGTCGTCTATCCGCAGCGCTACCTGGGGGCGCAGCGCCTGCAGGCGGAGCACTGGTTCGGCGCCCGCGAGGGCGACCTGGCCTGGTGCACGGCCGCCACGGGCTGGTCGAAATCGACCCGGAACATCTTCGTCGCGCCCTGGCTGATGGGCGCCGCCGCGCTGATTCACGACGGGCGCTTCGATCCAGACGAGCGCTGGCGGATCGCCGAACACGAGGGCGTGACCGTGCTCTGCCAGGCGCCGACCGAGTTCCGGATGATGGCCAAGCGCGCGGACCTGCGGCCGATCCAGGGGTTGCGCCGGCTCGTCTCCGCGGGCGAGCCCCTGAACCCGGAGGTGATCGAGCTGTTCCGCAGGCGGGTGAGCCTGGCGATCGGTGACGGCTACGGCCAGACCGAGACGGGCGCGGTGTCGGGGATGCGCACCGATGACGACGACCCCGCCAGGGACGGCTCCATGGGCCGGCCGCTGCCGGGCGTCGAGGCCCGGGTCGTGGACGGGGAGCTGCAGGTCCGGCCCGGAACGGTCCCCAGCTTCTTCAGCCACTACCTCGGTCAGGAGCCGTTCGAGGGCGAGTGGTGGCGGACCGGCGACCAGGTGCGCCAGGACGAGGACGGCTATCTCTGGTTCGAGGGCCGCGACGACGACATCATCGTCACGGCGGGATACCGCGTCGGGCCCTTCGAGGTCGAATCAGCCCTGGTCACGCATCCGGCCGTCGCCGAAGCGGCCGCGGTGGCCGCGCCCGACGAGGAGCGCGGCTCGGTGGTCCGGGCCGTCGTGGTGCTGCGCGAGGGAGAGCCCTCCCAGGATCTCGCGGAAGAGCTCCAGGAGCACGTGAAGGCGGTGACAGCGCCCTACAAGTACCCGCGGATCGTCGAGTTCGCGGACGAGCTGCCGAAGACCTCGAGCGGCAAGATCAGGCGCGCACAGCTGCGGGCCGGCCGATGACTTCCGCCTGATGGTGCGCGCGGTTCCCGGAGGCGCCCAGCGCCGCCTGGAGACCTATTTCGGTCCCAGCTGGGCTTCGTTCGCCGGGATCTTCATCGTCACCAACCTCGGCCTGCTCGCGGTCGGCGCGACGTTGCCGGTTCTGCCCCGCTTCGTGACCGAGGAGCTCAACGGCTCCGACCTCGAGGTCGGAATCGTCACCGGCGCCTTCGCTTTCACCGGCTTCTTCTGCCGGCCCATCGCCGGCAACGCAGCCGACCGCGTCGGCCGGCGCAAGACGGTGATCGCTGGCGCGTCGCTGGCGGTCGTGGCGGGCGCGCTGCTGTTCCTGCCGGCCAGCATCCCCGGGCTGATCGTCTCGCGCCTGTTCCTCGGGGCCGGCGAGGGCACGGTGTTCACTGCCGGTTCCGCCTGGAACGTCGACATGGCCCCCGCGGAGCGCCGCGGCAGGATGATCGGGCTCTACGGGCTCGCGATCTGGACCGGGCTCACTCTGGGCCCGCCGGTCGGGGAGCTGCTGCTGCAGGTGGGCGGCTACAACCTCGTCTGGGCCTTCGCCACCGCCGCGCCCATCCTCGCGGCGGTGATCGCCTCGCGGCTGCCCGAGAGCGTCGATCCGGGAGGGGAGCGGGCGAAGGGCCCCCTGATCTCGCGCGAGGCGGCCGGGCCGGGCGGGACCTTCTCGCTGGGGGTGGTCGGGTTCGCGGCCGTCGCGGCGTTCATCGTGCTCAGCCTGGACGACCGGGGGATCGGCCACGGCGCCCTCGTCTTCAGCGTCTTCGCGGGCACGGTGGTCGCGACACGGATCGTCGGTGGGAACCTCCCCGACAGGATCGGAGCCGCCCGCTGCGCCGTCGGCGCCGCCCTCGTCGAGGCCCTGGGCCTGTTCCTGCTCGGCGCCGCGCAGAGCCTGCCGGTCGCGATCCTGGGCGCGATGGCGATGGGCGCCGCGTTCTCGCTGCTCTTCCCCGCGCTCTCCCTGCTGGCCGTCGAGCGGGTGGTCCCCGAGCGCCGCGGCGCCGCGATGGGCACCTTCACGGCCAGCTTCGACCTGGGCATGCTGGTCGGCTCTCCGGCGGTCGGCGCGGCGGCGGGGCTGGGCGGATACAGCGCGGCCTTCTACCTCGCGTGCGCCTGCGCGCTCGCCTGCGCGGCTCTGTCCTCGACCTTCATCGCCGAATCGGCGCAAGCCATCGAGGGCGATGCTGCGTAGCGGCGCGGATCGCGAATCCCGGGCTCCGCCGATGTGAACCCGCCGTTAGGCTCCACGCTCCCAATGGCCCAGAAAGCGACACAGGCAGCCGCGGGCGCGACCGACGTGGACCGGAAGCGGATCAACAAGCTCACCGAGGAGCAGATGGCGAGGTTCCGCGATCACACTCCGACCTCGGCCGAGTACTTCGCCCGGGCCAAGCAGGTGATGCCCGGCGGCGTCCCCTCCTCGTTCCAGCTCAACGACCCCTGGCCCGTCTATATCGACAAGGGCAAGGGCGCCCTGGTCTGGGACGTGGACGGCGGCGAGTACGTGGACTTCCACAACGGCTTCGGCGTCATGTGCATCGGCCACGCGAACCCGATCGTCGGCGAAGCGGTCAAGGCGCGGCACGACGAGGGAACCCACTTCGCGGCGCCGACCGAGGGATCGATCGTGGCCGCCGAGAACCTTTCGAAGCGCTTCAACCTGCCCCAGTGGCGCTTCACCAATTCGGGCACCGAGTCGACGATGTCGGCGATCCACCTGGCTCGCGGCGCCACCGACCGCGACTACATCATCAAGGTCGAGGGCTCCTACGACGGCCACCACGACGCGGTCATGGTCAGCTGCTACCCGACCCTCGACGAGCTCGGCCCGCTGGAGAGCCCCAACCCCGTCCCATTCGGCTCGGGCTACCCGCAGGCGCTGGTCGAGCTGACCCGCCCGGTCCCATTCAACGAGCCCGAGATCCTGGAGGGCCTGTTCAACGCCTACGAGGGCAAGATCGCCGGGATGATCATCGAGCCGGCGATGATGAACATCAACATCATCCCGCCGAAGGACGGCTATCTGGAGCGCGTCCGCGAGCTCTGCGACGAGCACGGGGCCAAGCTGATCTTCGACGAGGTCAAGACCGGCGCCACCATCTCCTATGGCGGCGCCACCCAGCGCTTCGGCGTGCAGCCCGACATCGTCTGCCTCGCCAAGGCGATCTGCGGCGGCTATCCCGGCGGCGCAATCGGCATGACCGAAGAGCTGGGCGAGGTCGTCGCCTCGGACAAGGTGCACCAGATCGGCACCTTCAACGGCAACCCGCTGGTGATGGCGGCCGCCCAGGCGACGCTGACCGAGGTCCTGACCGAGGACGCGTACAAGAAGCTCGAGGGCACGAACGAGGAGCTGAAGAAGCGCTGCCAGGAGATCATCGACAGGTACGGGCTCCCCGCCTACGCCGAGGGCCTCGGAGCAAAGGGCTGCGTGATCTTCGCCCCCGAGCGCATCTACGGCTACCGCGACTACCTGACCAAGGTGGACGCCGACCTGGCGACCCTCGCCTGGCTCTACCACATGAACCACGGCATCTTCATGACGCCCGGCGTTGAGGAGGAGTGGACCCTCTCGATCGCCCACGAGGACGAGCACGTCGAGCGCTACGTCGCCGCCTTCGAGGCCTTCGCCGCGGACGTCACCGGCTCCTAGCGGGTCGCCGGCCCGCCTGGGCGCGAGTCAGCCCCTCGACGCGGGTAGCCTCAGGGCATGGCCAACCGCCTCGCCGAAGAGACCAGCCCCTACCTGCTCCAGCACAAGGAGAACCCGGTGGACTGGCGCCCCTGGGGCCCCGAGGCGCTGGAGCAGGCGAAGGCGGAGGACAAACCGATCTTCCTCTCGATCGGCTACTCGGCCTGCCACTGGTGCCACGTGATGGAGCGCGAGTCCTTCGAGGATCCGGAGACGGCGGAGCTCGTCAACTCCTCCTTCATCCCGATCAAGGTCGACCGCGAGGAGCGTCCCGACGTCGACGACATCTACATGGAGGCGGTGCAGGGCATGACCGGTCAGGGCGGCTGGCCCCTGTCGGTGTTCCTCGACCCGGAGGGTGTCCCCTTCTACGGCGGCACCTACTTCCCGCCCGAGCCGCGCCAGGGGATGCCGAGCTTCCGCCAGGTCCTCGATGCGACCGCGGAGGCCTACCGTGAACGCCGCGACGAGCTGGAGGCCGCCTCCGAACGCGTCCGCGAGGGCCTCTCGGCGGCCGGTCGCATCGAGCAGTCCGACGACCCGCTCACCCCCGAGCTGCTGGACCGGGCGCAGTCCACCCTGCTCGCGGCCGCCGACAGGACGCACGGCGGCTTCGGAGGCGCGCCCAAGTTCCCTCCCGCGAGCACGCTCGAGTTCCTGCTCGCGCGCGGCGGCACCGAGCACGTGGCGTTGACGCTCGACGCGATGCTGAAGGGAGGGATCTATGACCAGATCGCCGGTGGCTTCGCGCGCTACACCGTCGACGCCATCTGGCTCGTCCCCCACTTCGAGAAGATGCTCTACGACAACGCGCTGCTGGCCAGGGTCTACCTGCATGCGGGGCAGGCGCTGGGCGAGGAGCGCTGGATGCGCGTCGCCCGAGAGACGTTGGACTGGGCCCTGCGCGACATGCGCGGGCCCGAGGGCGGCTTCTACTCGGCGCTGGACGCCGACTCCGAGGGCGAGGAGGGCCGGTTCTACCTCTGGGACGAGGACGAGATTCGGGAGACGCTGGCCGACGCGGGGATCGCGACCGAGGAGGTCGAACGGCTGCTCGGCTACTGGGGCGTCAGCCCCGCGGGGAACTTCGAGGGCCGCAACATCCTTCACATTCCCGCTGGAGCGGCCGCCCGCCAGCCGCCCACCATCGACGACGCCCGCCGCGCCCTTGTGGCGCGCCGCGAGCAGCGCGTGCCCCCGGGCCTGGACGACAAGCGGATCTGCTCCTGGAACGCCCTCATGATCAGCGCGCTCGCCGATGCGGGCGCCGCGCTCGGCCGCGACGATTATCTGGACGCCGCAGGCGGCTGCGCACGCTTCGTCCTCGAGGAACTCCGCGACTCGGAGGGCAGGCTGCTGCGCACCTGGAAGGAGGGCGAGGGACGCCTCAACGCCTACCTGGAGGACCACGCGTTCCTGGTGGAGGCGCTGCTGCGGCTCTACGAGGCGACGTTCGACGTGCGCTGGTTCGACTCCGCCCGCGAGATCGCCGACGCGATGATCGAGCGCTTCGCCGACACGGAGCGCGGCGGCTTCTTCACCACATCGCACGACCACGAACGGCTGATCGCGCGCCGCAAGGACCTGGGCGACCACCCGATCCCCTCCGGTAACTCCTCCGCGGCCCTCGGCCTGCTGCGGCTCGCCGAGCTGACCGGCGAGCGCTCCTACGAGCAGCAGGCGGTCGCCGTCCTGCGGATCATGTCCCGGCCGGCCGTGAGCCATCCGGACGCCTTCGGCCACCTGCTGCAGGCCCTCGACTTCCACCTCTCGCCAACCCGCGAGGTCGCGCTCGTGGCGGCGGGCGACGAAGGCGACGGCACGGCGCAGCTGGCAGACCTGGCGGCAGTCGTGCGTTCGGCCTATCGCCCCCACATCGTGCTCGCGGGCGGCCCCGAGGGCAGCGAGCGACCCGAGCTCCTCCAGGGCCGGCACGCGATCGAGGCGCGGCCGGCCGCCTACGTCTGCGAGCACTTCGCCTGCAAGGCCCCCGTGACGGACGCGGCCGAGCTTCAGAAGCTGCTGGCACCCGCCTCGCCCGAGTAGCTTCCCCACGTGCTCGAAGCCGCCCTCTGGGGATTCGCGGGTGCCTCCTCGCTGCTGATCGGCGCGGTGATCGGCGCCCAGGTCAGCTGGGTTCTGGTGCGGGTAGGCTGATGCCGTGGCGACCGAGGCCCAGACAGCCGAGTCCGTCGAGCAGACCGTCCGCGACTACTTCGCCCGGATCACGGCCCGCGACCCCGACGGGATGATGGAGTTCTGGGTGCCGGGCAAGGGCGCGAACATCCACGGCCTCGTCGAGCTGGTCGCCCCCGACGACTACCGGGCCTGGTTCGCCAATCTGTTCGCGGCTATCCCCGACCTGCAGTTCCAGGTGGAGGAGGTCGTCGCGGACGAGAGGCGCGCCGCCGTCCGCTGGAGGGCCCGCGGAACCTTCAGCGGCACGGCCCAACTCGAGGGCTTCGACCCCAACGGCGCCGAGATCGAGATAGTGGGGATGGACCTGCTGGCGGTCGAGGACGGGAAGCTGGTCGACAATCAGGCCTACACGAACGGCATGGAGCTGGCCCGCCAGATCGGTGCCATGCCGCCGCAGGGATCGCGCGCGGAGAAGGCGATGGCCGGCGCCTTCAACCTGAAGACCAGGATCGCCGACGCGATCAACAGCCGCCGCTCCGGCTAGGCCTCCCTACAGAACGGGCAGGAACTGCTCGATCTCGAAGGGGGTGACCTGCACGCGGTAGTCCTCCCACTCCTTGCGCTTGATCTCGATGAAGCGCGTGAAGGCGTGTTCGCCCAGGACCCGCAGGACGAGCTCGGACTCCGCCGCGATCTCGATCGCCTCCCCCAGGGTCTCCGGTAGCTGCTCGATCCCCTGGCGCTGGCGGTCCTCCGGGGTCAGGTGGTAGAGGTTCTGCTCCATCGGCTCGGGCAGCTCGTAGCCCTTCTCGATCCCCTCCAGCCCCGCGTGGAGCATGCCCGCGAAGCAGAGGTAGGGGTTGCAGGCGGGATCGGGGCAGCGCAGCTCGGCGCGGGTCGCCCCCTCCTTGCCGGGGTGGTACAGCGGCACGCGGATCAAAGCCGAGCGGTTGCGGCGCGACCAGGCCAGGTATACCGGCGCCTCGTACCCGGGCACCAGCCGCTTGTATGAGTTGACCCACTGCGCGAACAGCGGCGCGATCTCGCGGGCGTGCTTGAGCTGGCCCGCGATGAATGCCTTGGCGGTGTCGGAGAGGAAGAACTGGTCGTCGCCGTCGAAGAACGCGTTCCTGCCGTCGCGGCCGAGCGACTGGTGAACGTGCATGCCGGAGCCGTTCTCGCCCTGAAGCGGCTTCGGCATGAAGGTTGCGTGCCAGCCGTACTTCATCGCGTACTCCTTGACCGTGATCCGGTAGGTCATGCAGTCATCGGACATCGCGAGCGCGTCCTTGTAGCGCATGTCCACCTCGTGCTGGGAGGGGCCGACCTCGTGGTGGGCGTACTCGACGTGGATGCCGAGCCGCTCCAGCGCCAGGATCGTCTCGCGCCGCACGTCCGAGCCGGCGTCGAGCGTGGTCAGGTCGAAGTAGCCGCCCTCATCGAGGATCTCGGGGATACCGCCCTCGGGCTTGGCCGACTTGAAGTAGAAGAACTCCAGCTCGGGCCCGATGTTGTAGGCGTCGAAGCCCATCTCCTTCGCGCGCTCCAGCGCTCGGCGCATGATCCAGCGAGGGTCCCCCTCGTACGGCTCTCCGCCGGGGACCTGGATGTCGCAGAACATGCGCGCGACCTTGGCGTGCTCCTCGGGGCGCCAGGGGATCAGGTCGAATGTGGAGGGATCGGGCATCGCGATCATGTCCGACTCCTCGATCGGGTTGAAGCCCGTGATCGATGACCCGTCGAAGCCCATGCCGCCCTCGAAGGCGTCCTCCAGCTCCGAGGAGTTGATCGAGAAGCTCTTCAGGTGGCCGAGCAGGTCGGTGAACCAGAGTCGCACGAAGCGCACGCTCTCGGCCTCGCAGAAGGCGAGGATGTCCTTGGCGGTTGAGGGCGGCTCCGGCACGGAGGCGAAAGCCTAATCCGCGCCGGCGTTTCGTGCGTAGTTGGTTGCAGCACGCGCATCCAGCACATATACTTACGTCTTGTAAGTAACAGGCTAAAAGTGAAGTAAAGACACAATTTGACGCACAGGACGCACACGTCGCCACCGAAACCAGGAAGAGCCGAACAGTGACCATCAAGACAGAAGTCAGCCGCTTCCACATCCACGACGAGCTCACGGCCCCCGACGACTCCGCCAAGTTGATCAAGGGGATCCAGACCGCGGGCGGCGCCGTCTCCAAGTTCCTCGGAGTGATCGCCGAGTCCCCCGCGACCCTGCGCGCCTACACGCGGCTCCGCGCCGAGCTGCACAAGGGCGATCTGCCCCAGGCGACGCGCGAGCGCATCGGCCTCGCCGTGGCCGAGCGCCGTGACGACGCCTACACGCTGAACCAGTACGCGCGCACGGCCCGGGCCGCCGGCCTGGGGCTCGACGAGGTCGCGCGCGCGCGGGAGTTCGAGTCCTCCGACGAGAAGGAGCAGGTCCTGCTGACCCTGCTGAAGGCGACGCTCGCCTACGACGAGCCGGTCCCCCAGCACCTGGTCGAGGAGGCCCGCGAGGCCGGGTGGAGCGACGCGCAGATCATCGAGGCCGTGGCCGAGATGGCGCTGGCGCAGTTCCAGAGCCTGTTCGCGGCGGCCGCGGAGCTGCCGCTGGAGAGCTCGGACCCCGCGGTGCTGCGCTCGGCCGCTTAGTTACGGAGAGCTACGGAGCGGCGGGGGTGACCGTCGCCTGGATCTTGCCCGACCCGACCTCGAGGAAGCCGACCCTCTTGGCCGCCTTCTTGGTCAGGTCCCAGGCGTAGCCCTTGCTGTACGGGCCGCGATCGATCACGGTCGCGGCGATGCTCTGACCCTCATGGGTGAAGGTGACCTGGGTGCCGCAGGGGAGATTCTTGTGGGCGGTGCCGATGGTGGTCGGCGCCAGCTTCAGCCCGCAGGCCGTCTTTTTGCCCCAGAAGCCGGGGCCGTACCAGGTGGCCTTCTTGTAGACGGTCCAGCTGTTGGCGCTGGTCGCGGGGGGAGAGTCCCCGTCGGCGGTGCCGACCGGCGCGACCACGCCGCCGGACGGCCCTGCCTGAGCCACGGAGGAGCCGCTCGCGATCGCGAGTAGGCAGACCGCGCCCAGAACTGCGAAATTTTTCCCCTTCGTCTTCAACTTCCTCTTTCGTCGCCTACGGGGTTAGCTGACGGGCTCGCGCTGAAAGATCGCGCTACGCGGCAGTGGCCGCGATTCGCCCCATTACTGGGTCCCCCGATCTCCGTTTCGTGATTACGGAGACTCGGCTGAAGCGGGCGGAACCCTAACACAGATGTGGGCGGGGCTCGTCGCTTCTCGGTACGGCCCCGAACGACCGTATGCTCACCCCGTGCCGGCAGCGCTAGTCACCGGAGCGGGCGGGGGCCTCGGGCTGGCGATCGCCCGCATGCTCGCCGGACGGGGCTACCAGGTGGCCGTCACCGACCTCGACGCGGATGCCGCGGCGCGCGCCGCCGAGGCGATCGGCTCTGGCTCGTGGTCGCGGGGGCTCGACGTCACCGACGCCGAGGCCTGCGCGGAGGCGGCTCGCGAGGTCGCCGCGCGCGCCGGGGCGCTGGACGTCTGGGTCAACAACGCCGGCATCCTCATCCCCGGCGTCGTCTACGAGCAGGACCCCGGCGCCCACCGCACCATGCTCGACGTCAACGCCGTCGGGACATTCAACGGCACCCGCGCGGCCCTCGACGCCATGCTGCCGAAAAGACGGGGGCACATCGTCAACGTGATCTCGCTCGCCGGGCTGGTGGCTGCTCCCGGCGAGGTCGCGTACGGGGCCAGCAAGCACGCGGCCATGGCCTACACGATCGGGACCCTCGCCGACCTTCGCCGCTCCGGGGTCAAGGGCATCGACGTCTCGGCGATCTGCCCCGACGGGATCTGGAGCCCGATGCTGGAGGACAAGCTCGACGACCCCGACGCCGCCGCCTCGTTCTCCGGCGTCATGCTGACGCCCGGAACGAGTCGCCGACCGGGTCGCGGCGCTGCTCGACTCCCCGCGGCCAGTCGTCACGATCCCCCGCTGGCGCGGCGCCTTCGTGCGCTTCTTCGACGCCTTCCCCGGCCTCGCGACGCGGCTGATCCCGCTGGTGATGAAGGACGCGCGGCGGCGGCAGGCGCGGTTCAAGCGGGACCTCGAGCGCCAGTCGCCGTGACCAAGGCACCCGGGCTTGCGCGCGGGCGCGACGACGACGGCATCCGCGCGTCGCTGCGCCACACCGCCCGCGGCCCGATGCCGCTCTCGGCCTGGCTGCGGCTTCCGGCCGCGAAGCTCCGGGCGCGTCTGGGCCGGGAGCCCGAGCGCCCGTGGATCGTTCCCGCAGCGATCGGCTGGCTCGGACGGCGGACGCGGCGCGACTGGCGCGCGCTGGAGCTCGGCTCGGGCCGCTCGACCGTCTGGCTCGCGAGGCGGACGGGATCGGTCCTGGCCTTGGAGGACAACGAGCACTGGCTCGAGCGCGCCCGCGCGCTGCTCGCCGACGCCGGCCTCACCAACGTCGATCTCCGCCGGCTGTCCGTCGAGCGATTCGTGCCGGAGGTCGAGGCGCTCGAGGACGAGGCCTATGACCTGGTGGTGGTCGACTTCCTCGAATCCCCCGAGGCGACCCGTGTCGACGCGGTTCGTGTCGCCCGATCCAAGCTGCGGCCGGGCGGCTACCTGCTGCTGGACGACTCCGACCGCCCGGCCTATGCGGAGGCCTTCGCGCTGCTGGACGGGTGGCGCCAGCGCCGTTTCGCCGGCGTCAAGGACGGCTGGCCGCAGGCGGTCGAGACGGCCATCTTCCGCCGCCCGAAATGAGAGAGGGCCCCTTGCGGGGCCCTCTCCGTCAGTGAGCCTGTAAGCCGGATCCTGTCGTGGGCAGCCATCTATCTGTGCGGCCTACCTGGACCTCGCCGAGCCGGGTCATCGGTCCTGCTTGGCCTTGCACCGGGCGGGGTTTGCCGTGCACGCCGCGTCACCGCGCCGCCGGTGCGCTCTTACCGCACCCTTTCACCCTTACCTGTGCGCGGCTCACGTGTGGCCGCGCCATCGGCGGTCTGCTCTCTGTGGCACTTTCCCGCGGGTTTCCCCGGGTGGGCGTTACCCACCGCCCTCGCCCTATGGTGTCCGGACTTTCCTCGAAGCATCACCTCCTGGTGACGTCCGCGGCTGCCTAGCTCACCCCTCCATGGTACTCCCGTCCCGCGAACGGCCGTGAAAACCAAGCACCTCTACGACGAGATGCGCAGGTTTGCAGTGGCCGCGATCAGGTCAGGTGCGAACCGCAGTTGGCGCAGCCATCTGCGGTGAGCACCTGAACCTGACACACGGGGCATTCGGTGCGGCCTCGGAGCGCGAGGTCCTCCCAGGCGCCGAGGATCCTGTCCTCGAGCGTCGACCCCGACTGCTCGAACAGCCGCGCGGGCGAATGCTCCTGCGGTCGCCTCGCGACGACCGCGGTCTCGGTGGCTAGAGCGGTTGCGCTCACGAGACCCTCCGGAACACCCCGACGACGCGGCCGAGCACGGTCGCGTCGCGGGTGCGAAGTGGCTTCATGCTCTTGTTCTCCGGCTGCAGCCGGATCTGGTCCTTCTCGCGGAAGAAGCGCTTCACCGTCGCCTCCTCGTCCCCCACCAGCGCGACCACGATCTCGCCGTTGGAGGCGTCGTCGGCCGGGCGGACGACCACGAAGTCGTTTTCGAGGATGCCGGCGTCGACCATGCTGTCGCCGCGCACCCGCAGGATGTAGTCGCCGGCCTCGCCGCCGATCACGTCCGGCACCTGCAAATACTCCTCGACGTTCTCCTCGGCGACTATCGGCGATCCGGCGGCCACCTGGCCGACAAGCGGCAGGCCCGTGGGCCGCACCGCGCGCTTCGCCCGCTCGACCAGGACCTCCATGGCCCGCGGCTTGGTCGGATCGCGCTTGAGCACGCCCAGCGTCTCGAGCTTGGAGAGATGAGCGTGCACCGTCGACGAGCTGGTCAGGCCGACGGCCTTGCCGATCTCGCGAACCGTGGGCGGATAGCCGTGACGGCTGAGGTAGCGGCTGATGAAGTCGAAGATCTCGCGCTGGCGCTTGCTCAGGTCCTTGACGACGTCCATCGCTCCTCCTCGGTCAGCCGGCGTCGTGCCGGTCGAGCTGCTGTCTGGGGCGAACACACGTTCGGAAGAGTAGCGGGGCCCGCGGACACTTTCAACCCCTATCGCCGCCGTGGGCGCCCGCGCCCGCGCGGCTAACATGCCTCCGCAATCCGGCGCCTGTGGCGGAACTGGTAGACGCGCAAGGTTGAGGGCCTTGTGACCCTCACGGGTCGTGGAGGTTCGACTCCTCTCAGGCGCATCACCCGGGCGAACCCGAGCTAAGGGCGGCCCGGGAAGTCGCTGGTCCCGGCCACCTCGTGGATCGCCACCTCGGGCTGCTCGGAGACCAGCTCCAGCAGCGTTCCCGCGAACTCCTGGAGATGGGGCTGCGCGAAATGGGCGTCGAGGGCGGCGCGATCGCGCCATTCCTCGACGGCGACGAAGCTGAGCGGGTCCTCGACCGCCGCGAAGAACCCGTAGCGGAGGCAGCCGTCCTCCTTGCGGGACTCGTCCTGCATCTGGTCAGAGCCTCGACGAGCCGCTCCCGGTCTGCCTGCTCGCATCTGACCCTGCCGACCACCACGATCACGGTCAGCTCCCTGTGAACTTTGGCGGGCGCTTCTCGACGAAGGCCATCACGCCCTCGATGAAGTCGGCCGTGTGGCCCTGCTCGCGCTGCGCGTCGGCCTCAGCGTCGAGCTGCTCCGGCAGGCCCGCGTACACCCGGCGGTTGACCAGCTTCTTGAAGTTCGCATAGGCCTTGGTCGGTCCCTCCGCCAGATACTCGAGCATCAACTCGGCGTCGCCGATCAAGCGGTCGTCCGGGAGCACCCGGTTGATCAGGCCCCACTCCAGGGCCTGCTCCGCGGGGACCTTCTCGCCGAGCATGCCCATCTCCATGGCGCGCGCGAACCCGGTCCTGGCCGGCACGAGCGCGGTCGAGCCGCCGTCGGGGACGAGCCCGATGTTGATGAAGGCGAGCAGGAAGTAGGTGGACTCGGCGGCCAGCACCAGGTCGCAGTCAAGGGCCAGCGAGCAGCCGATGCCGACGGCGGGGCCGTTGACCGCCGCGATCACCGGCTTCGGCATCTCGCGGATGCCGAGCAGGATCGGGTGGTAGATCTCCTTCAGCCGCTGGCTCAGGTCGGGGAGCCCGTCAGCCCCCGATCGCTGCTCCTTCAGGTCCGCGCCGGAGGAGAAGGCGCGCCCTGCGCCTGTGATCATCACGGCGCGCACGGCCTCGTCGGCCGCCACCTCCTGAACCGCCTCCAGCAGCTCCCGGCCGAACTGCTCGTTCCAGGCGTTGAGGGAGTCGGGGCGGTTGAGGGTGATGCGGGCGGCCCCGGCGCTCACCTCGAGCTCGATCGTCTCGCGCGATGCCATTCCGGGCAATCTATGGCTCCGCGAGCCCTGGCGGCCCCCGGTCAGCCCGGAAGGGTCGTCCGCCAGACCCCGGACAGCAGCGGCAGGCCGAGGGCGGGGTCGAGCCCGCGCACCGAGGCCTCGGTGCCCAGACCGCCCGCCAGGCCGGGGACCGCGCGCAGCAACGGGTCGCGGTCGAGCGAGTCGAGCGCCGAGGGCGGCAGAGGCCCCGCGATCTGGGCCTCGCCGTCTCGAAGCGCCGCCTCCCGCCCGACGGCGGTCGTCAGGCGCCGGAAGTCGACGGCGTCGAGTGCCGGGCCGAGGCCCAGCGGGCTGCCCCACCACTCGGGGTTGCGGGTGACCTCGATCAGGTCCTCCCCCCGCGTGGCGACGACAAATGGCCCGGTGCCCGTCGCGGAGGCGCCCGCGCGGTAGCGCGCCCCCGTCCCGCTCTGCGGCTGCAGCGCCTCCGGCGAGACGATCCCCAGCCGCGGGTCGGCCAGCAGCCTCGGCAGATCCCGCAACGGCCGCTCCAGCACGAAGCGGACCTCGCCGGGGCGCGGCGAGTCCACTCCCACCAAACCCGGCAGCAGGCGGGCGCCGACGGCGCTGGAGGACCAGCGCCTCGAGTTGGCGATCACGGCCGCCGCGTCGAAGGGGGTGCCGTCCTGGAAGCGGACGCCGCGCCGCAGCGCCACCGTCCAGACCGTGCGGTCGGCGGAAGGCCGCAGGGCGGTGGCAAGAGCCAGCCGCTGCCGCTGCCCGCCGTAGGGCGCTGCCACTACGGCGACGAGCGGCTCGTGTACCTGCCGGCTGACGACCTGGGCGCCGAGTCCCCGCGCCCCCAGCGGATCGAGCCCGGCCGGGAGCCTGGGCATCGCGTAGGCGATGCGGCCGCCTCCCCCTGTCGCGGGCAGCCCCGAGCCGCCCCCATCCTCGCCGCCGTCCTCTCCGCAACCGGCCAGCAGCAGGGCCGCGGCGCAGGCGATGGCCAGCCGCGGCCTTGCGATCGCTACAGCCTGATCAGGATGACCGCGTTGAGGCCCCAGAGCACGGCGAAGAAGATCGTCCAGCGGGTCAGGTTCCGCTCGACCAGGGAGCCGCCGCCGAAGGCGCTGCCTCCGCCGCCGATCCCGGCCATGCCGGAGAGGCCCGTGTCCTTGCCGGAGTGCAGCAGGACCAGGAACACCAGGATCACCGAGAGCAGCACCTGGACTACGTGCAGGAGGGTCTCCATCGCGGGGCAGTGTAGATGAGCGTGGCGTCCGCATCGGCATCGCTGGGTCCGGGTCGGCTCCTAGTCTCACCGGCGTGGAGCGGTTCGCGATCCGGGTGCCGGCGGTCGACGACCTGCTGGATCCGTACAGCGTCGAGCCGCTGGAGCGGCGTCCGCTGACCGACGAGGTGCGCGACCGCATCTTTGACGCCTGGATCGATACGCGCGAGGAGCGCCCCGAGCGGCTGACCGTGGTGCTGCCCTCGGAGCTGAAGCGGCCGGGACTGGCCGACGAGCTGCAGTCGGCGATCCGCAGGGACCTGCGCGAGACGGCCGACGAGGCAGGCAAGCTCGTGATCTACTCGCGCAGCAACCTGCGCCAGGCCCAGATCGCGTTCGTTTTCCTGGTCGTCTGCCTGTTCATCTCGAACTTGGTCGACAGGGCGGCGGGCGAGCAGGGCTTCTTCGACAGCGTCGCCCAGGGGCTCGTGGTGCTTGGTTGGGTCGCGATGTGGGGGCCGGCCGACAAGCTCTTCCGCGGGCTGACGCGGCGCCTCAGCCACAAGCGCTATCGCGAGCTCGCCGAAGTGCCGATCGAGGTGGCCTGGGACTAGCCCCGCTCGAGGCGGTCGATCCGCTTCAGGATCTCGATCGCCTCGCCGCGGAGCTCGCGGTTGATGCGCCCGAAGTCCTCCTCGCTGAGCTTGCCCGAGGCCCGGTCGGCCTCGGCGTCGCGGATCTGGCGGTATTTGGCCTCCTTGCGGGCCTCGAGTTCGGCGCGCTGGGCTTCGCGGGGGTCGTCGGGCTGCTCGTCCGCCTTCCGCCGCAGCGGGACGGAGACAAAGGCGGCAACGAGGGCGAGCAGGACGATCGCAAGGAGCAGCTCCACGGGCGGGGAAGGCTAGGTGGCTGTGAGGATTGGCGCCCTATGAGTGCGGGCGGGCCGTGCCCAGCTCGCGGCCGACTCGGGCCGCGTAGGCGGCGCGGACGCGGCGGCGGGCCTCGGCGGATGGCCACAGGGCCAGCATCGCCCCGCCCAGCGCGACCAGGGCGCCGATCCAGATCCAGACCAGCAGGGGGTTGACGATCACACGGAAGGTCGCCGGCGGGGGGTCCTGCGCGTATTGCTCGGCGAGGGCCAGGATCGCGATCCCCTGCGCGTCGGCGGGCAGGTCGGCGAGCTGGCGGTTGCCGCGCGCGATGTCGTCGTCGAGGGTCGAGAGGTCCGGTTGGAACGCGGCCCAGAAGTCCTCGCCCGCGCCCGAGCGCAGGCCGATCTCGCTCGTCGCCTCGCCGTCGAAGTAGCGGCCGAGCGGGCCCGCCATCGGGTCCTCGGTCGGGTAGTAGTTGCGCGCGGGGGCCAGCAGCGCGAACTGCTCGCCGTCCCTGCGCACGTTCAGCGTGGCGGCGAAGGCGATGCGCTCGTTCTGGGGGTCGGCGGCGAGGCGCTCGTAGGTGACCTCGTAGTCCCCGACCGTGGCCGACTCGCCCACCTCGAGGCGGAGGTCACGGTTGGTCTGGAAGCTGGAGGAGGCGGCGATCCCGACCAGGAGGATCGCGATGCCCGCGTGGACGACGTAGCCGCCGTGGCGGCGGCGGTTGCGGCCGATGGCGCCCAGCAGGGCCGCCGGGTAGGGGTCGCCGGTGAGCGCCCGGCGGGCCGAGCCCGCGCGCCAGACCTCCTGCCCCAGCGCCACCAACGTGAAGGCGGCGAACGCGAACAGGAACAGCGCCCAGGGGCTGTCGGCGGCGTCGGTGAACAGCCCCAGCGCGACCGCGGCGCAAGCCGCGGCGGTCGCCGGCCACAGCAGCAGCCTCAGCGCGGCCCCCGCGCTGAGGCGGCCCCACGCCAACAGCGGGCCGATCCCGGTGAACAGGACCAGCAGCACTCCGATCGGGGTCACGTAGCGGTCGAACCAGGGCGACCCCAGCGACGAGCGCGTGCCCGTGAAGAACTCGGCGATCAGCGGGAAGAAGGTGCCCCAGAAGACGATCGCCGCCAGCCCCACCAGCAGCAGGTTGTTGACGAGGAAGATCGCCTCGCGCGAGAGGGCGGCCTCGATCCGCCGCTCGGGCCGCAGGTCCTTCAGGCGGCTCACGATCAGCGCCGCGGAGCCGATCGCGACGATCGAGATCAGCACCAGCAGCGGCCCGCCCACGGTCGAGGCGCCGAAGGCGTGGATCGACTGCAGGATCCCCGAGCGCACCAGGAAGGTGCCCACCAGCGCCAGCACGAAGGCGCCGCAGATCAGGGTCACGTTCCAGACCTTCAGCATCCCCCGGCGCTCCTGGACCATGACCGAGTGGATGAACGCCGTGGTCACCAGCCACGGCATCAGGGCCGCGTTCTCGACCGGGTCCCAACCCCAATAGCCGCCCCAGCCGAGCTCCTCGTAGGACCAGCGCGAGCCCAGCAGCAGACCCAGGCCGAGGAAGAGCCAGGCAGTGAGCGCGAAGCGCCGGGTCACCTGGATCCAGCTCGCGTCCAGCTTGCGCGTGATCAGCGCCCCGACCGCGAACGCGAACGGGATCGACAGCAGCACGTATCCCGTGTAGAGCATCGGGGGGTGGATCACCATGTAGGGGTTGCGCAGCAGGGGCGTCAGCCCCGCCCCCTCGGCCGGCGCCGGCGAGAGCTCGGAGAAGGGCGGTGCGGCCAACAGCATCAGGCCGATGAAGAAGCTGCCGATCCCCATCAGCACGGCCGTCGCCCACGGGACCAGCTCCCGGTGGCGGCGCCGCGTCAGATAGAGGACCGCGCTCGCCGCCAGCGACAGCACCCAGGCCCAGAGCAGCAGCGAGCCCTCCTGGCTCGACCACATCGCTGTCAGCTTGTAGAAGGTCGGCGTGGTGGTGGACGAGTGCTCGGCGACCACCTCGAAGCTGAAGTCGTCGCGCAGGAACGCGGACTCCAGCACCACGACGGCGGTCGTCAGCAGGGCCGCGAGCGAGTAGACGCCGCGGCGGGCCGCGTCCACCCAGCGGCGGTCACCCTCGAGCCCGCCGTAGAGGGCAGCGCCGGCCGCGAACAGCGCGACCAGCAGCGCCGCCGCCAGGGTTGCCGATCCGAGCGCGATCATGCGCGGTTCCCTGCGCGGTCTTGATGCCTCACTCGATGATCACGTGCTCTGGGTCAGCCTCGGCCTCCTCCTGGAACTTGGAGGGGCACTTGGTGATCAGGCTGTCGTGCTCGGCGACGAAGGTCCCCTCCTGCAGCTGGCCGGTGACGATCACCTCGCGTCCGTCGCGGAAGGGGTCGGGAACCGTGCCGGTGTAGGCGACCGGGAGCGAGCTGGAGCCGTCGCGGTCGGAGATGTCGAACGCGAGACGCTCGTCGGTGCGCTCGATCGATCCCGGCACCACCTTGCCCGTGAGGTCGTAGGTCTCCGAGGACCCGGACGCGAGCACGTCAGAGGGCTCCCGCGCCTCGGTGGAGGCGCTGAACGACGTATATACGAGGCCCGCGGCCAGCAGCACGGCCGCGGACAGCGCCACCACGAGGCGGATCTGTCGCTTGCGGGCGGGGTCCATTGCCGGTCGATTATCGCAATGCGACAATCCGGACCGTGGCCGACGACAAAGTCCTGCTGATCACCGGAGCGTCCAGCGGCATCGGCGCCCAGCTCGCCCGGCGGGCCGCCGAGAGCGACTACAGGCTGGTGCTGGGGGCGCGGCGGGAGGAGCCGCTGGTGAAGCTGGCGGCCGAGCTCGGCGGCGAGGACCGGGCGCTGGCCGTGCGCTGCGACGTCACCGACTGGGACGACGCCCAGAACCTGGCGCGGACCGCGACCCAGCGCTTCGGCCGCCTCGACGCGGTCGCGGCCAACGCCGGCTTCGGCGCCCAGCGCGGCTTCCTCGAGGAGTCGCCCGAGCATTGGCGCTCGATGGTCCTGACCAACGTGCTCGGGGTCGCGCTCACGATCCGAGCCACCCTGCCCACCCTGCTCGACGCCGACGCCGGCCACTACCTGATCACCGGCTCCGTGGCGGGCCGCCGGGCGCTCCCAGGCTCGCTCTACTCCTCGACCAAGTGGGCCGTGAGCGGAATGGCCGAGAGCCTGAGGCAGGAGCTGCGGCAGATTCACGACAACCAGACGATCCGGGTGACGCTGCTCGCGCCGGGGATGGTCGACACCGACTTCTTCGACAACCGCCCCGGCCCGGAGCGCGCCCTCGCCGACGACGACATCGCCCGCGCCGCCCTCTGGGCGCTGGAGCAGCCCGACGGCGTAGACGTCAACGAGATCCTGATTCGGCCTAGCTCGCAGCCGACGTAGTCGGCGGAGAGCGGAAGAGGTATGCCGGCAGGCAACGTAGGCCCATAGGATTGCGGCGCCTCGACTCGCAATCCATGGAGGGGAACATGTCTCGACTTCGCTACCCGGTCCTCGCCCTGCTCGCCGCCTCCGCGCTGGCGCTGTCCGCCTGCGACGAGGACACGGCCGAGAACAACGACTACGTGGATCAGGTCAACGAGGTCAGCTCGACGCTGCTCAGGAGCGTGCAGGCGCTGCCGGCCACCGGAGGCTCGCCGCAACAGGTCTCATCGGCCCTCGAGGAAGTGGCGACGCAGGTGGGCACCGCGGCAACCGGCCTCGACGCGATCGAGCCGCCCTCGGATGTCACGGACCTGCACGACAGGATCGTCGCCGACCTGAACACCCTCTCCGACGAGGCCACCAACGCCGCCAACGAGGTCGCGGCGGGCGGGGCGGCGGCGGCCGCGGGCGTCGTCGGCCAGTTCGTCGTCGAGGCGAACCGGATCGGCGCCGAGATCGACTCGACGATCACCGAGATCAACAGCACGCTTCAGGACTAGTCGGCGAAGAAAGAGGCGACGCGATCGGCGTCGCGCGCGTTCCAGGCCACGAGGTACGCGCGCTGCGGCGCCGCACGATCGGTGGTCACCCGGACGGCCATCAGGCCTTGGCCTTCGGCTTCCTCTTGGCTTTCTTCGGCGGCAGCGAGGAGGCGTAGGCCGCTCCGGCCTCGACCCAGCCGGCCAGCCGGGCGTCGTCCGCCGTGACCTCGGGCGAGACGTAGACCGCGGTCTTCATCGGGCGCCCGGTGAAGTCCATCGGCCGCACCCCCTCCTCCCCCAGCGCCTTCGGCCCCTCGTCGGGGCCAAGCCGCACCATCAGGTCCTCGCCGATCACCCCGCAGCACATGTTTCCGGCCAGCATGAACGCGATCCCGCCGAACATCTTCCTCTCGCTCAGTTCGCTGTGGGGCGCCAGCACCTCGCGAATCCGGTCCGCGAGCGCCTCGTCATAGGCCATGCGGCCACGATAACGGCGATCCGAGGGGATCCGGGTCTGTCCGCTGGCTACGCCTTCGAACCGGCTTTCGGTTCCGATCGAGGCGGGGGAGCGCCACTCTCCGCCCCCGGCTTCGTAGGGATCACGACGCGGTCGTCGGCGCCGTCGGCCGCGTCGGCGTCGTCGAGCCGCCTCTTCGCCTCCTGCCGCCTGCTCTCCAGGAACTTGGCGGCCAGCCGACTCAGCGGCCTGAACGGGAGCACGATCCCGGCGACGTTGCCGGCGTACTCGATGTGACCGAGCTTGTCCAGGAGGTCGCTCGCCTCCCGGCGCTCGCGCTTGCTCAGGTTCTTGCCGGGCTGGCCCTTCGATTTCTTAGCCAGCTCCAGCAGCCGCCCGCGCTCCTGGGGCTGGAGGCGCACCCAGTGCCTGCGGGTCGTCCAGAGCACGTCGGCCAGCATCACCAGCCAGAGGCGCTTGGCCAGCCAGCGGCTGCGCACGGCGAGCTTGCGGCCGAAGCCGCCGAGCTTGCGGGCTATCCACGTGATCAATCCCATGCGTGAAAGCGGACGACGGGACTTGAACCCGCTACCTCGAGCTTGGGAAGCTCGCGCTCTACCAGGTGAGCTACGTCCGCTGGGGCTCGACATTCTAGGTCCGCCGAGCGCACCCGCGCTCTAGCCTTGTGCCCGAATGGGGGTCCGAACATTCATCGCGTTTCTGGTCGTCCTCGCCGTGCTCGGGCTGCTCGGCTACGGGCTGCTGAGCAAGGGAGAGGAGGCCCTTGCCGTCGGCGATCCCGCCCCGGACAAGCAGCTCAGCACCCTCGACGGCTCCGACACCGCCAGCCTCGAGGACTACCGCGGCAAATGGGTGCTGGTCAACTTCTGGGCCTCGTGGTGCGAGCCCTGCCGCAGCGAGGCGCCGGCCCTGCAGGAGTTCCACCGCGCCCACCCCGAGCGCTTCATGGTGCTCGGGATCAACCTCGACGACAACACCGACGACGCCGCCGCCTTCGTCGACGAGTACGACCTGACCTACCCGCAGCTCCGTGACGGGGACGGACGCGAGCGGCGCGACGCGTACGGCATGACCGGCTTCCCCGAATCGTTCCTGGTCGACCCCGAGGGTCGGATCGCGCTGATCCGGCGCGGCCCGGTGGACGAGACCTACCTGGCCGAGTACGTGGAGCCTCAGGTCCCCGACGGCGGCAAGGCCGGATGAGGCTCGCCGTCGCCCTGACCGCGCTGGCGCTGCTCGCTCCGGCTGCCGCCGGCGCCCAGCAGGCCTCGCTCCCCGACATCGAGGACGAGGTGATGTGCCCGATCTGCGGAACGACGCTGGAGCTGTCGGACTCGCCGCAGGCCGAGCGCGAGCGCGAGCTGATCCGCGGCTTCATCGACGACGGGATGACGAAGGAGGAGATCAAGGACGCCCTCGTCGCCGAGTACGGCGAGGACGTGCTGGCGCTGCCGGAGTCCGAGGGCTTCGACCTCACCGCATGGGTGATCCCGGCGCTTGGGATCGGGATCGCCGCGATCTTGATCGGGCTCGCGATCGCCAGGCTGGCGCGCAGGCGCGAGGCAGACGACGCCGGGCGCGAGCTCGAGCCAGGGGACGCCGAGCGGCTGGACCGCGACATGTCCTCGTACGACCTGTAGCTACATGCTCTCCGGCGCGCTTATCCCCAGCATGCCCAGCGTGCGGGCGATGGCGCGCTTCGTCAGCAGGCAGGTCGCCAGGCGCGAGTCCTCGACGCCCTCGCCCTCGGCGCCGACCACCTGGCAGTCTCGGTAGAAGGCGTGGAAGTCGGCCGCGGTCGCGGTCGCGTAGGCACAGAGGCGGTGGGGGGCGCGGCGGGCGGCGGCCTCACTTACCTCGTCGGGCAGCTCGCAGAGGCGCTTGATCAGCGCGCGCTCCGAGGGCTCGACCGGCCCCGCGACCGCGTCGAGGTCCGCCGACTCCGCGCGCGACTCGGCGCCCTCCCCCGCCTTGCGCAGGATGCTCGCGATGCGGGCGTGCGCGTACTGGACGTAGTAGACGGGGTTCTCGTTCGAGGTCTTCCGCGCCAATTCCAGGTCGAGGTCCACGCTGGTGTCGTGACTGCGCTGCAGCATGAAGAAGCGGGTCGCGTCGACGCCGATGTCGTCGATCAGCTCGTCGAGCGTCACGAACTCCCCCTTGCGCTTCGACATCTGCGCGCGCTCGCCGCCCTCGACGACGTGGACCAGCTGCATGATCGAGAACTCGAGCCGCTCGGGGTCCAGCCCCAGGGCCGCCAGCGCCGCGCGCAGCCGCTGCGTGTAGCCGTGGTGGTCGGCCCCGAGCACGTCGAGCAGGCGGCCGCCCGAGCGCTCGAGCTTCTCGCGGTGGTAGGCGATGTCGGCCAGGTAGTAGGTCGAGTCCCCCTCGGAGCGGATCAGGACGCGGTCCTTGTCGTCGCCGAGCTCGCTGGCGCGCAGCCAGGTCGCCCCCTCGCTCTCGTACACGTGCCCGCTCTCGCGCAGGTCGGCCAGCACCCTGTCCACCGCGCCCGACTCGTACAACCGGCGTTCGGAGGACCAGGTGTCGAACTCGACGCCGTAGTTCCGCAGCGTCTCCTCGATCTGGACGCGCATCAGCTCGGCGCCCCGGCCCCGCAGCTGCTCGAGGTCGCCCGGGTCCACCCCCTCCTCCCCGAGGCGGTCGGCCAGCTCGGCCACGTACTCGCCCTCGTAGCCGCCCTCGGGCATCTCGCCACCGGTGATCCGCGCCGCGATCGACTCCGCGAAGCGGTCGATCTGGCCGCCGCGGTCGTTGACGTAGTACTCGCGCCGCACCGGCACGCCCGCGAACTCGAGCGCGCGGCCGACCGAGTCGCCGTAGGCGGCGTGCCGTCCCCCCGCCGCTGTCAGCGGGCCGGTCGGGTTGGCCGAGACGAACTCGATCAGCATGGGCTCTGGTGCATCCGGCGGGGCCGGGCGGCCCATCTCCTCGCCGGCGGCCAGCAATGCGGCGGCGGCCCGCCGGTACCAGGCGTCGGTCAGGAACAGGTTGAGGAAGCCGGGACCGGCCACCTCGACCTTCTCCAGGTCGGCGCCGAGGCTGCCGCGCAGCCGCTCGGCCAGTTTCTCGGCGATCTCGCGAGGCTGCTCGCCGAGGGTGGGCGCCAGCAGCATCGCGGCGTTCGTCGAGAAGTCGCCGAAGTCGGCCTTCGGCGGCCGCTCCAGCGTCGGGGACGAGGAGCCGGGCTCCGCGCCGTCGCGAAGCGCCCCGACCGCGTCCTCGACCGCCGTCCTCAGCTCTGCGACCGGATCGCCCACGGTCAGTGATGGTATGGCTCGCCCGCCAGGATCTTCGTGGCGCGGAAGAGCTGTTCGAGCAGGACGACGCGGGCGAGCTGGTGCGCGAGCGTCTGGGGGCCGAGCGACACGCGCTCGTCGGCGAGGTCGAGGGCCTCGGGAGGCAGGCCGCGTGGGCCGCCGATCAGGAAGCAGACGTCGCGGGCGTCGATGCGGCGCTCCTCGAGCCAGTTGGCCCAGGCGCGGGAGCTGAGCGCCTTGCCGCCTCGGTCGAGGGCGACCACGTGGGCGCGTCCGGGGATGCGGCCCTCGATGTTGGCCTCGTCGCGGACCTCGATCACCTCGACGGGCTGGCGGCGGCTGAGCAGCTTGCGGTAGTGGGCGTCGGGCTCCAGGAAGGGCGCCTTCGCCTTCCCCACCGTGATCAGGTGGACCTTCAAGGCACCCCCGGACGCGTGAGGGGCCGGAGGCCCGGGAAGCGAGAGGTGTGTCCGAGGAGGTGCCGCCGGATGCCCGCTCGCCCTCCTGCCAGGCCTCGGCTGCGCCGATGCGCTCCAGCGCGGTCGGGTGGGTGCCCAGCAGGAAGCTGACCGCGTCGGGCGGATCGGGATCGGAGACATTCGTCCTCGCCAGCCGGGTCTGCAGCCCGATCAGGGACTGGGGATCATCGGTCAGCTCCAGCGCGAAGGTGTCCGCCCGCGCCTCGACCGCGCGCGAGAGCTGGTTGCCGACCACCCCGATCCCGAACGAGGTGACCGCGAGGGCGACCGCGAGGGCCGGGAGCGAGGCGGGCCGGCCCGGCTCGGCGCCCGAGCGCCGGCCCAGGGCCTCCGAGAAGCCGGCAGCGAACAGCAGCCCGAGCGGCGCCGCGATCGCGACGAACAGCAGGCCGCGCGGGATGTCGTTTCCGTGCACGTGGCCGAGCTCGTGGGCGACGACGGAGTTGCGCTCGCCGCGGTCGGCCTCCTCCAGCAGGTTGTCGTAGAGCACGACCCGCTTGGTCGGGCCGAGGCCGCCGACGTAGGCGTTGAGGGCGGTGCTGCGGCGGCTGGCGTCGACGCTGTAGACCTCGCCGATCTCGACATCGGCGCGCTCGCCCAGCTCGAGCACGTCCGAGCGCACCTGGCCCGGAGGCAGCTCCTCGAACTCGTTGAAGACGGGGGCCAGCACCACCGGCGCCAGCCAGGTGAAGAGCCCCGCCAGGCCGACCAGGCCGGCGCTGGCCGGGATCCACCAGCGCCGCGGGGAGCGGCGGATCAGGGCCAGCAGCCCGGTGCCCACGCCGGCGGCGATCGCGGCGTTGATCCCGTTGGCCTTCACCCAGTCGCCCAGCCATGCGCCGAGGTCCTGGGTGGAGAGGCCGATGTCCACCGCCCGTTCGTGCGCGGCGACGTCGAAGGGGAGCGAGACGACGGCCAGCGCGCCGAACAGGCCCGCGGCCGCGGCCGCGCCGCCCAGCACGGGCCGCTCGCCCGCCCTCTCCAGGGCACGCCTGGCGACGGCGGGGCGGCCGCTGACGAGCAGCAGCAGGACGGCGCCCTCGGCCGCCAAACCACCGACGAACAGCAGCCGCTGGCCCGATCGGTAGTCCTCGGCGCGCTCGATCTCGGCGCTCGTGAAGTACGAGCTCTCATCGACGTCCACCGGCTCGACCACGTCGCGGGGCCGCAGCACCCAGGCGGCGGCTTCGGCCACGACCACGGCGGCCACCGCCGTGGCGCCGAGCCGCACCCACCGGGGCGTCCCGCCGCCCGCCCCTTTGAGAACGCTCGTGCGCGGCATCTGTCCCTACGATAGACGGCCCTTCGCGGCCTCCCCGAAGCCCCTCATCCCCATGCGGATCGCTGTCCTGACCGACATCCACAGCAACCTGCCCGCGCTCGAAGCGGTGCTGGAGGCGACCGAGAACGCGGGCCTGGAGCGGCGCTGGTGCCTTGGAGACGTGGTCGGATACGGCGCCCAGCCCGACGACTGCGCCACGCTCACAGCCGAGCACTGCGAGCTGAGCCTGGTCGGCAACCACGACCTGGCGGTGATCGGCGAGATCGACACCGAGGTCTTCTCGGCCTCCGCCGCGGCCGCAGTGGACTGGACCCGCGAGAACGCCAAGCCCGAGACGATGGAGTTCCTGAAGGGGCTGAAGCCCGAGGCGACCGACCGGGAGGTGGGCCTCTACCACGCCTCGCCGCGCGACCCCGTCTGGGAGTACGTGCTGGCGGTGGACCAGGCGCTCGAGTGCATGGAGGAGCAGTCGGCGAGGGTGAGCCTGGTCGGCCACTCGCATGTGGCGCTGTTCTTCACGGACGGCGGCGACGGAGGCGAGGGCGGCCAGGCCCCCGAGGGCCACGAGATCGACCTGACCGAGGGCCGCTGGCTTCTCAACCCCGGCAGCGTCGGCCAGCCACGCGACGGCGATCCCCGGGCGGCGTGGCTGGAGCTGGACACCGACCAGTGGAAGGCGACCTACCGCCGGGTCGAATACGACATCGAACGCGCCGCCGGCGCGATCCGCGAGGCGGGCCTCCCGGACCTGCTTGCAGACCGCCTCTCGGTGGGCCAGTGAGCGCGCGCCCCTTAGCTAGCATCGCCGCGATGCAGGGACGGAAGCCGATCCTCGCGATTCTCTGTCTCGCCGCCTCGGCGGCGCTGGCCGCCGGCTGCGGCGGCGACGACGAACCCGAGCCGTCGATCCCCGAGGAGAACGCGGTCACGCTGGCTTCCACGCTGCAGGAGGTGCAGGACAACGTCGAGGTGGGCAGCTGCCTGGTCGCGGCCGACAAGGTCCAGGAGTTCCAGGAGGAGCTGGCCGGGCTGCCCTCCGATGTCAACGAGGACGTCGTGGACGCGCTGCAGCGGGGCGCGCTCAATCTCGGCGAGCTGCTCGAGTCGGACTGCGAGCAACCCGAGGAGACGACGACGGAGGAGACCACCACCGAGGAGGAAACGACCACCGAGGAGGAGACCACCACCGAGGAGACGACCACGGAGCCGACCGAGCCGACCACGCCCACCGAGCCGCCGAACACGGGCGGCGGGGGCATCGGCCCGCCGGGGAGCGACGGCCTGTGAGCCCGCGCAGCCCAAAGGGCGAGCTGATCAGCGACCGCTACCGGATCGAGGACCGCCTCGGCTCCGGCGGCATGTCCAGCGTGTTCAGGGCCACCGACACGATCCTCGAGCGGACGGTCGCGGTCAAGATCCTGGCCGAGCACCTGAGCGACGACGACCGCTTCGTCGCCCGCTTCCGCCGCGAGGCGCTGGCCGTGGCAAAGCTGGTCCACCCCAACATCGTCCAGGTCTACGACACCGGCAACGACCTGGGCCAGTACTACATCGTGATGGAGTACGTGAAGGGCAGGTCCGGCGCCCAGCTGCTGCAGTCAGAGGGCGCGCTCGAGCCGGAAACCACCGTCGATATCGGCATTCAGGCCTGCGCGGGCCTCGACTACGCGCACCGCCACGGGATCATCCACCGCGACGTCAAGCCCGGCAACCTGATGATCATCGGCGGCCCCGCCGAGCGCGGCGGCGACATGACCGTGAAGCTGGCCGATTTTGGCATCGCCCGTGCGAGCGAGCAAACACGAATAACCCAAGTAGGTTCAGTTGTGGGAACTGCCGCCTACCTCGCCCCCGAGCAGGCCCGCGGGGACGAGGCGACCCCGGCCTCGGACGTCTACTCCCTGGGCGTCGTCCTCTACCAGTTCCTCACGGGCCGGCTTCCCTACGAAGGCGCCTCGCTGGCCGAGCTGGCGGTCCGGCAGCAGTCCGAGCAGCCGCTCCATCCCTCCTCCTACAGCGACTCCGTGCCCCAGAGCGTCGGCGACGCGGTGCTGGTGGCGCTCGACTCCGACCCCGCGCACCGCTTCGCCGCGGCGGGCGAGCTGGCCGACGCCCTGCGACGCGGCCTCGGAGGCGAGTCGCCCACCCAGACGGGCGCCACCCGGGTGATGCCCGGCGACGACCCCACGTCCGCCACCCGCCGTATGCCCCGCACCCAGACCAGCCGGCCGACCCGGCGCCAGGTGCGCCCGCCGGCCCGCCAGCAGCCCCCGCCCCAGTCCCAGCGCTCGCGCGGCGGCAACCTCGCGCGCAACGCGCTGATGCTGATCGCCCTGCTGCTGCTCGCGGCGGTGGTCGCGGGCGCCGTCGTGCTGACCACGACCGACTCCGGTGACCGCACCAACCTCGAGGACGTCGTCAAGGACAACATCGACGACCAGATCAACGAGCTGCGCAACGTCATCGAGGACAACACCACGAACTAGGCGCGAGCGGTTCCACGATGCGGCACCGGGCCAGGACCAAGCTCCGGCTCAGTGATGGCGGGGTTGAGGGGGCTATAGCCCCCTCAACCCTTCCCTCAATGCGTCAGGCGGCCTGCCAAGGCGTCGAGCCGCCGAGAATCGCCTCGGCGTATGCGGCGTATCTGCCTTCCTTGATCGCTGTTCGTGCCGCACCAGTCAGGCGCTCCATGTAGGTCAGGTTGTGGAGCGCGAGCAGGCGCGCGCCCGTGAGCTCGTTGTTCCTCGCCAGGTAGTGCAAGTACGCGCGACTGTGTCGCCGGCAGGCTTCGCAGGGGCAGCCTTCGGTGATCGGTTTTTCGTCGTCCGCAAAGCGAGACTTGGCCAGGTCTATCCGGAAGCGCCCATCGGGCTCCGGCGCAATCGCCACCCCGTGGCGGGCCAGCCGCGTCGGAACGGCGCAGTCGAAGACGTCGATCCCCAGAGCGATCCCGGCCAACAGGTCGTCCACCTCCCCGATCCCGAGCAGGTGCACAGGCGCCTCGGGCGGGAGCAGCGGCGCCGTGAATCCCAGCACCTCGCGCATCTGCGCCTTCTCCTTGCCCAGGGTCCCGCCGATCGCGACCCCATCCACCCCCGCCGAGCTCACCGCCTCGGCGGACTCACGCCGCAGCTCCTCGTGCGCCCCGCCCTGGACGATCCCGAACACCGCCTGCTCCGCCGGCCCCTCACGCTCGTGCCATTCCAGGCAACGGTCGAGCCAGCGGTGGGTGCGCTCCATCGAGCGCGCCGTGTAGTCGCGGTCGGCGTGGTAGGGCGTGCACTCGTCGAAGGCGAGCGCGATATCCGATCCCAGCTTGGCCTGGATGTCCATCGACTCCTCCGGCCCCATGAAGCGGTCGGAGCCGTCCAGCAGGGACTGGAAGCTGACGCCGCGTTCGGAGATCTCGACCTTGGCGCTTCCGGCCTGCTCGCCGCGCCGTCCCTTGATCTCGTCCGCGACGCCGCCGTGGGCCAGCGAGAAGACCTGGAAGCCGCCCGAGTCGGTGATGATCGCCCGCTCCCAGCCCATGAACCCGTGCAGTCCGCCGTGGGCGGCGATCCGCGCCTCGCCCGGCGCCAGGTGCAGGTGGAAGGTGTTGCCGAGCACGAGCTCGTACCCGAGCTCGGCGACCTCGGCGGACGAGAGCGAGCGCACGCTCGCCTTCGTCGCCAGGGGGATGAACGCCGGCGTGTTGATGTCGCCGTGGGCGGTACGGATCAGGCCCGTGCGGGCCGAGCCGTCACGGGCCTGAATCTCGAAAGTGAGCCTGGCGGGGTCCCTGCGCACCCGCCAAGCCTAGGCGGGATGCCCTGGGA
Organism: uncultured Solirubrobacterales bacterium; assembly: GCA_963805075.1. GTDB lineage: Bacteria > Actinomycetota > Thermoleophilia > Solirubrobacterales > 70-9 > VGBV01. The sequence continues at coordinate 123,826 of CAWDSZ010000010.1, forward strand.
CGCTCAGGCGAGCAGCGAGCGACCCGTCATCGCCTCCGGCTGCGGGATCTCGAGCAGCTCCAGGACCGTCGGCGCCACGTCGGCGAGGATTCCGCCCTCGCGCAGCGAGGCCGAGCTGACGGTGAGGATCGCCGGCACCGGGTTGGTCGAATGCGCGGTGTTCGGCGATCCGTCCGGCTCGAGCATCTGCTCGGCGTTGCCGTGGTCGGCGGTGACGATGCAGGCCCCGCCCGTCGCGTGCACGGCGGCGAGGACCCGTGCGAGCTCGCGGTCCACCTCCTCGATGGCCGCTACCGCCGCCGGGATCACGCCGGTGTGGCCGACCATGTCGGGGTTTGCGAAGTTGATGATCCCGAAGCAGTAGCCCCCCTCGGCCCAGTTGCCGGCGAATTCGGCGGCCGCCGCGGCGGCGCTCATCTGCGGCTTCTTGTCGTAGGTGGGGACGTCTCGGGGTGAGTCGACGAGGTGGCGCTCCTCCCCGCTCCACGGGTCCTCGCGGCCTCCGTTGAAGAAGTAGGTGACGTGGGCGTACTTCTCGGTCTCGGCGACGTGCAGCTGGCGCTCGCCGCGCTCGGCGATGGTCTCGGTCAGGGTCGTCTCGGGCTCGAAAGGCGGAAACGCGACCGGGTAGGGCCAGCCTTCCTTGTACTCGGTCATCGTGCTCACCGCCAGCGGGCCGCCGCCTCCGCGGTCGAACTCGGCGAACTCCGGGTCCCCGAGGGCCATCGTCAGCTGCCGCGCCCTGTCCGGCCGGAAGTTGACGAAGGCGACGGGTTCGTCGGCCGCCATCCCGTCGTAGTCGCCGATCACAGTGGGCTCGATGAACTCGTCGGTCTCGCCGCGCTCGTACGCCTGCTTCACCGCCTCCACGGGGTCGTCGGCGCGCGGCGCGCGCGCGTGCACGATCGCGTCGTAGGCGCGCTTGGTGCGGTCCCAGCGGCGGTCTCGGTCCATTCCCCAGTAGCGACCGCCCACGGTGCCGATCCGGCCGGCGTGCCGGAGCCAGCGCTGCACCTCGGCGACGTATCCCGCCCCCGACTTGGGCAGCGTGTCGCGGCCGTCGGTGAGCGCATGCAGGACCAGGTCGGGGACGCCCTCGGCCGCGGCCAGCTCGATCATCGCCTCGATGTGCTCCCAGCCCGAGTGGACACCCCCGTCCGAGACCAGCGCGATCGCGTGCAGGCGGCCGCGCTCGGACGCCAGCGCCCGCGCGCACACGGCCTTCAGCGCCTCGTTCTCGAAGAACGAACCGTCGGCGATCGCCTCGTCGATCCGCGCCAGATCCTGCTTCACGATCGCGCCCGCGCCCAGATTGAGGTGGCCGACCTCGGAGTTGCCCATCTGGCCGGGCGGCAGGCCCACGTCCCGGCCCGAGGTGGAGAGCGTGGTGTGCGGATAGCGCTCCCAGAGCCCGTCGAAGGTCGGCGTCTCGGCCTGGCTGACCGCGTTGCCGGGACCGTCCGGGGCCAGGCCCCAGCCATCCAGAACCACCACCGCGACGGAAGGGACGGGCGCGCGCTCGGGCCCGGCCGGCAGCCCGTCGCCGTCGCTCATGCGGCCGCTTCGATGATCGCCGCGAAGTCGTCGGGGTCCAGGCTCGCCCCGCCGACCAGGGCGCCGTCCACGTCGGGCTGGCCGATCAGCTCGGCCGCGTTGCCGGGCTTCACAGAGCCCCCGTAGAGGACGCGGACGCCCTCGGCGGAGCTCGCGTCGCGGGCGGCGATGCGCTCGCGCACCAGGGCGCAGGCCTCCTGGGCCTGTTCGGGCGTGGCGGTGCGGCCGGTGCCGATCGCCCAGATCGGCTCATACGCGATCACCACGTCCGCCAGGCTCGAGCCGTCAACCTGCGCCAGATCGGCGTCGATCTGACGGGTCAGCACCTCGGCGGTCTCGTCGGCGTCGCGCTGGGACTCGTTCTCTCCGACGCAGAGGATCGGCTGCAGGCCGGCCTTCAGGGCCGCCGGGACCTTGAGGGCGAGGTCCTCGTCGCTCTCGGCGTAGTACTGGCGGCGCTCGGAGTGGCCGAGGATCACGCCCTGGACCCCCAGCTCCAGCAGCATCGGCGCCGAGATCTCGCCGGTGAAGGCGCCGCTCTGCTCCTGGTGCATGTTCTGGGCCGCCACCCGCACGGGGCCGCCCGCGCAGGCCTCCACCGCCGCCCGCAGCGCCGTGTAGGGCGGGCAGATCACGACCTCCGGCCCCACGCCGGGCACGCGCGGCAGCAGTGAGTTCAGGAACTCCTCCGTTTCGGCGACGGTCTTGTGCATCTTCCAGTTCGCGGCGAGGATCGGCACGCGGTCAGGCATCGGTCGCACCTCCTCGGCTTCGCGTCCGGGGGTGCTCGGCCACCTCGCTCGCGTCGAGCAGCGCCTCCACCCCGGGCAGGTCGGAGCCCTCGAGGAACTCGAGCGAGGCGCCTCCGCCGGTCGAGAGCCAATCCACGTCGTCGTCCAGGCCGAACTGGACCATCGCCGCGGCCGAGTCGCCTCCTCCGACCACGCTGTGACCGGAGGTGGAGGCGACCGCCTCGGCGACGGCCCGGGTGCCCGCCGCGAACGGCGCCAGCTCGAAGGCGCCCATGGGCCCGTTCCAGAGGACGGTTCCCGCCCCGGCGATCAGCTTGCCGTACTTGGCGGCCGTGTTGGTGCCGATGTCGAGGCCCATCCAACCCTCGGGCACGTCGACTCCGTTCAGCTCCATCACCTCGGTGTCGGCGCTGAACTCGCGGCCCAGAACGAGGTCCTCGGGCAGATGCATCCGCGCCTTCGCTCGCTCGGCACGCGGAAGCAGGTCACGGGCCGCCTCGACGCTTTCGTCGTCCAGCAGGGACTCGCCCGTGTCGCGCCCCTCGGCCTTGAAGAAGCTGAAGCACATGGCGCCGCCGATCAGGATCTCGTCGGCCGTGTCGAGGAATCGCTCGATCACGCCGATCTTGTCGGTCACCTTGGCGCCCCCGAGAACGACCACCAGCGGATGCTCAGGGTCATCGCGAACCTTGCTCAGCTCCTCCAGCTCGCGCTCCATCAGCAGGCCGGCGTGCGCGGGGAGGTGCTCGGTGACGCCGTGCGTGGTCGCGTGGGCGCGGTGCGACGAGCCGAATGCGTCGTTGACGTAGACGTCCGCGAGCGCGGCCAGGGCCTGGGCCAGCTCGGGATCGTCCTTCGTCTCTCCAGGCTCGAAGCGGCTGTTCTCCAGCACCAGAACCTCACCCGGCTCGAGCGCGGCCGCCAATGACTCGACCTCGTCGCCCACCACGGCCGGGGCCTGCTTGACCTCGGCCTCCAGCAGCTCTCCGAGGCGGTCCGAGACGGGCTTCATCGAAAGGCTTTGGTCCACCCCCTTCGGGCGCCCCAGATGCGAAACGAGCACGACGGCCGCGTCGCGCTCGCGCAGGTGCTCGACCGTCGGAAGTGACGCGCGAATCCGCGTGTCATCCGTGATCCGCCCTTTTTCGAGCGGCACGTTCAGGTCCGCCCGCATCAGCACGCGTTTCCCCTCGACCTCCGCGTCCCGGACGCTCGCCTTCTTCAGGGCCAAGCTAGGCGGATACGGCGGCCGGCTGCAGGACCTTCTCGGCGAGCTCGACGCAGCGGTTGGAGTAGCCCCACTCGTTGTCGTACCAGGAGAAGACCTTGACCATGTTCCCCTCCATCACGATCGTCTGCTCGGCGTCGAAGATCGACGAGTGCGGGTCGCTGATGATGTCGGTGGAGACGATGGGGTCCTCGGTGTACTTGAGGATCCCCTTGAGGTCGCCGTCGGCGGCGCCCCTGATCGCCTCGTTGACCTCCTCGACGGAGGTCTCCTTGCTCGCTTGGAACGTCAGGTCGACGAGCGAACCCGTGATCACGGGCGCGCGGATCGCCATGCCGTTGAGCCGTCCGTTCAGGTCCGGCAGGACCAGGCCGACCGCCTTGGCCGCGCCAGTTGAGGTCGGAATCAGGTTGACTGCGGCCGCGCGGGCGCGGCGCGGGTCCTTGTGGGGCATGTCCTGGAGTCGCTGGTCGGCGGTGTAGGCGTGGATCGTCGTCATCAGCCCGTGGTCGATGCCGACCGACTCGTGCAGGACCTTGGCGACCGGTGCGAGGCAGTTCGTCGTGCACGAGGCGTTGGAGATGATGTGGTGCTGCTCGGGGTCGTACGCGTCGAAGTTGACGCCGAGGGCGACCGTGATGTCGGGCTCGGTGGCGGGCGCGGAGATGATCACCTTCTTGGCCCCCGCGTCGAGGTGCTTGGAGGCGTCGTCGCGCTTGGTGAACAGCCCGGTGGACTCGATCACGACGTCGGCGCCGAGGTCGCCCCAGGGGAGTGCGGCGGGATCCTTCTCGGACAGCACGCGCAGCTCGTCCCCGTCCACGACCAGCCCGTCCTTGCCGACGCCCACCTCGCCCTTGTAGGGGCCGAGGACCGAGTCGTACTTGAGAAGGTGGGCGAGCGTCTCGTTGTCCACCAGGTCGTTTACCCCGACGAAGTCGATCTCGGCGCCCGATGCCTTGGCCGCCCGGAAGAGGTTGCGGCCGATGCGCCCGAAGCCGTTGATGCCGACCTTCACTGCCATTCGCCTTCCTCCTTGCTCTGGGACGCTGTCGGGCCCTTCAAGCTAGTACACCCGGCCGGGCTACTCCGGCGCGGAGATGATCTCCACCTCGTACCCGTCCGGGTCCTGCAGCCGGGCAGCGTACGTGCCCGATCCGTGCGCGGGCGCGGTGCCCGGCTCGGCGACCGAGGTGCCGCCGCGGGCCATGCCCGACTCGTACGAGGCCTTGACGGCCGGGATGCTCTTGGCGGGGAAGGACACGACGCCGAAGCCGGGCTTCTCGCCACCGTCGCCGCTGACGAACAGGGCCGGCTTGTTCATCCCCCAGGAGATCGCGCCGGCCCGCTCGGCCTGACGGCGCCAGCCGAGTGGCGCGAGGATCGCGTCATAGAAGGCGCCGCTCCGTTCCAGGTCCGACACGTTGAGAGCTACGTAGTGGATCATCAACTGCCGGGAGCCTAGCCGGGTTGCTAGCGGCGCGGCTCCCAGCGGAACGCGTACAGCGCCACCAGCAGCCCCGCCACCCCCCAGGCGGCGACGATTGCGAGGTCCGCCCACTCGAAGCCGGCCCCGGTCGTGTTGGGATCCCAGGCGGTGAAGAAGGCCTCGAAGAAGTGGCGGATCGGGAAGAGATCGGCGAAATTCAGGACACCCTCGGGGATCTCGCTGTCCGGGATGAAGATCCCCGAGATGAAGTAGAGCGGCAGCACGACCGCGTTCGAGATCGCCGGCGCCGCGTCCTCGGAGGGGATGGCCGCGGTCAGAGCGAAACCGAGGCAGCAGAACGCGAACGCGCCGACGGCCAGGGCCACCAGCACCGCCGGGAGCCTGTCGGTCGGGATCGAGACGTCGTAGACCAGGCGCCCGATCACGGCCACCAGGATGACCATCAGGACCGAGACCACGAGGGAGTTCCCGACCCTGCCCGCGACGAAGATCTGCGTCGGCAGCGGAGTGCCGCGAACCCGCTTCAGCAGCCCCCGCTCGCGATCCTGGGTGAGGTTGATCGCGAGGCTCTGCATCGTCGCCGAGATCACGGCCAGCGAGATGATCGCCGGCACGTAGTAGGTGGTGGTCTTGACGCCCCGCTCCTCGATCTCGTCGTTGCCGAAGATCGTCGCGAAGATGAACAGGAAGATCAGCGGCAGCATCACGGTGAAAAAGACCGACGCCGGGTTGCGCCAGAAGACCTTCTGGTCGAAGCGGAACTGGTGCAGGGCGAGCCGCGCGCCGCTCACTCGCCATCCTCCGCGGGCTCGCCGTCGGTCAGCTCGAGGTAGATGTCCTCCAGGCTCGGCCGCCGGACCTCGAGGCCCGGCAGGTCCGTGCGTCGTTCGGTCGCCCACGCCGTCAGCGCGCGCAGCAGCGGCACGGGATCGGCCACCTGGGCCGACGCGACCTGACCTTCCAGCCGCATGCTCTCGCGGGCTATGGCTGGGAGCTCCGTGGCCGACGTCCCCGGCGGCAGCCGGAAGCTGATCCTGGTCCCGCGGCGGTCTCGCTCGCCGAGCTCGTCGGGCGAGCCCTCGGCCACGATCTGGCCGGCGGCGAGGATCGCGACCCGGTCGGCCAGCGCCTGGGCCTCGTCCATGTAATGGGTGGTCAGGAAGATCGTCTTGCCGAGGTCGCGGAGGCTGCCGATCACCTCCCAGGCCTGGCGCCGGGCCGAGGGATCGAAGCCCGTCGTGGGCTCGTCCAGGAACAGCAGCTCCGGGTCGCCGACCAGTGCCAGAGCGACGTCGAGCCGGCGCTGCTGGCCGCCGGAGAGCTTGGAGGTCCTGGTCTCGGCCTTCTCGCCCAGACCAACCACCCCGACCGTCTCGTCCACGTCGCGCGGCGCCGGGTAATAGCCCGCGTACTGCGCGACGGCCTCCCTGACGGTCAGCTCGGGAGTCAGCCGGCACTCCTGCAGCACCACGCCGACCCGCTCTCGCCACGCTCTGTCCACCCGGGCGGGGTCCGCGCCCAGCACGCTGACCTCGCCGGCGCTGCGCTCGCGGTAGCCCTCGAGGATCTCGACGGTCGTCGTCTTGCCGGCGCCGTTGGGGCCGAGGAAGGCGAACACCTCCCCCGCGCTGACCTCGAGGTCGATGCCCTGAACGGCCTCGAAGTCCCCGTAGGACTTGCGCAAACCCCTCGCGCTGATCACGACCTCGGCCACGGCCGCGCCAGTCTAGGGACGAACCGGCTCCCGTCCCCGTCCCCGGTTGGGGCCCGGGAGGTCGTCGGCGCCCGCGAACAGGGCGCAGGCCTCGAGGGTCGAGCAGCCGCAGCTGGACGCCTGCTCGAGCCAGCGTTCCATGCGCTCGGCGCGGTCGATCAGGGAACGGATGTCCGGCAGCTTGCGCTCGGCCATCTCCCGAAGCCGCTCCGAGGCCCGGCCCTCGTCGGAGCTGCGGAGGAGCTCAGCGATCTCGTCCAGGCTGAACCCGGCCTGCTGTGCGGCGCCGATCAGCCCGAGCCGCTTGACCGTCTCGTCGTGGTAGCGGCGCTGGCCGCTCACTCGCTCGGCCGGCGGCAGCACGCCGACGCGCTCGTAGTAGCGGATGGCCGAGGTGCGGACGCCCGCGCGGTCCGCTACCTGGCCGATCGTGAGTTTCGCGTCCTCTTGCACTTGACTTGAAGTCGACTTCAACATCGATGGTACTCGGGCAAGAGCAATTCCGACCAAGGAGCAACGATGGGTGACTCACCGGCAATCGCCTGCAGCCTGACCTCCGAGGAGCTCCCGGAGCGACTGGCACAGGCCCAACTTCTGGGCAGGTCGCTGCTCGACGTGGAGACGAACGGTGCCCGAGCCACGCTCCGCTTCGACGGAGACGACGCAACCCGCTCCGAGGTCGAGCGGTTCGTCAGCCTGGAATCGAGCTGCTGCCCGTTCTTCGAGTTCGACGTCCGCGGTCGAGCCGTCCGCGACGGTGCTCGCGATCGAAGCGCCCGAGGACGGCGCACCGATGCTGCGCGGACTGGTGGCCGGCCTCGTCGCCTCCTGGGAGCTGCCCGCATGAGCGCCGCGCGCTCGCGCCTGGCGGGCGTCGCCCTGGCGGCGTTCGCCGTGGCGTGCTGCATCGCGGCGCCGCTCATGATCGGCGCCCTGGGCGCGGTGGGACTGGGAGCCGCGTTCGGCATCGGCGCCGGCCTGGTCGCGCTGGCAGCGCTCTGCCTGCTGGCGCTCAGGCGGGGGGCTCGAGCGGCACGCCGACGATGCTGAGCCGGCGGTTGAGCGCGTCCGAGGCCGAACTCGGCCAGGGCGCCCGGCTGGATGCCGAGCGCGTCGAATGTGCCCTCGCCCGGAGGCGAGAGCGCCTGGGCAACATGCGGCAGCAGGTCGAGCAGCCGCGCTCGAATCGACCTCGCCCATCGCCGGGTCGGCCTGCGACGGCCTCGCGCAGGAACCAGGTCCCGTAGGCGATGTGCCGCTGCTCGTCGGCGGCGATCAGCCCGTAGCCCTCGGCGAAGCCGGGCAGCAGCTCGCGCTCGCGCAGCAGGTCGAGCAGGAAGTGCGAGGTGACGATGCCCAGGGTCCCCTCCAGGACCATGTGGTAGATCGTCACGAAATCGACCTTGGCCTCGCGATCCGCGGGGATCCAGCCGCAGCCGGTCGTGGGCCTTGACCAGCGCCTCGTCGAAGATGTGCTTGAACGGCTCGCCCAGCACCTCGCGGGCGCGCTCGACATGGGCTCCGATCGTCGCGGGGTCGGCGACCACCTCGTCCTGGAAACGCGCGTAGAACTGCATGTGGCGGACCTCGTCGACGAGCTGGGTCGAGAGGTAGCTCCCCTCCTCCTCGTCGTCCTGGGCCAGGACCAGGCCGCAGAACTGGGTCGAGATCCGCTCCTCGGCCACCATCAGCGAGCTGAGGGCGAAGTAGAGGAGGTCGCGTTCGCCGTCCTCGAGTGCCGCCCAATCGGCCGGGTCGCGGCTCAGGTCGATGTCCTGGGCGGCCCAGTGGGCCCGCTCCCAGTCGAGGTAGAGCTGCTGCGGGTCCTTGAGCTGCGCGGTGGCCGTCGTCATGCGGGGATCGTGGCGCGGATGATCGCGGAGCCGGCGTGCTCGTGCACGCGGTGGGTCTCCTCGATCTCGACGCCCTCGAACCCCGCTGCGACCAGCTCGCGCTCGAACGCCTCACGGGTCAGGGCCCCGCGATGCACCCGGTCCACTGCTCCATGTCCCGTCCGGGTCTCCTCGTCCATGTCTGGGTCGGCGATCACGTCGGTGACGGCGAAGCGGCCCCCCGGCCGCAGGACCCGTGCGGACTCGCGAAACACGGCCGGCTTGTCGCCCGAGAGGTTGATGACGCAGTTGGAGATGATCACGTCGATCGAATCGTCTGGCAGCGGCACGTCCTCGATCGTGCCCTTGACGAACTCGACGTTCTCGACCCCGGCCTCGCGCTGGTTGCGGCGGGCCAGCTCCAGCATCTCGTCGGTCATGTCGAGCCCGTAGGCCTTGCCGGTCTCACCGACCCGGCGCGCGGAGAGCAGGACGTCGATGCCGCCGCCCGATCCGAGGTCGAGCACGGTCTCGCCCTCGTTCAGGTCCGCGACCGCCGTGGGGTTGCCACAGCCGAGCGATGCGAGCTGCGCGGCGTCTGGGAAGCTCGCCCTGCTCCTCTGCGCGTGTAGAGGCCGGCGCCGAAGTCCTTGAAGTCCTGCTGGGTCTCGGTCAGCGCGCTGGGCCCGCAGCAGGATGCGTCGCCGCCGCCGCAGCTGGCCGGGCCCCGCTCGCCGCGGCGTCGGCCGCCGCCGCGTAGCGCTCACGGACGGCGTCCTGACCGTCCGCCGCTCTGGCCCCGCTCGTTGTCCCCGCCTGGCCCGCCGAGCACCCGCAGCCGTCGCCGTGCTCCGCCCCGCAGCACGCGGCCTTGCTCGGATGCGTCGCAGCAGGTCTCCTGCGCCTTCGAGTCGCAGCAGGTCGATTCGGCTAATCCAGCCATGAGCTCACTCCTCCAGTGCCTCGGGGTTGACGTAGTAGTAGGCCCAGAGCCCCCGGCGCTCGGAGCCGACGATGCCCGCCTCGCGCAGCTTCTTCAGGTGGTGGGAGACGGTCGGCTGGGAGAGGTCGAAGAGGGGCACGAGCTCGCAGACGCAGACCTTGCCGGCGTGCTTGCGCAGGACGTCGACGAGCTGCATCCGGATCGGGTCGCCGAGCGCCTTGGCGACCGCCGCCATGCGCTCGGCCTTCTGCGCGCTCGATGTCGGGGTAGACGACCGGCTCGCAGCAGGGCTCGCCCGCCGGGCGTTTCTGCTTCGGGGCAAGCTCCAGATCGACGGCCATCAATCGATGTATATCAATTAGAACGACAGATGTCAATACGGTAACCGCCGGCCATGACTGCTGCGGCTAGTCCAGGTCGCGGTGGACGACGCGCAGCTTCACGTCGTCGCGCTTGCCGACCTCGCGGGCGATGCGGTCGGCGACGGTGATCGAGCGGTGGCGGCCGCCCGTGCAGCCGACAGCGATCGTCAGGTGCTGCTTGCCTTCGGCGACGTAGGCGGGCAGCAGGAACTCCAGCAGCGGCATCAGGCGGCCATAGAACTCGCCGGCCTGGGTGCCCGACTCGACGTACTCGACGACCTCGGCGTCCTGGCCAGTCAGCGGGCGCAGGTCGTCCACGTAGTAGGGGTTCGGCAGGAAGCGGACGTCCAGCGTCAGGTCGGCGTCGCGCGGCGGCCCGTTCTTGAAGCCGAAAGTCAGCAGCGTCAGCGCCAGCTGGTTCTCCTCGCGCTCGCGGCCGATCATCTCGGTCGCGATCCGGCGCCGCAGCGCGCCGCCGGTGAGGTCCGTGGTATCGATGACGACGTCGGCGCGCTCGCGCAGCGGCGCCAGCAGGGCGCGCTCCTCGCGGATGCCGTCGACGATGCGGCCGCTGCGGGCGAGGGGATGCCGTCGGCGCGTCTCCTTGTAGCGGTGCAGCAGCGTCTCCTCGTCGGCCTCCAGGAAGAGCACCTTGAGGTCCAGGCCGCCGACCTTGAGCTCGGCGAGCACGGCCAGCAGGTCCTCGAAGTACTCGCCGCCGCGAACGTCGGAGACCACCGCGGCGCGCTCGACGCCGCTGCCTTCGAAGCTGAACAGCTCGCCCAGGCGCGCCGATCATCTTCGGGGGCAGGTTGTCGACGCAGAAGTAGCCGCCGTCCTCGAACGCGCGATCGCCTCGGACTTGCCGGCGCCGGAGTGGCCGGTGATCACGACGAGCTCGACCCGCTTCGGGCTGGCGCCGTTGCCCGGACGCGGGCCCTTGCCCCTTCTTCTTTCGGCGCTGCTTTCGGCGACATCAGCCGGCTCTGTTCAGTTGCCGGTGGATTTCCCTAGCGAGCTTACCGGGCACCCCGGGCACCGCTTCGAGCTCCTCGCGGCTCGCGTTTACAAGTCGCTCGGGGGAGCCGAAGTGCTTCAGCAGGGCACGCTTGCGGGCGGGCCCCACACCCCTGATCCCGTCCAGCGCCGACGCGGTCATCGACTGGTCGCGCTTGCTGCGGTGGAAGGTGATCGCGAAGCGGTGGGCCTCGTCGCGCACCCGTTGCAGGATCCGCAGCGCCTCGGAGCCGCGCTCGAGCCTGATCGAGTCGGGCCGGCCGGGGACGAAGATCTCCTCGACCCGCTTCGCGAGGCTGACGACGGCGACGCCGCGCTCGGTCAGCGGCTCGAGCACGCTGATGCCGGCCGAGAGCTGGCCCTTGCCGCCGTCGATCACGATCAGGTCGGGCAGCGCCGCGAAGCTCGCGTCGCGGTTGGCGTCGTGGGGCGACAGATCGGCCTGCTCGAGGTATCGGCCGAGGCGGCGGGTGAGCACCTCGCGCATCGCACCCACGTCGTCGGGGCCGCCGTTGGAGCTCCCCCCTCCCCCCGGATCTTGAACTTGCGGTAGTCGGACTTCTTCGGCGCGCCGCCCTCGAACACGACCATCGAGGCGACCGTGTGCTGCTCGCCCAGGTTCGAGATGTCGTAGGCCTCGATTCGGACCGGCAGCCGCTCCAGGTCGAGCTCCGCCTGCAGCGCGTTCAGCGCCTCGGCGCGCTGCTGGCGGCGGTGCTCGCGCTGCAGACGGTCCTGGGCGAGCGCCAGCTCGGCGTTTCGCTCGGCGAGCTCGCGCAGGCGGCGCAGGTCACCGCGCTCGGCGACGCGGACCTCCACCGAGGAGTCGCGCTCGGCGCCCAGCGCCTCGGCCAGCACCTCGGTCCGGCCCTTCAGCTCCGGGCCGACGACGACGCGGGGCGGGATCGCGGGCGCCGCGGAGTAGTACTGGAGCAGGAAGCTCTCGGCCACGTCCGCGGCGCCGCGCTCCTCGGCGCCGGCGAGATAGAAGCCCTGGCGCTCGGCCAGCACCCCGTCTCGAACCTGGAAGACCTGCGCGTTGGCGTCGGTTCCCTCGACCGCCACACCGACCAGGTCCGCGCTGCCCATCGAGCTGCCCGCCACCCGCTGGCGCTCCATCAGGCTGTTGACGGCGCCCAGGCGGTCGCGGTACAGCGCCGCTCGCTCGAAGTCCTGGGCCTCGGCCGCCTCGGCCATCCGCGCCTCGAGGTCGTCGGCGATCTCCCGATAGCGGCCCGAGAGGAAGTCGATGATGCGGTCGATGTTGCCGCGGTACTCCTCGCGGTCGATGTAGCCCACGCAGGGCGCCTGGCAGCGCTTGATGTAGTAGTCGAGGCAGGGCACGCCCGAGCGGCGCCCCGGTTCGGGTCCCTCGCAGGTCCGGTACTGGAACAGCTTCCCCAGCAGGTCGAGCGTCTCGCGCACCCGCTTGGCCGAGCTGAAGGGGCCGAAGTAAGCGCGGTTCGTCCGGTGGCGCTCGCGCGTGAAGTAGACGCGCGGGTACTCCTCGTCCAGGCTGACGGCCACGTACGGATAGGACTTGTCGTCCCGCAGCCTGATGTTGAAACGCGGGCGATAGCGCTTGATGAACGCCTGCTCGGCGAGCAGCGCCTCTGCCTCGGTCTGGGTGATCAAGGTCTCGATCGAGTCGACCTGGCCGAGCATCCCGGAGGTGCCGCCGAGGCCGGCGCCCAGCCCGCCACCCTTGCCCGAGAAGTGGGACGCCACCCGCTTGCGGATCGAGTTCGCCTTGCCTACGTAGAGGGCATCGCCGTCGCGGTCCCTGAACACGTAGACGCCCGGCGCGTCGGGCAGGTCGCGTCGCTGCTGGTCGATGTCGCGCTCACCGTCGGGTGACTTCTTGGCCACGCGGCTAAGGGTAGGCTCACGCCTCCCGGAGCCTGGAACGCACTCAGCGAGCATGCCTAAGCCCCCCGAACTCAAGACCCTGGACATCAGCTCCGACGGCGAACGCCAAGGCGCCCCACTACGTGCGCATGGCGAAGAGCCTGATCGGCGAGAGCCTGGAGCACTCGCTGACCGAGCACCTGCAGCTCGAGCGGCACGGCATCGCCGACAGCATGGCCACCGAGGACCTGCGCCGCGGCGTGACGGCCTTCAAGGCGAGCGAGACGCCCGAATTCAGGGGAGATTGAGGTTCCTGGAATAAATCTGGGAAATGAACGTCTGGGATTAGAGTTGGCAATTGCGAACGACTCGAGAAAGGTGACGCCGATGAAGAGAGCTTCTGTACTGCTCGTTGCCATCGCGCTCGCGCTGTTCGGCCTCGCGGCCTGCGGCGACGATGACGACGATGACGGCGGGGACACCACGGCCGCGGAGGAAACGACGGCGACCGAGACCGGAGGCGGAGGTGGGGCCGGTGGCACCATCGACATCAGCGCCGCGGCCAACGGCGACCTCGCCTATGACCAGACGTCCGTCGAGGTCGCAGCGGGCTCGGCCACGCTCAATTTCGACAACCCAGCATCGCTCTCGCACGACGTGGCGATCGAGGACTCGTCGGGCGCCGAGGTCGGCAAGACGGACCTGATCTCGGAGAGCACCACCTCCACGAGCGTCGAGCTGACGCCTGGGGAGTACACGTTCTTCTGCACGGTCCCGGGTCACCGGGAGGCCGGCATGGAGGGCACGCTGACGGTCAACTGACCGCGGCGCGCAGCGATTTGCGAAACGGCCCGGCGTAAGCCGGGCCGTTTCTATTCGCGCCCCGCGGCGATGGCGATGAGGTCGTCCAAGACCCCCTGGCCGGCGATCTCGGGGCCGGCGCCGGGGCCCTGGAACCTGAGCTCGCCGATTCCCTCCGCCTCCACGATGACGGCGTTCTGCACGCCGTCCACCGTCGCCAGCGAGTCGTCGGGCGCGAGGGCGGTGGGCTCGACGCTCGCCTGCAGCCGGCCGTGGGGCCCGTAGCCGATCGTGGTCACCGAGCGCAGCGCGCGACCAGCCCTCCGGGCGGTCTCGGGGTCGCCAGGGTCAAGGGAGCTGATGCCCCGGACGCGGACCTCGCCCGGCTCGAGCTGGTGCCCGAACACCAGCGCGGCGAGGATCATCGCCTTCGCCGCCTCGTCGCGGCCGTCCACGTCGGCGGAGGGATCGGGCTCGGCCAGCCCGTCGGTCTGGGCCGCGGCCAGCGCGTCCTCATAGGAGGCCCCCGCCGCCATCCCGGTCAGCATCTGGTTGACGGTCGCGTTCACGATTCCACGCAGGGCGAGCGGCCGCGAGCCCGCCAGCGCGGCGGTCAGCGGGGCCAGCAGCGGCGTCCCGGACATCACCGTCGACTCGGCTCGGAAGGCGACGCCGCGCTCGCGCGCGGTGGCGGCCAGCTCCGCTCCGTGGAGCGCCACGGGCCACTTGTCGGAGGCCGCCACCGAGATGCCGCGGTCGAGTGCCTCGCGGATCAGGGTCACGCCCGGCTCCCCGTCGGGCGGCGAGTCGACCACCTCCGCGAGCACGTCGTACTCCCGCTCCGCGAGGCCCTGCTCGCGCCCGTCGCGGCCGCTGGTGGTGTGCACCACCACGACGTCGCCCGCTGCTCCTCGCTCAATGGCGTCCAGCAACCAGCTCCCGACCGTGCCGAGCCCGACGACAGCCAGCCTGACGGGCACCCCGGCGCTACTCGGGCAGGGCCCGGCCGACCGAGTCGGCGACGCAGCAGGGCTTCTCGTTGCCCTCGACCTCGAGCGTGAACCGGGTGACGATCTGCCACCAGCCGCCGCCGACGTCCTCCACCTCGGTCACCTCGGCGGTCGCACGCACGCGCGAGCCCGCTGGCACGGGCGCCGGGAAGCGAACCTTGTTCCAGCCGTAGTTGACGCCCAGCTTGAAGCCAGAGGACTTGATCAGATCGAGGCGCAGGCCGTCGATCAGGGAGAGCGTGAGGTTGCCGTGGGCGATGGTCGTCCCGAACGGGCTCTCCTTGGCGGCGCGCTCGACGTCGACGTGGATCCACTGGTCGTCGCCCGAGAGCTCGGCGAACGCGTTGATGTCCTCCTGGGTCACCTCGCGCCACTCGCTGGGGCCGATCGTCTGCCCCTGCAGGGCCTTCAGACCCTCGATTCCGACCACTTCCGTCGCCGCCATTGGGGCGCAGCGTAGTTGATCGTTTCGCTTCACAGCCAGCACGAGAAGGTTGCTGTTTCCGCAGAAGGGATATAGATAGGGATTGACAGCGGGCTCGCGATCGTCTTACGGGCCCCGACTGACGTGAACGAGAGGAGATAAAGCGAATGCGAGGACTCAACACCAAGAGGCTCCTCGCCGCGACCGCCGGGCTTGTGCTCGTCCTCGGCGTCGCCGCCTGTGGCGACGACGACGATGACGACGGCGGAGGCGGCGGTGAGGCTCAGCTTGACCTTGTGATCGGGGACTCGATCCCGCTCACAGGCGACTTGGCCGACTTCGGCCCTCCGGGGCAGAAGGCATCCGACATGGCCACCGAGCAGATCAATGCAGGCATCCAGGAAGCCGGAGTTGATCACACGGTGGACGTCGTGCATGAGGACAACGAGACGAACCCGCAAGCGGCCGTTTCCGCAGCGCGGAAGCTCGTTGACTCCGACGGTGCGACCTGCATCACCGGAGCGTGGGCGTCCGCGGACACGATCCCGACGGCGCAGTCGGTTTCGATCCCTGATGGAATCCTCCAGATCACGCCTGCGTCGACCGCTGACGAGATCACGGACATCGACGACGACGGGCTGCTGAACCGCACCAGCCCACCGGACCGGTTCCAGGGTCCGACGCTTGCTCAGACCATCGCCGATGATCTGGGCGGCGCCGAGGGCAAGACCGTCAACATCGGTGCTCGCAACGATCCGTACGGCGAGGGCCTCGCCGGCACGTTCACCGAGGCCTGGGAAGGGCTCGGCGGCACCGTCGGCGAGTCAGTCCTCTACGAGCCGGAGCAGCCGAGCTACAACTCGGAGGCAGCTCAGATCACGTCTGGGAACCCGGACGTCATCGTGATCATCGATTTCCCCGAGACCTTCATCAAGGTCGCGCCCGCCCTCGAGCGGACGGGGAACTGGGATCCGAAGAAGGCCTGGGGCACGGACGGCATCTACTCCGGCGACTTGGCCGCTGACGTGGGAGCATCCGGCGAAGGACTCCGGGGGACCTTCCCAGGAGCGCCCGAGGACGCTGAGCAGAGTCAGGCATTCGACACGCTGTTCAAGAAGTCGGAGCCGACCGACGTCGAGCGCCTCGCGTTCGACGCCCAGCAGTTCGACGCCACGATCCTCTGCTACCTGGCCGCGGTTGCCGCAGGCTCCACGGACGGGCAGGAGATGGCGGACGCGTTGGTCGACATCACCGCTCCGGGTGGTACCGAGTACACCTGGGAGCAGCTCCCGGAGGCGATCCAAGCTCTCCAGGACGGTGAGGACATCGACTACGAGGGCGCAGCAGGAACGATCGACCTGAACGAGGACGGTGACGCCACCGGAGAGGTCTACGACCTCTACGACGTTCAAGGGTGGCAGCGCCGACGTGGTCGGCGAGGCCCCGGTGGTGGTTCCCGAGTAGCAGTTCGGGAATCGATAGTCGCAACGACAACGGCCGGGGCCTTCGGGTCCCGGCCGTTCGTCTGGCTCAGCCCGTTTCCGGCTTGTCGATGCGGGCCGTGCCGCCGAGGTAGAGCTCGGCCACCTTGGGGTCCTCGAGCAGCTCCTTGCCGGGCCCCTCGAACCGGTTCGCGCCCAGGTCAAGCACGTAGCCGCGGTCGGACATGGCGAGCGCGCGCATCGCATTCTGCTCGACCATCACGATCGTGACGCCGGCCTTGTTGATCTCCTCGACCTTCTCGAAGATCGCCTCGACGAAGGCCGGGGCCAGCCCCGCGGAGGGCTCGTCCAGCAGGAGCACGCTGGGCTCGGGCATCAGCGCCCGCCCCATCGCGAGCATCTGGCGCTCACCCCCGCTCATCGTGCCTGCGTCCTGGGTCTTGCGCTCGCCGAGCCGAGGGAAGATGTCGTACATCACGTCCATGCGCTCCTTGGCGGTGCCCATCTCGAGCGCGCCCATCTCCAGGTTCTCCTCGACCGTCAGGCTGGGGAAGACGTTGTCCAACTGAGGCACGTAGCTCATTCCCCTGCGCGTGATTGAGTGCGGCGCCAGCCCGGTCAGGTCCTCGCCGCGCAGCACGACCTTGCCCGACCGCGGCGCCAGCAGGCCGAAGATGGACTTGATCAGGGTCGACTTGCCCGCTCCGTTGGGGCCGATCACGGTCACGATCTCGCCCTCGTTCACCTGTCAGGTCGACGCCGCTGAGGATGTCGACCTCGGGCACGTAGCCGGCCACCAGGCCCTCGGTTGAGAGCAGCGCGCCGTTCGACTCGGCCTTCGCCTTGGGCTCAGTCGGCAACGGTCCCACCCAGGTAGGCGTCGATCACCCTCTTGTCCTTTCGGACCTCGTGCGGCTCGCCGCGTCGCGATCACCCGGCCGTCGGCCATGACCACGACGCGGTCGGAGTGGTTCATCGACCACCTCCATGTCGTGCTCGATGAAGAGGAAGGTCACCCCCTCCTCCTTGCGCAAGCGCTGCATGTGATCGAGCAGCCGCTTGCCCAGGGTCGGGTTGATCCCCGCCATCGGCTCGTCCAGCAGGAGCAGCTTCGGACGCGCCATCAGCGCCCGGGCCAGCTCCAGCAGCTTGCGCTGGCCGCCCGAGAGCGTGCCGGCGTAGTCGTCGGCGAGCTTGGTGAGGTTGAAGACTTCCAGCAGCTCCATCGCCTGCTCGCGGACGACCTTCTCGTTGGCCCGCACGCCACCGGGACGAATGATCAGGTTGAGAAAGCGCTCCCCGGGCTGGTCGGGGGCGGCGAGCATCATGTTGTCGATCACCGGCATCGCCGCCAGCGCCTTGGTGATCTGGAAGGTCCGCACCATGCCCCGCTGCGCGATCGCGTACGGGGGGTCGCGGAAGACGTCGTCGCCGTCGAAGGTGACCCTGCCCCGGTCGCCGCGGTAGAAGCCCGTGACCACGTTGAAGAGGGTCGTCTTGCCCGCACCGTTGGGACCGATCAGCGCCGTGATCGAGGTGGCCGGGACCTCGAAGCTGGCGCCGTCCACCGCCTGGATTCCCCCGAAGTGCTTGAACAGATCCTCGACGTCCAAGAGGGCTTTTCCGTTACTCGCCAAGAACCATCTCCTCCTTCTTCCCGAACATGCCCTGGGGCCGGAAGGCCATCAGCCCGATCAGAAGCAGGCCGGTGATCGCCAGGCGCACCGCGGCGATGCGCGTCTCGGTGAACGGCGGATCCGGAAGCTCGATGAAGCGCGTGCCTTCGAGCACGAACCAGAAGATCACGGCTCCGACGGCGACGCCCTTGTAGTTGGCGAGGCCGCCCAGGATCAGGACGCTGAAGGCGAAGAAGGTCACCAGGGGCTCGAAGCTGATCGGGTAGACGGCCGCGAGGTTGAGCGCGACGAAGAAGCCACCAATCGCCCCGAGCGTCGCCGAGATCGCCAGCGACTGCAGCTTGAAGCGCAGGGCGTGCTTACCGAGGGCGATCGCCGCGTCCTCGTCCTCCCGGATCGCACGCAGCACCCGCCCCCACGGGGAGTCTGTGATGTACGTCAGCAGGAAGGTCGCAGCCACCGCCGTGACCCAGACAACCAGAAGCAGCGGGAAGAGCCTCTCGGGGTCCCCCCAGACCAGCGACACGATGTTCTCGTTGATCCAGTCGGAGACCTCCCTCCAATCATTGAAGTAGCAGAGGCTGGGATCGTCCTCCGCGCACGAGATCCCCTGATTGCCCCCGGTCAGGCCGCGCGCGTTCTGGGCGAAGATCCGGACGACCTCGGCCATGGCGATCGTCGCGATCGCGAAGTAGTCGGCGCGCAGGCGTAGGGCCGGCAGGCCCACGATCATCCCGAAACCGATCGTGATCAGAACAGCCAGCGGCAGCGCCAGCCAGAAGCTCATCCCCGCCTTGACCACGAGGATCGCCATCGAGTACGCCCCCACGGCCATGAACGCCGCCTGACCGAAATTGACGATTCCGGTAAAGCCGACGTTGAGCTGAAGGCCGAGCGCGACGATCGTGTAGATGCCCGCGATGACGCCGACGCCGATCCAGAAGCCGGGCTCGGTGAAGGCCTGGAGGCTGACGGCCAGCACGTCGGTCATACCGTCTTCGCCTTCCCGAAGATGCCCTGGGGCCTGATGATCAAGACCACGATCAGGACCACGAAGCCGACCGCGACCTTCCAGCGGGCGTCGATGATCAGCGTGGACCACTCGGTCATCACGCCCAGCACCATCCCCGCAGCCAGCGCTCCGAAGGCGTCGCCGATGCCGCCCAGGATCACCGCCGCGAAGATCGGCAGCAGCAACTCGAAGCCCATCTCAGGCCGAAGGTTGGTGGTAGCGCCCGCCATGACGCCAGCCAGCCCCGCCAGCGCGCCCGAGAAGATCCAGGTGTAGAGGATCACCCTGCGCGTGTCGATCCCGGCCGTCTCTGCCAGGTCCAGGTCGTCCGAGAGCGCCCGCATGCGCTTGCCAAGCAGCGAGTAGCGCAGCATCAGCCCGACGGCCGAGATCACGACGATTCCGACCACGATCACGACCAGCTCGGTCTGGCCGATGCGGAGGCCGAGGAACTCGACCGAGGTCGTGTTGTCCACGTCCAGGGAGCGGATCTCGGTTCCCCAGAACCACTGGATCGATCGCCCGCAGCAGGAACGAGAGCCCGATCGACATCAGGATCAGCTGCAGGAAGCCGGCCTTGCGCTTGCGCATCGGACCCCACATCGTGCGCTCGAAGAACAGCCCCATGACCGCCGTCGCGGTCATCGCCCAGAAGACCGCGACCACCAGCGGCGCGCCCCAGGTGACGTTGACCAGGTACGCCATGTAGGCGCCGAAGGTGAGGTAGTCGCCGTGGGCGAAGTTGGTCAGCTTCAGGATCCCGTAGACCAGCGTCAGGCCGACCGCGCCGAGGGCGTAGATCGCGCCGAGCGAGAGCCCGTTGAGGCTCGTCTGGAGGACGTCGTGGAGCCCTTGGCTGACGACGAGGGCCAGGAAGATGATCGCCAGGACCACCCCGGCACCGAACGCGGGGCTCTGTCTGAATCTCTCCTCGAGCCGCTCCCGCAATGCGGGCGGCCCGGCCTCGGTCAGCTGACCGGCCTCCATCACCCCGACCTTCTATCTCATTAGCTTGTCCCCGGGACGCTACCCCCGGGAGGCAAGCCTCAATCCCGGCGTGCCTGGCGGCGCTTCTCGCGCACCTTCTCGGCCCTGAGCAGGACCTTCGCGATCCCGCGGTTCATCCGCCGGGCGCTCCGGGCCAGGTCGCCCTGGCCGGGGGAGTTCGCGGCCCCCTCGCCCTGGTCGCTGGTCACGCCCGTGACCGTGCCGAGCTTCTTGGTCCCGGCGTCGTCGACGATGCTGACGCTCGCCAGGATCGGCGTCCCGGGGCTGAGGATGGCCATGTTGATGGTGCTGTTCTGGAGCTCGACGTCGGTCTTGCCCTCGCGGACGTCGTCGCTGGAGAGCAGGAACTGGCCGGGCGCGGGCGCCGGGGGTGCCGGGCAGAGGCTCTGGACCACGGTCGCGATCACCGTCGCGGTGATGTCGGTCCCCTGCGACCAGCGAGGCCGGCGTGAGCTGGTGCAGCTCCTTCGGGAAGGTCAGCGGCGGGTCGGGCAGCGGGACGGCGGGCGGCGCGCAGGTGGGTGGCGGCCGGGTGTCGGTCGGCAGCGGCGTGGGACCGGCGTTGCGGATGTCGACCGTGGTCGTGACCGACTTGCCGATCGGCGGCGGCGTCGCCGTCCCCGCAGGATCGACCGGGCTGTGGACGAGGATCGAGGAGCCGAGCGCGGACACCGTGTAGGTGTCGGGCGGTCCGTTGGGCGTCGTGTCGTCGCGGTTGTCGGTGACGACACCCGCGAAGGTCGCCTGGGTTGCGGTGCCCTTGAGCTCGCGCTTGCCGTCCTCGTTGTAGGTGCGGTTCTCGAGCTGGACGACCGGCACCTTGATCCTCGCGCCCACCGCGGGCGGGGAGACCGTGTGGATGGAGGTGAGGCCGCCGCCCGAGGCGACCGTGTAGCTGCGCGCGACCGGGTTCACGTGGACGACGGTCCCGCTGAGATAGTCCGGCTTCGGCTTCGGCTTCGGCTTGCCGCCGCCTCCGCCTCCGCCTCCCCCGCCCCCGCCGGTGTCGGTGGTCTCGCCGGTCGAGCCGAAGACCTCGGTGCTCGCGGTCTGCACCGGTGCCGGCGGCGCCACCGCCGCCGCCGGTCGAGGGAGCGGGCTCGGGCGTGGGCGCGGGCGGAGCCTCCACCACCTGGGTGGGGGCCGCGCAGCAGGTCGTCGAGGCTCGGGCTGAGCGCGGTTCCGACCACGACCCCGAACCCCAGCGCCAGCGCCGCGAACATGGTCATCGCCTGCAACGGCATCGGCAGCCACGACATCGACGCCCGGGGCGTCGCGGCCGCTTCGGTCGGCGTCGCGGGGGCGTACGGCAGCGTCAGCGGCGCGGCCACCCGGTTGCCGCAGTTGATGCAGTAGCGCTGGTCGCCGTCCAGCGGCGAGCCGCACTCCGAGCACGGGCCGGGCAGGTTCACTTGCCCTCGGCCTTGGTGGCGCCCTCCGTCGGCGGCTTCAGCTCGTTACCGCACTGCCAGCAGAACATCGCGCCACGAGCATAGAGGGCGCCGCAGCTGGGGCAGGCGCCCGTGGCGCCCGCCTGGTCGAGCTTCAGCACGTGCTCGATCTGGCCCAGCTCGGCGTCGATCTCCTGCAGGCGCGCCGCCTGCGTGTTGAGGACGTCAAGCCGAAAGTGGTCGCGGCTCGCCATCTCGTAGGTCATGCCGCCGAGGTCCCATTGCAGCTCGGCGAAGCGGCCCGAGAGCTCCTCGCGGCGCTTGACCAGCTCGGGCGGCCCCCCGCCGTCGGGCGTCGCTCCGCCGTTCGCGTCGCGCTCCGGGCGCCGCTCCGGCCCGGCCGGCCGCAGCGCGGCCGGCGCGGCGCGGGGCGCCGCGCGCCCCGCGCTGCGAGGCGGGCTTCCAGCCCTGCCTCATCACCTCGGCGAATCCGGGTTGTCTCGTGCGGTCGCCATCTACTCGCTCACCTGCGTCAGCATCCGATGCAGGTCGCATCGCTGCCGCCGCCGACCGGGCCGCTCGGGTCGAGCTCGGCCTCGCTCGCCCTGGGTCGCGCACCACGTCAGGTCCCTTCAGGGCCTCCTCCGTCGGAGCCGCAGCGGTATCGGCGGCCGCGACACCCTCGGTCGTCGCCGGAGCCGCCCTGGACGACGTTGCCCTGCGCCAGGCGCCGGTCGCCGCCCTTGTCCTTGTCCTTGTCCTTGGTCGGCGTCGGCCGCCGTCTCGACCGGGGCCGTCGGTGGTGGGAGCGGTGGTCGTGGCGGGCGCGGCGGCGACTGTCGCGGTCCCGTCGTCGTCCTTGCCGATCAGCACGCCGAGCAGCAGCATCACCCCGAGCAGCGCGATCGCGAAGATCGCGGTGATCGGGTTGATCTGCTGCATCCCCATCTGAGGCTGGGCCGTGCCGGGCGGAGCCGTCCGCCTGCGCCAGCCGCACCGGCACCGCCGGCGCCGTCCGCCCACGACGGGCGTCAGGTGCTTCGTGAAGTCGAGCCTGGGTCCCGTGCGCGCCTGTCCGCAGTTGAGGCAGTAGCGCTGGTCGGTCGCGAGCGGAGAGCCGCACGCGCCGCAGCTCTCGCCCTCCATGCCCAGCTGCTCGGTCGGCGGTTCCATGCTCATGGTGACTCCTTTCCTCTTTCGCTTTCGCTCACGCGCTACTCCAAAACGGACGGGGGCGCGGTCACGGTTATCTCCCCGCCGGCCGGGTCGCCGATGAAGAAGATGTTGTAGTTGCCCGGCTTCGGGCGTTGGCTCTCAGGTTCTTGAATCCGCCCCGTCCGGCGGCGACGATCTCGCCGCCCTGGCGCGCCACGCCGAAGAGTACGAGCTTGCTTCTGGTCCAGATTTGACTGATTTGTCATCGTGCCGCGACCACCGGGCCCGAGGAGTCGCGCTCCAGCCTCGGCGGGCTGACCGCGATCTCGGGGATCTGCGCCTGGGTCGGTCGAATCCGGCTGCCCGACCGTCACCTGTGCGGTCTTCGGGCTGTCCCGGCGGCGAGAATCTGGTCGTTGACCCAGGTCGACGGTCTCGCCGGGCCTGCATCAGGGGCACGTGATTGAGCGCGTACTCGGCTGCCGAAGGTGTCGTTCTTGAAGACCGTCTTCCCCTTCGCGTCCTGCACGTCGATCAGGATCGGGACGCCGACCAGCGTCTGCTTGCTGTTTTCTGGAGCTCCACCGCGACCGCGCCGCCGTTGACGTCGCTGAGCACGGTCACGTCCTTGACCGCGACCTCCCTGTTGGGCTTTTCGATCTTCAGCGGAACCTGCGAGGCCAGCAGCGCTGCACCCTCGCTCCCGCGCTCGCGCGGCCTTGTCCTGGGTGGACTCGCAGGCGGCGAGCGGAAGGATCGCGACCGCGGCCGCGACCAGTGCGAGTGGCCCTGGCTCGGCTCACCCAAAGGCTCCGCTGACGTACTCGCGGGTGCGCTTCGCCTTCGGGGCCCCGAAGACCTCGTCGGCGCTGTCGTACTCGACCAGGTCGCCGAGGTACATGAAGGCGACCCGGTCGGCGACGCGGTAGGCCTGCTGCAGGTTGTGGGTGACGATCACGATCGCGATCTCGATGCGCAGCTTCATGATCAGCTCCTCGATGATCGTCGTGGACCGCGGGTCGAGGGCCGAGCAGGGCTCGTCGAGCAGCAGCACCTCGGGGTTGACCGCCAGCGAGCGAGCGATGCAGAGCCGCTGCTGCTGGCCGCCGGAGAGGCGCAGGGCCGGGTGGAGAGGTTGTCCTTGACCTCCTCGAGCAGGCCGGCGCGGTCGAGCGCCTCCTCGACCGCGGGCCCAGCGCGCCGCGCCGGGGCGCCGCGAGCCGCGCTCGCGCAGGCCGTAGGCGACGTTGTCGAAGATGCTCATCGGGAACGGGTTCGGCTGCTGGAAGACCATCCCGACCTTGCGCCGCAGCTCGGTCTCGTCGAGCCGTCGACGTCCTCGTCGTCGAGCAGGATCGTCCCCGTCCGGACGCGGTCGGGGTCTGGTCGACCAGCCGGTTGAGCGAGCGCAGCAGCGTCGTCTTGCCGCAGCCCGAAGGGCCGATCAGGCCCAGGACCTCGCCCTGGTTGACCTCGAGCGAGACGCCCTTGACGGCGGCTTGCCGCCGTAGGCGATGCCGAGCTCCTCGGTCCGCATCCGCTCGATGACCTTGCGGTCTTGGCCGTTCGTGGCGGCGGGGCGCGCTCAGCAGCCCGCGCGCGCCGTCCGGCTGCGGCCGCCGCCGCGCCGCCCGCTTCGGCGGCGCGACCGGGCGTCGGCGTCTCGTCCACCACGATCCGGCGAACCGGCGGCGGCGGCTTCAGCGTTCCCATGGATCACTCCTTCTGGCGAGAAATCAGGTCGACGACGAAGTTCATCAGGATCACGATCATCAGCAGCACGAACGCCGCCGCGTAGGCCTTGTTCGGGCGAGTTGCCCTCGCCGGCGGGCGAGTTGTTGTAGACGTAGCTCGTCAGCGTGCTGCCGGTGCCCTTGAGAGTCGCTGAGGATCGGCGTCGTCCCCTGCGGCGCTCGAGCGTCAGGGTCGCGCCCAGCAGGATCACCACGATCGCGGTGTCCCCGGCGATCCGGCCCATGCCGAGCGTGACCCCGGTCGCGATCCCGCGCCGAGCGCCGGGAAGCAGGACGCGGCGGATCGTCGAGATCTTGTCCTTGCCGAGCGCATAGGAGGCCTCGCGGACGTGGGTCGGGATCGACTGCAGCGCCTCGCGGGTGGCGCCCACGATCAGCGGCAGCGCGATCAGCGACATCATGATCCCGGCGATGAAGAAGGAGCGGCCGAAGACCGCGCCGCCCTCCGCGGTGAAGGAGAGGAAGCCGAAGAAGCCCTGCTGAAGACGAGCAGGCCGAAGATCGCGAGCACGATCGTCGGGGTGCCGGCGACGATCTCGACGCCGGACTCCACCGCGCGGGCGAGCCAGGCGGGCCGGCCGTACTCGCTCAGCCAGACCGCGGTGGCGACCCCGATCGGGAACGCGATCAGCGTGCCGAGCGCGGTCAGCATCAGAGTGCCGATGATCGGGTCGTTGTAGCCGCCGCCCGTGCTCTCGGTGCCGTCTCGGTCGTCGAGCCGACGATGGGTGACTCCCGATAGGCGTCGAGCTTCACGTACTGGAGGCCCCGGACGAGCATGTAGATGACGATCGAGCCCGCGATCGCGCACAGCAGCAGGCCCGCGGCCCAGGCCGCCGCGAGCCCGAGCCGGTCCATCAGCGACCAGGGGACGATCTCCTCGTCGCTCAGCAGCGGCCTGCTTCGCTGCCACGGAAGCTTCGGCTGCGGCAGCGAGGGCTGGAGCTTCGGCGAGGCCGCGCGGCTCGAGCGCTGTCTGGGCTCGTCGCCGCCGCTCATATCGGCGTCAGGTGGTAGCGGCGCAGCGCTGCGCCGGATGTACCAGCCGCCGAAGGAGAGGAAGGCTGCCGAGACAGCAGCACCGCCGCGAAGGCGTAGAGGGTGTCTGCCGAAGGGCTCGACCGAGAGGCCCTCCGCGTTCGTCGACGATCGTCGCCGCCAGCGGCCGCGCCGGCTCGGCGAAGAAGATCAGTCCGTCGATCGGGTTCGGGGCGAAGCCGATCGAGCCCGGTGACCATCGCGAGCATGATCGCCTCGCCCAGGGCGCGCGCGGTGGCGAGCACCGCCGCGGCGACGATCGCCGGGCGGGCCGCCCGCAGCGGTCACGGTCCAGCATCGCGCGCCAGCGGTTGACGCCCAGCGACAGGGCGCCCTCGCGTCCAGCTGCGAGGGAACGGCCCGGAGCGCGTCGACGATGATCGCGATCATGATCGGCGTGATCATCACGGTCAGGATCACGATGCCGACGCCGATGCTCTCGCCGTTCAGGTTGATGACCCCGGCGACGGAAGCCTCGGGCTGCCTCGGCGATGATGTGCTTGTTCATGAACGGGACCAAGACGAGGATCCCGATCAGCCCGTAGATCACCGAGGGCACCGCGGCCAGCAGCCGCACGACCGGCTCCAGCACCTTGCGTATCGGCTCGGGCGCGAACTCGACGATGAAGATCGCCGAGAGCACCGCGAAGACCAATCCCGATCACGACCGCGAACCCGGTCGATCAGGATCGTCGCCCAGATCAGCGGCCAGGCGCGCAGCGTGTAGACGTACTGGTCGGGCTCGGCGGGCGAGCGGAAGATCGCCTCGATCTGATCGTCGACGTTCCCGCCCGACCCGAACCAGGCGAGGCCGTTGTGCG
Source organism: uncultured Solirubrobacterales bacterium (assembly GCA_963805075.1). Lineage (GTDB taxonomy): Bacteria > Actinomycetota > Thermoleophilia > Solirubrobacterales > 70-9 > VGBV01. The sequence continues at coordinate 150,019 of CAWDSZ010000010.1, forward strand.
CGAAGGAGGGCCAGGCCTCCTGAAGCACGAAGATGATCATGCCCGGCGATCAGGACCAGGACCAGGCACGCCAGCGCGCCGAGCATGAGCTCGGCGCGCTGGTCGGTGCGTGTTCCTCGGTCCCGCCTTTTGGAGACCGACTCGTCGTTGCTATCGGAGCGGCTACCCACTCCGGCCGATGATCTTGCGTGCCTTCTTGCTCTTCAGGATCCAGCCGATGAACTTCTTCACGCCACCGACCGGGGTTACCGCGGGTCACGAAGTAGAAGCTCCGCGTGCCGCCGTACTGGCAGCGACTTCGCGTTGCGCAGGGTGCACGCGACGCCGTTGTAGGCGACCACGTTCAGGCCCTCGCCGAACGCCAGCGAGACGTAGCCGATCCCCTGCGGATCACCCTTGACGCCCTGCGCGACCAGCCCGTTCGACGGCCTTCTCGCTGACCCAGTTGCCCTGGTTCGGTGCCGCCCAGGAAGATGTTCCTGAACGCGTCATGGGTGCCCGAGGTCGGCAGGCGGCCGTAGGCGCCGATCGTGCCGTTGATCGGGGCATCCGGGAACGCTGCTCCAGTTGCTGATCGCCTGGCCGTGCCCTTGAAGATCCCGTCACCGTGCGCCTGGCTGATGTTCGCCAGCTGTTGCTGCTGTGCGTGACGATGCAGAGCGCGTCGCGCGCGATCCGGGTGAACACCAGGCCGCCCGGATCGGACGGCGCCGGATCGCGGGAGGAGGCGCCGATCGAGACGCGGCCCTTGGAGACGTCCGAGACGCCCGACGTTCGACCACCCTGCTGATCTTGAAGCCGAACTTCTTGCCCTTCTTGGTCTTGATCGTAGGCTCGCGCGAGCTTCGTCTCGAGCGGGAAGACCGAGGTCGATCCGCTGATCGTGATCGTCTTCTTCGCCTCCGCCGCGACCGGCATCGCCGCGAACAGGCCAGCGCGGCGACCATCGCCGCGAGGCGAATTCGTCTTGCGTGACACAGGTACTCCTTTCGGTCTCTCAAACGAGGACCGCGGGAGTGTCGCGGCGGCCCCCCGGAGGCGGTGTGACTAGAGAGTGATCAGGCGGTAAACGCGTTGTAACGCGGCGAAGTTCCTGGAACCGAACACTTTCGGAGGCCGGCCACGTTCCGAAAAAGACGACGGCCGGGCTTTCGCCCGGCCGCCGTTCGGAAACAAGGAGTGGTTCCGGTGCTACCAGATGCGGGGCAGGCCCCCCGAGACGTCGGCGCTAGCCGCCGTCTTCTTGCCTTTGCTCTCCCCGCCACCGCCGCCAGGGCACTTGGCGTAGGGCTTGACGTTCACCTTGAACGGCTCCGAGAGGAAGCGTGCGCGCGAGCGAATCGAGGTGTTGCTCCTGAGTTGGTCCAAGCGGCGTTGAAGGAGCCAACCGCCGGCTCGGTCAAAGCCATCATCCAGGTTCGCAGCTTGTCCTTGCCCGGCGCGTACTGGCCCGGTCGGCTTGCAGGGGTTCTGCGGGAACCCGACCTGGACATCGACCGTGTCGAACCGGATCGACCCTGTTGTTGCAGAGTCCGCGCGAATGTGCCTGGGGCCCCGGTGCCGAGCCGCTGATCGCTTCGCAGCCCGGTCGACGTGAATCCGGGCTGACCGGTGGAGCCTGTTGAGACACCGCGGTTCGGCGTCCCACAACCGAACCCGGGTCCAGGCACGTTGCCCGTGCACTGGAGCGTCGCGCTCGTCTGCGCCGGCGTCCCGCTCGGGTCCGTGACCTCGACCTCGGTGCCGAAGAAGTCGAATGTCTTGTTCGTGACCAGTGCGAAGCCGCGCAGCTCCTCGTTGCACTGGAACTTGAAATCCGCGTCGAGGCCGGGGCTCTGCTTGTTGTGGGGCACGATGCTGCCCTTGCATTTGACGTGGCTCGCCGATGCCGTCCCCGCCGAGCCGAAGATCACGGCTCCGGCGGCCGACCACGGAGAGGCCGACGACAAGGACAATCCGTCGCCCGCCCCGCCAGCCGCGCCTGGATCCACTTGACTTGATCACTTCAGAGGCTCCTTACGATTGCTTGTGCTCCGCCCTGGGCGGACCGACGGCGGGAGTCTCTTTGGGCCGGGGGTGCGGGATGTTGCGATCTCGTATAGACGGTGTAACAGCGCCGATCCCATTTTTCGGGTTACCGGCCGTTTACATTCCGTTAGCAAGAGCCCACCTCGGGTCCGGCTAGCGTCCCGCGCCATGCCGGACCGAACCCGAGCCCTGCGCCTGCTCGCCGCGCTGGCCCTCGCGGCGGCGGTGCCGGCGCTCGGCCGCCTGCGGCGGGGATGACGACGGCGACGGCTCCGGCGGATCGCCGACCAAGGCCGAGTACATCGAGCAGGGGGACGCGATCTGCCAGCAGATGTACAAGCAGCGGGACCCGCTCGAGGTCGAAGCGGCCAGGGCCGCGCAGCAGGGCGATTCGGACCGTGCCGCCGACGTGTTCGAGAATGCCGCCGAGATCACCGAGAACCGGATGGCCGAGCTGGACGAGCTGCCGGTCCCCGACGGCGACGGCGACGACATCGACGAGATCATCAGCCGCGGGGAGGAGACCGCCGCGACGGCCAAGGAGGCGGCCGACGCGATCAGGGACCAGGACGAGTCCGCCCTGGCCGAGATCTCCGCCGAGGGCCGCGAGAACAACGTCGCCTTCAACAAGGTCGCGATCGACTACGGGTTCCTCGTCTGCGGCCGGGGCGTGCAAGCGACCATCGGCTGATCGGCCCCGCTCCGCCAATCGGCGGTTGTTGGAGCGGCAACATCGGTGCCGTGGCCGCTACGGCCTCGACTCCAGCCCCAACTCCACCAGGCGAGGCGCCGCCTAGTCGAGAAGTCGATCTGAGCTGGCAACGCCCTGCTCGCGCGAGATACTGAGTGGGCGATGTCGGAGGAGAACGTCGAGGCGGTGAAACGAAGCTTCGAACTCTGGCGCGATGGAAGGATCGAAGCGTGGATCGACACGCTCGACCCCTCCATCGAATGGGACATCTCTGCCCACCCCTTGCCCGACTTCCCGAACATCGGTAGCGGCCGCGATGCCCTTGTTGGCAACCTGGGCGCTTACCTCAGCGGGTGGAACGACTACGAGCCCTCGATCAAGGAGCTGATCGATCGGGGAGACGAGGTCGTCGTGATCATCCACGAGCGGGCCCGTATGCGAGACAGCGACATGGTGCTCGACCGCGATCTCGCGCACGTGTGGACGGTTCGGGATGGCCGCGGCGTGCGGTTTCGGGTCTTCAAGACTCGTGCCGAGGCCCTCGAAGCCGCCGGGCTTGAGGAGTAGGCGATGTCGGAGGAGAACGTGGAGGTCGTGCGCGGAACCCGCATCGCGCTCACTCCTCTCACCGAGAGCGGGGGTCGGCGTCGCCGGAGCCTGGACGAGCGCCTGTTCGTCCACTTTCCCGCGCTCTACCGCCTGCTCGGTGATGCCTTGATGCGCCTGCCGCCGCGATCTCGGCTTCGGCGGTTGATGCTCACCCGCCGTGTAGGGCAGGCATACGCGGCAGCTAACCGCAGGGACTTCGACTCTGTCCTTGTGGGCTGGGATCCGGGGAGCGAGTATCGCCCCAGTCCGGACCTGATAGCCCCCGACCAGGAGACGGTCTTCTACGGCCGTGATGGTTACCTCCAGCTCTGGCGATATTGGTCCGATGCATTTGAGGACATCCGCTGGGACCCCGAGGAGATCCTCGATCTCGCAGACAGGTTTCTCGTCACGACTCAGCAGAGGGGACACGGATCGGGCAGCGGCGTGGCCGTAAACAAGCCGGTCTTTCAGCTCTTCACCCTCCGACGAGGCTTGGTTATCCGACAGGAGGACTTCGCTGACCGCGCCGAGGCCCTCGAAGCCGCGGGGCTGTCGGAGTAGGCCAGGCATCAGCAGTCCACCGAACGCCCGAGCGATCTGCCCGAAGGAATCACCGAGCGTGGCCTCCTCCTCACGGCGGGCCGACTCCCACGACACGACCCGCGTGTCCCCGTTCATCGGGACTGCGGTCAGGCTGAGCTCGAACCTCAGCGCACCAGCCGCACCTCCAGCGGCGGGGCCAGCGCGGCGCCCGCTCCATCCAGGAGGGCGAGGATTCGGGCGACGTAGGCGCGGGTCTCGGCGTAGGGCCCCGCGCAGGAGCAGGCGCTGACCGCGCCGGGGCCGGCGTTGTAGGCGGCTAGCGCGAGCGGCACCGAGCGGAACTGCCGGAGCAGGTCAGACATCAGGTGAGCCTGGGCGTCGATCGCGGCCTCCGCGTCGAACGGATTCCGCAGGCCGTATGACGCCGCGGTGCCGGGCATGAACTGGGCGATGCCCTGGGCCCCGGCCGGTGAGACCGCGCCGGGGTCGAAGCCCGACTCAGCCATCAGCTGCGCCGCCAGCATCGCGCCCGAGACATTCCAGCGCCCGGCCGAGCGCATGATCGGCTCCCGGTAGCGCGCGGGGACGAACGCGGGCAGCCCGGAGCTTCCCCCCTCCCCGTCCGGTTCGTCGCCGGCCGAACCGAGCCCGCCCGACTCGCCCGCCGCCGAGCAGGGCGCCGGCCCCGCGGTGAAGCCGTAGTGCCAGGGCTCCCACGAGTAGCGCTGGAGGAAGCCAAAGCGCCGGGCGTTGGCGGCCAGCCAGCCGTAGACGGACGGCGGCCCGATATCGAGCTCGGTCGCGCAGCGATGCAGCGAACGGCCGGGAGGTGCCACCCAGGTGGGATCGGGATGGGCGGCGAACAGCCGCGCCTGCTCGGCGTCCGAGCGGAAGCCCGAGTTGACGACGAGGCTCAGCCCCGCGCGCCGGGCCGTGGCGGCCATCAGGTCGTAGGCGCGGGCGACGTCGGGGCGCATCCCCTCCCCGTTGCGGTAGGCGAGCGGGCCCGAGTAGCCGCCGCCGCTCGCCTGGGCCGGCATCCCGGTCCAGTCGCCGCCCGGCAGCGACGCCTCGGCCACCGCCGTGGCAACCACCCGGATCTGGCGCAGCCTGCGCGGATCCTCGAGGCGCTCACCGCCCGGCAGCTCGCGCGGATCGATCTCGGCCGCGACCCGCGCACGCGCCCGCAGCGGCGGCATCGCCTCGGCGTCCGGGAACGAGACCAGCAGCCGCCCGGGGTCGACGCCGTTGCGCCGGGCCGCGTCGGCCGCGGCGTCGCGTGCCGCCGCCAGGTAGCGCGCCCGGGGAAGGTGCCGGGGGTTCGGCGAGCCGTCGGACAGCCGCGGCGGCGCCAGCAGCCGCGGCAGGTCGTCGCGCATGCTGCGCGCGGCCGACAGCGCGGCCAGGTCGGCCGCGCGCTGTACCCGGGACTCGCCCGTGATCGCGCCCCCGATCGCCACCAGCACCAGGCCGGCCGCGATCAGCGCCGCTCCGGCTCCGAGCACGGCGGGAAGCGCCTGCCCGCCGTCGCCCAGGAGCGCCCGGGCGACCCGGCCGATCCGGCGCGAGAGGGCGCCCCCGGGACGGACCCCAGCGAGGGCGCGTCGCGCGGCGAGCGCGGGCGGTGGCCGCGTCACCACCTTGGCGCGGCAGCCCCTCTCCCCCAGCTCGGCGACCGCGAGTGCGGCCAGCGAGCGCTCGCGGGGCAGCTCGACCAGCAGCAACCCGCCGCGCGCCTCCAGGGCGCGGGCCTCCAGCGCTGCCCTCCACAGCGCCGGGGCCAGCCTGATCACCACCAGCTCGGCCCCGGCGGCCGCCGCGGCGCCGCCGAGCTCGTCGAGCGCAGCCGGGTTGGGTTGAATCGGCAGGTGGCAGACGTGCCCGCGAGCCGAGGCCTCGAATCCGAGCGCTCGCAGCGCGGACTCCAGCTCGCGCGAGGCCGGCGAGGCCAGCAGCGTGGTCGGCCGGCGGCCCCCCGACCCGGTCAGCTCGGCCAGCGCGACGCGGGTCCGCGGCCCGCGCGCCGCCTCCACGGCGAGGGCCGCCGCCAGCGCCAGGCTGCCGCGGGAGTTGTGGCCGCTGACCAGCAGCGCCTCGGATACGCCGCTCACGGCGAGCGCGGCCCCCGCACCCACGCCTGCGAGGAGACCTCCAGCCGCTCGGCCAGCCACGGCAGCGGGGAGGGCGGCCGCAGCCGCACCATCACCCGGCCCTCCTCGGAGGCCACGCGAACCCTGGTGCGGGCCCAGCCCGGCAGCGCCTCGCGGGCGGCCTCCTCGTGGTCGGTGCCGGCGACCCGCGCGAGCGCCCCGGCCTCGGCGGCGCCGTCGGCCAGGGTCAGCGTGTAGCCGGTCGCGAGGAGCTGGAAGCCGATCAGGCCCGCCAGCAGCAGCGCCGGCAGCCCCGCCAGCAGCTCGATCGAAGCCTGTCCGCGGTCAGCCATCGCCGGGATCCAGCTGCGCCGCGGCGCCCAGGCGCGGTCCCTGACCTCCCGGAAGCAGGGCGGGAGCTCGGACCTCGACGCGGATCCCGTCCTCGCTCTCGACCTTTGCGTCCTCGCGCAACGGTCCCGGCAGCGCCCGGCGCGCGGCCGCCTCGCCGTCGTCGCCGACCAGCTCGGCCCTCGCGCCCGCGCGCGCCGCGCCGGCCGCCGACCACAGGGCCCAGCCCGCGGACAGCGCATGAGCGGCGATCAGGACGCAGACAACGAGCGCGGGCAGGATCGCGACCAGCTCGACGGACGCCTGACCCGAGTTTCGGCCTTCGATCGCCATCCGGCGACCGAAGCTAGGACGAGGCGGCGCGCGGGTCGCGCGCGAAACGCAAGCGAAGGCGCGCTAGTAGGTGTTCGCGTCTCGCCAGGTGAGGAAGATCGCGGCGACCGCCGCCGCCATCAGGGCGATCCAGACCAGGATCCCTCCGCCCCAGGAGCGGAACTCCTCGTAGCCGACGATCAGCAGGCAGATCGCGCCGACGCCGCCGAACAGGATCGCCCTGCGGGAGTCGGGCATCGTCGCCAGCGTCAGCTGCTGGTCGCGGTAGAGCCTGGCGACGAACCAGGCGATCGCTGCCAGGAACGCCATCGACAGCGCCACCAGGATCGCCTCGGCGGCCGCGTCGCCGCCCGGGACCACGGCGACGACCAACGCCAGCAGCATGATGATCGCGACGTTGCGGGCGGTCTCCAGCATCCAGGGCGATTCTAGACGCGCCCAGAGGCGCACCCGGGGACGGAGATGTAAATCCGGGTGCAAGAAACCCCTGGAAGTCGGCATCCTCGAACACAAGTGAGTAGGTTGTAAACGCGATTCTCGAGCGGTAGCGTTTGTCGGCTTCCGCAGGTTGGAAGCAGAGGGGCATGGGAAGAATCAGCGCAGAAACCGAGACCAGGACCGACTCCGAGCTGAGCGCCGCGGCGCTGCGGTTCGCGCGGCGGGTGCACCTCGGCCAGCACCGCAAGCAGACCGACGAGCAGTTCGTGGAGCACCCGATCGCGGTAGCCCGCCTGCTGAGCGAGGCCGGCTACGACGGGCGCGTCATCGTCGCCGCGTACCTCCACGACGTCGTCGAGAAGACAGTGGTGGAGGCCGACGAGATCAGGGTCCGGTTCGGATCCGAGGCCGCCGAGGTGGTGGAGGCACTGAGCGAGGATCCCACCGTGCTCGGCTACGCCGATCGCAAGCGCCGCCTCCGCGCCCAGGTGCTGGCGGCGGGCGACATGCCGGTCCTCATCTACACGGCCGACCGCGTCGCGAACCTCCGTGACTGGAGGACCGTCCCACCCGGGCGCCGGGAGCAGATCGCGCAGCGGCTGGACACGACGCTCGACGAGCGGCTGCAGCTCTGGCAGGAGGACCTGGATGAGCTGACCCGGTTTGACCCGGAGCTCCCCTATCTCGCCGAGATCGAGATCGACCTGCGCGCCCTGGTGGCCGACCGCAACGGAGCCGGCGCCGCGACCTAGTCCGGCGGATCCTCGTCCCCGAGCCGCAGCAGCGGCCCGACGGCCCAGAGGCCGAGGAAGACGAGGGCCGCAACGCCCGTCGCGATCCAGACCACGACCCCGTCGTAGATCACGTCGCTGATCAGCGCGATCACCCCGCACATGGCCACCGCCAGCACGGCGAGGCCGAGCAGCGTCAGGCGGTTCGCAGCCACCACCAGGTACTCCTTCTGCTGCTTCCGGAAGAGGATGCGATGGCCGGCTGTGGGGGCGATGAACAGCGCCGTCGACAGGGCCGCGCAGAGCAGGATCCCGTAGTAGAGCCCTTCCTGGATCTCGGTCAGGGTCTCGAAGCGCTGCGTGAACGGGACGGTGAGCAGGAAGGCGAACAGCACCTGGACGCCGGGCAGCGCCACGCGAAGCTCCTGCAGCAGCTCCGAGAGGTTGCGGTCGGCGCGCTCCCTCTTCGTCTCTTCCCGACCGCTGCCGGGCGGGGTCATCGCACCTAGGAGGACTGCTTGACGGTGATGGACTCGATCAGGTGCGCGGAGGTCTCGGTCGAGTCGATGGCGCGCTCGAGCACGCCGAAGATGTCCTTCCAGCGGATCACGACCATCGGGTCGATCCCGTTCGAGAACAGCGAGGCCAGCGCCTCGCGCCAGACCCGGTCGCCCTCGTTCTCCAGGCGGTGTATCTCGACCAGGTAGCTCTCCAGGTCCTCGAGCTCGCGCAGGTTGGTGAGGGCCGCCGAGAGCTGCTCGCACGAGCGGGCGAGGATCCGCGTCAGCGCGTACCCCTGGTCCATTGGGGCCTCGATCTTGTAGAGGCCCATGAAATCGGCGGCCTCCTCGATGTCGTCGACGATGTCGTCGAGCTGGGTCGCCAAGCCGTAGACGTCGGCGGTGTCGAGGCGCTGCGAGGGGTCGGCGTTGAGCTTGCGGACGATCTCCTGGGTTATCCGGTCGCCCTCCTGCTCGGCCTTGAGGATGTCGCGCGCCAGGCCGGTGTCCTCGGGCCAGATCTCGAACATCTTCTCGAGCATGTGCGCCGCGCGAACGATGTTGGCGCCCGCGCCGGCGAGCAGCTCGAAATAAGCCGCGTCTTTCGCTGTCAGCGAGCGCAAGGGCACTTCCGAGCCAAGCTAGCAGAGCCGCCGGGGAGTCAAACGCCCTCGGTCACGGGCTTAGCGGACTTCTCGGAGTGGAGCTCCATCATCTCGCTCTGGAGGTTGCGCGGCGATGAGCCGTCCGGCTGCAGGCGGGTCCAGCGGCCGTCGGCGTCGAGCTCCCAGGCGTTCGTGTTGTCCGCGAAAGCGCTATCGAGCACCTCGCTGAGCTGCTCCTGCAGGACCGGGTCCTCCACTGGGGAGAGCAGTTCGACCCGCTTGTAGAGGTTGCGAGGCATCAGGTCGGCGGAGCCGATCAGCATCCGCCGCTCGCCGGCGCGCTCGAAGGAGAAGATCCGGGAGTGCTCGAGGAAGCGCCCGACGATCGAGACGACCCGGATGTTCTCCGAGACCCCGGGCACCCCGGGCCGTATCGCGCAGATTCCCCGAATGTTGAGCTCGACCTTCACCCCGGCCCGCGATGCCTGGTACAGCGCCTGGATGCAGGCCGGGTCCAGCAGCGAGTTCATCTTCAGCCTGATCCGCGACGGGCGCTCGGGGGTGTGAGCCTCGATCGCCTGGTCGATCGCCCCGACGATCCCGTCCTTCATGCTGAACGGCGCCACGAGCACCTTGCGGTAGTTCTTGGGCCGCGCGTAGCCGGTCAGGTAGTTGAACATCTCGGCGATGTCCGCGCCCATCTCGGGGTTCGCGGTGAACAACCCGAGGTCCGTATAGAGGCGCGCTGTCTTCGGGTTGTAGTTGCCGGTGCCGATGTGGACGTAGTTGCGCACCCCCTCTCCCTCGCGGCGGGCGACGAGAATGCACTTGACGTGCGTCTTCAGCCCCGGGATGCCGTAGACGACGTGCACGCCCGCCTCCTCCAGCGACTTCGCCCAGCGGATGTTGGCGCTCTCGTCGAAGCGCGCCTTCAGCTCCACCAGGCAGACGGCCTGCTTGCCGCGCTCGGTCGCCTCGATCAGCCCCGGCACCAGCGGCGAGTCCGAGCTGGTCCGGTAGACGGTCTGCTTGATCGCCAGCACGTTCGGGTCCTCGACCGCCTGGCGCACGAAGCGCTCGACCGAGGTGGTGAAGGAGTCATACGGGTGGTGCACGAGGATGTCGCGTTCGCGCATGGCGGCGAAGATGTCGACCTCGCGGTGGGTCTGCCCCTGCTGCAGGCGCGGGGGCGTCGTCCCCTGCCAGGTCGGATACCGCAGCTCGTGAAAGCCGCTGACGCCGGCGATGTCGAAGAGGTCATCGAGGCCGAGCAGGCCCTCGACGTCATAGACCTGGTCCTCCTCGATCTTCAGCGCCTCCACCAGCTGGTGGCGCAGCTCGGGGCGCATGTCGGACGACACCTCCAACCGCACCACCTCGCCGAAGCGGCGTCGCCGTACCTCCTCCTCCACGGCGAGCAACATGTCGGCCGCCTCGTCGCTGACGTCGTAGTCCGTGTCCCTGGTCACCCGGAAGAGGGAGTGGTGGACGATCTCCATCCCCGGGAAGAGGTCATCGAGATTCCCTGCAATCACGTCCTCGAGCGGGACGAAGGTGCGGCCGTCGCCGATCGGGACGAAACGGCGCAGCAGCTCCTTCGGCACCTTCACGCGCGCCACGACCTCCTCCTCCTTCTCCGGGTTGCGGAGCAGGACCGCGAGACTGAGGGAGACGTTCGAGATGTAGGGGAACGGCCGCCCGCGCCCGATCACGAGTGGCGTCAGCGCGGGGAACACCTGCCTGGTGAAGATCCGCTCGAGCTCAGCGCGCTCGGACTCGTCGGCCTCGGCCAGCGTGGTCAATCGGATCCCGTGCTCGGAGAGCGCCGGCCGCAGCTCCTCGTCGAAGCAGCGCTGGAGCCGCTCGCGCAGCTCGAGCGCGCGCTCGCGGATGCGGCTGATCACCTCGCTGGGGGGGATCCCATCGGCGCCCCGCGCGTCCAGGCCTGCCTCGACCTGGTCGTGCAGGTTCGCGACCCGCACCATGTAGAACTCGTCGAGGTTGTCCTCATAGATGGCGCAGAACTTGAGGCGCTCCAGCAGCGGCACCGTCGGGTCCTCGGCCAGGCGCAGGACCCGCTCGTTGAAGTCCGTCCAGGAGAGCTCGCGGTTGAAGTACAGCGAGCTGTCGGTGAGGTCCACCTGTCCGTCGCCGTCGGCCTTGGGCGGCGCACCGGGCGCGACCGCGACCCCGTCATCCTCGGTGGATCGGGTCCCTGGGGAGGTCTCGACGGCGTCCTCGCTCATCCCCGGATGATGCTACGGGGCATTAGGCGGCGGCGCTGGCGGCCGCCCATCAAAAGTCGCGACTGCAAGCAGTCGCTCCGACAGAGAGCGGCCTGGCGCCACCTAGGCCACTTGGGCCAGGGTGATCCGCTCCGCGGAGGGCTCGGGCTCGAGCACCGCCGCGTAGCCGTCGGCGAGCTGGGACATCGCCGCCTCCCAGGTCCGCGCCCTTGCCGCGGCGAGGCCCTGACGCCCCAGCTTGGCGCGGTAGGCGGGGGCGTCGGCGAGCTGCAGCAGCGCCGCGGCCAGCATCTCCGGGTCGGGCTCGCACAGCCGTCCCGTCTCGCCGTCGAGCACGATCGAGGCCGGGCCGCCCTCGGCCACGGCGACCACCGGCAGCCCGCTGGCGCCGGCCTCGACCAGCACCTGGCCGAAGGTGTCCGTGCGGCTGGTGAAGAGGAAGATGTCGGCGCTCGCGTAGGCCCGGGGCAGGTCGTCCCCCTCGAGCCAGCCCAGGAAGGTGGCCCGGTCGCCCAGCCGCTCGCGCAGGTAGCCCTCCTCGGGCCCGCCGCCGCCCAGCAGCAGGTGCAGGCGGGGGTCGGCCTCGTGGGCGCGGAGGAAGGAGTCGGCCAGCAGCTCGGCGCCCTTCTCCTTGGTCTGGCGCCCGACGTAGATCACCTTGATCTCGTCTGCAGCCCCCGGACGCAGCGGAGGAGGCTGCATCGCGGAACGCTCGGCGTCGCGCAGGGTGGGGTCGAAGCGCGAGGTATCGACCCCGCGGCCCCAGCGGCCGATGCGGTCCCTCTCGACGCCGAGGCGGGCCAGCGAGTCATCGCTGGCGGGGCTGGGCGACAGTACCCGCGCGCACTGGCGATAGAAGATGGAGAGCGCCGCGTCCACGCCGTGCTCGAGCTGCTTGGAGGAGGAGCGCAGCCCGGCGTAGGCGCCCAGCTCCGTGTGCCAGCTGCCCAGCACCGGCATCTCCATGATCCGGGCGATCAGCGTGGCGATGATGCCCGCCGGGCCGGGAGCGGTGACGTGGACCAGGTCGAAGCGGCCCTCGGCCAGCACCTCGACCATCGCCGGGCAGGCTGGGGACGCCGATCTCGAGCCCGGCGTAGAACGGGACCTCGACCTCGGCGGCCGCCGGCAGGCGCCGGTCGACGTTGCGGTCGGTGCCGACCACCTCGACCTCGTGCCCCGGGACGCCCAGGTCGCGGATGCGCTCGATCGTGTGGGTGACGCCGTGGACCCCGCCGATCGCGTCCGCGATCAGGGCGACGCGCTTGGGACCGTCGCCGGGCGTCAGCTTCTGCTTCTCCTTCCCGAGGAAGGCGGCGGCCGGCGCGTAGGGAATCGCCGGGACCGCGGCGGCGAACAGCTCGCGCCCGGTCTGGGTCACGGTCTCGCCCAGGTTCTGGGGCTCGGCCCCATCCGAGAGGCGGTCGATCGTGTTCTCGACCGCCTCACGGAGCTTGCGCTCGTGGGCCCGGCGCGCGCGGCGCTCGAGCTCGGCGTGGCTGAAGTCGTCGGACTGCATGTGCTCGATCAGGGCGCGGCCGCTGAGCTCGAGCCCGATCGAATCGGTGAACGCGGCCAGCAGCGCGCGGGCGTCCTCGGGGCCCAGGTCGCCGGCGACCGAGCCGCTGCGGACGTTGCCCTCGCTCATCACCCGCTCGGCCATCTTCAGCGCGGCCTCGGGGTCGGCGGACGGGGTCGTGGACGCCTCGCCATTCATCGACACCTCCTCCGCCACACCTGTCTTCGCCGCGCCGCCGGCGCGGCTCACGCGTCCGGGGGTGTCGAGCAGCAGCGCGCGGGTCGCCAGCGCCATCGCGGCGTGCGCCCACTTGGCGGCGCTGCCCTGCTCGCCGTGCGCCTCTGCGCGGCCCTCGCGGACGTGGCGCAGAAACTCTTCCGGCGTGGCCGCGGGCGGCGTCTCCGTGTAGGTGCGCCCGATGTCCACGCCGGCGTGGTCGTCCGAGCCGCCGGTGCCGGTCCCACCGTGCGTCTCGATGTAGATCGCGGCGGGCATGTTCAGCTCCCGAGCGCGCGAGCCGTTGCGTGTCTCCCAGACTGGGAAGAGCTGCGCCAACCGGCGACGGTGCGCGGGCGTGAGCGGTGCCTCGACCGCGTAGAAGGGGTGTGCGAGCGAGCAGGCGATCTCGTTCGAGTGCAGGTAGTCGGCGCAGGCCTCGAGGTCGCGGTTGTGCGCCTGCAGCCACTCATGGTCGTCGGGGGTGATCCCGAGGCAGAGGACGTGGACGGCCTGCGGCTCGTTCCGGAACCAGACTGTCAGCTCCTCGGAGATGAATACATCAGGGAACCCACGATCTCGAGACAACCGGCGATCGTGTCGTGGTCGGTGATCGTGACCAGGTCCATGCCGCGGCGCCTGGCGAGCTCGTAGACCTCCTCGGGCGGGGTCGCGCACTCCGGAAGGCCGAGGCTGCGCTGGATGCCGAGCTTGGAGACCTCAGAGGCGGTCGAGTGACAATGAAGGTCCACCCTAGCGGTGGCCAGCGGCTGCATCTGGGGCGTGCTCGCGGCGCGACTCCTGTTTCGGCGCCTGCCGCCGCGTCCGGGCCTGGGTGCACTGGGTTCAGACCCCCGTTCTCTGGATTATCGAGGAAGGTCGCCGCGCCGGGAAAATCCCGTTACCGCTCGTCACCGGTAGGTGAAAAGCTCGTGAACGGGCGCGTTGGCAGACTGCGTCCGGTGCACGTGATGGCGGGACAATCGGCAGGGACGGCCGATGCTGGGGAGCGGCTGCTGGAGAGCATGCGCCCCTGGGTGTGCGCCGGCTCTGCGAACGACCAGCTGATCACGCTGACCGAGGGGGTGATTCCGCACGAGGAGCGGGGACCGCCCGAGGTCGACCGCTGAGATGAGCAGGCCGGGGCCGCACCGGGTTCTCTGGAGCTCGACCCCTCCGACGCAGCGGTTCATGGGTCTTTGGTCGATAGGGGGTCTAGACCCCCTAGCCGAGATCGGACGCGGCGAATCCGGCCGGTGGCGCGGCTGTGCCGGGTTCTGACCTCGACGGCGAGCGGCTGACCGGCCTCGGCGCGCGCCACGGCCTCGACTTCGACCAGCGCGGCCGCTCGATCCAGCTCGGCGCCGACCGCCGCTACACCGGCCCGGACTGCCCGCCCGAGTTCCTGGAGGACGGCGGCATCCCCCAGGGCGACTACGCCCCCGTCCCCTGGCTGCTGTCGTCGGCCGGCTGGGCGGCCTGGCTCGAGACCTCGGGCCCCGGCGCGGAGTTCGACCTCACGGGCGACGCCGTCTCGATCTCGGCTCGGGCGGCGGCGGGCCGCTTCCGCCTTCACCTCTTCCTCCACCCCACCCCGGCCGCGCGGGTGCGGGCGCTGCTGCGCGAGACCGGCATGCCGGCGCTGATGCCCGAATGGGCCTACGGACACTGGAAGAGCCGGGACGTCTACGAGCACCAGGACGACGTCGAGGACGACTGGCGCGGCTACCGCGAGAACCAGCTGCCGCTGGACGCGATCGTGATCGACTCGCCGTGGGAGACGCAGTACAACACCTGGCGCTTCAACCCGAACCAGTTCCCCAACGCGCCGGGGATGATCAGGGAGATGCGGGACGACGGCGTCCGCACCGTCGTCTGGGTGACGCCCTGGGTCAACCTCGAGTCCGCCGACGGCCAGTGCCCGCCGGACCCCGCCTCCGAGAAGCTCCACCGCGAGCCCGCCCCGAACTACGCAGAGGGGGCCGAGCAGGGTCACTACGTCCGCAACGCCGATGGCGACTCCCACGTCGGGCGCTGGTGGATGGGAACCGGCTCGCCCGTGGACTTCACCTCCGACGAGGCCCGCCAGTGGTGGAAGAGGCAGGCGCGCCACGTGTTCGAGCTCGGGGTCGAGGGGGTCAAGGCCGACGACGGCGAGGGCTACTACTTTCCCCACGATTGCCGCTTCGCCGACGGGCGGACCGGCGCCGAGGCCGCCTGGGAGTACGGGCGGCTCTACCGGCAGGTGACCCAGGAGTCCCTGGACGAGGTCCACGGCCCGGGCAACGGCGTCGTCTTCGGGCGTTCGGGCTGGAGCGGCCAGCAGGCGACGGGGATGCTGTGGGGCGGCGACCAGGCCTCTGATTTCTGGTCGCTCCGCGCCCTCCTCGCCTCGCTGCTGACCGCCGCCGCCACGGGCTTCTCGAATCTCTCCCACGACGTCGGCGGCTACCTCGGCAAGCGCCTGGCCGAGCGCTGCGAGCCCGAGCTGCTGATCCGGTGGGCCCAGCTCGGCGCGCTGTCGCCGCTGATGCAGGCCCACGGCCGCTTCCAGCAGGAGGCCTGGACCTACGACGGCCAGATCCTGGACCTCTACCGCGAGGCGGTGCTGCTGCACGAGCGGCTGGTCCCCTACATCCGAGGGGCCGCCGCCACCGCCGCACGCACCGGCCTGCCGGCGATGCGCCCGCTCTGCCTGGTGGACCCCGACGACCCGGAGGGCTGGGCGATCGCCGACAGCTACTTCCTCGGCCCGGCGCTGTGGGTCGCCCCGGTGATGGACGACGAGGCCCGCTCGCGCCGGGCCTACCTTCCCCGCGGCGACTGGATCTGCTGGTGGACCGGCGAGGAGCTCGAGGGCGGCCGCTGGATCGACGCCGACGCGCCGCTGGGGCGCATCCCAATCTGGGTGCGCTCGGGCTCGCTCGTCGTCACCTACCCCGCGGAGGAGGTTCGCGCGTGGGCTGGGCGAGGAGGACCCGAAGCGGCCGCTCGAGGCCAGGCTGTGGGGGACGCCGCCATTGGGCCACGCCCGAGCCGACCTCGCCGACGGCACCGCTCGTGCGCTGGTCCGAGGGCGAGTGGTCGGTGCGCCCGAGCGCGAGCTGCGCGCCGAGCCCTAGCCCTGCGGCGGGTCGGCCGGGCCGGTGTCCGGGGCCCGGGCCGCTTGGGACGGGCCCGCAGCTGGGCGGCGGCCCGCTCGCGCTGTTGTTCGGCCTCCGCGGCCCGCCGCGTGGCCTCGGCGTGGGCGCGCTCGGCGGCCTCCGCCTCGGCCTTCGCCCTGGCGGCCTCCTTCGCGGCGCGGCGCGCCTCGCGCGCCTTCGCCAGGTGGGCGTCCACCGCGCGCTCCAGGCGCAACCACGTCCCGGTCTCCTCCTGCCGCTCCCAGAAGGCGACGAAGCGGTCGAACAGCAGCTCGCGGCGGGCCCGTAGGTACACGGCCAGCACATCCAGGCCCCGGTAGGCGGTCCGGTGCGGCGCCTGGGCCGCCAGGCGGGGGTCCAGGTCGGGCGTGTTGCCGGCCTTGCTCCTGACCGCCGCGGCGTCCTGGGACTGGAGCTCCTCGGCGTGCTGCAGCACGCGCGGCAGCATCACGTCGCAGTCGCGCATCTCGCCCAGGATGTCCTGCAGGTCCCGGGCGCGGCGGCGCGCCGTGTCGGCGGGGCGCCCGAAGCAGAAGCCGGTCACCTCGAGCACGTAGCGCAGCCGCTTTGCCGCGATCCGCATGTCGTGCTGGGCCTTGATCCGGTCCCGTTCCAGCGCCTTCGGGGTGAAGTCGATCAGCTCGTCCAGGCGCGCCTTGACGATCCTGGCGGCGTTGTCGCTCAGCGGCGCGGCCGGATCGAGCTTCTTGACCGGGCGGGCCTTCACTCGTCCTCCTCCCCGGCCTCGCCGGCCACGCCCTCGGGCTCCTGGCCGCGGGCGCTCGCGACGAGCTCCTCGAGGCTGTGGCGGAGGTCGTTCAGGTTCGACTGGTCCACCAGGGGCGCCAGGTCCAGGTTCGCCTGCGCCTGCTCATCGCGGAGCCGGTCGATCAGCGAGGCGACCCCCTTGCGGTCAGGCACGTGCATCTGGTCGTTGAAGCCGGTCAGCGCCGCGATCGCGACGTCGCGGTCCCGGCGCTCACCCAGCCCGTCCGCCAGCCGCTTCACCTCGCGCAGCGCCTGCCGGTAGGGCTTGCCTGGGAAGCAGGGCTCGAACACCTCCATCGACGCCCGCAGGCGCCGGGTCGCGACCCGCATGTCGTGGACCCGCTCGATGTCCCCGGTGTCCAGCACCCCCCGCGCGTGCTCGCTCAGCTCGGCGGCGCGGATCGAGATCACCTGCGCGGCGGCCTCGCCGTAGCTGTCGTCGGGGGTGAGATCGGGTATCGCCTGAGCCTTGGCCACGGCGACAAGCTAGCTGCCGCGGCGCTCCCAAGGCGAGCGGTCTGGCGACCGCTAGGCCGCGAGGGCCCTGGAGGACGCCGTTGGCGCTGCCGTTGAGCAGGTCCAGGATCACGCCCTCCCGCAGGCCGCCCTTGCCGATCTGCAGTGGCTGGCCCAGCAGGTCCGAGAGCTTCTCCAGCAGCAGCACGCCCGCGGGCAGCAGCCGCACGCGGCGAGGATCGAGCTCGAAGCGCTTGGCGACGTCCATCAGCCCGTCGCTCGAGAGGACCCGCACCGCCCGCTCGAGGGTCTCGTACTCGAGCCTGGCGCCGACCAGCGTCCGCAGCGAGGTGGCGCTGCCTCCCACGGCCACGGCCTGATCCGGGTGCTCCAGCTCGACGCCCTCGAAGAAGTCCGAGATCGCGTCGCGCAGGGCGCGGATCTCGGCAGCCGACGGCGGGTCGCCGTCCAGGTAGTCCTCGCTCAGCGAGCCCGAGCCGATCTTCCACGATCGCACCTCGGTCACCCCCTCGGCGAGCGTCCCGAAGATCACCTCGGAGGAGCCGCCGCCGACGTCCACGACCGCCACCGTGCCCTCGACGGGGTGGCCCAGCGACTTGGTCGCCCCGAGGAAGGCCAGCCGGCCCTCGGCCTCCTCGCTCAGGACCTCGACCCCGATCGCGGCCTCCTCCTCGATCGCCTTCACGAATTCATCGCGGTTCTTGGCCTCGCGGATCGCGGCCGTGGCGACGATCTTGATCACCTCGGCTCCGACCTCGCCGGCCAGGCGAACCTGCGTCGTCACCACCTCCGCGACCTCGGCGATCTTCTCGGCCGTGATCGTCCCGTTCTTGCTCGCGTCCTTGCCGATCCTGGTGTAGGCGCGCTGCTCCATCACCTTGCGGAGCTGCCCCTCCTGTGGCTCCGCGACGAGCACCCGCGTCGTGTTCGAGCCGATGTCTATAGCGGCGCAGAGCACTTCAGGTGATCTTGCAGTTGGCGCGGATACGCCGGGCCAGTCGGCCTGGCCGGTCGTTCGATTCACAGCCTCTTTACGGGATTTCCCTGCAGCAGCCGTACTTTCGAGGTGATGGAGCAGTCGCCGCTCCAGCCCCGGCTGGGCCTCAGCATTCCCTACGAATGGTGGCCGTCCGCCCCCTCCCTGAAGGAGATGGAGGCCGCCGGCTTCGCCTGGGTGCAGATCCCGGCGCCGCCCTCCTCCGTGCTGCTCGATCCCCGGGCCTCGGCCCGCCACGCCGGCGGCCTCGGCGCCACGCTCGGGACCACCGGGCTGCGGCGCATCGTGCACGGCCCCGGCTCGCTCCAGGTCGGCAACCGCGACGGTGACCGCGCGATGGAGGGGCTGCTGTCCTACGCGGCCGAGGCCGGCGCGGAGCTGGTCGTCTACCACGCCGCCAACTTCCCCGACCAGCCGGCCAGCGAGGACCGGCTCCTGGCCGAGACCCGGTCGCTGGCCAGCGCCGCGGGCCTGGCTGAGCGTCTCGGCGTGACCATCGCGATCGAGAACCTCGCCCCAGTCTTCCCGGGGCCGGACGCGCTCTCCTTCACCCCCAGCGTGCTGCGGACGATGGCCAACCGCATCGGCTCCCCCGCGCTCGGCCTCTGCCTGGACGTCGGGCACGCCAACGTCGTCGCCAACCTGCGGCGGGCCGACCCGATGGAGCTGATCGAGCCGGCCTTCAACCACACGGTGCTCTTCCACGTCCATGACAATTTCGGGGCCCGCCGAGGCGGCACCGCCCCGCCCGAGCTCGACCCCCTGCGCCTGGACCTGCACCTGCCGCCGGGCCGCGGCTCGATCCCCTGGCAGACTCTCGCGCCGCGGCTCGGGACCCACCCGGCGCCGCTGCTGCTGGAGGTGCACCCCCCGCGCCCGTCGCCGGCCGCGCTGCACGAGGGCGCGCTGGAGACGCTCGGCCAAGCCACGGAGCGAATCCCCGCCTGACTACGGGGCGGGAGCCGGCGTCTCGCCGGGGTGCGAGGCATCCTCGAACTCGCGGAAGAGGCCCGTGACGACGAACGCGGTCTGCTCGCCGATGTCGACGGCGTTGTCGCCGATCCGTTCCAGGGCCCGCGCCACGAGCAGCATCGTCATCGCCCACTCGCGCGTGTCGTGCTCGTCGCCGACCTCGACGGCGATCTGGAAGACCTCCTTGTTGAGGTCGTCGACCAGGTCGTCCTGGCGGACCAGGTCGCGGGCAAGCTCCACGTCACGGCCCTCAAACGCCTTCTTGGCCTGGGAAAGAAGCGTGCGCACCTGCTTGCCCATTCGCAGGATGCGGTCGAGCATCTCGGCTCGCTGCGGTGCTTCGTGCCCGGTCAGCGGGATCACCTTGGCGATGTTCACGCACTGGTCGCCCATGCGCTCGATGTTCTTCATCACGTGCAACAGCGCCGAGATCAGGCGCAGGTCGGTCGCCACGGGCGCCTGGGTCGCGAGCAGCGTCAGGATCGCCTGGTGGACCTCCAGGTAGCGGCCGTCGATGCGGTCGTCGTCGGCCACCACGAGCTCGGCGAGCTCGACGTCCTGGTGCTCGACCGCCTCCATCGTCCGATCCAGTGACTGGGTGACGAGTTCGATGCCGCCGAGCGCGGTCCTCTCGAGGCTCTCGAGCTCCTCCTGGTAGTGGAGGCGGGTCTTGTCGGGCATCAGCCGACCTTCCCGGTGACGTAGTCCTCCGTGCGCTTGTCGGCCGGGTTGGTGAAGATCTTGTCCGTCTCGTCGTACTCCACGAGCTGACCCCAGCGGTCCTTTTCCGACGCCGAGAGCTCCACGATCAGGAAGGCCGTCTTGTCCGAGACACGAGCGGCCTGCTGCATGTTGTGGGTGACGATCACGATCGAGAACCGCTCCTTCAGCTCCAGCATCAGGTCCTCGATCTTCCCCGTCGAGATCGGATCCAGCGCCGAGCAGGGCTCGTCCATCAGGATCACGTCCGGGTCCACCGCGATGCAGCGCGCGATGCAGAGCCGCTGCTGCTGGCCGCCCGACATCCCGTAGGCGTTCTCGTCGAGCCGGTCCTTGACCTCGTCCCAGAGCGCGGCGCTGCGGAGGGCGCGCTCGACGCGCTCGTCGATGTCCTTGAGGCCGAGCACGCGGGGGCCGAAGGCGATGTTGTCCTTGATCGACTTCGGGAACGGGTTCGGCTTCTGGAAGACCATGCCGATGCGCTTGCGGACCTCAACCGGGTCGACGTCCTTCCCGTACAGGTCCTGCCCGTGGTAGAGCAGGTGCCCGTCCACCGAGGCTGTCGGGATCAGGTCGTTCATCCGGTTGAGGCAGCGGATCAGCGTGCTCTTGCCGCAGCCGGAGGGACCGATCAGCGCTGTGATCTCGTTGTTGGCGATCTCCATGCTCACGTCCTTGACGGCGGGCTTGCCGTCATAGGCCACGCTCAGGTCCTGGAGCTGGAAGATCTTCTCCGTCGCCGCCTGCGCCGCCTTCGACCGGCCGCTGTGATCGGCCACACCGGAAACGTCGATGCCCGGGACGGCCGCGGCCGCCTTCTTCGCTTTCTCAGTCACCCTGTCCAACAGTATCGACCGTCGCTTTCATCGCAGTTCCCATGTCGTTACCACTGCTGCTCGTACCGGTTGCGCAGCCAGATCGCGAAGGAGTTCAGGGCCAGCAGCACGACCAGCATCACAACGACGCCTGCTGCCGCGACCTGGCGGAACTCGTCCTGAGGCTGCAGCGCGTAGTTGAAGATCTGGACCGGCATCGCCGAGTAACCCCCATCGAACGGATTCGGCTGATCTGCTGTTACGAAGGTCGCAGCGCCGACCAGGAGCAGGGGAGCGGCTTCGCCGAGCGCCCTCGAGACAGCGAGGATCACGCCCGTGACGACACCGGGGATGGAGGCCGGCAGTACCTGGCGCCGGATCGTCTGCCATTGGGTGGCGCCCAGGGCGAGCGAGCCCTCGCGGATCGAGGGCGGCACGGCGCGTATCGCCTCCCGCGCGGCCAGGATCACCGTCGGCAGCACGAGCAGGGCCAGGGTCAGCGACCCGGCTGCCACCACGAATCCCAGCGACAGCGGGCCCCGCACGAAGAAGGCCAGTCCGAGGATCCCGTAGATGATCGACGGGACGGCCGCCAGGTTCTGGATATTGAGCTCGATCAGCCGGTTCCACCAGCGAGTTCCGTCTGCGTACTCCTCGAGGTAGATGGCCGCACCGACTCCGAGCGGGACGATCAACAGGATCACCCCCGCGATCAGGTACAGGGAGCCAATGATCGCGGGCCGGAACCCGGCGGTCTCGGGGTTCACGGTGGAGGGGCCCTCAGTGAACAGGTCGGTGGAGAACGCAGGCGCACCCTTGATCGCCGACTGCACGATCAGGGCCACCAGGCCGAGCAGGGCGAGAACCACGGCGACAAGCAGCAGTACGAAGAAGATGTTGCCGCGCCAGATTTCGCCGCGCGGCTGCTTGCCGAGGTTCCCGACCACGGCAGCGTGCGCGCCGGCGGTAGCAAGTCGCGTTCGCTCCGCCATCGGCGTGTCCATTTTGCGCGCCATCTACTCGTACACCTCGCGGAATCGGCGCACCAGCCGGATGGCGAAGATGTTGAGCAGGAACGTCAGCACGAACAGCACCGCGCCAACGGCGAAGATCGTGTCGTATGCGATCGTCCCGGTCGCTACATCCCCGGTGGCGGTGGTGCCGATGAACGCCGTCATCGTCTGCACCGAAGCACCCGGGTCCAGCGTCAGGTTCGGGGTCTTGCCGGCGGCGAGCAGCACCACCATGGTCTCGCCGACGGCGCGTGAGCCCGCGAGCACGATCGAGGCGACGATGCCCGAGATCGCAGCCGGGAAGCACGACCCGCGTTGACACCTTGAGCTTGGTGGCGCCGAGGGCGTAGGCGCCCTCGCGCAGTCCGCCGGGGACCGCCTTCATCGAGTCGTCGGAGATCGAGGCGATGATCGGGACGACCAGCAGTCCCACCGCGAGGCCAGCGATCCCGGCCGCGAAGGGTGGCGTCTTGATGAAGCTCTGGGAACAGCTTGCCGATCTCGGGGCTGAGGAACGTGACAGCGAAGACCCCGAAGGCGACGGTTGGAACCCCCGCGAGTATTTCGAGGATCGGCTTGACGATGCGCCGCACGCCGGGCGACGCGTACTCGCTCAAATAGATGGCCGAGAGCAGCCCGATTGGGACCGCGAACAAGAGCGCCCACAACGTCACCGAGATCGTGCCCACCACCGGTCGCAGGACCCCGAAGCTCGGATCGGCCGTCAGCGGTGCCCAATCGTCGGTGGAGAAGAATTCTCCAAAGGAGACCTCGCCGAAGAACCCGATTGTCGGGGTCAGCAGCGAGATCACGATCGCGGTGGTCGTGACCACCGAGATGACCGCGCAGAGCGCGAGCCCGAGGAAGATGAAGCGCTCCCCCCAACGCGGGCTCGGGGCCACCAGGGGCCGGGAGGGATCCAGTCTCCCTCCGGGCGCCCTGGCGGCCTCTATTGAGCTCCGTGCTTCCATCGATTCCGGTCCGAGTCCGCCTCTGTTCTAGCCGGTGGTCTCCGTGCCGCCGCCCTCGCCGATCAGGCCGTCGAGCTTGCTCTGCTGCTCGCTGAGCTGCTCATCGGTGAGCGGAGATGAACCCGACCTGGTCGGCGATGTCGCCCACGTTCTCCAGGTAGTACTGCATGAACGCGTCGAACGCCGGATCGGCCAGCGCGTCGGCCGACGGGTAGATGAACAGCGGCCGGCTCAACGGCGTGTAAGCTGCCGTCCTGAGCGGTCTCGGGCGACGGGGCGACGCAGCCCTGTCCGCCGTCGATCTCGAGCGCCTTCAGGGTGTCCTCGTTCTCCGCGAAGAACGAGTAGCCGAAGTAGCCCATACCGCCGGGCGACCCCGAGACACCGGTCACGGTGGCGTTGTCATCCTCGCCGACGTCGTTGAAGTCGTTGCGGATGGCGTCCTCCTCACCGTTGATCGCCTCGGTGAAGTAGCCGAACGTGCCCGAGTCCGACCCGGGCCCGTAAAGCTCCAGCGACTCGTCGTACGGGAGGATCGAGACCCTGGATGTCGCTCCAGCTGCTGATGGTCGATTTGGGCTCCCAAACCGACTTGAGCTGATCGACGGTCATGCAGGTCACCGGGTTCTCCGGGTTGACGACCACCGTGAGGGCGTCGTTCGCGACCTGGATCTCCTCGTACTTGACTCCACCGGCCTCACACGCCGCGATCTCCTCGTCGCCGATCGCCTCGGAGGCGTCGTTGGCGTCGGTCTCGCCGGCGCAGAACTTCTCGAAGCCGCCGCCGGTGCCGGAGGTGCCGACCGTGACGTCCACGTCCGGGTTCTCCTCGTTGAAGCCCTCGGCGATAGCCGAGGTAAGGGGCCCAACGGTGCTCGACCCGTCGATGCGGATCGTGCCGGATACGGCCTCGCCGCTGCCACTGTCGCCGCTGTCATCGTCGTCGTCGTCGCCGCACGCGGCGACCCCGAAGCGCGAGAACGCCGGCGGCGGCGAGCGACTAGCCACCACTTGCTTGACATCAAATAGCTCCTTGTCTCGTTTGCCTTTGGGGAGGCCGCAAATGGCGGCTACTCAAGAAAAACAACCCCACAGTGGCCGCGCACCCTTTCAACGGCCAGCCGACATCTTGTTACGCAGGTGTGGCTGGCTTGTGAAAAAGATGTAAATCCGCTGCAGACAGGCGGACTAGCCGTCCGGGGAGAACCGGTATCCGATCCCCGTGTGGGTGTGGATGAAGCGCCGGCCCGGCAGGGCGCGGTCGAGCTTGGTCCGCAGGCGCCCCACGTAGACATCGACCGAGCGGTCGCTCTTGCGGTAGGAGCGGTGCCAGACTCGGGCATAGAGCTCGTCCCGGGTCATCACCTTCTCCGCGTTTTGGGCAAGCTCCGTGAGCAGCTGGAGCTCGCGCACGGTCAGCGTCAGCGGGCGGCCGTCCACCAGGGCGGCGTTGTCGGCGGGCCGGATCTCGAGGCGCCCGGCGTAGACCGGCGCCCGGTCCTCGCCGGCGATCCCGGAGGCGGCTGGGTTGGCGCCGGTGCCGTTGCCCATCTCGACGTTGCCCATCTCGCGTTGCCCATCCATACTCGTGCGGCAGATTCCCGCCTGCGCACGCGGTAGGCGTTACGTTCGAGTGAACTTCCGGTAAACGCGATGTGAAGAACCGGGCTCCTCGCCCCGGGGCCGGCGGGCGTAGGAGGCGCAGTCGTCGTGCGCGTACTGGCCCGGCCAGGCGCGAACCAGCGACTCGCTCTCGTGAGCCATCTCGCGTCCGCAGACCGGGCAGCGAGCGGGATCGGAACGTGCGTCCATGCAACGAGATTAGGAATCGGCGGGCGAATTCCTGTTTCCCGGTCGTGAACCGGCCAGGTCAGCGGGTTGTGCGCAAGCTCACTCGGCCGGAACGGCGGCCGGCGGCTCGACCAGGGCGTCCTCGGCCTCCGCCGCGGCGGTGGGATCCGGGATCGCGTCCGCGGCGGTGGAGCCGATCGGCTCGGGATCGAAGCGGTAGCCGATCCCGAAGTGCGTGTGGATGTAGCGCCAGTTGGCGGAGTGGCGCTGGAGCTTCTGGCGCAGCTTGCGTACGAAGACGTCGACGGAGCGGTCGCCGTGGGCCATCGCGTAGCCCCAGACCTTCTGGTAGATGTCCTCGCGCTCGATCACCTGGCCGTGCGCCTCGACCAGCAGCTGCAGCAGCTCGAACTCGCGGCGGGTGAGGCCGATGCTCTGGCCGCTGACGAACGCCTGGTACTGATCGACCCTGACCTCGAGCTCGCCGGCGACCATCGGGCCGACGTCCTCGCGGGTGACCGCGCGCTTGCGCCTGCGGACCACCGCCTCGATCCGCGCCATCACCTCCTCGGGATGGCACGGCTTGCCGATCCAGTCGTCGGCCCCCATGCGCAGGCCCCTGACGCGCTGGGCGACCGTCGACTGGTTCGTGCAGACGAGCACGCCCAGACCGGGGACGGCGCCGCAGACCTTCTCCAGGTAGTTCCAGCCCTCGGGGCCGAGCACGGTGATGTCGACCAGCAGCGCGTTCAGCTTCATCGCCACGAGCTCCTCGGCCGGGATGCTGCTGGAGAGCACGCGATGCTCCCAGCCGGCGCCCTCCAGGCGTTTGCCGAGGACTGTGAGAAAGCCGCTGTCGGTGTCGATCACCGCCAGCCGAATGGTGCCTGCTTGGTTTGTCATCGAGGCCTGCCCTACGGGCCGCATCATACGGTCACCCCCGGCGCGGGCCACGCTTCCCCGAAGGTGGTTCACGGGTTTTTCACAAGCTAGGAGCGTGTTTTTGGGGGGTTCACCCGATCGCTACGAGCGAATATCGGGATGTTCACACAGCTTGGGGGCGCTCGCGAAAGGCTTTCCCCACTCACGAGATTCCTCTCTCGTCAGCGCGCGCGACCCCTCCCTGCCCCGGGTCGCGCGCTTTTTTTGGGGCAACAGACAACGGCGGCTCCTCCGCCAAACCGCACGTCGCCGGGCCAAGGCCCGGCTCGCGCGTCCGGGGCCGCCTCGGGGTGGCGGATAATCCGGATGTGGCCCACACCCACCACGGTCACGCGCACGCCCCGTCCGCCGACGCCGACTCGCGCAATCTGGCCGCCGCGCTTGCGCTGATCCTCGCGTTCATGGCGGCCGAGGTGACGGCCGGCATCGTCGCCGACTCGCTGGCGCTGCTCTCGGACGCGGCCCACATGCTCACCGACGCGATCGCGATCGGCTTGGCACTGCTGGCCCTGCGCCTCGCCCAGCGCCCGCCCAGCGGCGGCTTCACCTATGGCCTCAAGCGGGCCGAGATCCTCTCGGCGCAGGTGAACGGAGTCACTCTGCTGCTGCTCGGCGTGCTGATCGTGATCGAGGGCGTCCGGCGCCTGATCGACCCGCCCGCCGTCGAGGGGAGCCTGGTGCTGATCGTCGCTCTGGTCGGGATCCCGGTCAACCTCGGCGCCCTGCGGCTGATCGCCGGGGCCGAGCGCCGCAGCCTCAACGTCGAGGGCGCCTTCCAGCACATCCTCACCGACCTCTTCGCCTTCATCGCGACCGCGATCGCCGGCGCCGTCATCATCGCCACCGGATTCGATCAAGCGGACGGGATCGCGTCGCTGCTGGTCGCCGCGACGATGCTTTGGGCCGCCTACGGCCTGCTGCGCGACTCCGGCCGCGTCTTCCTGGAGGCGGCGCCGCGCGAGCTGGACCCGGAGCGGATCGGGCGCGCCCTCGCCTCGGAGGAGGAGGTGATCGAGGTCCACGACCTGCACGTGTGGGAGGTGACGACCGGGATGCCCGCGGTCTCGGCCCATCTGATCGTCGGCAAGGACTCCGATTGCCACGCCGCCCGCTTCCGCGCCGCCCGCCTACTTGCCGACGACTTCGGCATCGAGCACTCCACCCTCCAGGTCGAGCACCAGCACGACGAGGGCGAGCTGCTTCAGATCGACACATAAGGCGGGGCCGCTGGCGGCCGCCGCGTAAGTCGCTCCGGGCTTCGCCCTCCGCTCCGAGATGGGGCGGCCTTGCGGCCCCTAGCTAGCTGATCGCCCCGGTCGCGGCCAGCACCAGCACCAGGATCCCGAGCGGGATCCGGTAGGCGACGAAGATGTCGAGGGTGTGGTTGGCCAGGTAGCGGAGCAGCCAAGCGATCGCGGCGTAGCCCGAGACGAAGGCCGCCACGGTGGCCACTGCGGTCGCGCCCGGTGAGGCCTCGTCCTCGCCGCCGACCTCGCCCAACTCGAAGAGCCCGCTCAGGACCACCGCCGGGACCGAGAGCAGGAACGAGTAGCGCGCCGCGGCGGCGCGGTCGAAGCCCCGGAAGAGGCCCGCGGAGATCGTCGCGCCCGAGCGCGAGACTCCGGGGATCAGCGCCAGGGCCTGCGCGACGCCGATGAACATGCCGTCGCGGAGGTTGAGCTCCTCGATCGGGCGCACCCGCTTTCCGACCCGCTCGGCGATCAGCATCACGAACGAGAACAGGATCAGGGCCGAGCCGATCAGGTAGAGGTCGCGCGCGCCGGACTCGATCTGGTCCTTGAACAGCACCCCGCAGATCGAGATCGGGATCGTGCCGAGGATGATGAACCAGCCGAGGTTCGCCTCATGGCTGCGCTGCCGCATCGGCACGCGCAGCTCGCGCAGCCAGGCCAAGGCGATCTGGACCAGGTCGCGGCGGAAATAGAGCAGGACGGCGGCCATCGTGCCGAGCTGGATCACGGCCGTGAAGCCGGCGCCCGGGTCATCCCAGCCGAACATCGCGGGGACGATCCGTAGGTGGCCGCTGGAGGAGATCGGCAGGAATTCGGTCAGCCCCTGGACGAGGCCGAGGACGATGGCCTCGAGAGTGCTCACGGGCGATCAGGCTAATGCGTCCCGGCGCCCCCGGCAGGCGCGCAAGGTCCGTCCCGGCGTGCGCTAGATTGCGCAGCGATGCGGGCCCGTCTGACCAGCGTCTTCCTGATCGCCGTGGGTGCCCTCCTCGCGCTTGCCCCGGCGGCGATGGCGGCCGACGGCGTCGGCCTCTACGGCCGCACCGACGACAAGGTGATCACCTTCTTCGCCTTCGGCGTCATGGCCTTCTTCACGATCCTGGTGATCGTGCTCTCGCTGGTTCAGATTCGGCTGGACCGGAACAAGGAGAGGCGCACTCAGGATCTAGAGCGCCTCGGCAGCTAGACCACCCGCGGCAGGGGCGTGATCTCGCCGGGGGGCGAACAGCGCGGAACCGTTGCCGAGACGGCTCCCGAGGAGAGCAACGAGGCGCCCGATCCGGCGGCGCTCGAGCGCGACGAACACCCCACGTCCTTCGACCCCGGGGCCGAGACCGGCTACCTGCGCCGAGGAGCCCGCGGCCACCAGCTCGACCCCGAGGTCGGCGCGGCGCCATTCGACCCCGGCCCAGGCACGCGCTACGACAGCAAGCGGGCCAGGCGCGCAGAGCGCCGCCGCGAGAAGGCCGAGCGCAAGCGCCGCGAGAAGCAGGAGCGGCGCGAGCGCAAGCGCGAGCAGGCTGAGGCAGAGGCCCCCACCCTCACCGCCCCGCCCCGCGAGCGGCCGGTCGGTGACCGCGATGAGCCGGACGTCGTCGAGTCCGAGCATGAGCGCTTGGAGGACGAGCAGACCGAGCCGGAGTCGCGGGACGAGCTGGAACACGTTCGAGAGGAGCGCCGGGAGCGCGAAGAGCGCTGGCGCGCCGAGCGCGAGCGGCGCGAGCTGGAGGAGGCCGAGCGCCGCGCGGCCAAGGAGCGCCTCCGCGCCCAGCGCGACGCGGCCGAGCGGGAGGCGAAGCTCGACCGCGAGCGCGAGCGGCGCCGGCGCGAGGAACGCGACCGGGCCGAGCGCAAGCAGGTCGAGAGGCGCAGGCGAGAGCGCGCAGAGCGGCGTCGCGGGCCACGGAGGCGGCGCCCCGAGGCGCCGAAGGCCCAGCCGGCAGAGACCGCGAGTCCCCGGCGTCCCGTCGGGAGGCATGCTCGGGCCAAGCCCGCACCGCGGCCCAAGGCGCCCGCCCAACCCAGCCTGCGCTGGCCGACCGCGAAGGTCGCGGTCGCGCTGGCGATGATCTCGGCGGTCGCGATCGGGGCCGGTTCGCTGATCGGGCTGCCGCTGCCGGTGGTCGGCGACTCGGACGGGCCGGACGCCTCGCTCGCCGGGGCCTTCCCCCTGGTGGGACTTGACGCGGGGACGCCCAAGGGCCTGACCAGGGGTCCCTACCACCCCGTGGTCGCCTCGAACCCCGACTACGGAGAGGCCGATGCGAAGTTCGGCGCCGACCGCAGCGGCCGCAGGCACGAGGGCCAGGACATCTTCGCCCGGCCGGGCACCCCCCTGGTCGCGGTCCGCGACGGCATCGTCGTCGACGGCGGGGGCGGCAAGAGCTTCTACTCCTACGGCGGCGGCAACACGCTCGCCATCTACAGCCCGCTCGATGACCGCAGCTACATCTACCTGCACATGCTGAAGCCGGCTCTGGTCAGGGCGGGCGAGGAGGTGAAGGCCGGCCAGCTCGTCGGCCAGGTCGGCTGCACCGGCTCCTGCTACGGGCCACACCTGCACTTCGAGATCCGGCAGGGCCGCGCGGCCCACGGCCCGCAGAGGAAGGCATTCGACCCGCTGCCCCTGCTCCGGCAGTGGCCGGTCCGCCCGGTGGAATGAGCAAGGTCAGCTACGAGCGCGTCGGCGCCGCCTCGGTCCTGACGATCACCCGACCCGAGCGCCGCAACGCGGTCGACCCCGAGACGGCCGACCTGCTCCTCGAGCGCTACGAGGAGTTCGTCGCCGACGAGGAGGCTCGTGTCCTTGTTCTGACCGGGGACGAGAAGGCATTCTGCGCGGGCGCCGACCTGAAGTCGGTCAGCGAGGCTGCGAACGACCCCGAGGTCGCCAAGCAGTGGCTGACCCCGCGGCCCGCCGGCCCGCTCGGCTTCACGCGGCTGACCTCGCCGAAGCCGACGATCGCCGCGATCTCGGGCTACGCGCTCGCGGGCGGCCTGGAGCTGGCCCTCTGGTGCGACCTGCGGGTAGGCACCGAGACAGCCAAGCTCGGCTTCCCCGAACGCCGCTGGGGCGTCCCGCTGGTTGACGGCGGCACCCAGCGCCTGCCGCGCATCGTCGGCATGGGCCGCGGCCTCGACATGATCCTCAGCGGCCGCATCGTCGAGGCCGACGAGGCCCTCGCGATGGGCCTGCTGACCGAGGTCGTCGCCCCCGGCAAGCACCTCGAGCGCGCGCTGGAGATGGCCGAGGGCCTCGCCGCCTTCCCCCAGAAGACGATGCTCTCGGACCGCAAGGCCGCCCTGGAGGGGTTCGGGCTGCCGCTGGAAGACGCCCTGAAGCTCGAGGCCGAGCTTGGCGCCGAGTCGACCCGCACGGGCGTCGAAGGGGCCGCGCGCTTCGCTGCCGGCGAGGGCCGCGGCGGCGAGGGAGCCGGCGTCTAGCCCAGGCCGGCCGAGCGCCTGGCCGCCTCCACGTCGATGTGGAACACGGCACGCGCCAGCCGGCCGCCCTCGAGCATCCACACGGCCGCCGCCCTCTGCCTGACCTCGCCGCTGCCGCCCTTCGGAATCCCGACCTGCTCGATACCGGTGAACAGGTTGTCGCCGGCCTCGGCGACCTCGGTGACCTCTAAGCGGAGGCTTTCCCAGGGCGCGGCCCAGTCCTGCCAGGCGGCGAGAAAGCCCTCGATCCCCGTCCGCTCCTCGCCGAAGCCGGATTCGGGGATCATCGCGGTCACGAAGCCCTCGGCCACCAGCGGGTCGAAGACGGTTCGCAGGCCCTCCAGGACATTGGGTGCGCTGACGCTCGCGACCACGTCTTGCCCGTCGAACGGATCGCCGACCACGTCGAGCAACCGCTGCATCGCCGCATCCATCGCGGCGATTATCGCCGCAGCCGGCGGGACACCTCAGAGAGCGTGCGCAGCACCTCCCTGGGATCACGGCTGACCTGCGCATGCGTGAACCGCAGCACCGTCAACCCCGCGGCAGTCAGCACCTGATCCCGCCGCCGGTCTCTGGTCTGCTGCGCCGGGGTGCGGTGATAGCGCAGGCCGTCGGTTTCGACGACCAGCCCGAGCTCGGGCCAGAGAAAGTCCAAGGTGAAGCCACGCACCCGCACGCCGGTCTGGGGCTGGGGAAGGCCGGCCCTCCGCGCGATCGGGAGGAAGCGCCGCTCGAGCTCGGAGTCGGTGAGGACGAAGGTGCGAGCATCGAGGAGGCGGCGGAGGGCGGGGAGGCCGGGCTCGTGGCGGCGCCGCCGCAGGTCAGCGCGGAGCGCCTCGGGGTCGATCAGGTCGAGCTTGTCCGCGGCGTTGATCGCGGCCTCCAACTTCGGCTGGGGAAGGCGGGTGGCGAGATCAATCAGGGTTTGGACCGGGGAGGTCAAGGGCACGCCGAACCGATGCCGGACTTCAGCTTCGGTGAACTTGAGGCGGCGGTGGACACGTGCGTGGACGCACCGCGGATTGCGCTTGTAAGGGACGGAAACCTCGACGCGGCTGCCTTCCTCGCTGATTCCCCAGAGAGCAGCCGCGCTCAGGTGGCTGAGCGCGGCATCAGGGCCGCAAGCGAGCACAGCGGCCATCCAAATGCCCTGCCTGCCCACGCTACGGCGACCAACAGCGAATACCCCGCAATGAAGGCCGTGCAGCCGACCGGTGCGCCGGCGGTGAAGGATCGCCTTCGGCGTGAAGCCCAGGTCGATCAGCTGATCCCGCGTGATCACCCCGTGCTGCCTGTCCGCAAGTCTCCATGGAGCTCGCCCAGCCGCATCTTGAACGCGTTCAGCCCCCACAGTGGCCTGATGCGTTCAAGGTCCGGATTTCGCCCCCGTGGAGTCGCTGAGCGGGATGGGCCGTCCGCCTTCCCAGCCGCAGTTGAAGTTGGGGCGCGGGCGCGGGGCTTGCACGCCCTCCCGTCTCGCGCTGGCCCTAGATCCGGAACGACGGCAGCAGGCGCTTCTCCGTCTCGCCCGCGACCTCGGCGATCACCTCGACGTGGCCCTCCAGGGGCGTGCCCCTGATCTTGGTGGCGAGGAGGTCGTCGACCTGGAAGATGCCGGCGGAGTTGTTCATCTCGATCTCGATCTTCACAGGGCGGTCCTCTCCCCCCTCGATGCGGACCTCGTCGATGGCGGCGGCGGAGAGGGCGTGGATGCCGAACTGGCCGCCTTCGATCGGGAGGCGGGAGCGGCCCTGGGCCATGTCGAGCGCGTCGGCGACCCGGACCACGCCGCCCTCCAGGGTGTAGGGCTCACCGCGGCGGCGGTGGCCGATCACCGCGTGCAGCATCTCCGACATCACGACGGTCCGCTCGGGCTCCTCGTAGACGCCCTCGAGCAGCTTGTCGATCCGGTCGGCGACGAGGAAGAGGCTGAAGGCCTCGTGGTCTTCGCGGTGGATCGACATGCCCGCGTCGTGGAGCAGGGCGCCGCCAGCGACCACGACCTCGGCGTCGCGCTGTTTCATCGAGTGGTCGCTGACCATCGCCGGCTCGATCCCCGCCTTCGCCAGCAGCCGCAGCAGCCGCAGGGCGATGTTGAGCACCACCTGCACGTGGACCCAGGAGTGGTCGGACATCCCGAGCCGGGTCGAGTTGAGCTGGGCCATGTACCACCAGGCCCGCACCCGCTCGTCGGAGTTGACCGCGTCGAGGAACTTCTCCAGCTTGCGGTTGCCGCGCGTCGGCGCGTGGACGTTGGCCTCGGCGACGGCCTCCGCCGGCGACCTCCGCCTGGCGTCAGGCCCCTCAGCCTCGGCGCCGACGCCGGAATCGGTGGCGACCCCCAGCTCGACGACGGGCCGCGCCGCCTTCCCTGCCGGCTTTCCGTCCTTCGCCTGCTTGGCCATGAACTGATCTTGGCAGGGCCGCCCGCCGGTGCGGGTGAACGCGGCGTTTCCACGCTATTTGCAGGGTTTCCGACCGGCGGCGCCGGTACGTTGCGGGCGCTGGGCACTTGGGACTCCGATGACGCGCTGCCCCAACACCGGTCTCTCAGTTCCTGAATGCTCCTGCCGGGCATGCCTGCAGGCGCAGATGGAGCGTCACATGCCGTCATTGCTCCTGCCGCCCGCCGCGGCTGGCACGGCGAAGCCGCAGGGCCGCGAGGTCACGCCTCGGTCGGCGCGGCCGCACCGGGCCGCCTGAGCACGCCCGCGCTCGCCATCACCACCAGCGCGATTCCGGCCACCTCGGCCGCATTCAGCCCCTGATCGATCGCGACCAGACCGGCGAGGGCGGCGACGGCGGGCTCGAGGCTCATCAACACGCCGAACACGCCGACGGGAATGGTCCGCAGCGCCTCCAGCTCGAACGAGTATGGGATCACCGAGCTCAGCAGCGCCACGGCCGCCCCGATCGCGATCACGTGCGGTTCGAGCAGAGCGTCGCCGCCGACGGCGACCCCGGGAGCGAGCATCAACGCCGTCCCCACCGTCATCGCGATCGCCAGCCCCTGCCCGCCGCTGAACGCCTGCCCCACCCTGGCGCTGATCAATATGTAGGCGCCCCAGCACCCGCCCGCCGCGAGCGCCAGCGCGATCCCAAGCGCGTCATCCGAGCCGCCCGGCCCGGCGAGCAGCAGGATGCCGGCGGCGGCCAGGGTGACCCACAGCAGGTCAAGGCGGGTCCGCGACGCCACCAGCGCCACCGTCAGCGGGCCGACGAACTCGAAGGTCACCGCGGGCCCAAGCGGAATCCGGTCGAGCGACGAATAGAAGAAGAAGTTCATCGCCGCAAGGGCGATGCCGAACAGGACCGCGAGCTTCCAGGCGTCGCGGTCGTGCGGCACCCGCCACGGCCGCCAGATCGCGAGCAGGAGCAGCGCCGCGAACAGCAGGCGGTAGAAGACCGTTCCCGCCGGGCCGGCTTCCTCGAACAGCGTCGTCGCCAGCGCCGAGCCGAACTGGACCGAGACGATCGAGACGAAGACGAGGAGCGGCGCGATCCCCGCCGTCCGCCGCTGTTCGCCCTGCGGATTAATCCCCGAGCACCTTGATCACCAGCCGCTTCGGCCGGCGGCCATCGAACTCCGTGTAGAAGACCGCCTGCCATGGACCCAGGTCCAGCCGCCCCTCTGTGATCGGCAGCACCACCTGCTGGTGGACGAGCAGGTTCTTCAGGTGGGCGTCGCCGTTGTCCTCGCCGCCGCGGTGGTGGCGGTAGTCGCCGCCGTTCTGCGGGAGCAGCTGGCGGGCGACGTCGTTCGACGGCTCCTTCCAGCTCGGGGGCGCCAGCTTGTCGAGCCACTCCATCGCGTCGGTGTGGATGCCGGGTTCGTCGTCGTTCACCCAGACGCCGGCGGTGATGTGCATGGCCGACACCAGCACCATCCCCTCGGACACGCCGGACTCGTCCACGGCGCGCTGCACGTCGTCGGTGATGCGGACGAACGCGCGGCGCTCGTCGGTCTCGAAGGTCATGTAGTCGGTGTGCGATTTCACGGTATGTGCCTCCTGATGAGAGGATGGGCGGATGCCGGGCCTGCTCTCGCTCGAGCGCCAGGAGGACGTCGCCGTGGTCACCCTTCAGCGTCCCGAGAAGCGCAACGCCCTCTCGATCGACCTGCGGGTGGAGCTTACGGACGCGTTCACGGCGCTAGGCGAGGACGACGAGGTCGGCAGCCTGATGCTGACCGGGGCCGGGCCCGCCTTCTGCTCGGGCATGGACGTGACCCAGTTCGGCGGCGACCGGGCCCACCGCGAGCAGCTCGTGGATACGAGCCTGTCCTGCTTCCGCGCCATCGCCACCTGCCCGAAGCCGGTCGTGGCCGCGGTCAACGGACCGGCGCTCGCCGGGGGGTTCGCGATCGCGCTCCTCTGCGACCTGCGCCTGGCCTCCGAGAACGCCAGCTTCGGATTCCCGGAGCTGCCGCGCGGGATCCCGCCCAGCTACGCGGCCGCCCGCGCGGCCCTGCCGGCCGCGATCGCGGCGGAGCTGACCCTGACCGGGCGCCTTCTGGATGCCTTCACAGCGCTGAAGATGGGAGTCGTCGGCGCCGTCCACCCGCCCGACGAGCTCATCCCCCGCTCCCTGGAGCTGGCCGGCCGCATCGCCGCGGGCCCCCGCGGCGCCCTTGCGGCGACCAAGCGCCGCATCCTGCTGGACCGCGAGCGCAACTTCGGCCACCTGTTCGACGAGGAGGAGCGGGCGCTGCGCGAGGCATTGCTCGACGGCAACGACGACGACACCGCCGCGTGATCGGCGGAGCGGCATAGTTGCGGCAACGGCCTACTGCCAACCGGAGGACCAGATGAACGAGAAGAACCCCCCGATCGACGAAGCGCGTGCCCGCGAGCTGCTGGAGCGGGACCGGGAGCGGCTGCAGGCCACGATCGCCGACGCCAAACGCCTGCGCAGGGGGGAGATCGCCGAGATCGACCAGGACACCGACGCGGTCGAGGCCGGCGAGCACATCGTCGAGGAGGAGATCGACGACGCCTTGGAGGCCAGGGTCCGTGCCGAGCTCGAGGCGGTCGAGCGCGCCGAGAAGCGCCTCGCCGAGGGCACCTACGGCTTCTCGGTCGAAAGCGGCGACCCGATCCCCCGCGAGCGCCTCGAGGCGATCCCCTGGGCCGAGCGCACGGAGTCAGAGCAGGTGGAGCACGAGCGGGTCCACGGCAAGCCGTGGTGACCCGGCTTCGCCATCAGGCGGGCTGGCGCTTGCCGCGATAGAAAGACTCAGGGCGACGATGGCGCGGCTGAACCTGATCCGCCGCTCGTTCCCCGACGAGCCCGAGCTGGGCACGATGGTCTCGCGCGCGATCCTGCAGCGGGTCGCGGCCGGCGAGCTGCCGCCCACTGCCCGCATCCACCGGCCCGGGCGCGAGCTGGCGTTCGGCCGCCAGGACGTGGCGAGCCCGGGCTACGAGCGCGCCGTCGAGGCGGCGATCGAGGCGGGCTTCCCGCCGGTGGAGCGCCTGGCGGGCGGCCGCGCGGCCGTCTTCCACGAGGGCACCATCGCGTTCACTCGCGTCTACCCCGACCCCCACCCTCCCCGCCGCACCTACGAGCGGTTCGAGGAGGTCGCGGCATTGGTGGCGGGGACGCTGGAGGACCTCGGGATCGACGCCCGCGTGGGCGAGGTGCCGGGCGAGTACTGCCCGGGCGCATACAGCGTCAACGCAGCCGGCGCCCGCAAGCTCGCGGGCATCGGGCAGCGCATGATCCGCGGCGGCGCCCACGTCGGCGTCGTGATCGTGGTCAGCGGCGATGACCTGGTTCGCGAGGCCCTGGTCCCGGTCTACGAGGCCCTGGAGCTGGACTGGGACCCAGCGACCTCGGGCAGCGTCGCGGCCGAGCTGGAGCGCGACGTCGAGGTGGACGAGGTGATCGACGCCCTGACGGCGCGCCTGGGCCGCGACAACGTGGTCACCGAGACCGAGCTGGACGAGGACACGCTCGTCCTCGCGCGCCGCATGCTGGAAGACTGAGCGGAGGAGGTTTCCCGAATGAAAGTCCTCGCTTTCAGCGACATCCACCGCGACCTCGACGCCTGCGCAGACCTCGTTGAGAGGTCGAGCGACGCCGACCTCGTTGTCGGCGCCGGCGACTTCGCATCGGTGCACGAGGGACTGGAGGAGGCGATCGACGCGCTCAGCGCGATCGAGGCCCCCACCGTTCTTGTGCCGGGCAACAACGAGACCGAGGAGGCGCTTCGCGAAGCCTCCGGCGGCTGGGCAGCCGCACGCGTGCTGCACGGCCAGCCTGCAAAAGTCGCGGGTGTAGAGGTCTATGGGCTCGGGGCCGGGATCCCCGTGACGCCATGGGACTGGAGCTTCGATCTCGACGAGGACGAGGCCGCGGAGCGCCTGCGGGCTGCCCGCGACGGCGGGCTGATGGTCCTCCACTCGCCCCCGCGCGGCCACTGCGACACCAGCGGCCAGGGCGACCATCTGGGCAGCCGCGCGATCCTGGAGGCGATCGAGGAGAAGCAGCCGCGGGTCGCCGTCTGCGGGCACATCCACGAGTCCTGGGGCGCCGAGAGCGCGATCGGCGAGACGCGGGTCTTCAACCTGGGTCCTTCGGGGCGCATGATCGAGCTGTGAGAGACGGCTCGATGCCCGTCGTGGTTAGAGTTCGCGCCCATGGCTGAGCCCCGGGACAGCGGCGCGCACGACGAGTGGCGCGTGGAGGTCGAGCTGGAGGCCGACGACGAGGGTCACTCGCTGGGCGAGCGGCTGCGCTCGCTGGCCCTCGACGACGAGGCGCGCAAGCGGCTGGGCGGCTCGGTGATCGTGACCCGCGACGGTCCGCAAATCTTCCTCTACGCCTGGCACGAGGAGAGCGCGCGCGAAGCCGAGCGCGTGGTCAGGGAGCTGATGGAGGAGGACGGTCTCGCGGGCCAGGTCGAGTTGCGGCGCTGGCACCCCGTGGCCGAGGAATGGAAGCCGGCCGACGAGCCGCTCCCCGAGGACGACTCCTCCCTGGCAGCCGAGCAGGCCGAGCGAAAGCAGACGGGTGAGGCCGAGGGCAAGGAGGGCGACTACCCCTGGGAGGTCTTGATCGACCTGCCCCACGTGACCGACACGCTGCGGGAGGCCGAGCGCCTCGAGAAGGAGGGCCACCGGGTGAAGCGCCGATTCAAGTACCTGCTGGTCGGCGCTCCGACGGAGGAGGCGGCGATCGAGCTGGGCAAGAGCTTCGAGGGCAAGGTTCCCGAGGGCAGCCACGTCGGCATCCGGGCGAACCCCCGGGACCGCCCCGAGCCCGAGTTCGTTTGGCTGGGCTCGCTGAAGCCCGGCGTCATGCGCGACCTCGGGATCTGATGTCGGACGACAAGCGGGGCGGCTACGACCGCGAGAGCCTGGAGTTCGCCCGCGTCCTCACCTTCAGCGACGGCCTGTTCGCCATCGCGATGACCCTGCTCGTGGTCGGGATCGAGGTTCCCGACATCCCCGACACCGAGAGCGTCGGGGAGCTCTGGGACGCGGTCACCGACCTCGACTCCAGCTTCATCAGCTTCTTCATCAGCTTCTTCGTGATCGGCCGCTACTGGGTCGCCCACCACGTCTTCTTCTCGCAGCTCCAGCGCATGGACCGAGGCCTGATCTGGCTCAACATCGTCTACCTCTGCTTCATCGCCTTCCTGCCGTTCCCCTCGGGGCTGCTGGGCAACTTCTTCGAGAACCCCCTGGCGTTCACCATCTACGCCGTGGCCGTCGCGGTCGTCAGCGGCATGGAATTGGTCATGTTCAGATACGCGTACCGCCACGGGCTGCTGAGGCGGGAGCTCCCCTACGAGGTCTACCGCTGGGGAGCGATGCTGTCCCTCTCGCCGGTGATCTTCTTCACGCTCTCGATCCCGGTCGCGTTCGTGGACAGCACCCTGGCCGTCCTCGTCTGGTTGCTGGCGGTCCCCTTCCAGGCGATCGCCGACCGGTGGAAGCCCGAACGGGCCGACGAGCTCCTCTCCTAGCCCTTCGGCTTCTTCTTCCCCTTCTGAGCCGGGCGTAGGCGGCTGCCCCCGCGAAGGTGAGGTGCAGGTGGTCCGGCTGGAACCAGCCGCCGTGGCCGCGGCTAGCGAACGGCCTTGCCGGCCGCGTTGACCAGCAGCCAGGTGCCGCCGAACTCGAACACGTCCTGGCAGAGGATGACGCCGGGACGGTCGTGCTCGTAGAGGTAGACCGGGTGGCCGCCGTAGGTGACCTGGCGGGTCCCGTCCACGCGACGCGTGGTGCCGAGTTTCCTGGCGATCGCCCCCTGGCCGGCAACCGGCTTGCCCTTGGTGAGCAGGGGCGGCCAGGCGACGGCGCACGCGTCATAGCAGTCGCTCGGGCCCTTGCCGTCCTTGGTGAAGAGGTAGAGGGCCATGCCCCCCTTCGTCATCAGCACCTTGCCGTAGTCGTCGCTGCGGGAGACCTTCACGGTGACCCCCTTCTTGGCCATCGCCTCGGCGGCGCCAAGGCCGGAGAGGGCGAGGGAGGCGAGAGCGGCGATCAGCAGGGCGCGCTTCATCCGCAGGCATCGTGCCCGCCGGCCTTCAAGTCCCGGTAAACCGGCTGGCTGCGTTGACGCTGACGCGGTCGCGCCCGTGCCGTTGCATCGGCAGCTCAGGCGCGAATCTGGACTCCCCGAAACGCCCCTGTC
This sequence comes from uncultured Solirubrobacterales bacterium, assembly GCA_963805075.1. GTDB lineage: Bacteria > Actinomycetota > Thermoleophilia > Solirubrobacterales > 70-9 > VGBV01. Next base: position 188,853 of record CAWDSZ010000010.1, read on the forward strand.
AGGGTGGATTAGGGGCTCGCTCGGGGTGATTCCCGATTGAAGCCGGGGCCTCGGATTCCCTAGGGTGCCGCCTCATGGCAGCCAACCAACGAAAGGACGCCAACGTGAGCGCCAACGTGAGCGAACCGGCCATCGTCGCGGCCGAGGACCTGGTCCGGGTCTTCGGCGAGGGCGACGCCGCAGTTCGCGCCCTGGACGGGGTCACGGTCGACTTTCCGAAGGGCAAGTACACCGCGATCATGGGCCCGTCGGGCTCCGGCAAGTCGACGCTGATGCACGCCCTGGCCGGGCTCGACCGCCCCACGTCCGGGAGCGTCACGGTGGACGGGGTCGACCTGGGCACCCTCGACGACGCCGACCTGACCGAGCTGCGCCGCGACAAGATCGGCTTCGTATTCCAGTTCTTCAACCTGCTGCCGGTGCTGACGGCGGACGAGAACATCCTGCTGCCGCTGTCCCTGGCAGGCCGCAAGCCCGACCCGAAGCTGCACGACCAGCTCGTGGAGGCAGTCGGACTGGGCGACCGGCTGAGCCACCGCCCCTCCGAGCTGTCCGGCGGCCAGGCGCAGCGGGTCGCGGTGGCTCGGGCGCTGATGTCGAAGCCCGCGGTCGTGTTCGCCGACGAGCCCACCGGAAACCTCGACTCCAAGTCGAGCGACGAGGTGCTGGCGCTGCTGCGGCGCGCGGTGGACGACTTCGGCCAGACCGTGGTCATGGTCACCCACGATGCGCACGCGGCCTCGACGGCCGACCGCGTCGTCGTGCTGGTGGACGGCAGGATCGTCCGTGACGAGGGCTCGGCCACCGCCGAGGAAGTGCACGACCTGATGAAGCAGGTGGCCGCCTAGCAATGGCCTCGATCGCGCTGCGAAACCTGAGAGCGCACAAGCTGCGCACCGTCCTCACCTCGCTGGCGATCGTGTTCGGCGTGATGATGGTCGCGGGCACCTACGTGCTCACGGACACGATCGAGCAGTCGTTCGACGACATCTTCACCGAGTCGAACCAGGGCGTGGACGCGGTCGTCACCTCGGACCAGCAGGTCGAGACCGAGGACCAATCCGAGCCGCCGGTCGACGCGAGCTTGCTCGAGACTGTGCGCGGCGTCGACGGCGTCGAGGCGGCGGACGGGGGCATCACCGATCCGCAGGTGGCGATCATCGACTCGGAGGGCGAGCGCATCGGTGGAGGCGGGGCGCCGACGTTCGCCTTCTCCACCACCCAGCCGCGTTTCGACCCGCTCGAGTACCCGGAGGGCGGCCCGCCCCAGGCCGACGACGAGGTGGTGATCGACAAGGCCGCGGCCGAGAAGGGCGGCTTCGAGCTCGGCGACATAGTCACCCTCGCCGGCAAGCAGGAAGCCCGCGAGTACACCCTCGTCGGGATCGCGACCCTGGGCGACGTGGACTCGTTCGGCGGCGCCAGCATCGCGCTCCTGACGCTGCCCGAGGCTCAGCGGATCACAGGCAAGCCGGGCAAGTTCGACCAGATCACCGTCGCGGCAGCCCAGGGCGTCGACCAGGAGACGCTCGCGAAGCGGATCTCGACCGTGCTGCCGAAGGGGGTCGAGGTCGAGACCGGCGAGGAGAACACCCAGTCCCAGCAGGATGACGTCGGCGAGTTCATCGGCATCCTACGGACGGTCCTGCTGGTGTTCGCCGGCGTCGCCCTGTTCGTCGCCTCCTTCCTGATCTTCAACACCTTCTCGATCACCGTCGCCCAGCGGACGCGCGAGTTCGCGATGCTGCGCACGCTCGGCGCCAACCGCCGCCAGATCATCACCTCGGTCGTGGTCGAGGCCTTCGCGATCGGCCTGATCGCCGCGGTCGTGGGGCTGCTCGCCGGGATCGCCTTCGCGCCCGTGATCGCGGCGCTGTTCGAGGCGCTCGAGATCGACCTGCCGAAGGAGGGGACCGTGATCGAGAGCAGGACCATCATCACCTCCCTGGTGCTGGGCATCGGCCTGGCGGTGCTGGCCGCGTTGATCCCGGCGGTCCGCGCCACCAGGGTGCCGCCCGTGACCGGCCTGCGCGAGGGCGCCGTGCTGGAGACCTCGGGTGGCCGGCGCCGCCGCGGCCTCGCGGGGGCGGTCCTGTCCGGTGCTCGGGATCGCGCTGATGGCGCTGGGCCTGTTCGGAATCCTCGACCCCGGCGAGGCCTGGGTCGGGATCGGCGCGGCGGTTGTCTTCATCGGCGTGGCGTTGCTGAGCCCCCGGCTCGTGGCGCCGATCGCCTCGGTCGTCGGACGACCGCTCGAGCGGCTGCGCGGGGTCTCGGGACGTCTCGCTCGCGAGAACTCCGTCCGCAACCCGGGGCGCACCGCGAGCACGGCGGCGGCGCTGATGATCGGGCTGGCGCTGGTCTCCTTCGTGACGGTGTTCGCGGCGGGCCTCAAGGGGTCGATCGACGACGCGATCGACGAGGGCATCACGGCCGACCTGCTGCTCAGCAACACGGACGGCTTCTCGGACATCCCCCTGCTGACGGAGCGGGCGGTCGCCTCGGTCGACGGGGTCGAGGCCGCCTCGCCCTATCGCTACACGCAGGCCGAGGTCGAGGGCGAGTCCGACTCCAGCTTCCTGTCGCTGATCGACCCCGCCACCGTCAACGAAGTCTTCGACTTCGAGTGGCGCGAGGGCGGGCCCGAGACGATCGCGGCGCTCGGCCCCAACGACGCCGTCCTCGACGAGGGCTGGGCCGAGGAGCGCGGCCTCGGCGTCGGCGACTCGTTCCGGGTCACCACCCCGAGCAACAGGAAGCTCGACTACACGGTGAGCGGGACCTTCAAGGACAACACCGACTTCTTCGGCGACTACGTCGCCTCGGACGCCCACGCCGCGGACTACGGCGAGGGCGAGAACACCACCAACGTCTTCATCCGGCTGGCAGACGGAGCCGACGAGGCGGCCACGCGCGAGCAGATCGAGTCGACGGTCGACACCGCCTTCCCCACGGTCGAGGTCCAGAACCGCCAGGAGCTCAAGGACTCGATCGGCGCCGAGCTGAACCAGTTGCTGGGCGTCGTCTACGCGCTGCTCGGCCTGGCCGTGATCGTGTCGCTGTTCGGGATCGTGAACACGCTCGCGCTCTCCATCTACGAGCGCACCCGCGAGCTGGGCCTGCTGCGGGCGGTCGGCATGTCCAGGCGGCAGGTGCGACGCATCATCCGCTACGAGGCAGTGATCACTGCCCTGATCGGCGCCGTGCTGGGGCTGATCCTGGGCGTCGTGTTCGCGGTGCTGGTCAGCCGCCCGCTCGCGGACGAGGGATTCATCCTGGTGTTCCCGGTCGTGACGCTCCTGATCCTGCTGGTGCTGGCGGCGATCGCCGGAATCCTGGCTGCGATCGCTCCGGCGCGGCGGGCCTCGCGCCTTGACGTGCTCGAGGCGCTCGCCTACGAATAGCCGCGCCCGCATGATCTTCGTGGCGAGCGGGTACTCGAGCCGGAAGTTCCTGCGCGGGGCTGACCACGAAGCCCTGGTCCTCGAACGGCCGCTCCAGGGTGCAGGCTCCCCGAGCTGCTGCGCGGCGCTCCAGCACCAGCACCGAGCGGCCGGCCTTCGCCAGGTAGGCGGCAGCCGTGAGGCCGTTGTGGCCGCCGCCGACGACGACGGCGTCCCAGTCGCGCGCGCAGCTCCGCTAGGGCGCGGCAGTCCGACTCGGCCCTGCGCCTCGCTCACCTCCCTGTGTGACATCGCGGGAGCCTAGCTGCGGGGCCGCGAACCGTCCAGGGCGCAATTTGCGCGCTCAAATGGGTGCGTCCGGCGCGTCCAAGTCTGTACGGATGGACAATGGCGCAGGGTGCCTATCCCAGCTACCCTGGCGCCCTTAATTCGCGATCGATCGCGCGCGCCCCGCATGTCGTGAGGGCGCGTCGCGCTATTCAGGAGGCATAAGTCAGAAATGCTCAAGACTCGCCAGCAGAACGTCACTTCAGCCACGTGGAGCTCGAACGGGGAGGCCCTGGGCACCGCCGACCTCACGGACGCCTCCAACAATCCCTTCGGCGACAACGTCTTCACCCCGGCGGTGCAGCGCGAGCGCATGGGCAACGACCTCTACGAGGAGCTCCAGCGCACGCTGGCCGAAGGCGAGGCCCTGGCTCCGGCCCTGGCTGACGCCGTCGCGGTCGCGATGAAGGAGTGGGCGCTCGAGCGCGGCGCCACCCACTTCACCCACTGGTTCCAGCCCCTGACCGGGTCAACGGCCGAGAAGCACGACGCCTTCTTCGAGCCCAACAAGGACGGCGAGTGGATCGCCAAGTTCTCCGGCGAGGAGCTGATCCAGGGCGAGCCCGACGCCTCCTCCTTCCCGACCGGCGGCGTCCGCGCCACCTTCGAGGCGCGCGGATACACCGCCTGGGACCCGACCAGCCCCGCCTTCATCCTCGAGAACCCGAACGGTGCGCTGCTCTGCATCCCGACCGCGTTCGCGTCGTGGACGGGCGAGGCGCTCGACGCCAAGATCCCGCTGCTGCGCTCGATGGACGCGCTCAGCCGCACCGCGATCCGCGCGCTGAAGCTGCTGGGCGACACCGACTCCAAGAAGGTGTTCACGACGGTCGGCCCCGAGCAGGAGTACTTCCTGATCGACGAGCAGTACTACTACGCCCGTCCCGACCTGGTCACGACCGGCCGCACCCTGTTCGGCGCCAAGCCGCCGAAGGGCCACGAGCTCGACGACCACTACTTCGGGGCGATCCCCGAGCGCGTGCTCGCCTGCATCATGGATTACGAGAACGAGCTCGCCAAGCTCGGCGTGCCGATCAAGACGCGGCACAACGAGGTCGCGCCCGGCCAGTACGAGATCGCGCCGATCTACGAAAACTCGAACGTCGGCACCGACCACCAGCAGCTGACGATGCAGGTGATGCAGTCGGTCGCGCGCAAGTACGGCCTCGTCTGCCTGCTGCACGAGAAGCCGTTCGCGGGCGTCAACGGATCGGGCAAGCACAACAACTGGTCGATGGGCACCGACACCGGCCACAACCTGCTCGAGCCCGGCGAGACGCCGATGGACAACGTCAGCTTCATGTTCTTCTGCGCCGCCGTGATCCAGGCGGTCAACCTCCACCAGGGGCTGCTGCGCGCCTCGGTCGCCAACATCGGCCAGGACCACCGCCTCGGCGCCAACGAGGCGCCGCCGGCGATCATCTCGATCTTCCTCGGCGCCGAGCTGGAGAAGGCCTTCGAGGCGATCGCCTCCGGAGAGGGCGACGGCAAGACCGACGCCCAGACGATGGAGCTCGGGGCCAGCGTGCTGCCCCCGCTGCCGATGCACGGCGGCGACCGCAACCGCACCTCGCCGTTCGCGTTCACCGGCAACAAGTTCGAGTTCCGCGCCGTCGGGGCCAGCGACTCGCTGGCCTTCCCCAACACCGTGCTGAACACGATCGTCGCCGAGTCGATCGACGACCTCGCCGACGGGCTCGAGAAGAAGCTCGAGGCCGGGACCGAGCTGGCTCAGGCGGTCCAGGAGGTGGTCGGCGCGACCTACAACGCCAACAAGCAGGTCTGCTTCATGGGCGACAACTACGACGAGTCCTGGCACGAGGAGGCCGAGAAGCGCGGGTTGAAGAACCTGAAGACCACGCCCGACGCCCTGCCCGAGGTGCTTGCGGACTCGACCGTGACCGCCTTCGAGAAGTACAGCGTGCTGTCCAAGCGCGAGCTCGAGTCCCGTTACGAGGTCTGGATCGAGCAGTACGTGATCCGGGCCAACATCGAGGCCGAGACCGCGGACTCGATCGCCCGCACGATGCTGCTGCCGGCGGCGATGCGCTACCTCGAGCTGATCGACGAGGCCGAGATCGGCGAGCTGAGCTCGCAGACCCGCGAGCTCGTCGACGGCCTGATCAGCGCTCTCGGCAGCCTCGAGCAGGCCAACGAGTACCCCGACGGAGTCGAGGGGCTCGACCTCGCCATCCACGCGCGCGACAAGCAGCTCGCCGCGATGGCCGAGGTCCGCGAGGTGGCCGACGAGCTCGAGAAGGTGGTCGCCGACGACCTCTGGCCGCTGCCCAAGTACTCGGAGATGCTCTTCATCCGCTGAGGTGCGTCCCTGACCGCAAGGGCGAGGTAGCAGGGCCGCTCCCGGGCTGGCGGCTGCCCGTTCGCGGCCGGCGGCGGCGCCACAATCGCCGCCAAGCAGATCGGGCCGGCGACGATGGCGCCGATCAGCCCCAGGGCGAGTAGGGGCAGCAGCAGCGGGATCGCGAAGACCACGGTCAGCACGATGAACGGGATCGCGAGCGGAGCCAGCGCCATGATCAGGATCCCTAGCCCAGTCGAGGCCGCGAGGCCGTACTCGGCGAGCTCCGCCGTGGTCGGGGCGTCGGTCGTTTCGTGGGAGGAGGAGTCCATGGTTCCGTTTCCTTTCGTCCTCAGCCATGAGACGCACGGCAGCCCATCTGTGACACCTCCCGTGAAGACTTGGCCTGGGGATGGATCGGCTGACTTCGATCGACGCCGGCTTTCTCGCGCAGGAGCGCGAGGGGTCCCACATGCACGTGGGGGCGGTGGTGATCTTCGAGGGGCCGCCGCCCGCGCCCGAGCAGTTCCGCGAGCACCTCGCAGGCCGGCTGCACCTGGTCCCGCGCTACCGGCAGAAGCTGGTGTTCCCGAAGCTGCAGATGGGGCGGCCGCTGTGGATCGACGACCCCAGCTTCAACATCGACTACCACGTACGCCACACGGCGCTGCCAAGCCGGGCTCGATCGAGAACCTGAGGGCGCTGGCCGGCCGCATCTTCTCCCAGCGCCTCGACCGCACCAAGCCGCTGTGGGAGATCTGGCTGATCGAGGGCCTCGAGGACGGCCGCTTCGCCCTGATCAACAAGACGCATCACGCGCTGGTGGACGGCGTCTCGGGCGTGGACATCATGACCGTGCTGTTCGACCTCGACCGCGAGCCCGCCGAGATCCCCCAGCCCGACCACGAGTGGTCGCCGGGCCCCGAGCCAAGCGACGCGGAGGTCGTCGGCCGGGGAGTGAAGGAGCTGATCAAGACGCCGTTCTCGCTCGCCGAGCGGGCGCTTCGCGCCGCCGCCAGCCCGGCGAAGACGGCCGGGGAGCTGCGCGAGACCGCCGAGGGCGCGAGCGAGGTGCTGTGGGGCACCGTCAGCCGGGCCCCGGTTTCGCCGTTGAACGAGCCGATCGGCACCCACCGCCGCGTGCTCTGGGTCGACGCCGAGCTGGCCGAGCTGAAGGAGATCAAGAACTCGCTCGGCGGCACCGTCAACGACGTCTTCCTGGCGGTCGTCAGCGGCGCGCTGGCCAACTGGCTGCGGGGCCGCGGCGTCCGCACCGAGGGACTGGAGCTGCGCGGCGCCGTCCCGGTCAGCGTCCGCACCGCGGACGAGCAGGGCGAGCTCGGCAACAAGATCACGATCATGGTCGGCCGCCTGCCGACCTACTGCCGCGACCCGGTCGAGCGCCTCCACATCGTCAGCGAGCGGGATGAAGGGCCTGAAGGAGTCCAAGCAGGCGATGGGCGCCGAGGCGATCGCCCGCGTCGAGGACTTCGCCCCGCCGACGATCTTCGCCCGCGCCTCGCGGCTGCACTTCTCCAGCCGGCTCTACAACCTGCTGGTCACGAACGTCCCGGGCCCACAGTTCCCGCTCTACCTGCTGGGGCGCGAGCTCGAGGACTTCATCCCGGTCGCCTTCCTCGCCCCCAACCAGGCGCTGGCGGTGGCGATCGTCAGCTACAACGGCAGCGTCAAGATCGGCCTGATCGGCGACTACGACGCGATGCCCGACCTGGACGAAATCGGCAAGTACGTGAGCGAGGCGATCGCCGAGCTGCTGGACGCCGCCCGCGCAGCCGAGGGCAGGCGCCCAAGGCTTCCGCCGCCGCCGAGGCCAGCGATCCCGCCTAGCCCGATGCGCCGGTAGGCTCCGGCGCCGATGGAGTTCCTGATCAAGCGCGACGATCTGCGTGAGTGCAAGGTCGTCTCCGACGACGAGCCGCCCGAGCCCGGCGCAGGTCAGGCACTGCTCGAGATCGACTCCTTCGGCCTCACCGCCAACAACGTCACCTACGCCCTGCTCGGCGACGGGATGCGGTACTGGAGCTTCTTCCCGGGACCCGACGGCTGGGGCCGGATGCCGGTCTGGGGCTTCTCGGTGGTCGCCGACGCGAACGGGACGGGGCTCGAGGACGGCGCCCGGATCTACGGCTACATGCCGCCCTCCAGCCACATGCTGGTCACCCCCGAGCGGATCGACGAGCGTGGGTTCAACGACGCGGCTCCCCACCGCGCCGAGCTGCCCTCGGCCTATCAGGGCTACCGCCTGACCGACGCTGACGAGGCCTACATCGAGGGCAAGGAGGCCGAGCAGATTCTGTTCTGGCCGCTCTTCTACACCTCGTTCATGGTCGACGACTTCCTTGCCGACGAGGGATTCTTCGGCGCTGAGACGATCGTGATCGGCAGCGCCTCCAGCAAGACCGCCCTGATCGCCGCGTACATGCTGGCCCAGCGCGACGGCATCGAGGTGATCGGCCTCACTTCCCCCGGCAACGTCGAGTTCGTCGGCGGGACCGGTGCCTACGCGTCCACCTTCGCCTACGACGCCGTGGACGACCTGCCCGAAGCGAAGGCCGTCTACGTCGACATGTCAGGCGATGGCGAAGTGCGGCGGGCCGTGCATGAGCGCTACGGCGACTCGCTCCTCCACGACTGCGCCGTCGGCGCCAGCCACTGGGACCAGCTTGGCTCCGGGCTGGGAGCCGACCCCGGCGACCTGGCCGGCCCCGCCCCCCGGTCTTTTTCGCCCCCACCCGGATAAAGAAGCGGGGTAAGGACTGGGGGGCCGCCGAGATGAACGAGCGCGTGGTCGCGGCCTGGAAACCGTTCGTCGAGTGGTCGGGCAAATGGCTGGAAGTGGAGCGCGGCGAGGGCTTCGACGCCGTCAAGGAGACATACGAGGCGCTGCTGGACGGCAAGGTCAAGGCTGCCGCCGGCCACGTGATCTCGCTGCGCTAAGCCTCGCCCTCGTCGAGGTAGCGCGGCTCGGCGAACACGCGCCGCACCATCGGCTCGAAGTGGTCGATCGGCAGCGACTCGTAGGCGGGGTCGAAGCAGTTCTGGTCGTAGCGCTCGCAGAACTCCGCGCAGTCGTCGAACCACTCGTGGTCGCGGTAGCGGTCGCGCGCGTTGCGGTCGCCGCCGGTGTGGTGGGCGTAGTAGTAGCTCTGGAAGAGGCCGTGGTGCTGGACGACCCAGCAGATGCGTCGGCGCCACGTAGGGCCGCAGCACCGCCCCCACCATCTCGCCGTGGGTGTACGGGGCGAGCTCGTCGCCGATGTCGTGCAGCAGGCAGGCGACGACGTACTCCTCGTCGCGCGCCGTCGCGCTCTGCGCGCGTCGCCGACTGCAGCGAGTGCTCGTAGCGGCTGACCTGGTAGCCGCCGAAGGACTGCTTCAGCCCGTCGAGCGCCGCGAGCAGCCGGTCGGCAGCGCCTCGAGGTAGGGCTGCTCGAGCCGGTCGAGCAGCTCGTAGTCCTCGCTGGTCCCGTCCTCCATGCGGGTGAAGCCGACGCTCTCCATCGCCGCCAGCCTACCCCCCGCGCTCGGCTTCCTCGGTCCGCGGCTGGGGCGGGCTCAGGGCCAGCACGGCGACCCCGGCGAACATCGCCAGCAGCGCCAGCACGGCGGCGACCGAGTCCACGGCCGAGCGGTGGATGGACTCCTCGAACAGGATCAGCCCCAGCACCACGCTGATCGCCGGGTTGAAGATCGAGCTGGTCGCGACCTCCGGCGGCAGCACCCCCGTCTGCAGCCCCTGCTGGGTGATCGTCATGCCGACGAAGCCCAGCGCCAGGATCGCGTACAGCTGCCAGTCCTCGAACATCGCGACGACGCCGTCGTCCTCGAACACCTCGACCACCTCCTTGGTCAGGCAGCTGACCGTCCGAACGTCAGCCCGGCCGCGGTCCCGAGCAGCGCGGCCATGAGCGCGCCCGAGCGCTTGCGGCCCGCGATCACCAGGCCCGCGACCGCGCCGAGCACCGCACCGCCGGCGATCAGCCACTCCCCGCTGGGGACGCTGGAGCGCCCGCCCCCGGGGTCGGCGAAGACAGGAACGCCACCCAGCCCCACGGTCACGGCCGCGGCGGCCAGCACGTCGCGCCGCGAGATCCGCTGGTGGGAGAGCCACACGCCCAGCGGCAGCGCGAACACGATCGTCGTCGCGAGCACGGGCTGCACGACCACGATCTGGCCGCTGCCGAGCGCCGCCGCCTGCACGCCGTAGGCGATCCCGTAGGCAGCGATCCCCGCCAGCCAGACGGGGTGGGTCGCCAGCCGCAGCAGGATCGTGTTGCTGGCCGCCTGATCGTCGGGCTCGGTCATCGCCGCGCGCTGCTCAGCACGGTGCCGAGTGCGAAGATCGCCGCCGCGATCAGGGCGAGGGCCGCTGCCATGGAGGGGACGCTATTCCTCCGTCCGGCCGCGATTTCGCTCAAACCTCGAGCCGGGACTCCTCCAGGTCCAGCTCGCGCTCGATGCGGCGCATGACGTCGCTGGAGATCTGCCCCCGTTGCGCAGGGGATCAGCTCCTGTCGCTGGCGCGTGTAGACGTCGTGCATCATCCGCTGCCAGGCGAGCGACTGGTCCTCGATGCCGTCGTCGTCGATCTTGCCGGCGCGGGTCTTGAAGCGGCGCTGGCGGAAGCGGTAGATCCCGCGCGCCCGCTCGACCGAGTCGTTGTTGGTCCACTCCTCGCCCTCCAGCTGGTCGAGCCGGTCCAGGGCGGCCCGGGACGCGAAGAGGCGCGCCCTTGAGCTCCTCCGTCTCTTCCTCGGGCCGTCCTCGACCACCCCAGCCGGCGGATCAGCGCGGGAGGTGAGGCCCTGCCCGACCACCGTGACGAAGATGAGCGCGAAGGTGATGAACAGGATCAGGTCGCGCTCGGGAAGCGGCGCGCCGGCGTCGGTCTCGAGGGGCAGGGCAAGGGCGGCGGCCAGTGAGACCGCCCCGCGCATCCCCGACCAGCCGACCACGAACCGCTTCTGCCAGCCCACCCGCAGCCCCGCTGCGCCTCGCGGCGATCCAGTGCGCGAACCAGATACGGCGCGGTGAACACCCACAGGTATCGACCCCGATCACGGTCGGCGCAGACCAGGGCCGAGTAGCCGGTCACCTCGACCCGGGACGCCCTCGAGCCCGTCGACGATCACCGGCAGCTGCAGCCCGATCAGGATGAACAGCGTCGCGTTCAGGAGGAAGGTCAGCACCTCCCAAGTGCCGATCGCCTGCAGGCGGGTCTGGGGGCTGATCAGCTCCGGCGCCCGCCATCCGAGGTAGAGCCCGCTCGTGACCGCGGCAAGCACCCCCGAGAGGCCAAGCTCGTCGGCCGGGATGAACGCCGCGTACGCGGTCAGCAGCGAGATCGTGATCTCGGTCGCCGGATCCTCGATGCGGCGACGGATCTCGCCGATCACGTAGCCGACCGCCAGGCCGATGGCGACTCCTCCAACCGCGGCCCCGACGAACTCGAGCCCGGCATCGACGGCCGAGAAGCTGCCGCCGACCGCCGCCGCGACCGCGACCCGATAGGCGACCAGCGCCGTCGCGTCGTTGACCAGGCTCTCGCCCTCGACGACGTTGACGAGCCGCCGGGGCGCCCCGACCCGGCGCATGATCGCCGTCGCGGCGACCGGGTCGGTCGGCGAGACGATCGCGCCGAGCGCGAACGCCATCGCCCAGGGGAGCCCATCACGTCGTGGGCGACCACCGCAACCGCGCCGGTCGTCGATCAGAACCAGGCCGATGGCGGACATGGAGATCGCCCGCGCGTCGTTCGCAGCGACCGAAGGTCGCTGAAGAACGCGGCCGAGTAGAGCAGCGGCGGCAGGAAGACCAGCAGGACCATGTCGGGGTCCGAGCTCGATCTCGGGCATCCCGGGCAGCAGCCCGAGCACCAGGCCGCCGATCACCAGCGGGATCGGATACGGCACGTCGAGCCAGCGCGCGAGCACGTTCAGCCCCGCCACCGAGATGAACAGCGCCGCCAGGAAGATCTCGAAGTGCTCCATCCGCCAGCGACCTCCTAGAGAGCCTCGGCGCCCAGCCGCTCCGGCGCTTGGTCGCGGACGAACGCCTCGACCTCCTCGAGCGGCGACGCGTAGGGCGGGATCAGCACGAGCCGGTCGACTCCCAGCTCGCCGAACGCCGCCACGGACTCCGCGTCCATGCCCCCGCGCGGTGACGCTGATCTCGAACTCCGACTCGTCGCGGCCGGCCGCAGCGAGCTCCCGCCTCAGCCCCTCCAGGTTCAGGGCGGTCTGCTCGGGATCGAGCCAGAACCCGTACCAGCCCTGGCCGCTTCGCACCGCTCGCCGGTGCGCCGCCGGCGTGTGGCCGCCGACCACCACTGGGAGCGGCCTCTGCAGCGGCCGCGGATAGGCGTTCACGCCCGAGAAGCTCACGAACTCGCCCTCGTAGGACGGCTTCTCCTCCTCCCACAGCGCCCGCATCGCGGCCAGATACTCGTCCGCGCGCGTGCCGCGGCGCTCCATCGGAACCCCGATCGCGCTCATCTCGGGCTCGAGGTATCCCACGCCCATCCCGAAGATCAGCCGCCCGCCCGAGAGCACGTCCAGGCTCGCGAGCTGCTTGGCCAGCACGAGAGGGTTGCGCTGCGGCAGGATCACGATCCCGGTCGCAAGCTTGATCCGCTGGGTCAGACCGGCCACGAAGCTGAGCCCGACCGGCCCGTCGAGGATCGGGTCGTCCGGCTGCATCGGCGAGGGAGGCACGTGCGGATCCGGCGCCACCACGTGCTCCCCGAACCAGATCGAGTCGTACCCGAGCTCCTCGGCGAGCGGCGCGATGCGCGTCAGCGTCTCGCGTGAATCGGCGGTCTGGTTGAGCGCGAACAGCCCCAGCGAAGGCATCTGCTCACCCTACCCAGGGCGTCCCTCACTACATTCTTTGGGGTGAACGAGCCGCCCCATCCGGCCCTCGAGCTTCGCGGCCTGACCAAGCGCTACGACGACGGCACCCTCGCCCTCGACGCGCTCGACCTCGAGGTCCCCGCGGGCAGCTTCTTCGGGCTGCTCGGGCCCAACGGCGCCGGCAAGACCACGCTGATCAGCGCTGTCTGCAACCTGATCCGGATCACCGAGGGCGAGGCGCGCGTGTTCGGGCTGCCGACCCACTGCCTGGAGGCGCGGCGCCAGATCGGCATCTCCGAGCAGGAGCCCAACCTCGACCGCTTCCTGACCGTGCGCGAGACGCTCGTCTACCACGGCGGCTACTACGGGATGGAGAAGGCGGCCGCCGAGGAGCGCGCCGACCAGATGATCGACGTCTTCGACCTGCGCGCCAAGCGCGACACCCGCGCCCCGAAGCTCTCCGGCGGCATGAGGCGCCGGCTGCTGCTCGCCCGCGCGCTGCTCCACGAGCCGCGCCTGGTGATCCTCGACGAGCCCACCGCCGGCGTCGACGTCGAGCTGCGCCACGAGCTCTGGCGCTACATCCGCCGGCTGCACGAGCAGGGCACGACGATCCTGCTGACCACGCACTACCTGGAGGAGGCCGAGGCGCTCTGCGAGGAGATCGCGCTGATCGGCGGCGGGCGGATCATCGCCCGCGACACCGCCGCCGGGCTCAAGGACCGCTACGACGCCGAAACCTCGAGCAGGTCTACCTGAAGACCGTGGCGGCGAGCCGGGTGCGCGAGGAGGCGACGGCGTGAGCACCGCGACCGTCGCCGGCGGCCTGGCCCGCCCCTGGGCGGGCTTCTACTGGCTCTGCCGCCGCGAGTGCCACCGCGTCCTCAAGCTCTGGACCCAGACGACGCTGGCGCCCGGTCGTCAGCTCGCTGCTCTTCATCGTCGTCTTCGGGCTCTCGCTCGGCGGCCGCATCAACGAGGTCCAGGGCTTCGCCTACGAGGTCTTCATCGTCCCCGGCCTGGTCGCGATGGCGATGGCCCAGGCCGCTTACTCCAACAACGCCAGCACGATCTACCAGGGCCGCAGCGACCGCTTCATCGACGACGTCCTCGCCTCCCCGATGCACGCCTGGCAGATGAACCTGGGCTTCCTGGTCGGCGGCGCCTTCCGCGCCCTGATCATCGGCGGCGCGCTCGCCGCCCTCGCCATCCCGATCACCGGCGCCCCGGTCGAGCAGCCGTTCTTCCTGGTCCTCGCCGTCCTCCTGCTGGTCGCCGGCTTCGGCGCCCTCGGCACGATCGTCGGCATCTACGCCGAGTCCTTCGACCACACGAGCTTCATCAACAACATCGTCATCCTCCCCCTCACCTTCCTCGGGGGCGTCTTCTACTCGGTCGACAGCCTCGGCTCCCCCTGGGAGACCCTCTCCCACGCCAACCCGCTGTTCTACGTCGTCGACGCGATGCGCTACGGCTTCCTCGGCGTCTCCGACGCCGGCGCCCCGCTCGCCTTCGCCGTGCTCGCGGCGATGACCCTGGCGCTGCTCGCCTGGGCCCAGTACCTGTTCAGCACAGGGCGGAAGCTGAAGCCCTAGGCGCTGACGCTGGAGAGGGGAGCCGACTCCGCCTCATCCGTTTTCCTCGCGCCGCAGCCTAGGCTGCCTGGCATGGCCGACTGGCTCCATTTCGAACGGGACGGCGTCAGCCTCGCCTGCCTCGACTTCGGCGGCGAGGGCCCGCCGGCCCTGATCCTCCCCGGCCTGGGCGGCCACGCCGGCGAGTGGTCCGAGACGGCCGGATGGCTGACCGAGCGAGCCCGGGTCCTCGCCCTCGACGCCCGAGGCCAGGGCCACAGCGAACGCCACCCGGGCGACGTCTCCCCCGAAGCCCACGTCGCCGACACGGCCTTCGTGATCGAGCAGTTGGGCATCGCGCCGGTCGTGCTGATCGGCCACTCCCTCGGCGGACAGCGGGCGCTGATGCTGGCCGGCGAGCGGCCCGACCTCGTGCGCGCCCTGGTCGTGGTCGACTCCGGCCCGGGCCGCGGCGACGACGAGACCATCGAAGGCGTCGCCGACTACTTCGCCGCCTGGCCGAAGCCCTTCGCCTCCCGAGAGGCCGCGATCGAGCATTTCGGCGGCCCCTCACTGATGGCGGAGATGTGGGCGGACGGCCTGGAGCAGCGCGACGGGGGCCTGTGGCCGCGCTGGGACGTGGAGGTGATGGCGCGAACGATCCGCGAGGCATTCGGACGCGACTACTGGGACCAGTGGGAGGCGATCCGCTGCCCGACCCTGGCGGTCCGCGCTCTGGTCCCCAAAAACGAGTTCCGGGAGATGGCAGCGCGGCTGCCGCACGTTGCAGGTGGTCGAACTGGATCGGGGCGAACACGACCTCCATCTCGACCGCCCCGAGGAATGGCGTCGGGCGCTCGAGGCGTTTCTCGAGACCGCAGGCTGATCGCGTGGTGGCACTCATAGAATCGCCACGGTGAGCGACGCGAGAGGGCCCAGCAGCGGAATCAGCCAGGCCTACCCCGACCGCGTGGAGGTCCGGGGCCGAGATCTGACGGGCGAGTTGATGGGGAAGCTCAGCTTCACCGAGTACTTCTATCTACTGCTGACCGGGCGGGAGGCGACCGAGGAGCAGCGGTTCTTCCTCGATCTGCTCCTGGTGGCCATCGCCGAGCACGGGATGATGCCCACCAACGTCGCGGCTCGGATGACGCTGGCGGCGGAGCCGCGGGCGCTGCAGGGGGCCGTGGCGGCGGGGATCCTGGGGGCCGGGCCGGTGCTGCTCGGGACCTCGGAGGCGTGCGCGGAGCTGCTGGCCGAGGCGCAGGAGAAGGTCGAGGCCGGCGGCAAGCCCGAGGAGGTCGCGAAGGAGATGGCAGCCGCGATCAAGGAATCGGGGGAGCGGGTGCCGGGGTTCGGGCATCCGGTGCACAAGCCGATGGATCCGCGGGCGGAGAAGATCTTCGAGTTGGCCGAGGAACACAAGGTCGCGGGGGCGCACGTCGCGCTGGCGCACGCGTTCGGGAAGGCCGTGAACGAGGGGCGGGAGAAGCCGCTGACGCTCAACATCTCGATGCCGATGGCGGCGGTGATGCTGGATCTGGGGTTCACGGCGGACACCGTGAAGGCGGTGCCGCTGCTGGCGCGGACGGCGGGGCTGCTGGCGCACCTGGCCGAGGAGCGGCAGAACCCCGTCGGGTTCCAGATGGCGAAGGCGGCCGAGGACTCGGTCAGCTACGAGCCGCCCGGCGATGACGAATGAGCGAGAACGTCGAGACCTATCGACGGGCCCTCGACGCGTTCAACCGCCGCGAAAAGGAGGCCTGGCTTTCCACCGCTCATCCCGAGTTGGAGAACCATCCTCCGCGCAACTGGCCCGAGCAGGAGGTGATCCGCGGCGCCGGGGAGGTCTGGGACTTCTACGTCGAGGCCTTCGAGGCGTTCGAGGATGGCGGAATTGAGATCTTCGGTCCGATCGAGGAGGTTGACGACACGCTGGTCGCCGAGGTCATGGCCAAGGTCAGGGGCAAGGCCAGCGGAGCTGAGGCCGAGTGGCGCTACTGGCAGGTCCTTCACATGCGCGACGGCAAGGCCTTACGAATCGCGTGGTTCGCGGATCACGGCGAAGCGTTGGAGGCGGCCGGGGTAGACAAGCCGGCCGCGGACGATTCGAGCTGATGCTCGAGCCCGAGGTCGAGTCGCGGCCGTGGGCTGAGCAGCAGGCCCTCGACGCCGACAGCTATCGCGAGCAGCTCGGCTATCTGTTCGAGCGCTCGCCGTTCTACCGGGAGAAGCTGGGCAGCGGCCGGGATCGAGTCGGCCGAGGACGCCGGCGGCCTGGACGAGATCGGGCGGCTGCCGCTGACCACCAAGCAGGAGATCCGCGACAGCACGACTGCCGAGAACCCGATCGGCACCCACCTCTGCGTCGAGCGCTCAGACATCGTCCGCATCTACTCGACCAGCGGCACCACCGGCACCCCCTCCTACATCCCGCTGACCGCGGGCGACCTGGAGAACTGGGTGACGGGCTCCTCGCGCAGCTACGCGAGCTCGGGCGTGAGCGCCGGGGAGCGGATCGTCACGACCTACGGCGCGGGGCCGTGGGTCGCGGGGGCAGCGCTCGACTCGATGGAGCGGATCGGGCTCTCGCACATCCCGGTCGGCGCCGGGCAACACCGAGCGGCTGCTGCGCGCGATCGAGCTGCTGCGGCCCGAGGCGGTCGCGGTCACTCCCTCCTACGCCTCGCTACCTGATCGAGTCGGCGGCCGAGCGGGGCGTGGACCTGGCCGGCTCGAGCGTCGAGCGGCTGCTGGTCGCGGGCGAGCCCGGCGGCGGGGAGCCGGCGTTCCGCGACGCGGCTCGAGGAGGGCTGGGGCGCGCGGGTGACCGAGGCGATGGGGATCGGCGACATCGGGGTCTCGATCTGGGGCGAGTGCGAGGAGCAGGACGGGATGCACCTCGGGGCGCGCGGGTTTGTTCACGCGGAGGTGATCGATCCCGGGTCGGGCGAGGCGATCCCGATGGAGGACGGCGCCAGCGGCGAGATGGTGCTGACCCACCTCCGGCATCGCGCGGCGCCGCTGCTGCGGTTCCGAACCCGGGACCACGTCGAGGTGAGGACGAGCCCCTGCGCATGCGGCCGCACCGGGCCCCGGATCCGCTGCATCGGGCGCACCGACGACATGCTGATCGTGCGCGGCGTCAACGTCTTCCCCTCCGCGGTGCGCGAGCTGGTCGGCGAGTTCGCGCCGCAGGGTGAGCGGGCAGATCGTGGTGCGGCCGAAGGCCGAGGGACCGAAGCAGGACCCTCCCCTCCCCGTCGCGGTCGAGCTGGCCGAGGGGACCGAGCCGGACCCCGACCTGGCCGAGGCGATCCAGAAGCGCCTGCGCGAGGCGCTGGTCGCGCAGATGGCGGTCGAGCTGGTGCCGTTCGGCAGCCTGGAGCGCAGCGACACCAAGTCGAAGCTGGTCGAGAGATAGGCTCAAACGCGATGGCGCTGCAGAAGATCCAGACCCAGGGCGTCCACCACATCACGCTCGTCGGGGCCGACCGGCAGACCTCGATCGACTTCTGGGAGGGGATCCTGGGGATGCCGTTCGTCTTCGAGCAGCCGAACCTCGACAACGAGGACGAGAGCCACCTCTACTTCGATCCCGGCGACGGGCGGCTGATCACGGTCTTCACCAAGGAGGACCGCGAGAAGGATTCCGAGCGCACGCCGACCGACCCCGGCTGCGTCCACCACCTCGCCTTCAACGTCAGCCAGGCGACATGGCACCAGGCGGAGGAGCGGCTGAAGGAGCGCGGGATCGAGCCGGCGCTGCGGGACCGGGGCTTCATGGACTCGATGTACTTCGAGGACCCGATGGGGCTGCTGATCGAGCTGGCCTCATACCGCTTCGAGCCGCCGGCCGGCCACACCCACGCCGAGGTGCTGCTGGAGGCGCACAAGCTGCGGGTCGAGCGCGGCGACTACGCGATCGACCCGGTTCACGTTGCTGACGCGATCGAGAACCTCGTGACGCGCTCGCAGGAGACGCTGTCCGAGGACCGCTCGCCCAAGAACCCCTACTCCTAGGAGGAGACGAGATGGCCACCCACACGCTGAGCATCCTGAAGCCGAGCGTCAACAACCTCTCCGTGCGCGTCTTCGTGCGGGCCGCGGGGCTCGACCACGAGGAGGTCGACATGTGGGGCAACAAGGGGACGGACGAGTTCCTCGCCAAGAGCCCCGCCGACCTGACGCCGCTGCTGGAGGAGGAGGGCCTGCCGAAGGGATCGCTGTGGGAGAGCTGCGCGATCATGCAGTACCTCTGCAACCGCGACGGGCTGGATCAGTTCTATCCCAGCGACCCGGGCAAGCGGGCGATGGTGGACAGCGCGATGTTCTACCTCGTCGGCACGATCTACCCGCTGGTCGCGCGCGCCACCTACCCCACGCTCGGCTTCCCGCAGTACCCGGGCGAGGCGGCGACCTCGGACGCTGACGACGCGGTCAAGGAGAAGGCGGCCAAGGACGCCGAGGAGGCGCTCGCCGCGCCGCTCGAGGCCTACAACGAGTGGTTCCTGGACGGCAAGGGCGAGCTTCGTCGGCGGCGCCGACTACCCCACGATCGCCGACATCCGCCTCGCGGTCACGCTCGAGTTCCTTGACTCGATCGACTACGACATGCCCAAGTGGGCCGCCGACCACAAGCAGGCGGTCGAGGACGCGCTGGGCGACGCCTACTGGGAGCCGGCCGGCGAGGTTCGCGGGTTCGTCGAGTCCGTCAAGTAGACGGCGCGATCCCGGCCTTGCGCGCGGCGCGCATGCGGGTGGCGAGGCTGGCCGTGGCGATCAGGTAGAGCGCCTTCGAGGCGGGCAGCGCGTAGCCCGCCCGGCTGTGCGGCGAGTAGAGGACCTCTCCCCCGTCCGCCTCCATCCAGCCGCTGTGGATGCGCTGGTTCTGGCCGAGCATCTGCCGCTCGAAGGCGTGCGCTGTGAGGCCGGCGCGGCGACCACCCGGCGGGACGCGGCCGGGCGGGACCGTGAGTCGCAGGCCCTCGTCGGCCACCTCGGCGCCGGTGACGGGGACGACCTCCGGCATCTCGTCCGACCCGCACCAGCCGAGCAGCGTGTGCGGCAGCTTGGCGACGCTGGAGGCGACCTTGCCGACTTCTACCCGCGGCTCGGTTCCCTTGCCTGGCGGCTTCTGGGGAGCGGGAGGCGGGGCGGGCGGGGCGCCGAAGACCTCGGGCTCGCCGCTGGCGTCGGACTCGCGGAAGTAGGTGACCCGCTCGACCTGGACGTTGATCGCGATCCGCTCCCAGTAGTAGACGCGCTGGGTGCGGCCGATCAGGCCGGTCGAGCGCTCGCCGAGGAACTGGTTCCACTGCGGGGTGATCGACTCGAGCCAGGCGCGGTCGGGCGTGGTGTCGAACGAGGCTCGGCCCTGGGCGAGCACGAAGCCCGGCCGCTGAGTCAGGGAGTGCTCGCGCGCGTGGTAGGCGACGGCGACGCCGGGGTTGCGGCGCATGCGGTCGAGCTTCTTCCACAGCGCCAGCGAAGAGCTGAGCGTGACGGTGCCCGCCTCGCGGTCGCGCAGGCCAAGCGTCGCCATCGGCGAGATCAGCACCCCCTTGGCCGGGGTCAGGTAGGCGAGCCCGACGGCGAGGTCGCCGGCCATGATCTCGTCGACCTCGTCGCTCCAGGTGACGCTCACGGACCGAACGCTATCTGCCCAGGCACCTCGGCCTAGGCGGGGATCTCCTGCAGCACCCACACGTTGCCGTCCGGGTCGCTGAAATGGGCGTGCTTGAAGCCGGGACGGCCCTCGCGGCCGAGGACCTCGACCTCGCTCACCTCGACCCCACGCTCGATCATGCCCGCGCGCACGGCGTCCATGTCGGTCAGCGTCAGCTGCAGGCCCTTGAGCGTGCCGGGCTCCATCTCAGCGAGGCCAGTGCCGATCACGATCGAGCAGGCCGAGCCGGGCGGGGTCAACTGGACGACCCGTATCTCGTCACTGATCTGGGTGTCGTGGTCGGCGTTGAAGCCGACCTGGTCGGTGTAGAAGGCCTTGGCGCGGTCCACGTCGGCGACGGGGACCTGAACGACCTCCAGCAGCAACTCCACGGAGGGAGTCTAAGCGCAGCCGCCCCGCTCGACCTCAGCGGCCGAACCGCGCGGCTAGTTCGGGCAGTAGCCCGCCGGGATCGGCGGCCCGCCCGGGAAGTCGTAGTGGAAGCTGCTACCCGGGTCGCGGATCTCGGTGTGGCTCTGGCCGTCGGCCGTGATGTAGGTGATCGTGAACGGGGCGTGCGCCGATCCGCCCACCTGGTAGCAGACGCCGAAGCTGAACGCCCGCAGCGGCTTCGGCGCGAGGTCGGTGAAGGTCTCGGACCCGTTCAATCCCGTCACATCCGCGCTGGTGGTCGTGTTGGCGATCGTGGTCGAGCCGGGCCGCGCGATGCCGCCACTGGCGTCGAACGCGAACAGGTCGAGGTCAGCGTCGGCTGCATCCGCGTTCGACCACGTGATCGTGGCCCGGACCAGCGGTGCGGGCTTGTCCACACCCTTCTTCTTTTTCTTGCACTTCTTCTTCTTGGAAGAGCCCGCTTCTTCTTCTTCTTCTTGCACTTCTTCTTCTTCGCGATCTCGGCCGCGCTGCCGCCCGCGGCGGTCGCGGCCGTGCCGACGGTGACGCTGAGCGTGAGCGCGAGAATCGCCAGCAGCGCGAGTCCCGTCAGCCCCTTGTTCCTGCGCATACCCTCCATGCCGCGGCAGCCTAACCGCTCCTGCCGAAGTCGGCAAGTCGCGATTGGACAGGCGGCTACTCAGGCCGGTGACAACACGCCTCGACGTTGTTGCCGTCGAGGTCCAGCACGAAGGCGCCGTAGTAATTGGGGTGGTAGATCTCGCGGATGCCGGGGCCGCCGTTGTCGGTGGCGCCGGCTGCGAGGGCCGTCTCGTGGAAGGCGTCCACGGTCGCCCGGTCCGGTGCTTCGAAGGCGATGTGGACGTTCGTGGTCACCGGCTCACGGGTCTCGGTGATCCAGAAGAACGGCTTTCCGTCGCCGCCGCCGATGCCACCGGTGCCGGGGATCGGCTCCATCAGCATCGAGAGCTCGAGCGGTGCGAGCGCCTTCTCGTAGAACTCCTTGCTGCGGCCGTAGTCGCTGACGTTGACGCCGAGGTGGTCGAGCACGGCCCGCACCTTATCGGCATTTTCACCTGCTAATCGCTCCCTCCCGCCACGCTTGACCCCGGTGACTGTGCATCGGTCGCAAGCGCGGATCATCGACCTGCCCAAAACGGAGGAAACCGATATCGGCTGGCAATCACCCGGTGATCATTCTGTGAAGTCGTCCTGCAGCCAGGTCCGCTCGGCCAGGCGCTGCTGCACGACCTCCATGTAGTCGATGCTCGGCTGCGTGTACCAGCGGCCCGAGAACCAGGCCCCCACGCTGCCCCAGATGTCGCCGGCGGCGTAGTCCTTGCCCCGCTCGACCGTGTTCAGCCAGCCCATCTTGCCGTCGAAGTACCCGCGGAGGATGCCCCCGTAGTAGTCGGCGTTGAAAGCCGTGAACCGGCGGGCGATCTGGCACTCGTCCCAGCAGTGGTAGGGACGGCGCACCTGGTAGAGGCCGAAGGAGTCGCCGTTGTCGCCGACCGCCGACATCCGCCACCACGACTCGACCACCGCAACGGCCCGCAGCAGCTCGGGGTCGAGCCCCCACTTCCGCGCCGACCACTCGATGATGTCGTCGGTCGTCCCGGTGAAGCGGCCGTTCACGAACTTCGCGTAGGGCATCTCGCTGCGCGCGTGCCACGCCTTCAGCAGCTTGCGCTTGGGGATGCGGCGGTTCTCGTCGGAGTTCTCGGGCCTCGGCTCCCACTTCGTCCGCGTCACCTTCTTCGCGGCCTTCTTGCTCGACAGCGGGCCCCAGCCGACGGGCTTGGTCGCGATCGCCGCGGCGCCGGGCGCCGCGACCAGGAGGGCGGTGAGGGCGGCGACGAAGGCGAGCGATCCGCGCAGCGAGGGCGTCACGCCCCCAAGGCTAGCCCCGGGCGTGTGACGGCACGCGCATCGAATCCGGCTCCCGCTCGGGCTGCGAGCGTCCCCGCAACCTCGCCGTGGACCTCCTGGCCAAGCGAACGACCGCCCAGATCGCGATTCCGACGGCGATCGGAGGGATCGCCAACAGGAGCAGGGGCAAGGCGAAAACGACGGTGAGCACGAGGAAGGGGATGGCCAGCGGGGCCAGGGCCATGATCAGGATTCCGAACCCCGTGAGCGCGCCCCCGATGCCTGCCATCGTCTCGTGGGCGGATGAGTCCGTGCCTGGGCTTTCCATGGGCCCTCCTTCGCTCGGGCGGCGGGGCGGCCGCGTTTTCTCGTCTACCTCCTTGACGGGTCACGGCGCGCCGGCGTGACAGGGCGCTCCGGAACGGCCGCGTCCGGGTGGACAGGCGCGCGGGCAGTAGCCCCCGTGTCAGGCGTCGTCGTACTCGGCGATCAGTTTCTTGGTCGCTCGCGTGCGCCAGGCGTCCTCGACCAGGCCCGCGAGCTCGTCCCTGTCGATCGCCTCCAGCCTGACCAGCACGAACGGGTAGCCGTCGTAGTGGGGCGTCGTGAAATAGACGTCGGGGTCGCCCTCGAGCATCGCCTCCTTGTCCTCCATGTCGGGGACCCGGATCACCAGCGCGTCAGGGTCGGTGCGCAGGCGGCAGAAGCCGCCCTTGCCGGCGACCTTCAGCGCCGGCGTCCTGAACCAGGTGCCCTCCTCGACGCCCGGGAACCGGGTGCCGATCTCGACGACGTCCTTCCAGCTCGCCACCGATACGGGGCGGCTAGTACCGGTAGTGATCCGACTTGTAGGGGCCCTCGACCGGGACGCCCAGGTAGGCGGCCTGCTCGGCGCTCATCTCGGTCAGCTTCACGCCGAGCGCATCGAGGTGCAGGCGCGCCACCTTCTCGTCCAGGTGCTTGGGCAGCACGTAGACCTTGCGCTCGTAGTCGGAGTTCTTGGAGAAGAGCTCGATCTGGGCGATCACCTGGTTGGAGAAGCTGTTGCTCATCACGAAGCTCGGATGACCGGTGGCGTTGCCGAGGTTCAGCAGCCGGCCCTCGCTGAGCACGATGATCGAGTGCCCGTCGGAGAACTTCCAGACGTCCACCTGGGGCTTGAACTCCTGCTTCTCGATCCCCGGGATCTTCGCCAGGCCGGCCATGTCGATCTCGTTGTCGAAGTGGCCGATGTTGCCGACGATCGCCTGGTGCTTCATGCGGCCCATCTGCTCGGCGCTGATCACGTCCTTGTTGCCGGTCGCGGTGATGAAGATGTCCGCGGTCTCGACCACGTCCTCGAGCGTCTTCACCTCGTAGCCCTGCATCGCCGCCTGCAGCGCGCAGATCGGATCGATCTCGGTCACGATCACGCGCGCGCCCTGGCCGCGCAGCGACTCCGCGCAGCCCTTGCCGACGTCGCCGAAGCCGCAGATGACGGCGACCTTGCCGCCGATCAGCACGTCGGTGGCGCGGTTGATGCCGTCGACCAGCGAGTGGCGGCAACCGTAGATGTTGTCGAACTTGGACTTGGTGACCGAGTCGTTGACGTTGATCGCCGGGAACAGGAGGTTGCCGGCGGCGAACATCTGGTTCAGGCGGTTGACGCCCGTGGTCGTCTCCTCGGTCACGCCCATGATGCCCTCGGCGATGCGCTGGAAGCGCTCGGGGTCCTCCTTCATCGAGGCGGCGATCAGGGCGAGGAAGACCTTCTCCTCGTCCGACTCGCCGCTGGCGGGGTCGGGCGCCTCGCCCGAGCGCTCGAACTCGACGCCCTTGTGGATCAGCAGGGTGGGGTCGCCGCCGTCGTCGAGCAGCATGTTCGGGCCCTCCGAGCCCGGCCCATATCACCGCCATCGCCCCAGCGCAGCGTCTGGTCGATCGCCCACCAGAACTCCTCCAGCGTCTCGCCCTTCCAGGCGAAGGTGGGGATGCCGGCCTTGGCGACCGCGGCGGCGGCGTGGTCCTGGGTCGAGAAGATGTTGCACGAGGCCCAGCGCAGCTCGGCGCCGAGCGCGACCAGGGTCTCCATCAGCACCGCCGTCTGCACGGTCATGTGGAGGGAGCCGGTGATGCGGGCGCCGGCCAGAGGCTGGTCGCCCCGGTACTCCTCGCGCAGGGCCATCAGGCCCGGCATCTCGTGCTCGGCGAGGGTGATGTCGCGGCGGCCGTACTCGGCCAGGCCGGGGTCGGCGACCTTGAAGTCGTCCTTGGCTGCGGTGGCGGTGCTGGGCGGCGTCATCGGTGGTCTTGCTCCCTGGTCGTTTCCGGGCGGAACACAGGGTACGAGCTACGGCCCACCGGGGCGCCCATCGTGCAGGCCCTCGTTCAGCTCGGCCAGCAGCTCGGCCAGCCTGCGCATCTTTCTCTCGCCGAGGATGCCCGTCCACTCGCGCTCGAGCTCGGCGACCGCATCGCGCGCGATCGCGTAGACCTCCCGGCCCCGGTCGGTGGCGCGCACGAGCTTCGCGCGGCGATCCGCCGGGTCCGGGACGCGCTCGACGTAGCCGTGCCTCTCCAGGTGGGCGACCAGCTCGGCCATGGACTGCTTGGTGACCTGGGCCCTGCGGGCCAGCTCGCTGACCCGCGTGCCCTTGGCGTCGAGGTACTGGAGGACGTTGCCGTGGGGCGGTCGGACCTCGGGATGGCCGCCCTCGGCGATCCGAACGTGGAGCTGCTCGTTCCCGAGCCGGTACGGCTCTCGCAGGAGCAGGCCGAGGTTCGGCGGCCGGGAGGGGTCGTGGCCGGGGATGCTTGACATCAGTCAGGTTTCCTGTCTATATTGCGTCCACGTGAAAGACAGGATACCTGTCGTTCTTGACAGAACCAAAAGGAGACACCCGATGTCGTATTTGACGATCGCCCGCTTCGAGGGCGACCCGGACCACCTGATCGACGGCTACCGGAGAACCACCGATGTGATGGACGGCGTGGGCCGGGACCACGGCCTGATCCTGCACGCCGGCGCCAAGACCGAGGACGGGCTGTTGGTCGTGAACCTGTGGCCCTCCCGTGAGGAGTCGGATGCCGCGGCGGCCGACCCGCGGCGGCTCGCCGTCCTCGAGAGCCACCAGCCACAGGTCACGGACATGCGCAAGGAGCACCACGAGCTCGAGCACTGCCTCGTGCTCGGGGGCGGGGAGTGATAGCTTTTGGCTGACTGAATGAACGTTCAATCAGACCGAGGAGGAGCCGCATGAGCTGGACGACCGCCGACATCCCCGACCTCAAGGGCCGCGTCGCGGTCGTCACCGGCGCCAACGGAGGGCTGGGGCTCGAGACCTCCCGCGCCCTCGCCGCCGCCGGCGCCCACGTGGTGATGGCGGCCCGCAACCAGGAGAAGGCGGCGGCGGCGGTCGAGGACATCAAGGGGACGGAGCCCCGCGCCTCGCTGGAGCTGGTCGAGCTGGACCTGGGCTCCCAGGCGTCGGTCAAGGCGGCGGCGGAGAAGATCCTCGGAGCGCACGACAGCATCGACCTGCTGGTCAACAACGCCGGCGTGATGGGGATCCCCGAACGCAAGACCGCGGACGGCTACGAGATGCAGTTCGGGACGAACCACCTCGGCCACTGGACCCTGACCGCGCTGCTGCTGCCGGCGCTGCAGACGGCCGGATCCTCCCGGGTCGTGACCGTGACCAGCACCGCCCACCACATGGGCCGGGCCGTCGACCCCGAGAATCCCCACCTTCACGGCAACTACGGCGCGTGGAAGGCCTACGGGCAGTCGAAGCTCGCCAACTTCCACTTCGGGATGGGCCTGCACCGCGAGCTGAAGCGCGCGGGCTCGCCGGTGGCGAGCCTGATCGCGCACCCGGGGCTCTCGAACACCGACCTGCAGGCCGTCAGCGTGCGCGAGACCGGAGGCGGCCGCAGCCAGGAGTTCTTCCACCGCATGGCGGGCAGCCGCGGGATGACCCCCGCCGAGGGGTCCCTCCCCCAGATCCGCGCCGCGACCGATCCCGACGCCCGCAGCGGCCAGTTCTACGTGCCGCTCTGGGTCCAGAACGGCCCCCCGGTTCACAAGCCGATCTTCCGCCGGCTCGGCGCCGGGCGGGCGATCAAGCGCCTCTGGGACGTCTCCGAGCGTGAGACGGGCGTGAGGCTCGACGTCAACGGCGCCGGCTGAGACGATGGCGGTCGCGACGGTCGACAGGGCAGCCGCGGTCCGCCAGGCGCTCCGGGCCCTGGTCGCGCGGCACGGCTTCCACGGCGCCTCGATGAGCGCGGTGGCCGCCGAGGCCGGCGTCGCGACGGGCACCGCGTACACGCATTACGCCTCCAAGGACGAGCTGGTGCTGGCCGCCTACCTGGAGACGAAGGCCGAGCTCGCCGAGGCGGCGACCGCGAACCTGAGCGCCTCGGCCTCCGCCCATGAGCTGTTCCGCGAGATGTGGCTGGGGATCTATCGCCACCTGTCGGCCAATCGCGACCACGCGCTGTTCCTGCTCCAGGTCGACTGCTCGCCCTACAAGGAGCCCGCCCACGAGGCCGCGATGGCCCGCGACGGCGACCCGCTGGTCGAGGCCGCGGGTGGGCCGGAGATCGCCGAGCTGCTGCTGCCCCTGCCGCTCGAGGTGCTCTACGAGCTCGGCCTGGGCCCCGCGGTGCGGTTGGCCGCGGGCGGCGAGAAGCTGACGCAGAAGCAATTGCGGGCGACGGCCGACGCCTGCTGGCGCGCCGTCAGCCGCTCCGGCTAGATCCCGTTCCTCTTCAGAAAGTCGAGCGCCGTCTGCGCGACCTCCTGCCAGCCGCTGTCGATCGTCAGCGAGTGCCCCCGGTTCGGCATCTTGACGATCTCGGTCACCGCCTGGTTGCGCTTCTGGCGCTTGTAGGCGGCGTTGGCGATCGCCCAGGGGACCGTGTGGTCCTTCTCCCCCTCGATGATCAGCATCGGGCCGCGCTCGGGGTTCTTGCTGTCGGCCGTGGCCTCGGTGAACGGGTTCAGGTTGGCGTTGGCCATCTGCATCAGCGCCACTCCGGGCCCGGCCACGTGGTAGGTCTCGTAGAGCTTCTTCGACTCCTCCTTGCTCAGCGCGTTGCCCCAGCTGTAGTCGAACTGCTCCTGGGTCAGGGTGATCGCGCGGCCGCGGTTGAGCGGATTCAGCAGGACCGGCGCCGCGGACTTGAGCGCCGCGAACGGCAGGGGCAGCACGCCGCGGAAGGGGCCGGGGTCGATCGGGACCGAGGCGGCGGCGATTCCGCGCCCGGCGATCATGTAGGTCAGCAGGCCGCCGGTCGAGTGGCCCATCACCACGGGCTTCTTGTCGAGCGCGGCGATCACATCCTCGGTGTGCTTGGCGATCTGCTCGAGCTTCTTGCCGGCGAGGACATCGGGGTTGGCGCGCGCCTCGGCGACCGTCTCGGGGTCGTCCGGCCAGTCGGGCGTGACCCCCGCGTAGCCGTTCTGCTCGAAGAAATCGACCCAGTTGTCCCAGCTGCTGGGCAGCAGCCAGAGGCCGTGGATGAAGACCACGGGCGTCCTGCCGGATGAGTTGGCATTGTCGATCTGCTGCTGCTCGCGCTCCGAAATCGCCATCGGGACTCCTTTCACGGGGTCTTCGCGACTCGGACGAGGAGTCGGGGCCTCCAGTCTAGGCCGGGGCGTTCAGAAGGTCGGGGTGCCCTCGTCGAAGCGCTCGATGCCGTCGTCTGGGATCGGCTCCCACGGGGCGGCGTAGGCGACGTAGGCGCGCCAACTCGGACGCACACCCGGGTCCTCGTCGAAGGCGCTCATTCGCACCGTCATCTGGGCCGGGTTGTCGGGATTGCGGCTGAAAAGGTGCGCGCCGCATCCGGTGCAGAAGCCCTTCTCGAAGCCGCCGTCGGCGTGCCGCCAGGTCTTGACCAGCTCCTCGCCCTGCAGCCAGCGGAACCCGCGCCCGTCGATTCGGGCCTGCGCCGAAACCGCGCTCCCTGTCCGCTTCTGGCAGCGCGTGCAGTGGCAGTAGCCGGCGTTGAGGGGCTCGCCGGCGAGCTCGAAGCGGACACCGCCGCACAGGCAGCCGCCGGTCAGTCGCGCATCGCTCACGCCACCAACGCTACCGAGGGACCCGTTGCGGCGGTCCCTCGGCGCTGGTAGTGGAGCCGGCGGGAATTGAACCCGCGTCTTCGGTCACGAACGATCGGCGTCTACAGGCATAGCCGGCGCTTTGATCTCGCCCCACGACTTCCGCAGCCGGCGGGAGATGACGTGAGGCCAAGTCCCTTCAGTGTCCCCCGGCGGCCGGGACATACCGCCGGAGTGAGCCCGATTCTGAAGCCGGTGCCCCTCCCCTCGGGCGAGGGAGGGCCGACTCCTGCTACTTAGCTATTGACTAAGCGGCAAGGGCGAACTCATGGTCCGCACGTATTGGTTGGTCCCGGGGTTTTACGAGGCCTCCGGGAACCTCGACCTGCAACCTGATCGCACGGATGACCAAATCGAATCCAATGTCGGCCCCGTGCTATGTACGAGCGATTCTAGCTGCGTGCCCTCCGCTGTCCCAGTAGGCCTTGCCCAGCGGCTCAGGTCGGGGGACACCGGACCCGCGGGCGCCGTAGACCGCTTGGGTGCGGCGCCGGTCAGGCGGGCGGCGGGTCGAGTCCGGCGACCTCGAGTGCGAGCTCGCGCTCCAGGAAGAATCGGGTGCGGCGCACCTTTCCGTCGCGCACCTGGAACAGGGCGGCAGGGCTGTGCTCGACCTCCACCCCGTCGCGCTTCGTCCGTGCGCGGACGTGGACAAGGACGACGACCTCCTCGCCGGCGTCGAGGAACTCTTCGGGCGTGAGCAGGTAGCTCTCGTAGGGCTCGAGCCAGTTGGCCCAGCCCTCCGCGAGGCCCTTCACCCCCCGGCGATTGACCGAGCCTGGGCCCAGCGGCTGTTCGCTGATGAATTCGATCTCGAAGTCCTCGGCGAAGGGCCCGCTGTCGATGCCGACCTGTTCGACGCCGGCGCCGGTCATCAGCCGGGTCGCTTCGACCATGTCCATGCCGTCGCTGGGGATCAGGCCCCTGACGAGCTCCACGTTCTCTGCGGACACCCGCCGAAGTATCGCTAGCGGCCGGTCAGGCCGCTCTTCCAGAAGCTCGTCCGGCCCCGCCGCGCCGTCCTTGTTCAGGCTGATGTGGACGTGGCCGTTGCGCGCTGCCGGCTCACTGGCCCGGGCACCTGATCGTGGAGACGGTGCGGGCGACGTGCTTGGGCTTGGTGGGGCTGTGGGTCCAGGAGAGGTGGAGGTGGTCGCGCGGTCCGTGGCGCTTGTCGCCCCAGTAGCCCACCCACCGGAACGGGACCCGCACGCGGTCCTGGCGCGGCTCGGCCCAGCGAGCGAGCTTGCCGATCAGCCGCCAACTGCCGCCGATCGACTCGTCGGGGACGATGTCCAGCGCCAGCCCCAGCGGATGCTCGCCGTTGATCTGGTGGCTCTTGTCGGTCGAGTATCCGTCGGCGATGTAGATCTTGAAGCGCTTGCGCAGGTACTCGATGTCGGTCAGCAGGCGCCGATCGATGCGCTCGCCGGGGAACTCCGGGATGTCCACGAAGCGGCCGCCGCCCGTGGTCTCGCAGTGGTTCCTGGAGATCTTGGTCGAGCCCGCCTGGACCGTCGCGGGCACGCAGAGCGCCGAGCACGCAGCCAGCACGACGAACACCCGAGTGCCCCGCCGCCTCCACTTTAGGGGGCGATTCACGCCTGCGGCTAGCCTCTTAGGCACGATGGAAGCCCATCAGAGCCAAGCGCCCGGGCATGCCGACCTCGACCCGATTCACCCCGGATCGGGCCGCGATCAGGGCCTGCTGAAGCGGTTCGGCGGCGCTGCCGCGGCCGTCGGCCTGCTGCTGGTCAAGTTCGGCGCCAAGCTCAAGGTGCTGCTGTTCGCGCTGCCGAAGCTGAAGCTGTTCACGACCTCGGCCTCGATGCTGGTCTCGATCGCCGCCTACCAGCTCATCTTCGGGTGGCCGTTCGCGGTCGGCTTCGTGCTCCTGCTCCTCCTCCACGAGCTGGGCCACGTGTTCCAGCTTCGCCGCGAGGGCGTGGAGGCCTCCGCACCGATGTTCATCCCCTTCCTGGGCGCCGTGATCTCGGCCAAATCGCTCGGGGACAACGCCGCCGCCGAGGCGCGGGTCGGCCTCGCCGGCCCGATCCTGGGCACGATCGCGACGCTGATCCCGCTCGGGCTCTGGTTCGCCACCGGCGACGACTTCTGGCGCGCCCTCGCCTACATCGGCTTCTTCCTCAACCTGTTCAACCTGCTGCCGGTACTGCCGCTGGACGGCGGCCGTGCGATGGCAGCCCTCTCGCCCTGGGTCTGGTTCGCCGGCTTCGCCGGCCTCATCGTGCTGACCGTCTTCTTCCCCAACCCGATCCTGCTGCTGGTCCTCCTCTTCGGTGGGTTCGAGAGCTGGCGGCGCTGGAAGGCCCGCAAGACACCCGAGGCGCAGGCCTACCACGACATCCCCACCCGCACCCGAGTCTTCGTCGCCGCACCTACTTGATCCTCGCCGCGCTGCTGGCCGTCGGCGTCGCCGAGACCTACTTCGAGCGCGACTTCAGCGACGTCTAGGCTCCGACGGTCGCCGGGCTAGCCGATCCGGAGCTTCGGCTTCACGTCCTTGAGGAAATCGTCGGGGATGCCCGGGACGACCTGCGAGGTCGTCGACGGAGTCGAAGCCTCCCTGGCGCTCGCGGTAGGTGATCAGCCGAGTCGACTGGGTGACCGAAAAGCCGAGGTCGCGTAGCTGCTCGAAGCTTGCCCTGTTGAGGTCGATCGCGTCGCCCTCGCCGGTTGCCGCCTCGGTGGGCTCGTCCCCTATGTCGACCTCCTCGGCCTCGACGGGCTCCCCCGTCGAGCTGTAGGCGACCGGGCCTGTCGACTCGGCCTTCTCCGCTGCCGGCTCGGCTCGGGCTCTGGCTCTGGAGGTGGCTCAGGCTCGGCCGGCGCGGGCGGCTCCGTCGCGGGCGCGCTCTTCGCCTCCTCGACGTACCTGGCCGCGGCGGCCTCCGCCGCCTGGGCACGCTGCTCGGCTTCCTTGGCCCGCTTCTCGGCCAGCGACACGCGCTCCAGCACCTCGCGCAGGCGGCGCTCGCGCTCGGCCTCCTCGACCTTCAGGCGCGCCAGGCGCTCGGCGTCGGCGGCACGGCGCTCTGCGGCACGGCGCTCTGCGGCCTGCGCGCGCTCCTCGATGTCCTGGAGGCGCTGATAGGCCTTCTGGGTCGCCTTCTCGCGCTGCTCGCGCTCGGCGTCGATGCGGCGCTCGGCCTCCTCGACCTCGCTGGCAAGTCGCTGCTTCTGGTCGCTCAGCTCTTGCTTGGCCTGCTCGCGGGCTCGCTGCTCGGTCTCGGCCCGAATCCGCTCGGCCTCGGTGTTGAGACGCTCTTCCGCCTTCGCGCGAGCCCGCTCTTCGGCCTCGTCCGCGGCGGACCGCACTCTCTCGTCGGCCTCCTTGCGCGCTTGCTCGATCGCCTCACGCGTGCGCTCCTCGACCTCCAGGCGCACCTGCTCGGACTCTTCGCGCGCGCGATCCACGCTCTCCACCCTCATCCGCTCAGATTGCTCGCGCAGCTTGCGCTCGGCGTCGCTCCGCACCTCCAGCTCGGCCTGGCGGCGGGCCTGCTCGGCAGCCGCCTTGATCAGCTCCTCCGTCTCCGCTCGGGCCATGTCGGCGCGGCGCTCGGCGCTGCGCCGGATCTCCTCCGTCTCACGCAGCCGACCCTCGACCTGGCTGTAGACCCGCTCCGCCTCCTGCGTGATCTGCTCCTCGTCGCGCTCGCGCGCGGCCAGGTCCAGCTCCTCCGGTGATTCCGGCGGGGAGGGCGGGATGGGCGGCGGGGACTCGAACGCCGGCGGCGGCTCGGGGGTCGCAGAAGGCTGGTCGGCCGGGGGCGCGGCGTCGTAGGGCACGCCAGTTGGGATCTCGGGCAGGCCCGGGTCCGGAGTGGCGCGGCTCGGCGGTAGGCGGCGGCCGCGGTGGGCGGCACCCGACGCTTCCTCGGCCTCGCCGTCCTCGGCGTCGCGGGCGGCGCCCTGCTGGGCCAGGCGGTCGATCTGCTCCTGGAGCGAGCCGGGCTCGTCTCCGCTGGGCGGCGGCCGGTCGCCCGCGGGGATCGAGAGCTCCGGCGCGGAAGGCTCGGATGTGTCGGGTAACTCCGGCGGCTCGGGTGGCTCCGGCGGTTCGGGCGGGGGCGGCTCGGGAGCGGCCGAGGGCTCGGCTCCGGAGGCGTCGGGCTCCTCGCCTCCGCCCTCTCCTGGCGTGGCCGTGGAGTCGA
This sequence comes from uncultured Solirubrobacterales bacterium, assembly GCA_963805075.1. Taxonomy (GTDB): domain Bacteria; phylum Actinomycetota; class Thermoleophilia; order Solirubrobacterales; family 70-9; genus VGBV01. The sequence continues at coordinate 221,570 of CAWDSZ010000010.1, forward strand.
ACCCGGACGGGGCCGACTCAGGCTCGGGGGCAGTGGGCGTGAGCGCGGGCTCGTCGGGTTCGGCCTCGGCGGGCGCAAACGGCCTCGACGGGTCCGGCGGCTCGGGCGGCTCGGGCATCTCGGGCATCTGAGGCTCGTCCGCAGCCTCGGGTTCGCCGATCGGGACGGGTTCCAGGCTCGGTGACTCCTTCTCGTCCTCTTCCTCATCTCTCGCAAGCCGCTGAGCCGCGGGGACCCACTCCTCGCCGCCCGGAGTCCCGGGTTCAGAGGGGAGGTCCGTGAGGGCCTGGGCGTCCTCGACCTCTTCGTCGGGGGGCTCGTCGCCGCCACCCTCGGCGGCCGGCTTCGCCTCCTCCGGCTGCTCCTCGTCCTTCTTCTTGCGGCCGAAGCTGAGCGCCGAAGCGAGCCTGCCCGCCTCCTTCTCCTCGGCCTCCTCCGGCTCCGGCTCCGGCTCCGCGGCCTTCCCCCTCTCCGCCGCGGCGGCCCTGACGGCCTCCTCTGCCTTCAAGATCTCCTCCGAGCGGGCTGGAGGGAGGTCCTCCTCCGGGGTGCCCCGGCGCTCGGCGCGGCGCCGCTGGCGCTCGGCCTTGCGCTCCTCGCGCTCCAGGCGGCGGCGCTGGCGCTCCTCCTCCCAGGCGCGGCGCTCGGCCTCCTCGGCCCGGCGCTTGCGACCTGCCTTCTCCTCGCGCTCCGCGCGCTTCTGCTCGCGGCGCTCCTTGCGACTCAGCTTCTCGGGCGCCTCGCTCGCAGCCGCCGCTGCGGCGGCGCCGGCTGCGGCGGCGGTCGCTCCCTCCTCGACCCTCGACGGCTCCTCGACGTCGGACGGCGCCTCGAGCCCCGGGCCGACGGCCGTCTCCTCGGCGGCGGTCGGTGCCGGCTCCTCCTCCCTGCCCCCGCGGCGCAGGCGGAAGCCGCCGCGCTTCTCCTTCTCAGGCTTGTCGGGCTTCTCCGCCTTCTCGCGCTTCTGCAGGCGGAAGCTGCCGCCCTTCTCCTTCTCGGGCTTGTCGGGCTTGTCTGGCTTCTCCCGCTTCTTCAGGCGGAAGCTGCCACCCGACCTCTCGGGCACCTCGGCCTTCGGCGGCCGGTCGCCGCTGCTCCGCAGGCGGTAGCTACTGTCCTTCGCGCTCTCATTCTCGGGCTGGGGCGGCTTGTCGCCTCTGCGGGCGCGCGCCCGGTAGAGCAGCAGGATCAGGATCAGGATCAGAGCAGCGGCAACGGCGTACGCCGTCAGCGGGTTGTCTGAGATGAAGCTCTGGAGGTCGGCGAGCGTCGTGCCCACGGTCATCACTTCCAATGTTGCCACGCTCCCGACGTTCTTCACGCACGGGCGTATTCCCGCCGCCTGAGCCGGATCTGGGCGCATTCTTGCCATACGCCCTTCCCATCGGCTAGTTGAGGCGCTGTTTGTAGTCTCGCTCGACCTCGCGCCGCTGGTCGCGGTCCTGGATCTCGCGGCGGCGGTCGCGGCCCTCCTTGCCCTTCGCCAGCGCCAGCTCGACCTTCGCCCGCGGGCCCTTGAAGTAGATCCGCGTCGGAACCAGGGTGAGACCGCGCTCGGCGGTCTTGCCGATCAGCCGTTCGATCTCGCGGCGGTGCAGAAGCAGCTTGCGGGGGCGGTCGGGATCGTGGTTCTCGCTGCTCGCGGGCAGGTAGGGCGGGATGTGAGCGCCCCGCATCCACATCTCTCCCTTCTCGATCGCCGCGTAGGCCTCGTTGATCGAGGCCTTGCCCTCCCGCAGGGACTTCACCTCGCTGCCGCGCAACTCGATCCCCGCCTCCATCCTCTCCAGCAGCTGGAACTTGTGGCGCGCGCGGCGGTTGGTGGCGACGTCGCCGCCCTCCGCGCCCTTCTTCTTCTTGGACTTCTTGCTCACCGGCCGCGCCCCCGCCGGGGGGCAGCGCTTGCGGCGCCGGCCGCCTCCGCCCTTGCTCTGGGTCCTACGGGGCTTCGATCGCTGCCCGCGGTCGGCCGGCACCAGGTCCACACGCCCGCGGGGCGCCTCGATGGAGTCCACGCCCACACGGACCGGGTCCCCCATCCGGAGGGCCGCGCCCTCGCGCGCGCCGACCAGCATCGTCTCGGTCGGATCCAGCTCGTAGCGCTCGCGGCCGCCGATCAGCCGTGCCGGCAGGAAACCCTCGTAGACGTCCGCCAGCGCCCCGCCGAAGCGAACGAAGGCGCCGCCGCCGACCACACCCGAGACCTCGCCGTCGAAGCGGGTGTCGGGGCCCCGCTCGAACAGCTCCTTCCTCAGCAGGAAGGCGGCGCAAACATCATCCCCGGCACGCTCGGCCTTGGCGGCGTCCCGCTCGCGCTCGGAGCAATGCACGCCCGCCTCCGGCATCAGCTCGGCCCGCGGCGGGTCCTCCTCGGCGCCAACCAGCGCCAGCAGCGCCCTGTGCGCGATCAGGTCGGGGAAACGGCGGATGGGCGAGGTGAAGTGCGCGTATGCGGGGCTGCCGAGCCCGGCATGGCCGAGGTTGCGCTCGCTGTATTGGGCCTGCTTCATCGATCTCAGCACCAGCGATGTATACGCCTCGCGGCCGTGGCCGCGGCGATCAGCCTCCTGGGCCGCAAGGCGGCTGGCCTCGACCGCGATCTCGCCCGCCTGGCTGGGCGAGAGGTGCTTCGGCAACGGAGGCGTGGGGATCTCTAGCGCGGTGAGCTGCTGGATCAGCCGCTCGATCCGCTCGGGGTCGGGCTGCTCGTGGACGCGGTACAGCGTCGGCGCCTTCCTGCGCTCCTCGAGCTCGGCGACGCGCTCGTTCGTCATCACCATCAGCTGCTCGATCAGGCTGTGGGACTCGGTCTGCTCGACGGCCTCGGCCCCGACGACGTCGCCGTCGGAGAACCGGAACTCGGGCTCGGAGCTCGAGACCTGCAGCGATCCTTCCGAGCGGCGCTCCGCGAGCGCCGCCGCAGCCTTCCTCGCCAGGTCGATCGGCTCGGCCACCGGGCCCGGCGCGCGCTCGCGGCCCGCGAAGACCTCATCTATCTCGCCGTAGTTCAGACGCGCGTCCGAGCGGATGCGGCTTCGGTAGAAGCTGGCGCTGCGCGGCTCGCCCGCGTCGCTGAGCTCGATCTCGGCGGTGACCGCGAGCCTGTCCTCGCCGGGGACGAGGCTGCACGCCTCGCTGGAGAGCACGTGCGGCAGCATCGGCTCCACCGTGCCGGGCACGTAGGTCGAGTTCGCGCGGCGGTAGGCCTCGGCCTCGAGCGCGCGGCCCGGCCGCACGTGAGCGGCGACGTCGGCGATGTGGATCCAGAGCCTGACGCCGCCATCGATCCGGGTTGCGGAGACGGCGTCGTCGAAATCGCGGGCGGTCTCGGGGTCGATCGTGAAGGTGGGCAGCTCGGTCAGATCCCGGCGCTCGCCGCCGAGCGCCTCGGCCGCGGCGACGGATTCCCTGGCCTCGTCCTCGACCGCCCTGGGGAAACCGCGGCCCATGCCGCGCTCGCGCATCAGCGCCTCGATCACGTCGGCCGCGACCTCGCGGGTCGCCCAGGGCCTCCACCACACGGGCCTTCCCGGGCGCGAACTCGACCAGGGCCATCCTGCCCGGCGCGACCTTGACTCCGCCGCCGAGCGCGACCCGGCCCTCGCGCTCGAACACGGGCTCGCCGACCAGGAAGCGGCCACGCTTCGAGACCAGCACCACCTGCTGCTTCGCCCCGGTCATGAGCGGCCTCCTCCGCTTCGCGTCCGGGGGCCTCGCGACGCCGGGGTGTCACGGCTCTAGTTCGAGCCCGAGAGCTCGGCGCCGAGTGCCTTTAGCGCCCTTTGGAGGCCCTCGTCCGGCTTCGTAGCTGGACGATCGCGAGCGGGCACATCGGGAGGGATCCCGACCTTGTTGATCGAGTCGCCGTCGCGCGTCAGGTACTCGCCCACGGTCAGGTCCAGGGCGCCGCCGTTCTCCAACTCGATCACTTCCTGGAACGTCCCCTTGCCGAACGACTTCTCGCCGACGATCGTCGCCAGGCCGGCGTCGGACAACGCGGCGGTGAGGATCTCGGACGCCGAGGCGGTGTCGCCGTTGATCAGGACCACCATCGGTCGCTCGGGCAGCGCGTCGCCGACGGCGTCGAAGGTCTGCTCGGGCGAGGCGCGACCCTCGGTCGAGACGATCACCCCGTCCTCGACGAACAGGCTCGAGGTCAACACCGCTTCCTCCAGCAGTCCGCCGCCGTTGCCGCGCAGGTCCAGCACCAGGCCCTCGGCTCCCGCTTCGTCCAGGCGCTCGATCTCCTCCTTGAGCTGGCCGTGGGCGCCGCGCGAGAAGCTCAGCAGCTCCACGTGGGCGACCGGCACGCCCCCCGCATCGAGCAGCTTGCCCTCGACGACCGGCACGGAGAGCTGCTCCCGAGTCATCGTCACCTCGCGCTCCTCGCCGGTCGAGGGCCGTAGCACCGTGATCGTCACCTCGGTCCCGGCCTTGCCCTTGATCTCCGCGGTCGCCAGATCGGCGTCCTCGCCCGCGATCGACTTGCCCTCGACCTCGGTGACGATGTCGCCTTCCCGGATCCCGGCCTGCTTCGCCGGGGACTCGTCGAAGGTCCGCGCCACCCGCAGGCCGCGCTTGACGCCCGTGACGCTCATCCCGACGCCCGAGAATTGTCCCTCGGTCAGCTCCTTGAAGCGCCCGTAGGCGTTGGGGCCGAAGTAGTGCGAGAACCGGTCCTTGTACCGGCGCTTCAGCTCCGTGACCATCCCCTGCACCGAGGCGTTCTCGAGCTCCTCGGGATCGACCTCCTCGAAGTAACTGTCCTCGATCACGTTAAGGGCCTCGGAGCTGAGCTCGGCATCGCCGCCCCCGATCAGGTCCTGGGCCGCGTCGCCGATGTTGTCGGACCGGTTGCCGAAGAAGGCGCCAAGAATGAACGCGGCGATCACGAGGATCGCCAACAGGAACGGCCGCAGGGCCTTGTCGGTGAACATGGCGCCGGAAGGCTAGATCAGCGGGCCTAAGTGGCGCTCAAACGCGCAGGAAGCGGCGCAGCGTAAGGCCGCTGCCGATCGCCGAGACGGCCATGGCCACGGCCAGCAGCACAACGACGAGCTGCGCGAAGGCGATCGTCTGCTGGCCATCGATCAGGTCGATGCTGCCGGCGAGCGGGTCTACCACGGCCTCCTTGCCCAGGAACAGGATCGCGATCGCGATCACGCCGCCGATGAAACCGCAGGCCAGGCCCTCGACCATGAAAGGCCAGCGGATGAACCAGTTGGTCGCGCCGACCAGCCTCATCACCTCGACCTCGCGGCGGCGCGCGTAGATCGAGAGGCGGATCGTGTTCCCGACCAGCAGCAGGGAGGCCACGGTCAGCAGGCCGGCGATGATGATCATGAACCAGCGCACGGCGCCGGTCACAGACCGGATCGAGCTGGCCTCGTCGCGGGAGTCCACGACCTCCTGGATGACAGGGCTGATCGGGGCGGGCTCTCCGTTGTCACCCGGAGGGGTCAGCGCCGCGCGGATCGTCTCCAGGTTCTCGAGCTCGTCCGGCTGGATGTTGAACGAGGCAGGCAGCGGGTTCCGGGCTCCCGGCAGCTGCTCGGTCAGCTCCTCCTTGTCCTCCTCCTCGAGGCGGTCGCGCAGGATCGCGAGCGCCTGGTCCTTGGAGACGAACTCGACCGAGGCGACGTGATCGATGCCTTGGATCTGCGTCTGCAGCTCGGAGATGTCCCGCGGGGTGGCGTCGTCGTAGAGGAAGACCCGCAGGCCGACCTGGTCGCGGACCTCATCGGCCTTGCTGTCGGTGGTCTGCAGGATCGGGATCAGGACCCCGAGCAGCAGCACGGTCACGCCGACGGTGACGATCGAGGCGACGCCCGGGGCCGCGCTGCGGCGCAAGGCGCGCAGGCCCTCTCTAATGAAGAAGAAGAACCGGCTCATACGTACTCACACACCACCTAGTAGCGCTCCTCGTCGACGCCCATCTCGTCGCGCATGCGGGCGGCGAACTCGCGCGTGGACTCTTCGTCGGCGTACATGCCGGCGGCCTGGTCGCGGACCACGCGGCCGGCGTCGAGGCCGATCACGCGGCGGCGCATCTTGTCCACCATCTCGCGGTCGTGGGTGACGACGACGACCGTGGTGCCGGTGCGGTTGATGCGGTAGAGCGTCTGCATGATCCCAATCGATGTCGCGGGATCGAGGTTTCCGGTCGGCTCGTCGGCCAGCAGCAGGGGCGGGTGGTTGACGAAGGCGCGCGCCACCGAGAGGCGCTGCTGCTCGCCGCCGGAGAGCTGGTCGGGGAAGCTCTTGGTCTTGTCGGCGAGGCCGACAAGGCGCAGCGCGTCGGGCACCTTGGAGCGGATCTCGGCACGAGGAGCGCCGATCACCTGCAACGCGTAGGCGACGTTGTCGTAGACGGTGCGGCTGGGCAGCAGCTTGAAGTCCTGGAACACGGTTCCGATGCGGCGGCGCAGGTAGGGAATGCGGTCGGGCGGCAGCGTCGCGATGTCGCGGCCGGCGATCAGCACCTCCCCCTCGGTCGGCTCCAGCTCGCGGATCAGGAGCTTGATCAGGGTCGACTTGCCGCAGCCGGTGGGGCCGACGAGGAACACGAACTCGCCGCGGTCGACCCGCAGGCTGACGTGCTCGAGCGCGATGTGCCCTCCCGGGTAGACCTTGCTGGCCCGCCGCAGCTCGACGATCGGCGGCTTGGCACGCCGCTCGGTGAGATGCTCGGGACGGCGCTGGCCGCGCTCGCGGCCGCGCAGAAGGGCAGATGTCTGGTGTCGTGCCATGGGTCGGATTCGGGCGTCGTCAGACGGAAGCTCCTTGCCAGCTACCGCCTACAGCGACGACCCCTACTGCCGAAACAGGGTAGACAACGCCCCGATCGGCCCCCGCAAGAATTCGTCCGCGGGTGCTACTTCCAGCCGGCGCCGTGAATCGGCGGGTGCGACACCATCGGCCGCTTAAGCAGGGCCTCGCGGGACAGGTCTGCGATGGCGTTTGCCGTGAGGCCGAAGTGCTCCATGCAGGCCTCGGCGGTGCCCGAGACGCCGAACTCGTCCCCCATCCCCAGCGCGAACACCGGCACCGGGTGCTGCTCGGCGGCGACGCCGCGGACCGCGTCGGCAAGGCCGCCGACGACGCGGTGCTCCTCGGCCGTTACCGCGACGCCGGTCTTGGCGAGCGAGTCGAGCACGCCCTCGGAGTCGATCGGCTTGATGATCGAGACGTTGACGACCTCCGCCTCGATCCCGTCGTCACGCTCCAGCGACTCGGCGGCCTCCAGCGCACGCCAGACCATGTGGCCGCAAGCGAAGATCGAGATGTCGCGTCCTGCGCGCATCACGTCGAACCCCTTGCCGACTGACTCGGGGATCTGCGGGTAGACGATCGGCGTCGCGGGCCGGCCGAAGCGCATGTACATCGGGCCCTCGCGCTCGTAGGAGTCGACCACGATGCGGTAGGCCTGGTTGTAGTCCGCGGGCACGAACACCTGCATCTTCGGCATCGCCCGCATCAGCGCGATGTCCTCGACCATCTGGTGGGAGGCCCCGTCCTCACCGAGCGACACCCCGCCGTGGGTGGCGCCGATGCGGACCTTGAGCTCGTTGTGGGCGATGCCCAGCCGCACCTGGTCGTAGGAGCGTGAGGTCGCGAAGATGGCGAAGGTCGAGGCGTAGGGGATCTTGCCGGTGGCCGCGAGCCCGCAGGAGATCGACATCATGTTGGCCTCGGCGGCGCCGACGTTGAAGAAGCGGTCTGGGAACTGCTTGCCGAACTTCATCGACTGGGTGGAGACAGCGAGGTCCGCGTCCAGCGCGACCACGTCCTCGTGCGCCTCGCCCAGATCCACCAGGGCGTCGCCGTAGGCCTGGCGGGTCGCGATCGGCTCGGTCTTCGCCTCGGGCGCCATCAGGACTTGCCCCCCTTGTTGCCGCCGTTGGCGCTCTTGGTCTGCGCCTCGAGGCTCGCCTCCAGCTCCTCCAGCGCCTCCTCGGCCTGCTCCTGGCTCGGCGGCTTGCCGTGGAAGCCGAAGCGGCCCTCCATGAAGGAGACGCCGCGCCCCTTCTTGGTCTGGCAGACGATCGCCGCGGGGCGGTCGAGGGTGCGGCTGCGCTCCAGCGCCTCGACGATCGCGGACATGTCGTGGCCATCGATCTCGACCGAGTCCCATCCGAAGGACTCGAACTTGGACCGCACGTCGCCGGTGTCCATGACCTCCTCGGTGGTGCCGTCGGTCTGCAGGTGGTTGTAGTCCACGATCGCGGTCAGGTTCGGGATCTCGAAGTGGGCCGCGGACATCGCGCCCTCCCAGCTCTCGCCCTCCTGGAGGTCACCGTCCGACATGACGGTGAAGACGTGCGCGGTCTCGTCGAGGCCGTCGAGCCGCAGGGCCAGGCAGATGCCGACCGACATCGACAGCCCCTGGCCCAGCGAGCCGGTCGAGACCTCGACCCCGGGGGTGCGGGTCATGTCGGGGTGGCCCTGCAGGTGGGAGCCGATCTGGCGGAGGCCCATCAGGTCCTTGGTCGGGAAGTAGCCGTGCTCGGCCAGCGCCGCGTACTGGATCGGCGCGGCGTGGCCCTTGGAGAGCACGAAGCGATCGCGCTCGGGCCAGTCGACCCGGTTGGGGTCGTGGCGCAGCACCCGGTAGTAGAGGGCGGCGACGATGTCCGCCGCCGACAGCGACGAGTCGAGGTGCCCGGACTTCGCGACGGCCAGCATCCGCACGCAGTGGATGCGGAGCACGGTGGCGTCGCGCTCGAGCTCCTCGATCGAGGGCTGGGCGCCCTTGGCGGGGCCGGGCTCGGGGTCGGGAACGGGCTTCAGGTGCGCCATCTCGCGCTTCTCCGTGGGCAGCGAATCGGGAGCCGGCCGGGCCGCGGCCGGCTCAAATCAGGGCCGCGAGGGTAGCAGCGGATGGCACGCCGGGCACCCTACGATGCGCGCCCGATGGCACTCCGAACCCTGGCGCTGACGGCGCTGCTGACAGCGGCGATGGCCGGCTGCGGGTCCGACGAGGAGCCGGATTCGACATCGCCTCTCGAGGATCCCGCCGCGACCGAGGCCAGCCCCGAGGCGCCGCCTGCCGGGCCGGAGGGTGACTCGCTGTCGGAAAGCGATCGCGCGCAGGTGGCCGCGGCGGTCAGGGCATACCTCGCCGCGGTCAACGCCGACGACGGAGAGGCGGTCTGCGAGCTCCTCGCCCCCGGGGCACTCGACGGGGCCGGCCTGCCCACGGAGCTGCCGAGCTGCCCGGGGTCCGTCCGGGCCTCGATCGGCCATCGCTCAGGCGGCGGCACCCCGGTCTGGACGCGGACCCGGTTGCACGCGTTGACGGCGGTGGCGGTGGACGAGGACCGCGCGAGGGTGACCGCGACGGTCACCCACGACTTCGCCGGCCGGGACCAGCCCTCGGTCGAGGAGGACGTGATCTACCTGGACCGGATCGGGGACGAGTGGCTGATCGCCAAGCCCAGCGCCAGCTTCTACCGGGCGATCGGCTACCCCGAGCCGCCGCTGCGCGCGCTCGCCCCGCCCTAGGCCGCCGGCGCTACTTCTTCTTTTTCTTCTTGCACTTCTTCTTCTTCTTCTTCTTGGCGGCCGAGGCGCCGGACTTCTTCTTGCCCTTCTTCTTCTTCTTGCACTTCTTCTTCTTTTTCGTGGGCGCCCCGCCGATGTTGGGCGCCGCGGTGAGGTCGCCGTTCCCGTAGACGGAGCCGGCGTCGGGCAGGCCCTCGAGGCCCTCGATCTGGTCCACGAAGGACTGGATGTTGTAGGTCGAGGACGCAATCCGGGAGTAGACGCCGGGCTTGTTCTGGCCCGCGCAGCCGATGCCGAAGCTGACCACGCCGACCAGCCGCACCTGCCCGGGGGTCGTGCTGGGGCCGACCAGCGGGCCGCCGCTGTCACCCTGGCAGGAATCGGTCCCGCCGGAGAGCACGCCTGCGCAGACCATCGTCGCGGGGTTGAAGAGGGATCCATATACCGCGGGCTGGGCGCAGGTCGGGTCCGCGATGATGGGCACCGTCGCCTGCTTGAGGATGTCGCTGACCGGGCCGCCCGAGCTGGTGGCGCCCCAGCCCGAGACGATCGTCGGGCTGTTCGGGTCCCAGAAGGCGGTCTCGGCGGGGCCGGCGACCTTGATGTTCGTCTGTGAGTGGGGAGCCGCGGTGACGGCCCACCCGAGGTCGTTGTTCTTGTTGCCCGGGTTGTAGGCGGCGTCGATGAAGAGGTTCTGAATGTTGAGCTGCTGGCCGCTGCCCTCGTTGCTGAGCTGCGTGCGGCCGCCGATGATGTCGAAGTCGTTGGGGTCCGCGAAGGGTGTATCGCAGAGCGCGCCCGGGCAGTCCGGATCGGTGTCGAAGATGCAGTGTGCAGCGGTTTGCACGATCCGCGGGGTGATGAATGTTCCGCCGCAGCCGACCCGGTCGGTCTGGCCGAACGTGGCGTCCAGGACCATGCCGGCCTGCCACGGGAAGGTGGCGATGTTGGTCTCGGCCCCTCCGACGATGCGGCCGTCGGGCGGGTTTTGGAGTGGGCGCGCCTCCGCCTGAGAAGCGTCGCCGCAGAGCAGCGCCGCAATCAGCGTCGTCGCGACGGCGAGCGAGCGAGTCGAGGCCGAGAACCGAACCACCTGCACTGCGCCGAGACTACAGCGGCAGAGCGGCTCGAGGCAAGAGCAGAAGTGCGTATCAGCGCACGTTCGAGCCGTTGCGGCGAGGCTCGACCGAGCGGGCCGAGTCGCCCCCGTCGAGGCCCCAGGAGACGATGCGCTCGGGGTGGATTCGTATCCGGGCGCGATCATCCTCGACGACCTCGGCGCGGCCGCGAACCTCGACGCCGCGCACGCGCCAGGGATCGGTGCTGAGGATGTCGTCGATCACGATCGCGGCGCGACCGCGGGCCCAGGCGTCTCGAAACTTCTTCGTGCGGGCGTTTTCGCGCCCGCCGACCTCGATCGCGTCGAGCTCGGCGTTGTAGGAGAAGCCGACCGGGACGACGTGCGGCGTGCCGTCGGCGCCGACGGTCGCGATCCGGCCCAGCCTGCGCTCCCCGGTGAGGTAGTCGAGCTCGACCTCGGTGAACGAGCTCACCGCTCGGCCTCGTCCGGGAGCCCGTGGCGCTCGACGACGCGGTCGTAGTTGAGCCTGATCATCGCGATCACGTCGCGGACGTCCTCCTCGGTCTCGATCGCCCGTGCGGCGAAGCCCGGGCGGCCGGGGAAGACCGGGTGGTAGTCGATGCGGCCCTGCTCGTAGAGCTCCGACCAGATCTCTTTCGGGAATCCGCCGTGGAAGGCGTGATCGCCGTGAAGGTGACCGAGCTGACGACGGCCGAGGGTGAAGCCCCACTCGCCGCGCTCGCCGATCCCGGCTTCGACGCCGGGCCAGGACGTGACCTCCGCCGTGATCCGCTCGCTCGCCGTCGTCTTCTTCGCAGTTGCCTCGCTCATCGGTTCCTCCTCGATCAAGGTGTGCTTTCCCAGCCTACAAGTTCAAGTGAACTTGAAGTCAAGGGCTTGATCTGCTTTGCTCCGGGTGTGGGCCCAATGGACGAACTGCTCACCATCGGCGAGACCTCGCGGCGGAGCGGCGTCGCCGCCTCCGCCCTGCGCTTCTACGAGGAGCGGGGGTTGATCGAGTCGGAGCGGGCGGGATCGGGCCACCGGCGCTACCCCCGCGCGGTGCTGCGCCGAATCGCCTTCATCGTCTTCGCGCAGCGGATCGGGCTGAGCCTGGACGAGATCGGCGCCGAGCTGGCGAAGCTGCCGCCGAACCGGGCCCCCAACCGGCGCGACTGGTCGCGGCTGTCGAGCAAGTGGACCGCGCGGATCGACGAGCGCATCGCCGAGCTCGAGCGCCTGCGGGTCGGCCTGACAGAGTGCATCGGCTGCGGCTGCCTCTCGTTGGACCGCTGCCGGCTCTCAAATCCCGGCGACAGGGCAGCGGGGCTGGGGCCCGGCCCGCGCTACTGGGTCGGCGATCGCCCACCCAGTCGGGCCTAGCGCTGCTTCCGCTTCTTGCCCTTCTTTTTCTTCTTGCCCTTCAGCGGCACCTGGATCACCTCGGCGCCCGCCTGCGTGGCGCTGGGGTGCAGCAGGGTGACGTAGGCGCGGCCCTCGGTCAGTGCGGTCGAGGTGAGCGTGCCGCGAGAGCGGCGCACGCCGAACACCGGCTTGCCGCGGCCCCGCTTGGCGCGTTTGCGGATCATCAGCTTGCTGCCGCGTCCGCCGGTCCGCACGTAGGCGAACCGGCGCCCCTTCGCGGCCGGGTTGAACAGCAGCGCCGAGCCCGAGCGGATCAGGGTGCGGCGCTTGCGAGAGCCGAGCACGCGCTGGACGATGCGGCTCCCCCGGGCCCGCGCGACGCCGTAAAGCAGCAGGCCTCCGTCCAGGCTCGGCGGGCTGAGCTGGGCCGGGTCGCCGATCGTCGCCACTGTCTGCAGCGGGCCGAAGGCACCCGGGGTGGGCATCGAGCGGACGAAGATCCCGTCTCCCCCCTCCTTCAGCTTGGCGCGATACGCCAGCCAGCCCTGCGAGACGGCGAGGGCGTCGGCTCCCGGCGTCGGCACCTCCGCCAGCGTCACCAGCGTGGCGCGGTCCAGCAACAGCGTCGTCTCACCGGACAGCACGGCGACGTAGGGGCCGCCGACGGCCGGGTCGCCGCCTGGCAGCAGGGCGTCGCCTATCGATCGCCGCAGCACGCCGCTGCCGCTGAGTCGCTCGAAGGCGAGCGAGTCCACGGTCGCCGAGGGATCGGCCGCGCTGGAAACGGACTGGCCGGCGGCCCCCGCGCTGCCGACCGAGAGCGTCAGCGCCAGGGCGGCGATCGCGAGCGCGACGGCGTCACCGCGGCGCACGCCCAGATAGACCGCCGGGCTGCCCGCCATCAGGTCCGTCGCTCGGGCGCCGGCGGGCGTGCCCGCCAGCGGCGCCAGCGCCACCACCGGCAGCGCGCGGCCGACCCCGAATGCGATGCCCAGCAGCAGGCCCAGCTCGGGGTCGCCGATCGCAACGCTGATGCCGGCCAGCGCCCAGACGCCGAACGAAAGCACGAAGGTCGTGAAGCCGAGACCCAGCAGCACGCCGTACAGCGCCGCCGCCAACGGCATCGGCATCACCCGGCGCCAGTGCTCCGGGAGCTGGCGGCGGATCTGGGGGACGATGCGCGTGCCGCGCAGCTCGAGCACGGCGGCCACCGCCGCGATCCCTGCGGCGACGAGATACGCGACCCGCCCGCCGGCCCCGTGCAGCGCCTCTCCGGCCAGGGCGAGCGCGCCGAACGTGACCACGCCGCCGAGCACCGCTCCCGGCAGGAAGGTGGCGCAGGCGGCCAGCGTCGTGCGCCGGCCGCCGCTGTGTCCCGTGGGGCCGATCGTCTCGACGGCGGAGAAGCCGCAGGGCGAGAAGGTCCCGGTGGCGCCGATCAGCAGGGCGGCGAAGACCAGGCTGAGCTCTATCAACAGGGCACCTTGGTGTCGTAGTACATGACGCAGAACACCTTGCGGCCGGAGTAGCAGTAGCCCGTGAGGGCGGCGTCCCCGTTGATCCGCCGGCCGCGATGGGCGCAGCAGTCGGTCAGCTTGCGGACCTTGCCGCCGCAGCAGCGATACCAGCCCCCGTCGACCACCGTCCTGAACCCGAAGCGCTCACTGACCAGGTCCTCGCAGAGCTTGCTGCGGGGGCGGGGCGGCAGCGGCCTGTCGTCGGCGTCGCGCAGCACGCGGCCCCGGTCGTCCAGCGGGCGGCCGGCGGAGTCGACCGGGCGCCCGGTGTCGTCCACCGGAACGCCGTCGCGGGCGCGGATCGGATAGCCACGCGAGTCGATGCGGGGCATCCCGGCCGGGTGCGGGCAGGAGCCCGTCGTGAAGGTGTGGCCGCAGAGGTGGAAGGCGCCCGCCTCGCCCGGCGGCACCACCGCGCGCACCACGGCCCCACCCCCAGCCGCGGCCATGAGCACGCCGCTCACCCGCGCGAGGAACCCGCGGCGGGAAGTGTTGGATGCCAGGTCGTCGGCGAGGCGGTCCAGATGCTCAGGCACCCAGTCGAACCTCCCGCCCCGTCAGCTCCCGTCCGGCCTCTCCCCCCGCCCGGCGGCGCTCGCCGGTCGCCACCACGCTCTCCAGCTGCGCGAGGTTGTTGAAGGTCCCCTTGGCCAGCACGGTCCCGTCGGACCCGTGCGCGATCGCATAGGGGCTGCCCGGAATCTTCAGGTCACGCCAGGCTCCGGAGTGCGTGACCTCGTCGAAGACGCGCACCTCCAGCCCGGGCTCGACGCGCAGGCTGTCGATCGCGGGCTCGAGCGTCTGGCAGAGATGGCAGCCCTCGCTGCTGAAGACGGCCAGGCCCAGGGTCGTGGGCGGGGTCCCCGGGGCAGCAAGCGCCGCGGGTGCCTCGCCCAGGTCAGGACCCTCACCGGCGATCTCGAGCGCGCCCTGGCTGCCGAGCTGCAGCCGCAGCATCCCGACCTCGCGCGCCAGCGCCAGCACCGCAACGGCGAGCGCCACGCAGCCCAGCAGGGCCACTCCGAGCCCCAGCCCCAGCCACTCGTCGGTGCTGAGGTCGGCCTCGGGCAGCGATGGAACCAGGGCGAAGCCCGCCGCGAGCAGCAGGTTGCGGAGGACGGCCCAGGGGGTGACGCGAGATCGCGCACCGAAGCAGGCGCAGGGAGCCCCGGCGTTGCCGCGCAGCAGCGCTCCGACCAGCAGCAGCGCGAACATCGCCATCAGCGCCGCGGCGGCGTAGGCGGCGGCGTCGGAACCAGCCCCGACTCCGATCGCAAGCCCGAGCTCGAGCGCCACCAGGGAGCCCCAGGCGACCCGCCTAAGAGGGCCCTCGTCGAAGCCGAAGGTCGCCAACGCGGCCTGGCTGGAGCCCGGCGCTGCGAGCTTGGCGATGGCGGCCCCGCCGAGCACGACCGCCAGAGCCAGGCGAAGGGCCAGCCCAATCATTCAGCTCAGCGCTTCTTCTTCTTTTTCTTCTTCTTGCACTTCTTGGCCGCAGCCGCGCCCTTCTTGCCCTTCTTCTTCTTCTTCTTCTTGCACTTGGGCGTGAACTGCTTGTCCGCGCACCCCGCCGGGCCGACGACCGGCTCGCGGAGCTCGGCGGGGATGGACTCGGCGTTCTCGATCGTCTGCACGTTGGCGATCTGCGCCGCGCAGGTGGGGTTCTGGGCAACGCGGGTGTAGACGCCGGGAGAGTTCACCTCGGCGCACCCCGAGCCGAAGCTGACGATGCCGACCAGCCGGGTCGTGCCGCTGGCGGCGCCGGCGGCGGTCTGGAGCGGGCCGCCGCTGTCGCCCTGGCAGGAGTCGATGCCGCCGGCGAGGTGCCCGGCACAGATCTGAACCTGCCTGAAGAAGAGGCTTCCGTACACGAGGGGGCTGCCGCAGGTGTTGTCGGCGATCACCGGGACGGTGGCGATCCTCAGGGTGTCGCTCTTGCTCGAGTTGTTGCCGGGCACCGTCAGCCCGTAGCCCGTCACCCGCGTCGGTGCGCCGACCTTCCACG
Source organism: uncultured Solirubrobacterales bacterium (assembly GCA_963805075.1). Taxonomy (GTDB): domain Bacteria; phylum Actinomycetota; class Thermoleophilia; order Solirubrobacterales; family 70-9; genus VGBV01. The sequence goes on from CAWDSZ010000010.1 coordinate 237,042, forward strand.
AGGGCCCATCCTTCTTGTCCACGAGGTCAATGCGCTGCTGCGTCGAGGGCGGGTTGTCGAGGCTGATGTAGGCGAAGTCGTTCTGCTTGGTGGCCGGGCTGTAGCCCGGGGGGATGTAGTCGGTGCGGAAGGCGTTGTTCTCGGTGCCGCCGGCGCCGGTGAGCGTCGTGCGGCCCACGATGATGTCGACGTCGTTGGGATCGAGCCGCGGTGTCCCATCCCCGCCTGGGTCGTTGAGGCCTGTGCACGGCGGCCTCGGAGGCAGGCCGCAGTCCGGGTCGGTGTCGAAGACGCAGTGCGCGGCGGTGAGCACGATGTAGGGGGTGACCAGCGATCCGCCGCAGAAGAGGCGTTGCAGATCCGTGGCCCCCGGGGCGTTGGTCGGGTCCACCACCAGGGCCGCCTGCCAGGGATGGTTCGCGGCGCTCGTGGTGGTGCCGCCGACGATGCGGCCCTTGGCGGAATCCCCGCCCGCGTCGCCCGCCGCCGGCGCGGGCCCGGTCCACACCTCCCGAGTCGGGCCGGAGCCCTCGCCCGGGTCGATCAGGTACGGATTGGCGCTCGCAAGCGCGGGCAGCGCCAGCCCCGCGGCCAGCAGAGTCGCAATCCCGAGCGTGCCGAGCGCAATGCCTCGGCGTTCCCTGCCGCCTGTCCCGTGCCTCATCGCAGCCATTGTCGGGGCCGCGCAGGGTAGCTGTCAAGGGCGCCGGCGAGGGCGCCCCGAGCGGCCCGATCAGCCGATCGCGACCATGCGCTCGATCGGGAGCGTCGCGCGCGCCGCGATCTCGGGCGGCACCTTGACCTCGTGCTTCATCTCGCGCAGCGAGTCGCGGACCTTGGGCAGCGTGATCATCTTCATGTACTTGCAGAAGGCCATTCGGTTGGCCTCGATCAGCGTCGCGTTCGGCGCGGCCTCCTGCAAGGGGTAGAGCATGCCGTTCTCTGTGGCCACGATGTACTCGCCCTCGGGGTGCGTCTGCATGTGGTCGAGCATGCCGCCCGTCGAGAGCATGTGGACGCCGTCGGGCTCGATGTCGCCGGAGGCGACGTACTCCATCGCCTGCGTCGAGCAGCCGCACTCGGGGTGGATCAGGAACTCGGCGTCGGGGTGCTGAGCGCGGACGGCCTTGATGTCGTCGGGACGAATCCCGGCGTGGACATGGCACTCGCCGTCCCAGATGTGGAAGCGGGCGCGGCGCTCGGGATCCTCCTTGATCCCGGTCTCGCGCTCGACGAACGCGCCCAGCCACATGTCCGGGCCGAACAGGATCTCGGTGTCCTCCCCATGCTCGGCCCAGATGTGCTCGACGACCTGGACGGCGTTGCCCGACGTGCAGCAGTAGTCGGTCTCGGCCTTGACCTCGGCGGAGGTGTTGACGTACATGACGACGAGCGCGCCCGGGTGCTCGGCCTTCCAGGCACGCAGCTGGTCGGCGTTGATCGAGTCGCTGAGGGAGCAGCCGGCGCCGAGGTCGGCGATCAGCACCGTCTTGTCGGGACACAGGATCGACGCGGTCTCGGCCATGAAGTGGACGCCGCAGAACTCGATCACCTCGGCGTCGGTGTCGGCCGCGTGGCGCGAGAGGCCCAGGGAGTCGCCGACGAAGTCGGCCAGGTCCTGGAGCTCGGGCAGCTGGTAGTTGTGGGCGAGGATGACCGCGTTCCGCTCCTCGGCGAGCGCGCGGACCTCGGCGCTGAGAATCGAGATCTCCTCCTCGCTCAGCTTGGCGGGAAGCTCGTCGACGGTTGGAAGCTCAAGCATTTCTGCCCTCTCGTCAGTTCTATGTTCGCCGCCCCGGTCCCATCTGTTTCGCGGGCCTCGAGGCAATTAGCGAATGTGAAGCCAGTTTACTTGTTGGCATGCCCGAGCTGCCCGAGGTCGAGATCACAGCGCGCCGCCTGGGCGCCGCCATGGAGGGAGCGGAGGTCGAGTCCGCGCTTGCCCCCGGCGTGGCCACCCTGAAGACCTTCGACCCGATGCTGGATGCGCTCGAGGGAGGCCGGATCGAGGGAGTACGGCGAATCGGAAAGATGCTCGCCGTCGAGGTGGCCGCCGAGGAGGAACTGACGCTGCTGATCCACCTGATGTCGGCGGGCCGCCTGCAGCTGTTCGAAAAGCGTGGGTCGTTGAAGGACCGCGCATCGCGACTGCTGGTGCGGATCGACGGCGATCGCGAGCTGCGCCTGCGCGAGTTCGGGACCAAGCAGGCCGCCTGGGCCAAGCTGCTGCGCCGCGGCGAGGTCGAGGAGGACGACCTTGTCTCCACCCTCGGGCCCGACGCCTGGCCGGCGCCGCCCCGCGACCAGCTCGCCGAGCTGATCGACCAGTCGAGCCACCTCCATCCCCTCCTGCGCCGCCAGAAGACGATCGCCGGCATCGGCCGCTCCTGGGTCGACGAGATCCTCTGGGAGGCGAAGCTGTCGCCGTTCAAGAAGGGCTCGGAGCTGCGCGGCGAGGAGGTCACGCAGCTTCACGGGGCGCTGCACGTGCTCGGCGACGCGCTCGACCACTACGAGGAGGCCATCGGCGAGAAAGTCCCTGACAAGCTGCCGATGCCGCTCAGGGTCCACCGCCGCGAGGGCGAGCCCTGCCCCCGGTGCGGCACCACGATCGAGGCGGTCTTCTACTCCCAGCACCAGACCAACTACTGCCCCGAGGAGCAGACCGGGGGCGAGTGCTGAAGGACCGGAGACTCTCCCGCCTCTTGAAATAGGGTTCGCCAGCCTAAGGGGAAGCGCTCAAGGAGGAGAGATGCCGTAGAGGAATGGGCTCTGATCGCCAGTGTCGTCGTCGCGGGGCTGTGGTCCGGTTTGCTCGCCATGCTGACCCTCGTCCTCCATCCGTTGCTGAAGGGGATGGACGGGCCCGGCTTCGCGCGGTTCATGGATGCGTTCCTGCCGATCGCCCGGAAGTCGTGGTTCAACTACGCGTGCGTGCTCGGGCTCGTGTTCGCACCCGCGGTCGCGCTGTGGACGCTGGACAGCGACAGCACCGCCTTCACGCTGACGGTGTTCGGCTTCGCCTGCACCGTGATCGGACCGCTCGCCGTCTCCAACCGGCTCGCCGGGCCGAACTACGACGTGATCCTGGGCTGGAATCCCGACGCCCTGCCGGACGATTGGGAGAAGGCGCACAAGCGCTACTTCGCACTGAACTGGATCCGCGCCGTCCTCACCTGGGCCGCGTTCGGCCTCTTCCTCGCGGCGCTGGTCACGCAGCTGGACTAGTCCGGGTAGGCGCGGAGCGCCGAGATGAGCAGCTCGGCGACCCGCTTCGCGTAGGTGCCATCGGGGTCCCTGTCGCAGTTGAGGTCGGCGACGCTGACGGCGCACACCCCTGCGCCGACGAACGGCTTCAGCAGAGCCTCCAGCTCCTCCCACTCGAGCCCCCCGGCGAGCGGGTAGCTGACGGCAGGCAGAGCATCGGCGTCCAGGACGTCGAGGTCGATGTGAAGCCACGCCCCCTCCCCCGCTCGCTCGATGGCGAGGCCGGCCGCCATCGCGGTCCCGGCCTCTCGGATGGCCGGAGTGTCCAGCTGGAGCGCCTCGTCGGGGACACGGTCGCGCTCGGCCGCCACGTCCTCGTCCAGCTCGTGCGGGCGGTGGCCGAGAATCACCGTCCTGGCGGGGTCAGCCAGCGGGCGCGGAGCCATGCTCGCCAGCTCGGCCGGCCCCTGGCCGTGCAGGATCGCGAGCTCCATGTCGGCCGCCTCGCCGGTCGGCGAGGTCTCACCGTCCCAGTAGTCGGCGTGGCCATCCACGAAGAGCAGCCCTGGGCGGAGCCCCGCCTGGCGCGCGCCGGCGATCGCGCCGATCAGGAAGGAGCAGTCGCCGCCCAGCACGAGCGGGCGGTCGCCGGCCTCGATCGTCTCGGCCACCGCCTTCGCGATCGCCTCGGAGCCCTCCACCAGCGACTCGAAAGCGAGGATGCCGGTGCGGGCGTCGCGCTCGGGCGGACGGAGGGGCTCGGCCACGTCGCCCAGGTCCTTGGCCCGAAGCCCCTCGACAAGGCCGGCGTCGCGCAGGGCTTGGGGGGCCCTCTCCTCTCCCTCGCCCTCCGCCGCGGAGTCGAAGGGGGCGCCGAGCGCGACCCAGGCCAACTCAGCGTCCCGTGACCTGCCGAACCAGGCCGCGGCCGATCGTGAACGGGTGTGAGACCACGGTGCCGAGGCGGCCGGTGATGCTGAGCGGGTCGCGTGCGACCCCGAGCTGGCGCAGCACCGTGTTGGAGTCGAAGTAGACCCGCTCGCACATGAGCTTCTCGCCCTCGAACAGGAACATCGCGAGGATCGGCAGCTCGTAGGAGCGGCCGGTCGGCGGCAGGCCGCCGAGGCGTCCGAGGTGGGTGCCGCGGATGATCGCCTCGACCAGGACGGCGTCGTCGGAGTGGTGCAGCGCGACCAGCTCGTTGCGCTGGTCCGGGAACGCGGTCCGTGAGTCTTCGAAGTACTTCATGACCTCCTCGGGGCCGTCGTGGACCTCGCCGGTGGCCACCAGCTCGTAGCGGGGATGGTCGAAGGTCTCGAGGGTGGCGTCGAACTCGTGGCGGTTCTCGGAGTCCATGTGCTCGCGCACGATCGCCTCGCGCTTGCGCCGGAGGCCCTCTCCGAGCGTCGGGACGGGCATGCGCAGACTCTATCCCCCGGGTTGCAGCTCCATGCTCAGATCGAGGCTCGGGGCCGAGTGCGTCAGCGCGCCGACCGAGATGAAGTCGACGCCGGTGGCGGCGATCTCGGCGACGTTCTCCAGGGTGACGCGGCCCGAGGCTTCGAGCTGCGGGGCGGGTGCCCAGTCCCGCGCCACCGCCACGGCGAGGGTCAGCACCTCGGGGTCCATGTTGTCCAGCAGAAGCCGGTCCGCGCCCGCCTCCAGCGCCGCGCGGACCTCGGGAACGTCCCGACACTCGACCTCGACGGGCAGCCCGCCGCCCGCCTCGCGCGCGCGCCGCACAGCCTCCCCCACCCCACCGGCGATCGCCGCGTGGTTCTCCTTGATCAGGATCGCGTCATACAGGCCCATGCGGTGGTTCGTCCCCCCTCCCGCCGCGACCGCGGCCTTCTCGAGCGCCCGCAGCCCGGGGGTCGTCTTGCGGGTGTCGAGGATGCGGACCCCGGTGCCCTCCACCTCCCTGACGAAGCGCGCGGTCAGGGTCGCGATCCCGGACAGGTGTCCCAACAGGTTGAGCGCGGTGCGCTCGCCCGCAAGCAGGGCGCGGGCGGGCCCGAAGATGCGCGCGACGGTGCGTGGGAGGGTTTCCCGCCACTGGCCCTCGACCGCCATCGCGTCGAAGAACTCTGCGCCGGAAAGCCGGAAGGCCTCCGCCGCAGCCTCGAGGCCGAACAGGACGCCGGGCTGCTTCTGCGCGATCGAGGCGGAGGCGCTCGCGCGCTCAGGCACGGTGGCCTCCGTGGTCACGTCACCGGTTCCCACGTCTTCGGCGAGGGAGCGCTCGACGACCTCACGAATCTCGCCCGAGGCGGGTTGAATAGACACGGATGGCAACGCTACCGCCGTTTCAGGAGCTGCTGGATGAGCACGGAGGGGACGTGCTCGGGTTCCTGGTGGCCAGTGTCGGCCCCCACGACGCCGAGGACTGCTTCCAGGAGACGTTCATCGCGGCGCTGCGCTCCTATCCGAAGCTGGAGCACGCGGACAACCTGCGCGGCTGGCTGCTGACGATCGCGCACCGCAAGGCGATCGACCACCACCGCTCGCGGGGCCGCTCCGCGCTCCCCTCCGGGAGCGCGGAGGAGGTGGGCGGCGGCCTGGGCGCGGAGGACCGCGCCCTGGAGTCGGCCGGGGAAGGTGAGGTGTGGCAACTGGTGAGCGTGCTGCCCCCGAAGCAGCGCAGCGCCGTGGTCCTGAGGTTCGCGACGGACATGGCATACGCGCAGATCGGCGAGATGCTCGATACGTCGGAGGAGGCCGCGCGACGCAACGTCCACGAAGGATTGAAGAAGCTGAGAGGTGAACTGGCATGACCGATCCGAACGAGATCGCAGTGGAGAAGGCATTGAGGGACGCGGGCGAGAACCACGCCGGCGACCTGGCGGGGCTGAACGAGCGGCTGCTCGCCCGCGCGGACCGGGAGGGGCTGCTCGACGTCGCCTACGCGACCCTGGACTCGCCCTACGGCGAGCTGCTGGTCGCGGCGACCGAGCGCGGCGTCGTCAAGCTGTCGCTGCCGAACTACACGGCCGAGTCCGCGCTGGAGCAGATCGCGGCGGGGGTGTCGCCGCGGGTGCTGGAGTCGCCGAAGCGACTCGACCCGGTGCGCCGCGAGCTCGACTCCTACTTCGAGGGCAGGCTGAAGAAGTTCTCCTCCCCGGTGGATTGGACGCTCGCGCACGGGTTCACGGACAAGGTCCTGCACACGGTCGCTCGCATCCCGTATGGCAAGACCCTCAGCTACGGCGAGGTCGCCGAGAAGGCGGGCAACCCCCGCGCATTCAGGGCCGCCGGGACCGCCTGCGGCGCCAACCCGGTGCCGCTGATCGTCCCCTGCCACCGGGTCGTCCAGGCAGGCGGCAAGCCGGGCAACTATGGCGGCGGGCCGGAAATGAAGCAGGCCCTGCTGGAGATGGAGGGCGCGCTCCCGGGGCGCCTGGGCTAGGGCTCAGGCGGCGGGAAAGACCGCCATCGTGGCCGTGAAGCCGTGGAGGAAGTTCCGGCCCCCGACGGGCCCGATCTCGCCGGCGCAGAAGAAGCCGGCCGAGGGAGCGCCGAGCGCGTCCTCGATCGCGGTCGCGTCATGGTCTGGCACATCGAACATGTGGGATCCGCGGCCGTTGCAGGTGAACAGCAGCGCGCCGGCCGCGCCGGCGTCCCCCATCGCCTCGGACTGGGTTCGCAGCGCCTCGCGCAGGTCGCGGTCGGCCGAGGCCGCGTCCCGGACGTGGAGCCGCACCGTCTGGCCGACGCGGACGCTGTGACCGATCGCCAGCGCGCCGCTCTCCCGGTCGGCGCCGACGATCGGGCGCACAAGGAAGTCGCCGCGCAGGTACTCGGGCCGGTTCTCGTCCACGACGATTCCCAGCAGCACTCCGCCCGCGGCCAGCTCGCGCTCGTCGCCCGGCAGGTCCTCGATCACCTCGCCCAGCCGCTCCATCGCCGGGCGGCTCGCCAGCTCGCCGATCACGTTCGCCTCGGCTGCGGTGACGGTCATCTCCGGGCCGACGGGCATCGCGCCCTGCGAGACGCACGGCAGCACCTCCAGGCCGGAGATCAGAGCGGCGACCGCCCCCTCCGAGCGCACCTCCCCGTCCTGGAGCAGCACGCCGCCGCCACCGACCGAGGCGCTCGCGAGCCCGCCCAGCGCCGGGACGCCGGGCCGTGCGCGCTCCAGCTCGTCCAGCAGCACCTCGGAGGGGAAGCTGTAGGGGTCGGCGAGCACCAGCGCCGCGCCGGAGGACCCGTTGCCGTCCTCGCCGGGCAGGCGCTTCGGCATCCCGAGCAGTCGGAAGCCCTGTTCGCCCCGCTCGGCCGTCACGTGCAGGGTGCCGACCTCGGCGCCCGGCAGGGTCGCCGCCCAGACGGCCAGGCCAGGGCCCTCCTCGACCTCCCGTCCCGAGGCCAGGGTCCCCCCCGCGCCGCAGCCGATCAGGTTGCGTGGCGCGAGGCGATCGTGGACCTCGGACAGCAGCCACTTCGCCATCGGCAGGTGTGGCCCGGAGGCGAAGACCACGCAGAGGTCTGCCGGGCCGTCGAGCCCGGCGCGGGCGGAGCCCGCCGCCTCGGCGGCGGCCTCAACCGTGTCGAAGCTCTCCGAGAAGCCGACGGCTACCGCTGTCATGAGCTGGACGCCGCCTGGTCGGCCGCCCCCGGACGCGAGGCGGAGGAGGCGGCCTGATTCAGAAACTCGCGCACGAAACCGTCTAAGTCGCCGTCGAGCACGCGCTGGGCGTCGCCCACCTCGTGGTTCGTGCGGTGGTCCTTGACCCGCTGGTCCGGGTGGAGGAAGTAGCTGCGGATCTGGGATCCCCACTCCGCCGACTTGACCTCGCCGCGCTCCTTGGCCAGCTCCTCCGCGCGCTTGCGCTCCTCGAGCTCCAGCAGCCGCGCCTTCAGCAGCTGCATCGCGACGGCCTTGTTCTGGGCCTGGGAGCGCTCGTTCTGGCACTGGACGACGATGCCGGTCGGGATGTGGGTGATGCGGACGGCCGAGTCGGTCTTGTTCACGTGCTGGCCGCCGGCGCCCGAGGCCCGGTAGGTGTCGATGCGAAGGTCGACGTCGTCGATGTCGGCCTCGACGTCACCCTCGACCAGGGGCGCCACGTCGAGCTGGGCGAAGCTGGTGTGGCGGCGAGCCGATGAGTCGAAGGGCGAGATCCGGATCAGCCGGTGGACGCCGCGCTCGGCGGCGAACAGGCCATAGGCGTTCTCGCCGCGGGCGATGAAGGTCGCCGACTTGAGCCCGGCCTCCTCCCCCGGCGAGGCCTCCTTCATCTCCACCTTGAAGCCGCGCCGCTCCGCCCAGCGCAGGTACATGCGCAGCAGCATCTCGGCCCAGTCCTGCGAGTCGGTCCCCCCAGCCCCCGCGTTGACGGTGACGACCGCGTCGCCGGCGTCGTAATCCCCGCTGAAGAGGCGCTCCTCCTCGAGCTCCGCCAGCCGGCGCTCGATCGACTCCACCTGCGAGGCCAGCTCGGAGGCCATCTCCTCGTCCTCGGCGGCCATCTCGACCAGCTCGTCCAGGTCGGCGACGTCGGCCTGGAGTCCCTCGAACCCCCGCAGGCGGCGCTGCGCCCGCGCGTGCTTGGCCGAGATCTCGGCCGCCTTCGCCTGCTCGTCCCAGAAGCCCGGCCGCTGCATCTCGGCCTCCAGGCCCTCGACCTGCCCCCTCAGCTCCTCCGGGTCAAAGGTAGTCCGCGAGCAGCTTCATCTGCTCGCGGATCTGCGCCAGGCGCGCAGGGACCTGATCCATGATCAGCGCTTCAGCCATGTTCCACAGGGTATTGCGACGCTCGGCGCGGGGTCGCTGGGAGAATGCGCGCGTGAGCCAGAGCCCGGTCACCCGCGTCGAGCTGCAGAAGCTCTCTGGCGGCCGCGTTCTGCAGCACCTGGCGATCGGGGGCCTGTTCGGAATCGGCCTGTTCGTCGCGGTCTCCGGGATCTACGGGCTCTCGGAGGACACCAACGGCAGCGAGTGGGTCCTCGTGTTCGGACTGCTGCTGATCCTCCTGGCCGAGCTCCTGCGGCGCGCCAACCTGAACCAGATCAGACCTGGGGCGTTGGTGGTCGCGGACTCCAAACTGCGGATCACCTATCCGCCGCTGCTGCGTGGCCCGCTGGAGCTCGACCTCGACGACGTCAGTGTCGCGGCCATTGCCGCCGATAACGCGGAGCCCAGCTTCCCCGTCTATGCGGACGGTCAGCGGACGGCAAAGGTCACCGATGAGCTGCCGGCCGGCGCCGACTGGCTTCCCGTCCGCTCGCTGGTCCCGGACGACGCGACCGCGAACACCATCCTGCTGTTCGAGGGACCGGTGGCGCCTCCAGGCCTGAGGCGGATCGCGTCGCACGGCCCGCGTCCCTCCGAGCCACTGGGTGGGATCGCGGTCAACGTCGCGGATCGTGGCCACGCCCACCGCATGTTCGGGGCTGCCGGGATTCGCTCCCGGATCAACGAGCAGGATCTGAAGCGCCTGGCGAGGATCAACGCCGGTGCTCTCGGAGCTCCTCTCGACCCGAAATAGGTCTGTGAACAGCGGGCCGGGTATACGATAGTCGGTAGACGCGGGGCCCCAAGTGGGGATCGACGGGGCCCCGAGAAAGAGGGACTGGGATGTCGGGACAGGGATGGACTGACCGACTGCGGGAGTACCTGGACTCCCCGAACTGGTTCAAGCACATGCTGGTGCTGGTCGGGGTGGCGACGCTGGTCATCGTCGGCCTGGCGTTATTCGTTTCGAGTGAGCGCCGGCCCGAGCGGCGGCAGGCCTCGGCGGGTAACTGCAGCGGCGTCACGCTGGAGCCGGCGGACAAGGCCGTCAAGCGCGGCGGGAAGATGACTGCCTCCGGGACCGTCTGCTCGGGTGGAACCGCAGCGGTGGGCGTGGAGGTGACGGTGAAGCTTGTCGACGGGAAGAAGAAGTCCAACGTCGCACGGGCGGTGACCAACGAGGCGGGTGACTACTACGTCTGCCCGAAGATCAAGCCGTCCAAGAAGACCAAGAGCGTTCAATTGAAGGTCAAGGACGAGTTCGGGGCGGGCGCCAAGACCAAGCTCAAGGTCACGAAGAGCGGCTGGAACCGCTGCGAGGAGCAGCAGATCTACGGCCCCAGCGATCCCTCGGCTCCGGCATATGTGCCGCCGGAGATCCCCGCTCCCAACCCCGACTGCCCGCTCGCGAACCAGGGCTCATCGCTGGGCGCCCTGACCCTGCCCAAGGCCTGCACCGTCGTGGCGGCCGATACGTCCGCGGACCCGAACCCGGTGCCGTTCTGGGGCAAGGTGGACTGCGCCGATTCGTCGCGCCACCAGCAGATCGCTTCGGGCGGCGATCCCGCGACGACCGCTGTGGGCGACCAACAGGGCGATCAGGCCTTCCGGCGGATCACCGTCATCGACGGCGATGACGTCTGGGGCGAGCGCTGCGAGCTCGGCTACAACTGGCACGAGGCCTCCGATCCCGGGTACGGGGTCGAGGGGCCGGGGCCGACCGTCTTCTACCACGAGGGCTGGCGCCTGGTCACCTTCATCTCGATCCGCGTCGCGAACGACTGGGACGTGAACGACGGTGACTGGCGCACCGTCTACCAGAACAAGCAGGCGCAGCCCTACGACAACCCGGCCATGGGCTCGATCTTCGAGATGCAGGTCCGCAGCGGGGACTGGACCTTGATCAGCGACTGGAGCGAGCCCCTGTGGACCGCCCCGGCCGAGCCCGGGGAGTGGACGCGATTCGCCTTCGACGTGTTCTACTCGCCGGACCCCTCGGTCGGCCGGTTCAAGGTCTACGCCGACCTGAACCAGGACGGCGACGCCTCCGACAACGGCGAGTCCAGCCCGGTGGTCCACACGCCCACCCTGCTGACCGAGACCGAAGCGGCCGGGTACGCGGTGGAGCCGGGCGGCTCGATCCCGTCCCACCTGCGCGCGGGCGTCTACCAGAACACGAACTACTCCTGCCCGGGCCCGGCGGGCTGCTACGCGGACTTCGACAACGTGCAGGTGGTACGGCCCTAGTGCCTGCGCCCTAGGCGCCGTGGCACTTCTTGTACTTCTTGCCTGAGCCGCACCAGCAGGGGTCGTTGCGGCCGATCTTCTCCTGCTCGTCCTTGACGACCGTCTGCGGGTTGGTGGCGTCGCCCCCATTTCCGCCCTGGGCGGCCACGGGTGCCGGCGCGGGTGATGCCGCGGGCGGGCCGGTGACACCCGGGGCCGCGGCCCCGCCGGCGCCTGCCTGGGCGGCCGCCGCCTGGGCGATCTCCTCCATCGCGCTCGGCTGGGAGTCCGGGGTGCCGCCGGAGTAGTTGACGTTGGCCGGGCGCTGCGCGGGCGCCAGCTCCTGCTGGGCCTGGGGGGCGACCTCGACCTGGACGTGGAAGATCATGCGGGCGAACTCCTCCCAGATCGAGAACATCAGCACCTCGAACATCGAGAAGCCCTCGTTCTTGTAGGCCACCAGGGGATCGATCTGAGCGAAGCCGCGCAGGTGGATGCCCTCGCGCAGGTAGTCCATCTCGGCGAGGTGCTCGCGCCAGCGGTTGTCGATCAGCTGCAGCAGGATCGCCCGCTCGAGCTGGCGCATGACCTCGTCGCCGAACTCCTGCTCGCGGCGGTCATAGGCGGCCAGCGCGTCGGCGACCAGGCTCTCGCGCAGGCTCTCGCGGTCGGTGGTCTCGGGCGAAAGGCCCGACAGGTCCACCTCGGACGGCCACAGCTGGTTCACCTGGGTCTGCAGCTCGCCCAGGTCCCACTCCTCGAGCACGTCGCCGGGCGTGTAGGTGTCGACCATGCGGCTGACCACCATCACGAGCTGCTCGCGGGCGTCGTCGGACATGTCCTTGCCCTCGAGCACCTCGCGGCGGTACCGGTAGATCACGCGGCGCTGCTCGTTCATGACGTCGTCGTACTCGAGCACGCGCTTGCGGATCAGGAAGTTCTGCTGCTCGACCTTCTTCTGGGCGCCCTCGATGGTCTTCGTCAGCATCTTCGCCTCGAGCGCCTCCTCGTTGCCCTCCTCGTCGACGGGCCCGAGTCGGTCGAGGATCTTGTAGATGCGCTCGCCCGCGAACAGCCGGATCAGGTCGTCCTCCGCCGAGAGGAAGAAGCGCGACTCCCCCGGGTCGCCCTGGCGGCCCGAGCGGCCGCGAAGCTGGTTGTCGATGCGGCGGGACTCGTGCCGCTCGGTGCCGAGGATGTAGAGGCCGCCCGCCTCCCGGACCTGCTCGGCCTCGGTCGAGGTCTGGGTCTCAAGCTCGCCGGTGAGCTCCTTGAGCGCGTCCTCGTAGTTGTCGGAGCCGGGCTTGATACCGCGGTTGGCCAACTCGTGGCGCGCCATCTGCTCCGGGTTGCCGCCGAGCTTGATGTCGACGCCGCGGCCGGCCATGTTGGTCGCGATCGTGACGGCGCCCCTGCGTCCCGCCTGCGCGATCGTCTCGCCCTCGCGTTCGGCGTGCTCGGGCTTCGCGTTCAGGATCACGTGCTCGATCCCGCGCCGCTGCAGCTCTCCGGACAGCATCTCCGAGGTCTCGACGGAGATCGTCCCCACCAGCACCGGCTGGCCGGCGTTGCTGCGGCTCTCGACCTCGTTGACGACGGCGTTCCACTTGCCCTGCTTGGTCTTGTAGATGGCATCGTTCTGGTCGGCGCGGACCATCGGCACGTTGGTCGGGATCTCGACCGTCGGCACCTTGTAGATCTTCATGAACTCGGTGGCCTCGGTCAGCGCCGTGCCCGTCATGCCGCTGAGCTTGCCGTAGAGGCGGAAGTAGTTCTGCAGCGTGATCGTGGCGAGCGTCTGGTTCTCCTCGCGGATCGAGACGCCCTCCTTGGCCTCGATCGCCTGGTGCAGCCCCTCGGACCAGCGCCGCCCCTCGAGGATGCGGCCCGTGAACTCGTCGATGATCATCACCTGGCCGTCGACGACGGCGTACTCGGTGTCGCGCTTGTAGAGCGACTCGGCCTTGAGCGCCTGGATCAGGTGGTTGACGAGGGTGCCGTGCTCGCCGAGGTAGAGGTTGTCGACGCCGAGGAACTCCTCGGCCTTCTTCACCCCGCGCTCGGTCGGCGCCACCGTCTTGTGCTTCTCGTCGTACTCGTAGTCGTACTCGGCCTCGGTCGTATCCTTGGACTCGCCCAGCGACTTCAGCTTCGTCTTGTGCTCCTCCCCCACCATGGTCTTGGCCAGGCGGGCGAACGTGTAGTAGAGGTCGGCGGCCTGCTCGGGTCGCCCTGAGATGATCAGCGGGGTCCGCGCCTCGTCGATGAGGATGTTGTCGACCTCGTCCACGATCGCGAAGTCGTAGCCGCGCTGCACGCACTCCTCCAGCGAGCCGGCCATGTTGTCGCGCAGGTAGTCGAAGCCGAACTCCGAGTTGGTGCCGTAGGTGACGTCGCAGGCGTACTTGGTGCGCCGGAAGGCCGGGTCGTCGCCCTCCTGGATGGCGGAGACGGTGACGCCCAGGGCGTCGTAGATCGGGGCCATCCACTCCGCGTCGCGCCGAGCCAGATAGTCATTGACCGTGACCAGGTGGACGGCATTGCCGGCGAGCGTGTTGAGGAAGACCGGAAGGGTCGCGGTCAGGGTCTTGCCCTCGCCTGTCTTCATCTCCGCGATCGCGCCGGAGTGCAGCACCATGCCGCCGATCAGCTGCACGTCGTAGGGGCGCTGGCCGAGCGTGCGTCGCGCGGCCTCGCGGGTCAGCGCGAAGGCCTCGGGCAGCAGGTCATCGAGCGACTCGCCGCCCTTCGCGCGCTCGCGCAAGGCGTCGGCCTCCTTTTTGAGCTCCTCGTCGTCGAGCAGCTGCATCTCCGGCTCGACCTCGTTGATGGAGGCGACCCGGCTCTCGTACTCCTTGAACTGCTTGCCCTCCCCCATTCGGAGGGCACGATCGAGGATTCCTCTGGCCACGAGGTGAGCGTAGCAACGGGCCGGTTGGCCGCCGTAAAGGCTCGGTCAAGCCTCCCGGCTCACGCGGCGCTTCGACTTGCCGACGACGATCCGGGTCTCGACTCCCCCGGCCACTTCCGCCTTCGACCTGGACGAAGAGCCTCACCGGCTTCCTGTTCGCGAGCACGAAGCCACCGGGCCACCCGGTCGGGCTCCGTCGTTGAGAGCACGGCTCGCCCTCGTAGCGGACCTCGCTGAACGAGGCGTCCAGGGGCGTGTAGCCACGCCTGAAATCGTCCCACCAGAAGCTGAGCCCAGCACGATCGAGCGCTGTCGCGCGGCGGCGATGACGACCGTGACGGTCGCTATTGCCCTCGAGGATCGATCAGCGGCACTGGCGGTGAGGCCGGTCACAAGAGCGAGGGCGAGCGCCCCCACCCCCAGCCCGCGGCCCGGCATCGGGCTAGGCGCTGCGGCTGCGCATCCGCGCCATCGTCCGGCGCGTGCGCTCGCGGGCGCGGCGCTTCTCGCGGTGCTTCTTCACCTGGCGGCGGATGTCCTCGGCCAGCTCGTGGATCGAGTGCAGCATGTCGGGCGAGGCCTCCCTGGCGCGCAGCGTTGTGCCCTTCAGGTAGAGCGTCGCCTCGGCGACCATGCGGTCGCTGATGCGCGGGTTGCGCTCCTCCTGGAGCTCGACCTCCAAGTGCGCCAGCGTCGAGACCTGCTTGCCGACCCGCTTGAAGCGGGTCACCACCGCTGAGCGAAGCTCATCACTCACCTCGACGTTCCTGCCTCGCACATCGATCCTCACGATCGGCCTCCTTCCGTCGGGTGGTTGTGGATCAATCGTACGCCTGGTTTTCGGATCCGGCAAGGGCCGCTCAACGGACGTGGGCGACCACGAGCGCCACGACCCCGCCGCAGCCCCCCTCGCGCAGGGCCGCCGCGCAGGCGCCCAGGGTGGCGCCCGTCGTGCAGACGTCGTCCACGAGCAGGGCGAGCGGAGGGGCTGCGCCACGCAGCCTCACTTTGGGCGGGTCCGCCAGCCGCGCGGCCCGCGGCCGCCCGACCTGGCGGGGGCCGCCGCGCCGCGCGAGGCAGCGACGCAGTGGGTATCCCAGCAGGCGCGCCAGGGCGAGTGCGATCTCCTCGGCGGGGTCGAATCCGCGCCAGCGCCAGCGCACGGGCGCCGCCGGGACCGGCACGACGGCCCCCTGCAGGAGCTCGGCGGGACAGGCGCGGGCGACCGCCTCGGCGGCGACCCTCGCCAGCCCCAGGCGCCGGCCGTACTTGAGCCCGTGGACGAGGTCCCGCGCTGCGCCTTCGTAGGCGGAGGCCGACACCAGCATGTCGACACCCGGCGGGCCGGGCTCGAGCCGGGGGACGGCGCCGGGGATGTCCACCTCCCCAGCCTGGGCGGCGGCGGCTCGCCCGTGGCGCGCGCCCTAGGACGAGTCGGTGCCGAATACTCCGCCGAACACCACCGAGCCCGGGGCCAGCTCCGCCCCGGCCAGGACCACCGCGTTGCGCACCCGGGCGCCGGCGCCGATGCGGGCGCCCGCACCGACCACGACCGGCGCCCTGAGCTCGGCCCCGTCGGCAACCTCGCTGCCCTCCCCCAGCAGCACGCCCTCAGTGACCTCCTCCCCCGAACCGCGGAGCGAGACGCGGCCCTGGAGCGCGTCGGCGTTCCCCTGCACCAGCTCCGAGACCGAGCCGATGTCGTTCCAATAGGCCTCGATCTCGTGCGCGTGGAAGGGGACGTCGCCGTCCAGCAGCGCGGGGAAAACGTCCATCGCCCAGTCCACGAAACCATCGGGCTGGTCCTCGTCCGCGGCGGGGCTGCGGTGGCCGGGCCCGGGGAAGTGGTCGAAGATCTCGCGGCGGAACATGTAGATGCCGCAGTTGGCGAGGTCGGACAGGGCCTCGGCCGGGTCCGGCTTCTCCTGGAAGCCCTGGACCCGGCCGTCGTCGCCGGTGATGACGACGCCGAACTGCGAGGTGTCCTTGACCCGCGTGGTCGCGAGCGTCGCGATGCCCCCAGCCTCGGCATTGGCCTCATGGGCCTCCCGCATCGCCGCAAGGTCGACGTCGGTGAGGGCGTCGCCCGAGATGACCAGGAAGGAGTCGGTCTCGGAGAGGAAGTCCCGGACCTTGCCGACGCCGCCGGCCGTGCCGAGGGGCTCGGGCTCCTCGCTGTAGGACAGCTCGATCCCGGCCGCGGAGCCGTCGCCGAAGTGCTCGCGGATCGCCTCGGGCTTGTAGGAGAGGTTGGCGATCACCTCCGTGAAACCGTGCGTGGAGAGGAGCCGCGCGATGTGCTCCATCACCGGCACGTTCAGCACCGGGGCCATCGGCTTCGGCATCAGGTAGGTGAGCGGACGCAGCCGCGTGCCCAGGCCGGCCGCCAGGATCATCGCCCTCATCGCGGGGCCCGGTCTATGTCACAGGGGTCGACCGTCACGCGGCGGCAAGGATATGAGGACAATGCCGCGCCATGAGCGGGTCGCGCAAGAGCGGCAAGCGGGGCAAGAACCCCGGTCGAGCGCCAGACCGACCGCGTGATCGCCGCGGGCCAGACGCTTGCGGCGACCGGGCGCAAGCTGAACCGCGACCCGACGCTGCTCGGAATCGTGCGCTCCATCCGCTCCGTGCTGCCGGGCGACTCGCGCGTCGCCGACCCCACGGAGCTCGGCGCCGAGCAGCGCCCGAAGGCCGTCGGCGTGATGCTGTCGGAGATCAGCACCGACCGCCCCGGCGTGCTGGGGGAGGCGGGGCTCGGCGCCCTGCAGGCGTGGCAGGCGATCTCCGAGGCGCAGGGCCGCGGGCGGGGCCGGACCGAGCTCGCGATCGCGTTCACCGACCTCGTCGACTTCTCCGACTGGGCCCTAGGCGCCGGCGACGAGGCCGCGATCGAGCTGCTGCGAGACGTCAGCGTCGCGATCGAGCCGCCCGTGAAGTCGAACGGGGGCGAGGTCGTGAAGCGGCTCGGCGACGGCATGATGGCCGTCTTCAAGAGCGCCGACGGCGCCCTCGCGGCGCTCGAGGAGGGGCGGGAGCGGCTGGCCGACGTCGCGGCCGACGGCTACCAGCCCCGGATTCGCGCCGGCCTCCACGTCGGCAAGCCGCGCAAGGTCCGCAAGGACTACTTCGGGGTGGACGTCAACATCGCCGCCCGCGTCGCCGACGGCGCCGGCCCGGACGAGCTGCTGCTTTCCGACGCCGCGCTGCAGGCCGATGGACTCCGACGGGCTCAAGGTGAAGGCCCGCCCACTCCTCAACGCCAAGGGCGTCCCCGAGGACTTCCGGGTCTACGCGGTCGAAGTGACCCCGGACGACGGCTCCCTGCGGATCAACGACGAGCTCACGATCCCGCTGGCCGAGGTCGAGCTTCGCGCCAGCCGCTCCTCGGGCCCGGGCGGCCAGCACGCGAACGTGACCGCCTCGCGGATCGAGGCCGTCTTCGACGTCGACGCCTCCCAAACCCTCAATGACGCGCAACGCAGCCGCCTGCGCGAAAAGCTCGGCGGCAGGATCAGCGCCGTCGCTCAGGACGCCCGCAGCCAGGCCCGCAACCGCGAGCTGGCGCTGGAGCGCCTGCGGTCGAAGCTGAGCGAGGGCCTGAAGCGCCCCAAGAAGCGCCGCCCGACCCGGCCGGGCCGCGCCGCTCGCGAGCGCCGCCTCGAGAGCAGAAGCGCCGCACGTCGCAGCGCAAGGCGCAGCGCCGCCCGCCGCCCCGAGTCCGAGTGACGCAAAGCGCCAACAAATTCGCTACTCGTAGCTGAGCGCGTCGACCACGTCGAGCTTCGCCGCGCGGCGGGCCGGGAGGATCGCGGCGATCAGGCCCAGGATCACGGCGGCGATGGCGACGCCGATCATCGTCGCGACGGGCGGCTGGTAGCTGACGCCCGGGATGCCGAAGGAGAGGCCCTTGAGCAGGGCCCAGCCGAGGCCCGCTCCGATCGCGATTCCCATCGCGGCGCCGATCAGGGCGATGACCAGGCTCTCGTCGGCGATCGTGCGGCGGATCTGCCAGCGGGTCGAGCCGAGGGCGCGGAGGACGCCGATCTCGCGGGTGCGCTCGATCACCGACATCGAGAGCGTGTTGATGATCCCGAACAGGCTGGCGAAGATCGCGACGCCGACCAGGGCGTTGAAGAAGCCGAAGCTCTGGTTGAGCTGGTCCTCGACGTCGGACTTGAGCTCGTCGTTGGAGAGCACCGCCAGGTTCGGGTAGTCGCGCTCGACCAGCTTCTCGACCTGCGCCTCGAGCTCCGGCCGGGCTGCGTCGGAGGTGGCCTTCAGCGCCAGCTGCGAGTCGGCGGTGACGCCGTAGACCTGGCGCATCGTCTCGAGCGACATGCTGACGGTCTGGCCGCCGGCGAAGATCGTCTCGACGATCGCGGCGACCTTGGCGCGCCTGCGTGTCCGGAGGGGCCCTCCAGCACGAGGGTGTCGCCGACCTCGATCTTCGCCTCGTCGGCGTAGCCCTCCCCGACGGTCACCTGCCCCTTCTCCATGCGCGCGAAGACCTCGCTCGCGCGAGGCGCCCTCGGCCTCGAGGTCGGTCGCGTCGACCGCCGCGTACTCCGCCGGGTCGAAGGCGAAGATCAGGCCCTGCGGTCTCGGTCCTGCTGCCGGGCGGCCGCGGCAGGTCGGGGACCGCGAGAAGCCGCTCCTGGGCGACGACCGCCGCCTCGGGGACGCGCTCGATCCGCTTCGCCAGTCCCTTGGAGATCGTCTGCTGCGGGCCCTGGCCCGGCGCGAAGCCGCGCGGCTGCACGGTCAGGTCGCGGGCGAAGCTCTGGTCGAACTCGCGCTCGATCGAATTGAGGAAGCTGGAGCCGAGGCTGTTGATGCCCGACGACCAGCGCCAGCCCGATCATCAGCGCGGTCGCGGTCGCGGCGGTCCGGGTCGGGTTGGAACGTGCCGAGTCCGACGCGATCCGGCCCTCCACCGGCGCGAGCTTGCGGATCGGCCACGACAGCACCCGGGTCAGCGGCTCGATCAGGAACGGGGCGATCAGCGCGATCCCGAAGAAGATCGCGATCGTGCCGCCGATGCCGGCGGCGACCACGAGGTTGGTGGTCTCGTCGGCGGCGCCGAGCAGGAAGGCGCCGCCGAGGCCAGGCAGGATCAGTAGGACTCCGGCCACGGCCCGCAGCGGCCCGGGCCGTGTGCGGATGCCCTCGCTGCCCAGCACGGCGCGGATCGGGGCGATGCGCCCGGCGCGGAGCGCCGGGTTGAGCGCGCCGAGCATCGCGGTCAGCAGGCCGGTGGCGACGGCCGCCGCCGGAGCGATCCAGGTCAGCTCCAGGTCGCCGACCGGGAAGTCGATCGCGCGCATCAGCGAGATCAGGCCCAGCGCCAGCAGCAGCCCCACGCCGAGCCCGAGCACGGCGCCGAGCGCGCCCAGCAGCAGCGCCTCGAGCAGCACCGAGCGCACGATCATCGGCCGGGTGGCGCCGAGGGTCCGCTGCATGCCGATCTCGCGCATGCGCTGCAGCACCGTCATGTTGAAGCTGTTGAAGATCAGGAAGCCGCCGACGAACAGCGCCATGCCGGCGAAGAAGTAGAGGACGACGTTGAGGGCCTGGAGCTGGTCGCTGGACGTCCTCGCCCTTGGCCTCGGGGGTGGCGACCTCGACCCCCTTGCCGAACTCGGCCTCCAGCCGCCGCTGCACGGCGTCGACGCTGCCCTCGTCGTCGCCGGCCACCAGCACCTCGACCTCGTCGTAGACGTCCGGCTTGTCGAACGCCCGGCGCGCGGTGCCCAGCGGCATCGACGCGAAGCCCTCGCCGCCGAAGTCGAGCCCGCTCGAGAAGCGCAGCAGGCCGACGACCTCGAGCTCGACGATGCCGTCGGGAGCCGCGAGCTCGATCGTCTCCCCCACCTCGATCCCGTTCGCCTCGGCCCAGCTCTGCTCGAGCTGGATCTCGCGGCCGCCCTCGATCTCGCCGGCCGGACGGTCGTCGTCCAGTCGGTGAAATCGGTCGCGCGGGGGTCGTCGCCCGACACGTTCAGCGTCGGAGCCGCTTCCCTCCTCCACCCGCCCGTCCTCGCCGACCAGAGAGATGACGGCGAAGATGCTGGCGCTCGCGTCCTCGACGCCCTCGGTCCGCTGCACGCGCTTCAGCGCCGACAGCGGCAGCGAGCCGGTCGACTCGCTGCCGGAGACGACCAGGTCGGTCTGGCCGTAGACCGAGTCGTAGAGGTCGGTGAAGGTCCGCTGGATCGTCGCCGCCAGCAGCAGGACGCCGCAGATCATCCCCACGCCCAGCACGATCCCGGCCGCCGTCAGCAGGACCCGGAGCTTGCGGGTGCGGAGCTGACGGAAGCTGAGCCCGTAGTAACTCCTCAGGGAGCTCCTCACGGGACCAGCGAACGCAGCCGGTCCAGCAGGTTCTTCGCGAGCGCCCTCGCTCTCGATCCGGCCGTCGCGCATGAAGACGACTCGCTGGGCGACGGCGGCGGCGTCGGGATCGTGGGTGACGATCACGATCGTGTGCCCCTCGTCGCGGTTGAGCTCCGCCAGCAGCTCCAGCACCTGCGCCTCGGACTGGGAGTCGAGGTTGCCGGTGGGCTCGTCGGCCAGGACCAGCTCGGGCTCCATCAGCAGGGCCCGGGCGATCGAGACGCGCTGCTGCTCGCCGCCGGAGAGCTCGGACGGGAGGTGCTCGGCCCGAGGCGCGAGGCCGACCCGATCCAGCAGCGCGTCGGCCCGCGCGGCGATCCCCTCGTCGCGCCGGCCCGCGATCAGCGCCGGCAGCAGCACGTTCTCGCGGGCGGTCAGCGAGGGCAGCAGGTTGAAGAACTGGAAGACGAAGCCGATTCCCTCGCGGCGCAGCAGCGTCAGCTCGCGGTCGTCGAGGCCGTCGAAGCGGCGGCCGCCCAGCGCGATCGTCCCCGAGCTGGGCGTCTCGAGCGCCCCGAGCAGGTGCAGCAGGGTGCTCTTCCCCGAGCCCGAGGGGCCCATGATCGCCACCATCTCGCCTCGCGCGATCTCGAGGTCCACCCCGTCAAGGGCCCGCACGGCGGTCTCGCCCGAGCCGAAGACCTTGGTCAGCCCCCTGATCTCGATCGCGAGGCCGTCGTCGCCTCCCGCGGCATCCACTAGGTGGAGCCCATCCTCTGCTTCAGCTCCGTCGATCGCGTCGATCGGGCCGGGGTCCACCCCGCGCCGCGCCGCGAGCTCCAGCGAGAGCAGGTCGCCCAGCATGACCAGCTCGAGCACGCGCGCGGTGCGCGTCTCGCCCTCGGCCTCGGCGGACAGCACGACCTCGGCGTTGTCGCCGATCACCTCGCCCGTGAGCTCGATCCGCCGCCGCTCGCGCGGGTGCTGGTCGCGGTCGCTGAGCAGGATCAGCGCGAAGGAGCCCGCGTCCTGCTTGGCCCGCGTCCAGCCGGGGAGCTCGTTGTGGTCGGCCTCGGGCAGGGCCGAAGACCAGGCCGGCGTCTTCACGTTCTCATTCACCTGGGTCTTCCAGCGGTAGGCGACCGCCGCCGTCAGGTCCGATCCGTAGATCACGGGCACGGAGTCGCCCACCTGCTCCGCCAGCTCCTGAGCGCGGGCGACCAGCGTCTCGGTGCGATCGCTCAGGTGCGCGGCGGCGGCGTCGATCTCGGTCGCGATGCGGGGGGCCGCCAGCGACAGCACGGCCAGCTCGGCCGCGGCGCAGAACATGTAGCCGACGGCGGCGCGGGGCTGCGGCACCAGCCCCGGGAGGCCGATCACCGGGACGTCGTCGCGGCGGGCCGCCTCCGCGAGCTTGCCGCCGGTGGTGGCCACGATGCGGTGTGCGCCGAGCGCCTCGGCGGCCGCGTAGCAGGCGAGCGTCTCCTCGGTGTCGCCGGAGTAGCTCGAGCACAGCACCGCCGAACCGGCCGGGGCCCAGCTGGGAAGCTCGTAGCCGCGCACCGTCAGGAAAGGTCTCGAGAGCCGGTCGCCCAGGGCCGCGGCGGCCAGGTCCCCGCCGATCGCCGAGCCCCCCATCCCGCAGACGAACGCGGCCGGGGCCTCCATCGAGTGGAGCCTCGCCGTCTCGATCCTCCAGAGCGCGTCGCGAAGGTGCTCGGGCATCGCCAGGACGGCGTCCCGGATCCCCTGCGGGTCGGGCGCGCTCATTCCGGCAGCCCCCCCACGCGCTCGCCCTCCCCGATCACCGCTCCGGGGGCAGTCCCGAACCCGGGTACCACGGTGACGCCGGGGCCCAGGATGGCGTTCCGGAGCCGCGCGCCTTCCCCGACCTTGCAGCCAGGCAGGAGGACCGACCCCTGAACGGTCGCCTGCGAGGCCACCGTGCTGCCTGTCCCGAGCACCGCGCGGGGCCCGACGGTCGCGCCGGCCGCGATCTCCACCCCGGCCTCGAGCAGCGCCGGCGCGCCCAGCTCGGCGTCGTCGCTGACCTCGGCGCCCTCCTCCACGAGCAGGCCCTCGTCGTTCAGGCGCTCGCCTACCGCGGTGCTGACCCGCCCCTCGAGGATGTCCCAGTTCGCCTGCAGGTAGCGCTCGGGCGTCCCGATGTCGATCCAGTAGCCCTCGAGGCGGCGTCCGTAGAGGCCGTTGCCCACCAGCTTCGGGAAGATCTCCCGCTCGATCGAGACGTCCTGGTCGGGCGGGATCTCGTCGAGCACCGAGCGCTCCAGCAGGTAGGCGCCGGCGTTGATCTCGTCGGTGTCGATCTGATGCGGTTCCCTCGTGGTGGGGTCGGGCTTCTCGAGGAATTCCGTAACTGCGCCCTCTTCCGTGCGGTGCACGAGCCCATACCCGGCCCCGTCCTCGACCGGGTACAGGGCGATCGTCGCCCGGGCGCCCGTCTCCTCGTGCTGGCTGACCAGCGCGCCCAGGTCGAGGTCACAGAGCAGGTCGCCGTTGAGGACGAAGAAGCGGTCCCCCAGCGCCGGCTCGGCGAACTTGATCGCCCCCGCGGTGCCGCGCGCGTCGGGCTCGACGACGAAGCGCAGCCGCGGACCCGTCTCGATCCCCTGGAGCGCCTCCCTGACCTCGTCGGCGAGGTGCGCGCAGGAGACGACGACGTCGTCGACGCCGTGGCCCTCGAGCCAGTCGATCACGTAGAGGATGTGGGGCCTGCCGGCCAGGGGCACGACCGGCTTCGGGATCCTGCTGGTCAGCGGGCGCAGGCGCGTGCCCTCCCCTCCGGCCAGGATCAGAGCCTGCATCAGGCGTCCTGGCCGTTCCCGCTGTCGCTCTCTCGCCCGATCCCCTCATAGGTGAACCCGGCCTCCCTGAGGGCACCGGCGTCGAGGAAGTTCCTGCCGTCGATCAGAAGGGCGGTCTTCATCCGACCCGCGGCCGCCTCCCAGTCGAGCTCCGCGAACTCGGGCCATTCGGTGACGAGCACCGCCGCGTCAGCACCATCAAGCGCATCTAGGGCCGATTTGCTCATCTCGACCGAAGGCAGAAGCTCGCTCGCTGTTTCCTCCGCCACAGGGTCATACGCGGTGACGACCGCTCCCTCGCCCTGAAGGCGAGAGGCGACGACCAGGCTGGAAGCGTCTCGCATGTCGTCGGTGTCGGGCTTGAATGCCAGACCAAGGAGGGCGATGCGCTTGCCCGCAAGCGGGCCGAGGTGCTTCGCAAGCTTTGCGGTGACCCGGCGCTTCTGCAGGTCGTTGATCTCGATAACCGAGTTGAGCAACTGGAAGTGATATCCCGAGTTCCCGGCCAGCTGCTTCAGCGCAGACACATCTTTAAAAAAACAACTACCGCCAAAGCCTATTCCGGCACGCAGGAACTTCGGCCCGATGCGGTCGTCCATTCCCATCGCCGCAGCGACCTCGTTCACGTCGGCCCCCACCTCCTCGCTGACATTTGCGATCTCGTTGATGAAGCTGATCTTGGTCGCGAGGAAGGCGTTGGAGGCGAGCTTGATCATCTCGGCGCTGGCGACGTCGGTGCGGACGACCGGCGCGCCCAGGGGCTTGTAGGCCTGCTCCACAGCGTCGGCCGCCCAGGCGTGCTCCGGCGATGCGCCCACGACGACCCGGTGCGGCTCCATGAAATCCCTGACCGCGGTCCCCTCGCGCAGGAACTCGGGACAGGAGACGTAGGCCAGGCCCGGGGCCGAGCGCTGGATCGCGCGCCCGGTGCCCACGGGCACCGTGCTCTTCATCACCAGCGCGCGGCCATCGGCTGTGCCGATCTCCTCGACCGCCTTGTTGACCGCCGAGAGGTCCGCATCCCCGGAGTGGGTCGGGGGGGTCTGCACGCAGACGAAGATCAGCCGCGCCTCGTCGAGCAGGTCCGACATCTCGGTCGTGAAGGTGAGCCGCTCGGAGTTCTTCTCGATCAGCTCGGCCAGGTTCGGCTCGTGGAACGGCAGCTCGCCCGCCCGCAGCGAGGCGGCCTTCTCGGGCAGGATTTCGCGCGCCACCACCCGGTGGCCCATTTCGGCGAAGCAAGCGGCCGTGACCAGGCCAACCCAGCCCGCGCCGACGACTCCGATTGGCTCCCGTTCGCTCATGGGCGTAGCTTCTCAGCCGGGGCGGTTGGGGGTCGCGGCCGGCGGGGCCGCTCAGTTCCGCCGACCGAGCTTCGGTAACTCGGCCATGCCCTTGGCGATGTCGATCATCTCGCGGTCCGAGAGGGACTGGATCAGCGTGTTGTGGAGCCAGAAGGAGCCCTCGTCGTCCTGCCACGCGACCAGCTTCAGGCGGTCGCCGTCGTAGAAGAGCTTGTACGTCCGCCCGTCGATCTCCCGCTCCTCGGAGGGGTTCTTGAGGATCGGCGGGTCCTTCCAGCGGGTCGCCATGAAGCCGTAGTACTCGCCCAGCGCAGGGCGCGAGAAGACCCACTTGTACGCCGCGCGCTCGGCGTTCGGCGGCGAGCCCTCGCCCGTGCCGTTGATCTTGTAGACGCGCGGCTTCTGGGCGTACTCGCTCCCCCTCTCGAGGATCGTCGGGTAGTAGATCGGCAGCTTCACCTTGCGGGCGCGGATGCTCTTGGCGAGCTCCTTGCCGTACGTCGTCTCGATCAGCTGCGCGTCGGCCGGCCGTTTCCTCTTGGCCTTGGCCCCTGCCGCCGGCGTCACACCGCTCTCGTCGGGGGCGGACTCGGGACTGACCCTGCCCGGGTCCTCCGGAGCCGCGGTTTCGCCGAGCTGGCCGGGCGTGTCCTCGATGCCGAGGAACTGCGTAACCGCCCTGTTGATCTCCGAGGTGGTCGTGGTCACGAACGAAGGCCCAAGCGTGCCCTCGAAATGGACCTCCTTGACCGGCGCGTCGCGGGCCTCGATGAACAGCTTCAGAACCTCGAGCATGTCCCCCGCGCTGTCGATGTCCGAGGTGGTGTGCTCGGTGAAGATGTCGATCAGCTCCTTGCGGTCTGCGAACACGACCTCGGGCGGCACCTTCTGCCGCGCCTCGCGGAGGAAGTCCTGCTGGCGGGCGGCCCGGACCACGTCGTTGTCGAGGTGGCGGAAGCGCGCGTAGTCGAGCGCGTCGAACCCGCACAGCGCCTGGTAGCCCGGCTGCAGGTCGATCTCCTCGTACTGCTCGACCGTCTCCTCGTTGGAGTGGTAGTAGCGGCGGTCGACGTCGATGTAGACGCAGTTGATCGCGTTGACGGCGCGCGCGAAGCCCTCGAAGTCGACGTTGACGATGTGGTTGACCTCGAGCCCCTCGTTGTCGGTCGCCGGCACCGCGGTCAGGTTCTGGATCGTCTCCAGGGTCAGCTCGGGCCCGCCGTTGGCGTAGGCCTCGTTGAGCTTCGCGGTGCCGTACCCGGGGATCTCGACCTTGAGGTCGCGCGGCAGCGAGAAGAGAGCGATCGCGTTCCGGTCCGGGTCGACCCGCAGCAGCATCGTCGTGTCCGAGAGGCCGCGGAACTTGTCGTTCTTGAACTCGGGGCGCTTGTCGGAGCCGAGAATCATGATCGTCTGCGGCTCGCCCGCCTCGACCTGGGAGAGCTTGTCCTCGATGGAAACGAACTCGGGGTCGAGCTTCAGCTCCTCGGCGATGTCATCGATGTACATCAGCAGGCTCGCAGCGGTCGCCGTCCCGACCGAGAGGATGATCACGAAGGCGGCGGTCAGGAACCTCGCCCAGAGCGGGAAGCGGAGCTTGCCGGCGACGGCCCCGAACCCGGAGGTCACCTTCTTGCCGCCCACCGCCTCGAATCCTGAGGTGATGGTGGAGCGGGCCTTGGCTCCCGCCCCGGCGACGCTGCCTGCCGCGGAGCGCACGAAGGTCTTCTCGGCCTCGCCCTGGCGTTCGGCCTCCTCGAGCCCGGCCCACTCCTGGGTCTCGGCGTTGATCACCTGGGTGAGCTCGTCCTCCTCTTCCTCGACGAGCTCCTCGTCGTCGTGGTCCTCGGGCGGCGACTCCTCGTCCTCGAGCTCCTCGTCCTCTAGCTCCTCGTCGGCGGGCTCGCCCTCGGCCGCGAGCTCATCCTCGACCGGATGCTCCTGGGTCGGGGCCCCCGCCTGCTCCTGATCGACGTCAGAGCGGAAGTCCTCGCCGAGCTCGTACTCCTCGGTGTGCTCCGAAGGCGGCTGGGGCGCCTTCGGCTTCGGCTTCGTCCTGGGCTTCGGCTTTTGCTTGCCCGACCCCTTGCCGGACGATTCCTTATCCGGCGTCAAGCGGGCACCATCCCCGGGAAGTCACCGACGAACGCGGTCAGCGCCTGCCGGTACCCGCGCAGCGATGCGACCGAGACCCACTCCTCGGGCCCGTGGTGGCCGTCGCCCACCGGGCCGAACTCGACCGCGGGCACCCCGACGTTGAGGAAGGAGACGGCGTCCGAGGCACCGTCGCGCCCGACGCTCATCACCCGCTCGGGGTGGTGCGGTGACGTCGCCTCGCAGAGGCCGACGACGAACGGGTCAGAGGGCTCAACCACGGCCGGCGGGCGCCGGAAGGTCGTCAGCACGCGCGTGTCCGGGAGGCCCTCGACCTGCGCGAGGATCTCCTCCGGGTCCTGCTCGGGCAGGAAGCGAACGTCAACGTCTATGACGCAGGTATCTGGCACTTTGTTGAGCGCGTCCCCACCCCAGATGCGACCGAGGTTGATGGATGGACGATCGAAGAGAGCGGAACTCTGCCGCGCAAACGGTAGCGACTCGATGCCCCTGAACACCTCAACCGCCTTCACCACCGCGTTGTCGCCCAGCCACGGCGTGGCGCCGTGCGCGGAGCGGCCCCGCACCTCCAGCCGCATCGCCAGCACCCCCTTGGCCTGGACGCCGACCTGAAGGTTCGTGGGCTCGCCGGTGATCGCGAAGTCCCCGATGAAGCCGTGCCTGACGAGTGCGTCCGAGCCGCGGTTCTCCTCCTCCTCGGACTCCTCGTCGGAGACGATTCCCAGCCGCACCCGCACGTCCTCCTGGTCACGAAGGTCGTGCAGCACCAGCAGCATCACCGCCAGCGCCCCCTTCATGTCGTAGGCGCCACGGCCGTAAAGGCGGTCACCCTCGACGCGTGAACGGAACATCTCTTCCGAGCCGGGGACGACGTCGATGTGGCCGTGCAGAACGAGGGTCGGCGCTTCGGGCGGCCCGACCTCGGCCATCGTCACGGGCAGGCCGCGGGAGATGATCTGCTCGGCGTGGATGTCGCGCGACTCGAGCCAGCCGCCGACGAACTCCGAGGCACGGCGGAGTCCCTCCGCGGAGGAGGTGTCGAACGCGACCAGGCGCTCGGTCAGGGTGACTTCGTCCATCAGGCAATCGTAGGCGGGTGTTGAAAGGGAGGCTGAAGCAGCCGGATCAGTCGCGCGGTCCCGCGGCGACGTCGAGGAAGGCCTCGGCGCGCTCCTTGTCGCGCTCGGCCTGTCGGTGGGCGCTCGAGCCCTCCTCCGACTCCGCCAGGCGCCGCTCGGCGTCCTCGACCCGGCCGCGCAGCGAAGACTCGTCGAGCTGGTCCGGGGGGATCGCCTCGCCGACCAGGACTGTGGCGTTGTTGGCGAACACCTGCAGCCAGCCCTCGGCCTGCGCCCAGCGCTGCACGTCTCCGCCTGGCATGTGCAGGCGCAGCTCGGTCGGGCGCAGCCGCGCCAGCACCGGGACGTGGTTGGCCAGCACGCCGATCTCGCCGACCGCGGTGCGGGTCGAGAGCTGCTCGACGTCGCCGTCGAAGACCTGGCCCTCGGGGGTCAGGACCTTCGCGTGCAGGGTGTTGGCGTCGGCCAAGCCCTACGCCTCCACCGTCTCGGCTTCTTCCTCGGCCTTCTCCTCCTGCTCCGTGCCCTCGGTGGCCGCCGACTCGGAGGGGTCCTCGGGCTTCATGCCCTTGGCCTCCTCCAGCACCTGCTCGATCGAGCCCTGCATGTAGAAGGCGCGCTCGGGGATGTCGTCGTGCTCCCCGTCGACGATCTCCTTGAAGGAGCGAACCGTCTCGGCCACCGGCAGGTACTCGCCGGTGCGGCCGGTGAACTGCTCGGCGACGAAGAACGGCTGGCTCAGGAAGCGCTGGATCTTGCGCGCCCGCGACACCGTCTGCTTGTCCTCGTCGGAGAGCTCGTCGATCCCGAGGATGGCGATGATGTCCTGCAGCTCCTTGTAGCGCTGCAGCGTCTCCTGGACCCGGGTCGCGGTCTCGTAGTGCTCCTCGCCCAGCACGTCGGGCTTGAGGATGGTCGAGGTCGAGTCGAGCGGGTCCACGGCGGGGTAGATCCCCTGCTCGACCAGCGACCGGGTCAGCACAGTGGTCGCGTTCAGGTGCGCGAACACCGAGGCCGGGGCCGGGTCGGTGAGGTCGTCGGCCGGCACGTAGATCGCCTGGACCGAGGTCACCGAGCCCTCCCGGGTCGAGGTGATGCGCTCCTGGAGCTGCCCCATCTCGGTCTCCAGCGTGGGCTGGTAGCCGACGGCGGAGGGCATGCGGCCGAGCAGCGCCGAAACCTCCGAGCCCGCCTGCACGAAGCGGAAGATGTTGTCGATGAACAGCAGCACGTCCTGGCCGCCCTGGCGGAAATACTCGGCCATGGTCAGCCCCGACAGCGCCACCCGCAGGCGCGCTCCCGGCGGCTCGTTCATCTGGCCGAAGACGAGCATGGTCTTGTCGATCACGCCCGACTCCTTCATCTCGAGCCAGAGGTCATTGCCCTCGCGCGAGCGCTCGCCGACGCCGCAGAAGGCCGAAAGGCCCTCGTGCTCCTCGGCGATGTTGCGGATCAGCTCCTGGATCAGCACGGTCTTGCCGACGCCGGCGCCGCCGAAGAGGCCGACCTTGCCGCCCTTGGCGTAGGGCGCGAGCAGGTCCACGACCTTGATCCCCGTCTCCAGGATCTCCTGCGAGGGGGCGAGATCCTCGACCTCGGGGGCCGGACGGTGGATCGGCCAGCGGTCGTCGCCCTTGACCGGCTCGCCCTCGTCGATCACCTCGCCGAGCAGGTTGAAGATGCGGCCCAGCGTCTCCTTGCCCACCGGCACCGTGATCGGGCCGCCGGTGTCGATCACCTCGTGGCCACGTTGCAACCCGTCGGTCGCGTCCATGGCGATCGCGCGCACGCGGTCGTCGCCGAGGTGCTGCTGGACCTCGCAGATCAGGGTCTGCTCAGTGCGGCTCTCCTCAGCAGGGATGTCGATCTGGAGCGCCGAGTAGATCTCGGGTAGCTCGTCGGGGAAGGCGACGTCGATGACGACGCCCGTCACCTGCTCGACGGACCCAACGTTCCTGTTCTGTCCGTTGTCAGCCATTCGTCTCCTTCTCTGCTTCCAAGTTGGTTTTTCTAGCGCAGGGCCTCGGCCCCGCCGACGACTTCGAGGATCTCCTGGGTGATCTCGGCCTGCCGCACCCGGTTCATCTCCAGCGTCAGGTCGCCGATCACCTCCTTCGCGTTGTCGGCCGCGTTGCGCATCGCGGTCATGCGCGATCCGTGCTCGGATGCGGTCGACTCGAGCAGCGCCCGGTAGACCGAGAGCTGGGCGTACTCGGGGATCAGCTCGGCCAGCAGCTCCTCGGGCTCGGGCTCGTACACCCAAAGGGCCCGGCGGTGCGCCTCCGCCAGCTCCTCGTCCACATCCTCCTCCACCTGCTGCAGCTCCTCGACGCCCTCGCCGAAGACCTCGGCCTGCTGGATCGGAAGCAGCGTCTGGCGCCGCACGTACTGGGTCAGCGGCGAGACGTAGCGGTTGTAGATCAGGTCGACGCGGCTGAGCTCCTCGTCGACGTACCCCGCGGTCAGCTCGTCGGCGATCGCCCGCGCGTCAGAGAATGCGGGACGGTCGGTGAAGCCGACGTACTCGCCTCGCAGCTCCTCGCCGCGGAAGCGCATCGAGGAGGCGCCGCGGCGCCCCACGATCGAGAACTCGATGGGGGACGACTCGGAGCGCTGCAGCTCGATCCCGGCACGGATGATCTGGGAATTGAAGCTTCCGGCGAGGCCGCGGTCGCCGGTGACCAGCAGGACCCCGACCTTGCCCCCGCCCTCGTGCTCCTGGAGCACCGGCAGATTGCGGGCCTCGACCCCGGCGGCCTCGGCCACCTGGCGGGTCATCTTGCGCAGCGACTGGGCATAGGGGCGCAGGTCGGCGATCCGCTGCTCGGCGCGGCGCAGCCGCGCGGCGGCGACCATCTCCATCGCGCGCGTGATCTTCTGAACGTTCTGGACGCTCGAGATCCGGTTCTTGACTTCCTTCCGCGTTGCCATATGCGGTCCTAAATGGTCGGCCCGGCCGGCTAGGCGGGGGCGGTTTCCTTCTCTGACTCGGACTCGGACTCGGCCGCTGAACTGCGGCCTTCCGCGGCCCGCTCCTCCTCGGAATGAATGCGGTCGGACTCGCCCTCCTCGAGGGGGTTGCCCTCCGCGTCGAAGTCGGGCCCGAAGTCATCGACCATGTCGGACAGCGCCTTCTTCAGCTCCTCCTCGTCAGCATCCTCGAGCTGGCCGCTCTCGTTGATCCCGCTCAGCAGCTCGGCGTGCTCGGCGCGCAGCCGCTCGATCAGCCCCAGCAGGAAGTCGGAGACCCGCTCGGCCTTGATCCGGTCGAGAAAGCCCTCGTTGCCGGCGTAGATCGATGCGACCTGCTCGGCGACGCTCATCGGCTGGCGCTCGTTCTGGTTCAGGGCCGCGACCATGCGCTCGCCGCGGGCGAGCTGCTTCTGGGTCTCGGGGTCGAGCTCTGAGCCGAACTGCGCGAACGCCTCGAGCTCGCGGTACTGCGAGAGGTCGAGGCGCAGCTTGCCGGCGACCTTCTTCATCGCCTTGGTCTGGGCGTTGCCGCCGACCCGGCTGACCGAGGTGCCGACGTTGATCGCCGGGCGCACCCCCGAATAGAACAGGTCCGACTCCAGGAAGATCTGGCCGTCGGTGATCGAGATCACGTTGGTCGGGATGTAGGCCGAGATGTCGCCGGCCTGCGTCTCGATGATCGGCAGCGCCGTCAGCGATCCCGCTCCCTGTGCATCCGAGAGCTTCACGGCCCGCTCCAGCAGCCGCGAGTGCAGGTAGAAGACATCACCCGGGTAGGCCTCGCGGCCGGGCGGGCGCCTCAGCAGCAGCGACATCTCGCGGTACGCGGCGGCGTGCTTGGAGAGGTCGTCGTAGATGCAGAGTGCGTGCTTGCCGCTGTAAAGGAAGTACTCGCCCATGGCGCAGCCCGCATAGGGCGACATGTACTTGATCGGCGCCGCCTCGTCGGCTGGGGCGG
Organism: uncultured Solirubrobacterales bacterium; assembly: GCA_963805075.1. Lineage (GTDB taxonomy): Bacteria > Actinomycetota > Thermoleophilia > Solirubrobacterales > 70-9 > VGBV01. Next base: position 268,710 of record CAWDSZ010000010.1, read on the forward strand.
CGACGATGATCGTGTTCTCCATCGCCCCGGCGTCCTCGAGCGTCTCCATCACCTGCACGACCGTTGACATCCGCTGCCCGATCGCGACGTAGATGCAGATCAAGTCGGAGTCCTTGTTGTTGATGATCGTGTCGATCGCGATCGCCGTCTTGCCTGTCTGGCGGTCGCCGATGATCAGCTCGCGCTGGCCGCGCCCGATCGGGATCATCGAGTCCACGGCCTTGAGCCCGGTCTGCATCGGCTCCTCGACCGGCTGGCGGTGGACGACGCCGGGGGCCTTCCACTCGGCCGGCCTGGTCTCGGTGGTGTTGAGGTCGCCCTTGTCGTCGAGCGTGCGGCCGAGCGGGTCCACCAGGCGTCCCAGCAGCTGCTCACCGACCGGGATCTCCAACAGCTTGCCCGTGCGCTTGACCGTGTCGCCCTCGACGACCTTGTCCCAGTCGCCGAAAAGCACGGCACCGACGTTGTCGGACTCGAGGTTCAGCGCCAGGCCGACGACGTCGTGGGGCAGCTCGAGCATCTCGAGCGCCATGCAGTTGTCCACGCCGTGCACCCGGGCGATCCCGTCCCCGATCTCGAGGACGGTCCCGACCTCGGAGAGGTCCGCGGAGCCCGCGTCCATCCCCTCGATCCTCTGCCGAAGGATGCTGCCGATCTCATCAGGCTTGATTTCCACTCTGATTCCTCCTAGTTCGCGGCGTCGCTATTCGCCATCTCACGCCGCCGCGGCGACGCTCTTTCGCAGTTTGTCGAGCCGGTTGCGGACGCTCGCGTCCAGCACCTTGTTGCCCACCTGCAGAACGAGGCCGCCCAGGACGTCCGGGTCCACCTTGCTCTGCAGGTCCACCGTCTGGCCGGTCTGCTCCTCGATCTCCGAGCCGATCCGCTGCACCAGCTCGGGGTCGAGCTCGACCGCGCTCGTCACGGTCACCTCGAGCCGCTTGTTCTCCTTGGCCCAGAGGTCGTCGAAGCGGTCGCGGATGCGGAACATCGCCGGCATTCGGTGCTTCTCAGCCACGAGCCCGAGGAAGTTGAGCAGCTCGGGCTCGGCGCCCTCGATCGCCTTCTCCAGCCCCTCGCGCTTCTCGGTCGAGGAGAAGTAGGGGCTGAAGAAGAACAGCTGCAGCTCGCGGTTCTGGCTCAGCGCGTCGGCGAACTGATCGAGCTGCTCCTTGATCACGTCGAGCTTGCCCGCCTTCTTGGCGGACTCGAACAGCGCCTCCGCGTATACGCGAGCGATCTCCTCCATTAGCCCGCATCTCCTCGGGCTTCGCCCTGCGGGGATACGGGGTTACGACGCGTTTCTGGCGGCAACCCTGTCATCGCTCGGTGCCCTCTGGGGACAGGGACGCGAAGTCGACCTCGGCCAGCGCGTCGTCGACCAGCTTCCTGTGGTCTGCGTCGTCGAGCGACTTGCGGGTCACCTTCTCGGTGGTCAGCACCGTCAGGTCGGCGACCTCCTTGCGGATCCGCTCCAGCGAGCGCCGGGTCTCGGCCTCGATGTCGCGGCGGGCGGCCGCGAGCAGCTCCTCGCGCTTCTCCTTGCCCTCCTCGGCCGCCTGGGTCTTGCTCGTCTCGGCGGCCTTGCGCGCGCGGGCCACGATGTCGTCGGCCTGCTCGCGGGCCTCCTTGAGGCGGGCGCGGTACTCGGCGGTGAGCTTCTCGGACTCCTGCTTCGCGCGCTCGGCCGACTCGATCGACTCGGCGATCATCTTCGCGCGCTTGTCCAGGGCCTCCTGGATGCGCGGGAAGGCGACCTTGCTCAGGACCCACATCGTGAACCCGAAGACGAGCAGCGTCCAGATCATCAGCCCCAGGCCGGGGCTGACGAGGAAGCTGCCGCCCTCCTCCTCGGCGTGGCCCTCCGGGCCCTCGGTGCCGGCGGGCACCGTCTCCTGGGCAAACACCAGGAACTGCCCTATGTCGTTGATCAGGTCCACTGTCGGCCTAGAGGAAGAAGGCGATCAGCCCGAAGATGAACGTGTAGAAGGCGACGGCCTCGGTCAGAGCGAAGCCGAGCCAGCGGATCTGCTGAAGCTCGTCCTTCATCTCCGGCTGGCGGGCGACCGACTCGATCTCCTTGCCGAAGATGAAGCCGACGCCGATACCGGCGCCGATCGAGCCCAGCCCGGCGCCGATGCCGAGGGCGATCGCCTTGCCGGCGTCGGTGACGCCGGTGTCAGTGACCGTCTCGGTCGACTGAGCGATCAGGGGCAGGACATCCATTTACAGCTCCTTTCTAGGTGATTCAGTGACTTTCGGCGACAGCGCCGCCGATGTAGATCGAAGTCAGGGTGGCGAAGATGAACGCCTGAAGCGTCGCGACCAAGCCCACCTCGAAGACGAAGAAGACGAACGCGGCGGGGAAGGTGATGACGCCGAGCGAGGCGATCCCCAGCAGCACGGCGAGGCCGCCGCCCATGAACAGCAGCAGCAGGTGGCCGGCGAGGATGTTGGCGAAGAGTCGCACTGACAGCGAGATCAGCCGCACGAAGTGCGAGATGCACTCGATCACGAACACGAACGCCTTGAAGGCGAAGTTCATGTCCTCGATGCCACCGGGGAGCCAGCTCTTCAGGTAGCCGAAGAAGCCCTTGTCCCGCACGCCCTCGTAGTGGTACGAGAACCAGACCACCAGGGTCAGCACCAGCGGGATCGAGATGTTGGCCGTCGCCGCGTAGATCGCGAAGGACGGGACCGCGACCCCGAACAGATCGAAGGTGTGCTCGCTGTTGGTCGGCAGCGGCAGGTAGCCGAGCATGTTCGAGAACCAGATCCAGAAGAAGAGGGTGGCGATGAAGGGGAACCACTTGACCGCAAGCTTGCCGTCGAGGTTGCCGCCGGTGATGTTGTTCTTGGTGAGGTCGTAGGCGAGCTCCACCGCGGTCTGGGTCCGGTTGGGCTTCTCGGCCATGCGCTTCGCGATGTAAACCATCGCGACGCAGGTCAGCGCGGACGCGAGCACCAGGTACAGGACCGCCTTGTTGATCGACATGTCGATGCCGGCGATCTTGATGTAGATCCAGGGCTCGAGCTTGAACTCGTTTTGGGGCTGGAAGCTCTCGTTCTCGCCGTCGTTGCCGAAGATCACGAAGACGGCGACGATCAAGGCGATGTAGATGCCGACGCCGAGCAGGACCTTGGCCTTGCGGGACATCAGATGCGTTCCTCAGGTGGCGTCATCGCCCGGGCGATGAAGCGGGCGGCGAAGTGGACCGTGAACAGGATCGCCGACAGCAGCGCGGCGGCCAGGCCCGCCTCGCGCACGTCCAGCAGCCCGACCAAAAGCACCGCCAGCGCCAGCAGCCAGACCCGCCCCAGCGTGGTCGCCGCGATCCAGCCCATCGCGTCGCGCCGGTTGCCCTGCTTGAGCTCGCGGACCACGCGCCGCTCGGTGTAGACCTCGACCGCGAGCGAGACCACCCAGACGGCGGCGACGACCGCGTAACCGGCGATCGGCAGGTCCGCCGCCAGGAAAACCGGCAGCGCCGCCGCCAGCAGCACCAGGTCGAAGTAGCGCACGGCGAGGACCGCTCGCGAGCCGCCGGACCCCACGTCTCTAGACCTCTCTCCTAGGGCGAGCGTGGACAAGGGACCATCCCTGAGGCGATGTTGGGGTCAAATAGACGCAAATTCCGACTTTTCTGCCCCCTCAAGTGAAGGCAAAAAAACCCCCGCAGGGGGAGCGGAGGGGCGGAAATCCTACCCGACAGAGGAAAGCGGCCGCCGGGCGAGCCGGCGGCCGCTTTCTTGTCCTGATCCCTTCCCTGGCTACTTGACGAAAGCCGCCAGCTTCGAGCCCTTGGGGGCCGTGAAGTCGACGCTCTGCGTCACGACAGGACCCGACCCGTTCTTGCCGAGCGAGGTCAGCGTGGCACCGTCGGTGCCGTTGGTCGGGCAGATGACCTGCTCGACTCCCTTGGTCCGGATCGTGACCAAGAGGTTGCCCGGCGCGCCGAAGAAGCGGACCAGGTAGTCGAACCCGAGGCCCGGGGGCGCCGCGACGATCTCGCAGAGTCCCGTCAGGTTCGGATTGCGGGGCGGCGTGCCGCCCAGTGGGGTGGGGACACCCCGGTCGGAGCTGAACACCTGGGGCAGCTGGCCGAACTTGGTGCTGAACAGCTGCGGCGTGCTCGAGTCCGATGTCAGGACGAGGTTGCCGATAACCAGCGTGTCGACCTCCGGGGCGGGCTTCTTGAGCTTCTTCACCTTGCCCTTGGCGGTCTTCTTCACGCTCTCACCCTTGACCCTCTTCTTCTTCACCTTGGCCGCGTTGCCGCCGACGAAGGCGTCGGAGCCGTCGCCGGGCGCCCAGATGAACGCGTCGCTGCCGGTCTGGCCGTAGGCGATGTCGCTGTTCGGCAGCGGGGGTTGGGGCTGGCCGCCCTCGGTGCCGCCGACGATGACGTCATCGCCCTCGCCGGCCTTGAACACGTCGCTGCCCAGACGCCCGATCAGGGTGTCCGGGCCGAGCCCGCCGTCGATCAGGTCGGCCTTCTTCAGCGACTGATCCGCGCCCGGGGGCGTCGGGATCGGCTGGATCGTGCCGTTGCCGATCTCGTCGTTGTCGGCGCCGACGATGACCTGGGCCTTCTTCGCGTTCTCGTTGCCCTGGAGGGCGGCAGTCGCGGTGCCGACCAGGCTGGCCGCCGTCAGCACCGCGACCGATGCCAGCAACGGTGTCCGCTTGATTCGCTCGATGGTTCGCATTCCGAATACCTCCGGTGGTGGTGTGATTGACACCGCCGAGGACGCAAGCGGAGCGGACTTATTCCCGAGCGGGCTGGAATAGTTGCCGGGCCCCCGCGTCCTGCATGGTTAGATGGGGGCCATGAACGGAGATAGATCGGAACAGGGGATGGATCCAAACCGAATCAGCGAGCAGGACGAGCGAGACCTCGTGGCGCTCGCGGACGGCACGCTCGAGGGCGGCCGCCGCGAGGAGCTGGAGGCACGGGTGGCCTCGTCGCCCCAGCTCACAGCCGCCCTGGCCCGCCAGCGGGCGGCGCTCTCGGCCATCGGCGGCATGGACCTGCAGGCGCCCCTCAGCCTGCGCGAGCGGATCAGCGCCGAGCGGTCCTCGCCCTCGGCCCCGGTTCGTCGTCGCCGTCTCGCAATCGGGGGCGCCATCGCCGGCGCCATCGCCGCCGTGGCGCTCGCGACCGTCCTCGTGCTCCCCACCGGAACTGGCGGCCCGACGATCGTCGAGGCCGCCCAGCTCTCGGAGCTGCCCGCCACGGATCCCTCCACCCCGCCGGACCCGGCGCAGCCGTTGCTACTCGACGTCAGGGCGCAGGACCTGCCCTACCCCAACTTCGCGCCCGAGTTCGGCTGGCGCGCCGCCGGCCAGCGCAAGGATGAGATCGCTGGCCGTGAGGCGACGACGGTCTTCTACGAGCGGGACGGCAAGCGGATCGGCTACACGATCCTCTCGGGCGAGGGGATCGAGCCACCCGACGACGCCGCCCGCACGACGCTCAACGACGTCAACCTGGCCTCGGTCGCCGACGAGGGCCAGCAGATCGTCACCTGGTGGCGCGACGGGTTCACCTGCGTGCTGTCGGGCGAGGGGGTCAGCGAGAAGGAGCTGCTGACTCTCGCTTCCTGGAAGGGCGACGGGGCGGTGCCGTTCTGATCATCTTCATCATGGTCGAGGGGGAGTTGCGCCGGCTCGATCCCGAGGCCGCCGGCGACCACATGGACGCCCTCTTTCGCGCCGCCTGCGCCATGTCGGGGTCGCGGGCTCTGGCCGAGGACCTGGTCCAGGAGACCTACGTGAAGGTCCTCTCGAAACCCCGGTTGATCCGCCGCGACGACGACCTCGGATACCTGATCAAGGCCCTGCGAAACACGTGGTACAGCCACCTCCGCAGTGAGCGCACCAAGCGGGCGGCGACCACGGATGCAGTCGAGGACCCGGACCAGATCAGCGCCCCCTCCGGGACCACCGATCCTCAGCAGGCACTCGAGACCTCGGCCGTCCTCGACGCCCTCGGCGAGCTGCCCGACCATTATCGCGAGGCCGTCGCGGCCGTGGACGTCGCGGGCCTCAGCTATTCCGAGGCCGCCAAGGCGCTCGGCGTCCGCGAGGGCACGGTCATGAGCAGGCTCTATCGCGGGCGCGAGCAGGTCGCCCAAGCCCTGGGGGCCTGAGCGACCGGACTCGCAGCACACGCAGCAGGGCGTGGAGGACAGGACCTAGTTTTGGGGGGTTCGGTCGCGGTTCTCGACCGGCTCCATTTCCCCCGTGTCGGGGTCCACGGCCTGCATCTCGCCCGTCTCCGGGTTGACCGCCGCGTAGGTGCCCGTATCGAGTTCGCGGGCGACGCCGGCGTCGACCTCGGCCTCGACCGGGGGCTTCGCGGCCTCCGGGCCCGCGGCCTGGCGCAATCGCAGACGGCGCAGCTTCAGGATCTCGAGCACATCGATCACGTAGATGCTCGCGGCAAGCGCGGCGACGATGAACGCGGCCATCACCACCGTCCAGAAGGGGTCGAAATTGCCCCGGTCGTCGCTGTAGGGCACGAAGCGCAGGGCCAGCGCCAGCCCCGCCAGCGACAGCGTCCAGCCGTACAGGTAGGCGAGCGTCCGCCGCTGCGAGAAGCCGATGTTGGCCATCCGGTGGTGGAAGTGCCAGCGGTCCGCCTGGTAGATCGGCTGGCGGTACTTGAGCCGCTTGGCGACCACGAAGCTGGTGTCCAGGATCGGCACGGCCAGCACCACCAGGGGAAGCGCAAGGGCCAGCGCCGCGTTGGTCTTCAGCGATCCCTGGACCGCGGTCACCGCCAGCAGGAAACCGAGCAGGTTCGAGCCCGTGTCCCCCATGAAGCTCGAGGCCGGCGGGAATCCGTGGCGCAGGAAGCCGAGCGCCCCGCCGGCCGTGATCGCCGCCAGCACACCCGCCTCGTAGCGGTCCAGCGAGATCGCGATCACCGCGAAGGCGCCGGCCGAGATCGCGCAGACGCCCGAGGCGAGCCCGTCCACCCCGTCGATGAAGTTGATGATGTTGATGATCGCGACGATCCCGATCACGGTCAGGGGGTACGAGCCCCAGCCGGTGTCGAAGCCGCCGATGAAGGGGAGCGTGGTCACGTCCACCCGCACGTCGCCCCACACGACTGGGATCAGCGCCGCTCCGATCTGCCCCAGCAGCTTCGGGAGCGCCGGCAGGTCCCAGACGTCGTCGGCAACCCCCAGCGCCGTGATCGCGGTGGCGCCCAGCAGGATCGACTGCGTCTCCTTGTCCCAGGGCAGCCAGATCAGCCCCGCTCCGAGCACCCCGACCAGGATCGCGAGCCCGCCCAGCTTCGGCGTGGGAACGTCGTGGAGTCCGCGCTCCTTCGGCTCGTCGATCGCGCCGATCTTGCGTGCGATCGCCTCGGCGGCCGGGACCAGCATCCACGCGACCGCAGCCGCGAAGATGAACGCCAGGACCGCGTCCTGGGTGTCGAGGGAGCGCATCGGCCTGATTCTCCCGAAGCCGCTGTCAGGAGGCGGCCGCGAGGGCCGCGTCCACCAGGATCTGAGGGTCGCGGGGGCTGACCGGGCCCGTTCCGGCCTCGCGCTTGACCAGCTGGATGTCCGCCGGGTCCGACAGCTCGCGCAGCCGCCCTTCGGCGATCAGCTTCTCGTCGACGGCGCCCATCGCGCCGCTGAAGATCGTGTAGACCGGCGTGCCCAGCGCCACCGCCTCGCGGTTCATGGTGCCCCCGGCGCTGACGACGAGGTCGGCGTAGGCGATCAGGCTCTGGGCGTCAACGGCGCGATTCGGCACCACCAGCGAGGGCATGCCCCGCTCGCGCAGGCGGCTCGCCTGCGCCTGGGTACGCGGGATCACGACGGCGATCGTGTCGGCGGCGCCGCCGAGCCTCTCGATCACCCCCTCGTACAGCGGATTCTGCGCGTGGTACTCGGAAGTCTCAGGCGGCGGGCGAACGACGACGAGCACGGGGTCGGGCCCCTCACCCCCCAGGCCGAGCTGCTCCAGCTCGAGCTCTTCGAGCGCCGCCGGGTTCGGGCGGAAGTCCGCCAGGTAGTAGTCCTCCTTCAGCCCCGGATAGCGAAAGAGCGCCTCGGGGCGCGCCCCCGCCCGCTCCATCGCCTCGACTGGGATCGCGTCCGGCGCCATCACGACGCGAGCACGCCCGAACGCGAGCCTGCGCTGCAGCCCGGCGTGCTCGTAATCGTTCATCTGCGCCAGCGGGATGCGCAGCGCCCGGGCCACCACCGAGATATCCACCGACCCGTGCGCCAGCGCCAGGTCGAAGCCCCTCCCCCGCGCCCAGCCCCACAGCCTCCTGCTGCGGCCCGCCAGCGCGACGCCCTTCCCTGCCATCCGCTCGCCGCCGTGCCGTCCCACGCTGGTGTACGGGATCCCAAGCCGCTCCAGGATCCCCTCCGTCTGCCCGTACTCCCGCGCGGTCACCTCGACCTCGTGGCCGGCGCCCTGCATGCGCTCGATGATGGGCCGCAGCACCAGCGGATGCGCCGCGGCCGTGCAGTCGACCCAGACTTTCATCCGCCGCAGAGTACGCGCGGCGGCGGGCGGCCCTTAGGCCGCTTTAGACCGCCGCGGCGGAGAGCTGCGGGTAGAGCGGGTAGCGCTCCATCAGCGCCTGCGAGCGCTCGAGCAGGGCGCCCTTGTTCGACTCGAAGTCGTCGCCCAGGCCGGCGACGATGATCTCGGCGATCTCGCGCATGTCGTCCTCGACCAGCCCGCGCGTGGTCAGCGCCGGCGTCCCGATCCGCAGGCCCGAGGGGTCCATCGGCTTGCGCTCGTCGAACGGGATCGCGTTGCGGTTGAGGGTGATCCCGACCTCCTCCAGCCGCAGCTCGGCCTCCTTGCCGAAGACGCCCGTCGGGGTCAGGTCGACCAGCACCAGGTGCACGTCGGTGCCGCCGGTGAGGACGGTCACCCCGCCGGCGGCGAGGCCCTCGCCCAGCGCGCGGGCGTTGGCGACCGTCTGGCGCTGGCGCTCCTTGAAGGGCTCGCTCGCAGCGATCCCGAGTGCCACGGCCTTCGCCGCGATGATGTGCATCAGCGGGCCGCCCTGCTGGCCCGGGAAGACCGAGCGGTCGATGTCCTTGGCCAACTCCTCGCGACAGAGGATGATGCCGCTGCGCGGGCCACAGAGGGTCTTGTGGACCGTCGTCGTGATGACGTCGGCGTGCTGGACCGGGTTCGGGTGCTCGCCCGCGGCGACCAAGCCCGCGAAGTGGGCCATGTCCACCATCAGCTTGGCGCCGACCTTGTCGGCGATCGAGCGGAAGGCGGGGAAGTCGAGCTGGCGCGGGTAGGCCGACCAGCCGGCGACGATCACCTTCGGCTTGTGCTCGGTGGCGAGCCGCTCGACCTCGTCCATGTCCACGAGGTAGTCGTCCTTGCTCACGTGGTAGGGGACGACCTCGTAGAGCTTGCCCGAGACGTTCAGCTTCATCCCGTGGCTCAGGTGGCCGCCGTGGTCGAGGGCCAGCCCCATGATCGTGTCGCCGGGCTCCAGCATCGCCATGTAGGCCGCGTTGTTGGCCTGGGCGCCGGCGTGGGGCTGGACGTTGGCGTGGTCGGCTCCGAACAGCGATTTGGCGCGATCGATCGCCAGCTGCTCGGCGACGTCCACCTCCTCGCAACCGCCGTAGTAGCGGCGGCCCGGGTAGCCCTCGGCGTACTTGTTGGTCAGCACCGACCCCGCCGCCTCCAGCACGGCCTGGGGCACGAAGTTCTCGGAGGCGATCATCTCCAGCGTCCCCTGCTGGCGGCCCAGCTCGCGGTCGAGGACGTGGGCGATCTCGGGATCGACCTCGGACAGGGGTGCGGTCTGGAAATCGTCAGGCAAGTCGGTCACGTCGTCCTCCGGGTTGGCTTCGCTGCGAAGATAGCTTGTCCACCGGTGGCCAGCCAGAACGTCGAGATCGTCAGACGCGGGTTCGACACGTTCAACGAGGACGGAGTCGAGGGGATCCTGCCGTTGATCCACCCCGACTTCACCGTCACCACCCCGGCCAACCTCGCCTCGGAGCCGGACACCTACGAGGGACACGCGGGCGTCCGCCGCTACTTCGACTCCTTCTACGAGGTCATGGACGAGATTCGCTGGGAGCCCCACTCCTTCGAGGAGATCGGCGACCGCGTCGCCGTCCCGTTCACGCTGCACGCCCGCGGCAAGAGCACAGGGCTCGACGTCAGCATGGAGGCCGTCCAGGTCTGGGAGCTCCGCGACGGGAAGGCCTTCGCGATGGAGCTGTTCCAGACGCTCGAGGAGGCGCGGCGGGGCGCTGGGGGACAACTAGTCCAGGTCGAGGCGGGCAGCAACCTCGGCTACCGACAGCGTGCCCTCCCGCAGGACCTCCCAATCGCCTCCGGTTTCCAGCCCGCTGACGTCGACGACGGTCGAGGGTTCGCCGCCCAACTCACCTCCGTCGATTGCGAGGTCGACCTCGTTCAGCAGGGCGGGCGGGATCGCCTCGAAGCTCGCGGGGGCCGGCTCACCGCTCCGGTTGGCGCTCGTCTGGAAGACCGGCAGCGGCATCCCCAGCAGCGGGCCCTCGATCAGTCGTACGCCGAGGCGGGTCGGGTCTCCGCGGGCTGCGAGCGGGTAGCGGCCCTCCGGGTTCGCGATCACCAGGGTCACGGGCCCGGGGAGCAGCGCCCCCATCGCGGCGCGCGCGCCGGGGCCGAGCCCCGCGATCAGCTCGCGCATCGCCAGCGGTGTGAAATAGAGGATCGCGGACGGCTTGCCCTCGTCCCTTCCCTTGATCTCGTGGATCCGCTCGATCGCGTCGGGGTCGAGCGGGTCGCAGGCGAGCCCGTAGAGCGTGTCGGCGGGGAACACCGCGACGCCTCCCCCGCCGATCGCCCGCTCGAGCTCCTCGCGCGCGGCAACCGTGCCGTCGCGCTCGATCGAGACGACCTCCGTCAACCCGATTCGGAAGGGGGCCGGTGCCCGAGCACAACCCGGTCGATTCCGGCGAGATCGGGGCGGGCCTCGACTCGCTCGAATCCCGCGGCCTGGAGCAGCTCGGCCGTGTCCGCGGCCTGCTCGGCCCCGACCTCCAACGCGATCGCGCGTGTGACGTCCGTGGCCGCCGCGAGCTTCGAGAGCAGCGCCTGGATCGCCTCCATTCCGGTGGGGCCCGGAACCAGGGCCTTGCGGGGCTCGTAGTCACGGATCTCGGGCTCGAGGTCCTCCCATTCGGCGTCGCCCACGTAAGGGAGGTTCGCGAGCAGCAGGTCGAAGCTGCCCCGGGTGGGGAGGCTGCCCGTGGTGAAGGCGACCCGCTCCAGCCCCAGCTTGTCCGCGTTCGCCATCGCGATTTCGAGGGCGTCCGCGGAGGTGTCAGTGGCGGTCACCTCGGCGTCCGGGAGCTCGTCGGCCACGGCCAGGGCGACGGCCCCCGACCCCGTGCCCACATCGACCACGCTTGCCGGGGCCAGTTCGACCGCGATCTCGACCAGCAGCTCGGTCTCTGGGCGAGGAATCAGAACCCGTGGGTCCACCTGCAGCTCGATGTTGCGGAAGCCCTTGCGCCCGAGGATGTAGGCGATCGGCTCCCGGCGCGTCCGGCGGCGGACCATCTCACCGAAGGTCCGCGAAGCGCCCGAGGGCAGCGGCGCCTCGGGCTCGGTCGCCAGACGCTCCCGCGGCCAGCCCGTCGCCTCGGTCAGCAGCAGCTGAGCGTCCAGCTTCGGGGACTCCACTTCGGCCGCCGTCAGAGCATCGATGGCACCCTCGAGCGCTTCCCCGATTGATGCCGCGTTCAGTTGCGCCATCGGCCCTAGCCCCCCGCCTTGGTCGCCTGCGCCTCGAGCCGCTGCCGCTTCTCCTCGGCCGAGAGCGCCTCGGTGAACTCGTCGAGCTCGCCGCCCAGGACCCGCTCGATGCCGTTCGCGGTCAGCTTCACGCGGTGGTCGGTGATGCGATCCTGGGGGAAGTTGTAGGTGCGGATCTTCTCCGAGCGCTCGCCAGTCCCCACCTGCGCCTTGCGCTCGGCGGCGACCTCGGCCTGCTGCTCGGCGAGCTGGTGCTCCAGCAGCCTGGCGCGCAGCACCCGCATCGCCTTCTCCCGGTTCTGCCGCTGGGACTTCTCGTCCTGCATCGAGACGACAATCCCGGTCGGCTTGTGGGTGACGCGGACGGCCGAGTCCGTCGTGTTGACCGACTGGCCGCCCGGGCCGGTGGAGCGGTAGGTATCGATCTCGAGTTCGCCGGGGTCGATCTCGACCTCGACCTCCTCGGCCTCGGGCAGCACCGCGACGGTTGCCGTCGAGGTGTGGATGCGACCCTGCGACTCGGTCTTGGGGACGCGCTGCACACGGTGGGTCCCGCCCTCGTACTTGAAGACGGAGTAGGCGCCGTCGCCCTTGATCGCGAAGGTGCTCTCCTTGAAGCCGCCCTGGTCGGCGGGGGAAGACGAAAGGGCCTCGGTCGAGTAGCCGCGGCGCTCGGCGTAGCGCGTCAGCATCTTGTGCAAGTCGCCGGCGAACAGCGCCGCCTCGTCGCCTCCGGTGCCGGCGCGGATCTCGACGATCACGTTTTTGTCGTCGTTCGGGTCGCGCTCGACCATCGCCAGGCGGATCTCCTCGCCCAGCTCATCGAGCCGCTCGGGCGCGTCGGCCACGACCGCCTTCAGCTCCCGGTCGTCGCCGTCTTCGGCGAGCAGCTCGCGCGCGCCCTCGAGGTCGTCGCTGAGCTTGCGGTACTCGGCCGCGAGCGCGTGCGCGTCCTCGAGCTGGCGGTATTCACGCCCGACCTCGGCGTAGCGCTCACGGTCCCCGATCACGGCAGGGTCGGACATCGCGGCCTCGAGCTCCGCGTGGCGCTTCTCGATCTGCTCTACGAGCTCGTCGATCATCGCCACAGGTTGGCACGCGGGCGGGTGATTGCGCGGTCGACAAATCCCTGCATTCGCGGGTGGCTCAGTGCGTTGAAACCGCGCTGCGGCCGGCTAGGCGACGATTTCGATCGGTTGTTCCTTGCGGGCCTCGTCGAGGTCCTCGTTGGCGAGGACCTCCTCGAGGCTGCGGATCGCGACCGCGAGCTGATCCAGGTCCGGCTCGCGGGTGGTCAGGTTCTGGAGCATCAGGCCGGGCCACATCAGCACGCGGACCCAGCCCTTGTTGCGGTTCTTGCCCGCCCATTTGATGACCTCGTAGGAGAGGCCAGCGATCAGGGGAATGCCGAGGATCCGGGAGAGCAGCAGCCAGTACCACTCGGGCAGGCCGATCGGGGCGAAGACGAAGATCGCCAGGACCATCACGATCAGCAGGAAGCTGGTGCCGCAGCGCGGGTGCAGCCGCGAGTAGCGCTTCGCGTTCTCGGGAGTCAGCTCGTCGCCTGCCTCGAACGTGGAGATCGTCTTGTGCTCGGCGCCGTGGTACTCGAACACCCGGCGCAGGTCTGGCAGGCGGCTGATCGCGACGATGTAGCCGATGAAGATCAGCGTGCGGAGGATGCCCTCGACCAGCCAGAACAGCAGCGCCGAGCCGAGCCAGTCCTTGATCAGGCTGGTGGCGCCGACAGGAATCACGAAGAAGAGGCCGACCGCGAGCGCCATCGAGAGCGCGATCGTCAGCCCCCACATCCAGCCGCCGATCTCCTCCTGCTTGCCGTCCTCGTCCTCGGGCAGCTGCGCGTTGGCAGAGATCGCGAGCGCCTTGAAGCCGATCTTGAGCGACTCGCCGAGCGCTACGACGCCGCGGATCACGGGCCAGCGGAGCACCCGGTGGCGCTTCGCCCAGGAGACGATCGGCTCCGAGGTGACTTCGATCTCGCCCTCGGGGTTGCGGACGGCGACGGCCCAGGTCGAGACGCCGCGCATCATCACGCCCTCGAGCACCGCCTGACCGCCTACCGGGGCGTCCTTCGACGCCACCGGCATGCCGTCGGGCATCGTCTCGGCTTGGGCCGAAACCTCGCGGCCCGCGCCGTCGGCGGGCCCCTGCCCGTTGGGCCCCGCCGGCACCTCGGCTAGTCCTTCTTGCTCTTCGCGGCGCGGCGACGGAACCGCTCGACGCGGCCGCCTGTGTCGACCAGCTTCTGCTTGCCCGTGTAGAACGGGTGGCACTGCGAGCACAGCTCGACGTGCAGCTCAGGCTTGGTGGACCGGGTGTAGAAATCGTTCCCGCACGAGCAGTGGACGTGCGAGAGGACGTACTCGGGATGTATCTCGGTCTTCATTGCAACGATTCTAGCCGCGCCGCGAAGGCGCGACTAAAGGGTCGTCGCTCCGTGATTTGACGTACAGACTGTATCTGTGATACATACAGTCTGTATGAAAGAGGTCAGACTTCCCCAAGGACCGATCCCCTACCGCGACGAGGGCACCGGCGAGCCGCTCGTCTTCGTCCACGGACTGCTCGTCAACGGCAGGCTCTGGGAGCGAGTCACGCCGCGGCTCTCCCCCGACTTCCGCTGCGTCGTGCCCGACCTCCCGCTCGGCTGCCACACCACGCCGATGGCCTCCGACGCTGACCTCTCGCCCCCCGGGGTCGCGAAGCTCGTGCTCGCCTTCCTCGACGAGCTCGGCCTCGACCGCGTCACCCTCGTCGGCAACGACTCGGGCGGGGCGATCAGCCAGCTGGTCGCGACCTCGGCGCCCGAGCGTGTCGGCAGGCTGATCCTGACCAACTGCGACGCCTACGACAACTTCCCGCCGAAGCTGTTCGCCTACTTCAAGCCGATGGCTCGTATCCCCGGGGCCTGGACGATGCTCGCCCAGAGCATGCGGTTGAAGCCGCTGCGCCGCTCACCGCTCGCATTCGGCGTACTGACGAAATCGCGCATCCCCGGCGAGATGCTCGACGACTGGCTCAGGCCCACGATCGGGAACAGCGAGATCCGCGACGACACGAAGAAGTTCATCCTCGGAGCGGACCCCGCGCAGACCGAGCAGGCCGCCCGCGACCTCGAGGGCTTCCGCTCGCCGACCCTGTTCGCCTGGGCGCCCGAGGACCGCTGGTTCAAGGTCGAGCACGCCGACCGCCTCGCCGCCTCGATGCCCGACGCGCGCGTGGTACGCATCGCCGACGCCAAGACCTTCGTGTCGCTGGACCAGCCCGAGCGCCTCGCCGAGGAGATCGCCGGGTTCGTGCGGTCGACGAAGCCCGTCGCCGCGGCCGCTTAGCCGAACTCCGTCAGCAGGCGTCCGGCGCGCTGCGCTTGACGGTGTAGTCCCGGCCGTCCAGCAGGGTGACGTTGGCCGCAATCCGGTTCTTGTCGTTCTCGTCGAGGCGCTTGGCGCCGATCTTGGCGTCGAAGGGCCCGTTGCCGTCATTGCCCGCCTTGCGACCGTCGGCGTAGAAGCGGGCGCTCAGCACCTCGGGCACCTGTCCCCCGCCCACCTTCGCGCGAATTCCATTGGCTACGCAGCCCCCGCCGTTGCGGAACTTCAGCTGCAGCTTCAGCGAGGGCTTGGTCGCGCACGACTTGCCCGCGCAGGAAGTGACCTTCGCGAGCAGGCGGTCGAGCGCCGCCTTGACGTCGCCGAGCGAGGAGTCGTTGTGGCGGCTGTTGAGCTGGAAGGGGTCATTGGTGAGGTCGTATAGCTCCTGCTCGGCCCCGGTCTCGGCGTAGACGTAGCGATCGGTGCGAACGGCGCTGTAGCGGGTGTCGATCTCGTTGGGGTCCGCGTTGTTGAAGGCCTCGATCAGGATCCCGCGCCCCGGATCGAACAGCTTGTCCTCGATCACGGGGACGAGCGAGCGCCCGTCGACGGGACGGCCGACCTTGCCGCCGGCGTAGTCGAGGATGGTCGGCGCCAGGTCGGCGTTGACAGCGAGCTGGGCTCGGCGCTGGTTCTTGGGGACGCCGGGGCCTCGGACGATCAGGGGCACGCCGCTCGACTCCTCGTAGTGGCGCACCTTGCCGTTGCGGACCCGGTGCTCTCCGTGGAAGAAGCCGTTGTCGGCGGTGAAGATGAAGACGGTGTTCTTGAGCTCGCCCTCCGCCTTCAGCGTGGAAACCATGTTGCCCACCATCTCGTCCACCGCCAGCAGGCTCTCGAGGCGGGCCCGGTAGCGGGCGTCGATCGCGTTCTGCTGCGGGCCGGTGATCGGCGTCAGGTTGCGGATGTCGGCGGGCTTGTCCGAGACGTCGGCCTCGTTGAACGACGGCGGGCGCGGCACCGGCTCGGAGGCGAAGCGGCCCTGGTGGCGCGGGGCGGCGCGCGGATCGTCGCCGGCGCAGTTGCAGGACGCGGCCTCACCGTGCGGCGCCAGCGGCGCGACCGAGAGGTAGAAGGGCTTGTTCTTGGGCGCCCGCCGGCGGATGTAGTCCGCGGCCTTCGCCGAGTAGACGTCGGTCTGGTAGGTGGCGGGGTCGACGACGTCCGGGGTCGAGCCGTAGTGGACGATGGCGCCGTTCTCGTTCAGCGTGTAGCTGTACATCGTGTAGGTGCCGCCGGTGAAGTTGTCGGGGTTGTCGAGCGACCCGTACCACTCGCTCCACCCCGGCGGCACGTGGGTGTCGACACTCGTGGTGCCGTAGCCGTTCAGGTACTTGCCGATGTGGGCCGTGTGGTAGCCCGCCTTCTGCAGCCAGACCGGCAGCGTGTTGGACTCCGTCGGCACCAGCGACCCGTAGCCGCCGCTGGGAAACTGGTTGGTCCTGATCGCGTGGTTGTCCGGATACTGCCCGGTCAGCATCGTCGCCCGAGAGGGGCAGCAGAGCGGGAAGCTCGCGAAGTTGTTGTCGAAGGTGACGCCGGCATTGGCCAGCTTCGAGTCCGTGATCGGCATCGCCTTCAGCGACTCGACCGTCTGGTCGTCGGTCATCAACAGGACGATGTTGGGGTCCTGCTGCTGCTTGGCCTTCTTCTTCTTGGCCTCGCCGCCGCCCGGGAAGAGGGCGATCGAGAAGCAGGCGAGCCCCGCCAGCAGTGCCGCCGCGAACGCCCGGCGCCCCGACGTCCGCTGTGCGTTCTCCCTGAACACGGCTCCATAACAATTGGGTAGGGCAAGAGTTGCGGCGTGCCCGGCGGCCGGTCCGATCTACTCTGTACCGGGCGCCGATTCCGGCCCACGCAAATGATGAGCACAGGGGGTAGTGACCCGATAACCGTCGTTCTCGCCGACGACCACGTGGTGGTCCGCAGCGCTTTGCGCCTGCTGCTGGAGGACGAGAGCGGCATCCAGGTCGTCGCCGAGGCCGGGGACGCGGACTCCGCGATTCGCTACGTCAACGGCCACCGCCCCGCCGTCCTGATCCTGGACATCAACATGCCCGGCGGCTCGGGCCTCGGGGCCATCCCCACCATCCGGGAGCAGTCGCCGGACACCCAGATCGTGATGCTGACCATGCAGGCCGAGACCGCGCCCGCGCGCGAGGCTCTCCAGGCGGGTGTGCTGGGCTACATCCTCAAGGACGCGGCCAGCGAGGAGCTGGTCAAGGCCGTAAAGCTCGCCGCCGAGGGCAAGACCTACCTGCAGCCCGAGCTGGGCGCGAGGCTCGCCGCCGAGCGCGAGCTCGAGGAGCCCGACAACCTCAGCAGCCGCGAACTCGAGGTGCTGCGGCTGATCGCCCTCGGGCATACCAACGGCGAGATCGCCGAGACCCTGTACCTGAGCGTGCGCACGGTCGAGTCCCATCGCGCCCACATCCAGCAGAAGCTGGGATTGAGCAGCCGGTCGGACCTGGTGCGCTACGCGATCGAGCGCCGCCTGATCGAGACCTAGGGGGACTCGCCCGGCGTCGAGGCGAGGCGGCCCTCGGTGGCCGCGACCGCCCGCAGCACGCTCCGCAGGGCGGGGTCCTTGACGACCTCGGGCGCCAGCGGCACCTCGACCTGGATCGCCTCGCCCTCGCGCGCCTTCAGCTCGACCTCCCCCACGCTGTTCAGCAGCCCGACCATCTCGGCGTTGTCCGCCAGCAGCAGCGCCGTGAAGCTGCTGATCCCCTCCTCCACCGCCCGGCCCGCCAGCACCCGCGTCAGCGCCGTGCCGAGGCCGATGCCCTGCCAGTCATCCGCCACCGTCACCGCCGCCTCGGCGGGCCCGGAATCCCCCTCGCGGACGTAGCGGCCGACGCCGACGATGTCGCCGGCCCCCATGTCGATCGCGACGAGCGCCTCGTGATCGCGGTGGTCGACCTCCGTCAGGTACGCGAGCTGCGAGCTGTTCAGGGTCTCCATCGGGGTCAGGAAGCGCTTGTAGCGCGACTCCGGGCTGAGCCGCTCGAACCCTGCCAGCAGCGCATCCTTGTCGCCCGGCTCGATCGGCCGGATCCCCGCCCAGGACTGATCCCTGAGCTCTACCTCGACCGTGGCTACGTCTCCGTGTAGAGGGGGCCGTCGCCGCCCTCGGGGATCGTCAGGCGGCCGCCCTTGGCCGTGATCGCGCCGCACTGGACGCAGTTCGACGGGGTCACCTGGACGTCAACCGTCCCGGCGCCGTTCTCGAGCTGGTCGTCGGGGATCTCGTAGACCTGGGCCGGACACATCGACACCCAGCTCTGGGCGACCTCCCTCGGCACCTTCTCCTGGATCCGGATGTGGTTGGGCGCGTCGTCGCGCGTGGCGTTGCCCGAGAGGAAGACCGAGTTGAGCTTGTCGAAGATGTACTTGTTGTCGGGCTTGGGGTACTTCTTGGCCGCGCCGTCGTTCTCGACGGGCACCTCGGCGTCGTCCTCGTTCTTCCAGTGCCCTCCGGGGAAGGCTCCCTTGGTGGCCACCATCATCGAGCCCATCGCCCCGCCGAAGATGAGCCCCTTGGAGAGCGGCTGGCGCATGTTGCGCGACTGCCACAGGTCCTTCTCGATCAGGGAGCTTCTTCACCTTGCGCTCGTAGCCCTCGAAGTTGACCGACTCCCTCTTCAGCGACTCGACGATCGCCTCGGCGGCGAACATCCCGGAGTGCATGGCGTAGTGGATCCCCTTCAGCGTCGGGATGTTCACCATCCCCGCGGCGTCGCCGCAGATGACCATGCCCGGGGTCGAGAGCCGCTTCGGCATCGACCAGTAGCCGCCCGAGGGGATCGTCTTCGCCCCCCAGCCGACCCGCTTGCCGCCGTCCAGGATCTTCTCGATGAACGGGTGCGTCTTGAACAGCTGCAGGGCGTCGTGGACCGAGAAGGTGGCGTCGGTGGTGTCGAGGCCCACGACGAGCCCGAGGCAGACCTTGTCCTCGCCCATCGGGTAGATGAAGCTGCCGCCGGCCTCCTTCCACTTCGGCCGCCAGCGCAACGGCCAGCCGAGCGTGTGGATGACCCGATCGAGCGGCTTCTCGACCTCCCAGATCTCCTTGACGCCGAGCTCCCAGCGCTGGGGGTCTGCGCCGTGCAGGTCGAAGTAGTCGAGGGCGGCGCCGGTGAGATGGCCGATGGTCCCCTCGGCCAGGACGGTCGCCTTGGCGACAACGTCGGAGCCCGGCTCGAAGTTCGAGAGCTCCTTGCCCTCGCGGTCGCGTCCCTTGTCGCCCGAGCGGACACCGCGGACGATCCGGTCCTCGACCAGAAGCTTGTCGGCGGCGGTCTCGCTGAGGATGTAGACGCCGGCTTCCTCGGCCTTCTCCCCCAGGAACCGCCCCAGCTTCGAGACGGAGGTGACGTAGTTGCCGTGGTTGCGGAAGTTCGGCGGCATCGGCTTCAGCGGCACCGCCGCGCGAGAGGTGAGGAAGTACACCGCGTCCTTGGTCACCTCCTGGAAGACGGGCCAGTCGGAGGGGTCGAGATCCGGGAACAGCTCCCGCATCGCGGACGGCTTCATGTTGGCCCCGGAGAGCAGGTGGGCGCCCGGCGTCTTGCCCTTCTCGATCACCGCGACGGGGACCTCGCCCAGCTTCTCCGTCAGCTCGGGCTCGTCCTCGAGCAGCTGCATCACCCGGATCGCGCAGGCGAGCCCGGCCGGGCCGCCGCCCGCGATCGCGACCCCGACCTCGATCCGCTCCTCTTCGGGATCGGTGATGGGGACGATGAAGTCCTCCGCCGGGTTCACCGGCGGGGGAAACTCTGCGGGCGCGACCTTCTGGCCCATATGAACCTCGTCAGCCGCCCTTCTTGGCCTTGATCGCCTCGGTCAGCTTGGGGACGATCTTGTGCAGGTCCCCGACGACGCCGAAGTCGCAGAACTCGAAGATCGGCGCGTTCTGGTCCTTGTTGATGGCGAGGATGTTCTCGGAGTTCTGCATCCCGACCTTGTGCTGGATGGCCCCAGAGATGCCGGCGGCCAGGTACAGCTTCGGAGCGACGGTCTTGCCCGTCTGGCCGATCTGGGCCGCGTAGGGGTACCAGCCGGCGTCGACCACGGCGCGGGTCGCCGCGACGGCGCCGCCCATCGACTCGGCCAGCTCCTCGGCCATCTTGAAGTTCTCGGCCTGGCCGAGACCTCGACCGCCGCCGACCAGGATGTCGGCGTCCTCGATGTTGACGTCCTCGCCGCGCTGCTCGCCGCGCTTCACCATCTTGGCCTTCGTGGACCACTCGGAGAGCTCGACGTCGACGTCGGTGACCTCGGCCTCGCCGCTGCCCTCGTTCTCGTCGAAGGCGTTGAGGCGGCCGATGATGATGCCCGGCTCCTCGACGTAGCCGACGTCGGCGATCTGCGAGTCCTGCAGGATGGGGCGCTCGGCGACGAGCTTGCCGTCCTGGACGTTGACCGCGGTCACCTCCATGGTCACGCCGGCGTTCAGCCTGGCGGTCAGTCCGGCCCCGATCTCGAAGCCGAGCAGCCCGCCGCCGAACAGCGCGTAGGAGATGTCGTTGTCGGTCATCACCTTCGCCATCGCGTCGACGATCGGCTGGGCCAGGCCCTCCGGGACGTCCTTGGCGCGGTAGACCGTCTTCACGCCGTACTTGCCGAGCGACTTCGCGGCGTCGTCGGCGACGTCGCCGACCACGATCGCCGAGGCCTCGGTGCCGAGCTCGCCGGCCAGCTTCGACGCCTCGGAGAGTGCCCCGAGGGAGTTCTTGTTGAAGTTGCCCTCGTCGTCGTGGAGGGCGTAAACCAGAATCCCGGGCATCTAGATCAGCTTCCTTTCGTCGAGCCAGGCGACGATCTTCTCGACCGTCTCGTTCGTGTCCTCGTCCTCGATGATCTCGCCGGCCTCCTTGGCGGGAGGGGGCTTGAGCTCCAGCACGGTGGTGCGGGAGCCGCCCTCGCCGACGCGGTCGGCCTCGATGCCGACGTCGCCGGCGGCGTGGGTGTCGAGGGGCTTCTTCTTGGCGCCCATGATCGCCTTCAGGCTGGGGTAGCGCGGCTCGTTGATCGCGTCGCCGACGCTGATCACGGCGGGCAGCTCGACCTCGACGGTGTCGTAGCCGTACTCGGCCTGACGCTCGAGGGTGAGCTTGCCGTCGGCCGCGTCCATCTTGATCACCTGGGTCAGCGAGGGCATCTTCAGGTGGTCGGCCACGACCGCGCCGATCGTGTAGCACTCGCCGTCGTCCGACTGCTGGCCCAGCAGGACCAGGTCGGGGCTCTCCTTCTCCAGCACCTTGGCGAGGGCGTAGCCGGTCGCGGCTACATCGGAGCCCTCCAGAGCCGCGTCGGTGAGGTGCACCGAGCGGTCGGCGCCGAGGGCGACGGCCTTGTGCAGGGCGCGCACGGCGCTGTCGGGGCCCATCGTCACCGCGACGATCTCCTCGACGTCGGTTCCCCCCTCCTTGATCTGCATCGCGGCCTCGATCGCGTGCGTGTCGAAGGGGTTCAGGTTCTTCTCGCCCGAGCGATCCAGGCGCTTGGTCTCCGGGTCGATCCGCTTCTCGACAGCGGCGTCCGGGACCTCCTTGACGAGACAACAGATCTTCAAGTCAGGTCCTCCTTGGGGAGAGTGGCGGCGCGGGATATTACAGCTAAAGACTGGTTGACTGACCAGTCAATCAGGGTACCGCTATGGCATACCCCGCGCGCCGGCTAGCGAACCGCACCGCGGACGAAGTCGACGATCTCGTCGGTGGGCGCGCCCGGGGTGAAGACCGCGGCGATCCCGAGCCTCTTCAGCTCGGGGATGTCGTCGGCCGGGATCGTGCCGCCGACGGTGACGATGACGTCATCGGCGCCCTGCTCCTTCAGCAGCTCGACCACGCGGGGGACGAGCGTCATGTGCGCGCCCGAGAGGATCGAGAGGCCGACCGCGTCGGCGTCCTCCTGGATCACGGTCTCGGCGATCTGCTCGGGCGTCTGGTGCAGGCCCGTGTAGATCACCTCCATGCCGGCGTCGCGCAGCGCGCGGGCGATGATCTTCGCGCCGCGGTCGTGGCCGTCGAGGCCCGGCTTGGCGACGACGATGCGGATCTTCTTCTGGGCGGCCTCGGCTGCCATACGGGGCGGGAACGGTAGAGGAGATCGTTCGGGTCGGAACGACTCAGTAGTTCACCGTATTGAAACAGGAGATTTGCTACGGTTGGACGAACTTGTTCAGCGGATCAACATGTCGTCCGAGCAAAGGAAGCCAGGAGGCATCGTGTACGACGTTCTCTACAGGGACCCGAAGCACTCCGATCGCGTGATCGCCGCCGGCCTCGACCGCGAGGCGGCGTGCAAGCTCGCCCGCTCCGAGGCGAGCCGCCGTCAGATCGGCCGCATGTTCGCCGCCGGATCCGACCTGACGCCGGTCGGCGACGTCGTCCTCATCGTCGAGTCGGAGCGGCGCGCCGCTGCGTAGCCACGACGCTGCAGCCCACAGCCGGCATCCGTCCGGCCTCGTATCGATCGGAGGCATCCGGATAGGTTGCCGCCACAGCCCGTCCGTCGCCCCGACGCAGCTCAAGGGGGCCGCAGGGACGGTGTGCAACCACGAGAAGGGAGCAGTGATGACGAAGAACCTTCGAGGGCGCCGCCCGAATCCGGGGATGATCGTTGCGATCATCGCTCTCATCGCGGCACTTGCCGGGACGGCCGTCGCGGGCGGCGGCTTCCTGACCAAGAAGAGTTTCAACAAAAACGCAGTTCAGCGTCTGACCTACGTGAACAACACGCAGACGGTTGCCCCGACGGCGGCGGATACGTTCGCCACCGTCAGCGCCAGCTGCCCGAAGGGCCTGCGCCCCGTCGGCGGCGGGGTCAAGCTGTCGCCCGACGACCATGACCTCTGGTGGGACGACGGCTACCTGACCCCCACCGGCTACGCGGCGGAGATCGCCAACAACACGGCCCCGGCCGTCAACGGGACCGCTGTCGTCACGGTGGCCTGCGTCAAGGCGAAGGCGAAGGGGTCGCCCGCCGGCTAGACCGAGGAAGCAAAAAAAAGCGAGCGTTCGAGGGGCCGGTGCAAGCCGGCCCCTTGATTCGCTCAGAATACCGGCGACTCGGTGTAGCGCCCGAAGACCTCCTGCAGGGAGGCGACCATCTCGCCCTCGCTGGCGCGGGCGCGGGCGCAGTCGATGAACAGCGGCATCAGGTTGGCCTCGGTCGCCGCGGCCGACTTCAGCTCGGCCAGGGTGCGCTCGACCTCGGCCGAGTCGCGGCCCGCCCTGGTCGCCTGCAGGCGGCCCGCCTGCTTGCGCTCCAGCTCGCGGTCGATCTTCAGCGTCGGGATCTCCTCGTCGCCCTCGTTGACGTAGTCGTTGACCCCGACCACGATCCGCTGCTTGGAGTCGACCTCGGTCTGGTAGCGGAAGGAGGCGTCGGCGATCTCGCGCTGGGGGAAGTTCTGCTTGATCGCCTCGACCATCCCGCCCAGCTCGTCGATGCGGGCGAAGTACTCGTAGGCGGCGCGCTCCATCTCGTCGGTCAGGGTCTCGATGAAGTAGGAGCCGCCGAGGGGGTCGATCGTGTTCGTGACCCCGGACTCGTGGGCGATCACCTGCTGGGTGCGAAGGGCCAGCCGCACGGCCTCCTCGGTTGGCAGGGCCAGGGCCTCGTCGTAGGAGTTGGTGTGCAGCGACTGGGTGCCGCCCAGGACGCCGGCCAGCGCCTCGATCGTGGTGCGGACGATGTTCACCAGCGGCTGCTGGGCGGTCAGCGAGACGCCCGCGGTCTGGGTGTGGAAGCGCATCCGCCACGACTCCTCGCGCTTGGCGCCGTAGGTCTCCTTCATCTCGCGCGCCCAGATGCGCCGCGCGGCGCGGTACTTGGCGATCTCCTCGAAGAAGTCGATGTGGGCGTTGAAGAAGAACGAGAGCCGGGGCGCGAAGTCGTCGACGTCCAGTCCGCGCTCGATCGCCGACTCGACGTAGGTGAAGCCGTCCTTGAGCGTGAAGGCGAGCTCCTGCTGGGCGGTCGAGCCGGCCTCGCGGATGTGGTAGCCGCTGATCGAGATCGGGTGCCAGCGCGGCATCTCGGCGCGAGCACCACTCGATCATGTCCTCGACCAGCCGCAGCGCCGGCTCGATCGGGAAGCACCACTCCTTCTGGGCGATGTACTCCTTGAGGATGTCGGTCTGGATCGTGCCGCCGAGCTTCTCCGGCGGGATCCCCTTCTTCTCGGCGGCGACCACGTAGAAGGCGAGCAGCATCGCCGCCGGCGCGTTGATCGTCATCGAGACCGTCACCTCGTCCAGCGGGATGCCGGCGAACAGGGTCTCCATGTCGTCGAGGGTGTCGATCGCCACCCCCTCCACCCCGACCTCGCCGAGGCTGCGCATATGGTCGGAGTCGAGGCCCATCAGGGTCGGCATGTCGAAGGCGGTCGAGAGGCCGGTCTGGCCGTGGTCGAGCAGGTAGCGGAAGCGCTCGTTTGTCTCCTCGGCGGTGCCGAAGCCCGCGAACTGGCGCATCGTCCACAGCCGCCCCCGGTACATCGAGGGATAGACGCCGCGCGTGAAGGGGAACTCGCCGGGCAGGCCGATGTCGCGCTCGGCGTCGGCCTCGGCCGGTCCTCCTCGGTGTAGAGCGGGTTGACCGGCTCGCCCGAGATCGTCTCGAACAGGGCCTCGCGCTCGGCGCGCTTCTCGTAGACCTCCTGCCGCCACTCGTGGGCGCGACGCCTGCGCCTCGGGCTCGATTGCCATGGGGAAAGTCTAGGCAGCGGGCCCCGACGACATAGATTCGTGGCGTGCGCCGGCTAGCCCGCTGTTCAGCGGGTGCGCATGCCTCGGAAGCGGCGCGCCTCGCGGCGGCGCGCCCGTAGGGCGCGGCTGGATCCGGCCAGCGCCGCGGCGAGGACGGCGGCGCCCCCGATCAGGAGCTTGCGCCCGAGCCGCTCGAAGCGCATCACGGTCCAGCCCTCGGCGCGGGCGACCTCGAACAGGGGCTCGTCGGGGTTGACGACCACGGCGTTGCCGACCGAGCGCAGCATCGGCAGGTCGCTGACCGAGTCCGAGTAGGCGTAGGACTCATCCATGTCGATGCCGTGCTCGGAGGCGAAGCGCTGCATCGCCTCGACCTTGCCCTCGCCGTAGACGAAGGGGCCGTTGAGCCGGCCGGTGTAGCGGCCGTCGGGGCCGACCTCGTAGCTGGTGCCGATCCCGCCCTCCATGCCGAGCACGTCGGCGAGCTGGGCGACCATCTCGTTGCCCGCCGCGCTGACGATGAACGTCGCCCGCCCCTCGTCCTGGTGGCGGTGGACCTCCTCCAGCATCTCCGGGTAGATCCGCGGCAGGATCCCCGCCAGCACTTCAGGCCCCATGCGGACGATGTCGCGCTCCGGGACCTCCCTGAAGGTCTCCTTCGCCACCCGCAGCAGCTCCGAGGTCTCCTCGTCGGTGGACCCGCGCAGCCGGTAGCGGAGGTGGTCACGCCCCCACTTCGCCATCTGGCGCCGCGAGACGAGCCCGCGCGTGCTGGCCACGCGGGCGAAGACCATGCCGCTGGACCCCGCCATCAGGGTCTTGTCGAGGTCGAAGAAGGCCGCGCCGCGGCCGGCGGCGCCCTCCCCCATCGGCGTCAGGCGCCGTTGACCTCGAGGACGATCGCGTCGCCCTGGCCGCCGCCGGAGCAGATCGCGGCCACGCCGAGTCCGCCGCCGCGGCGCTGCAGCTCGTGGACGAGCGCGCCGATGATGCGGCCGCCCGAGGCGCCGATCGGGTGCCCCAGCGCGATCGCGCCGCCGTTGACGTTGACCTTATCCTCGTCGATTCCGAGCATCCGCATCGAGTTGAGCGCGACGGAGGCGAAGGCCTCGTTGATCTCCCAGAGGTCGACGTCCTCGGGGCTCTTGCCGATCTTCTCCAGCGCCTGCTTGGCGGCGTTGGCGGGGGTCTTGGCCAGATAGGGGAAGTCGTCGGCGACCTGGCCGTAGGCAAGCACGGTCGCGATCGGCTGCTTGCCGTTCTCCTTGGCCCACTCATCCGAGGAGACCACGACGGCGGCGGCGCCGTCGTTGACGCCGGGGGCGTTGCCGGCGGTGTGGGTGGCGTCGTCGCCGCCCACCGCCTTCAGCTTGGAGAGGGTCTCGAGGTCGGTGTCGGGGCGGATCGCCTCGTCGGCCTCGACGACGGTGTCGCCCTTGCGGCCCTTGACCGTGACGCTGACGATCTCCTCGGCGAGCCTGCCCTCCTCGGTCGCCTTGTGGGCGAGCTCGTGCGAGCGCACCGCGAAGCGGTCCATGTCGGCGCGGGTGATCTCGAGCTCGTTCGAGACCTCGCTCGCCTCGTTGATCATCTGCTTCTCGGTGAAGGGGTTGGTGAGGCCGTCGTGGGTCATGGCGTCGATCGCCGTGACGTCTCCCATCCGGAAGCCGAAGCGGGCGCCGGGCAGCAGGTAGGGCGCCTGGCTCATCGACTCCATGCCGCCCGTGACGCCGACGTTCGAGGTCGCCGGCGCGAATCGCCTGGTCGGCGATGCCGACCGAGCGCATTCCCGAGGCGCAGACCTTGTTGATCGTCTCCGAGGGCACCTCCTTGGGGATCCCGGCCTTGATCTGGGCCTGGCGCGAGGGGATCTGCCCCTGGCCGGCCTGCAGCACCTGGCCGTAGACCACGCCCTCGATCTGCTCGGGCGCGACGTCGGCCCGGTCCAGGGCCTCGGAGATCACGGTCCCTCCCAGCTCGGTCGCATCCAGGGGAGCCAGGGCGCCGCCCATCTTCCCGAACGGGGTCCGGGCCGTGGAGAGGATCACCGTCTTCGACATCTGCGCCTTTCGTCGGGAGCAAGGAGCGGGATCGGAAAGATAGCCGGGTCGTATGCTGCGACGCCCGTGCAGGTCCAGGTAGCCCAGACGCCCCTGTCAGAGGTTGACGCCGACCTGACGGCCGTGCTGCTGTTCAAGGACGGCGAGCTGCCCGAGGCGCTTCGCGAGGCGCGGGGAGCCGAGGACGCGCGGGACGCCTACCGCAAGTCGACCCTGATCCATCCCGAGCGCCCGGAGCGGGTTGTCGTGGTGGGCATGGGCGCCCGAGACGAGCTCGACGCCGAGCGGGCCCGGGTCGCCGCGGCGATCGCCGCCAAGCAGGCGGCCGGACTGCGAGCCACATCGCTCGCGGTCGCGTTGCCCGAAGACGCAGACGAGGAGCTGGCCGCAGCACTCGTCGAGGGCGCCGTGATGGCCGCCTATCGCTTCGACCGCTTCAAATCCGACTCCGATCCCGAGGAGGAGGGCGACCAGGCCTCCCCACCCCAGCTCGAGTCCCTGACCCTGATCGGGGACCCGAAACTGAGCGAGCGCGCCGAGGTGGCGCGCGTCACCGCCGAGGGCGCCAACCGCGCCCGCGAGCTCCAGAACCTTCCCTCCAACGTCGCCACCCCCTCCTACCTCGCCGAGCGAGCGCTGGAGATCGCCGCCACCCACGACGCCGTGAGCGTCGAGGTGATCGACCGCGACGAGATGGTCGAGCGCGGGATGGGCGGCCTCGAGGCGGTCTCGGCGGGGACCGACCAGCCCCCGAAGCTGATCGCGATGCGGATGGAGGGCGACGGGCCGTTGCTGGCGCTGGTCGGCAAGGCAGTTACCTTCGACTCGGGCGGCATCTCCATCAAGCCCTCGGGCGGGATGCAGGAGATGAAGATGGACATGTCCGGCGGGGCCGCGGTGATCGAGGCGGTCGCCGCGATCGCCGAGCTCGGGATCGCGGCCAACGTGCTGGCGGTGGTGCCATCGACCGAGAACATGCCGAGCGGCCACGCCACCAAGCCCGGCGACATCATCACCCAGCTCAACGGCAAGACCGTCGAGGTCAACAACACCGACGCCGAGGGCCGCCTGATCCTCGCCGACGCGCTCGCCTACGCGGTCGAGGGCGGCGCGGAGCGGCTGGTGGACCTGGCGACGCTGACCGGCGCTGTCCTGATCGCGCTCGGCTCCACCTACGCCGCGCTGGTCTCCAACGACGACGCCTTCGCGGCGGAGGTCGCCGAGGCCGCCGAGCGCACCGGCGAGCTCGCCTGGCGGCTGCCGCTGCACCCCGAGTACAAGGAGCTCACCAAGGGCACCGTCGCGGACCTCACCAACGCCTCGGAGAAGCGCAAGGCGGGCACCATCTATGCCGCCTCGTTCCTGGAGGAGTTCGTGGACGAGCGCCCCTGGGTCCACCTGGACATCGCGGGCACCGCCTGGGACGTGGGCCGCGAGTACGCCGGCAAGGGGCCGACCGGCTACGGCGTGCGGCTGCTCGTCGAGCTGGTTCGCGGCTCTTCCAGCATCAAGCGGGGCTGACAGCCCCTTAGACCGCGAGCAGGCGCAGCACCTGCCGGGCCAGGGCGGTGTCGCCGTCGATGTGGACGCGTCCGCTCGCGAGCCTGCTCAGCGCCCTGCGCCCGCGGGCCGCTCGAGGGTCGGGTACGCCGTGGAGCCTCCCGCCCAGCGTCGGCACCGTGGCGAAGTGGACGATGTCCGGCAGCCGGCCCGCGATCACGAGGTCGGGCTTGCGCAGGTCGCCGTCCTCGATCACGACCGTGCGCGGGCGGAAGCTGATGCGCAGCGGCGAGAAGTCCTCGCGGAAGCGGAAGACGACCCGCCCGCGCATCCGCGCCGCCAGGTCGGGCTCGCGCGCGACGCCGCGCTCGATCAGGCCGAGGATGCTGGGCGCGACCCCGTCCTCGACCATGCGGCCGAGCCGCACGCGGGGGCCGGAGCCATTGCCGGCGGCCGGGGAGCTCATGCCCCCGATCGTAGGGCGACTCCCACACCTCTCTTCGCGCTGCGGCGACTGACGTCGCCTGCGCGCTCAGCCGCCGATGATCATGCAGGTGGTGGTGCCGTGGGCGAGCAGCTTTTCGCCCTCGACCGCGAACAGCTTCGCCTCGGCGGTCTGTTGGCGCCGCCCCCGGTGGATCACGTCGGCCACCGCCCGGACCGCGCCGGTGTCGCGCGTGATCGGCCTCACCATCTTCACCTCGAGCGTCAGGGTCGTATAGGCGGAGCCTGCCGGCAGCGTCGTGTGCACGGCACAGCCGAGCGCCGAGTCCAGCAGCGTCGAGGCATACCCGCCGTGAACGACGCCGATCGGGTTGTAGTGCTCCTCGCCGGGCTGTCCCTCGAAGACGGCGTGGCCGTCGGTCACCTCGACCGGGGTGAAGTTCATCGTCACCGCGATCGGCGGCGGCGGGATCTCCCCGGCGATCATGGCCCGCATGTAGTCGAGCCCGGCCAGCTCGGCGCCCTTGGCCGCGGAGGGCATGGGGTCCTGCCAGACCAGCTCGCGGCGCCGGGTGAGGTCGGGCGCGCGCCCGGCCCAGGCCCGCGCCGCGTCCGCGGCCGTGACCGCGTCGACCATGTCGGGCGGGGTTTCGAGCTCGGCCGAGCTCACCGCCCGTAGTTGAGGTCGGCGAGGATCTCGTCCTCGGTCAGCTCCAACTCCAGTGACTGAATCTCGATGCTCAGCGTCAGGTCCATCCGGTCTCCCTTGCTCGAATGGAGCGACCGTACCAGGGTCGGTTGCATGACGCAACCGAGTGTGCGAAGATCACACCCGTGCTCCACAACGACTATCGGGGGCAGGTCTGCTCGGTCGCGGGCACGCTGGAGCTGATCGGCGAGCGCTGGTCGATCCTCGTGATCCGCGAGGTCTTCTACGGGCGCCGGCGCTTCAGCGAGATGCAGCGCGTACTGGGGGTCGCCCGCAACGTGCTCGCCAGCCGGCTCGAGCGCCTGGTGGACGAGGGCATCCTCGAGCGCCGCATCTACAGCGAGCGCCCCGAGCGCTTCGAGTACTTCCTGACCGAGAAGGGGCTGGACCTGTGGCCGGTGATGGTGTCGCTGATGCACTGGGGCGACAAGCACCTTGCCGTGAGCCGGGCGGCCTCCCGGTTCGGATCGTCCACAAGGGCGAGTGCGGCGGGGCCGTCAACGACCGCCGCATCTGCGAGCGCTGCGGCAAGGAGCTGACCGTGCGCGAGGCGCGCGGGGTGCTGAGCCCACAGGGAGAGCGGGCGCTGAACGGGGCGGCGGCGTAGCCGGTCCCCCGCTCCCGGCCTGTGCTTGACTGGCGGGCCGCATGGACTTCGACCTCAGCGACGAGCAGCGGCTGCTCCGCGACACGGTCCGTGACTTCGCGCGCAACGAGGTCGCGCCCGTGGCGGAGGAGCTCGATCGCACCAAGTCGTTCCCATACGACCTGGTGGCCAAGATGGGTGGGCTGGGGCTGATGGGCATCCCCTTCCCGGAGGAGTACGGGGGCGGCGGCGCCGACACCCTCAGCTACGCGCTCGCGGTCGAGGAGCTGACCAGGGTCGACTCCTCGGTCGCGATCACGATGGCCGCCCACACCTCGCTGGGGACGATGCCGATCCACCTCTGGGGCAGCGACGAGCAGAAGGACGACTGGATGCCGCAGCTGGTGGCGGGCAAGAAGCTGGCCGCCTTCGGCCTGACCGAGCCCGAGGCGGGCTCCGACGCCGGCAACACGAAGACCACGGCCAAGCTCGACGGCGGCGAGTGGGTGGTGAACGGCGCCAAGCAGTTCATCACCAACTCCGGGACCGAAATATCCGGCTGCGTCACGATCACCGCCGTCACGGGCGACGGCGAGATCTCAAACCTGATCGTCCCCAACGGCACCCCGGGCTACGAGGCGGGCGAGCCATATCGGAAGATGGGTTGGAACGCCTCGGACACCCGGCCGCTCACGTTCGACGACTGCCGCGTCCCCGAGGGGAACCTGCTCGGCCGCCGCGGCGACGGCTTCAAGCAGTTCATGCAGATCCTGGACGGCGGGCGCATCGGGGTCGCCGCGATGGGCGTCGGCCTGGCGCAGGGCGCCCTGGACGAGGCGCTCGCATATGCAAAGGAGCGCCGCGCGTTCGGACAGCCGATCTCGAAGTTCCAGTCGATCCAGGCGAAGATCGCCGACATCTCGGCCCAGATCGAGGCCAGCCGCCTGCTCGTCTACCGCGCCGCGATCGAGAAGGACCGCGGCGACCCTTCACGCTCACAGCGGCCCAGGCCAAGCTGATCACGGGCCGCCTCGCCGTCCGCGCCACCGAGGAGGCGGTCCAGATCCACGGCGGCTACGGCTACATCGAGGAGTACCCGGTCTGCCGCTTCTACCGCGACGCCAAGATCCTCACGATCGGCGAGGGCACCGACGAGGTGCAGCAGATGGTGATCGCGCGCCAGCTGGGCTGTTAGTCGATCAGGGCTCCGGCGCTCACGTTGATCGTCGCGGCGGTCATGCTCCGCGCCTGGTCCGAGGCGGCGAAGGCCGCCGTGTAGCCGACCTCCTCGAACGTGGCGGCGCGGCCCGTCAGCGTCGAGGCCGCAATCAGGTCGGCGATCTCCTGGCTGCCCTCGGACTCCCCCGGCAGGGACTCGGTCACACCGCCACTGGAGAGCGTCACGAACCGGATGCCGTGCGGTCCGGCCTCGATCGACAGCTGGCGGCGGAAGGTCTCGATCGCGTCGAACGCGACCTGCGTACCGCCGAGGTAGTAGTCGCGCGCCGGGCCGCTGCGGTCGCCGGGCCCGCCGAACGCGAGGATCACTCCCGACTTGCGGGGGATCATCCTCCGCACTGCAGCCCGCGCGGTGATGAACGTCGTCCGGGCCGCGACCTCGACCGGGGCCATGTAGTCGTCGGCCTCCAGCTCCCAGAGCGGGGTCCCGTGGGTGTACGGGTGGGTGATCACGTTCATGGAGATGTCGAGGGAGCCGGCCTCGGAGTCCACCTTCGCTGCGTGCTCCTCCACCTGGGCCTCGTCGAGCGCGTCTACGACCGCGGTCTCGGCCTTGCCGCCATCGGAGCGGATCTCCTCGGCGATCGCGTCGAGGGTCTCGATCGTGCGTCCGACCAGGAACACCTGCGCACCCTCGCGCCCGAAGGCACGCGCGACCGCGCCGCCGATGGAGCCCGCGCCTCCGTAGATGATCGCGTTCTTGTTCTCGAGCAGCATCGTTGGAACCTCCTCGTGGGGGGCGGCGCGGTTCGCCGCCCTTCAAGTTGACGACGAGCCGTCGGGCCAGATTCGACGTTTATTGCCCGGCCGGAACCGAAGTAATCTCGTCGGCCTCGCGCTCCGCGATCTCGGCGGACCGGCCATGCCCCTCGCGGATGCCCCAGTGGGCGCAGAGCTCGAGCTCGTTGTCGGCGGTCAGCGCCTCGCTGGGCTTGAAGCGGGGCGCCTCGCGAACCCAGCCGCGCTCGTAGCCGGACCAAAGGCGCCCGGCGCCCTCGGCCACGTGCTCGAAGGGGATGGCGGTGCAGCCAGCCACAGGACCCACCCGGATCACGGTCCACCGGGGCTGGCCGTCCTCGGCGTCCACATGGATGCCGGCGACGCGGCCGATCGTGCGGCCGCCGAGGCCGTCGACTCGCAGGCCCACCCAGTGCTCAACATCAGCCCCAGCGCCCTTAACCATCGCCACGCTCCAGCAGCACGGTCGCGGCGCTGGCGGGGTCCAGCTCCCGCCTGACGACCCGGTCGAGCAGGGCCGCCACCTCGGCATCGTCGGCGACCGTCGCCTCGAGGCCGCGCCGCATGCGGGCGGCGGCCAGCTCGAGCACCTCGTTGCGAAGGTTGCGCGCCCGCCGCTCGTCCAGCGTGCCCTCGGCCTCGATGTGGGCGCGGTGCTCGCCGATGCTCTCGGCGAGCCCGGCGACGCCCTCCGCCCGGGCGGCCTCCGTGCGCAGGATCGGGACGCGCCACGAGGTCGCGGGCCCCAGCGACAGCACGCCTCGGATCTCGCGCACCATCGTGTCGGTCATCGGGTGATCGGCCTTGTTGATGACGATGATGTCCGGGATCTCCATCACGCCGGCCTTCAGCGCCTGGATCGAGTCCCCGCTTCCCGGCATCAGCACCAGGACCACGGTGTCGCCGTGGTCGACGATGTCGATCTCGGCCTGGCCGACGCCGACCGTCTCGATGAAGACGTCGTCCTTGCCCGAGGCGTCCATCAGCAGCGCCGCCTGCAGGGTCGCCTCCGAGAGGCCGCCGAGCGCCCCGCGCGAGGCCATCGAGCGGATGAAGACCCCGGCGTCCAGGAAGTGGTCGGAGAGGCGGATGCGGTCGCCCAGCAGCGCCCCGCGGGTGAAGGGGCTGGAGGGATCGATCGAGAGCACGGCGACCTCGCGGCCGGCTTCGCGCATCTCCTTGGTCAGTGCGCCGATCAGGGTGCTCTTCCCCACCCCGGGCGGCCCAGTCAGGCCGACGATGCGGGCCTTGCCGGTCTGCGGGTAGACCGCGCGCACGAGCTCCCACCCGGCCGGGTCGTCGTTCTCGATCAGGGTGATCGCCCGGGCCAAGGCCCTCTTGTCGCCGTCGAGCAGCCGCTTCGCCAGGGATTCGTCGGTCTTGGCAGGCACCGGTGGCGGAGTGTAGATGCGGGCTCCGGCGACCTTTGCGAACCCAACTTATGATCCGCCGCCGTGATCCGGACGGTGCGGTTCCTGGCCGACAAAGGGATGTTGAACTGGCGCTACGGCCGGCTGCTGTGGCGGTACCTGTGGCGGCGGCTGCTGACCCCGGCCGGATGGCGCTGGCGCACCGACGGCCCCGTCTTCTTCGGCAAGGACCTGCAGCTCCAGATCGGGAAGCGGGCAGAGATCCGGTTCGGGCGCTTCTGCTGGATCGGCGACGGCACCAAGATCCGCAGCCACGAGGGCGTGGTCGAGATAGGCGACAAGACCGTGTTCGGGCAGGACTGCACGATCAGCTCTTACAAGCGCGTGCGGATCGGCGAGCAGTGCGTGATCGCCGACCGGGCGATGTTCATCGACTTCGACCACGGGGTGACCGAGGTCGAGAAGCCGATTCGCCTGCAGGGCATCTACAAGCGCGAGCTCTTGATTGGGGCAAACGTCTGGATCGGTTACGGCGCCTGCTTCTTGCGGGGCGTACGGGTCGGCGACAACGCGATCGTCGGCACCAACTCGGTCGTGACCAAGGACGTCCCGGCAAACGCGGTGGTCGGCGGCGCGCCGGCCAGGCTGATCAGGATGCGCGAGGCGCCGAACAAGCTTCGCTGGCCGAACCCGGTCGAGCCGCCCCGCGAATAGCCCAGGGCCGTCGGCGCATGATTGGTGCGAATCTGCATATACTCATTTTCGGGGTATGGAAACTCATCGAAATTGGGAGGAGACACGCATGGAGCACCAGGGCGCACGCACCACCACTCGTAGGGGGCGCGGGTCGCTGAGGCGACGCGGAGCCCTGCTCGCGCTCGCGGCGGCCGGCCTTGTGGCCCTGATCGGGCCCTCCTCGGCGCATGCGCTGGGGTTCAGCAGCTTCACGGCGCAGCCGGCGAGCACGCAGGCAGGCGCCAACACCAACTTCAACATCTCGATGACCTTCTCGTCGGCCTCGGACGACGTCAAGGACCTGACGATCGGGCTGCCGCCCGGCCTGATCGGGAACCCACAGTCGGCCGCGATCTGCACTGGCGCCCAGCTGAGCTCCGACACCTGCCCCCCCGACAGCGACGTGGGCGACGTGGTCACCAACGCCAGCGTGCTCAGCCTGCCGCTGCCGATCGACATCCCCGGCGACCTCTACAACATCACTCCGCGTGCTGGCGAGCCCGCCCGATTCGGGATCGTGCTGCGCCCGGTCGGCGGGATACTGCCCAAGGTCATAATCGAGTCCGGCGCGGAGTTGCGCCAGAGCGACTTCGGGCTCAACACGGTCATCGAGGAGATCCCAAACACCTCGGGGATACCGCCCCTCGAAATTCCGATCGACATCAACTCGATGACCGTCAGCCTGGCGGGTACGGCGGGAACCCCGCCCCAGGGCTTCATTCGCAACCCGACGTCGTGTGTTCCCAAGGCGGCAACGGTGACCGCGACCTCATACGCCGACCCCGACACCCCGGTCAACGCGACGGCGCCCTCGTTCACGCCGACTGGCTGCAACTCGGTGCCATTCACGCCGGAGTTCAGCGCCGTGATCGGGGCCCCCGGCCTCACGGCCTCGGGGACGAAGCCGCCGCTGACCACGGTGATCTCGCAGACGATCGAGGAAGCCGGGCTGAAGCGAGCGCGGGTGATCCTTCCCAGCAACATCGGGTCGGATCCCAACCTGCTGACCGTCACCTGTCCCGAGGTCGACTTCCAGGCGGGCACCTGCCCGCCGGGGACGATCGTCGGCTCGGCCGTCGCGGAATCGCCGCTGCTGGACGACCCCCTGCTGGGGCCCGTCGCGGTCGTGGAGGGCTCGCCGGTGCCGAAACTGGGCCTCGACCTGATGGGGCCCTTGGCGATGAAGCTGACGGGAACCTTCGTCCTCGGAGCGGGGACCGGCGTCGAGTTCAACGGCCTGCCCGACATCCCGATCTCCAATTTCGCGCTGACGTTCGCTCAGAACGGGCTCGTCGTCAATCCGACCGACCTCTGTGACGGCGCGGCTCGGCTGTTCAACACCGAGTTCGAGTCCCACAGCGGCGTCAGCCAGACCGGCTCGAAGGCGGCAGCGCTCGTGGGCTGCACCGGAGGCGGCGACAAGAAGGGCAAGGCCACGAAGTGCAAGAAGGGCAAGCGCAAGGGCGAGGGCAAGGGCAAAGCCGCCGCGTCCAAGAAGAAAAAGAAGAAGTGCAAGCGCAAGAAGCGCAAGAAGAAGTAGCGCCGCAACGCTCCAGCTAGAGCCGCTTTCCTGAGGCGAACAGGGCCGCGCCCGCCACCAGGGCGAGGGCGCCGATGACGAGGAAGAAGGCGCCTCCCGTCGTCGCGCCCGTGATCAGCAGGAAGAGGCCGATCACGATCAGCGGCAGCCCGAACGAGATCGGGACCGAGATCCCCGTCTTGCGGCCGAAGCCGGGCTTTCGGCGCTCCCCCATGGCCTCCCGCGACGGGTTCACCTCGCGGCGGCCCTCGGGAAGCGGCGCCACGGGCCCGCTCAGCCGGCCGCCGGGGCTGAGCGCAGCCTCGTCAGCTCCTCGTAGAGCTCGGCGGTGCGCTCGGCCACGTCGCCCCAGTCGAAGCTCCGCAGGTGGTTGAAGGCCTCGGCCGTCAGCCGGCGGCACAGCTGCGCGTCCTCGAGCATCCGAATCGTCATCTCGGCGAGCGACTCGGGGTCGCGGGCGCGGAAGCGCAGCCCGACCTCGTCGTGCGGCACCACCTCGCGCAGCCCGCCGGTGTCGGCGACGATGCAGGGGCAGCTCGAGGCCATCGCCTCCAGCGCGACCAGGCCGAAGGGCTCGTAGATCGAGGGGACCACGCAGACGTCGGCGATCGCGTACAGCGAGTGCAGCACGTCGTCGCCGATCCAGCCGACGAAGGTGCCGTGCTCCATCAGGCCGAGCTCGCTTGCCTGGCGCCGCAGCTCCTCCTCGTGGGTGCCGGAGCCCGCGACGACGAAGCGGGTGTCGGGGAGCCGCTCGATGATCCGCGGCAACGCCTCGAGCGCGAACTGGAAGCCTTTCTCGTAGACGAGCCGGCCGACGAGCAGCACCAGCGACTCGTCGGGCGCGGCGAACTCCGAGCGTAGGCGGCGCAGCTCGGCCTCGTCCTGGGGCTGGATCTCGGCCGGGTCGATGCCGTTCGGGATCACCTCGACCTTCTCCTCCTCGACCCCGAACACGTCCACGACCTGCTCGCGCATGAACGTCGAGCAGACAAGGACGCGATCCGAGCGGTTGGTGATCCAGCGCTCGACCCCGTGGATGTAGATCTGCGGGTGCTTGTCCACCCATCCCTGGTGGCGGCCGTGCTCGGTCGCGTGGATCGTTGTCACCAGCGGCGCGACGAAGCGCTTCGCGAGGTGGTCGCAGGCGTTGGCGACCAGCCAGTCGTGGCCATGGACGATGTCGAAGTCGAGCCGGTCGCCGAGCTCGACGCCCGCGGCCAGCATGTCGGAGTTCATCCGCTCGACCCAGGCGACGAACTCGTTCAGGTCGGCCGGACGCTTTGGCTCGCGCACCCTGTGCACGTGGACGCCTTCGACGACCTCCTCGGCGGGCGACTCCTCGCCGCCGCGGGTGAGCACGTGGACCTCGTTCCCGAGCCCAACGAGGCCCTCGGACTGGTGCCGGACCACCCGCGCCAGCCCGCCCTCGATCAGCGGCGGGTACTCCCAGGAGAGGATGAGGGCGCGAGTCAAATCTCGGCCGTAGTACTGGCCATCCGGCCAATCGTCGCAGGTCATGGCTCCAGGAGCGGTGCCAGGCTCAGGTCCGGAGCGAGGTTGCGCAGGCGGGGCTCCGCGCCCTGGGGGGTGGCCAGCGCCTCCAGCATCGCCTCGGCGTGGGCGGTGACGCGAGCGTACGGATAGTCGCCCGCCTGGCCGCGGTGATCCATGAACGCCCAATCGCTGGACTGCACCGCAAGCAGCTCGCGTGCGGCGCGGGCGGCGCCGGCCGAACCCGGGTCCAGGGCGCCGCGGAGGACGCCGAGCAGGCGCAGCTCCAGCCGCCGCGCGCCCCAGGCCAGGTCGACCACGGCGGGGCTGTCCCAGGTCTCGAGGCCCTTGCCCTCGCCCCAGCTCGACTCCCCCGCGCGCCTGGCCTCGGGCTCGTGCTCGGCGAGCGCCTGCGACAGGGTCACCATCCGCACCCCCTCCCCCTCCGCCGCCTCGGTGACCGCCGCGAGCCAGGCGGGGCCCTCGGCCCACCAGTGGCCGAGCAGCTCGGTGTCGATCGCGAACACGCACAACCCGCGGGCGCCCCGACGGTCGGAGTGGTCCGCGAGCCGCGCGCGCACCCGCCCGAGGAAGTCGAGCGCGTGCTCGGCCGCGCGGGCCCTCGCCGCCGCGGGGTCATACGGCTGGCCCCCGATCGACCACAGCCGAATCCCGTTCGGCGAGAGGCGGTGGTACTCGAGGTAGGCGGGATCGGAGGGATAGCCCCGGTGCGACCAGACCAGCTCCACCGTCGGCCAGTCGATCGTGAAGGCGGTCAGCCCGCCCGGCAGCCGAGCGGGCGCCAGCGCTGCGCCGTCGGGCTCGGAGGCGCTGAGGTCGAGGCAGGTGTAGGAGAGCCCGCGCTCGGCCAGCGCGGACTCCAGGCCGGGCACGTAGGCGCATTCGGGCAGCCAGAAGCCCGCCGGGGCGCCGAAGCGCCGCCGGTGCGACCGCAGGCCGGCGTCGACCTGCAGGCGGCG
This sequence comes from uncultured Solirubrobacterales bacterium, assembly GCA_963805075.1. Lineage (GTDB taxonomy): Bacteria > Actinomycetota > Thermoleophilia > Solirubrobacterales > 70-9 > VGBV01. The sequence continues at coordinate 306,983 of CAWDSZ010000010.1, forward strand.
GCCGGCCACGGTCGCCAGCTTCGGCAGCACGGCGTGGGTGGCCGCGGAGGCCATCAGCTCTACGCGCGCGCCCGCGTCCTGGAAGACGCGCAAGGGCTCGCCGCCGATCCCTTCCAGGCGCGCGATTGCGCGTTCGTAGCCGTCGGAGTCGGCGGCAGCGGCCGTCCGCAGCGGCTGCTCGGCCTCGGCCGCGTCGCGCCGGGCGGCGCCGAGGCGGTGGCGCCGGATGAACTCCAGCATCCGCTCCCTCACGCCTGACGCCTCGAGCTGGTCGGCCAGCACCGGCGTGACCGTGACGGTGAGCCGCTCGGCGCCCTCCAGCACCGGCACGTAGGAGCGAGCGAAGGCGTCGAACAGCCACTCCTCGCCGAAGGGGTAGGTGCCGAACCCCTCCACGTAGGGCATGTGGCTGTGGAGCACCACGGCCAGGTCCCCGACTGAGTCCCTCATCTACGGCAGATGCCGACGAAGTCCAGCGCCTTGTCCAGGTCCTTCGGCGAGAGCTTGAAGTCCGACGAGCCGATCGCCGGGATGAAGCGCTGGTAGAAGGGCTTCGTCAGGCGGGCGGCCGGGTGGATGCGGTCCCACCCCAGCCGGATCGCGAGCTCGTGGGCGCGCAGGCGGCGGGCGTGGAACAGGCCCAGCATCTCGACGCGATCGAAGTGGGCCGCCAGCAGGGCGCGGTACTCGGTGGGGTCGTACTCGCGCAAGTGCCATGGGTTGTCGGACTTGACGGCGCCGGGCGGGGCCAGCGTCAGGCGGTTCGGGGTGGAGATGTATGCGAGCGGCGCGATCCGCCCGATGTTCTCCAGCAGCGCGTCGGGGTCGTGGATGTGCTCGATCGTCTGCAGGAAGACGACTACATCCGCCTCCTCGTCGAACTCCTCCACCAGCCCGCGCCTGAAGCTCAGGTTCGGCCGCGCGTAGCGCAGGCGAGCGTGCTCGTGCGCATCGGGGTTGGCGTCCACTCCGATCACCTCGGCCGCGCCCGCGCCGGCCAGCAGGTCCGACCCGTAGCCCTCCCCGCACGCGAGGTCGACGACCCGCAGGCCTTGGCAGCGCTCGGCGATCCACTCGTAGACCGCGACGTGACGCTGATACCAGTAGTTCTCCTCCGGCACGTCGGGCAGCGTGCGCTCGCCGGTCAGCTCCAGTGGCGGCACCCCCTCGGGCTGGTCCTGCTGCGTGTACGCCATCGGCGCGCAGGGTACGGGGCATCGGTACCTAACATCGCGCCCCATGAGCGCGCCAAGCCCCGAGCGGATCAAGGACGTCAACGAGCGCTACCACGACGTCGCCGCGGGCTCCTATGACTCCAAATGGGGGATCGACTTCGGCGACGTCGGCCAGCGGCAGGTGCAGGCGAAGATGGACAAGGCCCTCGGCGCGCGGCCCGGCGGGCCGTTCGGCGACGCGCTGGAGATCGGCGCCGGGACCGGCTACTTCACGCTCAACCTGATGCAGGCGGGCGTGATCGAGAACGCCACCGCGACCGACATCTCCCCCGGGATGCTGAAGACCCTGTCGGCCAATGCCAAGCGCCTGGGCCTGAAGGTGAAGACGGTGACGGCCGACGCCGAGCGGCTGCCCTTCGAGGACGCAAGCTTCGACCTCGTCTTCGGCCACGCCGTCCTGCACCACGTCCCAGACGTGGAGCGTGGCTTCGCGGAGTTCAACCGCGTGCTGCGTCGCGACGGGACCCTGGTCTTCTGCGGCGAGCCCTCGCGCTACGGCGACCTGATCGCCGCCGTGCCGAAGCGTGCGGCGCTGCTGGCGGGTCCCCTCTGGAGGCGCGCGATCGGCGCCGACCGGCGCGGCTATGAGGCCGAGCACGATCACAACGGCCACGCCCTGGAGCGCGAGGTGGACGTGCACGCGTTCCGGCCCGGCGACCTCGATGCCTTCGCGCGCGGCTCGGGGTTCGCCAACGTCCATGTCGGCGGCGAGGAGCTGCTGGCCAACATGCACGGCTGGACGATGAGGACCCTCGAGGCTGGCGCCGTGCCCGAGCAGATCCCCTGGGGCTGGCGCTCGTTCGCCTTCCGCTCCTACCTGGCGCTGCAGAAGGTGGACACCCGCCTGCTGGAGCCCCACCTGCCGGCCCAGCTCTTCTACAACCTGCTGGTCAGCGCGCGGAAGCCCTGAGGGGCCCAAGGCCGCTGGCTATGGAGCGAAGGCGAAGCCTTCGCGACTGATGATGTGCGGCCGCCAGGGCCCCGATTGATGGCGAAGCCAGTCAGCCGCGAAGCTGAATCCAGGTCGCCTGGGCGCGCGCGACCACCTCTCCGTCCTCGTCGAGGATCGCCGAGGCCGTGAAGCTCTTGCGGCCTTCGGAGCCCAGCGGCCAGCCGACGACCGCGAGGCGCTCGCCGACCTCGATCTCGCGGAGCCTCTCGGCGGTCAGGCGGCCGAGCAGGCTGATCGCGCCCGTGTCCATCCGGCCGCCGTTCCACATCGAGGGCACGTAGCTGGGGCAGTCGAGAGCCCCCCAGACGACCTCGGGGCGCACGATGCCGTCATCGGCAACGGTCTCGTCGGGCTGGAAAGGAGCGGCACCGATGTCGGCGGCGGAGTCGATCGGCCCGGGGCTGACGTGCAGGCCGTCGTGGCGCTCGGGGCCGCACACGAAGCAGTCGGAGAGCGGATGGCGAACCCCGTTCGCGGGGTGCACCGCGCGCGCGGCGAGAGCCTGCTCGAAGCCTGGGCGCAGCGGCGGCACCAGGTCCGGCAGCTCGGCGGGCATCACCTCGGCGACCAGCACGTCGCCGTCCACGATCCGTACGCCGTCGGCGCCGTTCGAAACGGCCGCGAGCGGCCGCTCGAGCAGCGGCGGCGTCCGCAGCGTCACCTCGGCCGGCTCCCCGACGAAGCGCGCGAAGGCGCCGCAGGCGTAGCCGCCGTTGGCGCTGGCCGCGGGCCCGTTAAAGCGCGCGTCGATGACGACCTCGCCCAGCAGCTCCCTGTCGGCCACCCCCATTTCCATACGCCGATCATCCCCGCGCCGGGCGACCGGCGAGGAGACATCGATCACACAGGCCAGGCGGCCAGCCGCCCACCCCGGAGCTCAGCCGAAGGTGAACGCGTAGCCCTCGATGCCGGGCGCGAAGCGGAGCTCGAGGTGGTGGCGGCCGGCCTCGGGCAGGTCGATCAGCCGGTAGAGGCGCTGGCCCGCGACCGTCGCCGCGCCGCGATCCACGTCCTCGCCGGCCGAGCCCGCCGAGACCGGCTCGCCGTCCAGCAGCACCTGCACGCGCCTTGGACCGGCGGGCGAGCCCAGCACCAGGAACACCTTCTCGGCCTCGAACCCGGCGTCTATCCCCGCGGCCCGGGCTGCCGTGGCGCCGTCGGGGGTCACCTGCCAGGTCCCGCTGTACGCGAACTCGTTGGCATCGAGCTGTCCGGGGGCCGGCCCGAACCGCTGGGTCCCCGACCGGATCGGCCCGTTCACCCACCCCTCGGCGCGGGCCGAGCCCAGGTAGGTCTCGGGCGTGCGGGTGGCGGGGTTGGCGGACTCGGCGCTCGCCCGGGCGCCCCTCCCGAGCTCGTCGTCGCCCTTCTCCCGCAGCAGCGTCCGGATCGCGCGCTCGGTCGTCTCGTACTCTCCCTCCCCGAAGTGGACGTAGCGGACCTGGCCCGCGGCGTCGATCAGGTACTTCGCCGGCCAGTACTGGTTGCCGTAGGCCGTCCAGGTGCCGTAGTCGTTGTCCTGCGCCACGGGGTAGGCGATCCCGTTCTGGTCGATCGCGTCGCCGACGTTGCCCGCGTCGCGCTCGAACGGGAACTCCGGGGTGTGGACGCCGACGATGGTGAGGCCGTCGTCGCGGTACTCGCCGTCCCACGCCTTCAGGTAGGGGAGCGTGCGGATGCAGTTGATGCAGGTGTAGGTCCAGAAGTCGATCAGGACGACCTGGCCCCGCAGCTCGTCCATGTCGAGGGCCTCGCCGCCGTCGGTGTTGAACCACGACTGGGTGCCCGTGAAGTCGGGCGCCTGGCCCAGTCGCGGCAGAGCGATGCCCTCGTCGAGCTCCCCCGCCCCGGCCTCCTGCGCCCCGCCGCTGTGCGCGCTGACGGCCGCCAGCTCGGAGGCGACCGCCTCCTCGTCCTCCAGATCGCCGGTGGGGTTGACGAGGAAGGCCGGCAGGTCGTCCGCGATCGCGGTTTGGAAGCGCGTGTCGGCCTCTGTCGCAATCAGCACGGCGACACAGATCATCAGCGCCCCCATCACCACCTGCACCTGGCCGCGGATCGGAGCGAGCCGGTCGGCCAGCCTGCGTCCGCCCAGCAACAGTGCGTACAGCACCAGCGCCGAGCCGATCGCGTAGCTGAGCGCCACGGCCAGCCGGCCCGCAGTGAAGTCCTGGGCGGCCGACGCGGTGATCACGCCGGCCAGGATCGGCCCGGCGCAGGGGGCGTAGACGAGGCCGAGGCTGGCGCCGACCACGAGGCCCGAGCCGAAGCCCTCGCCTCGGAACCGGGCCGGCCCCGGGGCGATCCTGGACGCGAAAGCCTCGACGCGGTCCCCGAGCGGCGGCACCAGCAGGCAGATTCCGAACACCGCCAGCACGACGATCGCCAGCGTGCGGGCGATGTCGTCGGGCAGGCCGAGCGCGTCGATCACGTAGACCAGCGCCACGGTCGCGAAGGTGAAGGAGAGCACCAGGCCCGTAACCACCCCCAGCGGCCGGCGAGTGCCACCCGTGACGCCGGCGGAGAGCACGGCCGGGAGGATGGGCAGCACGCATGGCGAGAGTGCGGTCCCTGCTCCGGCGACGAAGGCGAACAGCATCAGCAGCGCCATCGGCGCGAGCCTCGCAGCGGCCGGTAACGACCCCCTAAACGCCCGCCGCCCGGACCGGCGTCCCAGCCGGCGGCCCTAGAATCAGATCGCAGTGGCGGCACACGAGCTACCGATCTTCGAGCTGCCGCTGGTGCTGCTGCCCGGCGAGCAGGTGCCGCTCCACATCTTCGAGGAGCGCTATAAGCGCATGGTCGGGCACTCGCTGGACGAGGGCGAGCCGTTCGGCGTCGTCCTGCGCGACGACGACGGCGCCCGCTCGATCGGCTGCACCGCGCGCGTCGACGATGTACTGGAGCGCTTCGAGGACGGCCGCATGAACATCGTCGTCAGCGGCGAGGCGCCGTTCAAGGTGCTGGACCGCTTCGAGTCGGCCGAGTACCCCGCCGGCGAGGTCGAGGTGATCGACGAGCTCGGGCAGCCGGGCGAGGATCCGGACTCCGCAGCGGCCGCCCGCGAGGCGTTCGCCGAGCTGGCCGAGCGCGCGACCGGAGAGCGCCCCGAAGAGGAGCAGCTCGAGGACGCCTCGGCCTACGCGATCGCGGCCCGCATCGAGCTGCCCTCGGAGACGAAGCAGGAGCTGCTGGAGACCCGCGACGAGGACAAGCGGATGGAGCTGCTGGCGAGTGCGCTCAAGGCCGTCGAGGAAGCGCTGGAGCGCGCCGAGGCGGTCGCCGAGCAGGCGCGCTCGAACGGCAAGGTCGACTTCGGCTAGGCGAAGACGACGGTGCCGCCTCGGCGGGGGTCCCCGCCGCCGCTCAACTCGCCGCTGGCCGGGTCGCGGGTGACGGCCTGGACGCCACCGAAGTAGAGGTTCTCCCGGCTCCAGCGGACGACGGGGATGCCCCTGGCCTCCACCCTGGCGAGCCCGTCCTCGTCCACCCCGGGCTCCGCCTGCAGCCTCCCTGCCTCGAAGTGGACGCGCGGCGCTCGCACCGCGGCCTCGGCGTCCATGCCCTGCTCCAGCACCCGCACGGCCACCGAGAGGATCGCCGAGCGGATCCGGTTGGAACCGGCGCTTCCAACCCCCAGCACCACCTCTCCGTCCCGCAGGGCCACGGTCGGGGCCATCATCGAGCTCACCCGGCGGCCCGGCGGGATGCGGTGGAAGCCCCCGGGGTTCAGGTCCTCCTCGCCGAGCATGTTGTTGACGTGGACGCCGGTTCCCGGCACCACCAGCCCGGAGCCGGTCCCGTTCGAGCAGGTGACGGATGCGCACATCCCGTCGGCGTCCAGCACCGAGATGTGCGTGGTTGAGCCGAGGCCGTCGCCGGGCATGCGCTCGAGCAGCCGCGCGACGTACTCCGGCTCGTGCAGCCCCTCGGCGAACTCCTCGGTGCGAAGGGCGTTTGCGGCCTCGGTGGCGGCCACCAGCTGCTCCACGTCGGACCCGTCACCGAGCTGCTCCAGGGCGGCCAGCGCGTACGCGATCAGGATGCCGCCGGAGGACGGCGGCGGGTTCGTCAGCACCTCGGCCCCCCGGAAGCCGGCGCGGACGGGCTCGCGCTCGATCGGCTCGTACGCGGCCATGTCGGCGGGCCCGAGGGTGCCGCCGCGGTCGCGCACCCAGTCGGTCACGGCAGCCCCGACCTCGCCACCGTAGAAGGGCTCCGCACCGTCGGCGGCGAGCCGCTCCATCGCGTCCCCGGCGTCCGGGAAGCGGAACACGTCCCCCTCGCGCAGCGGCTTGCCCTCGGGGGCGTAGAGCGCCGCGCCCTCGGGGGTCGAGGTCAGGATCGGGTGCAGGATCTCGTGGAAGTAGGCCTGCCCGGGCGTCAGCTCGACGCCCTCGCGGGCCAGCTCGACGCCGGGGTGGATCAGCCGCGAGAGCGGCAGCGAGCCGTAGCGCTCGGCCACCGAGACCAGGCCGGCCGGGTTGCCCGGGACCCCGCATGAGGCGGCGCCGACGTGAAAGTCCTGCGTCTGGTCGCCGAAGTCCACCGGGATGCCGACGAGCTCGGAGTCCCGCTCCGCGCCGTCCGCGCCGCCCGCGGCGACGAAGAAGTCGGTCAGCTCGGTCGCCGGCGAGCCCCCGTCCCCCGCGGTGTGCACGAGCATGAAGCCGCCGGCCCCGAACCCGGTCAGGGGGCTCTCGGTCACGAACGAGGTCAGGACCGCGCAGACCGCCGCGTCCACCGCGTTCCCGCCCTCGCGCAGGGCCTCAGCGCCCGCCTCGGCGGTGAGCGGGTGCCCGGCGGCCACGACTCCCCTCACGCTGCCCACGGGGGCAGCGTAGTGCCGCCCCTAGATGCCTCGCCGCCTGGGCCGACGGCCGCGGGCTAGTGGCCCGGGATGAACTCGGGAACGTCCAGGACCAGCCCGCCGCGCGTATCCGCGGGGTGGGTCGGGCGGCGGTCCTGGCCGCGTCCGCGCAGGTCGCCGCCGTAGATCTCGTCGGCCTTGGTGGGCCGACCGAGTTCACGGTCGGCGAAAGCCGCGTTCCGGGTCCCGCGCGAGCGGCGGTCGCCGTCCGAGCGCCAGTCGCCGACGGGGTCGCCGTAGCCGAAGTCGCGGTTGCGATCGCGTCGCTCGTCGCGGTCGCGCGGCTCGCTGGGGCCGGAGTTGGAGTCCCGATGGTGACGGCGCGCGAACGGGGAGTCGAAGCGGGTCGCGATCACCGTGATCCAGACCTCCTCGTGCATGTCCTCGTCGATGCTGGCGCCGAAGATGATGTTCGCGTCGGGGTGCGCGGCCTGCTGGACGATCTCGGCGGCCTCGCCGGCCTCGATCAGCGAGAGATCGGAGCCGCCGGTGATCGAGAGCAGCAGCGAGTGCGCGCCCTCGACCGAGCTGTCGAGCAGCGGCGAGGAGACGGCCTTCTCGGCCGCCAGGATCGCGCGGTGCTCGCCCACGCCCATGCCGATGCCGAGGATGGCGTCGCCTGCCTCGAGCATCGTGGTCCGGACGTCCGCAAAGTCGAGGTTGATCAGGCCTGGCAGCATCACCAGGTCGGAGATGCCCTGTACGGCCTGGCGCAGCACGTCGTCGGCGACGCGGAAGGCGTCGGTCATCGAGGTGCGCCGCTCGAGGATCTGGAGCAGGCGCTCGTTGGGGACGACGATCAGCGTGTCGACCTCGGCGCCGAGGGCGGCGATGCCCTCCTCCGCCTGGGCCGCGCGCCGCGCACCCTCGAAGCCGAACGGCTTGCTCACGGCGGCGACCGTGAGCGCGCCCACGTCGCGGGCGAGCTTGGCGACCACCGGAGCGGCGCCGGTGCCTGTTCCGCCACCCGCGCCGGCGGCGAGGAAGACCATGTCCGATCCCTTCAGCAGCTGCTTGATCTTGTCCTGCTCCTCGAAGGCCGCGCGATAGCCCACGCGGGGGTCCGAGCCCGACCCCAGCCCCCTGGTGAGCTCGGAGCCGATGTGCAGAGTGACGTCCGCGTTCGAGTTCTGCAGGGACTGAAGATCGGTGTTGATGGCCACGAACTCGACTCCCGGGAGCTGCGCCTCGACCATGCGGTTGACCGCGTTGACGCCCGCGCCGCCGACGCCGACCACGCGCAGAACGGCCTCGTGGGTGCGCGGCACCACCACATGGGATGCGGTGTCGGGCTCGTCGCGTCCGAACGCGGGCCGCACATCGGGGTCGCCGCCTCCCATCAGGCGCTCGAGGCCCTCGTGCTCGACCTGGACCTCCTCCTCAGTCTCCTCGTCCTCGCGCAGGGCGCGGGTCCGGCGGCGCTCGAGCTCCTCCACGGCGGGGTCCTTGTGGGGCTCGATCATCGTCTCGCCGGTGGCCGGCTCGGCAGGCGGGTCCTCGGCGGGAGGCTCGTCCGCGGGGGGCTCCTCGGCGGGAGGCTCCTCGACAGGCGGCTCCTGGACCGGCGCCTCCTCGACCAATGCTTGCTCACTGGTCGCCGGGTCGCTCGTGCGCTCGACGGTGATCTCGTCCTCGGCCAGGGCGACACCAGCATCACTGCGACCTCCTCCGCTTCGCGTCCGGGGGTCGCGGCCGGAGCCGGCGTCGTTGGTGGCGGTGACGGTGATCTCCTCGTCGCGCACCGACTCGCCGGTGGAGCGGAAGAGATCGGCGAGGGGACCCTCGCGCATGCTGGCGCGCTTCTTAGCCATCGTGGGTCAGAACCTCCTTGGCGAGCGCGCGGTAGTACTTCGCCGCGTTCCCCTGTGGGTCGTACTTGAGCACGGAGCTCCCGCGAACCGGCGCCTCCGCAAACTTGATCGCCTTCTTGATCCGTGACTGGAAGACCAGGTCGCCGAAGTTCTCCTCGAGGATCTCGACGGCCTCCTTGGCGTGGACCGTGCGCGAGTCGAGCATCGTCGGCAGGATCCCCTCGATCTCAACGTCGGGGTTCAGGTTCTCGCGGATCATCTGCAGCGTGTTCTGGAGCTGCACGAGGCCGCGCATCGAGAGGTACTCGCACTGGACGGGAACGATCACCTTGTCGGCGGCAGTGAGGGCGTTGACGGTCAGCAGCCCCAAGCTGGGCGGCGTGTCGATGCAGATGAAGTCGTAGTCGCCGCGGATCTCGTCGATCGCCTTCTGCAGGGAGCGCTCGCGCCCGATCTGCGCGCTCATGGCGATCTCGGCGCCCGCGAGGTCGATCGAGGCGACCGCTACGTCGATTTCGCGCTCGACGATGATCTCGCGCAGCGGAATCCGGTGCACGAGCACGTCGAACATGCTCTTCTCGACCTTGTCGGGATCGACGCCCTGGCTCATCGTCAGGTTGCCCTGCGGGTCCATGTCCACCGCGAGCACGTCGTGGCCCGATTCCTTGAAGGCGACCGCGAGGTTGAGTGCGGTGGTCGTCTTGGCCACCCCGCCCTTCTGGTTGGCGAAGGCGATCACCTTCGCGCGGCGATCGCCCTTTTCCGCCTTGTCGTCGTTCGCCGGCTTGCCCTCGGCCTTTTCCGCCGAGCCTTCGGGGGTATCCGGCTTCGGATTCCTCGAAGGTGTCGGGCCGACGGCCTCGTCCGCCTTCATGCGGGCGTTCTCTGCTGCCTTTTCGGCCGCAGGGGCCTCTTTCTTCTTGCGTAGAAGAGCCATGTGGGCACCTTTTTCGCAGGGCAGGGCCGCATTCCTGCTGCCTGATGCATGTTTCTGCCCGCGCACGTTTGACGCCTGACCCCGACTGACGCAGGCGGGCATTGACAGAATCCCGGCCGGTGCCTGAATTGCTCGACAAGCGGCTGGTCTTCGTCACCGGCAAGGGGGGTGTCGGCAAGTCCACCATCTCGATCGCCCTGGGCCTCGCCGCGGCCGAGCGGGGCAAGCGCGCGATCGTCTGCGAGGTGAGCTCCCAGGAGAACGCCTCGCGCGTTTTCAAGAAGGGCGAGGTCGGCTTCAACGAGGTCAAGGTCGCGGAGAACCTCTGGGCGATCTCGATCGATCCCGACGAGTCGCTGCGCGAGTACCTGCTGCTGCAGCTGAAGGTTCGCGCGATGCGCGACATGCTCGTCCGCTCCAGGCTCTTCAACTACCTGGCGGCGGCGACCCCCGGGCTCAAGGAGATGGTCACGATCGGCAAGGTCTGGGAGCTGGCTCAGCCCGATCGCCGGGTGAAGAAGGGCCGGGAGTACGACGTGGTGATCGTCGACGCACCGGCCACCGGCCACGGGATCGGCTTCCTGCAGACCCCGCGGACCTTCGCGGGCATCGCCAAGGTCGGCCCGATCCACAACCAGGCCAAGGCCCTGGACTCCTTCATCACCCGCCACGAGACGACCGGGGTGGCGATCGTCTCGTTGCCCGAGGAGATGCCCGTGAACGAATCCGCCGGGCTGGAGCGCTCGCTGACGCAGGACGTGGGCGTGGCCGTCGACCAGATCTACATGAACGCGATGTACCCGGAGCGCTTCAGCGGCGAGGAGGGCGAGAAGCTCGTCCGGGTGCTGGAGATCACCCAGGGATCGCCCCATGCGGCCGTGCGCGCGGCCGTCTCCGAGCACCGTCGCGCGCACTCCCAGCGCGAGCAGCTACAGCGGCTGGACCGCAGCGTCCGTGCGCCGATCAGGACCCTGCCCTTCATCTTCAAGCCGCGCCTGGACGTCCCGGCTCTGAGGCAGCTGGCAGGGGCCATGGCGTGAACCGAGCCACGTGCTGATGGCGAGCGTCGAGGACATCCTCCGCGACCGCAGGGTCTGCATCTGCGCGGGCTCGGGCGGCGTCGGCAAGACCACGGCCTCGGCGGCCCTCGCGGCCGGCCTGGCCGCGCGCGGGCAGAAGGTCGCCGTGCTGACGATCGACCCGGCCAAGCGGCTGGCCGACTCGCTCGGGCTCGAGGAGCTCGGCAATGTGCCGCGCCAGGTCGACCCGCGCCTGTTCGAGCACGCCGGGATCGAGATCGAGGGGGAGCTGTGGGCGATGATGCTCGACGCCAAGGCGACCTTCGACGATGTCGTGCGCAAGCACGCCCCGGACGAGGAGACGCGCGACCGCATCCTTGCGAACCGCATCTACCGCCAGATCTCCAACGCCCTCGCCGGGTCGCAGGAGTACATGGCGATGGAGAAGCTGTTCGAGATCCACCAGGAGGGGCGCTTCGACTTCCTGGTTCTCGACACCCCTCCGTCCCGCAACGCGCTCGACTTCCTGGACGCGCCCAAACGCCTGACCCAGTTCATCGAGGGGCGCGGGATGCAGATGTTCATGAAGCCGACGGGCTTCGCCACCAGGGTCGTCGGGCGCGGCAGCTCGATGGCCTTCAGCGTGCTGAAGCGGGTGGTCGGCATCGACCTGCTCGCCGACCTCGGCGAGTTCTTCCAGGCGTTTAGCGGCATGGTCGACGGCTTCCGTGAGCGCGCCGCGCGCGTCAACGAGCTGCTCGCCGACCCCTCGACCTGCTTCATGATCGTCTGCGGCCCCCAGGGCGAGCCGATCGAGGAGGCCGTCTACTTCCATCGCAAGCTGGTGGAGGCGAAGCTGCCCGTGGGCGGCGTGATCGTCAACAAGGTCCACTACGAGAGCGAGGAGGACCTGACCGACAACGGAATCGAGGACGGCCTCACCGAGTACCTCGACGACGACCTGGCCGCGCGGGTCGCCTCCAACTTCCGCGACTACCAGGCACTGGCCAAGCGCGACGCCGCCAACGTCGAGCACCTCGCGCGCGAGCTCAAGGCCAAGGCCGTTATCCGGGTCCCCTACATGGACGAGGACGTACACGACCTCGATGGCCTGCTGAAGATCAACCGGTACTTGTTCGCGACCGAGGCGGAGCGGGAGGCGCTGGCGGCGGGCCAGCCCGCCTAGCTAGCTGCGCTTGGGCTCGTAGCGGAGCTCGCCGACGTCCCAGTCGGTCGCGTCGGGGACCGGGAACAGGTAGCGGACGCGGTCGGCGGCATCCTCGTCGAGCTCGCGCTCCTGACCGCGCTCGCGGCGCGGGCTCGCGAACGCGGGCCACTCCACCTCTCCGTCCCCATCGCCGGCACTGAACCAGTCAGGCTTCGGCTTCTCCCGGTCGGGACCGGGATGGTCCTTGGCAGCCATGATCTCCGGTAGTTCGACGTCCGTCACAACCATCCTCGTGGCGTCGGACGGCTCTCCCGGTTCGGGCACCTCAGAGGTCTCCTCCACCCTCTCCTCAGGGTCGGGGTCCTCGACGCTCGCCTGACGACGCGTGTCGTGCACCTCGATCTCCCCAATGCTGGCGTCGACGGCGGACAGATCCAGCGCGTCCTCGCCATCTGGGTCCGGCAGGCGCCATTCGGCCGTCTCCCCCATCCCCGGCTGCTCGACGTCGGCGGCGCGGAGGCCGTCGGCGAGCAGCAGCTCGTCGGCCGCCGTGCGCAGGTCGCCCTCCAGCTCGCCCGTGGCGAGGCTCTTGAGGATGCGCCGCAGCAGCTCTTCGACCTCGCCGATCACGGCCAGCGGCGAGGATCCCGCGGCGGGCCGGTAGCGGGCGCCGCTCATCAGCTTGCGCTCGATCGTCAGCGCGCGCTCCACGGTCACCCGGGCCTGCTCGCGCTCGTGCGGCTCGCCGGAAAGCACTGCGACCCGGGCGCTGAGGCCCAGGTTGGCGCTGCCGCCGCCCTCGAGCAGGCCGCGCAGCGCCAGCAGGTAGTCGCTCAGCGCCTCGATCAGGGATGGGCGCTCGGCCCCCAGGTCGAAGCGCGAGATCGCCCACGAGAGCGACGGCATGCGGGCGCCGCGCTCGGTCAGGGTCTTCGAGAAGCCTTCGAGGTCGGCGACGTCGTGGCCGGTCAGCCTGTAGCCGCCGTGGCGGGGGCGGGCCGCGGCCGTGCCGAAGCGCTCCCAGCCCCCAGCCCGGCGGGCCCAGCCGTGCTGCGCAAGCCCGACCGCGCCCGGCCGGAACAGCCGCAGCGTCCGCAGCGTGCGGCGCAGGTCGTCGGCCACCGCGGCGGCGGGCGCGAGGTTGGAGTAGTTGCAGCTGACCATCGCCAGAAAGCCGGCCTTGGTGTCCTGGCTGGCCGCCTCGACCGCGTCGAGCGGGGCGTCCGCGACGGTGTCGGCCTTCACGATTCGCACCCCGTCGAGCACGATCTCGTCGGCGGGCATGTGGAAGCCGATCAGGGGCACGATCACCTCCCCGACCGCTGTGGCTGAGTCGCCGGCCGGCGAGGAGACGCTGGCAAGGACGCCGTCGACCGCCCCTTGTAGGCGATCACCGGCGACGTCGAACTGGCTGCGGCCCTCCCAGAGGCCGATCAGGAACCCCGTCGCCGCCTCCTCGCCGGCCAGCTCGCGGACCTCCACGAACGCCTCCAGGCGCCGCAGCTCCGCGATGTGCCTTGCGATGAACTCGCCCGTCAGGGGCGAGTACTGGTACATGGGCAGCGGCCCCTCCCCCGGGGTCGGCTCGAGGTCGAAGGGAAGCTCCGCCCCCGACGCCAGCAGGCCCTCGAACAGGTCGGCGGCCTCGACCGCCAAACGCCTGAGCGCATCCTCGAGCCGCTCGCTGGTGCTCTCCAAAGTCGTCACGCAGACCGGATTCGCCTGCGTGGGCGGGCGTCCTGCGCCTGCAGCGCACCTTGCAGAACCTAGGTGCCGATGGCGCGCAGCGTCAGCGTCGCGTTGACCGTGGGCGCCGGTCGGGGCCGTGGGCGCTGATCTGGGCGGGGCCGGGGGTGGCGCCGATGTCCGTCGTGATCGGGAAGTTGGCGCTGAGCTCTCCGGCCGGGACGGTGACCGAGGCCGGGACCGTGGCCCCGGGATGATCGGACGCGAGCGACACCTGAATCCCGCCTGCGGGAGCCTCGCAGTCGAGACTGATCCTGCCGGTGGAGGGGTCGCCGACGACGACGCTGTTCGGCTGCAGCAAGAGGCTCGCCGCGACCGGGTTGGGGCTGCCGCTGTTGCGGACGGACGCCGCGTCCGTCATCACGTCGCCGTCGTAGGTCGCGGTCACCGTCACGGGGGGGCTGACCTGGAGCGTGTCGACGCCGAACACTCCGGTGAACGAGCCCTGCGGGACCGTCACCGTCGCCGGCACATCAAGGGAGAAGGGGTCGGAGCTGGTGAGGTCGACGAGGGCGTTGGTCGGCGCGGGGACGTCGAGCGAGACGACGTTGGTGCCGAAGTCGACGAGGTCATCGTCCGGGAAGCACTGGTAGGCCAGCGCCAGGCCGTTGAGGCTCTCCTCCTCGACCAGGTCGAGCTGGACGTTCCGGGTGCTGGTCCCGAGCGCGGCGGTCAGGGTCACCGTGTCGTCAGGCCCGGCGGTGGTGTTGACCGAGAAGCCGGCCGTCGTCTGGCCGGCCGCGACGTGGACCGAGTCCGGAACCGTGGCCCGCGAGGGGTCGCCGCTGCCCAGCGTCACGGCCTGCCCGCCGGCCGGAGCCGGCGCGTCGAGCGTCACCTGGCCGCTGCCCGAAGTTCCGGCGAGCAGCGGGTTCTCGTTCAGGGACATGCTCGCGAGGACGAGCAGGTCGGGCTCGCCCGGCGGGTCGGGCGGCTTCGGGGACAGCGGTTTGCCCGGGAGTCCGGGGAATCCGCCTGCGCCCTTCTTGCACTTCTTGCCCTTCTTCTTGGCCGCGCCGGCCTTGCCCTTCTTCTTGCCCTTGCACTTCTTGCCCTTCTTCTTGGCTGTGCCGGCGACCGGGCCGCGCTCGCTGGCCGACTCCGCGATCGGAGCCGCAACGATCGTGATCGCAAGCGCGAGCAGCAGCAGTCGCTTCAGAAGGGGCACGAGGCATCTATCGGCCTCCGGAGCCGCTGAAACGACCCCAAAAAAGGGGCTGGACGAATCTTCTAGCCGGCTGGTGCGGGGCCGATCAGAGGGCCGCGGCGACGCGCCCGCCATCGGCAGACTGCTGCTCCCGGGGGAGCCAGCGCCGCCCGTAGCTGCGCATGTCCTCGATCAGCGGGACCAGCGCGCGGCCCTTGGCGGTGAGCGCGTACTCGACCCGCGGGGGGACCTCGGGGTAGGTCTCGCGCTGGACGATGTCGAGCTCCTCGAGCGCCCTCAGGCGCAGCGACAGGGTCCGGGGGCTGATGCCCTCGAGCGAGCGCTCGAGCTCACAGAAGCGAAGCGAGGAGTCGGCGAGATCCCGGATGATCAGGAGCGTCCACTTACCCGAGATCACCTCAGCCGTACGACAGACGGGGCATTCTCTGTCCACTCGCACGAGTATAGCCGGGCGGGCTTTACAAAATGAAGCGGCTCAGTTGGGCGGCGTGGTGCTCTTCACGAACTTGATCCGAGCGACTTCGATGCGGTAGGTCTTGTTGTCGACCGAGTAGACGAGCTCGGCGCCGGCGCCGCTGTTGACGCCGAGCAGTTCGCAGCTCGCGGGGTCGGGATAGCACTCGCCCTGGCCGCTGACTCCGGTCACCTGGCGCGAGACGGAGAAGATGGCCTGCTTGCCGCCGGTGGCGACGCCGAGGAAGACCAGGATCGGGGTCTGCTCGCTCGGCAGCAGGGTGAACTGGTCGATGCGGTTGTACCGCTTCAGGGTCGAGCCGGACTCCCCCACCCGAACGTCGGTCTCGTAATAGAAGTAGTAGAGCTTGCTCTTGGTGGTCTCGGTGATCGTCACCGTGCCGTCGCCGCCCGTGGAGCCACCGGTGGCGACGGTGTCGTTTCCGCCGCTTGCCGCAGTCGCGTCGTCCGCTCCGGTGCCCCCCGGCGAGTCGGTGTACTGCTGGACGAACGGGTCGCTGGGGCTCCGCTGGTCGAGGCGGTCGCGATACTTGCGCAGCCCGGGCGAGTACGAGACCACGGCCGACTGCCCCTCTGGGGCGGGCTTCACCGCGGCGCTCTTGATCGGCGGGCTCGTGGGCGCGGAGTCAGACGAGCTCATCTTCGAGATCACGAAGGGCGCCGCGACGATGGCGATCACGAGCAACGCCGCCAGGGGCAGCAGCCCGCGGCTGCGCAGGTCATAGACCAGGTCGCTTCCGAATTTCTGGATCTTCCACGTCTTCATGGGGTCACCGCGCTGGCCGGCGTGGCCTCAGGCACCCCGGTCGGCGCCGGGCCTCCGGGCGTCGCGCCCGCGGTCAGGCCCTGGGTGGAGGGCGTGGCGTAGGAGGTGAGGATGAGGTTCACGTCAAGGTCGGGATCGGATCCGGGCCGGCCGCCCTTGAGGGCGAAGCCGTCAACCGTCATCAGGCGGCCGTTCACCTTGACCTGATCCCCCTTGCCGTCGAAATAGACGAGGTCGTCGACCAGGCCCAGGTAGTCGGCCATGCCGAAGAACCCGCCCTTGAAGGTGAGCGCGTAGGGCAGCGTGGGAAGCCCGGCGGTCCCGACGACAGCCCCGATCGGGAGGTTCGCCGCCCCCGCCTCGGTCGCCGGAGCGGCCGTGGGGGCGGTCGTCGTCGCGGTCGCGCCGCTGGGGTCTGTCGGGGCCGTTTCGCCTGCCGGAGCCGCGGCGGCCTCCCCCTCAGCCGGCGCGGCCGGTGCGGGGGCCGCAGGGGCGGGCGCCGTGGTGCTGCCCTCCCCGCTCGCCTGGTCGTTCAGGGTGATGCCGCGGAACTGGACGCCCGCGTCGCCGGCCATGGAGCTCAGCTCCACCATCAGCGATGCCGAGTCGGCCTGGTCCGGGACCGCCTTGCCCAGCACCACCATGCGCCCGTAGTCGCGGGGGAACTCCCTGCGCGCCTGCTGGCCGAACGCGACCAGCTGCTCCTGCTGGGAGATCGAGGTCTCGAGTGAGGTGACCTCCTCGTTGAGCTCGGAGACCTCGGCCCGTTTCGGCGACAGCACGAGCATGTAGAACGCCACCGCGAGTACGAGGACGACGGCACCGGAGATGATGGCTCTCTCGCTTCCCTTCACCTCAGCCTCCCGGAAGAACGTTTGCGGCCTCTGCGGCCTGGGCGGAGCCCTGTGCAACCTCGGCGCTGTTGGCGGCCTGCTGGGCCTGTGCCTCGGCGGTGCCGCTGAAGCTGTCCGTCAGGGGCGCCGGGACACCGGGGGCGCTCGTGGCCCCGGTTGGGGTCGGGACCGCGTCGAAGGCGACGACGATCTCGTATTTCGCGATCCAGTCGCGCGTGCGGCATTCCTCGGTCGTGGAGTCGGAACCACTGCTGACCTCGGTGGCCTCGGAGGCGCCGGTGGCGGCTTCCGCAGGCAGCTCCGAGGACGCAACCCCGACGCGGGTGACGCCGTCGATGTCCTCGAGATCGGCGGCGAAGCGGGCTACAGCGTCCTGGCTGGGGGCGCAGCCCACGATCTCCAGCGCCGGCCCGGTGACCGTGTCGCGGACCTGGACGTCGGGACCTTCGTCGATCTGCACCGCCGGGCTGGCGGTGCCGGCAAGCTGCACGAGCCAGACGTCCTCGGGGATGATCAGCGCGAGCTCGTTGAGGACGCGCTCCCAGTCGAAGCGGCTCTGGGCCAGGCTGGAGACGGTGCTCGCACGCATCTGCTCCACCGCCCCGAACTGGGCAAAGGCGCTGAGGCTCTGGGCCTCGGCGGTCTTCGTCTGGAGCTCCTGGTTCAGGCTCGCCACCTCGGCCTCCTTGTCGGAGACCTGCTTGCTGGTGATGGCGACGACGATGACCCCCAACAGGGCGAGGCCGAGGGCGGCCAGGACGATGTACGGGACGCCGCCGGTGCGCATCTTGGTGCCGTCGCCGCGGCGCGCGTCAGGGGGGATGAGGTTGACGGACTTCATCGTTAGCCCTCCAGCGCCAGTCCGTAGGAGACGGTCAGCCGCGCGGCGTCCTCGCCGTCCAGGTGCGAGAGCGCGGCGGGAGTCCTGGCCTCGATCGGGGGCGTGAGCCCGCTCTGCAGCCGCTCCACCAGGCCAGGCATGGTGCTGCCGGTGCCGCAGACGACGATGCGCTCGATCGGCAGCGCGCCCTCCTGGGCCCCGTAGTAGTCCAGCGACAGCCGCAGCTCGTTGAGCAGCTTCGTGGCCCCCTCATCGAGCTCCTCGCGGACGGCCCTGGCGCGGTCCAGGTCATCGCCGAAGCTCTCGTCGATGGGCTCCTCGAGGCCGACCTCGAGCAGCCAGTTACGGGCCTCGTCGATCGAGAGCTCCTCGCGATCGGCGACTGCCTCGGCGATCGTCTCGACGCCGACGGGCGAGATGCGGGTGAAGAGGCAGTCCTCGCCGTTGGCGACGACGAGGTTGGTGGCGGCGCCGAGGTAGCAGTAGAGGACGGTCGTGCCCGGGAGCCCTTCGGTCGGCTGCTCTTCCCGCCCGTCGGACAGGGCCCGGATCATGCCGAAGGCCGAGAGGTCGATCCCCTCGGGGGTCAGTCCGGCGCCCCGGAGGACCCCGAGCAGCCCCGTGACCATGTCCCGCCGCGCCGCGACCATCAGCACGTCCATCTGGCGGTCGCCCTCGGGGCCCGGCTGGCGGCGCAGGACTCGGTGGTCCAGCACGGCCTGGTCCAGCGGCATCGGGATCTGGTCATGGGCCTGGAAGCGGATCGCGGTCTCAAGCTCCTTCTGGTCCTCGATCAGCGGCAGCTTCAGGGTGCGGACGACGACCGCCTGGTTGGCGATCCCCAGGCGCACCGAGCGGCCGAGCTTGTGCTCGGCGAACAGCGACTTCAGGGCCGAGGTCAGTGCCTCCTGGTCCCTGATCTCGCCCTCGGCGAAGGCGCCCTTGGGAAGCGGCGCGATCGCGGTGCGCCCAACCGAG
Organism: uncultured Solirubrobacterales bacterium; assembly: GCA_963805075.1. Lineage (GTDB taxonomy): Bacteria > Actinomycetota > Thermoleophilia > Solirubrobacterales > 70-9 > VGBV01. The sequence goes on from CAWDSZ010000010.1 coordinate 325,802, forward strand.
CGGCCGCCGCCGTCGACCTCGCTCGCGGCGATGCTGCCCGCCTCGATGTCCAGGCCGACCGTCGCCTTCGCCCCGTTCTTGCTCAGGGTGATCGGGTCCGAGTTCTTGGTCCACTTGAATTCCATGGCTCAGCCCACGAAGTTGTCGAGGTACCAGGACAGGATCTGGTCGCCGGCGAACAGCCCGACCACGCCGCCGACGGCGAGGAAAGGTCCGAACGGGATCGCGCGCTTGCGCTCTCCCGAGCCGTGGCGGATGATCATCGCCAGGCCGACCAGCGCCCCCGTTATGACCGCGATCAGCATGGCGGGAACCACCGCCGAGCCCAGGTAGAGGCCCATGACGGCGGCGAGCTTGACGTCGCCCATCCCCATGCCGCCCGGATAGGCGAGCGCGGCGAGCAGCAGGAAGCCGCCGGCGCCCGCAGCCGCGAACAGCCGCTCCGGGACGCCCGAGGGATCGGCGGCCAGGGCGATCGCAAGGCAGGCGAGCGAGGCGGCCAGCAGGACCGTGTTGGGGATCACGCGCCGGTCGAGGTCGGCGAGCGTCACCGTGACCAGGGTGGCGCAGAAGATCAGGCCGAGGGCCAGCTCGGCGAGGTCGCCCGTGCCCAGCACGGCGACCGTGGCGACGAACAGGGCCGCCATCGTCAGCTCGGAGAGCGGGTAGCGGGCGGGGATGTGCTCGCCGCAGCTGCGGCACCGCCCGCGCAGCAGCAGCCACGAGAGGACCGGCACGTTGTCGTAGGCAGCGATCTGGGCGCCGCAGGAGTCGCAGTGCGAGCGGCCGGTCACGAACGACTCGCCGCGCGGTACGCGGTACGCGACCACGCCCGCGAAGCTGCCGAGCAGCATGCCGCCGGCGAACGCAATTGGCATGAATGCACTCATCTAGAACGAATGTCGGCTCGTGGTGACGAGTTCTTGAGCGTTGCGGCGGCTGTTCCCGCCCCCGCGCGCACACCAGGCGGGGTCGTAGCGGCCGCTACATCAGTCGCGGCCACAAGCGGCCGCTCCGAGTGCTGCGGCCTGACGACCCAGGGGAAGTCGAGCGTCTCGCGCTGGACGTGCCACGCGGCCTCCACCGGATCGAAGAAGTGCGGGGGCTCCAGGTAGCGCAGACGGTCGTCGTAGTTGTAGTCCTTGAGGTAGCCCGTGCCGGCGGTGGTGCCGACGGCGCCGCGGAACTTCTGGGCGATCGCGCCGTTCACCTCGAGCTCGCCGAGCGAGCCGCCGCAGTCGTAGTGGTCGACGATGAAGGAGTGGTCGATCGCGAGGATCGCGGCGTCGATGCGCAGGTTCGACTGTGAGCCGGTGCCGTTGCTGCCGCCGTTGCAGTTGCCGGCGCCGGTCTGCGCGGTCATCGTGCCGCCGCTGCACGTGGGGTTGCCCCCGGGGCAGATCGGGTGCTTGATGCGGACGAAGTTGTTGGCGATCAGGCCGACGAGGCCGTTGCCCGAGCGCGTCAGGTCGTCCTCGACGATGATGTCGTTCTCGGCCGCGATCGTGAGCTGGCTCGTGTACCCCGATCCCCTGACCAGCGCGTTACCGCAGCCGGAGGTGGGCGGATAGGTGGCGGTGAAGGGCGAGTAGTTCGAGGTGCAGCCCACGCCGTTCTGGACGTAGACCACGCCGTTCGACGGGATCGGCATGGGCCCGATCGTCGAGCCGCCGTTGGTGATCGTCATGTTGTTGCCGCTGAGGTTGATCGCCGTCTGCCCCGTGTAGGTCGCGGGCGGACCGGCGATGTTGCGCAGCTCGCCGTTCGTTGGGGGTGGGGTCAGGACCGGCGCGTTGGTGATGAAGGGGCCGACGAAGTCGGGGTTGGCGCCACCGCCGCAGCCCGAGGACCAGCCCACGGGAGGGGCGCTGACCTCGATCACGTCGGCCGAGGAGCGCCCGAAGCTGGGGCTGCCGCAGATCAGCAGGTCGTCGTTGGTGTGCACGGGCCCGTCGATGTCGTCTCCGCTGACGAACACGATCTGGGTGCATCTCCGCCCGCCGGAGTTGGGGATGGGCTGGCTCATGCGTCCCTCGCGCCGGAACAGCTCGCACTGCGAGTAGGCGCCCGTGAGCGCGGCCGAGGGGTTCGGGAATCCGTAGCTGACAGGGTCCGAGGTCTCGAGCTGGGTGAAGTAGACGTAGTCGAGGAAGCTCGCCTGCTCGTAGGTCGCCACTACCGACTGCCTGGTGTTGCCGGAGAAGCCGGTCGAGCGGATGCGGAAGGTGCCGATGTTGGGCCCGCTCTGCTCGAGCATGCTGCCGACCGGGTCGCCGGTGCTGCACGCGCTCTTCCCGGTGGCGGGGATCAGCTCGATCCGATAGGTGGATCCGTCCGTAGCGCCCGGGACCGGCCTGCGGTTGCCGGGCTGGGGCGCGCCCTGCAGGTTGACCGCGTGGGGTGTCGGCACACTGGTGCAGCGGGTCCAGTAGCCGGTGTCGTTGTTGAGGTGGTAGCTGTAGTCGGCCAGGCCGGCCTGGGCGGCGGCCAGCGCGCGCTTGTCGTCCAGGTCGCGGCGCAGGACGCGCAGGTCGCTGTTTGTGGCGGCCAGTGCCACGCCGACCAGGGACGTGACCAGCGCGATGGCGGCGACCACGGCGATCATCGTGTAGCCGTCGTCGCGCCTGAGGCGCTCGGTCATTCGCTTGATCACGTGCATGGCAGGTTGTTCATCGCTGCTACCTGGCCGGCCGACTCCAGACGCAGGTCGGCCGAGTCAGTCAGGGTTATCGGCGAGCCGAGGTCCTGACTCGAGACACCCCGCCCGGGTTGGACGGTCAGGCTGACCGTGACGAACGCCGTCCTCGCTGCGTTGGTCGAGCTCAGGGGCACCGGCAGGGGGGTGGTTGAGAGCTGGCCGTTGACGTAGTCGAAGTAGCGGAAGGCCCCGGCGGGCGGCGCCGTCACGTTCGTCATCAGCGTCCTGGTCGATGACGGGGTGCCCGAGAAGGTCCAGACCGGTGGGGTCCCGCCGGTGGCCGGGAACACCTGCTCCGTCAGCGTGGTCCCGCTCATCGTCAGCACCCGGCGGTCGGGGACGGGCGTGACGGTGGACCCGGCCTTCGAGATGAAGGTCATCGAGGTCGCGGTGCTGCCCGGCGCGACCGGGGCGACTCGCGGAGCGACGCAGGAAGAGCGCAGCCCGTCCATCACGCGCGTCATCACGGGACGGGCGCGCTGATCGGCGGCGACGCGGTGAGTGATCCGGTCCGACTGGTGCGTCGCGACGATCGTCATCTCCATGATCGCTCCGAAGATGGCGATGAAGCCGATGATCCCGGCGAGCAGCTCGATCACGGTCATTCCCGACTCGTCTCTCAGGGACATGTCAGCCCCCCTGGTGCCGAGGTTCCACCTGCCGCGCCGAGGTAGAAGGCGAGCGGGGTGCCGGTGGCGCCGCTGCTCGTCAGCGCGAAGTTCGAGATCGTGCGCTTGCGGGTCCCC
>CAWDSZ010000011.1:0-28769 GCA_963805075.1 uncultured Solirubrobacterales bacterium
TGGCCGGCCGCTAGCGATACTTCGGCTGGTGTCCTCAGAGAACGTGGAGCTCGTCAGGGGCCTGATCCCCAGCGACGGCATGGACATGGTCGAAGCGACCGGGCTGATGACCGGCGCCGGCGTCGAACGGGTCGGCATCGACAGCGGGCCGTTCGCCGAGGACTTCGAGATCGAATTCATCAGCGAACAGCCGTTGGGCCCAGGCTCGGTCAATCGCCGGGGGGTGAAGGGCCTCGCGGAGGGCTGGGCCAACTGGCTCGAGCCCTACGAGAGCTACCTGCTCACGCCCGAAGAGTTCCTCGACGCCGGCGAGGAGGTGGTCGTCCTGGTCCACGTCCGCGCACGTACGAAGCGCGACGGGGTTGAGGTCGAGCACAGCCCTGCCGCCCTGTTCCAGGTGCGCGACGGAAAGGGCGCCGCACCCGATTCTTCCTGGAGCGCGAGCTCGCACTCGAGGTCGCCGGACTCGACCCGCCGCCCGCCTGACCGGCGCCGCACCCAAGCGGCCTACGGCGCCCCTGGTCGGGATGCCCCGACCTGACCTCGCTGGGCGAGGCTTAACTGGCAGAGCCCAGGGCCCGCGGCTAGAATTGCTTGTTACATAGCACGGGCGCGCCTGGCTTCGACGTGGCGGATCGTGCGAAAGGTTGCAGGTCGAGGTTCCCGGAGGCCTCGTTAAACACCGGGACCAACCAATACGTGCGGACCATGAGTTCGCCCTTGCCGCTTAGTCAATAGCTAAGTAGCAGGAGTCGGCCCTCCGTCGCCCGAGCAGAGGGGCACCGGCTTCAGAATCGGGCTCACCGCGGCGGTATGTCCCGGCCGCCGGGGGACACTGAAGGGACTTGGCCTCACGTCATCTCCCGCCGGCTGCGGAAGTCGTGAGGCGAGATCAAAGCGCCGGCTATACCTGTAGATGCCCTCGCGCTACCACTGCGGACAGGGGTTCGATTCCCCTCGCGTCCATTTCGTTACGGGGACCCCGCGAGGATTTCCTCCTCGGGGGTACAGCGGTGTGAGGAATTCTCGTGCCAACCCAGCACGGCCCCAGCTGCCGTCGCTGCCTGGAGTGGCTCCTTCAATCTGTCGTTTTCTGCGAGCGCTCATGATTGGTTTCAGCGCAACCATCAGGGTCGCTGCTCGCCCTCCATTGAGCAGCACTCGCCAGATCGGTGCCCAGGTTTCGTTGCGACGACTCGCCGAACGGTTGCGCCTGGGCTCGCGCCCGATCAGGCGCCCGACCTCCCGTATCACGTCCTCATCGCACGAACTGGCATGGATTCGGACCTGCTTGGGGCTGGACGGCGGGGGCCGTACGAAGCTTCCCTCGCCCTCAAGCCAGCCCGCCAACCAGTAGAGCTCGGCCCAAGACAATCCCGTACCGGCGGCTGTTCCGCTCCGCATCGCAACCGAGAGGGGCACCCAAGGGAACTCGTCAGCCGCTGGATAAATCCGGGAATCGAGGACACGGTGGATGGTCTGCCGCTCGACCCCATACCGACGAGCCAACGAGGACACTTTGTCGCCGTTCCAGTGTCGATCGCGTATCTGTTCTGCCTTGGCGAAGCTGAGCTTTCGGTTCGGAGGCTCGTAGCCCGCTAGAGCCCGATCGATCGCGGCACGCCGTCGTCTGCCCAGCATCGGCCGCAGAAGCGTCATCAGTCGCGCACAGCGGGATCCGCGGATGGCTGCGGCGTACTCGGTCTTGTGTGGCCCCTTGTCGGCGGCCTGCACGCTGGTTCCGAACGCCGCGGCAACGAACTCGATCACGTCGAGGTCCGTCATACGACAGGAAATGATCGGAGAGCGAGGACCGGAGGGAACCGGGCGGAGGAATGTGCCCTCACCCTCGAGGAGTCCGGCGAGCCAAACGAACGCCGGCCAGCCGCGTTCACCGCCAAGTGGTGGTGCGGCCCGAGCAAAGGTCTGCATTCTCCGAACATACGTTCGCCCTCGGACGGGAAGCCTCGAGCGGTCCACTAGCGTTGACGAAAGTGAGTAACCCCCTGCTGACAGGTAGCTGCCTCTGCGGCGGCGTCCGCTTCGAGGTCGCCGGCGAGCCGCTGAACGCCGGCTACTGCCACTGCACGCGTTGCCAGAGGCGAACAGGCGGCGCGGTCTCGGCGCAGGCCCGGATCGACGGCACCGATTTCCGTTGGCTCGAGGGCGAGGAGTTGGTCAAGACCTGGCGCCACGCCGACGGCGGCTTCGAGAAGGGCTTCTGGACCGAGTGCGGCGCCCACCTGTTCAGCCGCAATCCCGACGACCCAACCCAGATGACGGTGCGGATGAGCGCCTTCGACCAGGATCCCGGGGTCCGCCCGAGTTGGCGCGCCTACGTCGCCTACGCGGCCGCGTGGGAGCCGATCCCCGATGACGGCATCGAGCGCTTCGACGAGGGCACGCCCCGGTTCTGAGCACCGAGCGGGACGGCGTCGCTTCCTAGACTGGGCCGATGGCGGCGAAGCCCGATCCGCAGCAGCTGCTGACGATCCTCACCACCGAGCACTTCGCCCTCCAGGGTGCCCGCTCTCAGACGGTCAGCGAGAGCTCCTCACGGGCCTCGCTGTATCTCTTCTCGGTCTCGAGCACCCTGGTCGCGCTCGGTTTCATCGGGCAGATCTCGGACGTAGGCGACGCATTCCAGGTGTTCGCGCTCACCGTGTTGCCCACGCTGTACCTGCTTGGCCTGTTCACCTTCGTGCGGCTCGTGCAGAGCGTCGCCGAGGACTTCCAGTACGGGCGGGCGATCAACCGGATCCGGCACCACTACGTCGAGCTGGCGGGCGACCAAGCCAACCTGATCATGATGTCCGCGCACGACGACGCGATTGGGGTGCTCACGAACATGGGGATCAAGCATTCCAGGTGGCAGACCTACTTCACCACGCCGAGCATGGTCGCGGTCATCAACAGCGTGGTCGGCGGCAGCGCAGTCGCGATAGCGGTCGGGGCGATCGCAGACCCTCCGCTTGGCATAGCCGCAGGGATCGGGGGCCTGCTTGCGATCGTGTCACTCGCGCTGATGCGCAGCTTCGAGACGCGCTATTTGCAGGCCGGGGTGGGGGAGCTCGAGGTCCTGTTTCCGACGCCGCAGGGCTGATGCCTTCAGACACCAGGGCCGGACGGTCGCGCTACATTGACTGCCGCCCTCGACTCCTCGTCCGGGTCGCAACGATCCACGAAAGGACCTCCGTTGGCAATCTCGGCACGCGAGCAGCAGCAGATCGACAACGCGAACTCCTCCGGCAACACCCCCGTCGTCTTCATCCACGGGCTCTGGCTGCTGCCCAGCAGCTGGGACAACTGGGTCGACTTCTTCGAGCAGAGCGGCTACGCGGGGGTCACGCCGGACTGGCCCGACGACCCCGAGACGGTTGCCGAGGCGCGCGCCAACCCCGATGTCCTCGCCGGCAAGAAGCTCGAGCAGATCGCCAAGCACACCGAGGAGGTGATCGCGGCGCTCGACAAGAAGCCGGTGGTGATGGGCCACTCGACCGGCGGCTTGCTCGCCTACATGATCGCCGGGCGCGGAATCGCCGCCGCCTCCGTTCCGATTGACCCCGGCCCCTTCCGCGGCGTGCTGCCGCTGCCTTTCTCGGCCCTGAAGTCGGCCTGGCCGGTGCTGGGCAATCCGTTCAACCGCGGCAAGGCGATCACGCTGACCCAGGAGCAGTTCAACTACGGCTGGGCCAACGCCCTGGACGAGGACGAGGCGAAGAGCCTGTACGAGACCTACCACGTAGCCGCGCCCGGAGTGGCGCTGATGCAGATGGCCAACGCCAACCTGAACCCGTTCACCGAGACCACGATCGACACAAGAACCCCGAGCGCGGGCCGATGCTGATCATCGAGGGCGAGAAGGACCACACGGTCCCCTGGGCGATCGCCAAAGCCGCCTACAAGCGCCAGAGGCGGAACCCGGGCGTGACCGAGATCGTCAAGAATCCCGAACCGCGGCCACGCGCTGACGATCGACAACGGTTGGCAAGAGGTCGCGCAGACGGCGCTCGACTTCCTGAAGAAGAACGTGATCTAGAAGGGCTGCAAGAAGAAGCGGAAGAAGAAGTAGCGGTCGCTACAGCGACTGACCGCGCGCCAGCATGCGTCGGCGGTCGCCCGCAATTGCTTCTGCGTCAGCTTCTCGCCGCCCGCGGCCAACCGCACCGCGGGACCCAGGCCGAGCTCGTAGAGCACCTCGAGCGGGAGGGGCAGAAGCAGCTCGGCGATCTCCGGCCCACCCGCGGCCTCGACGAGCGGGTCGCCGTCGCGGGCCATCGCGGCCTCGTGAGCCGGCTCCTTGTAGGGCGAGCAGTCGACCTGGAGCAGGAACAGCGCGTGGTCGCGGTTGGCCGACAGGTGGCGATAAATACCCAGCCACATCTCGCGGAACAGCTCCTGGGCGGAGGCCGAGGGGCGCAGGTTCGCGGTCGCCGCCTCGGCGAGCTCGGCCTTCGTCTCCAGGTAGGCGGCCAGCACCAGCTCGTCCTTGGAGGCGTAGTGCGTGTAGGCGGTGCCCGTCGCGACGCCGGCCTCGGCGGCCACCGCGCTCATCGAGGCGCCGTGGAAGCCGTGCCGCGCGACCAGGGCCCGGAGCGCCTGGCGAACCGCGGCTGCCCTGTCGACCGTCGCGACCGCCATCGTCTCAGCTGGCCCCGCTGACGTCGAGCCTCACGCCCGTCTCACGCTCGGAGACGTCCCAGAGGCGCTTGATCGCGCGCCCGGCGCCGAGCCGGCGGAAGATCGGCTTGTGGACCGGGGGCCCGTTCTGGACCCAGAGCGGCACGTAGAACTGGCCGCTGCGGGCGTCGGGATCGGTCGCGGCGCGGATCTGGGGGAGGGACCCCTCGGCGGGTGTCATCCCGCGGCTGCCGGCCATGCGGTGGAAGAACTCCTGGCTGCGCCCGCCTCCGGTCTCGCGCACGCTCACGGCCTGCAGGTCGGTGTTCGAGAGCCCCGGGTGCGCGATCAGGCTCGCCACCGGCGAGCCCGCGCGCTTCAGCTCTCGGTGCAGGCCCATCCCGAAGTGGAAGTTGGCGAGCTTCGACTGCCCGTAGGCCTTCCAGGCGCCGTAGTTGCCGTGAAGGTGGGGGTTCTCGGGGTCGACGGCCCGGCCCATGTGGTGGGCGGTGCTGGTCACGGTTACCACCCGGGAGGATCCGGCCTTCTGCAGTGCCGGCAGCAGCAGCGCGGTCAGGGTCCAGTGGCCGAGATGGTTCGTTCCGAACTGCATCTCGTAGCCGTCGGCGGTCTTGCGTTCGGGGATCCCCATCACGCCGGCGTTGTTGACCAGCAGGTCGATGCTGTCGTGCGCTCCGAGGATCTTCTCCGCCGCCGCCTTGACCGACGCCTGGGAGCCCAGGTCCAGCTCGACGAGCTCCAGCGAGGCGCGGGGCTCCGTCCCCTGGATGTCCTCGACCGCCGCCGCCGCCTTCTCCTGGTTGCGGGCCGCCATCACCACGTGGGCGCCGGCTGCGACAAGGGCGCGGGAGGTCTCGAGCCCCAGCCCTCCGTTGGCGCCGGTGATGACCGCGACGCGGCCCTTGAGGTCGGGAATGTCGGCGGTCGTCCAGCTCATGCGGCTCCTCCTCGGTCTGATTGAACGTTCATTCAGTCCAGGATATATATATATCACTCCCCACCGCCGAGCACGAGGCAGTGCTCGAGCTCGTTGTGCTCCTTGCTCATGTCCGTGACCTGTGGCTGGTGGCTCTCGAGGACGGCGAGCCGCCGCGGATCGGCCGCCGCGGCATCCGACTCCTCACGGGAGGGCCAGAGGTTCACGACCAGCAGCCCATCCTCCGTCTTGGCGCCGGCGTGGAGGATCAGGCCGTGGTCCCGGCCCACGCCGTCCATCACATCGGTGGTTCTCCGGTAGCCGTTGATCAGGCGGTCCGGGTCGCCCTCGAAGCGGGCAATCGTCAAATACGACATCGAACGTGTCTCCTTTCGGTTCTGTCAAGAACGACAGGTAGCCTGTCGTTCATGCGCAGGCGCAATATAGACAGGAAACCTGACTGATGTCAAGCATCCCCGGCCACGACCCCTCCCGCCAGCCGAACCTCGGCCTGCTCCTGCGAGAGCCGTATCGGCTCGGGAACGAGCAGCTCCACGTTCGGATCGCCGAGGGCGGCCATCCCGAGGTCCGACCGCCGCACGGGAACGTGCTCCAGTACCTCGACGCCGAGGGCACGCGGGTCAGCGAGCTGGCCCGCCGGGCCCAGGTCACCAAGCAGTCCATGGCCGAGTTGGTTGCTCACCTGGAGAGGCACGGCTACGTCGAGCGCGTCCCGGACCCGGCGGATCGCCGTGCGAAGCTCGTGCGCGCCACCGACCGGGGCGGGGAGGTCTATGCGATCGCGCGCGATGCGGTCGCCGAGCTCGAGCGTGAGTGGACGGGCATCCTCGGTGAGAGAAAGATGCGCAGGCTGGCCGAGCTGCTGGCCGAGCTGAACGAGGGCCTGCACGATGGGCGCCCCGGCGGGCCGTAGCTCGTACCCTGTGTTCCGCCCGGAAACGACCAGGGAGCAAGACCACCGATGACGCCGCCCAGCACCGCCACCGCAGCCAAGGACGACTTCAAGGTCGCCGACCCCGGCCTGGCCGAGTACGGCCGCCGCGACATCACCCTCGCCGAGCACGAGATGCCGGGCCTGATGGCCCTGCGCGAGGAGTACCGGGGCGACCAGCCGCTGGCCGGCGCCCGCATCACCGGCTCCCTCCACATGACCGTGCAGACGGCGGTGCTGATGGAGACCCTGGTCGCGCTCGGAGCCGAGCTGCGCTGGGCCTCGTGCAACATCTTCTCGACCCAGGACCACGCCGCCGCCGCGGTCGCCAAGGCCGGCATCCCCACCTTCGCCTGGAAGGGCGAGACGCTGGAGGAGTTCTGGTGGGCGATCGACCAGACCCTGCGCTGGGGCGACGGCGGTGCCAACGGGTCGGGCTCGGAGGGCCCGAACATGCTGCTCGACGACGGCGGCGACCCGACCCTGCTGATCCACAAGGGGGTCGAGTTCGAGCGCTCGGGCGAGGCGCCCGACCCCGCCAGCGGCTCCTCAGATGAAGAGAAGGTCTTCCTCGCCCTGATCGCCGATTCCATGAAGGCCGACCCCGAGCGCTTCCAGCGCATCGCCGAGGGCATCATGGGCGTGACCGAGGAGACCACCACCGGCGTCAACCGCCTCAACCAGATGTTCGCCGCCGGCAACCTCCTGTTCCCGGCGATCAACGTCAACGACTCGGTCACCAAGTCCAAGTTCGACAACATCTACGGCTGCCGCCACTCGCTGGTGGACGGCATCAACCGCGCCACCGACGTGCTGATCGGCGGCAAGGTCGCCGTCATCTGCGGCTTCGGCGACGTCGGCAAGGGCTGCGCGGAGTCGCTGCGCGGCCAGGGAGCGCGCGTGATCGTGACCGAGATCGACCCGATCTGCGCGCTGCAGGCGGCGATGCAGGGCTACGAGGTGAAGACGCTTGAGGACGTGCTCGAGTCGGCCGACATCTTCATCACCGCGACGGGCAACAAGAACGTGATCAGCGCCGAGCAGATGGGCCGCATGAAGCACCAGGCGATCGTCGGCAACATCGGCCACTTCGACAACGAGATCGACATGGCCGGCCTGGCGAAGGTGCCGGGAATCGAGAAGCAGGAGTTCAAGCCCCAGGTGGACGTCTGGAAGTTCTCCGACGGGCACTCGATCATCGTGCTCAGCGAGGGCCGGCTGCTGAACCTCGGCAACGCCACCGGTCATCCGAGCTTCGTGATGAGCAACAGCTTCTCCAACCAGGTGATCGCCCAGATCGAGCTGTTCGGCAAGAACTCCGACTACGAGCGCAAGGTCTACGTGCTGCCCAAGCACCTGGACGAGAAGGTGGCGCGCCTGCACCTCGATGCTCTGGGCGTGAAGCTGACCGAGATGACCCCCGAGCAGGCCGCCTACCTGGGCGTGCCGGTCGAGGGCCCGTACAAGTCAGATCACTACCGGTACTAGGGCGGCGCGCCCGATGGCGGGCTGGAAGGACGTGGTCGCGATCGGGAAGCGCTTCCCCGGCGTGGAGGAGGGGACCTGGTTCGGCACGCCCGCGCTGAAGGTGGCCGGCAAGGGCGGCTTCTGTCGCCTGCGCACCGACCCGGACGCGCTGGTCATCCGGGTCCCCGACATGGAGGACAAGGAGGCGATGCTCGAGGGCGACCCCGAGGTCTACTTCACGACGCCGCACTACGACGGCTACCCGTTCGTGCTGGTGAGACTGGAGGCGATCGACAGGGACGAGCTCGCCGGCCTGCTCGAGGACGCCTGGCGCACGCGAGCGACCAAGAAGCTGATCGCCGAGTACGACGACGCCTGACAGGCGGCGCTACTGGGCGCGTAGCCAGCTGACCCGCACGCGCCGGTTCCCGAGCCCTGTCACGCCCACGCGCCGCGATCCGTCAAGGAGGTAGACGAGAAAACGCGGCCGCCCAGCCGCCCGACGCGAAGGAGGGCCAATGGAAAGCCCAGGCACGAACTCATCCGCCCACGAGACGATGGCCGGCATCGGGGGCGCGCTCACGGGGTTCGGAATCCTGATCATGGCCCTGGCCCCGCTGGCGATTCCCTTCCTCGTACTCACCGTCGTTTTCGCCCTGCCCCTGCTCCTGTTGGCGATCCCTCCCGTCGCCCTCGCACTCGCGATCTGGGCGGTCGTGCGCCTGGCCAGGAGGTCCACTGCGAGGTTGCGGGGAAGCTCGCAGCCCGAGCGGGAGCCGGATTCGGTGCGGGTGCCGTCACACGCCCGGGGCTAGCCTTGGGGGCGTGAAGCCCTCGCTGCGCGAATCGCTCGCCTTCGTCGCCGCCCTCACCGCCCTCCTGGTCACGGCGCCCGCCGCCGCGGCGATCGCGACCAAGCCCGTCGGCTGGGGCCCCCTGTCCAGCAAGAAGGCCGCGAGCAAGGTGACGCGGACGAAGTGGGAGCCGAGGCCCGAGAACTCCGACGAGAACCGCCGCGTCCCCAAGCGCAAGCTTCTGAAGGCGTGGCACGTGCGCAGCGAGATGCCCTACGCGAAGTTCGTGAACGGCCGCTTCACCGGGACGACCGACGACATCATCGAGTGGTCGGCGCGGAAGTGGGGGCTGGACCCCGAGCTGCTGCGGGCCGTCGCGGTGGTCGAGTCCTGGTGGCGGATGTCGGCGGTCGGCGACAACGGCGACTCCTTCGGCCTCTACCAGGTGCGCCGTCCCTACCACTGCTGGGACGCTTGCGCCATCGCGCGCAAATTCACGGGTTTCAACGCCGACTACTACGGCGGCATCGTCCGGGCGTACTTCGACGGCAGGATGGGCTGGCTGAACACGGTCGAGCGGGGCAAGGACTATGCCGCCGGCGACATCTGGGGCAGCGTGGGGGCCTGGTTCTCGGGGCGCTGGTATACGCAGCCGAGCATCGACTACATGGGGGTCGTGCAGCAGCGCCTGGCCGAGCGCACCTGGCTGCAGGACGACTTCACAGAATGATCACCGGGTGATTGCCAGCCGATAACGGTTTGCTCCGGGGCCTCGATGCGCGCTTCCCCGTGCGCAGTCACCGGGGTCAAGCGTGGCGGAAGGGAGCGATTAGCAGGTGAAAATGCCGATAAGGTGCGGCCCGTGCTCGACCACCTCGGCGTCAACGTCAGCGACTACGGCCGCAGCAAGGAGTTCTACGAGAAGGCGCTCGCACCGCTCGAGCTCTCGATGCTGATGGAGCCGATCCCCGGCACCGGCGGCATCGGCGGCGGCGACGGAAAGCCGTTCTTCTGGATCACCGAGACCCGCGAGCCGGTGACCACGAACGTCCACATCGCCTTCGAAGCACCGGATCGGGCGACAGTGGACGCCTTCCACGAGGCGGCCCTCGCAGCCGGCGCCACCGACAACGGCGGGCCCGGCATCCGCGAGATCTACCACCCCAACTACTACGGCGCCTTCGTGCTCGACCTCGACGGCAACAACGTCGAGGCGTGCTGTCACATGCCTGAGTAGCCGCCTGTCCAACCAGGACTTGCCGTCGGCGGCCGCAGAAGAAGTGCAAGAAGAAGAAGAAGGGCGAGGACAAGCCCGCACCGCTGGTCCGGGCCACGATCACGTTCACGATCACCTACGTCACGGCCGACGGCCTGAGTCACACCGAGAATCGACCCTGGCGACAGTGGCCACTTCGACGTCCCGGGCGGGCCGCCGATCCCCGCCGGTTACTGCCCGAATTAGGCGCGCGGTTCGGCCGCTGAGGTCCAGCGGGCCCGGCTGCGCTTAGACTCGCGCCGTGGAGTTGCTGCTGGAGGTCGTTCAGGTTCCCGTCGCCGACGTCGACCGCGCCAAGGCCTTCTATACCGACCAGGTCGGCTTCAACGCCGACCACGACACCCGGATCAGTGACGAGATACGGGTCGTCCAGTTGACGCCGCCCGGCTCGGCCTGCTCGATCGTGATCGGCACTGGCCTCGCTGAGATGGAGCCCGGCTCGCTCAAGGGCCTGCAGCTGACGCTGACCGACATGGACGCCGTGCGCACGGGCATGATCGAGCGTGGGGTCGACGTGAGCGAGGTCGAGGTCCTCGGCCGCGAGGGCCGTCCCGGCTTCAAGCACGCCCATTTCAGCGACCCGGACGGCAACGTCTGGGTGCTGCAGGAAATCCCCGCCTAGGCCGAGGTGCCTGGGTAGATAGCGTTCGGTCCATGAGCGTGACCTGGAGCGACGAGGTCGACGAGATCATGGCCGGCGACCTCGCCGTCGGCCTCGCCTACCTGACGCCGGCCAAGGGGGTGCTGATCTCGCCGATGGCGACGCTTGGCCTGCGCGACCGCGAGGCGGGCACAATCACGCTCAGCTCCTCGCTGGCGCTGTGGAAGAAGCTCGACCGCATGCGCCGCAACCCCGGCGTCGCCGTCGCCTACCACGCGCGCGAGCACTCGCTGACCCAGCGGCCGGGTTTCGTGCTCGCCCAGGGCCGAGCCTCTTTCGACACCACGCCCGACCGCGCCTGGCTCGAGTCGATCACCCCCCAGTGGAACCAGTTCCTCGGCAAGCGCTCGACCGGCCTGATCGGCCGCACCCAGCGCGTCTACTACTGGGAGCGGATCGCGATCAACGTCCAGGTCGAGCGGGTCACCTACTTCCGCGAGTCCGACGCCGGCGGCCAGCCCGAGGTCTTCGGCGCCCCGCCCGCCCCGCCTCCCGCTCCCCAGAAGCCGCCGGGCAAGGGGACCGAGCCGCGGGTGGAAGTCGGGAAAGTCGCCTCCAGCGTCGCCAAGCTGCCGCACACGCTGCTCGGCTGGTGCGGCTCTGACGAGATGCCGGAGGTCGTCCCCGTCACCGGCGCCGAGGCGGCCGACGAGGGCCTGCGACTCACGGTACCGCCCGGCCGCGTCCCGCCGGGCGGCCGCCGCGCCGGCCTCACAGCGCACGCCTTCGAGCGGCAGATGCTCGGCCAGAACCAGCGCATCCACAGCGGCTGGATTCAGGCGGACGGGGGAGGCGTCCTCTACTCGCCGCACAGCCGGGCGGGGTACGCGCTGCCCGCCTCGAAGGCGCTCTACCTGATCGGCACGGCCAGCCTCGCCACCCGCATGCGCGCCGCGCGCAAGGCCGGGATCGCCCCGGCTACTTGACCGACCCGATGAACCCCCGCACCTCGGCGGCCGGCTCGGAGTAGGCGTCGCCGAACGCGTCCTCGACCGCCTGCCTGTGGTCGGCGGCCCATTTCGGCATGTCGTAGTCGATCGAGTCCAGGAACTCGAGCGTGACCGCGAGGCGGATGTCGGCGATCGTGGGGGAGCCGGCGCCGCCGACGAAGCCGCCCTTGCCGTCGAGGAACCACTCGTTGTAGGCGTTCAGCGGCATCGCCAGCGCCTCCTCGGCGTCCTTGGCCGCCTTCTCCTTGGTCGCGTCATCGGCGTCTGATGTGGCCACCTCGCCGGGGTACTGCGGGAAGCCGAGCGTGGGGTAGGTGGCCCGCGCGACCAGCGGGTAGATCGTGCCGACGAGATAGAACATCGCGCTGTCCACCATCGCCCGCTTGCCCGGGTCGCTGGGATAGAACTGATCCAGGCCGTCGCGGTTGCAGAGGTATTGCATGATCGCGCAGCTCTCCCACAGCGATCCCTTCGGCAGTCCCTCCTCCTCCAGCAGCGGGGTCAGGTCGGAGGGGTTCTTGGCCAGGAACTCGTCCGACCCCTTGTTCCCCCACATATCGACCTCCTCGTGGTCGAGCCCAGCGGCTCGCACGAAGACGCGCACTGAGAGGTTGTTGACGCTCGGCTTCAGGATGCTCAGCGTGTGGGTGGCCATCGTCTCCCTCCTAGGAATAGGGGTTCTTGGGCGAACGGTCCTGCGACAGGGTTTCCTGCGAGCGCGTGACGAGGTTCTCGATCGCGTCGGCCAGGTGGACCGGGTCGATCGCGTAGTCGCCGCGCTCGACGCGCAGCTTGTGCGCCTCCAGCAGCACCTCGGCATGGGTCTGGCCGGCCGGCGGCTCGAAGCGATAGGAGGCCAGCTCGATCAGCAGGCCCATCG
Source organism: uncultured Solirubrobacterales bacterium (assembly GCA_963805075.1). GTDB lineage: Bacteria > Actinomycetota > Thermoleophilia > Solirubrobacterales > 70-9 > VGBV01. Next base: position 12,538 of record CAWDSZ010000011.1, read on the forward strand.
GGTCCTCGAAGTACATCGAGTCCATGAAGCCGCGGTCCCGAAGCGCCGGATCGATCCCGCGCTCCTTCAGCCGCTCCTCGGCCTGGCGCCAGGTCGCCTGGCTGACGTCGAACGCGAGGTGGTGGACGCATCCCGGATCGGTCGGCGTGCGCTCAGGGTCCTTCTCGCGGTCCTCCTTGGTGAAGACCGTGATCAGGCGCCCGTCGCCGGGATCGAAGTAGAGATGGCTCTCGTCCTCGTTGTCCAGATTCGGCTGCTCGAAGACGAACGGCATCCCCAGGATCCCCTCCCAGAAGTCGATCGAGGTCTGCCGGTCGGCCCCGACGAGCGTGATGTGGTGAACGCCCTGGGTCTGGATCTTCTGCAGCGCCATCGCGTTTGAGCCTATCTCTCGACCAGCTTCGACTTGGTGTCGCTGCGCTCGAGACTGCCGAACGGCACCAGCTCGACCGCCATCTGCGCGACCAGCGCCTCGCGCAGGCGCTTCTGGATCGCCTCGGTCAGGTCGGGGTCCGGTTCGGTTCCCTCGGCCAGCTCGACCGCGACGGGGAGGGGAGGGTCCTGCTTCGGTCCCTCGGCCTTCGGCCGCACCACGATCTGGCCGCTCACCCTGGGCGCGAACTCGCCGACCAGCTCGCGCACCGCGGAGGGGAAGACGTTGACGCCGCGCACGATCAGCATGTCGTCGGTGCGCCCGACGCACCGGATCCTGGGCCCGGTGCGCCCGCAGGGGCACGGGTTGGTCCGTACCTCGATGTGGTCGCGCGTGCGGAAGCGCAGCAGCGGCGCGGCCTGGTGGCACAGGTGGGTGAGCACCATCTCGCCGCTCGCGCCGTCCTCCATCGGAAACGCCTCGCCCGACTCCGGATCGATCACTTCCGCATGCACGAACCCGCGCGCGCCCAAGTGCATCCCGTCCTGCTTCTCGCACTCCCCCCAGATCGAGACCCCGACGTCGCCGATCCCCATCGCCTCGGTCACCCGCGCGCCCCAGCCCTCCTCCAGCCGCGCTCGGAATGCGTGCTCACCGCCACCGGGCTCGCCGGCGACCAGGAGCCTCCGCACGCTCGAACCGACCAGATCCACGCCCCGCTCCGCCGCCGACTCGATCAGGTAGCTGGCATAGGACGGAGTGACCGCGACCGCCTCGGGCCGCAGCAGCTCGATCGCCCGCAGCAGCCGGTCGGTGTTCCCGGCGCCGACCGGGATATGCGAGAGCCCGATCCGCTCCATCGAGTCGAGCGCGGCCCCGGCCACCCACGGCCCGGCGCCGTAGGTCGTGACGATCCGCTCCCCGGCGCGCACGCCCGAGCCCGCGTAGCTGCGCGAGGACCCGGTCACCCAGTTCTCCAGGTCGCCCGCCGTCAGCGGGATGTAGGAAGGGGTGCCGGTGGTGCCGCTAGTCGAGTAGATGCGGACGATGTTTGAGCGCTCGACGCAGAGGTGGGTGCCGATCGGGTTCTCCGTCGTGGTGCTGTCGCGGAGCTCCTGCTTGGTCGTCAGCGGCAGCCGCCCGATCTCGTCCAAGCCGCCGGCGTCCTCGGCCGCCTCGATCTCTGCCGCTGTCAGCTTCTGCCGGTAGAACGACGAGCGCTCGAACAGATAGCCGAGCTGCTCGCGATAGCTGTCGGCGTCGAGGGCCTGCTGCTCAGCCCACGGCCGCGACTCGACCTGGGGCTCGAGCATCAGCTCGAATCGTCCGCGGCCGGCTTGTCTACCCCGGCCGCCTCCAACGCTTCGCCATGATCCGAGAACCACGCGATTCGGAAGGCCTTGCCGTCGCGCAAGTGAAGGACCTGCCAGTAGCGCCACTCGGCCTCAGCTCCGCTGGCCTTGCCCCTGACCTTGGCCATGACCTCGGCGACCAGCGTGTCGTCAACCTCCTGGATCGGACCGACAATCTCAATTCCGCCATCCTCGAACGCCTCGAACGCCTCGACGTAGAAGTCCCAGACCTCCCCGGCGCCGCGGATCACCTCCTGCTCGGGCCAGTTACGCGGAGGATGGTTCTCCAACTCGGGATGAGCGGTGGAAAGCCAGGCCTCCTTTTCGCGGCGGTTGAACGCGTCGAGGGCCCGTCGATAGGTCTCGACGTTCTCGCTCATTCGTCATCGCCGGGCGCCTCGTAGCTGACCGAGCCCTCGGCCGCCTTCGCCATGTGGAATCCGACGGGGTTCTGCCGCTCCTCGGCCAGGTGCGCGAGCAGCCCCGCCGTCCGCGCCAGCAGCGGCACCGCCTTCACGGTGTCCGCCGTGAACCCCAGATCCAGCATCACCGCCGCCATCGGCATCGAGATGTTGAGCGTCAACGGCCTCTCCCGCCCCTCGTTCACAGTCTTCCCGAACGCATGCGCCAGGGCGACGTGCGCCCCCGCGACCTTGTGCTCATCGGCCAACTCGAAGATCTTCTCCGCCCGCGGGTCGGTCGGCTTGTGCACCGGATGCCCGAACCCCGGCACCCGCTCCCCCGATTCCTTGATCGCGGCTGCCATCTCCTTGGCGACCTCGTCGGGGGTGCCGCCGACCTCGACCTTCTTCTGCGCCTCGGCCAGCAGCTCCGCGCAGGCCTCCGAGGTCCCGAGCAGCACCGGCCCGGCACCAAGGATCCCCGCCGCCACGGCCCCCTGCAGCGCCCGCGGCTCCGCCGCAAGCGTCATCCTCGCCGCGACGTTCGTGGGCATCATCCCGTGCTCGGCGATGGCCACCAGGAGCAGATCGAGGAAGAACCGCTGCTGCCCAGTCGGCTCCCGCCCGGTCAGCAGCAGATAGAAGTACTCGGTGAAGCTGAGCTTCCCCATCAACTCGCCGGTCAAGTCGCGGCCACGGACCTCCACGCGGTCGGAGTAGGCCTGGCTCATGCTGCTGGAAGCCGCGTTCGTCTCGTTCACAGCCGCGATTCTATGAGTGGGCCGCCACCGATCAGCTGACGGTGGCGAGAAAGTCCTCCAGCGCCCGGCGCCACTCCACGGGGTGGTGTAGGTGCAGGTCGTGTTCGTTGTGATCGAGGGCGACGAGCTGGACGTGGGGGAGGCGCTTGCCCATCTCCCGGTGCTCCTCCTCGCCGACCAGGGTGCGGACCGCCAAGGTCGGGCAGCGGATCGCTTCCCACTGCTCCCAGTAATCGCGGCTGAATGCCTCGCGGATCGTCCGCGACATCACCTCCGTGTCCCAGCGGGGCCACAGGCCTCCGTCGAGCTCCTCCAGGCCGTCGGCCCACATCTCGGACTGCAGGGACGGGCCGCCGAAGTGGGCGATCGCGGCCTCTCGGGAGGGAAGGGGCTTCGGCCAGGCGTCGAAGTAGTCGGCGGTGCCGTCCATGGTCTCGTCGTCGCCGTGGCCCGGGCCCGAGTCGGCTACTACCAGCGCGCGCACCAGGGCGGGCTGCTCGCCGGCGAGCATGAGCGCCCGCTGGCCGCCGAGGGAATGTCCGATCAGGATCGCCGGCGCAATGCCGAGCTGGTCGATCGCGTAGGCGGTGTCGGCGACGTGGGCTTCGGGGGAGACGTCGCCCGGGTGGCGCTCGCTGTGTCCCTGGCCTCGAGCGTCGAGGGCGAGCACCCTGGCCCGCTCGGTCAGCCAGCCGGCCGTCTCGGACCACTCGCCGGCGTGGCCGCCGAGGCCGGGGAGGATCAGGACCGGCGGGCCCTCGCCCCCGAAGTCGAGGCAGGCGAGGCCGACGCCGTCCCGTTCGAAGTGGAGCCAGTCGGCCATGCCAGGCAGCCTAGGCTGCGGCGCGAGGAAAACGGATGAGGCTGAGTCGGCTCCCCTCTCCAGCGTCAGCGCCTAGGGCTTCAGCTTCCGCCCTGTGCTGAACAGGTACTGGGCCCAGGCGAGCAGCGCCAGGGTCATCGCCGCGAGCACGGCGAAGGCGAGCGGGGCGCCGGCGTCGGAGACGCCGAGGAAGCCGTAGCGCATCGCGTCGACGACATAGAAGAGCGGGTTGGCGTGGGAGAGGGTCTCCCAGGGGGAGCCGAGGCTGTCGACCGAGTAGAAGACGCCCCCGAGGAAGGTGAGGGGGAGGATGACGATGTTGTTGATGAAGCTCGTATGGTCGAAGGACTCGGCGTAGATGCCGACGATCGTGCCGAGGGCGCCGAAGCCGGCGACCAGGAGGAGGACGGCGAGGACGAGGAAGAACGGCTGCTCGACCGGGGCGCCGGTGATCGGGATCGCGAGGGCGGCGAGCGCGCCTCCGATGATCAGGGCGCGGAAGGCGCCGCCGACGAGGAAGCCCAGGTTCATCTGCCAGGCCTGCATCGGGGCGGCGAGGACGTCGTCGATGAAGCGGTCGCTGCGGCCCTGGTAGATCGTGCTGGCGTTGTTGGAGTAAGCGGCCTGGGCCATCGCCATCGCGACCAGGCCGGGGACGATGAAGACCTCGTACGGGAAGCCCTGGACCTCGTTGATGCGGTTGCCCAGCGAGAGCCCGAAGACGACGATGAAAAGGAGCGAGCTGACGACGGGCGCCAGCGTCGTCTGGGTCCAGAGCTTGAGGACGCGGTGGCACTCGCGGCGACAGAGCCAGTAGAAGCTCGACCAGGGGCGGGCCAGGCCGCCGGTCACGGTCGCGCTGCTCACGCCGTCGCCTCCTCGGTCACCCGGCTCGTCGCCACGGTCTTCAGGTAGACCTGCTCGAGGCTCTCGGCGTCGTAGCGGTCCTTGAGGCCGTCGGAGGTGTCGCGGGCCATGATCTCGCCGCGGCCGATCAGCGCGATCTCGTCGCAGAGCGCCTCGGCCTCCTCCAGGTAGTGCGTGGTCAGCAGAATCGTCGTGCCCTGCTCGTGCAGCCGGCGGATGTAGCGCCACAGCTCCTGGCGCAGCTCCACGTCGACGCCGGCGGTCGGCTCGTCGAGGATCACCAGGCGCGGCTCGTGCAGGAGGGCGCGGGCGAGCAGCAGCCGGCGCTTCATGCCGCCCGAGAGCTTGGGGGCCCGAGTGTCGCGCTTTGCGCGCAGGTCGAAGACGTCGATCATCTGGTCGGCGCGTTCCTCGGCGGCCGCCTTCCCCATCCCGTAGTAGCCGCCGTGGTAGACGAGCGTCTCGCGCACGGTCAGGAAGCGGTCAAGGTTCGGCTCCTGCTCGGCGATGCCGATCTGGCGCCGCGCCGCGAGGCAGTGGGTCGGCAGGCCGAACACGCGCGCCTCGCCCTCGGTGATCCGGATCAGGTTGCAGACAGCGCTGATCAGAGTGGTCTTACCGGCGCCGTTGGGCCCGAGGAGCCCGAAGAAGCTGCCCGCTGGGACGCTCAGGTCGAGCGCGTCTAGGGCGAGGGTGCCGTCGTCGTAGCGCTTGGTCAGGCCGCGAAGCTCGAGGGCCGGATGGGGCGGCTCGTTCACCCCAAAGAATGTAGTGAGGGACGCCCTGGGTAGGGTGGGCAGATGCCTTCGCTGGGGCTGTTCGCGCTCAACCAGACCGCCGATTCACGCGTGACGCTGACGCGCATCGCGCCGCTCGCCGAGGAGCTCGGGTACGACTCGATCTGGTTCGGGGAGCACGTGGTGGCGCCGGATCCGCACGTGCCTCCCTCGCCGATGCAGCCGGACGACCCGATCCTCGACGGGCCGGTGGGGCTCAGCTTCGTGGCCGGGCTGACCGAGCGGATCAAGCTCGCGACCGGGATCGTGATCCTGCCACAGCGCAACCCGCTCGTGCTGGCGAAGCAGCTCGCCAGCCTGGACGTCCTCTCGGGCGGGCGGCTGATCTTCGGGATGGGCGTGGGCTACCTCGAACCCGAGATGGCCGCGATCGGGGTGCCTATGGAGCGCCGCGGCGCCCGCGCTGACGAGTACCTGGCGGCGATGCGGGCGCTGTGGGAGGACGAGAAGCCCGCCTTCGATGGCGAGTTCGTCAGCTTCTCGGGCGTGAATGCCTACCCGCGGCCGCTGCAGAAGCCGCTCCCGGTCGTGGTCGGCGGTCACACCCCGGCGGCGCACCGGCGGGCCGTGCGAAGCGGCCAGGGCTGGTACGGGTTCTGGCTCGACCGCGAGCAGACAGCCCGCAACCTGGCGGGGCTGAGGCGGGAGCTCGCCGCGGCCGGCCGCGATGAGGCCGAGTTCGAGATCAGCGTCACCGCGCGCGGGAGGATGGACGCGGACTCCGTGGCGGCGTACGGCGAGCTGGGGGTCGACCGGCTCGTGCTGATCCCGCCCTATGCCTCCCCGCTCGACGAGCTCGAGGCCTTCGTCCGCGACCAGGCGCCAGAGCGGCTCGGCGCCGGAGCGCTCTAGGGAGGCTCCTCCGTGGACCACTTCGAGATCTTCCTGGCGGCCCTGTTCGTCTCGGTGGCGGGATTGAACGTGCTGGCGCGCAGGCTCGACATCCCGTACCCGATCCCGCTCGTGCTCGGCGGGCTCGCCCTGGGGCTGATCCCGGGGATGCCGGAGATCGAGCTGGACCCGGACCTGGTGCTGCTTGTGTTCCTGCCTCCGCTGCTCTACTCGGCGGCGTTCTTCAGCGACCTGCGGGCCCTGCGGGACGATGCGCGTGCGATCTCGATGGGAGCGATCGGGCTGGTGCTGGCGACGATCGAGCGGTCGGGGTGGCCGCCCACGAGGTGATGGGGTTCTCGTGGGCTCTCGCGTTCGCGCTCGGCGCGATCGTCTCGCCGACCGATCCGATCGCGGCCACGGCGATCATGCGCAACGTCGGCGCGCCGCGGCGGATCGTGCACCTGGTCGAGGGGGAGAGCCTGGTCAACGACGCGACGGCGCTGGTCGCCTATCGGGTTGCGGTGGCGGCGGCCGTTGGCGGGAGCTTCTCGGCCGTGGACGCTGGGCTCGAGTTCGTCGGGGCCGCGGTGGGAGGCGTCGCGATCGGGCTCGCCGTCGGATGGGCGGTCGCCCAGGTCCGTCGCCGCCTCGAGGATCCGGTGACCGAGATCACGATTTCCCTGTTGACCGCCTACGCGGCCTTCATCCCGGCCGACGAGCTGGGGCTCTCGGGCGTGCTGGCCGCCGTCACCTGCGGCCTCTACCTGGGATGGCGTGCTCCGGAGCTGATCAGCGCCGAGACCCGCCTGCAGGCCTTCGGCACCTGGGAGGTCCTGATCTTCCTGCTGAACGCCACGCTGTTCATCCTGATCGGCCTACAGCTGCCGGTGATCATGGACGGCCTCGAGGGAATTTCGGGGGGCGAGCTGCTCGGCTACTCGCTCCTCGTCTACGCGACGGTGCTGGGGGTGCGGTTCCTGTGGCTGTTCACGATGCCCTACGTGATTCGCGCTCTCGACCGCCGCGAGGCCCAGCGGGCGCGCCGGGTGGGGATTCCGCCGCGGATCATCTTCGGCTGGTCGGGAATGCGCGGCGCGGTCTCGCTCGCTGCCGCGCTGGCGCTGCCCCTGGAAACCGATGCAGGGGCGCCGCTCCCGGACCGCGACCTGATCCTGTTCATCACCTTCGTGCTGATCTTGGTCACGGTGGTCGGGCAGGGTCTGACCCTGCCGGCGCTGATGCGCCGCCTCGGCGTGCATCGAGGACGGCTCGGAGGAGGAGGGCGAGGAGCTGCGCGCGCGCTACTGGCGGCCCGCGCCGCGATCGAGCGGCTCGAGGAGCTGGAGGGCGAGGACTGGACGCACGAGGAGACGGTCGAGCGATGAAGGGGCTCTACCGGTTCCGCCAGCGCCGAGTGAAGACCCGCGCCGGCAAGATGGAGGACGACGGGATCGAGGAGCGGTCGCAGGCCTACCAGCGTCTGGTACACGAGGTCGCCGCCGCCCAGCGCGCCGAGCTGATCCTGCTGCGCAACCGGGGCGAGATCTCCAGCGAAGTGATGCGGATGATCGAGCGCGAGCTCGACCTCGAGGAGGCGAGGCTCGAGGTCTGAGCCGAATCAGCGGCCGGGCGGACGAATAGCGTCCCCTCCGTGGCAGCCGCCCTCGCCCTGATCGCAGCGGCGATCTTCGCCCTCGGCACCGTGCTGCAGCAGCGCGCTGCGATGACCGAGCCGGAGGACCAGGCGGCCAGCAACACGATCCTGCTGCGGCTGGCGACCCATCCCGTCTGGCTCGCGGGGATCGCTGCCTACGGGCTCGCCTATCTGGTGCAGGCGGTCGCTCTGGGCAGCGGGCAGATCGTCGTCGTGCAGCCGGTGCTGGCGACCACCATCGTGTTCGCGCTGCCGCTGGGCGTGTGGCTCTCCCACCAGCGGATCTCTCGCCGCGACGTCCTCGCCGCCGTGGCGGTGACCGCCGGTCTTGGAGGGTTCCTGATCTTCGCCGACCCGGGTGGTGGCCGCGCCAGCGCCCCGACGGGGGAGTGGCTGATCGCAGGCGGAGCGGTGCTCGCCACCGTGGCGGTGCTGGTTGCCGCCGCGCGCAGGCGCTCGGGCGCGCTCAAGGCCGCGCTGCTCGGGACCGCGGCGGGGCTGACCTTCGGGCTGGTCAGCTGCCTGACCAAGGAGGTGGTCGAGGTGTTCGAGGACGACGGCGTGGTCGCGATGTTCGAGGATTGGCAGCTGTACGCGATCCTGGCGCTGGGCTTCGTCGGCATGACGATCACCCAGCAGGGACTGCAGACGGGGGTGCTGCCGCCGGAGGTCGCGACCAGCTCGATCTTCAACCCGGCGATCAGCGTGGTGCTCGGGCTGATCCTGTTCGAGGAGTCGATCCACCGCTCGGCCGTGGACTCGGTCGCCGCCGTGCTGGCGCTGCTGGCGATGTTCGCCGGGGTGGCGGTGCTGGCGCTGAGCCCGCCCCCGCCGCGGGGCGGGCAGGCCGGGCGCGGAGGGTAGGCTGGCGGCGATGGAGAGCGTCGGCTTCACCCGCATGGAGGACGGGACCCGCGAGGACTACGAGCTGCTCGAGCGCCTCGAGCAGCCCTACCTCGAGGCGCTGCCCGACCGGCTGCTGGCAGCGCTCGACGGGCTCAAGCAGTCGTTCGGCGGCTACCAGGTCAGCCGCTACGAGCACTCGCTGCAGTCGGCGACGCGCGCGGAGCGGGACGGCCGCGACGAGGAGTTCGTCGTCGCCTGCCTGCTGCACGACATCGGCGACGAGCTCGCCCCCTACACCCATGGCGAGATGATGGGGGCGGTGCTGCGGCCGTACGTGGCGCCGCGCATCTGCTGGATCGTCAAGCACCACGGCCTCTTCCAGAGCTACTACTACGCCCACCACACCGGCGGCGACCGTAACGCGCGCGACCGCTACCGCGACCACGAATGGTTCGACGACTGCGCGGAGTTCTGCGAGCGCTACGACCAGAACTGCTTCGACCCCGCCTACGAGTCGCTGCCGATCGACCACTTCGAGCCGATGGTGCGGCGCGTGTTCGCCGAGCCGCGCCACCTCGACGAGGGCGAGGGTTAGCGCAGCGAGATCACGTGGCCGGCGGCAGCCTTGACCTTGCCGTCCAGCAGCGCCTCGTATGTCTGCTTGACGGCGTCGAAGCCCTCGCCGCGCTCCACTTCCAGCCAACTGCCCGACCACTCGACGAACGGTTTCCAGGCCGCGACCACGCGCTCGTTCATCTCGGCGGCCCCCCAGTCCTCACCCCGCTTCTTTATCCGGGTGGGGGCGAAGAAGACCTGGGGGGCGGGGCCGGCCAGGTTGCCGGGATCGGCTCCCAGCCCGGAGCCAAGCTGGTCCCAGTGGCTGGCGCCGACGGCGCAGTCGTGGAGGAGCGAGTCGCCGTAGCGCTCATGCACGGCCCGCCGCACTTCGCCATCGCCTGACATGTCGACGTAGACGGCCTTCGCTTCGGGCAGGTCGGCTACGGCGTCGTAAGCGAACGTGGACGCGTAGGCACCGGTCCCGCTGACGAACTCGACGTTGCCGGGGGAGGTGAGGCCGATCACCTCGATGCCGTCGCGCTGGGCCAGCATGTACGCGGCGATCAGGGCGGTCTTGCTGGAGGCGCTCCCGATCACGATCGTCTCAGCGCCGAAGAATCCCTCGTCGGCAAGGAAGTCGTCGACCATGAACGAGGTGTAGAACAGCGGCCAGAACAGAATCTGCTCGGCCTCCTTGCCCTCGATGTAGGCCTCGTCAGCGTCGGTCAGGCGATAGCCCTGATAGGCCGAGGGCAGCTCGGCGCGGTGGGGAGCCCCGTCGTTGAACCCACGCTCGTCGATCCGCTCGGGGGTGACCAGCATGTGGCTGGAGGGCGGCATATAGCCGTAGATTCGGGCGCCGTCCTCGAGCCCCGTGCCGTTCGCGTCGGCGACCACCGAGAAGCCCCAGACCGGCATCCGGCCCCAGCCGTCGGGTCCCGGGAAGAAGCTCCAGTACCGCATCCCGTCGCCGAGCAGGGCGTAGGTGACGTTGTTGGCGGTGAGGCCGAAGGAGTCGATCTCGAGCAGTGCCTGACCTGCGCCGGGCTCGGGCGGCTCGTCGTCGGAGACGACCTTGCACTCACGCAGGTCGTCGCGCTTGATCAGGAACTCCATCGGCGCCGGAGCCTACCGGCGCATCGGGCTAGGCGGGATCGCTGGCCTCGGCGGCGGCGGGAGCCTTGGGCGCCCTGCCCTCGGCCGCGCGGGCGGCGTCCAGCAGCTCGGCGATCGCCTCCCTCACGTACTTGCCGATTTCGTCGAGGTCGGGCATCGCGTCGTAGTCGCCGATCAGGCCGATCTTGACGCTGCCGTTGTAGCTGACGATCGCCACCGCCAGCGCCTGGTTGGGGGCGAGGAAGGGGACCGGGATGAAGTCCTCGAGCTCGCGCCCCAGCAGGTAGAGCGGGAACTGGGGGCCCGGGACGTTCGTGACCAGCAGGTTGTAGAGCCGGCTGGAGAAGTGAAGCCGCGAGGCGCGGGCGAAGAGCGTCGGCGGGGCGAAGTCCTCGACGCGGGCGATCGCCTCGGCGCCCATCGCCTGCTTGGACTCCTTCAGCCCCTTCATCCCGCTCGCTGACGATGTGGAGGCGCTCGACCGGGTCGCGGCAGTAGGTCGGCAGGCGGCCGACCATGATCGTGATCTTGTTGCCGAGCTCGCCCTGCTCGTCCGCGGTGCGGACGCTGACCGGGACGGCGCCGCGCAGCTCCAGTCCCTCGGTGCGGACGCCGCGGCCCCGCAGCCAGTTTGCCAGGGCGCCGCTGACGACCGCCAGGAAGACGTCGTTGACGGTGCCGCCGAGCGAGTTCTTGATCTCCTTCAGCTCGGCCAGCTCGGCGTCGACCCAGAGCACGCGGCGGTGGGTGCCGATCGGCTCGTTCAACGGCGAAACCGGGGCCCGGCTGACCGTGCCCCACAGCACCTCGCTCGCCCCCTCGGCGGTCTCGCGCAGCTCCCCGGCCGTCTTCGCCGGGCTGGCGGCGGCGCGTAGCGCCCGCTCGGCGAGCGAGAACGGCGTCTTGATCAGCTCCTTCACTCCCAGGCCGACGACCTCCGCGTCGCTTGGCTCGGGGCCCGGCGACCACTCGTGGTCGGGCTGGGGGATCTCGGCGGGCTCGCGGTCGAGGTCGAACAGCACAGTCATGATGTCCACGCCCGAGACGCCGTCCACCAGCGCGTGATGCGTCTTGTTGATCAGGGCGAAGCGGCCGTCCTCGAGGCCCTCGATCAGCCAGATCTCCCACAGCGGCTTGGTGCGGTCGAGGCGCTGGGAGAAGATGCGGCCGGCCAGCGCCCTCAGGTTCTCGATCGAGCCCGGCTTAGGCAGCGCCGTGTGGCGTACGTGGTAGTCGATGTTGAAGCTGGGGTCGTCGATCCACAGCGGCCGCCCCATCTGCAGCTTCGGGAACACCAGCTTCTGCCGGTAGCGCGGGACCAGGTGCAGCCGGCCCGCGAGGTGCTCGCGGAACTGCTCGGGCGCGGGCGGCGGCCCCTCGAAGATCACCACCGCCCCCACGTGCATGTGGGACCCCTCGCGCTCCTGCGCGAGAAAGCCGGCGTCGATCGAAGTCAGCCGATCCATCCCCAGGCCAAGTCTCTCACGGGAGGTGTCACAGATGGGGGCTGCCGTGCGTCTCATGGCTGAGGACGAAAGGAAACGGAACCATGGACTTCTCCTCCCACGAAACGACCGACGCCCCGACCACGGCGGAGCTCGCCGAATACGGCCTCGCGGCCTCTACTGGGCTAGGGATCCTGATCATGGCGCTGGCTCCGCTCGCGATCCCGTTCATCGTGCTGACCGTGGTCTTCGCGATCCCGCTGCTGCTGCCCCTACTCACCCTGGGGCTGATCGGCGCCATCGTCGCCGGCCCGATCTTGCTTGTGCGGCGATTGTGGCGCCGCCGCCGGCCGCGAACGGGCAGCCTCCAGCCCGGGAGCGGCCCTGCTACCTCGCCCTTGCGGTCAGGGACGCACCTCAGCGGATGAAGAGCATCTCCGAGTACTTGGGCAGCGGCCAGAGGTCGTCGGCGACCACCTTCTCGAGCTCGTCGGCCACCTCGCGGACCTCGGCCATCGCGGCGAGCTGCTTGTCGCGTGCGTGGATGGCTAGGTCGAGCCCCTCGACTCCGTCGGGGTACTCGTTGGCCTCCTCGAGACTGCCGAGGGCGCTGATCAGACCGTCGACGAGCTCGCGGGTCTGCGAGCTCAGCTCGCCGATCTCGGCCTCGTCGATCAGCTCGAGGTAGCGCATCGCCGCCGGCAGCAGCATCGTGCGGGCGATCGAGTCCGCGGTCTCGGCCTCGATGTTGGCCCGGATCACGTACTGCTCGATCCAGACCTCGTAGCGGGACTCGAGCTCGCGCTTGGACAGCACGCTGTACTTCTCGAAGGCGGTCACGGTCGAGTCCGCAAGCACCTCGGGCAGGGCGTCGGGCGTGGTCTTCAGGTCCTTCAACCCGCGCTTCTCAGCCTCCTCGTGCCAGGACTCGTCGTAGTTGTCGCCCATGAAGCAGACCTGCTTGTTGGCGTTGTAGGTCGCGCCGACCACCTCCTGGACCGCCTGAGCCAGCTCGGTCCCGGCCTCGAGCTTCCTCTCGAGCCCGTCGGCGAGGTCGTCGATCGACTCGGCGACGATCGTGTTCAGCACGGTGTTAGGGAAGGCCAGCGAGTCGCTGGCCCCGACGGCGCGGAACTCGAACTTGTTGCCAGTGAACGCGAACGGCGAGGTGCGGTTGCGGTCGCCGCCGTGCATCGGCAGCGGGGGCAGGACGCTGGCCCCGAGCTCCATCGTCTGGGCGTCGGTCTTGCCGTCGCCCTCTCCGGAGGCGATCGCCTCGAAGGCCTTCTCCAGCTCGGCGCCGAGGAAGATGGAGATGATCGCCGGCGGCGCCTCGTTGGCGCCGAGGCGGTGGTCCTGGCCGATGTTGGCGACCGAGGCGCGCAGCAGCCCCTGGTGGAGGTTGACCGCCTGGATCACGGCGGCGCAGAAGAACATGAAGCTGACGTTGTCCATCGGCGTCTCGCCGGGCTCGAGCAGGTTGTGGCCGGTGTCGGTGCCCATCGACCAGTTGTTGTGCTTGCCCGATCCGTTGACGCCCGCGAACGGCTTCTCATGCAGCAGGCAGACGAGGCCGTACTTGCGCGCGACCGACTGCATCACCTGCATCGTCAGCTGCTGGTGGTCGGTGCCGACGTTCGAGTTTTCGTAGATCGGCGCGATCTCGTACTGGCCGGGCGCGACCTCGTTGTGCCGCGTCTTGATCGGCACGCCGAGCTTGGCGAGCTCGTTCTCGTAATCCATGATGCAGGCGAGCACGCGCTCGGGGATCGCCCCGAAGTAGTGGTCGTCGAGCTCGTGGCCCTTCGGCGGCTTGGCGCCGAACAGGGTGCGGCCGGTCGTGACCAGGTCGGGACGGGCGTAGTAGTACTGCTCGTCGATCAGGAAGTACTCCTGCTCGGGGCCGACCGTCGTGAACACCTTCTTGGAGTCGGTGTCGCCCAGCAGTTTCAGCGCGCGGATCGCGGTGCGGCTGAGCGCGTCCATCGAGCGCAGCAGCGGGATCTTGGCGTCGAGCGCCTCGCCCGTCCACGACGCGAATGCGGTCGGGATGCAGAGCAGCGCACCGTTCGGGTTCTCGAGGATGAAGGCGGGGCTGGTCGGGTCCCAGGCGGTGTATCCGCGCGCCTCGAAGGTGGCGCGGACGCCGCCGGTCGGGAAGGAGGAGGCGTCGGGTTCGCCCTGGATCAGCTCCTCGCCGGAGAACTTGGCGATCCACTCGCCGTCCTTGTTGGGCTCGAAGAAGGCGTCGTGCTTCTCGGCCGTTGACCCGGTCAGGGGCTGGAACCAGTGGGTGAAGTGGGTGGCGCCGCGCTCGAGCGCCCACTCCTTCATCGCGACCGCGACGGCGTCAGCCAGGGCCGGAGCCAGGGCCTCGCCTTCGGCCAGCGTGCGCTGGAGCTCCTCGTAGAGGTCGTTGCCCATGCGCTCGCGCTGCACCGCCGGGGTGAAGACGTCGTCGCCGAAGGGATTGTTGGAGGCGTCCGTGAGGTCGGCGGTGCCCAGGGCCTCCCCGTTCGAGCTCCACGTGGCTGAAGTGACGTTCTGCTGGCGAGTCTTGAGCATTTCTGACTTATGCCTCCTGAATAGCGCGACGCGCCCTCACGACATGCGGGGCGCGCGCGATCGATCGCGAATTAAGGGCGCCAGGGTAGCTGGGATAGGCACCCTGCGCCATTGTCCATCCGTACAGACTTGGACGCGCCGGACGCACCCATTTGAGCGCGCAAATTGCGCCCTGGACGGTCTCGCGGCCCCGCAGCTAGGCTCCCGCGATGGCACACAGGGAGGTGAGCGAGGCGCAGGGGCGAATCGGGCTGCCGGCGCCGGCAGCGGAGCTGGCCGCGCGCGACTGGGACGCCGTCGTCGTCGGCGGCGGCCACAACGGCCTGACGGCTGCCGCCTACCTGGCGAAGGCCGGCCGCTCGGTGCTGGTGCTGGAGCGCCGCGAGCAGCTCGGGGGAGCCTGCACCCTGGAGCGGCCGTTCGAGGACCAGGGCTTCGTGGTCAGCCCCTGTGCGTACGTCGTCGGGCTGCTGGACGAGCGTGTCGTCCGCGAGCTGGGCCTGACGGAGCGCGGGTACAAGGTCTTTCTCACCAAGCCGGCGTCATGGTGCCCGTTCGAGGACGGGACCTCCTACGCTGCGTTCAGCGACACCGAACGCACGCGGTCCTACCTGCTCGACCAGGGGTTCCCCGCATCCGAGGTCGACGGGGCGCTCGCCTATGAAGACGTCTTCGAGCGCGCGCGCGTCGCGCTTCGCAAGGGCGAGCGCGACTCCTGGCTGGGATCTTCGCCCACCCGCTCCGAGCTCGAGGAGATGTTGGGGGATGAGGAGCTGGTCGGCGTCGTGTTCGAGGACTCGATCGCCGAGGTGCTTGACCGCTACGTGGGGGACGAGCGCCTGCGAGGCGCTCTGTGCGGCCAGGGCGTGATCGGCGCCTGGGCGGGTCCGCGCGACCCCGGCACCGCCTGGATCCACCTGATGCACGACCTCGGCGAGGTCGAGGGAAGAGGCGGCGCCTGGGGCTACGTCGAGGGCGGGATGGGGCGCATCTCCTTCGCCATCGCCCAGGCGGCGCAGGACGCGGGGGCTCAGCTCGCGGCCGGCGTGCCGGTTGCCAGGATCCTGCCCGGCGAGGGCGTGGAGCTGGAGAGCGGCGAACTGATCCGCGCCCGCGCGATCATCAGCAACGCGGACCCCAAGCGGGTGCTCGGCATGCTCGACGGCGCCGTGGTCCCAAAGGGGTTTCGCTCCCGACTCGAGGCCTGGAAGGTCCGCTCGCCCGTGATCAAGTTGAACGCGGCGCTCTCGCGGATGCCGTCCTTCACCGCCGCCTCGTCGCCCGCAGCCGGCGGCGTGGAGCCGACCAAGGCGATGATCAGCTTCAGCGCCGGCATCGGGGGGACCCAGCGTGCGTTCGAGGCGTGCGAGCGCGGCGAGCCCGCGATCGGATTCGCGGAGCTCTACTTCCAGACGGCGTATGACCCCGGCGTCGCGCCCGCGGGCAAGCAGACGATGAGCGCCTTCACCCAGTACGCGCCCTACGAGTTGGCGGAGGGGACATGGGACGGCCGCCGCGAGGAGATCGGCCGGATGATTCTGGACGCGATCGCGGTGCACGCGCCCGATGTGCACGACTGCGTCGATCAGTTCGACGTGCTCGGCCCCCCCGACATCGAGAGCAGGATCGGCTTGACCGGCGGCTGCATCTTCCAGGGCGAGGCCCAGCCCGACCAGATGTGGGAGGGCCGCCTGGACCACCGTACCCCGATCGAGGGCCTCTACCTCTGCGGCGCCGCCACCCATCCTGCCGGCTCGGTGATCGCGCTGAACGGGCGCAACGCGGCGACGGCGGTGCTTGAGGACGCGGGCGTCCCGGCGCCCGCCTGAGTCCCTGGAAG